>NZ_JAODIW010000009.1:137516-207292 GCF_026586625.1 Halobium salinum | reverse complement strand
CACCACCCCACCACCCACCGCCGGGCTGGCACGTTCGGACCCTCGGTCGAGGGTCCACCCGCAATCGCACTGCTCGACGACTCACGCGGCGCCGCCGTGTGGCAACGTTCGTCGGGCGTCTCAGTTTCTCCCCACCGAGCGACGGCTTCCGTTACAGAAGCGAATTTCAGTAACTCCGCCTACAGAAAGTTCATTCAGATTACAGTTATAGCGGTGGCGTGCGACTGTCCAACTGTAATGAGCCGATACGAACCCAGTCCCGCGCCCCGACCCCGGCAGACGCTCGCCGCGACGGGTCTCCTCTTCGCACTCGTCGTCGCGACCCTCGTCGCCGTGTCCTACCCCGTCGCCGTCGTCGCCGCACTCGCCGGCGCGTCCGTCGCCGCGGTGGCGACGACCCTCGCACTCGACGCGCGCCGTCGTAGCGGCCGCAGCCGCGCGGTGCGACTGCCCGGCATCGGCGTCGACGTGGAAGCGTAGAGGGCCGTTCGCACCGCTCGCGACCGGTCCGCGGCCGCAATCCGCGCCGGTCGTCGACCCGTCCCCGCCGACGCCTTCCCTCCGCCCCGCCGACGCCTTCCCTCCGCCTCGCCGACGCCCTCCCTCCGCCCCGCTGACGGCCCTCATTTCACCCCGACGACGCCCTTCGGCAACGTCGCTGTGGCTCCCTCCCTGCGCTCCGAACGTCCGCCTCCAATCCCACCGACGCTTCGGCGCCCTCCACACCGACGACGCCTCGACGCTTGCCCCCGGTTCGCCGTTCTCCGGACGCCCGACCGTCCGAGCCGTGGCTCTCGGGTGAGAGACTGCTGTGTGTCGACCGACTCGAAGGCCGAACCGAAAGCCCGAGTCGGGAAACGGTGTCAGGTCGCGTCGCCGACCCACCGTCTCGCCGCTCAGTTGTACAGCGCCACCAACAGCACGATGGCGGCGCCGACGAGCAGGAGGAGGCCGGCGAGCGGGACGCCGGTCACGTCCAGTCCGCGGACCCAGAGCGCGACGGCGACGGCGGCGCCGCCGAACAGCGAGGTCGCGCCGGCGTGGCCGAGTTCGACCGGCCACGTCCGGGCCCGGGCGCCCAACTGTTCGCCGACGTTGATAGCGTGTTCGCCCACGTCCCAGGCGACGACGCTCGCGGTGAACGCCGCGAGCAGGGGGAGCGCGTCCGCGCCGTGGACGATTCCCGAGAGCACGACGTTGCAGACGAGCAGCGCCGTCCCCACGGAGACGAGCCGCCGGCTCCACCCCTCGCGGACGGGGACCAGGCCGAGCGCGAGCAGTCCCGCCCCGAGCAGGCCCAGGGGTACTTCGGCCTTGAGCGTCGTCGTGGCCGGGAGCGTCGCCCCGGCGCCGACGCCGCCCAGCACGCCGACGACTCCGGCGACGCCGACGAGAACCGCCACGAGGCGCAGGCCGCGGTCGCGGGCGAGTGCGGTGCCGCCGAGCAGGAGGAGGCCGGCGGCACCGACCCCGATCGCGACCCGCTGACTGCCGCCGTCGGCGACGGCGACCACCGAGAGGAGCGCGGCGACGACGGCGACGCTCGCAGCGACGCGGGCCGGCCGACGGTCGACGGTGACGCCGCGCGGTTCCGACCCGGTCGCGCTCGACGCGTTCGCTCCGGCCGTGTTCGCTCCGTCCGACCCCTCACCCGCAGCGACGGCGCTCACGCGACACCACGCTCCTGCTGGCGGAGGAGTTCGGTGCCGAGCGGGTCGGTCGGGTCCCAGTCGACGACGGGGACGCCGGACTCGCGCAACCGACGCATTCGGCCGTCGCGCTCGACGGTCGCCAGCCGCCCGCCGGCGGTCTCGCGGCTCGTCACGTTCGGGCTGACGACGGTCACGCGGGTGCCCTCCGCCTCGAGTTCGAGCGCCGTCGTCACGACGCCGTCGTCCGTGAGCGGCGAGAAGAGGAACAGCTGGTTCGAGGGGCCGAGGCGCCGACGCAGGGCGGCGCGCTGGTCCGTGTCGACCCACGACGCGTCGGGGTCGGTCGGCGGGACCGTCCGGAGCGCCGGGTGGGTCGCGAGCGTCGTTCGGAGGCGGTCGCGGTGTTCGCGGCCGCTCCCGGGGTCGACCCACGCGAACTCCCGGCCGAGCGCCGCCAGCCCGACGAACGTCCGGGCGTCGCCGAGCGACGTGAGGAGCTGTTCGGCGCCGGCGACGCTGTAGGCGACGGCGTTGGGCTCGTCGTCGCGCCGGGCGCGGTAGGCGCTCGCGTCGGCGTCGACACAGAGCACGACCGCGGCGGTGCGCTCCTCGCGGAACTCGATGGTCGTGAGCGTGTTCGTCCGGGCGAACCGGCGCCAGTCGATGCGGCTCATCGGGTCGCCGTGCTGATACTCGCGGGTCTGGTGGAACTCGATGCCCGACCCGCCCCGGTCGGTGACGACGCGACCGGCGTGACCGGCGGTCTGCTGACGCAGCGGCACCTCGGGAACGGAGTCGGTCACCGCGAGTTCGGTCTCGGCGGCGACGGTCGTCTCCACCTCGCGGGCGCCGGCTACGTCCCGGGCGACGACGGTCGCGGGGTCAAACTGGTGGCGACCGTAGTCGGCGCCGACGGTGTAGCTCCACTCCGTCGCGTCGCCCGGCCGCAGAACCGCGCCGTGTCGGGGCGACCCCGACTGCACGGCGAGCATCGGCGGGACGCCGTCGACGATTCGCAGGTCGGCGAGCGTCGACCCCTCGTTGACCACGCGGACGGTCACCTCGACGGCGTCACCCTGTTCGGGCGACCGACTCCCCAGACTGCGCTCGAGGCTGAGGTCCACCGCCGGGGTCCCCGTCAGATGCGGGTACGCGGCGAAGGCGCTGCCGACGACGCCGAGCAGGAGCAGGAGCGGCCGCGCCGCGAGGACCCCGACGGCGCCGACGAACAGCGCGATGCCGACGACCCCTCGCCAGCGGCGGGTGGTTCGGACTTCGGTCACGACTCCTCACTCTCCCCGGCCGACCCCACCGTGTCCGCAGTTCTGCGGCCGCCGTCCGCGGCCGCCTGCCTGCCGGGCCTCGACGGGCCGACGGACTCGCCGCCGCGGCCGCCTCGCTCCCCGCCGCTTCCGCCGCGGCCCCCGGTGCCGACGCCGACCGCCTCGCGGAGCGTCTCGGCGCTCGTGTCGGCGACGGCGTCGTCCGCATCGGGCGTCGACGCCTCGACGCCGGCGTGTCGGGCGACCTCGTCCGCTGCCACCCGGGCGCCGTGCTGGAACCACGTCCGCCCGCGGACCGCCGCGGCGACCCGCGACTCCATCGACGGTGACGGACCGGACGGGCCGGCGAGAAACGCCGCCGCGTCGGCGTCGTCGGTCCACGTCCCGGCGAGCACGCGCTCGCGAGCGGTCTCGCGGGGGACGCCCGCCTCGCGCATCATCGCCTCGGCGGCGAGCCCGCGGAGGCGCTCCCGCACCGACTCGCCGCCGTCGCCGAAGAAGCGAGCCTGCAGGCCGAGCCCCTCGTCGACGACACGGTCGAAGCTCGCGCCGGGGTGTGGCGCGGTCTGGACCCGCTCGGGGTCGGGCAGTCGCGCCTGGTCCTGGCCGAACAGCGCCCGGCTCGCGGCGACGACGAACACGAGCAGTAGCGCGATTCCGCCGAAGACGGCGAACACGACGTAGTCGTTGCCGGCAGCCTCGACGGCGGCCGCGGCGAGCTCGCCGCCGACCCCCGTTCCGAGGACGGCCGCGAGCGCGAGGGTGAAGACGCCGAGGCCGACGACCATCGCGGGGTGGCGCGCGCGAAGGTTCATCGGCGCTCACCGCCGTCGTCGCCGGTCGAACCACCGCTCGCCGCCTCGCGGCCGTCCGATGCCGCTCCACCGTCTCCAGTTTCGCGGCCGTTCGTCGCCGCTCCACCGTCTCCAGTTTCGCGGCCGTCCGATGCCGCTCCACCGTCAGTCACGGCCCCGCCACGACCGCCCTGGCGACCGCTCCGTCCACCTGCGCTTCCGAGCCGCGAGAGCGCCCCCTGGATGCGTTCGCGCTGGTCGTCGGTCATCCCGCGGCCGCCGTAGCGCACCTCCTCGAAGGTTCGTCGGAGGCGTTCGACGGCGTCGGGGTCGAAGCCGGCGTCGACGGCGGCCTGTGCGGCCTCGCTCGGCGTCTTCGCGTGCGGCCGCTCGACGCCCGCCTCCCGGACGAGGTCGAACCACGCCCGTTCGGCCTCGTTTCGCGGCGTGCGGTCCTGCCAGTCGGGGCGCGCTTCCTCCCGTTCGCCGTCGGCGGCGCTCGGCAGGAGCGCGAGGAGGGGTCCGACGACCCGCTCCCAGTAGCGACGGAGCAGCAGGCCCCCGGCGACGAGGAGGAGCGTCGCGACGAGGTACGGCAGGAGGGCGAGCAGGAGGTCCCACAACTGCTCCAGCAGGCTCTGCTCGGCGGGCGTCGTCTCCTGCTCCTGCTGTTCTTCCTCCTCCTGTTGCTGTTGTTGCTGTTGCTGGGACTGGCTCACCTGCTGTTGCTGGCGCTGCTGGTTCCCCTCGATCTCCTCCTGAATCTGGACGGCCCGGTCGCCCCCGATGGGGAGCTCCTCCCAGTCGAGGTTGATGACGTCGTCCGGGTCGGTCTTGAGCGAGGAGTCTAGCGTCGTCGACGCGACGCCCATGGCGGAGACACAGGCGACGGCGACGAGGGCGGCGACGAGTCGGTCGCCGTTCATGGTCCGCGTCGTCCTCTCATCTGTCCATCACTCCGTGATTCAGCCCGTTAATTATGTGGCCGCTAAGCGGTATGGGCCGGGTTCTGCTCGGTAATCGGGGTATGATTCCGTGCTGCCGCCTCGGGGAAGGCGGGATTTCCGACGGCGCGGCCGCGCTCGACCGGTAGCCACCGGCTACCCTCCACGGACCGGTACGCCCGCCTTACACCGAGCAACGTCCCGTAACGACCCTCCCCGGGACCGGGTGGAACCTCCCCCGGTCCTCGTCCGGCCGACCGGATAGTCCACCGTATAATCAAGAGGGGGGCGACCCTCACGTCGACCGATGACTCTGTTCGGAACCAGCGGGATTAGGGGGACCGTCGGCGAGGAGGTCACCGCCGACCTCGCACTCGCCGTCGGCCGGGCCGTCGCCTCGGAGGGCGCCGAGACCGTCGTCGTCGGGCGCGACCCCCGTGAGAGCGGGGAACTACTGGCGGCGGCCGCCTCCGCCGGCGCTCGCGAGTGCGGCGCGACCGTCCTCGACGCCGGGATGGTGTCGACGCCGGCACTCGCCCGCGCGGTCGGCCGGGAGGACGCCGACGCCGGAATCATGCTCACCGCGTCGCACAACCCCGCCCCCGACAACGGGCTGAAGCTGTGGAACCCCTCCGGGCAGGCGTTCGACACCGCCCAGCAGGAGGCGATAGAGCGCCGTATCGGGACCGAGGACTACGACCTGCGGGCGTGGGACGGCATCGGCGAGGAACGTGACCTCCCGGGCGTCACCGACCGACACGTCGACGCGCTCGTCGACGCCGTCGCGGGGACGGAGGAGGCCGAGCAGCCGCTGGCGGGGCTCACCGTCGCCGTCGACGTGGGCAACGGCGCGGGCGGGGCGACCGCCGACGCGCTCACCCGACTGGGGGCGCACGTCTACACCCTCAACGCCCAGCCCGACGGGAGCTTCCCGAGCCGACCCAGCGAGCCGACCGGCGACAACTGCCAGGCGCTCCGCGAGTTCGTCGCCGGCACCGACGCCGACCTCGGCGTCGCGCACGACGGCGACGCCGACCGGATGCGCGCCTGCACCGAGTCCGGCCGGTTCGTCGACGGCAACGTCAACCTCGCGCTCTTTGCCGGTGCGGTCGCCCGCGAGGGTACCCGCGTCGCCGCCCCGCTGAACGTCAGCCTCGCCGTCGAGGACGCCCTCGAAGCGAAGGGGGCCTCGCTCACGCGCACCCGCGTGGGCGACGTGTTCGTCGCCGAGGCCGCCACCGACGACGACGTGGTGTTCGGCGGCGAGGAGAGCGGGGCCTGGATATGGCCCGACGAGACGCTCTGTCCCGACGGACCGCTCGCGGCCTGCAGGCTCGCGGCGCTCGTCGCTCGGGAGGGGAGCCTCGACGCCTTGGTCGACGGCGTCGAGACCTACCCGCATCTGTACGAGGTACTGGAGACCGACCGCAAGCGCGAACTCATGGCGGCGGTCGAAGACCTCGTCCGCGCCGAGTTCGACGCGGACCGCATCTCGGCCATCGACGGCGTCCACGTCCGCACCGACGACGGCTGGTTCATGATTCGCGCCTCCGGCACCGAGCCGAAGATTCGCTACCGGGCGGAGGCTCGCGACGAGGCCGACGCCCGCCGCCTGCTTGAGGTCGCGAAGGGGTTCCTCGGCGACGCCGGCGACCGGTGAGCGGCCACGGCGCGTCGACTCGGGAGTCGCGAGCGACGGCGGGCCCGCCGGCTCACCGCTTCCGATGGCGGCGAGGGACACACCCTAACTATCGGACCGCGTGCGAGTCGACGTCAGCCGCTCGCGTTCGACCGCCGTCGGTCGACTCGCCGGTTTCGGACCCGTCATCGACGGGTGAACGGCCCGTCGAACGAAACTGGCGATATCCGGCTCGTCGTCTCGTCTCGAACCGAAACCGGGTCGAATATCCATGTTCCCCAAACTGTTTTGGCAGACGACCTATGCCGGTTAGACGGAAAGGGGAGGATGGCTCATGCCGGAATGCAAAAACTGCAGCTCGTTCGTGACGCAGAACTACGTGCGCGTCTTCGCGCCGAACGGAATGGACGCTCCGCGGGTCTGTCCGCACTGTGAGGACATGGTCCGCGACGGCTCGCAGGTCCGCGAGGCCCGCAGCGTCCGCCAGTAACGCTCGAGCACCTGGCTCGACCGCGAATCACCCGGGTTCCGACCCGAACCGCCCCCGTTCGACCGTTTCCGCGACTGCTTCGTCGGGAGCGACGGCGCCCCGTCCGTACCGTCCGCCCGCCCTTTCGGACGGGTGGTACGCGGTACGTACCGCCGTAGTCGTTCGATTATCCGTCCCGATACCGGCCGCCGTCGATACTCACCGCGCCCGTTTCGAGCGTCGCGTCCGTCGTGCCCGCCGCTCGCTGTAACCCGGTAGACGGTCGGAACACCGATGCGAGTTACTTTCCACATAATAAAGAGAGCTAAGTGAGTTAGGTCGGAACAGCACACTATGCAGGCAGTCATCCTCGCGGCGGGCCAGGGCACACGGATTCGGCCGCTCTCAGAGACGATTCCGAAACCGATGCTGCCGGTCGCCGACAAACCGATCGTCGCCCACGTCGCCGACGCGGCGATCGACGCGGGCGCCGACGAACTGGTGTTCGTGATGGGCTTCCTCGGCGAGCAGGTCGAGGAGCACTTCGGCGAGACCTACCGCGGGGTGCCGGTGAACTACGTCACGCAGGAAGAACAGCTGGGGACGGCGCACGCGGTGTACCAGGCCCGCGAGCACATCGACGGCCCGTTCGCCGTGCTGAACGGCGACAACATCTACGACGTCGAGAGCGTCGCGGCGCTGTTCGACGCGGCCCCATCGGTGGCGGCCTACACGGTCTCCGACCCGCGAAACTACGGCGTACTCTCGACCGAGGGTGCGGCCGCGACCGACGGCGCCGGCGCCGACGCCGTGGCCGGAGAGTCGGACTCGCGACGCGCCCGCGTCACGGGCATCGTCGAGAAGCCCGACGACCCCCCGACGAACCTCGCGAACGCGGGCGCGTACGTGTTCCCGGCCGAGGCGAAGTCGTACCTCGACGTGCCGATGTCCGAGCGCGGCGAGCACGAGATCACGGACGTGCTCGAGCAGGTCATCGCGGAGTTCGATGTCACGGCCGTCGAGGTCGACCGCTGGCTCGACGTGGGTCGCCCGTGGGAGCTCCTCGAGGCGAACGAGCTGTACCTCGGCGCATGGAGCGCGACATCGCGGGCGACGTGCACGAGGACGCCGACCTCCGCGGGAACGTCGTCGTCCAGGAGGGCGCCACGGTGGAGCCGGGCGTCGTCATGGAGGGCCCCGTGCTGGTCAAGTCCGGCGCGACCGTCGGACCGAACGCCTACGTCCGCGGCGCGACCCTCCTGGAGGAGGGCGTCCACGTCGGCAACGGCGTCGAGGTCAAGAACAGCGTCGTGATGCGTGACTCGGCCGTCCCCCACCTCTCGTACGTCGGCGACAGCGTGCTCGGCCGCGACGTGAACCTCGGCGCCGGGACGAACGTCTCGAACCTCCGCCACGACGACGAGGACATCGCCATCGACGTGAAAGGCGAGTCGACCTCGACGGGCCGCCGGAAGTTCGGCGTCGTCCTCGGCCACGGCGTCAAGACGGGTATCAACACGAGTTTCAACCCGGGGGTCGTTCTCTCCTGTGACGCGTTTACCTACCCCGGCGAGGTCGTCACCGACGACCGGTGACGACCCGAGACGCTCGCATCGACTGACTCAGACCGACAGCAGACCCCAGCGCGGTGTGTGGCCGGCGACACGCGCGGGCGATTCGTCCCGCGAGTGACGCGGCCACGACACCGCTCACCCCCTCACCGTGTCACGCAACCTCACCACGGCGTTCGCCTCCATCGCCGGCTCCCGGCTGGTCATGCTGGTCGCCTCCGCGGCCATCACGCCGGCGCTGCTCTACTATCTCGGCAGCGGGCAGTTCGGCCAGTACGCCTCCGTGATGGCCGTCTTCGGGATGCTGATGATTCTCGTCAGCTCCGGCATCAACGGCGGCATGCGGAAGTACATCTCCGAGGACCGCTCCGACGAGGACGAGCGGTGGAAGGACCACGTGTTCGCCTACTACTTCCGGCTCGCGACGCTCTTTGCCCTCTTCGCGGGGGGCTTGCTCGCCGTCGGCGCCGCGACGGGCGCCATCTCCACGCTGATGGACGCCGACTACGACACGTACTTCTACCTGCTCGCGGTGCTCGTCGTCGCCGCACAGCTGCGCTCGGTGGCGCGGCGGGCGCTGATGGGGCTCAAACTGGAGCACATCGCCGAGCCCCTGCAGGTCGTCCACAAGGTGCTGTTCGGCGTCGTCGCCGTCGCGCTCGCCGCGCTCGGCTTCGGCGTCCCCGGCGTGCTCGTCGCGTTCATCGTCGCCAGCACGGCGGTGTTCGCCGTCGCGATGGCGCTGATGGCCCGACAGGTGTCGCTGTCGGCCATCCTCAAACCGGTCCCCGAAGACTTCCCGCGCCGCGAACTGCTGAACTTCAACCACCTCACCATCGTCTACACGTTCCTGCTCACGTCGATGTACCACGTGGACGTGATTCTTCTCGACCGCCTCGTCGGCCACGAGGCCGCGGGGCTGTACAAGGCGGCGCTCGTCCTCGTCCAGTTCCTCTGGTTCGTCCCCAAGTCGGTGCAGTCGATGATGATCCAGTCCACCTCCGACCTCTGGGCGAAGGGGCGGACCGACCGTATCGAGTCTATCGCCACCCGCGTCACCCGCTACTCGCTGCTCGTGACGACGCTGATGGCGGTCGGGCTCGGGGCGCTCGCGGCGGACTTCGTCCCGCTGTACTACCACGCCCCCGACGTGGAGTTGATGTTCGGGCCCATCCTCTTTCTCCTCCCGGGGACGCTCGGCTTCGCCGTCGCCCGCCCGATGCTCTCTATCAACCACGCGAAGGGTGACATGAAGACGCTCATCGCCGCCACCGCCGCGGCGGCGGGCCTCAACCTCGGACTGAACGTCCTGCTCATTCCCCAGTACGGGATGATCGGCGCCGCGCTCGCCACCACGGTCGGCTACGGCTCGCTCCCCCTGCTCCAGACCGGCGCCGCGAAACGGCTCGGCTACGACCCGCTCGCCGACGCCCGCATCGGCCGCATCGCGGTGACGACGGCCGTCGCCGGACTCCCGATCGCCGTCCTCCCCCACCTCATCAACGGCTCCCCGATCCCGTTCGTCGGCCCGTCGGTCCTCACGGTCGTCGTCGTCCCACCGGTCGGGTTCGTTCTCTTCGCGGTCGTGGCGGTCGCCACCGGCGCCGTCACGCTCGACGAGGTGTTCGACCTCCTCGGGGCGCTCCCCGAACCCGTCTCCTCGCGCGCACTGGCGCTCCGAGCCCGGGTGACTGGCGACTGACCCCGAGGGTTGGGACACCGAATACGCCCTTAGACGGGCCTCGGTGACAAAATTTTGACAGATGGGTGGACGAGCCGTGCGGCCACCGGTCGACGCTCGAGAAGTCGGCGGTCGACGCAGGGTCTATCCCGGTGCTTCCCGCGGCTTTCGGCCGAGTACACCAGTTCGCGTTCCCCACCGTTCTCCGCGTCGACGGCCGGCGTCGACCGGCGAACGACGGCCTCTTGGCAGTCGTTACCCCCGTCCGAACCGGTGATAAACCCCCTTTCTGCAGTGGCTAATTCCCTCACGGTCTTCGATGTATCGGATTCGATTCATCGAATAGACAGAAATCAGACTGTTTATGGCCAAAACACGATTACAGCGTCTGAGGCCCCTATTTGAACGGTCTCTGAACGGTCGGCTGACGAGCGTCAGACGGCGTTGAACGGTCTGCAACAGTCCGCAATCGGTCACCACGGGTTCCCCAGTTTAATATAGCCCTGTCCCTCGCACCAGTCAGCCATGAAGAGCACTCACGGTGGGACCCTCTCCACGACCGCGGCGAACACGACGCAGGCGGACACGCCACAGAACGTCGACGCAGACGACACCAAGCCGGAGCTTCTCCACAAGGACACCGTCTACCACCTCCTGCAGAACGAGCGCCGGCGGCTCGCGCTCCGCTTCCTGCGCGAGGTCGAGCCGGAGACCGACCTCGGCGAGATGGCCGTGCAGGTGGCCGCGTGGGAGAACGGCGTCACGACCGAGGCGGTCACCTCCGACATGCGACAACGCGTCTACATCGCGCTCTACCAGAGCCACCTCCCGAAGCTCGCCGAGGAGGGTGTGCTGAACTACGACAAGGACCGCAAGCACATCAGCCGGACGGCCGCGGCCGCCCAGCTCGACCGGTACCTCACCCTCGACGACCGCCCGGAGGCCCCAGCAGAGACCGGCTCCGACCAGACCGCACACGTCGCGGTCACCGCCGTCGGCCTCCTCGTCCTGCTCGCCTCGCAGGTCTCGGCCGGGTTCAACCCCCTGACGCTCGCGGTGACGCTCGCGCTCGTCGCCGTCATCGCGGTCCAACAGTTCGGACTGCCGACGCTTCCCGTCGCCAACTGACCGTCTCTCGGGTCGCTACTCGAACCCACCTCCCCACACCCACCCCACCCCATCACGATACGCCCGACCCACCACCTCTCGGCTCCGTACGGTTCTCTCTGTGCCGGCTCGACCCGGTCTTCGGGTCTCCCGGCGCGTTCTCGACTCGCCGACCAGCGACGGTGTTCGGCGGAACGCCCGAGGGACGCCGTCGGTGGAGCACCGGCCGGCGCGGCCGGCTGAACGTCCGACCGGTGGAACCGGCGACCACTCGACCGTCGTCGTCAGCGGAGTTCCCGGAGGACGGCCGCAACCCGGCGTCCTGCGGCGCGTGCTCCCGAGCGTAGCCGGCTCGACATCCCGCGCTCGGCTCCCTCACCGTACATCGCAGCCACCTCGTTCTCCGTCCAGTCGAGCAGGTCGCGGACCGTCCGGTCGACGCCAGGCTCCCGTCGGTCGGTCAGGTCACCGGCCCGTAGCGCCAGTGCCGTCTCGACGACGTCGCGGTGGGACTCGTTGCGGACGACGTTCAGGAGCGTCAGCTGTTCGGTTCGTCGACCGTCGGCGGGGAACGCCCGACCACCCACCGCCGCCCGGGGGTCCGTGACGAGCTGGGAGAGCCCGGCGCCCGTCCCCCGGCGGAGCCACCCGACGTAGCGGTGGTCGAACAGCCGGACGGCGAGTTCCTGCCAGTGACTCCGGAGCGCGTCGCGGTCGGCGACGATTTCGGCCGACGCCCGGAGGTAGTCGAGGTGTGCGTCGACCGGTCGCCCCCCGTCGGTCCGACCCCCCTCGACGCCGAGCGGGTGGACCCGTCCCTCGTGGAGCTCGGTCGGGAGGAGGGTGACGCCGGCGAGTTCGCGGCCTCGGAAGTCGAACTCGGCCAGTAGTCCCCACCGGGTGTTCGACCGCTTCGAGTCGAACAGGAAGTTGCCGAGGCTGTACAGGATGGGAGCCCCTTCGTACAGCTCCCACCCCTGGGGGACGTGTGGATGGTGGGCGACGACGGCGTCGGCACCGGCGTCGACGAGGGTTCGGAGCCGGGTCCCGAACCCCGCCGGCGGGAACGGGACGTACTCGACGCCGCCGTGGGCGACGACGACGGTCACGTCGGCCGACCGGGCCGCCTCGGCCACCCGCCGTTCGGTCGAAGGGTGTGAGAGCCAGCCGACGCCCGGTTCGTCCGCGGTCGCGACGCCGAACTCCCGCTCGCAGGCGTTTACGACCGCGAGCTCGACCGATTCGGTCCCGTTCGACTCCGCTTCGCCGGGCTCGCCCTCGCCGTTCGCCCCGCCGACCGCCACCCTCGTCCGGAACGGGGCCAACGCCGCGTCGAGGTCGTCGCCGGCGCCGAGGGTCGCCAGCCCGGCGTCGGCACAGGCCTCGCGGGTCACCCGGAGTCCCGCCGTGCCGTAGTCCATCAGGTGGTTGTTCGCGAGGCAGGCGACGTCGAAGCCGGCCGCGGCGAGGCGCGCCGGCGTCTCCGGATGGGAGGCGTGGGCCGGCCCGACCTTCCCGGCCGGCTCCCCCCCGCCTCGTACCGGTGCCTCGAGGTTCACCACGCTCACGTCCGCGGCCCGGATACGCTCGGCGACCGCCGGCGCGACGGGGTCGGCCGCGAGTCGGCCCTTGTAGATGCAGTCGCCCGCGAACAGTGCCGACCACGTCCCGTCTTCGGTGTCGCTGTCGCCGACTCGCTCCCCGTGGCGGTCGCGGCCATCGTCGCCGGACGCGGCCGTGGCGTCGGTCTCGGCGGTCGCCGACACGGGCCGCTCCTCGGAGACGTCGATACGGAGCCGGGTGAAGTCCGTCATTCGGGTCTGGACGTGGTGAGTCGCCGGGACGTCTTAACTACGCGCCGCGAAACCGGTGCCGGGTCTCGGGTCACCGGGACGGGCCGCTCGGACCGGAGGGGCCAGTGGGACCAGTGGGGCCGGACGGCGTGACGGGTCCCCGTGGACTGCTCCCGGCGCCGTCGGCCGGGTCGGGGCGGCGGCGGTCGGGTCCGTCGTTCGCGTCGTCGACCCCGCCGTCCACATCGCCGTTTCGGGCGGACCAGCCGCCGTCGGTGCGGGGGGCGACGGCCTGCTCGCCCTCCGGCGGCCGGAGCAGTTGGTCGGGAGTGCAGCGCGGCTCGCCGGTCGCGAACTCGATCCACGTCGTCAGGTCGTTCATCCGGAGTTTCACCCGGGCGGGGAGCCCGTGGACCTCGTCGTAGCCCGGGAACAGCTTGCGGTCGAGGTCGTTCTGTTCGTACAGCTCCCGCCGGTCGGGCCACGGTCGGTCGAACTCCGAAACGAGCGGGAGCGCCCCCCGGACGACGCGTTCGATCTCGTTCAGCCGGAAGGAGCGGTGCGGGCGGTCCGGCGGACTGTGTCGCAGCAGCTCCGAGTCGAGCTTCCCGATGGCGTCGAGCCACGTCTCGTCGGTGCGGTGCTCCGGTGGGGTCTTCAGGTGCCACTCCAGGAGCTCCGAGTCAGCGGCGACGAGGCTCTCCACGTAGTGATCCGCGAGGTGGGTCCGGAAGGCGAGTGTCGGCTTCAGCTTGATTCCGAGCAGGTCGACCGCGTTGTGGCGGTTCTCACAGCGGTCGTACCCCGCTTCGAACGCTGGCTCGATGACCTCCCGGGCGAACGCCCGCGCCGAGTCGGCCGAGAGATACTCGCAGTCCTCGACGGCCGACGGGTCGCGCCCGCCGAGACAGCCGAGCTTCTCCGCGAAGTACGCGGGCACGTCGGGGTCGGGGTCCAGCCCCGAGAGCGGGAACGTCCGGCCGAACAGTTCGACCCCGCGTTCCGGGAGGAAGAACCCGCGAAAGAGCGTGTCGAAGAGGGCGCCGTGGAGCATCGAGTCGGCGTCGATGTCGACGTTGTTCCCCCGGTGGTGGATGTGCAGCGACTCGCGGACCCCTCCGGTGTACTGGATGACCTCCGGCCGGAGGTCGAGGTAGCGCGGCGTCACCTCCAGGGTCTCGTGGTCGACGCCGTACTGGTCGGCGAGCCGCGAGGCGACGGCCACCTCGCCGGCACCCGGGTCGCCCATCGTGTAGCCCACGTCCACGTCGGGGGACTCTGAGAGCAACAGCCGGGAGTCGTAGCCGCCCGAGAGCATGAGTCCCGTCCGGCCGGGCATCCCCGTTCGACGCTCGATTGCGCGTTCGAGCCGCGCCGCGAGTTCGGCGGCGTAGTCGCCGGTCTCGAACGCCTCCGGAGGTTGTGGGTCGTAGACGAACCGCCGGAGTTCGCCGGTCGACTCGGGGGTGAGGTAGCCGTCGAAGGGGACGCGCCCGAGCTCGGAGAAGGCGGTGTCGTCGCCGAAGGCGACGCCGAAGTGGGTCACTTCGGCGACGGTCCGCCCGTCGACGGCCGGGTTCGACACCGCCTTCGCGACGCGCGCGGCGTCGGAGCCGAAGACGCGGACGCCGGGGGCGTCGGTGTAGAAACACTCCCACGAGCGGATGGGGTCGGTGACGACGACTGGGTCGCTGTCGTCGGGTCTGTCGACGAACGCGAGGTAGGAACCGTTCAACTCGGCGAAGGCGTCGCGGCCGACCGCGCCGACGCGGTGATAGAGGCGCTCGGCGGTCGAGCGGCCGGTCTCGGAGACGACCTCCCCCCAGACGACGGCCGCGCCGTCGCCGTCGTCGGTCTCGTAGACGGCGGTGCGGTTCGGCAGGCCGTAGCCGAGGTCGCGAACGCCGACGGTCGCACGCGGCGTCTCGACGACGCGGGCGAACCGCTCCGTGGTCGTGACGCGGTCGAGGTCGGCGCGGTCGCCGAAGACGCCGAACAGTTCGTTTCGCATGGTGTGGTGTGTCGTGTCGTGGGTGGCGGCGGACCCGAGTTCGAGCCGAATCGAACCGACTCGAACCGACTTGAGCCGGACCGAACCGAGTCGAACCGGGTCGGGTGGGCCTCCACCCGGGGTCGGGTGTCGGTGGTGTCTCCGTCGCGGGCGTCTACTCGACGGTGACGCTCTTCGCGAGGTTGCGCGGCTTGTCGATTTCGCGCTCCAGCATGTTCGCCGTGTGGTACGAGACGAGCTGGAGCTGGACGTTCGCCAGCAGGCCGGCGATGTCCGGGTGGGTCTCGGGGACGCGGAGGGTCGCGTCGGCGAAGCCGCCCACGTCCGTGCCGTGGGTCGCGACGCCGATGACGTTCGCTCCGCGGGTGTGCGCCTCTTCGGCGTTCTTCCGGGTCCCTTCGCCGCGCCGTCCCGTGAACAGCGCGAACACGGCGGCGTTCGGTGTGACGAGCGCGAGCGGGCCGTGTTTCAGCTCGCCGGAGGCGAACCCTTCGGCGTGCTCGTAGGTGATCTCCTTGAACTTCAGCGCGCCTTCGAGGGCGACCGGGTACTCGTTGTCCCGGCCGATGAAGAAGTACGACCCCTTGTCGAGGTAGCGCTCGCTGACGGCCTTCGCGTTGCTCGTCTTGAGCGTCTGCTCGACGTACTCCGGGAGCTTCTCCAGCTCGGAGAAGAACTCCGCGGCGTCCTCGCGGGGCGTCCCCTGCTCGAGGTCGTCGGCGAGCCGGTGGGAGAGCATCGTCAGGGTCGCGACCTGCGAGGAGAACGTCTTGGTGGCGGCGACGCCGATTTCCGGGCCGGCGCGGATGTACAGCGCGTGGTCGGCCTCGCGGGCGGCCGAGGAGCCGACGACGTTCGTCACGGCGACGGTCTCGGCGCCGGCGGCCTCCGCCGCGCGGAGCGCGGAGAGGGTGTCGGCGGTCTCGCCGGACTGGGTCACCGCGACGGCGAGGGTGTTCTCGTCGACCGTCGGCGTCTGGTACTCGCTGGCGATGGTCGCGCGAGCGCGGACGCCGGCGTTCTCGAGCGCCTGGACGCCGTACAGCGCGGCGTGGTAGGAGGTACCGCAGGCGACGAACTGCACCTCGTCGACGTCTTCGAAGGTGCCCGGCGGGAACTCCTCGAGGGAGACGTCGCCGTCGTCGGTGATGCGGCCGCTGAGGGTGTTCGCGAGCGAGTCGGGCTGCTCGTCGATCTCCTTCAGCATGTAGTGGTCGTACTGGCCCTTGCCGGTCTCCTCCGCGTTCCACTCGACGGTCTCGACGTCGCGCGTGACGGCCTCGCCGTCGCGGTCGGTGAGTTCGATTTCGCCGGGCGTGACGCGCACGAAGTCGCCGTCCTCGATGTACATCACGCGGTCCGTGAAGTCGAGGAAGGCGGGCACGTCGCTGGCGAGGTAGTACTGACCGGTGTCCTCGTCGACGCCGACGACGAGCGGCGAGTCCTGCCGGGCGGCGTAGACGGTGTCCGTCCCGTGCGCCAGGACGGCGACCGCGTAGCTCCCTTCGAGTTCGTCGACCGTCGCACGGAAGGCACCCTCGACGGTCATCCCGTGGTCGAGATGGTGCTCGACGAGGTGCGGGATGACCTCCGTGTCGGTCTCGCTGTGGAACTCGTACCCCTCGGCGGCGAGCTGCTCGCGGAGGCGCTCGTAGTTCTCGATGATGCCGTTGTGGACGACGGCCACCCGCTCCGTCTCGCTCGTGTGCGGGTGGGCGTTCGCGTCCGTCGGCGGCCCGTGAGTCGACCAGCGCGTGTGACCGATGCCGACCTCACCGTTGGGCACGTCGGCCGCGATGGTGTCCTTGAGCTCGCTGATCTTGCCAGCCTTCTTGCGTACCTTGATGCCGGTGCCGTTCTGGACGGCGATGCCGGCGGAGTCGTAGCCGCGGTACTCCAGGTTCTCGAGGCCCGTCAGCAGTTCGCCGACGGCGTCGTCCGAGCCGATGGTCGCGATGATTCCACACATAGTTAGCCCTCCGTCCGTCGCAGCTGCGTGTTGGCGGGCCGACCGTGTGGTCGACCGGCCGGGATCAGTCCGTTCATGTCTTGTAATCCTCCGTTCGTGCACCCCTGCGGCACAGGAGGGGGCACGGCTCTGTGAATTCGGCTTGTCCCGAAGCGCCCTTTATTATACGTGGGCTAACGGGCCGAACACCACGACATCCGGGGTTCGACCCGCTACTCGGGTCGTACGAGGCCTCTCGTGGCGATACTCGCGGGTTTCGGGGACGCCGTCGAACCTCCTCGTGCTGTTAGGTCGACGATAATCCCGGGTAGCGGGCCGTTGCGGCCGGTTCAGCGTTTCTGCCGGTTCGCCGCCGCGGCGCTCGACGACGCCTCGGCACCGGGTTCGAGAGCGGGAGGCTCGTGCCGAGCGTCGCCGGTGACCTCGGGCCTCACCGGTGTCCCGTCGTGGCGAGTCTGGCGGGTCCGGCGGGTCCGGCGAGTCGCGACGGTCGGCGCCACTCAGCGTCGGTCGCCGCGTTTCCGGTCGGTCGGCACCTGATTCCCCTCGCGGAGGTCGCGCGTGCGCTGACAGGCGAGACAGCCGAACACCTCGTCGTCGTTGCCGCCGAACACGCGGGCGAACCGCGGGGTGACGAACGACCCACAGCTGTTACACCGACTCTGCCCGTCCGTTCGCGTCTCTCGGGTCGCCATAGCGTCCCGTCCGGTACTCGCGACCCCGTCTTTGGTATTGACGTGGTAACTCGTACCACAATGGCTCTCTACGACGCCCGGGCGTCGGCGAGTTCGCGCTCCCGAGGGCGCTCCCGTCCGGCGAAAGGCGTCGTTGTAGCTCGCGAATCGGTGGGGCGGGACGGCACGGGCTCACGGCCGACGTTCGGATGAGTGAGCGCAGCGGGCGCGGGAAGAAGAGCGGTCGGCGAGGGGACCATCGAGTCGCGCGTCGGTCGGCTCGTCGAGTCGCTACAGGCTGTTGTACTCGAAGCCGAGCGAGTGAGCGTGCTCCTCGTTGAGCACGCTCATCACGTCGACGAGCACCGGGTCGTCGTTGAGCGCGCCGGCGACGGCGCGGAGGTCGAGGTTCTCGAACTCGTCGTGGGGTGTCGCGAGCACGACGCCGTCGAAGTCGGCGAACTCGAGGGTCTCCTGCATCTCGATGCCGAAGTACTCCTCGCTCCGCTCGTCGTCGGCGTGCGGGTCGTACCCCTGCACCTCGACGTCGTACTCCTGGAGGTGTTCGATGACGCCCTTCACCTCGGAGGTGCGGATGTCGCCGACGTTCGGCTTGTAGGCGAGTCCCAGCACCAGCACGCGGGCGTCGCGGGCGAGCGTCCCCTGTTTGTTGAACGCCTTCAGCGCGAGTTCGGCGGTGTGCTTGGGCATGTACTCGTTCACCTCGCGGCCCTGCATGATGAGCTTCGGCTGGTAGCCGGCGCGCTCGGCGCCGTGGGCGAGGTAGTTCGGGTCGACGGGGATGCAGTGGCCGCCGACGAGGCCGGGTCGGTAGTCGTGGAAGTTCCACTTCGTGCCCGCCGCCTCCAGCACCTCGTGCGTGTCGATGTCGAGGTGCTCACAGATGATGGAGAGCTCGTTCATCAGCGCGATGTTGATGTCGCGCTGGACGTTCTCGGTCACCTTCGCCGCCTCCGCGACCTCGATGGAGGGTGCCGGGTAGACGCCGGCGTCGACGATGCTCCCGTACAGGTCCGTGAGGTCGTCCAGCGTCTCCTCGTCGGAGCCGGAGACGATCTTCTTCACGTCGCGGACGGTGCGGTCGGTGCCCGGCGCGAGGCGCTCGGGCGAGTAGCCGAGCGCGAGGTCCTCGCCGACCGTCAGCCCGGAGTCCCGCTCGAGGATAGGTCCGAGCACCTCGCGGGTGACGCCGGGGTACACCGTCGACTCGAGGACGACGGTGGTGTCTTCGGTGAGGTGCGGGGCGACGGTCTCGCCGGCCGCCTCGACGAAGCCGAGGTCGGGGTTGTTCATCTCGTCGACGGGGGTCGGGACGGTGACGATGACGTAGTCCGTCTGCGCCATCGCCGCCGCGTCGGTGGTGAACGACACGTCGCTGCCGGCGATGGTCGCGTCGCCGAGGTCACCGCCGGTGGTGTCAACGCCGTCGTTCAGGGTCGAAATCTTGTCGTCGTCGATGTCGAACCCGACGACGTCGTGGCCCTCCTCGTCGAACGCGATGGCGAGGGGGAGTCCGACGTACCCCTGGCCGACGATACAGATGGTCGCGCTCTCGACGTCCGGTACGCGCTCTCTCTTGGTGCTTGCCTCTGACATGTGCTGGGGTCCTCCGGTCGGGTGGGAACGGCCGGCCGGTGGTCGACTCGGTGGTCGCTCGTATCAGCTTCTCTCTGCTCGAAGGGCTTTATTATCGACGTGGTAAGGACCACTTAGGGGGACTGTAGCTCGGTAATTCGGCCTTGTCGAGGCGGTAACGTCGCGTAACGATGATGCGGGTTTAGGTCGTCGTACGCGCGGCTGACGGACCACCTCGCGGCCCCCTCGGCAGGCGGCTCGCGCCCGGTCCCGTCCGGACGTCTCTATAGGGCTCCGGAGCGGTCGACACGTTTCGACTGCTCACCCCGACCACACCGGCGGCCAGTCCACGACTTTTTACCGGGTGCTTCCCTACGCCGCGGCGATGACCTCTCGTCGCCGACGGACGGTCCCCGCCAGCGGCTCCCGGCCCCCGGCTCGTTCGACCGCGGAGGTGCGTCCCTGATGTGGCCCTGGGGCCACGCCGCGTTCGGCTACGTCCTCCTCTCGCTGGGCTCCCGAGCCGCGGGTCGCGGCCCGCCGGGCGGGCTCGCGGCCGTCGTCCTCCTCTTCGCCACGCAACTCCCCGACGTCGTCGACAAGACCCTCTCGTGGGGGCTCGGACTCTTCCCGGCCGGCTACTCCGTCGCCCACTCCGTCTTCGTCGCCGTCCCGCTCGGCCTCCTCGGGCTCGCACTGGCGGTTCGTCGCGGCCGACCCGAGGCCGGCGTCGCGCTCGTCGTCGGCTGGTGGTCCCACCTCGCCGGCGACGTGGCCGTCGCGATGGTCTCGGGGTACGAGACCGACTTCGAGCGCGTCCTCTGGCCCATCGTTACGCTTCCGGCGTACGCCGTCGAGCGCGGGCTCCTCGAGCGCGCGAGCTACTACTTCGCCGCGTTCGTCCGCGAACTCACCGCCGGCCAGCAGTTCACCCTGCTCGCGGTCTACTTCGGCCCGTTCTTTCTCGCGTTCTGTCTCTGGCTCGTCGACGGCGCACCCGGCGTCGCGGGCCTCTGGCGGCGCCTGCGGCGGTCGATGCGGGCGGCGTAGGTTCTCGTGCCGCCGCGACTGCGGTCCGGTCGTCCCCGGACCGCTCGACCTCGTGGAGACCGGCGGGTCGGCCGGAGCGTGAGGTCCCGGCTCGGCTCCTCACCGAGACGGCGTCGGCGACGAGGCGGACGACGGCCGCGACTCCCGCCGCAGTCGCCCGGTCGCCACGTCCCGGTAGAGTTCGTCGAACTGCGCCAGCACGGTCTCCGGCTCGAACCGCGCCAGCTGGTCGGGAATCGCCCCCGCTCGCTCCTCGTAGTCCGCCACGAGGCGCTCGACGGCGTCGGCGAGGGCACGCTCGTCACCCGATTCGAACCGCTCGCCGGCGTCGCCGACGATGTAGTCCGTGCTCCCCACGTCGCTGGCGACGACGGGGGTCCCGGCCGCGAGCGCCTCCAGGAGGACGCGCCCGAACGGCTCGTCGATGAGACCCGGATAGACGAACGCGTCGGCGCCGGCGTACAGGTCGGGGAGGTCGTCGTGGTCGACGTAGCCGTGCCAGGCGACGGCGTCGGCGAGGCCGAGTTCGCCGACGAGCCGCTTGATTCGGTCGCCGTACGGCCCGGCGCCGGCGACCCGGAGCCGCGCGTCGACCCCGCGCGAACGGAGTTCGGCGAGCCCCCGGACCAACACCTGCACGCCCTTGAACTCCCGGAGCCCGCCGACGTACAACAGAGTGACGGGGTCGCCGGCGGTCGTGCGGGGGTCGCGGCGGAACCCTCCGTCGTAGAAGTGGGGGATGACCCGCGTGCGCTCGGCGGGAAAGTCGAGGGCGGCGTAGTCCTCGGCCAGATGTGGCGACAGGGCGTGGTAGGCGTCGACCCCGTTCCGACGGGCCATCGAGTCCCGGACGAGGGGGAGCTTCCCCAGCGAGGAGTAGGCACTTCGGGCCTCGTTCTCCAGGCCCTGCCGCCGCCGCGCGCCGGTGACGCCGACGCAGGCGACGCACTTCGCGGGACCCGGTCCGGAGCACGTGCGCTTCCCGTGGTAGCGCATGTCTCCCTTCGGGCAGACCGCGACGTAGGAGTTGAGCGTCGATATCGTCGGAGTCGAGAGGTCGGCGAGCACCGGGACGAACACCGAGGAGTACGAGTGGACGAGGTCGTGCGATTCGAGCGCGTCCGTCTCCTCGCGCAGTGCCCGGTGTTTGGCCGTGATGGGGTGTGGGAGCTTCGGGAGGTCGTCGTGGATGACGTACTCGACCCGGTCCTCGGCCGGGAGGTCCACGTCGTCTGCCGCGTGTTGACTGGCGACGTACACCGTGAGGTCGTGGCGTCGGGAGAGGTGTTCGACGAGGAGCGCCGAGGTCTCGACGGCGCCGGTGAGGCCGGCGCCGGGCACCTCGGCGGGGACGAACCCCACGTCGAGGCGGTCGCCGTCGGCGTCGGCCCCGCTCCCGTCCGTTGCACTCGCGTCCGCGCCGCTGTCGGCGTCGTCGGTCACGCGCTCCACCCCGGGCGCCGCTCGTCGGGGCGGCACCGTCGCGTCCGGCACATACCCCCGGCTACCCGCGGGCGACGGTTAACTATACTGTGTGTAACCGGCGGGTCGCCCGGCGGCGGTGGCCCGGGGCGTCCCGGTCAGGGTTGGACGTCCGGCCCGCGGTCGGCGCGCACGAGTTCGACACAGAAGACGGCGCCGACGGGGTCGTTGTCCTCGACCCACACGTCGCCGCCGTAGCGGTCGACGAGGCGGCTGACGAGGTAGAGGCCGATGCCCATCCCGCCGGAGTCGGCACCCTGTGCGCCCTCCGCGAACACCTCGTCCTTGCGGCGGTCGGGGATGCCGGGGCCGTTGTCGGCGACGCGGACGACGACCGTCTCCGGCTCCACGTCGAGCGAGACGGACACCTCGGGGGTCTCCTTGTCGTTGTAGAGGACGGCGTTCGAGAGGAGGTTCGAGAGGACCGAGGCGAGCAGGTCGTTCGCCCGGACCGACACGTCGGGGACGGCCGCCGGCGTCTCCACCGCCACGTCGTACATCCCGCGGGCGGTCTCGACCTCCGACTGGAGGACGGGCCCGAGCGCGACGGGGCCGAGGTCGGTGTCGTCGTCGCCGGTGACGGAGGCGACGATGTCGCCGATGGTCCCCGTCAGCTGGAGGATGTGGTTGCTGGAGCGGACGATCTCGTCGAGGGCGTCCCGGCCGTGGACGTCGACGTGCTCCTCCAGTTCGCGGGCCCGGCCGACGACGAGCGTCATCTCGTTTCTGATGTCGTGGCGGGTGAGCTGGTTGAGGATGCGCAGCTCTTCGGTGCGCTGGCGCAGCTCCCCTTCGATGCGCTTGCGTTCGAGGGCGTACCGCACCGCCCGAAGCAGCACCTCGGGGGTCACCTCGTCCTTGACGAGGTAGTCCTGAGCCCCCTCGCTCACCACGTCGACGCCGAAGCGGTCCTCCGGGGCGCCGGTGAGGACGACGATGGGCGTCGTCGCGGTGTGGCCGCGGACGGTCTCGACGGTGTCGGTGCCGCTACTCTCGGGGAGGTCGAGGTCGAGCAAGACCACGTCGGGGTCGTACGTCGCCAGGGCGTCGGGCACGTCCGCGATGCGGTCGCGGTGGTGGAGCGCGACGCCGCGCGCCGGCGGCTCGGCCCCCGGCTCGACGAGTGCGACGGGGTGGTCGGTCTCGCGGAACAGCTCCTCGATGAGTCTCGCGTCGCCGGGGTTGTCCTCCACGAGGAGGACGCTGAGGTCGTCCGGAATCATCCGCCCCGTCGACTCACCCCTCGCGCTCCGTCAGCATCGTCCGGGCGGTGTCGGTCGTCTCCCCGTCCGAGGCGTCGAGCTCCGTCGCGAGCTCGTTCAGTCGTGTCTCCAGCTGGCGGTAGCGCTCGTCGCGCCGGAGGGTCTCCTCCGGTTTCTCGGCGCGCAGCACCGCCTGCTTGGCCGACAGCGAGAGGTACTCCTGGGTGGCGTCGTCGTAGGCGTTGCGCGCCAGCACGTCCTCGACGACCTCCTGTAGCTCGGTCTTCGTGCCGGGCTTGACGACGTAGGCGTCGAAGCCCATCTCCAAGACGTCGAAGTCGGGCTCGACGGCGCTGAGCACGACCACCCGGGCGTCGATGCCCAGCCCGCGGACCTTCCGGAGCACCTCCTCGCCCTGCAGGCCGGGCATCCGGCGGTCGAGCAACACCACGTCGACCTCGTCGTCGAGTTGGCGCAGCGCCTCCTCGCCGTCGTAAGCGCGCTTGATGCGGTAATCCTCTTCGAGCCACGAGGCGTGCATCTTCACCAGCCGCGGGTCGTTGTCGACGATGAGGACGACGGGTCGGGTGTCCTCGCCGAGGTGGCGCTCGCCCCAGTCGGCGAGGGCGGCGATGACCGACTGCATGTCCCGGCCGTGCCGCGTGAGGTCGTACTCGACGCGCTTCGGCGACTCGCTGAGCACGTGTCGGTCGACGAGGTCGTTCGAGACGAGGTCGTCGAGACTGTCGGTCAGCACCTTCGCGGAGATGCCGAGGCTCCCTTTCAGCTCGTTGAACCGCTGGGGGCCCTCCCGGAGGAGTGCCTGGATGATGACCGGATGCCACTTTTTGGAGATGAGATCGACGGCCTCCACGACCGTCTCGGCATCGGTGTCTTCGGTGGTCACGCTTTGTTCCTTGCCCGGACGAAGGTGTTACCCCCCTTTTATTATGCCCCGAGTAAGCGGCGCGCGCCCTCGGCTGTCCGCCCGCTCCCGTCCCCGACTGCGGTTATCAGTCACCTAAGCCGCGCGCCTCTCCACCGGTCGTCACCGACGCGAAACCCCCCGTAGCCGGCTCGCATCCGGAGACCGGTGTCCCCGGCACCTCGGCCGGGGCGGCCGTCCCGCGGAGCGGCGCCGCCACGGTCGCTCGTCGCGGACCGGCGTCGACCGGTGGCGACTGTCCCGTGTGGACACCGCTCTCGGCCCCTCCCGGTTCGCTCGGCGACCGTCACTCCGTGCGCGGCTTAGGTGCCCGATTATAAAGCCCCTCGACCACGGACGACCAACAGAGCGACGTGGCCGGTCGAAACGTGACGCCGCCGTCACCCCGACCGGGCCGCGTTCCCAGCACACGCACTATGTACCGCGAACACACGATCGGTGTCGTCGTCCCCGCCTACAACGAGGCGGGGTTAGTGGGCGAGGTCCTCGACGGGATTCCGTCGTACGTCGACCGGGTGTACGCCGTCGACGACGCCTCGACCGACGAGACGTGGGCCGAGATTCGGGCGCACGCCGACGGGGAGCCACGGACGGGACGGGCCGTCGCCGACGCCTCGGCCGGGAGCGCCGTCGCGAGCGACGGAACGAGCGGCGAGACCCCGGAGGCGACCGGCGAGGGCGGCGAGGTCGCGCCGACCGCCGACGGCGGGTTCGACGCCCGCGTCGTCCCCATCCGTCACGAGGAGAACCGCGGTGCCGGCGGCGCCATCAAGACGGGCTACCTCGCCGCCCGCGCCGACCGGGTCGACGTGACCGTCACCGTCGACGCCGACGGACAGATGGACACCGACCTCATGCCGCGCTTCCTCGACCCCATCGTCGAGGGCCGCGCCGACTACGCGAAGGGGAACCGCTTCCTCGCCGACACCGAGGAGATGCCGCAGTTCCGCCTCGTCGGCAACCGGATGCTCTCGCTGTTGACGAAGATCGCCAGCGGCTACTGGGGCGTCGCCGACCCCCAGAACGGCTACACGGCCATCTCCCTGCGGGCGCTCGACGGGATGGACCTGGAGGGGATGTACGAGTACTACGGCTACTGCAACGACGTGCTCGTCAAGCTCAACCGGGCCGACATGCGCGTCGCCGACGTGGCCCAGCCCGCGAAGTACGACGAGGAGGAGAGCCACATCCAGTACGGCGAGTACGTCCGTCGGGTGTCGACCATGCTCCTCGCGAACTTCCTCGGTCGCCTCAACCGCAAACACCTGCTCGGCGACGGCGCCGCCCGTCCTGCCCTCGCGTACTACGCCGGCGCCGCCGCCGTCGCGCTCGGTCTGGCTCGCCTCCTCGCCGCGCTCCGTCCGAGCGACGACGGCCTCCGCGGCGCGCTCGGCCGGGTCGTCCTCGGCGTCGCGCTCCTCCTCGTCGCGATGGCGCTCGACCGCGCGGAGCATCGGGAGTTGACGATTCGGGAGTACGGAGATTGAGCGCAACGCTGGCCGCGCGTTCAGGCGCGGCCGTCGCGCTGACGCGGAAGTACGGGGACTGAGCGCAACGACGCCGGGCAGGCTCGTCTGCCCGGCAATCGCTGACGTGGTGGTCCGGGGAGTAGGGGGACTGAGCGCCGCGACGGCTGGCGTTCGTCGTCAGCCGACTCGCTGACGCGGTGGTCCGGAAGCGAAGGCACCGCGGGAGCGGGCCGCCTCGTCGGTCCGGGACCCGCCGGTGCCGGAGAACGAACGCGACGGCTGCGGTCGTCTCCGTCCGCCCCGCCGACCATCTCCTCGAGCGACGTATCACGAATTCGACCGGTAGGCGCGCCCAACGTCGCGAAATCCGGACCCCGGCCCGCTTACCCGCCGCATAATAAAACCGGTCGACGCCCAACGGAAGGACAATGAGGATGGGCTGGCAAGCCGCGCGGCAGCCGCGCGCGACGCCCTCGACGGACGTGCCGGGGTGGGACGCGTGAGCGACGGCATGGACGTGCTGCTGATCGGCATCGACGCGGGCTGTCCCGCGGTGTTCGAACGGCTGTACGAGCGGGACGCGATTCCCAACCTGCAGGCGCTCTGTGAGGGTTCGGACGCCACGGCGGGACCGCTCGAATCGCAGATTCCGCCGTGGACCCCGAGCGCGTGGCCGTCGATGTACACCGGCGTCAACCCCGGCAAACACGGCGTGTACGGGTTCGTCGACTACGAGGGGTACGACTGGAAAGTCGTCTCCCGCGACGACGTGCGCGAGCGGGCCATCTGGGAACTGCTCGACGAGCACGGGAAGTCGAGCGTCGTCGTCAACGTCCCCGTCACCCACCCGCCGGACGAGATAGACGGCGCCATCGTGCCCGGGTTCATCGGCCCCGAGGACCCGCCCTGTCACCCCGAAGGCACCCTCGACGACCTGAAGCGTGAACTCGGCGAGTACCGGGTGTACCCGAACTACACCCGCGGCTCCGACGACCTGAGCGACGCGGAGAAGATGGAGGAGTACGAGCGCCTCGTCGGGATGCGCGGGGACGCCTTCCGCTACCTCGCCGACGAACACGACCCGGACTTCGGCTTCGTCCAGTTCCAGAAGACCGACACCGTCTTCCACGAGTTCGACGGCGACGAGGACAAAGTCGAGCGCGTCTACCGCGCCACCGACGAGGCGGTCGGGAAGATTCTCGACGAGCACGACCCCGACGCCGTCTTCATCGCCTCCGACCACGGGATGGGCCCCTACGAGAAGTACGAGTTCCGCGTCAACGAGTTCCTCCGCGACAAGGGGTACGTCGAGACCGCCAAGGGCGGGAAGGGGATGCCGTCGTGGAACCCCATCCGCGACCAGTTGCGGGAGGGCTCCGGCGAGGAGACGTGGGAGCCGACGACCACCGAACGCGTCGCCGCCAAGGCCGCCCAGTTCGGTCTCACTGCAGAACGCGTCGGGAAGGGGCTCCGAGCGGTGGGCCTCGACGGCGTCGTGAAACGCTACGCCCCCGAGAACGTCTCCCGCACCGCGAACGAGCAGGTGGACTTCCCCGGCTCGAAAGCGTACATGCGCGCCCGGACCGAGCTGGGCGTCCGCATCAACTTACAGGGTCGGGAACCCAACGGCGTCGTCCCGCCGGAGCAGTACGACGCGGTGCGCGCCGAACTCATCGAGGAACTCCGGTCGGCGACGACGCCCGACGGCGACCCGATGTTCGAGGACGTGGCCCCACGGGAGGAGTACTTCCACGGCCCCTACGCCGAGAAGGCGGTCGACGTCGTCACCGTCCCCAACGAGTTCGAGCAGTTCCTCTCCGCACAGGTTCGTGACGGCTACTTCGCGCCGCCCACGGAGCCGTGGAACCACAAGATGGAGGGCATCTTCGCCGCCGCCGGCGCGGGGGTCGACGCCTCCGTCCCGATAGACGCCCACCTGTTCGACGTGGCGCCGACGGTGCTCTCCGCCATGGGCGTCCCCTACAGCGACCGGATGGACGGTCGGGTCGTCCCGGTCGTCGAGGACGCCGGCGCGACAGGCTACGACGACTTCGACGCCGACGCCGGCCCGCGCCTGGACGAGGACGGCGACGTCCAGGACCGCCTCGCCGACCTCGGCTATCTGGAGTAGCGTCGACGGGCGACGACCTTCCGGGACTCGCGGGGACCTCACGATGGACACGACGACCGACATCGACGTGCTGCTGTCGGCCCCCGACGCCGAGCACGTCGTCCGCGACGACGCGGACTGGTTCGTCGCGGGCGTCCCACACGCCGCGCTCCGAGCGCTCGTCACCGAGTCGCCCGACCTCGGGACCGTCCGCCGTCGGCTCCCGGCCGTCGCCGAGGACGCCGTCCTGCTCCGGGTCGCCCCCGGGAGCGACCGCCCGCTCGTCGCCTACCGGAGCGTCACCGCCTCGCGCTCGCTGTACGTCTGCCGGTCGAGCGCCGGCCGACTCCTCCTCACGGACTGTTTCCGTAACGCCGTCGCCGCGCTCGACCCCGAGGACCGACGAACCCCCGACGCCGCCGTCGCCGACCACCTCCTCTTTCGCGCCCCCGTCGACCCGCTGACCTACCTCGACCGCGTCCGGGCGCTGGAGCGGGGGACGTGGGTCGAGTGGTCCCCGGGGTCCGCCCACGCTCCCGATGGGACGACCGGCTTCCTCGACTTCGACGCCACTCCCCGCCCCGGCGTGTCGGGCGCTCCCCTCGGGTCGCTCTCGGTCACGGCCGACCGCTCCCCCGGCGAGGTGCTCGACGCCGTCGACCGCGCGCTCGCGGACACCCTGTCGTCGGCGGGCGGCTTGTCGCCGACGGACGGCGCCGACGCCGACTCGGGAGCCCTCACGACCGCGCTCTCCGGCGGCGTGGACTCGACGCTCGTCCACAGCTACCTCCCCGACGCGACGCCGACGCTCACGTGGGGCGTCGACTCCCCCGAGTTCGCCTTCGAGCTCGACTACGCCTCGGCCGCCGCAGACGCCCTCGGCGCCGACAACCGTTCCGTCGTCGTCTCCGAGGGGTCGTTCGCCGACCGTCTCGCGGCGAGCGTCGAAGCGACCTGTCTCCCCACCCACTACGCACAGACGACGCTCATGGACGCCGCGCTCCGACGCGCGGGCGGCGGCCGACTCGTCGACGCGACGAAGGCCGACGCGCTGTTCGGCCTCGGCGGGACGAAGGGCGCCTGCCTCGCGTCGTGGCTCTCGTCGGTCGTCGACTCCCCGGTCGGCCGCCTCGCGGCCGCGCTTCCCGGCCGTCCGGGCGACGACGCGGCGGCGCTCCGGCGCTACGCGGGGATGCTCCGCCGACCGCCGACCGACCCCGACTCGTTCCCCGTTCGGACGCTCACCTACGCCGACCCCGGCCGGGTCGCCCGGATGGTCGGCGAGTCGGTCGTCGCCGACCGAATCAACGCCCGCCACGCGGCCGTCTCGCGCCTCGTCGACCGCTCCGAACGGACGAGTGGATTCGTCGACGCGGCCGAACTGGCGCATCTGTACTGTCTGTTCGGCCACGACCACCTCCGGCACTGGCGGCAGCTCGCGGCCGTCCACGACACGGCTCTCGTCGCCCCGTTCGCGACGCGGCGGCTGGCCGACTGTGCGCTCTCGGTGCCGGCGAGTCGACGGTACGTCCCCGGCCCCCGGACGGCGCTCTCGCGGCGGAGCCTCCGGCCGAAGTACCTCCTCAAGACGCTACTCGAGCGTCGGCTTCCGGGCTACCCGACGGAGCGACCGAAGGGGTCCGGCGCGCTCCCGGTCGGGCGGTACTTCGACGAGGGGCCGCTCGCGGACGCCTTCGACCGGTACGACCTCCCGACGGTCGTCCCGCGACCCGAGCGCGACCGGGTCGTCGACGGGGACGCCCCGGTCGCGTGGAACCTCCTGACCTACGCCGTCTGGCGGGACCGGGTGTTAGAGAACCCCGACGTCGAGCGCGTTCCGGGGACGCGGAGCCACTCGTGGTCGCTTCGGGCGACGGCGTGAGACGGAGCCTGGACGCGGTGTGAGAGGCGCGGTTACACCCGGTCGCCGGCCCCGTTTCCGGCCTCGGCTTCGGCTCCGGACGGCTCCGGCTCCGGCGAGTCGGCCCCCAGCTTCGGGAAGGTGAACGTGAACGTCGAGCCGACGCCGACCTCGCTCTCGACGCGGATGTCGCCGCCGTGGCGGTCGACGATCTTCTCACAGATGGCGAGGCCGATGCCGCTCCCGCCGGACTCCTCGTCGTGAGCGAAGATGTCGAAGACGCGGTCGAGGCGTTCCGGCGGGATGCCACTTCCCTCGTCGGCGACGGCGACGGCCCAGTGGTCGCCGGCGTCCTCGGCTCGAACCTCGACGTGCGGGGTGCCCTCGGAGTACTTGATGGCGTTGCCGACGAGGTTCTGGAACAGTTGAGCGAGCTGTCCCGGGTCGCCCAGCACGCGGGGAAGCGGGTCGACCGTTATCTCGGCCTCGCTCTCCTCGATGGCGATTTCGAGGTTCGTGAGCGCCGTGTCGAGGGCGTCCCGGAGGTCGACGGGCTCGTGCTCGCGGTCGCGCCGACCGACGCGGGAGTACGCGAGCAGGCCGTCTATCATCTCGCGCATCCGCTCGGCGCCGTCCTTCGCGAAGCCGATGAACTCCTCGGCGTCCTCGTCCAGCTCGTCGGCGTACCGGCGTTCGAGCAGGTCGAGGTAGCTCGACACCATCCGCAGGGGCTGTTTCATGTCGTGGGAGGCGACGTAGGCGAACTGCTCCAACTCCGCGTTCGAGCGCTCCAGCTCGTCGATGGCCTCGTCGAGCTTCCGCTGGGTCTCGCGCCGCTTCGTGATGTCGCGGCCGACTCCACACAGCACCGGCGCCTCCTCGCCGACGAGCGTGGCGGATATCTCGTAGGGCACCTCCTCACCCCCCTTCGTCAGGATGTTGAGCTCCTCGGTCGCCTCCCCGTCCTCGGCGACGCGGGCGAGGGCGGCGGTGACGGCTTCGGCGTCGCGGTCGGGGAAGAAATCGAGCGGTTCCATCTCGGCGATTTCGTCGGTGTCGTACCCCGTTCCCTCCGTGAACGCTGCGTTCCAACGGATGAGGTTCGCCTCGGCGTCGGTGACGAACAGGAAGTCCCCGAGGCTGTCGAGCAGCGGGTCGTCGAACGGCTCGGGCGTCGCGTCCGGAGCGGGCACCCGCGTCGGCTCCCCGGTCCGGACGCTCGCCGCGTGACTCCCGTCGGCCGCGGGGACGGGCCGGCGTCCCGCGTACGCTCGTAGCGTGTCGAGGACGCGCGCCGGCTCGGCGTCCCGACCCTCGACGCCGTCGCCCGTGCCGTCGTCGGTGCCCGCGCCGTCGGCGGGGTCGGTCGCGCCCGCACCGACACCGTCCGCGTCGTCCGTGTCGTCCACGCCACCGGGTCCGACGAGTCGGTCGTGGGGCGCGTCCGGCCGCGTCCCGTCGGCGGTGCGGACGACGACCGGCGGACCCCCCTGTTCGTGGACGCGTCGGAGGAACGAGTCGGCGTCCGCGAGCGGGTACTCACAGAGGATGCAGTCGAAGGCGGCGTCGCGGAGGCGGTCGAGCGCGGTCGTCGGCGTCGAGACGAGACAGACGGTACAGTCGTCGACGTCGACGAGCGCCCGGACCGTCGCAGGCTCGTCGCCGAGGTAGAGCACGTCGAGCGTCGTCATCGCTCGCCGACCCCCTCGACCCCGCTCGTGCTCGTCGGCCCCACCCCGACCGCACGACGGCGGCGGCCGAGCCGAAACCAGCGCTCGCCCCGACTCCCACGCCGTGTCATGGCTCACGATACGGGGATGGACGGGTTAATACTTTTTCCACCGAATTCTGTATCTAGCGTTGAACAGTCAAGAAGTCTGACGTAGATAACCGTCGGGTAAGTCCGACCCCTCACCGACGACTCGTATTGGTTTTTTAACTGGTGACCCTGAAGCGACGACGACGAGACATGTGCTGGGCCGAGACCGGTTGTCGGGAGACGACGAGACGTGACGCTGTACGCGCGGGAGGTGCCGGTCGACGCCACGGCGTCGGTCGGTTACGATGGTCGAGGCGGTTGAGGCGGTCGGGGCGATTACGGTGGCCGGAGTGGTCGCATCGGTCGTGCCGACCCGTCCGGTCATCCGGGGGCGGTTCGCGGTGCGGTCGACGGTCCGGACGCGGCGAGGGCCGTCGGGGATGAGAGCGAACGGACCGAGTCGGACGAACTCGGAGGACTGGCCACGCTACACGGTGAAGTGCACCCGCGGGGCGGAGGCCGCGGGGCTCGACGGCGTGTTCGACGACGACGAGGTCGTCCTGTTCGACCCCACGCGAAAGGGGTCGGGTCACTGGCTCTCGGCGACCGCCCGTACCGCGGTGCGAGTGGACGAGAACCTCTGAGCCCGGAACCGTCGGCGGTCGGTTCGGCCGCCCGACGACTCGCCTCGGCGAACGCCGACCCAGGGGGCCGACGGTCCCGACTACGGCAGCGGTCGCGTCGGGTCGCCGAACTGCAAGAAGAGGAAGGCGACGGCGGCGAGGGCGCCCACCCCGGCGACGCCGAGTTTGGTCCGCCCGGGGAGCGAGAGGCCGACTACGTCGCTCGCGACGAGCAACGAGCAGAGGCAGGCGACGACCAGCGCGGTCGTCCGCCAGCGGTCGGCGAGGGTCCAGTCCAGCCGGAGGACCCAGGTACGAAAGAGCGTGTACAGCGCGAGCACGAAGAGCCCGGCGTACACCGCGTACCACGCCATCGTCGCGTCCATACGGTTACGTTGGTCGTCCAGTCATTTATCCCCCCCGTCTCCGGCGGGACGAGTCACCGTTCGAGGCGGTCGCGGCGGCGACGATGCCGTCGACCGTGCCGCCACCGCCGACGCCGGCGGTCCCGCCGCACCGCCGCCCGCGTCGCCGACTCCGACTACCCGTCGAGGAGCGCGGTCAACAGCTTCCGCTGGGCCGCCCGCAGATGCTCGTGGAACGTCGCCGGCGAGATGTCGAGTGACTCGGCGACTTCCTCCCCGGTGGAGGTGCGCGGCCAGTCGAAGAAGCCCGCGTAGTAGGCTGTCTGGAGCGAACTCCACTGGCGGTCGGTCAGGCTCTCTCTGAACTCCGACCACACCTCCTGGCGGGACTGGACGGGCCGTTCGCGCTCGCGCTGGGCGAGCAGGTCGACGCCGTCGTACTTCAGTTCGAGAGCCTCCACGACGGTGTGGACCTGCGTGTCGTAGGGGAACTCGGCGACGACGTCGTAGACGCCCTCGGCGACGGTCAGCTCCTCGATGCGGGCGCCGAGCCCGCTGAAGGCCTCGACGACGAGGTCGTGTTCGAAGACGAACTCGAACAGCGCCTCCCCGCCGTGGTTGCCGACGTGGCGGACGTGACTGACCCCTTCGTGTCCCTCCGCGAGTTCGAGGACGGCCTCGTGGTTCTCGGAGTCGACGGCGAAGTACTCGAGGTAGGTGCCGTCGGCGTTCGACACCACGCCCTCGAAGGTGAACGCGGCGTCGACCTCCCGGGAGGCCTGTACGAGAAAGGAGTCCGGAACGCGCAGGTGCACCTCCAGTTCGATGACGCGGTCGGCCAGCAGCGCCCGCTTGCTCTCGGCGGCGTTGATGGCGTGGCCGATGGTCTCGCCCAGTTCGGCGAGCACGTCGCGCTCGTCGTCGTCGAACGCGTCGACCCGGTCGGCGTACACGTTGAGGACGCCGTACAGCGTGTCCGCGTACGAGATGGGGACGGCGATGCTCGACTGGTACCCCCGGTCGAGCGCCGCCTCCCGCCACGGCTCGAAGCTGGGGTCGTCGGCTACGTCGTCGACGACGGCGACCTCGCGGCCCGTCAGCGCCCGCCCCGCCGGCCCCTCGCCCGTGTCGCCCCCACCGGCGGTGACGACGATCTCGTCGAGGTAGCCGTCGAGGCGGCCCGCCGAGGCACGGACCGTGAGTTCGCGGCTCGTCGCCCGGTCGTTGCCGACCCAGGCGGCGACGTAGCGGTCCACCTCGACCAGCCGGTCGCAGACGGCCTGTTCGATCTCCTCGCGGGAGGTGGCCCGGACGAGCGCCTGGTCGATCTGCCGGATGACGCCGTTCAGCCGGTTGAGCTTCTCCAGTTGGTCCCGCTGGCGCTCGACCTGTCGCTCGCGGTGGTAGCGGTCCGTCACGTCGCGGACGACGAGTTGGACCGCCGGCCGCTGTTCGTACGTGATGGAGGCGGCGCCGATTTCGACGTGGCGCACCTCGGACGCCCCCCCTTCGACCGCGCGTCCGCTCCCGTCGCCGTTCACGCTCGGGTCGCCGCTCCCGCTCGGGTCGCCGCTCCCGCTCGCCACCCCGGCGTCGCCGTCGTTCCCGACGACCACGCGGGCCTCCATGAAGCCGGCCTGTTCGCCGCTCTCGTTGACGCTCTCGACCATCGACCGGAGGTCGTCGCGTTCGTCCTCGTGGACGTAGTCGTACAGCGACCGCCCGTACAGCGACTCCGGGTCGGTGACGCCGAACAGTTCCGCTCCGCGAGCGTTCAGGTAGCTGATGTCGCCGTCGACGCCGACGGTGGTGATGGTCTCCGGAGCGACCGACAGCAGTCGTCGGTACTGCTCGCGCTGTTCCCGTAGTTCGAGGGAGAGCGCGCGCGAGTTGAGCAGGTTCCGCAGTCGCCCCTCGAGTTCGGCCTTCTTGATGGGGGTCGTGATGAGTTCGTCGATGCGCTCGCGGACGACCCCGTCGATGCGACTCCAGATGTCGCCGCCGAGGCGGTCGAGTTGGCGCTGTGGCACGACGAACAGGTACGGCAGGAGCACGGGCGTCTCGCGCTCCTTTCGTTTCTGGAGCGCCTCGTCGTACCGCTCGGCGGCCGCCCGGTCGACGATACAGAGGTCGAACTCGGCCTCGAGGTCGGCCGCGGACTCCCCCTCGACGACGTCGTACTCCTGTGACAGCCACTCCGCGAGGAGCCGTCGGTTCTCCTCCTGCTCGATGAACACGAGGACGCGCTCGGCGCTCACGGCCGACTCCGTCGGCGGTTCACGCCGCGGCCCCGTCCCTCGAACCTGGCCCCGGCGCTACCGCCCGCTGTCGTCTCCCGGTCGGTCCGTCCCGGTCGCTGGCTCCGCCCCCGTCGGTCCGCAGTGGCATTCCGGCACATGAGGGGGTTACTGCCAGTCTCGGTCGGGCTGTTCGGTGTCCCGCTCGCTCCGCCGGGTGCCCCGTCCGTTGTGTCGGTCGTGGTGGGCGTTCCCTTCCGGCGGCGAGTTCGCGGTCGTCGGCCGGTCGTGGTGGTCCCACGTCGGGCTCCCGCTGAGGATACCCCGAAGGCCGTCCATCGGCTCGCCGATCTTCACGCCGTACTCCGTAATCTGGAACTCGCGGACGGTGCGCTCGAAGTCGCTCGTCCGCTTTTTCAGCACGCCGATGACCTTCCGCATCCGACCGTCGACCTCGATGTGCTGGATGAACAGGATGCTGTCCGAGAGGTAGGAGAGCCCCTCCTGGGTGAGCTGGAACTCCCCGACGATGGTGCGCATCTCGTTCATCAGGATGACCGTCACCCCCATGTTCTTCAGGTAGCGACAGACGGAGTGAAGCTCCCTGACGAGGTCCTCGTCGCTGTCGCGCAGGGCCTGCTTGTACCCCTCGACGCCGTCTATCATCACGATCTTGGTGTCGTTCTCCTCGACCTCCTCGCGGACGTTGTGGGCGAACTCCGTCGCCGACAGTTGGAGCGCCTCGATCTCCTCGATGGCGAGGGTCCCCTTCTCTATCATCTCCGTCACCGGCATGTTGATGGACTCACACCGGTGGACCAGCGTGCTCTTTGCCTCCTCGAAGGAGTAGACGACGGAGCGCTCCCCCCGGCCGGCGGCCTCCTTCATGAACTGGACGCCGCTGGTGGTCTTCCCGACCCCCGGCGACCCGGTGACGATGGTGACCGTCCCGCGTTCGAGCCCGCCGTTGAGCAGGCGGTCGAGTTCGGGGACGCCCGAGGAGATGGTCTCGGCGGTGAACTCCGTGTCGTGCTGGCGCGGCACCAGCCGTGGGTACACTTCGATGCCGCCGTCCCGGATTCGCAGGGCGTGGTTCCCGTCGCGGACGCCGGAGCCACGGAACTTCGGCACCGACACCGTCCGGCCCTGTTCGGCCCGGTCGAGCTCGACGACGCCGTCGCACATGAACTGCAGGTCGTCGTCGGGCGTCGTCGGCGTGTCCTGGGAGGTAAAGAGCACCGTCGCTCCGCGTTCCTTGAGGAACTGCATGAACGACAGCACCTCCTTCCGGAACTGGTACTCGTCCGGCGAGAGGTATCGAAGCTGGGTGATGGGGTCGACGAAGATGCGGTCGGGGTCGACCTCCTCCACCCGCTCGGATATCTGGTCGGTTATCTCCCCGTCCTCCACCTCGTCGGGCGAGAAGATGTCGTAGGAGAGGTCGTCGGCGAAGAACTCGGAGTCGGGGCTCAGGTCGAGAAACTCGATTCCCTCCGTGTCGACCCCGAGCGCCCCGGCGTTCTGTTCGATCTCCGCCACCGGCTCCTCCATGTTCACGTACAGTACGTCGTCGCCGGCGTCGACTCCGGCCGCCAGGAAGTGGAGGCCGAGGAGACTCTTACCGGCACCCGGCGAGCCACGGATCATGTACGTCCGATGCGCGACGAGGCCACCGTTCAAGACCTCGTCGAGCCCGGTCACACCCGTGGATACGCGCTCGAGCGTCCCACTCATCGTTCGTGAGCGTCACCCGAAGCCCGTAAGAAGCTTTCGTCGCCGGCCTAATCCTTTTGGCTGCCCGGAATGGACGCCCGGCTATCGCCGCCGCTTGGCGCCGAACGTGGGAATCTCGCGGCTTTCGGTCGTTCGGTCGCCGGGTCGCTCGTGCGCCGGCCCGCCGCCGACACTCCGCCGGCGACCCCCGTCCTCTCCGGCCTCCGGACCGCCCCGGCCGAACCGCCGGACTGAGGACGGCTGGGCGCCGGTCAGCCACAACCGTTATGGGGTTCAGGTCGAAAGCGCCCGCGTATGCCGGAATGCCAAAACTGCGGCTCGTTCGTCACGGAGAACTACGTTCGGGTGTTCGCCCCGAACGGGATGGAACACCCACGGGTTTGTCCCCACTGCGAGGACAAGCTCCGCGACGGCTCCGAGGTGCGCGAAGCGCGGAGCAAGCGCCAGTAACCGAACGGTTTCGGTCCCGCTTCGTCCCTCCCGCCCGTCACGTCGCGAGCGCCGCGTCGACGCGACCGTCGGCGCGTGTGCTGGCGGCGACGTGAACGGTCGACGGTCTCGAGGGAACGCAGGTACCCCGAGGTACCGGGGCGCGGCGACCGAAGGGGTCCCGACTCCGTGGAGGGGAGAGCCGGCGGCGTCGCTCGCAGGTGTGGGGTGCCCCGGTGACGGGGCGTGGTGTGTAGGAACAGCGTGCCGAGCGTCGGTGGCCGCGGCGACCGCCTGTGGTGGTGGTGTGGTGGTGTGTCGACGGTCGCGTGGCGTCCGAACCTCGGTCGACGGAACGCGGGTACCGCTTCCCGTCCTATCCCGCCGTTATCAGTATCGAAGTCGGACCAGTACATAACTCCACCGCCGCAGTTATCTCGTTTGATATCTTCGCTGGCGACCGTTCCCGCGTTCGGCGCCGGCCGCGGGTGACCCTCCGTGCGTAGGGTTCCGAGCCGGCCGTAGAAAGGCTATAAGAACGGCTCACCTACGGGTATCGGTTATGTGATGGCGGTCCGATGAGTCAGACGGTCAGTCCGTACGCGGTCCTGCTGGTCGCCCTTCTGCTCACCGCGGGGTCCGTCCCGCTGTCGACGCCCGCCGTCGCCGACGACCGGGTCGCCGTCAACGGCGAGCCGAACCTCTTCGCGTACCTCCCGTACAACGTCCTCGTCCCCGGGGAGGAGACGACGGTGGTCGTCGAGGTGCTCAACTCCGGCGACATCGACGACGTGAGCACGAACGCCTCCGCCGAGATCTCCTCGAACACGCGCCGACAGTTCGAAGAGCGCGTCACCACGGCCAAGCAGGTGCGGGTCGCGCTGCTCGAGCGAGACGACGTGCCCGTCGACGTGCGCACCGGGACCGTTCCCCTGGGAGACATCCCGGACGGCGAGGTGCGCCGGGCGGAGTTCACCGTCTCGGTCCCCGAGGACGCCCGACCCGGGACCTACGAACTCCCCTTCCGGTACGTCATGACGTACGACGAGGAGATCGCCGCCAACGGCACCGTGCTCGACGACAGCTTCGTCCTCCGGACGGTCCCGCTCGTCGTCGAGGTCGAACCGCAGGCCCGCTTCGGCGTCGTCGCGGCCGGGGCGGACGTGCAACCCGGCGGGACGGGGACGGTCACCCTCGACGTGACCAACCGCGGCTCGGAGGTCGCCCGCGACGCCACCCTCCGGGTTCGCGCCGACGGCGGCGACCTCTCGCTGGTGGGGGGAGACGGGGACGCCGGGGGGAACGGCGCCGGCGGCGACGGTGTCGACGGGCGCTTCCTCGGCACGCTCCGGCCGGGCGACCGGGCCGCCGTCACCTACCGCGTCGCGCTCGCGGACGACGCCCGACCGGGGAGTTACCCCCTCGAGGCGGTCGTCGTCTACACCGACGAGGACGGCGACCGGGTGGAGTCCGCACCCATCGGCGTCGGCGTCGTCCCCGGCACCGAACAGCGCTTCACCCTCTCGGACGTGTTCGCCACCCTCCGGGCCGGCGAGGAGGGGGAGATTCGGGGGACGCTGACGAACAACGGCCCCACCGACGCGGTGGACGCGGTGGTCCGGCTCTCGGTCGGCTCGGAGTCGCTCGTTCCACAAGAGACGGAGTTCGCCCTCGGCACGCTCGGCGCCGACGAGTTCCGGGAGTTCGCCTTCCCGGTCGACACCCGCGACGGCGCCGACCCCGGCCCCCGGCAGGTGACCTTCGTCGTCGTCTACCGCGACGCCGACGCCGACCGCCGGACGAGCGAGGAACTCGACGCCGTCGCCTTCGTCGGCGACCGGCGCGACGCCTTCATCGTCACCCCGGTCAACGCGACGGTCGAGGCCGGCGGCGAGGCCGAAGTCGTCCTCGCCGTGACCAACAACGACGACGAGGCGGTGCGCAACGTCAACGCCAAACTGTTCGCCTCCGACCCGCTCTCGGTCACCGACGACTCGGCGTTCGTCGACAGTCTGGAGCCGGGGGAGACGGCGACGGTCGCGTTCACGGTGAGCGCCGCCGGCGACGCCGTGGCGAAGCAGTACCCCGTCACCGTCGACTTCCTCTACGACACCCCCGACGGAGAGACGAAGCTCTCCGAGACGTTCCAGGTCGGCGTGACCGTCGTCGAACCCGAACGCCGCGGCTTCCTCCCCTCGCCGACCCTCCTCGGCGGCCTCGGGTTGGGCCTCCTCCTCCTCCTCGTCCTCCTCCTCTTCCTGCGCCGACGCCGCCGTGGCCGGGGGAAGGAAGGCGACGGCGGCGACGACGAGCCGACGGGGTTCCCGGGGTCGGACCCGGACGTGGCGTGACACGAGCAGCTGTCACATCCGACTTCACAGCACGAGCGTATCTGCGGAGTCGCGGACTCAGTCGTCACTCGGGGTCGTCGAAGCGGGCCGACCGAGACGGCCGAGGAGCCGTCGCACCGGCGACCCGCCGAACAGCGCTCGGTCGAGCGACGGCCGTCCGGCGCCCACGACGACGAGTGTCAGCGCACACAGCACGAGGAGCAGGTCCCGTTCGATTCCGGCGGCGGCGGCGGGGTAGCCGGCGGGCAGTTGCACGAGCCACAGCGCGACCGAGATGTCGGCGACGATGAGCGCGGCGGCGAGGCGGGTGAGCAGGCCGAGGAGGAGGAGGACGCCGCCGCCGACCTCGACCGCGGTGACGACCCACGCCATCACGTCGGGCGCGGGGACGCCGAGGGAAGCGAGGAAGCCGGCGAAGCCGGCGACGTCGGTGCCGGCGAACGGGCCGACGCCGAACCGCCCCAGCCCGTGGACCAGCACGACGTACGCGACCCCCAGCCGGAGCGGGAGTGGTGCGTAGTCGGTGACGGTGCCGGTGGCACGTCGCTGCTCGACGTCGGTGACGGTGGCCATGGTGGTCGTAGGCGCGCTCGGCGCATGAGGCGGGAGGGTTCCTCCGGGTGCGTCGCTGTTCAGAGGTAGGTCGCTATCGTTCGGTGACCCCGCCCTCGGGAGTGGGGGTGGGACCTCCGACCGGGCCGTCCGCCCCCGTCGTCGCCGACGCCGTCCGCGGTCGTCCCCGCGCGCCGGTCAGCCGCGCCCACACCATCACGGCCGAGGGCGTCACCACGAGCGAGGCGAGGTAGGAGTAGACGACGCTGACGGCGACGACGAGGCCGAACTGCCCGAGGATGGGTGTCAGCGCGAGGGTGAGCGTCCCGACGCCGGCGGCGGTGGTGAGCACGCTCGCGGTCAGCGCCCCGCCGGTCCCCCGAGCCGTGGCCGAGAGGGCGGCGAGGGCGTCGTCGCGGGCGTCGAACTCGTCGGCGAAGCGGTGGACGAGGTGGGCGGAGTAGTCGATGCCCAGTCCGAGCGCGACCGAGAGGACGGTCGCGGTGAGCGCGTTGAACGGGACGCCGAAGTAGCGCATCGTCCCGGCGATGCAGGCGATGGAGACCAGGATGGGGACGAGGTTGACGACGCCGAGGCTCCCCCGACCGGCGGTGACGCGGTAGACGAGTACGAGGAAGACGGCCGTCAGCGCCAGCGCGATGACGAGACTCTCGACGGCCGAGGCGAAGATGAGGTCGGAGACGGCCTTGAACACGACGAGTTCCCCGGTCGCCGTCGCCGGGAGTCGGTGGCGCTCGGCGACGGCCACGGCGTCCAGCGCGGCCCGGTCCTGCGGCGCGTCGCTCTTCACTTGGTACTCCACGCGCGCGTACCGGTAGTCGTCAGTGAGGAACCGCCGGGCCTCGTCGCCGGCGGGCGAGGCCATCAGCGCGTCGTAGGTCTCTCGGACGTTCTCGTCGGGGAGGCCGTCGCCGTCTAGGTCGGACTCGGCGACGACGGCCGCGAACCCGGGGTCGGCGGCCGCGGCGCCCCGAATCACGTCGGCGACGCTCCGGTCGACGGCGCCTCGGCCCTCGTCTCTCCCGTCCCCGGGGCCTCCGGAGCCTCCGTCGCCTCCTCCCCTCCCGCCGCCGGAGGCGTCCGGCGAGCCGCGGTCGTTCCGGCCCTCGCGGACGAACGAGTCGGGTGGGTCGCGTCCGGCCCGCTCGATGGAGGGGAGCGCGTACGGCTCGTCAAGCCGTCCCTCGACGAGGAGGGTGACGGTGTCGTCCTGTGCGGTCTCGAAGCGCCCCTCCAGCAGGTCGATGGTCCGCGTCGCCGTGTACTCGCTCGGCCGGAACGGCTCGGGGAGGTCCCGGAGGTAGGCGGGCGTCTCGGCCGGCGGGAGGAAGTCCTCCTGGGAGAAGGCGGTGTCGACGCCCGTCCCGTAGGCGGCGATTCCGGCCGTCGAGACGAGCACGAGCGCGAGAAACAGGGTGGGCGCCCGCGCCGCGATGGCGACCCCGACCGGGAGGACGGCGCCCAGGGCGGAGCCCTCCTTGCCGAGCGGCGTCGTCCCCCAGGTGGGGAGCCCGTAGCGCACCCGGCGCTCGTCGACCCACACCTTCGCGGCGGGGAGGAACACGCCGAACACGAGGAAGGTGAACGTGATGCCGACGGCCGACACCAGCCCGAAGTCGCGGATGGGGCCGATGGCGCTCGTCGCGTTCGCGGCGAAGCCGATGACGGTCGTCCCCGTCACGATGCCGAAGGCGACGAGCAGTTGGCGCTCGGCGACGGTCATCGCGCCGACGACCCCCGAGTCGGGGTGCTCGCCGCCGGCGCGCTCCTCGCGGTAGCGGTTGACGGCGTGGATGCCGAAGTCGATGCCGACCGCGAGCAGCAGCGGCGGGACGGCGATGAGCAGTTGGGAGAAGGCGATGCCGGCGAGGCCGAGGAAGCCGACGGTCCAGACGAGCGTCATCGCGAGCGCCCCGGTACCGAGCAGGAGGTCGACGGGGTCGCGGTAGGCGTAGACGAGGAAGACGACGATGAGCACGACGGCGGCGGGGACGACGACGAGGAGGGAGTCGCCGATGACGGTGCCGAACTCCGCGCCGAGCACCCCGCTCCCGAACACCACGATGTCCGGAGTAACGAGCGCCGTCGCCCGAAGCTGGATGGGTGTGAGGGGGTCCTCGGCGTCGTTCCCCACGCCCGGCGCCTCGCCGGGGAGGTCGTGTTCGACGACGCCGACCGTCGCCGTCGCCGTCGCCGACTCGGCGTTGAAGTCGTCGCTGACGAGGGTCCGGAAGCCGGGAATCGCCGCGGCCTCGCGGACCGCGTCCGCGACCTCCTCGGCCGTCGCGTCCTCGACGGCGTCGACCTGCTCGTCGGCCGTGTCGGCCTCGGGGTCGAGCGTCAGGGCGACCAGCCCCGCGGCGCTCGACGTGCCGACCACCCGGAAGGAGGGGTCGTCCGCGAGGCGCTCCTGCGACTCGAGCATCCGCAACAGCGCGGGCTTCGAGAGCACGTTCGGCCCCTGCTGGACCAACTGTGTGGAGCGCGACTCCGCCTCGAACGGCGGGGAGAAGCGCTCGGTCACCTCCTCGAACGCCCGCGTGGACGGGAGGTCCTCGGTGAACCCCTCCGTGCCGGCGTCGGTCGACACCGTACCCAACCCGACCGCGAAGACGGCCGTCACCGCGAGGAACGCGGCCACGACCGCCCCGGGTCGGTCCACGACGAGCGCCGTCACCCGCTCGACGACGGTCTCTACGCGCATCTGGTGGTGGACCCGTCTCCGTCCCGTCGCCGTCCGGTCGTCGCAGGACTCGCGGGTCGAATCGGTCCGAAAAACGTAGGCGCCGCCGCGACAAAAGCGGCCGGTTACGGCCGGCTCACGGTGTCACGCGGCCGGAACCGGGACAGAACTGGGCCGGGACCGAGTCGGGGTCAGTCGTTCAGAGGTCGTCGAACGCGTCCAGGGCGAACTCGGCCCAGTCGATGGCCTCGTCGAGGTACTCCTCGGCCTCGCCGAGGTCGTCGTCGTCGACCGCCCGCTCCGTGCGGTCGAGCAGCCTGCTGATCGACCTGCTGGCGCTGCGCGCGTCGCTGAGGGCGCCGCGCTCGTCGCGGTCGTAGTCGAAGCGCCGGCTCTCGTCGATGGCGTCGTCGAGCGCCGCGCGGGCGTCCTCGGCGTCCTCGATGCGCTCTTCGGCCTCGTCGAACAGGTCGTCGAGTTCGTCGTCGTCGAGGTCGTCGTCGTCCGCGTCCTCCCCGTCGAGGACCTCGATGGCCTCCTCGACCAGCGCTACCACGTCGAGGAGTTCGTCGACCGCGTCGTCACGGATGTCCCGCCGCGACCCGGACCGACCACGGCGGAACGACCAGTCGAGGTCGGAGACGAACCCCCTCGCGTCGCGGAGGCGCTCTTCGGCCTCGTCGAGCAGGTCGGCGGCGTCGTCGACGCTCTCGTCGTCGAAGCCGCGGTCCTCGTCGAGCCGGTCGACCGCGTCGAGCACCGCCTCGAGCTCGCTCCGGAGGTCGTCCAGCGCGTCCACGACGTCGTTCAGCGCCGCGTTGGCACTGCGTGTCCGGGAGCGCTCGTCGTCGTCGCGGTCGCGGAGCTGCGGACCAACGGCGGCGTCCGCTCGACCGGCGGAGAGCGGGAGGACGAACGGGACGCCAACGAGTCCGAGGAGCTGCAACGCCCGCCGCCGCGGTCCGTCTACTGCTGCCACACCGTCACTCACGTCCGACGCGGGACTCATGGAGGTAGTAGGCGACGCGAGGGAATCAACTTTCTACACTACTCCACAGATTGAAATGAATTCGCACGGACCTTTCCCGAGCCCCCTGGCCGCCGCCCAGTTCCCGACCGAATCGACGGCGACGCCGACCGGCGGAGCCGGCGGCCCGGATGGGTCGCGGCGGCCCGGACCTACTCCGGCGACGAAAGCGGCCCGAACTCGTCGACGGGCATCACCGAGTAGTCGACGCTGAGGGTGTCCTTCGTCGCGCGGACTTTCCCGACGAACGTCGAAATCTCCTCCAGCGACCCCTCGAGGACGAACAGCTCCATGCAGTAGTGGGGACCGACGTGGCTGTGGAAGTTCGAGGCGACGAGGTTCTCGTGTTCGTGTCGGAGGCGAATCATCCGCTCCTCGACGCTGGTCGTCTCGTAGTCGAACATCACCGTGACGATGCCGAGGAGCGGTCGGTCCTCCAGCCGTTTGTCCTCGAACTCCCCGAGGAGGTTGCGACTCGCCTCGCGAATCACCTCGCTGCGGCCGGTGTACCCGTGGCTCTCGGCGAACTCGTCGATGCGGTTCAGGAGCTCTTCGGGCATGGAGACGCTGACGACGGTCATGTATTAACACAAGGGCGCCGAGTTGTTATAGATTACAGTAACCAACGCCGCGTGAGCGCGGAAGTTGTTAACTCGGCGCCGGTGAGGTCGCTTCGGCCTGCACCGACGGCCGTGGTGGAAGTCCCTCCCGTCCGGAACGAGGGACCGTGCGGTTCGCCAAACCCCCTCCGAGTGATGCTTATCACTCCCGTTCGCGTAGGTGTTACTCGAGTGAAAACGCGTCATGCAGTGCCGTTACACCTGTTTGGACTGTGAGTGGCCGACGGACCCGACCGAGGGGTGCTGGGAGACGGCTCTGAACCACTTCGTCGCGACGGGACACGAAATCGAAATGCGGGGTTCGAGCGCGAGCGTCGTCCGGTTGCTACCGCTGTTCTTGGCGTGGGTCGGGTAGCCGAACCGTCACCGCGACAGCCGGAAGTCTGTATAGCAACTGAAGGTTTACATCTCCTCGGAACCCCGTAATTCGGCCTCTTCGCGCTCTCTCGGGCCGCAATCTCGGATTGAGATACTACACGCGATTAGTCCAGTAATCACGTGTAAATTCAAGTACCCCGACGCCGTCGGTGGGAGACGACCCATGACCGCACGCGCGACCCAGTCCGCCGCCGATTCCGGGGGCTCTCCCCGATGAGTCGCTCCGACGCTACGCCCGTCGCCGACCCGCTTCCCGAGTTCCTCCGCTCGAAGTCCCGGGGCGGGGAGGGGAGCGGGAACTACCGCCGCAACTGCGAACGGGTCGTCCGGGAGTTCCTCGACTGGCTGGCCCGCGACACGCCGGAGGCGACGTTCGACGCGCTCGACGCCCGGACGTTCCGCCGGTACGCCCGCGACCTGACGGGCCACGACCCCGAGGCGGGGGAGCCGCTCCGCCGGAAGGAACTCGCTCCCGGGACAGTGCTCACCTACTACGCGCAGGTGTCGGCGTACGTCGGCTGGTGTGTCCGCGAGGGACTGTTGGGCGAGAACCTCGCCCAGCGTCACGTCGCGAAGGAGCCCCTGCCCGAGAGCGACGGCCGCCGGTCGGGCGACCAGCAAGCCTGGACCGACGAGCACCGCCTGCGCATCACCCGCCACGTCGACCGCCGGGCCGACGAGGCGCTCGACGCCCGCGCCGCCGCGAGGGACGAGGGGGGTGGCGGCGACGGGTCGGACGCGGACGGCGAGCGCGAAGCGGCGGGCGACGCCTTCGCCCCGGTCCGAGCGTTCCGCGACCGCGCGCTCGTCTACCTGCTCTGCTACTCGGGCGTGCGGGGCGGCGAGGTGCTCGGCGACCCGACGGACGACCGGCGAACCGGCCTCCGCTGGGCCGACGTCTCGCTCGCGGACAACACGCTCACGGTGCTCTCGAAGAAGCAGGACTGGTCCGACCGCTCCATCCCCGCGCAGGCCGTCGGCCCCCTCGAACGGTACGAGCGCGTGCTCGCCCCCGCCGGCGACGACTGGCCCGTCTTCCCGACGTTCCACCTCCCCTCCCTCTACGGACGGCTCAGGGAGGAACTCCCGGCCCGGGGGATGGAAGAAGACGCCGTCGAGGAGCGCCTCGACGCCGTCTCGGGGCACGCCCCGGTGTTCGACCTCCTGCGCGAGTTCGACGTGGCGCCGCCCAGCATCAACACCGACGGGGGTCGCCGAGTGATGCAACGGCTCTGTGCCGACGCCGACCTCGACCTCGACGACCGCCACGGCTACCTCGCCCCCCACGGCGGCCGCCGCGGCGCCGGCGAGGTGATGGTCCGCCAGCGCGGGTTCACGGCCGCGGCGCGCCTGCTCGACAACTCCGAAGCGGTCGTCCGGAAACACTACTCCCACATCGACGCGAAGGAGATGGCCGAGGACGCCGGGCGGGCCTTCGAGGAGCACGACGGGCCGACCCGCGACTGAAACGCCGCCGTCGCCCCTCTCGCGTCTTCGGGGTCACCGCGGTCACCACCGGCTCTCGCGGTTCCAACGTGGCGACCGGACCGGCACCCCTCGCGCGTGAGCGGACAAACCCTAAACCGTCGCGCGTGGTACTCTCACTGATAGCGACGCGGGACCCCAGAGACGCATGACCGTATACAAAGGCTGCCCGTACTGCGACGAAGTGTTCGAAATCGGACCCGAGGACGAGTGGCCCCTGAAGCGACACCTGCTCGACCGCCACCCCGGTCCGGCGCTCGGACGCGGGCCGCGACGGTCGGCGGCCCCTCCCCCGACGGCCGACTGGCCGGCCGAGGCGCTCTGCCGACAGTTCGCGACGACGGACGACGCAGCGGCGGTCCGCCGACTCACGCTCGCCGTGCTCCACGCTCGCGGCGTCTCGGACCGGACGCTGGCCGAGTGGTTCGACCTCGACGAGCCGACGGTGCGCCGGCTCCGCGAGGAGGTCGAAGCCGCGGGGCGGGGGACGGCCTGACGGGACCGACGGGTCGAACTCCCGGCGTGCGGTGTGTTAACGCTACGCTTTTCGTGTGCGTTCGGCGCAGAATAAGCTTATCACGTCGCTCCCGATACTGTGGGGTATCTCCGTCGCTGGCTGGGACGGAACATCTCGACCGAACGGGTGGCGGGCGGTTGAGCCGACCACTCGGCGACCCGAAGCGCGAGCATGACGAAGCTAACCCGACGCAGTGTACTGCGGTGTATCGGCGGTGGGGCCGTGGGTGTCGGCCTCGCCGGGCGAGTGACGGCGACCGACGGCGCCGACCCCGAGGGCGGTCACCGGCTGGTCCTCGGGACGAACTCGGCCGACGGCGCCCGGTTCGCGACTCGACGGGCCGGCGGCGTCGACGGTGAGGTCGACTTCGGCGAGCGCGGCAACGCCCTCGTCGGGCGGTTCTCCGCCGACGCGGTCGCCGAACTGGAGCGTGCGGGCGAGCTCCGCTACGTCGAGCGCGACGCCGCCTTCCGCACCCTCGGCGCCCCCTCGTCGACGGCCCAGCACGAGCCGTGGGGTGTCGAGCGCGTCGGCGCGCCACCCTGTCACGAGCGGGGCCACACGGGCGAGGGCGTCCACGTCGCGGTCGTCGACAGCGGCATCGACAGCGACCACCCCGACCTCGCGCCCAGCCTCGGCGAGGGGTACGCCGTCGTCGAGTACGACGGGCGCGAGGACGACGCGGAGCCGTGGGACGACGACGACGGCCACGGCACCCACTGCGCCGGCATCGCCGACGCCGCCAGCAACGCCGAGGGCGTCGTCGGCGTCAGTACCGAGGCGACGCTCCACGCGGTGAAGGTGACGACGGGGCACGGCGAGGGTACCGGGATGACCGTCGCGGCGGGCGTCACGTGGGCCGCCGACCAGGGGTACGAGGTCATCAGCATGAGCCTCGGAGCGCGCAGACCCTCCGCGGTGGTCCACGACGCCGTCCAGTACGCGACGGAGCGGGGGTCGCTCGTCGTCGCCGCCGCCGGCAACAGCGGCCCGTGTACCGACTGCGTCGACTACCCGGGCGCCTACGAGGAGACGATTGCCGTCGGTTCGACCGACAGTGACGACCGGCTCTCGGCGTTCTCCGCGACCGGCCCCGAGGTCGGCATCGCCGCCCCCGGCACCGACGTCACCTCGACCGCCGTCGGCGGCGACTACCGGACGTACTCCGGCACGTCGATGGCGGCCCCCCACGTCGCCGGCGCGGCCGCCCTCCTCGCCGCGCAGGGACTCTCGAACACCGAGATTCGAGCGCGACTCCTCGAATCGGCCGAGGACCTCGGCTACGGCGACCGCGAGACCGGCGCCGGCCTCCTGAACGTCGAACGGGCCATCGCGGACGACGGGGCCGGCCGGGGCGGAGACGGTGAGGACGGGGCCGGGGACGACGGTGACGCGAGCGACGGCGACGGAGCCGACGACTCGAACGACGACACCGGCCCGTCCGACCCCCCGACCTCGTTCGCCGTCGAGACGCTGGCGCCCGAGCGGGTCCGCGGCGGCACCGCCCACCTGTGTGGCGAGGTGTCCGGACTCGACCGACTCGACGGGCGCGAGGGACCGGGCTGGCTCCGGACCGGGTTCGAGATTCGCCGGACGGGCGGGGAGTCCTTCAGGGAGGACGGCGGCCGCACCCGGCGGGACGGCGTCTTCGACGAGCGGTTCGTCGGCTTCGAGGCCGGGGCCGAGTACGCCGTCGTCGCGTACGCGTACGACCCGGACGACCCCGAGACGGTCGTCGCCGGCGACCCCGTCCGGTTCACCGCGGCGTAACTCCGGCTCTCTCCGAGGCTGTCCCCGCGGAAACGTCGACGGGACGGCTCCGGAGCGACTACGGGGCGCTCCGGTACAGTTCGACGACGTTCTTCAGGACGGTGGGGTCGACGCCGTCGCCGGAGACCACCACGTCGCCGTCGGCGATGGCGTCGAGCGTCGCCGCCAGCCGGTCGTCGGCCGCGACGATGCCGCGCAGGGACGCCTCGTCGGTGCGGACGACGACCGTCGGCGACGTCGGCCCGTCGCCGACCCGGTAGTCGACCACGTGAGCCTCGGCGTCGGTCACGACGGTGACGACGGCCACGTCGCCCGTCCCGGTACGCACCTCGAAGCGGATGACCTCGTCGGCGACCTGGCGCTTCACCGCCTCGTAGGCGCTGAGGGCGACGACCGTCGCCCGCACGTCGTCGGCGTACTCCGCCCTGATTCGGTTCGGGGCGGCGTCCACGCCGCGGTTGTAGCGCTCGACGTACGCGTCGGCTCGACTCACCAGCGCGGAGTTCGTTCCGAGTGCCGCCTGGTCGCCGGTGTCGTCGGTCACGTCGTCAGTCGCGCTGGTGGTGTCGCCGGCGGCGGCCGAAGCCCGGGCCGACGCGGCGTCGGCGGTGGCCGGAGCGGCGGGCGTCCGTTCGGTCGCTCCCTCCCCTGTGAGGAGGCCACCGACCGACGGCACGCCGACGGGGACCGTCGGCAGTGCCGGGTTCGCCGACGCCTCGACCTGGAGGGTCACGACGCCGCTGGTGGCGACCAGGAAGGCGAGCGCGACGGCCAGGAAGGCGAGCACGCGATAGCTGCTGTCGGTGGTCACGGTGTCTCTTCCGGAAGATAGGCTCGCCGGAGATATATCGTCCATTCGACTGGTACGTAACTCGCTCCCGGCGTCGTACCGACGTTACGGCGGCGTACCCCGACGCCGGTGGGAGCGGACGGCCGCGACGGGACGGCGACCGGGTTCGAGAGGACGGTTCGAGAACGGGGTCAGGGGACGTAGCCGACGCCGACCAGATGTTCGAGGTACTCGTTCTCCCAGATTCGGCGGGAGGCGATCTCCTCGAGTCCGGCGTCGGTCAGTTCGTAGTAGTTAGTGCGGCGGTCCTTCTCGCCTTTCTCCACCAGTCCGCGGCCGACGAGCGTGTCCAGATTGGGGTAGAGCCGGCCTTGGTTGATGTCGTTTCCGTAGTACGTCTCCAGTTCGCGCTTGATTGCCAGCCCGTGCGGACGGTCCAGTCCGGCGACGACGTAGAGGAGGTCACGTTGGAACCCGGTCAACTCGTTCATCGTACAGTAACGTTGGTGTCGACCGTATTTATGGCCCCACGCGGCCCGCAGTGGGGTGGTTACGGCCGGGGAGCGGACCTTCCCGGCGCGGAGTGTCCGTACGACGTCACCTCAGGTAACAATTCGTTACCGCCAACCGTGTCGTATGGTACCGTGGTACGGAAAGTGTACCTTGGCCTCAGATAGCTTTATCGGGACGGTGCCGCTACTCTGGGTCATCCCGTAACGGACGGGTATCCAGCTTACCCGCAGGTTACCGGGTATCGTTCGGGGAACGCCCCATCTTCGGCAGAGAGACAGCCATGAGTGAGCTAACGCGACGCAACGTACTGCGGTGTATCGGTGGCGGGGCCGTCGGAGCCGGCCTCGCCGGGAAAGCAGCAGCGGCCGGCGACGGCGACCGGCTCGTCCTCGGGACACGGTCGACCGACGGCGCCCGGTTCGCCGCCCAGCGGGCCGACGGCGTCGAGGAGGAACTCGACTTCGGGGAGCGTGGCAACGCCGTCGTCGGTCGGTTCTCGGAAGCGGCCGTCGCCGACCTCGAACGGCGGGGCGAACTGCGCTACGTCGAGCGCGACGTGACTTTCCACACGCTCGGCGAGTTCGAGACCGCCGCCCAGAGCGACCCCTGGGGAATCGAGCGCGTCGGCGCCGTAACCGCCCACGAGCAGGGCCACACGGGCGACGGCGCCCACATCGCCGTCGTCGACAGCGGCATCGACAGCGACCACCCCGACCTCGCGCCCAACCTCGGCGAAGGGTACGCCGTCGAGGAGTGTGACGGGTTCGACTGTAACGAGCCCTGGGACGACGACCACAGCCACGGCACCCACTGTGCCGGCATCGCCAACGCCGTCAACAACGGGAGCGGCGTCGTCGGCGTCGCCACGAATGCCACCCTCCACGGCGTGAAGGTGATGACGAAGGAGGGGCGTGGAACCGGCTCCGGCGTCGCCGGGGGTATCAAGTGGGCCGCCGACCAGGGGTACGAGGTCATCAGCATGAGCCTCGGCGCCACCTCCCCCTCCTCGGTCGTCCACGACGCCGTGCGTTACGCGACCGAGCAGGGGACGCTCGTCGTCGCCGCCGCCGGCAACGAGGGTCCCTGCATCGACTGCGTCCACTATCCGGGCGCCTACGACGAGGCGGTCGCCGTCGGCGCCACCAACAGCGAGGACGAACTCTCGGAGTTCTCCTCGACCGGCCCCGAGGTCGAAATCGCCGCCCCCGGCACCGACATCACCTCCTGTGTCATCGGCGGCGGCTACCAGACCTACTCCGGCACGTCGATGGCGACGCCCCACGTCGCCGGCGCGGCCGCCCTCCTCGCCGCGCAGGGGCTCTCGAACACCGAGATTCGCGCACAGCTCACCGAGACCGCCGAGGACCTCGGCTACGGCGATCGCGAGACCGGCGCCGGGCTCCTGAACGTCGACGCCGCCGTGGAGGGCGGTCCCGCGGGCGAGTTCGGCGTCACGACCGGCACGCCGACCGGCGTCGGCCCGAACTCGGCGACGCTCCAGGGGACGCTCACCGGGCTCGGCGACCACGAGTCGGCCGCGGTGGGCTTCACCTATCGCCACACGAGCGCCGACGGCGGCGAGACGGTCGCGGTCGGTGAGGTCTCCTCGACGGGAGCGTTCGAGGCACCCGTCGAGGGGCTCGAGAAGGGGACCGAGTACGTCGTCGTCGCGACCGCCGAGGCGCCGGACGGGTCGACCGTCTCCGGCGACCCGGTGACGTTCTCGACGAGCAACGGCCTCGCGGTGACGACCGCCGAACCGGCCGAGGTCGAGTCCACCGCCGCGACGCTCAAGGGCGAACTCACCGGCCTCGGCGCGGGCGGCGAGGCGAGCGTCTCCTGTCGGTGCTGGGTCGCCGGCGAGAAGGAGGCGACGCTCGTCGCCACCGACCCGAAGACGAAGACCGAGACCGGGAGTTTCGAGGGCGCCGTCGGCGGCCTCGACCCCGAGACGGAGTACGTCGCCGTCGCGGTCGCCGCCGGCAACAGCGAGGTGACCGGCGAGGAGGTGCGCTTCACCACCTCGAAGGAGTCACAGGCCCCCTTCACCGTCGAGACGCTCGAGGCGGATTGGATCAACGACTGGGGCGCCCGCCTCAACGGCGAAATCACCGACCTCGGGGGCGTCCGCGAGGTCGAGACCGGCTTCGAGGTGTGGCCGACCGGCGACAAGGGGTCGGCCATCCAGGAGGACGCCGAGGACGTGGACGAGGTCGACGACTTCGACGAGATGCTGATGGGTCTCGAGAGCGACACCGACTACACCGCCGTCGCCTACGCCTACGACCCGGACGACCCGGAGACGGTCGGCTACGGCGCACCCGTCGAGTTCACGACCGAACCGCGCGAGTAGCGAGCGACACGACCCGGTGTCTCGGGCCTCTCTGCCGGCCCGCGTCCCGATTCGGTGCGATTCTCCCGCCGAGCCGACCGTCAGACCTCGCCAGCCCCCGCTCGGGCTCGACGCCGGTACCTCGACCGACTACTGCTCCGAAGCCGTCGGCGCGACACCGCCGCGACTGAATTCCTCATCCGGCTGAAAACCGACACGCCGTTTGCCGTGTCGACACTACCGTTCGGCTCTCCGGAGGAGTCCGAGGTGACCGCCACAGAGGCCAGTAGCCGGCGTCCCCACGGCGCGGGCCGAGGCTCGTCGCGAACCCGTCGGCGTTTATCCTCAGCACACTGGGTTTACAGCGTTAGTGATGTAATCGACCGGCCGTCCGCGGACCGCCCTGCTCGACCGACCGTTCACGTCCGGTCGCGCCGGTTCGAGGGGCGTCGCGAGAGACAGCGAGTTGAGGTACCGTGTCGGGTATATCGGGTCCGACGCCTATCTCACCCGGGGACGACCGGGCGTCCCCGGAACGCCGACCCGCCACCGGGAGGACGAGCGGGGTTTCGAATCCGTCGGTGGGACCCGCCCGTACCACCTGCCCACCGACCGGACTCCGACCGGACCCCGACCGGCCCGTCCCGACCCGCACCGACGCCCCGCGACTCCGACACGAGACGCTCCGGGCACCCGAACGACGCGTCCCGCGCCGCGGGCGACGGCGTCCCCTGGCGTTCCCGGTGGACGGCGCGAGTCGGGGACGGGGAACGTCGGCGACTCCGCTCACCGTGCCGGCGGCCGACATCCGGCCGCACCCTCGGTCGTGTGACCCTCGCGGCCTCCCCGCCGCCGACCCTCACGGTGGTCACCACGACGCGGACTGCAGCACCGTGGTCGTCTTCCCGTTCGGCTCCGTCTTCCCGTTCGTCCTCGCCCGCACCGGCGTTCGCAGGACGTCACGGTCGCACGCGCCGGACTGCCGGCCTGCGCTTCGGGCACCCCGCTCCGGCCGTGGACGGCGGGAGCGGTTACTACGGCTCGGTAGCGCGGTCACCCCTCAGTTCTTCGACCGTTTATTCGGACCTGTCGCCTCTCTAGCGGTGGAGTAGCTATGCACAGACTATCCCGACGTGACTACCTCGTCGCGGCCGGCGCGGCCGCCGCGGCGCTCCCCCTCGCAGTGGGGAGTACGGTCGGACAGGCCGGTCCGGGCGGCGTGCCGAGCGCCGGCGACTTCCTGGACTTCGACCGCGACGAGAACGGCGACATTCGGTTCGACCACCCCGAGTCGGGGACGCGGATTCGGACCCGCGGCGACGACTTCGACTTCGTGAGCCCCACGCTGCGCTGTGACGAGCGCCCGAGCGTCGGCCGCGTCCGGTTCACCCGGTTCGGGTTCGGCGGGCTCCCCGACCCGTTCGACTTCAAAATCACCGAGCCGCGGATTCGTACCCGACTCGACCTCGCCGGCGAGCGCATCGACAGCGACTTCGACGGGGTCGACAACGAGTTCCGGGTCGAGGGCGGCGACTCGACGTTCGAGGACGACGGCGACGACGACATCGACTACGTCGGTCGTCGGTTCCGGTTCCGTCAGCGCGGGCGGCGCGTCGAGATAGACGGCGATCTCCGCTTCGACTTCGACGGCATCGGCGACAGCGACTTCCGCGACTTCGACGAGGACGTCCGGTCGAACAGTCGTCGGTTCCGCACCCAGAACCGGATGCTGCAGGTTCGCTACGACCGCGACTCCCGGGACCTCGAGGCGCGCCGCGTCGTCTGAGCTCGGGTTCTCACGCTGTTCTCCGTCCTCGACTGTTTCAGCACGACTAGTACGACCACGACCACGCCGCGGAGTGGCGGCGGGCCGAGTGTCACCTCCGACGCGACGTGCCGCGGGCGGCGGCCGCTCGGCACGGGGGAGCGAGCGGAGAAGGGAAACGTCGGCGCTCGGCTCAGATGCCGATGGCGAGCCGCAGCAGCCCGTGGACGGCCGGCACCAGCGCGACGCCGAACACCGCGACGAGCAACAGCAGGGCGAGTTCGTCCTCGCGGACCAGCTCGCGTTCGAAGCTGGCGGCGACGACGAGCGCGACCGCGACCTGGAGGAGGAGGAACGGCCACGCGAGCTTCGTCACGGCCGCCACCGACGCGGGGAGCGCCGTCGCGGTGACGTCGGCGACGACCCGGACGAGCCCGTCGACGGGTCGGGCCGCGGCGAAGCCGAGTTCGGCGGCCCAGTCGGCGGCGACGACGACCACCAACCCGTGGAGGAGGTACGCCCAGAGGACGACCAGCCCCATCGAGCCGATTCGGGCGACGACGCCCGGGAAGACGCGGGCGACCGCCAGCCACGTCACGATGGCGAGCGCGGTGGTCGCCACGAGCAGCGCGGGGACCCCCTGTAGGTGGAGTCCCATCCCCTCGGTCCGGTAGGCGAGCGACCCCACCCCGCCGACGGCCAGTCCGAACAGGCCGACCGCGACGGTCGTCGAGACGTGTTCGTAGCGCTCGACGCGCCCGCGCCGCTGGAGCGCGGCGCCGACCGCGAGAGCGACGACCGGGAGGACGACCGCGAGCGCGTACACGGCCGGCGTCGTCAGCAACAGCCCCGCGGGGTAGCCGAGCAGTCCGGCCGGCCCGCGCGGGAGGGCGGCCGTCGCGTCGCGGACAGCCAACAGCGCGCCGGCGAGGACGAGAAACGGCAGGACGGCGTAGAAGAACCGTCGGCCGTCGACGAGTCGGAGGCGCTTCAGGAGGAGGGCGCCCCCGAGCAGGAGAAAGAGGAGGCCGGCCGCGTAGCCGACCGCCGAGACGGGGGTGGCCCCCGCCGCGGCGACGAGCCGGCCTTCGGCGACGGCGGTCGCACAGGCCTCCGTACCGACCGCTCGGAACGCCCCGCCCTGGAGCAGAATCGCACACTGTGCGCCGAACGCCTCCGCCTGGAGCGGGCCGACGAAGTCCTGCCAGAGGAACCGGTCGAACACCGCTCTCGGTCTAAGTACCATCCCCCCGGCGAGGGCGACCGCCGCCACGACCGCGGCGGCTACCCACGCCGAGAACCCGTCGAACTCGCGCTGTCTCGTCTCCATGTCGTCTCCTCGGTGTACGTCTGCGGCGCTCACTCGCGGTCAGTCCTCCAGGCACCGTCGTCGCCGACAACGGCGTCGGTCCCGTCGAGAACCTCGGCGCCGTCGGAGACCGACGCGCCGCCGTCGGTGACGAAGGCGCCGGTCAGCTGGCGGCGCCACTCGTGGAGCGTCGCCACCTCGGCCCGGAGCGCGCCGGTCTCGCGGGCGAGGTCGTCGAAGTCGCTCCGGAGCGCGTCGGTCTCGTCGGTCAGTTCGTCGAGGCCGGCACGGAGTGTGTCGACTTCGTCTCCGAGCGTGTCGGCCCCGGCGACCCGCTCGTCGACCTCGGTCCGGAGCGACGCGATGTCGTCGGTCACCTCGTCGAGGTCGGCCCGGACACGGGTCCGCTCCTCGCGGGCGCCGCGCTCGACCGCCGCCGTCTCGGCCGCGAGGCGCTCGAAGCGTTCGACGATGTCGTCGTCGGTGCCGACCCGCTCGAGCACCGTCTCCAGCGCGTCGGCGTACGCGTCGAGCTCGGCGACGCGCGCGCTCAGCTGGTCGAGCCGGACCCGCGTCGGCGTGTCGAGACCGGCGCGGAGCCCGGCCGCCAGCCGGCGTCTGGTGTCCTCGTCGACCTCGCCCGCCGCCAACTCGGCCGCGAGCGCCTCGGCCAGCCCGTCGGTCGAGCGCTCGGCCGTCGCGGTCGAGCGCCGACTCGGTCGGTCGTCGCCGGCGTCGCGGTCGCCCGTCGCCGCCGAGGCGCCGTCGCCCGCGCCACCCGTTCCGTCCACCGGGTCGGCGCGGTTCGCGGTTCCGGTGTCGTCGTCGGTCGCGACCGTCTCGGCGACGAGGGCGCCGGTCCCGCCGAGAGCGGCGTCGACCCGTCGTCCGTCGTCGTGTTCCTCCCCGTTCCGTTCGGCCCCGTTCCCCTCGACCCGGCCGCCGAACTCGCGCGGGCGTCCCACGAGCCGGTCGTGGAACCGTTCGAACAGGCTGTCCTCCTCCTCCTCGCGGGTGTCGTCTCGGTGTGTGGTCATGGTGGCTGGCTCCTCAGAGCAGTCGGGCCTCGAACTCGCCGCCGCGCTCCCACTCGAGGTGGACCGCGGTGCCGCGGTACTCCAGTTCGTCGCGGTTCACCTCGAGCAGCACGTCGCCGGTGACGTCGAGTTCGGGGTCGCCGGGAACGCCGTCCCACTCGAACCGGATGGCGTCGCCGTCGAACTCGATCTCCTCGTCGTCGGTCTCGTAGCTGGTGAACGCGCCGACCGCCTCGAACTCGACGTCCTCGCCGTCGGCCTCGAAGTCGATGTACTCGCCGTCGACCGAGAGGGTCAGCTCGACGTCGCGACAGCCGTTTCGCGTCTCGAGGTCGAGGACGACGCCGTCCTCGTCGACCCGGAACTCGATGTCCCGGTCGCCGTCCTTCGTCTCGAAGTCGACGCCCTCCCAGGTGAACTCGATGTCGCCGTCCGCGTCGCGCTCGAAGTCGAGGCGGTCGCCGCTCCGGGGTCCCGCCCGCTGGGGCTGGGCGTCACCGTCGCCGGCGCCTTCGATCTCCGCGTGTATCTCGTCGCCGTCGACGTCGGCCTCGACGCCCGGGTCCGAGGCGGGTGGCGCGACGCGTCCGGCGACGCCGGGCGACGGCGGCGAGACCGCAGCCTCGGCGTCGAGGGCCGTCCCGGCGTTCGTTACGACGAGCCCGCCCGATGCGAGGGCGACGGCCCCGAGCGATACGCCGGTCAGTTTGAGGTAGTCCCGCTTGGTGATGTCCGCCATGCTCTTCTCAGAAGCCTGTACGCCCGCGGCCCCGATAAACTGTCATACGACCTGCACGTAACGCGGCGCGGAGGCGGTACGGTCACTACGCCCGTGGAGCGGGGTTACCCGTGGGTTCCTAGCTGAGTGACCGGACACGGCGGGTGTAATAACGACCGCAGGGACTATGTCACACCTCCGCACAAGCGGGCACCGGTTTTGTACCCCCCACGCTAGGTTGGAACTGTATGGGCAAGCGTAGCGACACCGCCGAGCGATGGTGTGCGGGCGAAGACTGGTGTCCCATCACCGCCGCGGCGGACATCGTGGGCAAGAAGTGGCGTCCGGTGATAATCCACCGGCTACTGAACGAGGGGCCGCTCGGGTTCAGCGCCCTCCAGACCGAAATCTCGGGCATCTCCAGCAAGGTGCTCTCCGAGAACCTCGCCGAGATGGAGGAACTGGGGGTAGTCACCCGGCGCGTCATCAGCGACAAGCCGTTCCGGGTGGAGTACTCGCTGACCGAGCAGGGCGAGGCGCTCCGGCCGACCGTCGAGAGCCTCGCCGCGTGGAGCATCGAGTACCTCCTCCCACCGGAGGCCGAGGAGGAGTACGAACGGCGCGAGGAGCGGGAGCCGGTCGTCCGAAGCGGCTGAACGACCGGCCGAACGCGCCTCGACCCCGAACGACGACCGGCCGGACGGGCCGTGGGGTCCCGCCCCGGCCGACTCGGTGTCCTCTTTTGGGCGGCTGTCCCGCGCCGGCCCCCGACGAACCCGGCGCTATCCGGTGTCGTGTCTATCCGATACCGTGTCTATCCGGTGTCTAGTGTCCGGTCTGCGCGTGAGCGAGCGTCCGCTCCCGTCGTCGGTGTGTCTGTGTCGCTCGGGATGTAATCGAGAGAGAAAGTAGGGAGCGTGCCGCGGCCGCCCAGCCGAGTCGATTCGACCCGTGCCGACCGACCGGGCCGGGCGTCGGCGTCGCCGCCGTCAGCGGTCGACGCCGTCGTCGAAGCCGACGCGGACGGCGTCCAGGACGGGCCGGAGGGAGTACCCCCGGTTCGTCATGGCGTACTCGACGCGGAACGGGCGGTCGGAGACGACCGTCCGCGAGATGAACCCGTTCTCCTCGAGGTCGGTCAGGCTCTCCGAGAGCACCTTGCTCGAGATGCCGTCGATGCGCCGTAGCAGTGCGCTGAAGCCGAGTGGGCCGGTCGTTAGCAGCTGGTCGAGGATGACCAGGTGCCACTTGCGTCCGATGAGGGTCGCCACCGTGGTGAACCCCTCCTGGAGCTGTGCCGGGCTCGGGTGGCCGAACCCGGTCGGCTCCGTCTCGGTGTGGGACTCGGCGTACTCGAGTTCGACGTACTCGCTTCTTCCCCCCGTCGTCTCCTGTCTCTTCTCGCCTTCGATCCCGACCGTGCGGGTGAAGTCGAAGTCGCGTTCCATCAGAACTTCCCTCCGTTCGTCGTCATCAGTGGGCCTCCCCTCACGTATACTACTCCCCAAACGGACGAAAGTTAGCGGCCTACGCGGGTAGGTGACAGCCGACACGGTCGGTCAACGATCCGAGAAATCGCCCCTAGAGCCGTAGGTTTCGACCGCGTAACCCCGTTCTGTGTCGAACCTCCCGTGGCGTCAGTCGAGGAGCGCACGCAGGAGCTTCTCCTCGGCGAGCCGGACGTGCTGGTGGAACGTCGCAGAGGAGATGCCGAGGCGGGCGGCGACCTCCTCGGCGCTACTGCGTCGCGGCCAGTCGTAGTAGCCTTCGAGGTAGGCGCTCGTGAGACAGGTGCGCTGGCGTTCGGTGAGACTCCCGAGGAACTGTCCGCGGAGCTCCGACAGCGAGCGCACCGGCCGGTCCTGCTCGCGGATGGCCACGACCGTGGTGTCGGGGTAGGTGTCGAGGAACGCCTCGACGACGCTCCGGGCGTCGTCGCGCGAGGGTACCTCGAAGCGGAGCCGGGTCCCGGTCGAGTCCACCTCGGCGTCGAGGATGTGTGCACCCCGTTCGGTCAGGTCGTAGGTCATGGACCCGCCCGACAGCGTCACCACGACCAGCGAGTCCACCGCGTTCTCGTCGATGGCCTCGACCGCCCGGACGTGGGGCATGCCGGTCGCGAACTCGGCCAGCCCGTCGACGGTCGCTCCTTCGAGCAGGGCGTACAGCTTCTGGTGACCCTCGTCGGTCGGGACGATGCCGACGAAGCGCATCCGGCAGCCCAGACTGGAGGCGGCGTCGACGAAGAAGGAGCTCCGGTCGGTGCTTCGGACCTCGACCTCGACGACGCTGTCGGCGTAGAGGAGGTTCCGGTCGTTCTCCGCGCGGAGCGTGAACCCGACCAGGTCGCCGAGCATCTCGAAGGTCGCGAGTTCGTACTCGTCGAAGGCGTCCTCGCGGCCCGCGACGACGACGAGCGCGCCGTAGTCGCGTCCGTGGTAGCTGAGCGGCACCGCGATGGCGGCCTCGAACCCGCGTTCGAGCGCCTCGCGGCGCACCGGCTCGTGGAGGCGGTCGACCTCGCCGATGCCGCGGACGACCTGCACCTCGCCGGTCTCGACGGCCACGTCCGCCGCCCCGCGGGCCCCCTCGGTGACGACGATGTCCGCGATTTCGTCGAGGAGGCTCGGCCCGACGCCCGCCCCGGCCCGGGGGACGATGCGGCCACGGTCGGCGCTGTATTCGCCGATCCACGCGAAGTGGTACAGCTCCGATGCGGCGAGGCGCTCACAGACGACGCGCTCGATGTCGGCCCGCGAGCGCGCGTCGACGACGCCGTCGACGACCTCGCGCGCGAGCGCGCTCACGTCGAGGAGGGTCCGCTGGGCGTCGCGCTGTTCGAGCAGTTCGTCGCGCTGGGCCGCCAGTTCGGTCCGGGCGGCCGTCAGCTCCGCCTCGCGACCGGCCCGGCCGAGCGCGGCGGCGACGTTCGCCGCCAGCACCTCGAGGAGGGCCACGTCCGAGCGGTCGAACCCCTCGTCGCCGTAGGTACCGACGCCGAGGATACCGTGTTCGGCGAGCGGGACGAGCAGCACCTGCGTGATGGGTGTCTGGCTCAGCGGGTCGTCCTCGCCGACGAGCGTGACGGTGGGCTTGCCGCCCCTGTACGCCTGCCCGACCTCGGTTCCCTCCACGTCGAAGGAGTCGGGCGGGTCGAGCGGGTCGATGACACGGTCCAGCTCCCGGGAGAGCGCCGTCAGCTCGAGGCTGTCCGTCTCGGCGTCGTACATCGCCACCCCGGCCAGCGAGTAGCCGAGCAGCTCCTCGACGGCCGCGACGGCGATTTCGCCAATCTCGCCGGTCGAGCCGGCCGTCAGCAGGTAGCCCGACACCTCGCTCAGCGCCTCGAGCTGGCGCTCGCGCCGGCGGCGCTCGCTCACGTCGCGGACGATACAGAGCACGCCCCCGTCGTCGAGGGCGGTGAGCGAGAGCTCGTGGGGGAACGTCGTCCCGTCGGCTCTGACGCCCACCGCTTCCCCGCGCCAGCTCCCGATGTCGAACAGCGCCGGCTGGGTCTGGTTGCTGAACCGCTCCTGTGTCGCCTCGTCGTACAGCCCCTGCCACCCCTGTCCGAGCAGGGCGTCACGGGCGTAGCCGAACAGCGCGGCGAACGCGCCGTTGACGTACGTGAACTCCCCGTCGACGTCGAGCTGGGCGATGCCCTCGGTCGCGGCGTCGACGGCGAGCCACCGGTCGGCCAGCTCGCGCTCGAAGGCGCGCCGGTCGGTCGTGTCGCGCAACAGGGCGAGCAGGTACGTCCGTCCGCGCACGTCGACGACGCTCGCGGCGACCTCCGCGACGAACGTCGAGCCGTCCCGTCGGGTGCAGGTGAGCTCTTCGGTCCAGCCGTCGCCCGCGCGGAGCGCGTTCGCGACGAACTCGCGGTAGCGCGCGACGTCGTCGGCGTGGACGGTCGTGGGCGACACGTCGACGAGTTCCCCGTCCGGGTAGCCGAGTAGGTCGCAGGCACGGGGGTTGGCGGTCAGAAACGCGTCGGCGGCCACGTCGACGAGCAGCACGCCGTCGTCGGCGGCCTCGAACACGGTCCGATAGAGGTCGGCGAGCGCGTCGGCGTCGGGTTTCGGTCCGGGGTGGTCGTTCCGCCCGTCGGACGCCCCGACGCTCGCCGGAGTCCCGAGGCGCTCGAGGGTCTCGGTCCGTTCGACCCCGCCGGGCGGGGCGTCGGCGGTCACTCGCTCGTCTCGCCGCCTCCGCCCTCCCGAGTCCTGCTCGTCTTTCATACCCGCCCTCCCCTCCTATCTACTCCTCGCTCCACGCGCATAACTGTATCCCGTTGACAGGCGACACGGCATCCCTGGCGGGCGACCCGGCGTCGCCGACCGTCGACCCGGTCGGTCCGACAGCCCGGCGGCCGGTCGGCTCGGGCGCGACCGCGGCGGGTCGCCCGCCGGTCGGACGCGGCCCGTAGTGGCGCCTGGTCGACGGGTGCGAGAAAACAGCGTTCCGTTCTACTCCGCCCGTTTCGTTCCGGGCGGGCGTCTCCCGGCCGCCGGACGCGCCGGCGCGGGTGTCGGCGCCGACGGTGGAGGCGGTGCCGGTGTCGGCGCCGACGGGAGCGGTGGTGTCGGTGTCGACGCCGGGGGCGTAGAGCGACGTGGCGCTCGGACTCGGTCGGCTCCTCAGAGGAGCCGGGCCTCGAACTCGCCGCCCACTTCCCACTCGAGGTGGACCTCGGTGCCGCGGTACTCCAGCTCGTCGCCGTCGTACTCGAGCATCACGTCGCCGGTGATGTCGATCTCGCGGGCGTCGTCGTCCCACTCCAGGTCGATGGCGTCGCCCTTGTACTCTATCTCGTCGCTGTCGTCCTCGAACGTCTCGGAGTTGCCGATAGCTTCGAACTCCAGGTCGTCGCCGTCGACTTCGAGGTCGACGTACTCGCCGCCGACCGAGAGGGTGACTTCGACGTCCTGTCCGGCGTTGTCCGTCTCGAGGTCGAGGGTCACGTCGCCGCTGTTGACGGTGAGTTCGACGTTCTGGTTGTCGTCTTTCGTCTCGAAGTCCACGTCGTTCCAGGTGAACTCGATGTTCCCGTCGTCGTCGCGCTCGTAGTCGAGGCGGTCGCCGCTGCGGGGACGCGAGCTCTGGGGCTGCGCGTCGCCGCCGGTGCCGACCTCGGGGGCGACGTCGCCGCCGTCACCGCCGCTGACCGCGGGGGTGGAGCCGCCGCCACCGCCGCCGACGTCGACTCTCGCGGGGGCACCGCTGCCCTCCGTCGCCATCTTCCCACCGATTCCGAGGGAGAGCGCCGCCAGCGAAGCGCCGGCGTACTTCATGTACTGTCGCTTGGAGAAGTCCTTCATCTCTTAACTCCGTCTACTACCAGGCCTGCGACGGGGATAAACGGTCAGATAACCGATACGTAGGCCGTTGTGGCGGAGGTAGGTGACTTACCGGTCGGTGTTGTGTCGGAGTGACGGCCACCGTCCACCGACCGCGAGAAGGAGGGCCGCCCGCACCGCGCTCACCCGCCCCGTTCGCTCGGGGTAACCTTCCAGGTGGTCCCGGAGGAGTACCCCCACTTCTCGATGTCGAGCCCGTCGTTGGCCCCGCTCTGCAGGATGAACGCGAGGTTCGCGCCGACCTCCTTCGCGGAGAGCCCCACGGCCTCGCCGATGAGCCGCGACTTGAAGTAGGTCCGCGAGCCGGCGTTGGCCAGGAGGTACTCGAGAATCCGTCGCTGTTTGTCGTTCACTCCCTTCGTCTCGGTGTGTGCAGGTGCGCTCATGTTCGTCCTCCCAACGGGGGCCGGAGTCCGGGCCGTCCGTCGTCGACGCCTCGCCGACGCCGCCGACCTGCCCCGCCGTCCCGACCCGCCGTCCCTCGTCGATACCTTCGCTCGGAACGGGCATAAGTATCATCTGACCTATATGAAACGGCGTTACGTGCCAGTAGTACGAAACGAGGTGACGGACGGGTGAGTAGACACGGGGACACGCCGTCCGACTCGGAAAGAGCGAAAGTACGGGCCCGGAGTGGTCGGGAGCCGGTCGCCGGGGACCGCCTGTCTAGACCGTCCAGCGGCGGACCGCTCGGAGTCGACTGTCAGGGCCGCGTGCGGTGGTGTGAACGCCGGAAAAGCCGCGTGCGAACCGCGGGAAACCACGTACGAGCCGTCGATGCGCTCGGGGATACGTCGTGGCCGACCGCCGACGGCGGTCGTCACGGCGGGGTGGTCGACTCGTCGGCTTACATCCGGCGGGCTTCGAACTCGTCGTCGTCGCCGTCGCCGTTCTCCCACTCGAGGGAGACGTCGGGGCCCATGTACTCGAGCTCCGTCGTGTCGTAGTCGATCATGAAGTCGTCGTCCTGGTACTCGAAGTCCAGGTCGGCGCTGCCGTCGGTCTTGAGTTCGAGGCTGACGTCGCCGGTGATGTCCAGCTCCTGGGAGTCGGCGTCCCACTCGAACTGGAGGCTGTCACCCTTGTACTCGATCTCGTTGTTGTCGTCCTCGAACGTCTCGGAGGTGCCGATGGCTTCGAACTCGACGTCGTTGCCGTCGGACTCGAAGTCGATGTACTCGCTGCCGACACTGATGGTCAGCTCGACGGACGCGCCGTTGTCGTCCATCTCGAGGTCGACCGAGGCGCTCCCGGTGTTGATGGTCAGCTCGAGGCTGTCGCCGTCGGTCTCGAAGTCGAGGTCGATGTCGTTGAGCTCGATGTCACCGTCGTCGGACTCGAACGACACGTCGAGGTAGTCGAACTCGATGTCGTTGCCGACGCGTTCGTAGTCGAGGCGGTCGCCGCTGCTCGGCCGCCCGTTCTGTGGGGCCGCGCCGCCGGACGAGGTCGCACCCTCGACGCTCGAGAGCGCGCCGCTTCCGACCGTCCCACCGATCCCGAGGGAGGCTGCCGCCAGCCCGGCGCCGGCGTACTTCAGGTACTGTCGCTTGGAGAAGTCCTTCATCTCTTAACTCCGTCTACTACGAGGCCTGCGACGGGGATAAACAGTCAGATAACCGATACGTAGGCGCCTTACCGCGAAGTGGCGGGGTGGTGTGGAGCCCGGAATCACAGGGGGTCAGCGGCCGGCGAACCCGCCCCGAGAGGCTCTCCAGAGACGGGGCCGACGCCCGGCGGCGAGGCCGACGGTCCGCTCGGAGGCGACGGCCTCGGTTCGGCTCGACGATTTCCGACGATTTCGTTCGATTTGTGCTCTCACGCGCACGGGAACGAGCAGGAGGGCTCGTGGCGTCGGGAACGGGTCGTGAAGGGGAACGGTCGCACCGAGGTGGCTGCCGCTCGGGGGAACGCTGTCCGGAAGCCGCCGGTCACGACACGGCGGTCGGTAGTGACGGACGGTCGAAGGGGCGGGAGGCGACGGGCGCTGGGGCCCGACGCATCGAGGCCGACACGGTCGGCGGCTCAGAGGCGCCGAGCCTCGAAGGAGTCGCGGTCGCCGTTCTCGAACTCCCACTCGAGGGAGACGTCGCGGCCCTCGTACTCGAGTTCGTCGTCGTCGAAGTCGATGGAGACGTCGCCGTCGCTGTACTCGAAGTTGAGGTCGCCGCGGTCGACCTCGAGTTCGAGCTCGACGTCGCCGGAGATTTCCAGCTGGTTGCTGTCGGCGTCCCACTCGAAGCTGATGGCCTCCCCGTCGTACTGAATCTCGCCGTCGTCCTCGAACTGCCCGGCGTCGCCGATGGCCTCGAACTCGATGGCGAGTCCGTCGACCTCGAAGTCGATGTACTCGCCGCCGACGGCGAGGGTGAGCTCCACCTGGTCGCCGCGGTCGCTCATCTCGAGGTCGAGCTGGACGTTCCCGTTGTCGATGGTCAGCTCGAGCTCGTCGCGGTCGTCGTTCGTCTCGAAGTCTACGTCGTCGTCCTGGAGTTCGATGTCGCCGTCGTCGGACTCGAAGGAGACGCCGTAGGCCTCGAACTCGACGTTGCCGTCGCGGTCGCGCTCGTAGTCGAGGCGGTCGCCGCGGCGCGGGCTGACCTGCGGGGCGGCCGTCGGGGCGGGCGCGGCGGCACTCACCGTGCCCGGTAGGGCGATCGCCGAGACGGCCAGGCCGGCACCGGCGTACTTCAGGAACTGTCGCTTGCTGTTCTGCGTCATAGCTGTTCTTCTCTCCACTACTACTGACGCGTGATGGGGACATAAGCATCACATAACCGATACGTTGCGTTGCGTCCTCGAAGAAACCGGAAAAGTTGAGGAATCACACGAATGAGGCATCAAATCCTCTTGGAATTCCACTGACTGGTGGTAGTTTCTGTATTATCTCACTCGGGCCACGCTTGGGTGGCGTCGTCACTCGGGGGTGGCGTAGCGTCCCGGACGTAACGGGGCCGGCCGGACGCCGGATGAAGGACTGCGGTGCGGTGGGGAGTCCGGTCGGGCGGCCGTGGCGGCGCGTCGGCGGTCCCGTGACCGCCGATACGCCTGCGGGCGGGCCGGCCGACGCCGACGCGGTGACGACCGGCGTCGACACCCGTCGGGCCGACGGGCCGCGCGTTCAGCGGCGCAGGCGGGCCTCGAAGTCGTCGTCCCGGCGGCCGCGGTTCATCCGCCACTCGATGGTGACGTCCTCGCCCACGTAGTCGAGCTCCTCGTCGCGGAAGTCGACGGCGACGTCGTCGTCGCGGTACTCGAAGTCGATGTCGCGCCGGTCGGTGCGAAGGCGCAGCGAGACGTCGCCGCTGATGTCGAGGTCGCCGTCGTCGCCGTCCCAGTCGAGGGTGATGGCGTCGCCCTGGTACTCGATGCGCGCGCTGGCGTCCTCGAAGGTGACGCCGCTGCCGGAGACGGTGAGGTCGACCTCGCGGTCGCGGTCGTCGAACTCGAAGTCGAGGTACTCGTCGCCGACGGCCATGGTGAGGTCGATGCGGTCGCCGTCGTCCGCCACGTCGAGGTCGAGTTGGACCCCGCCGCGGTCGACGAGCAGCTGCAGGTGGTCGTCGCGGCGGTTGGTCTCGAAGGAGACCCCGCTGTCGACGTCGTCGAGGTCGATGTCGTCGTCGGAGGTGCGGAAGCGGATGCCGCGGAAGTCGAACTGCACCTCGCCGTCGTCGTCGCGCTCGTAGTCGAGGATGCGGCCGTCGAACTGCGGCGCCACGAGGGGCGCGTCCACAGGAGCGCCGTGGCGCGCGGCGACGGAGCCGGCGGTGCCCCCGACCCCGAGGGTCATCGCGGCCAGCCCGAGGCCGGCGTACTTCAGATACTGTCGCTTGGAGAAGTCGCGCATAGTCTCTCTCACATCCCTACCGTACAGAGGCGTGATTCCGCAATAAGCATCACATAACCGATAGGTGTGGCGCTATCCGAAAGAAACGGGACGAGCTGAGGGGTCAGCCGGCCGAGGTGTCCGGAAACGAGCGAATCGACGCTCAGCGCGACTGCCCGCCGGCCGGCGGCTCCACCGTCTCGCGGAGGTCGACCACGTGTGCCGACACCGTCTCGCGGAGCCGGTCGAGCGTCCGCAGGGCGTCCTCGGCGTCGCCGTCCTCGACCGCCCGCTCGGCGTCGTCGAGGCTCCGGAAGGCGTAGTCGACGCTCCGGGCCGCTCGGTCGAGGGTCCGCTCCTGTCCCCGGTCGGCCGTCCACCGGGCGGCGTCGTCGAGTTGGTCGAGGGCGTCCTCCATCTCCTCCTCGACGGCCGACAGTCGGGCGTCGACGGCGTCCAGTTCGCCCTCCACGTCGGGGCCGGGGCCGGCGACGAGCTCCAGCGCGTAGTCGAGTCGCGCCTGCGCCCCTTCGATACCGTCGCGAGCCACCGCGCGCGCCTCCCCGCGGGAGACGGCGTCGCGGCGGGCCGCGTCCTCTACCTCACGGAGGGTCCGCTCGAGCCGCTCGACCGCGTCCAGCATCCGGTCCGTCGCCCCCGCGACCGTCCCGGCCTCGTCGTCGAGGGCGTCGAGCACCGCCTCGAGCGCGCGCACGGTCTGTCGGAGGCTCCGCTCCAACTCCTCCAACGCGTCCAGCGCGCGGACGACCGGGGTCGCCGCCCGCTGGTTCGCCCCGCCGCCGGTCCCGTCAGCGCCGGTCGCTCCCCTCGCGCTCCCCCCGGCGACCGGCGCCCCGCGGGCACGGCCGGGGTACACGAGGCCGGCGCCGAGGACGCCGAGGGCGCCGAGCATCGTTCGTCGGACGCCGTCGACCCGGTCGGTCCGGTCGGGGTCACCACGGGCCGACCGGTCGCTCCCGTCCGTCCGCGGGTCGCGTTCGTCACGCTGTGTGGATTCCATGCTCGCTAGTGGGCGTGCGGGGACTTCCGCCCACGCCGAGACGGAGGTAACTACGTTACGGAGCCGTTGAGTGGGACGCTAATACCGGTCCGGCCGTACAACTGGTAGATGCCCGAGGAGACGACGGGAGGCCACCGACCGACGCTCGCGTGGCCGGAGCGGGGGCGATGCAGTCGGTAGCGGCGGGCGGCGCCGGCGCTGGGGACGGAGCGTTCTGGCCCCTCGTCGCTGGGTCGGTCGAGACCGTGACGGCGTTCCCGCTGTACTCGCTGGCGCTGGCGCTCGGCGCCGCCGCCGTCGTCTCCTCTTCGCGCGCGCGTCGTCTCGACGCCACCGAGACGACCGTCGTCGCCTTCCTCCCGTGGGTCGCCGTCGCCGCCGCGCTCTCCGTGCTCGGGAAGACGCTTGTCCTCCCGGCGAACGTCGTTCCCCTCCTGACGGCTCCGCTGGTGTACGTCACGGCGTTCGTCCTCGGCGGCGCCGTCTGGATTCTCGCGGCCGACCACCTCCACCCCGACTCGATGTGGAGCGTCGACGAGGCGCTCGCCGTCGTCGGCGTGTTCATGCTCGCGCCGATCACCGGCGTCACGCTCTCGCTGGGCGGGCGCGAGGTCCACCCGTTCTGGCCGGTGGTCGCCTTCCTCGTCGCCGTCGTCTGCACCGTCGCCGTCTGGCGGTGGTTGGACGGGAACACCCCGCACGTGACTGCGGCCACCGGCGTCCTCGGGGCCGCCGTCCTCTTCGGCCACCTGCTCGACGGCACCACCACGCTCGTCGGCATCGACATCCTCGGGTTCGCCGAACAGACGCCGCTCTCCCTCCGGATTCTCGAGTTCGCGGCGACGCTCCCGACCGCCGACCTGCTCGGCGCCGGCTGGCTGTTTCTACTCGTCAAGCTCGCGGTCGCCGTGGCCGTCCTCTGGGTCGTCGGCGAGGGGATGACCGACCGCCCCATCTACCAACACCTGCTGCTCGGGCTCACCGCGACCGCGGGGCTGGGGCCGGGGCTCCACAACCTCTTCCTGTACGCGATTCTGTGAGCGTTCGTTTCCGTCGATATTCGAGGGCGCGTCGGCGAGTTCGGCGGTTCCGGTGCTGTACCGACGGCTCCCGGAAGCCCCCGGCCGCGGGACTCGCGCGACTCGTTGCGCGCGTTCGGTCGCTATCGCTCCCTCACGTGCTTAGCGTCGTCCCAAGAAGTGCCGCCGGCACTTCTTGTGGGCTGTCCCCGGAACGGCGGGGCCGTTCTGGTGTGCTCGGAAGACGCGCCGCGTCTTCCGAACTGCACGAGAGCTTTGCTCTCGTGAACGTCGTGCTTCGTCCCGCGACCGGCCTCTTCCGAAGTCCCACCCGTCGGTTGTTCGGCCGTTCACCGTCGCTCTCGGCTTGGTGTGTCGCTTCGGAAAACTCCCGGTCGCGGGAGAGAGAACCGGCCGCTCAGTCGTCGCCGGACCCCGGCCCGCCGTCGGCCGCCGCGAGCAGTTCCTTGTAGCGCGTGCGGATGGTCACGTCACTCACGTCGGCGACCGACGACACGTCCGTCTGGGTCACGTCCTCGTTGGTGACGACGGCGGCGGCGTACACCGCCGCGGCGGCGAGGGTGACCGGGCTCTTCCCGCTGTGGAAGCCCAGCCGCTGGGCGTTCGCGAGCAGGTCGCAGGCGACGTTCTCGGCCTCGGCGGAGAGCCCCAGTTCGGAGGCGTAGCGCCGGACGTACTGGACGGGGTCGGCGAGTTGGACGACCAGCCCGAGTTCGCGGACGATGTAGCGGTACGCCCGGCGGAACTCGCGCTCGTCGACCCGGCTGACGCCCGTCATCTCGACGATGCTCCGGGGGATGCCGGCCTGCCGGGCGGCGGCGTACAGCGACGCCGTCGCGACCGCCTCGATGGAGCGGCCGGGGAGCAGGTCCTGCTTCAGCGCCTGCCGGTAGATGACGCTCGCCGTCTCGCGCACGTCGTTCGGCAGTCCCAGCGCCGACGCCATCCGGTCGATTTCGCCGAGTGCCTGCCGGAGGTTCCGGTCCTGGGCGTTCTCCGCGGTGAAGCGCTGGTTCCACAGCCGGAGTCGGTGGAGCGTCCGCCGCTGGGACGCCGACAGGGGGTTCCCCTGGCTGTCGCGGTTCTGCCAGTCGATGGTCGTCGACAGCCCCTTGTCGTGCCACATCGCGGTGGTCGGGGCGCCCACGCGGGTCTTCGAGTCGGCCTCCTCGGGGTTGAACACGCGCCACTCCGGCCCGGGGTCGATGGCGTTCTCGGCGACGACGAGCCCACAGTCGCTACAGGCCGTCTCCCCGTGGACGACGTCGTCGGTCAACAGCCCCCCACACTCCGGGCACGTTCCCCCCGCCCGTTTGCGTTCTCCGGTCGTTTCCCGCCCGTCTTCGAATGTTTCGGTCATGTGTCGCCTTCCAGTGGACCCGCGGTGCTCGGGTGCCCAGTCGCCCCGTCGGTCGCGAGTCGCCGGCCGTCGGCGTCGGCGCCCGGCCCTCGTCGGTCGCCCGGGTCGCCGGCGTCCGCGGCCGAACCCCCGCGGGACGAAGCAGTGTTACGCGACGCACACGGCGTCGCGGCCCTCACGCGGTTTTCGTGCGGCGTAGCTATAAGGTTCAGCTAACTGTGCGGTAGCGGGGCTACGGCTACCCGACCGGCTAACGCCACCTCCCGACCCTCGCCGCCCCTGTGACCCTGCCGCCTTCGCCGTCTGTTCGGCCGCTCACGGCCGGTACTCGGCCCCGTCCGCCCATCGCTCCATCCCCTCGCATCCACCCGAATCCATCCCCCGCATCCATCCGCTTACGTCCACCTCCCCGTCCATCCAACCGCCCGTCCGTCCAATCCGCCGAGTATGCAGGCGCCTCCGCGTACCGACGTAACCAACGTGTAAGCTAGGAGTTAACACGGCGCGTAGCGTAGGAGGAACTAACCGACGAGACGACGCAGTCGCCCGTCGACAAGACAATGCACAGGAACGACAACCCGAACCACGAACAGGACGGCCGTCCGTCGGCGGACGACCGCTCGTCGGGTGAACCGCTCGCCGTTCTCCACCTGCGCGCCGGTGGGGTCGTCATGTACGACGTCCACAACCACAGCGCGTGGCTGCTCTCGGACGTACCCGTGGCGCTCGCCAGCATGTGCTAGTCGGGACCACAGCCGAGTCGACTCGACGTCTCCGCGCCGCTCGACTCGCCACGGTCCGGACTCACACCCGTGACCGACCCGGGCGGCGAACCACCTCACGACTCC
>NZ_JAODIW010000009.1:0-137472 GCF_026586625.1 Halobium salinum | reverse complement strand
CCGTTCAGCGGACTGGCTACCACAACCGGGTGAAATTACAGCCGTAGCGATGTAACGCACTGGTAATCGGGTGGGGTCGGGTGCACGTCGATTCCGACCCCGACCTCACCGGCAGTACTCGGCGTCCTCGAACCAGAGCTGTGTGCCGGGGCCGATTCCGGTTTCGTTGGCGACGCCGCGGTTCACCTCGACGACGTACTGGGCCTCGCCGTCGCTCGCGTACCGCCGGAGGTCGTCGTCGTCGACCCCCGGTTCGGGCGACGCGTGCGCGACGTTCAGGACGACGCCGTCGCCGTCGGCGAACACGATGTCGAGCGGGACGAGCGTACTCTTCATCCAGAAGGTGCGCGGGGCCTCGTCGGGGAACTCGAACAGCATCCCGCGGCCCGCGGGGAGCGTCTCCCGACCCATCAGGCCGCGCTCCCACTCCTCGACCTCGTTCGCCACCTCCAGCGTGGCGTTGCCGAGCTCGGTGCGGTTCTCCCGGTCGGCGAAGACGACGACGACCCACTCGCCCGTGCCGACGTCGGGGGAGACACACGCGAGGTGGCCGTCGCCGACGTGGTCGTCGACGCCTCCCGGGGCGTCTCCGGTACCGTCGATGGCGTCGGTTCCGCCGGTGCTGTCGGTGGCGTCGGTGCCGTAGCCACCGCTCGTCGCACGGTCGCCCTCGGATGCGGTCGGGTCCGGGTCGGTGCTCTCCGGCCCCGTCGGCGCCGCCGACTCCCCTATCTCCGTCGGCTCGGCCGGTGGGGTCGTCACTACCGCCCCGTCCGGCGCGCGCTCGTAGTCGGGGACGGTCGTCGGGACGTAGGGGTCCGGCGGGGCGCCCCCGTTCCTATCGCCGAGTTCGACCGTCGGAATGTCCGCCAGCGCGACCCCGTTCGGGCCGATTAGCAGGGCGAGCGCCAGGACGACCACCGCGGCCGCGGTCAGTGCCCGGTCCATCGCAGGAGTGCCAGCGTTCCTTCGAACAGGGTGCCCATCGTCGCGACGACGACGATGGGGACCATGCCGGTCGGGTCGGGGCCGAGGAGGAAGGAGAGCCCGAGGAAGGCGCCCCAGAAGTAGAGGCGCTTCTCCTCCAGCCACTCCCGGGTCGTCAGCCCGAGCATGATGGCGAACATCATCAGCAGGGGAATCTGGAAGACGAACGCCATGTACCCCAGCAGGACGAGCACGAGGTCGAACGTCTGTCTGAGCGCGAACGCCGTCGTCCCCGCCGACTCGGAGTAAGTGAGGAAGTACGAGAAGACGAAGGGGATGACAAGGAAGTACGCGAACGCCAGCCCCGCCACCGCGAGCAGGAGGCTCGTCGGCACCGCCGCGAGGTAGTAGCGTCGCTCGGCGGGGTACAGCCCGTCGTACATGAACCGGTAGGCCTGGTACACCAGCACCGGTAGGGCCACGACGACCCCCGCCAGCCCGGCGAGTTTCAGCTCCGTGAGCTTCAACTCGAGCGGGCCGTACACGTGCGGCGGCACCGACCCGGGCGCGCCGGGCATCACGCCGTCCCAGATGAGGAACACGGGGACCTGTGCGAACGGAAACAGCCCGACGGCGACGACGACGACGACGCCGGCGACGATGGAGAGTCGGTACACCATCTCCTCGAAGTGTGCGACCAGCGGCGAGTCGGCGAAGCGACTCCCGTCGTCGCTCGCCGCCTCCGACGGGTCGGACACGCTCGTCGCGTCGACGGACTCCGACCTGCCGACGTCGTCAAAACTCTCCAAGCTATCAAAACTGTCCGAACGACCGAACCCGTCCCCCGGCGGTGGCCCGCCGCCGGCCGTCCCGCGGCGCGCCGCTCGGCCGACCCATCCCTCGTCCATGGTTGTCTCGCACACACGTACGCGAGAGCCGAATATAGGCTTTCTACGGCGCGACGGACGCGGCGACGCGGACCGGCTCGTTGCGGGCGTCCCGACGCCCCGCCGGAGAAAGTTGATACCCGGAGCCGACGAACTCTCATCGATAGATGCCGGGCTTCTCACTCCCCGGAGGGAACCGTCGGGCCGTCGCCAGCGGCCGCGTCGCGGCCGGGACGGTGCTCCAGGTGGCTCGGGCCCACCTCCAGAAGGCGTTTCTCGCGTTCGTCGTCGGACTCGTCGGGACGATATACGCGATGCGGCTGTTCGTCTGGGACTTCCTCAAGGACGTGACCACCAGCGGGATGACCGAGGCGACCGCCGCCGAACTCGACATCGTCGTCCGGACGCCGTTCGACGTCATCCTCCTGCAGGTGAAGTTCGGAACGGTCGTCGGCGGCGTCCTCGGCGGCCTCGTCCTGCTGTACTACGTCCGGCGCCCGCTCCGCGAGCGCGAACTCTGGCCGTCGCTCCCGGGGTCGCGCAGGACCCGCCTCGGGGTCGCGCTCACCTCGCTTCTCCTGTTCGTCGGCGGCGTCGTCTACGGCTACGAGCTGTTCTTCCCGTTCATGTTCGAGTTCCTCACCCGCTACACGCTCGATGCGGGGTTCGCCCCGACGTACGACCTCGTCGCGTGGACCGAGTTCGTCCTCCTGCTGACGCTCTCGTTCGGCCTCGCCGCGCAGATGCCCCTCGCCGTCACGGGGCTCTCCTACCTCGAAGTCGTCCCCTACGAGACCTTCCGCTCGAAGTGGCGCCACGCGGTCGTCGCCATCTTCGTCTTCGGCGCCGTCTTCTCGCCGCCGGACCCGTTCACACAGCTCATGTGGGCGATACCGCTCGTCGTCCTCTACGGGTTCAGCCTGCTGCTCGCGAAGGCGGTCGTCACGGTGTCGCGCACCAGCGAGACCGTCGACGTCCGTGGGGCGCTCTGGCGGGCCCGCTACCGACTGGTCGGCCTCCCGGTGCTCGCGTTCGCCGCCCTCTACGCGGTCGGGACGAGTCCGAGGGTCCTGGCGTTCGCCGGAGGCGTCAACCTCCCCTACGGAGGGGACCTCGCCCGGTCGCTGGCCGGTGTGCTCGTCGCGGCCGCCGGCTCCCCCGGCGCGGCGGTGACGCTGGTCGCGGTCGTGGTCGCCGCGGTCGTCCTCGCCGCCGTCGCGGTGCGGGCCGTCTTCCGGGAGATCGCCGCCGCCGAGGCGCGCTTCGCGGGCGTCGACTTCGCCCACCCCGACCTCGCGTCGATGGACGCCGCGACGGTTCGGGCACTCCCGTTGCGAGCGTTCCGCGACATCGACGGCCAGGAGATGCTCGCGGCCGTGAAGGGCGCCGTACGGTCGGGGGACAAGGAACTGGGCGAGGCGATACTCCAGCGGTACGACGAGGCCCGGACGGCGGGGTCTGTCGCCAGACCGAAGCGGAAGGCGAAGAACCGCCGCTCGCGGGCGGGGGCCGACGGCGCCGACGATGACGACCTCGACTCGGCCGCCCGGCGACGCTCCGCGGACGTGCTCTCGGTGCTCACGGAGGAAGAGGTCGACGAGGACGACGTCGGCGGCTACTACCACGACATCCTGTTCGTCGTCGAGAGCCTCACCGCGAAGTCGTTCCGGCTCGTCGCCGTCTTCGGGGGCGTGATGGCGCTCGTCTTCTTCGCGCTGTACGCCGGCGGGGTGAGCGCGCTCAAGGAGGACTTCCTCTCGCGGGTACCCGCCGACGTGGTCCCCGCCGAGGCGGTGCGTATCGTCGCGCTCCACCCCGTCGAGGTGCTCCTGTTCGCGGTGAAGGTGAGCGTTCTCGCCGGACTCGTCGCGACCCTGCCCGTCGTGCTGTACTACGCGTGGCCGGCGCTGTCGGCGCGCGGCTTCGCCCGCGGAAACCGCGACACGTTCCTCGTCTGGGGCGTCGCCCTCCTTCTCGGGTTCCTCGGCGGGAGCGTCCTCGGTTACCTCTACGTCGCGCCCACCGTCATCTCCTATCTGGCGTGGGACGCCATCGACGCCGGCGCCGTCGTCTCCTACCGCGTCGGGAGCTTCTTCTGGCTCGTCTTCTTCACCACGGCGTTCGTCGGCGTCCTCGCCTCGGTGCCGGTCACGATGTGGCTGTTCCACCGCGGCGGGGTCGTCCGCTACGACGCCATGCGCGAACACTGGCGCGTCGTCGTCGTCTTCGTCTTCCTCGCGGCCGCGCTCGGGACGCCCAACGGCATCGTGACGATGCTGCTCGTCGCCCTCCCGGTCGCCGCCGCGTACCTCGTCGGTCTCGGCGCCCTCTGGCTCGTCACGCTCGGCGAGCGGCGCGTGGCGTCGCCGACGGAGTAGCTCGACGGGTTTCGGTTCAGCGGGAACCGGTCAAAATCAGCGTCGATTCGAAACTCGGAGACTCGAGCGGGGACCCGAGAGGAGGGGCCTCACGGCGCGCGACCGGTCGGCGGGCGCGTCGCTCAGTCGACCTCGATGCGGCCGCAGTCGCCGAGGTCGAGTTCGAACTCGTCGTCGCCGTCGGACTCGAAGCGGAGCACGCGGCACCGGCCGCCGCGCACGTCCACGTCGAGGTCGCCGTCGGCGTCGAAGTCGACCGACACGTCGTCGGTGTCGAGTTCGAAGCTCCCGTCGCGGTCGCGCTCGTAGCGGACGTACCCGCCGCCGTCGCGGAGGTCGACGTCCACGTCGCGGCTGCTACTGCTGCCGCGGCGGCGACTGCTGGTGCGGCGACGGCGGCGACTCGACCGCCGCCTGAAGCGCCCGTCGAAGTCGTCGTCGTACCTGACGCGTACGTCGCGGCTGTATCTGTCGGTCGTCGAGTCGGCTCTCGCCGCGGCGGCGCCCGTTCCGAGGGACACGGCCGCCAGCGAGACACCGACCGTCTTGAGCAGCGCTCGTCGGCTGACGAGCCCGTCGGTGACGCTCGCTCCCATAGGTCTCACACTAGCCGTACGCCTCGTAACGGGATAGCCATTAGCTAACACCGGCGTACCCGCATTACCCTCGGGTGGGGCCGAACTCCCTGTTCCCTGGGGATTCAGCCTTCGTTTCGAAGAACGAGCGAACGACCGAATCTCGCGGCTCCCGACCGTCCGGTCGCATCGACTCGACCCGTCGGAACCCGGCCGACTCGACTCGTCGAACCGACCCGCCGAAACCGGGCCAGGCCGTCAGTCGATGTCGATGCGCCCGCACCGTCCGAGGTCGATTTCGACCCCACGGCCGTCGGACTCGAAGCTGACGGCGTCACAGCCGCGGGTGTCGACCTCGATTCCGTCCGCCGCCGCGGCGCTCCCGCCCCCGAGTGAGAGCGCCGGGAGCGTCGCCAGCGCGACGCCGACACCTCTCAGCACCGTCCGTCGCCGCATCGGCTCGTCGGTCGCGTCGTCCCGCGTGGTGTCCACGCGAGTACCTTGCCGTCGTCGCGGCATAGTTATTAGATATGGTGAAGGTAGTGGCCGTACGTCGTGATAAGGGCGTACGGTGCTGGAACCGCCGGCCCGTCTTTAGGTTGGCGAGGCTTCGGGGACGGGTTCAGTCGTCGGCGACCTCGTGGCGCCCGTCGCGGCGTCCGTCCGCGCTCACGCGTTCGGGCGTCGGGTCGGTGCCGGGGAGGTCCGGGCGGAACGCGCGGGCGGCGTCGACGAGGCGGCCGACCGCCGAGTCCCGCTCGCCGCCGAAGTCGGGGGCGTCACCCACCAGCGCGACGGCGAGTGCCTCCCCGACGTGGGAGACGGGGACGATTTCCACGCGAGCCAGCGCCTCGGCTTCGGCGAGCACGTCGTCGCGGTTCGCTGCCGGGAGGACGACGCGCTCGACCCCGGCCGCGGCCGCGGCCTCGACGCGGGCGGTCACGTTCGGCACCGGGAGCACGTCGCCCCGGACCGACAGCGCGCCGGCGACGGCGACCGACTGGTCGACCGGGACGCCCGACAGCGCGGAGACGACGGCCGTCACGACGGCGAGCGCCGAGGCGTCCCCGCGGACGCCGCCGACGTTGCCGACGAACTGGACGTGGATGTCCCGGCCGGCGAGACGCCGTCCGGCGGCCTTCTTCACGACCGCGGCGACGTGGGCCATCGACTCGGCGCCGGCGTCGCGCAGGCCGCCGGTGGCGACGACGCGGCCCTCACCCTGTGCGGGCGTCACGTCGGCGACGACGGGGAGGACGACGCCGACGTCGTCGCCCACGAGAGTCAGCCCGTTCGCCCGCCCCACGACGGCCCCCTCGACGAGCGTCAGGTCGTAGTCGCGCCGGCGGTCGAGGTAGTGGTCGGTCAGCTGGCGCTCGACGCTCCGCGAACGGCGTTTGGCTCGCAGGACGTGTTCGCGTCTCACGAACGGGGCGTCCTCGCTCCGGGCCACGTCGCCGGCGACCCGGACCAGCCCCCCGAGGTCGCGCAGTTCGAGGGTCAGACGGCCCCGACGACCCGCCCGACGGCGCGCTTCGAGAACGACCTCCGCGAGCGCCTCGCGGGTGAAGTGCGGGAGTCGGCCGTCCTTCCCGACCTCCTGGGCGACGAAACGCACGAGGGCCCGGCGGTTCTCGGGGGTGTCCTCGAGGCTGTCGTCCATGTACACCTCGTACCCGTACCCCTTGAGTCGGGAGCGGAGCGCGGGGTGCATGTTCGCCACCGCGTCGAGGTTGCCGGCGGCGACCATCACGAAGTCGGTCGGGACGGGGTCGGTGCGCACCATCGCACCCGAGGAGCGTTCGGACTGCCCGGTGACGGCGAACTCCCGCTCCTGGACCGCCGTCAGGAGGTGTTGCTGGGAGCGGACGTCGAGGGTGTTCACCTCGTCGATGAACAGCACGCCGCCGTTCGCGCGGTGGATGGCGCCGGGTTCGACGCGGTCGTGACTCGGTGTCTCTAGCCCACCCGATTGGAACGGGTCGTGGCGCACGTCGCCCAACAGCGCCCCGGCGTGGGTGCCCGTCGCGTCCTCGAAGGGCGCCGTCTCCCGGCCGCCGTTGTCCACGAGCAGTTTCGGCAGGCGGGCGGTCCGACGGCTCCGGCCCGTCCGGAAGAGGATGGAGAGCAGGCCGACGGCGATGACGCCGACGAGGGGTTCGGCCATCACGAACACCGTGTAGACGAGTACCAACACGAGCAGCAGCGTCCGGAACGCCGACCCCATGGCCGCCTGGTTCCGCAGGGTGTCGCGGTAGCGACCGACGACTTCGGCGCCCTGTCCGGCCGGCAGGACCCGCACTCGCGGCCGGTTCCCGTCGTCCGGGTTGTGGTAGACGACCACGTCCTCGAGCCCCTCACCCGGGAGGAGTTCGCTCATCGCGTGTGCGAGCATCGACTTCCCCGTCCCCGGGAGCCCGATGAGGAGGACGTGCCGACGCTGGAGCGCCGCCTTCTCGACGACTTCTCGGGCCCGCGCCTGGCCGACGACGCGGTCGACGAGCCGTTCGGGCACCTCGACCGACGCCGTGGTCTCCACGTCGAGTCCGCCGAGAAGGTCGGACACCGTCTCCGGGTCGAGCCCGCCGTCGACCGGTGACACGGGAGCCACGGGGGATGTGGGGTCGGTCGAGGACGACTCCGCGGCCGCAGCCCCGTCTCGGGGTTCCCCTCTCACTCCCTCCCCGCGAGCGTCCGCCGCCTGCGGCCGCTCGGTGTCACGACGCTCGGAACTCATGTTCGCGAAGGGCCCCTCCCGGGACCGTCTCTACCTGTACCTACACGAAGAACGGATATAGGCTTTCTTCGGGGGCGACTCGTCGTCACCCGGCCGCTACGCGGTGGTAGAAACCTTATCGCTCCGTGACCCCTTCCATACGGCATGAGAGCACTGGCAGCGCTGCTGGTGGCCGTCTTCGTCGTCGCCGGCGGCGGCGCTGCCTGGCTGGTCGACGCGGGAGCGGCGCCGGTCGCGCCGAGCGCGGTCGACGGCGGTCGGGATGCGGGTAGCGCATCTACCCCGACTCCCGGTGTCGCCCCCGACCGCCCCGACCCGACGCCGACGGTCGGTCCCGCCCCGTCACACGGGCGGCCCGCCGCCGGCGACGGTCGTAGTAGCGACGATGCAGGTGTCGGTAGTCCCGAGGGCACCGGCGGCGACGTGGACGGTCCCGCCGCCGACAACGGGGCTCCGTCGACCGGTCGAAACGACGACCGGCGCGGCAACGGCGGCATCGGAAGCCCCACCGACGTGACCGAGGGCGTGGACGGTGCGGACGGGGCCGACGCCGGCGCCGGCGCCGACCCGGTCGACGCGCTCGGCTGGGAGGCCGGCTACCGCTACGACGACGTGCTCGACGTGGACGGGCGCGACGGGCTGTCCCCGGCGGAACTCGACGCCGTCGTCGCCCGGACGATGGCCCGAATCGAGCACCTCCGGGGGCTGGAGTTCGAGGAGCCCGTCACCGTCGAGGTGGTCAGTCGCGAACAGCACCTTCGGGAGGGGTTCGGGAACGCGAGCGGGAGCGGGGGCGACGAGCCGCCCGCGACGGACCACCTGAACGAACAGGTGTGGGAGGCGCTGTTCGTCGTCGGCGAGGACGCGAACGTGGACGACGAGTTCGCGACGCTGTACGGGTCGAACGTGCTCGGCTACTACGCCCCCGCGGAGAAGCGACTCGTCCTCATCACGGAGGACCCCGAGCGGGCGGTCGTCGACCCCCACACGCTGGCGCACGAGCTGACCCACGCCCTGCAGGACCAGCACTTCGACCTCGCGGCCTCGGCGGCGTCGGTCCGCACGCAGGACACCCAGCTCGCCCGCAACGGGCTGATAGAGGGGGAGGCGAACTACCTCGCCGAGCGCTACATGGCCGAGTGTGCCGCCGGTTGGGACTGCCTGGACCGACCGCGCAATAGGGGGTCGTCGAACGACGACGTGAACCTCCCGATGCTGTTCGTCGTCTACCAGCCCTACTCCGACGGCCCGACGTACGTCGACGCGCTCGTCGACGCGGGCGGCTGGGACGCCGTCGACGCCGCCCACGCGACCCTGCCCGCCTCCACGGAGCAGGTCATCTACCCCGGCGTCGACGAGACGCCGGGTGTCGTCCCCGTCCCCGAGACGGCCCGCGACGGCTGGACGCGCGTCGGCGACCCCGCCGGCGACACGGTCGGCGAGGCGTCCATCTACGTCATGTTCTGGAACGCGGCCCGGACGACCGGCGCCGACGTGGTCGACACCCGGGCGTTCGTCATCCCGGACGGCGTCGCCGGCCTCGACGTGTACAACTACTCCGCGCCGGTCTCCGACGGCTGGGCGAACGACCGCCTCGTCGCCTACGGTCGCAGTGGGGACGGGGCGGACGCCGGCGGGACCGGTGCCGACGGCGCCGACGGGAACGGGAGCGACCGGACCGGCGCCGTCGGGGCCTACGTCTGGGTCACGGAGTGGGACAGCCACGCCGACGCCCGCGAGTTCTACGACGGCTACCGCGCCCTCCTCGTCGGCCACGGCGCCGAACAGGTGAGCCTCAACACGTGGGTCGTCCCGTCGGGACCGTACGCCGACGCCTTCCGCGTCACCCTCGACGGGACGCGCGTCGTCGTCGTCAACGCGCCCGCCGTCGAGGACCTCGACGACGTGTACTCGCCGGTCCGCGCGGCCGCGACCGCCGGGTCGGACGGTCGAACCGGCGTCGGTCCGTAGGCGTCCACCCCCGTCCGACACCGACTCTGCACGCCCGGTTACGACGCCGTGCGTGACCGCGGAGTCACTGCCACGGCCCGGTAGAAAGGCTATAATCGGGAGTGACCTACCGAATGTAGCCATGATGGAACTACCCTCGACAGTCCCGCTGTTCTTCGGGCTCCCGGCCGGCCCCGAGATGCTGATCATCCTCCTCATCGTCGTCCTGCTGTTCGGGGCGAACAAGCTCCCGAAACTGGCCCGCGCCAGCGGACAGGCACTCGGCGAGTTCCAGAAGGGGCGCTCCGAACTCGAACGCGAGCTATCGGAGATGAACCCCGTCGAGGACGGAGACGAGGACGACGAGGAGGGCGAGACCGACGCCGACGCGGCCGACGACGTCGGCGCCGCGGCCACCCTCGAACCGGAGGCCGAGGCGGTCGAGACGAACGACTCCGACCCCAAGCCGGCCGCGTGAGCGTCCCCGTCTGCGTCTCGCTCTCCGAGCGCTTCGGCTCTCTGTTTCCGACCGGGTCCCGGACACCTATCCGGACTCTCCACACGTTCTCCCTGGCCTCCCTCCGCGCACGCTCCCGTCCTCGCCACCGATTTCGCCGATTCGCCGATTCAGCGATTCGCCGGCCCCATCGTTCGTCGATTCATCGGGGAACCACGGTGTCGTTCGGGGTTCGGAACGGGAACTCGACCCGGCGACGGGCCCGGCGGTACCCGGTCGGCTCTACCGCCGGACAGTGAGCACGCCGTTGTTGAGCGTCACGTCCGCTCCGGTGACGCCCGCCGGGAGGTCGACCTCTATCTGTCGGTCACCGCCACCGCCGCCACCGACGGACGGCGCCCGTTCGTCCGCGGAACTGTTCCGGCCGTCGACGACGATGGCCGTCCCCTCGACTACGTCGAGCGACGCACCCGGCCCGAGCGGTCCGAGGTCGGCGGTCAGAATCGTCTCGCCGTCGCCTTCGACTTCGCGTACCCTGACGGTGTCCCGCTCCTCGTCCGCGGTCTCTCGCTCGTGTGGGATTCTCACACCCGTGTCTTCGGGTGCCAGACACCTAAGTCGACTACCCTAACGACTAGGTACCGTGACGGTCGGGTGGTGCCGGACCGCCGTCGAGTCCACGACTCACCGGCCGCGCAGCGCGAGCCGGAAGCCGAGTTCGACGCTGTCGGTCTGGACTTCGTTGCCGACGGTGGTCGGGAGTCGCCACTCCGCGACGAACCGAACCTGCTCGCCGGCGTCCACCGGGGCGCTCCCGGCGACGCCGCCGGCGACGAAGTCGGTCAGGGAGATGAACGCGTGGTCGGAGCCGACGAGGTAGACGGTCGAGCCGTCCGCGCGGTCCAACCGGACGCGCAGTTCGAGTGCGTCGCCGAGCTCGCCCTCGGTCGCTCCGCCGGTCGTGTCGACGTCACGCTCGGGGTCGGTGCGCCCGTTCTCCAGGCTCCGCACGTCGGCCGCGGCGACGCTCAGGACGGCGTCGCGGCTGCCGTCGTTGACGACCGTGGCCGCGCTCCGACCGTTCGCCCCGGGTACGGCGTCGTCGACCGAGACGAACGGGGTCTCCGTGTGACCGCCGCCCGCCGACAGCGACACCGTCCCCCGGTCGGACTCGTCGACACCGTCGGTACCGTCGGTTCGGTCACTCCCGTCGCCGTCGTCCCGAGCGCCGGTGCGGTCGGTGCGGTCTGTACCGTCGTCGCCGCCACCGTCGGCACCTCCGGCGCCGTCTCCCCCACCGACGCCGCCACTCGCCCCGTCGTTGGAGGGGTCCACCGTCGTCGCGTTCCGGTCCGACCCGGTCGCGCCGGACGCCGACCCGTCCTCGTCGCCGTCGGGGGCGTCGGGCGTTTCGGTGGTGTCGGGGGAGTCAGCGGGTCCCCCGCCCATCCCTCCGTCGGTCGGTCCGACCCCGCCGGGGTCGGCGACGAAGCCGGCCCCGGCCCCGACGAGAACGACGGCGGCGAGCGCCGCGACGAGCCACTCACGCTTTCCGAGGCGGCGTCCGGTCATCGCGACCACCCCGCGACGGCCGCGACGGCCGACGCGTTCGTCGGGGCCGTCCCGTTCGCTCCGGTTTCGGCCGACTCCCCGTCGCCGGTCGGTACCGGCGTGGGAGTGGGCGTCGTCGTTCCGTTCGCACTCCCGTTCGGCGCCTCGCTCGCGTCGCCGCCCGCCGTCGTTTCACTCGCGGCGCCCTCCGACGTGGCCGTTCCCGGGTCGTCGGCCCCGTTCGCACCACCGACGGTCGCCGAGCTGACCCCCGTCTCCGACTGACCGGGCTGGCTCGACTGACCCGTACCGTCGACGGCGACGAGGCTCCCCTCGACGCGCTCCGTGTCGGTGAACGAGGCGAGCGTGACCTCTCCCGCCGGCGCCGCTACGACGACGGCGGCGACGAGCACCGCGACGAGCACGTACGTCGCTCGGTGACTACCGGCCATCGTCGACACCTCCCGTCGGGGCGTCGGTCGGACCCGACTCGGCGGCCTCGTCGCGGCCGCTCAGGTAGAGCGCCGCGGCCAGTGCGAGCGAGGCGTTGGCGGCGACCGCCGCGGCGACCGCCCAGCCGGCGGTCGTCACGTAGGCGACCCACGCGGTGTACGGACCGGCACAGAGGAGCACCCCGAGTCCGATTCGGAGCTCCCCCGGTGCGAGTGTGATTCCGCCCGTCGGTTCGTCGGGCGTCACAGTGCCTGCCGCCGTTCGTGTCGCTGTCGTATCCATCGTCTCGTCCGTCCTGGCCGTCCCCTCCGTCCCCTCCGTCCCGTTCGCTCGTTCGGCCTCGCCCACCCCGTTCGGCCCGTCCGTATCGTCCACGTCGTCCGGTTCGCGCCGTCCCCGGGTCGCCCCCGAGACCACGCTGCGGAGCTCCGTCGCGAGCAACAGCCCGAACGGGACGACGACGAGTGCGACGACGCCGGCGGGCGTCCCGCCGAACCCGACCACGTAGCCGACGAGCGGAAGCGTGAACGCGACCCGCCCGAGAAGTTCACTCTCGGTGACGACGCCGGGGTCGGAGTCCTCGTTCGCGTCGCCCTTGGTGACGAACTGGCGGCCGAACTCACCCTCGCGGACCTCGACGACCCGGTGGGTGACCGGCGTCGACGCGCCGCCGTCGCGGAACGTGACGACGTCGCCCGCCTCGACGGCGGTCGGGTCGACCCGCTCGACGAGCACCGCGTCGCCGGTGTCGATGGCCGGCTCCATGCTCCCCGAGAGCACGACGAAGCTGTGCTGTGCGCCGACGAGCCCCGGCGCCGCGAAGACGACGAACGGGGCGACGAGTCCGACGACGAGGAGGAGCGCGAGAGCGTGCGTGGTTCGCTCGGGCACCGGTAGCCCCGGTCGGTTCACGCCGACCGACCTCCCTCGCCGCCCGCCCCGTCGTGGTGGCGACACTGGACGGCGTCGAACGTCAGCGTGAAGTCGACGCGGTCGCCGAGCCAGCCGTCGTCCGGTCCCCCTTCATCGGGGAACGTCCACGCCAGCCCGAGGTACGCCGGCTCGCAGGCCGGCAGACAGCCCGGCGGCTCCGGGTCGTCCCCCGAACCCGGACAGGTGGAGAAGACGACGTTGCTGATGGCCGCCTGCTTGCCGCCGTTGTTCTCCGGCGGTCGGAGCGCCGTCCCCCCGTTCGGACCGAGTTCGTCCGTCCCAGAGACGTTCGTCCCCGTACCGCCCTTCACCTCGACTCGACACACCGACCCGGCGGTCGTCTCAAAGTCGAAGGCGTACACCTCGCGGTCGTCGCCGTCGGCGTCCTTCACGTAGAACCGCGTCAGTTCGACCGTCACGGCCCCGTCAGGCCCGTCGAACTCGAAGGTCGGCGGGTCGGCCGGAGCGAACTCTTCGACGCCGGCGTCGTAGGTGCCGCTCCACGACTGGCTCGTCCCTTCGAGCGAGATGTCGAGGACGCCGCCCTCGTTCTCGTCGAACTCGAGTTTCCCGAGCGCAATCGGGTCGTCGGTCGTGCCGCCGGTCGTACCGCCCGTTGCCCCCGGCCCGAGGTGGTACGACCCGCCGAGCAGGTCACGCAACGACCCGGTTGCGAGCGTCGTCGCACCCGTCGGGTCCGTCAACGCGTCGAGCGAGTCCGCGTAGTACAGCGTCCCCTCGACGCGGTCGACCAGGTCCTCGCCGTCGTCGTCGCCGTCCGCAGTCCCGTCCAGTCGAACCTCGACGGTGGCCGGGTTGTCACAGACGCGAAACGCCGTCCAGACGTACCCCTCGTGGCCCTCGCGAACCTCGTCGACGACGGGCCGGACGCGCGACTCGGTGGCGTAGCTGACGCCGTCGAACCCGGAGCCGTCGTACGGCGTCCAGCTCTCCGTTCGGTCGTCCCATGCCGTCCACTCCTCGTCGGGGCGGCGGCGGAGCCACGTCGTGGCGAGTTCGAGGTCGACGTTGCCGGCACGGAGCCGGTTGTCGGCGACCGTCTCGCGGTCGAACAGCGCCGCACGCGTCCCGGTTCCGCTGGCGAACCCGACTGCGCCGGCGCTGCCGAGACCGAGCAGGAGGCGGCGCCGGGAGATGTCGTCGCCGCTCACCGTGACTCACCCCCGCCGAGAGTCGCTCCCCCGTCCCCGCCTGTGTCGTGCGTGTGTATCATGTGAATCGTGTGTATGTCCGTTCCGAGTGCCGCCGCCCTCGGATGAAACCCACCGGCGGAGTCGAACCGCCGAGACGCGATGGCGACCGCGTCTACGTCCGTCGCGAACAGCGACGGTCGTGGCACCGGTGTGGGTCCGGGAAGGAACCTCGCCGAAGCGTCTTCAGTACTTGACGAGGATGTTCATCCCGTAGTTGCCGACCTGCTCGACTCGGCCGCTCTTCGAGTCGTTGACGAACTCGAACGTCCCGGTGACGGTGAACCCGTCGCCGAGCGTCGCGCCCTCGACGAGGAGGTGCTTCTTGTCGTCGCCGTTCTCCGCGGGGGCCATGACGCTCGTCGGGCCGCTGTCGATGCCGTCGTCGACGGTCACCTCGCGAATCTCGAAGTCGAAGTCGTCGCTGGACTTGGCGACCAGACCGAGCTTGTCGCCCGCGCCGGGTACCGTGTTAGTGATGGACGTCGAGCCGTCGTCGTGGTACACCGTCATGGTCGCCTCGTCGTCGCCGTCGAAGGTCAGCTCGAAGTCGTAGCCCGTGTTGTAGAACCACTCCGAGGGGCTCGCGTAGCCGTAGTTCGTGTTCAGGTCCTGCGTCTCGAGGCCGTCCGGGCTCTCGAAGCGGAGTTCGGTCGCACCGCGGCTGCCGGCGATGGCCTGCGGCGACCACTTGTCGGTCGTGAACGGCCACCCGCGACCGCGCTTCGTCGTGACGTTCACGCACGGGTTGTCGGCGCCGTCGTTGTGGCGACACTGCTCGGCGTAGAACTTCAGGTCGAACTCCACGGAATCGGACTGGACCTCGTTACCGACCGACGCGGGGAGCCAGGTCTCCACCACGACGTGGGCGTCCGCGTACTCGTCGCCGTCGCCCGCCTTGTCGAAGCAGTTGCGGTTCTTCTTCGGCGGGGTGACGTCGCCGTCGCCGTCGAGCGGGATGCCCATGCGGAGCGCGTCCAGAACCTCGCGGAGGGTCCCCTCCACCAGCAGGCTGTCGTCCACGGAGTCGTGGTAGTACGAGACGTCGCCGACACTGTGGGGGCCCTGGTACCCGTCCGTGCCGTGACCCTTCGTGTAGGCCACGCGCGCCATCATCCGCTCGGCGAGTTCGCCGTCGTGTGCGGAGTCGTCGACGTGCTTCTCCGGTTCGTTCCGGCCGTTCTCGTCGTCCGCGGTCAGTTCGCCGCACATCCAGAGGTACGCCGGGTTGTTCCGGATTTTGAAGCAGAACTCCGCCGCGAGCGCGTCGCCTGGCTTGATGTCCGAGAGGTTCGCCGAAAGGTCGCCTTCGTCGCCGTTCTTGACCTTGGCGAACTCGTGGCGCGACCCCCTGCCGTTCTTCGCGCCGAAGTAGTACGCCTTGTATCCGACGAGGAGGTCGAGCTCCCCAGCCGTCAGCGTGTTCCCGTCGAACTCTTCCGTGTCGTTGAAGTACGCGGACGTGCCCAGGCCGGCACCCGCGCTTGCGATACCGATGGTTCCGAGGCCTGCGAGCACCGACCGCCGCGAGATGTTGAGGTTGTCGTCTGCCATGTGTGATCTGTCCGGGTTTCGGCGCCGGACTCGAACACACCTTGGCGAGGATACAGTTTATAAATTCACAGCTTTAAGAATTTCTGGTAGTAAGACACGAACTCTCGACATACATACTTGATTGCCTGAAATTATGTCCTGCTGGTAATTGCACGATTACGCTCTCCTTCGCGTTCTCCCGCGGTAGCAACGGTCGTGACGCAGGCGTAAAGGGGCCGTTTCGCGGGCTCTGGCCGGGCCAGATACCCCGAACCGGGGTCGAACGGGCACGCTCCCGACGCGGAGCCGCGGGGCGGCTCAGTCGTCCGAGCGTGCGCCCGACTCGACGCTCCGGGCGTCGCCTGCGTGGCCCTCGCCGACCGGTTCGGACATCTCCTCGCGCGAGAGGTGGCAGGCGATGTGGTGGCCGTCGCCCGCGTCCGCCAGTTCGGGGTCCTCGCGCTCGCAGACGTCGCCGATCTTCTTCGGACAGCGCGTGCGGAACGAACAGCCCGAGGGCGGGTCGATGGGGCTCGGAACGGTCCCCTCGAGCAAGACCCGGTTGGTGCGCCGGGTCGGGTCCGCGTGGGGCACCGCAGAGAGGAGCGCTTGCGTGTAGGGGTGGTACGGCGCGTCGAACACGTCCTCGACGGTGCCGAACTCGGCGACCTCGCCGAGATACATCACCGCGAGACGGTCGCAGATGTGCTTGACGACGCCGATGTTGTGCGAGATGAACAGGTAGGCGATACCCTCCTCGGCCTGAATCTCGTTGAGGAGGTTGAGAATCTGGGCCTGCACGGAGACGTCGAGCGCGGACACCGGCTCGTCACAGACGATGAGCCGGGGCTCGACCGCGAGGGCGTGGGCGATGGCGACGCGCTGCTGCTGGCCCCCGGAGAACTCGTGGGGGTACTTCCCGGCGGCGCCCGCCGAGAGGCCGACCCGTTCGAGGAGTTCGCCGACACGCTCGTGTTTCTCCTCACCCGAGGCCACGCCGTGTTTCTCCATCGCGCGGCCGATGATGCCGCCGACGGTCTTTCTCGGATTCAGTGAGGAGCCCGGGTCCTGGAAAATCATCTGCATCTCCGCCCGGAGGCTCCGAATCTCGCTGCTTCCCAACTCGTGGAGCGGCTGGTCGTCGAAGTACACCCCGCCGTCCGTCGGCTCCAGTAGCTGGAGCACCGTGCGGGCGACGGTGGACTTCCCACAACCGGACTCGCCGACCAGCCCGACGGTCTCGCCGGGGTAGATGTCGAAGTCGACCCCGTCGACGGCCTTCACCGACTGGCGTTTCAGTTTCGGGAACCCGCCGCCGGAGCGGTCGAGCGTGAGACCACCCAGCACGCCGTCGCCGGCCGAGAAGTGCTTCTTCAGCCCCTCCACGCGGAGGAGCGGGTCGCCGGAGCGGTCGACCGACTTGCCGAGGCCGGCGGCGTCCGGCACGCGACCCTCGGAGAGGTCCAACTCGTCGGCGCGGATGCAGGCCGCCGCCGACGGCGTCCCCTCGACCCCCCGGAGTTCGGGGTCGCCCGCCGTCCGACACGCCTCCTCGGCGTACGGACAGCGCGGGGCGAAGTTACAGCCCGTGGGGAGTTCGGTGAGGTCCGGCATCGCCCCGTCGAGCGTCGGGAGTTCGTCGTACTCGCGGTCGGTCTCCGGGATGGAGTCGATGAGCCCGCGGGTGTAGGGGTGAGTCGGGCGTTCAAACAGCGCCTCCAGTTCGGCCTTCTCGACGAGGTTGCCGGCGTACATCACGCCGACGGTGTCGCAGGTCTGGGCGACCACGCCGAGGTTGTGGGTGATCATCAGGATACCCATCCCGCGCTCCTCCTGCAGCTCGTTGAGGAGGTCGAGAATCTTCGCCTGCGTCGTCACGTCGAGCGCCGTCGTCGGCTCGTCGGCGATGATGAGGTCGGGTTCGCAGGCGAGGCCGATGGCGATGAGCACGCGCTGGCGCATCCCGCCGGAGAACTCGTGGGGGTAGTCCGAGAAGCGGTCGGCGGCGTCGGGGATGCCGGTCTCGGCCATCGCGTCGATTGCGATCTCCTTGGCCTCCGTCTCGCTCACGTTCTGGTGGCGCTCGACCGTCTCGACTATCTGACTTCCGACCGTGAGAACGGGGTTGAGCGAGCGCATCGGGTCCTGCGGGACGAGCGCGATGCGATTCCCCCGTACCGTCTGCATCTCCTTTTCGGACTTCGCAGCGAGGTCCTCGCCGTCGAACAGAATCTCCCCGCCGACGATTTCGCCGGGGTGGTCGATGAGCCCCATGACGGAGCGGGCGGTGACGGACTTGCCGGCGCCGGACTCGCCGACGATGCCCATCGTCTCCCCCCGCGAGAGGGTGAACGACACGTCGTTGACGGCGACGACGGGGTCGGCGTCCGTGCTGAACTGCGTGCGCAGGTCGCGCACGTCGAGCAGTGGGGTGTCGGTGTCGGCGGTCGATGCCACGTCGGTCGCGGTGGACTGTGTCCGGCTCATGTTAGCTCTCCACCGTGTCGACCTTCGGGTCGAGCACGTCGCGCAGGCCGTCGCCGAGCATGTTGAAGCCGATGACGGCGAAGGCGATGGCCAGCCCGGGGAAGATAATCATCCACGGTGCGGTCTGCATGAACCCCCGGCCGGAGTTGATCATCAGCCCCCACGACGGCTTGGGGGGTTGCGCGCCGAGACCGAGGAACGACAGCGACGCCTCCGCGAGCATCGCGAAGGCGACGTTGATGGACGCCTGCACCAGGAGGGGCGCCATACAGTTGGGCAGCACCTCCTTGAACACGATGTAGCCGTCCGACTCCCCGCGGGAGACGGCCGACTCGACGTACTCCTCGTTGCGTTCGGAGAGCGCCGCCGACCGCCCGACGCGGGCGATGTACGGCGTGTAGACGAACGCCAGCGCGAGGATGACGTTGTTGAGATTCGGCCCGAGGACGACCATGACGGTCAGCGCGAGGAGGATGGGTGGGAACGCCATCGCGGCGTCCATCACGCGCATCAACACCTCGTCGACCATCCCGCCGGCGTACCCGGAGACGACGCCGACGGTCGTCCCGACGGCGAGCGCGCCGACGATGGAGCCGAAGCCGACGTACAGCGAGATACGGCTGCCGAGCACGACGCGGCTGAAGATGTCGCGCCCGAGTTCGTCGGTGCCGAAGGGGTGTTGGAGCGAGGGCGCCTCCGAACGGGCGTCGATGTTCGTCTCCGACACCGAGTACGGCGCGATGAGCGGCGCGAACAGCGCGACGACGACGAGCGTCAGCACGATGGCCAGCCCGACCATCGCCTTCGTGTTGTGTCGGAACTGGCGCCAGAGGCGGGCGTAGCGCTCCTTCTGGGCCGTCGTGATGCGGAACGAGGAGTCCGCCCGCTTCGTTTCGGTTCCCGCGTCGGTCGCCATCAGTTCTCACCCCCGTAGCGGATGCGCGGGTCGAAGTAGGCGTACAGGACGTCGGCCGCGAGGTTCGACAGCATGTACATCATGGCGACGACGATGATACACCCCTGCAGCAGCGGGATGTCCCGCGACTGGATGGCGGTGAGCGTGAGCTTCCCCATCCCCGGCCAGAAGAACACCTGTTCGAGGACGACGATGCCGCCGAAGGCGTACGCGAACTGGAAGGCGATGACCGTGATGACCGGGATGACGGCGTTACGGAAGGCGTGACGGATGACGACGACGCGCTCGCTCATCCCCTTCGCCCGGGCGAGTTTGACGTACTCGTCGCCCAGTTCTTCGAGCATCGACGACCGGGTCATCCGCATCACGTACGCCGTCAGGGCGAACCCCATCGACGTGGCGGGCAACACGAGGTGTCGAATGGTGGTCATCCAGCCGTTCTCGGCCTGGCTCGGTGCGACGAACCCGCCGGTCGGGAACAGGTTCAACCAGACGGCGAAGACGAGGATGAACACCAGCCCCCAGAGGAAGATGGGGATGGAGACGCCGACGAAGCCGAACATCGAGGCGGCCACGTCGGCGGGTTCGTTCTGCTTCACCGCGGCGATGACGCCCAGCGGCAGGGAGAGCACGACGGCGAACGCCGTGGCCGCGACCGCGAGCAGCAGCGAGCGCGGGAGCTTGTCCATGATGAGCCCCCAGACGGGTTCGCCGAAGCGCAGCGACTGCCCCATGTCGAGTTGGAACAGCGCCCACAGCCAGTCGAGGTACTGCACCCACAGCGGCTGGTTCAGCCCGAGGTCCGCCCGCAACGCCTGCAGACTCGCCTCGCTGGCGTTCGGCCCGAGGATGAGCACCGCAACGTCGCCCGGCAGGACGTTCGTGACGACGAACGTGATGAGCGTCACGAACAGCAGGGTGACCGCGAGGAACCCCACCCGCCGGACGAGATAGCTGAGCATCGACATCGCTAGCGGTCGAGCCAGTTGTCGTTGAAGCGCAGCGACGACCCGTCGGGGGTGCCGATCTTCCCCTTGTAGTCGGGCTGTGCCCCGTAGAGGTTCGCCTGCCAGAACAGCAGCAGGTGGCCGGCGCGCTCGTCGTGCATGATCTGCGTCGCCTCCTTGTACAGCTCAGCCCGCTTCGACTCGTCGTACAGGTGACGCGCCTCCTCGACCTTCGCGTTGTACTCTTCGTTCGTCCAGCCGGTGAAGAAGAACGCCCCGTCCGGGTGGAGGAACTTGTAGAACGACACGTCGGGGTAGTACAGCGCGAGGTACGACGAGGTCGTCGCCTCGAAGTTCTGCTTCGAGTACACGTCGCTGAGCCACGAACTCCACGTTATCTTCTGGATGTTGAGTTCGATACCCGCCTCGCTCGCCTGGTCGGCGATGACCTGTGCGGCCTGCACCTGCGCGGGGTAGGACTGCGGAATCTTGAAGGAGACGGAGAACCCGTCCGGCATCCCCGCCTTCTCGAGGTGCTCCTGGGCTTTGTCGAGGTCGCGGGGCCGGGGCTGGACGTCCTCGTTCACCCACGGGCTCCCGGGGGTCGCCGGGCTCGCCGTCGCCTGGCCAGTGCCGTACAGCGCCGCCTCGGCCACCTCGGCCTTGTCGAAGGCGTAGTCGAGCGCGAGGCGGGCGTTCTTGTCGCTGAACGGCTCCTCCTCGCAGTTGAGCCCGAGGTAGACGAGCGACTTGGGGAAGTTCTTCTCGAAGCGCACCGACCCGTCCTGTTGCACCCGCTGGACGTCCTTCGGAGGGATGCCGTTGATGAAGTCGTACTCGCCCGCCATGAACGACTGGAGGCGGACGCTCGGGTCCGTAATCTCGGACTTGACGATCTTGTCGATGTACGGCCCCTCGACCGAGTCGGCCCCCCAGTAGTCCTCGAACTTCGTCATCGTGAACGAGGATTCGATCTCCCGGCTGTCGAACTGGTAGGGGCCGGTGCCGATGGGCTCCTTGATTTCGCTCTTCTCCGCCTCGGCCGCCGGCAACACCGCGAGTTCGGCCGTCGACATCTTGGCGATGAAGGGGGCGAACGGTTCGGTCAGTGTCACCGAGAACTCGTAGTCGCTCGGCGCCGACATCGAGTCGACCTTCTGCATGAACCCGTTGGCGACGAACTTCTCGTTGCCCTGGACTCGCTCGAAGGAGGCCTTCACGTCCGCCGAGGTCATCTCCTCGCCGTTGTGGAACGTGACCCCTTCGTGGAGCGTGAAGGAGAGCTTCGTGTTGTCCTCGGAGGTGGTCATCTCCTTCGCGAGGAGCGGTTCGAACGTGTAGTCCGGCTGGAGCCGGACGAGCCCCTCGACGATGTTCTCGAGCACCCGCTTCGAGGCCGCGGCGGTGTCGAGATGCGGGTCGAGCCCCTGCACCGGCACGGCGCCGCCCCACTGGAGCGTCCCGCCGGACTTGGCGCCGCCGGCCCCCGACCCCGAGGCGCTCTCGTTGCCCGTGCCGGAGCCGGAGTCGGTGCCCGTCCCACCGCTCCCGTTACCGGAACTCCCGGTGTCGTCGCCCGCGAGGCAGCCGGCGAGCCCCAGTCCGAGGGTGCCCGCCGACGCCGTCGCGAGGAACTGCCGGCGAGCGAACCCGCCGTGGCTGTCGCTGTCGTCGCTGTCGGACCGATTGCTATCCCGCCGCATGGTACCACCAACCGGACAGCGGCTAATAAAATTATGGAAACCTGCCACAGCGGTGACGTAGCCGCCGACATCGGCCGCTTCGGGCGCACGCGGGCGAGCGCCGAACACACTTATTTGGAAACTGTCATATCCGCTGCAAGTGGCGAAATCGTGAAGTACGGCCCCTCGAAAGGCGGGAGATATGCCCGTTCGAGAGGCTCGGCTCCGCGACGACCTCGAAGCCAACGGCTCCTTCGGGGCCGTCGAGGGGCCGGGACACGGCCGCACTGTACTCACCGGGAGCGACGCCGACCGTGCCGCGAGAGACCACTTCGTCGACCGACTGGAGGACGCGGGCCTCGCCGTCCGCGTCGACGCGGTCGGTAACGTCGTCGGCCGCTACACTCCCGACGACGCCGACCCGACCGCCGCCCCGGTCGCCGCCGGGAGCCACCTCGACTCCGTACCCGAGGGCGGCATCTTCGACGGCCCGCTCGGAGTGTACGCTGCCCTCGAAGCGGTCCGTGCGCTGAAAGAGGACGGCGCCGACCTCGCCCGGCCGGTGGAGGTCGTGAACCTCACCGAGGAGGAGGGCCAGCGCTTCGGCGGCGGGCTGGTCGGCAGCTCGGTCGCCGCCGGCGACATGTCGCTCGAAGCCGCGCTGTCGCTCGAAGACGACGGAGAGACCCTCGAAGAGGCGCTCGCCGGCATCGGCTACCAGGGCGACGGGGTCGTCGACGCGAGCGAGTGGGACGCCTGGCTCGAACTCCACATCGAACAGGGGGAGCGACTGGAGACAGCCGGCGTCCCGGCGGGGGTCGTCACCAGTATCACGGGGCTGACCCGGTGTGCCGTCGAAATCGGCGGGGAAGCGGACCACGCCGGAACGACGCCGATGGGCGGCCGGACCGACGCGCTCGCCGCCGCCAGCGAGTTCGTCCTCGACGTGGAGCGCGCCGCGGAGGCTCGCACCGAGTCGTCCGCGTCGGCGGTCGGCACCGTCGGCCACGTCGAGGCCGCACCGAACGCGCCGAACGTCATCCCCGGCCGGGTCGACCTCACCGTCGACGTGCGGGACGTGGAGTACGACTCCGTAGAGACCATCGTCGCCGCCGCCCGCGACAGCCTCGACCGTCTCGAACGCGAGCGCGGCGTCGAGACGAGCCTCGACCGGCCGTGGGACCGCCGACCGGTGCCGATGAGCGACCGCGTCCGGGAGGCGTTCCACGTCGCGGGTGCGGACCGGGGAATCGACACGGCCGACCTCCACTCCGGCGCCGCCCACGACACGATGCACTTCGCGAACGCCACCGACGCCGGCCTCCTCTTCGCCCCCTCCCGCGACGGACTCTCTCACACGCCCCGTGAGTGGACCGACTGGGCCGACTGTGCGGCCGCGGCCGAGGTGCTCGCCGGCGCCGTCGCCGAACTCGCCTCGGACTGAACCGGACGCTCGCCACGATTTCCTCTCTCTCTGAGCGCCCTACCGCTCTGTTCTCACCTCGCGAACGACTTGGTATCGGACGTGACGTCTCGACGCCGGATTCGAGCCTCGAAAGTGACGCTTTCACGGAGCGTAGAATACGAACCACGCAGAGCCTCGGCGGTTGGCGGTGTAGCGCCGGTCAAAGACGTTCGCGCATAGCAAACGCCTTTGTGCCGCGCACGCAAAGTCCGCGTATGACCGACCGCGACCCGCCGGCGGAGGCGCGCACCCTCACCACGGTCCAGCACGCCTTCGACGTCGTGCGCGCGCTGGAAGAACTAGACGGCGCCGGCGTCACCGAACTCGCGGAGCGACTGGGGATGTCGAAGAGCGCCGTCTACAGCCACCTCACGACGCTCCGGGAGGAGCGCTTCGTCGTCAAGGACGGCCACACCTACGAGCTGAGCCTCGGGTTCCTCCTGCTCGGGGAGTACGTCCGGAACCGCCACCAGCTGTACCGACACGGGAAGCGCGAACTGGAGGGACTCGCCGAGGAAACGGGGGAGTACGCCCACCTCGCGACCGAGCAACACGGGCTGAGCGTGAACCTCTACAAGGTGCGCGGCGAGAAGGCCGTCGGCAGCGACTACCAGACCTCGAAGCTCCAGCGTCCGGACTTCCTCCACTTCTCCGCGACGGGGAAGGCGATTCTCGCCCACCTCCCCGAAGAGCGCGTCCACCGGATTATCGACCGCTACGGACTGGAGCGGAAGACCGAGCACACCATCACCGACCGCGACGCGCTGTTCGACGACCTGGAGCGCGTCCGCGAGCGCGGCTACTCGACGAACGACGAGGAGGAGGTCAAGGGGCTCCAGGCGGTCGGCGCCCCCGTCCGCGACGCGACGGGCCGAATCCTCGGCTCGGTGTCGGTGTCCGGCCCCGTCAACCGGATGCGCGAACCGGAGTACCACGACTCCGTCGTCGAACACGTGACGAACGCCGCCAACGTCATCGAGGTGAACGTCAACATGGCCGACACGGCGACCGAACTCCCCACGTTCGACTGACGCCAATTACACCAATACGCCTGTAAAGCGGGGCGGAACGGAGAGGGACGGTCGAAACGGTGGGCGGAAACGTTCTGTTACGGACGACCGGAGCGCCCTTCGAACCTCGACCTCGGGTAGAGGGACCACGGACCTGCGGGGAACCGGCGGCGGGAGCGCCGGCGCGGCACGCCGACAATCCCCGATTTCTGCCGTTTCGGTCGGCGCGCTCCGGGCCGTCCCCTCACCTGCCTGAGGGGACGGGGTGGCGGTTTAATGCTGGTCGGGGGCCTCCCCTCTCCCGAGAGCGATGTACGAGTCCATCCTGATTCCGACGGACGGGAGCAAAGGCGCACAGCGCGGCGTCGACCACGCACTCGACCTGGCGGCGGAGCACGGCGCGACCCTCCACGCCCTGTACGTGGTCGACGAACGGGTTCACGGGACGACGCCGGCGCTCAGCAGCGACGAGCTGTACCTCGAGACGGTCGAACAGGGGGCGGAGACGTTTCTCGGCGAGGTCGTCGCGCAGGCGCGTGCTCAGGGACTGGAGGCCCTCCCGGCCTGTATCCGGGGGGACCCCTGCGAAGTCATCCTGCACTACGCCCGCGAACACGACATCGACGTCATCGTGATGGGCCACCACGGGATGGTGCCCGAACGCCGGCCACACCTCATGGGCTGTGTCGACGAGGTGTCCGAGGTGTCGGAGGTGCCGGTCCTCACAGTCTGAGGGGCCTATGCAGGGGTCCACGCGCCGAGGTCAGTCGAGTCGCCCGAAGAACTCCTCACAGACCGTGTTGAAGGCCCGAGGGTTGTCCTCGTTGACGAGGTGTGCCGCCGCCGGAATCGACGTCGGGTCGCCGTCCGCCACCGCCGCCGCGAGACGTGCGCTCTGGCGCTTGACGGGAGCCGCCTCCGACGCCCCGTGGACGACGAGCGCCGGGGTCTCGACGCCCGACAGCGCCGACGATTCGTAGTCGTACAGCGCGTCGAAGACCTTCAGGAACTCCTCGTGGGAGACGTCGCCGACGGCGTCCATCGCCCGGGCGCGGACGGCCGGGTCGAGCGAGAGCCACGGGCCGCCCGTCGCGGTCCGAATCGAGGCGAGCATGGTCCGGAACGTCGTTCGCGGCCCGGTCGTCGAGAGCGACAGCGACAGCGCCGGCAGCGGCGACAGGAACGGCTTCACCCCGGCCGGGAGCGCGACGGGGGGCATCGACTGTATCGCCCCCGCGAACACCGCTCCACGGACGGACTCGGGGTGCCGGGCGAGGTACTCCTGGACGACCATCGAGCCGAGCGAGATGCCACAAAGCACCGGGCGCGTCGCGTCGAGGTGGGTGAGCAGGCGTCGGAGGTCTTCGGTGAACAGCTCGACGGAGTAGGACGCGCGGTCGGTGGCGCCGGTCCGACCGTGCCCTCGCAGGTCCAGCGTGACGACCCGGTGCGAGTCGGCGAAGTGCCGGAGTTGTGCGCGCCAGGCGTCCCCGTTCGACCAGCCGCCGTGGACGAACACGAGCGGGACGCCCTCGCCGCGTTCTTCGTACCAGAGTGTCCCGCCGTCGACGGGTAACGTAGCCATCGAGAGGAGAAGCGAGTCGGAGGGACGTGAACGGTTCGGCCGGCGCCGACTACTCGTCGTGTTCGTTGCCGTCGTGGCCCTCGGCGTCGGCGCGTCCGGTGCGTGTCCTCGCGTCCTCGACCCACGCGCGGACCCGGTCCTCGGAAACGTCGATGGTCTCGGCGAGCGCGGCCGGGTCGGCCTGTGCGAGCGCCGCCACGTCGACCACGTCGGCCTCGCGGAGGCGGGTCGCGTAGGAGTCGCCGATGCCCTTCACGACCTCGAGGTCCGTCTCGTCGACGTCGCCTTCGGCGTAGTCGTCGAGGTCGGCGTCGGTCTCGCCCCCGCTCTCCGTCTCACTCTCGCCTTCGGTCGCCCGTTCGACGACCTCCTCCTCGGCGGCCATCTCGCCGGGGTCGGCCGCCTCGGACACGTCGTCGGCGTCCTCGACGGTCTCGACCTCGGCTTCGAGGCTCGCTTCGGCGCCGTCCTCGGCCTCGTGCTCCCCGTCGCCCTCGACGTCGGCGCCGGAGCGCTCGGCGAACCAGTCACACACCTGCGGCCAGAGCTGTGCGTGGGACTTCGAGGAGACCGACAGGCCGATGTGGCCGGTCGGGAACTCGAACGTCTCCACGTCGTCGCTGCCGACGAGTTCGTTGAACGGGGTGCTGGCCTCCGGCGGGATGAGGTGGTCGTACTCGCCGACGATCTGGAGGACGGGCATGTCGATGTTCCCGAGGTCGACGCGCTTCCCGTCCAGTTCGAGTTCGTTGTTCGCCAGCTTGTTCTCCTGGTAGATGTCCTCGAGGAACTGCCGGTAGGTCGCGCCGGCGACGTCGATGCCCTCGCTCAGCCAGCGCTCCATCCGGGCGAAGTTCTCGGTGAACTCGTCGTTCTCGACGTTGTCGTACAGCCGGACGTACTTCGTGACGAAGTTGTCGACGGGGTCCATCAGCGCGAACCCCACGTCGAGGAACTCCGCGGGGACGTTGCCGAACGTCTCCGTCACCGCCTCGGGGGAGTAGTACTCCTCTTCGCCCCAGAGTTCGAGCAGGCCGCCGCCGCCGGTGAAACAGAGCCCGGCGGCCATCAGCGCGAGGTTGCGCACCTTCTCGGGGTGGAGCGAGGCGTACATCGCGCTCATCGTCCCGCCCATGCAGTAGCCGAGCACGTTGATGGCGTCCTGCCCGGAGCGCTCGCGCACCACGTCGACGCAGTTGTCGATGTAGCGGTTGACGTAGTCGTCGAGCGTGAGGTGGACGTCGAGCGTCGAGGGCTCCCCCCAGTCGATCATGTACACGTCGAACCCCTGGTCGAGCAGCGTGCGGACGACGCTCCGGTCGGGCTGGAGGTCGAGCACGAACGGCTTGTTGATGAGCGCGTAGGTGATGAGGATGGGGACGTCGTACTGCTCTTCGGTGCGGGATTCGTAGTGGAGGAGTTTGAGCTTGTTCTCCTCGTAGACGACCTCACTCGGCGTCTGGCCCACGTCGACGCTCGCCATCTCGGCGGGGCGCTCGGGGAGGCTCCCGGCCTTCTCGGCCAGCCCCGCGGCCCGCTGGAGGCCCTGGCGCTGGAGGTCGAGCGCCTGGACGAACGGGTTCATCTCAGTCCTCCATCGCGTCGATGACGCGGTCGAGCTTCGACTCGATGGCGTGCTGGCGCCGCTCCAACTCGACGAGTCGCTTGCCGACCTCCTGGACGTCGCCCTCGGTGGCGAATCCCAGGGTGTGGAGCGTCGCCTCGGCGCTCTCGTCGAGTTCCTGCTGGAGCTGCAGGGTCTCCTCCAGGCGCTGGCCCGTCATCGCGGCGAACGCGGAGGTGCTCATCACTTCCTTGAACGACTCGTTGGCGGCGTTGAGCCAGATGTCGCGGAAGTCCTCGACGGCGACCTCCTCGCCCTCGAACGCGTCGGCGACGCGCTCCAGGACGTCCTCCGAGGCGGTCATCCAGACCTCGTAGGCCTTCGCGTACCCGTCGAGTCCCTCCTCGGTCATCTCGCTCGTGTTCTCCGTCGACTCCTCGACGGCGTCGAGCCAGGCGTCGACGAACCGGCTCTGGGCTTCGACGTTCCGCTCGAACGCGTCGGCGAACGCGCGGTTCGACTCCTCGACGAACGAGCTCCACTGGTCCCCCGGTGACGCATCGTAGTTCTGTTCGGACATTTGGATGGTGTTGTAGTAGCGTGAATATGAAAGTTGTCCGCCCCGACGTGCTCGGCGCGTCCGCATCGGCCGCCCGGCCGACGGTCCGCCGACGTCGGGACGGTCGTCGGTCGCTTCGGCGGCTCAGTCGTCGGCGGGGGCGTGGCCGTGGCCCTCGCGGCTCGCGTCGAACTCGTCGAGCGTGCCGACGAACGCCTCGACGGAGTCGTCGACGGCGGCGAGGTAGTCCTCGAGCAGATCGTCGTAGGTCTCGACACCGTCTTCCATCCCGGCGCGCATCGCGTCCCAGGTCTGGTCGGAGATGTCGTTCGACGCCTCGAACTGCCCGCGGACGACCGCGTGCATGCTCTCGAACATCGGCGCACCCATCGGGACGCTCGCCTCCATGGCGTCGAGGTACGCCTCGACGGCCGTCCGGGTCACGTCCGTGCTCTTCTTCTGGAGGGACTGACTCGCCTCCATGCCGTCGGCCATCGTTCGCATCGAGCGGCGCTGGAACTCGACGCTCTGGTGGAAGAGACGCTGACTCTGCTCAACGGCGCGGCGCTGTGCGTCGAAGAAGCTCGTGAACGGGTCGGTCGTGCTGGGGGTGTCGTGGTCACTCATCGGAATCACTCTCGCGGTTGCGCTTGATGGGGACGACGAACGTCTGCACCAGGTCACCCTCCTCGATGTCGAGCGCCTCGCGCTCGGCGTCGGGGATGCTGATTCGGCCGCCGCTCTGGACGCGCGTCTTGAACACCGCCGTGCCGAAGCTCATCGAACCCATCGAACCGAGGTCCGAGAACGCGTTCCCGGAGCGGCGACCGCCGCCCATCATACGTTCGAACAGCTCGAGCTGTCGGTCGGTGAACTCCTCGCCCGCCTGCTGCATCCGCTCTGCGAACATGGCCGGCGGCCAGTTCGGTGCGTCGCGTTCGTCGCTCATCTCGTCCCGAACGTGGACCCACAGACACATAACCCTTCCCCTCGTTACCAACGAGTGGTGACAAAAGACAGCAGATGGCTTCACACGGTTCGAGCGGGGACGGCGGCCGGTTCGCGGGCGGCGTGAGCCGGAGAGCACCGCAAGAGGGATACGAGGGGCGGCCAGTGGGGGGAGTATGAACGGTGGGAGCACGACCCCCTACGCGCGATGGCTGCGGACCACCACGGAGACGTGGGCCCGAGCGACGGGACACATGACCAACGGCGTCCTCGAAGCGAACCGGGCGGTGCTCGCCGCCTACGGCTTCGACGGCGCCGGTACGTCGACCGACGCCGACGGTGCCACGGCGTCCGCCGAGTCGGGGGTCGACAGCACGGAGACGAACGGGGACGGGACGGGAGCGGGGACGGCGTCGCCGGACTCCGTCGACCCGTCCGGGTCGGTCGCGATGTCGGCGACGACGAAGGCGGCCCACCTCGCGGGCGACGAGGAGGCGGGTTGGGACGTAGAGTACGACCTCGACGACGAGGACGCCGTCGCGGTCGGCGACAGCGTCCGGTTCTCGAAGCCGGTCGACGAGGCCGACGTCCTCGCGTTCGCCCGCGCGAGCGGGGACACGAACCCGCTCCACCTCGACGACGAGTTCGCGGAGGGGACCCGCTTCGGCCGGCGAATCGTCCACGGTACCCTCGTCTCCGGGCTCATCAGCGCCGCGCTCGCCCGGCTCCCGGGGCTCACCATCTACGTCTCCCAGGACGTCCGCTTCCTCCGCCCGGTCGACATCGGTGGGCGGCTGACCGCCGTCGTCACGGTCGACGAGGACCTGGGCGACGCCCGGTACAAGCTGTCGACGGACGTCTTCGACGCGGAGGAGCGACCGGTCATCGAGGGCGAGGCGGTCGTCCTCGTCGACCCCGAAGCCGGGTAGTCGGGGACGGCGACGAGGACGGCGACGACCACAGCGATGGCGCCGACGGCGGCGCCCGCGACCGCGACGAGCGGCGGACGGGTCCCGCCGTTGCCAGTAGCACGAGGAATTAATACGCTTCAATCGCATCTGTTCTGGTACCCAGTAACACGGGAGGGTTAAGCCAGTCATGGACACTGATACGTCTTCGGAACGGTCCGTCACGCTGTTCTTGCGTGCGGACCCGGAACCGGGTGCGGAGCGGCCGCGACAGCGCGTCGTCGAACGGCTGTCGGCGCTCGAACGGGAGGGCGCCCTCGACGAGTACGACGTCGTGGTCTGGGGGCGCGAGATTCGCCTCGGCGGGCCGCTCGAGGGCACCCCCTACTACCGTTCGGTCCTCGACCGCGTCGAGGAGTTCGAGACGTGGGCGGCGCGGACGGGAACGTCGCTCGACCCGCTCTTCCAGCGCCGGACGGTCGAGTCGGTGATGACCGACGAGGAGTACGAGGTCCTCACGCTCCCGGTCGCCTGCCTCGCCGTGTACCGCGACGACGAACTCCACCGCCTCTACCCCTGCGGGAGCGGGGACGGCGCCTGCTCGGTGACGGAGTGTCTGGACCGACTCGAGTCGGAGGGCGTCCCGACGACGGTCGGCGCCCCGGTTCCGTAACGTCCGCCACCCACCCTTTTCGCGACGTTCCCGACAGCCCCGGTTCGGGGTGTGACTGTTCGACGACCCCGGAGCGTGCATTACTGTCACGACTAGCCCTGGATTGATACCGCACAAGCCGGCATTTCCTTAGAGTTGTTTTAGGCGGTATTAGGGCAATCCTCTTAACCGAAATCGACAATCGCTTCGCCAACGGCAGCGGTCGGGACGAGAGCCCCCGGTCGGGAAGGGAGGAACGGAGTTCCCACGAGCGCCGCGAGGAAGCGTCCGCCCGTGTTCCGACGGCCGAGCGCCCGCCGCTGCCGAGCACACAACCATGTCATCAAACACCCGGACGTGCGTCGTCACCGGCGCCTCGAGAGGAATCGGGAGCGGCATCGCCGAACGGCTCGCCGAGGACGGCCTGAACGTCGTGGTCAACTACCGCTCCTCGGAGGGGGAGGCGTACGACGTCGTCGACCGAATCGAGGCGGCCGGCGGCACCGCCATCGCGGTCCAGGCCGACGTGACCGACCGCGAGGAGGTCGAGGGGATGCGCGAGCGCATCCACGACGCCTTCGGTCCCGTCGACGTGCTCGTCAACAACGCCGGCATCACCGTCGACCGGACGTTCAAGAACATGACCCGCGAGGAGTGGGACCGCGTGATGGACGTGAACCTCGGCGGCGTGTTCAACTGCACCAAGGTGTTCTACGACGACATCAAGGAGTCCGACGGGGGCCGCATCATCAACATCTCCAGCGTCGTCGGCCAACAGGGGAACTACGGCCAGGCCAACTACGCGACGACCAAGAGCGGCCTGTTCGGGTTCACCCGGACGCTCGCCCTCGAGCTCGCGAAGAGCGAGGCGACGGTCAACTGCGTCGCCCCCGGCTTCACCCAGACGGACATGCTCGCCGAAGTGAGCGAGGAGGTCCAGGGGAAGATCAGACAGCGCATCCCGCTCGACCGCTTCGCGGAGGTCGAGGACATCTCCGGGATGGTCGCGTTCCTCGCCGGCCCCGAGTCGAGCTACATGACCGGGCAGGTGCTCGGCATCAACGGGGGGATGGAGTGGTAGTGGGGGACCGACACGCCCGTCGACCGGCCTACCGCTTCGCACCCGTCCTCGACTCGACCCGAGGCCCGACTCGCACCGACTCGCCGACCGACTGCCGCCGATAACCCGACCCATCATGAACGCTCAGCAATCCACCACGACCCCGACGACCCGTGAATCGACCGACGACAGCCACTCGAACGCGCCCGCCGTCCCCGAGACGCTCCCGGGCGGCGTCAGCTCGGCGGAGGCGAAGCTCGTCTACCTCTACGTCCGCCAGCGCGGCGCCTGCAGCGCCGAAGAGCTCGCCGAGTCGCTACGCCTGACGAAGCTCTCGCTGTTCCCGCACCTTCGGACCCTCCTCGACCGCGGGCTGCTCCGCCGCGAGGACGACCGCTACGTGCCCGCCGAGGATGCGTTCGGCGGCGCCGGGGCGGCCGGCACGGCCGACTGATCGAGTGGCCGGCCGACTTCTCGCCCGCCGGGCCGTTCCACGACCCGACGACAGCCGGTCGGGCCACACGCCGTTTCTCGCCGTCCTCGTTCTTCACCTTCGAGAACCAGCGTCGACGGTTATGGCCTCGCCCCACCGACTCTCCCCCGGAGGCCACCGATGTACGATACCATCCTCGTCCCGGTCGACGGGAGCGACCCGTCGAATCGGGCAGTCGAACACGCCTTCGAGCTCGCAGAACGCTTCGACGCGGCGATTCACGCCATCCACGTCGTCGACACCCACCGCTACGGCGAGCCGGCGCTGAGCAGCACCGAACTCGTCGTCGACGAGTTGGAGGCCCGCGGTCACGACCTGTTGGAGGAGCTGATGGACCGCGCCGACAACATTGGCGTCGCCGTCGAACCCCGGGTCTGTCACGGCGACCCCGCCGACGAAATCGTCGCCCACGCTGACGCCGTCGACGCCGACCTCGTCGTCGTCGGGTTCCAGGGACAGAGCCACCGACGACCGGGTCGGCTCGGCAGCGTCGCCGACCGCGTGCTCCGGAGCGTCGACCGGCCGGTGCTCGTCGCGTGAGCGCCGAGCCGGGGCCGACCTCAGTCGTCGTCCCGGAGTAGCTCGAACAGTTCGCGCCGGAACCGCTCGGCGTCGAGCGACGGGAGCGGCGCCCGTTCGGCGTCGGTGAACACCTGGTCGAAGTCGCGGGCGGGGTAGGCGCCGCCGGCGAGCCGGAACGACCCGCGCTCGACCGCCACGGTCAGCCACGCCTCGACCCGAACCGGCGTCCGCTCCCCCCCGCGCTCGACGACGTGTGTGGCAGTGAAACGGTCCGGCCGACGCCCGCCGAGGCCGGACGGGCGCCCCCCGGCGTCGAACGACGACCCGCGCGCCCGGGTCACGTCGACGAATCCCCGTTCCTCGAGGTCGTCCGCGAAGGCCCGTCGGGCCTCGCGTCGAATCGTCGGAAGCCAGGTCGCGGGGCCGACGCCGGGAGCCAGCGGCGGGGTGAACGAGAGCCGCGTGAGAAAGACGAAGCGCCACGGCCGGTCGAGCGCCCCGTCCGTGGCGCCGCGAACCGCCTCCCGCAACGCGTCGTCCTCGTAGACGAGGGTGTAGCCGTCGACGCGCGCCGTCGGCGAGCGGAACAGCGACTCCTCGCGTCGGTCGTACAGCTCCCAGCCGCCCGCCTCGAGTGTCGTCTCGGGGACGGTCGGCCACCGCCGGTCTGACTCCATACGTGTGTTGGCGGGAGCGGGACCAATACCCTACCGGCGGGGTGACGGGTCCGGCCCGGAACGCCTCTGGGACCCCCGTCGTGGCGCGAGTCCACACCGACTCGGTCGTATTCCACCGCCGTTTCTCCGTGGAAATATTGGATTACTCGGAGTGGCGGCGGTGTCGTCGCCGAAACGAGCGTTGAATTACACCAGTAGTACTGTAATCGGCTACGGAGTGCTCGGGACGCGTCGGGAGCCGGACAATCCCCTATTTACAGCCGGATGGTGGCCCGGTCGGCAGTCTCACCGGACGAACCGGCCGCCTCGTCGCGCCGTCGTGGCACCGCGGGCCGACGGGCGGACGTGTCGCTCAGTCGAAGGCGCCGGCGGTCTCGATGCCCGAGGACGGCTCGTAGTCGGCGACGACGGCTTCGAGACCCTCCTGTCGGACGAAGTCGTGGAGGTCGTCGACGGAGACCGCCTCCGCGTCGAGGGCGCTCTGCTGCGTGATTCGTCGGGCGGTGGTGCGCGCCTCCACCGAACACGGGCCGCTCGAGACGACCGCCGCCTCCGAGGCCCCGTGTTCGAGCGCCGCGCCCGCGACCCGCTGGACCGCCGCCGACCCGGCCGCCGTCGACTCGCGGCCGCTCCAGCGTCGCACCGACACCACCCGATACCGTCGCGGCCGGGTGAGGTGGTAGTCGATACCGGTCGCCGTCTCGCTCGCCGGCTCGACGTCCCAGCCGGCCGCTTCGTGAATCTCGCGCACCGCCGCCTCGAACTCCGACGGCGTCACCCCGTTCGCCCAGTTGCGGAACTCCCCTGCGTGCATAAGATATCATTACTTTCGTACTACTTGATACTTGTGGCGGATTCGGGGGCGAAGCGAACCCGACCGACCGGTCGGGCTCCACCCCGACGTACGGTCGGGGAAACGTGAGGGACGCGTCGACGCGCCGCTCGCGCCTGTCCAGGGGTGGTCGGGGACACCGAGTGACCGGCGGTTCGCGGTCGTGGGGTGGAGGGCGGCACGTCGAGACCGCCGGTTCCGCTTCTGGCGCCGCCTGTGCCCGCCTCTGGGCGACCCATGTAGTCATTATTCTTACAATAGTTATCTGATACCGGCTCGACGGGTGGAACATGAGCCAGACCGACGGAGGCCGGAGGCCGGACGACGACCGAGACGACATCGACGGAGACGACGTGCCCCTGGATACGCTGTACGGGGTGCTCAGTCACAGCCGCCGGCGACGCGTCCTCGACCGGCTTCTCGGCGGCGACGAGGTCGACGTCGACGACGTAGCCGACACCGTCGTCGCCGCGGAGGCGGGGAAGCCGGTCGAGGACGTGACGTCCGAGGAGCGCCGGCGCGTCGAGACGGCGCTCAGACACCAGCACCTCCCGAGGCTCGTCGACGACGGGTTCGTCGCGTGGGTGCGCGAGGGCGAGACCGTCCGCCTCGCGCTCCCGGTGTCGACGGTCGAACCCTACCTGCACCCGGGCGGGACGACGACCGAGGGGGAAGCCACAGTCGGCGACGGGAGACGGACCGACGACGGGACACCGACCGAGGAGAGGGCCGGCGACCGAGGGACCGACGGCCCATCGGGTGGCGTGCTGGTGGGGGCTGGCCTCCTCTCGGTACTCCTGTCGGGCGCCCTGCGGGCGCTCCCCGAGACGACGCGAGCCCGCCTCGCGGCCGCCACCCCGCTCCTCGTCGGAGTCGGACTCGTCGCCGCCGGGGTCGCCCGGCTGGCTCGCGGCCTCCTCGGCGACTCGCGGCGCTCCCGCTTCTGAGAGCGCGCTACTTCGGTCGCACGCTCCCCCACGGTCGGACCGTTCAGGCGACGCCGTCGGCCACCTGGAGCTGCTCCTGGTAGCCGTTTCGCACCGTCACCTCGGTCACGTCGGCGACCTCGGCGACCTCGTTCTGGGTGCGCTTCTCGTCACACAGCATCGACGCGAGGTACACCGCGCCCGCGGCGTACCCCGTCGGCGACTTCCCGGCGTGGAGCCCCTCCTCGGCGGCGGCGCCGACGAGCTCCTCCGCGGTCCGGACGACCGTCTCGCTCAGGTCCAGTTCGGAGCAGTAGCGGGGGACGTAGTCCGCCGGGTCGGCGGGCGCGACCTCCAGTCCCAACTCCTGTGAGACGTAGCGGTACGCCCGGCCGACCTCGTCGCGGCCGACGCGGGAGGCGTTCCCCAACTCGTCGAGGCTCCGCGGGACGCCCTGTTCGCGGCAGGCGGCGTACAGCGCGGCGGTCGCCATCGCTTCGATGGAGCGCCCCCGGATGAGGTCCTCGTCGAGCGCCCGCCGGTAGACGACCGCGGCCATCTCCCTGACGCCGTCGGGGACGCCGAGCGCCGAACACATCCGAGCGACCTCGCCCAGCGCGAACTGGAGGTTTCGCTCGCCGGCGTCCTGCGTTCGAATCCGGTCCTGCCACGTTCGCAGACGTTGCATCCGGCGGCGCTTCTCCTGGGAGAGCGCCCGTCCGTTCGCGTCCTCGTCGCGCCAGCCGATTTCCGTCGTCAGCCCCTCGTCGTGGCGCGCCTTCGTCAGCGGACTGCCGACCCGGGACTTCGAGTCGCGCTCGGACTGGTCGAACGCGCGCCACTCCGGCCCGCGGTCGACCCGGTCCTCGTCGACGACGAGTCCGGTCTCCTCGTGGACGAGTTCGCCCTCGGCCGTCCGCGTGAGTTCGTCCGGGTCGAGGTCCTCGGGGTCGACGCCGGCGGCGTCGGTCGTCTCCTCGGTCCCCGCCGTCCGACCCGGGTGGTCCGCGTCCGCTCGGTCGGCCCGTTCGGGCTCCGAGCGGTCCGCCCGCCCGCCTCGCTCGCGGACGGACTCACTCATCGTCGACACCTCCGTCGGCGACCGGTTCGGCTCCGGGTTCGGACTTCGAGGCGTCGGCGACGGCGAGCGCGCCGCGGCGTTCGACGGTCCGTGTGGCGGCGCTCCCGCCGTCCTGGTCGGTCGTGCGGTTCGGCGCGTCGGCGACACCGAACGAGACGGCACGCGTAGCTACTGGGTGGCATTCCGGCATCGTCGTCGGGTAACAGCGGGCCACCGAAAGGGCTTGTGGCGGCTTCGGAGGGACGGTCGGACGGTCGGCCGTCACAGGTTCCGCGGCCGGCCGCCGCGACCGGGGCCGTCGAATTAGGTCGTTCGTGGGCGGGGCGTCCGGTGCCGGCGGCCACCCCGAGCGGGCGTGCCTATCTCTTTTGGAAGACCGCCTATGCCGTTCGCCCCCACAGAGCCAATCAGATGCTCGACAATCACAGCCCCGACACGACCGCAGCCGCAGAGGAGACGACCGACCCCGTCGACCCGAACGAGCCGACCGACTCGGCGACCGACGCCGGTCCGCCGGCCGCCCTGAGCGGCCACCTCGCGGACGCCCGCCGGCGGGCGACCCTCGACGTGCTCGCCGCCGCCGGACCGACGCTGGAGTTGGACGACCTCGCGCGCCGCGTCGCCTCGCAGGAGGCCGACCTCCCGCCCCCGAAGGTGACCGAGGAGCGGTTCGACCGGGTCGTCGCCGACCTCTACGAGCACCACCTGCCCGCCCTGGACGCGGACGACATCGTCTCCCTCGACCGCGAGGACGGCGTGTTCGTCGCCGTCGACGGGCGCATCGCGCAACGTCTCGTCTGAAGCGGACGACGAGAACAGAAAGAATCGAAGAGCGAGAGAGAGAGAGAGAGAACCGACGAGGACGTTTCTACACGCGGCTCGACGCCGCCGCCGTCACCTGTCGCCGGGTCTCCCGGAGCGACTCAAGGACGTTCGCGCCGTCGGCGAGCACCGGGTACGACACGTCGAGCGACCGGTAGAGGTACGAGTGGAACGTCTCGCTGTCGCCCGCCCGGAAGCCGAGCGTGTAGCCGTCGTGAATCGACGACTGTCGGTCGGCGAGACAGCGCTCGCACGCCGCCTCCAGTTCGTCCAGCTTCTCCCACGCCTCCCGCAGTTCGGCGTACGACGACAGCTCGAGGTGGCGCGAGCGAATCTCGGCGCACTTTCGGTCGGTCCGCGAGAGAATCGACTGGGCGTCACACACCTCCTCGGCCTCCGCGTCGAGCGTCCGCAGGAACGCGTCCCGTTCGTTGCCGGCCTCGTGTGAGCCAGCCACCAGCGCCTGTTGGACCTGCGGGCTGAACGCGGGTCCGGTCGCGACCACCGCCGCCAGCTCCTCGGAGAACTCGGCGGCCATGTTGGTCTCGAGTGACTCCCCGTACTCCTCGTCGTAGTGCGCCATCGACATCACGGTCTCGCGGTACGCCCGCCGGACCTGTTCCAGTCCGCCGTCGCCGCCCCCAGCGTCGCCGACGCCGACGAGCGTCTGTGGCCCGGCGGCGACGGCGGTCGGCGCCCGAACGGAGAGCCCCCCGACGCGGTCGGCGAACGCCTCGAAGGCGTCCCGCTCGCGTCGGGTGGTCTCGCGCTCGTTCGAGAGCAGGGACCGGGCGCTCGGCACGTACGAGAGCGAACCGAAGACGAGGACACAGAGCACGCCCGTCCAGAAGAGGACCGCGAGTAGCGCCGCAGGGTCCCAGCCGGCGCAGTCGCCCACGATGCGACAGCCGTCCGCCGCCGCGTCGGGGCCGGTTGGAATCTTCCCGACAGAGTTCGTTCCTCCCATAGTGCATGCAGGTGTGTCGTGATACCTGATAACAGTTGTGTCCGTCCGGAAAAGAACCCTCGGCCGCCGTGTCAGGTTGTGACAGACGAACTAGTTGAGACGGTTTGTACATCCGAGACGGTCGAACCAGTTCGCCCGCTCGGCATCCGGGGCTGACCCGTCGAAGACGCCGATTTCGAACGCATCGGCCCGTCAGACCGCCCCGGGGTCCGACCGCGAGAGCGCGTCGATTACCCGGTCGGCGACCGCACCGCGCCCCGACGAGGAGAAGAACTCGTGGCCGCCGTCGTACACCCGGACTCGGGAGGCGGGCGTCCGTTCGCCGATGGCGCGCACGCTCACTACCTGGTCGGTGAGCGTACAGAACACGACGCTGTCCTCGCGGAGCGGCGGCAGGCGCTTCTGTGCCTCGTGGACTGTCCGGAGGAACGCCGGCGCGATACCGTCCGGCCCCTCCCGGAGCTGCCGGTCGGTCGCGAGGTCGCCGATGGCGTCGCCGTCGGTCGGCACCGGGAGCACCGACCGGGCGGTCGGAAGTCGGAGGAGGAGCCCTCGCAGGCCGCCGGTGCCGCCCGCGATGCCCCACCACGGGCTGAGGTAGACGCGGGGGACCGCCCGGTCGAGGTGGGCGGCGATGAGCCCGCCCGTGCTGTGTGAGAGCAGCGCGGCCGGCGGGTTCGCGTCGGCGTAGCGCGCGACGGGCCGCAGGTACGCCCGCTCGAAGTCGGTGACCGTCGTCGGAATCGTCGCCGTGTGGACGTGGTAGCCGGCGTCGACGAGGCGGTCGACGAGCCACGCGACGTTCTCGTGGTCGGGGCGGTTCCCCCACCCGAGCGGGAAGAGGAGGGGCGTGTCGTCCGGGTCGCCGAAGGCGTCGAACTGCATGGCGACGCCTACTCGCGTCGGCGACTTGGTTCCACGTGTCGGGGTACCCGCCGTCCGGCGTATCGCGTAGCGACTGCCACGCGTGTCGACACGCCCATCGGTGTAGTCCGCCCACCGCTCCGAGCCCCGGCCGGCCGTTACACGATTACGCTCGTAAAGTCCGGCAGGCGTTCGAACTCCTCGAACTACGTGACAGCCCGAAGCGCTCGAACCACTCGAACCGGGCCGACCGTTCGAACGGGGCGCCGCGAACGGGGACGAGAGTCGGGTCCTACCCGTGTGAGAGGTTGATTTCGACCTCGTTGGTGGCACCGAGCAGGAGGTCGGGCAGCGCCTCGTGGAGGCGCTCACCCTTCAGTCGGTTCGCCGGGCCGGAGACGCTGATGGCGCCGACCGCCACGCCGGACTCGTCGCGGACCGGAGCGCCGACAGCGTGCAGTCCCGGCACCGACTCCTCGCGGTTGAACGCGTACCCCCGCTCGCGAATTCGTTCGAGCTGCTCGAACAGCTCCGACTCGTCGGTGACCGTCTCCGGCGTCTGCGCCGGTAGTCCCTCGGTGTCGACGATTTCTCGGACCCTGTCCGCGGGGAGGTGTGCGAGAATCGCCTTCCCGGCGGCGTGCTGGTGGAGGTACCCCCGAGACCCCTCCCGGACACCGGTGCGGACCGAGCGGCGTCCGGCGGCGCCGTAGAGGTGGACGCTCCGGGACCCCTCTGGGACGATACACCACACCTTCTCGCCGGTCTCCTCGGCGAGTTCGTCCACCTTCGGGGCAGCGAGGGGGTAGAGTCGATGAGCCTCGCGGGCCCCCAGCCCGAAGTCGAGCAGTCGAAGCCCGACGCGGTAGCCGTCGCGACGGTCGTCCCCGGCGCGGACGACGGCCCCCAACCGTTCCAGCGTGGCGAGGTGGCGGTGGACCGTACTCCGCGCGAGGTCGAGCCGGCGGCCCAACGCGGCCGGACCGAGGGGGTCGTCGCTCGTCCGGAGTTGTTCGAGAACCTCGAACGAAGTCGCGGTGGTCGTCACGGGTCGCGGCTCCGTCCCGTCGCCGGCCGTGTCGGCCGACCGGTCCGTGGAGCCGCCGGAAGCAGAGTCGTCCATGTAGGTTCTGCCCGCGGCGACCACTTAATTGTTGTTCGAGTTACGGCAACGAGTGGTGACGGAGACGCCGGCCGAACCGCGTCGCGACGCGGTCGAACCCACCGACAGAGCGAAGGTGTGCCCGCCGGATGCCACGGACGATGATGAAGATGGTGAACCTGCTCGTCCGGCGGGACGACCTCACCCACGAGGCGTTCGTCGAGCGCTGGGAGGGACCGCACGCCGAACTCGCGCGCCAGCTGCCCGGACTCCGGAAGTACACCACGTCGGTACCGACGGACCCCGAGCGGTCGGCGTACGACGGCGTGGTCGAACTCTACTTCGACGACATGGCGGCGCTGAAGGCCGCGTTCGACAGCGAAATCGGCCAGCAGGTGATGGCCGACGCCGCGGAGTTCGTCGACGGGGACGAGGGGCCGACGCTGTACCTGGAGGAGACGGTCCAACTGGACGAGACCGGAAGCGACGCCGACGGGACGGACGGGCCGAACTGATGCACACCGCCGAAGCCATCGTCGAGACACTCGAGGAGCTCGGCGTCGAGCGCGTCTTCGGCTACCCCGGCGGGCGCGTCATCGAGCTGTTCGACCACCTGCCCGACTCCGAGGTCGACCTCGTGCGCCCGCGCGACGAGCGCGAGGCGAGCGTGATGGCCGAGGTCCACGGCCGCCTGACGGGGCAACCCGGCGTCCTCTCCGGACAGGGACCCTGGATAGGCAGCCTGGGGCTCATCGGCCAGATGGAGGCCTCGCTCGCCTCCTCGCCGATGGTCGTCCTCACCGAGGCCAGCGAACGCGGGGACTACTCGACGCTGGCGCCGTACCAGCAGGCCCGCGGCGACTACGGCGGGCTCTCGCTTCCCAAAGTTCTGGACGGCGTGACGAAGGAACACTGGTTCCCGCGCACGCCCACCGAGACCCTGCGCTCGGTCCAACTCGCGTTCAAACACGCCGTCGCCGGGCGTCCAGGGCCGACGGCCGTCGTCCTCGACGGCAACGCCGTCGTCGAGGCGTTCCCCGAGGAGTCGACGCCGCCCGTCTGGGACGCCCGGGAGCAGACCCGAACCTGGCAGTCGCGCCCGACCGCCGAGGACGTCGCCGCCGCGGTCGAGGTGCTGGAGAACGCGGAGCGACCCGTGATAATCGCCGGAAACGGCGTCCACGCGAGCGGGTCGGGACCGAAGGTCCCGCTTGCAGCCGGCGGTAGTACCGCCGGCGACGCAGCGAGCGGGGGCTCGTCGGAGCGGCGCTCCGACGGAGTTCACGCGGCGCAGGCCTACGACGAACTCGCCGCCGTCGCGGAGGCGTACGACGCCGCCGTCGTCACCTCGTACCTCGGGAAGTCGACGTTCCCGGAGACCGACGCGCGGGCGGCGGGCGTCATCGGCTCGTTCGGGCACGAGGGGGCGAATCAGGTCGTCAGCGAGGCCGACGCCCTCCTCGTGGTCGGCTGTCGGCTCAACCCGATGGACACGAACTGGCAGTCGCCCTCGTTCATCCGGCCCGACGAGCAGACGATTATCCACGCCGACATCGACACCCGGAACGCGGGCTGGGTGTACCCCGCCGACGTGGGACTGATCGGCGACGCCGCGGAGACGCTCTCGGACCTCGCGGCGGCTGGTCGACGGGAGCCGACCGGCTGGGCCGCCGAACGCGCCGCCGAGGCCCGGGAGTCGTTCTCGGCGCCCGAGTGCGAGTCGGACGCGAGTCCCATCCTCCCCCAGCGCGCCGTGAAGGAGATAGAGGCCGTCGTCGACGAGGACACCCTGGTGACGGCCGACTCCGGGAACAACCGTTTCTGGCTGCTGAACTACCTCCAGACGCCCGCGGTTCGAACCTACTTCGGTTCCGGCGGCGTCGGCGGGATGGGGTGGGCGAACCCTGCCGCCGTCTCCGCCGCGATGGCGACCGAGAAGGACGTGCTGGCGGTCGCCGGCGACGGCGGGTTCGCGATGACGATGACCGCCGTCGAGACGGCCGTCGAGTACGGCGTCGCGCCGACGTTCGTCGTGCTCAACGACACCAGCCTCGGGATGGTGCGTCAGATGCAGGGCGAGGAGGGAGACATCGCCGGCGTCGAGTTCCACGACACCGACTTCGTCAGGGTGGCCGAGGGGTTCGGCGCGGAGGGCATCCGCGTCGACGACCCCGACGCCCTCGGCGACGCGCTGTCGGACGGGAAGGCCGCGGACCACCCCGTCGTCGTCGACGTCCGCATCGACCGCGAACAGGACATGGCGGCGACGCTCTCCTCGTCGTTCTACGACGAGGTGGGCGGGCTTCACGAGTAGGGCGGCGGGCAGGCTCTTCTCCGTGGGGTGCCTCGTCGGTTCCGTGGAGAAAGTGACCCTCGACGACGCCTTCGATTCGTTCGACGAACCCTGGTCGCCGCGGCTGGCGGGCGCGTTGAACGGCCAGGAAGTGAAGCTCGCGAAGGCTGAGGGCGAGTTCGTCTGGCACGAGCACGAGGACGCGGACGAGATGTTTCTGGTGACCGACGGTCGCCTCCGCATCGAGTTCCGCGAGGCCGACGACGTAGTGCTGGAGGCGGGTGAACTGCTGGTGGTGCCGCGTAGTGTGGAGCACCGCCCCGTGGCGGAGCCGACGGCGGAGATGTTATTGTTCGAACCCTCGGGCACGGAGAACACCGGTGGCGTCGAGAGCGAGTTGGCGAGCGAGGTTCGCGAGTTGGAGTAGAGAAGTGGCGCGCGCTGGCGAGCCGTCTCGTCGGCGAGGCAGCGGCGTGCGAGGGACGACCGAGCGACCGATGGGAGCGACGGAGTCGGCTGGGGAGGGTGTGGCACGGCGCGGTGGGTGGAGCTCCGAAAGGGGCCGATAGTACGACAGTATCGGCTCCGCGAGTAACCGCGAACTCGACTGCAGCCGAGAACCACACGAACGATAACGGGAAACCTTTTTCATCGAATCGCCCGCCCGTCCGGTATGGCAACGGTTCTAGTCACCGGCGGGACCGGTTTCATCGGCTCGTACACCGCGGCGGACCTCGTCGAGGCGGGCCACGACGTGGTCGCCTACGACCTCTCGACCGACCCCCGCATCCTCGAGAAACTGGACGTCGAAGACGATGTGACGATTCGCCGCGGCGACGTGAGCGACCCGACGGACGTGCTTCGCGCGATTCGGGAGACCGGCGCGACCCACGTCGTCCACCTCGCCGCGCTCCTCACGACCACCGCCCGCGAGAATCCTCGACTCGCCCAGGACGTGAACATCCAGGGGACGAACAACGTGTTCGAGGCCGCGCGTATCCTCGACGACCAGGTCGAGCGCGTCGCGTGGGCCTCCTCGGCGGCCGTCTACGCCCCCCCGACGAACTACGACGACGGCGGCGACTGGTGGGTCGACGAGGAGGACCTCGTCTACCCCGACACGCTGTACGGCGCGACGAAGGAGTACAACGAACACCAGGCGCGGGTGTACTTCGAGGACCACGACGTCTCCCACGTCGGCCTGCGCCCGACGGTCGCCTACGGCGCCTACCGCGAGACGGGCGGGTCGGCGTTCCTCGCGAACATCGTCGAGAAACCCGCGATGGGGGAGTCGTTCGCCGTCGAGTACGGCGACCAACACGTCGACTGGCAGCACGTCGCCGACATCGCCCAGGCGTTCCGCCGCGCGGCGTTCACCGACGAGAACCGCCTCTCGAAGCGAATCTACAACGTCCGCGGCGAACTCGCCACCATCCGCGAGGCCGTCGAGGCGATGCGGAAAATCATGCCCGACGCCGACCTCACCGTCAGCGACGAGGGCGAACTCCCGTGGACCCAGAAGCTGGACATGACCGCCGCCCGGGAAGACCTCGGCTACGACCCCGAATACGACCTCGAGAGCGGCTTCCGCCAGTACGTCAACACCCTCAGACGGGACGCCGGGATGGACCCGGTCTGAGTCACGCCGCGCACTCGAAACGGGTCACACCCACGGGAGCGACGGACAGCCCATCTGCGTCGAGACGCCGGCCGCTTCGATACCGTCCCCGGTGACGACGACCACCTGCGAGGAACTGTTGCAGTCGAACCACGACTCGGCCACGTCCTCGCGGCGCTCCGAACCGCCGGACCGGACGACGAACTCGTAGCTCGCCGGCACCCGGAGTTCGAGGAACGCCCGGCCGCCGGCCGGGAACGTCGCCGTCCGCTCGACGACCGACTCCCCGCCGGTCGAGAGCCGGGCGGTGACCGCGCGCGCCTCGCCCGCGGCGTTGACGACCCACAGCGAATGTGGCGGGTCGTCGCCGAGGAGGCTCCGGCCGTCGGGACCCGCCACCGCGAGCGACGCGACCACGGGACCCTCGGGGCGGCCGTCGACGCCGCCGACACCGTCCTCGCCCTCGGCGTCGCCGTCGCCGCCGCCCTTACCGTCGTCCACACCGGGTGGGAGCATCGGCAACCCTTCGGGTTCGGAAATCTCGGTCACGAGGAGGTCGTCGGCGCCGACGAGACCGTGTTCGACCGACAGCCGGCGCGCGGTGAGACAGCCGCCGAGACCGGCGACGGTCGCGAGGCCGACGCCGCGGAGCAGCGACCGGCGGGTCGCGCGAACCGGCAGAGGTGGCCGAGGCGACCGGCGCGTCATCGCCCACCTATCCGCCCGTCGGGCGTCACGGACACGCACTCGAGCATCGTCGAGACGCTCTCCATCTCGACGTCATCCGGTCCGACCGCGACCGTCGACGACGAGCGGTTGCAGTCGAACCACGACTCGTCGATAGCCTCCCGAAGCGCGTTCCCCGCCGACTCGACGGCGACCTCGTAGCTCGCCGGCGCCCGGAGTTCGAGGAACGCCCGGCCGCCGGACGGGAACGTCGCCGTCCGCTCGACGACCGGCTCCCCGCGCGTCGAGAGCCGGAACGACACGTCCCGGGGCCGGTCCGTCGCGTTCACCACCCACAGCGAGTGCGGTGGGTTGCCGTCGAGGAGGTCCCGACTGTCGGGGCCGGTGACCGCGAGCGACGCCACGACCGGACCGTCGGGAGCGTCGCCGGTCGCCACCCCGCTCGGCGGCGATGGGGCGCCCGCCGGAGCGGTCTCCGTGACGACGAGGTCGGTCGGCGACGACGGTTCGGCGGTCGCCGAACGGCTCGTCGTCGTAGTCGGTGCAGGCGCGTCGGTCGAGTGGGTCGTCGTCGACTCGGTGGTCGGCGCCGACGCGGTCGTCGACCCCGGCCCCGAACCGGCGGGCGCGTCACCGGCACAGCCGGCGAGACCGGTGAGAGCGCCGGCGCCGGCGGTCACAGCGAGCGCGTGGAGGGCGTCGCGGCGGGAGTGCATACGGCCCCACTTCCGGCACCCGATAAATGTCTTCTCCCCTGTCGTCTCCGTAGTCGGCTCTCGACTACTCTCCCCCGCCGGCGTGCTCCAGAACCACGCCGTCGTCTTTCACCGGCGGCGCCCCCACGACGAACACCTCGCCTGGCTCGACGCACCGAAGTTGCCGGACCGTCTCGGGAGCGACGACGGTCACGTCGCCGGCCTCAAGTTCCATCTCTTCTTCGCCGCTCTCCCCGAGTTCGAGGACGAACCGCCCGGAGAGGACGTGGTACAGTTCCTCCTGCTCCTCGTGGTAGTGACGGTTCATCCGCTCGTCGGGGTCGAACTGCCAGACGGACGGGCGCATCTCCTCGGGTCGGAGTTCGTAGCCGACGGCCTTCAGTCGGGGGTCGAACTCGTCGAGGTCGCGGGCTTCGACGCTGTTCAGGTTGAGCTTCGTCGGCGTCTCGGGTGACTCTGCCATCGACTGGCTTTCGGACGCGGGCGAGAAGAAGCCGGGTGGCCGTCGTGACCTCGACCGCGCCGACGACCGCCTACTCCTGTGTCTGTGAGTACTTCTTCACCCACTCCTTCAGCGAGAGACCCATCGTCGCCTGTGTGATGGCGTTCGAGGACGCCGAGTTCGCGCTCGTCACGAGTTCGGCTTCGAGCGTGCGCTTCGGAATCTCGCCGATGAAGTGCGGGATGGCCCGCTGGACCGCGAGCGGACAGCCCACCTCGTGGGCCAGTGCGTACCCCGACATGGAGTGGGGCACCTCCTCGGTCGCGTACTCGGGGTCCGGGTCCACGAGGTCGGCGTCGACGTGGGCGACGTACTCGTAGCACTTTCCCACGTCGTGGAGTAGGCAGGCGGCCCGAACGGTGTCGAGGTCCGGGTCGGCGCCGTGGAACTCGCGCTGTTCTTCGGCGATACGGATGGCGATGCGGGTCACCCCCCGAACGTGCTCGACGTTGCTCACCTCGTCGATGTTCCACGCGTAGGGGATGTCCTCGACGTCTCGCCACCCCCCGCGGTCGAGGCCGAGACACCACGCCTCGACGACCTGCTCGCGCAACGTCTCGTCCTCGACGTCGGCGAGTTCCGGGAAGGCGGCCTCGACCTGCTCGCGGTAGGCGGCGACGGGGTCCGAGTCGGAGTCGGTGTCGCTCATCGGCGCGGAATCACCGCGTCTCGTCCTTCTGGACGGTTTCACGACCGATGAATCGGGGGCGCTCGTCGATGGCGAGGAAGTTGTTCACGTCCTCTCTGGCCTCCTTGGCCTTCCCCTTCGCCGGGTCGTAATCGCGGGAGCCCTCCGACCCGAGTGCGTCGTGCAGCGCGTCCAGGTCCTCGAAGTACAGTTCCGCGATGCCGTCGAACTCGGCGTGGGGTGCGTCGACCGGGAGAACGGTGTCGTACTTGACGACGCCCTCAATCTCCCGAGCGATGGGCGTGTGCTCGTTCTGCCAGTGGTCGACGAACTCCTCGTGGCTCATCCCCTCTTTGCGGACGAGGAACGCCGAGTGCTTGTAGAGGCCGTCGGTGTCGCCGTCGACCTCGTCTTTCTGAGTTACGACCTCGCCGATGAACCGCGGTCGGCTCTCGATGTCGAGGAAGTTGTCCACGTCCTCGCGCGCTTCCTTCGCTTTCCCCTTCGCCGGGTCGTAGTCGCGGTTCCCGTCGGAGCCGAGAGCGGCGTGCAGGGCGTCCAGGTCCTCGAAGTACAGCTCGGCGAGCCCGTCGAACTCCGCGGCTTCGGGGGTGACCGGCTGGACCGTCGCGTACTTGACGACGGCCTCTATCTCCCGGGCGATGGGCGTGTGGTTCGTCTGCCAGTAGTCGACGAACTCCTCGTGGCTCATCCCCGGTTTACGTACCAGTAGCGCGACGTGCTTGTACATCCGCTCTGAGGCTGGTCGCGGCCGAGCATAAAACCCGAGGGCGACACGAACGGCGGCCGTCGGCTCCGGCGCCCTCGTGCGGTTTTTCTGCGGACACGGTGGTGTTGGTTCGTCCCTAGAACGCCCCGCGGCGACGACGAACACCGAACAGCCGTCGGGGGGTTCCGAAAGGGGCCGGGCGCTTCCGAAGGTCACTCCGGCCGTGTCGGAAGCGTCGGCAAGCGCAACTCACAAGACGACACCCGGGACGACGAAACCGAATTACGGCGTACATTCATTACACACCCACAAGAAGCCGAACCCATGTCGCTGTACGAGCGGTCGTTCATGGAGGGTACCCGCGGGACGATGGCCGTCGACTGGGAGGAGCGCATCGACGTGAAACGCCTGCGCGAGGAGCGCCGCGAGCGCGCGCTCGAACGCATGGACGAGGCGGGCCTCGGCGCGATGCTCCTCCTCGACGACCCGAACATCCGGTACGTCACCGGCCTCGCGATGACCGGCGGAAGCGGCGCGGACCACTACTCCCTCCTGCTCGAAGACGGGCAGGTCGTCCACTGGGACACCGCCGACCACGCCTCCAACCAGCGGTTCAACTGCCCGTGGCTTGCCGACGTTCGGTACGCCTGCCCCGCGCTCGGAAACGTCCCGCGCGCGTCCGGGCGCGACTCCGCCCGGGAGTTCCTCCTCGAGACCATGGCCGAAGGTGTCGCTTCGGCCCTGGAGGAGTACGGGTACGCGAAGGAACCGGTCGGCATCGACGTGGGCCACGCCGGCCTCCACGACGCGCTCGAATCACAGGGGGTCGACCTCCGCCCCGCCGAGTGTGCCGCGGTGATGGAGGACGCCCGCAAGACGAAGACGCGCGACGAAATCGAGTGTCTCCGGCAGGTGGCCGCCATCTGCGAAGCCGGGTTCCAGGCCATCAAGAACGAAGCCGAACCCGGGAAGCGCGAGTCCGAGGTGTGGGGCGACGCCGTCCGCGAACTGTGGCGTCACGGGGCGATGGCCCAGGGCGGCTACCTCACCTCGGGACCGAACACCTGGCCGAAGCATCAGGCGAACACCACCGACCGAATGATTCGACCGGGTGACCTCGTCTACGCCGACTTCTACAACATCGGCTACCTCGGCTACCGCTCGTGTTACTACCGGACGTTCTCGATGGGCGAACCTACGCAGGAGCAGCGAGACGCCTACGAGACCGCCCGCGACAACCTCTACGACGTACTCGAACGAATCGAGCCGGGGGCCACCACGGACGACATCGCCCGGGGGTTCCCGGATATGGAGGGCGAACACGCCGACTTCTACGACGCGGACGAACACTGGCAGCTGACGACGAATCACTGGGCACACGGGCTGGGGCTCCAGTTGTACGAAGTTCCCCTCGTCTGGCGCGGGCTCTCCCCCGACCACCCCATCGAAATCGAGGAGGGGATGACGATGGCCGTCGAGACACAGGAGCCGGCCGGCCGGCAGGGCGTCAGGGTGGAGGAGATGGTCGTCGTCCGCGAGAACGGCGTCGAGGTGCTGAGCCAGTGGCCGGTGGAGGAAATCACGCGAATCGACTACTGAATCGGCCGGGTCGACCCACCCCGCGTCGGCTCGTTCGAGTCGGTCAGCGAGTCGGTACCTCGACGGCGACCTCGTTGCGACGCATGAACGGCGGCGTCCCCGGCCCCTCGTACTGCATGACGAACGGCTCGCCGGTCGGCGAGACGCCGTGTTCGGTCAGCGTCGCGAGCAGGTCGCGGGTCTTCTTCTCGACGCGGCGGTCCGTCGCGTACCACGTGAACGGGAGGACCGCGACCGTCCGGCCGGGAATCGCCCGCACCGTCACCGAGTCGTCGGTCGGCTTCGGCGCCGACTCGGCGGTGTAGTGCTTCGGGAGGAAGAACTGCATCCGAACGCCCGACTCCGCCGACTCCGTCGCGACCGGCGTCGTCATGGGTATCTCGGTCGAACCGTCCTCGGCCGCCTCCGTCGACTCCGTCGCGACCGGCGTCGTCATCGAAATCTCCTCGTCGACGACGTTGTCGCCGGCGATGTATCGGAACAGGCGCCGGAAGGCGGTGCCGTCGCCCGAGGCCGTCGTCTCGACGACGACGGTGTCGGGATAGCGCCGGAGTTCGACCCGACCGAGGTGGTCGACGACCTCGTAGTCGACCGACTCCGTCTGCCGGTCGGAGTAGGTCCGGTACGCCGACCAGACACCGACCGCACCGAGGGCGACGACCGCCGCTTTCGTGACTGTTCGCATGGCCACAGAGAGGGGCGGCGAGGGCAAAAAGTCGCGCGTCGGCGAACGTTGCGACTGCCGGGGGCGGCCCCGCGGAGGAAGGACTAAGCCGGAGCCACCGGACGGTCGACCATGGACATCGGGACGGGGCTGTTCACCTGTCAGCGACGCCCGGACGACGACCGACCGACGAGCGACCTGTACGACGAGATGCTCACGCTCGCCGACGCCATCGAGGACGCCGGTCTCGACAGCGCGTGGGTCTCGGAGCACCACTTCCTCGACGACGGCTACCTCTCGGGGACGATGCCGGCGCTCGGCGCGCTGGCCGCCGCGACGGAGGAGATCGAGATCGGCTCCTGCATCGCGCTCGCGCCGCTGTACGACGCCGTCCGCCTCGCGGAGGACGCCGCGACGGTCGACCTCCTGTCCGACGGACGCCTGACGCTCGGACTCGCCATCGGCTCCAACCCCCGGGAGTTCGCGGAGTTCGGCGTCCCGCGGGAGGAGCGGGCGGAACGCCTCGCCGACACGGTGTCGGTGCTCCGCGGCGCGTGGTCCGCAGGCCCGCTCGACTACGACAGCGAGTTCCACGCAATCTCGGCCGACACGTCGGTGACGCCGAAACCAGACGGCGAGGTGCCGATCATGCTCGGCGGCTCCGCCAGACCCGCCGTCCGCCGGGCCGCCCGCGAGGCCGACGCCTGGTGTGCGCCCTCGGCGCTCTCGGTCGACGGCGTCCGCAAGCGCGCCGCCGACATTCGGAACGTGCGCGAGGAGGAGGGCCTCGACGGCGACTTCACGTACTACGTGCTCCAGCACGGGTTCGTCGGCGACTCCGAGGACGAGGCGTGGGAGGCGATGAGAGACGGCTACTTCTACCTCCAGCGTCGGTACGCCGAGATATTCTCCGGCGAGGCGGTCGAGGAACTCGACGACGAACGGAAGGCCGAACTGAAGGAGCAGGCGATATTCGGCACGCCGGAGGAGGTGGTCGCGGGGCTCGACGAGTACCGCGAGGCGCTCGCCGACGCCGGCGTCGACGACGAGGACGTGCACTTCGTCTTCCGCACGTACTTCCCCGGCGTCGGCACGGACCGGATGGTCGACTGCGTGGAGCGACTGGGAGCGGAGGTCGCCCCCGAGGTGCGATAGGACGGTCGCTCGGTGCGGTCCTAAAGGGGCGAGCAGGCGGCGCGTGGCGTCGGATATCACGAGGCGGCGCGCCGCACACCCGCCGAAGCCGACCTCGCGCCCGGGTCAGGACACACGAGGCCGTGGTTCCGTTTTCGGACAAGAAGGTTCGCGTTCGAGAGGAGTGACGACGACCGGCCCAGCCAACCATCGTGGGTGGGGCTTCCGAGGGCCGTGGTCACCGCCCCATCACTCACGTTCCCTGAACAAACAGTGGCCTCGGTCGTACCCGATTACCCCGTCTTGTACACACCGCGGGCCTCGGCGGCGTGTTCGTCGTCGACGTACACCGAGACGTCGACGACGCCCACGTCGCCGCCGACTCGGACCACGTCGGCCTCGGCGGTGAGGTCGCCGGTGCCGGCGCTGAGGTAGTCGATACGCATGTCGATGGTCGGTACCGGCTGGTCGACTACCGAGACGAGCGCGGCGCCGCCGACGGTGTCCGCGAGGGTGAACGTGACGCCGCCGTGGGCCATCTGCCGGTCGGCGTTCCAGGAGAGCTCCTCGCGCATCTCGACGCGACCCTCCGCGTGGCCGTCCTCGACGCTCGTCAGTTCGACGCCGACGAGGTCGGCGAACGGCATCGTCTCGAAGAACTCCTCGATGTCCATGCTCGGGGGTCGAGCGGCTCTCACTTAAAAACCGGCGCGCGACGGCTCTACTCGCGCGTCAGCGCGTCTTCGCCGTACTCCTCGACGAGCGCCTGCAGTTCGGCGAGCTGCTCCTGCTGGGCGGCCGGCAGTTCGTCGTACATGTGCTCGAAGAGGTCCGCCGGCGAGTCGGTGGCGGTCTCGGCCGCCTCGATGGCCTCGGCGACCTCCGTCTCGGCCCAGCCGCGGATGGCGTCGTCCAGCTCGTCGTCGAGCCGGCCGGTCTCCCGGAGGAACGTCTCGAAGCGCGGGAGCGGGTCCTTCTCGGCCCACTCCTCGGGGACGCCGTCCCGGTAGACAGAGGGGTCGTCGGCGGTGGTGTGGGCGCCGAGTCGGTACTGAACCGCCTCGATGAGCGTCGGGCGGGCTTCACCGGGACCGGGGTTCCGCGCCTTCTCGACGGCGTCACGGGTGGCCGCGTAGACGGCGATGGGGTCGGTCCCGTCGACGCGGACACCCTCGAAGCCGTAGGCCTGTGCTTTCTGCGCGATGGTCGGCGCCGCTGTCTGGCGTTCGCGCGGGACGGAGATGGCCCACTGGTTGTTGTTGCAGAAGAACACGACGGGCGCGTCGAACACGCCCGCGAAGTTCAGTCCCTCGTGGAAGTCCCCCTCGCTGGTCGCGCCGTCGCCGTGGTAGGCGAGGACGACCCGGTCGTCGTCCCGGTAGTTCGAGGCCATCCCCATGCCGACCGCGTGTGGGAGTTGGGTGGCGATAGGGATGTACTCCGGCATGACGTTGACACCCTCCGAAACGGCGTACCCGTCGCCGACGCCGCGCAGCGTCGTCAGAAGCTGGGAGAGCTCCATCCCGTGGACGACCTTCGCGATGTGGTCCCGGTAGGTCGGGAAGAGCCAGTCCTCGCGGTCGAGGGCGTAGGCGCTCGCGACCTGTGCGGCCTCCTGTCCACGCATCGGGGCGTACGTCGCGATTCGCCCCTGACGCTGCCAGGAGAGCGCCCGCTCGTCGAACCGGCGAGCCAGCCGCATGTGCTTGTAGACGCCGAGGAGCGTCTCGTCGTCGACGTCGATGGGGGTCTCGGTCGGGAGCCCCTCCCCGTCGAGGTAGCTGATCGAGGGCGATTCGTCGGGTCCGTCGTCGAGTACGCTCATGGTGGGTCGGTCCAGGTGTCTGTGGCTGTGGCTCTCGGACCGCGAGGCGCGGCGCCGCCGCGTTCGCGGACCGGTGTCTGGCACTGTCACCGCGGGCGAGGGCCGTTCACGGCGCTCCCTCGGTCCGGGTCCGTCGACCGCCGTCCCCTGCCGCACTCGGTGTCGGTCCCCGAGCCGTCGCCAGTCCTGTCCCCAGTACCGATGCGTGGGATTCTCGCGCTCCCCTGCGTACGGTGCGGACGTCGGTCGGACTGACGGCGTCCATGGCAACATTTGCAGGCGGATATGTATTAACTATTGTGTGGGATTCCGTCGCACGACGTTCGGCGCGGTATTTAAATGGCGCTACGATACGTCGGTCCAACCGGAGTATCGGTGACTAATCGGAACGAGGCGGGGTGAGAAGAGCGGTCCCCCTCCCCGGCACCGACCCGCTACTCCTCCGGACCGTCCCCGCCCCGACGAGAGAAGAGGTACGCCGCCGCGCTCCCGAGTCCGACGACGACGGCGAGTATCTCGAGCGGAAGGGAGAGTGCGTCGCCGTCTCGGGTGGTGATGCTCCGCTCGTCCGAGGCCGTCCCCGGCTCCGTCGCGTCCTGGAGTCCCGCCTCCGCCACCCGCTCGGTCGTCGCGCTCGGGGAGGGACGGACCGTGGTCGGCGTCGGTGTGAGTTCGGTCGTGACCTGGGAGGTCGGGTCGTCGCGCCCCTCGACGAGAACGGTCGTCGTCTGAGCGCCGACGGCTAGCTCGTACTCGCCCGGCGAGGTGACCCGACCGGCGAGTTCGAACGTCCGCTCCTCGCCGCTGTCGGCGAAGACGCGTTCGGCGTCGAGAGCGGTCCCGCCGAGCGTCAGCTCGAACGTCCGAGAGCGAGGGATGACGTCCGTGTTGGAGACGGTGACCGTAACGAGAACCTCGTCGCCGACCAGCAGCGTCGTGTTCGCGACGTCGACGTTCCGGATGCCGAGTCCTCCCTCTTGGCTCACGTCGACACCGCCACCGCCACCACCGCTGGCTCCGCGGCCGTCCGACCCGTCGTCGTCCGGCTTCGTGTCTTCTTCCTCGCTGGCCGGCGTCTCCGGGGACGTCGTCGGCTCCGAAGTGACGGTCGCCGGCGAAGACGACCCCGCCGTCGTCTCGGGCGTCGTCGTCTCCGTCGTCTCGGGCGTCCCGGTCGTCGTCTCCGTCGTTCCGGTCGTCCTGGTCGTCGTCGTCTCGGGCGTCTTCGTCTCGGTTGTCGACGGCGCCGATTCCCCCGTCATCAGCCCCAGTCGCGAGAGCGCCTCCGAGAGCGTGACGATATCTATTCCACGGGCCCTCGCCTGCCGAATCGTCCACCGAACCCGCTCCACCGGGAGCGTCTCGTCCCACGAGTGGCTCCCGAGGATACCGAGCGCGTCGCGGGCCGCGAGTTCGTCGAGCCACGCACCGAGTTGCGCGTCGGTCATCCGTCGCTCGGAGAAGTACTCCCGCGACAGGTTCGGGAGCTCGATGCGGTCGACGGGGTTCAGTCCCTTGACGTCGTACGCGGCGTGTGAGCCCGCGTCGGTGACACCGACGAAGTGCTCCCCGACGAGGCCCCGCGTCGAGGGGCCGTACTGGCTGTACGGGAGCACGAGGTGGTTCCCCGCGCCCGGACCGAACGCCCGCCGCAGCGTCTGTCGCGACTCGGCGAACGTCGCGTCGACGAACGAGGGGTCGTACCGCTCGTACGCGCCGTCGGCGACCCGGTAGTCGTTCTGGAGTGGCTCCCGAAGCTCGACGAACGGCACGTCTCTGTCCGCACCCGCCACGCGGACGACCTCGCTTCGAGCCCCGTCGGTGACCTCGATCGGGTCTCCGGAGAGTTTACCGTGCTGCCACGTCTCCGTGTAGAGCCGCGTATCTCCGGCTCGGGCGTCCCGTGTGAGGTCGACTGGAGCCAGCCACCGATGCCGATGCGTGTGTGAGAGGACTCCCCAACCGCCTTCGTCCTGCATCTCACGCAGCTGTTCGCCGCTCAGGAAGTCGTCGATGCCGATACGGTTCGTGACCACCGCCGTGCAGGCCGGCGCCCCCTCCGGCCGATGAGCCCCCTGGTAGAGCTTCGTGTAATCGTCGTCGTGTCCGTCGTCGTACGTGAAAACGAGCATCCCGTTCGAATCCGCATCCTCCGGGAGCCCGTGTGCTGCACCGCCCTTGCCCACCACCGCGGCGCCGGCTAGGCCAGCTACGAACCCCCAGCGTGTCGCCCAGTCACGTGGTCCGGTCACTCCCTGTCTGTCAGCCCGTAGCCGTATTGTAAATGACATCGAATCAATAGAAACGGGAGACCGACGCCGAACGCAACCCCGTCGCCACCCCCAACCGCGCCGACCGGACACCACCGCGTCCGGAGTTCTCGGCGCGCGCCACAGCCGTTTCTTCACGAACGTTCACGAGGTAGCAAACCCGACAGCCGCCGAATCGACGGTTAATCAGCCATTTAGATGTCAGTCGCGCTTGAAATCGGTGCCAACGGTCGCGAGGTTCATAACCATGCTCTCGTAATCGGAATCGACGCCGGGCGCCCCGCCGGCGACGTAGGCAGCACGTCGTCGGCGCCGGGGGACAGGGGGCGACCGGAACGGGAGGAGAACACCATGATGCAGACCCAATCCAAAGCGCGGATCGAACCCACGACGGTATCCGTCGTCCGATCGATGAACGACCACGGTGCGATGACCGTCGAGGCGACGGCGACCAACGACACCAGACACGTCGTCGAGTACGCGGACGGCGACCTGAAGGAGACGCTCGCACAGCTCCCGGCCGGAGCGAGCGTCCCCCTCGAACTCGAGCGAGTCGGCGGCCGCGGCAACTGCTGGCGTGTCACCGGCCTGCCGTCGAACCGCTGAACCAGCGGGGGCGACGACCGGGAGCTGTCGAACGGCGCCCACCGACCTACCCGCCAGCCGCGGCCGTCGTACGACGTTTTTGCCGTCAGGAGACGTACTACGCCCGTGAGTGACTTCGACGCCGTCCTCTTCGACCTCGACGGAACGCTCTGTCGGGGCGACCAATCCGGCGAGACCCTCTACCGCGGCGCGTTCGAGGCCGCCGGCGTCGAACCGTTCGGCCGGCCCGACGAGCTGTGGGCGTCGCTCGACGGCCCGCCCACGCCGAACGACGAGGCGACCTACCTCGCCCGAGGGTTCGCCGCCGTCGCCGACCACCACGGCCACACCGTCGACGCCGACGCCCTGGCCGACGGCTTTCTCGCGACCGTCGACAACACCGCCGTCTCCGTGCTCCCCGGCGCTCCGGCAGCGCTCTCGTCGGCGCGCGAGAACGGTCCGGTCGGCCTCGTGACGAACGGTCCCGAGCACCGGCAGGCGACGAAACTGACGGCGCTGGACCTCGGCGACGCCTTCGACGCGGTCGTGTTCGCCGGCGACCTCCCCCGGCGGAAACCCCACCGCGAGCCGTTCGACCGCGCGCTCGACGCTCTCGGCGTCGACCCCGTCGCGGCGCTCCACGTCGGCGACTCATTCGAGTACGACGTCGCCGGCGCGAGAGCGGCCGGGCTCCGGGCCGCGTGGTACGTCGGCGGGACGGACGGGGACGGGGACGGCCGCCCGGACCCCGACGACGACCGCCCGGACTACGTCCTGCGACACCTGAACGACCTCGGCGACGCGCTCGGGGTGGGCGGGCCGGACGGATGACCGGCGAGCGGCGGTGGGACGGCCGACCCGACGCCCAGACCCTCGCCGTCCTCGCCCGCGAGTTCCCGGACCGCGAGGCGGTGGCGACGCGGCCGGCCGCCCGCGGCAACACCAAGTCGACCGCCCTCGTGACGTTCGCCGACGGGGAGAGCGTCGTCGTGCAAGTCGGGGCCGGGGACGGAGCCGACCTCCGTACCGCGGCGACGCTGCTTCGGGGCGTCCGCGAGCGCACCTCGATTCCGGTGCCGCGCGTGCTCGCCGAAGGGTGGCTCTCGGCCGCGGACCCACCGGCGGAGACGGCCCCGAGCGAGAGCCGAGGGGACGAGCCTGCCCGGCAGTACGTCGTCCTCGAACGCGTCCCCGGCGAGGACCTCCACGAACGGTTCGTCGACCTCGACGCCGAGGCCCGGCGTCGCATCGCCGCCGTGTTCGGACGGTCGCTCGCAGAGCTCCACGAAGCGTTCGACTTCGAGGGGTACGGTCCGGTCACCGTCCACGACGACGCGGTGGGCGAGCGGAGGTGGCGGGCGGACGGGGCGGACGGGCAGGCGACCGAGACCGAGTGGCGGACGTGGTTCGACACGTACGCGCGGGCGGGCGCGAGGGCGCTCCCGGCACCGTTCGACGACCTCCGGGATGCCGTCGTGACGGCGGTGGACGGGGCGGAGCTCCCGAGCCGACCGCCGTCGCGGCTCTACCCGTGGGACCTCCGGCCGGGGAACGCCCTCGTCGCCGGCGGCGAGGTTACGGCGTTTCTCGACTGGGACGGTCCGCTCGCGGCCGACCCCGGGCTCGCGGTCGCGAAGGTCGAACACCTCGTCGCGGACTGGTACGTCCCCGGGGAGCGTGACCGTCTGCGTGAGGCGTTCCGCGAGGGGTACCGCGAGCACCGCGACTACCCCGAGGTCCCGGCGGTCTACCGGCTCGTCGCGGTCGTCAGGTCGGCCGTCGACGGGCGAGGTGTCGTGACCCGACCCCTGTACCCGGAGGTCGACGGCGACGACGCCGTGGCGTTCCACCGCGAGGCGATGAGCCGGTGGCTGTAGCCTGGCGGGACCGTCAGGTCCCCGTACACTTACGTCGGCGACGGGAGTCTCCCCGCACATGTCGCTCGAAATTACGCGCATCGAGACGACCGAGTTCTCCTACCCCCTGGACGACGTCGGGAAGGACGAGGGGTTCAACCTCGTCTACGAGCCGGGGTCGACGACCGAACGGCGACTGTTCGCCATCGAAGTCCACACGAACGAGGACGTCACCGGCCGGTTCGTCGGCGGCAACTCCCCCGCGTTCGCCGAGTTCCACGAAATCGCGGACTACCTCATCGGCCGCGACCCCCTCCGACGGGAGCGCCACTGGAGCGAGATCAAACGCGGCCTCCGGAAGTACGACCGGATGGGGATGGGCCCGGTCGACATCGCGCTGTGGGACCTCGCGGGCAAGCACTACGACGCCCCCATCCACGAACTGCTCGGCAGCTACCGCACTCGACTCCCGACGTACGCCTCGACGTACCACGCCGACGACAACGGCGGTCTCGACGGTCCGGAGGCGTACGCCGACTTCGCCGAGCAGTGTGCCGACATGGGGTACGGCGGGTTCAAGATACACGGCTGGGGCGGCAGCGACGTCGCCCGCGACATCGACCGCGAGGTGGAGACGGTCCGGGCCGTCGGCGAGCGCGTCGGCGACGAGCTGGACCTGATGATAGACCCCGCCTGCGAGTACGAGACGTTCGCCGACGCGCTGCAGGTCGGTCGGGAGTGTGATAGACAGGAGTTCTACTGGTACGAGGACCCCTACCGCGACGGCGGCATCTCCCAGCACGCCCACCGGAAGCTCCGCGAGAACATCGACACGCCGCTGCTGCAGACCGAGCACGTTCGTGGACTGGAGAGCCATACGGACTTCATCGACAACGACGCCACCGACTTCGTTCGCGCCGACCCCGAGTACGACGCCGGCATCACCGGCGCGATGAAGATCGCCCACGTCGCCGAGGGCCACGGCCTCGACGTGGAGGTTCACTCGCCCGGCCCGGCCCAGCGCCACGTCATCGCCGCCATCCGCAACGCGAACTACTACGAGATGGCGCTGGTCCACCCCGACTGCGAGAACACGACGGCGCCGGTGTACGCCGGCGACTACGACGACCAACTCGACTCAATCGACGACGACGGCACCGTCCCCGTCCCCGACGGACCGGGCCTCGGCGTCGAGTACGACTGGGACTACATCCAGAATAACCGCAACGGCGGCCGCGTGTACGAGTAGCGACCGTCTCTCGGCCGCCGATACCGGCACGACGACCGTTCGTCGCTACTCCTCGTCGTCTTCCTCGGCCACCTCGTCCTCGGCTTCCGCTTCGCCTTCCACACCCTCGTCGCGGCCGGCGTACTCGCCCATCTCCTCTTCGTGGTCGACGATGGTCCGGACCTCCCCGTAGGGGAAGAACGCCTGGCCGTCGGCGTGGTCGAGCCAGACGCCGGACTCGTAGTAGTGGATGTAGTCGGTCGTGAGCGGAGAGTCGAGTTCCGGGCCACCCTCCGCCGGGTGGAGATACACCTCGAAGCGTGCCTCGTCGGAGTCGGCTGACATTGCGTCCCGGCATACACGACCGGCCGGCTTCAGCGAACCGGCCGACGCCGCCGGACCGCGACGACCCTCCTCGCTCCCGAGTCCCCCTCGGCCGGACGAAAACGACCGCTTACGGCGTGCGGTGGGCGGCCTACCGCCGGAAGGCTCGCCCCGCCCGTCCAGTAGCGCGAGCGTACAGTCACGGTACCGTACAATTTCCTTTCACCCCGGTCCCGAAAGGCGGGCGCGTGCGACGACGCCGCCTCCTCGCCCTCCTCGGTGCGGGCGTCGCCGGCTGTGCCGGTCGGTCGCCGCCGCGAGGCGAGATATCGAACCGAGAGACGACCGCCGCCCCGAACGGGTCGCGAGCCGACCGCCCCTCCGACGGCGCGAGCGCCGACAGCGGCGCCGCCGGCGACGACGACACCGAACGCGTCGACACCGCGGAGTCGGGTGGAGCGAACCGAGCCGACGTAGACCCCGGATACGCGTACCCGCTCCCGGACGTGCTCGACGCGTTCCCGAGCGTCGGCGTGCGCAGTGTCGTCGACCCCGAGTCGCTCGTCGACGCCGACGAGTCGTGGCCGGTCGGCCCGCGCGACCCCGGCGAGGGCGTCGTCGTCGACACCGCGACCGACCTCGTCGTCGCCCTCCGGAGCGCCCGTCCGGGAGACGTGGTCCGTCTCCCGGCCGACCTGACGCTCGACCTGACCGGCTACGAGGGGCTGGGCGTTCCGCCCGGCGTGACCCTCGCGTCGGGTGGGCCGGTCGAGCCGGACGGGTCGAGCCTGGCGGGCGAACCGGGCGAGTCGGACGGCTCGGGCGAACCGAGCGAGTCTGGCGGGTCGGGTGGCGCGGGCGCGCGTATCGTCGTCGAGGACGACCCGGCCCCGCTGTTCCGTCTCGACGATGGGAGCCGACTGACGGGGCTCCGAGTCGAGGGGCCGCGGACGAGCTTCGGCCCCTACTCGTGGCGCCGGGAAGGGACCGGCGTCGCGGTCGTCGGCGACGGCGTCGAAGTCGACCGCTGTGTCCTGCGCGGCTGGGGCCACGCCGGCGTCGAAATCGGCCGCGACGGGCCGGTGTCGGGCGCGCACGTCCACGGCTGTGACCTCGTCGACAACCTCATGACCGACCTAGGCTACGGCGCCGCGCTGTTCCACGGCGAGGCGCTGTTCCAGCACAACTACCTCGACGACAACCGCCACGGGGTCGCCTGCTCGGGGTACGCCGACGCGGGCTACGAGGCGCGGTACAACGTGTTCGGCCCGCGGACGGTGCTCCAGTCCGTCGACATGCACAGCGGCGACGAGTCGGGGCGCCGCGGCGGCTCGCAGGCCGGCCGGTACCTCGACGTTCACCACAACGTCTTCCGCGCGACGCGGCGGGTGACCACCGGCGAGCCCCAGACGGCCGTGTTCGTCCGCGGCCGACCCGTCGAGGGTGCCCGAGTCGTCGACAACTGGTTCGCCCACGAGGCGTCGCCGACGGGGGTCGGCGCCCCGGGCGACGCGTTCTACTTCTCCGTGCCGGACCTCCGGGCGGCGGACGTGGCCGTCGACGGCAACCGCTTCGGCGGCCGCAGACCCCCCAACGCGCTGACCACACCCGCCTGATACCTCAGAACCTAGCCTCAGTACGACGGGTGGTGTCGTCGCCGCCCCTCGATACGGCGGTTTCGTCGGGGCGGGTAACCTCGGTACGGTGGTTCCCCCCGCGTGGAGCCGTGAGAGCGACGTAGCGTGGTCACCGGCTGGTAGCCCCGGTGGGTCGGCTCACCTCGTCGCCGACCGGTAACGGCCGCGGTGCGGGCGGTCGGCGCCGTCGACCCGCCGAAACCCCTCCCTCGACCGACCGGGTGACCCGTCCCGCCGTCGATGCGTCGGCTCCCCGTCGGTAGGCGGGTGACGCGCTGGAAAGCCGATTCCCTCCGGGTGGTTTCCACCGGGTGGCTTCGGGGGGGTTACGCCGTCGTGAAGCGTGCTCCGCGCCGAGGAGAAGCATGGACAGGCGTCGGTTCCTCGGCGTCGTCGGTGTCGGTCTCGTCGGACGCGGCCGGAGCGGCGGTGTGGTGAGCGCCGGCGACCTGCCCGGGGTCGGCGGGGTGGGCGGGACGAGCGGGCGCCGACTGCAGGGACCGCCCGGTTCGGTCCGCCCACTGTGGGGCCGCGTGTGGCCGGTCGGGGGGTCGGTCGGCCAGGACGACGCGGACGACGTTCTCCAGCCCGGTGACGGGCGGTCGCTCGGCGAGGCCCTCGGGGCGCTCCGACCGGGCGAGACCCTCTGGGTCGACGGCGACTGCGAGGTCGACTGTACGGCGGAGCGGGGACTCCGCCTCCCCCGTCGTTGTGTGCTCGCCTCCGACCGCGGGAGCGGACGGCCGGGCGCCCGCCTCTTCACGCGACGTTCCCCCCGCCCGCTGCTCCGACTCGAAGCGGGAAGCCGACTGACGGGACTCCGAATCGAGGGGCCACTGTCGGGACCGACGGCGTACGACTGGCGTCTGGAGTCGGCCGGCGCCGGGGTCGTCGGGAGCCGGGTCGAGGTCGACCGGTGTCTGCTCCGCGGGTGGGGCCACGCCGGCGTCGAAGTCGGCCGCGACGGGACGGTGTCCGGGACGCACGTCCACCACTGTCAGCTCCTCGACAACGCGCTCTCGGGGTTGGGCTACGGGGTCGTCGTCCGCCACGGCGAGGCGCTGTTGCAGTTTCTCTACGCCGACGGCAACCGGCACGCGGTCGCCTGTATCGGCGCCCGTGACGCGGGGTACGAGCTGTTGAACAGCTACTTCGGGCCGCGGACGTACGCACACGTCGTCGACATGCACCGCGGCGAGGAGGTCCACCCGGCGCTCGGCCGGCAGGCCGGCCGGTACCTCGACGTCCACCACAACGTCTTCCGTGCGACCTACGGCGCCGACGGCCGCCCGGTGTCGGCGGTGGTCGTCCGCGGCGTCCCCCTCACTCGCTCACGGGTCGACCACAACTGGTTCGCCCACGCGGTCGCTCCCGTGGGGCCGGGGCGGCCGGGCGACGCCGTGGTCGTCGACGCCGTCGGCCGGGACGCGACCGTCGTCGACGTGGCGGACAACTGGTTCGGCGCCGCCACGCCACCGGCGTGGACCGGCATCCCGACGGGTCGGGTCGACGCCGGCGCCTGACCGCGCGTCACCGACAGCGACCTCCTCTCCGGCATCGCCGTCGGCGAGTCCTTTTTTGCCCGACCCCCGAGAAGCGCCCCCATGGTACACGCCACCTGGGGCGACTGGTTCGTCCGCGGGGAGGTAGAGGCGAGCGAACCGGAGGGGCTCTCCGTCTGGTATCTCGGCTGCAACGGGTACGTCCTGCGCACCGCGGAGGCGACGCTGTATCTCGACCCGTACTTCGGCGACGGGAACCCGCCGCGTATCGTCCGGATGATTCCGGTGCCGATGGACCCGGCGGACGCCACCGACTGCGACGCCGTTCTCGTCACCCACGAACACATCGACCACATGCATCCGCCGTCGTTCGCCCCGCTGGTCGACGACCTCGGGGCCGACCTCTACGCGCCCGAGGCGTCGTACACCGACGCGGACTACGACGGCGACGTGGACGTGAGCGACGACCGGAAGCACACGGTCGCTCCGGGCGACGCGTTCGAGGTCGGCGACCTGACGGTCCACGTCCGCGGGGCGAACGACCCCGACGCGGTCGAGCCCGTGACGTACGTCGTCGAACACGACTCCGGGACGTTCTTCGCCGGCGGCGACACGCGCCCGTGGGACGGCTTCGCAGACGTGGCCGACGAGTTCGACCTCGACCTCGGCGTGCTCCCGTTCGGCACGACGGGGAAGATCGTCGAGACCGAAGCCGACCCGACCGAGACGCAGGTCACGACGTGGTACAACGACGGCGCGGGGATTGCGGAGGCGGTGAACCAACTCGGACTGGAGCGGTTCGCGCCCGTGCACTGGGACATGTGGAAGGGGGTGGGCGCGGACCCCAAGAGCCTCCACGAGGACCTCGCGTCCTACGAGTATCCGCGTGTGACGGAGGTGATCCGAATCGGCGACCGCTTGGAGGTGGGTCGACCGGGGGTGGTTCGGCCGAAGGACCTCAGGGAGCACGAGCGGGAGGAGTAGGTCGAACGGAACCATTCGGCACCGGGTGTGCCCTGAGCGTTCGGTTCCGAAGGACGGTTCGACGGGTGAAACGTCACCGTCGGAGCACCAGTTTCGGGGGCAGTGGACGGGGACGAGAACGACGGTATCCTGCGACGAACGGCGGAGTATCGGACGTCCCGGGACCGGATGCACGGACGGGGATACGACGGACGGTCCGGACGCTGCCGTGGTTATCGCGGCCGGGGAGCTCCGCAGACACCCGTGACTCCGGACGTTCGCTGTGACTCGGTGAGGGGTTCGTCAAAAAGCCCCCGACGAAAAGGGCTGCATCGTCGGTCCGAAGCCTGCAGGCATGGGGGCTTCGTGGTGCGCTCGCGGTTCGTCACCCGGGAAATCGGCGCTGGTTCACGCCGGAGCCTCTCGACCCGAGACTCGACACATGTTACCACGGCACACTATTTAATCGTGTCGGCCGCCGACGTCGGCACGCTCCCGTCGACGGTCGTCGGTGGCCGTCAGGCGTAACCCGCTCACGGGTGCACTCCGAGGCGAGATGGGTTCAACAAGGTTCGACTTCGACGGCGACACGGTCATCGTGACGGGCGCGTCGAGCGGCATCGGACGCGCCATCGCCACGCGGTTCGGCGAGGCGGGCGCGACCGTCCTCGTCGCCGACCACAGCGAGGACCCGAAGGCCGAGGACGCCGAGCTGACCACCCACGAGCTAATCGAGGAGGCCGGCGGCGACGCCGCCTACGTCGAGACGGACCTCTCGAACTACAACGACATCGAGAACCTGATGACCGAAGCGCGGGAGTACGGCGGCGTCGACGTGCTCGTGAACAACGCCGCCGTCCAGCACCCCGAGGATTTCCGGACGGTGTCGCCCGACGCCCTCGACAAGCTCTACGGCGTCAACGTCCGGGGGATGTTCTTCGGCACGCAGGTCGCCGCGAACGACATGATCGAGCGCGGCGTCGAGGGGAACGTCGTCAACGTCGCCTCCATCTCCTCGGAGGACGCCCAGCACGACCAGGTGCAGTACGACGCGACGAAGGGCGCCATCAAGATGCTCACCCGGGGCGCCGCCCTCGAACTCGCCGAGTACGGGGTCCGGGTGAACGCCGTCGCCCCCGGCCAGATCGCCACGGAGTTCGAGGAGGGGTGGTCCGAGGAAGCCCAGCGGATGGCCGGCGAGGGCGGCGAGGGGTTCATCAAACCCGTCCCGCTCGGGCGCGCCGGGTTCCCCGAGGACTGCGCCGGTCCCACGCTCTTCCTCGCGAGCGAGGACGCCGGCTACGTGACGGGGGAGCTGTTCTACGTCGACGGCGGCTGGACGGCCATCTGAGAGCGAGGAGCCCTCGACACCCGGCCGGTCGGGCGGTCACGGGACGCCGCGGCCGCACCGAGGAGCCCCTCGACAGCTCTCGAAACCGCGACCTAGCGGCGAGAAGGGGCGGCCGTCGCACCGACCCGCCGTGTCGCGTCCGGGGCGCCCGACGACCGGGACGGCGGGGACGACCTCGGGCCGAACGGCGTCGTGCGTACGTGACGAGTAACAAAGCGGCTCTGGGCCGTCCGTAGAGACGGGGGCGTCTGACACACCCGGACCTTCTCCCGTTCCCCCACCGTTCTCCCGGGACTCGAGCACCGTCGAGCGCCGCGACACCCGGTGTCGGGGAGCCACGCCACGCGGTCGGCGGCTGTCACCGCTCGGCAGGTGCGGCGACCCACGAGCGGACCGTCCGTACGCGCCGGTCGAGTCACCTCCGGCCCCGCCGTTTTAATACCCAGACCGCCAAACCGACTGCCGTATGGGTGATAGCGAGGAGGGGGTCGACCGCGGGGACGAGTATCGACACGCGGACGGCTCCCGCGAGATCGTGTTCGAAACCGCCGAAGGCCGGGTGCTGTGTGTGCGCGAGTACCCGTCCGTCGACGCGTTCCGGACCGCCGTCGAGGACGCCGAGTACGTCGGCGTCGACCGGAATGTGGCCGACCTCCCCGACGTTGAGGAGTTCGAGACCGAGTAAACTACAGGTTGGGTTTCTAAATAGTCTCTTTACTTTATGTTATTACAGCTGTAAAGCCATCACAGCAGTCGCTGAAGGCGTGCCGGGGTGACGGCGAGGCTGACGACGACCAACAGGAGGACGAGAATCCCCCAGAGACCGACGTCGAACTGTGCGAGACCGGGGAGACCGAGCACGACCCCGACCGTCACCACCAGCCCGACGACGCTGACGGCGAAGGGAACCGAGAACCCACTCCCCCGGAGTCGGCCGCGGTTGATGTACACCTCCACCTCGTCGAGACGTGCTCCCGGGCGGATTGTCTTCGTCTCGGAGTCGTAGTCCACGACCTCCTTCTCGGAGAGCTTCGGCAGGTGGGTCTGTTGGAGCGACACGTAGACGCTCTTGTACAGCTCGTCGGCCGTCGTCTCGCCGGACGCTTCCTTCTCCGCGATGTGCTGTGCGAGCTCGGAGACGCTCACCGTGCCGTTCTGCGTCGCTTGGAGGATGACCTCCCGGCGTCGGTCGTTTCCGAGGATGTGAAATATCGTTGCTTCCTCGAGTGTTCGTTCTATGCTTGGGTTTTGTGACATGAGCGGGGCGAAACTCCGTCTTGTTCGGCCCCATCGCGCGTTCGCGTGGCGCCCACCAGTGGAGACTCTAGCTATCTCACGGCATAGCGGTTGGGCTTGGGAATCGAAGTCGTTTATCAGCAGCCCGCCGGGAGAACGCCGCCGAGTCCGAACGTGGAAACCCAGGATTCACGGGTCGAAACACGCGCTTTCCGGGGGCGAGGACCGTGTCTTCGTCGTGCGTCCACGCTCGAACGACCACGGACCGTCCGACAAGAACCGCGAGGTTACGTCAACGCCCGTCCCTGCCGGAGATACCCCTGGTAAACCGAGCCGACGAAGAGGAGGACGAAGGTGAGGAGCAGGACGCTGGTCGCGTCGAACAGCGCCGACAGGGGCCCGTCGAGTCGGTTGAGCAACAGGAGATTGACACCCACCAGCGAGACGAGCGAATAGTACCGACGCCAGTTCCACCCGCTGATGGGGGACGGGTCGTGTCGGAGCACGAGGTCCGTACCCCGCATCACGACGGTGTCGCTCGCCTCGTCGAGCTCTACCTCCGGTGCGTGCTCCCGGCTGGAGAGGCTCTGTCTCAGGAACAGTCCGATGCTCTCGCGGAGGACGGCGTCGTCCGTCGAACCGTCGACGTGTGAGGCCACCTCGGCCGCGAGCCGATCGACGGAGATGCGGTCGGTCGGCGCGTCGTCGCCGTTCGCCGTCACGCTCGAACGCTCCGCTCGAACGGTCCCGTCGTTCGCGCTGTCCGTTACGCCGTCGGCGGCGCCGGCGTCCCCGTTCACATTCGAATCCGGCGACCGCGAGAGGAGATGCCCGGAGAGGAGAGACCCGACTACGCGTCGGAGGCTGTCTGAACTCATACCGTGCTCGTAACACTCGTCGCCGGCTGTGGTCTTAAATCGACGGTCTCGCGAATCGGTCCCATTCTTGATAGCTTGTCACCGCTCTCCGGTCGGCTCGGTCGACGTACGGACGAGCCGTGTGACCCGTGTCGCCGCGGCGGCGCCGACGCCGACGAGAAGTGAGAGGACAGCTACCGTCGAGAGAGGGAGGTAGCGGGCGGTAGTGAGGGTCACGAGCGTCCCCATCACCCAGCCGAGCCCGCCGATCCGGACGAACTGCTTCCAGGGGAGTCGCCGCCTCTCGAACAGGTACGGCTCGAACTGGTCGAGCGCCGGCCCGGGCGTGACGGTGCCGCGTTCGTACCGCGCGATACCGCGCTCCGACAGCGTCCCGAGGTGGGTCTGGTGAAGCGAGACGTACACCCGTCGGCGTGCGTCCGCCGAAACGTTCTCGGGCGTACACCCCTCCTCGACCGCAGCCACGTGCTCGGCTAGTGCGCCGATTTCGACCGACTCCCCCCGGTCCGCGAGGTGACGGAGCGTCGCCCGGCGCCGTCCGTTCTGCAGGACGTGGAACACGTTGGACGGCGAGAGCCGCGCGGGCGCCGACCCGTCACCGCCGCCGACCTCCGCACTCGCCGACCGGCCGTGTGACATGTCGTCAACCATCGGGGCCCACCGCGGGGTAAAGCGGGCGGACCGTTACTCATCGTTCACGTCGCCGACGAGCGCGTAACACTGGCTTTACTCGACGGATTCGACGCGCTGTCGGGTCGATACCCGGGAACTCACCGAAGACCGAAAATCGGCTCGTGGCGTCACCAGCCGCGCGATAACGGACGTGAACGGTCTGCACTGTCTCCGGAGTAGGACGTTGCGAACCACTATTCACGCAGTACTTAAGTACTGGATAGTTGAAATAGATACGACGGCAGAGCGAGTGTCCGCGACGCCGGTGCCAACGACTGATTGCCGGTGACGGACCGGAGTCAGAAGTCGCTTACGTGAGCGGACGCGACCGAACACCGACGAGGGGCCGCGGTTCGTCACGGTCCACCGGGCCGACCACCGCGTTTCGGTCCCGGACATCGACCTCGGGACGGCTGCCGCAAGGGAGAACACCATCATGTCATCCGAAATCACCGACATGCCGGCTAGAGAGGAGGGGACGACCGAGGAACTGCTCGACGTGCTCGGCGACGAGCACTCGCGCGCCATCCTCGCGGCCGCCAGCGAGGGGCCCGTCAGTTCGAAAGAGCTCACGCGTCGGAGTGACGCCTCGCCGAGCACCGTCTACCGTCGCATCAACCACCTGCTCGACCTCGGCCTGCTCGACGAGCGCGTCGCCTTCGACGGGGACTCGAAACAGACCAAGGTGTACGAAGCCACCTTCGAACACTTCGACGTGAGCTTCGACGAGGGGGAGTGCGTCGTGGAGCCCCACGAGTACGGGCAGGTCACCTCCGCGGTGGTCGCCCTCCTCGAGAAACTCCCCTTCGACGACGTGGAGACGAGCCTCGACGGCAGAGAGCTCACGGTCAAGCTGTCGCTCACCGAGGAAGTCGTCGAGGACCTCACCTCGCGCTGGCTCGATGGGTTCACCGACTCGAAGTTCAGGTAGTCCATAATTCGTTCTCCGAGGACGTATGGTACAGATAACAAATAGGTTGCTTCTCTTCAGGGTTCGATAGAGGGTCGATGTTCGAACTAACCGGATTTCAACGGGATCTCCTGTACGTGATCGCTGGCGCCGACCAGCCGTCCGGACAGGACATCAAAGAGGAGCTGGAGAAGTACTACCCCAACGAGATCAACCACGGACGGTTGTATCCAAACCTCGACACGCTCGTCAATCGGAGCCTCGTCGAGAAGGGTGAGATCGACCGGCGGACCAACTTCTACGACATCACGGAGAGTGGCCTGTCGCAGTTGCGGGACCGGCGGGACTGGGAGAACCGGTACGTCGACCTGTAACCGACGCGCTCGCAGGCACACGGCGACCGAACAGCCACGCGACGACCGAATCGTCTCACTACACGCGTACTCGTTCTCGACACACGCGTACTCGTTCTCGACCGATACGTTTCATCCCCCGGGAGCCGACGCCGTCGTCCGCGCTGGCGACCCCGTACACACGACAGTCACGTGTGACCTGACGGCGACGCCCGACGGGCGGTGTCCTACCCTGGAGGGGACAACTAAGACCTGCGGTCCGGGACGAACGGCAGAGAGACTGGGAGCGGTCGGGCGCGCCAGCGCGCGGGCGTGACGGCGCTCGTCGGGGTCCGGCGCCCACGGCTCGTGTGGAGAGCTGCGGCTCCCGGTAGTCGGTGTCGATGCGGTCGAGCGCCCGTCCTCGCGATCCGACGGTTCGCGAGGACGGGTCGTCGACAGCGGCGGAGTCGGGGGCGGGGGAGTGAACGGAGTGATTCGGCGCGCGGACGCGTGGGCGCGCGCTCGACGGAGCTCGACGGAGCGAGCGAACGCCGAACGGTGGTGAAACTGGTGGCTCTCCGGGCGGTGGTCAGCCCCCACGGGGTCGCGCCCGGGGCAGGAAGAGGGGGGACGGGTCGGCGGTCGGCGGGTCCCGGTTCGTCGGCTCGGTGATGCCGTGCTACTTCGGGATGAGACGCTCGCCCAGGCGAGCGGTCGAGGGGTGACCGCTGGCCCACTGAGTGACCGAGAGCACGAGGAACGCGAACACGAACACGAGCGCGTAGTGTTGCGGGGCGACCGTCGAGAACGGGCGGACCCCGCCGAGGACGAGCGCGAACAGGAGCCCGCTGGCGACCGCGAGCGCGAGGTAGTAGCGGTGCCACGGGGTGGCCGCCGCCGGCTCGTCGGTGTCCAGGACGGCGTCAACCGACCCTCGTGCGACGAGCGTGATCTCGTTGTCGTCCCGGTCCCACTCGACGAGCCCCTGCTCTTCGAGTTTCGGGAGATGTGTCTGATACAACGAGACGTACACCCGTCGACGCTCCGACCGGCTGACCGCCGACGCCTCCTTCTCGTACTCGGCGGCCGCGACGTGCTCGACGAGCGTGCCGAGCTCGGCCTTCGGGCCCCGCTCCGAGAGATAGTCGAGGATGTGGAGACGACGGACGTTACAGAGCGAGTCGAACAGGTCCGCTCGCGATACGTCGTTCGTTCCTCGGATGCCGCGGCTCATCCCGACACCACTTCCGTTTCGCCGTGTGTGCTCCGTCCCGCAACCATGGTTTACCCTTTCACTAGTACCGGCCTTTGCTAACCGCTCGCTACCCGGCTAGAAGGTGCGTCGTATGGAGCGATACGAGGCGGTATCGTCGGGAAGGCGTTCCATACTCCTCGGGAAGGTGACGGATAACAAAGCCCTACAGCCGACACTTTACTCACAGAGTCCTACATGAACCGCCAATCGGACGGAGCGGTCACCGACCGTCTCCAGATGGACGCTCACGGAGCCCACAGCCGGCGCCGGGGAGCGAGCGTGGTGCCGAACGGTGCGCGAACGACGGGGGGGAACGACGCATGATCGACATCGCCTCGCCCGAAATCGGCCAGGCGGAGCGGGACGCCGTCGATGCGGTGTTGGAGAGCGGGATGCTCGCGGACGGGCCGGAGGTGCGCTCGTTCGAGGAGGAGTTCGCCGCCTACTGCGGGGTCGCCCACGGGGTCGCCACCTCGAACGGGACGACCGCGCTCCACGCGGCGCTCGAGGCGGTGGGTGTCGGCGAGGGGGACGTGGTGGTCACCTCGCCGTTCTCCTTCGTCGCGAGCGCGAACGCCATCCGCCTCGCGGGTGCGACGCCCGTGTTCGTAGATATCGACCCCGAGACGTACAACGTCGACCCCGACGCGCTCGAGGCGCTCCTCGCGGAGCGCGACGACGTGACGGCGGTCGTCCCGGTCCACCTCTACGGGCTCGCGGCCGACATGCCGCGCATCGTGGAGCTGGCCGAACAGTACGACCTCAAGGTCGTCGAGGACGCCTGCCAGGCCCACGGGGCCGAAATCGACGGCCGGCGCGTCGGCTCCTTCGGCGACGCCGCCTGTTTCTCCTTCTACCCGACGAAGAACATGACCACGGGCGAGGGCGGGATGGTCGTCACCGACGACGAGGCCGTCGCCGCCGCCGCCGCGAGCTACATCAACCACGGCCGCGAGAGCGGCCCCGGAGGCGGCTACGAGCACGCCTCCCTCGGACACAACTTCCGAATGACGAGCATCGCCGCCGCCATCGGCCGCGCACAGCTCGAGAAGCTCCCCCGGTTCAACGAGCGCCGACGGCAGAACGCCGCCCGGCTCACGGAGCGACTCGAAGACGCCCCCGTCGAGACGCCCGTGGAACCCGAGGGGTACACGCACGTGTACCACCAGTACACGGTCCGGACGGACGACCGCGAGGCGCTCCAGGCCGCCCTCGAGGAGCGCGGGGTCGGGAGCGGGGTGTACTACCCCAAACCGATCAACCGCCAGCCGGCGTACCTCGACGGCGAGTTCGGTGGCGACTGCCCCGAGGCCGACCGGGCCGCCGAGGAGACGCTGTCGCTACCGGTGCATCCGGCACTCACCGAGGAGGAGGTCGAGGCCGTCGCGGACGCCGTCCGCGCGGCCACGGAGGTGACCGCCGATGTCTGAGGCGACCGTGAAGGCAGGCGTCATCGGGGTCGGCCGCATGGGTCGGAACCACGCGCGCGTCTACGGCGAGCTCGCCGGCGTCGAACTGGTCGGCGTCTCCGACAAGGACCGGGAGGCCGCCGCCTCGGTGGCCGAGGAGTTCGACACCGAGTCGCTGGAGGCCGAGGACCTGCTCTCCGTCGCCGACGTGGTCACCGTCGCGGTGCCGACGCAGTTCCACGCCCCGCTCGTGCGCTCGTGTATCGAGGCGGGCGTCGACGTGCTCGTCGAGAAGCCGTTCGTCGACGACCCCGAGGTCGGCCGCGAACTCGTGCGCGAGGCCGAGGAGGCCGGCGTGATGATTCAGGTCGGCCACATCGAGCGGTTCAACCCGGCGGTGCAGGGGCTGACCGACCTCTCGCCGGACCTCGGCATCAAAGCGGTCGACGCACAGCGACTGGGTCCGCCCATCGACCGGCAGATCGACGACAGCGTCGTGTTGGACCTGATGATCCACGACATCGACATCCTGCTGTCGCTCGTCGACAGCGAGCTCGACTTCGTGGCCGCGACCGGCACCCACGACGGCCAGCACGCCACCGCGCTGCTGCGCTTCGAGAACGGCGTCATCGGCCGCCTGACCGCGAGCCGCATCACCCAGAAGAAGGTGCGCACCATGAACGTCACCGCCGAGGACTGCCTCGTGGACGTGGACTACACGAACCAGTCCCTGGAGATTCACCGTAGCTCGTTCCCCGAGTACGTCGAGAAGGAAAACGAGATGCGCTACCGCCACGAGAGCGTCGTCGAGACGCCGATGGTCGAGAGCGGCGAACCCCTCAAGCGCGAACTGCGGGCGTTCGTCGACGCGGCGACGGGCGACCGCCAGCCGGTCGTCACCGCCGAGGACGCCATCCGCGCCCTCGAAGTCGCCATCCGCATCGACGAGGCCGTCAAGGCCACGTCGCAGCCGTCGCCGGAGTTGGACGACGTCGAGGGGATGGAGGAGGTGGCCGAGTGGTAGACGCGGCCACAGGTGTCGAGACCGAGGCCGACACGGTCGGCCTCTACGGCAGCGACCTGCGTCCGGCGGACCGCCGCGAGGCGTTCACCGGCGGGCGCGTCCCGGTCGCCGTCTACGGCCTGGGGAAGATGGGCCTGCCGCTCGCGGCGGCCTACAGCGAGGCGTCGAACAACGTCATCGGCGTCGACGTGAACCCCGACGTGGTGGAGTCGGTCAACGCCGGCGAGTGTCACGTCGACAACGAACCCGACCTGCCCGAACTCATCGCCGAACGCGTCGAGGCCGGCGCGCTCCGGGCGACGACCGACCTGCAGGAGGCCGCCGCCGAGGCGCGCGTCCACGTCGTCATCGTCCCGACGCCCATCACCGACGAGAAGGAGCCGGACCTCTCCATCCTCGAGGCGGTCGTCGAGGACGTCGCCACCGGCCTGAAGCCGGGTGACCAGGTCATCGTCGAGTGCACCGTGCCCCCGCGTACGTCCGCCGACTACGTCCGGCCGCGGCTGGCCGAACTCAGCGGGCTCGACGAGGACGAGTTCGGCGTCGCGTTCTGTCCCGAGCGCACCTCCAGCGGGCGCGCCCTGCAGGACATCGGCGGCGCCTACCCGAAGGTCGTCGGCGGCGTCGACGCCGAGGCCGCGGCCGTCTGTGAGCTCATCTACGGGGAGATCAACTCGAACGACATCCTCGTCGTCTCCGACGCGACGACCGCGGAGTCCGTGAAGCTGTTCGAGGGGCTGTACCGCGACGTGAACATCGCGCTCGCGAACGAGCTGGCGACGCTCGCCGACGACCTCGGTATCGACGTGGTCGAGGCCATCGACGTGGCGAACACCCAACCGTTCTGTGAGATTCACGACCCCGGTCCCGGCGTCGGCGGCCACTGCATCCCGTGGTACCCCTACTTCGTCATGTCGCGGGTCGAGCGGGACACCCCGCTGCTTCGAACCGCCCGCGAGGTGAACGACGGGATGCCCGGGTACACCGTCGACCAGTTGACGGCCGAACTCGGAGCCGAGGGCGTCGACGCAGACGGCGCGCGCGTGCTCGTCCTCGGGGTCACCTACCGACCCGGCGTCAAGGAGACCCGCGCCTCGCCGGCCATCCCCATCATCGAGGGGCTCAAAGCGGCCGGCGCCGAGGTGTACGCGGTCGACCCGATGGTCGACCCGAGCGAGTACGGCGCGACGGCGGTCGACCTCGACGAGGTCGCGGACGGCGACTACGACGCCGCGGTGATGGTCACCCACCACGAGGAGTTCGACGCGCTCGACTGGAGCGCGCTCGACGACCTCGTCGTCGTCGACGGACGCCGGACGCTCGACCTCGACGGCACGGACCACCGCGTGTACGAACTCGGGCGGGCCCGGCGCGCCGACGCGGCGCAGGCGACGGGTGCGGACGCCACCACGATGCGGACCGACGGCGGTCCCGGCGAGCGAAGCGAGTCGGGAGCCGGGAGCGAGGGCGGCCGCGGCCCGGAATCGGGAGACGGCTCCGGGTCGAGCCGGTAGCCGACGCCGCCGGATAGCACCCGCATAACCCTTCTAACCGAAGCCTTCCGTCCGGTAGCGCACCGATTACAATGAGGTGAACCGCTGTGGTAAGCAACGAACAGAACCGCCGCCGACCACGGTGCCCGGTCGGCGGCCGGGGACGGGAGACACGACACGAACACATGGGAATCGAAGTCACTCACGCAGACGACGCCGACCTCGAACGGTGGAACAGCTACGTCGACCGCTCGCCACACGGGACCGTCTTTCATCGCATCGAGGCCCTCGAAACGTTGGCCGACCACTCCGGAACCGAGCTCCACACGCTCGTCGGGAAGAAGGGCCAGGAGACGGTCGGAATCTTCCCCGTCTTCGAGAAGACGACCGCCGGCGTGACGACGGTGTTCTCGCCGCCGCCGCGCCTGCTGGTCACCTACCTCGGACCCGCGCTCCTCAACTTCGAGAAGATGAAGCGCCGAAAGGCGGAGAAACAGCACGGCCGGTTCGTCGACGGCGCGCTCGACTGGATCGACGCCGAGTTGGACCCGCGGTACACGCACGTCACGACGCCCGTCGGCTACGACGACCTCCGGCCGTACCGCTGGGCCGGCTTTGAGGCGACCCCCGGCTACACCTACCGGGTCGACCTCGACGAGGACCACGACGCGATGCTCGCCGAGTTCTCCAGCGACGCCCGGCGTAACGTCACCAACACCGACGCGGACGCCTACGAGATCGTCACTTACGAGGGCGACGTGGACGCCGCAAAGCGCATCCGCAACCGGGTCGAGGAGCGCTACGGCGAGCAGGACAAGGAGTACATGCTCTGTGAGGACTTCGTCGTCGACCTCGTCGAGCGCCTCCCCGAGCACGTCCGACCGGTCGAAATCTACGCCGACGACGAGTTCGCCGGCGGGATGATCACCCTCGACGACGGCGACACCGTCTACCGCTGGCAGGGGAGCGTCCGCTTCGACGTGGACGTGCCCGCGAACGACCTGCTCGACTGGCACATCATGACCGACGCCGTCGAGCGCGACCGCACGCAGTACGACATGGTCGGCGCCAACACCAAGCGCCTGAACGAGTACAAATCCAAGTTCGGCCCGCGACTGGTGGCCTACCACAACCTCGAGCGCGGCGGACCCGTGGTGAAGGCCGGCGCCGCCCTCTACAAGCGGTTCTCGGCGGGGAAGTAACGCTGTATCGAGCGCGGCGTGCGAAGCGCCGCGCTCGGCGTTCGTCGGTGAGCGCCGGCCGGCGGCGGTCGTGAGCCGGCACCGACGGTAGCCGATGGTTGTAGCGGCGAACAGTAACGTTATTTTATACTTCTTCGGCGGAACCTCGAGTCATGGATGGACGGCTCGGAGTCGCGTGCGTGCTCGCACTGCTCACCCTCGTCGCCGGCTGTGCGGGGTCGGCCGGGGTGACCACAGAGGGGGTCGCCGGCGAGGGGACGGCAGCGGCGGGGCCGACGACCGCGGCGACGCCGACACCGACGCCGGAGCCCTACGCGGGGCTGGGGGCGGAGGTCGACTCAGAGGGGCTCTGGGCGAGGCACGCGGACGGCCTCGAGGCGGCGGACTCGTTCACCGCACGCCGGACCTCCGAGATGTCGGTAGCGGGCAACGACTCCGCGGTCCCCCCGAGCATGAACACGACCGGAACCGTCCGGGTCGACCGCGCCGAGGGGCGGTACCTGGTCGAGCAGTCGTCACCGCTGTCGAGCGTTACCTGGTTCGTCGCCGAGAACGTCACCTACCGTCGGTTCAGCGTCGCCGGGCCGGCCGCGTCACCGCCGAGCTACGGCGTCTCCGACGAGCCGTCGGAGGGCGAGAACCCGGTCGTTCCCGACGCGAACGACGCTGCGACGCCGTCGGGGCTCCGGAACGCGGTCACCAACACGACGTACACAGTCGAGTCGGTCGACCGCTCCGGCGGGGAACCGGTCGCGGTGCTCGTCGCCACGGGGCCGGCCGCCTTCGACCCGTCGGCGATGGGCCTGTCGGGAGAGAACGGCGAGACGACCGTCTTCGGCGAAGTCTCCGCGTTCCGCTCCACCCTCCGCGTGACGCCGGACGGGACGATACGCGCGTTCGACCTGCGGGTCACGTTCGACGGCGAGCGGGCGACGACGATGCGGATGTCGCTGTCGCTGAGCGACGTCGACGACACCGGGGTCCGGTCGCCCGCGTGGCTCGACGAGGCCGAGGCGGCGGCCGCGACCGACGGGGTCTCCGCGAACGCGACGCTCACCGACGGGCGCCAGGGTTCGACGTAGAATCGCGGTCGAGAACGAGACTGCCGGGCTGGTGCCCCCCAGCACGGCCCGGAACGTCCGCGTCGCCGCCGCCACGACGGCGGAGCGACGTGAGCCGCCGAACCGGCCGACGCGACCGCCGACAACCCCCCAGCCGTCGGCGGTCGAGGTCGGTCGAGTGTGGCGACTGTCGATTCGGGTCGCCCGCGCGGGACGCGTCGGCCGCGTCGTACCCGCACTGGGACCGTCGCGGCGTACCCGACCGGCGCACGACTGGCTTCAGACGCGCGTCAGTTCGACGGTCGTCTCCTCGGAGACCCGGAGCGAGGAGAGCGTTCCGCTGAATCGGTAGCTGCCGTCGGTCGGCGACGTCACGTCGCCGGCGACGTCGAGTTCGTGCGCCGCGTCGTCTTCGACCGTCAGCGTCGTCGGACGGCGCCGGCGGCCGACGACCGAGTCGTCGACCGTCCGTCCGTTGACCGTCACGGTTGCGTCGCCCAGCAGGCCGAAGTCGGAGATGGCGCCCGTGTACTCGTAGGTGACGACGCCGGCGTCGAGCGCCCCCTCCGCGCTCGGGCCGGAGACGTCGGCGGACGGCTGGGCCGCCGCCGCGTCGGTCTGCTGGCGCCAGACGTCGCCGTCGACGGTGAACCAGTAGGTCGCGTAGTCGTGGTCGTCGACCGCGAACTCGACGGTGTTCACCGGGTCGTCGGTCTCCGCGGCGGCCGCCTCGACGCGGGAGACGGCGGTGTCCGTCGCGAACCCTTCCACGGCGAAGTCGGTGCAGTCGACCAGCGAGAGGCCGCTGTTCGGCCCGTTCGAGAACAGAAGCGTCGCACCCGACGGGGCGACGAGCTCCAGTCCCTCGTAGTTCCGGAGCGTCAGGTCGTCGACCCGGTACGTACCTGCCGGGAACAGGAGTCGAGTACCGTCGGCGGCCAGCTCGGAGAGTCGGCCGTCTATCGCGGTCTCACCACTCGAATCTACACCGGCGTCGGTCACGTCGACGACGTCGCCGTCGCCGCTCGCAGACACCGTTCCGACCCCCATCGTCGCGCCGGCAGCTACGCCCGCGGACAGACGCAGGTAGCTGCGGCGGTCGAGTGGTGTTCGTGAGTCCCCCGTTCCGTTCGCTGCGAGTCGCTCGTCAGCCGTCCAATCGCGTGCCATGCAACCCGTAAATAAGAACTTGCCTTAATATATCTTCCGCTCGAAACCGTGGTAAAACAAACGGACATTAAATATTTCTTGACGATTGAATGACCATCAAAAGACAGTCGGCGCGATGGTAAAGAAGTCGTGGGACGGGCTGACGAGCACGAATTCGGCGTGTAAGAACGTTATGTTTCTCGGCTGAACGGGCAGTTAATAGTTCGTTGACCGCCGATTTCGGCGGGTGAGGGTGGGGGTTCCCCGGTAACCCGACGGACAGGCCGCGAATAACAAACCCGGTGTGCTGGGAAGTGGCGGGTATGTCGTGGGAGACCGACCCGACGAGCCGCACAGACGGTGGCGAGACGCCGCGAGTGGGAGGCCGCAGATGAGCGAGGCCGAGGAGCGGGCCCGCGAGACCGAAGGCGTCACGCTCGACCACCCGCACGGCGACGACGACGAGGAGCCGACGGTCGTCGGCGAGGATTCGACCATCCGCGCCGGCTCTATCGTCTACACGGACGTGACCATCGGTCGCGGGCTGACAACCGGCCACAACGTGCTCATCCGCGAGCACACCGTCATCGGCGACGACGTGGTCGTCGGCACCAACACCGTCATCGACGGCTGGACGGAGATCGGCGACAACGTCAGCCTCCAGACCGGGGTGTACGTCCCGAGCTACACGAAAATCGGCGACCGCGTGTTCGTCGGGCCTCGAGCCGTCCTGACGAACGACCCCTACCCCATCCGACAGGAGGTCGACCTCGTGGGGCCCACCCTCGAGGACGACGTGAGTATCGGCGCGAACGCGACCATCCTCCCCGGCGTCACGGTCGGCGAGGGGTCGTTCGTCGCCGCCGGCGCCGTCGTCATCGAGGACGTGCCGCCGGGGTCGCTGGCCGTCGGCGTCCCCGCACAGATTCGCGAGCTCCCCGAGGAGCTTCGGGGCCCGAACCTCCTCGACTAGTCGTCGAGGGAGTCGAACCGGGCCGCTACGGCCGGATGCGGCCGATCCGACTCGGTCGACTCTCCGGGGTTCTCCCGTCCGCCTGCTTCTCCCGACCCGTTGGTTCCCCGTGGTTCTCGCGATTCTCCCGGTTCTCTCGATTCACTCGACTGTCTGACTCCTCGGTTCCTCTGCTCATCCGGGAGCGCGACCACCGACGGGTGACGCGAACTCGGACGGGAGCGGTCAGCACCGAACGGGGCAGAACACAGCCGAACGGGCGAAACGAAGCCGAACGGGACGGGCCGCGACGGGCGGACGGCCGGAGAGCTGACCCGGGGGAACGGAGAGGGAATGAGGCGAGCGGGGGACGCGTCGAGGGGAGACGTGACCGCCGGTAAGGAGGGCGTACGGGCGGACAGGCGGCCGACAGCCGACGCATAACAATGCCCCGAAGCGCCGACCGTCGATTCGAAGACTGACTGGTGCTATGTACGACGGAAAAACAATCGGCGTCGTGGTGAAGGCGTACAACGAGGAAGGGTTCGTCGGCGGGGTCATCGACACCCTGCCGGCGTACGTCGACCGAGCCTACGTCATCGACGACCGCTCGGAGGACGGCACGTGGGACGAGATCGTCGACCACGCGAACCGGGAGAACGAACGACGCAGAGCGGACGGGACGGCCGCCTTCGACCCCGTGGTGGAGCCCATCCGCCACGAGCGGAACCGAGGGGTCGGCGGCGGTCTGAAGACGGGGTACCGCCGTGCGCTGGAGGACGGGTTGGACGTGGTCGTCTGTGTCGACGGCGACGGCCAGATGAACCCCGAGCGGATGCCCCTGCTCATCGAGGCGGTGACGACCGGCGGCGCCGACTACGCCAAGGGGAACCGCCTGACCGACAAGAGCGACCGAGGTCGGATGTCGACCTGGCGCTGGTTCGGGAACTCGCTGCTGACGAACCTGACCCGGCTCTCGACCGGCTACTGGAGCGTCACCGACTCCCAGAACGGCTACACCGCGATCAACCGCGAGACGCTGGAGGCCCTGCCGGTCGAGGACCTGTACGAACGCTACGGCGTCCTCAACGACGTGCTCGCCAAGCTCAACGTCGACGGCCGGGTCGTCGCCGACGTGCGGATGCCCGCCGAGTACGGCAACGAACAGAGCGGCATCCGGTACGGGTCGTTCGTCCCGAACCTCTCGAAGCTGCTGCTTCGCAACTTCGTCTACCGACAGCGACGCAAGTCGGCCTCCCTCCTGCCGCACCCGTCCGCGCTGGGCTACGCGCTGGGTGTCCTCGGCGGTGTCGCCGCCGTCGTCGGGGCGGTCCGGTCGGTCGCGAACCGCGAGTTCGACGCGGGCGTCCCCAAGCTGGTCGTCGCGAGCCTCGTCTCGCTGCTCGCCGGCCTCCTCTTCGACGTCGGAACCGGCGACGCAGAGCGCACCACGGTCGAGCGCGAGCCGGCCGACCTGACGACCCCGGCCGACGCTGCGGCCGCCGCCGACGCCGCGTCCGTGCGCTCCTTCGACGCCGACCCCGACTCGGAGCCCGCGGTCGCCGAGGCCGACGGCGGCGAGCCGATGGACATCCGCCACGACGGCGGTCGCGAAGAGCCGTAGTCTCCACCGTCGACACGGTCACCTTCACCACGGACGGCGCCCGACACACCTGCCGCTCGCTGTTCTCTTCTCGCTCCGACACGCCCGACGCCGTCGAGCTCGAGTGCCACCGCGGACCAGCTTTCCGGCACTTCGTCCCGTTCCCGTCGTAACGCCGAGGCGCTAGAGGCGACCGCTGGACCGAAACGAGTCGGAAGAAGAGACGGAAGGGTCGACCGGCGGTCAGCGGGTCGTCGCCTCGGGCCGGCCGCGGCGGCGGGCCGCGGTGTCTCGCCAGAGGAGGAACGCGGCCGTCGCGAGCAGGAGCGCTTCGCCGACGAGGAACGGCACCGCCTCGGGCGTCGTGACGTCCGCGAGGAAGGTAGTGAAGTACCGCAGTGCCTCACTCAGGAGGTCGCCGCGTATCGAGCCGCCAGCGGCGGGGACGAGCGGCCAGAACAGGATACCGTAGGCGGGCGGGTCGCCGAAGACGACGAAGTAGTACACGTCGGCCGGCAGGTGGAGGAGATACGAGAGCCCGAAGGCGACCCCGGTCGACCCCCGACCCGCGAGCGCCGCGACACCGACCGCGGCGAGCGCGAGCGGGACGGCGAAGAACACCGAGTGGCCCAGGGAGTAACCCCCGGGGAGCACCCCCAGTCCCCAGGCGAGCGGTTTGTCGATGAGATCCGGTCCGAGCGACCCGAGAAGCACCGCGAACAGTTCGGGGACGCCGGGACGACGCGCGACGACGGTTCTCGAGAGCAACGAGTACGCGATGTACCCGACGGCGACGTGTTCCCATGGCCACATTGGCGTGGGGTTGGGTCCGCCGACGCTTTGTTAGCGAGCACGTACCGGTTGGCCCCCCTTCGCACACTCGCCCGTTCGCCGGCTATCGCCGTGTGAGATGCGCCCACGTCCGTGGTGGTAGGCGACACGGGACGACCACCGGTTCCGGTCGGTAGGGCGCGTTTACTAAGGTAACGGGAGGACGTATCGGATTCCAGATGCGATACCAGGTGTTCACCAACACGCCGGCGCACGTCCACCTCTACAAGCATATGGTGCGTGGGCTGCAGGAACAGGGCCACGAGGTGCTCGTCATGGGCCGCGACTACGGCTGCACCGAGGCGCTGCTCGACTACTACGAGCTCCCCTACGAGATCTACGGGAAGTGCGAGACGACGAAGTTCTCGCTGTTCCGCGAGCTGCCGAAGCATTACTTCAACATCGCGAAACATACCCGCCGGTTCGACCCCGACGTCATCTTCGGCTACGGCGCCTACGCGGCCCACGCGGGCGCGCTCTCCCGGACGCCGGTCGTGCTCGTCTGTGACTCCGAGCCGACGACGCTCGACCACGCCATCTCGAAGCCCTTCGCCAGTGCCTTCCTGACGCCCGCCGCGTTCGGCGCCAACCTCGGCCCGAAACACTACCGGTTCAACGGGTTCAAGGAGAACGCCTACCTCCACCCCGACGTCTTCGAGGCCCGCGACGACATCCGCGACCTGCTCGGCGTCGGCCCCGACGAGAAGTACGCCATCCTCCGACTGAACGCCTTCGGCTCCCACCACGACGTAGGCCACGCCGGCTTCACGCCGAAGCGCCGCCGCGAACTCATCGAACAGCTCTCCGAACACGTCACCGTGCTCGTCTCCGACGAGAAGGGGGATATGGACTTCGAGGGCATCGACGCCCGCGAGTTCGACCTCCACCCCGCGCTGCTGCACGACGCGCTCGCCGAGGCCCACCTCCTCGTCGCCGACACCCAGACGATGGTCACCGAGGCGGCCCTGCTCGGGACGCCCGCCGTCCGCTCGAACTCCTTCGTCGGCGCCGACGACATGGGGAACTTCGTCGAGTTGGAGAACCACGACCTCATCTACAACATCGCGGAGTTCGACGACGCCACGGCGAAGGCGCTCGAAATCGCCCGGGACGACGACGTGAAGGCGGCCTGGCGCGCGAAGCGCGACGAGTACGTCGCCGACAAGGTGAACCTCACCGAGGTGCTGCTCGACGTGGCGACCCACGTGGACGACCTTCGCGGCGTGCAGACCATCGAGCGCGTGGACGCGAGCGGCACCGGCGTCTGAAGCGACTTCGGCGCCGTTCTCCTTCCGTCCTTTTTCTTCTCTTTTCTTCCCTCTCTTCCTTCTCGAACCGCCTTTGGACCCGACGCGGAGCGGAGACGCCGGGAGCGGGCCGGCCACCCTCGCGCTTCGTCGGCGGCCCGTGGCCTCCGTCGGGAGGTTCACCCGAAGCCGGCCGTCTCTCGATTCCCGAGTGACCGTGACGCCGTCGGTCGGCGGCGGAGCCCACTGTACGGTCCGGGCGCCTCCACGACTCGAACGGCCCGAGAGGCCGACGGTGGTCGCTATCGGTGACCGCCAAGCACGCGAGCCGCGTGGCGAGTGCCGGTCACGGTCCCCCGCCCCGGAGCCACGGCGACCAGGGTGACCAGGGTGACCACAGCGAGGAGGCAGACCGAGGCGAAGGGGGTGGGCCGTGACGGGGGCACGGCGCTCGGCGAGCGGCGCGGGGTCGAGAGGGCGCGGTCGGAGAGGAGGAGAGGGGGTGTGGGGGAGAGGAGGAGAGAGGAGGTCTCTGAGCTGGGTACGGCGGGCCGTCGTCGAAGGCAGCGCTTCGCCGCGACCGAAGGAGACGTCGGCGGCCCCGGCGGACGCGTAGTCGGGGCCGAAGGGCTACCGGCGCGGAGGTCACGACATCTCCGAGACAGACCGCCGGAGCGAGGACGTACCACTCGGGAGCACCGGCTCGCGGTGGCGGTCGAGAACCGGTCGACGACGGTGCAGAAGGGAGGCGGGGCCGAGACAGTAGAGCCGCCGTGTCAGGAGAGTAGCGCCATCACGCGCTTGACGTCGAGTGCGCCGCTGGCGGTCGCGGTCGTCGCCCAGATAACAACGCCGACGCCGATGACGGCGGCAAGGGTGAGTAGTCCCGAGACATAAGGGACAGCGATCGATACGCCGATACCCATCGCGACGCCGACAGCGCAGACGAGTACTCCCCGTTTCACGAGATAATCGAGGTTGAGCGAGAGCTCCCGGTGCATGAAGTAGACACAGGTAGCGACGTAGATTCCCGTCGTGACGACTGTCGCCAGCGCTGCACCCGCAACCCCGATTCGCGGGATAAGAATCAGATTCAGGACGAAATTCGACACAGCCATTGCACCGCGGATACGGGCCCGTGCTCCAGCCAATCCGAGGTAATCAAGCGGATTCGTCGTCACCTTCGCTACGCCGAGGATGACGAGCCACACACTAAATATCTGAAGCACGGGGACCGCTCCGAGGTACTCAGAGCCGAATACATACCGAACTGTCGGCTCAGCGACCAGAAACAGTCCAACACCCGCAGGGACGTACAGCAATAGCATATGAACAAATGACTGCTCGTACAGCCGTGCGGCCTGCTGCATTCGGTTGCCTGCCTTCTCCGTCCCGAGTGCTGGTGCGACGGTCGCACCAAGGGAAACAGCGGGTATCGACGCGAAGTCAACGATCTGCTTGCCTAGTACGTAGAACCCGACTGCGGTGGGGTTCATGAGAAAACCTATAAGGATGGAGTCGACTTGCTTGTCAAGTAGCTCGGCCCCATTCATTACGGATAGCGGTAAGCTGTAGCTGACGATCTTCTTCGAGAGGCTAGGGTCAGGGGTAGCTGTATCGTACGTCCGGTAGAACCGGGAGTAGAGGATCCATAGGCCGACAGCTACGCCGAGAGCGAACCCGACAATGTACCCGAACAGAGCTCCGAGTGCGTCGAACCCCATGAGCACAAAAGCGACGGCGAAGACGAGCCGAGCGACGGCAGACACGCTCTTCACTACCGCCGCCCATGTGAGTTTATTGATTCCTTGAAATGCGAGTCTAACGGACATGTCTAGACCGGCAAAAAGGACGTACGCCGCCCCGGCGACGAGAAACGGAACGATCTCCCCGTGGCCGAGACGTGTCGCGACCGGTCCGGAGAGAGTCACTAAGGCGAGACAGACGACACTGGTCACTGCTAAGGTATAAGTTAGCGTCCGCCGCAGGATATGCGGAATCTGTCCCGGATCCGTCTCCAGGTACTCGTTGAGGTACTTCGCTCCGGCCTTCGGCAGGCCCAATGTTGCGACCAACTGTGCGACCCCGAGGATCGAGAGCGCAAAGTAGAGTAGGCCGTACTCGTCGGGTGTAAGGAGATAGCGTGCGAGGATAATCATCAGCGCGCCGGTTCCCAGCGCGTACACGACCTGTGCAACAAACGACGCCTTTACGCCTTCCGAGATACGCTCCTTGAGGTTCATACACGGCCCTCGCTCGTCATCGGTCGGAGCGGAAGCTCGGACCGGACAGCATCGACGGCTTGTCGACACGTGTCACGACATGTCACTACGAACTGTGTCCGTGAATCCTCCATTCGTTCCGGAATGCGCCTCGTGACGGCTTTGTTTGGCGCCGATTACCGGGAGACGCCACAGGTTAGCTGGATACACCAATATGTCTATTGACTCCAGAAGCGGACGTGGTAGTGGTATGTTCGCCCCAGTACTTTTACCACAATCCAATCCATTCGTAATTAATATATTTATACTATTGATAGGTCGTATCGTATGACTGTATCGATTCTCGGCGCAAGACTGCTCTTGAAAACGCCACTAAGGAACTACGATGAACACGGCGTTCACCACCGGCGATTAGATCGGGCATTCGGTACGGCGTGATCCGAACGGGTCGTATTTAGGTTGGAGCATTGAGCCAGGCAGCGAACGCTTGGAGCCAGTTTTCAGCGATTTCAGGGAAAACGTGGCTGAAGCAGTTCGAAGACGAAGACGTTTGGCGTTTCAGTTCGCCAAAAATCCGTTCGAGGCTATTCCGATTTCCATGTCGTTCAGGATGAAATCGGAGCCCAGCTCGGGAAAGCGCAGTTTGGAGGTGCTGAGTACCATCGACCAGAAACAGGGCAGATTCGATGGAGTGTTTCTCGCGCAATTCAGCGAGGAAAATCTGCGTCGCTGAAGTCGTCGTAGTTGGAAACAGCCGGACAAGGAGTAACTGGTTTGTTGCGGGGTCACAGGCAGCGTACAGCCAGTATTGCTGGGAATTGATCCGAATCACCGTCTCGTTGAGCGCGACGTAATTCGGGTATCTTCAATCGGCCGGTTGTCGATCTGCCTTCTGAACCCAGTTATGAACCGCCTTTCGAGACCGCTCGACACCCACGTATTCGAGTAAGGAGACGGTATTCGACAACGAGAGGCCCGTTACATGCGATTGAATACCGAGTTTCATCGCCCACTCGGGTCCGCTCTCGTTCCACAAACCATGTGTCATCTAACCGATAGTACCGGCGAAGCGACTGGTTTCTGGCATAGAGTACCAAGGAATCACGCCGCCTCACTTTTCACGCTTAACTAAACACGACCTAACGCGACCCACCTTTTAGATGAACGAATCACATTCCTCGTAGCCATTCTCGCGTGCCCCCTTAGCCGACAGCGCGACATTCAAACCGGTAATGTTAGTCGTCACCGGGGGTGCGTTGCGGTTGGAAGTCTCCCGCGGAGTGCTTATATTGTCGGTCGCGTCAACCGGCATCTCATCACCAGTCATGACGACTGTCCCCACCGCGGTGTTCGCTAGCTGTCGGTACGACTCCCGGTCGAGCAGCGACGCTCCCCCCGAAGCGTCGCCACTCTCCGTCGTCGAATCGTCTGCCGTCCGCTCGCGTGCCATGCACGTGTGTCGAGCGGAGGACAACACAAATACTTTGCGACCGTGACTGTCACGGTCCGCTAAGAGAGACGGTACCGGAGGCGAGTGTGCGACGGTGGGCGTTCTGCCGCTCGACGCTACTTCACGACCAGCTGGTAGGCGCGCTTCGCGAGCGCCATCGGGACGCCGCCCGACTCGATCGTGTAGTACGGCGTGAGGTCCGCCGCGAACTTTGACTTGTACTCACAGAGGCGCTCGGTGTTGGCGCCGACGAGGTCGTACTTCGTGACCCCCTCGCGGTTCTCGTAGGCGTCCTCGATGATCTTCCAGTGGAGGTAACTGTTGACGCTGGTTCCCTCGTAGTCCCCGCGGGAGCCTCCGAGCCAGAAGTACATCGTCTCGTCCCCGTACAGGACGTGGATACCGCTGAGATAGTTCCCGTCGGGGTCACGAACGACGAACGAGCGGGCGTCCTCGCCCATCGACTTCGCCACGTCGCGGACGTACGGCCAGGTGGGGCCGAACGGCTCGTCCTGCTCGGCGTAGCGGGCGGTCACGTCCTCGAAGATGTCGCGCGTCCCCTCGATGCCCTCGACGTCGACGGTGACGCCGAGGTCCTCCGCGGAGCGAATCTCCCGGCGCAGGCTGCTGGAGAAGTCCTTCTGGAGCGTGTCCAGGTTCGGGACGTCGAGGTCCAGCCGGTACGTGAAGGAGCTCTCCACGTCGAAGCCGGCCCAGCGGAAGGGACGCGGGTCGTCGTACGCGGGCCCGGCGATCATCCGGAAGAGGTCGAGCGGGCCGGCGTCGTCGCCGGCGTACGTCTCGACCACGGCCTCGGTGAACTTGCTGTTGACGCGCTCCTGTTTGCGCGGCTTCGGACTGGTTGGCATCATGATCGGGCCCATGTGCGGAATCAGCAGTGACGGCGGCGGCGAGAACACCGTCCGGCCGAAGGAGCGCTCCTGCACGAACAGTGGGAGCAGCGCGACCGCCTGGTCACCTTTGTATCCGGCACAGAGCTCGAGCTCCGCCGCCGTGTGTCTCGCGGCCGCGCGCAGGAACGCGGGCTTGTGGAACGGTTCGACCCCCGAGTTGGGGAGGAGGTCACCGTACTCGGACATGTCGACTGTTTCGACCCTCATTTCGTCTTGTCGAGACTACCCCCGAGTGGACCTTTGTTTTCCACCCGTTACGCTGTCGACCATCGGGAGTAGTCCCAGCGAAACATCATCGGAAACACTGAATGAATCAAAAATAACATAGTTGTAGTTACTGGCACGAGCCAGATGAAACCGAATAGTATTGACTTTCCATCTGTTCTCAGAGACACTGCTAAGCAACTGGACTATTTGTTGATATCAGAACAACTGGGGCCACGGGAACCTCATTGTGTCCAAGAAGAAGGAAGAAGCGTGTTTTCGGCGAAGCAACGGCGTGGATGGGCGCTACCTCGGAGTGTCGGTAGCGTCAGATATATCCTAGGTCCGCCAGACGATCTTCGACGGCGTCGGTGTCGTCGGACGGCGAGACATCCGAATCGGAACCGTACGAAACGGATCCGTACTTCTCCCGCTTAACCGGATAGCTGAGTAGTCCGTCGGGGACACTTCCAGTCATCGAGGTCGGAACCGGGTGACCCGCCGCTGCGAGCGCTATCGGTGCGACATCAAGCAGCGAGAGCGAATCAAGTGCAACGCCTTCGAAGGCCGGGCCACTCGCGATAAACGCTCCGGTGACATCGTGTCCGTACGCGGCAGTGTCCGAAAACGTTGTTCCGATGGTGCGAGTCATGATGACGTTATTCATGTCTTTCGGCATGAACAGCACGTCTGCGGCGCCGTTGGTGTAAGGTCCGTCGTATACCTCTTCGCGGCGGGCGACCCACTCAAATACTGGGTCGCCATCGGGGGTTTCGAGCCCTTGGAGAAGTTCGATCAAATCGTCCCGAACAGATTCGTATTCACTCTTCGAAACGACACCGTCTGGTTCTCGGTCCTGCAGATTGATCCGGACACCGAGTTCCGACCCCGAACAACAGTACGCAACTGACCTCCGCCAGTCGACGCCCCGGTCAGCTGAGTCGACGACCGATTGCGGTACGAACCGGTCGACGAGGGAGTCGACCCCCAGTCGCTGCGACGTTACGTAGAGTTTACCCGGGGAGAGATTAACAGCGTTGAGACCGGCAACCAGGGCCGAAGCGGCCCGCTCGGGCAGTCCCGACTCCTTGGTGGAGTTATCCTTAGCGTCTGGTTCCTCACCATCAACCAATCGTGACTTTGCGTCCGGGAGCGAAGCGCCGCTTGTACTCGCGGTCATCTCAACGAACCCCTCGCGTGCGAGGATTTCATTGAGATAGATTTGGTGTCCGTCAAGGGGGCGCATCCCATGGTCCGAACAAACGATGACGTTCACGTCGTCTCCGACAGTCGAGCGGATTGCACCGAGAGCGTCGTCCGCAGCACGGTAGACGCGCCGGTGATCCATCTCGTTAGGGGAGCTGTGGAACACCGTGTCGGTCTTCTGGAACTGAACGAACGCGACACTCCAGTCGTACTCTCCAAGGACGTTCGCCGCTGCCCGACCACGCTGCTTAACCAGACTTACGTAGCTGTCTACCTTCTTTTCGAGGTCCTTCGAGGTCTCGTGCTCGGCGTAGATGCGATACGGCTCGCCGAGAGCTCTATCGAGGTCACCGCGGGCTTCGGGTGGAAAACTCGCCTCGTTCTCAGACGCGAGATACCCCGGAAAGAGGACGCCCTCAAACGACTCCGCGGGGTGCGTCACTGGAACGTTCAGGACGACAGATTCCTCACCGCGGTCAGAGAGATAGTTCCAGAGTGCGGGGGCCCGGACATCGTTACGCGTAATCAGTGTCGCCTCATCAGGGTAGGTGCCGCCATGATTGAAAAACGAGTAGACACCGTGTCTACTCGGGTCGACGCCAGTGTACATCGACGGCCACGCGCTACCAGTCCAAGGGGGGAATGAGGACTCCAGCGGAGCTTCGACCCCTTCCCCACGCAGTTCGGTGAAGTTCGGAAGCTCGTCTGAAAACGCGTCGAGATAGCGGAAATCGAGCGCGTCGAAGCCGACAATAACGGTCTTCACTGGGCCCTCGCCGCCGGCAGAAGACGGTGAAGTCCTTGCGTCGTCACGTGATTCTTGGTCTCGGGTCATGAATTTCTTCGGTTCCAATAGGTGTTCGGATATTGCTTTGTTAATCGGACGCTTCCGGTACGCTTCCCAATAATTCGTGTCGTGAGGCCGCTACGAGCTGGTATGTCGGTGGGTCGTCGGTCGGTAAAGGGTTGGCAAGGCTAGTTTTGAGTCTCGGCTTCGGTGAGCAACCGGAGCTCGAAACGTACTGGTGACATCATGAAGAGAGTCAAGAGAGGTCGGAACCGAAAGCAGTAACGGGAATACCGGGAAAGAATCCGTCTTCAGACGATGCTAACTCGACGGTTGAGGTCTGCGTCTTTTCGTGGGAGGTCAAGAACCTGCTCGTACACATCGAGGATGCGCTGGCCCATGTGTTCGAGGCTCAGCTCGCGGACCACCTCTCGACCGTTCGAACGCTCGCCGCTCCGGAGGACCGTCGCGAGCTGGCTGACGAGCTCCGCTTCGGCGTCACAGACCGCCGCGTTGCCGACGCCGCTGAGACGTTCGCGGACGTCGCCCACGTCGACCGAGACGACGGGCGTGTTGCAGGCGAGCGCCTCCTTCACCGAGTTGGGCGACCCCTCGTGAACCGAGGTCATCAGCATCGCGTCTGCCGCGTTGTAGTAGTACGGCATGTCCTCGTGGGCGACACCCGACAGCGTCCGAATCTCGACCGGTTCGTCGAGGAGGTCGTCGACCGCCTCGACGACACGCTCGGCCTTGGGGAAGTCTTTCACCTCGCGGTTCGGCGGGTACGGGAAGAGGACGTTCTTGGCGTCCGGGTCCCAGCCGGCGGTCTCGAGGGCCTCCTCGCGCGGAATCGGGCGGAAGCGGTCGAAGTTGACGCCGTGGGGGATGACGTAGGAGTCACAGGGAAGCTGGTCCGCCATATCCTGCGACATGACGATGACGGCGTCACAGCGCTTCGCGAGCCGCTTACAGAGCCAGCCGTACTCGCCCATGAGGTCCGACCCCCACAGCGAGAGGACGACCGGAAGCTTCGACTGCAGCAGCGCCGGCGGCACGCTGAGTCCGTAGTTCGCGTGGATCAGGTCGTAGTCGTCGTCGAGATGGGCGAGCACCTCCGGGACGAAACGCGCGTAGTCGAGCGGCGACCGCGCCTCGTCGCTGTCCATCTGTATGTGCTCGCTGCCCGGCGGACTCAGCGTCGTCTGGTCGACACCGAGTCGTTCGAGGACGTCCACTTGCTGGACGTAGAACCGGGCCATCCGGTTCGACGTGAGGTTCAGTACGCGCATCCAATCGACCGTCGATTCCGCAGGCGTTCCCATTGTAATTCCGCGCCTACCGCCCGTTACGAGGCCTAATCGGCGGTTCTCGGGGAACCTCGAGGGAGAATGGAGAGCCCGACCGACGGCGCGCTCGGGGTGGCAGCGTCGACACATCCGGGGTGTCGGTGGCGACACACCCGGGGTGACTGCGGCGAGTTCGAATCAGTCGTCGGCGAGTGCGAGGGCGTCCGGCTGTGCGGCGAGAGCGTCGTACGCCTCCTCGAGGGGGCCGACCCACGCGTTCAGTTCCTGGGCCCGTTCGATGAGCCGGCGGTACATGTCGGCGTAGCCGGGGAAGTCGCGCTCGCTGAAGTACCGGGGGTGCCAGAGCACCGTCATCACGGCACCGTTGTCGCGGGCCTCGTGCAGCAACGACTCGCAGGCCGCCCAAGCGGCTTCGGGCTCGTCGCCGGGGGTCGGCATCGCGACCTCCATGAGCGTGAGCGGGAAGACGGTGAACTCGTCGTCGAACGGGTGGAGGGGTCCGTACCCGTTTCCGAACCCGTACGTCCGGCTGGAGCCGAGGCTGGCGTCGTACTCGAAGCCGAGCGCGGCGTGATGTTCCCAGGTCCTCGTCGGCGGCTCCGTGAGGTTAAGGTGGTGCTGACGGATTCCGCGAACGGGGTGACCGAGCACGTCCTCGAGGACGGCCTTCTCGTGGGCGAGTCGCTCGCGGTCGTCGTACGAACCGTACGAGCCGTGGAGGCCGACCTCCCAGCCGCCGGCGTCGAGGTCGCGGATGACCTCGGCGATCGCCGGTTCGCGGACGTCGTAGATGCCCCGGTGGAGCATCCAGTTCCGGGGGGTGAGCCACTCTTTCGGGGCCATCTCACGGAGCAGCTCCCGCTCCTGGAGGAAGTAAAATGACGACCGGACACCGAGGTCGTCCTCGAGTTCCATGATGCGCTCGAACTGCCAATATGGGTTCCGGTCCGGGAGCGACGTACGGAGGTGGTACCCCCGCCGTTCCGGCTGCTTCAGGGCGTAGTACGGCCCCTGAAACGTCTTCCGGACGCGGTCGACGTCGTGGGTGAGACAGAGCGCGAAGTCGTAGTCGTCGAACATGGTTTCGTGGTCTGGGTGACGACGCGCGCCGGGACCCGCGTCGGTACGTCCGGAGGGACCCTCGGGGCGGGCACGTCGTCTCCCCGCTGACTTCGACGTACGGATGAGGAGGCCATTGTTATGCCCCACCATCACCGCACCGAAACGGTCGCCCGGAAGGGAAATTTCGCAATTCGTGCCGGACAGGGACCGGCTACAGCCGGGACAGCGAGTCCGCGACTGCCGCCGCGGCGTTGCCGTCGCCGTAGGGCTCCCCCCCGCCGTACGACCAGTCGGTGCGTGCGAGGGCCGCCTCGATCGCCTCGGTGTCGGCACCCACGAGGACGTTGCCGCCGGCCTCGACGGTCTCGACCCACTCGGTCTCCTCGCGGAGGGTCACGCAGGGCGTCCGCAGGAAGAACGCCTCCTTCTGGACGCCGCCGGAGTCGGTGGCCACGCGGTCGGCGCCGTCGAGCAGGCGGACGAAGTCGAGGTAACCGACGGGTTCGACGACCCGGAGGTACTCCGTGGCGAGGTCCCAGAGGTCGTACTCCTCCAGCCGGGACTTCGTCCGGGGGTGGGCCGGGAGGACGACCGGCTCGTCGACGGAGGCGAGCCCTTCGAGGATGGCCTCGAGGCGGGCGGGGTCGTCGGTGTTCGCGGCCCGGTGGACGGTCGCGAGCACGTACCCGCCGTCGTCGAGTTCGAGCCGGTCGAGCACGTCGGAGTGCTCGCGTGCCTGGTCGCGCGCCCACAGCGCCGCGTCGTACATCACGTCGCCCGTGTTGACGGTTCGCTCCTCCAGCCCCTCCGCTTCGAGGTTGCGGACGGCCTCCGCGGTCGGGGCACAGAGCACGTCCGAGACGTGGTCGGTGAGAATCCGGTTGGTCTCCTCGGGCATGTCGCGGTTGCCCGAGCGCAGGCCGGCCTCGACGTGGACGAGCCCGCGGTTCGTCTGGACGGCGACGAGTGCGCCCGCGAGCGTGGAGTTGGTGTCGCCGTAGACGAGCAGGCAATCGGGCTCTTCCTCCTCGACGAGGTCGGCGAGCCCCGTCATCATCCGGGCGGTCTGCTGAACGTGGCCGTCCGAGCCGACGCCGAGGTTGTACGCCGGTTCGGGGATGCCGAGTTCCTCGAAGAACACGTCGGACATCTCCTCGTCGTAGTGCTGCCCGGTGTGGACGAGCACCTCCTCGTGGCCCGCGTCCGCGAGCGCTCGCGAGACGGGGAACGCCTTGATGAACTGTGGTCGGGCACCGACGACCGACAGGACCTTCATCGACCGTCCTCCGCCGCCGTATCCGTGTGCGTCTGTATCATGGGTGTCGACGTCTCCTTACCTCGTCTGGGTCGGGTTCGGGCTTTGTTATTCGGCGGTTTCGGCCCGTATGTCGGTGCTACACCCGACTTCGGCGGAAAGTTCAGGGCGGCGGGTCCCGCCGACGCTCGGCCCCGACGAGCGGCGCGTCGCCGGATATCGGTCCATAACAAAGGGTGGCGTCGCCGTCACCCCATCTATGGAGACGCTGTTACTCGGTCTCGACGCGGCGTGCGAGTCGGTCCTCGAGCCGCTGATCGAGGAGGGCCGGCTCCCCAACATCGAGCGTCTGCTCGACGACGGGGTGTCCGGCCCGCTGGAGTCACAGATTCCGCCGTGGACCCCGAGCGCCTGGCCCTCGCTGTACACCGGTGTCAACCCCGGCAAGCACGGCGTGTTCAGCTTCCTGAAGTTCGACGGCTACGACTGGGACGTGGTGAACGCCACCGACGTGCGCGAGCGGACGCTCTGGGAGATTCTCGACGAGCACGGGAAGTCGAGCGTCGTCGTCAACGCCCCGGTGACGAGCCCGCCGCCCGCCGTCGCCGGCGCGATTATCCCCGGCTACACCGCCCCGGAGGACCCCGACTGCCATCCCGCCGACCTCCTCGACGAGGTGCGCGAGGCCATCGGCGACTATCGGGTGTACGCCCGCGACCACGAGGAGACCCCACAGGGGTACGTCGACGCCTACCGCGAGCTGATTCGGATGCGCGGGGAGGCGTTCCGCTATCTCGCCGACACCCGCGACCCCGACTTCGGCTTCCTGCAGTTCCAACAGACCGACACCGTCTTCCACGAGTGCCCGGGCCAGGACGAGGTCGTCGCCGCCGTCTACGAGGCCGTCGATGAGCAGGTCGGAAAGGTGCTCGAGGAGTGCGAGCCCGAGACGGTGATGATCGTCTCGGACCACGGGATGGGCGAGTACGAGGGGTACGAGTTCCGGATGAACGACTACCTCCGAGAGCGCGGCTACGTCGAGACCGCGAAGGGTGGCGAGGGGATGCCGACCTGGTCGACCATCGCCGACGACTCCCTGAAGAACGGGAAGTCCGGAAAGACCGAGGACGACGGCGCCGACGGCGGCCCCTCGCCGGCCGAGCGTGCGCTCGCCCTCGGGGCCGCCGTCGGCCTGACGAGCCAGCGCATCCACCGCGCGCTGAAACGGGTCGGTCTCGCGGATGTCGTCGCCGCCCACGCTCCCTCGGGGCTCGTCCGCGCCGCCAGCGAGCGCGTCGACTTCCAGAACTCGAAGGCGTACATGCGCGACCGCATCGAGTGTGGCGTCCGCATCAACCTCGACGGCCGCGAGCCGAACGGCGTCGTGAGCGAGGCGGAGTACGAACCCCTCCGCCAGGAGCTCATCGAGGACCTGCGCGCGCTCACCGCGCCTGACGGCACCCCGGTCTTCGACGAGGTGGGCCCGCGCGAGGACTACTTCGACGGTCCGTACGCCGAGGACGCGGTCGACATCGTCACCGTCCCCCGCGAGTTCGACGTGATGCTCTCCGCACAGCTCCACGACGAGCCGTTCTCGGCGACGCCGATGGAGCCGTGGAACCACAAGCTCGACGGCATCGTCTCGCTCACCGGGCCGGGCGTCGACACCACCGCGTCGCTCGCCGGCGCACACCTGTACGACGTGGCCTCGACGGTGCTCTCGACGTTCGGCATCGCGTACCCGGAGACGATGGACGGCCGCCCGCTCGCCCCCGTCGTCGACGTCGGGACGAAACAGTACGACGAGTACGAACCCCGCGCCGCGCAAGCGACCGACGACGCCGCCGTCGAGGAACGGCTGGCCGACCTGGGCTACCTCGAGTAGGCCGTCCCGGAACCGCCTCGGCCGACGTCGTCGACGCGTCGCACTCGCGGGCGCCCCGCCGTCGAGGTGGCCGGACACCACCGCACCGACCCGTCGAGCGCGGCGGTCGGACCCGGCCGCACCGGGGACGTGCGCTCACGAACATCTCGGAGGCCGGACCTGCCATCGCGTGAGGGAACCGAAAACACGATGGACGCGATGGCGCGGCTGTCAGAACACGTTACGTGACGAAATAGTTCTCACTCCAGGATACGTCCCCGGAGCGCTCGGGAGGACGACATCGGCGACGCGAGCGTCGGGGCGCTTCACGGAGCCGCGGGCGGCTCAGCGCGTCGACCGCGCTTTGCGGACGTCGTTGCCGTCGCGGATGATATCCTCGCAGTTCGGGCAGACGCGCGGATTCTCGAACCCGTCCGGCTCGAACACCGCGACGTAGCGCTGCGTGACGAAAGATTCGCAGTTGAGACAGTGCGGCATCGACCGTACTGTTCCGATTTCGATACATAAACGTTGAGGTTCGCACTCCGGGTCGAAAATCGACCTCGGACCGCCGACGGCCGGAGGGGACGGACGATGCGGCGTTCGCCCGTCGGCGTGTCGCCCGGGACGGTCAGCGGCGGTCGAACAGGAACGTCGCGGCGGCGACGAGTCCGAAGAGGACCAACAGCCCCAGCCCGAGCGTCGGGACGGACTGTTGAATCGACCCTTGTGCCGTCTCCACCGCGGACTCCTCCTCGGCCTGCGCCGCGACGTCGGTACCGTTCTCCGTCGTCGCGGTCGCGCTGGACGGCGTTCCCGACGACGCCGCGTCCGTCGCGGTCGCCGCCGTCGAGGTGGCCGACGGCGAGCGGACGACGATGGTCCGGCGCTGTGCGCCGACGGCGAGGGTCTGTTCGCCGGTGGTCTCGACGACCCCGGAGAGCACGAACGTTCGCTCCTCGCCGGCGTCGGCGGAGACGCGGGTGGACGCGAGCGTCCGGCCCCCGACTGCCAGGTCGAACTGGCGGCTGTGACGGACGACGTCGGTGTTCTCCGCCGTCACGCGGACCCTGAGTTCGTCGCCGACGGTCAGTTCGGTCTCGGCGACAGAGACGTCCGTGATACCGAACCCGCCGTCATCGTCCGGAGCGGCACCACCACCGCCACCACCGCCACCTCCGTCACCGGACCGGTCGGGCTGTCGGTCGTCCGTCGCCGTCGGAGTCGGCGAGGCGGTCGATGTCGATGTCGTCGTCGACGTTGGCGAAGCTGTCGACGTTGGCGAAGCTGTCGACGTTGGCGAAGCTGTCGGTGACGCTGTCGGTGTCGGCGAAGCAGTCGACGTCGGGGTCGGCGAAGGCGTCGACGAAGTGGTCGACGACGGAGTCGGGGTCGCCGTCGGCGAGGGTGTCGGCGACGACGTCGGGGTCGGCGAAGCGGTCGACGTCGGCGAAGCCGTCGATGTCGGAGTCGGGGTCGGCGTTGGCGACGGTGTCGGCGAAGCCGTCGATGTCGGAGTCGGGGTCGGCGTTGGCGACGGTGTCGGCGAAGCAGTCGACGTCGGTGTCGGCGAAGCAGTCGACGTCGGTGTCGGCGAAGCCGTCGATGTCGACGTCGGTGGGGAACTCTGGAGCGGTCGGGTCTGCCCACCCGGTGGTGAATAGGCGACGGAAGCGTCGCCGGCGTCTTCCTCGTCCGCTTCGTCGTCTCCGTTCTCACTGTCCCCGTCGTCCTCTCGGTCGTCTCCGTCTTCTCCGCCCTCGTCCTCTTCGTCCCCTTCCTCGTCATCGAGGTCGGTGGCCGTCACCGACCCCGACTCCGCAGTGGACGTCGCTGTCCGGTCCGGAGTCGACGTCGCTGTCGGGTCTTCGGTGGACGTCGTCGTCGGCTCCGGGGTCGACGTCGCCGTCGGTTCTGCAGTGGACGTCGCCGTCGGGTCCGGAGTCGACGTCGTCGTCTCGTTCGGTGGTGCCTCCTGCGCCCGGGTCAGGTCCGCCGGGGCGGCGAACAGCATCGCAGCCGGTACGGCGAGGAGTAACGCGACGAGTACTGTGGCGTATCTGGGTCCCCTCTCGTGCATGTACGGGTCGCTGGACAGTTACCCCCCCGAGACCCTTTGTTATGAAGCGGGGTACAGTCGAGTGCGCGACCGGCCGGCGGCATAGCAGGTAGCTAAACTCCCCGGGTGACAGCCGAGTCCGAACACGGACGCCGCCACGGGTGACGAACGCGAACCACGCAGTAGCGTCCGGCGTGTCGCTCTCCGGTGAGAAAGGAGAGGCGGAGAACGGGGACGTGCCACTGAGCCGAACGGTCCGAAGAGAAGCCGAAACGGGTGAAGAGAGCCGAAAGGAGTCGAGACGCTCGTTACGCCGACACCGTTTCCTGCGGCCGCATCTCGACGCCGCCGTAGCGGACGGTCCAGGCGGTCTCGTCGAGGTCCATCGACGTGATGCTCCCCTCGACGATGAAGGCGTCACCGTAGCCGGCACCCGAGACGCCCGACACCGTGACCGTCCCGTCGCCGTTCTCGGTGACGGTGTCGCTGCTCTCCGCGGCGATGCGGTCCGAGAGCGACGCCGGCGACACCGACCCGTCGACCGTGAACCGGTACTCCTCGTTCCGAGTGTCCTCGCCGGCGATCAGCTCGAGTTCCGCCTCCGCCGGGACCGAGGACGAACCGCCGAACTGGTTCGGGTCGACCTCGGAGCCGCCGTAGCGGACGGTCCAGTCGCTCTCGTCGAGGTCCATTGACGTGATACTCCCCTCGACGAGGAACGCGTCGCCGTAGCCGACGCCCGAGACGCCCGACACCGTGACTGTCCCGTCGCCGTTCTCGGTGATCGAGTCCTCGCTCTCCGCGGCGACCTTGTCCGAGGCGGTGTGGGGCGACACCGACCCCTCGACCGTGAACGTGTACTCCACGTTCCGGGCGTCCAGGTCGGCGATAAGCTCGAGGACCTGCTGGGCCGGCGCCGAGTCCGAATCGGACTCGTTGAACTGGCTCGGGTCGACCTCGGAGCCGCCGTAGCGGACGGTCCAGAGACTCGCGTCGAGGTCCATCGAGGTGATGGTTCCTTCGACGAAGAACGCGTCACCGTAGCCGACGCCCGAGACGCCCGACACCGTGACCGTCCCGTCGCCGTTCTCGGTAATCGAGTCCTCGTCCTCCGCGGCGACTTTGTCCGAGGCAGTGTGGGGCGACACCGACCCCTCGACCGTGAACGTGTACTCGACGTTCTCCGCGTCCTGGTCGGCGATCAGCTCGAGGACTCCCTCGGCCGAGTCCGAGTCCGAGTCCGAATCGGACTCGTTGAACTGGTTCGGGTCGACCTCGGAGCCGCCGTAGCGGACGGTCCAGAGACTCGCGTCGAGGTCCATCGAGGTGATACTCCCCTCGACGAGGAACGCGTCGCCGTAGCCCGCCCCCGAGACGCCCGACACCGTGACCGTCCCGTCGCCGTTCTCGGTAATCGAGTCGGCGTCCTCCGCGGCGACTTTGTCGGAGACGGTGTGGGGCGACACCGACCCCTCGACCGTGAACGTGTACTCCGCGTTCTCCGCGTCCTGGTCGGCGATCAGCTCGAGGACCGTCCCCGACAGGTCGCTCCCGTCGTCCGAAGAGCCCGAGCCGGTCGACGAGCCGGACGACGAGGAGTCGCGGCCGCCACCGCTCGCCGCTTCCTCGGGCGTCATCGGCACGCCAGCGGGAGGTTCGGTACGGGGATTCGATTTCATCGGGTCGCCAATGATTGCTGCACCGCCCCGAGCCCGGTTGCTTCCCTCACCACGGCAATTCTGTAACTCAGCACGAGCGCTCCTCATGTAGTCGTGAGATCCGCCACCGGCGTCGAAGGGGTTGCCCGCAGTAGCGTCGCAGTCCTTGAAGGTCTGGTGTTCGTAGTAGCTCCAGAATCCACGGTGGGGTCCACCGTTGACGACACAGTTCTTCGCGTAGCTAGAGTCACTTCCCAACCGAACGCTCGCAACGTGGTTGTTCTCAAAGTAGCTGTCTTCTACGCGAATCGACCCTCCTTGCCCGACGTCGTTTGGTCGGTAGAACGAAGTGTTCGGATTCCCGGGAGGGCTACCGTAGATAGCGTTGTCTGTCCAGTTCGCGAAGTGGCAATTCTTGATTAGTAGGTCTCCTGCGTGGTCCGCATGAACGAATAGGCAGGTATCCTTATCCCCTGGATTCTCATCAACAAAGTAGCAATTCTCAATGACCGATTCTCCACCGAGATCCTTCGCGAGGATCATAGGTGAGTTTCGAATCGCGTAGTCGCCCTTGATGGCGACATTCCGCATCGTCCAACTCTTCCCAACTGCCCGAATGAAGAGGTTCGCACCACTCGCGGAAATATCGATGAGCTTGTTCTCAAATGTTTCCCCGCTGCTAATTCTGATCCGGCGCGTCTCACCAGCATTGACCTGGATCGTATCGTACGATGCCGCGCTAGCCGAACCGGATGCCCCCACACCCGCAGCGGCTGCAACAGCTGTCCCTGCCATCTGAAGATACGATCGGCGACCGAGGAGTGACTGTTCGCTGTTCGGACCGTTTGCCGTCTCGTCGCGTGCCATGCAAGAGGCACCTGTTTCTACCCACATATAAGTGTACCGATCAGGATAATGCTGAGTTAATCGATAGTTAATACAGGATTGAAGAGGGACTTCGGAAGTAAACCGGATTTTACAGACGAGAGGCGGGTTTTCAGCCGTCCGCCGGTGGGAAATGCGTCGTTGAGACGGGGGCAGTTCACGGTGGACCCCATCATGGGCGACGCTCAGCGGTTTCTGACAGAGTAGGGACTCTTCGCCCAACGGCGACCCGACCTCGGATCGCCCGCCGGGTGCCCCCACACCCGGCCGGCCCCGCGGCGGAAGCGGACCGCCGCCGGACCGGGGCGACTGCGAACACCGGCACTGTCTGGATGGACCAGTATAAACACTTTGATGTCTGGTGGGCGTGACTACCACGCCTCCCGTGATTTCTGATGGGAATGACTACCACGCCAGCCGATACGAGACACATCGACACGCGAACGTCCACGTCAAAAATGATACGTGTCGAGAGCCCGGGGGCGGATGAGCGCGACGGCCCGGTCGCTCGACTCGTCGCGTCCGTCCGAAGACGGGTCGGGCTCGAAGGCCCGCCCAGGTGAGGGGGTGTGAGTCGGTGCCACGCCCTCGGAAGGCCGCTTACGGCCCTAATGGAGGGGTAACCGAGCAATAACAAAGCGGCTTCTGGGTCGTAGTTCGGGGTAGAGATTGGGGGAGGAGACGACTCCCCACTACGCCGGAGCAAGAATGTCACAGAACTCTCTCGACTCACCGAATGCGGGCGCACAGACCGACAAGACGCTGTCAGTCGACCTCCTCGTCGGCGTCCTACTCGTCCTAGTAGCCGACGCGGCCGTGGTGTTGGCAGCGCCGCTTCCGCTCCGGCTCGCGGTCGGAATCCCGGCACTGCTGGTCGTTCCGGGGTACGCGATCGTCTCGTTTCTCTTCCCGAGGCGGCTCCCGACGGGGTTCGAACGCGCGGAGCACCCGTCGGCCGGACTCGGTGTCTCGAGCGACACCTCGGGCGGGACGCGGTACTCGGAGCGGTTACTCCTATCGGTCGGGTGTAGCGTCGTCGCCGTCCCGGTCGTCCTCCTCTTGCTTCTCCACGCCGGCGTCAGACTCGACGAGACCGTCGTGATGGGGGTCGTCACAGGAGTGAGCCTCCCGTTGGCTCTGCTCGCGGTGAGCCGACGGCGAAACGTCGCGGCCGGCGAACGGTTCGACCCGAGCTTCGGCGGGTGGGTCGCCGCCGCACGAAGGGCGATGCCGGCGAGCGGCTCCACCTTCCAGTCCGCGACGCGGGTCGTCCTGGGACTCACGGTCCTGGTCGCGGCCGCCTCGGTCGGATACGCGATGAGCGGACAGCCACAGACCGCGGACGAACCGTACACCGAGCTCTATCTGCTCTCGGAGAACGAGAGCGGCGAGCTCGTCGCCGGGGGGTATCCGACGAACCTGACCGCCGGACAGCAGGAGACGCTTCACGTCGGCGTCGACAACCACGAGGGGACCCAACAGCAGTACACCGTCGTCGCCGAACTCGAGCGGGTCACCGTCGACGGCGAGCGGACCAGGGTGACCGAGCAGGAGCAGCTGGGCACGTTCCAACGGCGCGTCCCCGCGGGCGGGACGCTACAGGAGGCGTTCGCGGTAGAACCCACCATGACCGGGGACCAGCTTCGGCTGACCTTCCACCTCTACAAGGGTGACGCACCGGCGGACCCCACCGTAGACAACGCGTACCGGTCGGTCCACCTGTGGGTCTCGGTCGACGAAGGGGGTGCGTAGCGTGACGGAGTCCGCCGCTGTACGGTCCGCCGACGGGCAGGCGACGCGTAACAAAGCACCCCACGAGGGAGGAGTGTACCAATGAGCTACCAGGTACGGAAGTTCGTCGAGACGCCGCGAAACCTCGCGGCGCTCGTGTTCGTGGTCGGCGCGGTCGGGACGGTGATCGCGACCCGCGTTCCGAACCCGTACACTCTCACCCTCCCGGCGTTGCTCGTCGTCGGCGCAGTGCTCGCGGTGGCCGTCGGGAACCGGACCGCGACCCTCCCGCGCAGTGCCATCCTCTCGCCGGAGCTGTTCGGGAGCGTCTACATGTTGACTCTCACCGCGACGGTCGGCGCCTTCGTCCTCTCCGGATACGTCCGGACCTTCCCCGTCCATCTCCTCACCGTCGGCCTCTACGTGCTCGCCGGCCTCTCGGTGCTGACGCTCGGCTCCACGCGGAAGCAGCTCGGGCTGGTGCTCCTGACCGGCCTGTTCCACCGCGGGACAATCTACTACGCGAGCGCGAGCCAGCTCGGCATCGACGCGCTGCTGCACAACCGGTGGGCCGCCGAAATCGCCTCGACCGGAACGCTCGCGCCGCTCGCCGCCGCCGAGACCAAGTACTGGTACGCCCCGTTGTACCACGTCTGGACGGCAGGGTTGACCTCCGCGCTCGGCATCTCGGCGCGCGACGCCGCGTTCATCGGCGTCTCGGCCGTCGTCCTCCTCGTCCCGGCGTTGGTCGTCTACGACCTGCTCGGGCGCGCCTGGAGCCCCGAGATGGGCGTCATCGGCAGCCTCCTGTTCGTCGCCAGCGACCGGCCGATCGCCCTAGCCGCGCACACGGTGACGACGTCGGTCGGCCTCGTGCTGTTCGCGGTTATCCTGTACTCGACGGTTCGGTACCTCGACTCCGACGAGGGGAGCTACCAGATGGCGTTCGTCATCGGGTTGACCGGGCTGGTGCTGACACACCAGCTCAGCCTCTTCATCACGGCCGTCACGGTCACCTCGTACCTCGTCTTCCGGAGCCTCTGGGAGGGGAGCCTCGAGCTCCGGCGCATCCGTCTCATCGCCATCCTCGGCTTCGCCGGGATGGCGCAGAGTCTGGTGACGAAAGACCCCGGCAGCAGCGGCACCTCGGAGTCGTTCTTCTCCGTGGTCCTGGGGAACGTGATGTCGGCGTTCGAGCAGGGCGAACGGGCGGCCTCGGTCCTGCCACAGTCGGCCGACTACGTGATAACGGGCTCCGACTCCCTCTCCGTCCTGCACGTCCTCGGGCTGGGCATCCTCTTCTGTCTGGCCATCGTCGGCGTCGTCTCCTGGGTCCGCCGGTCGTCCGAAGACGGGATTCGGCTCGCGATGGCGTTCGGTGGGGTCGTCGTCGTCATCAACTTCTTCGTGTTCATCCTCCCGCTCATCGGTATCAGCGCGCTCCTCCCGTACCGGTGGTTCAGCTTCATGTACGTCCCCCTGGTGATGCTGGCGGCACCGGGGCTGGTCGCGCTGGTCTCGACCGTCGCACGCGGCCACCGACCGGGGCAGTGGTACGCCCTCCGCGCGGTTCTCGTCGTCGTCGTCGTCGTCGCCCCGTTCTCCGCCCTGATGGCGTGGAACTACCCGGGGGCGGCCGACGGTCCGGTGATGGACGACGCCAACGGCGCGTTCCGCATCTCGACGACCGACGGCGAAGTCGCCGCCATGGACCACACCGCGCGTTACGCCGGCGAGACCCCGGTGTACGCCGACTGGTTCATCAGCCTGTATCTGGAGCGGTACTTCGAGCGACCGTCGGGGCCCTACCAGGTCCAGTACGGGGAGCGACCGGCCACCTGGGACGAACCGGCCCTGTTCGTCGACCGGCCGTACGCCCACACGAAGCACGCGGGGTACATGATAAACTACGACGGCAAGTGGTACACCGTCTACGGCGCGATTCCGCCGACGAACCCGCGGGCGTCCACCGTCTACACGAACGGCGACGTGGAGCTCACCTACGGGCGACAGGTCATCGTCTCGCAGGACTGACCGCCGACGACCCGTCGAGACCCCGGTAACCGGCGTCTACGGCGGTCGAACCGCCCCGATTCGAGAGGGAGGAGATACAATGGTTCGCCTACGGGTCGGCAACCGTGTCATAACAATACGACTACTCGAACGAGGGAGTGACGAGTTACGACTATGACCGACCGTGCCACCAGGTATCTCACACTCTTCGTCGTCGGGCTGTTGCTCGTTCCCGCGGGCTTCGTCGCGCTGACGCCCGGCGTCGACCTCGCGAGCGCACAGCCCGCCGAGGAGTTCTCCGTCACGCAGGCGGAGCAGTGTACGACCGTCACCCCGCTCGGCGACGGAAGCCAGCGGGTCGAAGAGTACTACGACTACCGCGTCCAACCCGACTACAGCTCGTACGGGACGAGCGACGAACAGGCGAGCGCCACGAGCAACCTGTACTTCTACCGCGGGAGCGACGGCGTGAGCCTCGTCATGCTCCACGACCGGCGCGGGGACGACGTCGGCGGCGGGACGGTCACGTTCGACCTCGCCGGGCTCCCCGCCGGTGCCGACTGGGCGGTCGAGGACGACACCTACGAAGGTCGCGACGACGTGTTCGAGCACGACGGCTCCCGGAGCCACATCGAGTGGGTGTGGGCGCCGGGGCGCAACGACGGCGCCGCCGTCCGCGGCGTCGGCGAGGGGTACGACGCGATCACCATCCAGCCCGGCTTCAACGAGCAGTCCGTCCGGTGGGAGACGTGGCCCCACACGGACGAGTCCGACCGCATCACCACCTGGCGCGTGCTGAGCGGCGACGGTGCCACCGTCAGGACGCTTGACCTGAGCCAGTCGGTGACCATCTCCCCCGGCCCGTGTGCCGCCGACGAGCCGGTCGACCCCGCGAGCTTCGAGCTCTCCGGGCTCGACGCCCCCGACTCGGTGACGCAGGGGGAGACCGCCACCGTCACCGCGACCGTCGAGAACGCCGGCGGGAGCGCGGGCGCTCAGAGCGTCGAGTTCGCCGTCGACGGCGAGGTGGTCGACAGCCGCGAGGTCGGCCTGGACGCCGGCACGAGCGAGTCGGTCAGCTTCGGAGTCGACACCGCCGACCTCGACCCCGGCGACCACGAGGTCCGCGTCTCGACCGACAACGACAGCGCGAGCACGCGACTGACGGTCGAGGAGCCCGAATCCGACCTCGCCCCCGCCGACTTCCGGCTCGACGGACTCGACGCACCGGCGTCCGCGACGCAGGGCGACACCGTCACCGTCGGTGCGACCGTCGAGAACGACGGCGAGTCCGAGGGCACCCAGCCCGTCGAACTCCGCGTCGACGGCGAGGTCGTCGACAGTCGCGAGGTGGAGTTAGCCCCCGGTGCGAGCGAGGCAGTCGGATTCGAGCTCGCCACGGCCGACCTCGACCCCGGTGACCACGACCTCGTGGTCGGGACCGACAACGACAGCGCGGGCACGACCCTCACCGTCGAGGAGCCCGCGCCGGTGCTCGATCCGGCGTTCTTCGCCGTCTCGGGCCTCGACGCCCCCGACTCGGTGACGCAGGGGGAGACCGCCGCCGTCACCGCGACCGTCGGGAACACCGGCGAGCGCGAGGACACCCAGACCGTCGAACTCCGAATCAACGGTGCGATCATCGACAGCCGAGAGGTGGAGTTGGCTCCCGGCACGAGCGAGACCGTGACGCTCGAACTCGACGCGAGCGGCCGGCCGCCCGGCGACTACGGGCTCGCGGTCGCGAGCGACGACGACATCACGAGCACGGTGGTGACGATAGCGACACCCGAGTCCGACCCGGCGAACTTCCGGCTCTCCGGGCTCGACGCACCGGCGTCCGCGACGCAGGGCGACACCGTCACCGTCGGCGCGACCGTCGAGAACGACGGCGAGTCCGAGGGCACCCAGCCCGTCGAACTCCGCGTCGACGGCGAAGTCGTCGACAGCCGCGAGGTGACGCTGGCCCCCGGTGCGACCGAGACCGTGACGCTCGGCCTGGACACGACCGACCTCGACCCCGGTGACCACGACCTCGTGGTCGGGACCGACAACGACAGCGCGGACGCGACCCTCACCGTCGAGGAGCCCGCGCCCGAACCGCGAGCCGACTTCCGGCTCTCCGACCTCGACGCCCCCACGGAGGTGACGGCGGGTGACGACGCGCCGGTCGCGGCGACGGTCGAGAACGCCGGCGACGCCGAGGGAACCCAGACCGTCGAGCTCCGCGTCGGCGACGACGTCGTCGACAGTAGAGAGCTGACGCTCCCCGCCGGCGAGCGCGAGCGCGTCACGCTCGACAGCGGCGTCGGAGACCGCAGTCCCGGCGAGTACGTGGTCGTCCTCTCCACCGACAACCACTCCGTAGACCGGTCGGTCGCCGTCCAGTCCGCCTCCGGTAGTGGCGGCGGCAGTAGCGGTGGTAGCACCGGTGGCGGCGGCAGCAGTAGTGGCGGCAGTGGAGGCGGTGGAGGCGGCGGTGGGTCCGGAGCCGGCGTCAGCAGCGACGGCGAACTCGGCGTCCGCGACGTCGTCGTCGTCGACCGGGCCAACGCCACGGTCGGCACCCCCGTCGAGGTCGAGGCCACCGTGTCGAACACCGACGTCGTGCCTCACACCCGCGCGTTCCCCCTCTGGGTCGACGGCGAGACCGTCGACGAGAAGCGCGTCAACGTCGACAGCGGACAGGAGCGAACCGTGACGTTCAGCTACACCTTCGAATCCGCCGGAACACACGAGCTCGGCGTCGGCGCGCGGCGCACGACGCTCGACGTGGCTCCCGGGACGGGCGCGACGACGACCGACCCCGGAACGACCGCGACATCGGCGGCCGACCCCGGAACGACCACGACGACGTCCACGGGGACCGCCGACGGGACGACCACGACACCGGCGACGGCGGAGCGCGAGCCGGTCGAGACGGCAGACCCGCCCACCGAGGAGAACCAGGAGGGCGTCCCGCTGTCGGTGCCGGAGAACGGGATGCCGACCGACCAGCTGCTCGGACTCGGTCTCGCGGTCTTCCTCGCCATCGTCGTCGTCGTGACGCTGGTGTACGAGCGCGACTGAGCGCAGTCGGGCGCGAGCCGTCGACGGATGTGGACGCCCGACTCGCCGAGGACCGTTCGCGTCCAGGGGTCGACACGTTCACCCCGTCGACTATCGGCCACCCTTCGTTCCGACTGCGTGTTCGTCTCTCCTCCCGTCAGGTGTGCCTCCACAGTGTTCGCTCGAAGGCGTTCGACAGCTCACCGGGAGTGTGGGCTGATTCGACACGTGCAGGCAGTCTTCGTCGTCACACCACCAGACCGAAGCTGCGCGTCGCTGACAACGCATCCGCCGACGATGCGACTGGTCTCGCTCCGTGGCTGTCGTCTCCACCCGAGCCAGTGAGAGGGGTGAGTGCCGGGGGGGTGGCGGTCAGTGGCTGAGGCTGCCGGCGGCCGACGTGTCGACGCCGGTCGTCCGCCGACCGAGCCGTGGTCGAGGGGCTCCTCGTGCCTTCGGAGACGACGAGCCGAGTGTGCGCCCGGGGTGTCTAACCCGTGCCGGGGACGGAGCGTCGCCCCGCACCGGGCGACGGGAGTCGTCTCGTGCGACGGGTGACTGCTCCCCCGGCGGCCGGTCGCCCGGGGTTCGGCCGGGAACACCGGGCGGACCGGAGCCGAGGGGCGCTTCCCGGTGCGGGCGGTCACGGTCGGGCGGTCGCCGGGAGCCGGCAGGTGGGCCCAACGGCCGCCGGCAGCGACGGTCGACGTCGTCGTCGACGACCGCATCCGTGTGAATCGCTACGAGAGGCCCCGCGACCGAAGCCGGTCGGCGGAGAGGGCGGAGCGAGGGCGAGACGACGGTCCCGGTGGGGCCGGAGTCGGCGCTCGCCGACGCGAAAACGGGAGAAAAGGTGGTGTGGACGACCGTGCCGAGAACGTGCCTACTCGACGGTGACGCTCTTTGCGAGGTTGCGCGGCTTGTCGATGGCGCGTCCCCGGAGGGAGGCGGCGTGGTAGCTCAGGAGCTGGAGCTGGACGTTGGCGAGGAGGCTCTTGAGGTCCTCGTGGGTCTCCGGCATCGTGATGACGTCGTCGGTGACGCGGCTGACCGACTCGGGGGCGTCGGTGAGCGCGATGACGGGCGCTCCGCGGGACTTGACCTCCTCCATGTTGCCGTAGGTCTTCTCGTCGTAGTCACCCGATAGCACGGCGAACACGGGCGTCTCGCTCGTGACGAGCGCGAGCGGGCCGTGTTTCAGCTCGCCGGCGGCGAACGCCTCGGCGTGCTCGTAGGTGATCTCCTTGAACTTCAGCGCGCCTTCGAGGGCCACGGCGTGACCGGTGCCGCGGCCGATGAAGAAGTGACTGAGACTGTCGGCGTACGCACTCGCGACGCGCTCGGCGGAGGTGTCACCGAGCACCTGCTCGATGGCGTCCGGCAGGTCCGACAGCGCCTGCAGGTAGCGGGCGGCGTCGGCCCGAGGCTCGGCGCCGCGGTCCTCGGCCATCCGCTCCGCCAGCATCGCGAGCGAGACGACCTGCGAGGAGAACGTCTTGGTGGCTGCGACGCCGATTTCCGGGCCGGCGCGGATGAACAGCGCGTCGTCGGCCTCGCGGGCGGCCGTCGAGCCGACGACGTTCGTCACCGCGAGCGTGCGCCCGCCCTTACCCGCCGCGCGCCGGAGCGCGGAGAGGGTGTCGGCGGTCTCGCCGGACTGCGTCACCGCGACGGTGAGGGTGTTCTCGCCCAGCGGCGGGTTGATGGTCGCGTACTCGCTCGCGAAGAACGCCTGCGCCGGGATGCCCCGGTCGTGGAACAGCTGGCGCGCGTAGACCGCGGCGTGGTAAGAGGTACCACAGGCGACGAAGTGGACCTCGTCGACGCCCTCGAAGGCTCCCTCGGGGAACTCCTCGAGTTCGACGCGCTCGTTCTCGAGGTCGACGCGCCCGTTGAGCGTCTGGCGGAGCGCCTCGGGCTGTTCGTTGATCTCCTTCAGCATGTAGTGGTTGTACCGGCCCTTGCCGGCGTCCTCCGCGTCCCACTCGACGGTCTCGACCGTCGGCTGGAGCGCGTTGCCGTCGACGTCGGAGACCTCGAAGCCGTCCTCGCGGACGACGACCACCTGCCCGTCCTCGAGGTAGACGACCTCGTCGGTGAACTCGAGGAAGGCGGGGACGTCGCTCGCGAGGTAGTAGCGCCCGGCGTCGATGCCGAGCACGAGGGGCGACCCCGAGCGGGTCGCGTAAATCTCGTCCTCGCCCTCGACGATCATCGCGATGGCGTAGCTCCCCTCGAGGTCGGCGATGGCGTGTCGGAAGGACGCTTCGGCGCCGTAGCCGGCCTCGCGGTACTCCTCGACGAGGTGCGGGACGACCTCGGTGTCGGTCTCGCTCTCGAAGGCGTGCCCGCGAGACTCGAGCTCCGTGCGGAGGGTCTCGTAGTTCTCGATGATGCCGTTGTGGACGACCGCGACCTCACCCGTGCAGTCCGCGTGCGGGTGGGCGTTCGCGTCCGACGGCGCCCCGTGGGTCGACCAGCGCGTGTGACCGATGCCGATGGAGCCGCTGACCCCGTCGCCGAGGATGGCTCGGAGGTTCGCAATCTCCCCCTCGCGCTTCGCGATGGTCGGGCGGCACGCGCCGCTCCCCTTCACCGCGATGCCCGCTGAGTCGTAGCCGCGGTATTCGAGGTTGGCGAGCGCGTCGAGCAGCTCGGCCACGCCGTCGCCGTCACCGATACGCGCGATGATGCCGCACATCAGCGCTCACCGTCCGTACCGCGACCGCGGATGGGCACCTGCGATCCGTTCGTCGTTCCGTGGTAAGTTCGTTCGTCGTTCATAGGTCGTCCGGTACCGCTCGAACATCGACGTAGAGACGACCTATCGGCATTGTAATCCATCCCCTGTGAGGGAGACACCGACTCCTACCCCCCGACCGTTGCAGAGTTAGCACCGGGTTGCGGCCTGCAAGAAGGGCCTACCACCCGATTGTCCCCGGTCGAACCTCGTCCGGCGGGCGTACCGGGCCGAGCGACGGCCTCGAACCCGGGCCGAGACCGGACGGCGGGCGCGACGGGACGAATGGGGTCACAGAGGAGGAATGCGGGACGAGTGGGGTCACAGGGGAGGGATGCGAGACGAGTGGGGTCGCAGAGAAGGGACGCGAGACGAGTGAGGTGCGGACGAGAGCGAACTCACCACACCGTCTGACGGTTGGAGAGCGTCCGTCGTCCGGGTGGCTCGCACTCGACACGCGACGGTCGACACTCGTCGGGCGAAGGTACTCCGGAAGGAAGCACGGTGGGAGGGGGGTTTAGGCTCCCGCAATCGCGGTCTCAGTTTGCTGGCACGCGAACTGGTACGGCTATTGCGCGGAGCCTATTACGGCGTATGAGTCCGTCCCCTATGAATCCTGTGGAACGTTTCGAAAGTTGGGAAGGAAACGAAGCTCGACCAGTTCTACCGGTCGAGACCGAGGCGGGCCTCGTACGTGTGTGCGAGGGACGCCACGAGGAACGCCGCCGTGAGCAGCACCGTGAACTGCGTCATGCTGACGCCGAGCGAAACGCCGCCGACGGTCAACAGGCCGATCGAGAGCGCGCCGGTCACGCTCAGGGCCGCGTAGCGCTTGCTCCACGGGTCGCGCTCCGACTCGTCGTCCTCGAGGTACGTCTTGAGGAGCTCCGCGTTCTCGGTCAGTTCGACGTCACCGCGGTTGCGCTCGTACTCGATGATCCCGTTCTCCGCGAGCTTCGGGAGGTGGGTCTGGTAGAGCGCGACGTACACGCGCTTTCGCTGCCCCGAGTTGAGCGCCTGCACCTCGATGTCGTTCTCCCACGCGGCGATGTGCTCTGCGAGCTCCGAGAGCGTCGCCGTCCCGTCGTTGTCCATCAGGTAGCGCACGATGTCGCGACGGCGGCGGTTCTTCAGGAGGTAGAAGATCTCGTCCTTCGAGAGCTCCATCTCCTCCGGCTCCGACTCCTGTTCCGCCTGCAGCGGGCTCTCGCTCTCCTGCGCGACCTGCGAGACCGCCATTACGCGGACCCTCCGTCGACGGCCCCACCACGAGCCTGGGTATCAAACTTCACGACGACCACCGATTCTGCGTTCTGTCGCTCTCGCGACGTAGTACTCTTACTTGGCACAGCTGACACACCAATTAACCTGAGCGTCTGCCGAGACTATAAACGCACTTATCAGATGCAGAAAATGAAAAAATCCGTCGCGTGAGTTTCAACCGTTGCGAAACGGTTGGTATCGACTGCCTGATTTCCGCACGCGGTGCGTACTCCCCCCGTAGGGAGGGCTGTACAGGACGCAGAGACGTCCCGAGCCCGACCGCCGTCGCCGGCCTGAGAGGCGGGCGTAGACCGCATGCGACGCCGCCGACGGCGGCGTCGAGCTACCGGCTGACCGTCTACGCCGACGCGGCGAGACCCAGACCCGGCGTCGACCTTCGGTGGCGGGTCCGTCGCCCGCGACGACGCGGCCGGTCGGGACGGTGAGACACGCCCGGTCGAGGAGAACACTCCCGGTCGGGGGAGGTCGAGGAAGGAACACCTCCGGCCGGAGGGACATCATCGCTCGCGCCGGCGCACGCGAGCGCGTGCAACAGTGGTCGGGTGGGGCGGCGCTCGGGAGGTTACCGGAGCTCACGTCCCGAGTCGGTGTCGTCGAACGGCGACCCTAACCCGGAGCGGTGGTAGTAGTTCTCCCCACACAGTTTGGACCGGGCTCGCCACGTACGCGAGAGCAGCGGACCCAGTATCGGCTACAGAAGCAGGTCGCGGCGCTCGTGCGTCGGTGGACGAAATCGGGCGGTCAGAACCCACCGTCGAGGCGGGCGTCCTCCCACTCGCGACGCTCGTGGAGGAGTTCCTCGCCCGAGTCGGTGATGGCGTAGTAGTTCGTCCGCCGGTCGATCGTCCCCTTCTCGACGAACCCCCTGTCGACGAGCGTGTCGAGGTTCGGGTAGAGTCGGCCGTGGTTGATCTCGTCGCCGAGGTCGCCTTCGAGCTCCGACTTGATTGTCTGTCCCGACGGGCGGTCGGCGCCGGCGATTACGTACAGCAGGTCGCGCTGGAATCCGGTAAGTCCGAACATCGTGCTTCAGACCGGTATATAGTCGGGAAGATGTTATAGTCAGACGGGTCCGTCCCACTGAAACTACGAAATTTCCCCGGAGTGAAACGGTCGGCCGAGGGTTTAGACGGCTGTTTAAATCGGTCAATGGCGCGTATATTCAACCACAGGGACCTATTTCCGGCCGGTAGGGCGTGAGTACGCGTGGCTGTGGTGGAATTTACACCGATACTGTTGTAAACTCGCCGGGATACGGGTGAAGTACTTATTACAGACACCGCCTTGGAAGGAGACGATGAACGGTGCAGACCACGCAGGGACGGCCGGAGCCACGAACGGGGCCGCCTGCGACTGCAAGGTCGGTCGTGTGGCCGACCGATACGACCTCGTCGACGTCGACCGGGAGCTCCGGACGCGCTGGCAGGGCGAGGGAACGGAGAAGCACAGCCTCCGGAAGCTCGAACGCTACCTCAACAGACGCGTACTCGAGGCCGCGCTTCGGGCCGCCGGCGTCGAGACGCTCCACGGCGAGGTCGAGAACCTGTACGACCTCCTCTCGGGCGACGGGACGAGCGAGGCCGCTCGGGTCGAGGCCCGAAAGCGACTCGAGCGCGACGGCGTCGACGTCGAGCGGGTGGAGCGTGACTTCGTCTCCCACCAGTCCATCCACACCCACCTCCGCGAGTGTCTCGACGTGAGTCACGACCCCGGCGAGGGGGCGACCGTCGAGCGCGGGTCGTCGACGGTGTACGCGCTCCGCAACCGGACCGAGACGGTGACCGCCGGAACCCTCGAGCGACTCCGCGACAACGGCGCCCTCGACCTCGAGGAGTTCGACGTGTACGTCGACGTGCGCGTCGCCTGCGAGGAGTGCGGTCGGTTCCACGAGATCGGGAGCCTCTTCGAGGCAGGGGGATGTGACTGTCAGCGGGACTGAGACGGCCGACGACTGCAACACTTATACGCCGACCGTCCACAAGGGAAGGTGATGTCGACTGACCGACCGTCGGCGGGTGGAATCGAGATATCCGCCCGGAAAATCGGCGGAATCGACGACACCACCGTCTCGCTCACGCCCGGCGTGACGGTGCTCGCCGGCCGGAACGCCACCAATCGGACCTCGTTTCTCCAGTCCATCATGGCCGCAGTCGGGAGCGAGAACGCCTCGCTCAAAGGTGACGCGGAGGAGGGGAGCGTCGAACTCCGGCTGGACGGGGAGCGCTACACCCGTCGGCTCCGACGGACGCCGGACGGTGTCGCCTTCGACGGCGACCCGTACCTCGACGACCCGGAGCTCGCCGACCTGTTCGCGTTCCTGCTCGAGTCGAACGAGGCGCGGCGGGGTGTCGCTCGCGAGGAGAACCTCCGCGAGCTCATCATGCGTCCGGTGGACACCTCCGAAATCAACGCCGAGATAGAGTTACTCCGGGCCGAGCGACGCTCGGTCGACGAGCGTCTCGAGGAGATCGAGGCGGAGCGCGACCGGCTTCCCGCGCTCGAACGCCGCCGGAGCGACGTCGAGACGCGTCTCGAGGAGAAACGTGCCGAGTTGGCGGAGGTCGAGGCGGCCATCGAACGCTCCGACGCCGCCGGGAGCCAGGAGCGCGCCGAAGCCGTCGAGGAGTCTCTCGACGCGCTCAACGAACGCCGGTCCGCACTCAAGCGCGTCCAGGAGCACGTCGAGACCGAACGTGACAGTCTCGAGACCGCACGCGCGGAGCTGAACCGACGACGCACGGAACTCGAATCGCTCCCCGACGCCCCCGACGACCGAATCGACGCCCTCGACCGCGAGATTTCGGAGCTCCGCGAGCGCCGCCGGCGCTGTGACGCCGTGGTGAACAAGCTCCAGACGCTCGTCCAGTTCAACGAGGACGCCCTCGCCGGCGACGACGAGTTGGCCGACCTGCTCGCCGAAGACGAGCCCGCCTCCGACGGCGGGACAGTGACGGACCAGCTGGTCGGCGAGTCGAACACCGTCTGCTGGACCTGTGGCTCCGAGGTCGACCGCTCGCGCATCGAGTCGTTTCTCGATCGACTTCGCGCGCTCGCGCGCGAGAAGCGACGGGACCGTTCCGATATCGACGACCAGCTCTCGGCGGCGACCGACGAGCGCCGCGAGCTCAAAGAACAGCGCGAGCGTCGCGAGAATCTCGAATCGCGCGTCGACGCCCTCGAGTCCGAGGTCGAAGAGCGCGAGGCCGCACTGGAGCGCCACGAGGCCGAGGTCGAGGAGCTCGAGACCGCCATCGGCGAACTCGAAGACGAGGTCGGCGAACTGGACGCCGACGACCACGACGAGACCCTCGAACGTCACCGCGAAGCCAACAGCCTCCAGTTCGATATCGGTCGACTCACCGGCCAGCTGGCGGAGGTAAAGGAGGAGCTCGAGGAGCTGGAAGCCCTCGACGCCGAAGCCGACCGGTTGGGCGAACGCCGCGGCGAAATCGCCGAGGAGCTCGAGGAGCTCCGCACCCGCATCGAGCGCCTCGAACGGGAGGCCATCGACGGGTTCAACGACCACATGGACGACATCCTGTCCATCCTCGGCTACGGGAACATCGACCGAATCTGGATAGAACGCCGCGAGGAGGAGGCCCGCGAGGGCCGCCGGACCGTCGACCGCACCCGCTTCGACCTCCACGTCGTCCGCACCAGCGACGACGGGACGGCGTACGAGGACACGATTCGACATCTGAGCGAGTCCGAACGGGAGGTGACCGGACTCGTGTTCGCCCTCGCCGGCTACCTCGCCCACGAGGTGTACGAGACGGTGCCGTTCATGCTGCTCGACTCGCTGGAAGCCATCGACTCGGCGCGTATCGCGGCGCTCGTGGAGTACTTCGAGGACTACGCACCCAACATCGTCGTCGCCCTCCTCCCAGAGGACGCGCAAGCGCTCGACGACGACTACAGCCGCATCACGGAGATCTGAGCCGGAGTCGGTGGTCGACGTCGGAGCACCGGTTCGGAGCGTCGGCGGCGGCGTTCGACGTCTACCGGCGTTCCTACGGGGGTGGTAACGGCACCCAACCGACAGAAACAGGTCATTATTCCACAGTATCGGTCGAATCGCCCCGGTCACGGTTCGCGGCGGAGACACGCTGGCGAACCGGTAGGGGGCCGATACCAGTTAGGAAGCCTGAGTATAACAATACAGGTACCATCGGAAGTGGGGAATACATCGGAGTGTCGAAACGATGAACCCGAACTCAACCGCCGTGGAACCGCGTGCCACCCTGTACGGCACGGAGGAATCGACCCAGATTCGGACGGGAGCGCCCGTCCGGGAGGAAGCATGAGTACGCGCCGCGTGGGGACCATCGCGATGGTGGCCCTCCTCGTGACGTCCGTGTTCGCCGGCTTCGCCGGCACCGGGCTCGCCCAGGAGGCGGGCAACGGGGACTACTCCATCGAGTACACCCCGGCCGGTTCGGACGAGCTGCAGTGTATGGACGTGCAGGCGTTCGCCGACAGCGAGGAGAACGTCAGCGAGCACTACGAGTACCGAACGCCGCCGGTCGACGAGAACAACACGGCGTACGCCGTCTCGACGAACGACTACAGCTCGTACGGGACCCAGGACAAGCAGGTCTCCCAGGGCTCCATCATGTACGTGTACGAGCACGAGGGTGACGCCAGCCTCGTGATGGTTCACGACGCGCTCGGCGAGAGCCCGGCCGAGAACGCCGTCAGCTTCGACATGAGCTACGACGGCTCGGCGCTCGAGTGGGAAGTCCGTGACGACTACTACGACAACGCCGAAGCGTACGGCAGCACCCCCGACGACCGATTCGAGTCGACGCAGGCCGACTGGCTCTGGGCCAAGACGCGCACCGACGGCGGTGCGCTCGGCGGCATGAACGCCGACGGCTTCAACTCGGTCACGATCTCCCCCGCGTTCAACGAGGACGCGTACTACGGCAGCGAGATCAACGCGACCATCGACAGCTGGACCTTCCTCACCCCCGAGGGTGAGCCCGTCGAGCTCGACATGGACAGCGACGTGACGATCCACCAGGGTGCCAACTGTGGTGAGCCTGTGGACGAGGGCGGCGAGGAGAACACCGGCGGTGACGAGGAGACCACCGAAGACGACGAGGAGACCGGCGACGACGGCAACGACGCGCCGGCCGGCGGCTCCGGCGACAGCCAGACGACGCGCTCCAGCCCCAACGCGAAGGCCGTGAGCGCACAGCAGGTGACCGCCACCTCGTCCTCGGCGCAGATCGTGCCCCCGCCCAACGGCGGCACGGTGACGTTCGCACTCCCGAGCGAGCGCACGAACGGCGTGAAGTTCCAGGACGCCCGAGTCGGCGTCACCTCAAACAGCCTGAGCTTCCAGATGACGAGCAGCCTCTCCGCCGAGGCGCCCAACGGGACGTCCGCACCGGACATGCCGACGTGGGCCTACCTCACCACCAGCGCGGAGGGGTCGAACGCCGACGTGACGACCGCTGACGTCACCTTCACCGTGACCGAGGAAGCCCTCGACGGTGCCTCGACCGACGACGTCTCGGTGATGTACTACACGGACGGCGCGTGGGAGCAGGCCGACGCGAACGTCACCAGCGAGGGTGACGGCATGTACACCATGACCGCGACGGCCCCGGCCGGCTCCACGCTCGCGGTCGGTCTCTCCGGCGACGGCGCCGGCTCGCAGGACGGCGGCAACGCCTCCGAGAGCAACGAGACGACCGGCAACGAGACCACGACCGACGAGGAGACGACGACCTCCGACGAGGAGGAGACGACAACCTCCGACGAGGAGACGACGACCGCCTCGGAGGACACGTCCTCCTCGGACAACGGTAGCGAGGGCGCGGCCCAGGGCGAGACCGAGACGCAGTCGGAGTCCGGTGGCGAGTCCGGAACCACCAGCTCCACGTCGCCCGGCTTCGGCCTCGTGCTGACGCTGCTCGCGGTCGCCGGTAGCGCGCTGCTGCTGGCCCGACGCCGATAACTCGGCGACGGTCCCCGCGGTGCCGACCGACGACCCGACCAACCCCTTCCCATTCTTTCGAACGCTACACCCCCGAGCGGCGGCGCCGTCGTCACAGAACGATTCGGACAGTAGCGGACGGTGACAGTCGTGGTCGGGACGCCGCTCGCCGGCAGCGGGCGACGACACACTTCTACCATCGACGAATAGTCGACTCAGTCGGTGACTCTCGTTCTCGTCCCTAATTCGATTGGCGAGTCACGAACCGCTCCGAGTCGAAGCCTCGACAGCAGATGTCCAACCGAATTCGTGGGTCGAGGGGAGAACCCGCGGTCGGTCGAGCGGAGTCGATACCCCGAAGCGGGCGGCGGGGGCGTCGGCCGACCGAGAGCGGACGGTCGGTTCCGGAGGGACCGGGAGCAGAAAGGATGGCGAAGTTCGAAGCGAACCCGAGAGCGGAGATGGGACAGGAGACGAGAAACGAAGCGGAGCCGAGTCAGGTCGACCGAACCGACCGGACCGACCTCAGTAGTTGTCGTAGACGGTCTTGATGATGGTGAAGTAGTCCATCCCCTCCTCGCCCTGCTCGCGGTAGGTCTCCGAGGAGGAGGCGTTCATCCCGCCGAAGGGGACGTGGAGGTCGAGGCCGGTGGTCTTCGCGTTGGGCTTGATGATTCCGAAGTCGACCTCGTCGATGAAGCGGTTGATCTCCGTGTGGTCCTGCGAGAGGATGCCCGCCGAGAGGCCGTACTCCACGTCGTTCGCGAGCTCGATTCCCTCGTCGAGGTCCGAGACCGGCATGACGCCGACGAACGGGCCGAACACCTCCTCCTGCATGATACGCATGTCCGACTCGACGTCGGTGAAGATCGTCGGCGAGACGAAGTGTCCGCCGTCGTACTCGTCGCCGTCGAGGCGCTCGCCGCCGTACTCCAGCGTGGCGCCCTCCTCCTCTCCGAGTTCGACGTAGTCGAGCGTCGTCTCCAGTTGGTCCTCGGAGACGTGCGGCCCCATCCCGGGGTCGTCGAGCCCGGGGCCGACCTCGAGACCCTCGGCGTACTCGACGAGGTGGTCGACGAACTCGTCGTACACCTCCTCGTGGACGAGCACGCGCTCGGTGGCGGTGCAGGCCTGACCCGTCACGCCGAAGGCACCGGCGCCGACGGTCTCTGCGGCCGCCGCGACGTCGGCGCTCGGCATGACGAGCGAGGGGTTCTTGCTGCCGAGTTCGGTCTGGATGCGCTTGTGGTCGTCCGTCGCCTGCTCGTAGATGGTCTCGCCGACCTGCCGACTCCCGGTGAAGGAGACGCAGTCGACCTGCTCGTGCTCGACGATTGCGTTGCCGACCTCGCTCCCGGAGCCGGTGACCATGTTGACGACGCCGTCCGGGAGTCCGGCCTCGTCGAACGCCTCGAAGATGGCCCGGACGGAGTTCGGCGTCCGCTTCGCGGGCTTGATGGCGACGGTGTTCCCCGTCGCGAGGGCGGGGGCCATCTTCCACGCCGGGATGGCGATGGGGTAGTTCCACGGCGTGACGAGTCCGGCGACGCCCATCGGCTCGCGCACGTAGTACAGGTTCTGGTTCCCCCCGGTGGGGTTCAGCACCTCCCCGTTGTAGTCCATCGCGCGCTCGGCGTAGTAGTAGAAGATGTCGATGGCCCGGTTGACCTCCCCGTTCGCTTCGGTTCGGGTCTTCCCCTCCTCGCGGACCAACAACTCGGTGAGCTCCTCCTCACGGTCGTCGAGGTGTTTCGCCACCTCGCGGAGGTACGTCCCGCGGGTCCCGGCGTCCGTGTCGGCCCACTCGTCCTGCGCCGCGGCGGCCGCCTCGACCGCCCCGTTCGCGTCGGCGGCGCTGGAGAACTGGTACTCGCCGACGACGTCGGCGTCGTCGGCCGGGTTCGAGACCTCGAAGGTGTCGCCCGTCTCGGAGTCGCGCCACTCGCCGTCGATGTAGTTCTTGAATGTCTCCGGCATCGGGGCGTGGTTCGGACGCGCCACATAGGGACTTTTCGGCCACCGCAATGCGCCGGCGGCCGCCCGCCTCCCGGCAGGGCCCGGCGCGGGACGACGGAAAATCGGTTCTCGACGGCTGACCGCAGTCGTGAACCGTTTCGTGGCCGTGCGTGTCGAAACCACTCACACCCCCGACACCACTTTGTCCGCAGTAACCCCGGGTTCGACCCGGTGAAATGTCCGATTCGTCGCGGCAGAGTCCGCGTGAGACCGCCTCGGCGACCGGTCCGAAGCGCGCCGGCGGACACCACCGCGTCCGCTGTTGTCGGGGTCTCGTGGCGTCCCCCACCGTAGCTTAGTGCGTGCCGGCCGAACGCCGGGTATGCGCTACTACCGAACGGAGACGGCGACCGGTCCGTTACTGCTCGCTCGCGAAGGACGCAAGGTGTACGACCTGACGACCGCTCGGCGCTCCGTCGAGTCGTTTCGCGACCTCGCTCGGGTGGCCGCGACCCTCGAGGTCGGCGTCGACGAGGTCGCCGGCCGACTGCTCGACGACGCGGCGCTGCTGGACGACGACGCCGTCTCCGACCCCGACCGCCCCGTCGTGGCCGAGGAGGTGTGGGCCGCCGGCGTCACCTACGAGGTGAGCAGCGACGCCCGCGAGGCCGAGAGCGGCCGGCCGGAGATTTACCAAGACGTGTTCACGAACGAGCGCCCCGAGATATTCTTCAAGGCGACCCCCTCCCGGACGGTGGGGCCCGGCGAGGCCGTCGGCGTCCGCGGTGACTCCGACTGGGACGTGCCCGAGCCCGAACTCGGCGTCGTCGTCTACGAGGGGGAAATCGTCGGCTACACCGTCGGCAACGACGTGAGCAGTCGCGACATCGAGGGACAGAACCCGCTCTACCTCCCGCAGGCGAAGGTGTACGACCGGTGTTGCTCGGTCGGCCCCTGCGTCGCCTCCCCCGAGACCGTCGGCGACCCCCGCGACCTCGAGCTGTCGATGACCATCGAGCGCGACGGCGAGACGGCGTTCGAGGGGTCGACCTCCACCTCGAACCTCGCGCGTTCGCCCGAGGAGCTCGTCTCCTACCTCACCCGGCACAACGACCTCCCGGAGCTGACGGTACTGCTGACGGGCACCTCCGTCGTCCCCCCCGAGGAGTTCACGCTCCGGGAGGGTGACGCGGTCGACATCGACATCGAGAACGTCGGGACGCTGTCGAACGGCGTGACGCAGGTCTGAGTCGGGCGGGCCCCTTCCGCCCGGCGCTCGTGACCGAATCAGTTCCCGCCCTCGACGACGAGGTAGCCCACGTCCTCGGTCGCGTGCCACGTCTCGCTGTTGTCGCTCTGCTCCTCCTCGACCAGCACCTCGACGCTCGACCCCGTGAGGTTCCGGTACCGGAGCGCGCAGGGGTCGTCGCTGTGGTAGGACTGGACGCCGCCGACGAACACCGGGTCGGCGAAGTCGGTCTCGAAGTCGACGCGCGTCCACTCGTGGTTCGCGCGGGCGGTGCCCGCCTCGACGGCGCGGCCGTCGACGCTCCCGGTGCCGGGTTCGACGGCGAGGTAGCCGACCGTCTCCTCGCCGTGGCCGCCGAGCCCCTCCTCCTCCTGCAGGCGCACGTCGAACCCGTTGTCCCACGGGCCGCGGGTCCGGGCGACGACCGGCTGGCCGTCGTTCTCGGTCTGGACCGTCGTGAGGACGACGGGCGCGGTCGAGAACCCGTCGAGGCCGACCCAACCCCACCCGTCGGTGACGGAGAGGCGTCCGGCCGCCGCGTGGAGCCCGCCGATGTCGTGGCTCCCGGCGTCGAGCGCGACGCTCCCGACGGCCTCCGCGGGGTGCCACCCGTTGAGGTAGTCCCACTCCTCGACCCGACAGTCGAAGCCGGAGCCGCCCACGTCGTCGAGCCGGGCGTGGCAGGGGTGGCCGCTGTCGTACGAGACCGCGTCCGCGACCACGACGGGGTCGGAGAGGTCGGCGTCGAGCCCGTATCGGTCCCACGTGTGGTCGACGGTGACCGTCGAGGCGTGCAGTGGGGTCGCGGACGCGCTCGACCCCGAGGACTCGTCGGGGAAGTCGCTCGCGGCGTACTTCGACCCCTCTATCCAGATGTCGACGGTCTCGTCGCCGCCGAGGACGGTGAACGTCTCCATCTCGCCGGTGAAGCGGAAGCTGTCCGAACGCCACTCGACGAACCCGTGTGCGCGGCCGTTCTCGACCTCGGTGTCGCTCTCGACGTTGTCGCCGGGGACGATGCCGCCCGAGACCGTGAAGGCGTACTCCGTCTCGTCCCCCGTGCCCACCACGGCCATCCCGGACTCCTCGCCGCCGGAGCCCGAGGACTCGTCGGGGAAGTCGCTCGCGGCGTACTTCGAGCCGTCTATCCAGATGTCGACGTTCGTGTCGCCGCTCAGGACGGTGAACGTCTCCATGTCGCCGGTGTACTCGAAGCTGTCCGAACGCCACTCGACGGAGCCGTGGGCCCGACCGTTCTCGACGCCGGTGTCGCTCTCGACGTTGTCGCCGGGGGTGATGCCCCCCGAGACCGTGAAGGCGTACTCCGTCTCGTTCCCCGTGCCGACCACGGCCATCCCGTGGGTCGTCGTGGCGCCGGAGCCGGAGCCAGACCCGTCGGAGCCCGAGCCGACCGACCAGTCGCTCTCGTTCCGGCGGGGCTGGCCGTACTGGCGCATCGCGTGTTCGACCGAGTACAGGTGCCAGTCGACCTGTTCCTCGACGGTGTCCGCCTTCTCGGTCGTCTCGCAGATGAACGCCGGTCGGTCGAGCACGCCGGCGACGCGGTGGACGAGCATCGGCTCGTCGGCGTCGAGGGTGTTGCCCATCCGGTAGCGCATGTCGCCGCTCAGGTCGAAGTGGTCGTTCAGGTCGCGGACGACGTTCTCGCCGGTCGAACGCGAGGGGTCGGTCCAGGTCGGGAACATCGCCTGCCCCACGCCGCCGTCGCCGGAGCCGTAGATGCCCCGGGAGCTGTGGAGGTCGAACAGCCAGTCGGGGTCGTGGTGGCGCACGACCTTCCAGACGGTGTGGGCGAGTTCGCTCCGACAGTCGGCACCGTTCGGCGGGAACTGGCGGTTGAGGTCGTCGTCTCCCCACGGACGAGCGCCGTCCGCGATGGCCGCGACGTTCGCCCGGGGGAGGACGACGAGTTCGCCGGCTTCGACCTCCCACTTCGCGATCTCGTCGGCGGCGCGGTAGCCGGCGCGCTCGTCGCCGTGTACCCCGCCGACGACCATCGTCGTCGGCCCCTCGACGCCCGAGTCGTAGTAGTGGACCGTGGTCTCGTGTTCGGTGCCGTGGAGAACCGTGTACGAGTCCCGCGTCTCGGCCGCCGCCGTCCCTGTCGAGCCCAACCCGGCGACCCCGGCACCGAGCGCAGCCGTCGCCTTGAGAAACCCACGTCGCCCCGTCGTCGCGCCAGCCGAACTTCGGTCGTCCCCCGTCATCAGTCGTTGTACACGACATTCTGTGAAACTAACTTAACAGTTCTATAACAGGGGGGTAACTCGGCCGAGTTTCGGGCGGGTAAGGCGCGTCAGACGTGCGGCCGACGCTCGCGTCGGACGGGAGCGACGCAACGGCCGACGACCGCTCGCGCGGTGAAAAAGAGCCGGGAGCCGAACGAGTCGGGAGCCGAACGACGAACCCGAGGGCTACTCGACGATGTACTCGCCGGCGACCGCGAGAACCGCCTCCATCGTCTTCGGGTCGTCGATGGCCTGGTCGGCGAGTTCGACGCCCTCGCCGAACGCCCACGGGCGCTGCCGGTTCAGCGTCCGGAGGAAGCTGGCGTGGCGGGCCTCGATGCTGTGGATACCGAGCGCCGCGGGCGTCACCTGCAGTTTGCTCGTGTCACCGTCGACGAGCGCGAGTTCGGCCTTCGCGAGCGCGGGGGCCGCACCGGCGTAGGCGGCGACACCGAGGTCCTCGACGACCGCCGCGAACCTCACGAAGCTCTCGGGGCTGTCGTAGACGCCGTCGGGGAACTGGAACTTGGTCGCGGCTCGGTCCTCGGCGCCGAGCTTCTTCAGCACGCCCTCCAGCGCCTCGACGTGGAATAGCTCGTGGTCGCGGACGTCCTCGAGTTCCTGGTACGTCGAGTTGCGGAGCGTCGGAACGCCGAACGCCGCCGACACCTCGCCACACTCGATGTCGCGCTGGTCGAACGCTCCGCCGCTGGAGGCGAGCGCCTGCTTGTAGTACGTCGCCTCGAGCCGTTCGAGCGAGAGCGCGTAGTTGACGATGTCGGCGACCGACGGGTCGCCCATCGGCTTCTCGCCGTCCGTCCCGTCGTCGCTCGTCGTGTCGTCGTCGTCGCCCATCGCGCCGTCGCCGCCGGCCGCCGCGGTGCCGGCACCGAGGCCACCGAGCGCCAGCGCACCGACGCCGGCCTTGGCCGCGTTGCCCATCATCTGTCGGCGCGACAGCTGTTCGGAGACGCGAGCGAAGAGTTGTTTGGGGGTTTCGTCCGGTCGGGGGGAGTCTGGGTCAGTCATGGTGGGACACGCACCGTCGCGTGTGAGCGATGCGTGGCGTGACAGCCGAAAAACAATTGTCCGAGTTCCCACCCAAATCCCCACCTGATTCCGCCAACAAACGGTCGCTCGTCCAGGACTGTGTCGTTCTCAGTTCAGTATCGATAGCGTGTACGTTCTCCCGGGCGGTCGACGGCCACGACGAGGCGTGAGCGTCACCGGGAGGGCCGTCTCAGACGCTCTTGCGGAGCCGGAGCGTCGCCGTCGTCCCGTCCTCGTCGCCCTCGACGTCGAACGCCCCGTCGTAGGCGTGTGCGACCCACTTCGTGACCCAGAGGCCGAGCCCCTGCCCGTGGTTGAGTTGGGTAATCTCGCTGTCGCCGGCGACGACCGACCGCTCCATCTCGGGGATGCCGGGCCCGTTGTCGTGGACCGCCACGGCGACCACGTCGTCCTCGACGGTCACGCTCACGCGGACGCGCGGCGTCTCGCTGTCGTTGTGGGCGACCGCGTTCTCGACGAGGTGGGCGAGCGCGGAGCGGACGTACTGTCCGCCGTCGATGGCGACGCCCGGCGACGCGTCGATACTGAACGTCGCGTCCGGGTGGTCGGCGCGGACCTCCTCGACGGCCCCCTCGACGAGCAGTTCGGCGTCCATCGTCTCGCGGTCGGGGGCGTCGGCGTCGAGCGCCCAGAATATCTGCTTGACGTTGTCGTTCATCCGGCCGAGCTTCTCCGCGTGGGACTTGACCGTCAGGGCGTGTCCGCGCGTCGTCTCGTCCCCCGCCGACTCGACGACGAGGTCGGCGTACCCGCCGATAAGCTGTGCTTCGGTCCGGAGGTTGTGCCGGAGCAGGCGGTTGAGCACCGCGAGTTTCTCGGTCTTCGTGGCGAGTTCCTCGGCGCGGATTCGCCGCACGTCGTTGAACCCGATGAGCACGTGTGCGAACGCGCTGACGGCGAGGACGGTCGCGACGAGGAACGTCGGAGCCGCCGCCGGGACGTAGTACGACGCGAGCACCAGGACCGACCCGAGCACGACGACGCCCAGCAGGTTCCAGCCCGCGATTCGTGCCGCGTTCCCCGTCGTCACGTCGCTCCGGTACAGCAGGCCGCCAGCGGCCGCGACGACGAGCGCGACGAGCGTGCCGATGCCCGCGATGAGGAGCCCCAGTGCCGACTCACCGGGGGTCACCAGCCGCGTCGCCGGGGTCGCAGCGAGTGCGAGCCCGGTCACACTCACCGACCCACAGACGAGTAGTCGGTCGAGGTTCATTGACTATAACAAGAAATTCAAGTAAAGTAACTTTTTGGGTCGGCGAAGGGTGGCGGACCGCCCCTAGGACCGGGCTCCGAGCGCTCAGAACGAGACGCTGTCGACGCCGTCGTCGGTGCCGTAGATCACGTCGTCGACCATCCCGACGAACAGCCCGTGTTCCTGTGCGCCGGGGATGCGCGCGAGGTCGGTGGCGCGGCCCTCGACGTCGTCCATCTCGCCGAAGTCGCAGTCGACGACGAGGTTGCCGTTCGCGGTGAACAGCGGGCCGTCCTTCGCCTCCGCGTACCGGAGGGAGGGTTCACCACCCTGCTCGCGGACCCACTCCTGTGCGACGTTGCGGGACTCGGGGAGCACCGACAGGGGAACCGGATGCGAGAGCGGCGTCGCCGTCTTCTGCTCGTCGGTGGCGATGACGAGGCGGTCGGCCATCGAGTCGATGAGTTTCTCCCGCGCGTGCGAGGCGCCCCCGCCCTTCACGACGTGGGGATGGTCCGGGTCCCACTGGTCCGCCCCGTCGATGGCCACGTCGAGGGAGTCGAACTCGTCAACGTCCGTCAGTGGGATGCCGAGTTCGCGGGCGAGGTCGTGGCTCTGGAGCGAGGTGGCGACCCCACGTACGTTCTCGAGTTCCCCGTCGTCGAGTTTCCAGCCGATGGCGGCGATGGCCCACGCCGTCGTCGACCCGGTGCCGAGACCGACGTCCATCCCGCTCTCCACGACCTCGGCGGCCTCCAGTCCGCCGCGCTTTCGCATCTCCATCAGCACGTCCTCGGGGTCGCTCTTGATGCGCTTCGGGGAGGGGACGACGCGGATGTGGTCGTCCAACTCCTCGTCGCCGAGGGAGACGCCGACCTCGTCGAGCCGCTCCCGTGCCTTCTCGACGACCTCGGTTCGGTCCTCGGCCCAGACGCTGATCTCCTCGTCGCCGTGCGTGTAGGTGAACTGTTTCGCCATGGTGTGACTCCCGGGGTCCGCCGAACCGGTCGGCCAGCGACCTCCGCCCGCGCGAGCGAGGGTCCGACGGTCGGCGGCCGACGGCCCACGGTCGACGGTCGCCCCGAACGGTCGAAGGGGCGACAGGAGCGGGCATAACGGTACTGGCCCCGCCGGCGGCACCGGACCGGAGACCGCCGCCACAACGCGGCAACTCGTGTGTCGATCCGTCGGACCGCGCGACCGCGCCCGAGCGTAGAATCGGCCGTTCGAGCGTCCAAGGTGGTCTTTACTCCCCCTACCAGATTAAATCTATTCTCGTCAAAGCGACAACAACGGCGATTGGAGAAACATTTTTGTTTTCGGACCGCTTGCGTCCCGCCGGGAGCGCGTACAGTCGCTGACACACCACCACCACCACACCACCGCTCCCACACCGGTTCTACGGCCCTGTTCTCGCTCTCGAGTGTCGACGATAGTCGCGAGCGAACGAAGACGACGGTGACTGCATCGAGCAACGGGTACGGGGCCGGACGAAGAGAGCCGGCCTGGACAGCAGAACGGGTTTTGACGGCAAAACTAGTATAGACGAAGAAACTAGTCAAAGTGGCAGAACCAGTTTGGACGATAGAACCGGTTCGGCCGTGAGAACCGGCTCGGTCGTGAGAACCGGCTCGGTCGTGAGAGCCGGGTCGGTCGGGACGCGTCGTCGGCTCCCACGGGTCGCTCCGGCTCCCTTCCGGACGCCTCGAGCGACTTCCGTGGTGCTGCGGTCGATAGAACCAGTGAGCGAGCGTCGCCGGTACCGTGTTTGGACGAGTCGGACGGACAAGACGAATTTGACGGGTCGAGTGGGTCGGACGAATCGGACGAGCTGGAGGAGTCGGATGGGAGTCGACCGTCGAGGCTCCCCCTGGACGAGTAGTCTCTTCGGGCCGGTCTCGAGCGTGTGGCCGGCCCGGGTCGGGCCGATCTCGGAGGTCCGATGGCTTCGGGGGTGCTACCAGCCTCGGTAGTTCGGCGCAGACGTCCATACAAACTAGTTTGGATAGGTTGTCCGGCAAAATGAGTTTTTACAGTTCTGCTGTGCGAGAGATTTCATCGCGCCGGCGAGAACGGGTAGAAACGGCGGAATTCGGCCGTCTCGAGCGTCTGACGAACGTTTAAGACGGTTCGGACGGACGAACTCATTCGTATGCCAGAACCGGCCAAACTCTGTGTCTCGAATCAGAAAGGGGGCGTCGGCAAGACCACGGTGGCGATCAACGTCGCCGGCGCGCTGAACGCGCGTGGCCGGGACGTGTTGTTCGTCGACCTCGACCCGCAGGGGAACGCGACCGAGGGACTGGGGCTCGTCGACGAGTACGAGTCGCCGCCGCCGAGCCTGTTCGACGTGCTCACCGACCCCGAGGAGCGCGAAACCATCGCGGACCTCGTCGTCGAACACGAGGAGATGGACGTCATCCCGAGCAACATCGACATGACCGCCGTCGAGCCGGAGCTCGTGCTGGCCCGACGCGGCGGCGAACAGCTCTCGCTCGCGCTGGAGCACGTCGAGGACGACTACGACTACGTCGTCGTCGACTGCCCGCCCCACCTCGGCTACCTCGCCGACAACGCGCTGTTTGCGACGCGCAACGTGCTCATCCCCGCACTCGCCGAGAGCACGAGCAAGCGGGCGCTCGAACTCCTCTTCGACCACATCGAGAGCCTCGAACTCGACTACGAGATCGAGATCACCGACCGCTGTGTCGTCGCCAACCGCGTCGAGGAGACCAACGAGGCGAAGGAGATGATGGAGTGGTTCCACCAGGCGTTCCCCGACATCCCCGTCTGGGAGGTCAGAAAGCGCGTCGCCCTCCAACGGGCGTTCACCGACGGCCACTCGGTCGTCGAGTACAGCCCCGACCTCGACATGGCGGCCGTGTTCGACGCGGTCGCCGCCGACCTCGACGAGCAGTTCGGCTTCGCGGACGCGGAGGTGCCGGCGTGAGCGACGACGGCGAGACGGTCGAGGCGGCCGAGGCCACCGAGACGGTCGAGGGGGAGGACCCCGCCACCGGATCGGAGTCGGCGTCCGGACTCCGCGAGAGCCGCGCCGACCGTCTCCGTCGCCGTCGGGAGGCACAGCGTGAACGCGCCGACGGCGCCGACGAGTCGGCGAGCGCCGGCCCGACGGACGAGTCGGTGCGAGACGAGTCGCCACCGGACGTGTCGACGCCAGACGACGGGACTGCCGACGGGTCGGCGACCGACGACCAGGTGGTCGACGAAGCGCCGGTCGACCCGGATGCGACGGCGGTCGACTCGGAGACGACGGCGGTCGAGTCGAGCGAATCGGGGGTCGGGTCGAGTGAATCGAGCGGTGGGAGCGTCAAGGACGAACAGGTCGGGACGTACATGTACCTCCCCCGAACTCAGAAGAAGGAGGTCGAACACCGCTACACCGTCCTGAAAGCCGAGTTCGAGTACGCGTTCGACCGCGACTTCGAGAAGAACCGTCACTTCTTCCCCCTCCTCGTCGAACACGGTCTGTCGGGGCTGGAGGGGTCCGACGCGGACGACGTACGCGAGATGCTCGGAGCGCTCGAACACTGAGCGGCCTCCGCTCGGTCGGTGTACGAGGACCAGAGGTCAACACCGGACCCCGACTCACACGGACGGGTCGTCGGCTCTCTACCGCCGTGGACGGTCGCAGACGTGTTTCTGCGGACACGGTGGTGTTCGGTTCCCGGGGTCGGAACCGGAAAAACGACGCTCGACGCCGTCGCCCGGTCGGTATCCGAGCGTCGGGATCCACCGTTCGAGCGTCGAAGTCCACCGTTCGAACGTCGAGACTCGCCGTCCGAACGTCGACACGGCTAACACCACACCGATGTACTCCAAACACCACTTCCTGATCTCCGTCGCCGTCGCCGCCGCCGTCGCCGGCCTGACGACGACGCCCTACCCCTGGTGGCTCCTGCTCGTCGTCGCCGCAGTCGTCGGGGTCGGTATCGACTTCGACCACTTCCTCGTCGCGGGCATCAACACCGGCGACTGGGAGGCCATCCGGCGGTGCGTTCGCGACCCACGAATCGTCTTCCTCGACCAGGGCGAAATCTTCGAGGAGGGCGAAGTCGGCGTCGTTCGGCGCCTGCTGAGCCACGTCGTCATCGGTGGTCTCCTCGTCGGCGCGCTGGCGGCGGTCGCCCCGTTCCTCGCCGCGTTCGTCGCGTTGGTTCTCTACTTCCACCTCCTCGCCGACCTGGTGTGGGACGTGTGGAACGAGTCGAGCGAGACGGACGAATCGGACTGAACGGCGGTTCGAGCGCTTCGGGAACCGGTCGGGCGGGCCGACCCTCCCGACCCGACCAAACGGGCACCACCTTGTCCGCTGTTCTACTCCGTTCGGAACCGGAGTCGAGAGTCGTTTTCTGCCGAGAGGAACAGCGGACATGGTGGTGTTCGGCGGCGCTACGTCGGTCCGAACGCAAAATAGCCGTTTTACCTGATACGAGTTCGAGCGAAGCGAAATGGCTCCGACGGGAATATCGGAGTATATGACAATATAACGACGGACACGGTGGTGTCGGCCGTCGTCGAGTGAACTGGTCGGTCGTCGAGCCGAACCGGCTCGGACGAGAACCCGGGAAGGGTGGGACGAGTGGAAGGCAGAGCGACGGAGATGAGATGGCAGGAGAGGAGAGGAGACTAGAAAGAAGGGAAGACGTGGAAAGGGAGGGAGGAAGGGAAGAGACGGGATGGAGACAAGGAAGGAAGGAAAGAACAGGGGGAGACGAGAGGCGAGAAACGAGACCTCAGAACTCGTCCAGCGTCGGCCCGTCGTTGGGGGTGGGTCCGGGTGTGGAGTCGTGACGGGGCGACGCCTCCTCGTCGAGACCGTCCTCGTCGTACCGGTCGCTGATGGAGCCGTGGACGCCGACGAGTTCGACCGTATCCTCCATCGCCGAGAGGATGAGGTCCACGTCCATGTCGAGGGCGTACTCCCGATACGTCCCGCCTCGGCGACCCTCGTTTCGCTCGGTCACCGAGATGATCCCCAACATCGCGAGTTCGCTCAAGTGGTCGCGCATCCGTCGGGGGACCAGCGGGTCGCGGTTCGCGAGTTCGGCGAAGCGGGTGTAGCGCGGGCGGACGTCCCGCGAGCGAACGGGGGTCTCTCCCTCCTGGTCGAGCGTGAGGACGGCGTAGAGGACGAGGTGGCCGTGCTCGGTCAGCCCGTGGATGCCCTCCTTGATGCGGCCGCGTTCGAGCGCCCGTCGACCCCGGTTGACGTGTTCGTCGAGGATTCGGTCGGTGTCCTCGTCCCGCGCGAGGTCGCCGGCTTTCATCAACAGGTCTATCGACTGCCGGGCGTCACCGGCGTCCTTCGCACCGTAGGCGGCACACAGCGGGATGACCTCGGAGGAGAGGACGCCCTCGTGGAACGCCACCTCGGCGCGCTGCTGGAGGATGTCACGGAGGTTCATCGCGTTGTAGGCGGGGAAGTGAATCTCCTGTTCACAGAGGGAGCTTTTCACCTTCGGGGAGAGGTCGTCGCGAAAGGAGAAGTCGTTCGAGATGCCGATGAGACCGATCTTCACGTCCTCGACCTTCCCGTTCGCCCGGGCCCGCGGGAGCTGATAGAGGATACTGTCGTCGTTGACGTGGTCGATCTCGTCGAGGACGATGAGGACGGTTCCGCCCTCCGTCTCGAGTTCGCTCCACAACATCTCGTACACCGAGGCGAGCGGGTACCCCGTCGTGCTGATCTGGTTCGACTCCGACCGGAGCTGGTTGACGAGGTTGGTGGCGATCTGATAGGAACTCGTCAACCCGTCGCAGTTGAGGAAGACGACGGTGAGTTCGATGTCGTCGTACTGCGCGGCGTCCTCCCGGAGGTGTCGCAGGAGAAAACGCGTCGCCGCCGTCTTCCCGACCCCGGTCTTCCCGTAGAGGAAGACGTTGTTCGGTTGCTCCCCGTTGATCACCGGCTGGAGGGCCGCCTGAAACGTCTGGAGCTCCTCGTCCCGTCCCACCAGCTCCTCGGGCTGGTAGTCCTCCCGGAGCGCATCACGGTCGCGGTAGATGTCGTGGTCGCGCTCGAACAGTGCCATCGTCCCCCGTTCACTTACCTCCACAATAAAACCACCCCGTCCGCAGTGTCCGCTGTTCTCGGAGTATATAAAGAACGGGCCGGACACACCCCCCCCACCTCGTCCGCTGTTCTCCCCTCGAGAGAGGGGGTGGGGGGTGAAGATGGCGCGAGTATTGTTGGGAAGGAAAATTTCTTGTTGTTAGTCTCCGTTCCTCAGGGGGACAACGTACTACACTACTACTAGCGTTCGCTAGACGAACGACGACGACGGGAGTGAAGACGGAGTAGTCGGACCGGGGACCGTTCCCGCCGTCTCTCCCGCCTCTATCGGCTCTAAAACCGTCGTCACCCGTCGGTACAGGGCCGACCGACGGGGTTCGAGCTCGGCTTCCCGGTCCGTCCGACTCCTCGTCGCCCGAGACCCCCACCCCCACCTTCGGAGCGGAACTGCGGACAAGGTGGAGGGGGTGTGTTCGGCCCGTTCAGAACAGCGGACGTGGCGGTGGCGGCTCGATTCGGGCTTACGGAGACGCCTCGAAAAGCCGACGAAGTCCTGTTCCGATCCGGAAGTTCTCTAATCTATATGAGTGGGATGGCTCATTAGACACTCCACTCCGTCCGCTGTTCCCGGAAAATCGGACCCTCGGACTCCGCAGAACAGCGGACACGGTGGGGTGTTCGGCCCCGTCGCGCTCGCCGAACCGGCCCGTCTCCGAGTCGGCGAGCGTTCGATGGGTACCGACGACGACCGTACCCGGCGACGCCACCACCTCATCGACTGATGACTGTCAGCACGGTTCGTGGGAGGCGATGACTCCCGAGTTCGGCACTTAGCGGACTCATAAGTGTCGGTTCGGGGGAGGGAGGGTCGTAAACCGTCTGGAGTGTTTTTACGCGTGAAGGCCGAAGCGGGGGACAATCGTGAAGCGATGGTTCCACCGGACGGGCGACCTCTCCCTCGCGGCGCTGTGGGTGGGGGTGGCGACGTTCGCCGTCGTCGACGGGCTCGGGGCCGTTCCCGACCCCCTCGCACAGCCGCTCCGCGTCGCGCTCGTCCTCCCGCTCGTGGTCTTCGTGCCCGGGTACGCGCTCGTGGCGACGCTGTTTCCGAGGCGGCGCGACCCGGAGACGGACCCGGGGTCGGCGGTCGAACTCGCCGGAATCGAACGGTTCGTCCTCTCGTTCGTCGTCAGTCTCGGGCTCGTCCCGCTCGTCGCGTTCGTCATGAACTACACGCTCGGCCTGACCGTACTGCCGATTCTCCTCTCGGTCGCCACGGTCACGTTCGTCCTGCTCCTCACCGCGTACGTGCGTCGCGTGGCCGCGCCGGTCGACGCCCGCTGGGGGCTGACACCCATCACGTGGGTACGGCGCACCGTCCCGTACTTCACGGTCGACACCAGCCGGTTCGGTCGTCCGGGGGCGTTCGTCCCGACGACCGGCACCCAGCGGCTGTTCAACGTCGCGCTGGTGGTCGCGCTACTGACGTTCTTCGCCGGTGTCGGCTTCGCCGTCGTGGTCCCGCCGGCGAGCGACGAGGAGTTCACCGAGCTGTCCGTGCTCGGCGAGACCGAGGAGGGGAACCTCTCGACCCGCGCGGTACCCGATACGTTCCAGCAGGGGGAGTCGACACCGCTGTGGGTCGCCATCGGTAACCACGAGGAGGAGCGCACGTCGTACACGACGGTCGTCACCCTGGACGGCGAGGAGGTCGACCGCTTCAGCACGACCGTCGACGCCGGCGAGACCAAGCGCGTCGAGCGGTCGATAACGCCCACGGAGGCGGGCGGCAACCAGACCCTTCGAGTCCACCTCTACCAGGGCGACCCCGGACAGAACCCGAACCCCGAGGAGGCGTACCGGACGCTCCGGGTCTACGTGACCGTCCAGTAGGCCGTTCCCGACCATCCGAGCGGACTGTCCAGTAGCTCGCTTCTAGCTTCCGGTCGTACATCGACGGAACGTCGAAACGACCACGACAGGTGTCTGTATCCTCCCCTTATCGACCGCCGTCCGGCGAATTTCGCGTCGGCCGACTCCGTTCCGACCCGCGCGCTGACCGCCGTAGCGAACGCCACCTCGCCCGGCTTAACCGACGCATAGTATTACGGGTGCTTCGTGTACCGCGAGCCATGGGTCAGAACCCAGGCGGTCAGCGTAACGGTGACGCGCAGTCCCCACGGACGGCCCAGAACACGCAGTCGGGCCAGCAGAACGGACAGGCGCAGCCGAACCAGCAGACCAGTCAGGGAACGCAGTCGGCCCAGTCGGCGAACGGCCAGCCGAATACGGGAGCGAACGCGAACACGACCCGGAACACGGCGGCGAACGCGAACGCCAACGGCGGCACCGCCCGGGACTCGCGCCAACCGAGCCTGGGCGAGGAGATCGCGGGATGGTTCACGGAGACCATCGTGCGTGCGGTCGTCGCGGTGTTCGGGGTCGCGCTCCTGCTGCTCGCAATCGGGCAGATATTCGGCGCCAACGTGCTCGGCGCGGTCGCCGAGTTCATGACGTCCGGCATCGGCGGGTGGCTGCTCGTCGGCTTCCTCGCGGTCATGCTCATCGTGGCCGCGGGGAAGAACTGGCGGGCGACCCGTCACTGACTGAGCGACCCATACCCGGCATTTTTTCGTGCGCTCGATAGCAGCCGACAGCGAGCCGATAGCCACTCGATAGCCACTCGATGACGACTCGATAGCCACTCGATGACCGTCCGGAGACGAGTCGGAGACGACCTCGTCGCGACTAAGCCGAAGATGCCTCCATCTCGACCGAGCAGAGAACACCCCCATCGCGACCCGCTCGAAGCAACGGTTTTCGACCGTTCGCCCCAGTTCATCGGCCGTCGAGCACCAGGAGACCCTCCGAGGGCGCGTCCTCGCTCTGGACCGACACGACGCTCGTTCCGACTGTCGCCGGTCGGCCGCCGGACGCTTCGGCGGCCCGGTCGTCCGCTTACCGACCGGGTAATAAAGACCGTCCGATGGGTACCGAAGCGACGAGACTACGATGTCCGAACGAAGCGAATCGGCGGGAGACGGTGCGTCGGCGGGGGGACTCGGTTCGTCGGCGTCGGGAGGCGGGTCGTTCGAGGCCAGCGGCGTGCTCCAGCTCGGGCTCTTCCTCGTGGGAATCCTCTTTTTCGTCGGCGGCGTCGCCGTCGCGCTCGGGGTACCCGGAATCGGCGGGCTCTCCTCCGGGAGCGCCAACGAGTCGGCGGTGAACGGCTCGTCGCCGGCCGACGTGACCGTGACGGGTACGTCCGCCGGGTCGACACCCACCACGGCGGCCGGTAACGGGACGCCGACCACGGCCACGACGACCGCAGAAACCACCGCAACGAACGCGGCGAACGCGACGAACACCCCGACGACGGCCGCCGAGACGACCGCGGACCGGCCCAACGGGGGCAACGGCGGCGGTTCGGACGGTGACGACGACCGCGACGACGCCGACTCGAACGACGACCGCGCCGACTCGAACGACGACCGCGACGACGCCGACTCGAACGACGACCGCGACGACGCCGACTCGAACGACGACCGCGCCGACTCGAACGACGACCGCGACGACGGCGCCGACGGGTCGACGACGAGCACGACGACCACGACCGCGGAGCCGACGAGCACCACCACGAGTACGTCGACCTCGACGACGAGCACGACTTCGACCACGAGCACGTCGACCCCGACGACGAGTACGACGGATACGCCGACCTCGACGACGAGCACGACATCCACGACGGCGGAGCCGCCGAACTCCACGACGACCTCGACCACGACTGCTTCGACCTCGACAGCCACGACGAGCACGACGACGAGTACGACGAGTACGACGGCCACGTCGACCTCGACCTCGGCGACGAGCACCACCACGAACTCGGCGTCCACTACCGCGTCGACCACGTCCTCGTAGCACAATCGCGGCGGCCCGTGGCACCGCTCGGTGTCCAGGGCCGTTCGTCGTATAGGACGGTCGACCGCCCGAACCCACTCTCCATCGCTCTCCGTCCCGGCCACTCCCGCTCCGACCGCGGGAGTAGACTGTGACGACGGGGGGAAGACTCCCATTCGACGGACAGTTCCCGGCTCCGACAAATCGCCGGTCGTGACGGTGGCCGAACCTGTTTTTGACGCTCGCTCCGTTGTTCGAGACCGAGGCGACTCGGAGATTATCACGATTTCAGAGGAGTCGTGGTACCACGCACCGAAGGCGTTAAGACCCGTCAACGAACAACTACCACCGACCTCGCACGCATGGGGGCGTGCGGAGGCCGTCAGCAGGGAGGAGCCACCCTCCCCGACACCACCCACGACGGAGGTGACCGAGATGACCACCCAGAACATCCACGCAGGCGACGACTGGCCGGACTGCACGCTCGAATTCAGCTTCAATCCGCGGGACCCGGCGCTCGAAGGGCGGTTCGCGCCGAACGAGGTCGTGATTCACGAGCGCGGCAGAATCGGGACGCGCTGGATCTCGGGAGAACGGGATTCGTTCGTGTCGATAGACGAGATGCGGTGAGGAATCGGCGGGACGACCAACCGGCGGCCGGCGGCGAGTCCGCCGTCGACGCTCCTCTTCTCGACTCGGGTCCACGGTCGGCCGTTCGACGGACGGTGAGCGTCCGACGGACGCAGGCGGTCGCCGGGTTACGGGAGTTCGTGGGGCCGCAGTGACAAACACGAGGCACGGTAGCGAACGGCGAGGCCCGACGGCCTGTGACGAGGCACGACGGTCAGCGACGAGACCGCCAGTTCGACACGGCACACGGCGGGATTTAGGTCGGGAGTAAGCGAGTGCCGGCGTCGTCGCCGGTCGTGCCGGTCGCTCGCACGCTCGAAGCTTACCCGGTCAATAACAAAGCGCCTCGGGGACGTGGGTCGGATAAGGAGCGATACGTGTGACACGACGGACACCCAGCTGTCGACCGGGCGACGGCCCTTACACCCTGACGAGCTGCCGGACCCGGAGCCGACCCCGGAGCCAAACTCGGTCCCGGACGCCGATTCGAACTCGGGGGCGGTGAACGGATGGGCATCTCCTCACATCTCCGGGAGTTCGACCGCGTCGCCGCCGGGCTCGGCCTCGTGGCGGCGCTGGCGTTGCTCCCGCTGCCGCTGTTCATCTCTCACATCTACGCGAAGACGATTCCCGTCGTCCTCGGACTGGCGAGTCTCGCCTACCTGCTCGGCCAGCGCGGCGAGACTCGCGAGGCGTACCCGCTGACGCTGCCGACGACGGCGACCCACGCCTTACCGAGTCTCGTGCTCGTCGGCTCGGGGCTGATGCTCGTCGTCGCGAACCTGATGGGGTCACGGACGCCGACCGTCCTCGTCATCGGCGGGGTGACCGGGATTCTCCTCATGATGCAGGTCGCGTTCGCCGACGACGCGGACCTCAACGCCGGCGTGATTCTGCTTCAGACGCTCGCCCTCGGCTTCGCGCTCCGGTTCTCGGCCGTGTTGACCTCCCCGATGTACGTCGGACTCGACGTCTGGGAGCACGTCCCCAACTTCACCCAGGGGATGCTGGAGGCGAACTCCCTGTCCGGAATGGGGGCGACCAAGTACGTCATGGCCCCGCTGTTCCACCTGCTCATCGGGGCGATGTCGATGCTCGGCGACGTCTCGCTACGGACCGCGCTCATCCTCACCGTCGGCGTCGGGATGGTCGTCTCCGTCCTGTTCGTCTACTACACCGCCGAGATTCTCGTCCCCACCCGCTGGGCGCTCCTTGGGGTAGTGCTGTTCACCATCACGGGCAGTGTCATCCGGTGGGGCATGCATCTCATCCCCTCCAGTCTCGGACTCGCGTTCTTCCTCGCCATCCTCTACCTCATCGTCCGCGTCCTCCAGCAGGAGACGGGGCTTCGCGACACCGGACTCCTCCTGTTTTTCTTCCTCGCGATGGCGCTCACCCACCAGGTGTCGGCGTTCATCCTGCTCGTCTTCCTCGGCGCCGGCTGGGTCACTCGGCTGATCATCTCGACGGGGCTGCTCGACCGACAGCTCACGGCCGCACGTAACTTCCACACGGGCGACGTGGAGGCGGTCCCCTTCGGGGGGTACTTCGCGTTCAACCTCGGGTTGCTGACGCTCACGTGGAGTCTGACGCCGTACTACGGCAAGTCGTTTCTCGCCACCGCCTTCGAGTTCCTCTACAACTCCGCGGTCCGCCAGGGCGACGTGAGCCTCTCCGGACCGACCGGCGGCGGCGCCGGCGGCCCCACCCCGACGCTGTTCCAGGAGATACTCCTGCAGTTCGACGCCATCGGCTTCCTGCTCTTTTTCTTCGGGACGACCGTCGGCTGTCTGTACGCCTTCCGCAAGGGTCGGGCGACGCAGGCCGTGTTGACGCTCGTCGCCGCCGTCGTCGTGATGACGGCGTTCACCCTCCTGCCGCCGGTGCTCGGGGTCGGGACGTTCCTCTCCGGGCGCTGGTTCGCCTTCCTCTACGCCATCATGGCGGTCGTCACCGCCATCGGCTTCGACTACCTCAACCGGGGGCTGTCGCCGACGGCGTTCGTCGTCCTCCTGCTTGTGTTCACCTACGCGTTCCCGATGGTGATGGTCGCCTCGCCGAAGGGGGTGGTCGACGACCCCGTCGTCGACACGCTCCAGGGGCAGTACAACTTCGACGAGCAGGACCTCGCCGCCGGGCAGTTCACCGACGAGTACGCGAACCCCACGTCGAGCAACCCCATCGGCGTCGACAACCCGTGGGCAATCCAGTTGAACGAGAAAGACGAGAGCGACTACATAGTGGCATCTGTACCCGAAGGAGGGACCGCACAGGAAGACAGGGTGCTGTATCGTACCTACCAGACCGACCGCGCTCCGGTGTTCGGCGACGGGAACCCCGACGGGGAGGCGACGCGCATCTACCGCGTCACCCCCGAGGTGATGTGTCAGGGCAAGAGCGTCATGTACGCCAACGGTGACGTGATGCTCTGCTCGAACACCGCCGTGTAACGCCGGGTAGGAGCCTCGCCCGCCGGAGCACCTCTCGTCCCCTCTCGCTCCCCGTCTCCGACACGCGGAGTCGTCGTTCTCGCCTCTCGTCGTCGCTCTCGAAGGTGGCCGGCCGTCCCATCCGGCGGGTCACCGTGGGACGCCGACCCGGCCGCGGCCCGGCACCCGCCGAACCGGTCACCGGATTTCCCCGCCGAACCGGTCACCGGGTTCCTCTCACCGAACCGGTCATCGGACCTCTCTTCGTCGAACCAGTTACCGAGCCCCGCTCGTCGCCTCGATTCGCTCGCTGGTGTGTCGTGGCCGGGTGTGAACGACCGATTGACCGCCCCGCGGCGCTCTTTCTTTCGTTTCATCGGTGGAGAAGACGCCGCCGAGACGCTTGCCGTCTCCGTATTCGCCCGTCCCGTCGTGTGGGTCGTTCACGCGTTTCGGGGCGCGTCGACGGGGCTCTCGACGGTTTCAGCCGTTTCACGTCCGTTCGACCCGCCGAGGCCGGCGGAGCGGTCGGGTTCGCGGCGTGAACGCGGAAATCGGCCGCGAGCGGGCTTATCACGGTGCTAAACGCGTTCGAGAGGCGCTTATGGGACGTATAGTAAGGTGGCTGGCGACGGGAGGGGAAGGCAACGATGGCATCCGACCGAAACCGAACGCTCCGGCGCCGTGCGTACCTCGCCAGCGCGGGGGCCGCCGGTGCCACGCTCCTCGCCGGCTGTGGCGGGAGCGCCGGACAGAGTGCGAACACGACCGGAACCGAGAACAACACATCGACGACCGCGACGACGTCGTCGTCGACGACCGCCGGGAACGCCACCGCCGGTAACGAGACCGCGTCGGGCAACGAGACGGCCGGCGGTGCGGGCGAGGGGCAGGTCGACGTGAGCTCGCTCCCCGGCGGCTACGAGCCGATGACGGAGCAGGCCGCCCAGTTCGAGGACCTCAGTGCCTGGGCCCCCGACAGCGGCGTCGAGCTGACCGCGGAGACGGAGGACGTGTACACGGGCTCGCAGTCCGCCCACGTGAAGGGGTCGGGCGGCACCATCCGGCGTGACTTCCCGGTGCCCATCGACCTGACGAACAAGGACATCTCCTTTGCCATCAAGGTGAACAAGCCGCGCCCGACGAACGTGCGCATCTGGATGCGCGACACGGACAACAAACAGATCAAGCTCATCCAGCAGATCAACCCCGTTCCGGGCCACCCCGACGGCTGGCTGCGCGTCCAGCCCTCTATCAACGACGCCGCGGGGACGACGCTGAAAGCCGAGACGATGATGATCACCGTCGACAACATCGACGGGACGGCGCCGGACTACCTCATCGACGACCTCCGGTTTACGCCCAAGCAGGCGAAGAAGGGGAAGGTGCTGTTCACCTTCGACGACATCACCCCCTCGCTGTACACCGACATCTTCCCGGTGATGCAGGAGTTCGGCTTCAAGGGGACCGTCGGGGTCATCGCCGACGCCATCGGCGACAGCGGTCGGCTCAACCAGTCCCAGCTCGACGAGATGAAGAACGCCGGTTGGGAGTTCGCGAGCCACAGCAACGACTTCTCCGCCCTCGCCGGGATGGACCCGTCCGCCCAGAAGAAGAAGGTGGAGTACTCGAAGCGCATCATCAAGGAGCGCGGGCTCGGTCCGGTGAACTCCTTCATGTACCCCGGCGGGCAGGTCGACCGCTCGCTGCTCGAGACCGTCGAGCAGAACCACGACTTCGGCTTCCTCGCGTTCAAGGGGAGCGAGAAGGGGCTCTCGCAGTCGGCCATCCTCAACCGCGGGTTCGTCAACCGTTCCCGGCCGGACACGGCCGACGCCGTGGAGAACCAGCTGAAGGAGGCGGCCGCGTACAAGGGCCTCTACACCATCTACATGCACGGCGTGGACGACGGCGACGAGTTCACCAACACGAAGTCGGAGTTCCGCAACATGTGTAAGCGGGTCCAGAAGTACGTCGACCAGGGGAAGGTCGAGGTCGCCCAGCCGAAGGACCTCACCCGCCTCGACGGCGTCTGAACGGCCAGACACGCCGTAGCTGTCTCCTCGTATCACCCCCACCTATACCCCCACCCACCCACC
>NZ_JAODIW010000008.1:777792-1103307 GCF_026586625.1 Halobium salinum | reverse complement strand
CGTGACACGGGGTAAGAGCTGAACGCATCTAAGCTCGAAACCCACTTGAAAAAGAGGTACCACCGAGGACACTCGTAGAAGACGAGTTCGATAGACTCGGGATGTACGCGCCGAGGCAACGAGGCGTTCAGTCCGCGAGCACTAACAGTCCAAGCCACATTCATACACCCATCAGGGTGTTCATCGGAATCCACGCGATGGATTCGACGGAACGAGTTCAGGCGTAAACTGGATTGCACGTACAACACGGTCCTTGGACCACCAACATTGGTATCATCACGGTTCGATTCCGTGAGTTGGCGTTAGGACGGCCAGAGCGGCGGGGCAACACCCGTACCCATCCCGAACACGGAAGTTAAGCCCGCCTGCGTTTCGGCCAGTACTGGAGTGCGCGAGCCTCTGGGAACACCGCTTCGCCGTCCCCCACTCATACTACAAAAGCCACCGAGCCACTGCAGGGCTCGGTGGCTTTTTGCATATTCGGAGAGCGACGGCCACGTGTGTCGCCGGTCATCGTCGAAGAGCGACCGCGCTCGCAACCCACCTCGCGAGCGACGACAGCGGCGTCGTCGGCGGAACCCACTCGCCGACCTCGCCCCGCGACGCTCGCGAATTGCACGTACGACCCCGCCTATCGACACCGTCAGCGGACGAACGACGAAATCGAGCGGGCCACCCCGCAGAGTCGTTCGGTCAGCGGTCGAAAAACCGGGTTGGCACCGACACCGAGATATGCCGGCTGCGGGGTGTACGGTCGCCCGTCGAGCAGCGCCAGTGCGAGCGCGACGGCTCGGTGGTTTCCGTCGGCGACGAACCGCGGCACACAGCCACGGCGAGTCGACAACACCAGCGGCTCCCGAAACTCGTCCCGCTCGGAGAGCAGGCGGCGACGCTCCAAGACGTACGGCACGTCGACGCGGGTCTCCGCGCGGAGGCGGTCTGCCTCGCCGTCGGCGATGCGCTCGGCACAGCCACGGACTGTTCCGTCGGCGGCGAGCGCCCGCCACAGGAGTCCGTCGGGGCCGGGGACGACGTGCAGGTCGTCGAACTCCTCGCGTGTCAGGTCGAGCCGGTACCACTCGACGGGTGCGTCCCGCCAGACGAACGCGGCCGCACCGGGCTTGAACGTCAGGAGCTCGTCGAGTGCCGCGCGGTCGCTCACGTCGTCCGGCGGCGGGCCGTCGAGGTCGCGGTCGTGTTTCGCCCGTTCCAGCGCGAGCCAGTGACGGACGACCGTCCCCTCTGACACTCGCTCCATGACGACTACTCGTGCCTCCGGGCCCTCGATTCTTCGGCCCGGTTCTCCGGGTGGTCTCCAGTCGGGTACCGGGGACGACGCGGCGACGAGGACCGCTATGCTTATGAACGCAAGCCCGCTACCTGCTGGTGCGCCAAGGTGGCAGAGTCCGGCCTAACGCAGCGGCCTGCAGAGCCGCCCATCGCCGGTTCAAATCCGGCCCTTGGCTCTTGTTCGAGCGAGACTACGTCGAGGAGACATCGGACTCACGTCGAACTCGACGCGACTGACGAGCACCTTCGGAACCAGTTCGGTCCTCGAACCCTCCAGACGGTGACGACACGGCGTATCGCGACGATGTGGTCGCCGACTTCGAGCGCGACTCATTCTGAAGGTCCGGCCGGGTGAACGGTCCCGCCCGGACGCAACTGTGTTCAAGATTTCACGAGGTGTCGATACGTGGCGTGTACGTACGCACCCCCCTGGCTCGCCGTCGCGGTCGCGATGATGAGTGCCGTCGCGAACGGCACCTGCCTCCTCGGCGGTGACATCCCCGACCCCTCGATGATGCCTCCCGACGAGACCGAGATCGTCGTCGAACGACTCACCGTCGGCGGTGCGACCGTCTCCTTCGTCCGAGTGGACGTAGGGGGCTGCCGGTACGGTCGACGAGACGCACTCGGCGCCCGCCGGTGAGACGCTCGTCGGGAGCGCCGTCACCACCGCGGGCTTCAGCGAGCGGTCGGTCCTCTCGCCGCTGACACTCCACTACGACGCCGACGCGGTGGGTGACGACACCGAGACGGACCTGACCGTCTACCGGTACGACGCCGGCGCGCGGTCGTGGACCGCCGTCGGCAACGGTGGCGTCGTCGACGCCGGCGCCGACACCGTCTCCGTCTCTCTCACCGAGTTCGGAGTCGTCGCTTCGTTCGTCGACACCTGCCGGGTCGCGTCGTAGGCGACGGCCGACTTGACCGAGGTCTCCGTCCTCGCCGGTGACAAGAACTATACGACCGCTTCGGGAGGTACGGGTATCCTGGGAGACCGACCACGATGAGGGAGTTGGACACGTTCGATTACGCAGTCGTCGCCGCCGTCGCCGCGCTGGCGTACGTACAGCTCCCGTGGCGTCCGGCCATCAGACGGACGCTCCGGGAGACGGTCGCGAGGCTCGCCGCGGCCGCGTCGACAGTCGTCGGCACCGTGTCGGGGGTCGACGCGGAGGTGGCGGTCGTCCTCCTCGGGGTGGTCGCCGTCGGTCTCGTCGTCTACCTCGTCGAGGTGCTCCCGGGGCGGGGATGAGAAGGGGGTGACCCGGGTACGACGTGGCCGTTCGGAGCGACCCTCCTACAGTTAGTAACCGTTATACGGCGGGTGACCTTTACCCCGCGTATGCAACGACGCGCTGCGGCTGTCTTCGCCGCGTTCTTCCTCCTCGTCGGCGCGGCCTCGTACTCGCTCATCGCGACGGCACAGCAGCCCCACGTGGAGTTCGAGAACCCGGAGCAGACGCTCCAACAGAACGACACCTTCAGCGTGGGTGACCGCCAGTACACCGTCTCGGAGATCTCCGCCTCGTCCGGCGGCGGCGGTGGCGGTGGCCACGGTGGCGGCGGCGGTGGCGGCGTCACGCGCGCCGGGCAGATTACGTGGGTGAACGAGTCCGCCCAGTACTCGGCGACGCTCCAGAACAACAGCACGCTCGTGCGCGGCGAGCAGAACACGAGCTACCGGGTCGTCATCCAGAACGCGAGCGACGTCTCCTCGTTCACGCTCCGTGAGGACATCAACGAGTCGCGCATCCTCGCGGACGACCCGCAGGCGGACGACCAGCTCGTCACGCGCAACGGGAGCCAGTTCGTCGTCATCGAGGACGGGAGCGGCAACGCCACGCTCGTCCCCGCGAGCGAGTACTTCCCCGAACCCGAGACCCAGCAGTTCTCCGAGGGTGACTCCTTCGAGTACCAGAGCAACCAGACCACCGTCTCCAACGTGACCAACGGCTCGGCGACGCTCACCTGGACCGCCGAGAAGACCAACACCATCGAGGCGTCGAACGACGCCAACGTGACCATCGGCGAGGAGACGTACCTCGCACACTTCCCCGACAACGAGACGATGCTGCTTACGCAGGACTTCCAGAGCTTCCAGCGTCAGAACGACCGGATAGACCAGTTCACGACGAGCAAGAACGGGCTCTGGGGCATCGTCATCCTCTCGGGGGCGGCGGCGCTCCTGTTGCTCATGATGGCGTACCTCCCCTCGCGATACTGAGTCGGTACGAATTCGGCGTACATTCGGTTCGGTTCGATTCGATTCTGTTCGGGTCTCGGCATTCGATCCGGCTCCCGGGCCCACGTGATTCGGGGCGACCAGACCCGACCGGCTCTACCCGACCAGACCGGACCGACCGGCTCTGCCCGGCCCACCTTCGATTCCGGACCTCCCGACACCCCCCCGGCGTCCCGGGGTGCGCTCTCCTCTTCGACCGTCGCCCCGGGTCGTTCCCGACATCTCCTCTCCTCTATCTCGCCCGCTCGGTCGTCGCTTCGTACCCGCGGCTCTCGGAGGCGGGGGCCGACAGGACGGCGGAAGGTCGAAGACGGTACACGAGACGGTCCCCGAAACAGTCGCCGACCACCGGACACCGTCCCGGGTCAACGGCCGACAGTTTTCGCTCTCGGTCCGGTTTACCGGCGGTGTCGGCGTTTAGCGGCTCCATAGCTAAACGTCACCCCGCAGTATCCTCGGTGTCAATGGCGAAACGACGAGCGATTCTCGAGCGTATCGCAGGCGCCGCCGGCGTCGGCGCGGCCGTCGCGGTGGCCGGCTGTGGGTCGGCGAGCGACGGGGCGAACGGGACGACGGGCGACGAGGCAGGCACCGGGACGGGCGGTGGTGGCTCGGGCGACGCGGGGAACGATTCGACGGGGGCCGGCGGCGGTGGCGGCGCGTCCGGGGGCCGGTCACCGACTGCCAGCGGGCCGACGGTGAAAGGCACGGTGAAAGGGAAAGAGATAGTCCCTGCCGGGGCCGACGAGCCTCTCGTCCGCATGAACGAGACGACGATTACGGCCAGCGACAGCGCGTACGACGGGCGGTTCGAACGGGGCAACTTCACCGTCGGCGACGGGCTCGCCGAGGAGATGTCGTCGGAACACGGCGAACTCGCCTACTACCTCGTCCTCCGGCTCACGACCGAGGACCCGAGCATCGAGGCGGAGAAGGGCGACCGCGTCGCGTACCGCACCAGCCGGCGATGGTTCAACGCTGGCGGGCTCGGTGAGCTGGTGTGGGCCCGAACCGCCGGCGGCGAGGAGCCGTACATCACGGAGCTCATCGGGCAGTAGGTCGACCAGTCGTCCGATTCGACCGTCGACCGGGTCGGCGGCGGGGTCGTCGCCGCCGCCTCGACCCGAGAGGCGACCTACGCCTGCTTCAGCTTCGCCGCGAACTTCTCGCGCACCTTCTCGACTTTCGGTTGGGCGTGGAACTGACAGTAGGCGTCTTCGGGGTTCTTCTCGAAGTAGTTCTGGTGGTACGCCTCGGCCTCGTAGAACGTCTCCAGGGGTTCGAGTTCGGTGACCACGTCGTCGTCGTACTCCTCGTCCAGCGCCTCGATGTAGGCCTCGGCCTGCCGGCGCTGGTCGTCGTCGTGGTAGAGCACGATGGAGCGGTACTGCGTCCCCACGTCGGGGCCCTGCTTGTTCAGCTGGGTCGGGTCGTGGACGGCGAAGAACACCTCCAACAGTTCGTCGTACCCGATAGTCTCCGGGTCGTACTCCACTTGGACGACCTCCGCGTGGCCGGTGTCGCCCGAGCAGACCGCCTCGTAGCTCGGGTTCTCGACGTGGCCGCCGGCGTACCCCGAGGTGACGGAGTCGACGCCGCCCAGCTCCTCGAAGGCGGCCTCGACACACCAGAAACAGCCGCCGCCGAACGTCGCGCTGTGGGTCTCTGTCATCGCCAGTCAGTAGCCGCCGGACGCGTATGTATGTGGCGCGCCGGCTCACAGAGCGACAGCACGCGAGCCGACGACGGCGCTCGACTACGCCGTCGCCGCGGACGCGAAGGTCGATGTTCGTCCGGGTCCTCCGGACGGTGTGCACCAGACGGCCGACGAACACCGAAACGCGGCGGTCGAGGCGCTGGCGGGACGCGACCCCGAACGGGCGGGCGACGAGTACACGCGGACCGCGTGGGCCACGCTCGCGACCCCCCGAGCGGACGTCGGGCCGTTCGACGCGGACGAACGGGGGTGGGTCGGGGTCGGCCTCGGCGCCCTCGTCGTGAGCGCGGTCTGCTACCGAGTCGCCGGCCGCGACGCCCGCGCGACTCACCGGGGCGTCGAGGGGGTCGCCGTCGCCCGCGACCTCCGGCACGCGCTCGAACACCCCGTCCAGCGGGCCTGTCTCCGGGAGTTCGTCGCCGACTTCCGCGTCGTCGGAGGGCTCGACGGGGTCCAGGAGGCGTACGCCGCCGCGGCCGAGGCGTACGAGCACGCCGCCGACTCGCTCGACGGCGACGACCCCCAACGCTGGGCGACGACGCCGCTATTCGAGGCGGCCGCTGCGCCCATCAAACAGGTCGCTCGCGGCCCCGCGAACGGCGAAATCGCCGTCGCCTGGGAGGACCTCCACGGCCCCGACCCCTCCGCGCCGGGCGCCTTCCTCGCCCGCCGAGCGACCTACAAACGCCAGCGGTTCCCGAGCCTCCTCGCCCGGGTCGTCGACGACGGCGTCCTCGCGGCGCCGCGGGGGACGACCGAGTACGGGACGGACCACCACCGGTGCCCGCACTGCGGCTCGACGGACGTCAACTGGGTCGCCGACAGCACGCTCTGTCTGCGCTGTTCGCGACCGACCGAGCCGCAGTGAGTTTCGAGGGAAACCACACCGACCCCGTCGGACCGGAGAGCTATGCCCGCCGGGACCCACCGTGACACATGGACCGACGCGCAGTCAAGGCGGCCTGGGAGCGGGTCGCGGAGACGTACGCCGAACGCCGGGACCCGACGGGGTCAGACGCCGCGCTCCTCGACGACCTCCTCGCCGAACTCCCGTCCGACCCGGTCGTCCTCGACGTTGGCTGTGGGGACGGCGCCCGGACGCTCGCCAACCTCCCGCCCGGCAGCGTCGGGCTCGACCTCTCCCGCCGGGGGTTGTCGCTGGCCCGCGAACGGGTGCCCGAGGCGCGACTCCTCCAGGGGGAGATGACGACGATGCCGCTCGCGGCCGACGCGGTCGACGCCGTCACGGCCTACCACGCCGTCTTCCACGTCCCCCGCGCGGACCACCCGGCGGTGTACGCGGAGTTCGCCCGCGTGCTCCGACCCGACGGTCGGCTCCTGATGACGCTCCCGAGCGGGCGCTTCGAGACGGTCCGCCGCGGCTGGATGGGCGGCGAGATGTTCTTCTCCGCGCCGGGTCGGGAGACGACGTTGGACCAACTTCGGGCCGCGGGGTTCACCGACCTCCGGACGGCCACGGCCGACGACCCGCTCGGGAGCAGTACGGAGTTCGTCTTCGCGACGCTCCCGGCCGACCCGGAGTGCGCCACGTGACGGCGGCTCACTGCCGCGAGTCGAACTCCTGGTAGATGACGTGTCCGCAGGCCTTGCAGTGGGAGGCGTCCCGGTCGTGGTGTGAGAGCCGCAGTCCGGGCAGGTCACGTCGACCTTTCCGGCGTGTGCCCACTCGCGGACGATTTTGCTCGCCTGCCACGGGACGACGATGATGCCCGCGAGGATGGTCGCCACCGTCACCCAGCGCCCGGCGGCCGTCACCGGCGTGATGTCGCCGAAGCCGACCGTCGACAGCGCCACCACGGTGTAGTAGAAGGCGTCGCCGAACGTGTCGACGCCGGGGTTCGCGGCGTGCTCGGCGCTGTAGAACAGCCCCGCGGAGACGAAAAAGAGCACCAGCACGGTCAACAGGAGCTTTGAGGCCCGGAGTGCGTTGTCCGAGACGGTGCCGAAGAAGAACTCCGCGTCGCGCGTGAACCGGTAGAACCGGAGGACGCGAACGACCCGGACCGCACGCAGGAAACCGACGTTGTACGCGACGGCCGACGACGGCAGGGCGAACACCACCACCGTGGGGAGAATCGCGAGCAGGTCGACCAGCGTGTACCCGTTGAACAGCTCGTCGAGCCGGCTCTCGGCCCCGTACAGCCTGAGCACGTACTCGACGAGGAACACCGCCGCGATGGCCACCTCCGCGTCCCAGAGGAGCGTCTCGGTCCGGGCGGAGAGCGGGTACGTCTCGGCGACGAAGACGACGACGAACACGAGGTTGAGGACGAGGAGTGCGACGTCGATGGTCTTCCCCAGCGCCGTCCGGTGGTCGAGGAGGTAGAAGCGGACGAGTTCCCGGGGATTGCGGTCACGACGCGACGACCCGACCGACATATGGACGACACTCCGTGAGGGAGGTACGTAGAGGCTCCGGGTCGGGTCGGCCCCGACCGTCGCCATCGACCCCCCGTTCTCAAAGGCCGGAAATCGAGGACTCCTCTCTTGCCCCGTGACGCCGTTTTTGCCGATGGTGACGAATCATCGTGCCCACATCCCCAACTCACGTTCTCGACGATGACCGGACCGAACCCCCGGTGCTGCCGCTGGACCGACGGGCGGTCCTCACGGTCGTGGGCGCCGCTTGGCTCGGTTCGTTTGCCGGCTGTCTCGACGGCCCCTCGTCCGGGGGTCCACCGTACGAGACCCGTGAAGTCGACGACGGGTCCCTCTTCGGTCCGGGCCTGCAGGACGAGAACGAGCGGGCGTACTACGCTGCCCTCGTCGCGGACGCCGAGGCGACCTCGCACTTCGACTGGGAGCAGGCCGGCGATGCTGACCGGGCGTTCGTCGAGGAGACGGACTTCGCGGAGTCGTATTTGGGGCTGGTCCAGGTCGGACAGCTCACCTCCTCGATGCGGTTCGAGGTCGTCGACTGCAAGGAGAGCGACGTCAACCTCACCGTGGTCCTCGCCGTCCGCGACGACGAACCGCACTCCGACGACCGGGTCATCACCACCCTCCTGTTCCGGATGACGAGCGACCGACGGCGCGTCCCGGAGAACGTCGCCGTCGAACTCGACGTCGGCGACCACCACGAGACGTTCTCCGGCGGGCGGGCCGGAACGGACAGCTGACCGTCGTCCACGTCGACCGCCGTCGTCCGCCTCCGCATAGCATCCTCCAGCTCACCCGAGCGAGATGTCCAGATACAGCATCACGATGGCGCCGAGAATCGTCCCGAGCGTGGCGATTCGCTCGTGGCCCTTCGTGTGGGTCTCGGGGACGATTTCGTCGCTGATGACGAAGAGCATCGCGCCGGCGGCGAAGCCCATCGCGTAGGGCAACAGCACCGAGACTGTCTGGACGGCGTAGGCACCGAGGACGGCGAGCGGAATCTCGACGACCCCCGAGCGGACACCGGCGAACACGGCGTAGAAGCGCTTGTCCAGGCCGGCGTTGATAGCGGCGACCGACACCGCGAGCCCCTCCGGGATGTTCTGGATGCCGATGGCGAGCATCAGCGGAATCGCCGCTCCCACGTCGCCGCTGCCGAAGCCGACGCCGACGGCCAACCCCTCCGGCATGTTGTGGAGCGTGATGGCGAGGACGAACAGCACGACCCCGGCCAGCCGTTCGTCGCTCACCGGGAGGTCGTCGCTCGGGTTGGCGGCGTCCGAACGACGGCGCCCCGAGACGAGGTAGTGGGCGTGAGGAACGAGCACGTCCGCCCGGTCCAGAAAGAGCGCGCCGAGGGCGATGCCGACGAGCACGGGAATCGGATTTCCGTTCGAGTACGTCTCGATGCCGGGGATGATGAGGCTCGTGAAACTCGCCGCGAGCATCACCCCGGCGGCGAAGCCGAGCGCGCCGTCCATCGCCCGCTCGGAGGGGTCGCGCCAGACGAACACCAGCGACGCCCCGAGGAGGTTCAAGAGGGCGATGACGAGGCCGCCGACGAACCCGTGGACGACGGGGTCCGTCCCGAACAGTTGGGTGAACTGGTCCGCTACCACCGTCCCCACCTCGATACGCTCGTCGACATCTGTCTCCACGTGGGTCTCACGCTCGGGGGTGTTCAACGTTGAGTCTCGCTCCGGGCGGTCGCCGACCGGCGTCGGCTCCGGCTCGGTGGCGTCGGTCCCTGGACGGCCGCCCACCAACCCGACTCTCCGACTCGAGCCGACGGGTCGACGACGTTCGAGGCGTCACACTCGACGAACTCCTTTCTCACCCGCCGAGAATTGAAGCGACGTTTTCGACCCGACAGACGAATCCATTACCATGGAGAACAAATCCACTCTCGTCAACGCCGTCGTCGGCGCCGTGGTAACGACCGTCCTCTCGTTCACCGGGTTCTCGCCCATCGTCGGCGGGGCCGTCGCGGGGTACCTCCAGCGAGAGCCCCCGAAGCAGGGTGCGAAGGTCGGAGCACTCTCCGGGCTCCTCGCCGCCGTCCCGTTCCTGCTGGTCCTGTTGCTCGGCGGGTTCCTGTTCTTCGGCGGCTTTGCAGGCCGCGGGTTCGGCGTCCCCGGCGGGCTGGAACTCGTCATCGTCCTGTTCGTCCTGCTGCCGGCGCTGTTCCTCTGGAACGTCGCTCTCGGGGCCGCCGGCGGCTACCTCGGTGCGTCCCTCCGCGGGGAACGCACCGAAACGAACGAGCGGGCAGTCACCCGGTAAGACCGACCGGGCTCGTTTTTTGGACCTCGCCGACCGTCGCCGTCTCACCTTAGGGTACACACGCGACGGGCCGGCGGTGCGTCTCACACCTGACGACGGACGCTCATCCGACGACCTGGCTGATCATCACGGCTTCCCGGTAGTTGGCCGCCGCCAAGAGCAGGAGGCCGCCCAGGAGGACGAGCCACTCGTTCCGGGAGAGTCGCCAGTCACGCGGTGAACGGACTCTCTCGAACTCCTCGCGCCACCGGGGTCCCGACCGCTGGTGCCAGAGGTAGAGTTCGCGGGTCGCCACCGCGACGGCGACGTACGCGGTCAGTTCGAAGAGGCCACTCCGACCGAGGAGGACCGACAGCGAGGGCGCCAGCCGCCCGGCCTCGATGGCCAGGGAGTTCGTCCCCCAGACGACCGCTCCCTGGAGCCAAATCACGGTGACGACGACGTACCCCATCGGGGTCCGGACCGACCGGAACGTGTTCGCCGCGGCGACGATCAGACACGTCACGAGGTTGATGGCGATAATCGCCAGAAACTCCCGCCAGACAGACCCCGCGTATTCGGGCAATAGCGTCGCCGTGTTCGTCGATCGCAACAGCCCCTCCGGGAGGAAGTAGTAGCTCGCGTACCACGTCGCGACGAACAGCGCCATCAGTACGGTCCACAGCGAGACGAACCGGACAGCGACGTTCTCGTGGTTGACGTAGTCGCTCACGGTCTCCACGACGGGGAATCGCCGGGACGACGCGGCGGTCTCGGTCATCGGTCCGCCTCCCCGGCTCGGTGTCGGTTCATACCCGTCGGTTCGACGTCCGCGAGGATAATCGACTGCGCCCGTTCCAACCCGGCGAGAAAGAGTCTGGCTTAGGCGGAGGAGGCGGCGTCGGTTCGGGTGGTCAGTTCGCCCGTGTGTGTCCCGTCCTGTCACGATTTCCACCGGATGGGAACGAGAGCTGTCGGTATCGCCCGTCCAGTCGTCTGTACGGACGAGGAGGACAGTACGATGACATCGCCATCCATCAGTTCGAACCGAGATGCCGAGCGAGGCGGGGTCCCCGGTTCGACCCCGACTGTGCCCCGTCTCGACCACCGAACCGGCCAGGAGGCCTCCTGGTGGCTCGTCGCGGCCGTCCTGCTCGCCGTGACCGTGCTCTACACCGCCATCTGGTACGCCGTCTCCGTTCGGTGGGGTCCGCTGTTCGCGCTGGGCGCCGCACTCGCGGCCGCCACGGGCGGCCTCGTCCAACTCACGCTCGTCCTGAACCTGGCGTTGCTGCTCGTCATCGTCGTCGGTCTCGTCGGCTGGCTCGGCGGACTCCGATTCGCCGACCTGAGCCTCACCCGCGAGGACCTCCGGGTCGGCGTCGTCGTCACGGTCGGGGCGTGGCTCACCATGCAGGCCGTCGGCGTCGTCTCCCTGCTGATTCAGGGCGGGCCGGTCGTGGTGAACGGGTACTGGGCGGCGGCGAACGCTCTCGCGGTCGTCGGCCTGCTGGTCGCGCAACTGTTCGGCAACGCGCTGTACGAGGAGGTCGTCTTCCGTGCCTTCCTCCTCGACCAGGTTCGGCACAAACTCGCTCGATACGTCCCGACGCTGACGCCACGGCAACTGCTCGTCGTCGCAGTCCTCGTCTCCCAATCGGCGTTCGTGTTGGTTCACGTCCCGAGCCGACTCGTCGAGTACCAACCGGCCGCGGTTCCGGGCAGCCTCGTGATGGTGTTCGTCATGGGCGTCCTGCTCGCGACCCTCTACGTCCGAACGGGCAACCTGTTCGTCGCGGTCGGCCTCCACGCGTTCGTCAACACGCCGACGATGGTGTTCGGCTCGCCGACCATCGGCATCCTCACCGCCATCGCCCTCGTCGTCCTGCTGGCGACCGTCTGGCCGTGGGCCGAGCGACGGGTCGGCGACCGCGCCCGAGCGACGACGGCCGCCTGAACCTACTCGTCGACCGAATCGACCCAGTCGACCCGAACCCCACCGCAACCCCCAATCACGACCATGACCCTATCCGTCCGACCGTGGATTTCCCGGCACCGCCTCGCGAGCTTCCTCCTCGTCACGTACGCGTTCACGTGGACGATACAGGCCGCGCTCGCACTCTCGAACCTGCAAGCCTCCTGGACGCTGTCGATTCTGGTTGGTCTCGGCGCTTTCGGCCCGCCGGTCGGCGCCGCCGTCGTCGTGTGGGCGGGCGGCGGCGACCTCCGCGCGTGGGTGTCCCAGGCCTTCCGGTGGCGCATCGGACTCCGGTGGTGGGCGCTCGCGCTCCTGCTCCCCCCGGCCGTCCTCGTCGTCGGGAGCGGTCTGTACGCGCTGGCGGGCGGCCCCGTCGACGTGGGTTCGTTGCCCTTCGTCGGGGTCTACCTCTTCGTGCTGGTGTGGGGCACCGTCTGGGGTGGCGGACAGGAGGAACTCGGCTGGCGCGGGTTCATGCTTCCGGTGCTCCAGGAGCGACACAGCGCGCTCGCCTCCAGCCTCGCGGTCGGGGTGGCGTGGGCCGGCTGGCACCTCCCGCTGTTCCTCAACGCGAACACCACCCACGGCGGGTGGCCCCTCTCCCAGCAGGTCGTCTGGTTCGTGACCATCCTCGCCGGGTCGGTCCTCTGGACGTGGATGTACAACGGCACCGGCGGGAGCGTCCTCGCGGTGGCCGTCTTCCACGCCGGCATCAACGCGATGGGGGTCTTTCACCCCGCGGACCAGGCGGCGCTCGCACCCGGCGGCGTTCCGGACCCCTGGCTGACCTTCCTCGCGGAGGTCACGTCCGGCGCGGTCCTCCTGGCGTTCGCCCTCGGCGTCGTGCTCGTGTACGGGTCGACCCACCTCTCGAAGCGGGCGCGTCGCGGTCCCGAGGTGCTCGAGGGAGACGCGGACTGGGCTGCGACGAGCCGGTCACACTCACACGACGGTCGTGGCCGGGGCGCCGACGAGTCCCGCTGACGGCCGCCCAGTCACCGACTCCACGGGGTCGCGTCCGAGCACGCCGGCACCACCCACGTTATCTATTACCGCACGATGCGTGGTCGGGTCGGAGACCACCCGATGACACCCGACCACCCCGACGGCTGGTACGACGAGGACGGCGTACTGAAGAAGAAACACTACAAGCGGGAGCTGAACCGCCTGCAGGAGGAACTCGTGAAGCTCCAGCACTGGGTGCAGGAGGAGGGCCTGCAGGTCTGTGTCGTGTTCGAGGGGCGCGACGCGGCCGGGAAAGGGGGCGTCATCAAGCGCATCACCCGCCGGCTGAACCCGCGGGTCGTCCGCATCGTCGCGCTCGGGAAACCGACCGAGCGCGAGCAGGGACAGTGGTACTTCCAGCGGTACGTCGAACAGCTCCCGACCGCCGGCGAGATGACGCTGTTCGACCGGAGCTGGTACAACCGGGCGGGCGTCGAGCGGGTGATGGGGTTCTGTACCGACGAGGAGTACGAGGAGTTCCTGCGCTCCTGTCCGGAGTTCGAGCGGATGCTCGTCCGTTCGGGAACGGTCCTCGTCAAGTACTGGTTCTCCATCAGCGACGAGGTGCAGGAACGGCGCTTTCGCAAGCGCAACGAGGACCCCAAGCGGCGCTGGAAGCTCAGCCCGATGGACGTCGAGGCCCGCGACCGGTGGGCCGAGTACTCCCGCGCGAAAGACGAGATGTTCGAACACACCGACGTCGACGAGGCCCCGTGGCACGTCGTCCACGCGGACGTGAAGCGCCACGCCCGGCTGAACTGCATCAGCCACCTGCTCGACCAGTTCGAGTACGAGGACTACGTGCCGGAGCCGATGGACCTGCCGGAGCGGACGACCGAGTCCACGTACGACCGGCCGCCCATCGACGACCAGCGGTGGGTGCCGGCACGGTACGGGTCGAACCCGGAGGACGTCGCCGACGGGGCGTGACCTGGCCCTCCACGTCGACGATTCCGACTACCCGCCGCGTTCTCACCGCGCGGTCGAAGCGGTCGCTCCCGCAGTAGGCGAGACGTGGGCCCGGTCGCGTCCCACGGAGTTCACGCAGAGCGACGGCCACGTACAGCGCGCCGACGAGGTGCGTTCCGGGTGTACCCACGGTTTCACTCGCAGCGACTGCCGTCGATGTACGCGGGTGCCCCGCCGTGCTCGACCCCGTACAGGCGGGACTGCGGCTTCGCCGGCGTGAACACGCCCGTGGCGGCGGGTGAGCCGGTACGACAACCGCACCTCGGCGTCGTCCGAACCCCCTGTCGACTGCCCGCGACGGTGCGGTCGGGTCACGCGAACCGGTGGCCTACCCGAACGCAGCCTCCCGCAGTTCCGCCCGGAAGAACGGCTCGAACTCGCCAGCCTCCGTTTCCCACCCGACTTCCACCTCCCAGGGAACCGTCACCCCGTCCACGGTCCGCTCGGACTCCACGACGGCGCCGAAGGGTCGTCGCTCCCCGGTCCCCCCGTCGAGTCGCATCGTCTTCACCGACCGAAGTGCCCCGTCGCCGCCGACCGTGAGCGTCAGCGGTTCGTCGACTCCGGGCAGGGAGACCCGCGCTCTGTCGTCGTCCACCGTCTCCCACTCGGCACCCATCGCCGGTAGGAGGCTCGTCGGCAGCCACACCGACTCGGCGAGGAAGCGCCCGGCCGAGGACCGGTCGACGGCAGGTCCCCCGGCGCGAACGACGGGGAGGAGGCCGTCGAGGAAGAACCGCTGACCCCCCTCGCCGTCGACGTAGAAGTCCACGCCCGAGAACCAGAGGCCGGGACCGAGGCGGACCGTCGGCTCCCAGAGGAACCCACGGCGCGCCGCCAGCGTCTCCTCGGCCTCGAAGGGACACCAGCGGTCGCCGAACCGGAACTCCCCCGCCATCGTCAGTTCGACACGGCGGGCGAGCGGTCGACCGGGGTCGATGGCGTGCTCCAGATAGCGCCGTGCCGGCGCGGGCAACGCCGAAACTGACCCCGGGTCGAACGACTCGTCTCCCGCACGTTCGGCCCGGAGCGACCGTCGACACTTCCGCACGCCCCGACGCGACCGGAACCGTACCGCACCCAACACACCGCCGATTCCGACGAGCGCGACGCCGACGTGACGTGCTCCGAGACGGGTTCGAAACATCCGCCCTATCGTTCACGCTACTAGCAATTAACCGTCGCCGGGGCTACACCGAACCCTCGTTGACGCCGGACGCCGTGACGCGGACCCCGTTCGTGTTAGCGCCGCAATTGCATCTCCCAGTAGTGTTCGTCACGACAGCATTATCTTTGGGTCGCCAAAAAATGGTTGGGGTTCTGAAAAGTTTTAAGCTCGTCCAGTCCCATCTACGACTGTAATGAGTACAGAGAAGAACGTCAGCCAGAAGGCCGGCACCGTCGAGGCGAACCCCGTCCGACTGGAACAGGAGAAAGCCGAACAGATCATCGAGGCACTGAACAGCGACGTCGCCGACGCGTACACGCTGTTCCACCAGCTCCACAAGCACCACTGGAACGTCGAGGGTGCGGAACACCTCGGTATCCACACCTTCCTCCAGGAGGCGTACGAGGACGTCGAGGAGGCCGCCGACGAGATGGCCGAACGGCTCCAGGCCCTCGGCGGTGTCCCGCACGCCAACATGCGAACGCTCTCCGAACACGCGACCGTCGAACCCGAAGACGAGGACGTGTACGACATCCGGACGTCCTTCGAGAACGACATCGAGATGTACGGCGACATCATCGAAAACTACCGCAGCCACATCGAACTCGCGGAGGGGCTCGGCGACCACACGACCGCCCACATGCTCCGCGAACAGCTCGAAGAACTCGAAGAGCACGTCCACGTCATCGACCACTACCTCCAGGACGACACCCTCGTCCAGTAGTCGGTCCTACTCTCTGTCTGTGTCCGATTTCTCCTCTCCGTTCCGGTCTTCGTTCCCTCCGAACAGTCGTACGTATCCCTGCGCCCAGAGGCGCCTCCGCCTGCGTCGTTTTCCGGTCATTACCTGGTTCGACCTACTGCTCGCTTCTCGAACGGCTCTTATTCGGTGCCGCTAGTCGAACAGTCGCTCGTCGGCGGGACGTCGCTGACAACGACGACTCCGCACGTCAGAGATTCCCGTCGATGATGTCGGTCACTCTCCCGTGGTCGAACAGCTGTTCGTCCTCGGAGAAGTCGGGATAGCTCTCCCCTTCCTCGAATCCCGGCCACTCACCGAACTGTTCGGGGTAGAGCTGTTTCGCCGTCATCTCCAGCTGGAGCAGGTTCGTCAGCGGCCCCTGGAACGAGGTGCCGGACGCGTACAGCCGGTCGTTCTGTATCGCGGTCAGCTCCTGTCCGAGCGGGTCGTTGCGTAGCGTCTCGGGAATCGTCTCCCAGTCGTACCAGGGTGTCACTGCGAAGATGTGGAGGATGACGTCGGGGTCGGCCTCGAGCATCCCCTCGAAACTGTAGGCGGCGTCGTAGTTCTCCGCGTAGGTGCGGTCGCTGTCGGCGAACACGTCCCGCGCTCCCATCGGTCGAGTGTGTGCCTTCCCGAAGCCGGGACCGTTGATTCTGTACGGATAGAACTTCCCGTCGTAGAACGAGACGAGTCCGACTGTCGGCCGCTCGCTCTTCGGCGGGAGGTTCGTTCGGATGTGTCCGTAGACGTTCTCGTACTCGGCTTTCAGCGCCTCAAAGCGCTCGCGCTCTTGGAACACCTGCGAGACCTTCTCGGAGATCTCCCAGAGCGTGTAGTACCGGTACCCGTCGCGACAGCCTTCGGGAGGCTTGGCGTGCTGGCGGCTGTACCGGTTGGCGAAGAAGGGCCCGACCTGCTCGCTGATCTCCTCGGTATCCTCCATTCCCCACCCGTCGAACGTCGACAGCCAACACGGGTCCTGCAGATGGAGATCGCTGTCCAACTCGTAGAGGACTTCCTTGTCGAACGAGCCGTCGGTGAACAGCTGTTTGACCCCGTCCGTGTCGACCTCCGCCCCGAACGTACCGAGGAAGTAGTTGAGCGAGGTGCCGTAGTCGTCGGCGAACCCAAGCGAGTTCAGCGAGTCCCAGTGTCCCAGCGCCACGAGCATGTCCGCGTACTGTGGGCTGTAGGCCATCACGTTCGTCGGCACCGCGTCGAACGTGACCTCCCCGACCGGCGACATCGTCACCGAATAGCCGGTGTCCTCCGCCGCCGTCTCGGTCCCTGACGTGGTCGTCGACTCGGTCGTCTGTGAACTCTCCGTCCCCGTAGACGTCGACGTGGTCGTCTCGGTTCCGGTCGTTTCGGTTGCCGCGTCGGAGTCAGCTCCACAACCGGCGAGCAATCCTCCCGTAGCGACTGCGGTGCCGTACTTCACGTATTCCCGTCTGGTCGGCGACGGTTCGTCCTCTTTCGCCATACGTTTAGGCCAGCCTAAAACACTATAGTTCTCCCGATTTTTGGCGAGCCTAAAACGTCAGCGCTAAAACTCGCCTCCCCGCTCGGCCGTCTGTTCGACCCACGAGCTGGAGAGGTCGTCGATCTCCCCGGCCTGAATCCCCCACAGGTCGGCGTACAACCCACTCACCGCCAGTAGCTCCTCGTGATTGCCACGTTCGGCGATTCGGCCGTTTTCGAGAACCAGTATCGTATCCGCATCTTTGATCGTCGAGAGACGATGCGCGATGGCAATCGTCGTTCGGTCGGCTGTCAGTCGGTCGAGCGACCGCTGAATCAGATACTCCGTCTCCGTGTCGACGCTCGCGGTCGCCTCATCGAGCAAGATGATCGCCGGGTCGTGTCGGCACTGGTGCTCGCATCGGTCTCCGTCCCCGTCTGGGTCGTCGCCGACGTGGTCGACTGCGATTCACCGGTGTCGGTCGTCTGCGAACTCCCGGCGTCACCCTGTGACGTACAGCCGACGAGGGCCGCTCCGAGTAGGATACCTGTACCTGCGCGGACGAAGCGTCTCCGTGTCGGGTCCGTGTCCGATTGCCGAGTCATATGGTTTAGGTCTCCCTAAAAACTCCATAGTCGTTCTGGATTTTCGGTTTGCCTAAAATGTGGTAGAAAAGAAGGTTTACAGGAGCAACAGGCACTATCGTGAACTGCTCAGGGAGAGGTAGTTGCAGACTCGACGCTTCGCCGAGTCGATTCAGAAGTGTCTTATATTCACCTCAGGCTTGTTGACCCCGATGGAAGACTCGACTCGGGTGTCCGTCGAGACGGACGAGGAGTTCGAATCGGGCCGGTTCCACGAGGACTCGGGCGAGGTGAGCGTCGGCGATACGACGTTCCGGTTCAGCGTCGACGCTCCCAGCGACGACGCCGCTGCCGACGAGGAAGGCCCGAATCCGAACGACAACAGAACGGAGGGCCCCGGCGACGATGCCGATATGAGTGAGTCCGCCGACCCGCGTCGAATCGGCCCGCTGTCGGCGATTCCCTCGAAGAGCACCATCCGGTGTGAGGCGGTGAAGGGGCGGCGAGGGGTGGAAGTCATCCTGCAGCGAAACGGTGACGACGTTCTGGCGTGGCGAAACTCCTGCCCACACGAACCGCAGGTTCGACTCGACCCGGGTGGTGGTGCGCTCGTGTACGGCGACAAAATCGTCTGCCGCGAACACGGGGCTCGATTCGAGTGCGACGACGGGTTCTGCACGTCCGGACCGTGTCGAGGACAGGAACTCGACCCGATTGGTGTCGAAGTACGGGACACCGGTGTGTACCTCTCCGACGACCGGTTCGAGGCGGGCAATCTCTTGGAGTGAGGACTCGGCCCGGGATTCGGCGGTAGACCGGTCTGTCCAATACTGTGGCGTTCAGGAGTTGCTCTCGACGATGTCCGTGACACGGTGGCGCTCGAAGGACTGCTCTCTCTCGGGAGTTCGGTACAGCCGGCCGTTGACGTGGTTGAGTCCCTCCGAACTGACCGATGCATGGCTACTTCGTGGTCACCATCGCCTGACTCGACTGTGAGGTGAGGGTGAACACGCCCCACCAGTTCGTCCTGTTCTGCCTCGTCTCGAATCGAAGGGACTCCCATCACCAGTTGATTGAAACTGCTGGTAGCAGAAGGGAGTCACACGCGGACACGCACCGATGACTAACCCCGACCAGCCGCCATCACCGGACCGCCTGACCGAACGCCTCGAGGAGGGAGCCCGCGCAGAGGCGGTGACGTTGCTGGACCGTCTGGACGCGGCCGACGTCGACGTTCGGGCGTGCACGCTGCGAGCGGTCCGGAGCCTGGTCGAAGACCGGCCGGGGGTTGCCGACGGACTCGCCGTCCCCCTCTCCGAATTCCTGACCGACGACGACCGGGCAGTCAGATTGACGACCGCCAAACTGTTCGTCACGCTGGCGCGGTCGGAGGCGGGCGTCGTCTTACCGGTCGTCGACTCGCTCGCCGACCGGCTGGCCGACGACGAGGAGTTCTACTACGTCCGAGCACGGTGTGCCGAGGCGCTCGGCTACGTCGCACTCGAACACCCCAAAGCGGTCAGCGACCCGGAGATACTGGCGGACTTCCGAATCGGCCTCTCGTTCGACAAACCCGAGGTCAAAGAGAAACTCGCGAAAGGGTTGGAGTTCGTCGCCCTGGCCGACCCGAAGCGGCTGCGTCATCAGGTTTCGCGTCTCGCCGAGCATCTCGACGACGAGAACGAACTGGTCCGCTATCACCTCACGACGGCGCTCGTCGCCGTCGGTTGTGCGTTCCCCGAGCGAGGTGACGACGCTTCGGATGCGCTCGTCGAGCGACTGAGTGACGAGGACGCTCACGTTCGCGGCCGGGCCGCCGAAGCGCTCGGCGTGTTCGCTCGGGGGGATGTAGACGCGACTCTGTTGCCCGAAGCGATACTACGGGAACTCGTCGACGACGAGGAGGCGTTCGTCAGGGACCGAGCCAGATTCGCGCTCGATTCGAGTCGACGTGACGCTCCTCCGGATACGATCCCGAACACGATTGGGTCGATCGACGGTGTACGCGATACGACCGCCGAGGCGGTCGAGGCGATCACCGCTCCCGACGGGGATGGGAACTGCCCCCACTGTGGGGCCGTGTTGCCCGAGAACGGTCCACCGGTGTGCCCGCGCTGTGGTGTACCACGGTGACCTACTCGACGAGTCCCCGGCGGGCAGCCTTCGAGTCCGGGGTCTTCGTCGAAACCTCTCCGAGCGGACGGTCAGTCACGATGTCAGTGTGGGCGGCGACTCGGCGGGCCGGCCGACGGCCGCGTCCACCATTCGATACGGATCGTGAATGCAGTCCGTGGAACGTCTCGTACTCGGCGGAGAACTACTGCGTTACGTCGAGAACCGTGTCGCTGGAGAGCCACCCGTCGTTGTTGCCCGATTCGATGAAGACGACTTTCCCGGGACAGGTCTCACAGGCGGTAACCTCCGGAGTCTGTGACGCCGTCGATTCGGTGTTCGCTTTGGAGTTCGACTGTGTCCCAGTAGCCATTGCCCTGATTTAGGCAAACCTAAAACAAAAGTGTTCGGTTTGCGACGGTCGGAGTGGCCTACAGTCTCGACCGAAGGTCGAATCCGACGTTCCCCGCCTCGGACGGTAGCGCATAGCGACGGTCGCGGTTGAAGGCCCTTTCCGGCCCCCTCTACGACGGTTCTGAACCGTCGGCCGTCGTCCGGAGGGCCGCTCGGACGAACTGGACACCTGCTCCACCCCGGGAATGTTCCCGGGCAGAAGATTCTGGAGCGGTATTCAAGCTACTGGACCGCCTCTATGGTTCGGGATGCGTACGAAAGCCGAACCACGACGTGAAGTCGGGCCCGGTATCCGAGGCTGCGTCCGTACCGACACGGCGACGGCCGGACGGGTCGTCGAAGCGCAGAACGCGTGCGAAGCGCTCGTTTTCGGGCGTAGGTGCCGGTGAGGTGGGAGGAATGGACCCGAAATACGGACGATTGGTACGCGAGCCCGACTCCGGCGAGCGTCTCCAAGAGTGGGGGACCGTCGAAGAGAACCGCCTCCGAATCGGCCACGACGTCGCCGAATCGTTGGTCGACGCGCTCTCGGTCGACTTCGCCGGGTCGTTCAACCTGTTCTACCTCCTCCGGAAACACTACTGGACCGTCGACGGCGCCGAACACGAGGACGTCGCCGGCTTCCTCGAAGAAGCCTACAAGCGCGTCCGTGACTTCAACGACGACCTCGGCGAACGCATCGTCGAACTCGGCGGCATCCCGCCGAACACACCGGCGACGATTCAGGAGCGTGCCGAGGTCCACCTCGAAGCCGAGGACCTCTACGACACGCGCGTCTCGCTGGAAGGTGACCTCGAAGGGTACGCGACACTCGTCGCGAGCGTCCGCGACCACGTCGACCTCGCCGAGGAGTTGGGCGACTCGGGCACGGGTGAGCGTCTCCGTGAGCGCCTCGAGGGCCTCGAAGACGATGCCCGAGACCTCGCGAAGCTCTTGGCAGACGACGCGTTGGTCGAGTCCGGGGCGGTGAACTGAACGTGTCGAGTACACCGCACCTCCGAAGACCCGACGACGTTCACGTCCGCCAGGAGTGGGACACGGTCACCGACACCGCCCTCAGACTCGACCGGAGGGCGGCCGAACGGCTGGTCGCCGCCCTCAACCGCGACGTTTCGGGCCTGTACATCCTGTTCAACCAGGTGCGCAAACACAAGTGGACCGTCGAGGGCGCCGAGTCCGAACCGCTCGAGTCGCTTCTCGAAGACGCCGCCGACCGACTCACGGCTGTCACCGACGACGTCGCGATTCGAGTCCACGCGCTCGGTGGGGTCCCGGTCTGCGGGCCGATGGGAGTCCGGAGACACGCGCCGATGGACATCGAGGCCCCCCACCGCTACGACGTCCGGTCGTCGCTCGAACGCGACCTCGACGGATACGCGACGCTCGTGGTGCAAATGCGTGAACACATCGAACTCGCGAGCGAACTGGAAGACGAGGCGACGAGCGAACTCCTTCGTCGCCACCTCAAGACGCTCGAAATCGACGCTCACACGCTCTCGAAGTACCTCGCAGACGACACGCTCGCTCGTCCCTCCTCCGAGTAGCGTTCGGGACTGATACAGTAGTGGTCGGCGGATGTGGCCCGAGGCCTCGGGTGTGTCCCACCAGCCGGCCTCCATCGACGAGGCAGAACTCGCACCGATTCGTCCGCAGCCTGTTTCATCACATCACGGCGGCAAATCATGAAGGGAGCGTGAGTCGAACACTACTGCAGCGAGATGTACACTCGTATCCTCATTCCGATCGACGGGAGCGACGAGGCGAAGCAGGCGGCGAGACAGGGTCTCGCACTCGCACGGTTGTTCGACGCATCGGTCGACGTTCTCCACGTCGTCGAACGGAAGGCGCTCCGCCTCACACAGACCGCCAACGAGAAACGACGACTTCGAGAACGTGGCCAGTCCGCTCTCGAAGAGATTCAGCAACTCGCCTCGGAGTTCGGCCACCCTGTCCGAACGGAACTCCGAGAAGGGTCCCCGGCATCCCAGATCAGCGAGTTCGCCGCCGAGCAGCGTGCAGAGCTCGTCGTCATGGGGCGGCAGGGTCTGTCTGGGGCCAGAAGACGCCTACTCGGTGGCGTCACCGAACAGGTACTCCACCGGAGCGACGTTCCCGTATTCGTCGTCCCGAATGGGGCTCAGGGAGTCGAACCCTCGACCGACTACACTCGTCTCCTGATTCCCACCGATGGGAGCGAAAACGCGGAAGTCGCGACTCGACACGGGACAGCGATTGCCCAGCAGTGTGGCTCCCTCGTACACGTTTTGAACGTCGTCGACCTCCAAGCGGCGGGAGGGGTGTTCAGCGCAGGCGGCCTCGAAAGGGAGTTCGTGGACCGACTGGAGGCGATAGGCGAAGAGGCGGCCGGACGAGTCGAGACCGAAATCCGCGAGACGGCACCGGACGTAGACGTAGAGACTGCAGTCACCCGAACAACCTCGTTCGACGGCGTCGCTCCCGGCATCCGTGAGTACGTCACGGAGAACGAGATCGACCTGGTCGTGATGGGCTCCCACGGGAGGTCGAACCTCGGGCGTCAGTTGATCGGCAGCGTCGCCACGACGGTCCTCCGGACGGTCGATGTCCCCGTGTTGGTCGTGAAGCGACCGTCGTAGCCCCCTCGAGGGACGGTTTCGGAAGTACTTGTCCAATTCTGACACTTTCACGGGAGTGACGTGGACTCCCCCGTACGAACAGTACCGATTCCCCTCGGGGTTCCGCAGCCGACACGATTCCCGTGTAAGAGTGCGAACGGTCTCGGTCTCCCGGATCGGTGTTGTCTCCGACTGGCTGCACCCGCCAATCGTGCCGAGGGGTAACGACTAAGTTAGTTTAGGCAGACCTAAAAATATGCCACCGAGTCGGCTTCACGTCCGACGGTCAGAAGCACTCCCCCACCGTATTTCGAGGGGAACGACCCGCACGGCCGCCATCGTTCTCGACGACAGGAGATCCTCCGAATAGAATGATGGTTGGCACAACCCTCGTGGAAATCAGGGCCCACATCGAGACGCTTGCCGACGAGAACGGCGGGTACCTCGTCCGCTGTGGCCGAACGGGAGACCGGCCGGTTCCCGTGTCGGAACTGAAATTCGACGACCGAACGACCGCTCAGAGCGCCGCTCGCGCAGCCGAACAGTATCGAGCGACGCTTCGTCGGTACGACCCGCAGGTTCCCCGATACGACCTGATCGTCTGTCAAGACACGGAGATTCCGAACGCGACACCTGAATCGAGAGCGTGCCCGTGTCAGCTTCCGAGTTCCGAGGAACAAATCCGGACGCTCTCCGAGCCAATCATCAACGGACGGACACCGAAGGCAGAGCGCCGTCGACTCGTCGAGTTCTGCCACAACTCGGCGGCGGCCGTCTTCGAGACCCTCTCGGATTGTGGATACGATTCCGTCGAATCTGCGGTCATGGACGCGTACTTCGAACACGCCGAGACGGTATCCGACCCGGATGACCTCTGTCTGTGCCTACTGGAGAGCATGGCGATGGAACTCGACGAGCGGTTGCCCCCCGCCGAACAGGCCGAAGTTCTCGCTAACGCCGCTGACCGCCTGTCGCCGGCCGAAGCGACCCACCAACCGGTGTCGACAACGCTGTCGATACTCGAGGACCGTGGCCTGCTTGGAGGGTATACGCTATCGCCGTGGTCGGTCGAACTCGACGAAGGAATCCGGTCGACCGTCGTCCGACTCTCGGAGTACGCGTTGTCGCCACGAAACGGTCGTCTTCCCGTGTTGCCGATCGTGCTCGAGTTGCATCAGCAGCAGCCCGACTGGCACCCCTCGTCGGTTCGGGTCGCCGCCATCGACGAGGGGTGGCGACTCGACCTTGTCTTGGCACGAGAGACCGACCCGGACGGACTCGCCAGTGCTCCGATCGAGTCTGCACTGTAGCACACCAGCACCAACAGCAACAGAAACGTTTCCGCACCGAACTGGAAACCACCGACGAATTCGGGGACATCATCGCAAACAGACTATGCACCGCACGGGGTACAGCCGTCTTCTGAATCGACGGCCGCTCTACGACGACTCTCTCACCGACGCTTCGTGTAGAACACGGTCGGCGATGACCAGCCAGGGGAGGCAGCGACGATGAGTGGCCGTGCGCAGTACCTTCTCGCGCTGTACATCGTCGAACACGGCGAGTCGAAACCGGTCTCACCCGGCGCCGTCGGCGAACGGGTCGGACGGTCGCCAGCAGCGGTAATCGAAGCGTTTCGGCAGTTCCAGGAGCAGGGCCTACTCACGTACGAACCGTACAAGGGCGCTACGTTGACCGAATCCGGGCGACAGCGAGCCAAGGAACTGCACGACTCGTACGTGACGCTCTCGTGGTTTTTCCGTGCGGTCTTGAACCTCGACGACTACGAGACCGAGGCGATGGAGATGGCGGGCAGCGTGAGTCCGGCCGTCGTGGAGAGACTCGCGTTCACGCTTCCCCTCGACGAAGAGTGACCCGAGAATCAACTCTCGACAGCGCCGAGCGACCAGTCTACGGCTGCGATGAGTCTCACTCAGAGAATCTGTTGAGGAATAGTTCACGTCTCTCGTGGGTCGGGACGGGTACAGTAACCACGGTTGCCCCCGTGTAATATCAGCCGGCATCGAATCCTGGAGCATTGCCGTTCGTTGCCGACCCTCGTTCAGCCGCTGAACGAAATCCTTCGCCCGACACAGTGGTCTTTTATAAGTAAGGCTACGCCGTCGTGCGAATCCGAATCGTTCAGAAACGGAACGGACCCGACGGGGCTTCGCGCCTACTGAAACATGGTTCTGCGGTGAGGCCCTTTCAGGGCCCAAATACACTTCCTACCATACTGATTACAAAACAGACATCGTCGTGTATACTCTGTATATCGGGGTAACCCCGATTTTAAAGAAATAGTATCAAGACAAGGAGCCAAGGTCACGGCGAAAATTTAATCCGATTTAATTCAACTCTCCTGCAAATACACGTATTCTCTACTTCATACTGCACTTTCTACGGGGGAGAGGTGGTCATGGCCGTCCAGGAAGCTAATAGGCAACTCAGAACAGATGAAAACTAAGCGGTTCTTATCGCCGCGGTGACACAGGTTCTAAACTCGGGTTTCTCCAGACGAATTCAATCAAAGAGTTGGTTGGACGAAGAGGGCGATATCCTCCACTTCGTGCCTTAATCCCCTGCAGACTACGCTACCAATATATTCAGTTTCTGCCGCTAATTGCTCACCTCCCAGTAGAAAAGTCAGATGTTGGCACCAATTAGCTAATGACCGTTCATCTAAGGTCTCTGAGCAAGCTTCGTAAATCGGGTCGGGCCAACCAACAGTGAGAATAATTTTTTCATCCTCTGGGTCATATGCGGAATCGTCGACGAGGTAGAACTGGTATATGTCATTTTCATATATGAGTTCTCCTTCATACATATCCATGTACGCTTGACCAGTTTTGGTTCGGAGTGCTTCGAACAAATAGTGGAGCAAGCAAGCAATTAGAATCGGAGATGACTCATCAAAGAATCCATGAACGCCGAATAAGAGTGGATGATAGGGCGTGTTTGAGAGGAGGCGCTCGACGATTGGCCTGGCAAGATTTCTAGGAATATCGCGTTGTCCTACTTTTGCGATGAGGTGATGGAATACGTCTGAATCAATGTCAGAGAGTGCAAATTCGTCAAGAACCCTCGAAATAAACTCACACTGCCGTTCGAGCGTGAGTTTCTCTACAGCCTCGAACTCAACGCTTTCTGGGTCAGGTGCAGTATCTCGGGGAGTATCGTCGCTCTCTTTGAAGTGAAGAAGATTGAGGTCTAAGAGCGTATAGAAGATATCCCAATTCACGATGTCGCCGTCAGTTGCCCCAGAGGCTAACACCATTTCGCATCCTAAGTCTTGAATTTGATATGTGTGGTAGTTGCCATGCGAACGCCGCTTGAAATAGTACGAATCCTTGTTCTTGTGCTTGTGGAACCCTGGCACGCAGATACCCTCTCACCAAAGATGAATCTCTTTTCGACATAACGATTGTGTTGAGTAGTTAGCTGTCCTCTGTTCCGACTACCCGAGAAAACCCACTACATCTAGAATATGTCTCACGAACTTTCATATCACTGGATTTCATCACTCTGAGTGAGATGTCTGACACATCTGGGAATGGGATTCGCAGAGTAGATGATACAACTGATGAGAGTGGAAATCAGTCTGTGGAGGTTGAATTCGGTCCTCATCACCGGGTTCGTATTGAGGAAACCGGTGATGACGTGAGATTTCATCTCGTCTCAACCCACCACGGTTTTGAAGCGTCAGCCTCGGGGGACCCACCGACAGAACTAGAAGAGCTAATCGAGACTGTTCGAGAGTCCCACCCAGAACTTGCTTCTGATTGACGTTCTTGAGGTTAATAGAAGCAGGCCTTCGAATCATCCAGACTGACTTTTGCTAACAGTTGAATCGCGACACAGGGGAGTTTACTCGTGGACTGATGGAGGCCACGATTGACCAACTGAGCGTATTTCTCTCTGGTTCTTTTGCTGGAACTGGGCGTATCGAAGGTCTGCCTTCTGGGAGTCTCGCTCAAAGAACTCAACAGCGACCAACTCTTCCTTGATATTCTTCGAGAGACGGGTCATCGTTCTCTTATCCAGGTTTACCTCCTCTGCGAGCCATTTGAACGTCTCCGTCTCCGAGATTCGCTCAGCATCCGGTTTCTTTAGATGAGAGAACCGGTTGTAGTTCACTACAACCCGAATAGTCGTCAAGGCGACCTTCTCGATACGCTTCTGCTGACCAAATTTGTCGAGGTTCAGCAGTAGCATCGCTCGAACCGCTTCGTCGCGCTGGAACGAGGACAGCTCAAGAACAGAACAGTACGCCTGCGTGATGCGCTTCTTATCCAGTCGCGCCAATCGTGCGCCGAGAGTACCGTCCGAGTTATGGCGGCCTTCGTTCAGGAGAGATAGACGGTCTGCCGGAGTTCTGAGATACGAAAACCGTGTGTGCCACCGCCTTTCTGATGCGTTTCCAATAGAGGTGGCACCCACCGGCTCGTATCCTACCGCATACGACTCCACGCTAACATCCCATGCCGGTGGGAGGCCTCCATCTCCTTCTCCTTCGTGCTGAGGACCACTACGAAAATCCAGTCGTTCGCCAGTTGCTATCGCCAGAGTGTCCTCGTCAATCGCAGCAACCTCCCATAACGATTGACTCATCTGAGTGATTTCTATCCGGTATTCTCTTTAATGTAGCGTCGACTGAACATCTTCTTCTACCTAAGTAATATTACTATGGAGCATATTCGTTTAAGTAGGTACTTGCGACAATACTCATATTGAGGGGTTCCCCCGACTGAGATGGCTCGGAGAGCCAGCGAGGGTACTCTATGCCTTACCGGCCTCTCAGGGAGGCCGTGGATTCCACCGTCTTCCTGCCGTAATGGCAGGGTGACCCACCGGCCTTAATTAAGGCCGATTGGTTGACCACGTCTCTGCCGATAAGGCAGAAGGGCTTGTCCCATTCTTGGTTATTTCACCGCCCGCGCATGAAGGACTACTCCAAGGGCTTGACCACCTTTGGCGTATCATTCACGCTGGCGTTGTAGTCTTCTTGGCGCTCATCTGGTACACCGGAGTTACATTGGCCAGGTTAGCCCATAGCAGACCGAAACGACGCCGAGCGTAGCGGCTACTAATCTCGTCGGCAACCCCCCCTCGGCTTCGCAGAGTGAACTCTGCCCGGTCCTACAACACGACTGAACGTAATCTGGCTTGACCATCTGAGTGGCCAGCCAGACCGACCATCCTACTATGAAATTCAACACAGTTAGCGGCTGCTCTGGCCGTACCCAAACGACGTACCACGCTGAAAAACAATACGCGGACCGCTTCGAGAGCGACATACCTCTCATCTCGGCGTGGAAGCGAGGAGTGCGGGTCGAAGCACCAGACAAACACTACGACGAGGCACGTCTCTACCCTCCGGCAGACCTGCTCATGACCGCGAAGGGTGGAGACATCACGACGGTCATGTTCGCCAGTCAGACTCGAATCCTTGCACCCGGAAAGGTCCGATGTGACGGTTGCGACTATCTCCACGAACCGATTCGGACTGCGGAAACTTGCCCGTGGTGTGGGTCAACCGCTGACGTTGGTCGAAGTGCCGGTGCCATCAAACTCACCGTCAAGGGAGGCAACTGATATGGCCGTTCGAGAAGGCCTGACAGACCTTCGAAACCTTTCCGGGTCTGCAGACAACGTTCTCGTCAAAGCCCGGGTCACCTACGAGCAAGACCTCCACACTCATCGACCCTACCAGAAGGGACTCCTCTGGGACCAGTCGATGAACTATGGAGACGTTCGACCGTTCGTCGTCTACGACCCCGAGATTCGACTTGAGAGAGGGAAAGTGTACATCCTCAACGGGAAAGACCACTACTACGAAAAGCGAGCGGAAGTACAACTTCTGCTCGGAAAGGGAGCCTACGTCAACGAGCTCTACGACACCGAGTCGTGAGCCTCTGTTCCCTATTTTTATCGGTCAAGTTCAGTCGGGCCCTTTCTCTCGTTTCTGCGCTCTGTGTTTAGTTTGGGATATGGCAATGATTTTCGCGTGTTTAGATTATGTTCGAGATGACTACTGAGGATTTGATGGATGAGTTTGAGTCCAATGCTTTCGTTCTCTCGGTTCTAGCGAGAGTTCGCCTGTAAGCGACAGTAGGCGAAGGAACATTGAGATTGAATGGAAAATCACTTGAAGTATATGAGTCTTCAATTCTCATTATTCGTATGATATTTGACCTCTTTCACCGTATTGCTTTCATCCGATGAGATACGTGCCTGCCCATTCATTTGTCTACGCTATCGGATATCGGATACAGGCAGTCAACCAGACTGATTCGCTCTCCTACAACATCAAAATCGGTCACTCACAAAACCCAGAACAGCGTCGGAGTCAACTGCAAACTGGAAACCCAAATCGGCTTTCTCTGTTCGCTTCACAATGTACTGCGCTACCCGAGGCCGCAGAAACTGAACTGAAGTCATATTATAGAGAATTAGGCTATAGGAGACGCGGTGAATGGTTTTGCCTTCCCAAGTCGGATTTCGACTCTCTCATGCAAGAGGTGGACGATGCAGTAATCCGCGTTGCCAATAGAGAGGGCATCGGCCACCAAATCCAGACCCGCATAGACTCAGACCGGGAGTTCGGTCGTTATTGGTCCGAGGAATCACCCTCTGAGTGAAATCCAGTCTACTTGCTTTATGTTCTAACGTCTTGAAATGGAGTCTGACAAATCTCTACAACATTACTTCCCAGATAGATGCCGTCATATTATCAGGAATACTTATCATTAAGTAGAAATTTCATTCTGATATGGCAGACGGCAATGAGGATGGACCTTCAATAATAGATTCTACCGCGTGCAGCAGTTGTGGAAAGGAAATAACTCTTATCCACATCCGAGGCAAATACATGACAATTAAGAGCACCGCTATACCGGCGGCCCTCGGCAGCATTGGCTACTCTTTAGGAGGGTCAGCCGGGGTAGCCTTTTGGGGGACTGCATATACGGCTAGTTGGCCCTTAGCTACTGTAGGGGTACTTGCAGGTAGTAGCGCGGTCTACGTCGCTGGTAAGACAAAAGATTCGCTCCAATGCCCTGCGTGTGAATCCGACTTAGAAATATAACGTAGCAGTTCAAATTGCTCTGTTCTGGAGGAATTCGCGATTTGACTGGTTCCAACAGAGTTAATAAGTAGTCAGAATTCCCTCTGTCTACGACAGATTTATCAACTTACGTGTCACTCAACAATATTGATGATTGGGCAAGTAAAATCCCTGATAGCGGACCGACGAAAAGCTGTGATAGTACTCTTATCCCTCGTATCTCTCTATCTCTCCGCTGCTAGCTTCGCAAGAATCTACGACCTTCGACTTGTGGGGCTCGACCTTCTGGAGGCAGTAAGACTTCTGAAGGAGTCGTATCTCATTCTACTTCTCAATATCGCAGTTGTTGGTATTGTCGTCCTATTCCTCAGCATCGCAGTTTGGCGTCTCTCCTCAAAAGTCAAAAATCTGGAGAATAACCAGATTCAGTCCTAAAACCGGTCGTCAGAGATTGGAATCTACCTCTTCTCTGTTAATTGTTTCAGTCCACTCCGTCAGTCACCGGCAACCGAAAGTACTAGTTAGTTTTAGAGAACTAATCTCCAATCTGCATACCCTCTTCCTCCATTCGATACTGAAATAGTTCTTTTTGAAACCGATTAAAACAATGTCCACAGACGTGTCTCCCACTCTTGAGGTCATTACTCCAGTCTTCATAGGAATCATAGCCCATATAGTCTATCTTTTGAATAGATAGGTCACTCTCCGGACGCTGGGTAATATGTCTACAGCGGGGATAGAGATGATATGCAATCGTATCGTCTTCGCTAATGAACCATACTGGGAGTTCGGTGGTTTCAAACTCAATATGATATTCTCTTTCGGTCATTGCTCTGGTGGATGTACTATGGTATTGCATCATATCACTTTCCCAGCGAAGTACCTTTGTCGTTATACGTATTCACCTCCCCTTCCCTACTACGCCATGTTGAAACAGCTCCTCAATTCTCTACGATAGGTTTATGATGACAAGTTAGCACAATGGGTATGTGCCAATCAAGCGAGCAAAATCCCTCCAGATACTCTATGAGGATGTTTCAGACCGAGACCTCGTTCTTACTCCGGATGCGCCGCTCGCTAGCGCTCTAAACCGTCATCTCGACCGACCCCATTTAGGAGACTTCGCGACTACACCTCGACGATTGGCTGCCGGACGACGCGAGCAAGTTGAGGAGCGGACTGTGTTTCTCGAACTCCTCCACGAAACAGACTTGTCGTGGAAACAGGCCGCCTACTTTGGTGAAGAAATAATCCACTGTTGGGAGTACACAGCGGAACCTGACGGCATCCTACAGTACGATTCGTTCGACAACTCGAAAGTCGAATGCGCGGTTGAGCAGGTCCGGCACTTAGACACTACCTCCCGGCATCTAACTGACTACAGTATCGATGATTCCACCGACGTTGCTGTTATCGGTGAATCGCAGTTAACAGAACTTGAGCGGTCGGTGCTTCCCGAAGAATACGCTTCTATTGACCGCTTCACCGATGAGCCATTTGAGATGCCATCTTTCTGTTGTTTCGATTCTTCGGCAGACATCCTCCAGACAGTTTTAAATGCACTAACAGACCATCCTCCGGAAGATATCGCAGTCGTACTTGATGGCCGAAGCGAGTTTTCGACGCTTCTGGAAGGTGCTCTCGACGCTGCTGAAATCCCGTTCTACGGCGGTCCTGGATTTCTCGATGACATTGACCATCGAACGTTCCTTCGTCTCCTACGTGCCGCATTCCGGGGTAGTCAGGTCCGAGTAGCTGATGTACAACCGATACTCCAACATCTCGGGATAGATATCGGCGTCGTTCACGACGAAAAGCGACTTCACACACTCGATGAGCTGGAAGCAAAATGGCTCGTCGACTGGTGTGAGCAGGTTCAGGACGGTCACTGGACATTCGAAATGGCACTGAGCAAGTACGAAAGCATCTTGGGAAGCGCTCAGTTCGATGCCTTTCACGAGGAACTCACCGCGTTAGGAATCGCATCGGAGACCGTCACGGAAGACGCTGTGAATAATTTGGAGTTCTATTTGCAGTCGTACGAGGTACCCACCGACCACGAGAACGAAGGAGTCCTTCTGGCAGACGCGAAATCAGCCACGCATGTGGACCGACCGCTCGTCTTCTACCTAGGATTGGACGACGGCTGGACACGAACACCTCCCCAGCGACCATGGGCTGACCGGCAGACGGAGTTTGACCGTCACCTCAGCCAATTCCAACTTCTCATCCAGAATGGTGCTGCTCAGCACTACTTAGTTCGCGATACGGTTGGTGGAAGTCCCGTTACGCCCTGTCTCTATTTCGAAGAACTGCTTGACGACTCATTCTCCCGATTCAGCGAGGTTAGCAACGAGCGCTACCGACCCTCTCGTCCCAATTCAGATGAAGGAATGACCACTTCAGACCACGTGCTAACTACTCCAACAGAACTCACGACGGTCAGTCAATCGAGTTTGAGTACGTACGTGAATTCGCCTCGGGACTACTTCTTCGACCGAATAGTTGAGTCTCCGAATAAGGACTACTTCCGAGAGGGGAACCTCTTCCATGACTTCGCTGAATTCTACGTCCACAATCCTCATCTGGTCTCAGATGACGTTCTCGATGAGGTTGTTGACTCGATATTAGACGAGATGGAACCGTTCATGAGGGATATCGACCGACCAGTAAAACGAACACGCTACGAGGCGGGACTCTCAAATCTCATCGAATTCCTCGGTGCTAACGCCCCGAAACCTAGTTTGCTAACTAAGAGCCCAAGCGGAGACAAGCGGAACATCTTCGTTGAACTCCTGGGGGGGTCTGTTGGGTCCAATGAGACCGAGCGATGGTTCGAAAACGAGTCCTTGGGAGTGAAGGGGAAAATCGACCTCGTCCAATCTCCGAGCCATCTTGTAGACTACAAATCTGGTTCAAAGAAGTCCGCGAAGGAGGTAGTCACGAACTCCGCTCTGGAGACCCCATCTGACACTCCAGACTATCAGGCACTACTCTATCTTCTACATCAACAGGCCCAGAATCCCGATGCGGAACTTGAGTTCACCTTCGTCCACTTTTTCGAGAATGTCGATGATATAGTTCGTGGTGAAGCAAACGCAGACGATATCCTCACTACTGTCACCTATCAGCCTACATCCTATGTCGAGTACATCAAGCAGGAGGATGTCTTCGCACGTCTCCGAGACGATGGTGCAGGGGATTGCCAGAAGACATTCTCGAAGGCCTCCTACGACGACTATGCTGGAGTATTCGACGAAGTCAGCTTCCCGGTGACGAGAGACAGCGACGAACTCATCGATTCTACATTTGGAGAGTTGCTCACAAGCCGAATGCAGGATGCTGTTGGCGAGTACAAGTATGTCTCCAACGGCTGCAAGCAGGCGATGAGGGAATTGGTCCGTATTCGTAACCGGAATTACTTCGAAGACGATTTAGAAGCCTTCGGTGAATTCGTTGACCAGCGACTGACTGAACTGAATCGTCGTCACAGAGGCGAGGAGCGCTTCCCAATCACCGAACTCCTCGATGAGCCCAATTATCGGCGAGTCGACCACCGCGACCTTCTCTTGGAGGCAGAACGATGAGCGAAGCAACACAACAGCAAGCAGGTCCGTCACCGAACAAGAAGCAGCGGGAACTCATCAACAACCTTGACGGCACCTATCTCGTCGACGCAGGTGCGGGGACGGGAAAGACGTTCGCAATCACCCGACGCTATGCGAACATTCTCGATTCAACTGACGCGACTCCCGAAGATATCCTCCTCATCACGTTCACTAGAAATGCTGCCACCGAGATGAAGGACCGTATCGTACGCCACTGCGATTATAGTGCGAGCGAGCTTTCGGATGCACCGATTCAGACGTTCCATAGTGTCTGTCACGACATCCTCCAAGAACACGGATTCGACGCGCCAACCCGGCTCGGAATCGACGACCATATTCCGAGCACGGTTAGAATCATCGAGGACGACATCGTCGAAGAAGCACTATTCACAGAATTCTTCGAGCAGTTCACCGATGAGCACCCAGAATATGAAGATACGCTCCGACCAATCACCGACCCAACTGAACTTCTCGGTCTGATTGGCCAACTTGCTTCCAAAGGCGTCTTTCCAACAAACAACGGCTGGTACCGAAACGGCGAAGACCACCTCACCGGAGACTTCACCGCATTCAAGCAGCAGTTTGACGAACTGAATGAGCCCCGCAACGGAGGGAGTAAGCAGTCCCGACTCCGCTCGAAGCTCGGTCGCTACGGGAGGGACAAGTGTTATCGACCGGATGCACCCACAAAGAGCGAATTGCGTGGCGACGGAAAACAGGTCCCAGAAGAGGTAGCATCACGAATTTTCGAAGAAGAGCGTAATGAACTACGAGACTTCGTTCACGACCTCTACTTCGAGTACCTCGAATTCGCACTCGCCCGAAACTATCTGAACTTCGGATTCCTCCAGTTGTTCGCTTTCGTACTCCTCTGTGAGGACCACGCACTCAGAGAGAAAATCGGATTTGAGTATCTGATGGTCGACGAGTTCCAAGATTCCAGCGAGATACAATTCAAACTGGCACTGCTGCTATCGGATACGGACAATATCTGTGTTGTCGGTGACTGGAAGCAGAGTATCTACTCGTTCCAATACGCTGCTGTTGAGAACATCTTAGAGTTCGAGGACCGACTCGCTGAGTTCGCAGCAGATTTGAACACCGACTACCCCCGAATTCCATTCGATACATCAGAAGCTCACACCATCGAGTTGGAGGAGAACTATCGCTCAACCCAGACGATTCTGGACTTTTCTGAGGAGAGCCTCGTCGCCTCCGCTACTCAGTATGATTCGGTAGATGAATCGGCTGTAAGAGACAGAATTGTCAGTCTACAGTCGACCGCCGATTACGACAATACACGTATTGAAGCCCTGCAACACGAAAACGAGCACGAAGCAATTCTCACGGCAGTCGGCGATATCGTAGGAAACGATGAGTATGAAGTAGAAGATGAAGACGGGTCTCTTCGCCCACCACGATATGGTGACATTGCTGTACTCACTCGAACTCGGGATTTCGGACGGGAACTACAGGAAGCGGCTGATGAGCATGGCCTGCCTATGTCCTATGAGGGCGGAATCGAACTCTTCCGGACTGACCAAGCAAAGCTCCTACTGGCTTGGCTTCGGATTCTGGAGTCGAACGCTGACAGAGGGTGGGCTCCTGTTTTAGAGTACGCTGGATACTCTCTGGACGAAGTTGAGCAAATACTCGAAACTCGCTCGTTCCCCGAGAAGATGCTAGAATTCCGTGAGTCACTCTCGTCAGCAGAGTCCCTAGGTGGCGTTATCCGCCGTGTGTTCAACCACTATGGCTTCAACGGGTCGCGAGCAGACATGTTACTACACACCGTAGAATCCATCCGAGATACTACGGCCCTCACCCGAGGCGACCTTATTAGATTCATAGCCCAAGGAATTGAGGAAGGTAGCACGCACGAAGTCAATACGAGTGCTGGTGAAAACTCTGTGACTGTTCAGACGATTCATGCTACAAAGGGGCTAGAGCATCCCATCGTCATCATGGTTAATATGAATTCTGGGCGCTTCCCCCCGTCTTCGGGTGGAAACTCTACCGTCATGTACGATGAGAGCGTGGGTCTCCGCCAGCGGAAAGTCTACGCAGAGGACCACGGTTCTCCTTATATCTACGACAACTGGCAGACAGACACTCTGAAGAAGTGTCTCGCACGAAATCACGATGAAGAACGGCGTCTTCTCTATGTGGCAATCACCCGTGCTGAGAATCATCTACTCTTCACTACTGGCGAAGACCCGAACGAGTTTATCCAGGAGCTATCAGTCGAAGTCGAGGCAGGGGAGGTAGATGTACCACAGTTTAAAACGAACGCAGAAGAGCGTTCAGAACTCGAAGTAACAGCTCCATCGAGAGAAGGCCCAGTCGGGTATTCCCCCCACTCTCTCATGGACGAGACTGTCTACGAAGACATAGAGGAGGGAGAGGGCAAAGAGTTTGGAAATCAAGTACACGACTTCGCTGAACGCTACGCGCTCGGGGAGAAGATAGAACCGCGAAACGAAGATGAGCAGCATGTCCGGTCTCTGATTGACTCGCTATCGGGAGAAATCCACGTTGAAGAAAATGCCTATCTTCCCCTTAAAACTGCCATTGGTCGCGTAACTCTATCAGGAGTCATCGACCTTCTCCATATCACCTCTAACAGGGTTGAGATTATCGACTACAAAACAGACAGAAGTCGTCTGGCTGAGTCCGAATATAGGAAGCAACTTAGCGTCTACTATCACGTTCTCGCTAATCTCTATCCCGACAAAACGGTCGAATCAGCCATTTTCTATACCGAATCCGATACGTTGGTCTCAGTCGACCCGTTATCAATAGAAGACCTCCACCGACTTCTGAATCAACTGGAGCTGTAATCACAGAGAGTCGATTATTCTACTCAAAGGAGGTAGTGAGAGGTTGTACTGTACAAGCTACCCACTGCTTCGTACCAATGTCTCATACTCCATTTCTCCGGGAAATTTATATAATATAGATATAATGTTACGAAGGGAGACTAATTGATGGTAATCGGATACGTCACAACCAACTTAGAGACTATCCTGACTGGACTAACAATGATGGTCCTTGGAGGCTGGCTTTACGAAGCAAGAGATGGGTTCTTCCTCGCAGGGGGTTCGTTTCGGAATAAGTATGAATCACTCGTCATTGTCTTAGTCTCAGTAATCGGCGTTTCAGCAGCTACACCATTCGTACAGGAATTTTGGATGTCCGTGGTTAGTCAGTACGGCTCTATCCGAATTCTTGGTGTTGGTCTCGTTCTAGGGATGATTGCAGTTAACGATGCTGCCGAGTGGACATTTACCGATGGAAAGTCTCTGTCTGTGTATGCCGTAGGTGCCACTATGGTGCTCAAGCCGGAACTTGTCCAGGGGTCTTCTAATCTATGTCTGTGGACCGTCCTCACAAGCTGTTGGAGGCGCAACAAGGGCGTGAATTTGCAGCGTACGCACAGAACTTAGACCTTTTTGAGGCTCAACATTATTCGAATCTCTCTGAATGGATTTCTGAGCGCGGTTTCGAGTTGAAATCTGAATCTGCTTACTTGGCCACGTTTTCCTACATCGCTGGTGGGTGGTTGATAGATACTCCTACCGAACTGGTTTGCAATCGGGGGCTGAGCTCTTTATCTGATGCAGTCTCTGCGACGAATAGAGGCAACTTAGATGGATTCTCTACGTATGACACAAATCATTCACATCGGAGAGTGAATCCAGCGCATATTGAGACCACACTTTCCTCCTTAGAATCTCTCTCTGTCGCAGGGGAACGTGTAGATTCATTTGAGTCGTTCTTTGCTGCCCTCAAGCGTCATCGACGCGACCTTCTCACTAGTGGATATGATGAAATTGAAGCAGCTCATCAGACCTTCGAAACGGCTTGGAACTCTATTCAGTCAATATCATATTTTGGACCTCTTTCTGCATTTGACTGGCTGGAAGTTGTAATATTCGTGCATGGGCATAAGGAGATTGCTCCGAAAAAGAGTCGTCCTGGCTATCTTAACACGGGTAGTAATCCGGCAAAAGGATTCGAAGCTGTATTTGGATGTGACATTAATGATGACGAAGCAGGAGAGTGGGTAGGGGTACTCGAAGACTTTGCTCGTGATGTTCTCAACAAGAGTATGCCAAGCGCGATATTCGATATGGAATCTGCTCTCTGTGTTTACTACAAAGACCAAGATGAGGTTGAACAAGTAGTGGACAAAAGCGGGAAAATCAACGACGATTGCCTACCAAATAGGATTAATGACTGCTAGTTTGATAGTAGTTGCGTTCGAATCAATTTTCCGTCTACTTAGTGGACTCTGAGGTCTATGATTTGAGACCTGGTTTAGTCAGGATTGGTTGTCTTGCTCTACCTGCTAAAGCTCAGAACTCTTGAATTCGGTCGTAAAATACCTCATGGAATCTTTCACCATTCTCTAACATCCAGTCGAAATACTCGTCCCACCTATTTTGGTCTGAGAGATTTCCCGAGCGTCTGAGCGTTATTTTGCTCCGGTTGCTGTTGTCACGTTGGGCCTCTTCTGGTGGTCGCCACAGCAACTCTTCACCTATCTCGGATTCAATCTGTTCTTGCTCCGATTCTAACTCCTGATACGCTTCAGCGTCGTCTCTGATAATCAACTGCACGTAGAGGTTGTTCTCAACTGTATTCGTAGTGAACTGGAGTGTGTATCCACTCTTGCCAATAGGATTATTGTACCAATGCTGTGGTTTCGGTTTTCTGGCGCTCAGGACTGAGTCGCTTTCTTCGATTCGGTTCCGAAATTCGGTCCAATACTCCTCCTGAAGTTGCTTAGTTCTGGAAAGTTCTCCCTCAGGGCGTCGGGCTTTTTCTTTCCACTCGCTCGGCTCCGTAACTGGATTGAGTCGTACAGCGGGTTTTGAATCGTCTATTTTCCATACTTCAAGACGGATAGCAAATAGGTCAACGCCTTCCCTACTGTTCTCGTTGAGCCACTGCATCGCATCCTGGTGCTCATCGTTAAATTTCGGAGCAATCCAGACGATTATGTCTGCATCTACTCCAGAAGCGTACGCAATTGATTTACCTAGGTGGTCGTGGTCGGATGACCCCAATTGATTCTCGATAACGACCTGTCGGTTGTCATCAGCCACTTGGGCAACAATATCGACGTTGTATCTGCCGACGCTCTTCTCCTCCTCGATGACTTCCAAATCCAGTCCAAGTGTGTCCTCAAGTTCAGAGGTGATGTCGGCTCGTATCTCGTTGGCCAACCACGGAGTGAAGTCGCGGGCTTCGTGCGACCAGTATTCTCGGACCTCTTGAGATTCAAGTGAGCCGAAGGCAGGCATTGTAGAGTGCCAGAGTTGGGAACTGAAAAAACTTCCAACTGGTAACTCTCCGTCATATGACCCGCAGGTGATAGCAGGCGGCTTGAGAACTGGATACTATTCGATTCTTAGAAAATCGCCCTTCGACCGACCTCGTGCCGATGCTAACCCGCTGCAGATTGCGATAACAGATAGTGATGCCACCGCTTTGGGGGGTTACCCCCCCCGGTGACTAGCTGAGAGTCTACATTTTCCGCTGAGCCATCCAACTCCGGAGTTCCTTGCCAGCAGCGTGTTCCCCGGTGATAGACTTACCAGTAGAAAACGAGCGCGAGCGATTTCGGTCCGGGTTCAGTAAGTCCTGACCGATATCGCTCGTATCGGGTGCAATACTCGGCTGTCGAGGCTGAACCTCGCCGAACCGGTCCACGACCTTCGCGACAAAGTAACCGCCTTTGTCCACTAATCGAACGTCGTACGTTTCTCCGACCTCTCCAGCAGGCACATGGATGGTTTTTCCAGCGTGATGTTGCTGGGCGATTGCATTGCCGCTACTACTAATTCGGTCGATAGTGACCGTCTGCGTGGTTGTGGCAACCATCCATCAGGATATAGTTGGTTATCTGATATAGGGATATCTGAATTTTCTATCACTAAGATATCTGAGTTATAATAGAATGATAGCTGGAATTTACTCCGATACTAGAGCCGGTCGGAATATCTGGTGGTTCTCCTGATTCAGTGGCGGAATTTCGTTCGCGACATAATGGGCACCAATGAGTTCTACCTCAATTTCCCGAAGTTTGCGTTCAGAATCGACAGCGTTCGGTGGTGGCGAAAAAGAGAACATGGCTTCTTCCCCGTCTTTTCGCCTTCGTGCACCAATTCGGCTGTTGAGATTCCCTTTCCCAATGTAGAGTAGCGGTTGCTGAACGCCAGACGATTCTGGGCTGGGATAGTCGCGGTACCAGGTTCGGTACACACCTACCTCCGGGAAAATGGTAGAGCCAAGTTCGGACAATTGGCGGGGTTCAGACCACTGCAGACCCATCCACGGCTCAGATGTCAAGTTCTGGTAGTTGCTCCAGTTTAATACTTCGGCTCCTTCGTGAGTGTCCGTAACGTTCCCCTCTTTGCCGAGTTTTCTGTCCCAATCCTCGTAACCGGGAATCATCCGCCCGTCGAACGCTGTATAGCTGTGACCAATCTCACGTCGATGAAGCGCAATGAGAGCATCTTCAAGGCCCTTACGCATCCATTTGTCCTCGGCAACAGGCGTTGTCGTGAAAGATACTTCTAATGATGGACCAACCGTTCTACAGATAGCGTTCATACAAGCCGCGGCAGTATGAGGCGCTCGACCGGGACGTTTCTCGGCGTATTTCTGGTTCTCCTTGTCATCATATACGTTGTTGGCAAGTTGAGCTATCCTGCCCCGGACTCCTCTCTTCTGTCCCGTCTCTCCGATGTATTCGAGCCATTCCCGCCTAGTGTCGGAATGGCGGATTCGATAGAGGCCGCTTTCTGTTGGAGCACCGCCTTCAGAACCTAACGGATACCAATCCGACCATTTGAGGTCAAACCAGTCTTCAGAGTAGCAATCTAGTTCACGCATTTTAGATGTTACAATAAAGGGTGCACGACGAAAAAGTTCCTAACCTATCAAATTTCTTCATATTTGTCTTAAAAATCCCACTTTCAGTATCGGTAGTTACCTCTGAGTAAGTACTTTTCCAACCCTGATGAGGGAAGAATCCCATGGTGGCTCATGTGATAACACTATATTTTTGTCTGTTGATTTGTACGGCCTCATTGTGGACATTAAAGAAAACGCAAATAATGAAGGGAATGATTTTAACGAAGGACAGGAAGATTATGTTCTTAACATAGATGACTCAAAATATATTCTTCAAGAACAAGTGGCACAAATTCATCAAATACAATCGCAGGCATCTAGCATTCTCCGATTGTCAATTGCTGCTGCTACTGCATTCGCTTCCCTCCTCGTCGGGCTCTTCTCTTTAACCTCAAGTAACGCAGAGAGGACATCTAAGATATCATCAGTGTCAATATCCCAAATTCACGCAGAACTTATTGTCGCCTTAGACCTAATATCTGGACTACTCATTGTTCTGGTAAGTGGTCTCTTACTGCTAAAAGCCGGTCATGGGCTTCATAAGACGACAGAAGCCCGGGATTTATCTCCTTGGTTCGATAAAGAATTAGTGGACAAAAATATTAAAGTTTCCAACTCCGAGAATATTGAAGCTCAAAGGAGGCGACCTTACCAATATAAAAAATGGGTGCAGAGCAATAGCGCAATTCTTGACGAACTCAGTAGAGAATACGACATACACAACGATTCTATATCAATCTCCTTTTTCACCTTTCTTATAGGTGGGCTTTTGTTGTTCTTTTCGCTTGAAGTTGACTACGCTACCATGTTAATAGCTAATATTGTAATTACTGGGATTGGTGGTGGATTATTCATCCTATACAGAGAACAACGGGAAAAACTAGAGCAAGCCCAAGGCTCATTTACGTGGATAATTCGCCTCTATTCGGCAGCGGTTGTTCTTGCCTTTTCATCAGCTATACTCATCCTCTCAGGAATCATTCTGACCCGTATTGCTTATCCGTAAATTCGCCTTTGCTCGGAAACTGTGAAACACCGTTTTAGTAGCGGACAGGATGGTTTGGAAAACTTGAAACTATAGACTCCAAGATTCCATATTCAGACTTGTCATCTGTACTTATTTACTTTCCATGCATTCTCCGTAGCTATGGGGCTTAATGTAGGCTCGTTCCAGATTAGCGACGACATCCTCGCTCGGTTCAATGATGCGTATCAAATAGCTTGAGTCTCGAACTATTCAAAATTGGTATTTATACGCCTCTGTCACCTACTCCGAAGTACCGATGTCTGCTGAGAGAGCCCCTAACGACCCGACGAGCCACAGCAATAGGTCCAAAGAACAACTCGTCCAGCAACTCCTGAACGTCGCTTACTGTCTGGGCAATCAGAGGCCAGGCACCAACCTAGTCTACGACCTCGATAGAAGCCGAGTACAGACTGAGTACGAGGAAGGAAGTGTCCGAATCTACATCGACATGGAAGACCAGACGCTCTCAAATGAAGATACTCTAATAAAGAGTAACGGAACGAATCTAATCGTCGTCTCGGAGTGTCGAGAGGAAACAAAGGGGCTCCTTTACGAGCTCAAGACTCCATTCGAATCGCTTGATGAGTTTTCTGTTCAGATTCGAAATGGGATTGTCACGGTAGAAATCTTTGGTGACTACGGGGGGTCCATCTAATGCCGAAATACGACCCTCACAATGGGGTACAGAATCGGCCCACCAGAATGCTTGACCGCGATGTCGATTTCGAGCAAGTTGACGAAGACCTGCTCCGGGACCTGGTCTACTGGTTCACGGCTAAAGCGCGATGCCCCTCCTGCGGTCATGAAGAGATTCACATCGTAGAACCGAACGGCACCTACCATCCAACCGATTGTTCAAAGTGTGGAGACGAATTTCGCACCTGTATAACGTGATGGTCCTGCACTTAGTGTATAAATAGGGAAACCTGAGTTCCCGCACTCAGGGCTCAACTCTCTCTGAATTCTCACTCTTGGACAGTCCATCTGTATCCGAGGACAATTCTATCCGACATGCTGAATTCGATATCTTCGAGGGGGTCTCAATATAGAAGGGTCGTAGAGAAGAATACAGGCATCGGTACCCCAGATAGCAGCCTTTCTTCGGAAGGGTGCCTTAGCCACCCGTAGTCCTCGCCCAAAGCCAATATTCTATAGACAATAATCAAGTAGGATGTCAAGTTTGACTGACGGGCAGAAGAACGTACTCGCCGCAGTTCGCTCCTATGATGGGGAAGCTACAACCTCAGAGATTCGGTCAGAAACAGACTACACTAATTCGCAAGTCCATCACTACAAGCAGAAACTCTTGGAAAAGGGTCTAGTGGAAACTCGCGTTGAGCAAAATAGTGGTGACCCCCGGGTAGACAAAATCACCGTAATCAGCCTCACAGAGCAAGCCCACGAAAAGATAGAAAAGGGGCTGATATACAACGAATCTCGGCGTATAGAAGAACAACGAAGTCAGCGTGAACAAGAATTCTACGAGGTAGAACAGAGAATTGAGGACCTGGAGGCTCTCCTAGAGGAATTCCGACAGAAATTGAATGAGTATTTTGTGCCTGTTCTCTTAGTAACAAGACAGAGTGCAGCCCGGAATGAAGAGCAGATTGAGCAATGGCTAGGCGAAAACATCGACCTAAATGCACCTTCGAAGGCGAAGATGGCAGATATTCGGAAACGAGAGAAAAAAGAGACCGAGAGACGACTGAAAAATCGTCCTGATTCGAACTGACCGGGTCTGACTCTCCACTAGTAACAGTAGGAAGACTAATCTTGATTGATGATTATCCCTCGATATGGCTATTGTTCGTTGTCAGGACCATCCACCCCAAACGAAAAACTACGCAATCGCCGTCGAACCTGTTGGATACCCCAATACAGCACTCATCTGTGGCCGAGAGGAACAGGACCATGACGAAATCGGATGGGTCTTTCTTCTCCCAGAAGAATACGAACAGTACCAAAACGGTCAGCGAGTGTTCGGTCTCTGGGGACCAGAGTCCTCATCAGGAGCCGCCAAAGTTCGTGTGAGCGAAGATATTGTCGAGGGCCTGAATCGCTGGGTCGAGTTGGATGACGACCGGAACGAGTGGAATCCGCAGTCACAATCTACGATGGACCGCTACTGAGGGAGAAATTCCCCCTAAGAACCCTTCTCACACACCTCGTTCAAATCCGGCATCAGCGAGGTGTCTATCAATTTAGCCGTTCTGTCATTCTGGAATCAAAAACCATTACTTCCCCTGTGTTATCTATCGAAGACAGTCAATGGCTTCACAAATTCCTTCGCTCTTTGATTCGTGTGTCCCACATGATGATGTGCTGGAGGGAACTTTATCGGAGGATGAGTTCGCAGCGAAGCTCTCTGATGTTGCATTCAAGCCTGAAGAGACGCCGGATATCTACGCAGACCCAGAGACGTTCTTCAACAAAACCTACGCCACAGACGGTCTCCAGAAACTCCTAACACTCCTCGCAAAGCGGTATGTGGGAAAATCTACAGGGGAATTCAGCGGTGAGGATGGTCTTCTCTCTTTAGATACCGTCTTCGGCGGCGGGAAAACGCACTCCCAGATTGCAGCATATCACTTCTCGCGTCAGCCAGACGCAATCGACGACCTGAGCCAGTACATTACCGACGACGAAGCATCTGACGCGTTCAAGGACGCCAAAGACGATTTCTCCGTGAAAACCGCTGTTTTCGAGGGGGGATACGTTAGCGCGACGAATGCGAAATGCAACAAGGACGATGAAAATGCCCCAGACACGCAGACGATGTGGGGCGAACTCGCCTACCAATTAGCTGGGGCAAATGGGTATGCCCACTTCAGCGACTATGACAAGAACTGTGTCGCCCCGGGTGAATCAGATATCGCCGAGCTATTCGACCTACTGGATAACCCTGGTCTCGTACTAATCGACGAAGTCGCCCAGTACTTCGAACAGGCTGCCGCAATCGGTGTTGAGGACTCGACGCTTGCTGACCAGACGAATTCGTTCCTATGGTCACTCATGCGAGCGTCCCAGAATACAGACGCTGTAACAGTCATCCTCTCCGTTTCCTCTACTGCATTCGAGGAACGCGCTCAGAAGGTTCAGGACCTCATCAACGACCTAAACGATATCTCTGAGCGCACGGAGCATTCGGTTACTCCCACCGAAGACGATGAAGTCGCTGCTGTTCTACGCCATCGTCTCTTCGAAAGCGTAGAGGAGGGAGCAGCGGAAACAGTGGCTGAAGGGTACCAATCCTACTATCGAAAGCACGAGGATGAATTACCCGACCGTGTCACGAAAGCTGAGTTCCGCGAACAACTCCAGCGGACGTACCCATTCCATCCAACGCTAATAGACCTCCTGGGGAAGGAGATTGACACCCTCCCCAGTTTCCAGCGTACACGTGGGGCACTCAAGCTTGTCTCCCGGGCAGTCCACCGAATCTGGAATGAGCAAGAGACGAACGCAGGCCGCAGCTACGTCCGGGTGTTCGACATGCACCCATCGGACAACCACGTCTGGTCGACCCTTCTGGACCTCTTTGAACACATCGAGCAGGACCTACGAACGGCGTCGAAATCAGACATCTACACTAGCGACGGTAAGGCGGCGTGCCAGTATGAGGACGAGAACTGGACACCGATGGGTCACCCACCTATTGCCACGTATCTCGGAACGAGTATTCTCTGGAAGAGCATTGTTTCTGGCGGGAACCGCGGACGTGGTGTAACTCGACGAAAGCTTTGGGAGATGATTCTGGAGCCTGAAGTCGAACTCGACCACTTCCGTGACGCCCTCAAAAATCTTAACGAGACGGGGTCAAACCCCGACACAGAGGCGTTCTTCCTGTACGAAACGGAGAACGGACTTCTGCGCTTCAAGGGTGAACCCAAGATATCGAAGCTCATCACGAACGAGGCACAGCAAATCGAACCAGGTGTTGCCCGTAACCGTCTTGAGCAGACGATTCGGGGAGCACTCGGAGGAGGGGTCTTCGAAACGATTTATGACCCGCAGGCACCTTACGAGGTACCAGATGACTACGAAATTGTCAGGCTTTGCGTAATCGGCTTCGGCGCAGAAACCATCACTAGCGACCTTGATGAGCCGCCTGAATTACTTCAGTCATTGGCGAACAAGACGGGGAACTCACCAGGCTCAGAGAAAAAACGTGTCTACCGCAACAACATCGTGTTCCTTGCGGCTGGTGAGCAGGAGACAGACGGTGCGCTTGACCACGCACGACGTGTGAAGGCAATGGAACGGATTCTAAACGGGGAAGCGTGGGAAGCCGAACTAAACAGCGCTCAGCGTGACGACCTCGACGAACGTCTTCAGAAGGAGTCCGCACTCCTCGGTGAATCTGTTCGCCAATCGTACCGGCATCTCTATTACCCGGACTCCGGCGGGTTATCGAACGAGACAATCGACTCCGTCAACGACAGTTCGGACCTTCACGACATCGTCTTCGAGACTCTCGAAAGTCTCGACAAGCTCATCACACAAGACGAGGGGGCACTCGGGACGACGTGGTTCCGGAACCGCATCTGGCAGTCGGACCCGGATTCGATGACGACGCTGGACATTCGCAAGCTCGTCGCAAAGCGCACCGATATCCGTATCCTTCTTGACCCCAAACCGCTCCGAGCTACTATTCGGGCCGTGGCGACCAGCGACATGTCGACGTATGTGTTCTGGGACGACACGGCTGGCGAGGGCTACTGCTCCGAAGGGATGACCGTGAACACGTCGGAAGGGGAGAAGACACTCTCTGAGGCCGAGCAGATGTCGACCGACCTTCCGATGTCGAGTGTCCTGATTAGCGAGGACCACATCGTGTACAGCAACGGGGAGAATTTCCTCTCCGAGCATGACCTCGCCTTCCCTGAAGAGGCCGAAGGGGAAGACCAAGATGAGGGAGGCTCCAAAGACGGGAGCGGTGGTGGTTCTAGCGGAATTGGCAGCGGAAGCGGTGGAGGAGGCGGTGGGGGAATTAGCCCGCCGCAGCGTTCCGAACTATCGTTCAACGTTAGTACGGACTCTCCGAGCGCAATCAAGGGCGCGTTCTCGGATGTGAATGGTGCTATCGACCAGAAGAAGATGCGTCTTCGGGACAATTACGACGTGTCCAGCAGCGACATCATCGTTGAGGTTGACTCCATCGAAATCGAACTCGAAGGCGACCAAGTCTGGGAGCGGGCGTGGTTCATCTCGAACAAGCTCAAAGATTTAGATAGCATCGGGGAAGCAACCTTCATTGTGTTCGAATACGTCGCACAAGGAGCTGATACCTCTGCCAGCGTCTTTGAGGCTGGGTTCGAGGGGTCCGCGGCTGAGTTTGCCGACCACTTCGGGACGAGCCACATTCCGGAGAGCTTCATCAGCGCAGGCGGTGACTCGGAAGGAGAGGCAGTCCTGACAATCGACACAGAGTCGATGGAGGACAGCTCCCGCGAGGCAACTCTCGATGCATTACAAGAGGCTCTCGGAAGCCTCGGTGGGATTAACAACGTCGAACTTGTCGTCTCTGGTGTTGTGAAAGAGGCGACAGAGCAGAGTGAAGAGGTGAGTGCATGAGCATTGAGGCAGAATCGTTTGCCTACGGCAGCAGCATATACGGTGGCCGACCGACATTCGCATTGACGCGTCGACTGGGCAACAACGCGGGTCTCACGCTGTACGAACTGATTCCCGAAGACCTTGCAGACGGACGCCAGAAGCGGTTGAGTCGAGCGAACAATAATCGGAATCTCACGAGAACCGACATTGCGGACGCGATTCTAGACGCGCGGGAGGATTCGACCGGCGTCCTTGACCTCTCCAACGTCGGGGCTCCCTCAGCCCGCGTACCCAATGACTGGCAGTGGAACGATTGGTGCGCCTTGGAAGTCTCGACCCTGTCCGACAGCCGACAGCAAGCAGTCCACCGACTGGTTCGTGACGTGCTGAACGATAACGGGATTAATGCCGACTTCGTGATGCGTGGGGAGGGTTCGGTCGTACTCTCCGAGAGTAGCGGAATCCGACTGACTATCGCGTTTCTCGCAATGAAGCGGCTCCAGAAGTACGAGAAGCTGACTGCCGTCGCGGACAGCATTGCCCGGATGAGTCTGGAGGAATGTTACTACTGGCACGCGAAGTGTAGGTCCCCGTCTAATCCAAACGGTGTAAAGGCTCTTAGAGTGCTTCTTGCAGGAGATTTGTGATAATGGACGACTCAGAACAATCTACCAGTTCAGATAATGACGAATTTCGACCAGTAAAAGCTGAGACCGTTCTTCCGACAAAAACGGTCGGGATTGAGTGTTTAAAGGAGGCGAACCCAGAGACTATGTCTCCTCACCGAAATATCTTTAAGTGGTTTGCTCGGCGGCCTACATCCGCGACCCGGTTAGCGTTACTGGCATCCATCCTTCCTGAGGAAACTACGAACGATGAGCTACTGAAGCTGATGTGCATCGGACCCAACAAAGAGTTAAACGGCAGTATTTCAAACTACGTTCTTCAGAAATATTCAACAAAGGACGACCGCGACGGAAGTGTTGAAGAGCATTTCGGGTACGAGTATCCACATCGGCGGGTCCCATCGAAAAAAAAGCTGGCTGCATTCCATGAGGGACTGAAGCAACAGTGGGGGGATGAACTCCCCACAGTTCTTGACCCCACTTCGGGAGGAGGGACAATTCCTCTTGAATCACTTAGGTACGGACTGCCCACTATAGCTAATGAACTGAATCCCGTTGCGTGGCTCTTGAACAAGGTCATTCTGGACTACGCACCTACTGTGGGCTCGATAGAATCTGATGTGAAGAACTGGATGGGAAAAATTGAAACTGAAGTCCAGAATGACTTGAAGCAATATTTCCCAGAGCGTAGTGGCATAGCCCCCGACCACTACTACCGAGCCTACAGCATCACATGTCCATCTTGTGGTGAGAGACTTCCAATCTCGAACCGTTGGTACTTTAATCGGCGAAGGGAGGCTGCCATTTATCCAGTTTTAGAAGAGGGCAAACTCAAATTCCGAGTAATCGACCCGACAAAGACAGAAACAAGAGAGGGTTACGACCCTAGTAGTGGTTCGGTGAGTGGTGGAGACGCTGAATGTCCGTTCTGTGGGGTAGTAACAGAGAGGTCACAGATTGTCGACCTCTTCAGCAAAGGTAAGTTTGAGTTTGAGGTATGTGGTGTGAGATACGAGAAGGCCATTGGGGGCACGAGGTATCACGCACCCACAGAAGCCGATAAAGGGGCACTTCAAAAGGCACGTAAGAGAGTTGAATCAGACTTACATCTTTCTACCTTGTTAGCTACTGAGCGATACGAAGGATACTACGACCGCGCTGTGCCATATGGAATAACCCAGTGGCGTGATGTCTACAGTCCACGACAATTACTGACGCATGCTACGTATCTTGAAGCTTTCAACGAAATTAAACGTAGTATCGTTGAGGAGCATCCAGAGAAGGAAGCAGAGTTGATATTAACTCTACTATCGTTTATATCTGTGAAGCTAATTCGCCGGAATTCAAGATTAAACCCAATTACAGCTGATTACGGCTCTCCCGATAATATGCTCGGAAATAATAATTTCTCATTCCAATGGCATTTTGGGGAGAGTAACTTGATGACGGGAACATACAGCTATCAATCTGAAGCAGACAATGTGTTGAACAGTTATGAGGAGACGGTCAATTATGTAAGTCACATTGATGATGCAGCCGATGTGCATCAGGGTGATGCTGGGAACTTACCCCTTGATGATAGCTCTATCCAGAGTGTGGTTATGGACCCGCCTTACGGCGATAATATCATGTATTCTGAAATCGCCGATGCATTCCACGTCTGGCTCAGAGAGTATCTGGGAGATATCTTTGCCGATGCTTTCAGTCCTCCGGAGACCAATAAGACTGATGAAGCAGTCGAAAACCCGGTTATCGTGAATCCGAAAGAAGGGCAATCTACTGCAGAAGCCGCAAGAGAGCGATACGAGGAGAAAATGAGAGGAATATTCTCTGAGGTTTTCCGAGTTCTACAGCCCGGAGGAACGCTTACGATATACTTCACCGACAAGGAAGTTAATGCATGGGATTCTCTGACTATGTCCATTATCCGCTCCGGTTTCATTATCTCAGCTACTCATACAATTACTAGCGAAGTGCCAAACCGAATTGGTGTTCAAAAAAACGCCTCTGCCGATAGTACGCTTCTATTGACCTGCCGTAAACCAAAGCGGAAGCCTGAAAATCGGACACCAACTCTCTGGCGAGACATTAAACACGAAACCCGTTCTGTTGCTCGGCGGAAAGCGACTGAGTTGTTGGAGTCCGATTACAACCTCACGAAGACGGATATGATTATCAGCGCTTTCGGCCCCACCCTACGCGTTTTCACTCAAGAGTATCCTGTTGTAGATGACAAAGACAATCCAGTACGTCCAAAGGAGGCACTCACTGAAGCGAGAGCGGCAGTAACAGAAGTGATTATTGACTATGATTTATCTGGCGACCTTGAAACAGTCGACTCACTCAGCACATGGTACATCCTGACGTGGCTCGTTTATGAAAGCGAGAATATTCCGTATGACGAGGCTCGCCAGCTGGGACTGGGTGTCGGGGTACAGATTGATAACATAAAACAAAAAACGAAAATCTGGAGTAAAAGTCGAGATGACGTGGTTGTGAAGGGCCAGGACTACCGTGTCAGAGATTTCGCTGCGCTAGAAGCAGGTGAAAAGAGAAGGAAGCGGGCATATCCAGTGGACCCTACTGACACATCCTTTGACTACGATATTGACGCTGTACATGCAGCTCTCAATGTTCTACAGACCAAGGGGAGCGATTTTGCTTGGAATTGGCTGCAGGATAGAGACCTGCAAAACTCTACGTCGTTCAAACGGACTATTGAAAGTCTGATTCAAGTTCTGCCTGAAGAGCACCCAGACCGAGAGCTCTTGGTAAATCTAGCATCTGGTAAAACAGGAGAGTTGTTGGATATCAACCAAGAAACACTTACCACTAAAGAATCAAAGACGACTGGCCGAACAACTCTTCAAGACTTTCAACTCTGATGGGTTTATCGGGGATAGACTGGAAGCGCGTATATGAGAGCACATTTAGAGGTAACAAGACACTCGTTGGTTCATTCTATCGTCCTCTATTAAGAGAGTCCATACAGTATGACCGCCTCGCAGGATATCTCAGCCTACAGAACCTCGCCGACGCACTGCAAGGTATCGAATCTGCATTCGAATCGGATGGCGAAATCCGTATCATCGCCTCGAAGCAACTCAGCCAAGAGAACAAGCCAGTCCTGACCGACGACACCCCACTCTCCGACGAAGGAGAGTCACGGCTCGCCCTCATCGCTCAGATGCTTGATGAGGGGCGACTCCAGCTCAAAATCGGTGAACCACGGAACAACTCAGATTCGGGTATCTTCCATCCCAAGCTCGGCATCGCGACCGACGCCGAGGGGAACCGAATTACGTTTGAAGGCAGCATCAACGAGACCTACAACGCGTGGTACCGCAACTACGAGCGATTCAAAGTCCACCGCTCGTGGGACGAGGTTGAGAACGAGTACGTTAAAGAGGACGTGAAGACCTTCAAGCGGCTCTGGAATGAGGAGCACGAGGATGTCGAGGTCACGGATATTGACGAAGCCATCGAGCGAGATATTCTCGATTGGCAACCCGAGTCCGACGAGGAGGTCGAAGAACATGTCGAAAGACTGAAAAGTTCCAGCGAACCTCCAGCTTCCGAGGCGACAGTTACTAGAGTTGCCAACGAGCGCGAACTTCTCCCGGGTGCGCTCCACATCGCCGAGGATATCAGCTCGATTGAACCGTGGCCCCACCAGCGAGTCATTGCTGATACGGCGGCGAGCATCTACCCCGAGAGCCTCCTATTTTGTGATGAGGTGGGGCTCGGGAAGACTATTGAGGCTGGGCTCACCATCTCTCGACTCCTAACTGTCGGGGAAGTGAGTGACACCTTGCTGCTCGTCCCGGCGACAGTACAACCTCAGTGGCAGGAAGAATTACTGGAGAAATTCAACATCAACGCGTACTCCTACGAGTACAGCGGCGCTCAACGCGTCCTTCGGGATGCATATGGTACTGAATACCCCCTCTCCGACTACGAGACCACCGACGCATGGGAGGATTCTCATATCGGCGAATTTGTCACCGAGCGCGATGAGCCGACAGTCGTCCTGGCTTCGTGGCACACAGCCCGACGCACTCAGAATATGGGGATGTTCTCTCCTACTGTTCACTGGCAGGCAGAGCATCTCGGCGACTCCCCAGAGAATTGTTTCGAATGGGACCTGACTCTCGTCGACGAGGCTCACCACGGTCGCGAGGGAACCAATCTTTATGACCTTCTTACTGAACTGCAGAACGACACGGCTTGCACATACGTTTTGACTGCAACTCCGATGCAGCTCGAAATTACAGAGTTGTTCGACCTACTTCGACTGTGTGAGCTTCCTGAAGACTGGAACGACCGTGAGTCGTTCGATACCTATTTCGAAACACAGCAGGACCTTGGGGAAGCCCTCGACGAAATTGAAGGAGATGGGACGAAGACCGTCGAGGAAGTTCTCCCCGACCTTGCGTCGAAGTGGAACTATGAGCCGTACGAAGGAATCACTCACCTTCGGACCTGGGTGGGCATGGTTCAGTCATTTGTCCAGACCCACGAGGACGTTGAGGAGAGGATAGCAGATGAGATAGATGATAGTGGTTTCTCGCTGAGCGAACGCCGTCGGCTGAACCGTATTCTCGGAACAGGACGTATCGGCACACGCGATTGGCAGGATAAGCTCTCGAATCTTTCTGTCGATGGTCTTCGTTTCCTCCTCGATATTGGTGGAGAGACGACACCTGTCAAATCCCGCATTTTCCGAAACACACGCCACACTCTGCGAATGTGCGCCGAAGCGGGACTCCTTGACGAGAATATCCCTCGTCGTGACATCGAAACGCGGTCAGTTGAGCTTGGGGACGCTAAGCCCCTCTACGACCGAGTTGAAACCTACATCAGCGACGTGTATGACCAATCGAAGAAACTGTTGGAAGGCAAGGAGAAGACGGCAATCGGTTTCGTTATGACGACGTACCGTCAGCGACTCACGTCCAGCCTCCATGCAGTTGAACAATCCCTTCAGCGTCGTCGGGATAATCTTCGGTCTGACCTCCGAGACGTATCTGCGGTCTCGGACAGTGACCTTCGAACTGGTGCCATCGCTGACCGAGAGGAGGTTCTTCAACGGGAATACGGTCTTACTGTGGATGAGATTGGTGCGAGTGGTTCTGCTGGAGAACGAGTTCGTGAGTTCGAACTGAGTGAGTTGGAAAATTTCATCTCCCAACTTTACGATGTACCCGAAGACCCGAAACTGGAGCAACTGATACAGGACTTGAAAGAGCTTAGTGCTCGTGCCCGGGACACGGTCATCATTTTCACCCAGTACACGGACACGCTCGACGCAATCAAGGAGAAAATCTGTCTTAGTCATCACGACGTTGGAACCTATTCGGGTAGAGGTGGCGAAATATACGATGCAGCTAGCGGTGAATGGGCGAGAGTAAGCAAGGAGCGTGTGAAGCGCGAGTTCACCGACCCAGACGGAGAAATCTCGAAACTGGTCTGTACGGATTCAGCTAGCGAGGGGTTGAACCTCCAGTCCTGCGATGCTCTCATCAACTATGACCTTCCTTGGAATCCGATGAAGGTCGAGCAACGGATTGGTCGAATCGACCGAATCGGACAGCGTAATGAGGAGGTCCTTGTCTGGAATTACGTATATAACGAGACTGTTGAAGAAGACATCTACGAACGACTCGGTCAGCGCATCAATTTGTTCGAACAAGCGGTAGGCCCGCTACGACCAATATTGGAAGGTTTGGAGGGCGAACTGCAGGAAGTCGCGATGGGGGAGTCGACGAAATCTGGCGAAGATATCGCCGCCACAGCAGAATCCCAAACACAGCAAGCTGCAGAGAAATCAGAACAAATCGGCCTGGCCCAGGAGCTTGATGAGATTAGGCCCCAGGATATCATTGAAGAAGCCAAGCTCGCTGGATGGACGGAATCTCACCCAGATATCAGTAAAATCGGTTATCCTGACCGTGCCTTCGAGCCATTACTAAACCCAGACGTGGTAAAACGTCTCTTCACGCAGAGTCAGGTTCTCCGGAACAAGGGGTGGACATTTGAGATGCTAGACCGCCAATTGACTGAGGATGAGGACGCCCCATACCAGAAACTGTACCGACTGAATGTTCCAAAGGATGCAGACCCACCAATTGCTACTAATCCGCCTGACGACACGGTACAGTCTATATATGCGGAAACGGATGAGGTTCTAGTTTCATTCGACCCTGCAGTTCTAGAGTGGTACCCATCTGTCGTTATTCCTCTCCCGCAGCAGGGTCTATTTGAGTATCTTCTAGAGGAACTCGTCGAGGAACTCGGAGGTACTACTGAAGATGAAGTTATCCGTGTTGCTGGAGCAGTTGAGAACGACGAGCCAAGCATTTGGCAAGAGCCCTCGGCGATATCACAATCTCTTGTGGCTACCTATGGGACTAATGCCGAACGACGGTTGACTCTCGATATTCCGTTGCCAACTGCACAGACGGCGGAGACAACGATTCAGAATTGGCTCTCACGGTATACCGAACTACAAAGCTCGAACTAAACACCGACAGAAACGAGGTTATCAATTTTACTGTGACTACGGGTTACTGGAGAGACTTATCTGCTTTTCGTGGACGGACATGCTGGGTGAATTGAATCCTTGTGTGTTCTATAACTGATTTCTCGAACCCCTTTGTGCAAATCTGTTTATACAGGGTTGTCAGATTATGTTTTGAACAATGTCAGAATACGAAGTAGACGAAGAGGAACAAAGCCAATTGGAAAATGCTCTTTCGTTCAGTCCCGGTTCGCAAGTGGATACAATCGAGGCATCCCTAATAGCTGGGATTGAAGCGGAGATGGAGTCGTCGGTTCAAGATGTTCTTCGTCGTAGTGAGGTGACTACAATTGACGAGACTTCAGATTCTAAGCTCGAAAACAGATTAGAGGAGGGAGGCGATGGTGAAACTGAGAGGGACGACGATTGTACTAACGACTTGGTCCGAGATACGGTATCGCATCAGCGTGAGAAGAACCGCGAAAAAACAGACGTACAGACACGCTCTAATTCGAACGATGAACCCGATTCAGGCAATACAATTGGTGTGCTCGACGATATAAACAAACGTTGGATAGAGTGTCATGAAGAAGACCCAGAAACAGCCCTGAATGTCGCTCTGAACCAACAAAGGATTCTCGACATCTGTTGGGAAGAGTTCGTCAAGTTATGCGGTCATGTCCAATCTGACCAGACGAAGTGGACTATCGTTGCTGAACTCGTCGCTCGTGATGAACAGGTGGTTCCACTCATGTTTACAGAATTAGAGAGTATGGTCAACGTCTCGCAGCGGACTCTCTACAGTCGACTTTCGGAACTGGAGAATGACGGTATCATCGTTAGAATCGGAAAGCCAGCTAGCATTGAATTTTCCCGAAGAGAGATTCGACTACTGGCAGAAGAAGTGCTATGGATATGAATTCATAATACACCGTCGTTCAGATTTTGCTTTGCGAGCATTCTGCAAATTACCCATTGTATCTTTCTCACTCCCTTGCGTAATGTACGACGTTTGCCCTCCACTGACGATATCCGCAGTGCTACATACTAAAACAATAGACGCCGACAGAATGTCCGTCGAATTTGCAATCACGTTGCATATTAGTCACTATAACACCCTTCGTTTACTCTTGGAAGCACACGACTTTGCTGAATAGGATTTCAAATCCCGGTGATGGTTTTCCCGAGTAGGTGAAGAAAGCGAATCTCCGCTTTGAATCCCAATTTGACGAATACTGCGGCGTTAGAGCCTCTACTTCCTATGTGAGTCCAAATCCTAGTATAGATATCTATCTAGTATTGTCTATTTATTCTACTTCTGTTTTGGTTATAGTTATATGTATAAATATCTTTCTTCGACTAGAGCTAGTGTTTCGCTCCGGGGGCTGAGTCTTCTATCCTCTTCCATGAAGCACCGCTATTCGCTCAGAACTCTACATCCACGACGAGGGTCTTAGAAGCCTGACTCCCTCCCATGACTAACTTGCATTTCAGCCGCAAATTAGAGCGATATATTCGTCAGGTATTGCGAGCTTGTGGTACACTGATGACCAACTCGTCAAGAAACAGATTGGCTTTGTTTATCTGACTAACATAGTGAACGGTGTGGTGAACTTGAAATCTGATTGCAGATTAGCGCCGAGGTGAGGTTAGATTAGTCTTGCAAGTCCCCGATGTCATTCAATAAATTCATGATTTCGTCAATTTGTTCTGATGACGGGTCTGTGGGGTGGTGCTTCACGAGTATTACCTCTGCTAGTGGTCCTCGTTCCCACCGTCGTCCTCGTTCACCGCCTGGTCGTTGTAACAGGCCTACGTCTTCCATTCCCCGTAGTACTCTTCGAGCAGTAGTTTCCTTTCCACTTTCGTCTTCCTTAAGAATATCTGACAAATATAGGTGGTCATACTGGACCAGACGGGTAAGCACACGGAGCCAGATGATATCTCGTGTAGTGAAGTCCGCCATTAGATGCGATGTCAATCGCATACCGAATAAAATCTCGATATTCTTGATTCTCTGTGAAATGCATATCTGAGCATCTCCATTCAATATCGAATCGATGATTTCTACAGAGGGAATTTACGACACCGTGTATTAAAGTCTAACACGTAAGATATTTGGGTATCAGCCAGTTTCATAGATGTGGGGCCACCTAGAGGCTCCATATGTGACCATGTCCAGAACGAGTTCGAAGTTCGGCGGTGAGCGGAGCAAAGTTGATGCAGCAATCGACAAACACCTCGAAGATATGCGGTCTGAGGGGCGTCAAGAGAGTACTATCACGTCTCATAGAAGCCGACTAAGGAACTATTTCGCAGAGTGGTGCGAGAAAGAGGGCATCGTCTACGTTGACGAACTGGATGCGAACGCGTTGACCGACTATCGGAACTGGAGACGAGTGAACAGTCCCCGGGTGGAAGTATTAGCCCCCTCGTCTTTAGACGGGCAGATGGACACTATCAAAGCCTTCATCGGAACCTGCGCGCAGCGGGGATTCTGTGGTCCTCGTCTTCACGAGCTAGTCCCGACGGTAGACACGGAGGATTGTGACGAAGTTCGGTCGGAATTCCTCTCCGTAGAGCGCGTCCCGGACATCTTGGACTATCTGCGCAACTATCATCGGGCGTCACGCCAGCACGTTGTGTTTGAGTTGATGTGGCACACGATGATACGAATTTCGGGGGTCAGGGCACTAGACCTAAGCCACTACGACTCAGACGAGGGATTCGTTGAAGTGGTCAACCAACCGGAAACGGGCACTCGGCTCAAAAACGGAGATAGTTCGGAGCGATTCATTGGCCTCTCAACCGACATCTGTGGGGTGATTGATGAGTACATAGACGTAGGAAGAGAGAACGTAGCAGATGAATTCGGTCGGGACCCGTTAATCACAACAGAATACGGTCGGCCTGCGAGTTCAACCATTCGGCAGGACGTGTACCAGGTGACGTATCCACCTTTCATTGGTCAGGATTGTAGTTGTCCAAGCTGTGACACTCACGACCGGAATAGCGCCTTCCGGTGCAACGACACTCGCTCTCCTCACATGGTTCGAAAGGCTAGTGTCATCCATCACCGGGATGCAGGATGGGACCCACTCATGGTGGCAGACCGTGCGGACGCCTCTTGGGACGTTCTCTCGAAGCACTACGACCTGGCGACGAAGAAGGAAAAGATGCTCAGACGCAAGGACAACATCGACGACCTATAGGGGGGCTCCCACTAGCTTTGGTGGGTGTATATAATTTCTGCCGTCTACGTTGTAGTGCTGTGAAAGGGGAGTTATGACTATAGAATACGTGTATTTCGACGACAATGGTTTTCTGCTGAAGCGGTCGCTAGAGTTTCGAACGGTAGTATAGGGGCTAGAGATGGTAATACCGGGATTTTGATTCTCAGCACTATACTGATGAGGGGTACCAGAATAGGCCAGCTCTGAATCTCTAAAGTCACATTGTTTATCAGATTCATCAGTACATTCGGATTCCAACCGCCTATATAAATTGAATCAAAATATTTGGTGGATAAACCTAATCGCCGCCTTCATGCCCTAATGAACCCATTTCATATCGAATATCCTTCTTTTTTTTCCGGTTATGGGGCTCGTCGCTTGGTTCTGGAAAATCGCCAGACGAAAGCGGGGGCGTCATGTTCAATAGAGAAACCTCACGTGAGCTGAGCTACTCTTTTATAAACGCCCCTCCGCCGTACGGTGGTTCAAAAACTACACGAAGCGGGACGGACCCGACGGGATTTGAACCCGCGACATCTTGGTCCGGAACCAAGCACTCTGTCCACTGAGCTACGGGCCCTCCTGCTCGACTAAACGAGCCTCTCGCTTAACCGTTGTGAATATCGCCGAAGAAGGCTGGAGAACGGAGAGAGAGAGCCCTGTGCGAACGTTTCAGGGCGCCTTGCCCGTCTCGATAGTGAAGTCGGCCTTCGGGTAGGCCACGCAGGTCAGCGTGTACCCCTCGCCGAGTTCGCCGTCGTCGAGCATCTGCTGGTCGTCGTGGACGACGTAGTCCTCGGAGTTGCCGCCGGAGGTGATCTGCCCGGAACAGGAGACACACTGCCCCTGCCGGCAGGCGTAGGGCATGTCCCAGCCCTCGTCCTCGCCGGCCTCGAGGACCGTCTCGTTCTCGGCGACCTCGATGGTCGCCCCCTCCTTGGTGTACTCGACCTCGAAGAACTCGGCCTCGTCGTCGGGGACGTCCCACGGGCCGGACTCCTCCTCGGCGGCGCCTTCCTCACCCTCCTCGAGCTCTGCGCCCTCGCCGCCTGCGACCGCGCCCGCGGCGACGCCACCGCCGCCGATGGAGCGGTTCATCGGCTCGGGGAAGTCCGTCTCCGCGACCGTCGACGCGCGCTGCTCGAGCACCTCCTGTGAGATGTCCTGCGTCGGGTTCCACCCCGTACCCTTCGAGTAGTGCAGCGCCACGGCGATGGCGACGAGCAGCGCGCCGCCGGCCATGGACACTGGATCGATGACGGGTGCCATTGACGGTGCTTCGGAGTGCTGGTTTAACAGGATTGTGATTGGGTCCAACCCGGAGACCGAACGTCCAGGACAAAGCGGTCGCCTACGCTCGCCGTTCACCCGCCGGTGCCGTTCGCCCAGACGCGTCGCGGTTCGTCGCGGCCGACCCCGTCACACGTCGATTCGAGCGGGCTCGTGAGGCTGGCCGAGCAGCCGACCAGCTCACCATCGTTGAACCACAGAACTTCGGTCCCGTGCGCGTCCGGGACGAGCCCCTCGTCGCTCCCGCCGTGCGGTTCGAGGGCGACTCGGTACACCACGCCCGTCTCACAGCTCGTGTTCGCCGGGCCGTCGTGGTGGGAGTCGACGTCGACGTGGAAGACGCTGAGGTCCGCGCCGGCGGGCGAAGTTCGCCGGACCTGCACCGAGAGGTTCGCGTCGGTGTCCGCCGTTCGGATGAAGGCGGTCCGCGAGTATCCGCCTCCACCGGTCGAGCTGTGGACGGCGTTCCCGACCTGCTCCTCGCAGCCGGCGTCGAGGCGTTCGAAGGAGGTGACTCGCATCTCCGACGGCCCGGTGTGGTCGGAGAAGCCGGGGAGAGCGTTCACGGACGGACCGAGCACGGCGCCGACGGTGACGCCGACGAGGAGGACCAGGAGGAGCCGTCTGCCGTTCGGTTCGGAGACCATGCCGGACAGTTCAGACGACCGACGGATAATCGTGTCGCCGTCTCCGCCTCTACGTCCGCCGTGATGCCTACTCCTCCCGCCGCGCGACCTCGTGTCGTCCGAACCCGTATCGCAGTCGGTTCGCCAGCCGCCGCGAGAACCGACCCTCCTTCGGCGACCGACTGCCGAAGCGCTCGCCCAGCGCGGCGTAGATGAGCGGCACCGGCACCTCCTGCTCGAGCGCCTCCTGGACCGTCCACGTTCCGGTCGACCCGCCGCGGACCTCGTCGGCGACGGTCCCCAGGCTCGACCCCTCCTCGCGGAACGCCTCCTCACAGAGTTCGAGGAGCCACGACCGGATGACGGCGCCGTTGTTCCAGGTTCGAGCCACCGACTCCATGTCGAGGTCGTACCGGCCCTCGTGGAGCAGTTCGAACCCCTCGCCGTAGGCCTGCATCAGGGCGTACTCGACGCCGTTGTGGACCATCTTCACGTAGTGGCCCGACCCCGCGGGCCCCATCCGGTCGTGGCCGTCCGGCCCGGTCGCGACGGCGTCGAACACCGGCGTCAGCTCGTCGTAGGCCCACTCGGGGCCGCCGACCATCAGCGAGAAGCCGTGTTCGGCGCCGGCCGGGCCGCCCGAGGTCCCGCAGTCGAGGTACGCCGCGTCCAGACGCTCGGCCCGGCGCGTCGAGTCCTCGAAGTGGGAGTTTCCGCCGTCGACGACGACGTCGTCGGCGTCGAGGTGGGGTTCGAGGTCGTCGAGCGTCGCGTCGACGGCGTCGCCGGCGGGTACCATCAGCCAGATGCGCTTCTCGTCGTCGAGCGCCTCGACGAGGTCGGCGATGGAGTCGGCGCTGTCGGCGCCGCGCTCCTCGGCGGCCGCGGTCGCCTCCGCGGAGAGGTCGAACGCGACCACGTCGTGGCCGGCGTCGAGGGTGCGCTGTACGACGATCTGTCCCATCCGTCCGAGGCCGATGACGCCCAGTTGCATGCTCGTCGCTGTCGGCCGCGGGGGCGTAGTGGTTGCGGTTCTCTTGGGTGTAGTTGTACGGGTAGACTTCTGTCGTGGCGACCCGAGAACACGATGTATCCGTCCGACTGCCTTCGGAAGCCCCCGGCCGCTCGACCCGCCGCGGCTCGCTGTGCTCCTCGGCCTCCGGCCTGCGGTGCTTGCGTCGCCGGGGCGGGTTCGACCGCCCGGCCCCTTCCGGAGCCCCACCCGCGGCGGCCGTCCGGTCGGTCGTCGATAGCGGTCGTTCGGCGGGTCGCCGCCGGCGGCTGTTCGGCAGGTCGTCGGCCCGCGTCGTCCTTCGCCCACCGGAGGTGGATTTAGGACCGTCCGTGTCGTCTCGACACTCATGCGACTGGGGGACCTCGCGGGCGACGACGTACCGACCGCCGGGCCGGAGACGACCGTCGGCGAACTGACCGCCGCGATGCGAAACCGGGGCGTCGACAGCGTCGTCGTCCTCGACGAGGGGACGCCACTGGGGCTCGTTACTGCGGCGGACGTGGGCCGGGTTTACGTCGAAGGCGAGGTGCTCGACTCGCAGGCAGTGGCCGACCTCCTCCCGGAAAACCCGGTGACGCTCCGGGAGGGTGCCGACCTCCCTGCCCTCCTCGCGGAGTTCGAGGCGACCGGCGCGCGCGAGGCGGTCGTCGTCGACGACGCCGGCGAGTACGTCGGGGTCGTCACGCTCGGCGACGCGCTCGTCGCTTTCGGCGAGGAACTGAGTGAGGTGCTGGCGCTGTTCGAGGGGTCGGACTGAGTCGGCCCCGACCGGGTCGGTGGGGTCCGTCGAATCAGTCGGTTCGGAGCCCGTAGAGGATGCTCACCAGTCCGGCCACCTCCGACACTTGCGTCACCACGCCGGCGGCCACCTCCGGAACGCCCGGGACGAGGAGGTAGGTGCCGCCCACGAGCGCCGGCACGCCGAGCACGAGGACGAACCCGAGGCTGACGAACAGCATCGGCCGGGCGCCGTTCTGTCGATACCCCCTGTAGGCGATGTAGGCGATGGTGAGTCCGAGGAGGACGCTCAACACCTCGGAGGCGCCGACGGCGAGTTCCAGCGCCGAGAGCCCCTCGAACTGGAGTGTGAGACCGACCATGCTACCACGACCGCACGATGTCGGTGAATCGGTCGGCCATCCCCGTCTGCCGGTCCAGTTCCACGTCGACGCCCTCGGCGGCGAGTTCGAAGGCGATGCGGTCCACCGTGGCGGCGTAGATGCCGTAATGGTGGCCCTCGGCGTCGATGCGGGTCCGCTCCTCGATTAGCTCCTGTTCGCGGAGCGTCTCCAGGCGCCGGTAGACGGTCGGCTCGGAGACGCCACAGGCGTCGGCTAACTCGCTCACGGATAGCGCCTCCTCCTGTGTGACGACGAGAATCGTGCGCGAACAGTCGTCCTCGATGGCGCCGGCGAGCGCCGCGACGTCGTGCCCATCATTCACTGCACGGGGTGTCTCGGTCTGCGGTACTTAAACAGGGGGGACCGCTTCATCCCCTGAAGCCGTGGCTCCGGCTACAACGTCCCCCGGTGCCACCGTCGAACCATGTCGTCCCCGACCGCCCGCCCGGACTCCGCACAACCCGCGCCGTCCGCCGACTGGCGCGCCGTCGCATCGTTCGTCGCGCTCACGTTCGCCTTCTCGTGGGCCGTCTGGCTCGTCGGCTACCGCGTCGTCGGCGACGGGCCGGCGACCACCCTCGCCCTGTTCGTCGGCGCGTTCGGCCCGGCCGTCGGCGCGGTCGCTCGGCTCCGACTGGAGGGCCGGTCGGTCCGTTCGTGGGCCCGCCGACGCCTACGGTTTCGGGTTCCCGCCCGGTGGTACCTCGTCGCCGTCGCGGTTCCGCTCGTCATCGCGGCGGTCCACACCGTCGCCTTCGTCGCACGCGGCGTCCCCCTCGACCCGTCGGCGCTCGTCGCCCGACTCCCCCTGATCGCCGTCGGCATCGTCGTGACGGCGCTCGTCGGCGGCGGCCAGGAGGAGTTCGGCTGGCGGGGGTATCTGCTGCCCCGCCTCCAGTCCGCCGTCGGCCCGCTCGCGGCGAGTCTCGTCGTGGGCGTCGTCTGGGCGCTCTGGCACCTGCCGCTGTTTGTCCTCCCCGGGGCGTACAACTGGGGTAGTCCGTTCGCCCTCTACGTCCCCGTCGTCGTCTGTCTCGCCGTCGTCTTCACCTGGCTGTGCAACCGCGTCGGCGGCGCGCTCCCCGTCCTGATTCTGCTCCACGCCGTCGTCAACAACGCCGCCACGGTGACGCCGGTGCCGCGGACCGCCTTCGCGGGCGTGACACCGACCGTCGAGTACGCCACGCAGGCCGTCGGCGCGCTCCTCGTCGTCCTCGTCGTCCTCGCGGTCGACGGGGTCGACCTGGGAAGGGACGCCGGCGCCGACGACCCGGCCCGACCGGAGACGGACGCCGAGTCGGCGACGGCGCCCGGGTCGGAGTCGCCGGGAACTACCCAGGCTTAAGTTCGTGTCGGCGGTATCGCGCCCATGGACCCACGCGTTCGCGAGCACGCCGACGTGCTCGTCGACTGGAGTGCGCGCATCGAGGCCGGCGACGACGTGGTCGTGAGCGTCGGCGAGGGCGCCCACGACCTCGGTGTCGCGGTCGCGGCAAAACTCGGCGAAGTCGGCGCCAACACCGTCACGACCTACGCCTCCGAGGAGATGGGCCGAGCGTACCTCCGCGCCCACGACGGCGACTTCGGCGAGTCGCCGGCCCACGAACTCGCGCTGTACGAGAACGCCGACTCGGTGCTCTTTCTCGGCGGCTCCCGAAACACCACCGCGACGGCCGACGTGCCCGCCGAGACCCGACAGGCGGCCGCCCGGTCCAGCGAGGCCGTCCGCGAGGCTCGGATGGCCACCGACTGGGTCAGCACGCTCCACCCGACCCGCGCCCACGCCCAGCAGGCCGGGATGGCCTTCGAGGAGTACCAGGAGTTCGTCTACGACGCCGTCCTCCGCGACTGGGAGTCCCTCGCCGACGAGATGCAGGAGTTGAAGGAGGCGCTCGACGACGGCAGCGAGGTCCGGCTGGTGAAAGAGAGCGACGACACCGACCTCACGATGTCCGTCGAGAACCGGACCGCGGTGAACTCCGCCGCCTCGGTCGCCTACGACTCCCACAACCTCCCCAGCGGCGAGGTGTTCACCGCCCCCGAGGACACCGAAGGCGAGGTGTTCTTCGACGTGCCGATGACCATCCAGAGCACGCGCGTGCAGGGTGTCCGGCTCGTCTTCGAGGACGGCGAGGTCGTCGACCACGCCGCCGAGACCGGCGAGGACGCCCTGACAGAGGTACTCGACACCGACGCGGGCGCCCGCCGGTTGGGCGAACTCGGCGTCGGGATGAACCGCGGGGTCGACCGCTTCACCGACAACATCCTCTTCGACGAGAAGATGGGCGGCACCGTCCACCTCGCGGTCGGCCGCGCCTACGACGCCTGTCTCCCGGAGGGAGAGGAGGGGAACCGGAGCGCGACCCACGTCGACCTCATCACGGACATGACCGAGGAGGGCACCCGGATGGAGGTCGACGGCGACGTGATTCAGCGGAACGGGCTGTTCCGGTGGGAGGACGGGTTCGAGGCGTAGACCACCCCGGACGACCGTCCGTCCGGACCGACTCAGCCGCCGTCGACGTACTCGACCGTCTTCTCACGCGTAGCGACGAACGCGTCTTCGAGCGCCGTCCGGACCGCCCCGGGGTCGCCCGGACCGCCCGCATCCGCGACGGTCCCGACCGACTCGGGGTCGAAGTCGACGCCGAGTTCACCGTACACGGCCTCGAGGACGTCCTGGAGCGCCGCCCGGTCGGCCACCAGGACACAACCCGCGACGAGCGCCGCGCCCTGTCGCACGCGTTGGGCGACCCCGACGAGCTTTCCGCCCGGCGGGGTCGTCGACCGAATCGAGTGGTCGCCGGGGCAGAACGAGTCCGCGGGTTCACCCCGCTCGGCGTCGACGCCCATCCCGCGAAGGGCTCGGAGGACCGTCTCGGTCGCCGATTCGTACCGGTCGTCGATTCCCCGACGCTCGTCGGTGATAGGGACGGCGTGGGCGAACGCGAGCGTGGTCTCACCGGTGTAGGCTACCGCCCGCCCGCCGACGCTGCGTTCGAGTGGGACGAAGCCGCGTTCCCCAGCCGCCCGCTTCGCCGCCTCGAACCTCGCCTCCCGGGCGTCGCGCCGGCCGAACGCGACCTGCCGGTGGGGCGCCCAGACGCGGAGCGCGGGCTCGCCCGTCTCGGCGGCGTCGACGACGAGGCTGGCGGTGACCGCCCGGTCGTCTTCGGGGTCGGTGCCACGACCGCGTACGACGCGCATTGGCCCGAGAACGTGCCGACGCACCTAAGCCTGCCCGATTCCGAGGCGGGGTATGGACGACCCGGCCGCCGGCGACGACCCGGTCCCATCCCCGTCGACCGCCGGCTCCGACGCGCTCTCCGTCATCCTCCCGGGCGACACCGTCGCCCGCTATCGGAAGTTCTCGCTGTACAACTCCCCGTACCCGGCCCACGACCGCGGCTGTGCGGTCGACCTCTACCCCGAGTCGAACGTCGGCGTCTCGCCGGTCGCGGGTGTCGTCCGCGACACCCGGACGGTCCGCTGTCCCGACCGGCCCTACGCGGTCGACCACGACCACCTCGTCCTGGTCGACGTCGACGTTGAGGCGTCGGGGATTCGCGTCGGCGGCGGTTCGGAACCCGAAGACGGGCTCGTCGCCCGCATCCTCCACGTCGACCCCGACGCCCCGAACGGCGTCGAACCGGGCGACGAGGTGGCCGTCGGCGACCCGCTCGGCGAGATGGTGCGCTCGGGGTTCTTCGGCCAGTGGGTCGACAACCACGTCCACCTCGGCTTCCGCGCTCCCGACCGAAACCCGTACCGCGCGGCCGGGTCGCTCCCGCTCGCGGTCGACGCCACCGTCGAACCCGTCACCTGGGACGGGACGGGGACGGTCGTCGAGACGGGGGCCACCCACGCCGTGCTCGACGCGCCCGCCCACCCCGCGGCTGGTTCGAGTGGCACAGCCGCCTTCGCCGCAATTGCGGCCGACGACGGATGCGCGCTCGACGGCGGGCTGGCTCACTATTCGGCGGGCGGCCTCCTGTCGGGTGCCGGTGCGGTCGAGGAGGTCGAGGGGGTCGTGGCGGGCGACGCCGGCGACCCCCGGCCCGTCTCCCTCCTCGGCCACGAGGTCGGCGTCGCACACGGGCGCGACGTGACCTGGGGTGACGTGGCGCTCTCCGCCGGCGACCAGCCCCTCGTGGGACTGTCGCTGTTCGCCGGACGTGACGCACTCGGCGCGAAGCTCGTCGCCTTCGACCACGGGTTCGCCGTCGGCGACGAGGTGCGGGTCCGAATCGAGCCGACCGACGACCCCGTGCGGCTGGACTGAGACGGGAGCCGCCGCGACGTTTTTGGCTCGAGCGACGCGATTCGGGGTCATGTCCGGGCTCCCCGCCATCGAGTACCACGAGCGCACGAAACACTCGCCGGCGTCGGTTCGCGAGGGCGACTTCAGCCTCGACTTCGAGAACAAGCCGCTGCCGTTCGAGCGGTACACGTCGCTGCCGTCGCGCGACCTGGCCGGCACCATCCGACCGACCCAGCAGCCGGCCCTCGCCGCGGTGGCGGAGCCGACGGCCGACCCGCTCGCCGGCTGTGCACAACCCCGGCCCGGCCTCGACGAGGACCTCCTCTCGCAACTCGCGTACTACTCTACTGGCATCGTCGAGGCCCGTTCGGGGGACGATGCGCGGGACGCCGGTGCCGAAGGCGCGTCGACCGACTGGGAGCGCCTCCGGGAGCGCTACGACCGCCTGTTCGCCGCGGCCTCCTGCACGGGGAAGCTGTACCACGTCGACTGCTACTTCGTCTGCGGCGACGACGCGGGCGTTCCCGCCGGCGTCTACCGCTTCGACCCGCCGAACTACGCCTTCGACGTCCTCCGCGACGGCGACTTCCGGGGGGTGCTCGCCGAGGCGACTGGCGGGTACGAGGCCGTCGCGAACGCCCCGGTCACCCTCGTGACGACCTCGACGTGGTGGCGGAACGCCTGGAAGTACCGCGAGCGGACGTTCCGACACGCGTTCTGGGACTCGGGGACGCTCCTCGCGAACCTGCTCGCGACGGCCCACGGTCTCGACCTGCGGGCGGAGGTGGTCACCGGCTTCGCGGACGGCCCGGTCGCCGACCTGCTCGGCGTCGACCCGGCCGAGGAGGCGCCGCTCGAACTCGTCCCCGTCGGGCAGGGGAGCCCCGCTCCGGAGCCGCCGGCTGTCGACCCAATCGACCCCGAGACGCTCCCGCTGTCGCCGGACCCGGTCGACTATCCATCGATTTACGAGGCTTGGAACGCAGGGGTGCTCGACGAGGGCGGGACCGCCGCGACGTGGCGAGAGCGAGGGTCGGGTCGGGCCGACGCCGGCGACCGCTGCAGTCCTCCAACCGTCGCTGGCGACCGCTACCCGCTCGACCCGGTCGACCACGCGTCGGCGGCGAAAACCCCGCTCCCGCGGGCCATCCGCCGCCGACGTTCCTGTCGGGAGTACGACCGCGAGTCGCTCTCCTTCCGGAAGTTCTCGACGATTCTCGACCGGGCGACCCGCGGCGCCCCGATGGACGTACGCGGCGTCGACGACCCGGCGCTGTCGTTCGTCACGCCGTACCTCGTCGTCCACGACGTGGAGTCCCTGCCGTCCGGTGCCTATCGGTACCACGTCGAGGACGGCGAACTCGAACTGCTCCGCGAGGGCGAGCTCCGCGAGGAGTCCGCTCACCTCGCGCTCGGGCAGGAGTGGGCCGGGACGCCCGCGGCGAACGTCTACTTCCTCGCGAACCTGGAGCGGGTCGTCGACCGCCTCGGCGACCGCGGCTACCGCGTCGCACAGCTGGAAGCCGCAATCGCCGGCGGCCGGTTCTACCTGGCGACGTACGCCCACCGCGGACTGGGCGGCACCGGTCTGACGTTCTTCGACGACCCCGTCACCGAGTTCTTCGGCCCCGCGGCCGCGAGGACGACGCCGATGTTCCTCTACGTGTTCGGACACGCGGCGTGAGTTCCGGTCACCCTCCACACGCCCCACCGTCGCTCACCCGTGGCGCTCGCGGTGTTCGTCGCGCGCCTCGACGTACGTCTCGTCGGCCTCGACTAGGTCCCACCAAGCCTCGTAGACGAGCGCCGCCTCACGCTTGTCGTGGTCGGCCCAGTGTTCGGGGTCGCGTTCGGTCCCGTCGTCTTCGTACTTCTGCCCGCCGGGGTACCGGGCGTAGCGCATCGCCCGGGTGTACCCCATCTGGAGGTACTTGCGGGCCATATCCATCCCGACGAAATCGTCGGCGTCGCGATACTCGCGGAACTGCCGGTAGATGGCTTCGCCGGCTTCGTCGGCCGTCCCCCTGTCTGCGTACCCCCACAGGGGCAGGAGTTCGCTCTTGTACGGCTCGACTTTGAAGACGCCCTCCTCGCCCCGGCCGACCTCGTACGACTCGGGGTGCTCGCGGAAGTCGACGTCGTACTCGGGGCCGTCGCCGTCCTCGCGGTCACCGTCACGGTTCCTCCCCTCGCGGTCGCCGTCCTCGTCGGGTTCGCTCACGTGCCGAAGTCGGCCGGGGAACGCCTCGGTCTGTCGGCCGCGGAGCCGGTAACGCCCCGGACGACCCGCTCAGGCCAGCCCGCTCGCGACGAACAGGACGTACACGTTCCAGGCGACGACGAGTCCGCCGAGCAGTGCCAGTCCGAGGGGGACGCCGACGCGAATCTCTCGCGGCGCGGCCCGGTAGAGACCGTAGAACACGCCGATGACGGCGAGCTTCAGTGGGACGAGCACCCACACTCCGTGGGTCGCGACCAGCCGGCCGACGAGCGGGTGGGCCTCGACCGCCCAGCCGGTGAGCAGGCCGACGAGCGTGAGGAGGAGGTCGCCGACGCCGAACAGCGCGACGGCGACGAGCCACCAGTCGCGGTGCGGTGCGTCGTCAGCCGTCCACCGGAGGCGTTCGGCCGCCGAGAGGTGTTCGCTGGACATACTCCCCTCGTGACACCCGAACGGGTTTGTTATGGACCGGAATCTCGCCGGCTGGTCGCGGCTTCACCGCACGTAAGCACCCGTTTCCGCGTGATGGGCCGCCCCGCGGCGAACCGTCGGTTACGTCGCCCTCGCGGACGCCCTCGGCGTCTGGACGACCCTGACACCCCGGCTGCCGCGCTCGACGCACCCGACACCGACGCCGTGTGGCCGAAGGCTCGGTCGCCGCCGGGGTCAGGTCGAGGGACGCTCGCCGCGGTCCATCGGCACCTCCCCGACGAGGACGTCGAGCAGTTCGTCCCCCGCTGTTGCGGACGAGCCGACGACGGAGTCGACCCAGATGTGCAGGTCAGCGAGTCTGAGTTTTATCCGCGTCGGCAGGGGGTGGACCCTCTCGTGGGCGGCGAACAGCGTTCGGTCGAGACCTCTTCGCGCGTAGAGGTCGTCGCGGTCGGGCCAGGGCGAACCGAACGTCCGGAACCCGGGGAGGTTCGCCCGGAGGAACCGCTCGATCTCGTTGAGCCGGTAGGACCGGTGGGGGCGGTCCGGGGGGTCGTGGAACAGGATGTCCGGGTCGACCCGTTCCAGCGCGTCGAGGAACGTCGGCAGGTTCCGGTGCTCCGGCGGCGTCTTCAGGTGCCACTCCAGCAGGTCCCGGTCGACGGCGACGAAGCTCTCGACGTAGCGGTCCGCGAGGTGGATTCGAAACGGGAGCGTCGGCTTCTGCCGGACGGCGACCAGGTCGATGGCGTTGTAGGGGTCGTCGGCCCGTTCGAAGCTCCGTTCGTACGCACCGCCGATGGTCTCGCGGGCGAACGCCTCCGTCGCCGTCGACGAGACCGGTCCGGGGTCGGGGTACGCCCCGCTTCCCAGTCCGCCGAACTTCGCCGCGAGGTGGAGCGGGGCGTCCGGGTTCGGGTCGAGACCGTCGAGCGGGAGTGACCGGCCGAACAGGTCGAGGGTCCGGTCCGGGAGAAAGTACCCCCGAAAGAGGGTGTCGAACAGCATCCCGTGGTAGACGTTGTCGACCTCGATGTCGTCGTCGTTCCCGCGGTGATGGATGTGTACCGACTCCCGGTGGCCGTTCGTGTACTGGATGACTTCGGGACTGAGGGTCAGGTAGTCCTCGGTCACGGGGAGCGTCTCGTGGTCGATGCCGTACTGCGCCGCGATACGTCTCGAGACGCGCACCTCGTCCGCCGCCGAGTCACCGAGGGTGTACCCCACGTCGAAGCCCGGGTGAGCGGAGAGGAGGACGCGGGAGTCGTACCCCGCCGAGAGGAGGAGTCCGTCGCGCCCGGGGAGTCCGACGCGGCGCTCGACGGCACGTTCGAGTCGGTCCGCCAGTTCCTGGGCGTAGTCGAACTCCGCCGGGGGCTGTGGGTCGTACACGAAGCGACGGCACGCCCCGGTGTCGTCGGCGGTGAGGTACCCGTCGAAGGGGACGCGCTCGAGCCGCTCGAAGGGGGTTCGGTCGCCGAAGGTGATGCCGAAGTGGACGAACTCCGACAGCGCGCGCCGGTCGAGGACGGGGTCGTCGAGGGTCCGTGCTACACGGGCGGCGTCGCTTCCGAAGACACGGACCCCCGGCGCGTCGGTGTAGTAACACTCCCACGAGCGGACGGGGTCGGTCACGAGCGTCGCTCCGTCGCCCCGGTCGACGAAGGCGAGATAGGATCCGTTGAGTTCACCGAACGCGTCGGTGCCGACCGCGTCGAGCCGGTCGAGCAGCCACTCGGCGGCCGAAACGCCCGCCCTCTCGATGACCTCCCCCCAGAGGACACAGGTGCCGTCGCCGCCGGTGTAAACGCTCGTCCGGTTCTGAAGTCCCTGTGAGGCGTCTTTCACCCCGACGGTCGCCTCGTCCGTGGAGACGACGGTGTCGAATCGGTCGGAATCGTCGAGACTGTCGAAGGTGGTGCGGTCGCCGAAGACGCCGAAGAGTTCTCGTTGCATGGCCGACGGTGCGCGGGACGCGGGCATCACCGTCCCCCGGTTGAACCCTCCTACGCGTTCCGGCGAGCCTACTCCGGCGACACAATTGTAAGTATCGACATGCGACGCGGTACGGGTCGGATATCACTACCACCCGCCGCCCCGGTTAAGCCAACGTTGAAGGGCCGTAGCGCCGAACGACGACCAGTGATAGACGCTGTGATGCGGGCGGCCTACTCGGCCGGACAGCCGCTCTACAGGCGGGTGAAGGCGGCGTATCCGGAACTCGGCCGACGGGCGAGCGTCCTGCTCGGGATGCTCCGGTACGAACTGACTACCGGTCCCACCGTTTCGATACCGCTCGGTCGTCGCCTCTGGCTCTGGCGCGAGGGGTTCACGAGTCGTGCCGACGGGTTTCTCGACCTCTCCCCGGAGCGCCGCCACCGGTATCTCTCCGAGTACCAGGAGGGACTGACGTACCGCATCAACGGCCGCTGGAAGGCCGTCCTCGACAACAAGTTGAGCGCCCACGCGCTGTTGCTCCCCTTCGAGGAGCATCTGCCGGCGCTGTTCGGTCTCCTCGACGGGAATCGGATTCAGCGATACCCCGCTTACGAGCAGGGGAAGGGGGGACCGACCCCGTCCGGCCGGAGCGGTGAAGCGGCCGACGGGGGCACCGAGTCGGTCGACGCCGTGGAGTACATCGACGCGCTGCTCGACGCGGGTGTGCCGGTCGTCCTGAAACCGCTGTTCGGAGCCGGTGGAAAAGGCGTCTACGTCGTCGAGTCTGGCGGGGCGACCGACGCGACCGACACACCCGGCCGCTATCGGGTCAACGGCGACGACCGGACGGAGGCGGAGTTCACGGCGCTCGTCGACGGACTGGAGGAGTACGTCGTCCAAGAGTACGTCGAACAGTCGGCGTTCATGGACGAACTCTACCCGGAGTCCGCCAACACGGTCCGGTTCGTGACGATGTGGGACTACTCGACCGGGGAGCCGTTCATCGCTTGGGCGCACGTCCGCATCGGGTCTCCGGCGTCGGCTCCCCTCGACAACATCTCGCGCGGCGGACTGCAGGCGGGTGTCGACGTGGAGACGGGAGAACTGCTGTACGCCGCCGACATCGGCGACAAGGTACCCCCCATCGGCGTCGACTGGTACGACGACCATCCGGCGACGGGCGAACCCATCGTAGGGCGGACGGTCCCGGGGTGGGACGACCTCGTCGCGGAGGTCCGCCGGATGGCGGCCGGACTGCCGCAGTGTCCGTACCTGGGTTGGGACGTGCTCCCGACCGACGACGGGTTCCGGGTCGTCGAGGTGAACGCGAGTCCCGGGATGCTCAACACGCAGGTGAAACGTCAGTTCATGACCGACCCTCGGGTACGGCGGTTCTACGAGCACCACGGCGTCCTCTGAACCGGCACCCGGCACCGACCGACGGCTACAAGCCGCCGCTGGCTCACGACCGAGCATGGACTCGGACGACGACTTCCCGGACGAGGCGGCGAGCATCGTCCAGCAGTACATCGAACAGGAGCACGGCTACCTCTCGTGGCTCGGCACGGAGGTCGACGAGATGGAGCGCGGCCGGGTCGTGCTCACCGTCCCCTACGACGAGAAACTGACGAACACGGTGACGCCCCCGACGGTCCACGGCGGCATCGCGGCGACGCTCATCGACACGGCGGGCGGTATCGCCCAGCGGACGATGCTCGACGACCCGCTCGACGGCGGCGTCGCGACGGTGAATCTCAACGTGAACTACCTCCGGCGGGCGTCGGGGGACCTCACCGGCACCGGCGAGGTCATCCGCGCCGGCAACTCGATCGGCTGGTCGACGGTGACGGTGGAGAGTTCGACCCCCGGCGGCGACACCGAACCCGTCGCCACCGGGCAGGTGGCGTACCGGCTGTTCCGGTAGCGTCGGTCAGTCACGCCGGTTAGTCGCGTCGGGCAGTCGCGTCGGTCGGCAGCAGGGCGGCTCGAACGGCCGACTGGCGGACCCTCCCGCCTCACGCCATGTCGAAGAACGGAGCGAGCACCGTCGCGACCAACAGCAGGCGCACCGCGCTCCCGACGAACGTCGCGCCGGCGAAGCGGAGGTAGTTCTCCTCCAGCGCCGAGAACGCGTAGATGGTGACCGTGTCGGGGAAGAAGGGGATAGAGAGTATCATCGCGAGCCCCACGTACCCCCACTTCCGCGCCGCCTTCACGGTCGCACGCTCCCCGTACTCCACGAGGTCGACGCCCGACTTCTTGAACCACCGCGTGATGGGGCCGGCCGAGCGGTCGCCGACCCAGAACGCGACGACGCTTCCGACGGCCTTGAAGACGCTACTCACCAGCACCAACAGGGCGAACTCGCTCCACGACGGGATGGGGAACTCGAGCTCCGCGGCCAGCACGACCTCCCCGGGAAGTGGGAGCGCCACCGCGACGAGAAAGGAGTAGACGCCGATGACCGCCAGCCCGACGACGCCGGTGGCGTCACGCACCATCTGCTCGACGGTCTGCATCCAGCCCAGCGGGCTGAACCCCTGTGCGAACAGGGTGAAGTGCCCCGTCACGGCCAACTCCCATACCTCGGCGAGTTCCATCTGGTCCCCACCTTCTCCCGGTCCGAAGGTAAACGACGTGGCCCAACTCCCCCGGGAGCGACCGGAGACACCTCCCGGCTGTCGTGGCGCTCGGTCGCATCTTCAGGTGCACGGTCGCTCCGGGCTAGTCGTCACACTACGGCGTCAGCGCACACCGAGCTGACAGGACTGCTCGGTGCCGCGGCGCTCAGTCGCATCTCCGCGTCAGCGAGACGAGCACGCATAAACGCGTGCTCGTCGTGGCGCTCAGTCGTCTGCACTCCGCGCCGCGACGAACCGCGAAACCGACCGGTCGGCCTCGCTCTCCTCGCCGAGGTATTCGCGGACGGCGTGGCGGATCGCCTCGCTCCGGTTCGGGAACTCCCCCTCGTCGACGCGGGATTCGAGTGCTCCGAGCTGTGCTTCCGGGATTCGTAGCGTGATTCGGTCCATGTGGTCCTCCCTCCCCTCGGTCGGTTCCCCGACCGTCGCGGGTTACCGTTCGGATTCGGAGACATTCATTTAAGGGTTGCGACGGGTGTCGAAGGATTGACCCGTCCGCACCGTCGACGCGGGGCGACGTGGTGAGCCCGGAGAGACCCGCGGCTTTAGGAGCCGCGGGTGCCCACGCTCCGGTAGCTACCATGCTCTTTCGTAACGCAGTCCTCGCGGACGGTCGCACCCGGGACGTCCGCGTCGACGGGGAACGCATCGCGGCGGTCGAGACCGACCTCGACCCCCGACCGGAAGAACGCGTCGTCGACGCCGACGGTCGACTGCTCCTTCCGGGCGCTATCGACGCCCACGTCCACTTCCGCCAACCCGGCTACGAGCACAAGGAGACGTGGGCCTCGGGCTCACGAAGCGCCGCCGCCGGCGGCGTGACGGCCGTCGTCGACCAGCCCAACACGTCGCCCCCGACGACGACGGGCGAGGCGTTCGACGAGAAGGCCGAGTTCGCGGCCGACTCGCTCGTCGACTGGGGTATCAACGGCGGCGTCACCACCGACTGGGACCCCGACTCCCTCTTCGACCGTCTGCTGTTCGCGCTCGGCGAGGTGTTCCTCGCGGACTCCACCGGCGACATGGGAATCGAGGCCGACCTGTTCGCCGACGCCGTCGCCCGCGCCGCCGACGCGGGCGTGACCGTGACGGTCCACGCGGAGGACGCCGACCTGTTCGACGAGGGGGCCAAGGAGCGGGACGACGCGGACGCCTGGAGCGCCTATCGGACGGCGGAGGCCGAGGCGGCGGCCGTCGAACGCGCGCTGGAGGTCGGTGCGGATTCCGAGGCCGACATCCACATCGCTCACACCAGCACGCCCGAGGGCGTCGACGCCGCCCACGAGGCCGGCGCGACCTGCGAAGTGACGCCCCACCACCTGCTGCTCTCCCGTGACGACCTTGACGACCTCGGCACGTTCGGCCGGATGAACCCGCCGCTCCGCTCGGAAGACCGACGCGAGGCCGTCTACGAGCGCGTCGCCGACGGCACGGTCGACATCGTCGCCACCGACCACGCGCCGCACACCCGTGAGGAGAAGGACGCCTCGATATGGGACGCGCCGAGCGGCGTCCCGGGCGTCGAGACGATGCTCCCACTCCTGCTGAACGAAGCCCGCGAGGGCCGTCTCACCTACGAACGCGTGCGCGACCTCGTCGCCGCGAACCCGGCCGACGTGTTCGACCTCCCGCGGAAGGGCCGCGTCGAGGCGGGGTACGACGCCGACCTCGTCCTCGTCGACCCCGAGACGCCCCGAGAGGTCAGCGGCGACGACCTCCACACGAACTGTGACTGGACGCCGTTCGAGGGCCGAACGGGCGTATTCCCCGACATGACGCTCGTCCGGGGCCACGTCGCATACGAGCGCGACCGCGACGGGACCGAGAGCTTCGGCGACGCCGTCGGCCAGAACGTGCGGGAGTAAATCCGACCCCGTCGCCGGTGGGTGTCGGATTTCGAGTTCGGAGTGTTTCGACTGGAAAGAGAAGGGTCGCGACTGTGAGCCGAGTCGATACTGCTGCGGGGTCGCGACCCGGGCCGGACCGAGGTCCGCTCGCCGGGACCCGGGGTCCCGTCGTGTCGGACGCCTACAGGAGCTTCTTCAGGCGACGCGCGGCGGACCCGCCGAGCAGCGAGTTCTCGAGGCGCTCCTCGGTCGACTTCTGCTTGAGGTACGTCGCGAACCCGAGGATGGTCGGCGCCCAGAGGCCGATGAAGACGCCCTGCTCCTTGTCGCCCTGCACGTAGTAGGTGTACAGCGAGAGTCCGACGGAGGCGATTGCGGCGCCGAGCGCGGCGTCGCCGCCGGTGCTCTCGGGTTCGCCCTCGCTCCGCTTCGCCTGCTTCGCCTTCTTCGCGGCCTTCTCGGCCGTCTTCGCGTTCGCCGACTCGTCGGCGTCGGCCGTCGACTCTGTGCCGTCGTCTCGACTGGAACTGAACAGCGTCATGCGACTCGTACCGAGAGCGAGACGTGTTTTGGCCTTCTGGCCGGGGGTTCAAACCCATGGAGCCACCGCCGTCGACGGCCGTCAGACGCCGCCTGCGGCCACCGTCGCCACCACGACCCCGACCATCGCGCCGGCGCCGAAGCCGGTGATGCGGGCCATCGCCCGCCGCGAGCCGCGCTCGGTCCACCCCTCGGCGGTCCCGAGGTGCTCCTGCATCGCGCCGACGGAGTTGCTCACGAGCATCGAGCCGGCCCAGCCGAGCAGACCGAAGCCGAAGGCGACGCTGCCGAGGACGAAGACGAGGTCGCTCGCGGCACGCACGGAGTCGAAGTAGAGAAGCGAGACGATGAACCCGACGACGCCGGCGACGAGGCCGACGAGAGCGGCGGTGCCGACGAGGCGGGTGCGGGCGGTCAGGACGCCGACGATCTCGACCTCGTCGGCGCCGTCGGAGCCGGCCGAAGCCGCCGCCCCACTCTGGTCCGACGCCGACCGGGTCGGCTCCCCGTCGCGCCGCCCAGTCACGCTAGTCGACCGCCTCGCGCATCCGCGGGTCGAGCGCGTCGCGCATCCCGTCGCCGAGGAGGTTGAACCCGAGGACGGTGATGGCGAGCATCAGGCCGGGGAAGAACGACCACCACCACTCCCCCGTGAGGAGCCCCTGGTCGACGCCGTTGGCGAGCATCAGACCCCACGAGGGGGTGCCCGCGCCGGCGCCGAACCCGAGAAACGAGAGCGCGGCGAGGTCGATGATGGCCAGCCCGAAGTTCAGCGTCGACTGGACGGTGATGGGTGCGAGGCAGTTCGGCATCACGTGCCGAACGAGCACGCGCGGGTCGGCGGCGCCGAGGGCGACCGTCGCGTCGATGTACTCGTCTTCGAGCACCTTCAGCGCGGCCCCACGGACGACGCGGGCGAACCGCGGCGTGTAGACGAGCGTCAGCGCGGTCACGGCGCGCCAGAGGCCCAGTTCGTCGGGGAAGATGGCGACCAGCGCCAGCGCGAGCAGGAGCGACGGGAACGCGAGCAGCACGTCCATCGTCCGCATGATGACGTTGTCCGTGATGTCGCCGTAGTAAGCGGCGATGATGCCGAGTCCCACGCCGGCGACCGTCGAGATGCCGACGGTGATGGTGCCGAACTTCATCGCGATCCACGCGCCGTACAGCGAGCGCGCGAAGATGTCTCGCGCCTGCAGGTCGGTGCCGAAGGGGTGAGCGAGGCTCGGCCCGGCGAGGCTCGGGTTCGTCCCGATCTTCGTCTGCTTCAGCGCGGCGAGGTCGGGAGCGATGCCGAAAACGGCCCCGAGGCGGGCGTACAGCGCGATGGCGACCATGCCCAGGATGAGGGCGATACCGGCCACGGCGAGGCGGTTCGACAGCAGGTCGGAGAGGAACGGCGACGCTCGAAGTCGGGCGAGGAAGCCCCGCTGAGTCGTCCGTTCCGCGGATTCCGTTTCGACGCTCATGGTGTGTGCTGGGGGTGTGAGGCGTTCGGTGGATTCATTGGTCGATGCGCGGGTCCAGGTAGGAGTAGGTCAGGTCGACGCCGAGGTTCACCAGCGTGAACAGGAACGCGAACACGAGCACGGTCCCCTGGACGAGCGGGTAGTCGCCGACCTCGATGGCCTGCACGAGCAGGGTGCCGATGCCGCCGATACCGAAGACCGTCTCGGTGAGGACGGCGCCGCCGAGCAGCGTCCCGAACTGGATGCCGATGACGGTGATGACGGGGATGAGCGCGTTCTGGAACCCGTGTTTCATCACGGTAATCTTCGCGCCCTGGCCCTTCGCACGGGCGGTTCGCATGTAGTCCTGTCTGATGACTTCGAGCATCGACGAGCGCATCATCCGCGAGATGAGCGCGGTCCCGTAGATGCCGATGACGGCCGCCGGCAGGAGCATGTGACTCGCCGCGGAGGCGAACGCGTCCCAGCCGCCGGTGGTCAGCCCGTAGACGAAGCTGTCGAGCGTGATGAGGCCGGTGTACACCGGCACGTCGAACGCCGAGCCGATGCGACCGCTGGCGGGGAGTACGCCGAGGAACTGCGCGAACAGCAGGATGAGCAGCGGCCCCGACCAGTAGATGGGCATGCTGATGCCCGTCAGCGCGCCGACGCGGGCGAAGTGGTCGGTGGCGGTGTCCTGCTTGACCGCGCTGATGACGCCCAGCGGGATGCCGACGAGGATGCCGATGAGCTGACCGAAGATGGCGAGTTCGAGCGTCACGGGGAGGCGCGCTCGGAGCACCGTCAGCACGGGGACGCCGCGCTGGACGATGTAGGACTCGCCGAGATTCAACACGAGGACGTCCGTCAGGAAATCGAGATACTGGACCCAGATGGGTCGCGTGAGCCCGAGGTCCTGCCGGACGGCCTCGACCTGTGCCTGCGAGGCCCGCTGACCGGCGATTACCTTCGCCGGGTCGCCCGGGCTGAGGTGCAGGATGGCGAACACGAGCGTCGCCACTCCGAACAGCACCGGAACGAGCAGCAGGAGTCGTTTGAGGACGAAACGCTTCGAGACCATGGAAGGATGTGTGAAGGAGTGCCGCTAAGGGGCTACCGGTTCCGGGTCGCTCAGTTCGAGAGGCCGACGTTCGCGAGGAACGGGCCGCCGATAGGTGCGAGGGTGAACCCCTCGACGCGGCTGTGGACGCCGCGCAGTTCGCGGGCGTGGTCCATGAACACCCACGGCGCCTCGTCGTGGGCGATCTTCGCGGCCTCCTCGTAGTTCGACCGGCGGGCACCCTCCTCGTAGGTGGTCTGGGCCTCCTCGACGAGGCTCATGTAGTCGGCGTTCGCCCACCCGGCGGAGTTCAGGGTGTTGTACCCGTCCGTGTCGAAGCTGACCCAGTCCTGGCCGTCGGGAACGTCGACCTGCGGGTGGAGCAGGGCGTAGAAGAAGTTGTCCGGGTCGGCGTTGTCGGTCATCCAGCCGAGGAAACAGGCGTCGTGCTTGCCCGCGCTCGTGTAGTCGAGGAACGGGTTGAACGACTGTTGGTTGATGGTGACCTCGATGCCGACCTCGCTGAGGTTCGACTTGACCGTCTGGGCGGCCTGCAGCGGCGACGGGTTGTACGTGCGCGGGTTCTTGAACGTCGCGAGTTCGAAGGAGAAGTCGCTGACGCCGGCCTCGTCGAGGAGCGACTGCGCCTTCTCCGGGTCGTGTGGATACGGCGAGAGGCTGTCGTTGTACCCCATCACGTTCGAGGGGATGGGCTGACTCGCCTGCTTCGCGATGCCCTTGAAGATGGTGTCGACGATGGCCTTCGTGTTGATGGCGTAGGAGACCGCCTGTCGGACCTTCTTGTCGCGGAACTCCTCGACCTTCGCCATGTTGAACGCCATGTAACCGACGTTGATGCCGTCGGCCTGGTTGAGGCGGGCGCTCGAGGAGTTCTCGATGATCTTCGACGCCTGCGCGCCGATACCGTCGATGATGTCGGCGTCGCCGGAGTCGAGCGTCTGGGCGCGCGTCGTGTTCGAGCCGATGGCGGTGAACACGACTTGTCCGACGCTGGCGCCCTCACCCCAGTACTCCTCGTTCCTCGTGAGGCGGATGCGCTGGTTCGAGGTGTCCCACGAGTCGAACGCGAACGGCCCGGTCCCGACGGGCTCCTTCGAGAGGTCCTGACCCTTCTCCTGAATCGCCTTCTTCGAGAGGATGCTCGCCGCGAACATGGCGAGGTTGCGCAGGAACGGCGCGTACTTCTGGGTCATCTGCATCGTCAGCTCGTAGTCCCCGTTCGTCTCGACGTTCTCGATCCAGTTGCCCAGCGTGAACGGGCCGTACGCGGAGACGTAGCTGTCGCCGGGGTAGTACTCGTAGTCCTCGTCGACGAATCGTCGGTACGTCGCGACGACGTCCTCCGCCGTGAACTCCTCACCGTTGTGGAACGTGACGCCCTCGCGGAGCGTGACGGTCGTCTGCTGGCCCTCGAGGGTGTAGTCCTTCGCCAGACCCGCACGGAGCGACGTCTTGCCCGGCTCGAACATCACCAGCTGCTCGTACATCTGGTTCGTGACCTTCACGTCCTCCCCGCTGGTGGTGTTCTGCGGGTCGAGCGTGCCGGAGTCGTTGCCGCGAGCCCAGGTGAGCACCTGACCGCTCCCGCCGGAGCCGCCGTCCTCGCTGCCGGTGGTCGTCTCGCCCTCGCCACCAGTCGTGGTCTCCTCCCCACCGCTCCCGTTTGCGCCACCGGAGCCGGTGGTCGTCTCGTCGGGGTCGGCGGCACAGCCGGCCAGTGCCGCGCCGGCCGCGGCCCCGCCGGCGGCTTTCAGGAACGTTCGACGGTTTACTGTGTCGTCACGTGGCATGGGTGGACATCAGGAGAGGGGGCCGTAAAATTACCGGAAACGAAATCCACGATTTTACCCTACAGGTGGACGCCGTCCCGCAGTTTACTCGCGGTCGAGAAAACACGACCGCCCGCAATCGGCGGCGAACCGAAGCCGAGCGCACCCGCCGTCGACGTCGGGGGCGCGAGCACTCGCCCGCCCCCCGCTCAGTTCGCGTCGTAGAGGTGGCAGGCGGCGGGGTGGGCCTCGTCGCCGAGTTCGGGGTCCTCACGCTCACAGACGCTCTCGAAGCGCTCCCGGAGCGTCGATTCGGCCGTCTCCCAGTCGCCCTCGACCAGCGCCGCCAGCGCCGCGTCGACGACCCGACGGTTCTCGCCGCGCAGGTCGTGTTCGAAGTACCGCTCGCGGAGCGTCGCGACGGTGTCGTCGTCGGCGTTCGTCGGTCCGGAGGTGTCGGTCGTCGCCGAGGAGACGCCGGTGTCGGCGGCGCTATCGGCCGCCCCGCCGTCAGTCGCTTCGCGCCGGTCCTCGGGCGCTCCACCGTCTTCAGTTCCGCGCCGGTCCTCGGGCGCTCCACCGTCTTCAGTTCCGCGCCGGTCCTCGGGCGCTCCACCGTCTGTCGCCGCCTTCGTGTTCGCCCCCGACTCGGGGCCGGCGGCGGCCTCCGCACGGACGGCCTCGACGTCGATGTTGCGGCTCTCGACGCGCTGGCGGAGGTTCATCACCTCGCGGTACGCCTCCTGGTCGATGTCGACGTCCGTCGGCGGGATGACCTGCGGACAGCGCGTCCGGAAGTGACAGCCCGAAGGGGGGTTGATGGGTGAGGGCACGTCCCCTTCGAGGATGACCCGGTCGTCGGTGTCGGCGGTCGGGTCCGGTTCGGGGATGGCCGACAGGAGGGCCTGCGTGTAGGGGTGTTTCGGGTCGGCGAACAGTTCGTCGGTGTCGGCGACTTCGACGACCTCGCCGAGGTACATCACGGCGATGCGGTCACAGATGTGCCGGACGACGGAGAGGTCGTGGGCGATGAAGAGGTACGTGAGCCCGAACTCCTCCTGGAGGTCCTCCATGAGGTTGAGAATCTGGGCCTGCACCGACACGTCGAGCGCGGAGACGGGCTCGTCGGCGACGATGAAGTCGGGGTCGACCGCGAGCGCGCGGGCGATGCCGACGCGCTGGCGCTGGCCCCCGGAGAGTTCGTGAGGGTAGCGCGCGCGCTGGTTCGGGTCGAGGCCGACAGCCTCCAAGAGTTCGGTGACGCGCTCGCGACGCTGTTCGCGGGCGGACCGGTCTCCCGACCCCTCGGCGGGCAGGTCGTGAATCTTCAGCGGCTCCGTGACGATCTGCCCGACGGTCATCCGGGGGTCCAGACTCGACATCGGGTCCTGGAAGATCATCTGCATGTCGCGGCGCTTCTTGCGCAGGTCGTCCTTCCCGAGGTCGGTGAGGTCGTCGCCGGCGAACACTACGCGCCCCTCCGTCGGTTCGAGGAGGCGCAGGAGGGTGCGACCGGTCGTCGACTTGCCACAGCCGGACTCGCCGACCAGCCCCAACGTTTCACCGTCGTAGACGGTGAGGTCGACCCCGTCGACGGCCTTGACGCTCGCCCCGTCGAGGCCGAGCCACTCGTCGAGCAGGCCGTCCGCCCGCGAGAAGTGCTTCTTCAGCCCCTCGGTCTCGAGGAGTGGTTCGCCCACGTCGTGGTCGGCCGCGGCGAGCGCGTCGTCCTCGCCGTACTCGTTCGTGTCGAAGTCGTCGAGGACGCACTTCGAACGGTGGTCCACCCCTTCGGGACCGTGCTGGAGGTAGGGGATATCCCCCTCCGTGCACTCCGGCTTGGCCCACGGGCAGCGCGGCGCGAAGTTACACCCGTCGGGCATGTCGATGAGGTCGGGGACGTTCCCCTCGATGGGCGTCAGGCGCTCTTTCTCCTCGGTCGGGATGGATTCGAGCAGGGTGTAGGTGTAGGGGTGCGAGGGGTTGCCGAATATCTCCTCGACCGGCCCCTCTTCGACGATTTCGCCGGCGTACATGACGGCGACGCGGTCGCAGGTCTCGGCGACGACGCCGAGGTCGTGGGTGATCATCAGCACGGACATCCCCAGCTCGTCCTGCAGGTCGTTGATGAGGTCGAGAATCTGGGCCTGGATGGTCACGTCGAGCGCCGTGGTGGGTTCGTCGGCGACGAGGAGGCCGGGCCGGCAGGCGAGCGCGATGGCGATGAGCACGCGCTGGCGCATCCCGCCGGAGAACTCGTGGGGGTACTCGTCGACGCGGGTGGTCGGTTCGGGGATACCCACCTCCGAGAGCACCTCGACGGCGCGCTCGACGACCTGCTCGTCGAGGTCGTTCCCCATCTTCGGGAGAATCTCGCGGACGGCGTTGAGCCAGTTATCCTTCTTGCGCCCGCCGTACTGGTGGAGGCGCAGGGACTCGCCGACCTGCTCGCCGACCGTCAGCGCCGGGTTGAGCGAGGTCATCGGGTCCTGGAACACCATGGACATCTCGCCGCCGCGGACGGCGCGCAGTGACTCCTCGGGCGCGGCGGTGAGGTCGACCACGTCGCCGTCGACGAAGCCCGGGTTCTTGCGCCGGGAGCGGAACTCCTCGGCGAGTTCGGGCGAGCGGAGTTTCACCTCGCCGGAGACGATTTCGCCGGGGTCGTCGACGAGGCCCATCGCGGAGAGGGCGGTGACGGACTTGCCGGACCCCGACTCGCCGACGAGGCCGACCGTCTCGCCCTCGCGGACGGTGAGGTCGACCCCGTCGACGGCCTTCACGCGGCCGCGGTCGGTGGCGAACTGGGTCCGGAGGTCCGAAATCGAGAGCAGCGGATCGCCGGTCATTACGCCTATCGTGGTAGACGGTGGCGCAAATAGCTTTTCACCTGTTCCTCTCGGCGTCGGGTGATTTACTCGGATTTCGTGAGTGGTTTTGATTCGGTGAGTCGGGTTCGGTTGCCGACGGTCTAGCTTCCGAGGGGACTCCCGAAAGCCCCCGCACGCTCGCCTCGCGCGACTTGCTGCGCCCTTCACTCGCTCTCTTCGGTCACTCGCTCCAGTGCTTGCATCGCCGTGCTTCGGCGACCGCGCGGCCCCTTTCGCGGGTCGTCTCGTCCATCAATTCGGCTGACAAGTCTTCAGAAACGCCACCGGACCCACCGGAGAACCACAGACACGAACGCTTTTCCCGCCCCGAGAACCCACACCACGGACGAGAACGATGAACCCCGAAGACACCGCCCACCCTCTCTCGGGCGTGCTCGACGTGTGGGAGCGGGTCGTCGACGACATGGAAGCCACCGCGGCCGAGTACCGCGAGGACGGCTGGGAGACGCTCGAACTCCACCCCGGCGACGTGACGCCGATTCCGGGGACGCGCGACCAGCCTCCGACCGCCCCCGGCGAGGACGCCGCAGGCGGCGAGGCCGTCGACCTCCCTGAGGACACGTTCGGCCTCGACGCGCTCCTTCCGGGCGACGAGTTCGAGGCCGTCTCCGAGGCCATCGAGTCGGCGACGTTCGACGAGTTCGAGGTGTTCCGCGCCGACTCGGGCGGCGTCGTCTTCCTCGTACTCGCCATGCTGGCGCCCGACGCCGACCGGGCGGTGCTCCTCCCGCTCTACTACGCGACGGGCGACGCGACCGCGATGGCCCGCCGCGCCCGCGAGGCCGGCGAGATGCGCGTGGTCGTCCGCCCGCTCTCCGACGACGAGCAGGTCGTGTTCACGCAGGCCGACCCCGAGCCGCTGCTCCCGGAGGCCCGCGAGGCGGCGCCGAGCGAGGACGACGTGCCCGTCGCGGACGGGGAGACCGAACCCGAGCGGACCGAGGAGTAGTTTCGTCTCGCGTCCCGCGTTTCGACCCGGCTCCCGCCCCCGCGTTCACGCCTCCGCCGCCCGCCCCCGTTCGGCCATCATGTCGGCGGCCCGCCGCGCCCAGTTCCCGGCCCGAAAGCGCCAGCCGACGACGAGCGCCATCCAGACGTACGAGCCGGCGATGCCGACGTAGGCGCCGAGCGGGCCGTACCCCAGCACGACCCCGAGCAGGTACGACGCTCCGAGCAGGAAGCCGGCGAGACCGGTCACCCGTGCGACGAAGGGAACCCGCGTCTCGCTCGCGCCGGAGAGGGCACCCGACAGCGCGACGAACGTCACGAGCGCGGGCGCCGCGACGCCGTAGGTACGGGCGAACGCGACGGCGTACTCGACGGTCGCGGCGTCGTCGGTGAACAGGCGGACGAACCACTCGGCGCCGAACGCGAGCGCGAAGCCGACGCTGCCGACGGTGAGTACGCCGAGTGCGGCGACGGCCCACCCCTGGTACCGGGCGCTCCCGGGGTCCCCGTCCCCGAGTGACTGTCCGACGACGACGCTGGCGGCGACGCTGTACCCCCGGGACAGGGGGCCGGTCACCTGCTGGTACATCCGCCGCCCGATCTGGAAGCCGGCGTTGACCGCCGTCCCGAAGCCGAGCAGGAGGGCGTTGAACGGGAACTCCGCGAGCGTCGCGGCGAACCCCTCGCCGATGCGGGGGAGACTCACGACGACGAGTTGACGGGCGATGACCGGGTCCCGTGGTCGGACGAACCCGGCCTGCGTCCGGCTGGAGGCGATGGCGCCGACGAGCAGGAGGGCGGTGAGGACGTTCGCGCCGGCGGTTGCGAGACCGACCCCAAAGACGCCGAGTCGCGGGAGGCCGAAGTAGCCCAGTCCGAGACCGACGGTGAAGGTCACGTTCAGCATGTTCGCGAGGACGTTGACGTACATCGGCGTCCGAGTGTCGCCGGTCCCCTGCAGGGAGCGGGCGGCGACGAGGACGACGTGGCGAGCCGGTGCGGTCGCGAAGACGACCGCGAGGTAGAGCCCGCCGAGTTCGACGGCGCGGGAGCCGGCACCTAGCAGGGCGATGAGGTCGTCGCCGAGGAGCCAGCCGCCGAGGGCGAACGGCACCCCCAGCAGAGCGCCGAGGAGGACTGCGACGCTGATTGCCTCGTCGCGGGTGGCGTCGGCGCCGCGACCGGTGTCCTGACTGGAGAGGGCGATGGCGCCGGCGCCGAGGCCGAGCCCGATGCGCAGGGGGAAGCGGGCGTAGAGGTCGGCGAGGCCGATGGCGACGACGGCCGCCGGCGAGAACGTCGCGGTGACGATGACGTCGGTCGTCCGCATCAGGGTGCGGAAGGTCTGCTCGGCCATCACCGGCCAGGCGAGCGAGAGCACCCGCCGCCAGACGGCACGGAGGCGCGCGGGGAGGAGGGACATACGTGTGAGTACGCCAGGTCGGCCGGCACCTCAACGTGCCGGAAAGCGAACGGGACTGCCGACATCCGACCGCGCCGGAAGGGGAAAGTGCCCGCCGGCTCTGGTGTGGGGTATGGACACGTTCGTCTACGGTACGCTCACGGACCCGGAACAGGTCGCCCGCGTCGTCGACTCCTACGCCTTCGTCGGCGGCGCGGTCGTCTCCGGGCTCCACCCGGTCGAGGGACGGTACCCCACGCTCGCACCCGGCGGCGAGGTGGCGGGCCGGGTCCTCCGCACCGACGACGTGGACGCGCTCGACCGCTACGAGGGCGTCGACGCCGGGCTCTACGTCCGAGTCACCGTCCCGTGGGCCGACCCGCCGGGACCGCCGGCCGGGGCCGCCGGGGAGGGCGTCGCGGTGTACGTCGGTGACCCGGCCCGACTCGGCGTCGAGGAAGCCGTCGACTGGCCCGGCGAGGGGTCGCTCCGGGACCGAGTCGAGCATCACCTGGCCGACGCCGCGGTCTCCATCCGGCCGGTAGATTGAAGCGCGAGACGGCTGGCGGACGGACGTCAGACGCCGATTCGAAGTCGGCGCAGTCGTGCGATTTCACTTTCACCGCGCGTGCCAGATATTTATATACGATGCCGCCCTATCGAGGAATGCGCGTCACACGCGACGTGCGTTTCCCCCTTTCCCCCTTCGCACTCCGGAGCGACGGCGTTCGGCTCCCACCCGGCAGTCCGCCGACGTCCGCCGAGTCGACCCCGTGGATAAACGATTAACAACCGGCGCGGGGAAGGTCCGACCATGCTTTCGTTAGAGGACGTTCTTGCGGCCCGCGACCGGGTGGAGGAGGTCGCGCGTCGGACACCGCTCGAGTACTCACACACCTTCTCGGAGATGTCCGGCGCGGACGTTCACCTGAAGCTGGAGAACCAACAGCGAACGGGGTCGTTCAAGATTCGCGGCGCGATGAGCCGAATCGCGACGCTCTCCGACGAGGAGCAGGCCGCGGGCGTCGTCACCGCCAGCGCCGGCAACCACGCACAGGGCGTCGCGCTCGCGGCCACGCGGGCGGGCGTCGACTCGAAGATCGTCATGCCCGAGCACGCCCCCATCTCGAAGGTGAAGGCGACGAAGCGCTACGGCGGCGAGGTTGTCCTCCACGGCGCCGACTACGACGAGTCGCAGGCGAAGGCCCACGAGCTGGAGGCCGAGGAGGGTCGCACCTACGTCCACGCCTTCGACGACGAGTTCGTCATGGCTGGGCAGGGGACCATCGGCCTCGAAATCGTCGAGGAGTGTCCCGACCTCGACACCGTCGTCGTCCCCATCGGCGGCGGCGGGCTCATCTCGGGCATCTCCACCGCCGTCAAGGAGCAGCTGGACGACGTACGGGTCATCGGCGTGCAGGCGGAGGGCGCCTCCAGCGTCGCCGACTCGCTGAAGAAGGGGTCCATCCAGACGCTCGACAGCGTCGACACCATCGCCGACGGCATTGCCGTCCGGGGTATCGGCGAGAAACCTTTCGAGGTCATCAACGAGCGCGTCGACGAGGTCGTCACCGTCTCCGACGAGCAGATCGCCGTCGCGCTGATGTTCCTGCTCGAACGGACGAAGACCGTCGTCGAAGGGGCGGGCGCCGTCGCCCTCGCCGCCCTGCTCGCGGACACGTTCACCTACAAGGCGAACGAGACGGTCGTCCCGGCCCTCTGTGGCGGCAACATCGACATGAACACGCTGACGACGGTCATCATGCGCGGGCTGGTCGAGACCGGCCGCTACGTGAAACTCAAGACCGTCCTCAAGGACCGCCCGGGCGCCCTCGAAGACCTGCTGCACGTCATCGCCACCCAGCAGGCGAACATCTACGCTATCCGTCACGACCGTACCTCCCGCGAAATCGGCATGAACGCCACCGAGGTCGAACTCGACCTCGAAACCAGGGGCGAGGACCACGTCGAGGAGCTACTCGGCGCGATTCGCGAGCAGGGGTACGAGGTCGAGGTGCTGGTCTAGGCGGTCGCGGCGGGGCGGTTCCGACGACGGCCGTCGAGACGACTGTCGCCTCGCCGACCAAAACGGACCCGTCCTCGGACGACGTATCTCCTCCATGCGACTCACCAGCCCAGCGTTCGCGGACGGCGAGCCCATCCCCGACCGGTACGGCTACGACTTCGAGAACGTGAACCCGCCGCTCGCGGTCGAGGAGGTCCCGGCGGACGCCACCTCGCTGGCGCTCGTCGTGGACGACCCGGACGCGAGGGAGTCCGCCGGAAAGGTGTGGGACCACTGGGTCGTCTGGAACGTCGACCCCGCGACCGGCGACATCGAAGCGGGCGAGACGCCGGACGGCGCGGTCGTCGGACAGAACAGCTACGGCGCCGCGGCCTACGGGGGGCCGAAGCCCCCGGACCGCGAGCACACCTACCGGTTCCGGCTGTACGCGCTCGACACCGAACTCGCCTTGGACCGGGGGTCGACGAAGGCCGAACTGCAGGCGGCGATGGCCGACCACGTCGTCGCCGAGACCGAACTGACGGGGACGTTCGCGCCGCGCTGAGGGTCTCGGGGCCGGTCGAGCTCACTCCGCCCGCCGGTCGATACGGTACTCGACGGCGAGGAAGCGCCGGCCGAGGAGCCACATCTCGTGGGTCGCACGAAGTGACTCGGTCACTCCCTTCCCCGTCGGCCACACCCGGAACCGTTGTTCCATCGGCAGTGAAACCGCTCCCGCGGGCGTGAGGAGGTAGAGGCCGGGGTCGTCGTCCCTGCCGTTACCGCTCGTCGTCAGCCGGACGCCACCCGGTCGGTCGTCGTGCTCGACCCGGAGGACCGTACTTAGGTTCGTCCCCGGCAGCGGGACGGCGATGTTGACGAACCGCTCCCCGTCGCGGTCGTGGGCGCCGTAGACGGCGACGAACACCGCCTCGTCGGTGTCGGGGTCGGTTCGGGTCCAGACCCGCGCCTCCTCGCGCGGGTCGGCGGCGGGGTCGACCCCGACGAACCGGCTTCGGAGCCGGCGCCACCTACCCCCCGTCTCCGACTCCGGCAGGCCCGTCTCCCCGTGTTCACCGGGGGCCGGCAGGTTCAACTGCTCGATACGACTCGTGAGTCGCGTCGCCAGCGCGGCGCCGAGACGAAAGCCGCGCTCCCATCGGACCCGATACTGCAGGTCGTACTCGCTCGTGCGCTCGTAGAACCGCCGGACCTCGTCGTCGACGCGGCCGGGGTCGAAGTCGGGGCGGGCGAGTCGAGTGAAGTCGTCCATCTCGCCGACGGGGCGTTCGTCGGTGCCGACACCCGCACGCTCGACCCAGTCGGCGCCCACGTACCGGCCGGCGATGAGCGGGCTGAGCGGAACGTCGGCGGCGCGTCGACCGGCGCGGGCGAGGACGAAGCAGACCAAAGCGACCCCGAAGGACGCGAGGGTGACGACACGGCGACAGTCCATGCCGCCACGTCGGTCCGGCCCCTCACAACGTCGTCGGCCCGACATCGGTTCGGCGCAGGTCCCACGACTATAAGCCACCGCCGGTCGACGCCGTCGACATGAAGCGCGTCATCAGCACGGACGACGCCCCTGCGGCGGTGGGCGCGTACAGCCAGGCGACGACCGACGGCGACATCCTCTTCACGGCGGGCCAGATTCCGCTGACGCCCGACGGCGACCTGCTCGACGGCGAGGATATCGCCACACAGACTGCACAGTCGCTGGACAACGTGATGGCCATCCTCGAGGAGGCCGGCGCGAGTGCCGACGACGTGCTGAAGATGTCCGTCTTCATGGACGACATCGCCGACTTCGACGAGATGAACGAGACCTACGAGGGGTACTTCGGCGAGGAGCCGCCCGCCCGCTCGGCGGTCGAGGTCGGGGCGCTCCCGAAGGGCGTCGGCGTCGAAATCGAAGCCATCGCGAGCGTCAGAGACGGCGATGCACAGCCGTCGGAGTCGGGCGTCAGCGACGAGTAACATGACGCGGCCGCGCACGAAGTCGGGACTGCTCTGGGGGGCGGTCGGCGCGCTGGCGTTCCTCGCGCTGGCACAGGGGTACGTCCTCGTCGTCGGGCCGCTCCCGCTCGGTTTTCTCGCGCGTCTCGGCGTCGCGGCCGTCCTCGGCGTCGTCGTCGCCGGTGTGGCGTACGCTACCGAACATCGTCTCGTGCGGAAAGGAAGAACTTAAACGTCCGACCGCGGTACTTTCGACCCGAGCCGGGATGGCTGAGTGGTAAAGCGCACGCCTGGAAAGCGTGTTCCCTCTGGGATCCAGGGTTCAAATCCCTGTCCCGGCGTTTCTGTCGACCTTACACGACGAGCGACGCGTTTCATCGCGTCGCGTCGTGCCGGTGAGCGGAACGACGTTCGGTAGACCGAGACCGGACGACGTGACGAGCGAAGTGGCTCGTCACAGGGACGGTGTCCCTCGCCCTCAGGACGAGTCGGAGGGCCCCATCATCCGCCACGCGTCGGTGGGCCAGCGAGGCGTTCCCGACGGGCGTTCTCCGAAGAGGCGGTAGTGAACCGACACGTACACAACCGCGTAACAGATGGCGAGCAGACCGAGCAGCTCGAGCGGACTTCGTTCCATACTCGCCACTGGGAGCGACTGCCCGAAGTGCGTTCTGGTATTGCTCGCCAACCACACGACTGAACAGTCGCGGCCGACCGACGAGCGGTGCGTCTCGTCGCACCGCTCACGACCCGCGGCGACCGGTCCGCCGGCGCCGCCGTGGGAGTCGGGAGTCGCCCTGCTCCCGGACCGTCGGTCTGGACTGACGACGCTCCGACTCGTCCTCCTCGTCGTCGGTCGACCCGAGCAGTCCGAGTTTCCCCAGGAGCCACTTCGCCGCGCCGACCATCCCGAGTTTCTCCGCGAGTTGTTTGAGCCCCCACTCCACCCGACTCCAGAGCCACGCCAGCGCGTTGCCGACGCTGGCGAGCGAGGGCACTGCGACGGCCTGGGTGAACAGGTAGAGAACGAGGAGTCCGCCGACGACGCCCGCGACGGCGAGGCCGACGCCGACGGCTCCGAGGTCTATGAGCGCGACTCCGAGTCCGACGAGCGCCCACTTCACGCCGGCGAGAGGACCGATTCCGCGGATTCGAACGTCGCCGGCTTCGACGGCGCCGACGAGCGCACTCGGCGGTGAGGGCGCGTCCGCGACAGTCGCGACGGTCTCCCGGCCCGTCGTCACGAGGGTCGTCGCGTCGGCTCGCTCCCCGCGGTCGAGCTCGACGACCCGCAGGTCGGCGTCGGTACGGAACGAGTACGCTGCGAGTTCGTCCCCGTCGCCGTGGACGTGGAGGTTCACGCGCTCGTCCGCGAACACGAGTCCGGCGAGTGTCGGGTCCGGCGGCGCGGCGTTGTACGCCGACGCCGCGACGACGAGGTCGGCGTACACCTCGTCTGCCCACGCCGGTCGCGTATCGGTCTGGGCGGTGCCGCCCGCGCTGAGGACGACCACCGCGACGGCGACCACGAGAGCCGTCCGTCGAGCGACACTGTGCCGACCCGTCCTCGGGCTGGTCCCGTCCGTATCACCTCGGTTCCGTCCGCGTCTGACCACCCCACTTCTGTCCATCTCGGTCCTCCCTGACGACGCCCGTCGTGGACGTCCCCGTCCGTACGTTGGTCGGCAGAACGTATACGGTGTGTGCTCACACACCACACATTGGGCCGCGAAGTGCCGACGAGCGCGCGCACTGTCAGCGACGCTGCCAAACGTTCATAAGTGTGGCCACCGTTACCACGACTGGTAATGCCTGACACGAAAAACGGCCGCGAACGGAAGGGGCTCAACAAGGAAGCGCAGCTCGAGCACCACCTGGCCGAACGGGAGGTCGACACGATGGGTGCCGAAGACGACGAACCCGACCTCTACGAGGACGTGGAGGGTGAGCTCCTCGTGGAGCCGGTCGAGGGCGACGACTGAGAACCGACTGACGGACGACCGAACGACGAACCGACGACCGGGGCGGACGGTCGTTCCGACCGTCTCCGCCGGTGTCGCCGTGTTTTTCAATCCCAACCGAGTACCACGGAGCGTGCACTCCCGTGCGAACTACGTGACGGTGTACGTCGGAGCCCAGCTCGCGCCGGCCGACGGCCAACTCGACCTCGACTGGGCGACCGACGCCGGCGACGAGACCGACGCCTTCGAGTTCGAGGTGCCCGTCGCCGACCCGCAGGAGCCGCTCGTCGGCATCCAAGCGTTCGACGTCGGCGAGTACGGCCACGAGATTCTCGTCAACGGCGAGTCGCTCTCCGGGTTCGACGTGCCGCCGAACGAGGGCTGGCAGTACTGGGTCGACACCGTCACCGGGGCGTCCCTTCGAGAAGGGACGAACACCGTCAAAATCGCCCGCGACACCGACTCCGACGATGCCTTCGCGGTCGGGACGCTCACGCTCCAGTGGAAAGAGTCGGTCGAGTGAACCGACGCGACACGTATAAAGAGTTCCTCTGAGGGCCGGTTCGGGGTCGACGGTCTCGGACGGACCTTCCGAACTCGCGTCCGAGAAAGCGCTCGCAGTCGGGTGGTTTTCCCCGGACGAGGTGAATGACATCAGTTCGCACGCCGAGTACGGAAGCGAATGGCTTTTATAGAATCACAATCAATCCCGAGGTGTCTATGAGCCAGCGAATGCAGCAGGGTCAGCCGATGATCATTCTCGGAGACGATTCCCAGCGCGTCAAGGACCGTGACGCGCAGGAGTACAACATTCGCGCCGCCCGTGCGGTCGCCGAGGCGGTACGCTCGACACTCGGCCCGAAGGGGATGGACAAGATGCTTGTCGACTCGATGGGTGACGTGACCATCACCAACGACGGGGTCACCATCCTGAAAGAGATGGACATCGACAACCCGACGGCCGAGATGATCATCGAGGTCGCCGAGACCCAGGAGGACGAGGCCGGTGACGGCACCACGACGGCCGTCGCCATCGCCGGCGAGCTCTTGAAGAACGCCGAGGACCTGCTCGAGCAGGACATCCACCCGACGGCGGTCATCAAGGGGTACAACCTCGCCAGCGAGAAGGCTCGCGAGGAGGTCGACAACATCGCGGAGCGCGTCGACCCCGACGACGAGGAGCTCATCAGAAAGGTCGCCGAGACCTCCATGACGGGCAAGAGCGCGGACCTCAACAAGGAGGTTCTCGCCGACCTCATCGTCCGCGCGGTCCAGCAGGTCACCGTCGAGGCCGAGGACGGCTCCCACGTCGTCGACCTCGAGAACGTCAAAATCGAGACCCAGACCGGCCGCTCCGCCGGCGAGTCCGAACTGCTCACCGGCGCCGTCGTCGACAAGGACCCGGTCCACGACGACATGCCCTCGAGCGTCGAGGACGGGAAGGTTCTCCTGCTGAACGAGGCCGTCGAAATCGAGGAGTCCAGCGTCGACACGCAGGTTAGCATCGACAGCCCGGACCAGCTCCAGCAGTTCCTCGACCAGGAGGAGGCCCAGCTGAAGAAGAAGGTCGAGCAGATCGAGGAGTCGGGTGCCGACGTCGTCTTCTGTCAGAAGGGCATCGACGACATGGCCCAGCACTACCTCGCGAAGAAGGGCATCCTCGCGGTGCGCCGCGTGAAGAAGTCCGACATGAAGTTCCTCAAGAACGTCGTCGGCGGCTCCATCGTCACGGACCTCGACAGCGTCACGGACTCGGACCTCGGCTTCGGCTCCGTGAGCCGCGACGACGAGGACGAGCTGTTCTACGTCGAGGGTGAGGACGCCCACGGCGTCACGATGCTCCTCCGTGGTTCGACCGACCACGTCGTCGACGAGCTCGAGCGCGGTGTCCAGGACGCCCTGGACGTCGTCGCGACCACCGTCTCCGACGGTCGCGTCGTCGCCGGCGGCGGTGCCATCGAGGTCGAACTCGCCTCCCGACTCCGGGACTACGCCGACTCCGTCTCCGGTCGCGAGCAGCTCGCGGTCGAGGCGTTCGCCGACGCGCTCGAACTCGTCCCGCGCGTCCTCGCCGAGAACGCCGGGCTCGACTCCATCGACACGCTCGTCGACCTCCGTGCGGCCCACGAGGACGGCGACTCCCGTGCCGGTCTGAACGTCTTCAGCGGCGACGTCGTCGACACGTTCGACGCGGGCGTCGTCGAGCCGGCCCACTCGAAGGAGCAGGCGCTCTCCAGCGCCACCGAGGCCGCGAACCTCGTCCTCAAAATCGACGACATCATCGCCGCGGGCGACCTGAGCACCGCCGGCGACGACGACGAGGGCGGCGCCCCCGGCGGCGGCATGGGTGGCATGGGCGGCATGGGCGGTATGGGCGGCGCGATGTAAGCGAGGTTCGGAACGAACCTCGAATGTCGAGCGGGCGAAGCCCGCGAGACGTGAAGTCCGAATAGGACACACTCACATCCCGTTTCGACCGACCGCCGCACCGCTCTTCGACCGAACTCTGTCACTTTTTCGACCGCGTAGCCGCGGCATTCGGCACGAGGAACGGACGAACGCCCCGTCGCCGTCGAGCGGGCCAAAAAACTGCGTCCGGGTCGCGGCCGGCCTACTCCTCGCCGCAGGGCGGGAACCCCTCGACGCGGAGGAACAGCCGCTTGTTCTCGGGGTCGATTTTCGTCCACGGCTGGGCGCCCTTCTCGACGATACACTCCGGTGTCAGCGAGTCGTCGCGGAGGACGGTGTAGCCGGTGAACGCGGGGAGGCGGAGTTCGGGTTCGCCGCCACCGCCCTCGCCGTTCTCGCCGTTCTCACCGTCGCCACCCTCGCCGTCCGCTCCACCTTCGCCCTCGCCGCCCTCGCTCGGCGGGGCCGCACACAGGTCCGGAATCGGCTGGAACCCCTTCGCCGACCCGCAGACGATGCGGCCGACGTGGCCGAATATCTCGTGGGGCGCACAGTGGTAGTCGTACACGCCCTCCTGCTGGAAGGTGTAGAGCCAGTAGCCGCCCTGTGGCATCAGGGGTGAGGAGTACGGCGGGACGCCGTCCGGGACGCGCTGCTGGTAGCCGAACCCGGGGTGGTACGCTGTGACGGAGTGGTGGCCGGTGACGAAGTTCCACTTCACCGTGTCGCCGGGTTCGACGAACAGGCCGACCGGGTCGAAGAAGAACTCGGGAATCGGGGCGCCTTCGCGCGGCTGGATGAGCACCCGAATCTCGTGGTCGGGCTCGACGGGCGGTTCGACGTCGCCCGAGGCGGCCGCGAAGCCGAACTGCGGGTCGATTTCGGCGTCGGCGGTGTCGTCGTCCGCGGAGAACAGTCGGCCGCCGCCCCCGACGCCCGCGCTCGCGACGCCGCTGGTGGCGGCGACGGCCGTGCCGGCACCGAGGGCTCGGAGGACGTTCCGTCGGGCGCTGTCGATTCGGGAGCGGTCGGTGTCGTCGTCGTCGGTTTCGGTTGCTGGGGTGTCACGCATGCGGTGGGGTCACCGACCGTCGGGTCCGCTGGGAGGACCATACTTACTGGCACGATAACTGTTGACACGTCTGCCCCAACGGAGGATTTCGGGACAGGGGGGTTCCATTGTCCTCCTCGGCTGACCTCCACGGGCCCGCCCGACACCGATACTGCTGACTGTCACCAATAGACACACTTTTGGGCGGTCCGCCCGTCTCGCTCGGCGTGATAGACCTCTACTGCGACGACTGCGGGGACGCCGCTCGGACGGAGACGAAGGCGGCGGCCTCGTCGGCGGGGTGGACCGAGGTGGACGAGATGGGAGTCTCCGGTCCGTGGGGGACCGAGGCGACGGGGGTCTGTCCGGACTGCTCGGCGGCCGGCGGGTAGCCCACCGGGGCCCGGCCCCGACGCCAAGCGCGTCGGGGACGCTTCGGCATGAACTAAATACCGGCCGGCAATATTCGCGAGCATGCAGACGCTGCTGCTCAACGGCGACGACGTCCACGAGAACGCCCCAATGGGCGAACTGGTGGGAGCCATCGAGGACGCCTTCGCCGCCTACCAGCGCGGGGACGCCCAGATGCCGCCGAAGTCCTACATCGACCTGCCCCAGTACAACGGGGACTTCCGGTCGATGCCGGCCTATCTCGAAGCGGAGGACTGGGACGCCGCCGGCATCAAGTGGGTGAACGTCCACCCCGACAACAACGACAAGTTCGACCTCCCCACGGTGATGGGGACGATGATATACTCCGACCCCGAGACGGCCTACCCGCTCGCCGTCCTCGACGGCACCGAACTCACGATGAAGCGCACCGGTGCCGCCGCGGCGGTCGCCACCGACCACCTCGCGGTCGAGAACGCCACCTCGCTCGGCATCGTCGGCGCCGGCGTTCAGTCCTACACCCAGTTGGAGGCCATCTCGGAGGTCCGGCCCATCGAGACGGTCGTGGTGTCGGACCTCGACGAGGAGCGCGTCGCCGCGTTCGTCGACCGCTTCGGCGACCAGTTCGACGTGCGCGCCGGCTCCATCGCGGAGGCCGCCTCGTGTGACGTGCTCTCGACGGTGACGCCCGTCGAAGACCCCATCGTCTCCCGCGAGGACCTCGGCGAGCACACCCACGTCAACGCCATGGGCGCCGACGCCGAGGGGAAGCACGAACTCGCCGACGAGGTGCTCTTGGATGCGAAGCTCGTCATCGACGACTACGACCAGACGACTCACTCGGGCGAAATCAACGTCCCGTGGCACGAGGGCGTCCTCGACGACGACGACATCTACGGGCAGATCGGCGAGATCGTCGTCGGCGAGAAGGCGGGGCGCACTTCGGAGGACGGCATCTCGGTGTTCGACTCGACCGGCCTGGCGATTCAGGACGTGGCGGCCGCGCACGTCGTCTACGAGCACGCGGACGAGAACGACAACGGCTACCCGTTCGACCTGCTCGGATTGGCTGAGTAAGGGTTTGATGTCGCTGTTTTCGCTTTCGGGTGTCTTTGGGGTGTTTCGGCATTGGGAGTTGGTGTCGTGGTGAATCTCGATTGAGGAGTTTCGGTTTCGACAGTAGGTGCAGTGATGAGTTTCGAAAGGGGCCCCACCCACCACCCCGCACCACACCCTCCCCGGCCGATTCGCTCCCTCCGGTCGCTCATCCCTCGCACGTCTCGGCCGCCCATAGAATGGCGGCCGGCGCGCGCCGACGGCCGCTCCGTCGGCCGTCGCACCCGTGCGAGGGACCGCGGCCGACCTCCGTGTCGGCCGTTCGGAGGCTGGGGAGGTGTGAGGTGCTGTGCTGTTGCGGCCCTGGCGGACTTGCAAAGGGCGAGCGCCGTCGGGGAGTCTCACGACGCAAGCACCGCAACCCGAGTGGAGCGAGGGTGAGGCGCGTGGTTCGAGAGACGCTGCGCGTCTCTCGTCATCACGAAAGGCCGGCAGGGCCGGCCTTTCGAACGACAGCGAGTGAGACGAGTCGAGGGCGCGAGGGCTTTGCTGGGCTACTCTCGGTTCGTAATGTACCGACAGTCCCCGGTCGATTCAATGCCGTAACACACACTCACAAACGACCGTTCTCCCATCTAAACCCACGCCATCGGACAGCCGCCGAGGCGTAAGCACACGGTTCTTTACCCAGGCCCGTCTCGCAGGTGACATGGACGACTACGACCCGCAGGAGCTAGAAGAGCGCTGGCGGGAGCGCTGGGCCGAGTCGGGCCGGTACGAGGCCGACCCGGGTGACGCCGACGAGGACGCCACCTTCGTCACCGTCCCGTACCCGTACCCGAGCGGTGGGATGCACATCGGCCACGCCCGCACCTACACCGTACCGGACGTGTACGCTCGCTACCGCCGCCAACAGGGCGACAACGTCCTCTTTCCCATCGGCTGGCACGTCACCGGCACGCCCATCATCGGCGCCGTCGAGCGCCTCAAGAAGGGCGAAGAGAAGCAGCTGTCGGTGCTGAAAGACACCTACAACGTCCCCGAGGACACCCTCGCCGACCTGGAGACGCCGATGGGGTTCGCCCGCTACTTCATCGAGGAACACTACAAGCGCGGGATGAACTCGCTGGGCCTCTCCGTCGACTGGCGCCGCGAGTTCACCACGAACGACGAGCGCTACTCGAAGTTCATCACGTGGCAGTACGAGACGCTCAAGGAGCGAGGCCGCCTGGAGAAGGGCCTCCACCCAGTGAAGTACTGCACCGACGAGGAACAACCCGTAACCACGCACGACCTGCTGGAGGGTGAGGATGCGGAGTTCCAAGAGTACACGCTCGTGCGATTCGGGTGGGAGTCGGAGGGTGAAGCCGTCACCGTCCCGATGGCGACCCTGCGCCCCGAGACCGTCTACGGCGTGACGAACGCGTACATCGACCCCGAAGCCGACTACGTCGTCGCCGACGTCGACGGAGAGCGGTGGTTCGTTTCCGCGCAGGCCGCCGAGAAGCTGCGTCTGCAGGCCCACGACGTGGAGGTCCTCTCCGAGCACGAGGGCACCGACCTGGTCGGCCAGCGCGTCGAGAACCCCGTCACGGGCGACGACGTGCTCGTCCTGCCGGCCGGCTTCGTCGACGCCGACAACGCGACGGGGGTCGTGATGTCCGTCCCGGCGCACTCGCCCGACGACTACGTCGCACTGCGGGAGGCGAAGGCGGACACCGAGCGGCTGGAAGAGTACGGAATCGACCCGGCCGAAGTCGCCGAAATCGAACCCATCCCCATCCTCTCCATCGAGGACGACGACGAGAACTGGGGGGAGGTTCCGGCCCGACACGCCGTCGAGTCCCGCGGCATCGAGTCCTCCTCGGACCCGGCGCTCGCGGAGGCCACGAAGGACCTGTACAACAAGGAGTTCCACGCCGGCCATCTCGCCGACGTGTACGGCGAGTTCGCGGGCGAACTGGTGAAGGACGCTCGCGACGAGTTCAAGGCGGCCAATATGGACACGGGCGCCTTCGACGCCATGCAGGAGTTCAGCGAGGAGGTCGTCTGCCGCTGTGGCGGGGACGTGGTCGTCGCCGAACAGGACACCTGGTTCCTCGACTACAAGGCCGACGACTGGAAGGCGGCGACCCACGAGCTGGTCGACGGGCTGGACGCCATCCCCGAGAGCACGCGCGACGAGTACCACCACACCGTCGACTGGCTGAACGAGTGGCCCTGCATCCGCAACTACGGGCTGGGCACGCGCCTCCCGTGGGACCGGGACTTCGTCATCGAGCCGCTGTCGGACTCGACCATCTACATGGCGTACTACACGGTCGCCCACCGCCTGCAGGAGATTCCGGTCGAGGACTTAGACCGCGAGTTCTTCGACGCGCTGTTCTACGGCGCCGACGCCGTCTCCGACCCCGACGAGCGCGCGCTCGACCTGCGCGCGGAGTGGGACCACTGGTACCCGGTGGACTACCGGTTCTCCGCGAACGACCTCATCACGAACCACCTGACGTTCTATCAGTTCCACCACGCCGAACTGTTCGACGAGGCACAGTGGCCCCAGGGCATCGTCATCATGGGGATGGGCCTGCTGGAGGGCGAGAAGATGTCCTCCTCGAAGGGGCACGTCGTCCTGCCGGGCGAGGCCATCGACCGCTACGGCGCCGACACCGCCCGGTTCTTCCTGCTCAACTCCGCCGAGCCGTGGCAGGACTTCGACTGGCGCGCCGACCAAGTCGGCAGCGTCCGCGACCAGCTGGACCGGTTCTGGAACCGGGCGAGCGAGGTCGTCGACGCCGCCGACGAGCAGGAGTCGGTACTGGACGGCGACGGCGACAGCGACGCCGGCGACCCACCCGAGAAGCTACAGCAGGTCGACCGCTGGCTCCTGTCGAAGCTCCAGGGGACCGTCCGCGAGGCGACCGACGCGCTCGACCGCGCCGAGACGCGCACCGCGAGCCAAGCCGCCTTCTACGGCTTCGAGGAGGAACTACGCTGGTACCGCCGGCGCGCCGACCTCGACCGTCCGGCGGCGCAGTGGACGCTCCGGTACGTCCTGGAGACGCGCCTGCGTCTGCTCGCTCCGTTCGTCCCGTTCATGACGAACGAACTCCACGAGACGCTGACCGGGACGCCCGCCGAGGATGCGCCGTGGCCCGAACCGGACGAGTCCTACGAGTCGGTCGCCGTCGAGGTCGCGGAGCGCGGCGTCGAGCGCCTCACCGAGGACGTGCGCGACATCGTCGACGTGACCGACACCGACCCCGAGACCCTACGAGTGTACGTCGCCGCCGACTGGAAGCGCGAGGTGTTCGATACCGTGGCCGACGCCGGCCCCGGCGCCAACGTCGGACAGGTGATGGGCGAAGTCATGCAGAACCCCGACCTGCGCGAGCGCGGCAACGACGTGAACGACCTCGTCGGGGAGCTGGTCGAGGACCTGCGCGGACTCGACGAGGAGACCGTCGAGGCGATGCGCGAGGCCGACGAGGCGGCCATCTACGAGGACGCCGCCCCGTTCCTCGGCCGCGAGTTCGACGCCGAAGTCGAGGTGTACGTCGAGGGCGAGGACGCCCACGACCCGGCCGACCGGGCCAAGCAGGCCGTTCCGTTCCGCCCGGCGGTCCACCTGGAGTAACGTCGCCCGCGAAGCGTCGGACTGCCGAGCGCCACGCGGTCGTCGTCCCGTTCGTCTCCGTCCCTCCGTTCGTCCTCGACTCTCTGCTCGTTCCCGACTCTCTACTCGCCCTTCACTCCCTGCTCGGTCTCAGCTCTGTGTCCGTCTTCCACTCGTCTCAGTCGCGTCGCGGGAGGTGGCACCCGAGCGCGGTGCCCACGGCGTCCACGTCTTCGACGTCCGTCCGGTCACAGCGGTGGGCGGGTCGCCACGGTTCGGCCGTCCGAACGACGAGCGCCTCGTCCGTGAGCGTGTAGCTCTCGAACGCCGACCACGGCCGGAGCGTTCGCTGGAGCGGCTGCTCGACGGCGAGCCCGGCTCCCGTCGCGCGGAACGTCCGCGCGTTCGTCATCCCCGCGAACGGCGTCGACAGGAGCAGGAAGACGTAGAGCGAGCCAGCCCACTCCCAGCCGAGTACGAACCGTGCCGCCAGACCGAGAATCGCTGCCAACCCGCCCACTACTGCAGTCACCTTCCCGACGCGTCGCCAGCGTGGCGGCCAGCGCGCCTCCCACCGGGCGAGGTCGTCGACGCCGTCCAGGACGGCGTCCGCGTGCCGAGTTCGGCTCATCGCGACCAGCGCGACGCCGAGCAGCGACGCCGCCGCTCCGGCGAAGAGCCCGAGGAGCGCGACAGCCGTCGGCACGTCGACGCCGGCCGCGGCCAGCGCGACGAACGCCCCGACCTGCCAGGGGAGGGGAACGACCGCGAGCAGCCAGGTCGCGTCCCGCCGGCCGAGGGCGACTGCGAGTCCGGGGACGCGCGAGACGTACCAACCCGCTCCGGTCGTGACGCACGTCGCCGCGAGGAGGAGCGCGACGTAGCGGGCCGCGCCCCCGGCGACGACGGTCGATACCGCGCCCACGGCGGTCGGCGCGAGGAGCGCGGCGACGTACAGGCCGGCGACGAGCGCGTACGGGGCGTCGGGGCGTTCTGCTCCGCCCCGGAGGGACCCGGCGTCCGAGTGCGTCGCCATACCGAACCCTCGTCCGGCGAGGCGAAAGGCGTGTCGGGGTGGTGACGGGACACACGGACCGACGGCGGCCCTGTCGGCCTGATGACTTTATTTCCCACCCGGCCGTAGTCGCTCACATGAGCACCGACTCCTCGGAATCGCAGGACCCCGGCCTCCTGACGAGGGCGTATCGTACCGTGACCCCCGGCTACCGGAGCCGGCCGGATACGGAGATGCACGCCGTCGGGCTGGCGTACGTGGCTATCCTCCTGATACTGCTCGTCCCGCTGCTCCCGTTCGTCCTCATCATCTGGGCGGTGACGAAGCTGCTGAGCTACCTCGCGTCCCTGCCGGGTAGCGAGGAGGAGTAGACGCCCTCCGGCGGGGCGTGGTCGGCCTCAGTCGTCCCCGTCCTGCCCTCGCATCCCGAGCGCCGCCGCCCCGGCCGCGGCGAGGCCACCGACAGCCGTCACCGGGCCGAAGCCGGGGATGGGGTTGTTCGTCTCGTCCTCGCCGGGCTCGTTCTGGTCGTCGACGACGCCGTCGATTCGGCTCGCACCGATGGACTCGAGCTCGAGCTGTACGAGGCTGTTGCCCGAGCCGCAGCTCTGCGTGCTGTTGACGACGAACAGCCGACCGGACGTTATCTCCGTGGTGTCGGCGTTCGCGTAGAGGATTGCCTGGTTCGAACGGCTCGCGCCGTCGATACGCGTGATGAGGTGGACGAGGAACGTCGCGACCGGCTGGTCGCCGTCGACGAAGCCACACCCGGAGGCGTTCGGTTCGTCCGAGGTGTCCGTCGGCGACTCCACCTGCAGGAACAGTCCCTCGTAGGTGTCCCGCCCGAACGTCGTCGTCGTCTCGGGGATGGCCCCCTGAGCGAGGACCGTGTCCGTCCCCTCGTCGCCGGCCTGGTCGCCCGACTCGTTGCCTCCGCTGTCGTTCTCCTGTGCGCCCGCGAGGCCGGCTCCGGCGCCGCCGAAGAGGCCGCCGGCGGCGACGGCCCCCGCGCTCGCCCGGAGGAGGTCGCGCCGGGAGCTGTCCACGTCACCGGTCGCACCGCTCGTGGTGGTCGTTGGCTCGTCAGTCATCGGTTCTCACGCAGAACGTGGTCCGGACGAGACAAATACGACGTGGCCGTTCGACGAAGCCGACGTGCGAGGGCGGCCTACCGCGAGAACTCGATGGCCGCGCCCTGCCCGAAGCCGACACAGAGCGTCGCGAGGCCGCGCTCGGCGTCGCGCTCTATCATCTCGTGGACGAGCGTGACCGGCAGGCGTGCGCCGCTCGCACCCAGCGGGTGGCCGATGGCGATGGCGCCGCCGTTGACGTTGAACTTCTCGTCGTCGATGCCGAGTTCGCGCTGGGAGTACAGCGCCTGCGAGGCGAACGCCTCGTTCAGCTCGACGAGGTCGTAGTCGTCGATGTCGCGGCCGGCGCGTTCGAGCAGGCCGCGCGTCGCGGGCACCGGGCCGATGCCCATCACGGTGGGGTCGACGCCGGCGACGTTGTTCGTGCCGACCTCGGCCATCACGTCGAGGTCGTGCTCCTCGGCGAACTCGCGGCTCGTGACGAGCAGGGCCGCGGCGCCGTCCGAAATCTGGGAGGCGTTGCCGGGCGTGACGGTGCCGTCTCCTTTGAACACGGTCGGGAGCCCGGAGAGCGCCTCCATCGAGGTGTCACGGCGGATGCCTTCGTCCTCCTCCACCAGCCCCTCGCCGTTGTCGACGGGGACGATCTGGTCGGCGAAGCGACCCTCGTCCGTGGCGGCGGCGGCGCGCTGCTGGCTGCGCAGGGCGTACTCGTCCTGTGCTTCCCGGGAGACGTCGTAGCGCTCTGCGACCTCCTCGGCGGTCATCCCCATCTGGAGCTGGCCGACGTTGTACTCGTCGGCGAGACGCGGGTGGAGGTAGGAGTAGGAGTCGTCCTGCATCGAGACGATGGACATGTTCTCGACCCCGCCGGCGATGATGCAGTCGCGGTTGCCCGCGGCGATGGCGTCGCTCGCGCTGATGACGGCCTGCATCGAGGAGGCACACCAGCGGTTGATGGTCGTCGCCGGCACCGACTCCCCGAGGTCCGACAGCAGCGCGATGACGCGCGCCATGTTGTTGTCCTGCTCGCGGCGCTGCTGAGCACAGCCCCACATGAGGTCGTCGACGTCCTCGTCCCCGAGACCGGTCTCGGCGAGAATCTCGTTGATGAGCGCGATGGAGAGGTCCTCGCTCCGCACGTCGGCGAAGACGCCGCCCTCTTTGCCCTGTGGCGTCCGGTAGGCCTTCGCGATGACTGGTGTGGACATACCACCTCTTCGGAGGTCCATCCTGATAAACCCGGGAGAACCCCCCGCCCGTGGCCCGGCGTTTACTCGGGGTCCCGGCCGGGGCGCGGCTCGAACAGCTCGGGCGCGACGTCCGCGGAGACGTGCTCGCGGTCGTCGACACCGTGACGCGCTGACGGCCCGCGCGCTTCGGCGCCGACCTCGCTCCCCTCAGTCATCGGCCGACAGCGGCGTCCCGTCGGCGGCCGTCGGCGCCGGGCTCTCCCCCTCCGCGAACGGGTACCAGGACTGTTTCGCGTCGTGGAGCCACGGGTCCTCGTAGCTCGTCTCCTCGGGTTCACAGAGGTCGACGACCGCCTCGGTCCCGGTCTCCGCGACCCACTCGCGGAACGGCTGGCCCGGTTCGCGATGGGCCGCGAACGCCTCCACGAGGTTCCTCACCGCGCCGGGTACCTCGTCGGCGGGGACGCGTTGACGGACCCACTCGACGAAACTCGGCTCCTCGCCGATTCCGCCGCCGACGCCGACGTCCATCGCCTCGCACATCTCCCCGTCCTTTCGGGCGCGCATCCCGAGCAGGCCGATGTCGGCGGTGTTGGCCTGCCCGCAGTCGGCGGTGCAGCCGGAGTAGTGGAGTTTCAACTGTTCGACGTCCTCCGGCAGGTCGACGTTGTCGCGGAACCAGCGCAGCATCCGGGCGGTCCGGGCCTTCGTCTCCGTCAGCGCGAGCGAGCAGAACTCCGTCCCCGTGCAGGCGACCGCGCCGCGGGCGAACGGGTTCGGCTCGGGGGTGTGTTTCGACAGCAGCGGCTCGTCGAGCAGGGCGTCGAGGTCGTCCCCGGAAACGTCCATCAGAAGCGGGTTCTGCCGGCGGGTCAGACGTACCTCGCCGGAGCCGTACTCGTCGGCGAGGTCGGCCAGTTCGAGGGCGTCGTCGGCGGAGAGCCGTCCCACCGCGACCGAGAGACCGACGTAGTACCGACCGTCGGCCTGCTCGTGGACCCCGACGTGGTCTGCCTTCCCCGCCGCGGGCGGTTTCCCGGCGTTGTACGTGTACTCGTCGCGGACGTCCTCGCCGGCCGTTCGGAGGTCGACGTCGACGTACTCCTCCTGCAGGGTCTCGCGTATCCTCTCCGTCCCCCAGTCGTCGACGAAGAAGCGCGCCCGGTTCTTCGAGCGCACGTCGCGGTCGCCGTAGTCGTGGTACAGTTCGACGAAGCCGTGGACGACTTCGTAGGCCTCCTCGGGCGTGACGAACACGTCGAGTGACCGGGCTTTTCGGGGCTTGCGTCCCCCGAGGCCGCCACCGACGCGGACGTTGAAACCGAGGGTCTTCTCACCCGCGACTTCCTTCCGCGCCGGCTCGATGCCCACGTCGTTGATGCTGTCCTGTGCACACCCCTCGCGACAGCCCGTCACGGAGATGTTGAACTTCCGGGGCATGTTCGCGAGGTCGTCGTCGGCCCGGAGTTCGGTCTGAAAACGCTCCAGCAGGGGCCGGGCTTCGACGAGCTCGTGCTCGTCCTTCCCGGCGACGGGACAGCCCGAGATGTTGCGCATCGTGTCGCCCCCGGAGGAGCGCGTCGACACGCCCGCCGCCTCCAGTTGCTCCCAGACGGCGGGGACGTCCTCGAGCTTTATCCAGTGGAGTTGGACGGACTGGCGGGTCGTCAGGTCGAGCCACCCGTCGCCGAACTCGGGGTTCTGGACCGGGCCGGTCGCGTAGTCGCGAGCGACCTCCCCGATGGTACGCAGTTGGCCGGGTTCGAGCACGCCGCTCGCGTTCGTCAGCCGCAGCATGAAGTACGACTCCTGCCCGGTGCGCTGGTGGAACACCCCCCAGAACTTGAACCGCGTGAACCACTTCTCGCGCTCGTCCTCGGGGATGGACTCCCACCCCTTCTCGGCGAACTCGAGGAGCTTCTCGCGCACCTCGTCGCCGTAACACGCCTCCTTCCAGTCCTCCTTCTCATGCGCCATCTCGGCTCACCCCGTGTGGACGTTCGTGCGGTTTGTCCGCGTATTCTGACTGACTCATGTGCTTCTCTCGGAACGAGCCTCCAGCACGAACACTCATAACTCTAATCGTTGAAATACTCAGAAAATACTCCGTCTCGGTGGGCGGTCGGTCGGTATGCAATGGAATCGAATCCGTATAAGGACGTAAGACGGACGAGAACTGGACGGGTTCCCGGACGGGTGTCCAACGACACAACCCGAATACGAAACTTCGTACCCGGGGGCGGAGCGGGGACCGACCGGTTCAGCGGCGCTCCGTCGCCGCGCGCAGGTCGGCCCGCGTGTTCACGTTCGCGAACGCGTCGGGGGTGACGAACGCGCCGACGACGCGCTCGGGGACGGCCACCGGGTCGAGACTGTCGAGGAACTCCCGCATCGACCGCGGGTGACGGGTGAACGCCTCCCGACACGCGTCGAGGCCCGCGCGGACGTGGACGACGGCGGGGAACGGCTGGAGCACTTCGTCGACGCGCGGTGCCGCGCCGGTCCGGTGGCGAGCGTGCTCGAAGAGGGCCGAGAGAAGCGACGCGGGGACGTGCGGCATGTCGCAGGCGACGAGCGCGGCGTACTTTCCCCGCGCGGCCCGGAGGCCGGACCTGACCCCGGCGAGCGGGCCGCGGTCGTGGATGCGGTCCTCGGCGAACCGCACCTCGAACCCCGACAGCGCCGCCTCGAGGGCGTCGCGCTGAGCGCCTCGACAGTTGACGACGACCTCGTCTACGGCCGGCGCGAGGTCGTCGACGACGTGCCGAATCAGCGGGGTGCCCTCGAGCCGGGCGAGCGCCTTGTCGGCGCCGGCGAACCGCGACGAGCGCCCGCCGGCGACGACGACCCCCGTCCGACCCGTGTCGGCGTTCACCGCCCGCTCCGCGCCGTCGCCCCGGTCGGGCGCCCTGCTCCCGTCCCCGGCACCGTCATCAGACCAGCACCCCCGCGGAGCCGGTCAGCGCGGTGTACAGCGAGAACACCGTCACGACCACCGCGAGGAGCATCTCCCCGTAGAGGACGCGACGGCCCCACCGGTACCAGGGGTCGTGGTCGACGGGTTCCGCGTCCTCGACGGGTTCCGCGTCCGAGCCGTCGTCGGCGTCGCTCCGGGAGTCGTCCCCGGGGTCGACGTGGCCACCCATCAGTCGTCACCCCCCGTCCCGGAGTCGGTGGCTGCTCCGGTCCCGGCTCCCGCGGCGCCCCCGGCGGCCCCGGCACCGAGCCACCGCTCCCGGCTCCCGAGTCCGGGCGTCGCCCCGGCCGCGCCGTCGGCGCGGGCCATCGCCCACACGAAGAAGGCGATACAGGGGACGAAGACGACGCCGGCGACGAGCGCATAGCCCAGGTGGACGCCGGCTGGGAGGCCGAACAGGATGGGGTAGAGGATGCCGCCCGTCGTCGAGATGCCGCCGACGAAGCCGGCGGCGGTGCCGGGCCGGTCCGGGAACAGGAGGGGGACGAGCGCGAACACCCCACCGGTGCCGAAGCTCACCGCGACGCCGAAGCCCGCGAGGACGACCACCGAGACGGGGAGGAGGCCGGCGACGCCCGCCGCCGACAGCGCCACGAGGAGGGTGCCCACGAGCAACAGCGACGTGAGCACCCAGTGGACCCGCGGCGAGTAGTCCTGTCCCGACGCGAGAAACGGGTACGGCGTCCACCCCTTGCGCTGCCAGAGGTCGGACATGTACCCCGAGAAGGGGCGCCAGAGCGAGGCGTTGAACGACTGGACGGCCGCGAACGTCCCCGCCGCGGTCTGGATGGCCACGGCGTCGGTGAACCCCAATCCGCGGAGTTCGGCGGCGAACCCTTCGGCGTAGTAGCCGGGGAGCCACGCGTTCATGGCGATTTCGAGCCCGAACGTCAGTCCGTAGGCGAGCATCAGCGCGACCGCCGTGTAGCGCGTCCAGACGTACAGCGTGTCCCGCAGCGACGTGTTCGACTTCGCCGTCGCGGCCTGCTCGGCGCTCTTCGCGGGCTGGCCGCGCCACTTGTAGACGGCGGCGATGACCAGCGCGACGATTCCGAGGTGGAGGAACGCGGCCGAGAAGTCCGTCCCGTAGAGGCGGGGGAGCACCAGCGCGCCGACGCCGGCGCCGGCGTTGCCCGTGCCGGCGTAGAGGCCCTCCGCCGTGCCTATCTCGTGTTCGTCGAACCACTGGGCGACGTGCTGGATGCCGACGACGAAGCCGACGCCGGCGCTCGCGACGACCAGCCGCTCCAGAAACAGCACCTCGTAGCTCGTCGCGAACGACGAGGCGATGCTGACGACCCCGGAGTACGCGAGGATTATCGCGAACGTGTTGTGCGCGCCGAGCTTGTCGGCGGCCCAGCCGGCGGCCACGCGTCCGGGGGGCGCCAACCAGATGGCCGAACTGGCGAGGAGGGCGAGTTCCCCGGTCGACAGCGAGAACGCGTCGCCGATGCTCGGGCTGAACGCCGCGGTCGCGAACCACATGAGGAACGCCCAGAAGAACGCGACCGTCGCGAGGACGAGCTGTTCGACCTTGTTAGTCATCGGCCGGCACCTCCCGGTCCTCGCCGAGGTCCCGACCCGCCGACTCCTCCCCCTCGGGACGCTCCAGCCGCACCGCACACTGCTTGAGGTTCGGCTCGGCCGACAGCGGGTCGGTCGCGGGGTGGGTCAGCCGGTTGGTCGTCGGATGGTGGATGGGGAGCCACAGCAGTCCCGGCGGCACCGACTCGTCGAGGTCGAGGACGGCGTCGACCGACCCACGGCGGGAGGCGACGACCGTCCGCGGCCCCGCCGACTCCAGTCGCGTCCGCTCGGCGAGCGCGGCGAACGTCTCGGGGTTGATTCGCGCCCGAACCGGCCCCGGGGTGCCCTCCCGCGAGCGGACGCCGGTGTTGTACCCGTCCCGCTCCCGGCCCGTCGTGAGGGTGAGCGGGTAGTCGGCGCCGGTCGGCTCGGGGAGCGACTCGGCGTCGACGTCGGCGACGCCCCCGGAGAAGTGCGCCTTCCCGCTCGGGGTCGGAAACGACCACCCCGCCACGGGACCGTCGGCGGCCTCGCCCAGTTCCGACTCGTCCCCGTCACTCGCTCCGTCTCCGCCCTCCCGCTCGCAGTACCGGTAGCCGCCGCTCGTCTCGGCGTCCGGGGCGGGCCAGCGCACCGCGAGTTCGCGGTCGAGGCGGTCGTAGTCGATGCCGGAACAGTCGGCGTCGGTGCCGGCGGTGAGCTCCCGGAACTCGTCGAAGACGGCCTCGGGGTCGAGTTCGGCGTGCGGGAAGACGCCCGGCGCGACTCGCGAGCCGACCGCGGCGACGACGTCGAGGTCCGAGCGCACGCCCGCCGGCGTGTCGATCGCGGGCCGGACCCGCGAGACGGTGCGCTCCATGTTCATCGCGGTGCCCGAAGACTCACCCCACGTCGCCGCCGGGAGCACCACGTCGGCGTAGTCGACGGTCTCGGTGTGGAAGGCGTCCTGCGCGATTACGAAGGCGTCGTCGAGGATTTCCCTGACACGGCCGGCGTCGGGCATCCCCGCCGCCGGGTTGGTGGCGACCGTCCAGAGTACCGACGGGCGGGCCTCGAAGACGCCGACGGGGCCGGGACCGGGGTCGTCGGGGAGCCGCGAGACGGGGACGTCCCACACGTCGGCGACGAACCGGCGTTCCTCGGGGTCGTCGAAGTCGCGGTGGCCCGGCCACGACCCCTTCGACGAACAGACGCGGGTGCCCATCGAGTTCGCCTGCCCCGTCAGCGAGAACGGGCCGCTCCCCGGGCCGAGGTTGCCGGAGGCGAGACAGCAGTCGATGAGCGCTCGCGCCGTGGCGGTGCCCCGGATGCTCTGGTTGACGCCCATCCCCCAGTAGACGAGCGTCGGCGCCTCGAACGCCCCGGCGAGCGCCTCGACGGTCTCGACGCCGACGCCCGCCCGGGTCGCGGCGTCCTCGACGGCCGGCAGCGACGCGGCGAGGTCGCCGAACCCCTCCGTGTGCGCCTCGACGAACGCCTCGTCGACGCGCCCGGTGTCGACCAACTGGGCCAACACGGCGCGGGCCAGCGCGAGGTCGCCGCCCGGGTCGGGGGCGACGTGCAGGTCCGCCACTTCGGCCGTCTCGCTCTCGACGGGGTCGACGACGAGGAGCGTCGAGTTCGGGTCCTCGGCCGAGTCCGCTATCCACCGGAACATGACGGGGTGGGCCACGGCCGGGTTGGCCCCCCAGACGACGTGTGACCGAGCGTCGGGGATGTCGTCGTACGTCGGCGGCGGCGCGTCGCTCCCGAACGCGTCGTAGTACGCCCGCACCGCGCTCGCCATGCAGAGCGTCGTGTTCGCGTCGTAGTTGCGGGTGCCGACGCCGCCCCTCGCGAGCTTTCCGAGCGCGTAGGCGGCCTCGTTGGTCTGCTGGCCGCTTCCCAGAACCGCGACCTCGTCGGGGTCGACGGCGACGGCCTCCCCGATCGCGTCGGCGGCGCGGTCGAGCGCGTCGGACCACGTCGCCCGGACGAGGTCGCCGTCGCCATCGGGTCCGACCTTCCGGACGAGCGGCCGCGTGAGCCACTCGCCGGCGGGGTCGACGCTCTCGCGGATGCCCCGGCCGCAGGCGAGTCCCCGGTTGACCGGGTGGGCGGCGTCGCCCCGGACCGTGTCGAGGCCGTAGCCGCGGTCGGCACCCCGGTGGACGTGCCCACAGCCGACCGCACAGCGCATGCAGGTCGTCGACACCGGGTCCGTCACGTCGGCGCCTCCGCGCTGCCCGTGCGTGTCGGCTCGGTATATCCATGCTCGTCCACGATTCCTTCCGAGTCCTGTTCGAATCGGGTCCGGGTCACGAGTAGGGCGAACAGAACGAACGCGTATAACGCTAATCGTTGAAATTACACGATTATCGGTTCGTTCGGCAGACGAACGTCCGATGTTCAATCTTGTTTAAGGAGTCAATGTCCGTTCTCTCGGAGTTTTCGCCCCTACTTCGTGACGCACGTCCAGCCAGTTTCGGGCGTTCGGAACTGCGTAGTCGAGTCGCGTCGTCGGGACCCGCCGCCGCCGCGACCGTCCTCGGCCCCGGCGAGACTCGGCCGCTTCGACGGTCTTAAGGTGCCGAGTCGGCAAGTTCTCCGGGATGAGTGACCCGGCTCTCGACGTCGTCGAGTTCCTCCTGACTGCGCACCTCTACACGGAGAACCGGGACCTCGACGGCGACGACCTGCCGCCGCGGTTCCGCGAGACGTTCTTCAAAGATGGAGAGATCGAACGGCCCCTGACCGTCACCGAGGAGACCGCTCGGAAAGCGACCAGCGTCCAGCGCCCGTGGGAGGCCGTCTCCGACCTCCTGTTCACCCAGCGCGCGGAGTTCTCGGGGAAGCTCTCGCTGACCCAACCCGACATGGCGCTCGACTGGTTTCTCGAACGCGCCGACGAGGAGCGACTCCTCACGAACCCGACGGTCGCCGACGCCGCCGAGGGCCGCGACGGCGTGACCGTCACCCGCGAGGACGCCCGCGACAACGTCCGGCCCATCAGCGCCGACCGCGTCTGGATAGACTCCCTGCTGGAGGAGTACTTCGGTAACGACGACGACGAGGACGGGGAGGGCGACACCGAGATGCTCGACCTCGTCCACGTCCGCGCGCCCGAGGAGATAGAGATGACCCTCGACGACCTCGTCCTCACCACGGACCAGGAGGGCGAGATTCAGAAGATCGTCACCGCCATCGAGAACCGCGACTATCTCGCCTCCATCGGGCTGCGCGAAATCGGCAAACTCCTGTTCGTCGGCCCGCCGGGGACGGGGAAGACGACCGTCTCGCGCGCGCTCGCCCACGAACTCGGCCTCCCGTTCGTCGAGGTCAAGCTCTCGATGATTACGAGCCAGTACCTCGGCGAGACGGCGAAGAACGTCGAGAAGACCTTCGAGGTCGCCAAACGGCTCTCGCCCTGCATCCTCTTCATCGACGAGTTCGACTCGGTGGCGAAGACCCGCCGCTCCGACGAGCACGCCGCGCTCAAGCGCGCCGTCAACACCCTGCTCAAGAGCATCGACGACATCTCGCTCGTCCGCGACGAGGTGCTCCTCATCGGGGCGACGAACCACCCCGACCAGCTCGACGCCGCCGCGTGGCGCCGCTTCGACGAAATCGTCAACTTCCCCAAGCCCGACAGGGGGATGCGCTCCGACATCCTCCGCGTGGTGACCCGCGAGATGGACATCGCCGACTTCGACCCGGACGCCGTCGCCGACTTGACGGAGGGTCTCACCGGGAGCGACCTCCGGATGGTGCTCCGGGAGGCCGTCCTCTCGGCGCTCACCGAGGGGCGGCGCACCCTGACACAGGAGGACGTGCTCGACGCCGTCGAGGACTTCGAGGAGCGCGACAACCTCAAGAATATGGACATGATCGACGGCGACCACGAGTCGCTCGTCGCCGGCGGGGGCGACTCGAGTTCGAGCGAGGACGACGACGGGGACGACCACGACCACAGTCACGACCACGACCACGCCGACCACGACCACGCGAGTCACGACTGACCGATGCGGGTCACCCTCCTCGGCACCGGCGACACGACCGGGACGCCGACCGTCGGCTGTGACTGCGACACCTGCCGCGAGGCCCGCGAGCGCGACGTCGAGCGCTCGCGCTTCTCGGTGCACGTCGAGAACGAGCGGACGGGCGAGTCACTGCTGGTCGACGCCAGCCCGGACTTCCGCCACCAGTTTCTCACGCAGGACGTGCCGCTCCCGACCGAGGTCGTCATCACCCACATCCACTTCGACCACATCGACGGGCTCGGTAACGCCTACCGCGTGTTCGACGACCTGCCCGTCCACGCCGCGGACGCCGTCGACCCCAACACCGAGGAGAGCGTTGCCGACACCGTCCGCCGGAAGTACGACTACCTCGACCGCGTGACCGTCCACGACGTGACGCCGTTCGAGCCGGTCCGAATCTGTGGTTTCGACGTGACGCTCGTCCCGGTCGACCACCCGCCGCTCGACTGCTACGGGCTCGCCGTCGAGGACCCGGAGACCGGCGCCAAACTGTCGCTGTCGGGCGACACCAGCTTCGCCATCCCGGAGGACTCCCGGGCGGTCCTCGCCGACCCGGACCTCCTGCTCGCCGACGGCATCGTCCCCGCCTCCCTCTGTGAGTACCACCCCGCGGGCGGCGACCACCACGACGCGGAGGGCGTCCCGCGCACCTTCGGTACCAAACACATGACCCGCGAGGGGGCCATCGCGCTGGGTGAGGAGCTCGGAGCCGACGAGACGCGGGTGGTCCACACCGCACACTTCTACCCCGTCGAGGAGGCGTTCGAGGAGCCGCTCGCGGTGGATGGCGAAGAGTACGTGTTGTGACGGCCGGACGCCGCCGAGGGAGCCGGCGGAGTCGCTGACCGGTCTCGCTTGGTCGGGGGCACCGGACGGCGCGCCGGCGAGATAGCGTACCAACGAGACGCCTCACCGGCGAGACGGCGCACCTCGGCGCACCCCGGCGCACCGCGTTCGTTTAGCTCCCCCGACGCGTAGCTCTAGCATCATGACTTCCGACCAGCAGTTCGCCCTCACCCTCGACGACGCCGACGCGACCGACCTCGCGCTCACCGGCGGGAAGGGGTCGGCGCTCGCCCGCCTCGTCGGCGCCGGCCTCCCGGTCCCGGGTGGGGTCGTCGTGACGACCGCGGCGACGAGCGCGCTGTTCGACGTCGCGGGCGACGACTTCGAGGCGGCGCTCGACCGGCTGGACGCCGTCGACCCGGCCGACACGACGGCCCTCGCCGACGCGGCCGAGACGGTCCGCGCAGTGATTCGGGCCGCCGACCTCCCCCCGGCGACCGTCCGCACGGTCGACGAAGCCCTCGCCGGACTCGCCGCCGACACCGACGACGCGGACACAACGTTCGCCGTCCGCTCCTCTGCGACCGCCGAGGACCTCCCCGAGGCCTCCTTCGCCGGCCAGCACGAGACGTACCTCCACGTCCCCCGCGACGCCGTCGTCGGCCGCGTCCGCGACTGTGCCGCCAGCCTGTTCACCGACCGCGCCGTCGCGTACCGTGCTCGGAACGGGGTTTCCAACCGCGACGTGGCGATGGCGGTCGTCGTCCAGCCGACCGTCGACGCCGACGCCGCGGGCGTGCTGTTCACCGCCGACCCGGTGACGGGCAACCGCCGCGTCGCGACCGTCGACGCCACCTTCGGGCTGGGCGAGGCGCTCGTCGCCGGCGAGACCACTCCCGACAGCGCCCGCGTCGACCGCGACTCGGGTGCCGTCCTCGACTACGAGGTGGGCGAGAAAGCCGTCGTGACGCGCGCCCGTTCGACGGCGGCCGACGCCGCCGCGCCCGCCGGAACCGGCGGCACCGAGACGGTCCCCCTCTCTTCGGACCGCCGGGGCGAACGCGTCCTCTCGGACCAGCAACTGCGGACGCTCGTCGACCTCGGCGAACGCGCGGAGGCGCTGTTCGACACCCCGCAGGACGTGGAATGGGCGCTCGTCGACGGCACGTTCCTGCTCCTCCAGTCCCGCCCCGTCGCCTCGCTCTTTCCCGTCCCGACGCCCGAACCGACCGACGACCGACTCCACGTCTACGTCAGCGTCGGTCACATGCAGGCGTTCCCCGAGGCGATGCCGCCGCTCGTCCGCGACGTGTGGCTACGGTACGTCGAGGCGGAGGCGCCCGCATTCGGCATGGAGTCGTTCTGGACGACCCCGGCCGTGGAGGCCGGCGAGCGGGTGTACTTCGACCTGACGCCCGTGCTCCGGCTGAAGACGGCCCGCGAGGACCTCCCGGACTCCTTCGCCAACATCAACGAGCCGGCCGCCGAGGGACTGCGCGACCTGCTCGCCCGCCGCGGCGACGAGTTCGCCGCCCGGCCGACGCTCGCGACCGTCCCGGCGCTGGCTCGGATGGGGTGGACGGTCGGGTCGCTCTCGGCCGCCGTGGTGCCTCGGACGCTCGCCAGCGTCGCTCGGACGCTCGTCTCGCCGCCGGACCCGGCCGACGTCGAGGCGTGGTTCGTGACGTACGGCCGTCTGGAGGCCGACCGCGTCCGCGGAATGGAGACGCCGGAAGCACGCGCCCGGGCGGCCTTCGCGTCGCTCGACATCCCGGAAATTCTGACCGAACTGTACCCGCGAATCGCGCCGCTGTTCGTCGCCTTCGCCCTCGGCGGCTGGCTGAAACGTCGGTTCCCCGACGAAGCGGAGGACGTGAACGCCGTGGGCCGAGGGTTCCCCGAGGAGCTGGTCACGCGCATCAACCTCGGACTGGGCGACCTCGCCGACGTGGCCCGCGACCACCCCGCCGTCGCCGACGCGCTCCGGTCGAGGGCGACGCTCGACGACCTCGAATCGACCGACGGCGGCGACGCGTTCCTCGCCGCGCTGGACGCCTACCTCGACGAGTTCGGTCACCGCGCGACCGGCGAGATAGACGTGAGCCGACCGCGCTGGTGCGAGGACCCGTCGGGCCTGCTCGGGGCGGTTCGTGCGAACCTCGCCGGGAACGAGTCGGGCGCACACCGTGACCGACTCCACCGGCTCGAGCGACAGGCCGAGGCGGCCGCTCGGCGGCTCGAATCCCGGGCCGACATCGGGCCGCTCGGCCCGCTTCGCCGCCGGGTCGTCCGGCACGTCGTTCGCATCTACCGGGGAACGGTGCTCGTCCGCGAGTATCCGAAACAGGGGGTGGCGCACCTCTTCGCCGCGTGGCACGACGTCCTCGCCGACGCCGGCGAGTCGCTGGCGCGGGCGGGCCGCCTCGACGACCCCGACGACGTGTGGTTCCTCCGGCGCGAGGAACTGCTCGCGGCACTCGACGGCGACGCGGACGGGGGGAGCGACGACGGCGACGCCGCCGAACTCCGGCCTCGAATCGAGGCCCGCCGTCGGACGTTCGAGCGGTTCCGGACGGTCGACGCCCCGCCGCTCCTGACGAGCGAGGGGGAGGCTCCGCGTCCGCCGGTCGACTCCGACCTGCCCGCGGGGACGCTCGTCGGCACCGGCGTCTCCGTCGGCGTCGTCGAGGGGGTCGCGCGAGTCGTCCGCGACCCCCGCGTCGCCACGGTCCAGCCGGGAGAGGTGCTCGTCGCCCCCTCCACCGACCCGGGGTGGACACCCCTCTTCCTGAACGCGGCGGCGCTGGTCAGCGAGGTCGGCGGCCCGGTGAGCCATGGCGCCCTCGTCGCCCGCGAGTACGGCCTCCCGGCGGTCGTCTCGGTGCGGGGGGCGACCCACTCGATTCGGACCGGCCAGCGCGTCCGGGTCGACGGGGCGCGCGGGACCGTCGAGGTTCTGGACGACGGCGTCGCCGGCGACGGCCGGTCGGCGGCGCCGGGACGGGATTCGGACTCCGACGAGCGTGCGGACCCCGACCGCGACGCGGAGACCACGCCCGCCTGACCGACGCCGCCCGACCGCCGCGAACAAACTCGACACAACGGGCGCGGCCGGAGGACCACCGACGGATATGTGCGTCGGGCGTCATCACCCCACATGACCACGACCGACCCCGGCTCCGGTGACGACGCGGATGCCGCCGACACCGCTTCCGACGCCGACACCGATTCCGACGGCGATACCCCCGCCCACGCCGATACGGACACCACCACCCTCACCCGGCCCTTCGACTTCTCCCGGTTCGAGGAGGGCCGGGGGACGAGCTACTGGGCGCTCGACCCGGCGCTCCGTGCCGAAGTCGGCCGGTCGATTCCCGCGGCGGCGGTCGACCGCTCGACGGAACGACTCGGCTCGCTCGGGGCCGCCGTCGCGACCACCGTCGCCGACAACGCCGACACGCTCGACCGCCATCCCCCCGACCTCCGTACGTACGACAAGCACGGGCGCGTCGCCAACCGCGTCGACTACCATCCGGCGCAGGCCGAGAACGAGCGCGTCGTCGTCGACCACGGCGTCGTCCGGGACGCCTTCGAGGCGCCAGACGGTCGGGACGAGCCGCTCCCGTTCACCCACTCGCTCGCCGCCTGCTACCTGCTGAACTACGCCGACACGGGGCTAACCTGCCCGGTCGCGATGACCCTCGGCGTCGGTCTCGTCCTCTCCGAGTTCGACGACGGCTCGCTCGACCGGTTCTACGACGGCGTCGTCGCGCGCGACCACGACGACTGGCTCCAGGGAGCGATGTTTCTCACCGAGAAGGCCGGCGGGAGCGACGTGGGGGCGACGGAGACGGTCGCCGAGCCGGCCGACTCGGCCGCAGAGCGCGGCGAACCGGGGAGCGCGTGGCGGCTCACCGGCGAGAAGTGGTTCTGCTCGAACCTCGACGCCGGCGCCGCGCTGGCGCTGGCCCGCCGCCCCGACGGCGGCGACGGGACGTCCGGACTCGGGCTCTTTCTCGTCCCCCGCGAGACCCGCGACGGGGCGCCGAACGACTTCCTCTACAGACGGCTGAAGGATAAACTCGGGACGCGCTCGGTCCCGACGGGGGAAATCGAACTCCGCGGGGCCGAGGCGTACCTCGTCGGCGACCCGGAGGCCGGCTTCCGGCAGATGGCGTCGATGGTCAACCTGGAGCGACTGGCGAACGCGATGGGGTCGATGGGACTGGTCGGGCGCGCCCTGTTGGAGGCGACCGTCCACGCCGGCAATCGCGACGCGTTCGGGGAGTCGCTCGACGCCCACCCGCTGATGCGCCGCGACCTCGTCGAGATGACGGTCGAACACGAGGCCGGACTGGCCGCGACGTTCGAGGCCGCCCGGCAGTTCGACGCGGTGCAGGGTCGAGGGCGGATGAAGGAAGCTGACGACGACGGCGGCGCCGACCCCTACCCGCTGATGCGCCTGCTCGTCCCGGTCGTCAAGTACCGCACCGCTCGACTCGCCGTCGACACCGCCTCCTACGCGATGGAGGTGCTCGGCGGCAACGGGTACGTCGACGAGTTCGTGACGAACCGCCTGCTCCGGGACGCGCAGGTGCTCCCCATCTGGGAGGGCGCCTCGAACGTGCTCGCGCTCGACGTGCTCCGGGTGCTCGCCCGCGAAGGGGCGGCCGGCCCCCTCCTCGAGCGCGTCCGGAGCCGACTCGCGGCGGTCGACTCCCCGCACCTCGCCGACGACGTGGCGGCCGTCGAGGCCGCCGTCGACGACCTCGAAGCGACGTTCGCGCGGCTCGCGACGGTCGACCCGGACGCCGCCCAGTACCGAGGGAAGGCGGTCGCCGACCGAATCTACGACGTCGTCGCCGCCGCGTGTCTGCTCGACCGCGCGAGCGACGAACTGGAGGGGCGGGACGACGGTGGCGACGGCGACGCTCGGACCGCGCTCGTCGCCGCCGCGTTCGTCGACGACCGGTTCCGGTCCGCGGCCCTCGCCGACTTCGACGAGCGCGTCGGGGAGCGTTTCGACGCCGTCGTCCGTCACGCGCCGGTCGACCCCGAGCGGTTGGCGGCGTTGCGGTAGGAGGGCCGCGGGCCGTCACCGGCGGTACTGCCGGACACCCAGCGCCGCGAAGCCGAGGACGAGCGCGCCCAGAACGACGAGGGCCGAGAGCACCGGATACTCGCCCTCGTGTGACATCTGCCCGGCGGTCGTGCCGTCGTCGCCTCCGGTCACGTCGGTGTCGACCCCCGTCTCCGAACCGCCGGCCGTCGTCCCCGTCACGGTCCCGTCTCCGGCGCTGACGGCGCTACCGACGCCCATCGGCGTGGCCGCCGTGAGGAGGAGCAAGGCGACGCCGACGGCGGCGACCCGTTCGTGCACGACTCACCCCTGCGGAGTGGGCGGCTTATCTTTTCCGCCGGCGGGCGTCGCCCCCTCGCACCGAGACCGTGGGTCGCTACCGCTTCGAGAGCCGTCCGACCAGCACGGGCGCGACGAGCAGGAACAGCGGAACGAGCACCCAGATTCGTCCCGCCGTCACGTCGTACAGTTCCAGAAGCGACGCCCAGGAGTCGCCGGCGACGAAGTGGCCGAACAGGAGTTCGAAGGCGACCGTCAGACCGGCCCAGAGGGCGCCGACCAGCCACCGCTCTGCGCGCGTGTGCATCGGGACCCGGCCGAAGTAGACGTAGACGAGGGCGCCGAGCGCGACGAGCAGGGTCAGTGTGCTCACCACGTGCGCCGGGTAGTCGCCGGCGACGGGGGTGACGAACAGCTCTCGGAGCGTGGCGTTCAGTAGTGCCACGACGACCATGCCGACCCACGCGGCGATTGCGTAGGCGAGGAGTCGGGGTCGGACGGCTCCCGTCGAGCGTTCGGTGTCGATACGTCCGCCGGTTTCGGTGAACTCGGTCACACTGATTCCTCCGGAGACGAGTACGGCGCGTCGGAACCCACCCCTGTCGACGGTTCCCGACGGGCGAGAACCGGTCGCGAGTCGCTCCGAACGCCTGTCGTCTCAGAGAAACCGGTCCAGTCCCGACTGTCGTCGGGCCACGCCACCCGGGTCGCGCACCCACGGCGACCGCGTCGCACGGAGCGCGTCGAGGTCGACCGCGGGCGGGTCGGCGGCGTCGAACCCCGGACAGTCGGCGCCGCAGTCGCTCGCGGGGTCGACGACCCGGCCGTAGTGCGCACAGCGCGGTCGGCCGTCGGCGGTCGGGGCGGCGGCGGCACACGGCGGGAGGTCGTACGTCCGCCACCCCTTGCCGTAGGACCGCTCGGCGATTCGCCGGCGCTTGCGGGCCTTCTCGGCGCCGGAGACGAACGCAACGTCCGTCCGGAGCGAGCGCCGGGCGGTCGCCTCGACGCCGAGGGCCGTCGGGTCGAGCGGCGTCGGTTCGCGGACGACTTCGAGGTCGCCGGTGTCGGCACCGTCGCCGCCGGCGCCGCTTCCCCCCGAGTCCGGCCGGAAGCGCCAGACGCCGACCGCTTCGGGGATGCGGTTCAGGTGCGCGCGGGTGACGTAGCTCTCGGTTGCGAGGACGACCTCGTCGAACAACCCGAGGCTGGCGTCGGTCTGTAACTGGCGCTCGAGGTCGCCGGGCGTGCCGAGGTCGGGCTTGTTCTCCACCGCGACGAGGCGGTCGAACCACCCCTCGGGGTAGCGCACCGCCTGCCGAATCTGCTCGCTCCCGCCGCGGTGACGGCGCTCGAAGAAGCCGGCGGCGACGGCGTCGTCGACGACCGCCGTCGTGTACTCGCCGTAGCTCTCGAAGGCGTCGCGGGGCCGGACCCACTCGCCGACGCCGACGGCGCTCTCGACGGCGAGCGGGGGGACGGTCGCGTCGGTGATGCGCGTCCGCTCTCCGAAGTTCGGTCCGGGCTCGACGAGGCAGACGTCGACGACGCGGGAGCCGGGGGCCGCGACGGCCGCGCCGAGTTGGCGAGCGACGACCGCGTCGGCCGTCGCTTCGAGGTGGGCACACAGCGCCAACTCGAACGCGAACTCCATACCGCGTCTGGGCGGTGCGGGGGCAAAAGTGGCGCGGCGGCGGACGAGACCGCCCCGGTGGCCCGTCGTCGCCGCCGGGGCCGCGGAGCCTCCGGCGCCGGTGTCGCGCCCGTGTACCCCGGACGTCGTCACCGCGTCCCATCCACTACCTCCCGCCGTCAACCGGGTCGTTTTTGCCCGTCGAGTCGGTGCCGTCCCGCCGAATATCGCGGCTGATATCTCGACGCGTACGTTCATTACGGCCTTCCGAGACTACCGGCACATGCAGGGAACGCTGGGTACGTCCGCCGCGGCACTCGCCGTGGGCGGTGTCCCCCTCTCGGAACTCGTCCTCCTCTTCGAGATGGGGTATCTCACGAAGCTGCTGCTCGGAATCGTCCTTCTCTACGCCGGCGCCGAGGCGCTCGTCTGGGGCGCGAAGAACCTCTCGGTGCAGGCCGGGGTTCCGGCGGCCGTCGCCGGCGTGACGATAATCGCGTTCGCGACGACGGCGCCGGAGCTGTTCGTCGGCGTCATCTCCAGTACGGACTACCGGGCGAAACTCGGCCTCGGGGCCATCGTCGGCTCGAACATCGCGAACATCGGGCTGGTGCTCGGCATCACGGCGCTCATTCGGCCGTTGGAGGTCGACGGCTCCGTGTTCCGCCGGGACGTGCCGGCGATGGTGCTCGCCGCGGTGGCGCTCGTCGCCCTCGGCTGGGACTGGACCTACGGCGCCTTCGACGGCGCGGTGCTGCTGGCAGGTCTAGTCGTCTTCACGGTCGTCCTCGTGCGCTCGGTCCGCGGCGACCGCGCCGACGCGGCGGACGCCGAGACGGCCACCGAACCGGTCTCGGAGCCGGTCGCGACCGACGGCGGGGTCGTCGCCGAACGTCGGGTCGAGCCGGCACTCTACGTCGGCGCGGTCGTGCTCGCGCTCGCGCTCCTGCTGGTCGGCTCGCGGCAGCTCATCAACGGCGGCTCCGGGACGATGGCGTACCTCGGGATGGGCGACCGCCTCATCGGGCTGGTCGTCCTCGCGTTCGGGACGTCGCTCCCCGAACTCGCGGCCTCGGTGGTCGGCGCGGTCCGCGGCGAGACGGACTTCAGCGTCGGCAACGTCGTCGGCTCGAACGTGTACAACATCCTCGCGGTGATGGGCGTCGTCGCCCTGATGGGCACCGTCTTCGTCCCCTTCGAGATTCACGAGACGGACTTCCTCGCACTACTTGCCTTCACCGCCGCCGCGGTCGGCGTGATGGCGTACAAGCGCCGCGTCTCGCGGTTCGACGGTCTGTTGCTGGTCGGCGGCTACCTCGTCTACGCCCGCTGGTTCCTCCTGGGCTGAGCGGGCCTGTCGGTCGCTCGGCTCTCGTTGTCTCTCGTCGAACCGGTATCCGACAGAACCCCGGCGGTACGGGGGCCGCCTACTCCTCGTCGACCGGGTCGAACGTGTTCTCGACCGCCGGGAACTCGCCCTTCCGGACCTCGTCTGCGTACGCCGATATCGCCTCCGAGACGACCGAATCGAGGTCGGCGTACTCCTTCGACAGCCGGTAGTCGCTCCCGCCGAAGCCGAGCACGTCGTTGACGACGAGCACCTGTCCGTTGACGTAGCGGCCGGCGCCGATGCCGATGACGGGGATGTCGACGGCCTCGGCGATGCGCTTCGCGGCGCCCTCGGCGGTCAGTTCGAGGATGAGCGAGAACGCGCCCGCGGCTTCGAGTCGCTGTGCGGTCTCGACGAGCTCCTCGGCGGTCGCGGACTCCTCCCTGTCTCTCCCCTGCACGAAGTTGCCGCCCTCGGCCTTCTCGCGCTGGGAGTTCAGGCCGATGTGGCCCTGCACGGGGATGCCGAGTTCGACCAGCCGGTCGACGAGCTCGACCGTCACCTCGCCGCCGGGCGGCGTCTCCAGCTTCACGGCGTCCGCGCCGGCCTCCTTCACCAGTCGGCCGGCGCTCTCGACGCCCTGCTCCAGCGTCGCGCCGTAGGACATGAACGGCAGGTCGGCGACGAGGAAGGTGTCATCCATCGAGCGCGCCACGGCGGCGGTGTGGATGGCTATCTCGTCGAGGGAGACGTCCATCCACGAGTCGTACCCCAACTGTGTGTTGCCGATGGAGTCGCCGACGAGGGCGATGTCGATGTCGGCCTCGTCGACGAGTCGCGCGGTGGGGGCGTCGTAGGTCGTCAGCATCGTTATCGGCTCGCCCGCCCGCTTCTTGCGGGCGAACTCGCGCACCGAACGTCCGGGCATACGGCAACACTTGCGCCGGGGGGTGAGAAAGCCACCGGAGTCGGGGCGGGGAGAGGGAGACGGCGCCGCTCTCTCAGGCCCGCTTCAGCCAGCCGCCGACCGCGCCGGCGAGGGCGCTGTCGATGGCGAACAGCAACGTGATGACGACGCCGACCACGACGATACCGCCGCCGACGAGGCCGCCGAGGGGCCCGCCCGCGGCGAGGCCGAGCGCCCCGCCGAACACGGCCAGGACGAGGGTGATGACCACGCCCGTGATGGAGCCGGCGACGAGGCCGTGCCACGCCCCACGACCGAGCCCACCGCCGGCGAGGTAGCCCGCGGCGAACCCGCCGACGAGGCCCGCGCCGACCTGTCCGAGGAGCGGTACCGTGAGGCCGATGGCGCCGACGACGAGGAGGACGACGAACCCGACGGCGACGGCGCCCCAGTCTGTGCTCATGAGGGGTGGCTACGCCGTCACGACGAAAAACACGTTCGGCCCGGTGACCCGGGGTTCACCGGAGGCGGGTCGCTCGTCTACTCCTCCGGTTCGTGAACGTGTCCGCACTCGGGACACTCCACCTCGCCGCCGCGCAGTTTCGCGCTCTCTTGGCGCACCTCGCGCATCACCGTGGAGATGCGTTCTTCGGCGGCGAGTTCGTCCTCGACGGCGAGGTCGACGCCCTCCACTTCGAGCAGGAACTTCGCGATTTCGGACACCTCGTACATCATCTCGTCGAGTTCCTCGGCCGTGAAGAAGCCGGACATCGCGCCGTAGAGGAACGTCGCGCCCGACTTCTGGACCTTCTCCTCGAAGGCGGCGCGGGCCTGATTGACCGCCTGCGGCGTGTAGGTGTCTGTCATGAACGGCACGAGTTCGGGGAGGTTCTCGCCGATTTTCGTCATCTCGACGCCGGTCTCGGTTCGGAAGTCCGCACAGAGGCGGGCGATGGCCCACTCGCGGGCCGTGACGTAGGTGCGCTCGCGAAGGAACTCGTTGACGCGGTCGTACTGGGCGCCGTCCATCTTCGTGAAGCGCTCGTACTTGCGCACGTCCTCGGGCACGTCCGGCATCGGCTCCTCCGTCGTGGCGTCGGCGGTGTCGGCACCGGTCCCGCCGCCGGCGTCCGCGACGTCGGCGTCTCCGCCAGCGTCGGCGTCGGCGTTGGCGTGCTCTCCCGTCGGCGACCCGTTCGCCGCCTCCGTCGCGTTCTCCCGGTTCGCGTCGACTCCGCGCTCGTCCTTCGATTCCCCCTCGCTCGCTCGGTCGTCTCCCGTCGGCTCCGACACTTCGGAGGCCGCGGACTCGTCGGTCATGTCCCGCCCTTCCCTGTCGGGGTCTAAAAGGGTTGTCGTGGTGGTCTCAGGCCCCGCCCGGGGGTTCGAGCTTCAGTGTCGAGAGGGCGGACAGGGGGCGCCGGGGCCGTCCCCGCGTGGGCCGCCCCCGTCTTCCCCCGAGCCAACTATTTTCTCCCCCGCCACCGACGTGACGCGCATGAAGGTACTGCTGGGCATCGGCGGGAGCGAGGACTCCATCCGGGCGCTCTCGCAGACGGTCGAACGCGCGAAGGCCGCCGGCGACGACCTCACCGTCGGCGTCGTCGACAACCCGGACTCCGAACTGCGGTACGAGGAGATAGAGGCCCGCGTCCACGAGGTGCTCTCGGAGGCCGACCTCGACGCCGAGGTGCGCCACCTCGAGGGGGACCCGGGGAGTCGCATCGTCGACGTGGCCGAGGACGAGGGGTTCGACCAGATCGTTCTCGGCGGCGGCGAGACCAGCCCGATGGGGAAGATAAACATCGGTGGCATCGCCGAGTTCGTCCTGCTCAACTCCCACGTCACGGTCAAACTGGTGCGGTAACATGGCGGGCGAACGCATCTACCCCGACGAGGTCGCCGGCCCCTTCCCCCGACCGCCGGTCTCCTTCGAGGACCGCGAGGGACGCACCATCGAGGTCCGTGCGTACGACACTCGGGACCGGGACGAGACGGGCGACGGCGGCACCGACCGAAGCGCCGAGGAGTTCGAGGCGCTCGTGGCGATGTACGACGACTTCGACCCCTCCGACCGCGCACAGGGAATCCCGCCCGGCCGGGAGTCGCGCATCCGCGACTGGCTCGACACCATCCTCGGCGAGGACTGTCTCAACGTCGTCGCGTGGGACGGCGAGGGGGTCGCCGGCCACGCCGTGCTCGTTCCCGACGAGGACGCCTACGAACTCGCCATCTTCGTCTACCAGCCCTACCAGCGCGCCGGTATCGGCACGAACCTCATCGAGACTCTGCTCGGATACGGCCAGGAGAACGGCGTCGAGAAGGTGTGGCTCACCGTCGAGCGCTGGAACCGCCCCGCCGTCGGCCTCTACGAGAAGGTCGGCTTCGAGACCAGCAACAGCGAGAGCTTCGAACTGGAGATGTCGCTTCGACTGACGGAGTGAGTTTTCGGTAGGGTCGGTCGTGTTGCCGGTGACGCGTTCCCGACGACGACCCTCGGAAGCCCCCGGCCCCTTCCGGAGCCCCACCCGTGGCGATTGGTCGGGTCGTCGCGGGCGGCCCCGCGGCTCTTCCTCGTCGTCGGCGGGGCCGTTCTCGCCCCGGAACTCGAACCCGACATATACAACCCGTGGACGTACCCGCGTCCCGCCCCCAGACTCGACCCCATGAGCGACGCCGAGCACGCCGACCCCGAAATCGACGAGAAGTACCAGACGGCCGAAGACGTCCTCGTCTCCCCCGACTGGCTCCGCGAGCGCCTCGACGCGTTCGAGTCCGACGACCCCGACTACCGGCTCGTCGAGGCCGACATCGCGTACGAGGAGTCGTACGCCGAGCGCCACGTTCCGGGCGCCGTCGGCTTCCGCTGGGGCACCCACCTGCAGGACTCCGTCGAGCGCGACATCCTGAAGCGAGCCGAGTTCGAGCAGGTGCTCGGCGAGGCCGGCATCACCGAGGACACCACGGTCGTCCTCTACGGCGACGAGTCGAACCAGTGGGCGGCGTACACCTACTGGCAGTTCAGATACTACGGCCACGACGACGTGCGCCTGCTCGACGGCGGCCGGGCCTACTGGGTCGAGCACGACTACCCGACGACCGACGAGGTGCCCGAGTACACGACCCGCGAGTACGAGTCGTCGGGACCGAACGAGGAGCTCCGTGCCTACCTCGACCGCGTCGAGGACGTGGCGGCGGTGGAGGGCGAGTCCTCCGCCGAGGGTCGCGCGGAACTCGGCGACGACCCCGAGATTCCGATGGTCGACGTGCGCTCCGCGGAGGAGTACCGCGGCGAAATCGTCGCCCCGGAGGGGTCGAAGGAGACCGCTCGTCGTGCCGGGCACATCCCCGGTGCGACCAACGTCACCTGGAAGGAGAACCTCGACGGCGACGGCCGGTTCAAGGGTGGCGACGACCTGCGCTCGGTGTACGCCGAGCACGGTATCCACGGCGACGACGAGGTGATTACCTACTGTCGCATCGGCGAGCGTTCCTCCATCACCTGGTTCGTACTGCACGAACTGCTGGGCTGGGACGTGACGAACTACGACGGCTCGTGGACCGAGTGGGGTAATCTGGTCCGCCAGCCGGTCGCCGTCGAGGTCGACGAACCCGCGTCGGCGGACACGAAGGAGTAGCCGAGCAGTAGCCGACTGGCGACCGGGCGCCACCGTCGCGGAGTCGTGGTAACGGAACCCACACGATGGAACCGCTTTTGTCCCGCCGCCGTCAGCGACCCACCATGACCGACGAGGACGCCGAGAGCCCCAACACCTGGTCGTGGGGGACGCTCGGCGCCGAGGCGTTCTACGACGACCTCGGCCGCGGCGAGTGGGAGCGACTCGACCGCGATGCGTATCACCGCCTGGAGTGGGACGGGACCGTCGAGTACCTCGACGAGCACCTCCCCGACTCGGGTCGCGTCCTCGACGCCGGCGGCGCGGCCGGCCGGTACTCGGTGTGGCTCGCCGAGCGCGGCTACGACGTGACGCTCGTCGACGTGAGCGAACAGCAACTGCAAATCGCCCGCGAGAAGGTCGAGGAGCGCGACCTCGCAGACGCCGTCACGGTCGAACGCGGCGACGTCCGCGACCTCGACTTCGAGGCCAACCGTTTCGACGCGACGCTCTGTCTCGGCGGCCCCCTCTCACACGTCCTCGACGCCGACGAACGGGAGACGGCGGCCACCGAACTGGCCCGGGTCACCCGGACCGGTTCGCCCGTCTTCGTCTCCGTGATGGGTCGGCTCGCGATGGTGCAGGCGATGGTACAGGCCGTCGGCGGCGACTCGGACGCCGACGCGGCGGCCGTCGTCCTGCCCGAGTTCGCCCGGACCGGCGACTACGACCGCGAGTTGCTCTCGCGTCACGGTCTCGACCCCGGCTGTTTCGCCGCCCACTTCTTCCGCGTGGGGGAGTTGGAACGGTTGCTGGAATCGGGCGGGCTGACGGTCGAGACGGTCGCGGGACTGGAGGGGGTCGCCTCGGCCCGCCGAGTCGCCGATACCGACCTCGAAGACGCGGACTCGGCGGCGCGGGAGGCAGTCGAGGAGACGACCGACCTGCTCCGCGAGGACCGGACGGTCGCGGACCTCTCGACGCATCTGTTGGCGGTGGCACGGGTGCGGGACTGAGCGCACTCTCACCGAGTCGTCGCGCGACCGCCCGCTTCGACTCGCAGCGTGAACCCCCAGTCGAACGTCCGCCCGTCCTCCGGGTCGCCGACGGCGTATCGCGTCTCGAAGCGGTATCGACCCGTCGGAACGCAGCCGACGGTGGTCGGGTCGTCGGCGACGAGCAACTCCTCCGTCGTCGACTCGTCCGGTTCCAGCTGCACCGGCCCGACGCCCTCTGTCGTCCACGCCAGTTCGTCGGCCGACTTCCCGCTCGTTCCGACACAGTCGGGCCCGGAGTCGGGGTCGGGGCCGTCCGGCGCACGAGTCGAGTAGAGCAGGAGACCGCCCTCGGAACTCGCGCCCTTGTAGTACGCCGGCGGAAACCGGTCGTCGGCGTCGCCGGCGTTCGTCACGGTCGTTTCGAGACGGGCGGTCTGCTCTGTGGTGGCGTGAGGTTGGACGACCCTGACGTCGAGGGCGACCGGGACTTCGTTCGGTACGTCGTCGACGGCGACGACGGAGACCGCCCGTCGGAAGTCGTCGGTGTCCGAGGGGTCGTCCGCCTCCGTCGTCGTGCTATCCGGAGACGAACCGTCGAGACTGGAGAGACAGCCCGCGGTGAACGGAAGGAGTGTTCCGGTCGTCAGCCCGGAGAGCAGGCGGCGTCGGTTCACACTCGTCATCCGACGGGTGGCTGTAAAACCCTCGCGTAACGTCAAACCGCGCTTTGACCCTCGCTGTCCATCTCAGCGGAACTGGATTCCCAGGTCGTGCATCCCCTCGTTGTTCATCGCGACGTTCACGAGCAGGGGCGTGACGCTCTCCACTTCGGGTGCGTTGGCGATGCCGCCGGCGTCGAGCGCGCGCAGGCCCTCGATTTCCTCGGCGAGCATCCGGACGATGTCCTTCGCGTCGGGGTCGTCGCCGACGAGCAGGGTGTCGATGCCGAGGTCGGCGGTGAGGTCCGCGAGTCGGCCCGCGGCGAGGTTGTGGAACGCGCCGACGACCGGGACGCCCTCGGGGGCGGCGTCGGCGGCGAGTTTCGTCACGCTGCCGGCGCTCGGGCGGTGGTAGTGCATCCCGTCCTCGTCGCGTTTCATCCCCGTCGCGGGGGAGACGAGCACGTCCGTGTCCGCGAGCTCGTCTTCGATGCTCTCGACTGTGTCGGCGACGTGGTACGGCGGCACCGCGAGCACGACCACGTCGGCGCGGTCGGCCGCCATCGCGTTGGCGAACCCCTTCACCTTCGCCTCGACGCCGCGGCTGTCGAGTTCGGTCTCGTACTCCTCGGCCTTCGTCCGGGCGCGCTCGGGGTCCCGCGAGCCGACGAGCACCTCGTGGTCGGTGTGGAACGCCCACCGGAGCGCCAGTCCCTCGCCGATGTCGCCGGTCCCGCCGAGTAACGCGATTCGCATACCTCGGGGTGAGAACGGTTGGCAGGTAAAGCCATCGTATGTCGGCATCGGCGGCCGCCGACGCGGCTTCGCCGGTCGGCTTTTGTCGGCTCGACACGACGACCCTCGCGTGTCCCCCGAGGCCGAACCCGACACCTACGACGTACTCCTCCGCACCGACCCCGACGAGCGGGCTCGTCCCGGCCGTCTGTTTCTCGACGACCGCGAGTTCGTCGTCGCACCCTCGCGACACGGGCTCTCGACGCGTCTCGCGGCCGACGCGCTCGGGGGCCTCCTCCTCGGTCTCCCGGAGGAACTCGGGCTGTACGACCCACACGCCGTCTCCCGCACCGAGGCGACCCACCACCCCGACGCGGTTCGGGTGCGGTACGCCGACCTCGACGGCCTCGCGCCGTTCGCCCGCCCGACCGGGTTCGCACTCCACCTCCGGGTCGCCGGTCGCGACGGCCGCCTCCGGCTCGCCTTCCGGTCGAACGACGAGCGGGCGGAGACCGTAGCGCTCGCGCGGGCGCTCCGGGACCGGGCGCGCGAAGCCGGCGCGGAGCCGGACGTCTTCGACCCGGGCGGACGGACGCGACTCCTCTCTCTCGGCGGGTCGTGACGGCAGTCTCAGCGCTCGTCGTGCCGGTCGGTCTCCGCGTCGGCGGCGTCCGAGAGACGCCTGAGTTCGCGCTCGGCGGTGTACCGGCCGCTGTACGCCGGGTCGAGGACGGCCTCGCCGGTGCCCTCGACTCGGTCCTCGGCGTCCTCGACCGCGACCCACTCACGGAGCCGCACGAGTAGCGTTCGGAGCACACGAAGGTTCGTCGCTCCACGCCCCTAAGTGTTGCTCGTAGGACAGGTGTTCGACTTCGGTGGGCAGTGACCGGCCCGACGGCTGGTTCTCGCTCAGTTCCGACCGTTTCCGTTTCCGCCGCCGCTCCCCCTTCCGGGGTCCTTCCCGGCCGCATTGCCGCCCGTCCCCGCACGCCCGCCGGTCCGGTTCCCGGCGCCCTCGTTGGTGACCGACACCGTGTAGGTCGTCGACCCGCCGTCGACGTACTGGTTCCCGGCCGCGTCGGTGAGCCGGCCGGTCACGCGGACGCCGACCTCGGTCTCGGCGGTCAGGTCCTCCCGGCCGCCGCCCTTCTCGGGTTCGAAGTCCGCCTCGTCGAGCGGTCCCGAGCCGACCAGGTCGTACGCCCGCGAGAACCGATAACGCTCCTCGCCGGCGAGCCCGTCGGCGCCGACGCTCGTCTCCTCGGTCGTCAGCGACGTGAACGCCTCCCCCGTTCCGGCCAGCCGCACGTCCACCGAGAACGACATCGTCTCGGGGGTGGCGTCCAGTCCGTCCCAACTGAAGACGAGGTCCGGCCGCAGCGTCAGCCGCTCTACCTCACCGTTGTTGCTCGTCAGCGTGACGGCATCGGCGCGAAGCGAGTCCGCGTCGATGGCGACGCCGGTGCCGGAGAACATCACCGCACCGACCCCCGCCGTGCCGAGAACCACGCCCGCGGTTCCGACGTATCCCAACATTCTCCGCCGTGAAAGTCTCTCCATTCGACTCATTTAGCGTCTGTCAACTTCGTTGCTAAACACCGTAAATAAGGGTTTCGGGGCCTGACAGTACGGAAACCGAACCGCGATGAACTAGCGATATCTCTAGATATTTTAACGCGTCTGCCGAGCACAGAAACGCCTCGAGCGGTGTCCGGTCGGTCTCACTGTATCCCCGACCCGCCGACGAGTAGGTCCGTCCGGTACGCGACCCAGTAGGCGACGACGGGGGCGACGAGCAGGGGGAGACCGAACGCGACCAGTGCCTCGAGGCCGAGCACCGCCGAGAGGACGGTGCCGACACCGACGGCGACCACATCGAGCGCGAGCAGGCCGAGGATGAAGCTCCGGTAGCGGCTCCGTGCCATGGCGCTATCGGCTGGTGAGGAGGTCGGGGAGGTCGTTGACGCTGTCGACGACGGCGTGGGTGTCGACCGACTCGTACGTCTCCCGGCCGGCCTCACCGGTGAGGCCGCCGGTCAGGACGCCGATTCCGTAGTACCGCCGCGTCGGGTCGGCCTCGTTCGCGTTGTGGGCCGTCTTCACGTCGTCGAGCGTGTCGCCGACGAACGCCACCGTCTCGGCGCCGAAGCGCTCGGCGAGGGTGACGAGCGCGGCCGGGTGGGGTTTCCCCTCCTCCCAGTCGTCCATCGTGAAGCGGTGTTCGACGGGGAGTTGGAGACCGGCCCGGTCGAGGGCGACCTCGGCTTCGGACTCGGGACGACCGGTGAGGACGCCCACGTCGAAGCGGTCGGTCAGAGTCTCGACCGTCTCGGGCGTGACGATGACCGGCTCGTCGTGGATGTACCCCTCGGCCTCGAAGGGTGGCTCGCCGCCCTCGAACTCGCGGTACAGGTCGCTCCCGAGGTACAGCGCCTGGAACGTCTCCCGGAGGCGGTCTCGGTCCCAGCGGTCGCGGACTCTGGCCTGTGCGACCCCGGGCATGTCGGCGACGACGGCCTGTGCGGCCGCCAGCCCGCCGCCGCGCTCGGCGATGGCGTCGGTGAAGTCGGCGACGCTCCCCTCCAACCCCTCCCGGCGCGCGAGGACGAACAGGGCCGCGGCGTACGTGAGTTCCCAGTCGTTGTTGAACCCGCCGGCGTCCTTGAACCGCTGGACGTCCGCGTCGTCGATGGTCCGCTCGTACACCCGGTCGACCGACTCGACGATGGCTCGGCGGTACGAGTCGGCCACGTCCACCAGCACCCCGTCGACGTCGAGGACGACTGCGTCGACTTCCATGTCTCGCGGGTGCGTCGGTCCGCGGCATGTATGTTTCGGGTGGCACCGGCAAGAAACGGAGGTGGTGCCCGCTCCCGATGCGGCCGTCTCGCTACCGCCGAACGACGAACAGCGTCTCCCGGCTCCCCTCGAGCGGTTCGCGCGAGGTGGGAATCGCCGGCTCGTCGTAGCCGAGGGTGGTGAACAGGCAGTCGGCGTCGACGGCGCGGGCGACGTCCCGGAGCGGCCGGTGGAGTTCGGGCGGGAGGTTGCGGGCGTAGAGGCAGTCGGCGCGGTAGTGTTCGCCGGGGTGGTCGCGCTCGCTCGCCTCGACCACGTCGTCGCGGACGAACCGGACGCCCTCGGGGACGGGGAACGCGTACACGTCGGTGGTGACGACGGCCCTCCCGCGGTCGGCGAGGGCGGCCGCGACCGCCGGCTCCCTGCCGACGCCGACCTCGACGAGTCGGTCGTACGCCGACAGAACGCCGACGAGCGCGTCGCGTCCGGACTTTCTCACGTCGGGATATTTATGAGAGGGCGCCGCTTAACCCCTTCCATGCTCGTCGACATCGTGCCCATCGGGGAGATCCCCGCGCAGGTCAAGCGGGAAGCGTCGGCGGCGCTGCGCTCGGTGTACGACGTCGACGTGACCGTACACGACGAGCAGTCCATCCCCGAGGGCGCGTTCGACCGGAGCCGAAACCAATACCGGGCCGAGGAGTTCATCGAACTCGCAAGCCGCGTGGGTGGTGGGGAGAAGAACATCGGCATCACCGCGCAGGACCTCTACTACCGACGGCGCAACTACGTCTTCGGACTCGCGTATCTCAACGGCAACGGGTCAGTCATCTCCACGTACCGACTCCAGACCTCCTCCGACGGCGGCATCACCACGAAGCCGGCCCGCGAGGTGTTCGCCGACCGCGTCCGCAAGGAGGTCGTCCACGAAATCGGCCACACGTTCGGCCTCGAACACTGCGACAACAACAAGTGCGTCATGTCCTTCTCTCCGACCGTCCGCGAGGTCGACGTGAAAGAGGAGAACCTCTGTGGTACCTGCTCGCGGCACATCCGGTAGCCGGCGAGCGGCGGTCACAGTCGGCGCGTTCCGCGGTCGCCCTGCCGGGAGCGTCTCGACGGCGGAGCCGACGCATAGTCCGCGCTGACGGGGCGCCCCCTACTCGGTCATCTCGGGGTCGTCGCCCGGTGCGAGTCCGGTCGCCATCAGCCGCCGCATGATGACGACGAGCCCGTTGGTGAACCCTCGACCGAACACCCCCCGCTCCACCCCGCCGTCGTCCGTACTCACCAGAATCGTGTTCCGGTCGACGAGGAGAAGCCGGCTGATGGAAGCCTCGGCCGGGAACTCGCCGTCGTCCACCGGTCCGTGTAGCCAAGAGAGCCCGGAGACGAACGTCTCGGCGTCGGGGACCGCCTCCTTGAGGCTGTTGCCGACTGCCTCCGAGACGCCCCCGAGGACGACCGCCACGCCGTCGGCTTGACGTTCGTTCAGGCGCTCCACCAGCCCCGACGTCACTACCGATTCGTTGCCGACGACCAACACCACCTCACTCTCGGCGTCCGCGACGAGGCTCTCGGTCCGGTTGTCGATAGCCGTGCGTCCCGAGAGCGCCCACACCTCGTGGACCTCGTCTCCGGGCTCGTCGTTCGTCTCGACCTCGTTCAGAAGGGTTTGTAACTCGTCGAACCGCGAATCGTACTGTCGACGGAGCGTCTCGACGGCCTCCTCGACCGGAATCGCCCGGAACTGCTGTGGACTGCCGTGCTGGACCTCGACCAGTCCCTTCGCCTCCAAGACACGAATCGCGTCGTAGACGCGGGTACGGGGCACGTCGGACCGGTCGCTGATCTCCTTGGCCGTCCCCTTCGGTCTCCCCGAGAGCACCGAGAAACACTTCGCCTCGTACTCCTTCAGTCCCAACTCCTGAAGCAGGTCGACAGCACGTTCGAACGTCGCGTCGTCGGTGTTCTCTCCGGCCATGTTACTCGGTCCAGCCGCTGTCGGCGGTCGCCTCTGGTTTCCTTAGACCGGGTACCCGGTTATACCTGTGGGCACAGTTTCACTCGTACAGGTACACTATTCGGAATTTTTGAGTTACCGTCCTGGCTCAGAGAGCTCCCGTCGTCGGCTTGTAATTCTACTAATGACACTCTCGACAGTCCCTGTGCGGCGCCGTAGTCGCCGGCCGGCTTTTCACCCGGATAATCACACAAGTTTGATTCCCCCGTATTGCGTAGTCTCCGCCGAGAAGCGAGGTCGGTCGGCCAGCTGTCGGCCGATTCCGGGCCGGCCGACCCCGAAGCACGGTCACCACTCTCAGAAATGACAGACGAGTCGCCCACCGACCCCGAAGGAACCGCGGTCGAGACGCTGAAACTGTTCGGACTGAGCGCCTACGCCGCCCGGACGTACGTCGCCCTCGCGGGTCTCGGGTCGGGAACGGCCAAGGAGGTGAGCGAGGTGTCCGAGGTTCCGCGGACGCGGGTGTACGACGCGGTCGAGGAACTCAAAGAGTCGGGGCTGGTCGACGTGCAGCAGTCCTCGCCGCAGCGCTTCTGGCCCGCCTCGGCGGAGACGACCGGACGCAAGTTCGAGCGGGAGTCCATCGACCGAATCGAGACGCTTCGCGAGGCGCTCGACGAGGTCGAGCCCGTCTATCGGCGCGAGGAACAGCGCGGCGTCTGGACCGTCCACGGCCGGGAGGCGGTCACCGACCGGGTCGTCGAGTTCGTCGAGGAGGCCGAGGAGGAGGTCGTCTACATGACCGTCGAGCGGCTACTCGACGACGACCTCCTCGAGGCGCTCCGTCGGGCGAGCGACCGCGGGGTCGCGGTCAGGGTCGCCGGGCTCTCGCCCTCGGTGGAGACGACCGTCACCGAGGCGGTCCCCGCGGCGGAGACCTTCGAGAGCCTCTGGACGTGGGCGGACACCCCCTCCGGTCGCGTCATGATGGTCGACGGGACGAAGACGCTCGCCAGCGCCATCACCGACGGAAACCCCTCGGGCGAGGTGTCCGAGACGGCCATCTGGGGGACCGGCGAGGCGAACAGCCTCGTCGCCATCCTGAAGGCCATCTTCACCTGGCGGCTGGACAACGGCGAGTACGACCCGTCGGAGTAGACCGGCCGGAACGGGTCGGGCGGATATGACCCGGCGGGTAGGACCGGTCGGATGGGCGCGGGACGCCGCCCGACTCTCATGTCACCCGAAAACTCACACAATCGTTTTGATGTCTCGCCGACTATCTCGTCGACGTGAGGAGCCGACTATGGACCCCGATTCAACAGCCGAGTTCCACGAGGCGCTGACCGGCCTCGTCCGAGCCGCCCGGGAGAACGGCGTCGACGTCGAGGGCGGGTGGGACTGTCGAATCGACGGGACCACCCCCGACTTCGCCGTCGAGATTTTCCCGGTGGTGAAGCCCGCGGCCGACGAGGACCCCGACGTCTCGGGGTCGACCGAGCCCGACTGACGGGCGTCCCGATACCCGACTCAGTCGCGGGGTCGCGGGGTCGCCGCGTGGCCCCGCAGGTCGGTCGACGACAGGAGTGCCGACAGCCCCCGTCGGAGCCGCTGTGAGACCGCCGAATCCGAGATACCCAGCTGTGTGGCGAGGTCGCTGAGGCTCGCCTTTCGGGGCACCTCGAAGTAGCCGGCGTCGATGGCCAGCGCCAGCGTCTCCGCCTGCGCGCGCGTGAGTTTGTCCCACGCGGAGGGCGGAGTCCCCCGCCGGTAACGCGGAGGCCCGCTGTTCACGGACCGGATGGCCGTGTCGAGACCCACCCGCGCACACGCCGACTGGAACGGTTCGAACCCCCTCGATGGGAGGCGGGCCACGAACGCCCACGCCCCGTCCGTGCCGACGGCCTCCAGCAGGGTCCCCTCCGCTTCCCGGACGCAGTCGAACACCCCGCCGGGCCGGCCCGTCCAACGAACCCGATAGACGGCGGCATCCGAGTCGTCCTCGACCGCGACCGCCTCCACCGCGGCCGCCGCGTCGGCGCTCCGGAACCCCTCGGCGACGCGCCGGTCGGGGTCGTCGAACACCCAGACCGTGTGTTCCGTCGTGCCGCCCACCGCGATGTCCGGCTCGACGTGAACCGAAGCCGTCCCGAGCGTCTCGGTACCGATACGGAAGGGGTCGTTCTCGTTCGGAATCTCGAATCGGAGTGTCGGATACATAGGAGAGTTCGCGCCGGGGCCGGCGTCGCTCGTGCCGTTCACCGCCGCTGGGTGAGCGACGACCGTGTCACGTCGAACGCGACGCCGACTACTGCGAACGTCTGGACGCACCCCTGGTTCGGGCAAAAAAGCGGAGGCTTTTCACTGTGTTCCGTACAGCGGCCGTCTCGCCGGTCCGCCACCGGGGACGAAGAGAGGGGGAGTCCCACGAAAGCCGTGGGATTCGGGTGTTCCGGGCGCGCGGGTGGGAGGATGGGAACTGAGGCCGTCAGTGCGCGCCCATCGACGACCATGGAACCACCCGACTTAAATCCGCGTCAGACGGGCGACGGACGGCGCCGGAGTCGGGCGGTTTCGTCTCGTGTGGAGGCCGACGTATCGGGCCACCGGCGGCCCGTCACGGACGGCACCGGACCACGGCCGGTCGCTCCCTCCGCCGACGACGTGAGCGGGTCGTTCGCCACCGACCGCTCGGCGACACGCGGGAACGGGTCGCGTCGCTGGCGGCGGCAGTCGACGGGCTGCTGAGACCCTCCTACTCCCCCGCTTCGACGACCGGCGTCGCCCGCGTCGCCGTCGCCTTGAACGTCGCGACGACGCCGACGCCGGGGACGAGACCCAGCCGTTCGACGCTCTCGACGGTGACGAGCGCCAGCAGCGGGTCGCTCACGCCGACCTTCACGCTCACGGTGGCGACGGACTCCCCGCGGCGGACCTGCGACACCGTCCCCGCGAAGCGGTTGCGCGCGCTCGTCGCGCCCGCGGCGGGCGACCCGCCTGGCTCGTGGAGCGTCACCGCGTCGGCGCGGACGCTCACCTGCACGCGGTCGTCCTCCGCGACCCCGTCGGGTACCAGCGCCCGGACCGTCCCGGCCGGCGTCTCGACCCGGCCGAGTTCCCCGTCGCGCTCGACGAGCGTGCCGGTGAAGACGACCTCGTCGGCGCCGGCGGTGCCCGACAGCGCGGCCCGGAGCCGCTCGAAGCGGGCGACGAGCGCTCGCGCCTCCTCGGTGAGGCGGCTCCCGCCGCCGTCGGCCCCGCCGCGCCGACGTTCGACGAGCGGGCCGAACACCTCCTCCAGCGTTTCGAGTCGGCGGAGCGCCCGCGAGCGCGACCGGCCGAGCGTCTCGGCGGCCGCGCTGACCGAGCCGGCGTCGTCGACGGCCCGGAGGAGGGCCACGTCGCTGGTGTCGAACGTAATCTCGCCGGCTCGGATTCCGGCGTCGAACGCGGCGTCCATACCTCCCCTCCCGCTGCCGAAGGCAAAACGGTTATCACCTGCGCCCACGCCGATGTTTCTATGACGGAACAACGGTCGAGCGGTCGGAGCCGACGACGGGTCCTCGCGGTCGGCGGCGCCGCCCTCGCGGGCGTGACCGGTCTCGCCGGGTGTACCGGCTCGGGCGGGTCGGCCGACGGGAACAACTCCGGCCAGCAAGGAACGGACGGTGGGTCGGATGCCGACTCGACGACGGGGTCGGCCGCGACGACGGAGTCGGGCGGGTCGACGGCATCCGACGAGACCACCGGCGGGAGCGGGTCGAACGAACTCACCGTCTTCCACGCCGGGAGCCTCGCGCCGCCGTTCGAGGCCGCAGAGACGCAGTTCGAAGCGGAGTTCGGCGCACAGGTGGCTCGGGAGGCCAAAGGGTCGGTCGGCTCGACGAAGAAGATTACCGAGGAGGGGCGGCGGGCGTCGGTGCTCGGCGTCTCGGACTTCCGGCTCCTGCGGGACATGCTCCTGCCCGACTACGGGGACTGGTACTCGGTGTTCGCGACGAACGCGATGACCATCACCTACACGGAGAACTCGACCGGCGCCGACGAGGTCGGGCCCGACAACTGGTGGGAGGTCCTCGGTCGCGACGACGTGACGTTCGCGCACAGCGACCCCGCCGTCGACCCGAACGGCTACCGCTCGGTGATGACGATGAAGCTGGGGGCGATGGCGTTCGAAGGCGAGACGCTGTACGACGAGTCCACCGCGGACGCGCTCGTCGAGAAGGCACGGATTCCCTCCGGCACCGAGACGGAGCTGCTCGCCCAACTCCAGACGGGGAAGCTCGACTACGCGTGGCAGTACCAGTCCGCGGGCGCGACCCGCGACGTGCAGACCATCGACCTCCAGCCGGCGGTCGACCTCTCACAGGCGACGCAGCAGTACGCGGACCACTACGCCCAGGCCGAGGTCGAGACCGAGAGCGGCACGTTCACCGGCGCGCCCATCGCCTACGGCCTGACCGTCCCGTCGGTCGCGCCGAACCCCGAACTCGGCGCGCAGTGGCTGGAGTTCATGCTCACGGAGCCGGGCGAGCAGATTCTGAAAGACGCCGGATTCGAGCCGGTCCAGCCGGCGGTCGTCCCGGAGGGCGCACAGGACGCGGTGCCCGAACGGGTCATGGAGAACGCGGAGGCGCGGTCCAGCCTCGGACCGCTCGAACTTTAATCGCTATCGCCCACTCGACACCCGAACACCGGATGACCGAGCACACACCGGCGCGGAGGACGGACGATGGGGACGGGTGAGGCCCGAGGCGGCGAGACGCGGTCGGTCGCGGCCGGCTGGCTCGGGCGTAGTTCGCTCGTGCTCGCCGTCCTGACGCTCCACGCCGTCGCGTTCGCGGTCGCGTGGCTCTTGGACGCGACGACGTGGTACGCCGTCTTCGCGCTCGCCAGCGCCGCCGCCCTCGGCTACGTCGCGAGCGACGGCCCCTTCGGCGCGGCCGCCGCCGCGCTCGGTGCCGTCCTGCTCGTCGCGGTCGGCCTCCCGCTCGCGACGTTCGTCGCCCGACAGGAGCCGTCCGTCGTCGCCGAGAAGGCGCTCGACCCGGAGGTCCACCGGATGCTGTACCTCACCGTCTACGCCCCGCTGCTGGCCGCGCTCGTCACGCTCGTCTTCGGCACGCCGCTCGCGTACCTCCTCTCGCGGGGGTTCGCCGGCGACTCGCTCGTCCAGAGCCTCGTTGACCTCCCGCTCGTCGTCCCCCACTCGGTCGCCGGCCTCCTGATTCTGTTCGGCTTCGGGCAAGGCGCGGCGTTCGAGTTCCTCCCCGTCCTCGGGACGGTGCCGGGGATGGTGCTCGCGCTCACCTTCGTCAGCGCTCCCTTCGCCGTCAACGTCGTCCGCGAGGGGTTCGACGCGGTGGACCGACGGCTGGAGTACGCCGCCCGCATCCACGGCGCCTCGCGCTGGGAGACGTTCAGACGGGTGGACCTCCCGCTCGTGAAGCGCGCGATGCTCACCGGCGGCGTGATGGCGTGGGCGCGCTCCGTCTCGGAGTTCGGCGCCGTCGCCGTCGTCGCCTACAACGTGGAGTTCTTCTACCCAGTCGCCGGCGAGACCGTCACGGGCCAGCACGCCCCCGTGTTCATCTTCAACACGTACACCTCCGGGTCACTCCCGGAGAGCAGCGCCGTCGGGTTCATCCTCCTGACGATGAGCGTCGCCATCTTCCTCCTCGTCCGGTGGGTCGCCGGCGACACGAGCGTGGGGGTGGGTTCGTGAACGGGACCGCCGAGAATTGGGACGTGAACGCGACCGCCGTGGGGGCCGCGTCGTGAGCCTCCACGCCGAGATTCGGGCGCGCTTCACCGCCCCGGGTGCGGAACCGTTCGTCGTCGACGCCGCTCTCGACGCCGACGCCGGCGAGACGCTCGTCGTCCTCGGTCCCAGCGGGAGCGGGAAGACGCTCCTCTTGGAGGCGGTCGCCGGGTTCCACTCCTGTGAAGGCCGGGTCGCCGTCGACGGCCGCGACGTGAGCGACCTGCCCCCGGAGGCGCGGAACTTCGGCTTCGTCTTCCAGGACTACGCGCTGTTCCCCCACATGACCGTGGCCGAGAACGTACGCTTCGGCGAGCGCTACCTCGACGACGGCGCCGAGGTCGACGCCCGCTCGCTGCTGGACTCGCTGGGGGTCGCCGACCTCGCCGACCGCTATCCACCTACTCTTTCAGGAGGCGAGCGTCAGCGCGTCGCCCTCGCCCGGTCGCTCGCGGTCGCCCCCGACGCCTTCCTCCTCGACGAACCCCTGTCGGCGCTCGACGCGCCCACCCGCGCCGCCCTCCGCGGGGACCTCGCCGACACCCTCGCCGACCGGACCGCCGTCTACGTCACCCACGACCGCACGACGGCGCGGGCGCTCGCCGACCGCGTCGCCGTGATGCACGACGGGCAGGTCGTCCAGCACGGCACCCCCGACGACGTGTTCGAACGCCCCGCTTCGCCCTTCGTCGCGCGCTTCACCGGTTCGAACGTCGTCGCGTTCGACGCCGCCGACGCCGGACGCGGAAGCGACCCGGTCGCGATTCGCCCCGAACACGTCGCCCTCGTCGCACCGGGCCGCGGCGACGTGGAGGGAGTCGTCGAGCGCGCCGTCCGCGAAGATGCCGCCTTCCGCGTGACCGTCGCGCTCGACGGCCCGGTCGGAGCGGTCGCCGACGGGAGCGGCCGAGACGGCGACGCGCTCGCCGCCGACCGGACGCTCGACGCGTTCGCCGTCGACCCGCCGGCGCCCGGCGACCGGGTCGGCGTCGCCCTCCCCGAGGAGCGACTGGCGCGGTTCGACGAGTAACTTCGGACGGTTACGTCGGCGCTGCTCCGTGGCCGGTCGTCTTTTCTGACAAGATTCATCCCCGAGTCGATGATATCGGTGTACGGTGGCGCTCTCGACCGAACCACGCGACGGTCGTTCGCTCACCGTGACGAGCGGTGAGCTCACCGGCGCGTTGGGGGATTCGGTTACGGTCCTCCCGGTCGTCGTCGCCCTCGGTGCCCTCACGTCCGCCTCGCTGCCGCACGTCCTCCTCCTGTTCGGCGCCTTCCAGGTCGTCTGGGGCGTGGTCTACGGCCTCCCGCTCTCGGTCGAGCCGATGAAGGCGCTCGCCGGTCTCGCCATCGCCGGCACCATCTCCTACGCCGAACTCGCCGCCGCCGGCCTCCTCGCCGGCGCCGCCCTCCTCGTCGCCGGCCGGACCGGCGCGCTCGCGCGGCTGGAGCGCTACGTCGGCGAGCCGGTGGTTCGGGGGGTGCAGTTGGCCGTCGCACTCCTGCTCGCCCGCGCCGGGTTCGACCTGGGCGTCGCCGACCCGGCGCTCGCGCTCGCCGCCGCCTGCCTCGTCACCGTCGTCGCCGTCGCCGGCCACCGCCGCGCCGCCGCGCTGGTCGTCCTCGGCGCCGGTGGGGTCCTCGCCCTCGCCGCGACCGGCGTTCCGACGCCGACGCTTCCGGCCCTCCGCCCGTTCCCCGCTGGCCTCCCCCGGCTCTCGACCGGCGCGGTCGAGGGTGCCGCCGCCCAACTCGCGATGACCGTCGGCAACGCCGCGGTGGCGACCTCCCTCCTCTGTTCGGACCTGTTCGACGCCGACGTGGCCGCGGACGACCTCGCCTCGTCGATGGGTGCAACGTGTCTCGTCGCGGTCCCGCTCGGGGGCCTGCCGATGTGTCACGGCAGCGGCGGTCTCGCCGGCAAGTACGCCTTCGGCGCCCGGACGGGCGGGGCGAACCTCGTGCTGGGGGCGCTGTACGTCGGCGCCGCGCTCGCCGTCGGCCTCGTGGCCGCCTTTCCGATGGCGGTGCTCGGCGTGTTGCTCCTCCTCGTCGCCGTCCAACTAGTTCTGAGCGCCCGCGAGACGGGGATGCCGCTTCTCACGCTCGTCGTCGGCGTCGTCGGACTCCTGTGGAACGTCGGCGCGGCGTTCGTCCTCGGGCTGGCTGCGTGGCTCGTACTGACGCGTGGCTCGTACTGACGCGTGGCCGGCCGGCGACCGCCGACGCGCTCGGCCGTCGGTGACCGCCTCCAGCAGTTTCTTGCGCCGCCGACTCGGAGTCGGACCACGTGACAGACCGACCCGACCGCGGTCAGGGTGCCGGCGCCGATGGCGAACCGGGTGAGGACCCCGGCTTCGACGCCGAAACCGGTACCGCCACCCCTACCGCCACCGGCCCCGGCGTCCTCGACGTGTTCCGGGGCGACGGTCGGGGCCCGACCATCCTCCTCGTCGGACTCGGCTGGTTTCTCGTCCTCGGCCTGCGCTATCTCGTCCCCGCGCTGCTCCCCCAGATAAAGGCCGGGTTCGGCCTCGGCAACGCCGCCGCCGGCTTCGCGGTGACGGTCATCTGGGTCGCCTACGCCCTCATGCAGTTCCCGGCCGGCTCCGCGGTGGGGCGGGTCGGGGAGCGCGCGCTACTCGCCGTGAGCCTCGCCGCCGCGGGCGCGAGCCTCGTCGCCATCGGTCTCGCGCCGACCTTCCTCGTCTTCCTCGTCGGCGTCGCGCTGTTCGGGCTCGGCACCGGACTGTTCGGCCCGCCCCGGGGGACGCTCCTCTCGCGCACGTTCGCCCCCAACGACGGCGCCGCCATCGGCGTCGTGCTCGCCGCGGGGAGCGTCGGGTCGGCGGCGCTCCCCTTTCTCGCGGGACTGCTCGTCGACGACCTCGGCTGGCGCGTCACCGTCGCCGCGACGGCCCCGTTCTTCCTGGTCGTCGCCGTCGGGACGTGGCGACTGGTGCCCGCGCGCGAGCGGAGCCCCGACACCGACGGCGGCTCGACGCTCCCCGCCGTCGCCGACCTCCGGCGGGCGCTCTCGCGGCGGTCGGTGCTCGTCGGCGTCCCCGCCATCACCCTCCTCCTCTTCGTGATGCAGGGGCTCACGGCGTTTCTTCCCACCTACCTCATCGAGGTCAAGGGGCTCTCACAGGAGACCGCCTCGGGGCTGTTCGCCCTGCTCTTTCTCTCCGGCGCCGTCGCGCAGTCGGCGGGCGGGTCGCTCGCGGACCGCTACGGCGACCGGCCGGTCTTGCTCGCGTCGACGCTGCTCGGAACGGCGCCGCTCGCGGCGCTGCCGTACGTCTCGGGGCTGCTCCCCCTCACCGCCATCACGCTCCTGCTCGGCGTCCGACTCGGCATCAACGCCGTGAGCAACTCGTATCTCATCGCCGTCCTTCCCCGCGACGTGCAGGGGCCGGCGTGGGGGCTCCTCAGAACGGTCTTCTTCGTCCTCGGCGCGACGGGGTCGGTGTTCGTCGGCGTGTTCGCCGACCGCGGGCTGTTCGCGCTCGCCTTCCTCGTGTTGGCGGCGCTGTCGGTCGTCGCGGCGGGGCTGTACCTGTTCCTGCCGGCGCGGGGACGGTAGGGCGGAGGGTCGCTCAGGCCATCTCGACGCCCGCGACTTCGAGTCGCGTCCCGGCGTGGAGTCGGAGGTCGTAGGACGCGTAGTCGCCGATTGTCCGGTCGAACAGCACGTCCCCGTACTCGACGTTCTCGACCACCAGTCGGGCGTCCCCCCGAGCCGGGAACGCGTCGGCGAAAGTCACCTCGTCCCCCGACTCGAACGGCGGACCGTACGTCGCCAGCAGGTCGTCGGTCTCGTCGTGGAACAGCCGACACCTGACGGGGAGCGAGTCGGGCGCGACGCTGGTCAGCGAGAGGCGCCCGTACGGCGCCACGGTGGTCGACCGTTCGGCGGTTGCGGTGCTCTGGGTGCTCTGGGTGCTCTGAGTGTTCTCGGTGGTCGCTCGGTCCCCGTCCCCGAGTGACCCCGACCCTCTCGCCCCGAGACAGCCGGCGCTTCCGACCACCCCACCGACGGCGACGAGGAGGAGACGGCGTCGCATACTCCCCGCGCTTTCCGAACCGTCAAGTGTCTTGTGTCGCCGGCCCCCAGTTCGAGGTATGACCGAGACGTGGGCGGACTTGTTCGGGCGGGCCGCCGCCTTCGACGCCGACGAGGCGGCCGTCCGTGCGGCGCTGGAACGACGACGGGAGCGCGACCACGCGGACCGGGCGGGGGGCGACGACGGCGAGGGGGCGACGCCGGGGCCGTCGGAGCCACCCGACCCCACCCCGGCCCGCGTCGTCGCCGACGCCGACGTGCTCGTCGCGGACCTGCTCGTCGGCGGCGACGCCCGGCGGGCACTCGACGCGCTCCGCGAGCACTCGTGGACGACGCTCGTCGCCAGCGACGCACTGCTCGACGACGCCGAGGCCGTCCTCGGAGCGGTTGCCGACGACGCCCTCGCCGCCGACTGGCGCGAGCGGGTCGAGGCGTGGCGCGAACCGGCGTCCCACCCCGCGGGCGACCATCCGGCGCTGGGGTCGGCCTACCGCGGCGGCGCGATGCACCTGCTGACGCTGGACCCGCGCCTCCAGACGGCACAGGCGGGCGCGAAACTCAAGAAGCGCGTCGAGATGAGCGTCCGCCACCCGAGGGCGTTCGCGACGCTGTTCGACGGGGCGAAGCTGTATCCGACGGTCGTCGACGAGGGGGGAGACGAGGAGTATCCGGGACCGGACCGCGACCCGCGGGCGTGAGCGGCCGCCGGCCCCGGCGACCTGCTCAGCGCCGGCGCTGCATCCACTCGACGACCGAGCGGACGGTCGACCGCGGCGCGAGTCGGGTGGCGAGGACGAGCAGCCTGTTCTGCAGTCCCGGAACGACGACGGCCTCGCCGCGCTGCATCCCCCGGTAGCCGCGTTCCGCCACCGACGCGGCGTCGGCCGTGCCGAAGGCGAGCAGTCGGGACTCCTCCATGTCGGCGCGCTCCTGGAACCCGGTCGCCGTCGGCCCGGGGCAGAGCGCGGTGACGGTGACGCCGGTCCCCTCGGTCTCCTCGGCCAGCGCCTCCGAGAACGAGAGGACGTACGCCTTCGTCGCGTAGTAGGTCGCCATCAGCGGCCCCGGCTGGAACGCCGCGGTGGAGGCGACGTTGAGCACGCGGCCCCGTCCACGCTCGACCATCCGAGGGAGGTATCGGGCGGTGAGGTCGGTGACGGCGGCGACGTTCACCTGCACCTCGTCGAGTTCGGTGTCGCGGTCGAGGTCGACGAACCGGCCGTAGCTGCCGAAGCCGGCGTTGTTGACGAGCACGTCGACCTCGATTCCTCGCTCGTCCAGCGCGGCCTGAATCTCCCCGGGCGCGTCGGGGTCGGCGAGGTCCTTCACGAGCGCCGTGACGGCGACGCCGAACTCGCCCGCCAGCCCCTCGGCGACTTCGCGGAGGCGGTCCTCGCCGCGAGCGACGAGGACGAGGTCGTGGCCGTCGGCGGCGAGCAGGCGGGCGAGTTCGTAGCCGATGCCCCCCGAGCCACCGGTGACGAGGGCGGTGCCGGGGGTGTCGTCGGACGTAGTCATGCGTCGTCGAGGGCGGCTGAGGACTTAAGCGCCGGTTCCTCGACTGAATCCCCTGCGACTCGTCTCGTTCGCTTCGCTAGCGCTCCTGGTACCACGCCGAGACGGTCCTGCTCGTCTCGCTACGCTCGACTGTGCGGGCTGCGACTCGTCCGGTTTGCCTCGCTAGCGCTCGGCAAACCACTCCCCAAATTTCTCCAACGCCCGCCCGCGGTGGGAGATGGCGTTCTTCCGTTCGGTGTCCATCTCCGCGAGCGTGGTCCCGTCGTGTTCGAAGATGGGGTCGTAGCCGAAGCCGCCGTCGCCGCGCGGGGCGACCATCGTGCCCGGCACGGCGCCCTCGAACAGCTTGACGGGGAGCGTGCCCGGTTCGGCGTCGTCGGCGGGTTCGTCCTCCTCGACTCCGGCCGCGGCGGCGGCGACCCGGTCGTCGCGGTCGATGGGGTCCGGGCTGGCGTCGAACTCGGCGCCGTCGCAGTACGCGAGGGTGCACCGGAAGTACGCCCGGCGCTCCTCCTCGTCGCTCGCGAGGTTCCAGACGCGGTCGACGCCGACGGTGTCCTCAACGTACGAGGAGTACGGGCCGGGGAAGCCGCCGAGGGCCTCGACGAACAGGCCGGCGTCGTCGACGAGGACGGGTTCGCCCACCTCGCGGTAGGCCTCGCGGGCGCCGTGGGCCGCGATGGGTCCGAGTTCGTCGGCCTGAATCTCGGTGTAGTCGAAGTCGAACTGGGTGACGGCGTCGGCGCCGAGGTACTCCTCGGCCTCACGGACCTTGCCGGGGTTCGTCGTGACGTAGTGGAGCGTAGACATGGGTTGGTCTTACCCGTGTGTGCGGGTGACTGGTGGAAAGAGGCGTCGGATTTCCTGGCGTGGGTTCGATTCGTCGTCGTGTTCCGAACTGTCGGTCCGTCTCGAGCGGTCGAAGCGAGGGTGGCCCAGCAAAGCCCTCGCGCTCTCGACGCCGCTCGCTCGCTGTGTTTCTCGGCTCGCCACGCTCGCCTGCGGTGCTTACGTCGCGGGCGACGCCGAGAGCACTCGCCCTTTGCAAGTTGCTCACTGAGCGAAGCTCAGTGACATCGCAGAAAGCGGAGCTTTCTGCAGACCGCCAGGACTCCCCGCACCGCGCCTCGTCCTCCCCAGCCGATTCGTTCACTCATCCCTCGCGCGAATGCGACGCGACACGCAGGTCACGTCGGCGCACGCCACCGCGGCTCCGCCCGCGGTGGATTCGCGCGGGGCGCCCGTGAGCTCGGGAGAACCTCGCTCTCCCGGTGCTCGGGGAAGCAAGCACCGCAGCGAAGCGAGGAGCATAGCGAGCCGCGCGACCCGAGCGGACGGGGGCTTTCGTGGGCCTTCTTCACCCCAAACCGTCCTCTCGTGACGACGCCACACACGGATAGCAGCAAAGGACGCCACTTAACCGGCCACACCGTCTACGACTCGAACAACCGACCATGATATTCGAATCCCTCCCGACCACGCCGCGGTCGGAGGAACTCGTCGACAAGGCGTTCTCCCGGGCCTCGCGCACGGGACGCGCCAAATCGGGCCGCGAGGCCCAGGAGGCGATGCTGCGGACCGCGGCCAACATCCTCGCCGACAACCTGGAGAACGTCGTCACCGCCTGGCCGGACTTCGGCAGCGACGACGAGACCGTGCTCCTCCCGCGCGACGAACGCGAGGACCTCGTCGACCCGTTCTACTACGAACTGGCCGACGCGATTCTGAAGATGGAGAGCGAGACGTTCCGCGACGAGGGCGGCGTCGACGCCCTCCGGATGAGCCTCAGCGAACTCTCGTGGGCCTCCAACCAGATTCGCGAACTGCGCTCCGAGTACCAGGGGAAGATGCGCAAGACGGACGCGGACACCGCCAGGAAACACCGCAAGCAGGCGTTCGCCCGCTTCGCGGACATCCTCGACGAAATCGAGGACGACTTACTCAGAGTGGGTGCCGCCCGCGACGCCCTCCGAGACCTGCCGGAGATTCGCCCCGACGAACCCGCAATCGTCGTCGCCGGCTACCCGAACGTCGGGAAGTCCTCGTTCGTCAACCGCGTCACCCGCGCCTCGAACGAGATCGCCTCCTACCCCTTCACCACCCGCGGCGTCCAGTTGGGCCACTTCGAGCGCGACCGCATCCGGTACCAGATAATCGACACGCCCGGCCTGCTCGACCGCCCCGCGGAGGACCGAAACGCCATCGAGCGACAGGCCGTCTCCGCGCTCACCCACCTCGCCGACGCCGTCGTCTTCGTCGTCGACGCCAGCGGCGACTGCGGCTACCCGGTCGACTCCCAACTCGAACTCCGCGACGAGGTGGAGCGCCTGTTCGAGGCGCCCGTCATCACCGTCTGCAACAAGGCCGACCGCTCGCGCGACGTGGAGGCCGACGCCTACATGAGCGTCACCGAGGGCGAGGGCGTCGACGACGTGCTCGAGCGCGCCGTCCTGGCAGTGGGGTACGAACCGGACATCCCGCCGTCGCGGCGGGAGTGAGCGGACCGAAAGACACTCCTCCGACAGTTCCGACCGGTGAACGATGCCCTCCAGACGCGCCCTCCTCGCCGGTCTCGGCGCCGGCGGTCTCGCCGGTCTCGCCGGCTGTAGCGCCGGAACCCTCCTCGAACCCGACCCCGACCCGGTCCCCGTCGCGGACGCGACGCCCGGTCCCGACGACTGGCCGCTAATCGGGTACGACGCCCGGAACACCCGTTACAACGCCGGCGCGTCGCCGCCGACGTCGGCGCCCGAGGAGCGATGGCGCACCGACCTCGGCTGGGCGATGACCCCGACGGTCCGGGGGACGCGACTCGTCGTCGTCGACTACGAGGGCGTCACCGCCCTCCGAACCACCGACGGCGAGGTCGCCTGGCGGGCCGCCGAGGGGGAGCAGTTCGTCTCGAACTACGTCACCCCGGTCCTCGGCGCGGAGCGCGTCTACTACGCCGGTCCCCGCTGCGTCCGCGGGTTCGACCTGACCGACGGGACGGAGTCCTGGCGGGCGACGCCCTGTCGTGGGGCGAACAACTACCAGCCGACGGTCGCGGACGGCCGGGTGCACATGGAACACGGCGGCTACCTCTCGGCCATCGACGACGCGGGTCGGACGACGTGGGCGTCCGCACACGACGCCCGCCCCGGCCCCGCGGTCGTCGACGGCCGCGCCTACGTCGCGACCGCGTTCACGGTGAAGGCGGTCGACCTCTCCGCACCCGTCCGCGAACCGCTGTTCGAGGGCGACGAAGCGGGAGACGACCACCCCGCCACCGCCGACCGCGAGCGGGCGACGGCGTGGGAACTGCCTCGCGTCGACCCCTCCATGCGCGTCTGGCACTCGCCCGCGGTCGTCGACGGAACCGTCTACGCTCCGCTCTCGGACCTCGGCGCCGGCCGAATCGTCGCACTCGACGCCGAGACGGGGGACGAACGCTGGCGCTTCCGCGCCGAGCGGGGTGCAGAGGACGGGTGGACGACCGCGCCCGTCGTCGCCGACGACGCCGTCCACTTCGGCGCCGACGACGGGTTCGTCTACCGCGTCGGGGCCGACGGCGAGCGACGGTGGCGCCGCGACCTGTCGGGGCACCCGTGGGAGGTGGTCGGCGCCGACGAGGTCCTGCTCGTCAGGAGCCACCGCCACGCGGACGCCCCCGACGGCCGTGCGGGGTTCCTGCACGCCCTCGACCTCGCGACCGGTGAGACCCGCTGGCGACTCGGCTACGACGACGAACTCCGCGGGCTCTCGGTCGCCGGCGGTAGCGTGTACGCCTCCCTCGTCACCGAGCGAAACGACGACGGCGAGATTCTCGGGACGGCCGTCGTCGCGCTCGGCTGAGCGGAGCCGCCGCCATTTACGTCTCGTCCGTCGACTCGCCGACTGGGCTAGACGAAAGTACTGTTCTACTACTTACGACAAAACAAACGTCCATCTGGTGGCCGAAACAGTTGTGTTCTGCGAAGGTTCTTATACCCCCTCGCCGTACGTCCCACGCGAGAGATTATCAACCAACCGCCGGGCCGGCGGCTGTAAGAGGAACATGTGAACGTACCAATGAAACACGGCCGACGGCCTCACAGGGGAGGGTAGTGTGTCGACACACGACCGAACGACGGCCCGGCAGAGCGTCGAAGTGGAGTACTGGGTAATCGACGGCGACGGCCGGTTGGTCGAACCCGGCGCGCTCGTCGAGGAGGCGAGCGGGGTCGAACGGGAGTTCGTCGAACCGCTCCTCGAGATAAAGACGACGCCGTGTCGGTCGACGACGGCGCTTCGCGAGGAGCTGTTCGACCGCCTCGTGCGCGTCCTCGAACGGGCGGAGGAACTCGACAAGGGTCTGGTCCCACTCGCGACGCCCCTCGTGGGCGAGGAGATAGAGGAGCTTCCGAGCGACCGGACGAAGGTCCAGAACGAGGTCGTCGGCGAGGCGTTCGAGTACGTCAGACACTGTGCGGGGACCCACATCCACGTCGAGCAACGACCCGGGCGGGTAGTCGACCAGTTCAACACCCTCGTCGCGCTCGACCCGGCGCTGGCGCTCGTGAACTCCTCGCCGTACTTCGACGGGCGGCGGTTGGCGGCCGGCGCGCGTTCGATGCTGTACCGACGGATGGCCTACGAGGACCTCCCCCATCAGGGGTGGCTGTGGTCCTACATCGACGACACCGACGAGTGGACCCGGCGGCTCGAACGCCGTCACGAGGAGTTCGTGCGGGCGGCCGTGGAGGCGGGCGTCGACCGACAGACCGTCGAAGCCGGCTTCGACGAGGAGAGCGCGGTGTGGACGCCCGTCCAACTCCGGGACCAGTTCGACACGGTCGAGTGGCGCTCGCCCGACGCCACCCTCCCGAGTCACGTCGTCCGCCTCGCCGACGACCTGACCGACCTGATAGACCGCCTCGACCGGGTCGACGTCCGTATCGACGGCGACGAGGGCGGCGTCACCGACGACGAGATAGTCCTTCCCGAGTTCGACGCCGTCGTCGGCTACGTCGACGCCGCCATCGAGGACGGATTGGAGTCGGGGACCGTCCGCTCGTACCTCGACCGACTGGGGTTCGACGTCGGCGCGTACGACCCCATCTCGCCCGCCATCGACGGGTCCGAGGAGCTCTCGCCCGACGCGGCCCGCGAACTCCGACTCGACTACGCCGACCGGCTGAAACGCGACGTGCGGCGACAGGTCCGGTCGATTCAGGGAGACTGAGGGCCTCCCGAGCCGTCGTGGCGGGTCTACCTCGGCGCGACGGGTCTCTCCTCTGCACGATGCAGGCTTCCCCCGTTGCGCGAGCACTCCGAACCCCCCGACGTGAGCGACCGCCGCTATCCCTCGTGGGGACTCGACGTCGGTCGAAGGGGTGAGAGCTACTCCGCCCGCACCGCCTCCCGCGACGCCTGCCACAGCCCCAACAGCGCCGTCGCCAGTCCGAGCGCCATCACCCAGTAGCCGGCGTCGCCGCCGACCCGCGCGAGGTAGGAGAACCCGCCGAAGCAGACGAGGGTCAGTGCGAACAGCAGGGTGTCTCGACCCATGTCGGTCGTCACGTCGCGGCCCCCGTGACCGGCGGGAACGTCGCGGTGAGAATCGCTGTCGTGTCCATGCGGAGAGGGTCGACCGACGCGTGAAAAGGGGACCGCTCGAGCCCTCGGAGCCCCTACTCGGCCGTGTACACCATCGTCACCGTCGCGGTGACGGTCACCGGGCCGGGCTGGAACGTCGTGCTCGCGCCGCCCGCGTCCTCCGCGGCCGCGCGGCCGTCGGCGTACGGGACAGGGTAGCCGACGCCGACAGTGGACGCGGAGGCGACGCCCGTGACGGAGAGTCCGGCGGCGTCGGCGATGGCGTCGGCGTCGGCGCGGGCGTTCTCGACGGCCGCCCCGACGGCCTCGGCGCGCACCTGCGCGCGGGTCTCGTCGGCCAGGGTGAACGCGACGCCGCCGATTTCGGCGGCGGCCTCGCCGACCGCGAGGTCGACGACCTCGCCGGCGCGGTCGGGGCTCACCTCGACTTCGAGTGTGTGGACGGCGCGGTAGCCGAGCAGCGTGCGACCGCCCTCGCGGGCGTAGTCGTACTCGGGCTGGAGGCGGTAGGAGACGGTGCGGACGCTCTCGTCCCCGACGCCCGCCGCGTCGAGCGCGGCGTAGAGCGCGTCGGTGCGGGTCGCCACGTCCTCGCGGGCGGCGTCGGCGGTGTCCGCGAGGTGGGCGACGGAGACGGTGACGAGCGCGAGGTCGGCCTCGGCTGTCGCCTCACCGACGCCGCTGGTCGTGATGGTCGGGCCGTCGACGCCGTCGGTGCTATCGGCGCCGTCACCGCCCATCTGGGTGTCGGCTCCACCATCGGTGGCAGTCGTGGTCGTCGTGGTACCCGAAGTCGCCTGCAGCGGGCCGGCACAGCCGGCGAGGAGGACCAGGAACGCGGCCGCGAGTGCGGCGGCCGCCTTCGTCGTCGTGGCGCGCATACCTAGAGGGACGCTGTCCGCGGAGATGAACACGCGCTAAGCGCAAACGACGGCTTGTGTCACACCACGGGGCGAAGAAGTGTCGAAGCGGACGGACGGAGCGGAGTCGAGGCGGACGCGACGGGGGGAACCGACCCCTCGCCGTCGCCCGGGCCGATTTCGGACCCGGAGCCGTTCCCGCCGGGCCGGGTGTCCTCGACGGTGAGGTAGCGCACCTCGACGGTCATCTCGCGGTTCGTCCGGAGTGAGACGGTGTCGTCTAACGTTCGAGCCAGCCCGACGGGGGCGCCGTCGGGCGGGACGCCCACCGTGACGACGACGTGGTCCGGGCGGCCGAAGACGGTCGCCTCCTCCCCGGTCAACTCGACGGAGACGAGCGTCGCCGACGGGGCGGAGTCGTTCAGCGCGGCGGCCACGTCGTCCCGGACGCCCTCCTCCAGCGTCGCGTTCTGGTAGGTGTTGAACGTCACGCCGCCGAGGAACGTCGAGAGGACGGCGATGGCGAGCAGGAGCGTCGCGCCGCGCTTGACCGTCGCGCTCCGAGCGCCGCCGGTTCGGAGCCAGTCGTCGGGGCGGTAGCCGGCGTACCAGAGCACGGCGAGGGCGGCGAGGTTGATGGAGAGCACGTTGACGAGCAACAGGACGCCCGAGCCGGCGGCGGCCATCGGAAACCCCCACGCGAGCGCGATGCCGACCGTCGCCGCCGGCGGGATGAGCGCGACGGCTATCATCACACCCACCAGCGCGGAGGAGACGCCGGTCGACAGCGAGACGACGCCCGCCACGCCCGCGCCGAGAGCGACCGCCAGCGAGAGGAAGTCGGGGGCGAGGCGCTCTCGAATCTGGGGGATGGTGAGCACGTCGGTGCCGGGCGGGACGAGGAGCGTGAAGCGCAGGAGGAGCGCGAACAGGCCCGCACTGCCGACGGCGAGAGCCAACCCGAGCGCCTGCAGACGCACGCCACGAGCGAAGAGGTCGTGGTCGTCGAGGACGGTGCCGACGCTCGCGGCCATCGCCGGGCCGATGAGCGGGGCGATGACCATCGACCCCACGACGACGGCGGGGGAGTCGAGCATCAGCCCCGCGGTCGCGATGAGCGAGCTGACGACCGTCATGACGACGTACGCACGGGTGCCGGTGGCGAGTTCCTCGGCCCGCGCCAGCAGCTCCTCGCGGGCGATGCGCTCGCCCTCCGCACCGTTCCCGTTCTCCTCCTCGTAGCGCGCCTCCAGCCGGTCGAACCGCCGCGAGATGACGGTCTCGGCGTCGACGACGACGGTGTAGGCGTCGCGTTCCAGCCCGGCGTCCCGCAGGCGTTCGAGGACGGGTTCGACCGCGCTCGTCGGCAGGGGGAACGAGGCGACGGCGACGTAGTCGCGGCCGCTCGTCTCCTCGGTGAGTGCGAAGTCGATGCCCTCCTCGTCGAGGGCGCGAGTCACCGAGTCGCGCTTGCCCGCCGGAATCATCACCTGTACCAGTCGCACATCCGGGAGTGGGCCGCGGGTGAGATATAGCCGGGGGACACAGTCGGGGCAGGTGACCGCCGTCCTCCCCCGACCGGTCAGTCGACGGCAGCGGTCTCGTCCGGTCAGCCGACGACGGGGCCCCCGTGTCGAACGACGGTGGACGCGGCGGTCGTCCCGTCCCCAGCACCGGTGGCTGTCGTCCCGCTCCCGGCGCTCCCGTTCCCGGTCGCGCCCCCGTCGTCTCCGGCCTCGCCGCCGGTATCCGCTCCGCCACCGGCGTTCTGCAGTTCGACGTAGCGCACCTGCACGTCGATCGGCGGGTCGCGCGGGCCGAGGCCGAACGCCGGTTCGGCCCGCTCGGTGATGCGCTGGCTGAGCCGGTCGGCGAGGTTCGGGGAGTCGACACCCTCGGGCCGGCCGACCGTCACGACCACCCGCTCGGGCCGACGGAACGGGACGCTCGTGTCGTACTCCACCTGCGTGTCGACGACCTCGAGGCGTTCGTACTCCCCTTCGCCGACGACGGCGTCGACCTGCGAGCGGATGTCGTTTCGGTACTGGGCGTTCTCGTACGTGCTGTAGGTGACGCCGGCCAGGAACACCGAGAGGAGGGCGATGACGACGACCAGCGTGCCGACGCGCTTGAGCGTCGCGCTCCGGGCGGCGTCCTGCTCGAACCAGTTCTCGGGACGGTACCCCTTGTACCAGAAGACGGCGAGGGCGGCGAGGTTGATGGAGAGCACGTTGACGAGCACGAGCACGCTCGAACTCAGCACCGTCATCGGCATCCCCCAGGCGACGCCGATGCCGACGACGGCGATGGGCGGGACGAGCGCGGCGGCGATCATCACGCCGACGATGGCGACGGAGATACCGGAGGCGAGGCTGATGGCCCCGGCGACACCCGCACCGAGTGCGACCGCGAGCGAGAGGAAATCCGGGGTGAGTCGTCCGGAGAACTGCCCGAGCGACGTGGGCTCGAGGCCGGGGGGGACGAGCCCGAGGTTCTTCACGAGGAGCGCGAAGACGGACGCGCTGACGGCAGCGAGAACGACGCCGAGCGCCTGCTGTTTCACCCCGTTCCGGAACAGTTCGGTGTCGTCGACGACGGTGCCGACGCTCGCGGCCATCGCCGGACCGACCAGCGGGGCGATGACCATCGACCCCACGACGACGGCGGGGGAGTCGAGCAACACCCCGGCGGTGGCGACGACGGCGCTCACGACCGTCATCACGACGAACGTCTCGTACTCCGGCACGAGGGAGAGCGCCTCGGCGTATATCTCCTCGCGGGCGATGCGGTCGCCGTCGTCGGTCTCCTCGTCGTACTGCTCTTCGATGCGCTCGTACCGCTTCGACACGACGGTCTCGGCGTCGACGACGACGGTGTAGGCGTCGCGCTCGACGCCGGCGTCCCGCAGTCGCTCGAGCACCGGCTCGACCGCGCTCGTCGGCAGGGGAAAGGAGACGAGGGCGACGTACTCCCGGCCGCTGTGCTCCTCGGTGAGCGCGTAGTCGATGCCCTCCTCGTCGAGCACCTCGACCACGGCCTTGCGCTTGCCCGACGGAATCATCACCTGTACGTGGCGCACGTCCGGTGTCGTCACCGCGGGCGAGCAAATAGCCGTGGGCCGTCCTCGGCACCACGCCGCCGCTCGCGAGCAAAGCGCAACCGTTCTGGTCGGCCGCCGCGACGACTCGGCCATGACCGAGTCGGAGCCGACGGCCGAGTCCACCCCGACCGTCCTCTCCTGGAGCGGCGGGAAAGACGCCGCAGTCGCCCTCGAAGCGCTCCGCGACGACCCCGCCGTCCGCGTGACCGGTCTCCTCACGACGGTCTCGGCGGCGACCGACCGCACGACGATGCACGGCGTCCGGCCCGAGCTAATCGAGGCGCAGGCCGACGCGCTCTCGCTCCCGCTCCGCACGGTCGAGCTCCCCGCGGACCCCTCGAACGACGAGTACGAGGCCCGGATGCGGGCGGTCCACGACGAACTAGCCGGGGAGGGTGTCGAGCGCGTCGCCTTCGGCGACCTCTACCTCGAAGACGTGCGCGCCTACCGCGAGTCGAACCTCGCCGACGCCGCACTCGACGGGGTGTGGCCCCTGTGGGGTCGGGACACCGGAGAGCTGGCCCGCGAGTTCGTCGACCGCGGGTTTCGTGCCATCGTCGTCTGCGTCGACGGGAGCGTCCTCGACGCGTCGTTCGTGGGCCGCGAGTACGACGCCTCGCTGTTGGCCGACCTCCCCGACGGCGTCGACCCCTGTGCGGAGAACGGGGAGTTCCACACGTTCGTCGTCGGCGGGCCGGGGTTCGACTCGGCCGTCGGGGTGGAGCGCGGCGAGACCGTCACGCGGGACGTGCAGGGGTCGGCGTTTCACTACCAGGACCTGCTGGCGCGCTGAGCGCAGACTACCGCTCCCGCAGACGCTCCAGCACCGGAATCTCCGCGACGCGCTCCTCGCCCAGCAGGTCCCAGTCGACGCCGGTCGGCCGTGCCCCGGCGGCGCCCGTCTCGACGGTCCGCTCGGGTGTGACGACGAGGTCCATCGGCACGTCGTGGGCGTCGGTCTCGATTTCGCCGGCTCCGACCACCTGGTACTCGTGGACCGTCGTCGCCACCGTCGTCTCGGCATCGACCGCACCCAGTTCGGCCAGCACGGCGAACTCGAGGTCGCTGTACCCCTCGCCTTTCCCCACCCGCTTCCCGGCCTCGTCGACGGCGACGCTCCCGGAGACGACGAGGTCGACGCCCGGGACGGCGTCGGGGCCGACCGGCTCGGCGTAGTCGTCCATCGAGGAGACCGTCGCGGCCGCGTCGAGGTCCTCCGGCGGAATCTCTGCGGGGTCGAGTTTCATGAACGGTTCGGCGCTCCGGAGCCGGGGCTGGGCCATGTAGACGACCTTGTTCTCGTGCAGTGCGCGGCGGCGGACCGGGAGTTGGGGTGCGTCGGGGTTCGCCTTCAGCACCCCGGCGTCGGTCCACGCGTCGGTGGCGGTGAGTCGGTCGGCGGCGTCGTCGGCGCCGGCGAAGTTCGGGATGCGGCCGTGGGGTGGGAAGGGGAAACGCGCGACCCCGTCGTCTTCGAGCCGGTCCCACACCCGCTCGCGGAGTGACTGTTTGTCCATGGTCGACCGTCGCCGGCGACCTACTTCTACGCTCTCGCCCCGGCCACACAACTCATACCGGGGGACTCCCTAGCGAACCCATGTTCGAAGTACGGCGTGCCGAACCCGGCGACGAGGCGGGCATCTGTCGGGTGTGTACGGCCGGCTGGCGCGACACCTACGACGACCGCCACCCGGAGGAGTACGTCGACGAGGTCGTCGACGAGTACTACACCGAGGAACGGGTCGCCCGGGAAATCGAGAACCCCGAGGGGTGGGACGGCTGGCACGTCGCCGTCGAGAACGAGGGAATCATCGGCGCCGCCGGCGGCGGACTCACCGACGCCGAGACGGGCGAGGTGTACGTCCTCTACGTCGACCCCGCGGCCCAGCGACAGGGCGCGGGCACGTCGCTGTTGAACGCCGTCACCGAGGAACAGGTCGAAGCCGGGGCGACCGAGCAGTGGGTGTCGGTCGTCGACGGCAACGGCGTCGGCACCGACTTCTACCGCCAGCACGGGTTCACCGTCGAGGGGCGCCGCGAGGAGGAGGGGGAGTCCGTCGCGTCGCTCCGGCTACAGCGGCGCATCGGCGAGGTCGACCCCGAAGTGCCGGACCCCGAGGCGGCCGGCGTCGACGCGCCGGGGTCGATGATAGACGAACAGGACCGCGAGAGCCGCGAGGTGCGTGAGACCGGCGAGCCGCGGGAGGCGTTCGAGGCGAGCGGTGACTCTTCTGAGTGAACTAGCCGATACCACGTCCTAATAGTGTATTAGGAAAACGTTTGTCTACCGTTAGTCTGTTTTAGCTTTTGTATGTACGCTACTGGCGCTCGTTCGAGCAACACCGGAACTACCGGGGCACGCGTGGAGCGGAACCCATGAGTCACGCCGTGAACGGTGACGGGGACCCGGGTGTTCCACCGGCGCCGTCGGGCGCGGCCGCTCGGAGTACCGCGTCGGACACGTCGGCTCCCGACGCCGCCGAGACCGCGGACGCGGCGACGGTGACCGTCTGGCGGTCGACGGCCGGACACGACTCCGTCACCGTGTTCCTCGAGCGGAAGCACGCGTGTCGCCAACTCGTCGACTACGCCACCGAGGAGCTACGGCGCCTGCTCGTCGGACTCCCGACCGGAACGACGCTCACGGTCCGGATGGAGCCGGTCGTCGGCCGCGGCGACGGGTGGCGGGTGACCGGGGTTCCGTAGCCGGGTCGACTGCTGACCGACGACGCCAACCGCGCGTCCGGACACGCCGCGACCGGACCCACTACCGTTATCCGGCCCGGCCGGCTACCGCCGGTATGTTCGAGGACCGCCCGAACCGGAGCGCCGAGGTCGTCTTCGTCGGCCGCTCCAACGTCGGGAAGTCGACGCTGATGCGCGAGTTGACGGGCCACTCCTTCTCGACGGGGAAGAAGCCGGGCGTCACCCGGAAGCCCAACCACTTCGACTGGAACGCCGAGAACTTCATGTTCACCGACCTCCCCGGGTTCGGCTTCATGTCGGGCGTCGACGAGAGCGTCAGGGAGCAGATAAAGACCGACGTGGTGCGATACGTCGAGGCCAACGCCGAGCACGTCCTCGCGGGCGTGCTCGTCGTCGACGGGAAGAGCGTCGTCGACGTCATCGACCGCCACTCCGGCCCCGACGAGATTCCCCACGACGTGGAGCTGTTTCACTTTCTCGAGGAACTCGGGATTCCCGCGGTCGTCGCCGTCAACAAGATGGACAAGGTCGACGACCGCGACGAGCGGCTGAACGCCCTCTGTGAACGACTCGGTCTCTACCCGCCGTGGAAGCAGTGGGAACCGGAGACTATCGCGCCCATCACGGCCAAACGCGGGAGCATCGAGCCGCTGAAGGAGGCGTTGCGACACCACTTCCACGAGGCGAACCGGGACGACCTGCTGAAGTTCGTGAAGTAGCGGCGTGGGTCGGTTCAGGTGGTCTTTCGGCCGGGGTAATCAACGAGGTCCGTCATATCGGGAGAGCTCACGGAAGCCCCCGGCCCCTTCCGAAGTCCCGCCCGCGGTGGCTGTCGGGCGGTCGTCGCCGCCTCCCCGTCCGGTGAGTCGTTCGCCGGACCGTTCGGCTCACCGAAACGCTCATTCCTCGTCCGACGCTCGCCCAGCTCATGGGCGAGGCCGCACGCCGGGTACAGGAGCGACTCCGCGGGCGACTCGCCGACGCACATCCCGAGTTCGACTGGACCGTCGAGCACCGGGTGGCGGGGACGCCGGTGGACGTGGCCGGCGACGGCCCGTCGTCGGACGGGGAGACGCTCGTGCTCGTCGAGTTGGAGTGGCGGCGGGCCGACCCCGCCGACAACACGGCGAAACTGTTCCGCCACCTCGCGGCGGGGACCCTCGATGCCTACGACCGGGTGGTCGTCAGGCAGGCGTTCACCCACTACTACGCGCTCGCCTCCGGCGGCGTCTCCTCGAAGCGACAGAACGCCGAGTTCGTCGGCGACCGCGTCGCGCGGACCTACGAACACGTCGGCTACGAGGCCGTGACGCTCCCCTTCGACCCGCCGAAGCGCGGCGGCGAGATGCCGGCGGGCTGGGGGGAGGCGGTCGACGCGGTCGCTCGGGAGTTGCTGTAAGTGCAGAAAAACCGGGGGTCTCGTCCGCCGACTCAGTTGATGTCGATGTGCCGGGCGTCGTCGCCCTCCTCCATCGTCAGCTTGGGGAGGGTGACGGTGAGGACGCCGTTCTGGTAGGTCGCAGCGGTCCGCTCCTCGTCGATAGACTCGGGCAGGCGGATGCTGCGGCGCATCGAGGACGAGCGGCGCTCGCGGCGGAGGTACTCACCCTCCTCGCTCTCCCGTTCCATCTCGCGCTCGGCGCTGATGGTCAGGGTGCGCTCGGAGAGGGTGAGGTCGATGTCCTCCTTCTCGAAGCCGGGCACGTCGGCCGTGACGACGATCTCGTCGTCGTAGTCGGCGACGTCGATTTCCATACCGCCCGAGCGGGAGGCGGCGATGGAGGGGGTCTCCCACTGGCGGCTCATGTCCTCGAACTGGTGGGACATCCGCTCGAACATCTGCTCGAAATCCTCGAAGGGGTTGTGTCGTCGCATGAGTTGAATCTCCACCCCTTATTCCGTCGCGAGATGGCTTAAAGATTCTCGGACGTAAGATAGCTACTCGCACGTTACGAACTGTCAGCGGGCTAAATACGCCGATTCAGCTGATGTCGATTCGGTGGCCCGACGCGTCCTCGTCGTCCGGCACCTCCTTCGGGAGCGTGACGGTGAGGACGCCGTTCTCGTAGGTGGCGCTCGCCGACTCCTCCTCCACGTCGGTCGGGAGCGTGACGGTCCGACGGACCCGCCGGTGGCTCCGCTCGCGGCGGTGGTACCGCTCGTCTCCGGACTCGCTCGACCGTTCGCGCTCGGCCTCGACGGTCAGTCGGCGGTTCGCGACGGTGACGTTCACGTCCTCGCGGTCGTACCCGGGGAGGTCGGCGGCGACGACCACGTCCTCGGCGGTCTCGCTCACGTCGACGGCCACGTCGGTGGCGCCCCCGGCCATCCCGGCGTCCTCCAGTCCGCGGGTCAGTCGGTCGAACAGGTCGTCGAGGTCCTCGAACGGGTTCTTCCGGTCGGGCATGGTGAAGGGTTCGGCCGCCCGACGGCATCAAGGTTGTTGCCAGCGGGACGGCGCTGGCGCTCGCACCGTTCAGTACAACACGTGGCGCGTGTCGTACGAGCCGAGGCGGCGGACCCAGCCGTTGGCGGCGATGCGCTCGACGGCCTGCAGGGCCTCCTTCGTCCGCTCCTCGTAGAGGCCGGCCTCGAAGTCGATGTGGAACAGGTAGTCGCCGAGGCGCTCGCCGCTCGGGCGGGACTCGATGCGCGAGAGGTTGATGTCGCGGTCGGCGAAGGCCTGCAGCAGTTCGAGCAGGAGGCCGGGGTAGTTGGCGTTCGGGTAGACGACCAGCGAGGTCTTCCCGCCGGCCTCCGAGCGCTCCGCGACGGGGGCGACGACGAGGAAGCGCGTCGCGTTGGAGTCGCGGTCCTGGATGTCCTCGGCGACGACCTGGAGGTCCTCGCCGGCGTTCTCCGGGTGGCCGATGCCGGCGACGGTCGGGTCCTCGCGGGCGTGTTCGACGCCGCGGGCCGTCGAGGCGACGGCCTCCAACTGGACGTCCGGGTAGTGTTCCTCGAGGTAGCTTCGACACTGGGCGAGCGCCTGTGAGTGGCTGGCGACGACCTCGAACTCCGGCCCCTGCGCGAGCAGGGCGTGTCGGATGGGCGTGACGATTTCCTGGACGACGGCGACCTCGCGGTCGGCCAGCGCGTCGAGGCTCTCGGTGACGGAGCCCTCGATGCTGTTCTCGATGGGGACGACGCCCCGCTCGAACTCCCCGTCGGCGACGGCGTCGACGATACCGGTGACGGACTCGCGGAACGCCACCTCCTCGGCGACCGAACTCGCGGCCCGGTGGGAGTAGGTCCCGGCCGGACCGAGCGTGACGGCTCTCATGCACGGAGGTTGATGGGATTCGGGGATAAGCGCGTCGGACTCGTGGGTCGTGTGCCCACTCGGACGGGGCCACGCGCGACGCCCACGCATCGTCGTCTCCGTCTGTGACCTCCCTCTTGTGACCTCTTTCTCACGTCGGCCGCCTACGTCACCATCGTGACACGGTGGGACACACTTATATTCATCCAGTGTTCAGGACTGTCCGTGAAACTGAAGCATCTACTTCGGGGGGTCGTGCTGTTCCTCCCGGCGGTGGTGGGAGCCGCCGGGGTCGCCGTCTTCGCGGCGGCGTTTCTCGTCCCGTCGGTGACGGCGGCGCTCGGGATGAAGGGAATCCTCGCGGTGGCGACCCTCGCCGGCGGCGGCACCGTCGGCTTCGCGACGCTCCGACGTCGGCTCCGCCGACTGAGCGGCGAGGTCTTCGCCGCTCGGAATCTGACCGAGGAGAACTGAGAAGCACCGCGAGCCGCGGTCGTTCCCGCGTATCGAATCGTCTCGCTTCCGTACTCAGACCGACAACACCGGCTGACTGGCGTACAGCAGAACGTACTCGGCGGCCTTCTCGAGCACCTCGCCGGGGTCGCCGGAGACCGGCTCCCGAGGGACGACGATGAAGTCGGCCTCGACCTCCTCGGCAGTGTCGAGGACGACACTCCCCGGGTGGAGGAGCTTCGTCTTCGTCGAGAACCCGCGGGCCGTCGAGGTCGACAGCGGTACGCCCTTCGCCTCGGCGAGTTCCTGGGCGGTCTCGTTGAACGCCCCGGTCTCCTCTGCGACCTCCGACTCCGCGACGGCGCCCGTCTCGATGGCGCGAACGACGTTCTCGCCGAGGACGTACACCGCGTGGACCGAGGCGTCGTACTTCTCGGCGACCGCCGCGGCGTACTCGACGGCCGTCGTCGACTCCTCGCTCCCGTCGACCGGGACGAGCACGAGGTCGATGTCGAGTGCGTCCATGCCCGACCGTGGGACGGCATCGGGCAAAAACCCGGGGGGTCGACGCCGTCGGTGAGTCGGTGGCTACCGGACCCGACCCTCGGCGCCGACACTCCACCTTTAAGCCCACCCGCCCGGAAGCCACGCCCATGTTCGACCGCATCGTCATCGCCACCGACGGCTCCGAGAGCGTCAGTCGGGCCGTCGACGTGGCGCTCGACCTGGCGACGAAGTTCGACGCCGAGGTGCACGCCCTGTACGTCGTCGACGCCGGAGAGGTTGAGTCCGCGCCCGAACGCGTCCGCGAGGAGATGCGCGACGCGCTCCGCGAGGACGGCGAAGCGGCGCTCGACGCCGTCGAAGGTACGGCCGACACACACGTCGTGACCGCCGTCCGGGAGGGCCACCCCGCCTCCGTCATCGGCGAGTACGCCCGCGAACAGGACGCCGACGTGGTCGCCACCGGTACCCGGGGTCGCCACGGGGAGAACCGCTTCCTCATCGGGAGCGTCGCCGAGCGCGTCGTCCGCACCTGCCCGGTACCCGTCCTGACCGTTCGCCAACTCGACGAGAGCGAGGCCGGCGGCGAGAGCGACCCGGTGGGTACCGAGTCGTAGCCCGCTCTCCGCGGACCACACTCCCGCCCACACCCGTCAGTCGGATAGCACGAATGTCTGCCATGTTATTATCACCAATTTACCTGAGGAATAGTGATAACGCTGGCATCCTATCCATCTTCTGGGTTGTGTTAGACAATGGCAATGAACGCAGTCGTCTACAAGGGCGAGAAGGAAGTGGCCGTCGAAGAGGTCGACGAGCCGGAACTGCAGCATCCGAACGACATCGTCGTCGACATCACCACCTCGTGTATCTGTGGGTCGGACCTCCACATGTACGAGGGTCGGACCGCCGCGGAGCCGGGAATCGTCTTCGGCCACGAGAACATGGGAATCGTCGAGCAGGTCGGCGACGGCGTCGACACCCTGGAGGAGGGAGACCGCGTCGTCATGCCGTTCAACGTCGCCTGTGGGTTCTGCGAGAACTGTGAGGACGGGTACACCGGGTTCTGTACCAACGTCAACCCCGGGTTCGCCGGCGGCGCCTACGGCTACGTCGCGATGGGCCCCTACAAGGGCGGACAGGCCGAGAAACTCCGCGTCCCCTACGCCGACTTCAACGCGCTGAAACTCCCGGAGGGTGACCAGCACGAGCAGTCGTTCGCCCTGCTCGCGGACATCTTCCCGACGGGGTGGCACGGCACCGAACTCGCGAACCTGAAACCCGGCGATTCGGTGGCTATCTTCGGCGCCGGGCCGGTCGGGCTGATGGCCGCCTACAGCGCGAAAATCAAAGGTGCAGCCGAGATTTACAGCGTCGACCGCGTCCCCTCCCGCCTCGAACTGGCGGAGGAACACTGCGACGCCCACGCCATCAACTTCGAGGAGGGCGACCCGGTCGAGCAGATTATCGACCAGCACGGCGGCGAAGTCGACAAGGGCGTCGACGCCGTCGGCTACCAGGCTATCGACCCGGAGACCGACCCCGGCAGCGACGCCTACGACCCGGCCCGCGAGAACCCCGCGGTCGTGCTCAACCAGCTCATCAAGACGGTCCGGCCGACGGGCCAACTCGGCATCCCCGGGCTGTACGTCCCCTCGGACCCCGGCGCGCCCGACGAGATGGCCGCGCAGGGCCGTCTCGGCATCGACTTCGGGAAGCTGTTCGAGAAGGGCCAGAAGCTCGGCACCGGCCAGTGCAACGTCAAGCAGTACAACCGGGAGCTACGCGACCTCATCATCGAGGGCCGCGCGGACCCGTCGTGGGTCGTCTCTCACGAGGTCGGCCTCGACGAGGCGCCCGAGATGTACGAGCGCTTCGACAAGCGCGAAGAGGGCGTCACGAAGGTCCTCCTCAAGCCGTAGTCGGAATCGGCCGTCAGCTTCCGTCCCGTCTTTTTCGCCGCCGACGCCGCGACCCGACCGGAGCGACGCCGTCGACGCTCAGCCGTCCGCTCACTCCTCGTCCGGAAGCGGCCCGTACGGCACCTCGACCGTCGTGAAGTACACCTCGGCGTTCAACTCGACGCGGTACAGTCCCGGTTCACCCTCGACGGACTCGTATCGGTCCTGCCACGCCTCGACGACGGCCTCGGCCGCCGCCTCGGTGTCGACGACGCGCTTCGGCTGGTTCTCGCCGAACGGCTCCGACCACTGGAGCACCCAGCGGGTCGCCTCGGCGTGTGCGTCGCCCGTGTCGACGGAACGGTCGGTGCCGGCGCCTTCGTCGGTCCCGGAGCCGTCCGACCTCCCCTCACGGTCGTTCTCGCTCATACCCGCGAGTACCGGGTCCGGCGGGTAAACGCTACCCTCTCGGGCGAAAGACGCCGTGGCTGGCGCTCCCGGTGACTCCGCGGTCGGCACCGTCTCGCGGGGGTTACCCCCGCGCAACCCGCTTCGCGGGCGACTCAGCGTCGGCCGACCCGCTACCCTCTGAGCCAGGCGCGCGGGTGGTCGGCGCGGAGGTGGTTCTGATAGAGCTGTACCATCTTCGGGTGCGACCCGGCGAGCGCTCGCCAGTCGCAGTGGTCACAACGTCCGGTTATCATGTCGTCTGCGTGTCTCCCTGTGGCACGTGGCACCGTACCCGGAGAAGGAGGCGAGCTTCGCCGGTATATGTGTTGTGGTACCTGGCAACACGCTTATCGGACGAGCGGCCCAACGGTCGACGAGAACCCCCCATGTGCATGTACTGCAGCTACCGGGAGGACGGCTGGACCGCGCTCCTCCAGTACGACGAGGTGTACCAGTCGGCCGTCGGTGCGAAGACCGAGTCCACCCACGGGTTCCACGAGTCCTGGGACGACCTCCGCGAGGACCTGGCGGGCTGATTCTCGGGCCGTTCACCCGATGGGGAACGGGTCGGCGACCGCCTCGGCTCCCGCCCGGCGCTCGTCGTCCGTCGCGAGACAGTCGTCGAGCGCCGCCGACAGCGTCTCCTCGTCGAGACCGCGCCCGATGAACACCAGCCGCGTCTCCGGTTCGTCCTCGCTCCACTCGCCGATGGGACCGGCCTGTACCGACGGTCCGGCCTGACTCAGCCCCATCACCTCGTCCTCGCGGCCGAGCACGGCGAAGAACCCTTTCGCGCGGATAATATCGCCGGACCAGTCGTCGAGCCAGTCGGCGAAACGCTCGGGGTGGAACGGCTCGGCGCGCTCGTAGACGACCGAGGAGACGCCGTGGCGCTCGGCGGCCGAGTGGTCGTGACCGTGCGTGTGGTCGTGGTCGTGCGCCTGGTCGCCGTCGTCGTGCTCCCCCGCCGTTTCCCGCGCCTCCTCCGCCTCCCCTCGCAGATGTCGCTTCCAGCCCACGTCCCGCATCGCGCGCTCGAAGTCGAAACGGCCGGTGTCGAGCACGTCGCCGGGGTCGACCTCGCTGTGGGTCGTCCGGTGGAGTTCCGCCCGCGGGCCGAGTTCGCGGACGAACCCCTCGATTTCGTCGAGCGCCTCCTCGGGGACGAGGTCACACTTGTTCAGCAGGAGCACGTCACAGAACTCGATGCCCTCGACGATGACGTCGGCGAGCGAGCGCTCGGGGTCGTGGTCGGCCGGCAGCGACGCGCCGGCGTCGAACTCCTTCCAGAACCCGTAGGCGTCGACGACGCTCACCATCGTGTCGAGGCGGAACCGCTCGGTCGGGTCCACGTCCGACTCCGCAGTCCCCTCGACGAACGCCCGGGCGATGGGCACCGGTTCGCTGATGCCGGAGGCCTCCACGAGGAGGTAGTCGAACGACCGCTCCTCGGCGAGGCGTTCGACGGACTCGACGAGGTCTCCCTGCAGTCGACAGCAGATACAGCCGTTCGAGAGGTCGACGACGCCGTCCTCGCCGGCCTCGCTCGCGATGAGTTCGGCGTCGATGTTCACCTCGCCCATGTCGTTGACGACGACGGCGACCCGCCGGTCGCCGGGGTTCCGCAGCAGGTGGTTGACGAGAGTCGTCTTCCCGGCACCGAGGTAGCCGCTGACGACGGTGACGGGGATGCGGTCGTCGGTCGGAGTCGTCCGGTCTGCGTCGTCGTCGGTCGGGTCAGGAACCATAGCGGGAGCGTAGGGTTCGAATCCTGTTAGCTCTACGCACGGTAGTCGACTCGGGCCGTGGTGTCAGCCCCCCGCGTGGCTTCCCGGGCGAAGCAAGAGGCGTATGTCGGTCACCCGCCGCGGAAGCGTATGCGGAGTTCACTGCTGGAGACGCTACCCGAAGTACTCGAAGTCTTGTTTCTCGGGGTGGGAAGCCTCGGCCTCTCCGTCGCCGGTGCCTATCTGGAGCGGTTCGCACTCCTCACCGTGCAGGGTGGACAGACGGCGCTCGGCGCCTGGGTCGGGTTCGTGGGTGTCACGGCGTTCGTCTTCGCGTACCTGTTGGTCACCGACAAACTCCGGCCCAGGCTCGGCCGCGTCCTCGCCGGCGACTGACCGCACGTCCCCCTCGCGCTCGACGACACACTGTCGAACCGTATCCCACCCTCGAACCACGCACGTTTTCACGCGGGACCCGAACCCCACGGTATGGAAGACGAACTCATCGCGAGCGACGGACTCTCGTTGCGCCGGAAGTCGCTCCTGCCCGGCACGGGCTTCTTTTACCCCGACTCGCTGGACGAGGACCGCGCCGACGAGCGCGTCCGCGAGGCCGTCGCGGACGCCGAGGTCGTCGTCGTCGCCGACACCGACGCCGACGGACTCGGCTCCGTCGCACTGATTCGCGCCGCCTACGACGCCGCACTCGATCCCGACCCGTTCCTCGAAAAACTCGAAGCGCGTCTGGAGTCCGACGACGAGGGCGAAATCGAACCGGACGACCCCGAGACGCCGGACGCCGAGGACGTGGTCGAGAGCCCGCTCGCCGACCCCGAGGCGGAGGACGACCTCCCCTCCTCGTCGGTCGCGGTCGTCGGCGCCGGGCCGCACAACATCGAGGACGCGCTGGAGCGGGTGGCCGAGTTCGCGCCCGAAGGTATCGACCTCTACGTCTGTGACCTCTGTCCGGACCGCTACGAGTACGTCGAGGACGAACTCGCCGCCGCGGTCGAAACGGCGGGGAGCGTCCGCTGGTTCGACCACCACCAGTGGGGCGACGCCGTCGCCGAGTCGGTCCGAGAGGCGGGCGTCGACCTCGTCGTCGGCGAGAGCGACGAGGAGTGTACCGCCGACGTGACTCTGCGCTCGATGGAGTACGACTTCCCGGAACATCTCGCCGAACTCGCCGCCGTCACCCGCGACCACGACCTCTGGCTGAAGGAAGACCCCCGGAGCGACGACGTGGCGGACTTCGCGTACTGGACCGACCCCGAGACGTACGTCTCGGTCGTCGGCGTCGCCGGCCCCGACCTCCCGCCGGTCGTCGAGCGGTACCTCGCCCACCGCCGCGAGGAGAAGGAGCAACTCATCGAGAAGGCCGTCGGCCGCGCCGAGACCCACGAGGTCGGCCCGTGGACGGTCGGCGTCACCTACGGTCGGTGCTCGCAGAACGAGGTCGCCGAGGCGATGCGCGAGCGGGGTTGTGACGCCGCCGTAATCGTCAAACCCGCCGGCAGTGCCAGCATCCGCGGCACCGAGACGTTCGAGCGCGCTCACGAGGTCGCCGGGCAGGTCAACGGCGGCGGCCACCCGAAGGCCGCCGGCTGTAAGCCCGACATCTACGACGACATGCTCGACTACGCCCACCACTGGACGACCGAGGGCGCCACGACGAAACGCGTCATCCTCGCCGCGTTCGAACGCGTCGCGGAGCGGGCGGCCGAGGAGGACGAGGCGGCGACCGTGGAGGCCGAGGGGGACGCCGAGGAGACGGCCGACGAGACCGCCGCGGTCTCCGAGGAGGAGACGCCCGACGCCGGCCCCGACGGCGACGCCGGGGCCGACCACGTCGTCACCGGCACGGACGAGGACGACGAGGACGGCGCGTAGCGCCGGACCGCACCCTCACCGCAGCGCCTCGACGAACGCCCGGTGGTCGGCGGCCGCGGCGTTCCGCCGCGCCGCGTCGGCGTCGCCCAGTCTGTAGGGGAGCCAGCGCATCGCCTCGACGCGGGCGGCGAGCAGGTACCCCCGCCGCCGGGCGTCGAAGCCGGCGTCGCGGTCGAGGCGGTTCGTCCGCTCGTACCCCTCGTACAGCGCCTCCCGAAGCCGCTCGCGGCGGCCGTCGTCGAGTCCTCGGTCGCCGCTGAGATGCTCCTCGGCGCGCGCGAGGTCGTACTCGGCGGGCGCCGCGGTCGCCGTCCGCCAGCCGAGCACCGCCGCGGTGTGCCCCTCGTCGTCGACGAGGAGGTTCCCCGGCCGGTAGTCGCCGTGACAAAACACGGCCCGATGGTCCGCGTCGGCGACCCGGTCGCGGGCGCGGGCGAGCGACCGCCGAATCGCCGGGACGAGGTCGGAGAACCGGGAGTCGTCGAGACAGTCCAGCGGCGCCGTCGCGAGGGCGTGGAATCGCTCGGCCCACGCGTCGGTCGGGTCGGCGACGGCGAGTCCCTCCCTGGCCGCTCCGGGGTCGCAGTCGACGCAGTCAGCCGGCTCGAGACGGCCGAACCCGTCGAACGTCGCGAGGCGGTGGACGGCGCCGAGGTAGCGTCCGGCGTCGCGAGCGAGGTCGACGGTCCCCTCGTCGTCGAGAGCCGCCTCCGACGCGGGGACGCCCTCCCGACGGCTCATGAGGAAGTACGGCGCCGGGAGGTCGGGATGGTCGTCGACGACGGCGTCGACGACGGGTACCGGCACCGAGGTCTCGCTCGCGACGACCGAAAGCGCGCGCGGTTCGGTGAGAAAGCTCCCGGCGTCGGCGAACCGACAGTACTTGAGGACGGCCTCGCGGCTCCCGTCGCCGGTACCGACGGTGAGGTAGTAGAGCACGTCGCTCCCGCGCTCGCAGGGCTCGATGACGCGGACCGTCCACTCGGGCCGCACGGCGTCGACCATCGCCCGGATCGTCTCGCGGGAGAGGGGGTCCGGTGGGCCGTAGCCCGCCATAGTTCCGACCCACGACGCCGACGCTCCAAAAGCTTGTGACCGGGACGCCGACCAGTCAGTGGGGTGATGGGACCCGGCTTCGAGTCGGCTCCGCCCCGGTCGGGGAGAAGACACTTACCCGCCCACCGAGTGCGCGACGGTGATGCCCTCCCGCTCCGTTCACGCCGTCGTCGGCGAACACGAGGACGACCACCGCGTTCCGCTCTCGCTGCACGGTTCGCAGGACGACGCGACGGCCGCCGCCGATGCGTACCGCAACCGGGAGCGCGCTCCGGTCGCACCCTACGAGTCGGTCGCGGGCGGCCCCTCCGAGTACTTGTTCGAGCGCTTCGACGCCTACACCGTCGAGACGTGGGACGTGGAGGCCGATTCGGCGTGGACCCCCACGCTGGGCGCTCCCTCGGCCGTCGGCGAGGGCGGGCGATTCCTCCGGCGGACGCCGGCTCTGGTCGCGGGGCTCGTCGGCGTCGGCGCCGTCGCGACGGCGGTCGACCGGGTCACCATCGAGTCTCTGCTCGCGCTGCCACCGTCGACGCTCGCTCTGCTCGTCTACCTGCTGGCAGGGCTGGTCGTCGCCACCTACGTCGTCGCGTTCGTCGCGACCACGGGTCTGCGTCGCGCGGCGTCCCGGACTCAGCGCGTGCCCGTCACCCAGCGGTCGGAGTAACGCTCGCCACACTCACACTGCGCGTAGGCGTGAATCACGTCGCCCTCCGCGTACAGCCCGCCGACCTCCTCGTTCTGGGCCTCGGCGAACGCGAAGACGAACTTCACGCCGTGGTCCTCCTCCGGCTCCGCTTCAGCCGCCGGGCACTCGCCGCCGGCGAGGTCCGCGTGAATCTCGCCGCCCTCGCCCATCGCGCTCTGGGCGAACTCCATCGCGTCCATCCCGGTACCCGCCGAGAACATCCCCCGCCCGTCGTCGCCGGAGACGACGAGTACGACGCCGTCCGCCAGGTCCTCGCCGTAGTTGGCGATGCGCCCGCCCTCGTCGAGGTAGTCGTGTGTCAGGTACAGCGCCACGTCCTCGAGGCGCTCGCCCGCGAGGAACTCGTCGAGCTTGCTCATACCTCCCCGTGGACGGCCCAGGGGTAAAAACGGCCTGAAACGGCCGAAACGCCCCCGTCCGTCCTCAGCCGTCGCCGTCCAACTTCTCGGCGATGGACGCGAGCGAGTCCGCCGGCGGCGTCGACGGCGCGTACACCGCCCGGCGGCCGGGGACGCGGACCCCGTAGAAGTAGCCGGATTCGACCTCGTCCACCTCGACGGCCGAGTCGAGGGGCCGGTCGTTCGCGTCGACCCACTCGACCAGCCGGTTGGGAGCGTCCCCCGGGTCGCGCGCGAGCGACTTGTCGTCGTAGGCACCCCGAATCACGAGGCCCGTCGCGTCCTCGCTCACGCGGGCGTGGGCCGCGTCGCCGTCGAGGACGAGGCGGACGTAGTCGCCGGCGTCGAGCGAGTCGGCGAGTTCGTCGGGAACGCGCAGGCAGGGACGGCGAGTGCCGCCGCTGCGCGCCAGTTTCCCGCGGACGGTACGGACGGATGCGTGGTCGCTGGGGATGCGGTCTGTCATGCTGGATGGTGTGAGAGAAGCGTTCCGTCGGCCGCGGCGTCGAGCGCGTTACTCGTCGTCCGCGTCTTCGTCGTCCTCGCCGCCCTCGCCGTACGCCTCGGCGACCTCGCCCTCCTCGGCGTCGACGACCTTCACGTTGACCTGGGCCGTCTCGTCGCTGACCTCGCGGCCGCGGACGGTGATGCGCTTGCGCTCGCCCTCGCGGGAGGGCTTGTAGCCCACGCCGCCCTCGAGGAGCAGTTCCTTGAGGTTCGCGCCGGCGACGTCCTCGCGCATCGGGCGCCCGGCGTTGTCCGAACCGCCCGTGATTTCGAGCGTGAACCCGTCGAGGCCGACGGCGGCGCCGTCGACCTCCTCGCCGAGTTCGCGACCGAGGAAGCGGTTCGCGTCCTGTCCCTCTACCTCTCGCTGGTAGGTCTTCCCGGAAGCGGGGTCCGAAACGACGACCTGAAATTCTGCCATAGGTGGTGCGTGTCCGTGGGCGATAAAAAGTACGTCGAAAGCGCCCGTGCGCCGCCTGTGGGCCGAGGTCGCCGGTTTCGGTGGCACTCACCCCTCTGGCGCCGGTCGACTGACCCGCCACCCGCCGGCTCACTGCGGGTCGTGGACCTCACTCAACTCCTCGACCGCCGGCGCGTTCACTATCGTCACCGTGTCACCGTCGCGATAGACGCGGAACGCGTCGCCATACGCCCGGTCCTCGGGAATCCGGTACACCAGTCCGGGGCCGCCTGCCTCCCGCACCTGTTCGCCGCCGAGTTGGAGCGTCAACAGCGTCCGGTAGGCGCGCTCGAACTCGCGGGCGTCCCGCTCGGTGTCGAAGGTGATTCGGTAGACGTAGCCGTTCTCGCCGTCGGCGTTCCGGTAGGGTACCAGTCGGTCACCCGCCCAGCCGGCGCTCGCGGGGTCGCTGTAGTTGTACGGCGACAGCGGCGTCCCCCCGGTTCGTAGGTCGCGCTCGACGAGCCCGTTGTGGTACTGCATCGCGAACAGCGTCACCTCGCCCATCGTCTCGGTCGCCCGTTGTCCCCGCAGGTCGAACCGCGACCACCCCTCGCCCGACCGGTCCGACACCGTCACCTCGACGGGTCGCTCGTCGGGGTACGCCTCGGGGTGGATGACCTGCTCGGTCGACGCCGGCGGGTTCGCGTACATCCGGTTCACGGCGTCCCAGCCGCCCCGCTCGCGTACGTCCTCGACCAGCGCCGGCCCGTCGCTGTAGGGGACGTAGATGGTGAGGAACACGCCGCGGTTGGCCGGGTTCCCGCCGCCCCCGGCGCCGCTCTCGGGCCGCGGGACGCAGTTCCACGTCGCGTTCGCGTCGTCCCCGCTCGTGACGTTCTCGCTCGCGCCGTCCCCGCCTGCACACCGGCGTTCGTACAGGCTCTCGACGTATCGCGCGTCACCCTCGGTGACGCCCTGATGTGCCCACGCGGCGTCCCGGGTCCGCGCGCCCGGCACGTCGAAGTGCTGGTCCTGCAGAGCGTGGACGAGTTCGTGGGCGAGGGTCGCGCGGTCGATTCGCGGCGTCGCCGACTCGCTGATGACGACGATGCGGTCCCCGCTCGGCGAGTAGTAGCCGAGCACGGAGCCGCCGTACAGCTCTGCGAACACGTCGGAGGTGTTGCGCTCCTCCCCGACCAACAGCGCGGCCTCCCACACCTGGTTGCGCCACGCCTCGTACGCCGCGCTCCGTCCCCCGCCGAACGGAGAGTTGTTGCGGTACTCCTCGCGGGAGACGACTTGGACGGGGACCGTCTTCCGGAACTCGAGCCCCCTGACTCGCTCGACGCGGGCCATCGTCCGGGCGACCAGCGCTCGGCGCTCGCTCGCGTTCAGTCCGTCGGACTGGTCGACGTCGACGGACTCGTTGTGCCAGTAGCCGGCCTCCCAGCCGAGGCGGTCCTCGGGTGGGTCGTCCGGGTAGGACCACCCCTCGCCGAGGAGCGGCCCCTTCTTCGGCTCGCCGCCGGCGGTCGGTGGGGTGAGCGTGCCGCTGCAGCCGGCGAGCAGCACCGAACAGACGAGAAGGACGGCGGCGAGTCGTCGCTGCACTACCTGGGGGAATGGGGGGAGCGGTGAAAAGTGTGCCCGCGGTGTGGGGTGTGAGCCGCCGACTACGCTCCGCCCTCGACCCGGTGGACCCGGTCCAGTTCGCCGACCTCTGGCGCGTTCACGACCACGACCGTGTCGCCGCGCTCCACGACCCGGAAGGCGTCGGCGAACCCGTTCGGGTCCGCCTCGGGGATGCGGTAGACCGTTCCGGGGCCGGCGGCGTCGTCGACGGTCGTAGCGTTCCGGTAGTCGAGCATCGACTCGTACCCGTCGACGAACTCCGTCGCCTCCGACTCGTTCTCGAAGCGGAGCTTCCAGACGTACGCCGACTCGTTCGCCGCGTTCGTGTAGGCGACGAATCGGTCACCCTCGTACCCGTTCGACGGCGGGAGGTCGTAGTTCAGCGGGTCGAAGTCGGAGACGTTCCCGTCCGCGTCCTGGTTGAGCCAACGGTCCGGGTCGACGAGCCGGGCGCCGGGTTTCTCGTACAGCGGCGCGGCGAACATCGCGGCGATGCCGGCTTCGCCGACCGAGCCGTAGTCGACTCGGCCGTCGGGCTCGACGCGCTCCCAGCCGTCGACGGAGCGGTCCGGAACCTCGAGTTCTGCGGGTCGGTCGTCGGGGTATCTCGCCGGGTGGATTATCTGCTCGGACGAGGTCGGCGGGTTCGCGTAGGCGTCGTTCACCGTCGCCCACCCGCCGCGCTCGTACAACCGGTAGACGAACGCCGGCCCGTCGGAGTAGGGCTGGTACTTCAGCAGGTACGGTCCCATCGCGGCGAGGCCCGAGGAGCCGGAGTCGGACTCCGACTCGGTGTCCGCGGTCGACTCGTTTCCGACGGTCCCGTTCTCGCCGCCCGACTCGCCGGACTCCGCTTCGGGACCGAGACACGTCCACTCGCCCTCACAGCGCCGGTCGAAGGCGTACTGCACGAGGTTGGCGTCGCCCTCGACCAGCCCGTCGATGGCGTTGTGCTCGCGACGGGTCTCCCCCGACAGGCTCGCGAGGTCGAAGTGCTGGTCCTGTAGGCCGTGGACGAGCTCGTGTGCCAGCGTCGACGTGTCGACCGTCGGCGTCTCGGACTCGCTGATGACGACGATTTCGTCCTCGCTGGGCGAGTAGTAGCCGCCGACGGAGACGCCGCTGTTGGTTCGCTGGACGCCGATGGACTCGGCGGACTCGTTCACCATGAACAGCGCCTCGAACTTCGCGTTGTCGAACTGGCGGACGGAGGCGGGGGTCTCCCGTCCCGACTGCGAGCGCTGGAACTCGGAGCGCTGGACGACGGTCACGGGGACCGGCTCCTCGAACTCCAGCCCGCGGATGGCCTCGACGCGGGCCATCGTCCGGTTGACGACGGCGTCGAGTTCGGTGTCGTTCAGCCCGTCGGCGCGGGTGACGCTCACGGACTCGTTGTACCAGTAACCGCCCTCCCAGCCGAGGCGGTCGGAGGTGGGGTCGGCGAGGTCCGCCGGCGCCGGTTCGACGGCGGCGGACACGTCGTCGGGTGCCTGTACGTCCGGCTGACTCCCGCCGGTCACGTCGCCCAGCGACGGGACGCCTACACACCCCGAGAGCAGTACGAGAACCGCCAGCAGGGCCGCTCTATATCGCACGATGGCGGCGAGTTAGGGGGCCGTCGTGATATGGTTGCTGGGTGCCGTCGGTGAGGTGGGGTGTTCGTCGCCCGCCGTTCGGGCCTCGACACCTACCCGTCCCGCGTCGTCACCTGTTCCGCCCGTCCCGCGTCGTCACCGGCTCCGACCGGAGCGCCCGAAGCGGACCGCGCCGGCGACCAGCGCCGCCAGTGCCGCCAACGCGACGACCGGACCGAAGCCGGGCACCGTCGAGTCGGTCCCGGTCGTCCCCTCGTCGGCGACGGGTTCACCCTCGACGGTCGTTCCGTCGGAGTCGTTCGCCGCGGTCGCGGTCGTCGTCACGGGGGCCGTGGTGGTCGCGGTCGTCGTCTCGTCTGTCGTCGTCTCGCTCGTCGTCGTCGCGTTCCGCTCCTGGGACGCCTCGACCGACGCGGCGAGGCCGGGTCGAATCGCTTCGACGGCCTCGGCGTCCGGTCCGTTGACTATCGTCACTCGGGTGCCGTTCTGCCGGACGAGGAAGCTGTCGGCGAAGCGACCCTCCTCGACGACCCAACTCCCGTCGGCCTGCTGTTCCGCACCCTGTGCGTCGAGCACGTCGCGGTAGAACGCCTGGAACTCTCGGGCGTCACGCGTCGTGTCCCACTCGGTCACCCAAACGTACCCGTACTGGGTGTCGTTGCCCGACCCCGCGTGGTACGGAAAGACGCGGTCGTTGGCCCACCCTTTCGTCGCCCGCGTGGTGTAGTTGTACGTGTCGTACTCGCCGGGGGCGTTGGCGATGTTCCGGTAGTCGACGCCGGGGAGGCCGTTCTGGCGGTCCTGGTAGTACGCCATCGCGTACAGCGACGCCTCGCCGACGGTGTCGGAGCCGTTCTCGCCGAGGTTCGGGTAGAGCTCCCAGCCGTCGGTCGCGTTGTCCTCGAACTCGATGGGCGTCGGCGCCTCGTCGGTGACGTGAATCGTCTGCTCGGTCGCGTTCGGCGGGTTCGCCATCTTCCGCTCGACGGCGTCCCAGCCGCCCCGTTCGTACAGCGAGTGGACGTACGCCGGGCCGTCTGAGTACGGCTGGAGCAACGTCACGAGCACGCCGAGGTTGGGTTGGGGGCCGGAACCGGAGCCGCCACCACCGGCGGCGGGGGTCTCCACACAGTCCCACTCTCCGGACGCACAGCGCATTCGGTACTTATCCTCGACGTAGTTGGCCTCGCCCTCGACGACCCCGTCGGCGGCGAGACTCCCGTCCTGGGTCGTTCCGCGGTACTTCCGCTGTGAGAGGTCGTGGTACTGGTCCTGCATCGCGTGGGTCAACTCGTGGACCAGCGTCGCGTTGTCGACCGTCGGGGAGTCGGGGTCGGGGGTGATTATCTTGATTTCGTCGTCGCCGGGGGCGTAGAACCCGGCGACGCTGGCACCGAGCGTCGACCCCAGCTCGGTCTGGACGTTCGTCTCCTCGCCGACGAGGAACAGCGCCTCCCACACCTGGTTGTTCCAGGCCGTGTAGGACGCGTTGGCCGCGGCCTGGTTGCCCGCCTGCTCCCGGTACTCCTCCCGGGAGATGACGCTCACCGGCACGTCCTCCTTGAACTCCCGCTCGCGGACGTACTCGACGCGAGCCATCGCTCGGGAGACGTAGGCGTCGAGTTCCTCGTCGGAGAGGCCGTCGGACTGGTCGACGTCGATGGACTCGTTGTGCCAGTACCCCTCTTCCCAGCCGATAACGTCCTCGTCCGGGTCGTCGGGCGCGTCGGACTGGCTGGCGGACTGACTGGCCGACGGGGTGGAGGAGGGACCGTCGGGCTCGGTCGCGAGCGGGGCACCGGTTTCGCGTATCTCCGCCGGCTCGGCCGTCGTCTCGCCGACCACGCCTGTCGCTGGCGCGGCGGCGGCGGCACCGACGCCCGGCGCGACGCCGGCGGCGACGACGAGCAGCACGAGCCACAGGGCGGTAGCCTGTCGCATGGTCACACGTCGGGGGGCACCACCAAAAGTAACTCGCCCGACGGGTTCGGCCGGCAGGACCCTAATTTTAGGTCGATTCCGCCCGCAGTGTCCCCATGGAGTTCGACCCCGAGACGACCGCCCTCGTCGTCGTCGACGTACAGAACGGGTTCTGCAAGCCCGACGGGAGCCTCCACTCGCCCGCCAGCGAGGACTGTATCGAGCCGGTGTCGACGCTCGTCGACCGCGCTCACGACGCCGGCGTCCGCGTCGTGTTCACCCGCGACGTCCACCCGCCCGAGCAGTTCGAGGACGCGCACTACTACGACGAGTTCGACCGCTGGGGCGAGCACGTCGTCGAGGGGTCGTGGGAGGCCGAGTTGGTCGAGGAGTTGGACGTGCGCGAGGGCGACGGGCAGGGCGACGACCACGTCGTCGAGAAGCACACCTACGACGCCTTCCACCGGACCGAACTGGAGGGGTGGCTGAACGCACGCGGGATTCGGGACCTGGTCATCTGCGGGACGCTCGCGAACGTCTGTGTGCTGCACACGGCGGGGAGCGCAGGACTTCGGGACTTCAAACCCGTCGTCGTCGAGGACGCGCTCGGATACATTGAGGAGGGACATCGGGACTACGCGGTGGAGCACTCCGGGTGGCTGTTCGGGGAGACGGTTTCGATGGACGAGGTCGATTTTTCGGGGTGAGGTCGGGTTTCCAAGTAGAGGGTTCTTTTCACGGATTCTTCGCGTGACTCGGCTCCTAGAGACGTGCCGCAACTACAGGAATACGTGGACGGTGACGATTCCGTTATTCCCCGTTCCGTGACGACCATCTCCTAACGAGAATCCGTAAAATCCCGACGAACATGAGGGCTACCAGAATCCAAAAAACGCCGATTAGAAGTATATCTGGACCAGTCGAAGGCGAACCGAATAGGAGGTACACATCGAAGGCTCCTTTCGACTGATTATAGCTTTTCTGTCTATTCTCGCTCAACGCTTTTCGGAGACTCACGCTCTGTCTCTAGAAGCTGAGTCAGCCGACACTGCAATGAAAGCAAGGCAGACTCAGCAAAGCCCTCGCGCTCTCGCCCTTTGTAAGTCCACCAGGGTACAGCACAGCGGCCACACCCTCCCCAACCGATTCGCTCACTCGCTGGCTCGCGGTTCTACCGCTCGCCTTCCCGAGGCGTCCCCTTCGGTCGCGCCTCGCACCGCTCGTTCGCTCACTCCTCGCACGGTGGCTCGCGCCGATGAACGGCGCTCGGCGCGCGCCGGCCGCCTCTCTGTAGGCGGCCGGCACGTGCGAGGGACCCCGGCCGACTCTGTGTCGGCCGCTCGGAGGTTGGGGAGGCGTGAGGCTGTGCTGAGCGGTACCGTCGGGTTGGGCTCCGAAAGGGGTCGAGGGCTTTCGAGGACTGCTTCTGAGACTGCTTCCACCCATGACTCCGGCTCACACCTCCCTCCAGGACCGCCAACCCACACCGCGAACCCACCTTCACTCCACCCAACCACTCCACGAAAACACAAGCACAGAGGACGGAAACCCGACCTTCCCGAACCGACGAGTTTTCAAGCCCGAGTCCCATACCGCGCGTCAGATGAGCAAAGACTTCATCGAGGTTCGAGGGGCGGAGGAACACAACCTCAAGGACCTCGACGTCACCATCCCGCGGGAGGCGTTCAACGTCGTCACCGGGCTCTCCGGGTCGGGCAAGTCGTCGCTCGCCTTCCAGACTGTCTACGCGGAGGGCCAGCGACGCTACATCGAGTCCCTGTCGGCGTACGCGCGCAACTTCCTCGGGCAGATGGACAAGCCGCAGGTCGAGGCCGTCGAGGGTCTCTCCCCGGCCATCTCCATCGACCAGAAGAACGCCGCCAACAACCCCCGCTCGACGGTCGGGACGGTCACCGAACTCCACGACTACCTGCGTCTGCTGTACGCCCGCGTCGGCACGCCCCACTGCCCGGAGTGCGGACGGGAAGTGGGCGAGCAGTCCGCCCAGCAGATGGTCCGCCGAGTGCTCGAACTGCCGGAGGGGACGAAGGCCAAGATCGCGGCGCCGGTCGTCCGCGACCAGAAGGGTGCCTTCGAGGACCTGATGGACGAACTCGTCGCCGACGGCTACGCCCGCGTGGAGGTCGACGGCGAGCAGTACGACCTCACCGTCGAGCGCCCCGACCTCGACGAGAACTACGACCACACCGTCGACGTGGTCGTCGACCGCGTGAAGGTGAGCGAGGACGCCCGCTCGCGCATCACCGACTCCGTGGAGACGGCACTGGAGGAGGCAGACGGCGTCGTGAAGGTCATCCTCCCCGACGCGCCCGAAGGTGCCGAGGAACTCGGCGGCTCCGCCGCGCGACGCTCCGGGGACCTCGCCGGCGACGGCGACGACCGGGTCGTCGTCGAGTTCAGCGAGGAACTCGCCTGCACCCACTGCGGTATCGACTTCTCCGAGATAGAGACGCGCTCGTTCTCGTTCAACTCCCCCCACGGGGCGTGCCCGGAGTGTGAGGGTATCGGCAACACGAAGGAGGTCACCGAGGACCTGGTCATTCGCGACCCCGAGAAGCCCCTGAAGGACGTCTTCGAACCCTGGAGCTACAAGCGGTCGTACTACCGCACCCGCATCCAGTCGGTCGCCAAGCACTTCGACGTGAGCGTCCAGACCCACTGGGAGAACCTGGACGACGACGTGCAGCGGCAGTTCCTCTACGGCACCGACGGGGAGGTCGTCTTCGAGCGCTCGACGAAGAACGGCACCCGCCGCAAGCAGAAGCGCTTCGAGGGGGTCATCCCGAACCTGGAGCGTCGCCACGTCGAGACCGAATCCAAATCGACGCGCGAGCACATCGAGGACTACATGGCCGTCACGACCTGCCCAGCCTGTGACGGGACGCGCCTCAAACCGCAGTCCCGCTCGGTGCTCGTCGACGGCACCTCGATTACGGCGGTCAACCGCATGTCCATCGGCGACGCGCTGGCGCACTTCGAGTCGATGGAGGCCGACCTCACCGAGCGCGAGCGCACCATCGCCGAGGAGATTCTGAAGGAGATTCGCGCGCGACTCGGCTTCATGACGGAAGTCGGCCTCGAATATCTGACGCTGGACCGCGAGGCCTCCACGCTCTCCGGCGGTGAGTCCCAGCGCATCCGCCTCGCCACGCAGGTCGGCTCCGGCCTCGTCGGCGTGCTGTACGTCCTCGACGAGCCGTCCATCGGGCTGCATCAGCGCGACAACGACCGCCTGCTCAACACGCTGGAGGGCCTCCGCGACCTCGGCAACACCCTGCTCGTCGTCGAGCACGACGAGGAGACGATGCGCCGCGCGGACAACATCATCGACATGGGACCCGGACCCGGAAAACGCGGCGGCGAGGTCGTCGCGCAGGGCGACTTCGACGACATCTGTAACGCCAACGACTCCATCACCGGCGACTACCTCTCGGGCCGGAAGGACATCCCCGTACCCGGGGAGCGTCGGAGTCCCGACGCCGGCGAACTCGTCGTCGAGGGGGCGCGCCAGCACAACCTCAAGGACCTCGACGTGCCCCTCCCGCTGGGGACGTTCACGGCCATCACCGGCGTCTCCGGCTCGGGGAAGTCGACGCTGATGCACGACATCCTCTACAAGGGGCTCGCCCGGCGGATGAACGACAACACGAGCGTCGACCCCGGCGAGCACGACGACATCGAGGGGATAGAACGCATCGAGACCGTCCGGCTCATCGACCAGTCACCCATCGGCCGCACGCCGCGGTCGAACCCGGCGACCTACACCGGCGTGTTCGACCACATCCGGGAGCTGTTCGCGAGCACGAAACTCGCCAAACAGCGCGGCTACGAGAAGGGCCGCTTCTCGTTCAACGTCAAAGGTGGTCGGTGTGAGGAGTGTGGCGGGCAAGGAACGGTAAAAATCGAGATGAACTTCCTCTCGGACGTGTACGTCCCCTGTGAGGAGTGTGGCGGCGACCGCTACAACGACGAGACGCTCGACGTCACCTACAAGGACGCGACCATCTCGGACGTGCTCGGCATGAGCGTCGAGGAGGCGTACGACTTCTTCGAGGCCAACTCCCAGATTCGCCGGCGCCTGGAGCTCCTGAAGGACGTCGGGCTCGACTACATGCGCCTCGGCCAGCCCTCCACGACCCTCTCCGGCGGGGAGGCCCAGCGCATCAAACTCGCCGAGGAACTCGGGAAGAAGGACACCGGCGAGACGCTGTACCTGCTCGACGAACCGACGACCGGCCTCCACAAGGAGGACGAACGCAAGCTCATCGACGTGCTCCACCGGCTGGTGGACGGCGGCAACACCGTCGTCGTCATCGAGCACGAACTCGACCTCGTGAAGAACGCCGACCACGTCGTCGACCTCGGCCCCGAGGGCGGCGAGCACGGCGGCGAACTCGTCGCCAGCGGCACCCCCGAGGCCGTCGCTCGCGACGAGGGCTCCCACACCGGGCGGTACCTGCGTGACCTGCTCCCCGACGTGGATATCGAGGGGCCGCGTGCGGACCGGCGGAAGCCGGCGCAGGAGGACGAAGAGGAGCTGGAGGCGCCCGCGGTGAGCGACGACGACTGACGCGGTCGCACCGCGAGCGCTCCCGGAGCATGCACCACCGCGGCAGGACGACGACTGAGCGCAACGACGGCCGCGCGTTCATGCGCGGCCACTTCGCTGACGCGGGAGTGTGGACGACTGAGCGCAACGACGCGGGCGGGCTTGTTCCGCCCGCGACTCGCTGACGCGGTGATGTGGACGACCCCAGACCGATTGGACGCCGCGCGAGCGAGCCGTTTCCCCGGCTCGCGACTCGCCCATGTGATGGTGTGGACGATTACGGCGACACCTTTTCGAACGCTCGATCAGTTCTCGCGAACATGTCTCGGTGGAGGGAAGTCGTCCGACGGGAACTGACCCGCTATCACCAACAGACGGGGGTGGACGTGGTCGAACTCTCCGAGCTATACGAGCAGTTTCTCCCCACGCTCCGCCGGGAGTTTCCCGAGAACGGTCACCCGAGGGCCAAACTCCGACAGGTGCTTCAACAGCTCCACGACCGGGACGAGTTGTCGTTCGTCTCCCCCGGCACGTACCGGCTGGTGGACGCCCAGGGAGATGCCGCCGGTGTCATCACCGGGAGCGGACCCGAATACGTGGCCCGTGAGTACGAGACCACCGTCGGCGCGCGGTCGATGCCGATAGCGTTCCGAAATGGGGTTCTCGCCCGATACGGCGCCACTTGCCCGGTTTCGGGGGTCGACCATCCGCGTCTACTCGACGTGGCACACGTCCTCCCGTGGAGCGAGTTCCCCGCTCGTCGGACCGACGTGGGGAACGTCCTCCCGCTGAGCAGGACACACCACGCCGCCTTCGACGCGGGACTGTTCACGCTCGACCCGGAGTTTCGACTGCGGGTCGCGCCGGAGTTCGACACGGAGAGCGACCTCCTCAGACGGACGCTGCTCGACCGTGAGGGCGACCCCGTCGAGTTACCGGAGGACGCGCCGCTGTCGGAACGATGTCTGCGACGACACAACGACCGCCTCGACTGGCAGGTCGCCTAAATCGGGGTCTCATCCCCTCGTTTCCATCCACCCGGTACCGCCCACAGCGCTTTTCGACGCCGTGTCCCCTACTGACACGCATGGCTACCGCGTACGTCCCCCTGGAGGAGGCTCTGTTCGTCGTCGACGGCGCCCCGGAGGACCCAGAACTCGTCGGGCGTCGTCTGACCGACTACCGACCCGACTGCGTCGTCGTCCACCCGGACCGGCCCGACCGGGTACTCGTCGGCACCTCGGACGCCGGCCTGTGGCGCAGCGACGACGGCGCGGAATCGTTCGAGCGCGTCGGCGACGGCGTCCTCCACGAGCGCGTGACCGCCCTCGCCGTGAACCCCGGGGACCCCGACGAACTGTGGGCCGGGACGGAGCCGAGCGCCGTCTACCGCTCCACGGACGGCGGGCGGAACTGGGAGGAGAAGGGGGGTCTCACCGACCTCGACTCCGCCGACTCGTGGTCGTTCCCGCCGCGGCCGCACACCCACCACGTCCGATGGATCGAACCGGACCCCGGTGACCCCGCGCACCTCTACGTCGGCGTCGAGGCCGGCGCGCTGGTGCAGACCCACGACCGCGGCGAGACGTGGGAGGACCGGGTCGACGGCTCACGCCGGGACAACCACTCGCTGGCGACCCACCCCGACGCGCCGAGTCGGGCGTGGGCCGCCGCCGGCGACGGGTACGCGGAGAGCCACGACGGCGGGGAGACGTGGGACCACCCGCAGGCCGGGTTGGAGCATCGATACTGCTGGAGCGTCGCCGTCGACGCCGACGACCCGGGGACCGTCCTCGTGTCCGCCGCCAGCGGCGCCCGAGCGGCGCACACGACCGGCGACGCGTACGTCTACCGGAAGGTCGAGACGCGGGGGGACGAAGGGGAGGCTCGGTCGGGCTGGGAGCGCGCCGACGACGGACTCTCACCGGGTGAGACGCTTCGGCCGGTGCTCGCCCGTGGTGCGACGAGCGGGGAGTTCTACGCCGCGTCGAACCACGGACTGTTCCGAACTGCCGACGCGGGTGAATCGTGGCGCCGACTGGTCGCGTGGCCCGAGGGCGAGGGCTTCGAGGACCAGGCGGTCCGCGGGCTGGCGGTGGTGTGACGCCGGGTCGGTCCGCTGCCACCGGGCGCATCAGCGCCGTCGTGGTCGCCGGGGTCGTCAGGAACCGCCGGGGCCGTCGTGGTCGTCGGGGTCGCCGGGGCCGTCGTTCGACTCCGTCTTCAGCCCCGTCTCCGGGGGCCGCTCGCGCACCCCCGCCGCGTGGAGGTACTCGTCGAGCAGGTCGGGGAACTCCCGGCCGCGCATGTAGCGCAGGCCGAAGTCGCCCGCGGTGTTGATGATACCTCGGTCCTCGGTGACGACGCCGGCCTCGAGTTCGCGGGCGAGGATGAGCAGGTCGAAGTCCTCGCGGGAGTCGAGCACGCCCTGTCGAAGCGTCTTGCGGTACTTGTCACGGAGACGAGAGATGGCCTCGTCCACGTCGGTCATGTGGGCGTGGTTCTCCGACTGCTTCCCCTCCAACCCGCGGGCGTCGCGAACCGCCTCCTCGGACACTCGGAGGCCGCGGTTGACGCGGTCGCTCATCTCGTCGACGAACTGGTAGACGATTTCGGCGGGCACCATCACCTCGTAGCGGGCGGGGTGTTTGCGGATGACCCAGGTGCTGAGTTTGGCGAGCGTCGCCTCGGGGACGCCGCGGTCCTCCAGAATCGTAACGAGTTCCTCGTGGATGGACGGCGGCATGTAACAGGAGATTCCGAGTTCGAGTTTCGCCTGCGCGACGCTGTCGAGCAGGCGGTCGACGGCGTCCCCGATATCCTCGTCGCCCCGGCGGATGTCCTCGGTGACGAACGTCGAGGTGTCGAGGACGAACCGCTGTTTCAGCGGGAAGTCGGCCATTGCTGTCGTGTGATAGGTCGTCAGGGCGTATGAATCGGCCGGGAGCCGAAGGCGGACCGCTACGGGCTCAGTCGTCGTGTTTCGCTACGTCCGCCCAGACCAGTCGGTGGTCCGAGGCGGTGGCCACGTCCGAGCCGAGGCCTCGCTTCCCGGCGTTCTCGCTCGGCCAGACGACCGACGACGCGCGCAGCGAGAGGTCCGGCGAGGGGAGCGCCCAGTCGACCTTCGACCCGCCGCCGAACGTGGCGGTCGCGTACGGGTTGCCCCGCTGTGCACCGCCGGGGCTGGTGGGGAGACGACGGGTGGTGAAGTCGTCGTTCTCGAGGAAGTACTCCGTCGCCGGGTCGAGCGGCTCGTCGCCCGGCCCGGCGTTCATGTCCCCCAGCAGGACGTAGGAGGCGTCCGCGTCGAGACCACCCGTCCGCCCGCTGTCGTCGTAGATGTACTCCGCGCCGGCGACGTAGTCCGCGAAGAAGCGCACCTCGTCGTGGTTCCACCGGCCGTTGAAGTTGTTCGGACCGTCGAAGACGGGCGGCGTCGGGTGGGCGAACAGGCCGTGAACCGTCCCGCCGTCGACCTCGAAGGGAACGTCGATGTGGGTCTTCGAAGAGAGACGGTACACCTCCGTCTCCGCCTCGGTGAGGTAGATGGCGTCGTCCGCCGTACTGACTCCTTCCTCGCCCTCGAGCGGGATGAGGTTGTCCGGCATGTCCGCCCAGCGGAACGTCTGGAACGACCGGACTTCGTTCTCGTCGAACGGATACTTGCTGGCGATGCCGAACGCGTACTGGCCGGGGAAGAACCCGAATCCGAACGCGTCCCCGGGCCGACCGAACTCCCCGTTCTTGTTGAAGTCGTACTCCTCTTCGGGCAGGACGCCCGTGTTGCTGGTCGGCTGGAGCGTGTACGGGTAGTCGATTCCCGTCAAGCCCGGCCCCTGTGGGACGCTGAGGTAGTTGTCGACGAACGCCTCGACGTTCGTCCTCGCGGTCGGCACCCCCTCCTCGACCGTCGCCTGCTGCAGGTTGTTCGCGAGTTCGTTGACGACGAGCACGTCCGGGTCGACCTCCTGAATCACCCGGGCGGCGGCGGCCGCCTGCGAGTCGCCCGGCTGCTGGACCTGCTCGGTGGTCAGGTTCCTGACGTTGAACGCCGCGTATCTGGTCCCTCGACCACCCGATTCGGCGGCTCCGGTGCCGGCGAGTGTAGCCCCCGCTGCGACCGACCCGGCGACCTTCAGGAAGTTCCGACGATTGAGGTTTCGTGACACACTCACGCCCGGTCGTCCTCACTTGTAAACGCTGGTGTAGGGGAAATACCAACGCCTCTCGGGGCCGGACGGCTCGCGGGGCGACACCGTCACGACCGGACCGTCGACCGCATCCGCTCGAACCCAGTTGCTGTCGGACGCGGCTTGGAGTCGTCGTGAGTACGGCCGTTCAGAGGTGCCCCGGCGTTCGACGACGCTCGTCACGTCCGGATGGCGTTCGTCACGCTCGGAGGCCGTTCGTCACATTGTGAGGCCGTACGTTTCACACAGTCCAGGGATGCTCTCCATGTCGGCTTCGAACCCGTACCGCTCGGACAGCGCCTCGAACCGGTCGAGCGTCGCCTCGTCCGCGGGGTCGAACGGGTAGAACTCGGCGACCTCCTCGAAGAACGTCGCGAACCCACCGGGGGCGATTATCTCCAGGAAGCGGAGCGGTTCGTCGCCGTCGTTCCAGAACGTGTGCCACACGTCCCGTCCCTTCACCACGAACTCGCCCTCACCGTACGTCGAAACCTCGTCGTCGGCGAGGACGGTTATCTCCCCCTCCAGGACGTACGATATCTCGTCCTCCCGGCTGTGGCGGTGCAACGGCGCGGCGAGCGTCCGCGACGGGAGCGTATGTTCGACCACCGCGACGCCGGCCGCGTTCTCCGCCGCCGCGACCTCTAGCTTCGCGCCGAGGGGGCCGAGGTCGACGTCGTACTTCCGGGTGACCGCACCAGTCGAACTCATCGACCGAAGAGATGACGACCGGCGGCATCACCTCGCGGTCTCCCGGGGTCACCCGGTTACCGGACGGTGGGTCGGTGGGCCGCGGTACCCCATCGCTTCGCGCCGAGCGTCCGGAGAGGAAGCCTTTTCGCACCCCGGCCACACCCGTCGGACATGTACGACTTCGTCGTAGTCGGCGTCGGCCCGGCGGGTGCCCGGTTCGCCCGGCGCGCCGCCGAGGCCGGATACGACGTGCTCGCACTGGAGAAAGGCGAGGTGGGGTCCCCACTCGCCTGCTCCGGCCACGTGAGCACGGACATCTGGGAGTACGTCCCCGACGCCGCGAAGGAGCGCCTGCTCCAGAACCGCGTCTTCGGCGCGGACTTCCACGTCGGCGGCCCGGACACGGCCCACCACCGATTCTACAAGCGCGAGGAGGTGTCGAACGTCATCGACCGCGTCGAACTCGACCGCACGCTCGCCGACTGCGCCCGTGAGGCCGGCGCCGACGTGCGCGAGGGACACACCGTCGTCGGCGTCGAGGAACGCCCCGACCGCGTCGTCGTCGAGGTCAGCGTCGCCGGCGACCGCGAACGGTTCGAGGCGAAGATGGCCGCCGGCTGTGACGGCCCCGTCTCGCGGGTGCGCCGCGAGGTCGGCCTCCCCGAACCCGCGGAGAAACTTCACGGCGTGCTCGCCTTCGACCCCGACGACGACTTCGGCGACTACGTGGACGTGCATCTCACCGTCCCCCGGTTCTTCGCCTGGCGCATTCCGAGAGGCGACGCGGGCGTCGAGTACGGTCTCGCCGCCCCGCCGGGCCGCGAAGTGAACGAGATGTTCGACCACCTCACCGACACGTACGACGTGGAGACCGAGCACTTCTGCTCGGGCGCCATCCCCATCGGCCCGCCGGAGCGGACGGCCACGCGCCGCGTCTTCCTCCTCGGCGACGCCGCCGCCCAGACCAAACCGTTCACGGGCGGGGGTATCCTCTACGGGATGACCGCCGCCGACGTCGCCGCTCGCGTCGTCGACCCCGACGACCCCCGGACGCTCCAGCAGTACGAGCGGGGGTGGCGCGACGAACTCGAAAACGAGATTCGCCTGGGCCACCTCGTGCGCCGGGCGTACTCGCTCCCCGAACGCGTCCAGCAGTTCGGATTGAACGCCTTCTCGGGGGAAATCGGCGTCCACATGGACAAGCCCTCCTCGGTGTTCTCGCTGTCGCAGGTGAAGGCGATGCTGCGCTCGGGGCGGTAGCTCGGGATGTCGGAGCCGACGGACCCGACGCGGTCGACCGGGCCGAGCGGGCCGGCGCCGCGGCCGCGGGACTCCGTCGCCGCCCTCGACGGCGAGCCGACCGTCGTGAGCGTCAGCGACGTGCACGGCCGCCGCGACCGCTTCGAGAGCGCGCTCCTGACGCTCGCCGACCATCCCGACCACGAGTCGCTGGTCGACCGCGACGCCGACGGCGACCTCCGCTGGGCGGGTAACGACTACGTCCTCGTCTGCAACGGCGACCTGGTGAACCACGGCCCCGACTCGGACGGGACCCTCGGTCTGCTCCGCCGACTGCGCGAGGCGGCACCGCCGCGGCGCGTCCGCTACCACCTCGGGAACCACGAGTGTCTCCTACTCTTTCGCGACGTCGCCCCCGACGAGGGGACCGACCCGTACTGGTCCGACCGCGCGTCACCCGTCGAACTCTCCCGGTTCCACGAGGAGGCGCTCGCCGGCCACCTCGCGGTCGCCTACGCGGGCCACCGGTTCGACTACGTCCACGCAGGCTCCGCCGAGGCGATCGACCCCGCGGCGCTGAACGACGCCTTCTCCCACGCAGTCGAGCGCCTCGCCGCCGCCCACGGCACCGACCGCGCGGCCGACGCCCAGCGGGAGACGTTCGTCGCTCACCCGCGTCTCTTCTCGCCGACGCGGACGGGTCTCCCGGCGCCGTTCGACGCCCACCCGGACGTGACCGGCGTCGTCTGGCGCTGGGCGGAGCACCTCCCCGAGTCGGCCCCCCGGCAGGTCGTCGGCCACTCCCCCCACGAGCGGCCGACCCGCCGGGGTGACGTGATTCACCAGGACACGATACGCGAGAACGTCGGGTCGCCCGGCGGGGAGTGTGTCGTGGTCGAGACACCCGACTCCGTGCGTGCGCTGGTGCGGACGGGCGACGGGGGCGTCCGGAAGGTCGCACTCGACCGGTGACGGCGTCCGCCACAACGCTCTCTAGCCGGTGGGCCGAACGGTCACGCATGCCAGAGACGACGGTCGACTTCGGCGGCGACGAGGCGCTGTACGACCGGCTCGAACGGATCGCCGCGGAGCGAGACTGCTCGGTCGCCGACGTGCTCCGCGACGCCGCTCGTACCGTCCACGGGGAGGGTGACGGGTCGGCGGGCGACGCGGGAGGCGACGCGGACACGGACCCGACCGTCGTCGACGTCGAACCCGTCGGGCACGAAGGCGAAGGCCGTGACGACGCCGACCCGGTCGACGAGCGCTCGCCGCCGGCGACGGACGACCACGCGCCCGTCCGAGGGGAGGCCGACGACGACCGGAGCTGAGCCGACCGTCGTCGACGCCCCGACTCAGTCCACGACGACGTAGCTCGGGAGCCGCGCCGACCGCATCGACCCCTCGTAGAACGGCAGGTCCGCACGCTCGGCGTCGACTTCGGCGCCGACCCCGGCGCCGACGGTGAACGCGTGGCCCTCGGCGGCGTCGAAGTCCACGAGCGCGAGCGCCGCCGGCCCCTCGAGGCTCGGGCAGTCGGCGGCGCGGGTCACCGTACCGACCGCGTCGCCGTCGGCGTCCAGCACGGGCGCGTTCGGCTCCGGCACCGACTCGGGACGCAGGCCGACGAGGCGTCTGCTCGGCCGCCCCTGGTTCTCGACCTTCGAGACGACCTCCTGACCGACGTAACAGCCCTTGTCGAAGTCGAGGGCGTTGCGGAGGCCGACGACGTTCGGGAGGCGGCCCGCCAGTTCCGAGTCGAACAGCGGCGTGCCCGCTTCGAGGGTGAGCGTCTCCCACGTCCGGTAGCCAAAGGGCGGCGCGTTCAGCCCGCGGGCAATGAGCGAGTCGAAGACGGCGGCGGCGTCCTCGGCGGCGCAGACGACCTCGTACCCCTCCTCGCCCGTGGGTGCGTCGGTGGCCATCACGGTGATTCCCACGTCGGCGGTGGCGCCCCTGACGAACGACAGTGGCTCCTCGGGCACCGAGGCGTTGTGGAGGACGGAGGCGACCTTCTCGGTCGACTTCGGGCCGTGGACGCCGAAGACGCCGAAGTCACTGGAGGCGTCCGTGAGTTCCACGTCCTGGATGAACGTCTTCTCCGACCAGTCCTCGACCAGCGGTTCGGCGCGGTCCGGCGGGGTGAACAGGAGGAGGCGCTCGCCGGCCTCGTAGAGGTACATGTCCGTCTCGACGCGGCCCTGGGGGTCGAGCAGGAGCGCGTAGCTCCCCTCGCCCTCCTCGGTCGGCACGTGGTTGGTGACGGCGTTGTCGACGAACTCGTGGCGGTCGTCGCCCTCGACGAGGACGACGCCGTACCCCATCTCGACCACGCCGGCGCCGTTTCGTACCGCACGGTGCGTGCGCTCGGGACGGCCGTAGTCCGTGACGACCCGACGCCCGCCGCGCTCCTCGAAGGTGGCGCCGTGGGCCTCGTGCTCGTCGGCGATGACGGTCATGGGGCGCGATAGGCGGGCCGGGCGTAAAACCTGCGGGGAGTCGCCGTCGGACGGTCGGCGGCCGGGGCGTGGACGCCGCTCAGAGCCCGAACCTCTCGCGGATGCTGTCGATGAGACTCTCCTCCTCCTCGGGTGCCTCGCCGGGGTCGGGGACGACCCGCTCGTCGGGCATGATCACCGTCCGTCCGCCCTCCTCCTCGACGGAGATGAGGCCGTCCCCCTTCAGGTCCGCCAGTGCCTCCTCCAGTCGGTCGATGTCGGCGTCGACCGCCGCACGGAGTTCGAACACGGTCATCCCTCCCTCGGCGCGGTCGACGAGCGCGTCGAGCACCGCCACCTGCTCCTCGGCACGGTCGCGGTACTCCCGCTTCGCTCTCATACCTCCCCACTCGGCTCCCCACCGTTTTACAGTTGTCTGCCGTTCGGACTCCCGACGCGTCCGGCCAGACGGGGCGTGCGACGTTCGTCTGACGAACAGGAGGTAGATTTTTACGCCGCAGTCAGGAAGAACGGCCAATGGGACTGCGGTGTCTACTCGGGCACGACTTCGACGACGTCGAGGTCGAGCGCGAGCGTGAGGAGGAGGGGGAAGAGATGGTCGTGACCGTCCGCGAGGTCAAGACCTGCGTCCGCTGTGGCCACCAGCAGGTCGTCAGCGAGAACAAGGAGGTCACCTCGATCCGCCCGCCGGCGGAGGCGACCGCCGAGACGGTGCTCGCGGGCAGCGGGGACGCGACGGCGGCCGACGCCGAGGGGCACGCCGCGGGTGGAGACGGCGGCGCCTTCGACGCGGACGAAGGGGACGACGCGACGTTCATCGACGCCGAGGACGACGGTCAGCCCGAAGCGACTGTCGGCGCCCGCGGTGTCGACGGGAGCGCAGTCGGCGCGAACGACGCGACCGCCGAGGGCGACGGCGAGTTCGCCGCCGCCGACGCCGGCCACAGGGCCGACGACCCCACCGACGCGGACGACGCCGACGGGTTCAACGACGACGAGTTCGAACCACCGGAGAGCGCCGAAGAGGACGACGGCGTCATTCTCGACGACGACGGTGAAGAGATGGAGGCCGGCCGCGGCCACGGCGAGTGGCCGGACTCCGACGACGTCGGCTACGACGAGAGCGAGGCGGCCAACCCCTGGCCAGACCAGCAGGGCGAAGACGAAGGGTACGACGCGCAGTCGCCCGACGGCGAGGCGACGGACGTGGAGTTCGGCGGCGGGCTCACCCCGCAGATGGAGATGGCCGAGTCGGAGCTCGCGGACGTCGAGGGGGCCGACGGAGCCGGGACCGAGGTCGAGGAGGGGTACGACGCCGAGTTCATCGAGAGTCCGGACTCCGGGGCCGAGTCCGTCGGCGACGGATTCGTCCGCGCCGACGACGCGGAGGTCGGCGGCGACTCCTCGGGGGTCCCCACCGAGTACTACTGCCCCTCCTGTGAGATGACGCGCGGCGCCGACGGCTCGTCGATGCGCGCCGGCGACATCTGCCCGGAGTGCAAGACCGGCTACGTCACCGAGCGCGAACAGTAACCGGTCACGACGGTCGCCGTCCCCGACCACCCGACTACCGCGTTCCCCCCGCCGACAGCGCCGCTGCCGTCTTAAACCCCGCGAGGCGACGACGAAACAGGTAAAACCTACCCTACCGAACGGCGGGCCATGAAGGAGTACAAGATGCGCCGCGGCGAGACGCTGGAGGAGAACATCCCGGACATGGAAGCGACCGTCGAGGACTACTTCGGCCCCATCACGGGCACCGAGGAGTACAACGGGAGCGACCTCCACGTCGTCGGCGACCCGAAGAACCCGGTGTTCGAGAAGGTCGTCGTCGGCGCGGTGAAGTACAGCGGGAAGAAAGACACTCTCGCAGTCCACTTCGAGGAGCGCGACGCCGCCGACGTCATCGCGGAGGGGAACGCCGACGCCGCCCAGGACGCCGTCAACGCGAAGAACGAGTTCCTGCTGGAGGCGACGGGCCGCGACGCGAAGGCCCGTCGCGACTCCCTGAAGCGCGCCGTCGAGGACGAAGCGCCGGACTACTGACCGGAACCGGCGTCGTCGCACGTAGCGTCGTCGCCCCACGGAGCGCGAGAACGCTCCGCGAACGACGACGATTCCGACGAGCGCGCCGAACGCGTCGCGCCGCGCCGCGACCCGCTGTCCCACTCCCGATTTTCGAGACTCCGTCCCGACAGCGACCGCGCCGCCCGGAGGGCAGACACCGCCAGCCGACGCGAAGCGGGGCGAGACGACGCGCGGCGACGCGAGACAACGGACGATTTAACCCCCGAGCGACCCACGCCTCGGGCATGCAGGTCAAGTCCCGCCACCACCTCCGCAGCGACGAGGTGAAAGAGATCGAGACGACCCTCGCCGACGCGCTGGGGGTCGACCTCGACGGCGACAGCTACGAACTCGTCGAGTTCACCGACAGCGACGTCGAACTCGTGCTCGTCGACGGCGACCCGCTCGTGTTCTACGTCGACGAGGAGCCGTTTCTCACCGTCCGGGGCGCCAACGAACACCCGCCGTCGAAGGGCGTCGTCACCGTCGACGCCGGCGCCATCTCCTTCGTCAGCGACGGCGCGGACATCATGCGTCCCGGCATCACCGAGGCCGACGAGAGCATCGCGGCGGGCGACCTCGTCGTAATCGTCGAGGAGACCCACGGGAAGGCGCTCGCGGTCGGGCGCGCGCTGGAGCCGGGGAGCGACCTCGTCGGCGACTCGGGGAAGGTCGTCGAGTCGGTCCACCACGTCGGCGACGAACTGTTCGAGTTCTCGGTCTGAACGCGCGACCGGACCCCGCTCGGCGTCACGGCTCCAGCGTCTTCGACACCCACCCCGTCGCCCCGCTCGGGAACGGCTTTCGGTCGCCGTCCGGGGCCTCGCCGTCCCCCTTCGGCTGGCGGTCGCCCTCGCCGTCGACCGCGCGGACGACGACCTCGTGTGTGTCGTCCGGCTTCTCGTACTCGTAGCGCCACTGGCGCCACGCGTCGGCCGCGTGCTTGGCCTCGGGCGACCGACCGGTGCCGGCCGGGAGGCGCTCGGAGAGGGTCGCCTCCGACCACGAGTCGCCGCCGTCGGTCGACACCTCGACGCGCTCGATGCCGCGCGTCCCGGCGTAGGCGTGGCCGGCGACGGTCATCGTCCCCTCGCCGCGCTCGACCCCGTGGAGCTTCGCGACCGTCTCGACCGGGCCGGTGCCGTGCCACCCCTTCTTCTCCCAGAACCCGGTGACCGGCTCCTCGTGAATCTCGATTTCGGTGAGCCACTTGACGTTCACCTCCCCCCAGTGACCGAGCACGAGCGCCCGGAGCGGGTAGCCGTGTTTCCGCGGGAGGGTCTCGCCCCCCTTCGCGAACGCGAGCAGGCCGCCCTCGAACGCCGACAGCGGGAACTCCTCGTAGTAGCCGTCGGCGGCGCGCAGGACGACGTACTCCCCCTGGGGGTCGGCCTCGTCGAGGAGCGCCTCGGCGGAGACGCCCGACCAGAGGTCGGTGTCCATCTTCCGCCCGTTGAGTCGGTCGCTCACGCATCGAAGGGTGACGAACTCGTGGACCGTCTCGCGGTCGAGCAGGTCATCGTAGCTCAGTTCGTAGGCGTTGGCGACGGCACCGGTCACCGACAGCGACCAGTCCGCGGCGGCCACGTCGGGGTCGGCGTTGTTGATGTCGACGGTGTAGAAGTCGTCGCCGCTGACCAGTCCCTCCAGCCCCCCGACGTCGAACGCTCGGGACTCGGCCTCGTCGAGGAGTCGGCTCGTGGTCCCGGTGTCGATGGGGAGGGCGTCGTTCCCGTCGCCCGACTCACTGCCGCCCGCCGCGGCACCGGCACCGGCGCCGTCGCCGCGGCCGAAGAGCGACACGCCCGCGACCGTTCCGACGAACGCCGTCGCGAGCGCGCCGAGGGTCCGTCGGCGGCCGTCGGAGACGCCGGTCGCCGACGCGGCGGGCGTCCCTCCCTCGGCGGTCGACCCGAGGAGCGCCACACCGGTGACGAGAAGCGCGCCCGCGGCGGCACCCGCGCCGACGGCCGACGCCGCCGACCCGGTCACGAGGAGCGCGGACACCGCGACGAGGAGGCTCCCGACGACGACACCGGCGAGCGGCCGGCTCCGCCGTCCACCGAGGAGGAGTCCGGCCACCCCGAGGCCGCCCAGCGCGGCCGCGGCGAGCAGCACCGCCAGGAGGAGGTTGGCCGTCGCACCGAGGTGGTCGATGCCCAGCGACCGGCCGAAGTCGGTGAGCGTGACGATGGCGAACCGAACGACGGCGTCGGGCATGACGCGGACCAGCGCCGACGACACTGGCGACGCGACGAAGGTGGGCCGGAGGCCGACGGCGAGATAGCTCCCGAGGACGCCGGCGAAGCCGGCGGCGAACGCGAAGAGTACGGTTGCCGCTCGGCGCGCTCGACGGGGAGAACGAGGGAACATACGCGCGGTTAGGACGAGCGACACATCACGGCGACGCGGTCGTGTGGGGCCGACGGGAATCCGGATTCGCACCGGGCGTACGCCAATCTGTGCGTGATTCGAGGCCGGAGTCGGGGGTTACGCCGCCGCCTCGTCCGCCTCGGTCTCCTCCTCGTCGAGGAGCTGGGGCTTCCCGAACGGGAACGAACCGAACAGCGCGTAGTGGACGAGCGACGCGGCGACGAACAGGCCGACCAGCGTGAACGCGAGGGTCTTCTTCGAAACCATGGTTCTGCCGTGGTCCGGTGGGGCCAAATAGACGCTGATTGCGGCGGTGTTCTCGTCCGTGGTGGGTAGCGTGTTCGCGCCTGCTGGAGTCGGTAGTGACGGAATCGGTTTCGTGACTCTCGGAAGCCCCCGGGCGCTCGACTCCTCCGACTCGCTGCGGTCCTCGTCGCTCGCTGCGGTCGCTCCTGCGGTCCTTGCGTCGTCGGAGTCGTCGAGCACCCGGCCCCTTCCGGAGCCCCACCCGACGGTGGCTGCCAGGCGAATGTCGGGCGCCGGATAGTCAGGTGTCGTCGCCGGCGGCTGGTTGGCCTTCGCCGCCGCTTCTTCCCTATCTACTCGTCGGCGGCGCTCATATCGTCCTGCTCGCGGGCGACGCCCGCTCGCGTTTTCGAGGCGTCTACGACGCCTCGTCCTCCTCGTACGCCTCCGCGTACTTCTCCATCGCCATCTCGAAGCCGCGCTTGGCCTCGCTGTAAGTCTCGCGGAGGTCGCGGATGGGCTGTTCGGTGGCGTCGACGCGCAGGTCGTCGTAGTAGGGGTCTGCGGCGCGGTCCTCGGTGGTCGTCACCTTCAGCGCCGCGCTCTGGACGTCGAGGTCCTCGCGCTTGTCGCCGCCCTCGGCGTAACCGGCCGCGAGCGCGTCGACGAGGCGCTTCGCGAGCGGTTCGCGCGGCCCCTCCTCGGCGGCGGCGTCGCTCTCGGGGTTCGACGGCTCGGCGGCCCACGCCGACTCGTAGGTCTCGGCGACGGCGTCGACCACGGACTCGCCGGCGAGAAGGTTGCCCGCAACCGTGTAGTTGCCGCCCTCGACGTGGCCGTACCAGCCGTTGCAGTCCTCGCCGGAGAAGGCGAACGTCCCCTCGCGGCCGACGCCGTGGAGCTGGCGGTTCTCGCGCCCGTCGTCGGCGTTGAGGAGGGCCTGTAGGGCGTCATCGACGGCCAGGCCGTCCTCGAGGTACTCGACGCCCTTCCGGCCGAGTTCGACGTTCGTCAGGCTCTGCGTGGAGACGGCGCCGAACTCGTTCGCGTGGGGGCAGAGCGCCCCGACACCCGGCAGGCGGGTGGTGACCGCGACGCCGAACCGGGTGTGGGTGGTCGGTTCGCCGTCCGGGGCGTCCCCGTTCTCCGCGGCCTCGTCGGCGCCGTCCCCCTCGACCTCGTACTCCTCGCGGACGCAGATGCTGAACGTCATAGCCGGGTGGAGGCGGAGCGCCCGCAAAAAGGTCGGGAAGGCGGCACCGGCGGCGACGACCGCGCTCCGGCGGTCCGTCTCGGCTCTCGGTCCGAGCGCTACCTGCCCGTGGCCCTCACCGTCGCCGCCGCGCCGGCGTCGACCAGCCCCGCGCCCTGTCGCGCTCGGCGGACGCCGGGCAGTCGCTCGGCCGTCTCGAGCATTCGGCTCCGCACCGCGTCCGGAGCCGCCGCCGACACGCCGATTTCCGCCGTCTCCCCGGCCCCCTCAGCCTCCGCCGTCTCCTCGGCGAGCGCCTGCCACACGAGGGCGGCGGCGCCGGCGACGTGGGGCGCCGCCATCGAGGTTCCCGAGAACGTCCCATGCTCCCCGTCGAGGAGGGTCGACTCGATTCCGACGCCCGGCGCCGCGAGGTCGACGCCGCGGCCGCGGTTCGAGAACGTCGCCACCGCGTCGCTCCGGTTCGTCGCGACCACCGCGAGGACGCTGTCGTAGCGTGCGGGGACGACCTCGGCGACGTTCCCGCCCTGGTTGCCGGCGGCGGCGACGAGCAGGACGCCGCGGTCGGCCGCGTATCGGCAGGCCCACCGGAGCAGCCACGACTCCCGGTCGCGACCGACGACCGCGTTGAAGCTGAGGTTCGCTACCTGCCACCCCCGACGCGCGACGTACCTGATGCCGGCCGCGATGTCGGAGGTGAAGCCGGCACCGGCGTCGCCGAGCACCTTCACCGCGTGCAGTGTCGCCCCCGGGGCGACGCCGACGACGCCCCGGCCGTCGTTCGCGGCCGCGACGACGCCGGCGACGTGGGTGCCGTGTCCGTTCCCGTCGTGCCAGTCGCGGGGCCGAGTGCGGGGCGACTCGAACGGGAGCCGACCGGTGAAGTCGGCGCCGTCGCCGAGGTTCGCCCGGAGGTCCGGGTGCCCCCGGGCGATGCCGCTGTCGACGACGGCGACGTGGACGCCGGCGCCCGCGTACTCGACGCTCGGCTGTCCCGTCCAGGCGAGGTCGGCGTCGATGCGCTCGACGCCCCACGGGACCCGCTGTTCGTCGGCCGTTCGGCGTCCGAGGGTCGTTCGTCGTCCGTGGGCCGCCGGCCCTCCGGCGGCCGTGGCGACGTAGTCCGGTTCGACGAACGCGAGCGGAAATCGCCGACGAAGCCGGTCGAGCACCGCGTCGTCGAACTCGCCGGCGACGGCGCTCCCGACGCCACCGAAGTCGAGGACGCGGTGGACGCGTCGGGCGTAGCGTTCGACGAGGCGGCGGAGTCGGGCGGAGCGGACGCCGACCACGAGCCGTTCGGGGTGGGCGGCGACGCGACCCGCGAGAGACGACGTGAACACGCCGACCGAGCCGAGCGCGACCCCTCGGAGCACGGACCGGCGTGAGAGCGTGGGCATAGACAGAACTGGTACGCGCGTCGTCAGCATCAACGTACGGTGATGTCTGAATACGAACCAGTCGGTTATGCCGAACGCGTCAGACGACGGTCTGACGAAGATACAAGGACCGGAACCCCGAGGGCCACACATGGGCATCATGAGCAAGCTCGTGGGTGGGGGGCCCGCCCACACGACCGAGGACTACGTCGAACTCGACCTCGACGAGGACTTCGACACCGCACGCGGCGAGGCCGGCATGACCGTTCGTATCGCCGAAATCTCCGACCAGCAGGACGTCATCGCCATCAAGGACGCCGTCTACGACGGTGACTTCGTCATCGCGGACATCACCCGCCTCCGCACCACGGATCGCACCGTCCAGCACATCATCGACGAGCTCCAGCAGGTCGCCCACGAGGTCGACGGCGACATCGTCCAGAAGGGCGACGACCAGATAATCGTCGCACCAACGGGCGTCGCCATCTCGCGCGAGAAGCTCAACTGACCGGACCGACGCGACGATTCGAGCGGACACTCACTGGAACTGAGGCCACGACGTCGCGCCGGGGCGACCCGGCGTAGCTGCTCTCTTCGACGGTCACGACGGCGCGGAGCGACAGGTGACGTCGGCCGAGACCGGGCCCGCCGCACTGACACGCACGTCGAGCCGTAGTTTCCCCGCCTCGGCACCGCAGGTGACGGTCCCCCACCCCCGGAGCGGGCGGGAGGGAGCCCCGGCCCGCCGGAGACTCCAGACGACGGTCGCGTTCGCCGGCACGTCGGCGAACGACTTCGAGACGCCCGTCTCGGGCTGCACCGTCACTCGCCAGACGCGACGCCCGTCGTCGAGGGGTTCGACGGCCGTCGCGTTCCCGAGCGCGACGGGCGGAACCGCGGCGAGGCGCTCGACGTCGAACGTCCGGTTCGTCCCGTTCGCCCCGGCGACGCGGACGCCGTCGAGCGGTTCGGTCACGACGAACACCGACGCTCGATAGGCGGTGTCGCCGTCGTTGCTCACGAGCACCGTCGCGTCCGCTTCCGGGGTAGATGTCTGCGGTGCACCGGCACAGCCGCCCAGGACGGCGAGTACCGCGAGCGCCACCGCGAGTCGAGGAGTGGACACGGCTCTTCGGTCGGGCGGATGCGAGAAAAAAGGCCAGTCGTGGCGTACTTAGAAGTGGTCGGCCGACTCGTTCGAGAACTGAAGCTCGCCGCCGCGGCCGCCCTCGACCGTCGAGGAGCCGGAGTCGCCGGTGCTGGGGACGCGGACGGTGACGTCCTCGACCTCCTCGAAGTCCATGATGAGGTCGCGCTTGATGTTCTGGGCGGTGATGTCCGAGATGCCACAGCCCGAACAGGTGCCCCCGAGTTCGACGACGACCTCGCCGCTGTCGGGGTCGGCCTTCCGCACGACGCTCGTCCCCCCGTGCATCTGGATGATCGGCATCTGACCCACCATCCACTTCTCGATGCGCTCCGCGAACTCGTCGGTCATTGCCTTCCCTTCGCGCCGGAGACTTTGGTAGCTTGCGGTTCGTCACCCCGCACGCTCCCGTGAGAACATGTGTGTCACGAACGGTCACGCTCGGGCGTCCGTAGGGTCACTCGCGGAGGCGACCGGCGCTCGTCGTCCCTACTCGTCGCGCTCGGCTTCGCGACCGCGGGCACGACGACGGTACTGCCACGCGCCCAGTCCCAGCGCGGTGAGCGCCGCGCCGGCGCCGAAGCCGGGGGCGCTCGTCTCGGAGCGCCCGTCGCCCGCGGTCGTCCCAGCCGAGCCGCCGTCGTCGGCCGTCTCGCCGGTTTCCGACCCGGCGTCGGCCGTCCCGTCGCCGCTCCCGTTCGTCCCGGGCGTCGGCGTCGCGGTGACGATGCCGTCGTCGGTGGTCGTCGCCGACGTGTTCCCGCCTGCCCTCCCGACGCTCCCGTTTCCGCTCGTCAACGACGGCGGGTCCCGCTGGTCGCCGGCGTGGTCGGGGAAGACGTACAGCGAGGCGTCGGAGCCGGCGTAGTCGCTCCCCATGTCGCTCGCGACGTAGGACTCGCCGGGGACGGCCGCGCGGGCGGTCCAGAATCGCGCCTCGTCGGGGTCTCGCCACCAGGCGAACTCCTGTGGGTTCGCCGGGTCGCTCACGTCGTACAGCTTCACGCCGCCCTGGTACCACGAGGTGTACAGCGTCCCGTCCCGGAACTCGAAGTTGTGCGAGGTGGTCCAGACGCCCTCCATCGTCGGCCGGTCGGTCCGTGGCGGCTCGATGGTCGCGACCCGCTCCGGGTTCGTCCGGTCGGAGAGGTCGTAGAGGTCGATGCCGCTCGGTCCGCCGACGATGCCCTCCTCGGTCTCCATGGCCCACGACTCCATCCCGACGCCGAGGAGGCTCCCGTCCTCGTTCAGGGCGACGAAGTGGTCGTTTCCGGGGGGCGTGAGGCCGGTCCGGCGGGCGGCCCCGCGGCTCTCGATGGCTCGGAGCTCCGAAAGCGGCTGGCCCCGAAAGTCGGTCAGGTACGTCGGGTTCGTCGGGTCCGACACGTCGAGCAGCCACGTACCGGTGTCCCAGCAGACGAGGTACGCGACGCCGCCCTGCACCCATACGTCGTGAACCGGGCGCACGCCGCTCGGCACCTCGAGCCACGCCTCGTCGTGGTCGGCGATGGACCAGCGTGCGACCTCCGTCGGCTCCGACGCGGACTCCGACTCCGAGCCCGATACGTCGACGACGACGACCGGGTTGCGCTCCCCGTCGTTTCCGGTGAGGTAGGCGTACCCGTCCCGGAGGAAGCAGTTGTGGATGGGGTAGTCGGTTTCGAAGAACGCCCGCTCCTCCGGGTTCGCGGGGTCGGATACGTCGACGACGAGGAGACCGTGGAGCGCGTCGCCGAGGGGGTTCGCGGGGCCGACGACGAGGAGCGTGTCGCCCTCCTGTTTCACGTCGTAGATGCCCCGGAGCGGGCCGTTCTCGCGGTCGGCGAGCGGGTTCCGACGGTCGGCGAGTACCGACGGGCTGTCGTACGTGCTCACGTCGACGGTCGCGTAGCCGGTGGTCGTCGCGACGAAGGCGGTCCCCCCGTCGTCGCTCACGACGGCCTCCTTCGCCCCTTCGAGCGGGAGTTCTGCGTAGGGGCGGTAGAAGCCGGGGTGGGCACCGACACGGCTCGTCCCGAGGACGCCCGCGCCGAGGGCGGCGGCGCCGGCACGGAGCACGTCTCGTCGTCGCATCGACGTGTCGTCGGAGCCGCGAAGAAATAAGGTCGGGGGTTCGGTCGGTCGCTCGGTTCGTCCGCGACGGGTGGGCGGTCGGGCACCGTGTCCAACTACGCCCCGCTGAGGACCGTCGCCGACTACGCCTCCGCCGGCACGTCGTCGGCGTCGGTCGGGTCCGTCCCGTAGACGTTCACCTCGCGACAGTCGGTGACGCCGTCACCGTCGGTGTCGGCCACCAGTGGGTCGGTGTCGTACACCTGCACCTCCTTCGCGTCGGAGAGCTTGTCGCCGTCGGTGTCCGGGTCCTCCGGGTCGGTTCCGAGTGCCCGTTCGCGGCCGTCGGTGAGACCGTCGTGGTCGCTGTCGGCCGGTTCGGCCGGCCCGTCGCCGTCGGAATCGCCGTCCTCGCCCTCGCCGTCCTCACCGGGTGCTTCGGCGTCGCCATCACCGGACGCTTCGGTGCCGTCCTCACCCGCGTCGTCGGCGACGGTCGCGGTCAGGTCGGCGGTGAACGTCGAGTACTTCCAGTACGGTCGGTCGGCGGAGTCGGCCGTCTCGTAGGCGCCGAACACGTCGAGTTCGGTCACGCTTCCGTCCGCTCCGTCCGTGAGGCCGGTCAGCGCCGCGTCGTCGAATCGGACGACCAGCTCGCCCGTCTCGGCGTCGTAGCTCACGCCGTCGGCGAAGACCGGCTCCGCGTCGGGCGACTGCGGGACCGCGTAGACGCTCCCCTCGCGCACCGAGTCGAGGTCGGCGGGGGCGTCCATCCGCAGGACGACCGTCCCCTCACCGTCGAGGTCCACCGAGGGGTCCTCGGCGGGCGCGGCCGCCGAGACGCGGAGCATACGTCCCTCGACCTCGGGCGACACCGTCCCCTGCGTCTGCAGGTAGTCGATGACGGTCGTCGCGAGCAGCTGGTCGGTCTCGTTCAGGCGCGTCGCGTTCTCCAGCGGGTAGCCGCTCCCGCCGTCGGCCATGTAGTTGTTGACGGCGACGGCGTACGTCTCGTTCGCGTCGAGGGGCTCCCACGCGGGGTCCTCCGTCGGGCCGGCGCGGTTGACGGACACGTCCGTCACCTCGCCGCTCGACTCGTTCCACTCGAAGCGGACGCCGCTGGTCTGCTGGCTGATTTCGGCGCCGAACTCCTGGCCGGTGTCGCTGTCGAGGGTGATGACCTGGCTCTCCAGGGTCTCCTCCAGTTCGGCGCCGGTCAGTTCGACCGTAACGAGCGTGTTCGAGAACGGCAGGGTGTTGAACACGTCCCCGCCGGTGATGTTGCCGGGGCCGTACACCGAGTCGGAGCGGATGCCGCCGGCGTTCGTGATGGCCACGTCGGCGTCCGCCTCGGCGCGCATCGCGTCCGTCACGAGGTTGCCGTAGTTCGTCTCGCGGTGGTAGTTGGCCGCGAACGTCGCGTTCAGCGGCGTCTCGGTCTCGGCGACCACCGTATCGAGGTTCGCCTCGGCGCGGTACTCGTTGATGATGCGCGAGGCCGTCTCGTTCTTCGGCGTCTCGTTCGTCACCTCGACGAGTCGGCCGTTCCAGGCCGTCACCTCGCCGTCCTCGACGGTGAGGTTGAGTTCGCCGAGGTACTGCGCGCGGGCGACGCCCTCGGTGATGACGGTACCGGAGGTCTCGTTCGGCGGGTAGTAGACCTCGTCGTCGCCGACGGCGATGACGTCGATGTCGCCGTCGTCGGCGCGTGCGACCTCCTTCGCGTCGGGGACGCCGGTGTGGGCGAGCGCGACGACGACGTCGACGTTCTTCTGGTTCTTCAGGTAGCTCGCGGCCTCGGGGCCGGCCTCGGAGACGTTTCGGACCGTCACGCCCTTCGCCGCGAAGTCGATGTTCGTCTTCCCGTAGGTCGCGCCGCGGTCGACGAGGCCGATGAAGCCGACGCGGACGCCGTCACGCTCGACGATGGTGAAGTTCTCCGTGCCGTCGAACGTCTCGCCGGTAGAGTTGTTGACGACGTTCGTCGCGAGCCACGGGAACTCGGAGGCCTCGGTGACGTTGTCTATCTCGTCGTAGCCGTAGTCGAACTCGTGGTTGCCGACGACGTCGGCGTCGGGGTCGACCTCGTTGAGCACGGCGACGGGGGCGCGCCACTGGCTCACCGGGGAGAGCGCGTGCGGACCGATCTGGTCGCCCGCGCCGGCCACGACGGTCGGGTTCTCGTGGGCCTGGCGTCGCTCCTCGATGAGCGTCACGAGCCGCGAGAAGTTGCCGTCCTCGGCGGCGGCGGTCTGGACGTCGTTGTACGTGAGCAGCGTCACCGTCGTCGGACCGCTCGCGTTCGGTTCGTCGGTCGCGTTCGTCGTCGAATTCGTGTCGTTCGCGGCCGCGCCGTCGACCTGCAGTGAGGCGTCGGGTGAAATCGCGGTCGGAGTCGTCACTGGGGATGCTGGGGTTGGGGTCCCCGCGAGCGCCGTCCCGACGACCGGGGCGAACCCGGCCGTCACGAGGAAGACGGCGACGAGGGGGACGAGTGCACGTCGCATGCGGATGGAGAACTGTGGAGTACCCGAATAAACTTAATTGCCGACCAGTACTTGGCGTATCGGTTCGATTCCGTGAAACGAGTTGCAGTACGGAGTGGTACTGGTTAGCCCTCGGAAACGTCTCGCCGATAGCTCCAGAGCGGCCACAACGGTATTCCTGGCAGCCTCCTGAACCATTGATGCAATGTCGGCCCAGACCATCGAGGACCTGTTCGAGCACGAACTGGAAGACATCTACTTCGCCGAGCACGAGCTCACGGAGTCCTACGAGCGAATCGCCGAGCAAGTCGAAGACGAGGAGCTGAAGGAGTTCGTCGAGTCCCACATCGAGGAGACCGGGACGCACATCGAGCGGCTCGTCGACGTCTTCGAGACGATGGGCGAGGCGCCCCAGACGGAGGAGTGTGAGGGTATCGAGGGGCTGCTTGCGGAGTGGGAAGAGTTCGCCGAGGAGAACGAGCCGGGTCCCATCATGGACTACTACAACCTCGTGACGCTGATGAAGACCGAGCGTTACGAGCAGTCGGCCTACGAGAGCCTCGTTGCACTCGCTGAGCAACAGGGGAAGGACGAGGCCGCCGACCTGCTCCGGTCGAACCTCGAGGAGGACGAGGAGAGTCTCGACCGCCTCGCGGAGATGGCCGATAACTACGACTACGACTCGCTGTCCTGAGCGGGTCGTCGCCGCCGGGCGCGATTCTTTCTACAGCCGGCTCCTGTCACCGGTGCCACCGGTCAATGCGCTCGCCACGGCCCCCTCGATGACGACTTCGTCGCCGAGCGTCGTCAGCTGAATCTCGGGGACGTTGATGAACACCATCTCCTCCAGCTTCTCGCGGACGGGGTCGAGGGTGAGTTCGGGGTTGTTGAGCGCGACGGCGCCGCCGACGAAGACGATGAGCGGCGCGTAGGCGTGGATGACGTTCGCGACACCCATCGCGTTCCAGTGGGCCACCTGGTCGACGACGAAGTCGGCGAACTCGTCGTCGCCGGCGTGTTCGAACACGTCGACGGCAGAGAAGTCGGGGTCCTCCACGTCGAGGACGGTGTCGACCGGGTCCTCGGCGTGGAGGTCCTTCGCGTACTCGGGGATGTTGTTACCCGAGCAGTACGCCTCCCAGTGGCCGTCGAGGCCACAGCCACAGGTGCGCTGGCCGTGCGGGTCGATGGTCATGTGGCCGACCTCGCCGGCGTTGCCGTCCCACCCTTCGAGGACGTTCCCGTCGACGCAGACGCCGGCGCCGACACCCGAGGAGATGGTGAGGTACACCATGTCGTCGGGGTTGCGGTCGCTGTGGAAGCGTTCGCCGATACAGCCGGCGACGGTGTCGTTGTGCAGGTACACTTCGTCGGTGTCGAGGAGCTTCGACACCGGACCCGTAAGCGGGATGCGGTCGATGGTGTCCGGCAGGTTCGCCGGGTTCTCCACGGCACCCTCGGCGAGGTCGAGCGGCCCGATGGAGGCGATGCCCGCGGCGACCGCATCCTCGGGGTCGACGCCGGCCTCCTCACACGCCTCCCGGACGCACGACAGCACCGCCTCGGTGACCGCGATGCCCGTCGGCCCGCGGGGGGTCCCCGTCGTGCTCTTCGCGAGGATTTCGGCGTTCCCGTTCGCGACGGCCGCACGGAGGTTGGTCGCCCCGAGGTCGATGCCCACGTAGTAGGCCATTACAGAGACACCCGCCCGGACGGCACTTAACTACACTCCTCTCGCGTTCCGTGACGGGCCGGAACGGCTATGTTCGGCGCCCTACCGTGTCACTGGCCACCAGCGCTCGGGGCGGGCTGTGGCAGTTTCGGTATCAGCCACGCGAGGAACGCGTCGGGGGAGCGCGACTGGAGCCACACCCGCCCGGGACCGGTGAACTCACACACCAGCCCCTCGCCGGAGAACAGCGTCGAGCGCAGGCCGCCGACGCGCCGCACGTCGAACGACGCGCTCCCCTCGAAGGCGACGACGTGGCCGGTGTCGACGGTGTAGCGCTCGCCGTCGGCGAGGTCCACCTCCTGGATGGCGCCGTAACTGGAGAGAAAGGCCGGCCCCGTCCCGGTCATCTCCAGCAGGAAGAACCCTTCTCCACCGAAGAACGTCCGGCCCCCGCCGAACTTCGTGTCGAGGTCGACGCCGTCGCCCGAGGCGAGGTACGACCCGGACTGGACGAGCAGGGTCTCGTCCTCGAGGTCGTGACGCACTACGTCACCCGGGAGCGCCGGCGCGAGCGTGACGTGGCCGGCCTCGCGGGCGACGAACGTGTTCTGGAAGAACGACTCCCCGCCGAGCACGCTCCGTTTGAGCGAGCCGAGGATGCCGCCGCTCGCGGCCGTCTCCACGTCGACGCCGCCGGTGTAGCTCACCATGGCGCCGGCCTCGGCGCGGACGCGCTCGTCGGCGTCGAGGTGGACGGTCAGGAGGGCGAAGGAGGGTCGGTGGTCGATTTCGTGTCGCACGAGTGTCGACACGTCGGGCGAGGAGATGTACGTTACTCCGGTTCCCGGAGGTCGGTAACGGTTAGCGGGACGGGGGAGGCAGGACGAGGCGGCGCGGGACGGGATGGGTCGGGCGGCGATTCGACCGGGTCGCCGACTACGACCGGTCCGCCGGGCCGCCCATCACGTCCTCGAAGGGCCGTTCGGCGTCGACGACCGCCGAGAAGACGAGTTCGTACCCGTCCGGGTCGCGGACGGAGAGTTCGCGGGTGTTCCACGCGGTCTCCGTCGGTGTCGGCGGCTCCGCATCGTCACCGACTGCCCCGGCACGGGCGGCGACGTCCTCTACGGACTCGTCTTCGAGCGTGAGATACACCTCGACGCCGGTCCCGCGTGGGTCGGTGGCCGGCCCGTCCTCCCGGACGAGCATCACGTCGGCGTACTTCCGGTAACGGAGGTGAACCACCCCCGGCATCGAGAACACGACCGCGAAGCCGAGCGCCTCGTACCAGTCCGTGGAGCGCTCGACGTCGGCGACGGTCAGTCGGGGGAACAGCGGCATCGGGTAGACGTCGTGGTCGGATGACATCGTGACGGTCTCTCGTCTCCCCTCGAAGCGACGACGCACGATAACGCTCGCGGAAGTGTGACAGGGGACGACGGGGGAATACGGTGTGAGAAACCGACGGGAGGACAGCGCCGAAGCGGGGCGACATCGACAGAACCGGAGAGGGCCGACGAAGACGGGGAGAGCCGAGGAAGGCGGGAAGAGCCGACGAGAGCGGAGTGGGCCACAGCCCGCAGAGCGCAGATGGGTTGGTCAGTCGGTTACGTGCCTATTCGGTGTCGGCGCGGACGAACGTCACGGGACACGGCGAGGAGAGGATGACCTCCTGTGCCGTGCTGCCGAAGACGGCCTTCCCGGTCGGCGAGCGCTTGCGGCCGCCGACGAGGACGCGGTCGGCCTCGGTCTCGCCGGCGAGGTCGACGATGGCCTTCCCCCTGTCGCCGACGATGCCGCGGACCTCGTACTCGACGCCCGCATCCTCCAGTTGCTTCGCGAGTTCGCGCAGGGTCGAGTGCCGGCGGGCGACCACGTCGGGCGTCGCCTCGCTGTCCCGGCTGAAGTCGAGTCGCTCGCGGTTCTCCGCGTACTCCTCCTCGCTGAAGACGTGCGCCAGAACGACCGTCGCGTCGGCCGGGCCGGCCACGTCGATCGCTTCCTCGACGATGCGGTCCACGCGGTTCTCGTCGCTCGCGCCGACGGCGACGAGGACAGTTTCGAGACCGGTCGTCCGCTGCTTCTGGGCTGTCGTGCTCATTGTACTTCCTGCTTGCCGCCCCGTCGTCTTAAATCTGTCGCGAGAATTTACTCGATTCTGAATAACAAATCACGATTCCTCACGGATTGCCGGTTCCTCACACACGGCGGTGTCGTGTTGCCACTGGTTACGGAGAAGGTGGATGGGTGAAGGAGACGGGTTCGAGACGGACTCTCTGGGGCACCCGTGTCTCACTCGGTGTCCTCGCGGACGAACGTCACCGGACAGGGCGAGGAGAGCAACACCTCCTGTGCCGTGCTGCCGAAGACGGCTTTCCCGGCCGGCGAGCGCTTGCGGCCGCCGACGAGGACGCGGTCGGCGCCGACCTCGTCCGCCATCTCGACGATGGCCTCGCCGCGTTTCTCACTGACCGTGCCCCGGACCTCGTAGTCGAGGTCCGCCTCCTCGAACGCCTTCGCGATTTCCCGGAGCGCCGTGTGGCGACGAGCGACCACGTCCGGGGTCACCTCGCTGTCCCGGGCGAAGTCGAGGCGCTCGCGGTTCTCCGCGTACTCTTCCTCGCTGAACACGTGTGCCAACACGACGGTGGCGCCGCTGGGTTCGGCGACGTCGATGGCCTCTTCGATGAGTCGGTCCACGCGGCCCGCGTCGGTCGCGTCGACGGCGACGAGAACGGTTTCGAGTCCCATTGGTGTACGACCTGTTCATTGTTCTCATGGCACACGACTTTACCGTTCCGCCCGTTCGGGCGGTCGGCGGGGCCGGGGGCGGAGACGGGGCCGGGTTCGGAGTCGCCGACACGGCCACGACGGCTATGTCCACCCGCTCCTCAGTCTCGACCATGCTCGACCCGGACCTCTCCGGACGCACCGCACTCGTCACCGGCAGCGCGAAGGGCATCGGCCGCGCGCTCGCACTCGCCGTCGCCGACGCCGGCGCCGACGTGGCGGTCCACTACCACTCGAGCGAGGACGAGGCCGCGGCGGCGGCCGAGGAGGCCCGCGACCGCGGCGTCGAGGCGACGACGGTCCAGGGGGACGTCACCGACCCCGACTCCGTGGACGACCTGTTCTCGCAGGTGGAGTCGGAACTGGGGACCGTCGACGTGCTCGTCAACAACGTCGGCGACTTCGCACCCTCCCACTGGGAGGACATCGACCACGACACCTGGATGCGCGTACTGAAGACCAACTTCAACGGCACCGCCTTCTGTGCGAAGCGTGCGCTCCCCGGGATGCGCGAGGAGGGGTGGGGTCGTATCGTCAACGTCGGCTACGCGGGCAGCGAGAAGGCCCTCGCGAACGCGAAGAACTTCCCCTACTTCGTCGCCAAGACGGGCGTCCTGATGTTCACCCGGATGCTCGCCGCCGACACCCAGGACGAGGGCATTACGGTCAACGCCGTCTCACCCTACGTCGTCGAGAACTCCGACGAGTTCCCGGACGACCTCCCCCGCGGCCGACCGGCGCAGTTCGAAGACATGCAGCAGGCCATGCTGTTCTTCCTCGACGAGGGGAGCGAGTACATCAGCGGCGAGAACGTCGAGGTCGACGGCGGCTGGATTCCGGAGAAGTTGTAGTCCGCCGCTACTCCCCTTCGCTTTCGAGCAGCGGCAGGGGGCTCACGGGGTGGAACATCGGCGCCTCCGTGAACAGGTGCCGGAGGGCTCGAACGTGGCCGTTGCCCACGACGACGAGGACTCGGTCGTCGTCGGCGTCCATCGTCCGCCAGACGTGGTGGACTATCCGGACGTTGCGGTCGTACCAGTACGCGAGCGCGGTGGGGCTCCCGAACGGCTCCTCGACGGCCGCCCGAACCCCGCTGTCGAACATCAGGTCGTGGTTGTCGCGGCCGAGTTCTCCCCGATTGAGCCAGCGGTGGTACTCGACGAGCGTCGACGAGGCGAGGCGCTCGTCGGCCGTCCGACCCATCTCCTCGGGGTCCGCGAGCGGCACGTCGGTCTTTCGCGCTGAGTCGACGCCGCGCCCCGCGAACGGGTCCGGCTCGTACCGCGACTTCTCGGGGTGTTCGTCGACGGCGGCGACCCGGTCGTGGCCGAGGCGGTCCGCGAGCCGGAAGCCGACCTGCACGACCTCGCTCCGGCACTCGGTGGCCGGCCCGTCACGCTCGCCGTCTGGCGAGGGGAACGCCTCCTCGCGGTCGTACGCGCGCTCGCCCGACCGGTACTCCTCGTACCGGTCGTTGAGCTCGTCGTCCCGGTCGTACGGGCGTTCGACGGCGATGCGGTCCGGCTCCCACTCGGCGAGTCGGTCGACGAGGTCCCGAAGCTCCGCCTGCCGGGCCTCGGCGAGTACGTCGTCGGCGTCGACGTTCACCTCGTCGAGCCCGGGGTTGTCCATGTGGTACGTCCCGAGGAGCAGCACCTCGACCTGCCCCTCGCGGTCGGGTGTCGGCCACCCCGCCGGCGGGGTCGGCTCCGAGTTCATACCTCACTCACGGTCCGGCGGCCGCATAAGCCTCCGCAGAAACTCGCTTCTATTCGTATACTGTCAGTTGTCTCCGGTCGGACGGTGGACTACCCGTGACGCTCGCCGAAGCGCTCCGGCGGTACACGGAACGCGGCGACCTCGGCGGTGACGGTCGGTTCCGACTCCGCACCGCCCAGCTCGTCGACCGCGAACACCGCCGTCGCGACCTCGGTCCGGTCGCCGACCTCGCCGTCGACCTCGGAGACGACCCGAATCGGGCGGTCGAGCGGCGTCGGCGCCCGATAGCTGAGGTGGAGGTCACCGGTGACGCAGGGATGCTCGGCCACGGTTTCCAGGGGCCGCTCCTCGCGCTCCGCGGCGGCGACCATCGCGGTCCATATCGACTGACAGTCGACGAGTGCCGCGAGCAGGCCGCCGTACATCGCGTTCGGTCCCCCCGAGGTGTGGGTCGGTGCAGGGTCCAGCTCCGCCACGAGCGCGTCGTCGACGCGGTAGCTCTCCAAGCCGAACCCGTCGGGGTTCGCGGGACCACAGCCGTAGCAGTCGAGGTCGGACCACACGTACTGGACGGGCGTCTCGTCGTCGGCGCCCGGCGGGCGACGGAAGTCGAGCGAACTGGTCATCGTCGGTGGTTCTCGACCGGCGTTCCTAAGCGCGTCGTGTTCCGGTCGTGTTTGGTGTAGGGTCGGCCGAGAGTCGACGTCGAGTCGGTGTCTCCCGAAAGCCCCCGGCCTCTCGGGTCGCGCGACTCGTTGCGCTCCTCGTCGGTCACTCGCTCCGCTCGTTCCTTCCTGCGGTGCTTCCGTCGTCGTGCTTCGCCCAGCGGCCGGCCCCTTCCGAAGGCCCACCCTACGGTCGGTCGGGAATCGTCGTCGACTCGGAGCACGGTGTGTCGCGACGAGAAAGCGCCCGCGGACGGTCTGTCTATTCCAGCCGACTCACGTCAGAGAGCACCGCCGTCGCCGTCTCCGGACCGCCGGCGCCCCGACCGGAGATGTTCAGACGACCGGCGTGGGTCGTCTCTAGTTGGACGATGTTCTGCGTGCCCGAAACGGCGAGCGTGCCGTGCTGGGGGACGAGCCGGGGGCCGACGCGGACGCCGTCGGGACGGGCCTCGCCGATGAGCCGCACCGTCCGGCCGTCCTCGGCGGCGAGGTCGAGCGCGCTGGTCGGCACCGTCGTGATGCCCTCCACCTCGGCGTCGTCGAGCGAGAACCCGCCGCCGTTGAGCACGTTCGCGAGGATGACACACTTCAGCGCGGCGTCGGTCCCCTCCACGTCGAAGGTAGGGTCGGCTTCGGCGACGCCGAGGTCCTGTGCCTCGCGGAGGACGTGCTCGTAGTCCAGCCCTTCGGCGGCCATCCGCGAGAGGACGAAGTTCGCCGTCCCGTTGAGCACGCCGCGGGCGGCGGTGATGTGGTCGGGCCCGAAGTCGTGAATCGCCGACAGAACCGGGATGGCGCCGCCGACGGTCGCTTCGAAGCGTACCTCGCCGGCGCTCTCGCGTTCGAGCGCGCGGAGGTCGTCGTAGCGTTCCGCGACGGGTCCCTTGTTCGCGAGGACGACGTGGCGGTCCGCTTCGAGGGCACGTCGGACGTGCGTGAAGCCGGGTTCGGCGTCGCCGAGCGTCGTCGGGGTGGCCTCCACCAGTACGTCGTAGTCGGCGTCGAAGACGGCCTCGGGGTCGTCGTCACCGACGACGTCGTCGCGCTCCTTGCGCCGGAGCACCGGGTCCGGGACGAGCCCGCCGGGGTCGACGGCGGCGCTCCCCGAGTCGGCGAACGCGGTGACGGAGTGACCGTAGTCGTCGGCGAGGTCGAGGACGCTCCGGCCGACCGCGCCGGCGCCGAGGACGGCGAGTCTCACGCCGACCCCTCCGTGAGCGGTTCGACGACGTGCAGGTTCTTCGCCGAGGCCACCTCGCGGACCGTCGCCAGCGTCGCCTCGGTCCGGCCGGAGCGCGTCCCCAGCCGGAGGCGGGCGCTCGCGGCCTCGTCCGGCCCCTCCGGCGCCGACAACGAGAGGTCGGTGACGGTCGCCTGCGCCCCCGACTCGACGCTTCGGACTACGTCCGAGAGGTCGGCGTCGACGAGGTCGCCCGTCAGGAGGACGACCACCTCCTCGCCGTAGCGCTCCGCGCCGGCCTGGATGACGTTGACGCCGCCGTCGCGGAGCGCCTCGACGATGGTGTCGAACCGGTCCGGCGGACACTCGAAGTCCACCTCGACCGGGATGTGGCCCCGGGGCGTGAGGTTCCCCCGCTCGTGGAGGATGGAGAGCAGGTTGCCGCCGTTGTCGGCGATAGGGTGGAGCGCGGCCAGCAGCTCCCCCGGCTCGTCGACGAGTTCGAGGCGGACGGTGTGAGCCTGCGGTCCGTCGCCGCTCCCGTCGGCCTCCATCTCCTCGGGCTCGGTCCCGGCGTCGACGCCGGTCATCGTGCTCCCTCCGTTTCGGTCCCCGAACCCGTCGACTGGGCGCGCACGCCTGTTCCTGTCGGCGCGGCGTGTGCGCTCGCGAACTCCGTGCCGATGCGACTCGAGGCGTGCGGACCCCTGTGCATACGCAGTCACGTCGCCGACGCTGCTATAAGTCTCCGTCGGTCGCAAGTGTGGCCGCGGTCCCCGGCGCTCGCCGCCCTCGTCCCGAGTGCGGGTCGCTTGTACGGTGGGTGAGACATCCGACCGGTACAAGAGGCTGCGACGTCGGCTCCATTCGGCTCCGGAGAGTATCGAGAGCGAACCCCAACGTTTCGTCTCGAACGGCGACTCAACCCCCGAGCATCGACGCGCCGCTCGGGGGTGTGAGAACGCGAAGAGAGAACAGCGAGAGACCGCACGGGTGTCAGCCCTCTGGCCGACGATTCCTCGCCTCGTTAGATGTAGTCGATGGCGGGCGAGAGCTCCTGCTTCATGCCCTTGCGCTCGCGGATTTCGCCGATTTTCTCGCGCTGGAGGTTGTCGACCAGCACGCGGAAGCCGGCGTTCTCGGTGTTCCACGACGCGCGACCCTCGGTCGCGGAGCGGATGTCGCTGGAGAAGCCGATCATCTCCTCGACGGGCGCGATGCCCTCGATGACCATGAGGTCGCCCTCCTGGAACATGTCGTCGACGCGGCCGCGTCGACCCTGAATCTCGCCGGACGCCGAACCCATGTACTCCGAGGGGACGTCGATGCGGACATCCTGGATGGGCTCCATCAGGCGGACTTCGGAGTCGATGAGCGCACGGTGGACGGCCTCGCGGGCGGCGGGGATGACCTGCGCCGGACCGCGGTGGATGGTGTCCTCGTGCAGGCGGGCGTCGTGCAGGCGCAGCAGCGCACCCTGCACCGGCTCGGCGGCGAGCGGCCCGTCGTTGAGCGCCTCCTCCATCCCCTCGATGACGAGCTCCATCGTCTCGTTGAGGTGCTGGATACCCTTCGTGTCGTCGATGAGGATGTTGGTACCGAACAGGTGCTCGAAGTTCTGCGAGGTGTCCTTGTCCATGCCGGCCTCCTGCAGCGCCTCGCGGCGCTCCAGTTCGGGCATGTCGTTGGAGATTTCGCCGAGCTGGATGGCGTCGACGATGTCCTGGCTCAGCGGCTCGACGCTGATGTAGAACTTGTTGTGGCGGTTCGGGGAGACACCCTCGACCTCGCGGGACGCCCCCTGGGGTGCCTCGCGGTAGACGACGATGGGTTCACCGGTCTTGACCGGGATACCCTGGTTCTTCTCGATACGCGTGGTGATGACTTCGAGGTGGAGCTCACCCTGGCCGCTGATGAGGTGCTCGCCGGTGTCCTCGTTGATCTCCACGCGGATGGTCGGGTCCTCCTTTGCGACCTGCTGGAGCGTCTGGATGAGCTTCGGCAGGTCGTCCATGCTCTTCGCCTCGACGGACTTCGTGATGACGGGCTCGGAGATGTGCTCGATGGACTCGAACGGCGTCATTTCGACGGAGGAGACGGTCGACCCGGCGATGGCGTCACGCAGGCCGGTGACGGCCGCGATGTTGCCGGCCGGGACGCCGCGGTCGAGCTCCTCGCGCTCGCCGCCCATGAAGATACCCACGGACTGGACGCGGTTCTTCCCGGCCGTACCGGAGACGAACAGCTCCTGCCCCTTCTTGATGGTGCCGGAGAAGACGCGCCCGGTGGCGATTTCGCCGGCGTGGGGGTCCATCCCGATGTCGGTGACCATGAAGACGACGTCGCCCTCGTCCTCGACATCTCGCATCTGGTGGGCGAGGTCGGACTCGGCGTCGCCGCGCCAGATGCGCGGGACACGGCTCGGCTGTGCCTGGAGCGGGTTCGGGAAGTGCTCGGCGACCATGTCGAGCACGACGTCCGAGAGCGGCGTCCGCTCGTGGAGCTCCTGGCGCTCGTCGTTGCGCTCCATCTCGATGATGTCGCCGAAGGAGATACCGGTCTCCTCCATCGACGGCATCGAGACGCCCCACTTGTAGAGGGCGGAACCGAAGGCGACGGTGCCGTCCTCGACGGAGACGGACCAGTCGTAGTCCTCCTCCTCGAGCATGCCGCGGATGAGCTCGTTGACGTCGTCGATGACGTCGAGCAGGCGCCGCTGCATCTCCTCGGGCCCCTCCTGGAGCTCGTTGATGAGGCGGTCGACCTTGTTGATGAACAGCGCCGGCTTGACGCCCTCGCGGAGCGCCTGCCGAAGCACCGTCTCCGTCTGAGGCATCGCGCCCTCGACGGCGTCGACCACCACGAGCGCACCGTCGACGGCGCGCATCGCTCGGGTCACGTCGCCACCGAAGTCGACGTGGCCCGGGGTGTCGATGAGGTTGATGAGGTGGTTCTTGTCGTTCCACTCGTGGGTCATCGAGACGTTCGCCGCGTCGATGGTGATCCCACGCTCCTGCTCGTCCTCCTCGGTGTCCATCGCGAGCTGCTGGCCGGCCGTCTCGTCGGAGATCATGCCGGCGCCCGCGAGGAGGTTGTCCGAGAGGGTCGTCTTACCGTGGTCGACGTGTGCGGCGATGGCGATGTTCCGGATGTTCTCCGGCTTGTCCATCAGCCGTTCACACTCTTGGACGATTTTCTTTCGTCGGCCCATTACAGTCCTCTTTCTATAGGAGGGTCAAAAGGGTAGTGTTTCGCCGTGAAGGCGAGAGGCGGCCCGTTTCGGCCGATTGGACGTTACTGAATCTCTAGCACTCGCGGGGGAGAGCCGGTCGGCCGCCGGGCCACCCCCGTTGGGGAAGAAGGCGGTGATTACTGCCGGGGTAGGGTCACAACAGTGATACCCGCCCGGCCCGTGGTACTGCTACGCATGGACGTTCACGTGCAGGGTGCCGCGGCCCCCGACCCGTTCCTCTCCGCCGCGGACCTGTTCGAGACCGAACACGAGCTCTCGCTCCCGGTCGTGGTGCAAGTACGGGAGGACCCCGACGAGCGAACGTGGGCCGGCCACTATCCGAACCGACACGTGTTGAACATCTCCCGACAGGCCGCCACGAGCGCCATGGCCCGGGAGCTCGCGCTCCACGAGTTCTCACACATGGCCCGGTACGAAGAGGCGCACGCCTCCCACACGCAGTCCACCGACGAGGCGCTGTTTCTGGCGTTCTCCGGCCGGTCGGTCGAGCGACGCAAGCTCGCGCACTGCTACCAGATAGCCAACCACATGAAGGATATCTACGCCGACGACATCACGCTCTCGGTGGCGCCGGCGGACAAACTGCTCGCCTTCCTCGAGTCGCGTCTCGCCGCCGCGGTCGCCGACCGCCCCACCGCCCGCCCGGACGACTGGACCCGCCTCACCGCCGGCTCCGACCCCGACATCACCGCGGTCAACGCCGCGTTCGCGCTCGCGCTCGTCGAGCGTCACGGCCTCGTCGACGACGACCACCGCCTCTACGACCTCGCGCACGCCGCCGCCGACGACGCCCCCGGCGTCGACTTCGAGCGGTTCAACTGCCGGTTCAAGTCCCTCGCCGCCGACCCCACCGAGTCCGACTATCGGAAGGAGTTGGTGGGGGTCGCTCGCGACTACGTACTGGCGCCGGGGTCGGGGTCGGGTCAGCAGGCCGCGGACTGAGCGCCACGACGGCCGCGCGTTCGTGCGCGGCCGCCTCGCTGACGCGGTGGTCCGGCGGACTGGACTAGCCGGAGCGCCACGACGCGGACGGGCTCGTTCCGTCCGCGAATCGCTGGCGCGGAGGGACGATTAAGCGCCACGACGGCCGCGCGTTCGTGCGCGGCCGCCTCGCTGACGCGGAGGGACGACTGAGCGCCACGACGGCCGACGTCCCACTCCTCTTCGCGCCGACTCACGCCGTCTCGGACGCCGGCCTGGCTACCGGCCCGCCGACCGCCCACGCGACCGTTGCGCCGACGAGGAACACGCCGCCCAGAAGTGCGGTCGCCGCCGTCGGCCCCATCCCGCCGGCGACGACGCCCGCGGCGAGCACCAGCGGCACCTTCGCCAGCTGGTACAGCATCGAGAAGGCGCTGAGCGCCGTCGCCCGGCCCGTCGAGCCGAGCCCGTCGTTGAGCCGCCCGGACACCATCGGGAACAACAGCGCCCACGACCCCTTCAGCGCGACGAACATCGGGAACGCGAGCAGCGGGACGAACCGCGGGGCGACCAGCAGGCCCGCAGTCGCGAGCGGGACGAGCAGAAGCGTTCGCGACAGGCCGACTCGGGCCTCCACGTCGCCGGCGTAGTAGCTCGCGACCGCCGAGACGGCCGTGAAACTCGCGTAGAGGAGTCCCAACAGGAGACCGAGGGGAAGCGCCGTCCCCAGGAGCTCCACCGAGGCGGCGTCGAGCCCGTCCCGGACGGCCGCCTCGGCCACCGGCTGGACGTAGCTCGTGGCCGCACTCACGACGGCGAAGAAGAGCCCGGCGTACAGCGCGAGCCAGCGCAGCGGCGGGGCGGTGAGGTCGTGCCGGACGACCTCGAGCGCCTCCCGGGGGCCGACCTGCCGATTCCGTTCGACTCCCCGTCCGGCGGTGTCCCCGCCGCGGCTCTCCGGCATCGACCACAGGACGACCAACCCGAGCGCGCTGAGCGCCGCGGCGGCGAGAAACGGGTAGACCGGGTCGACGACGTACAGGGCCCCGCCGCCGACCATCGTCACGACGGAGGTCAGGCGCATCACCGACGCGCCACGGCCCCGGATGGTCGTGTACCGGTCCGCCGAGAGCCGCTCCTCGAGCAGTTCGTACAGCCACGCGTCGACGCTCCCGGAGGCGAACGTCAGCGCGAACGCCCAGAGGACGTAGAGGAGGAGGTAGGGGACGAACCCCTGCGCGACGACGAAGCCGAGCAGTGAGACGACCGTGAACGCGACCGAGAGCGCGAGGCTCGTCTTCCGACCGTAGCGGTCGCCGACGTACCCCGTCGGCACCTCGCCGCCGACCACGACGACGCCGAGGACGGCCGAGAGGACGCCGAACTCGGCGAACGTCACGTCACGGAGGACGAACAGGGCGAAGACCGGCGAGACGAACCCGGTCGAACGGGTCGCCTGGAGGGCGTAGAACTTGGTTACGAGACGTGAGTCACCCCCGGCGTCGACCGAACGTGCGGGGTCGGCAGCGGGCGGCATAGTCCGGACGAACCCACGGCGGACGGCCCCAAAAGCGCTCCCTGAAGCGAGTTTTAGTAGCGAAACGGCTCCGGCCGGTCACGTCGACTCCGCGACGAGCGGCGTATAGCGGCCGGTGACCGAGTCGTCCACCGGGAACGCTCCGGCGTCGCCCCACCCGTCCGCCCGGCGGACGAACAGGCTCCCCCGGTGGGTCGCGACGAGGAGGTCGTCGCCGACGGCCGTCATCCCGGTGACCGTCTCGTCGTCCCGCGGGAGGGGCAGGCGTTCGAGTGTTCCGCCCTCGCTGTCGCCGTCGTCGCTCGCGCCGCCGGATTCAGCGACGCCGATGGCGTCGTCACGAACGGCGAACAGGGCCGGGTCGGCGTCGTCGTCGTCCCACGTCGCCGAGTGTGCGAGCGCCCCGGCCGCGTAGGTGGTCCCATCGAGGGCGAATACCGCCCTGAAGTACCGCTGAGGAACGTCCTCGTCCAGTCGCGTCCAGTTCCGGCCGGCGTCGCTCGTCCGGAAGAGGCCGAACCCGGTGGCGGCGACGTACTCCCCGGCCCCGGTGACGTGGAGTTCGTGGACGTCGTCGTCGACGCCGTCGCGCCGCTCGGTCCACGTCTCGCCCCCGTCGTCGCTCACGTGGACCCCACCGACCTCCACGCCGGCGACGACCCGGTCCGAGGTCTCGGGGTCCGCGTGGAGGTCGCGGACCTGCGCGAGGTCGTCGTGGCGGGGAAGCTGCCACTCGTCGCGCGAGGGGAGCTCCTGGAACCCCCACAGTTCGCGCCAGTCGGACGCTTCCGTCGGCGTCCCTCGCCCGTCGACGTCGGCGACGTAGACGTGTGCAGGCCTGGTTCCGGCGTAGAGTCGGTCGCCGTCCGCGGCGGCCCCGACTGCGTACACCCGCTCGCGGGGGACTCCGAGGCCCGTCCAACGGTCGCCGTCGTACCGGTAGAGCCCGGTCGTCGTCGCCGCGAACGCACCCGATACGCCGTCGAAGCGGCGGAGCCGCATCACCCGGCCGGAGTCGAGGGTCTTCGTGGCCTCAACGGGGTCGGCGGTCCCGGCCACCTCGGACGTCGGAACGCGATACACGCCGTCGTCGCTGCCGACGAGAACCATGTTTCGGTGTCTCACGGGGAGCGACTTCAACGTTCGCTGAACGGAATTTGTGTAAGCCGGCCGGAAACTGGGTCTCGACATCGACACTCCGAATCATCCGGACTTGACCCCGGGGACCGGCTTCGGACTCGACCCTCGCCCCCGACTACGGCTCCGCCGTCGGATGGCACCAGTCCATCGCCTCGCGCACGGACTCGTGGCGGCCGATGAGGGTGATGCGGTCGCCGTGCTGGAGGGTGAAGTCGGCGTCGGGGACCTCGGTCGTCCCGTTCCTGGCGACCAGCGCGATGAGACAGCCGTCGGGGAGCTGCGGACCGATTTCGCGCACGGTCTGGCCGACGAGGTCCTCGGAGGTGATCTCTGTCTCCTGGACGTCGCCGGTGCGGCCGATTTCGCCCATCCAGTTGGCGAGCGCGGGCCGTTCGATGTAGTTGTCGATGGCCTGGGCGGTAGCGAGGGTCGTCGAGATGGTGCGGACGCCGAGCTCCTCGAACGCCTCCACGTTGTCCGGGTTGTTGGCGCGGGCGAGGATGGTCTCGGGGTCGAACTTCGACGCCGCGAGCTGGGCGACGAGGAGGTTCGCGTCGTCGTCCCCGGTCGCGGCGACGACTATCTTGGCGTTCTCGACGCCGGCCGACCGGAGGACGTCCACGCTCGTGCCGTCGCCGACGTGGACCGTGAACCCGGCGTCGCGGGCCTTCTCGACGATTTCCGAGTCGTTCTCTATCAGTACGACGTTCTCTCCGCGTTCTTCGAGGCGTTCGGCGAGCGCACGGCCCACCTTACCGCCTCCGATGACGAGTACACGCATTGGTATGACGTCCAGGTATTCGGCGATCTGCCGCGCGAGGCCGGCCTCGAACACGACGGTCAGCAGGATGGCGAGGAAGACGGTGCCGACCAGCAGGTTCGCCTCCGGACCGAACCCCTCGGCCTGCAGTTCGAAGGCGAACAGCGTCGCGACCGACGCCGGGATGATGCCCCGCGGGCCGACCAGGCTGACGAACCACTGCTCGCCCCGGGTGAAGCGGTCCCCCCACGTCGAGACGAAGACGAGCAGGGGTCGGAGCACGAGCGCGACGATGCCGACGACGAGGAGCCCACGGGCACCGATTTCGAGCAGGTAGTCGAACCGAAGCAGCGCCGCGAGGGCGATGAACACGAACGAGAGCACGAGCAGCGTGATGTCACCCTTGAAGTCGGTGATGTCCTCCTCGTAGGGCACGTCGGCGTTGCCGAGCAGCATCCCGGCGGTCGCCGCGGCGGCGATGCCGGACTCGGTCGCAAACGTCTCCGCGCCCGCGTAGGCCACGAGCGCACCCGCCAGCACGAGCAGGCGAGCGTTCTGCGGGGCGTTCCCCGGCGAGAGGTCGACGTACCGGAGCGACCAGTAGACGACGGCGGCGACGACGCCGCCGACGAGCACGCCGATGCCGAGTTTCTCGACGAACAGCGCGGCGAAGGCGCCCGGCGAGGTGACTTCGTTGACGACGGCCTCGAAGATGACGACCGCGAGGATGGCGGCGGTCACGTCGTTGACGATACCCTCCGTCTCGAGGGCGGCCTCCACCCGGTCGCGGGCGGGGACGACCTCGAGGATGGGGGCGATGACCGTCGGCCCCGTCGCCACCAGCAGCGCCCCGATGAGGAACGAGACGAACCACGCGCCGCCGAGGATGTAGTGGACGGCGAGGGCGGTCCCGACCAGCGAGATGACGGCCCCGACGGTGACGAGCTTCAGCGTCGCCGACGGCGCCGACCGGAGTTTGTCGACGTGGAGGTGGAACGCCCCCTCGAAGACGATGATGGCGACCGACAGCCCCACGATGGCGGGGAGCGCGTCGCCGAAGGAGTCCGGGCCGAGTATCCCGGCGACCTCGGGGCCGAGCAGGATGCCGGCCGCGATGAGGAAGATGACACTCGGCACCTGGAACCGGTCCGCCAGCACCTGCGCCACGACGCCGACGCCGATCACCAGCGCGACGAGTGCGATCAGCGAGGACGCCGACGCGGCCACCGAGACACCTCCATCGCTTCCAAACTTCGTCGGGGCCGCTGATAAGGTTCGTCATCCGGGAGCCGTTTCGGCAGAAACAGTGGCCGATTGTTCGGATATCGGTGTCCGGCCGGCTGCGCCGCTCGGTCGACTTCGCGACCTGGGTGATGGACAGATTCATCAATGGGTATGATTGTCTTCTCGACGCAGATGGGGGGGAACAACACGATTCGATGTGGGGGGAGCGTAGCTACCAACCAGTACCGGGCAGTGCTGTTCGACAGCGACGGGGTGCTGGTCGAACGTCCGGACCGACAGCGACTCGCCGCGGCGGTCGCTCGCGCGTTCGCGGCGTTCGACCTCCCGGACCCGTCCGCAGCGGACGTCCGGGCGCTGTTGGCCGGTAATGTCGACGTGTTCGAGCCGAGATGTCGACGCAACGGGGTCGACCTCCGGACGTTCTGTCGACGGACGGTCCGTGAGGTGGTGCGCACGCAGTGTGGGGCGTTCGACCGGGGAGTCCGTTCGCTGTACGACGACGCCGGCGCCCTTCACACCCTCGCGCGGCGAGGGCTCGCTCTCGGAGTCGTCACCAACAACCATCGGCGGGTCGTCTCGGTCGCGCTCCGCCAGTCGACGCTCGCGGACCGCTTCGAAGTCGTTCGTGGGGCCGACTTCTCGCCGGACGGAGTGCGCGAGCGGAAGCCCTCGCCGCACAACCTCACGGCGGCGCTCGCCACCCTCGACGTCGACCCGAGCGAGGCGCTGTACGTCGGCGACAGCGACGTGGACGTGCTCGCCGCCGAGCGCGCCGGCGTCGACTCCGCGTTCGTCCGTCGGTCACACCGCGCCGACTACGACCTCCCGGTCGAGCCGACCTACGAGGTCGAGAGCCTGGAGGCGCTGCCCACGCTCCTCGACGGGACAGAACCGGACGCGGCGTCGGCGGCTCCGGCGTTGGGTCGTCGCTTCGAGGTCGCTGCCGGTCGGGTGCGGGTCCACCCGTCCGGGGCAGGTCGGCCTGACCAGGGCCGCGTCGCGGCCCCGCCGGGGACCTCCTTGGGGACCGACTAGCGCCGTGTCGCTGCCGTCGACTCCTCGCGTTCGCCGTCGTACAGCATGTTCACGTCGTCGGCGTAGCGGTCGAGGATGTTCCGGCGTTTCTTCTTCATCGTCGGCGTCAGCAGGTCGTTGTCCTCGGTGAACTCCTCGGGGACGAGTCGGAAGCGCTTGATGCGCTCGTAGGACTCGAAGTTCTCGTTCACGCGCTCGACCTCGTCGTCGATGCGCTCGCGGACGCGCTCGTCCCGGCAGACCGCGTCGATGCTCTCGGGGAGGTCGTACCCCTCGCGGGCGGCCCACTCGCGGACCCCCTCGAAGTTGGGGACGATGAGCGCGCTGACGAACTTCTGGCCGTCGCCGAGCACCATCGCCTGCTCGACGAGCGGACTCGACGCGAACGCGTCCTCGATGGGACCCGGGGGGACGTTCTTCCCCGTCGACAACACCATAATCTGCTTCGCCCGCTCGCGGAAGGCGATGTAGCCGTCGGGGCGGAGTTCGACCACGTCGCCGGTGCGGAACCACGTGCCGTCCGACGCCCCGGCCGTGCCTCCGCTCGCCCCGTCCGCGGCGTCGACGAACGACGCCTCCGTCTCCTCGGGGCGGTTCCAGTACCCCTCGGAGACGTTGGGGCCGCGCACGAGCAGTTCGCCCACGTCGCCGCCGAACTGCGACCCGCCGGCGGCGCCGACCGAAGTGTCGAGGTCGACCTCCTGGTCGTGGACCGGCGGGCCGATGGTGCCGACCTGCGGGCGCTCGGGCGGGTTCGCGGCGACGACGGGGCTGGTCTCCGTGAGGCCGTACCCCTCGAGGATGGGGAGGCCCATCCCGTGATACAGCGCACACAACTCCGGCGAGAGGCTCCCGCCGCCGCTGATGAGGAAGTCGATTCGCCCGCCGAGTGCGTCCCGGACCTTCGAGAAGACGAGGCGGTCGGCCACGCGGTGCTTGGCGGAGAGGAGCGCCCCGGGGTCGTCGGCCTCGTGGTACTCCCGGCCGACGCCGGTCGCCCACCCGAAGATTCGCTCGCTCACGGCGGAGTCGGCCGCCTGCCCACGGATGGCGTCGTACAGTTTCTCGTAGACGCGGGGGACGCTCGTCCCGACGGTGGGGCGCACGAGCGAGAAGTCCTCGCGGAGCGTGTCCGGGCTCTCGGCGTAGGCGACGGTGGCCCCGGCCGCGTACATGAGGAAGTGGCCCGCCAGACGTTCGAACACGTGTGCGAGCGGGAGGAAGGAGAGGGTGACCGAGCGCGGGCCGATGACGGGCGTGTCGCCCTTGTCCGGTCGGGGGCCGAAGCGTCGGTAACACTGGTCGACGTTCGCCTTGAAGTTCGCGTGGCTGAGGCGCACGCCTTTCGGCTGACCGGTCGTTCCGGAGGTGTAGATGAGGCTCGCGAGGTCGTCGGGGTCGCGGGCGTTGAGCCAGTCCCAGTAGGCGGTCTCGTCGAACGCCGCCGCGCCGAGGTCGTGGACCTCCGCGAGCGAGTAGACGTCGTCGCGGTCGCGGACGACGCCCGCGGCGCCGGAGCCGTCCGCGACCTCGTCCATCACGACGACGAACTCGAGGTCGAGGTCGTCCTCGACGGCGAGCACGCGCTTCAGGTCCTCGCCGGTCTCGACGACGACGCCGTCGGCGTCGGGGTCCGAGAGGAGGTAGCTCACCTGACGCTCGGAGGAGGAGGTGTACACGGTGGTGACGACCCCGCCCGCCGCGAGAAGGGCGAAGTCACACAGCGCCCACTCCATCCGGGTGTGAGAGAGCAGGCCGACGCGGTCGTCGGCGACGACGCCCAACTCGCGAAAGCCGGCCGCGAGGTTGCGGACGAGGTCGCGCATCCGCGTGTACCCCACGTCGGCGTAGTCGCCGTCCGGCGCGGCGTCGAGTATGCCGCCCGCGACGAGCGACCGGTCGTAGATGCCCCCTTTGTAGCGCTGGGCGATGCGGTTCGCGTTCCGCTCGGCGCTGGCCTCGAACGCTCGGGGGATGGTGTCCCGTCCGAGCACCAGGCTCTCGAAGTCGGCTTCCGCCTCCCGCCAGTCCATATCCGCGCCCTACGGCGGTTCGGAATATAAAATGAGGGAGAACACGGAGCCCCCAGTCCGCAGTTTATTCGCGCCGAGGGGTTCTCCGCCGTCGAGTCGGCGTCCGTCGAGGCGCCAGCGCCGCCGACCGACGGCCGCGCTCGGACCGACGGGAGCCGCCGGCAACAACCGTTAACAATCCACGCGTGTGTATCGGGGTATGGAACAGCGTAGCACTCCAATCACGCAGTTGATGACCGTCGGCGTGCTGACCGTCCCCGAGGACGCCCTCGTCGCGGACGCCGCTGCGGCCCTGCTGGAGGAGGAGGTCGGGTCGCTCGTCGTCGTCGACGGGGACGACCGGCCGACGGGGATGTTCACGACCACCGACCTCGCCGACTTCGTCGCCGCGCGGTCGGGGGACGACGCGAGGGTCGCGGAGTACATGACGGAGGAAGTGGTGACCGTCGGAACACAGCAGTCGCTTCGCGAAGCCGCCGCCAAGATGATGCGCCACGGGATTCACCACCTCCCCGTGACCGACGAGGAGGGGGACGTCGTCGGTATGCTGTCGACGATGGACCTCACGGCGCACTACTCCTACACCGGCGGCTCCGACATGGTGTAGCCGCGGGCCGCGTTCGACCGCGAGCGGTTCGTTCCCGGTCGGTGAGTAGTGGACTCTCCCGGGCGTCGGCTACTCTCCGCTCGCTGTCTCCTGCTTCGCTCGGTAGTCCAGATATCCGAGGACGCCCTTCACGTTGAGGCGCTCCTCGGCGAGGGCCTTCGTCTCGTTCCACGTCCCGACCATGTCAGTGTGCTCCTGGAAGTGCGCGATGACGGCCTCGTCGTCGCCGAGTTCTTCGCGCTTGGCCCGGACGGCCTCGACCCACTCGACGAGGGTGCGCTTGTACGCCTCCATCAGTTCGGGGGCGAACTCCCGCGGGCCGAAGTGGCCGAAGCAGAGCGTGTCGGGGTCCAGTTCGGTGATGCGGTTCGCGTCGGCGAGACACTTCTCGAGGTCGAACTGCGAGGGCGGGGTGGTCTGGCGGACCTTCCGCTCGCTCGGCACCCAGATACCCGCCGCGTCGCCGGTGAACAGCACGTCGTCGGCGCGGTCGTGGAACATCACCTGGTGTGGGGCGTGGCCGGGGGCGCCCACCACGTCGAGTTCGCGGTCGCCGAGGTCGACGGTGTCGCCGTCTTCGAGGGGTTCGATGCGGTCCTCGGGGACGGGTTCGGGTTCGACGTAGAACTGCCACTGGTCCTCGACGGCGCTCTTCGTCCCCGCCACGAGCCGCGAGGGGTCGACCAGGTGCGGGACGCCGGTCTCGTGGGTCATGACGGTGGCGTTCGGGTACTCGGCGGCGAGGAAGCCGGCGCCGCCGGCGTGGTCGAGGTGGACGTGCGTCGGGAGGACGTAGGCGAGTTCGTCGCGGTCGACCCCGACTTGGTCGAGGGCGTCGAACAGCAGGTCCCGGTTCGTCCCGATGCCGGCGTCGACGAGCGCCGGGCGCTCGGCGTCGACGATGTAGACGGAGCCGTACGCCTCCGTGTCGTACATCCCGGTGTCGAGATAGTAGACGTCGCTGCTGTCGGGGACCGGATTCACGTCGCCGATAGCCATGGCGGATGGGTGTCGGGGTCGGGTAAAAGGGTTCGGGGGTGTCGGTGTTCGCGTTCTTCGTCTTCGGTGTGTCGGGCGTCGGCCTCGTCGACGAGTTTGTCCCCGGGTCCGTGTCTCCCGGAAGCCCCCGCACGCTACTGACGAGCGGACGAGCCCGCTCGCCAGCGCGCGCCGACCGCGCAGGGCCTCCTTCCGGGGTCGTGCGAGTCGAACTCGTCTCGTCCGTCCCCGTCATCGACCGGCACGCCTCCGATACCGTTTTCCCGAGCGCGGACACCACTCGTGAGTATGATTCCACGGCAGTTCCTCCGCGAGAACCCGGAGACGGTTCGCGAGTCGCTCGACGCCCGCGGCTACGACGTCGACCTCGACCGGCTGCTGGAGACCGACGAGGAGTGGCGCTCGCTGAAGGGACGCGGCGACGAACTCCGCCACGAGCGAAACGAGGTCAGCAGCGAAATCGGCCAGCTCAAAGCCGAGGGGAAGGACGACGAGGCGCAGGCGGCCATCGACCGGTCGAGCGAACTGAAGGCCGAACTCGCGGACCTCGAAGAGCGCGCCGCGGACCTCGAATCGGAACTGGAGGACGCCCTGCTCGAACTCCCGCAGATTCCCCACGAGAGCGTCCCGGAGGGGCAGGACGAGGCCGACAACGAGGAGGTCCGTCGTGTGGGATGGGAGGACCGCCGCGACCTCCCCGACGAGGTGACGCCGCACTTCGAACTCGGGGAGGACCTGGACATCATCGACGAGGCTCGCGCTGCGAAGACGACCGGGTCGGGCTTCTACTTCCTCAAGGGCGAGGGCGCGATGCTCGAACACGCGCTCGTGCAGTTCATGCTCGACGTGCACCGCGAGCAGGAGTACGTCGACCTCTTCCCGCCGATTCCGGTCACGAGCACGTCGATGACGGGGACCGGTCAGCTTCCGAAGTTCAACGAGGACGCCTACCGCATCGGCGGCGCGGAGCACGACGAGTACGAGGACGACGACCTCTGGCTCTGTCCCACGGCGGAGGTGCCCGTCACCAACATGTACCGCGACGAAATCATGCTGAAGGAGGACCTCCCGCTGAAGCACCAGGCGTACACCCCGAACTTCCGACGCGAAGCAGGCGAACACGGCACCGAGACGCGCGGCATCGTCCGCGTCCACCAGTTCAACAAGGTCGAACTCGTCAACTTCGTCGAACCCGAGGGGTCGTACGACCGCCTCGACGCGCTCCTCGAGGAGGCGGCCGAGGTACTCGACCGGCTCGGGCTCCCCTACCGCGTGCTGAACCTCTGTACCGGCGACCTCGGCTTCGCCGCCGCGAAGACTTACGACCTCGAAGTGTGGGCGCCCGGCACCGAGAGCGACGAGGGGCCCGAGGAGGGCGGCCGCTGGCTCGAGGTGTCGTCGGCGTCGAATTTCGAGGACTTCCAGGCCCGGCGCGCCGGCCTGCGCTACCGGCCGGAGCGCCACGAGTCGGCGGAGTACCTCCACACGCTCAACGCTTCGGGCACCGCCGTCGGCCGCGTGATGGTCGCGGTACTCGAGTACTACCAGAACGAGGACGGCACCGTCGACGTGCCCGAGGCGCTCCAGCCGTACATGAACGGTAAAGAGCGCATCGAGGGCGGCGAGAAGGTCGGCGAGAGCGCGGTTGGCGCAGGCGAACGCGAGTAGCGAGCCTGCGTCAGTGACCGGTAGCGACCGTGGTGCCGGCGAACGGGAGTGAGCCGAACCACCCGTGTTCGCACCGGTAACTGATTGTCCCCTCGGCGCGTACCGCCACCCATGCACCGAGTACTCGTCCCTCTGCGAAACACGACGACCGCCGCCGCCGTCGACTCGGGGCTCTCCCTCGGGACGCTCCTCCTGCGGGTCGCCCTCGTCGTCGCGCCGTTCCTCGCCGGCTACCTCCTCTACAGCCTCGCGATGGAGGCCGTCAAGCGGCGGGAGCGACGCGAGGCCGGAGCGTCGCAAGCGGCGGGGGCCGTCTGACGGGCCGAGGGTTCCCGACGTTCCCGTCGGCTGAGAACCACCCGCGGGAGGGATGTCGGCTCCGGCCCTACGCTCTCGTATGAGCCAGACGACCACCACCCTCGCCCGTACCGCAACCGGGTTCCTCGCGGCGCTCCTCGCCACCACCCTGTTCGCCGGCGTCGTCGGCGTAGTCTGGCGGTTCTCGATGTGGGGGGCGGTCGGGATGGGACCGCACGGCCCCGTCGCCGGTCCGGGGTTCGAGTTCGGCTTCGGCGTCCCCCTGCCCACCGTCCTCCTCTGGGTCGCGCTCGCACTCGCGCCGTTCGCGGTCGGCTACTTGCTGTACGCCCTCGCCATGGAACTCCTCCGCGAGCGGGAACGCGGCCGGGAGACGGTTCGCCAGGACGCCGTCTGACGCCACCGCCCCGGCCCTCGGGACTCAGCGGAGACGTTCCACCGTCTCACGGATGCGGTCTTCGAGCCACGCGGCGCGTTCTCGCTTCTCCTCGGCGCCGAGGCGGTTCTGCACGTACAGCGATTCGACGTAGTACACCTCGTTCAACAGCACGTACAGCGGTCGTCGGTGCCCGAACCCCGACGGGAGCGTCCGCACCGACTCGTACCCCTCGCGGAACGCCCGGCGCCCCGCCTCGTCGCCTTGGAAGGTCGGGAGGACGGTCCGCCAGTAGTCGAACTCGCCGGGTGCCGCGAGCGCGTGTTCGAAGTCGACGACGCAGGCGACCTCGCCGTCGTCGACGGCGACGTGTTCCGGGGTCGCCCAGCCGTGACAGCAGACGGGACCGTCGGCGCCAGCGAAGGCGTCGGGGCGGTCGACGAGGAAGTCGACGACGGCGTCGGCGACGGCGCCGTGTCCGTGTTCGTCCATCGCGGGCCGGCGCCGACGAACGTAGTCGACCGCGGCGGCGTGCCAGTCGGCATCTCCGTCGACAGAGAGGACGCCCCCGGCACCGTCGAACCTGCCGTAGCGACCGACCAGCGACTCCGTCTCCTCGTGGAGCGTCGCCAGCCCGCGGCCCGCCGCCCGTGCCCAGGACCTCCCCGCGGTCTCCGCGGCGTCGGGGGCCGGAGCGTCCGGATGCCACGCGGCGACGTAGCAGTCGTCGCCGACGTGCAGTACCTCGGGCACCGGAACCGACGTCCGGTCGCCGACGAAGGCGGTCACGCGTCCCTCGACGGCAGCGTTCCCCGTCGGGCCGGTGTCGCGTTTGAGAACGGCGCGGCGGCCGTCGACCCCGACCTCCCAGACCTCGTGTGGCGGGACGGCGCGGAGCGCTCGAACGACTCTATGCGTGTCGAACCGTGACGCGAGCGCGTCGTGAACGTCCTGTTGCATCGGCGTGCGCCACGTGACGGGTGGCTGCCGGCCGGGCGCGGCGCGGTGCCGCGGCTCCGGCCACGAGGAGTCGTTCACGGCAAAACGCCGCAGGAGGATAACTGTTCGCCTCCGGCCTCCTCCGGTCGAATCAGCCGGTGTAGGTCCGTAACTCGCCGATTCGCTCGTCGACGACGCGGAACACGTCGACGAACGCGACGAGCTCCTCCCTGTCGTCCGCGGTGAGCAGTCGCCCCCGGACCGCGACCTCCAGACCGCCGCGGTCCTCGTCGTTCGACCCGCCGCCGTTACCGATACCTCGTGCGTCGGCGTCGCCCGCGCGGTACACCCGGTCGACGGCGTGGACGGTGTCGGTCCGCGGGCGGTCGTCGCGCATGAACCGGACGAACGCCTCCCGCCCCTCGAAGGTCCGGTCGGGACGGCGTTGGGCGAAGTCGGGGGCGAGCACCTCGCGCAGGGCTTCGTAGTCGCCGTCGTCGAGGGCGTCGTAGTAGGTCGTGACGGCGTCGGGAACGCTCATAGTCGTGCCTCGACCGTCACACGGCGGGGAGAAGAGCGTGGCGCCGGCGGCCCGGGACGAGCCGGCCGAGGACCGCACCGTGTCGCTTTTGCCGGTCTCCGGGCTACCTCGACCGTGGACCTGCACGTCCGGTACGAGGGCGACGACGACCCGAAGAAGTGCACGGCCCGGAAGCTGGCGCGGTTCGACCTCGCGGAACTCCACCGCTCGGACCGCGCCACGCCGTACGGGGTCGTACTCAACCCCCACGCCGAGCGGGCGCTGTCGCCCGCCGACCGCGAGGAGGCGGAGCGGGCGCTCGTCGCGCTCGACTGCTCGTGGGAGTCGGCGGGCGAGGCCATGTTCTCGCTGCCGGGCGAGCACCGCGCGTTGCCCTACCTCGTCGCCGCCAACCCGGTCAACTTCGGCCGGCCGATGCGTCTGACGACCGTCGAAGCGCTCGCGGCGGCGCTCTGTATCCTCGGAGAGCGCGAGCACGCCGAACGAATCCTCGCGAAGTTCCGCTGGGGGGAGACGTTTCTCGAACTCAACGAGGAACCCCTCCGACGGTACGCCGACTGCGCGGACTCCTCGGCGGTCGTCGCGGTCCAGGGAGAGTATCTCGACCGCGGCGAGTAGGCTCCGTTCCCGACGGGGAGTCCCGGAGACGAACGCGCGCCCGACACCCGTCTGACTAACGTATTTGTACCGCCAGTCCCGAGTCGACGCCGGATGAGGCAGGACCAGTTCGAGGGGGAGGACGTGACCATCGAGCTCGCCGAGGAAGAGCTCGAACTCGTCGAGGAGATGGCGTTCAGTGACCACCGCGACAACCGCGACGCGGCGATTCGCACCCTGCTCGACGAGTGGCTGAAGGAACAGGACGACTGAGGGGCAGTTCTCCCGACCGTACGTCGACGTGTTCGCGCGCTCGCGCCGAACCCGACTCAGACCGTCAGGTCCGCGTCGACGTCGCCGAGGAGTGCTTCCCGCACCTCGTCGAGCACCTCGCGTTCGATGATGAGCGCGAGGTGGTCGCCGGCCTCGATTTCGGTGCCGGGGAGCGGGATGGTCATGGCCTCGCGCCCGCGGCCGTGCGCGTAGATGCGCGCCTCCTCGGGAAGCGCGACCTCGGTGACCCGCTTGCCGACCGAGGGTGACCCCTCGGGGATGCGAACGACCGAGAGCTGGAGGCGTTCGGTGAGGTCACCGAGGGCGTTGAAGTTCCCGCCGAGGAGCGCGGTCTTGGCGCCCGCGGCGCCGAGGCGCTCGGGGTAGACGATCTCGTCGACGTCCTCGGCGTACTGCTCGTAAATCTCCTTGCGGTAGTCCTCGTCGATGCGCAGGACGGTCCGACAGCCGTACTCCTTGCCGAGCATACAGGCCGCGAAGTTGACGTTGGGGTCGCCGGTGAGCCCGCCGACGGCGTCGGCGTCCTCGACGCCGGCCTCGACGAGCACGGTCTCGACGCTCCCGTCCCCCTCGACGACCTCGAAGCCGGCTTCGAGGGCGCGCTCGGCCTTGTCGCGGTCGTTCTCGACGACGACGAGGTCGTGACCCTCCTCCTGCAGGATGCGGGCGGTGCGGGCGCCGACGCGTCCGTACCCCACGATGACGAATCGCATACCTCCCTTTCCGCGTGCCCCGGTAAAAAGATGCGTCCCCGTCCCGGGTCGCGGTCGGCGACGGCCCGCCTGCCGTCGGGCGGCTGTCGGTTCCCTCGGGCGGACCCCGCCTTCGGCTACCGTTCGCCGAAGCTCCGGTCGAAGCGGGTCGTCAGCGACTCGACGAGCGGGCGCAGGGCGCCCGAGCCGAACAGCGCCACCAACACCGCCCCGGCGGTGTTGAACACGAGGTCGAGCAGGGTGTCGTCGATGCCGTACTGGAACAGGATGGGGTCCATGCCGACCGCGGTAGCGAGGAGTCGTGCACCGAACTCGAGTACCTCCCAGAACACGCCCAGCGCGAGCGTGAACAGGAGGACGTACAGCGCGAGGAAGCTCCCCGGGAAGTGGACGGCGTCGGAGTGCTCGTCGAACGCCTTCGCCGTCGCGTAGCCGACGCCGGCGACGACCGTCGCCGAGAGCGTGTGGGTGAGGTGGTCGTACCACCAGACCGACTCGTAGAACCCGAGCATCCCGACCGAGTGCAGGAAGACGGCGACGGCGATGTAGAGGGTGAGTCGGGTGTCGAGGCGGACCTCCCAGTCGCGGGCGAGCACCGGCGGCAGGAACGTCACGCCGAGCGAGAGGAGGGCGTTGACGACGACCCCGGGGTTCTGCAGGAGGAGGCCTTCGACCAGCACGACCCCGATGGCGGCCTGTAACAGCCGCGTCGCCGTTCGGCCCGAGGGGACCAGTCGAGTGCCCATACTCGGTGCGTACGGCCGCCGAGGGCTAAACCCCTCGCCGCACGTCCGGAGGCGAATCGACGCGGCCCGGTCGGGAGCCGGCTCCGTCGCCCCGTGCGTGATAACCTCACACACGACACGCATTTATTCGGAACTCTCCTACCGACGACTCCATATGATGGCGACCACGCACGCCCTCGTCGGGGTGGCCCTCGCGCTGCTCGTGGCTCCCGACGGCGGGCTCGTGCCGGTGGCCGCCGGCGCGCTCGGGGGGCTGTTCCCCGACTTCGACCTCTACGCCGGCCACCGAAAGACGCTCCACTTCCCGGTGTACTTCCCGCTCGCCGCCGCCCTCGCGGCCGTCGTCGCGCTCGTCTCGCCCGGTCCCGCGACGCTCGCGGCCGCGCTGTTCCTCGCGGCCGCGGGAATTCACTCTGCCATGGACGCGCTAGGGGGTGGGCTGGAGCTTCGGCCGTGGGAGGGGAACTCCGACCGCGCCGTCTACGACCACTTCCGGGGACGCTGGATCGCCCCGCGGCGCTGGATTCGCTACGACGGCGCCCCCGAGGACCTGCTACTGGCGGGCGTGTTCGGACTCCCCGCCTACGCCGTCCTCTCGGGACTCGCCGAGACGCTGGTGCTCCTCGCCCTCGGCGTCTCGTTCGTCTACGTCGTGTTGCGAAAGCCGATGGTGTGGGCCGCAGAGCGCGTCGTCGACGCGCTTCCGGCGCACGTCGTCGACCTGGTGCCGGCGCGCTTCCTCGACCCCGAGGAGTTCAAGTAATCGGACTCGGTCGTCGGCTCTCGTGTCGGTGACAGTGGGCGTGTGACTTTCTTCGACCACCGGTCGCGACGACGCAACTTCCGGACTCGGAGCGCGGGTCTACTCTCGGGACACAGAGGCGAGCATAGCACCCGCGAAGAGGACGGCGAAAACCATCGTTCCAACGGCGAAAACGTAGTACGGGCTCGCGAAGTCAGGAGCATCGAGAAACAGGAACAGGGAGAAGCACGAACCCATCAGCACAATTGCGGCTGCTCGAACACGAGAATCATCCGTATCGACAGCGGAAATCCGAGCGTCATTCGGCATGCTATCTGGTAAAAGTGCTGTTCACATATCACTTGTTAGTCCTGAAGTGCAGCAGTTTACCCTCCGTCATGCCACTTCGACCGCGGACACCTGCCACGTCTCCTGGAGCCGAGTCACGTCGAGTCCGGTCGGAACAAACTACCTTTCTTCCAGTGTAGTTCGGTCTGACTCAGCTCCTAGAGACAGAGCGTGTCTATGTTTGCTGTTCAGAACTGGGTGGTCGCTGTCAGTATATCTCTGCTGAATACAGAGCGCATATTCTGCACAGGTCTTCTGACAGCTTTATGACCATGAGAAGTTTATACTACATTCTGGCATAAGTATCAAACAATGGATGATGAGCCGAAAACAGATATTGTGAATGTTGTAGTGGGAGCGGCGTTGTTGATTGGTTCTACGGTACTAATCGCAATTAACGGTATGCTTGTGACTACGTTACTATTCTTTCTGGGCGGAGTGTATCTGGTCAGCCGAGAAGTCCGAAAAGCTCTGAAAAGACAATAGCTGAATCAGACTGCGCAACTTCTGCTGAACATACCTCTGTATTCAGCACGACCACCGGGACTGTATCGTACTTCAGTCAGGAGTCGCTCGCTAGATACGCGGCACGTCTCTAGAAGCTGAGTCGCACGTATCACGGCTGAAATAAACCCCTGCTCGCTCAACTCTCACACCAGGCGCCCCAAGAGCGCGTCCGTCTCCCGAACTTCGTCGTCGTTTATCTCGTGACCCAGGTCGTCGTAGCACCGGCAGGTCACGTCGCCGCCGAGTCGCTCGAACGCCCCCGCGGACGCCTCGGCGCGGTCGGCGCCGACGTGGGGGTCGTCGCTGCCACAGCCGAGAAAGACCGGCGTCCCCGCCAGCGACCCGTCGTACCCGGCGCCCGGGTCCGGGCCGAGCAGACCCCCCGAGAGAACGACGACCCCGCCGTACCGGCGCGGGTTCCGGGCGACGAACTCGGCGGCGAGGCAGGCGCCCTGGGAGAAGCCGAACAGGAGCGTCCGCTCGGGTGGGACGCCGGCGTCGCGGGCGCGGTCGACGGCGTCGGCCACTCGTTCGAGCGCCGCCGAGACCCACGGTTCGTTCTCCTCGCGCGGGGCGGCGGCCGACCAGGGGTACCACGACCTGCCGGCGGCCTGCGGGGCGAGATACATCGCGCCGTGGCGGAGAAACTCGTCGGCGAGTCTGAGTATCTGCTTCCCGGTCGACCCTCGCCCGTGGAGCATCACGACGGCCGCCTCGGCCGCCACGGGCGGCGCTCCGGCGGTTTCGATGGGGTGGTCCCGGTTCGGGTTCTCCCCCGCTTCGAACAGGCTCGGGTCCCAGGACATCAGTCGCTCCCGGACTCGAATGGGAGGTCGAGGGGCGGGAGTTGACCCTCTATCATCTCGCGGTCCTCCTCCAGCCACGGTGGGAGGAACAGTGACTGGGCGGGGGCGTCGGCGTCGATATCATCTGTCTCCCCTGCGAGCCCCTCGTAGTCGGTCGCCAACTCGAACAGGATGCCGCCCGGTTCTCTGACGTACAGCGAGTGGAAGAAGTGGCGGTCTTTCACCCGCGAAACGTCGTAGTCGCGCTCGCGGAGGAGGCTGTGCCACTCGTACAACTGTTCCTCGTCGGGGACGCGCACCGCGACGTGGTGGATAGAGCCGGCACCCTCGCGCCCGAACTCGGCGTCGCGGTCGAGGAGGTCGACGACGGTCGCGCGGTCGCCCGGGGCGCGGTAGCGCACGCGGTCGCCCTCCTGGGCTTCGAGGTCGAACCCGAGCGTCTCGAGGAGCCCGGCGGTGACGAATGGGCTCGCCGAGAGCAGGGTCACGCCGTGGATTCCCCGAATCGCGTGGCGGGCCGGAACCGGTCCGTCCGTCCACGGCTCGACCGACGACTCCCCGGTAACGAGTTCGAGCTCGGTGCCGTCGGGGTCCGACAGCCGCAGGACGCGCTCGTCGAACCGTTCGAAGGGCCCCTCCACGTCGACACCGCGTTCGGTGAGTCGCTCGTACCAGAAGTCGAGTGACCCCGGCGGGACGACGAGCGCCGCGGTCCGAATCTGCGGCTTCCCGGCCCGTCCGTCGTCCTCGGCGGGGTACGGAAAGAACGTCAGTCCGGTCCCCGGGGTGCCGGTCCCGTCGCCGTAGAAGAGGTGGCGCGTGAACTTCTCGTTGAAATTCACGGTCGACTTGACGAGGCGAAGTCCCAGCACGCCGGTGTAGAAGTCGACGTTCGCCTGCGCGTCGCGGACGATACCCGTGATGTGGTGGATGCCCGGCGTATCTGTGAGCATTGGTTCGCCGTTCCCGTCAGTTCTCCCCGCTCGGCCCAGTAGCTTTCGCCCCCGGCGAGGTAGCCGCTCGGGCCCCGTCACGCGCCGGCGCCGTCGCCACCGGCGGCCCCGTCGCCCGACGCGAACGCCCAGCGCAACAGCGGCGCGGCCATCACCGACGTGACGACGGCGACGAGGACGACGACGGCGTACGTCGCGCCCGTCAGCACGCCGAGCGAGAGGCCGACGCTGGCGACGACGAGTTCGAGCGCGCCGCGGGCGTTGAGGCCGGCACCCATCCCGAAGGCGTCCCGTCGGTCGAACCCGGCGACTCGCGCGCCCGCGGCGGCGCCGAGGAACTTCCCGCCGACGGCGACGGCGAGGGTGACGAGCGCGAGGACGGCGACTTCGGGGTCGACGAGCGCCGTCAGGTCGGCCCGGAGCCCCGCGGTCGCGAAGAAGACGGGGGCGAGCACGGCGATGGTGACCGTCTCGAACGTCTCCCGAACGTGGGGGTCGAGCCGCCCCGTCCGGCCGACGAGCACGCCGAGGACGAACGCGCCGAGAAAAGCCTCGATGCGGAGTTCGGCCGCGAGGGCCGCGGCACCGAGCGCGAGGAGGACGAGCGTCGAGAAGTGGCCGATGGGCGGACCGGGCTTCGTCCGGGCGTAGACGGCGTCGACGAGCCACTGGCCGACGGTGACGGCGCCCAGCAGGAACAGGACGAGCGCCGCGACGGTGACGGCGGCGCCGACGAGGTCGACGGCGCCGCGGCCCGCCATCCCGGCGACGACCGAGAGCAGGAGCCACCCGAGCGCGTCGTTGACCAGTGCGGCCGCGAGCAGCACCTGCGGGGCGTCGTCGCCGAGCACGCCGAGGTCGAGGAGGACGCGGGCGATGACGGGCACCGCGGAGATGGACAGCGCGGTGGCGAGAAAGAGCGCGAAGACGACTCTGTTTCCCGAATCGGCGAGGAAGCGCGCGGGGACGAACCAGCCGAGCGCGAACCCGCCGGCGAAGGGGACGGCGATGCTTCCGGCGGCGACGGTCGTCGTCGCCCCCAACCGGCGGCGGACGAGCCCCACGTCGGTCTCCAGGCCGGCGAGGACGAGGAGCATGAGGAGCCCGAGCGTCCCGACGGCGTCGAGGGCGACCGCGTCGTCGGCGCCGGCGGGGAACAGCCCCGCGAAGACGTCGGGGGCGACCCACCCCAGTAGGGAGGGGCCGAGAACGAGGCCGGTGAGCAGTTCGCCGACGACCGGCGCGAAGCCCGCTCGGCCCGCCAACTCCCCGAGGAGGCGGGCGACGACGAGGACGACGAACAGTTGGAGCGCGAAGCGCGTCAGCGCCGGGTCGCCGGCGGCGAGAGTCACGACGCGGGTGTCGAGCGGGTCCGGCATAAGTGTGGTAGCGCCACACCGTTCGCCCGGCGACGGCGCGGTGTCGAGCCCCGTCAGGCCGGGGCGGCCGGCTCCGTCGCCTCGTCGCGGGTCGATGGCCTCTTCGTCACGGTTCAGCGGTCGTCCGGCCGTGGTTCAGCGGTTGTCCCGGTCGGGCGTGTCGCGCCGCGCGACCCGTTCTGCCGTCTCGCGGTCCATCTCTTCGCGTCCGCCGCGTTCGGCCCGGACGAGGGCGTACAGGACGAGCGGGAGGGCGAGCGCGAACAGGAAGACGACCGCGAAGCCGAGTCCGACGCCGGGCATCAGCCGAGGAACACGTCGACGATGTCGCTCGACCCCGGCGTGCTGTCGCGGTACAGTTCCGAGTAGCCGCAGTTCGTGCAGGAGACGACCTTGAACGAGTTCGTCTGGATGTCGAACAGCTTCGAGAGGCCGCCGCCCGTGGTGGATATCGTCCCCACGTCGGTGCCGGTGTGGCCGCACTTCGGACAGCCGCGCTCGGCGGGGTCGGTGCCGCGGTCGGTAGCGGGGTCGGCATCGCGGTCGGTGACGGGACCGGTGCTGTGGTTCGAGTCCGATGGAGGGACCATGTCGCCTCCGTTTCGACCCGTCCGCCATGAGTTTTCTCCCGGCCCCGCCTGGTCCGGTTCGCCCCGCCGCCGGACTTCCGCTGGGGTTCATTACGCGGCCGTCCGTCGGTGTCGACATGATCGGTGCCTTACTTCTCGTCGGCCTCTCCGTCTCGCTATTCGTCGGCTACAACATCGGCGGGTCGACGACGGGGCCCGCCTTCGGTCCCGCGGTCGGGTCGGGGGTGCTCTCGAAGGCCGCCGCCGGCGCCCTCATGGCCGTCTTCTTCTTCGTCGGCGCGTGGACCATCGGCCGGCGCGTCGTCGACACGCTGGGGCGGGACCTCGTCACCGAACCGGGCGTCTTCACCATCGAGTCCAGCATCGTCGTGCTCTTCTTCATCGGTGCGGGGCTGTTCGTCGGCAACTACGCCGGCGTCCCCGCCTCCACGTCGATGACGGCCGTGGGCGCCATCGCCGGTCTCGGCGTCGCGTCCGGGACCCTCGACTGGGCCGTCATGGGCGAAATCGTCGTCTGGTGGCTCGTCGCGCCCATCCTCGGCTTCTGGGTCTCCGGCGTCGTCGGGCGCTATCTCTACCCGCGCATCGACCGCTGGGTCGACGCACGGAGTAGCGAGGGTCCGCTGGTGGAGGTCGACCGCTCGGGAACCCTCCCGAGACCCCGCGCCGGGCCGAACACCACCGACAGGGAACTCGTCGGCGCGGCGCTCGTCGTCGTCATCGGCTGTCTGATGGCGTTCTCCTCGGGCACGTCGAACGTCGCGAACGCCATCGCCCCGTTGTACGGCGCCGGCGTCGCGATGAACCCGCTCATCCTGCTCGCCTGCGCCGCGGTCGCGGTCGGCGCACTCACCATCGCCCGCCGGACGCTCGACACTCTCGGCAACGACCTCACGGACCTCCCGCTGACCGCGGCGCTCGTGGTCGCCGTCGTCTCCTCCGGCATCGTCGTCGGGCTCTCCGCCGTCGGCATCCCCGCCTCGTTCGTCATCATCGCGACGATGTCCATCGTCGGCCTCGGCTGGGGTCGGGCCTCCCGGTCGGTGACGCTCGCGGCGGGCGTCCCGGACGAGACGTTGGACGGCCCGGTAGACCGGTCGACCCCGAAGGGGCTCGACGGTGGTACCCTGCGAACCGGTGAGGCGGACCGCGGAGGGGAGACCCCGGCGGACACCTCCGACGCGGTCGACCTGTTCGACCCCGAGACGACCGGTCGCGTCATCCTCCTGCAGAACGTCGTCCCGCTCGTCTCCACTGTCGGGTCGTACGCGGCGTTTTGGGCGCTGTTCACTTACTGGTGGTAGTCCCGGCCACCGCCCGAGCGCTTTCGGGTTCGGAGGTCGTATCCGGAGCCATGCCGCGAATCGCGATCGTCAGCGACTCCCACGTACCGGACCGCGAAGACGAGATTCCCGAGTCGTTCCGGGAGCGAGTCGCCGACGCCGACCGCGTCGTCCACGCTGGCGACTTCACCTCGCCGGAGACCCTCGACGAGTTCGAGACGCTCGCCGACGGGAAGCTGACCGCCGTCTTCGGCAATCTCGACCCACAACATCTCGACCTGCCCGCGGTCACGACGCTCGACGCCGGAGGGGTCACCTTCGTCGTCGCCCACGGCACCGGCAGTCACGAGGGCTGGGCCGACCGCGTCGCCGACATCGCCCGCGAGGAGGGAGGCGAGGACGCGGTCGGCGTGGCCGGCCACACCCACTCGGTGACGGACACGGACCACGACGGCGTTCGGCTACTGAACCCCGGGAGCGTCACCGGGGCGGACCCGGCCGAGGCGGCGACGATGATGACGGCGGACGTAGCGGACGGGGAGTTGGACGTGGCGGTTCACGAGACGGACTGAGCGGTCGTCACATCGGCCAGTGTGTCGCGCTCCGCTTCGATGCTCTTCTCGACCGAACCCGACGCATACATTTAACCCCTCACTACACTACTGAAAATGTGAGAGTAAATGAGTGCAACCAAAACTACTGCTGAACGAAACAAGGCCGCCCTCGCCGAAGCGCTCGACCGAATCTGGATGGAGGGCGACCTGTCCTTCGTCGACGAGCGCTTCGCGGACGACTACGTCCTCCACAACCCGGCTCGGCCTCAGGGGTTCCACGGTCCGGAGGGGTTCAAGGAGTACGTCGGCATGCTCCGGTCGGCGTTCCCCGACATGGCAATCTCCTGTGAGGGCACCGTTGCGGACGGCGACACCCTCGCGACCAGATACCGCTGGCGCGCGACTCACGAGGGCGAACTCCTCGGCATCGAGCCGACCGGGAAGGAGGTCGTGATGTCGGGGATGGCGTTCCTCCGCTTCGAGGACGGGATGCGCAAGGAGGACTGGTTCCTCGACGACTTCATGGGGTTATTCGCACAGTTGGGCGTCGTCGAGCCGCCGACCGCGTAGCGGGCGTCGGTGACGGTCGGGCTCGACGGTCGCCGGTCTCGGGAGCGCGTTCGCTCGTCAGGGTGTCTCTCGGAGAAAGCCTAGGCCGGGATTTGAACCCGGGCTCTCGTCCTTACCAAGGACGCGCTTTACCGCTAAGCTACCCAGGCGCGTTTTCGTCTTTGCCCGATTTGTCTTTAGGCGTTTCGATTCAGACGCGTCCGTGGCAGGGGGGAACACGGCTCCGTCGGCCGGACACACACCCACGACCGACACCCCACTCAGGACGACAGCGCCTCCGCCAGCACCTCCGCGTAGGTCCCCAGCATCGCCGACAACGCCTCGCGCGGCGGGTGGTCGTCGGCGTCGACGACGCCCTCGGGCCACCAGTCGTCCTCGTACCCCGGCTCCTGCTCTCCAATCTCCTCGATAGCCACCGGCGAGTCGCGCGCGTCGACGTACCGGGTGACGAGCGCCGCGAACGCGACGGCGTCGTTCACGTCGGCGTAGTGAATCAGGGGGATGCGGGACTCATCGCCGCCGAGGTCGGTGACCGCGAACACCTGGTAGGCGTTGGCCTCGGCGCTCGGCACGCCGGGCCGGGCGTGGACGTCGTCGCCGTGGTAGTGCACGTCGGCGGGGGTGACGTACACCCCGACGGCCACCTCGTCGCGCCGTTCGAACCCGCTCGACTCCTTCTCCCAGTTGCTGGAGACGCTCGGCATACCCGTCTCTCGGTCGGTGTCGTACTAAACGATGTGGAGCGCGGTCGGCCGCCCGGCCGCCGAAAGCGGGAGCGGACTCAGGGGTCGGTCGCGGAGGAGGGAACCCGGTCGCCGGCGCTCTCTACGTCGCTATTCGCCGAGAGGGCGACGATGCGGTCGGCCACCGTCTCGGGGAGCGCGGCCGCGGCCGGTGGGAGCGCCTCGCCGTCGACCGGGTCGAACCCGCGGGCCAGTCCGGCGGCGTACTCCCGCAGGGCGGCCGACGGGGTGTCGCCGCCCACGTCGACGCCGGCGACGACCGCGAGTTCGAACACGTCGGCTTCGAGGTTGCGGTCGAGCGCGACGGGGTCGGCGCCCTCGGCGCGGCGGAGCGTCTGGTCGCGGCCGAACCGGCGGACGGTCTCGACCGCCTGCTCGGCGGCGCCCGTCCGCGCGAGGAGGTAGAACCCGCGGGCGACGAGCACGTCGGCGGCGACGATGTCGAGGTCGGCGTCGATGTCCGACTCCGGCTCCGTAGTCCACGGCTCCTCGTGGGCGAGGTAACGGGTGAGTCGCAGGCCTTCGTAGATGAGCTGGACGCCGGCGGCCCGCTCCGCCACGGCGTCGGGGTCGACGCCCGGGTTCAGACTCCGGGCACACAGCAACGCGAGCGCGCCCGGCGTCATCGGGGCGTCGGCCAGCCGGTCGTCGAGGGTGCCACCCAGGGCGGGCGGTTCGACGTCGGCGAGGGCCTCGCGCGCGGCGTCGCGGGTCCGCACGGCATCGTCCATTACGTCGCTCTAGCGACGGCAAGGGCAAAGACCTTTGGAAACCGAAGCGACGACCCGCCATGGTTCGCACGACGGCGGCCGGGTCGGTCCGCGTCGTCACCCTCGACCGCCCCGCCCGGCGCAACGCGCTTCGCCCCGCCGACCTCGACGACCTGGAGGAAGCGGTCACCGACGCCGACGAGCCGGTCGTCTACCTCCACGGCGACGGCGACGCCTTCTGTGCCGGCGCCGACCTCGACACCGTCGCCGACCTCTCCCGCGACGAGGCCCGCGAGTTCGCCCGCCACGGCCAGCGGGTGGCGAACGCCGTCGAGTCCGCCGAGCCGGTCGTCGTCGCCGGAATCGACGGAGCGGCCCGCGGCGGCGGCGTCGAACTCGCACTCGCCTGCGACGTGCGGGTCGCGACCCCCGACGCCACCTTCGCCGAACCCGGCGTCAGGTTCGGTCTCTTCGGCGCGTGGGGCGGCACCGTCCGCCTCCCGCGCGTCCTCGGCGAGGGCGACGCGATGGACCTCGCACTCTCCGGACGGGTCGTCGCCGCCGACGAGGCGAAGCGCCTCGGACTGGTCTCCCGGGTCGTCTCCGACCCCCGCGAGGTGGCCGAGGAGGTCGCCGCCAACAGAGCCGACGCGCTGACCGCGGTGAAGGAGTTACTGCGGGACCCGCGTTCACAGGCGAGACGCGAGCAGGCGGAGGCGGCCGCGTTCGCGACGCTCGTCGAGCGCTACGCCGACGACATCGCGGCGGACCGGTCGGGCGGGGAGTAGCGCCATCCCATTTCGGCCCCGGCCTACACCCGCAGTTCGGACGGCGCAGGCGGCATCGCGCGCTTGTGCTCGCTGCGTTCGACCAGCTCGACCACGCGTTCGACCTGCGCCTCGGTGACGCCGTCGAGGGCGCGGACCGTCGCCGACTTCGACAGCGGTCCGTCGACGTGGAGCGCGAGTATCGCGTCCACGTGGTCGTAGCCGACGCCCATCTCCCCCTCGTCGGTCTGGCCCTCCCACATCTCGGCGGAGGGGGTCTTCATCACGAGGTCCTCGGGGACGCCGACGTGGGCGGCGAGCTGGCGCACCTGCTGCTTGTAGAGGTTGCCGATGGGGTGACAGTCGACGGCGCCGTCGCCGTACTTCGTGTAGTAGCCGGTCATCGCCTCGCTCCGGTTGCCGGTGCCGAGCACGATGCGGTTCTCGTGGTTCGCGGCGAAGTAGTTGAGCACCGCTCGCGTCCGGACGTACACGTTCCCGAGCGCCTCGGTGTCCTCGGCCGCCTCGGGCATCGCCTCGGCGAACGCGTCGGCGATAGGGCCGATCTCGATCACGTCGTACTCGATGCCCAACTCCTCGGCGACGCGCTCGGCGTCGCTCATGTTCTCCTCGCTGTTGACGGCGCTCGGCATCACGAGTCCGTGCAGCCCCTCCGTCCCCAGTGCTTCGACGGTGAGGTACGCCGTCGTCGTCGAGTCGATACCGCCCGAGAGGCCGAGCACGGCCCCGTCGGCGCCGGCGCTCTCGACCGTCTCGCGGACGAACGACACGATGTGCTCGTGGTGTCGCCCCAGCTCCTCGGCGGAGAGTCGGAGGTCGAGCGGTGCGTCGTCGTCGAGAACGGAGAAGTCCGCGTCCGTGTCCACGCTCATCGAACGCTGGTAGAACCGCCTCGAACAAATAGGCACGCGTCGTCGCCGGACGGTGGACGTTCGTCCACCCGACGTTCCACCCGTTAGCAACGCCTTCAGTACGTCGTGGGACTTCTGTCAGTTGCACCCTACTCGGCCGAGAACACCCTCGTAGGCGGAGATTTACCCTCCGTTCCGGTACGACTCGCGCGCTCTTCGCCGGAGGGAAGCGGCACGTTGAAGTGAGCGGGTGGGGTACGTGGTGGTACGCCGATTCGAGCGCCGGTGTCCCCGTGGACGACGCGAACGGGGGTACGGCGCGACTGAAACGAGCGCCGGTGGTCCAGTGGTAGGACATTGGCTTCCCAAGCCAATAGCCCGGGTTCGACTCCCGGCCGGCGCACTCTCTTAACGCTGCCACCGACCCCGGAGCGACCGCACCGTGCGGTGGCCTGAACGCTTATTCGGCCGCCCTTCTTCGTTCGAAACGGTTCCGAGCCCCGACCCGACCGACGAGTCGGTACCGGGGCGACCCGCGAACGTTCCAGATACTATGCCCGAGAACGTCCAGAGAAGTGACAAGTCCTCGAACAGCCACGCGAGCGCGTTGAGAGTACTCGTCCAAGAGTACGAGTGGATACACCTGAGCCTCGGTATCCTCGGCAACGTTCTGTTCTTCGTCGGGAGCGTCCTGTTCCTGTTCGAGTCGGTGACGCGACTCGATATCTACACCTTCATCGTCGGATCGTTCCTCATGCTCGTCGGTGCGGTCGGGAAGGCCCTGGTCCGGTACGTCGAGAAGTCGTAACCCCCTGTCCCTCGACCGGGACGACTCCTCGATACCGACGAGACGTGGCGATGTACGGCCTCGGCGGGCTCGGAGGGTGTATCCTACCCGTCGTATCGGGCTGATTTAAATACGGATTAACTATGAGGGTCGCTCCCGTTGGTTCAGATGCGGTTCGCCGCCGGACCTGGGTCGGACGGTGACCGGACCGCGTTTCAGTTCCCGGCGACCTCCCTCGTCGGAGAACCCTCCCTCTCCCCCTCCCGATTCTCGACCGGCCGAGCGACACGCTCGGTGACCGACGGACGGCCCGTCGGTCATCTCTTCCAGCCAACTCCCCTTCCGGTCACCTCCCGAACAGTTATGTGCCGAGAGGTCACCCTCGTAGTCGAGATGTCGCCCCTCCAACTCGAATCCGGTCCCGACTGGTGGTTCGTCGGGGCGTGGATACCGCTTGACGTCGTCTCCCGGTTCGCCGTCACAGTCGCGATTGGTCTCGCCGTCGGCGCCGTCGTCGCCCTCACCTGTCGCGCGCTCTTGCGCCCACTCGCCGGTCCCCTCGCGGTCCGACTCGGCGTCGACGGCGCGGCGCTCCGACGGACGGCGACTCCGGTCGCGCTCCTCGTCGGCGCCGGCGTCGGCGCGAGCGCCGCCGGCTTCGGTGCGCTCGGACCGCTCCTGTTTCTCGTCGTCCCCGCCGCGGTCGGGTTCGGTCTCGAACGGGCGCGGGCGAACGACGCGGCGGACCCCACGCCCCGGTTGCTCGCGGCCATCGCGGCGCTACTCGCGGTGCTGGTCCTCCAGCGCTCCCCGACGGCGCCCCTCGTCCCAGCGCTCGGGACGTTCGTCGCGGCTGCGGTGCTCGGCGGACTTGTCGCGACGCTGACGAGTCGCCCCGCTGAGTCGCCCGTGCGGAGTCGGTCCGGCGCCGACTGAGGGGGTCGTTCTCGGGGGACGAGTTCTCCGGAGCGACCGGTCCACCCCGGCGCCACGACCGACCCGTCGACGGCCACGACCGGGTGTTCGCGCCACACACCACCATCGCGTTCATTACGTTGGGTCGACTACTCCCGACCCGATGACGTCCACGTCGATCGAACTCTACGACCTGCCCGGCTGTCCGTACTGCGCGAAGGTGAAGAGCAAGCTGGACGAACTCGGTCTGGAGTACGTCTCCCACGAGGTTCCACGCTCGCACGGCGAGCGGACCGAGGTCGAGGAGGTCAGCGGCCAGACGGGCGTCCCGGTGCTCGTCGACCCCGAGCACGGCGTCGAGGGGATGCCCGAGAGCGACGACATCGTCGACTACCTCGAACAGACCTACGGTGACGGCGCGGCGGCCTGAGTTCGGCCGACTCGACTGGACCGCTCCGAAGCTTCCACCTTCTGACTCACTCCCGGAGCGTCGCCTCGTAGCTCGCTCTGAGTAGGACCTGTATCCCCTCCAAATCGCCGGATTCGACCGGGACGGTCACCCAGCGTCCGAACTCGAGCCCGCTCGCGCGGAACGGTCGGGCGTCTCGGGTCTCGGCGAGCAGACGACGGTCGTCGGCGTCGAGTCGCGTGAGCGTGAGCCCCTGCTCGCTCACGAGCGCGAACACCTCGCCCCGCGCGAGAAAGGCGGGACAGCCGAACGTGCGCTTCGTCGTGACGCCGGGCCACTCTGCGACGGCCGCGGCCACGGCGTCCCGCAGCGTCGAAACCGTCACCGTCGTGCCCCTCTCCCACTGCGAACTCCCCTGCATACCGCTCAGTAGGCGTCCGAAGACGAAGAACGTGATTCGACGGGCCAGCGGCGGGACCGGTCAGCCGGCCGGGGGTCGGCGTCGGTCCGGGACGACGCGGCCGCCGCCTCGGGCGAGAGGCGCCGGCGTTACGACTCGGCGGGCTCGCGGGTGCGCTCGCGGATGAGGTCGCGGATGACGTCCGGGTCGTCGACCTCGGCGAGCTCCTCACAGGAGACGAGCGCAGTCCCCTCGACGGATTCGCGCTTCGAGGTCTCCTCGGTGAAGTACACCGAACGCGTGCGCGTGACCTCGCCGATGGAGGACATGATGCGGGCGCGCTTCTCGGCGCTCCGGGTGAACGGCGAGTGGCCGGTGAGGACGTTCACCTCGCGACCGTCGTCGTCCTCGCTGACCGCCTTGAAGGGGGCGCGGGCCGTCGGGTGGACGGTGAACCCGGCGCGGGTGAGCACGGTGACGACGTGGGCGTCGTCGTCCTCGGGTTCGGGGTCCTCGGGCGTCGGGTCGGCGTCCCTGACCGCCTCGGCGCCGTCCAGCACCTCGACCGGCGAGGAGAACGGCTGGTCGAACACCTCCTCGAGCTGGATGGCCACCTCGATGGAGGCGTTCATCCCGTCCTCGTACTTCGACACCGTCCGGCGCGAGACGCCGAGTTCGGTCGCGAGACGACCGAGGCTCCAATCCCGGCGTTCGCGCTCGTCGGCGAGCAGGTCGCCGTCGATGTTCACGTAGAGGCCGCCCGGCGCCGCGTAGATGAGCGGCGGCACCTCCTCGACGAACAGGTCGAGCGCCGTGTCCGGGTTCAACACCGGGACGCCGTGGCGGAAGTAGACGACGCCCGGTTTGAGCTCCTCGTCGCGCGTACGCAGCCCGACGACGAGCGGCGTCGCCGAGAGATACGAGCCGAGCCGCCGCATCTCGGCGCCGGTGACGCCGTCGAAGGCGTCGACGTTGCCGAGTACCTTCAGTAGCAGCAGGTCCTCTCCACGCCGGGCGGCGAGGTCGAAGCTCTTGGGTCGGACGGTGGCGCGTTCGCTCACCATGAACCCGGCGTCCTCGAGCATCGCGGTGACGTTACCCACCAGTGCGGACCGCGACATAGGGGGTAATAAGCGATTCCCGACACATAACCGTTTCGTCCACGCCCCCCGCTACGTCCCCCGATTCACTCCGTAGATGGTCGGAGGAGTTATATATTCGAAATCGCCGGCTTTGGCGGGGTCGTGAAGGCCCGGAGGCTCCCCGAGTCGACGCGAAAACGCCTTGCCCGACGACCGTCGAGTGGGGGACGTGACGCTCATCGGCCTCGACGACACCGACTCGCGCGAGCGGGGGATGTGTACGACGTACCTCGCCGCGCGCATCGCCGAGGCGGTCGAAGCCCGGAACGGGGCGGTCCACGACCGACTGCTCGTCCGGCTCAACCCCGCCGTCGAGCAGAAGACCCGGGGCAACGCCGCCCTCGCCCTCCACGTCGACCTGGCCCCCGAGGCCGCCTTCGACCTCGCCTGCGCCGAACTCGACCCGCTCGCCGAGGTCGAGGACCCGCGGACCAGCCCCGGAGTCGTCGTCGCCCCCGGCGGTCCCGACGACGTTCCCGCCGCCGTCGCCGACTTCGCCCGCGACGCCGTCCGCGACTTCCACACGACCGACGGCGCCGTGGCCCTCGCCGAGACACACGGCTATCGCCACCGCGGCTGGGCCGGTGGCCGGGGCCGCATCGGCGCGCTCGCCGCGGTCGGCGCCGACGCCGCCTTCGCGGACTGGACCTACGAGTTCGTCGCCTACCGCGACTTCACCCGGTGTGGAACCCCACGCGAGGTCGACGACGAGTCGGTGTTCGCGGCCGCCGAGACCGGATATCCGGCGGTGTGGGACACCGTCGACCGCGTCGAGGGGGAGACCGTCTGCGTCCCGAACGCACCGGGGCCGATTCTCTACGGAATCCGGGGTGACGACTCCCGTTCGGTTCGTGCCGTCGCCGACGCAATCGACTCGGAGTCCGTCGAACGGGTCTCGCTGTTCCGGACGAACCAGGGCACCGACGCCCACCTCCGGGAGGCGGTCGTCGACGACCGCGTCGGGTTCGAGGAGCTTCGCGACGGTCGCGCCTATCGCGTCACGGGGGTCGTCGCGAGCGACCCCGAGACCCGCCGCGGGGGACACGTGTTCGTGTCGGTGCGACCGGTGGGGGGCGACGGCGACGCGCCCGGTCCCGAACTCGACTGCGTCGCCTTCGAGCCCACCAAACGGTTCCGCGACCGAGTCCGAGCGCTCCGCCCCGGCGACCGCCTCCTCGTCTGTGGCGAGGTCGGAGACGGGACGCTCAAACTGGAGAAGTTCGCCGTCCGGGAACTCGTTCGAACCGAGCCGGCGACGCCGACCTGTCCGGACTGTGGGCGGGCGATGGGAAGCGCCGGGCGAAATCAGGGGTACCGCTGTCGCGACTGCGGGACGGCGGCGTCGGGGAAGGTCGACCGCCCCGTCGAGCGCGACCTCGACCTCGGCTGGTACGAGGTGCCCCCCTGTGCCCGGCGTCACGTCGCGAAGCCGCTCGTCCGCGGGGGGTTCGACGGGCCGACTCACCCCGAGCGATAGGCGCGGACGACGGCGACGTCCACCCGTTAACGTCCGAATAACCGGAGAATGGGGGGCCTATACGTTCGAAAGGCAGTGCCAGCGTTCCGTTAGAGAACGCATAGCAAAGGGGTGAGAACGCTTCGGACTATCCGTGAAGCCGGCCTCGACAGTGGGTGGCCGGAGTGATCTACCATGAGCACGTCCGACAATAGTGGGGTCGACACGACTGGTGCGTACCGTGACGGCCTGAACCGGTGGCCGGTGTTCGACGTCGAGTTCGTCCTGGAGTCGACGGACCTCGGCGACGACCAGTGCACGTTCTACCCCCGCAACGCCGACGAGGAACAGATGTTGACCACGTGGATTACCGCGGCCGAGGGGGACTTCGTCACCCTCGACGACGCCCGGTGAGTCGGGCGGCGACCTGCCCGACCGGCGGCGGTGCCAGCCGTCCTGCGGTTTCCTTCCCATCCATCCTTTCTCCACGGTCTCAGTGACTACCCTACTCCCGCTACCCCTTCAGCCCGCTCCCCGTGAGCGGGACGACCACGTCGTCCGACTCGTCGAGCACGCCGCGCTCGCGGTACTCGCGGAGCGCCGCCGGCGCGACCGCACAGGTCGGTTCGGTGTAGAACCCCGCCCGGTGGAGCCGGTCGAGTTCGGCCTCCACTGCGTGGCTCCCGAGGGCGATTGCGTCGCCGTCGGTGTCCTCGACCGCCTCCAGAATCGCCTCCCGCTGGACCGGGTCGCGAATCCGGATGCCGTCGGCGGCGTCGTTGTCGCCGTCGGCGGCCGCCTCGCCGTGGAGTTCGGCCGCGATGGGGGCGTACCCCGCCGCCTGCGCGCCGAGCAGCCTCGGCATCGAGTCGGTCCACCCCGCCTCGTACAGCGCGCGGAACCCGCGATAGGCGCCGAGGAAGAGCGTCCCGTGGCCGAGCGGCGTGACGACCGCGTCCGGGACGGACCAGTCCCGCTGGAGGGCGACCTCGTAGGCGACCGTCGCCGTTCCGGCGAAGAACGCGGGGTTCCACGCGTGGCTGGCGTACCACGCATCGCCCTCGCGGACGGCGTCGAGGCAGGCGTCGGTCACGTCCTCGCGGGACCCCTCGACGCGGACGGGTGTCGCCCCGGCGCGTTCGATGGCCCGGAGCTTCGAGTCCTTGACCCCCGCGGGGACGTATATCTCGGCGTCGATACCGGCCCGTGCGGCGTAGGTCGCGACCGCTGCGCCGGCGTTGCCGGAGGAGTCTTCGACGACGCGCTCCACGCCGAGTTCGCTCGCCCGCGTGAGCGTCGTCGTCGCGCCGCGGTCCTTGAAACTCCCCGTCGGGAAGACGTACTCCAGTTTGAACGTCGCGTCCCAGTCCGGGGCGTCGACGAGCGGGGTCAGCCCCTCGCCGAGCGTGACGCGGTCGGCCGGGTCGGCGCCGACCGGGAGAAACGCATCGAACGACCAGAGCCCCGCGCGGGCGTCGAAGGGGCCGGGAGCCGACGCCGAGCCTTCCTCGCCGGTCGGGGCGGGTCGTGGCGGGTCGGCGAACTCGAGCGGGGCACCACAGGAACAGCGCCAGCGGTCGTCGTAGGTGGCGCCACAGTCGGGACAGACGAGACTCGCGGGCATACCCGGGCGTGGGCCGGACGGAACCAGTAGGTGACGGTTCCAGCAGGCCACAAGAGGGGGCGACTCCCGATGCGACGGCTCGGACCGTCGATGGGCGTCGAAGACCACCGGGGCGAGCGATGCCGGCGCTCGTCGGCTCGACTCTCGAGAAAACGGTGGCGCCGCGGTGGTGTGTCGGTGTGTCCGCGGTGGTGTGCTAGGTGCGTGGTCCGTCGTCCCAGTGGTGTGGTGTGTCGAACCCCCGCCCGCGCGTGCCGCCCGTTCGCGTGCCAAGCGATTCGACGGAGAACAGTATCGTACCTAAGAGTGACCCGTTGTTGTGTTATGGTCGAGGGCGAACGCATCTAATATGTATTCGTCCGCCGGAGAACCTCTCGAACCCGGCCGTCTTGACGTCGGTGCGTCTCGCCGGCCGCTCGGCGCCGTCCGGCGCCGTCGGTCGGTCAGTACGTGTCGATGCCGGTGCCGACCGAGCAGACGTACTCGCCGGTGGCGACCTGCGGGAGGCGCCGCTCGCGCCAGAAGAGGCCGTCGTTGTCGGCGGTGACGCGCGCCTTCGTCGTGCCGAACACGTCGGTGATGCGATAGAGGGTGTCGCCCGCGCGGACCTCGTCGCCGAGTTCCTTCTCGAAACGGACGACGCCGCCGCGCGGCGCGCCGTACTGGTCGAATCCGGTGGCGCGGGTCTGGGGTTCGGCGTCGACCCCGCCGTCGAGGAAGCCGTACCCTCGAAGGACGTTGAAGACGCCGTCGACGCCCTTCCGGATGCTCTCCCGGTCCCAGCCGACGGCGCCGCCGAGTTCGGGGTCGACCGTCGGAATCCCCTCGTCGGGGCCGGCGCGGGCGAGTTGGCCGTCGGGCCCCTTCTGGTCGAGGACGTAGCCGCAGCCGAACGTCTTGGCGAGTTCGAGACACTCCCGGTGGAGGCGGTGGCGGGTGCCACAGCGCACGCGGACCTCGTCGATCATTCGAGAGGTAGAACCCTGGTGGAGGTCGAGAATCAGGTCGGCGCGGGTCGCGGCCTCGAAGGTGGCGTGGGCGATGCGCTCGCTCGAGGTGCCGCTCGCGTCGCCGGGGTACGCCCGGTTCATCTTCGTGTCGTCGATGGGGTTGCGGTGTTCCGCGACCTGGAAGGCGTGGTAGTTGACGATGCCGACGACGAGCACCGTGCCGGATATCTCCGCGGGGTCGAGCTGGGGGACGACACGGTTGACGACGCCGACGCCGTTGAGTTCGTCGCCGTCGCTCGCGGCCTGCACGTAGAGCGTCTTCCCGTCGCGCGCCCCGTTGACGACGGCGACCGGCAGGCCGACGGCGCTCCCGTCCCTGGACTCGCCCACCTCCAGCCGGCCGAAGTCGACCTCGCCGGGGGCCGCGCTCGCGCTTCCGAGCGTGGTCATTACCCGACCGACGGACGCACCCGCCTTTAGGGGTTCGGTCCCTGTCGCGCCGCCGCCGCCCGGTCAGCGGTCGACCGACGCGTCGTCGGCGTTCGTCTGGCCCTCCACCGTCGGCCCGTCACCCCGCACGAAACGTTTAATCCGCGATGGGAGGTATGATGCGGGAGATGGGTGTGTCCGGAGGCGACGAGGGGGCCGCGCTCGCCGCCCGTCTGCGCCGACTGAAGCGCGACGGCTGTGTCCTCCTCGTCACCGGTGACGTGGACGCCCGCGCCCGCGCGGAGGCCACTCGCCGACTCCTCGGCGACCCGCTGCAGGCCCGAACGCGCGTGGTCATCCTCACCGCGCCCGATGCCGAGGCGGTCGAGACGCATCTCCCGGCGGGCGTCGCTCCGGACGGCGAGGCGGTCCGGGTCGTCGACCGACGCGACTCCGAGGACCTCCGGCGAGCGACGGGAAAGGCGGAGGCGAGGGGGAAGACGGAGACGACGGGGAAGACGGGGAAGACGGAGACGACGGGCGGTCGGTCCACCGCCGGCGACACGGACTCCGAGTCGACGGTCCGGCGCTCCGGGACCGACGGCGAGCGGACCGGCGAGGCCGGTTCGACCGCTCCCCTCCGGTCGCTGTCGGAGGCGGTGTTCGACGAACTCGCCGCGGTCGACCACGCCGGCCTGACGCGCGGGGAACTCCGCCTCTGTGTCGACTCGCTCGGGTCGTTCGCCCCGTTTGGGGGCCCCGGTGGCGTCGACATGACGGACACGACCGGCGCGGTCGACGAGTCAGACGGGGTCGGGACGAGCGAGGCGACCGGGACGATTCGGTTTCTCCGACTCCTGACGGCGACCGTCCGCGGCGTCCGCGGCCTCGGTCACGTCCACTGTCCGGTCCCGGACGACGACGAGCGGGTGGCGACGGTCGCCCCCCTGTTCGACGCTCGAATCGAACTCCGTCGCCGGGCGACTCTCGGCCCCGAGCAGCGGTGGCACCTCCCGGAGCACGGGGCGACGGAGTGGGTGCGGATATGAGCCGGGCGCCGTTGCGCTACCTCCCGTTCGAGGCCGTGCCCGACGCTCCGGCCGGTGGACCGGCTCCGGACCGACGCGAGGGGCGGACCGGCGTCCGAATCGTCGACGACATCGAGAACGCGCGCTTCGACCTGTTCGCCGACGCGACGGCGAGGCCGCGACCCACGGACGGGGACGCGCTTCGGTTCCCGGTGGACGTCGCCTTCGCCGTCGAGACCCGGACGCTCACGCTTCCGAAGATCGCCGCGACCATCGTCCGTGACGCGACGGGCGTCCCCGTCGCCCGCTCCGACAACCGCGAGGCGGTGTCGCTCCCGGCCGGCGAGTACGACGTGGAGGTGACCACGGCGCCCGTGAAGCTGTACGTGGCCGGCGAGGGGTCGCTCGCGGTCCGCTCCGCGGGGACCGACACCGTCCTCGACTTCGGCGAGACGACCACGGTTCGGGTCGGCGTCCGGTCGTTCCACGAGCGCCCGGCCGGGACGGTGACGACGACCGGCGACCCGGAGACGCTGATGCGGGCGGTGTCGACGCTGGGGTCGGCGCTGACCACGGCGTCGCCCGAGCGGTCGTTCCCGACGCTCCGAGGCCACCCGCCGCTGTTCGAACTCGGCGAGACGTTCTCGGCGCCGTCGTTCCTCGAGCGCCCACAGACGAGCGTCTCGGTCGTCGTCCCGCCCGAGCGACGCGCCGTGTTCGCCGTCGCGCCGCTCGCGTACTACCTCGGGGCCGACGTGGTGCCGGGCGAGACGCCGCGGTTGGCCGGAGACGGGTGGAGCCACTCGCTGTCGGTCCCCGCGCCGGGGTCGGTCGACGCGATGAGGGAACCGTCGCCGCTCGAACGCGGCGTGGCGCGGACGCTCAGACAGACGTTCTTCCTCGACTGTCTGACGCGCACGGAGGGGTTGTACCCGGTCGACCTCCACGAGCGGGGGCCGGTCGAGTCGTCGGTCGACCTCGACTTCGGTCGGCTGTACGACCTCCCCTTCTCGGCCCGCCTGCGGGCGTACCTCGACGTGCCGTTCGCGGAGCTCGAAGCGCACCTCCCGAACTGGAGTCTGACGACCGACATCGACCCGACCGCGGAGAACGTCGAGATGCTCCCGTTCGTCGCCAACGACCTCTCGCTCGTCCGGTGTCCCCGCCACGAGGCGCCGGAGGCGGCCGCCGCCGAACCCCAGGCGGTAACCGACTTCTTCCGGAGCGCCGGGACGAGCGGGTTGGTCCGCGGTGCGGACAGTTCCTCGGAGGAGACGCACTCGAACATCGTCAGCCCGGACCCGACCGACACCGTCGAGCACGCCTGGGTCGGCGACGGCTACCCGCTCGGCGCGAACAAGGCGACGGCGCAGTCCTACCGTCGGCGAATCGAGCGGGAGCCCAAACAGCGCAGTAGCATCGGCGTCACCGTCGTCTGCAACGACGAGCAGATGCGCGAGGAGGACGTGGTGGCCGACCTCTACGGACTCCGGGACCTGCTGACCTTCGACATCGAGGCCCACTACGACCTCACCCGCGACCAACTCGTGCAGGTGCTCGAGACCGACACCGACTTCCTGCACTACATCGGCCACGTCGACGAGCGCGGGATGCAGTGTTCTGACGGCCACCTCGACGTGACCGCGACCGAGTTCGAGGCCGGCGCCGACGCGTTCCTGCTGAACGCCTGTCGGTCCTACGAGCAGGGGCAGGCGCTCATCGACCGCGGGAGCTACGCCGGCGTGGTGACGCTCGCGGAGGTCGAGAACACGCTGGCGACGGAGTTCGGGCGGACCATCGCACGCCTGCTGAACTGCGGGTTCACCCTCCGGTCCTCGTTGTCGATTATCAGAGACCAACTGATGACGGCGTACCGGTACACGATTCTCGGAAGCGGTGGAATGACACTGTGCCACCCCGACAGTGGTGCGCCAGTACTCACCAGAATTGAGTCCGTTTCGGACGACGAGTCGGTGACGGTGGGTATCGACTACTACCCCTCCGAAACACGCGGTCTGGGCGCAATCTCGAGCCCGTTGCTCGATGATGTCTCTCAGTATTACTTAGGGAGTGCAGGCCCGTTCTCCTTGGGTTTTGATGAACTGCGAGAGTTCTTCCAGTTAGAACTCACTCCGGTTCGATACGAGAATTCGCTCTACTGGTCTGACGAACTGGATATTGACTCTTTGCTTACGGCCCGCCAATCGTAACCGAGTTGTTCGCCGCGACCGCCCCCGCCTGCGACAGCAGCATGATACTCGTGAATAGTGCGCCCATGAACTTCGGGTGCTCCCGGAGGAACTCGGACATCTTCTGTGCCATAGTGCATTCATTCCGTGCCACCGATTGTCGAAAAATTTAACTTAAGGGTTCTGTCGATTATCAGATGAATTTAATCAGACAGGTGAGTTCGGCGCGGTGAACACCCGATTTCATAGGGCCTCGGCGCTCAGATGGTTTCGTGTCAATCGATTCATCTGAATCCGCTCCGGAGCCGGACGCCGCCTACGACGAGCTCACCGACCGCTTCGCGCGCGTGTCGAACCTCGCGCAGGGTGCGCTGGTGTTGAGTTGGGACCAGCAGACGATGATGCCCGAGGGCGGCTCGCCCGCCCGCGGGAAACAGCTCTCGGCGCTCTTCGCCTCGCGGCACGACCACCTGACGGACGAGCGCACGGGCGAACTCCTCTCGACGCTCGAGTCGAGCGAGTTGGACGACGAGCGGACGGCGGTCGTCCGGGAGATTCGACGGGAGTATGACCACGCGGTCGACGTGCCGAGCGAGCTGGTCGAGGAGCTGACCGAGGCCCAGACAGCCTCTCAGCGCACGTGGCAGGACGCGAAGGCCGAGGACGACTTCGCGTCGTTCGCGCCCACGCTGGAGGAGCTACGCGAACTCCACGTCGAGCGCGCCGAGCACATCGACCCCGGGAAGGCGCCCTACGAGGTGATGTACGAGGGGACCGACCCCGACCTGCCGCTGTCGACGGTCGAACGCGTGTTCGAGCGCCTGCGCGAGAAGCTGGTGCCGCTCATCGCCGACATCGAGGCTCGAGGCGACGACCTCCCGCGACCGTTCGCGGGGGAGTTCCCCGAGGCCGACCAGCGCGCGCTCTGTGAGGCGGCGCTCGACGAACTCGGCTACGACCGCTCCAGAGGTCGGCTCGACACCGCGCCCCACCCGTTCATGGCTGGCAACCAGTTCGACGCGCGCGTGACGACGCGGTTCACGCCCGACGACCCGCTCGACGCGCTGACGGCGACGATACACGAGTTCGGCCACGCGAGCTACCAGCTCGGGCTCCCTCAGGAGCACTACGGGAGCCCGCTGGGGCAGTCGGTGGGGCGCATCCACGAGTCACAGTCCCGATTTTGGGAGAACCACGTGGGTCGCTCGCGACCCTTCTGGGAACGGTTCCTGCCGACGCTCAAAGAGCATCTCGACGGCGTCGACGACGTCACCGTCGACGAGGCGTACGCCGCGGTGAACCGCATCTACCCCGAGAACCTGATTCGCGTCGAAGCGGACGAGCTCACCTACCACCTCCACATCATCCTCCGGACCGAAATCGACAGCGCGTTCGTCGCCGGCGAGGTCGACGCCGACGACATCCCCGAGCTGTGGAACGGGAAGATGGAGGAGTACCTCGGCGTCGTCCCCGACACCGACGCCGAAGGATGTCTGCAGGACATCCACTGGTCGACCGGCTTCGCGAGCTTCCAGAACTACACGGTCGGCAGCGTGCTCGCCGCCCAGCTCGACGCCGCAGTCAGGGAGGACCTGGACGTGGACGGACTCGTCCGGGAGGGGGAGTACGAACCCATCGCGGAGTGGATGACCGAACACGTCCACCGCCACGGCCAGCGCTACCGGACCGACGAGCTCGTCGAGGTGGCGACGGGCGAACCGCTCACGGCCGACTACTTCCTCGATTACGTCGACGAGAAGTTCGGGGCGTTGTACGGGCTGTAAACGCAGCTTCCGGGCGGTGGCGGGCTACCGCAGCGACTCGACGTAGTCGCGTACGGTCACGTCCGAAGTGATGGTCGCGTGGAGCGTGATGGCCCCGACCGTCCGGGCCTCCGAGACGCGGTTCCCTTCGGGGTCGACCTCGAAGGCGGTCGGCTCGCCGCTCCCGCGCTCGCCGCGGTCGTTCGCGAGAATCCGGAGCCGACTGCGCTCGCCGATGAGGTCGACGACGGTGTCGACGTACTCTCCGTGGTAGTTCGCCCGCTCCCGACGCTCACGAACGTTGTACGGCCCCTCGCCGTCGACCGTCACGCCCGTGGTTCCCGCTCGGAGCTCCGAGAGGGCCCCGCGAACGTCACCCGACGCGTTCGACTGTTCCATATTTACTCGTTTTGGTGTACCCACTTAGCTCCGACGATGCGTGTCACCCTCTGCCGCGTTCGTCACCGTGTCCCGTGCTCGCGTCGGATTTCTCTGCCGTACGCTCCGGTTACCGGGAGCGTGTTCGGTTGCGTACGCGATTACTAGGCCGACCGGCCGGCTGTTCGACCCACCACAACTAAGTAGTGGTATGCCATACCGTGACGTGTATGGCGTCAGCACCGACCGACGACGTTCTCGATCAGTTCCTCGCCGACCGTGGTCACACCACCGAGCCGGAGCGATGGGACCGGTCGTATAACAAGAAACAGTGCCCCGACTGCGGCGGCATCCACGACGACGCCGCCGTGGAGTGCTCGGTCTGTGGCTGGCATCCGACCGCCTGAGTTCGACCGCCCGAACTCGACCGCTCGATTTTCCCGACCGCGGTGGACCCCGTCCGCCCGGTTCGGCCCGTTTTCGACACGACCATCGGATCCGGAGCCACTGCAGACGACCGGACAACAGTCGCCGCGACCCGGTCGTTTCAGCCGGCCGACAACAGGAGCCGAAAGTCATGCCGTTTATGGGGTATGCCGGCGAGAACGTGTGTAATGAGCGAATCCGGTGCTCACATCACCCGGCTGTTCGGCGGTCCCGGGAGCGGGAAGACGACCGCCCTGCTCGACCGGGTCGACGAGATTCTCGACGACGACGACGTGGACGTGCGGGACATCCTCGTCGTCTCCTACACCCGTGCCGCGGCGGCCGAGGTCCGCGAACGCCTCGCCGAGCGCCTCGATACGACCCCACGGAGCCTACAGGGGAACGTCGCGACGATGCACGCGAAAGCCTACGAACTGTTGAACCTCTCGCGCGGCGACGTGGTGGGCGAGAACGACAAACAGGAGTTCTGTGAGGAGTTCGGCATCGAGTACGAGGACGAGTACGGCGGCGCCGGCCGCCGAACCGCCCGGTCGACGACCATCGGCAACAAGGTCATCGCGACGAGCCAGTGGCTCCAGCGCACCGACCGCGAGGTCGCCGACTGGTACGACGTGCCCTTCCAGTGGAACGAAGAGGAGGTCCGCCTCCCGCCGGACATCGACCCCAACGCCCAGGAGGGGAACAAGTACACGCCGACGTGGCCCTCCGACGACGACCGCGTCGACATCCCCGAGGCCATCCGCGGCTGGCGCGCCTACAAGGGCGAACACAGCCTCGTCGGCTTCGCCGACATGCTCGAACGCGTCGCCCAGCGCTCGCTCCAGCCGAACGTCGACTACCTCATCATCGACGAGTTCCAGGACATCACCTCGCTGCAGTACCGCGTCTACGAGGAGTGGAAACCCAACGTGGAGAAGGTGCTCATCGCCGGCGACGACGACCAGGTCGTCTACGCGTGGCAGGGCGCCGACCCGAACCTCCTGCTCGACGCCGAGCGCCAGGAGGACGTGGTGCTCCCGAACTCCTACCGACTCCCCTCGCGCATCCTCAACGTCGTCAACAAGGAGATTCGACACATCGAGAAGCGTCAGGAGAAGGACCTCAAGCCGCGCAAGGAGGGCGGGGCCGTCGAGGCCGTCCAGAACCCCTCGATGCTCGACCTCGTCAGGAACGTCCGCTACACCGTCCAGCAGGACGACGGCGACCTGATGCTCCTCTTCCGGGCGCGCTACCAGATGTTCCAGTTCATCGACGAGTTCATCGGCGAGGGTATCCCGTTCTCGGTGATGACCGACCAGCGGATGTGGACCGACCGCCTCACGGAGTACGTCCGCGCGGTCGAGTCGATGGAGGCCGGCGAGCCCCTCACCGGCCTGCAGACCCGGCGGCTCGCCGACATGCTGCAGGACTCCGCGTTCGGCTCGAACGACCGCGACGACCTGTTCGACCTCGTCGAGGACTACGAGGAGTCCGCCGACACCGACGACCTCGCGGAGATAGAGATTCCCGCCGACGAGGTCAAAGAGCACGCGCCGTTCATGCCCGACGGCCCCTCCGCCGGCGACATGGTGCGGAAGGTCACGTCCTTCCAGCGCAAGACGGTGAAGGCGTACTTCGGCGGTCAGTACAAGGGGATGGACCCGAACCGCGTCCGCGTCGGCACCATCCACTCCGCGAAGGGTCGCGAGGCCGACCACGTGTTCGTCGCCACCGACCTCACCGAGAAGGTCGTCGAGCAGATGGCGGCGACCATCGACCAGCAGGGCATCGAGGTCGACGGTGTCGAGGAGTTCACCAAGACCACCAGCCCCGTGCCGGTCCTCACCGACAACGAGCGCCGCGTGTTCTACGTCGGAATGTCGCGCGCACGCGAGCGCCTCGTCCTCCTCGAGAACCTCGTCAGCGGCGCCCCTACCCTGCCGGTGAGCGTCCTCCTCCACAACGAACTCCGCGAGGACGACGTCGAGGAGATGCTCGAGGCGGCCCAGGATGAACCGGTCGCGCCCGAACCCGAAGCGTAACCGTGACCGACGGGGCGCCGTCCGACTCGGAACCGGACGCCTCTCCGACCGGTGACGACCCGGCGCCCCCCGTCGACCACGTCGTCGACCTTCTCCGCGACGAAATCGACGACGCGGGAGCCGTCGGCTTCGTCGCCGTCGGCGCCGACACGCCCGACGTTCGCTACCTGAGCGGGTCCGCGACCGTCGGCGACCGTGCGGTCGTCCTCACACCCACGGACGTGGCCCTGAGCCTTCCGCCGACCACGCCGTTCGACGGCGGCGACCCGGTCGAATCGCCACTGCCCGTCGCTCGTCGCACCGGCGACACCCCCGTCGGGCGGCACGCGGCGGCGCTCCTCTCGGACCTGCTCGGCGGCGACGCAGACGACCCAACTGGTCGAGATGACGCGGCCGACCCGGGTGAGGTTGGCGGGACGGTTCTCGTCCCCCGCGACCTTCCACACGACGCCGCGCTCTACCTCGACCGCGCCGGCTACGACCTCGCGTCGACCCCGGCGCTCGCCACGGCGCGGGCCTCGAAGACGCCCGGCGAGCGGGACCGCCTGTGCGAGGCACAGCGCGTCGCCGCCGGAGGGCTCGGTCGGGTGGCCTCGAAAGTAGACCCCGACGACGATGACCGCGCCGACCTGGACACCGACTCGCTCCGGACGGCCGTTCGGACGGCGCTCGCCGCCGCTGGGGCGGTCGGCGTCGACCGCGTGGCGCTCTCGCCGACCGACGCCTCCGAATCGACCGAACCCCTCGACCCGCGGCGGCCGCTCGTCGTCGAACTCGCGCCCCGACTCCCCTCGGGTTACCACGCACGGTTCGTCCGGACGCTCGTCGCCGACAGCCGAGGCGGGTGGGAACGCCGGGCGCACGTCGCCGTCACGTCGGCGCTCCGAGTCGCGGCTGGCGAACTCGAACCGGGCGTCGACGCCGACGCCGTCCGGCGGGAGGCCGTCGCCGAACTCGGGTCGTTCGGGTTCACGCCGAGCACGGGGACGGGTGGAGACGGAGCGACGACCGGAGACGGACCCGACACCACCGACACCGACGCCGACGTCGGCACCGACGCCGTCGCCGACGTGTACGGCGTCGGACTCGCGGCCCGCGAACCGCCGCTTCCCGAGCGTGGCGAGTCGGTGCCGGCCGGGGCGGTCGTCGCCGTCGACGCCGCCGTCCGGGACGCCGAGGAGGGAGCCGTCCGGGTGGCGGACCTGCTGGTCGTCGGCGAGGACGAGACGACGACGCTCGTGGACCTGCCGCGGTCGCTGAACCCTACGGTATACCGCGACTTCGACCCCTGACCGGTCCGGCTACTCCCCGTTCTCCCGCGTTCCGCTCTCACTCCCGTTCCCACCGCCGTCCTCCTCGGGCGCCTTCACCGCCTTCCCCGTCACCCGCTTTGCGGCGCCGCCGACGAGGTCGGTCGGCGTCGTGAGGTAGTGGGGGAGCGCGACCATCGCGACGGCGACGGCGAGACAGAACCCGCCGAGGAACGTCCGCCCGGAGAGCAGTGCGTCGATGCCGTAGATACCGAGCGGGATGGCGAACACGAGCGAGCCGGCGACCCCGAGCGTGTCGATGATTCCGAGCCCCATCGGGAACCGGTACTCCGTGGGCCGGCATAAGCCCCGCGAGTGACGACGGTGAGAAATCGGACAACGGCTAAGCCGTCGCGGGTGGTGGTGCGGGTATGGTCGTGTTCGGGTTGGAGACCGGGACGGCACTCGTCTTCGCGCTCGTCGTCCTGACGATAGTGCTGTTCGTCACCGAGGCCCTGCCGCCGGACACGACGGCCGTCGGGCTCATCGTCGTCCTCGCGCTTTTCGAACCGTGGACGCAGGTCGGACCCGTCGTGGCGCTGTCCGGGTTCTCGAACGCCGCGACGGTGACCATTCTCGCGATGTACGTCCTCAGCCGGGGGATTCAGGAGACGGGAATCGTCCGCCGGTTGGGCGCCGAGGTGGCGCGGGTGACGCGAGGCGACGAGAACCGGCTCCTCGTGGCGACAATCGCCTTGGCCGGCCCCATCGCGGGCGTCATCAACAACACGCCGGTCGTCGCCGTCTTCATCCCGATGGTGTCCGAACTCGCCGAGGAGGCGGGCGTCTCACCCTCGAAGCTCCTGATTCCGCTGTCGTACGCCTCGATGCTCGGTGGCACCCTGACCCTCATCGGCACCGCGACGAACCTCGTCGCGAGCGACCTCTCCGCGCAACTCATCGGCCGTCCGTTCTCGATGTTCGAGTTCACCGCGCTCGGTGCCGTCGTCCTCGTCGTCGGCGGGGCGTACCTCCTGACGGTCGGACGGGCGCTGCTCCCCTCGCGGGTCCCGGCAGGCGGGCGGACCGAGCGGTACGGCGTCGAGGAGTACCTCGCGCGCGTGCTCGTCCCGGCGCGCTCGCCGTTGGTCGGAACGCCCGTCGCCGAGGTGAGCGGCGACGTCCAGCGGGACCTCGACCTCGACGTTCTCGACGTGGTGCGGGGTGCCGAGCACTTCGTCGCCGCCGACTCCGACCGCGACGTGGAGGCTCGGGACATCCTCACGGTCCGCGGTAGCCCGACCGACATCCGGCGGTTCTGCCGACTGGCCGACCTTCGATACCTCCCGGGTGCGGCGGTCGGCGACGAGGAGCTCGGCGGACCGGCGACCGGGACGCTCGTCGAGGTGGTCGTCCCCTCGAACTCGGACCTCGTCGGCGAGACGGTCGGGGGCGCCCGACTCCGCGAGCGTTACGACGCGACCGTGCTCGCGATTCGACGGGCCGGCGGCGAACTGGTCCGCGAGGCGTTCCGGGAGGTCGAACTCCGGGCGGGGGATGCAATTTTGCTGCAGACGACCGCCGGGACGGCGTCGTACCTCCACGAGACGCCGGACCTCGTCGTCACCAGTGAGCTCATCGACGTCGACGGGATGGAGCCGCTCGACGTCCCCCGGACGCTCACCGCCCTCGGCATCGTCGGCGCCGTGGTGGCGACGGCGGCGTTGGGGCTCGCCCCCATCGTCATCGCCGCGCTCGGTGGCGTCGTCGCCATGGTCGCCACCGGCGTCCTCTCGACGAGCGACGCCTACGAGTCGGTGAACTGGACCGTCATCTTCCTGCTCGCGGGCGTCATCCCGCTCGGCGTCGCCCTGCGAGAGACCGGCGGTGCGGCCCTGCTCGCCGAACTGGTCGTCGCCAGCGCAGGCGTCGTCCCACCGGTCGTCGTCCTCGGGCTGTTCTACGTCCTCACCGGACTGCTCGCGAACGTCATCACGCCGGTCGCGAGCGTCGTGCTCCTGCTCCCTATCGCCGTCCGCACCGCCGAGTCGCCGGTCGTCGGCGCCGACCCGTTCGCGTTCGTGCTCGCGGTGACGTTCGCGGCGTCGACGGCGTTCATGACTCCCGTCGGCTACCAGACGAACCTCATGGTGTACGGTCCCGGCGGCTACCGGTTCACCGACTACGTCCGGGTCGGCGCGCCGCTCCAACTGTTGCTCGCCGTCGTGACGACAGTCGGCATCGCGCTCCTCTGGGGCCTCCAGCCGACCGGCTGACCGGGCGGCTCGGTGCCACCCCCCCGACTCCCCGCCCTCAGCGGGCGACGCCCGCCGGGAGCTCGTCGACGTCCTCGACGGTCAGCCCCGTGGTGACGAGCAGTCGGATGCCACGCCGGACGGACATGTCGACCTCGTACACCTCGCTCTCGTCGACGAGAGCGAGTCGCCCGGCGGTCGGGTTCGGGCTGTTCGGGAAGAAGACGTTCACCGCGTCGGCGCCGGTCGCCTCCTTCGCCACCCGGGGGCTCTCGTTGGTGACGAAGCCGATGGAGTAGACGCCCTCGCGGGGGTACTCGACGAGTACGACGCTCTCGTACCGGGCGGAGCGCTCGGTGAGCGACTCGGCGACCTGCCGAACGCCGAAGTAGACGGTGCGGACCATCGGGACGAGCCGGACGCCGCGCTCGAACCCGCCGAACAGGCGTCGGCCGAGGCTTCGGGAGGCGACGAAGCCGACGGCGGTGATGGCCGCCGCGAGCAGGAGTGCGGCCAGTAACTGGGCGAGGAAGACAATGTCACCCTGGTAGTTGAGCGCGTCCGCGACCCACGGGCTGATTCGGACGACGAGCGGGCGGAGCGCGAGCGCGACGCGGTCGAAGACGAACTGCAGGACGAACACCGTCACCGCGAGCGGGGTGACGAGAAACAGCCCGGCGACGAAGCTGTTCCGGAGGCGCGTCGGGAGGCTCATACCCGCTCTCTCGGCGTCGCCAGGAAAAAGTCGGCGATAGGGAGTGTCACTCCCGGTCGGGTCGTGGGCGGGCAGGCGGCGACGGCGCGGTCACGGGACGGTCGCCGCACTCGTCGGGTCGGTATCGGCGTCGGCGGCAGCGTCGAGCAGGTCGCCGCCCGACGACCGCCGTGGACCGACCGACCACCGACGCTCCCGCGCCGGTCACAGCGTCCCGTGGTAATTCCTCACCGCATACCTAGAGCTGGTCCCGTCCTCGGATTTGAACCCTCGTACCGACTTCCTCTCGGCCGGCGACGCGACCGGAGCGCTCCGGAACGCTTTCTTCCCGACCGCCGCTACGACGGGTATGTTCACCGGCATCGTCGAGGAGACCGGCGAGGTGCTCGACGCGACGGCAGACGAGGGCGGACGACGACTGCGAATCGCGACGACGTTCGACGACCTCCACCACGGCCAGTCCATCAGCGTCTCGGGCGTGTGTCTCACCGTCGAGGCGTACGGCCCTCGCGAGGAGGCGGACCGGTCGGACCACGGGTCCAACTGGTTCGACGTGTTTCTCGCGCGCGAGACGGTCGAGCGCTCCTACCTCGGGGAGGTCGCCGTCGGCGACGCGGTGAACCTCGAACGGGCACTCCGAGCCGACGGGCGGTTCGACGGTCACATCGTGCAGGGCCACGTCGACGCGACGGCGACGGTCGAGGCGGTCGAGGCGGTCGGCGACGACTGGTTCTTCGAGTTCGCCCTGCCCGAGTCGCTCGCGCCGTACGTCGTGGAGAAGGGGTCCGTCACGGTCGACGGCATCAGCCTCACCGTCGCCGACCGCGACGACGCCGAGTTCGCGGTGGCTATCATCCCGACGACGTACGAACTGACGACGCTGTCGTCGAAGGCGGTCGGCGACCCCGTCCACCTCGAGGTCGACGTGGTGGCGAAGTACGTCGAGTCGATGCTGGAGGGGTATCGCTGAGTCGGCTGGGAGTGCCGACTCTGTCGACGGGCCGTGGGCCCGGCCGTGTTCCATCCTAGCACGTGGGTGTATCCCACAAACCGCACGACGGCGCCGACCTGGCGCGCAGGACGATTCGAAATGGTTTTAGGTGGCTCAACCAAAAGAAACCCACAGAAGCGCCTTAGCGCGTGACATCACCCATGAGCGAAGACAAACCGCACCAGAACCTGGCCATCATCGGCCACGTCGACCACGGCAAGAGTACGCTCGTGGGCCGACTCCTGTTCGAGACAGGGTCCGTCCCCGAGCACGTCATCGAGCAGCACCGCGAGGAAGCCGAAGAGAAGGGCAAGGGCGGATTCGAGTTCGCCTACGTCATGGACAACCTCGCAGAGGAGCGCGAGCGCGGGGTCACCATCGACATCGCCCACCAGGAGTTCGACACGGACAAGTACTACTTCACCATCGTCGACTGCCCGGGCCACCGTGACTTCGTGAAGAACATGATCACGGGCGCCTCGCAGGCCGACAACGCCGTCCTCGTCGTCGCCGCCGACGACGGTGTCGCGCCGCAGACCCGAGAGCACGTGTTCCTGGCCCGCACGCTGGGTATCAACGAGCTCATCATCGGCGTGAACAAGATGGACGTCGTCGACTACAGCGAGGACACCTTCGAGGAGGTCACCGAAGAGGTCAAGCAGCTCCTCAAGCAGGTCCGCTTCAGCGACGAGACCACGTTCATCCCGATCTCGGCGTTCGAGGGCGACAACATCGCCGACCGCTCCGAGAACACGTCGTGGTACGACGGCCCGACGCTCCTCGAGGCTCTCAACGACCTCGCGGAGGTCGAGCCGCCGACGGACGCGCCGCTCCGACTCCCGATTCAGGACGTCTACACCATCTCCGGCATCGGTACGGTCCCGGTCGGCCGTGTCGAGACCGGTACCCTCGACGTCGGCTCGAACGTCTCGTTCCAGCCGTCCGACGTCGGCGGCGAGGTCAAGACCATCGAGATGCACCACGAGGAGGTTCCGCAGGCCGAGCCCGGTGACAACGTCGGGTTCAACGTCCGCGGCATCGGCAAGGACGACATCCGCCGCGGCGACGTCTGTGGCCCGGCCGACGACCCGCCGTCGGTGGCCGAGACGTTCAAGGCCCAGATCGTCGTGATGCAGCACCCGTCGGTCATCACCGCCGGCTACACCCCGGTCTTCCACGCTCACACCGCACAGGTCGCCTGTACGGTCGAGGAGATCAACCAGAAGATCGACCCCGCGTCGGGTGAGGTCGCCGAGGAGAACCCGGACTTCATCAAGTCCGGCGACGCCGCGGTCGTCACCATCCGACCGCAGAAGCCGCTCTCGATCGAGCCGTCCGGCGAGATCCCCGAGCTCGGCTCCTTCGCCATCCGCGACATGGGTCAGACCATCGCGGCCGGCAAGGTGCTCGAGGTCAACGAGCGATAGATGCAGCAAGCACGCGTCCGCCTCGCGGGGACCAGCCCCGACGACCTCGAGGACATCTGCGACGACGTCCGAGAGATCGCGGACAAGACGGGTGTCGCGCTGAGCGGCCCCATCCCGCTGCCGACGAAGACGCTCGGGGTCCCGTCCCGCAAGTCGCCCGACGGCGAAGGGACGGCGACCTGGGAGCACTGGGAGATGCGCGTCCACAAGCGTCTCATCGACATCGACGCCGACGAACGCGCCCTGCGCCAGCTGATGCGCATCCAGGTTCCCAACGACGTCTCCATCGAGATCGTCCTCGAGGACTGAGGACCGAGACCGCAGCGCTAAGGCGTTGCACTCACTCACCGTTCTCTCTTATTCGACCGCCGAGCCGACGGCTTCGCGGTCGCTCCGTTCCGGTACCCACGTCGTGAGCCGCGGCGTCAGCTTCATCCTCCGCCGCTCCGTCGTCCGTCCATGGGACGCCTCGCCCGGAGCCCGACGCTCCAGACGCTCCTCCTCTTCGTCGCCGTGTTCGCCGTGCAGGTGCCGTTGTCGTTTCTCGGGTTGAGTGGGCTGTTCGTGCTCACCGGTCGCGCCGACCCCGTGCCGCTCGTGTTGAGCGTCTACGCTCACGGCGGCGTCGCCCACCTGCTCGCGAACAGCGTCGCGCTCGTGCTCGTCGGCGTGCCAGTCGAGTTCGACACGACCGCCCTCCGCTACCACGCGTTCTTCCTCGCCTCCGGGGTCGTCGCCGGCCTCGCGCAGGTCTGGGTCGGTGGGGCGCTCCGGCCAGGACCGGCCGGCGTGCTCGGTGCCAGCGGTGCCGTGTTCGCCCTCGGGGGCTACCTCCTCGCGAGCAACGTCGCCACCGAGTGGGCGTTCCAGACGCTCCGTATCCCGCCGAAGGTGACGGCCGTCCTACTCGTCGTCGTCGCCGCTGGCGTGACCCTGGCGACGGCCGCCCCGGGCGTGGCGCTCATCGCACACTTCACCGGCTTGCTCCTCGGACTGGCCGCCGGGCGCGTGGGACTGCTTCGCGTTCGACGCTGAAAACGGAACGTACAAGTGAATCGCGCGGCTCGGTTCGGGTGCAGACGAGGGCTCGTAGATCAGTGGCAGATCGCTTCCTTCGCAAGGAAGAGGCCCCGGGTTCAAATCCCGGCGAGTCCACTACCGATTCTCAGCGACACCACGCGAAGGAGCGAAGCGACTGAGCCGGTGTCGCGTGTTCGTGTACCACGAGCCGGGATTTGAATCAGGGAGTGAAGCGAGCGTAGCGAGCAGAACGACCGTGGTTCAAATCCCGGTGAACCCACGACTGAACCTTGTTCAACGTGGTCGCAACCGAGGTATACGTCAGGTCGCTCTCGGTGGCTCGGGGGCAATGACACCGAACGATTAGAAGCCGGTTGACCGACTTAAAAACTCAAAACCGCTTGATGTTCGCCTTCCGCCCCGTCTGCCAGAACTCGTACCCTGCCGTCAGCACGATGAGCGTCACCGCGAGCAGGCCGACCGAATGCAGAATCGGCACCCCCAGCCGCCAGTGGAGCAGGTAGGCCAGTCCGAACCCGGCGACTTCGAGCGGCGGGACGACGAGCACGCCGACGAGCATCGGGACGCCGAGCTCGTACCGGAGCACGAGGAGCATGAACAGCCCCAGTGCGGCGAGCAGCGTCGCGTAGAACGGCAACGGAGTCACGCTCGCCCCGACGGGATAACCCCTATTAAATCCAACTTGTCTAGGCGTAGAAACGAGTTGTCGGTTGTCCGACGCCCGTCGCTCGGCGACGACTCGGCCGCCGGCCGTCCTCCTCTCGGTGGAGAACGCGCCGCTCTGCTCAGTACTCGATACCGTTCCCGTCCTCGTCGTCGAGGTCCTCCTCGTCGACGACCTCGATGCCACGGCTGTTCACTGCGTACGGGTCGAGGTGAATCTCCTGCATGAACTGCTTGTAGAGACGTTCCGCCGTCTCGGCGTCCTTCTGCTTGTCCGAGGCACGGTCACAGAGTTCGACGAGGTCCTCGGGCACGTCGTTCTCGTGGACGATCCAGTGGTTGATGAGGTCCGACAGGCGGCGGATGGGCGAGGTGAAGTGGCCGTAGATGTCGAAGTTGAGCGCGTGGTGGCCGCCGAACGGGTCGTTCATGTACTTCGCGCGGGGCATCACCTTCAGCACGGCGCGCTGAATCTTGTTGAGTTGGCGTCCCGGTGCCTCCTCCAGCGCGGCGTTGACGGCCTTTCGCGGGTCGTCCCAGGAGTCGCCCGGAATCTTCACGCCGTCGAGTTCGACGATTTCTCTCAGTGCCTTGTCCCACTGGTCGGGCGTGGGCTGGGGGTGGACGCGGTACATCGCCTCGACGCCGCGGGACCACATCAGTTCGTGCGTGACTGCCTTGTTCGCCTTCAGCATGCACTCCTCGATGATGGTGTGGGCGCGGTCGCGACTCGGGTTGAGCACGAGCGAGCCGTCCTCCTTGCGCTGTTCGTGCATGCGCTCGGCGAGGTCGTAGGAGAGTTCGATCTTCTCGTGCAGCGGTGCGTCCGGGTCGTCGAGGCGGTTCTCACACTGGGTGTAGGTCAGCCGCTCGTCGCTGTGGATGACCGACTTGTAGATGTCGATGGTGTCGAAGGAGAGGGTGTCCTTCTTGAGGTGCATCTCGACGGTGTGGGCGAGGCGGTCCTCGTTCGGGACGAGCGAGCAGACGGTCTCGGCGAGGACGGGCGGGAGCATGTGCACCGTGTACCCCGGGAGGTAGACGGTGTTGCCGCGCTCGACGGCCTCGGCCCACATCGCGGAGCCGGGGTGGACGTAGTGGGAGACGTCGGCGATGTGCACCCAGAGGACGTACTCGTCGTCGTGTTCCTCGACGGAGATGGCGTCGTCGAAGTCCTGGGCGTCCGCCGGGTCGGTCGTCCAGACGGTCATGTCCCGCAGGTCCTCCCGGTGTTCCAACTCGTCTCGAATCTCCTGCTGGACGTCCTTCGTACGCTCCTTGGCCTCCCGTTTCACCTCTGCGGGGAACCCGTCGCGCAGTTCGAACTCCGCGAACAGTTCCTCGCGTTTGTCCTCCAACTGGTCGGCGATTCGCGGGGCGACCTTCACGGGCCCCTGGCCCTCCGCCGTGCCGGCGTAGGCCTGCTCGTCTGACATAGCCGGCACAAAGAGAGGAGGGGAGTTAGGCGTGTCGGGGTCGTCGCCGCCTCGACCTTGCCGGTCGCCGCCGCGTCTCAGAACCCCGCTCCGAACTCACCCCCGAGACCGACGCCGAACGCGAAGACCAACCCCACCGCCGCGAACACTAGTCCGAGGACCAGCGGGAGCACCGAGCCGAGGAGGAGCCGCCGGCCCGCCACTCCCGGCGGCGCGTCGGCGACGACGAAGGGGTCGCCCTCCGGGATTTCGGCGTTCACGTCCCCCACGTCGCCCCGGGCGAACGCCGGCGTCCCGACCACGCACACCTCGTCGCCGGGTTCGATTCGGCGCTCGGTGTAGCGACGGTCGTCACCCGTCGCCAGTTCGAACGGACCGAGGCGGAAGGTCCCGTCTTCGGAGTCGACTCGTTCGTTGCGCTCGACGAACGACCGGATGTGTTCGGGCGGGCGCCGACCGCCGGCCACGCGCGTGCGCTCGTCGACCGCGACGACGTACGTCGCCGCCGCCGGGTCGACCCGCACGCCCGCGCTCCCGTCGTCGAGGACGAACGGGACGCCCGCCCACCCCTCGTCGACCGTCTCCCACGTCCGTCGGTGGGTCTTCGTGTTCGCGTCGTACCGGCTCCGAAGCTCCTCGACCTCGTAGCCGGCGACGACTGCGGGTCGCCCGCTGAAGGGGCCGGCGAGCGCTTCGCCCCCGGGAACCGCCTGCGCGGTGCCGACCAGACACACCTGCTCGCCGAGCCCCTCGCTCAGCGAGAGCACCGACTGCGGACGCGCCCGCAGGAGTTGGACGCCCAACCACGACGACCGGAGCGCCCGAGCCGCGAAGAACAGCCCCACTGCGGCGAACACCAGCCCGAACAGAGTGAACAGGCCGAACGGGAGCGACTGGAGCGACTGGTGCGGGGGGAGCGAGAGGAGCGACCCGGCCGCGAGCAGGGAGTCGAGAGGTGAGGAAGGGAGCGGAGGCGAGGAAGAGAGCGGAGGTGACGAGATGAGCGTCGGGACGAACGCGGGGGGCGACGGGACGAAGCGACTCACGACTCGACGACGCGTCGGGTGACGACAAAAACGTCGCGGCGTCGGTCGTCCCAGGCGGTCCGATGGCCCGACGGTCCGGCGGCCCGTCGACGTCGCCGACGGCCCCGTCGCGAGTGACCCGTCGCTATCGGCCGTCGTCGTGGTCGCGGTCGCTCCCCCGGTCACGCGTTCGGGAGCGGTCGTGTCCACGGTCGGCGCTCCGCTCCGGGTCCGGGTCGTCGTCGACCGTCCCGTAGCGTTCCTCGACGGCCTCGACGTACCGGCGGAGGAACGTCTCCTGGCTCAGGTTCGGCGCCTCGATGTCGCCGAGAAGCCCCTCCAGTTCGGCACGGGGCTGGTGGCAGAGATCGCGGTAACAGCCCTTACAGAGGTGTTCGAACTCCTTGCCGTGTCGGTTCCAGCGGTCGCCCTCCTTGTCGTACTCCCGGGCCTCCGTACGGAGGACGGAGGCGCCACAGGCGATGCAGTCGACGGACTTCCGGTCCCGGTTCGTCCGGGGGCGCCACATGAGCGTTCACTGGTGGCGGGGTCACTTAGCGTTTGTTCCGCCGGCCGAATTGGGCCGTCGTTTCGGCTCGGTTTCACGATTTCGTGGTCGTCTCTGGAGCGGTTGTTCCGATGTGGTCGACACGGCTCACGTCCGGAAGCCCACTCCGGAAACCCCACCCGACTGCACCGCCACGCCCTTCCCCAACCGATTCGCTCGCTGGCTCGCGGCTTCGCCGCTCACCCTTCCGAGGCCCTCCCTTCGGTCGCGCCTCGCACCGCTCGCTCACCCCTCGCACGGATACGCGGCGACACGAGGTCGCGGCGGCGCGCACCGATAGCCCCCGTCGTTCCCGTGAGCCGTGCGGGACCGATGGTCCCGCTGGAAGCCGGTGGCGTTGTCACCGGCGACGGAGCGAACGGGAGCTACGGGGGCTCTGCTCCCGTGTCGGCCGTCGGTTCAGACGAGGGCTTTGTTGAGTCGCCTTCTCGGCGTCCGAACGGTCCTCGATGAGAGCGTGTCGATGAAAGAACGGAGAGCGAACTGATTACGCCGAGTCCAGGTCGTACAGCGCGCCGTACTTCTCGGTCACGTAGTCGGTGAAGGCGTCGGCGGTGAACTCCTCGCCGGTCGCCTCCAGTACGAGGTCGTCGGTCTCGTAGCGCTTCCCGTACTGGTGGACGTTCTCGCGGAGCCACTCGTGGAGGTCCGCGAAGTCGCCGTTTCGGGTGCGCTCGTCGAGGTCGCCGAGTTCGTCCTCGACGGTCTCGTACAGTTGGGCGGCCATCACGGAGCCGAGCGAGTACGTCGGGAAGTAACCGAAGTTGCCGTGACTCCAGTGGATGTCCTGTAGACAGCCCTCGGCGTCCGTCTCGGGGCGAACCCCGAGGTACTCCTCGTACTTGTCGTTCCAGGTCTCCGGCACGTCCGAGACGTCGAGGTCGCCCGAGACGAGCGCGCGCTCGATTTCGAACCGGATGACGATGTGGAGGTGGTAGGTGAGCTCGTCGGCCTCCACCCGAATCAGGTTGTCCTCGTACACCTGGTTGATGGACTCGAACGCCTCCCGCGCCGTCACGTCTGAGGCGTCCGGGAAGTGGTCTTTCACCGTGGGGAGGAACAGCTCCCAGAACGCCTCCGAGCGGCCGACGTGGTTCTCCCAGAGGCGGGACTGGGACTCGTGAACCGAGAGGTCGCGCGCCTCGCCGAGCGGGGTCGCGTACCCCTCGTCGGGCAGGCCGAGTTGGTAGTTCGCGTGGCCGAACTCGTGGACCGTCGACAGCAGCGAGGAGAGCGGGTCGGCCTCGTCGAAACGCGTCGTCACGCGGGCGTCGAACTGCGTCCCGGAGGTGAACGGGTGCGAGGAGACGTCGAGCCGGCCGCGGTCCCAGTCGTAGCCGAGCAGGGTGAGCGTCTCGCGGGAGAGCTCCTCCTGTTTCTCGGCGTCCCACGTCCCCTCGAAGGCGTCCGTGGTGATGGGGGTCTCCGAGGAACGAATCTCCTCTATCATCGGGACGAGCGTCTCCTTCAGCTCCTCCAGGATGGTCTCGGCGCGGTCGAGGGAGACGTACGGCTCGTAGTCCTGAAAGAGGACCTCGTAGGGGTCGGCGTCGGGGTCGATGTGCTCGGCGTACTGGCGCTTGAGGTCGACCAGCTTCTCCAGATACGGCTCGAACGTCTCGAAGTCGTCCTCGGCCTTCGCCTCCTCCCACGCCGAGAGGGCCTCCGAGGAGGTCGAGGAAATCTCCTCGACCAGTTCGGTGGGGACGCGCGCCTCACGCTCGTATTTCCGGCGAACCTCCCGGACGACCGCCGACTGCTCCTCGTCGAGGTCGGCGCCCTCGAGTTCGTCGAGCAGGTCGCCGACCTCGTCGTCGACGAGCAGGTCGTGGTGGACCGCGGAGAGCGTCGACAGCTGTTGGGCGCGGGCGGGGGTGCCGCCCTCCGGCATCATCACCTGCTGGTCCCACGAGAGGATGCCGGAGGCGTTGCCGACGTTCGCGATGCGTCGGTAGTTGGAGAGCAGTTCCTGGTAGGCGTCGGGGGCCTCCGACTCGTCGGCTGTTGCCTCGGTAGCCATGTCCGACCGCTGGGCGCGGGTCGTTATCAAGGGTGGTGCTTCGTAGTCCGTTCAACTCAGATTTGATAGCTGGATGAACAGTTATTTTAGTTAGCAATTTGATATTCTTGCCGAATGAAACGCCGAACTGCCCTCGGTGCTGCGGGGCTCCTGTTGGGTTCCGGCTGCCTCGGGGATGCGTCGACGCCGTCAGAGTCGATTTCGGACTCCGACGGTGATGGAGTCATCGACAGCCAAGACTACGCCCCGAAAGACCCGAACGTGTCGGAGAAAGCTGACCTGTCCAGTCCGACGACATCCGGGACTCCAATCACGACCGCACGGCCGACGACGCAACGGCCGACGACAACAACTGAGTATCCCACGACGGAGACGGCGACACGGACCACGGTACGAACGCCGCCGCCGACGACGGCCGTCCCTCACGGAAACACACTTTCGGTCGACTCGCACCCCGAACTGGGCTCACAAGTCGTTGAGTACGGCTATCGGTCGGTCACGGCTCGAATCGACCCGGACGGGCCGGCGGTCGAAGACACACTCGCCGGAGAGTCCGCCAAACTTGTTGTGGGGACGTACCGCTACCCTGACGGTGACGCTGTTGCCTTCGGAGAAAGCGAACCCGTGACTCTGAGCGAGACGAAGACACTCTCCGTGGAAGTCGAGTACGACGCCTCGATTCCTCGTGACACCCGCCTCAACCATCTCGGACTCCTCATCCCCGGCGAAAAGTCAATCGACGAAGTCGAATCGTCCGAGGTCGCTCACTTCCACGAAACGGACCCGTTCGTCGTCGATGAGAACAACGACATCGAGCGCTCGCTTTCTTCGGACACACCGGGTGACGACGCCGGTGAAACGTACGAACGACGAGCGATTGAGGGTGCGTACAGTCTCGACTTCCAGGGAGTCACTCTGGGTCGCCAGTGGTCGGTGAACTTCTTCATTTATAAGCGGGCGTACGAGGCCGCCGTACAGGAGCCGAGGGGTCGGTCCCGGTCCGAGTACGTTACGTACGCTCGTGAGGAGGGTTTCGGGAGGGAGGTCGCCTCAATACTCGTAGATGAGATTACGGCCAACGGTTTTACCGACAAGCGAGAGCAAGTTGAGTTCGTCATCGATTTCGTCCAGGGACTCCCGTACGTGCCCGACGAAGTAAGCAAAGGGTACGACGACTACACAAAATTCCTCTCGGAGACACTCGTTGAGGCCGGTGGGGACTGTGAGGACTCCGCAATCCTCCTGACGTCCGTCCTCCAGTCGGAACCGTTTGGGTACGACATGGTGCTCTTCGAACTTCCCGGTCACATGGCAGCGGGAATCTACGGGAGCGACGACATGACGGGGACCTACGTCGAATCGGACGGGCGGCGTTACTACTACATTGAGACGACTGGCACCGGGTGGGGGGTCGGAGACATCCCCGAGACGTACCAGGACGAGCGTGTCTGGACCCACCAGGTCTGACCCCTCGAATCAGCTCCGTTCATCCTCGCCGCTCTCCGCACTCACCCCTCGGCCGGGAATCGCTCCGCCGCGCCGCGGTAGATTCGATAACAGCGCTCCAACACGTCGACCGAGACACTCTCGGTCTTCGTGTGTGCCTCGCCGGGCTCCGACGGCCCACAGACGACACAGGCCGTCCCGGCCGCCGCGAGCCAACCGGCGTCGGTCGCGTGGGGCTTCGTCACGAACTCGGGGTCCCCGTCCTGTCCTTCACGGGCCGCATCTAAGGCGAGGTCGGCGAACGCCCCGTCTTCACAGGCCATCGGGGGGAGGTCCTGGTCGGTCCGAACCCGGATACCGTCGGCCTCCTCTAACCCCTCCAGAAAGAGCCGTTTCCCCGGGACGGTGCGCTCGTCGACCGTCACCTCACAGCGCTCGGGCACGACGTTCCACGCCGACCCGCCGTCGATTCCCGTCACCGCCATCGTCCCCGAGAGCCGCTCGCCGTACAGGTCGGCCTCGGGCGGTTCCATCTCCCTGAGCGCGTCGACGGCGTCGCAGGCGCGATAGACGGCGTTGACCCCGCGTTCGGGCTCGGAGGCGTGACACGCCTCACCGCGGGCGACGACGGTGCTCGCCCGTCGGCCCTTGTGCGCGACGACCACGTCGGTGACGCCCGACTTCGAGTAGTTCGTCGACCCCTCGCCGACGACCGCGAAGTCGGGGACGAACCCGTCGTCGATGGCGGCGCGGACGCCCTCGCCGCCGACCTCCTCGCCGACGAAACTGGCGAAGACGAGTTCGGGCGCCCCCACCTCGGCGGGGTCCCCGGTCGCGCCCGGGTCCGTCGAGATGCCCGGGCCCGGCGAGAGGTCGGCGTCCCGGAAGGCGAGCATGAGCGCGGCGACGGCGCCCTTCATATCCGCGGTCCCCCGGCCGTACAGCCGGCCGTCGCGCTCCTCGACGACGTACTCGGTGGTGTCGTCGGGGTCACCACCCACGACCTGTGAGGGGTCCGGCGGCACCACGTCGTGGTGGCCGACGAGCGCGAGCGTCGGTCCGGTCCCGCCGCGTCGGGCGAGCACGTTGCCGGCGTCGTCGCGGGTGACGCTGGCGTCCGTCTCCTCGTCGAGCCACGACTCGATTTCGTCGCCGGCGGCGGTCTCGTCGTCGTGGCTCGGAACCGAGACGAGCCGCCGGGTCAGTTCGGTGAGTTCGGCGCGCGTCTGCATGGCCGGGTCGTCGGCGGCGACCGGGATAAAGTTCGGCAGCGGGGCAACTGTGGGGAGAAAACATAAACCGCGCTCGTCGAAACGGCGACCGTGCCATCCCTTCAGCGGCGGATGCTGGTTCGCGCCGTCGGTGCTGGCGTCACCGGACTCGGGGTCGTCGCCGGCTGTCTCGAACGGCGGGACCGAACCCCACCGGACATGGACGCGGTAACCGTATTCAACGACCTCGCCGAATCGGTATCGCTTACGCTCTCGCTCACGCGCCACTCGGACGGCGCTCGGGTCGCGACTGAGAACTTTTCACTCACCGCCGACGGAAGTCGGTCCTTCCCGACCATCGCCGCCGTCGACACCGACTACACCTGTACTGTCTCGGATGAGGAGGGACCCGAACCGCCCACCGGAACCGAATCCTCACACGACTTTTCGCTGCCGAGTCGAGCGTACGGAGTACACGTTTGGGTCAGCGAAGACGGGGTCGAGTTTCGGGATATCGTCGCCTGACCGTTCTAGTTGACCTCGTTGTACATCTCGTCTATCATCTCGTCGAGGTCGGGCTGGCCGCCGCCGGGCTGGCGCGGCGTGTAGCTGAACTCGCCCTTCCCGTCGGGAGCCTCACCCTGCGTCCACGGCTGGTCGGGGTCGTCGCGCTCATCCTTGTACGTCGACATGAACGCGTAATTGTACTCCTGGTTCTCCTTCTCCTGCGGGAAGCTGTTCGGGACGGGCCGGTGCTCGCCGAGCGCCTCCAGGGCGGCGTGCCACTGGTTCTGGTGCATCGTGTCGCGCGCGATGAGGTACTCGAGCATCTCCTCCATCCCGGGGTCGTCGGTGAACTCGTACAGGCGCGTCGCGAGCAGGCGACCCGTCGACTCGGCCATCACGTTGGCGTAGAGGTCGGCGGCGAGGTTGCCGGAGGCGACCACGTAGTTCCCGGTGAAGGGGTTGCCGTTGGCGTCGACGGGCATCGCGTGCAGCCCGGCCGAGAGGGCCTGCCGGGGCTGGCCGTTGCGCATCATCTCGTCGATGATGGCGTCCTCGCCGGCCTCGCGTCGGGCCTCGTCGGAGGCGTCCTGGAGGTTCTTCGAGACGGCCGTCGCGAGCATCTCGATGTGGCCCAGCTCCTCGACCGCCGTCTCCATCAGGAACTGCCGAATCTCCTGTTTCTCCTGCGGCACGGCAAAGGCCTGGAACATGTACTGCAGGGCGACGCGCATCTCGCCCTCGGCGCCGCCGATGGCCTGCTGGAGCAGCTTCGCGAAGCGGGGGTTGGGGTCCTCGACCGTCACCTCGAACTGCAGTTCGTCGTCGTGGTAAAACATCGACTGGAGCGGGGTCCGGTACGGCAATAGGCGACCTGCCTGTCCCTACCGGGACCGGGATATACAGCCCCACCGTTGAGGCGGTCTCGGCTCCAATCCTACCCCTACCATGAGCGACGACCCCGACCCCGACGGCGACGACGTACCGGAGCCGGACTCCGGAGACGACGTACGGGAGCCCGACCCGGAAGCGGACGTTCACGAGCCGGACCCCGAGGACGACGTGGACGAGGACGCGCCGGAGCCGAACGAACGCCCGCACCCGGACGACCACGACGCGGGCGAGGAGGACGACGAGGGAGACGGCGACGGCGCCGACGACACCGCCGAAGACGGTGCGACCCTCGGCGAGGACGACACCGCGGTCGACGACGAGGAGTGGGTCGAGCGAGAGCACGAGGGGCCGGACGACCGCGAAGGGTAACCCGGGTGGGCCGGACGACCGCGAAGAGTAACCGCATCTTCCGCTGCGTCCGCCACCCCACGTGACACCCCCTCTCGCGTCTTTTATACTTCACGCGCTCGGAGTCAGGGGTATGAACGTCGTACCGGACACGAGCGCGGTCATCGACGGTCGCGTGTCCGAGCGAATCCAGTCGGGCGACTACGACGGGGCGACGGTGCTCGTCCCCGAGGCGGTCGTGAGCGAACTCGAATCACAGGCCAACGACGGCCGCGACAGCGGCTGGGAGGGCCTCTCCGAGCTCCAGGAGCTCGCCGAACTCGTCGACGGCGGCGACCTCGAACTCGAGTACGTCGGGCGCCGGCCCTCCAGTTCGGAGACCTCCGCGGCCCACGAGGGCGACATCGACGCCCTCATCCGAGAAATCGCCGAGGAGCACGACGCGACCCTCCTCACCAGCGACGTGGTGCAGGCCGAGGTGGCCCGCGCGAAGGGCCTCGAGGTCGACTACGTCGAGCCCAAAGGCAGAGAGACCGAACACCTCGCCATCGAGGAGTTCTTCACGGACGACACGATGAGCGTCCACCTCAAGACGGGGACGCGTCCGAAGGCCAAGCGCGGCTCCCTCGGCGAGATGGAGTACGTCCCCATCGACGAGGAGGTCTCGGGCGAGGAGCAGATGAAGAAGTGGGCCCACGACGTGGAGGAGAGCGCCCGCGGCAGTCCGAAAGGGTTCATCGAACTCGACGAGCCGGGGATGACCATCGTCCAGTTCCGGGACTTCCGTATCGCGGTCGCCCGCCCGCCCTTCGCGGACGCCCTCGAAATCACGGCGGTCCGCCCCATCGCCAAGACCAGCCTGGAGGACTACGAGTTCTCCGGCGAACTCAAGGACCGCCTCGCCGAGCGTCAGCGCGGCGTGCTCATCTCCGGGGCGCCCGGCGCCGGGAAGTCCACCTTCGCCCAGGCGGTCGCGGAGTTCCTCAACGACGAGAACTACGCGGTGAAGACGATGGAGAAACCGCGCGACCTGCAGGTCGGCCCAGAAATCACGCAGTACACCGCCCTCGGCGGCGAGATGGAGAAGACGGCCGACTCCCTCCTGCTCGTGCGCCCGGACTACACCATCTACGACGAGGTCCGCAAGACCAACGACTTCGGCGTCTTCGCGGACATGCGCCTCGCCGGCGTCGGCATGGTCGGCGTCGTCCACGCCACCCGCGCCATCGACGCCCTCCAGCGCCTCGTGGGACGGGTCGAACTCGGGATGATTCCCCAGGTCGTTGACACCGTCGTCTACATCGAAGCCGGGGAGGTCGACACCGTCTACGACGTGACCACCGAGGTGAAGGTGCCCGCCGGACTCACCGCCGAGGACCTCGCCCGACCGGTCATCCTCATCCGGGACTTCGAGACGGGTCGCCCGGAGTACGAGATTTACACGTTCAACCGACAGGTCGTCACCGTCCCGCTCAACGACGAGGACGGCGGCCAGCAGGAGTCCGGCGTCGGCCGCATCGCGAAACAGGAGATCGAACGCGAGATTCGCTCGGTCGCGCGCGGCCACGTTGACGTGCAGTTGCAGGGGCAGGACAAGGCGGTCGTCTACGTCGAGGAGGACGACATCTCCTACGTCATCGGGAAGGGCGGCGGGCGCATCACCGACATCGAGGAGCGCCTCGGCATCGACATCGACGTGCGCACCCACGAGGAGAACCCGAAGATGGGCTCCGGTGCGGACAGCGCCGGTGGCACTGGCGGTTCCGGCGGCTCCGGCGGCGCCGACACGGGCGGCTTCGGGGCCGACGCGACCGAGGGCGAGGTCGTCACGCCCGAAATCACCTCCCGGCACGTCGTCGTCCGGATGGACGACCACGTCGGTGAGACCGTCGAGGTCCGCGCCGGCGGCGAGTACCTGTTCACCGCCACGGTCGGCCGCGGCGGCGACATCCAGGTCTCCCGCGGCTCCGCTATCGCCGACGAACTAGAGGACGCCATCGACCGCAAACAGCGCATCACGGTCGTCCCGGCCTGAGCTGGTTCACCCCTCGGACTCTCCTCCGTCCTTCGAACCCCTGAGCCACCGCACCGCTACGGCGGCCGCGAGTCCGACGGCTCCCAGCCCGATTGCCGGGCCGACGCCGCCGTCGGTGTACGCGTCGGTGTGGCCGGGGCCGCCGACGTTCAGCAGGATTCCCCGGCCGCCCTCCTCGTCACCGTCGACCTCGCCGGCGACGGTGACGCCGCCGTCGACGCCGGGGACCACTGCGGCACCCTCGCGCCACGGGGTGTACGGTTCGCCACCGCGGAGTCCGTCGACCACCCCGCCGAGCGGACCGCCGCCCCGTTGCTCGGCGTACTGTGTCCGGTTCCACTCGACCCGGCCGCGGTTGTCGGTCCGGACGAGCCAGATGCCGCGGGGCCCCTCGTCCCGCGCCTCGCGCGTCCCGACGACGACGAACCCGCCGTCGTCGCACCGCAGCAGGTCGTTCGTCCAGAACCACGAGCCGTCGCCGAACGTCCGCTCCCACCGGCGACCGCCGGAGCGGTCGAGACCGACGAGCCACCCTCGGCCCTGCGTGTCGTGGCCGAACGCCCGCTGCCCGGCGAGCGCGTACCCGCCTGGCGTCCGGACGACCGACTCGACCCGAGCGCCCTGCGTGTCCGTCCAGCGGTCGGCCCACGCGACCGAGCCGTCGGCGTCGAGGGCGGCGAGCCACGGGCGCTCCGCCCTGCCGAGTTGGCCGGCGCTCCCGGCGATGAGGACCCCCCCGTTCGGACGGGGGACGGCCGCCTCGGCACGGACGGTGAGGTCGGCGTCGCTTCCGGTGTCCGCCCCCGCCGCGGACGCAGCCCCCCTGGCGCCGACGGGTCGGCGCCACCGCTCCTCGCCGTCGGCGTCGTAGCGGACGACGAGGGCGTCGTCGCGGACGTCCTCTCTCGTCCCCGAGGTGTACCCGACGGCCGCGAACCCGCTGGCGAGCGGGACGACGGCGCTGAACCCCGTGGCCCGGTCGAGGGTGACGGTCGTTCGGCGGGCGACGCTCCCGCTTCGGGCGAGCGTCACGACCAGCCCGCTCCCCCGGTCGACGCGGTCGGGGTCGGGTGTTCGCACGGCCGTTCCGCCGACGGCGACGAGGGCGGACCCGACCGACGCGACGCCGGAGAGGTAGCTGTACCGGCCGTCGCGGCCGTCCGCCGCGCCGTCGGCCGACGGCGCCGGTTCGACGGTCCGGGACCACTGCTCGCGCCCCGCCGCGTCGGTGCCGACGACCCATCCTCGGTACGTGGCGTACCGACCCGCGACCCCGACGCAGACGTAGCCGTCGTCGGCGACGACACAGCCGCGAAACGAGCCGTCTCCGCCCTCGCCCGCTCCGCTCCCGTCCTCGCCGCTCGCCGCCGACGGGTCGTACCGCTCGACCCACGCCGGTCCGTCGACTGTGCTCCCGTCCGAGTCGACCTCGCCGGTCCGGCCGGACGCGTTCGCGGGGGCGGCGCTCCGACCCCGTCCGGTCGTCGCGGGGCCGGCGAGGAGGGTGGCGCCGGCGGCCAAGAGGGCGCGGCGCGTGGGGGTGGACGCCATCTGTCGGTCGATGTCGCTCCCGGTCGAAAAAGCGTGTTGGTGCCGGCGTCGTCGAGAGAGGAGGCGCCGGGAGGGAAGGCGTCGTCGGGAGAGGAAGCGGCGTCGGAACGGAACCCGACGCCGTCGCTCGGACGTGGCGTCGGTGAAAACAGGCAGCGACCGCACCTCCCTCGGTTCGGCGCGTTGCGAGCGGTCAGTCGAACGAGTCGCCGGCTACTCGGCGCAGCAGGCTTCCTTCTCGGTGCCGCCGTCGGCGGCCGCCGCGACCTCGTTCAACTGATACAGGTTCTGTCGTGCGTCGGCGAAGTAGACGTCTTCGTCCACGATACCGATGCCCTCGAGCCGTTCGAGGGCGTAGCGGACGGTCCGGGCCGACAGCATCGACTCCTCGACGATGCCCTTCTGTGTCAGGGGTCCGTTGTACTGGAGCACCTTGAACACGAGTTTCGCACTGGGCGGTAGGTCGTCGAGGGATTCCTCGTCAGTTCCAGCCATCGTTACGAATCGAAAGCCGCCAGCGGCATAAAGATTGATGGCCGCGAACGGACAGGACGCGCTGGAATCGGGCGCGTTGACGGGCGAGATGCACAATCGCCCGTCGGCGCCCCACGCGTCGGTCGCGTCGCCCGACGGCGCGCGGACGGTCGCGTCCGGAGGGGTCGGGCCTGTATATTCGGCCCGACGGCCTATCCCGCCGGGCGCCGTTGTACCGGGACTGACATGAACCCCACCGACGACACCGACGAACCCGCGGTCACGACGGACCACGGGACCATCCGCGAGTGGGTCGAGAGCGCCGGCTCCGTCCCGGTTCTCGACTCCGACGGAGCGGACGCCGACGGGCCGGCGGTCCGCGACCGCGAGGCGGTCGCCCAGGGTACCGACGCGTCTGAAGCGGACTGGGAGTCGTTCTTCCAGGCCTTCGAGGAGCGTGACCTGGCACTCTATCGCACCGGTGACGGGACGTACGAGGTGGTCGACCGGTCGACGGCGGCCGACCGGCTCAACCGCCCACTCGACGAGGTGACCGCCGCGCTCGACGGCGGCGGGACGGCGACCCGAGACCTCGGCGGACAGGACGAGGGGACGCCCGACCCGAACGAGTCTATCGGGACGGAGCGACCGGCCGGCGAACGCGACCAGGGGGAGGGGACCCCGGCGGAGACCCGCCGACCGAACGAGTCGACCGAAGAGGCGGACGAGGCCGCCGGGGAGGGGTCGACCGGCGACGCGGCCGCCGAACAGGTGCCGGCCGAGAACGTCGATACCGCGGGCGCCGAGGCGGGGGAAGCGACCGGGACGAAGGGGACGACCTCCCGGGCGACGGAACGGACGAAGGACGCCACGGTCCGCGAGGACGCGCCCGAAGAGTCGGCCGACCCGGCGGACGCGGGCGGCGTCGAAGTGGAGGGCGAGCGGGAGTCCGCCTCGCCCGAGTCGGTACCGACCTCGGGCCGTGCGGACTCGACCCCGGACGACCCGAGGGACGACGGCAACTCCGCCGTGGACGACTCGGCGGCCGTCGTAGAGGAGTCGCCGACCGACGACTCGCCCGACGACGAGGAACGGGAGCGGTCGACCGACGGCGACTCGGTGGCCCCGACGGCGGACGCCGGGGCGGAAGCGCGCGACGACGGGCCGAACGACGGCGGGTCGGCGGGCGGCGACACCCGGTCGGACCCCGACAGCGACGAGACCGAGAACGCCGCCAGTCCCGACGCGACGATGGCCGGCGAGTCGGGTTCGTCGTCCGACAGCGACTCGGACGCCGAAGGAGCGAGTTCCGTCGACCCCGACGCGGAGCGGGAAGCGAACTCGGCCCCGGACGCCGCGGGGACGAACGACGTCGCCGACGACACCGACCTCTCCGGCGACGACGTAGGGAAGGGCGTGTTCGACGGCGACGGCGCCGAACTGGGAATCGTCGTCGGCGCCGACGAGGGCGGGCCGCTCCGCGTCGAGTCAGACCCGGGGCTCACCGACCGGCTCAGGGGCGTCGTCGGCTGGGGTCGCGACGACGAGGACGACGACTGGGAACTCGACCGCTCGGCCGTCGAACGGATCGAGTCCGATAGAGTCGTCGTCGACGCCGACGCCACCCCCAGCGGCTCCGCCGAGGGGGTCGATGAGTGACCCTGCCGGCGACACGGCGTCGGAGACGGCCGGCGCCGGCGTCGACCTCTCCGAGGACCTCGTCGGCGAGCACGTCGTCGGCGAGGACGGTCGCGGGGTCGGCGTCGTCACCGCGGTCGACCCCGACGGCGGTCGACTGTGCGTCGACCTCGACCCGACCCTCGGCGACGGGGTGAAGGCGAAACTGGGGGTGGACGACGATGGCGACGACGGCGACGGTGAAGGTGGCGGGAGCGAGGACGATGACGACGGAAGCCGCTGGCTCGGCCCCGACGACATCGAGAGCCGCGACGGCGACCGAATCGTGGTCGGGGACCGGGTCGCGGCGGCGGCGACGCCCAGCGACCCGACCGGAGCCGAGGGGGAGGAGACGAAGGAGGACGACCGCCCCGCCGATGCGTCCGACACGGCCGGACTCGAAGGGGAGGAGACGAAGGAGGACAACCGCCCCGCCGATGCGTCCGACACGGCCGGACTCGAAGGGACCGACGACGGGGCGGCCTCGAGCGACAGTCGCATCGACCTCTCCGAGGCCGACGAAGGAAAGGAGGTCGTCACCGACGACGGCGAGGCGGTCGGGGTCGTCGCCGACGTCGACCCCGACGCCGGCCGTTTCAGTGTCGACTCCGACCCGGATTTGACAGACCGGCTGGCGGCGAGCCTGTTCGGGGCGGACGACGAAGGTGAGCGAGTGCTCGACGTGGGGTCGGTCGTCTCTGTGGAAGGGAGTCACCTCGTCGTCGACCTCGGCGCCGACGACGGGTCGGCGGGCGAGCGGCGAGGGGACGACGACCGGACGGCGTAACCCCGTCGCTCGGTCCCGTCGCAATCGAACTCCTTTTGGCCGCGGCTCTCGCACGTCTCCGCATGGCGACCGAAACGGAATCCACGGCCGGAATCTCCGCCCACATGCGGGGGGTGACGGTCACGACGCTCGCGAGCCTCGCCGGGGTGACGGCGGGCGTCCTGTCCGCCTTCCTCGCCGGGACGGACCCGGCCGCGGCCACCAATCAGCTCGCGCTGCTCGTTCTCGGCGCGCTGATCCTCGTCCAGTTCCCGCTCCTCCGGGTCGGCGGGATCGAGGTCGAGGACTTCGGGGCGAAGGACTACCTCTACGTCGTGTTCATGACGTTCGCACTGTGGTTCGTCTCCTGGGCGATCCTGCTCACCACGGGCGCTTCCCTCTGAGATGGCGGACGACAGCATCGCCGTCGTCGACCTCGACCGGTGCTCGCCCGACCGCTGTAACTACGAGTGTGCCAACTACTGCCCGCCCAACCGAACGGGCAAGGAGTGCATCACCGTCCGCGGCGAGGACACCCTCGAAGGTGACCCCGACCAGGTGCGCATCTCCGAGGAAATCTGTCTGGGCGAGACCTGCGGTATCTGCGTCGAGAAGTGTCCCTTCGACGCCATCGAGATCATCAACCTCCCGCAGGAGCTGAACCAGGACCCCATCCACCGCTACGGCGAGAACGCCTTCGCCCTCTACGGGCTCCCCGTCCCCGAGGCCGGGAGCGTCACCGGCATCCTCGGCCCGAACGGCATCGGGAAGTCGACCGCGGTGAAGGCGCTCGGCGCCGAACTGACGCCGAACCTCGGCGAGTACGGCGTCGACGCCGACTGGGACGCCGTCCTCGACCGCTACCGCGGGACGGAGCTCCAGAACTACATCGAGAAGCTCATCGAGGGCGACATCGAAGTCGCGCGCAAGCCGCAGTACGTCGACCAGATACCCAAGCAGTTCGACGGCAACACCCGCCAGCTGCTCGAACGCACCGACGAGCGCGGCGACCTCGACTACCTCATCGACGAACTGAGCATCCGGCCCGTGATGGACCAGGACATCGACTCCATCTCCGGGGGAGAGCTCCAGCGGGTCGCGCTCGCGGCCACGCTCGCCCGAGACGCCGACTTCTACTTCCTCGACGAGATTACGCCCTATCTCGACATCGGCCAGCGCGTCACCGCGGCGCGACTCGTCCGCGAACTCGCCGAAGACGAGGAGACCGACCGGTCGATGCTCGTCGTCGAGCACGACCTGGCCATCCTCGACCTGCTCGCCGATTCGCTGCACGTCGCGTACGGTGAGCCGGGGGCGTTCGGTGTCATCACCGACCCCAAGTCCGTTCGTAACGGAATCAACGAGTATCTCAAGGGGTACCTCTCGAACGAGAACATGCGCATCCGTCCGGAGGCCATCACCTTCGAGGAGCACGCCCCGCGCGAGACGGCGAAGGGCCAGGCGCTCATCGATTACCCGGACATCTCGAAGTCGTACGGCGAGGGCGAGTTCTCCCTCGACGTCGACGGCGGGACGGTCCACCGCGGCGAGGTGCTGGGCATCGTCGGCCCGAACGGCATCGGGAAGTCGACGCTCGCGAAGCTGTTCGCGGGCTCGCTCGAACCCGACACGGGCGAACTCGACTTCGAACTCGACATCGCGTACAAGCCCCAGTACATCGAAATCGACCAGCCGATGCGCGTCGACGCCTTCCTCTCTTCCATCACCGACGACTTCGGCACCTCGTACTGGGACACGGAGGTCGCCCGCCCGCTCCAGTTGAACCGCATCATGGAGCAGAACCTCACGGACCTCTCCGGCGGGGAGCGCCAGCGCGTCGCCATTGCGGCCTGCCTCTCGAAGGACGCCGAACTCTACCTGCTCGACGAGCCCTCGGCCCACCTCGACGTGGAACAGCGGGTGCAGGCGACGACGGCCATCCGGCGCTACGCCGAGAACCACGACGCGACCGTGATGGTCATCGACCACGACATCTACATGATAGACCTGCTCGCCGACCGCCTGATGGTGTTCGACGGCGAGCCGGCCGACCACGGCCACGCCTCGAACCCCCAGCCGATGCGCGACGGGATGAACGAGTTCCTCGCCGACCTCGACATCACGTTCCGACGCGACGAGCGCACCGGCCGCCCGCGCATCAACAAGCCGGACAGCCAGCTCGACCGCGAACAGAAGCGGAAGGGCGAGTACTACTACACCGGGTAGTCGGACCCGGCGAAGCCGCTTCTCCCCCTCCTTCTGTCACCTGCCGGTCGGTGTCTCCTCCCGGTTACCCAGCCCACGCCACGAACGGCTCTCCCCCGCCGCTCCGCCCGATGTACTCCCGTTGCATCCCCTCGACGGCCGTCACGAAGTCGTCGCCGTCGTCGAGTCGCCGCCCGACCTCCCGCCGCTTCCACGTCGCCGGCGTCATCCGCGTCTCCCACCGGGTCTCGACGGGGGCCAGTAGGTCGTCGACGCTGTCGGAGCCGAGCCCCCTGTCCTCGAGTCCGCGGCGGGCCAGCGCGAACAGCTCCTCGTACACGACCTCGGGGTCGTCGGTTCGGTCGCCGTCGCGGGTGACCCAGGCGAGGTCAGCGTCGAGTCCGTCGCGGACGGCCGCGTAGAACGAGTCGCGGGCGGCGGTCCACGGTACGGTGGAGAGCGGGTGGTCGGTCGCGACGACGCCGTGGAGCAGGCCGGCGACGAGCGCCTGGAACCCGACCACGTCAGCGACGCTCGGCTGTGCGGCCAGCGGTCGGTACTCGATTCGCGGCCCCTCCGGGCCGAGCACCGTCCGCACCCAGCGCCAGCACGTCCCCTGCTTGTGGAGTAGCTCCCAGCAGTCGTCGGCGAACCCCCGGCGAGGACCGTCGGTTACCCACTCGCGGAGGTACGGCGCGCACGGCCGGTCGGCGACCAATCGGTCGAGGGCGTCGACCGGCGCCCCGAGGTCCCCGGGGAACCGCACCTTCCCCGGTTCGCAGACGTTCATCGACTCGAACACGGGGACCCGGAGTTCGACCGGCCCGGTGAGAACGGTCTCCGGGTCGACGCCGTCGTCGTAGAGTCCGGGCGGGAGGAACGGCGCGTTCGCCGCCAGCGCGACCACCGGCCCGACGGTCCGGAGGGCGGCGCCGAAGTACCGAACGAAGTCGTCGGTGGGGACCTGTACGTGAATCTGCATCGAGGTGGCGAGCGACTCGACGAGGATGCTCGGGAAGCGTCGCCGGCATCCCGCGACGTCCAACTCGACCGGTCCGTGCGCGACGATGTCGGCGTCGAGCGCGTGGTATCGCGCGTCGGGCGAGACGTTCGTCGCGAGTCCGAACCCGTTCTCGTGGCGCACGTCGGTCAGGTAGGCCACCGCACCCTCCGGCGGCGGCGTCGTCCACATCCCGTCGGTGACGAACCGCCGGTCGGAGGCGGCGAGCGCCCGGTCGACGGCCGCGACCCGCGTCTCGAGGGCGGTAGCCTGTTCGTCGAGGCCCGCCGAGTCGAACGGAGTCGCCGGGGTGTTCAACTCGGTGTTGTGGCGGCCGAGTTCGCGTGCGGCCGGCCCGTCGAACACCGACTCGGGGACGCGCGTCAGTCGCCCGTCGTCGCCGACGGCGTACCCCTCCAGTTCGAGGCCGACGACGAACCCGCCTTCGAACCGCCCCCGAGCGAACGCCTCGCGGAGCGTCGTCGCCTGTGTCGCCACTCGGCTCCGGAACTCCCTGTGGGCCGCGGCACGTCGCGTCCGCCGGACGGCTGTGGCGGGGTCCATATCTACTGTGGTTCGTGTTACCACATGAAATGCACGCCGGTCGGGTCAGCCACGCGACCAGTCGACTTATCCCCCAGCCGAGAGCATCGAGAGCCGAACGCGAGATGGCACAGGAACAGAAGAGCGACGTGGCGAACCCGGCCAAGCGGTGGGTGTTGCTCACCGGCGACCGGACGCGGCTCGCGGTCGGACTCGCGGCGCTCGTGACCGTCCTCTGCTGGGCGCTGGTGAAGGCGGATTTCGTCTACGTCGGCGCCGGGAGCAACCTCTCGACGGTATTGTCGAGCGGGATGCTCTCCGGTCTGCTGACGGTTATCACGGTCACGCTGTCCATCAACCAGCTCATCCTCTCGCGGGTGTTCGGCGCTCCCCACGAACTCACCGACCAACTGGAGGGGAACCTCGACTTCCGGCGGACGGTGGAGGAGATAGCGGACGTCCACACCAGCCCGAACGACCCCGGCTCCTTTCTCGCGCTCATCGCGGACACGTTGGAGCGCGAGGCCGCCGAGTTCGAGCGCCACGTCGGCGACGCGGACGCCGAACCGGAGACGGACGTGGACATCGAGGAGTACGTCCAGGGGATGGTCGAGTACGCCGAACACCTCGGGGACGCGGAGGGGAGCGAGGATACGTTCGACGTACTGCTCATCACCCTCGGCACGCAGTACGCCGACAAGATGGACACCACCCGTCGGCTCCAGAGCGAACTCGGCGGCTCGCTCCCCGACGAGTCGATGGAACTGCTCGACGACATCCTCGAACTGCTGAAGGGAGTCGCCACCGTGCGCCAGTTCTTCAAGACGCTCGCGCTCCAGCAGGACCTCGCCCAACTGTCCCGGCGGCTCATCTACACGGGGGTCGTCGCCGTCCCCGTCGCGTACTTCTTCGCGCAAGTGTACGTCGGCGGCTCGCCGCCATCGCTCACCCTCCCGGCGGCGTGGCTTCCCGTCGTCGCGTCGGTGTCGGCGGGGCTCGTCTCGTTGCCGGTCGCCGTGCTCGTCTCCTACCTCGTCCGGGTCGCGACGGTGACGATGTACACCGTCTCCGTCGGCTCGTTCATCCCGCCGGAGGAGCGCATCCAGAGCCCCTGAACGCGTTCGTCTCCTGCACTCCCAGTCCCACGCACTTTTCGCACCTCCAGGCGACGACTCACCCGTGGGTCACTGTCTCGGCTGTGGCGAAGAACTGGTAGAGGTCGTCGAGAGCGACACGGACGCACGGTTCGAGGGCGGCACGACCGTCTGGGAGTGTCCACACTGCGGGGCGGTGCTCGGGGTCAGCGAAGTGGGCGTGTGAGCGACGCGGTCGGGGTGGCCCCGCGTCGTCAGCATCCGACTCACTCGAACTCGGTCGCTTCCGGGCGCACGTCGCGGTCGCCGCGGCCGTCGTGGACCTCTTGGTAGGTCCGGCTGTAGCGGCGAATCTTCCGCAGGAGGAGCAGTCCGAACAGGCCGTCGTAGAGCAGGATGTAGACGAGGAACGCGGCGAACCCCGGGAGGCCGGTGACCGCCTCGATGAGCCCCGACGCGATACCGACCGTGGAGTTGTACGCCGCGTGGATGAACGCGGCGATGATGAGCCCCTTCACGACGATGGGGCCGGCGTTCTCCCCGTTGAACTTCGCGAGGCCGAGGTAGTAACCGGCGAACGCCGAGTAGATGACGTGGCCCGGACCGGCGAGCGCGCGGATGGCGGTGATACCGCCGCCGGCGCCGACGAGTCCGAGTCCGAGCGACACGTCGGTGGTGCCCACCTGTCTGGCGATGTAGATGAAGTTCTCGATGGTCGCGAAGCCGAGACCGGCGACCGCGCCGTAGACGGCGCCGTCGACGACGGAGTCGAACCGGGAGCTGTTGTACGCGTACAACCGGACCGCGAGGAGCTTCACGGTCTCCTCGACTGGGCCGACGACGACGAAGAAGAAGAGCACCATCCCCAGCCCGCCCAGGGCGTTGAACGGCGCCTGGAGGACGGAGTTGAACACGACGGCGAAGTTCGCCGTGACGATGCTCAACAGGAACGTGGCGACGAGGAGGGAGAGCGGCTCACCCGTCGTCACGTCGCTGTACCAGACGTACCCGACGAGCGCGAGCGCCGGGAGGACCGAGAGGGCGGTCATGACCCCGAGCAGCGGGTCCGCTCCCGTCAGGAGACCGCTGCCGAGCGTAATCGCCGCCAGGATGACGAGGGCGACGAGAATCAGTCCGACCTTCGCCACCGTCCGGAGCAGCCAGTAGACGGCGACGGCCAGTCCGTCGAGGGAGGTTCGCTCCTCCCACGACGCGACGTCGTAGAGGTCCCTCGACCCGTCGGCGGCCTTCGCCACCGGGTCCCGGTCCCGCTGTTTCGACATGCCGCGAAGTTGGGCCGGACACGACATAATAGACCCGGCAGGCCGGTCGCACGTCGGGTTCCGTCCGCCGACCTCTCCCCGCCAACCCGAATTATTCCGATCTGCCCGAATCAGCCTGGGCCGCTCCGTGCCGCACCGAACCGGCGGGCCTTTGTCCCCGGCAACCCGCACGCCGAGTATGCACTTCGACCCCCGAACGCAGGCGGCGCTCCGCGAGGTCGGACTGGACGAGGCGGAACTCCGAGCCGCCTCCGACCACGTCGCCGCCGCGGTCGCGGCCGACGCCGCGGCCCTCGAGTCGTTCTTCGGGACGGCCGAGGAGGCGGACGCGTACGACGGAGCCGCCGCCGATGAAGACGGCGGCAACGTAGGCGCCGACGACGGAGCCGCCGCCGACACGTTCTACTCGGACATGGAGATGGCCCACAGCGCCACCGACGTGCAGGAGCACACGGTCGACCACGTCGACGTCTACACCCACGCGGCCGACCTCCGGGGGTACCTCCGGTTCGACTCGTGGGGCGTTCCCATCGAGGACGGCCGGGTGCTCGTCGAGGGTGAGGGTGACGCTGACCCACCCGACGTCGTGGAGCTCTCGCTCGGCCCCACGGTGAACGACCGCGTGCGGTTCGCCCGAAGTCGGGACGCGCTCTGACGATGGCCGAGCCGACAGCCGACGGCGACGGAGTCGGGACCGACCCCGAGCCCGAACCCGACACGGGCCGTGTCCGCGTCCGCGGCATCTACGCGACCGCGCTCACCCGGCTCCTGCTCGACGCCGGTCACGAGGTGGTCGGCGCCTCGGCGCCCATCCGCCGGCGCTTCGACGCCGACCTCCCGCTCGCCGACCACGACGCGACCGTGGACACGACCGACGACCGGCAGGGTGTCGGCGTCGACGGCGAGTCGTCGGTCGTCGCGAGCGTCGCCGACCGTCTCCACGGCGTCGGCGTCGACGCCCTCTCGTGGGCCGACCCGGCGCCGACCGGCGCCCTCTTCGACGGCGTGGTGACCGAGACGCTCGGGAGCGGCGCCGTCGTCGACCTCGGGAGCGTCGACGGCGATGGCGACGACGCCGGCGCCGGTGGCTCCCGGTCCCTGGCCATCGAGGGCTTCCTCCCCTTCTCGGACGCCGACGGCTACGTCGACGAGGGCGACGCCGTCCGCGTCTGCGTCTTGAACGCGGCGGCGCCGTGGGCCGACCGACGCTCCGAACTCACGACCGACGTGCTGGCCTACGGGGGCCTGGCGACGCTCGAACGCGGCCGCGAGGGGACCCGCGTCGAGGGGCGGGACGACGGTGCCGCCCGCGAACTCGCCGGAATGACCGACCTCCTCGGCGCTGACGTACCCGACGGCTGGGGCGTCCGCTGGTCCCGAGCCGCGGCCGACGCCGGGATGGACGCCCTCGGCGACGCGCTCGCGACCGCCGGCGAGCGCGCGGAGGCTATCGACGAGGCGCTCGCCGACGCCGGACCGCCGGCGGACGAACTCGCCGACCCCCGCCGACTCGTCGCCCCGGCGGCGACCAGCTGGGTCTGGTTCGGCCGCGAGTGTCGGTTCTCGCTCGACGGTCGCCGACGCGCGGTGACGACGACGATGCCCGGCCACCACCGAGTGAAGGCCGGCTCGGACGCGGCGAGCGCCGGGGTCGACTTCGCGGAGGCGCTGTGTGACTTCGGCGGCGCGAGCGGCGGTCCCGACTCCGAAAGCAGTGACGACCACGACGACGACCTCGACTTCCCGTTCGGCGTCGTCACCGACCAGTTCGGCCCGGTCGAGGGCGACTCGGTCAAAATCGCCCACGGGAAGCCCGACGGGCGGCTCGTCGTCCTCGGTCGCGGGGCGGTCGTCGACCGCGGGGCCGACGGGACGCTCGCGGTCGAGCGCGAGATGTCTCCCGGCGGGAGCTACGACGCCCTCGGCGTCGAGCGCGAGGCCGGCGACGTCGCGCTGACGAAGTTCCGCGAGGGCCGCTGGTGGTACCCGACCGTCTACCGCGACTCGGAGGGGGAGCCGAAGGGCACCTACGTCAACGTCTGTACGCCCGTGGAGTGCTTCCCGGACGCGGTCCGCTACGTCGACCTCCACGTCGACGTAGTGAAACACCGCGACGGGACGGTCGAACGCGTCGACGACGACGAACTCGACGAGGCCGAGGCCGCCGGGAACCTCTCGTCCGAACTGGCCGAGAAGGCCCGCTCGGTGGCGAGCGCGCTGGAACGGGCGCTTTGAGGCGGGAAGTTCGACCCAGTCGCTTTGGTCGTGGCTTTCGCGACGAACTGGCTCACGGAAGCCCACCCTGGCGGGTGTTCGGCCGGTCGCTGTTGGACGATGCCTGGTGAGTCGTTCCGCCGGAGAGGACCTCTGTGACAGGGAACTCACCCGGCGACGACCAGCACCTTCGTGTTCCCGCGCTTGTCGGCGTACTCGCTCCCCGCGGGTGGTTTGATGCCGATGACGAGCGTCCCTTCCTCCTGGTTCGGTCGCAGGTCGGGTGAGACCTCCACCGTCGCGGACCCCGACGAGTCCGTCGTCGCGGTCCGGACGCCGCCCATCTCCGCGGTCCCACTCTTCACGACGACCGTCGCGTCGGCGACGGGGTCGCCGTCGGCGCCGACCACGGCGATTTCGAGGTCGTGTGTGCCCGGGGTGACGACCTCCGGAGACGGGCGGGCGTCGAGTTCGGTGACGGCGAGGCCGCCGATGCCCGAAATCATGTTCATCATCACCGAGAGGCTGGCGACGCCGACGACCAGCGCGATGACGAGTCGGATGGGGAGCCCCTCGATGGCGCGCTCGTCGCGCCGGAGACGGTCGACGGCGAGAGACTGGACGGCCGCGTCGAGGTCGAAGCCGCGGTTCGGTTCGGACATGAGGCGGCGTGGTCCCGTCTCACTACTTGAATCTCCGGACGAGGGTTCATACGGGAGAACGGAACCACTCCCGCCATGCACGTCCTCGGACGACTGCCGGACGCGAGGGGACCGGTCGGCCACCTCGGCTCGTATCGCGCCCCCGACGGGAGCAGCGGCGCGTCGGTCGGCCTCGACCTCGACCGACCCCACGCCGCGCTCGTCGTCGGCAAGCGCGGGACGGGAAAGTCCCACACGCTCGGGGTTCTGGCGGAGGCGACCGCGCGCGTCGAGGGGGTCGCACCCGTCGTCGTCGACCCGATGGGCGTCTTCGCGGGGCTCGCTGAGGGCGGCCGGGGGGAACGCGCCGCCGTCCCGGCGAGCGTGATTCGGAAACCGACCGTCCCCGCGGCGGCCATCCCGCCGGCCGCGTGGCCCGAACTCGTCGGACTCGACCCCGCCGGGGGCCCCGGTGCGCTCGTGTGGAGCGCGGCCCGCGACTCGCCGTCCCTCGACGGAATCTGTCGGCACGTCGCCGACGCCGACGCGACGGCGCCGACCCGCCGGGCCGCACGCAACCATCTCGACGTAGCCGGGTCGTGGGGTGTCTTCGAGTCGGAGGGCGGAGACGACCCCGGCGGTGCCGCCGACACCGAGTCCACACCGCTTGACGCCGACTCGCTGCTCGGCGGCGCGGCCACGGTCGTCGACTGCGCCGGCCTCCCCGAACCGGCGATGGGAGCCGTCTGTGCGGCGGTCGCCGGCCTCCTCTACGACGCCCGGGTCGAGGCACGGCGAGGGGAATACGCCGGAGCAGGCGCCGACCGACTGCCGTGGCTTCTCCTCGACGAGGCCCACGCCTTCTTCGGTGGTGTCGCCGACGGCCCGCTCCGGACGCTCCTGACGCGCGGGCGGGCGCCGGGGGTGAGCCTCGTCGCGGCCACCCAACGTCCGAGCGCGCTCCCACCCGTCGCCGTCTCGCAGGCCGACCTGCTCGTCTCGCACCGACTCACCTCCGAGGCCGACCTCGACGCCCTCGCCGCCGGCCGGCCCACCTACCTCGACGGCTCGTGGGCGGAGCGCCTCCCGAGTGATGTCGGCGAGGCGCTGGTCGTCGACGACGCGACCGAGTCGGTCCACGCCGTCCGCGTGCGCGAGCGGGACACGCCACACGGGGGTGCGAGTCCCCGCGCGAGCAGTACTCCCGAGAGCGGTTCCGACCGCCCTGGCACCGAAAACGACGCATACGAGTAGGGGCGCCGTGACCGGGCGGTCGAATGCAACGCGCCGTTCGGTTCGGGTTGATCGCGGCCGGCGGGTTCGTGGGTGCGAGCCTCCGATACGCGTTCGGTCTCGCCCTCCCGGGGGCGCCGTCGACGCTCGCGGTGAACGTCCTCGGGAGCTTCGCGCTCGGCGCGCTGGTGACGGCGGTCGCGGACGAGCGCGTCCGACTGGTGCTGGCGACGGGGCTCCTCTCCTCGTTCACCACCTACAGCACGTTCGCCGTCCAGACCGTGAGCCTGGGGCCGCTCTGGGGCGGCGCCAACGTCGCCGCCAACTACGCGCTGGGCTTCGCCGCAGCGTACCTGGGACTCAGGGTAGGCGGGCGCCGATGACCACACCGCCGACGGAGGCGCTGTCCGCCGTCGTCCTCGTCGGCCTCGGCGGCGCCGCCGGAGCCGTCTCGCGGTATCTCCTGGGGCAGATCGTCGCCGGTCGCCGGGCGACGCTCGCCGTCAACGTCCTCGGGAGCGCCCTGCTCGGAATCGTGGTCGCCGCCGGCCCCGCACTCGGCGGTCCGACGACGCTCGCGGTCGGGACGGGGTTCTGTGGTGCGTTCACCACCTTCTCCTCGTTCGCGGTCGGCGTCGTGGAGTTGGCCACCGAGGACCGACGCGCCGACGCCGCCGAGTTCGCGGCGGTCAACCTCCTCGCCGCGCTGGGTGGCGTCGGTCTCGGGTCGGCCCTCATCGCTCTCTGAGGCGGCTCCGACGAGAGCGTCCATCCGCCCGAGAAAGGGATATCGGCTGAGACGACGTACTAGCGCTCGCTATGACGACGAGAACCATTGGCAACGTACGGGGGATGCCCGAACTGCCCGACATCGACGAGGCGACGCGGGGGATTCTGCTCTACCTCCTGCTCGCGCTGCTCGCGCTGGCGATTTTCGTCTTCGGGAACCCAGACGGGTTCGTCGTGACGGACTTCCCAGCTCTGTAATAGCTTCCGACGTAAAGCAGTGTGAGCGTTGCCCTGTTTTCGGGGTCGGAAGTCGGACCGGTGGCTCGCCGGTTTGCAGTTCGAGAGAAGCGCCCGGAGCGGGATTTGAACCTCGGTCGTTTCGCTCGCTGACGCTCGCTTCACTCCCTGGTTCGAACCCCTTCAGTGGCGATTCACGGCTCACAGCATCGCGAGCACACGCTACACGGTGCTCGCGGAACCGTTCGCCGGAGAACACGCCCGGAGCGGGATTTGAACCCGCGTCACGACCGTGACAGGGTCGTATGATGGGCCACTACACCATCCGGGCTTCCTGCACAGGTGGCTACTTCGAACGGACAGATAAGCGTTCTCATATGCGGACGGACAGTCGTCGGCTCGGCGTGGACACCCCCATTGGCTGTGAGAACGATACCATCACCGAACCAGTTCTGGAAGGTTCCGAGCAAAGCGGTAGTCCCTCGCGTACTTCACTGAGGGATGGTCGATTGCGGCCTCGACGACCCGGAGATAGGTGCTCTTCTTCCCCGCTTCGTCTGCTGGAATCCAGTAGCAGGTGGTGGTCTCCGCACAGTACACCGCGAACGAGTCGATATCGTCGCCGTAGTCGGTCGTTACCGGGACGCCGTCTTTCGTCGTCTTGCTCCCGGTCTTGAACCGAATTCGCGCCTCTTCCTCGACCCACCCGGTCTTACACTGCACGCGGTAGAGGGAGTCGCCGGCGTCGACGACCAAGTCGTAGCGGTCGTTGTCGCCGAAGGGAACGGAGACGCTGTACCCTCTCGAAATCAGCTCGGCCAGAAGACGCGATTCCGTCTCGTCGCCCCGCTGCTTCGTACTCATACGAACAGCCACACGTGTCGACGCATAACTTCGGGGGTCACTCCGGCTGATGTAGTACGTCTAACGCCGGCCGCTGAGTCGAGTTCGACAGACCTACGCCCGCATCGTGGTTTGAACCCCGGTCGTTTCGCTCGCTGACGCTCGTTTCACTCTTTGGTTCAAACCTACTCGTAGCTGAGTTCGTCGGACCCAGCACCTCGGCTCGGGAGCGCGAGACGTTTCGTCTCGCCGACTTCACTCTCTTTACTCGTAGAGACACCCAGACGGCTCGTTAGGGGGCAGGGTCCGACAGAAGTACGCCCGGAGCGGGATTTGAACCCGCGTCACGACCGTGACAGGGTCGTATGATGGGCCACTACACCATCCGGGCTTCCTGCACTCATCGCTTTGCCGGTGCGATAATTAAGGCTTACCATATCCGGGCCGTGTGAGCCCCGCTACCGGGGTGCGGGGACGAAACGGTTTTACCAGCCGATAACATGCGTCGGAGTAACACGAACCCGGTGGCCGCCCTGGCCGCCGGTCCCCGGTCAGCGACGGCTGACGCCGGGAGTTGACAAGGGTTAAATGGATGCGCCCGATAACTCGCTGTAGTATCTCGTGACAGCCGCTTCTCCCTACAGCCGAAGCCGAACCCACCCATGGTAGACGTAAGCCAACACGAACTCGTCCCGGACCACACCGTCCTCGACGACCCGGAGGAGGTCGAGGCGGTGCTCGAGGAGTACAACGTGAACAAGACCAATTTGCCCAAGATCAAGCGCACGGACCCGGCGCTCCGCGAGACGGAGGCAGAGACCGGCGACGTGGTGCGCATCGAGCGTGACTCGCGAACGGCCGACCGCGCGGTCGTCTACAGGCTGGTGGTCGAATGACCGACCGTCAGGCCCGCCGGAAGGTCTCCCGCGAGTACTTCTCACAGGAACGTCTCGCCGAGCACCACTTCCGCTCGTTCAACAACTTCCTCGGTCGCGGCATGCAGGAGGTCGTCAGCGAGAAGGAGACCATCGACACCGACATCGGCGACAAGGAGGGCGAGGAGCCCGTCTTCGTCGAACTCGGTGACGTACGCATCGTCACGCCGCGCGTCCGCGAGGCCGACGGGTCCGAGGAACTGCTGTACCCGCAGGAGGCTCGCCTCCGAAACATCACCTACTCCGCCCCGGTGTTCATGGAGATGTCCATCGTCCGCGGCGGCGAGGAGGAGGAGGAGGTCGTCGTCGACTCCGCCGAGACCAAGGTCGGCCGGATGCCGATCATGGTCGGCTCCGAGAAGTGTAACATCGCCGGCTTCGACGACGACGAGCTCGTCCAGATCGGCGAGGACCCCGTCGACCCCGGCGGCTACTTCATCGTCAACGGCTCCGAGCGCGTCCTGATGACCAGCGAAGACCTGGCGCCGAACAAGATTCTCGCCGAGTACGACACGAAGTACGGCGACGAGATTCAGGTCGCGAAGACGTTCTCCCAGCGCCGCGGGTACCGCGCCCTCGTGCTCTGCGAACGCAACCGGAAGGGCCTGCTCGAAGTGTCCTTCCCCTCCGTCTCGGGCAGCGTCAACTTCGTGACGCTCGTCCGCGCGCTCGGCCTCGAATCCGACGAGGAGATCGTCCACCGCGTCTCCGACGACCCGGAGATCGTGAAGTTCATGCTGGAGAACCTGGAGATGGCCGACGTCCAGACCGAGGAGGAGGCAATCGAGACCCTCGGGAAGCGCGTCGCCAGCGGCCAGGGGAAGAACTACCAGCTGAAGCGGGCGAACTACGTCATCGACCGCTACCTGCTCCCGCACCTCCACGAGGACGGCGTCGACGAGGAGGAGGTCCGCATCAACAAGGCGTACTACCTCTGCCGGATGGCCGAGGCCTGCTTCGAACTCGCGCTCGGGCGGCGCGAGTCCGACGACAAGGACCACTACGCGAACAAGCGCCTGAAGGTCAGCGGCGACCTGATGAAGGACCTGTTCCGGACGGCGCTCAACAAGCTGGCCCGCGACGTGAAGTACCAGCTCGAACGCGCCAACATGCGCAACCGGAAGCTCACGGTCAACACCGTCGTCCGTTCCGACGTGCTGACCGAGCGCCTCGAACACCCCATCGCGACGGGGAACTGGGTCGGCGGCCGCTCCGGGGTCTCCCAACTGGTGGACCGCACGGACTACATGGGCGTCCTGTCGCACCTGCGACGGCTCCGTTCGCCGCTGTCGCGGAGCCAGCCCCACTTCGAGGCGCGCGACCTCCACGCAACCCAGTGGGGTCGCATCTGTCCCTCCGAGACCCCCGAGGGGCCGAACTGCGGGCTGGTGAAGAACTTCGCACAGGCGATGGAGCTCTCCCAGAACGTGGCGGACGAACAGGGACTGAAACGAGAACTGGCGTCGATGGGTGTCGAGGGCATCCCCGGCATCGAAGGCGTCGACCGAACGACACCCGCGGACGACTGATACAATGGCTCAGGCACGCGAAGCGAAAGTGTACGTCAACGGCAGCCTGGTGGGCACCCACCCGGACCCCCACCAGCTCGCAGAACAGATTCGGGAGGCGCGACGGCGCGGCGACGTCTCCGGCATGGTCAACGTCTCGGTGAAGGACCGAACGCGCGAGGTCATCGTCAACGCCGACGCCGGGCGGGCGCGCCGCCCGCTCATCGTCGTCGAGAACGGCGAGCCCCGCCTCACCGACGAGCACGTCGAGGCCGTCGAGAACGGTCAGCTCGAGTTCGAGGACCTCGTCGAGGAAGGCGTCGTCGAGTTCATCGACGCCGAGGAGGAGGAGGACATCTACGTCGCCGTCGACGAGGAGGACGTCGACGACGACAACACCCACCTCGAGATCGACCCGCAGCTCATCTTCGGCATCGGCGCCGGGATGATTCCGTACCCGGAACACAACGCCTCGCCCCGGATTACGATGGGCGCGGGGATGATGAAGCAGTCGCTGGGGCTGCCGGCGGCCAACTACCGCATCCGGCCGGACACGCGCCAGCATCTGATGCACTACCCGCAGCTCTCGATGGTCAAGACCCAGACCACGGAGCAGATCGGGTTCGACGAGCGCCCCGCCGCCCAGAACTTCGTCGTGGCCGTGATGAGCTACGAGGGGTTCAACATCGAGGACGCGCTCGTGATGAACAAAGGGTCGGTCGACCGCGCGCTCGCCCGTTCGCACTTCTTCCGCACCTACGAGGGCGAGGAGCGCCGGTATCCGGGCGGCCAGGAGGACCGCTTCGAGATTCCGAGCCAGGACGTGCGCGGCGCCCGCGGCGAGGACGCCTACACCCACCTCGACGAGGACGGTCTCGTCAACCCCGAGACGGTCGTCGACGAGAACTCCGTCCTGCTCGGGAAGACCAGCCCGCCCCGGTTCCTCGAGGAGCCCGACGACATGGGCGGCCTGTCGCCCCAGAAGCGCCGCGAAACGTCGGTGACGATGCGCTCGGGCGAGGACGGCGTCGTCGACACCGTGACGTTGATGGAGGGTGAGGACGGCTCGAAGCTCTCGAAGGTCTCCGTTCGTGACGAGCGTATCCCCGAACTCGGGGACAAGTTCGCGTCGCGACACGGTCAGAAGGGGGTCGTCGGTCACCTGGCGCCCCAGGAGGACATGCCGTTCACCCAGGAGGGACTCGTCCCCGACCTCGTCATCAACCCGCACGCCCTGCCGTCGCGAATGACGGTCGGCCACGTCCTGGAGATGCTCGGCGGGAAGGTCGGCGCGCTCGAGGGACGGCGCGTCGACGGAACCGCCTTCCAGGGCGAGGACGAGGAGGAACTCCGCGGCGCGCTGGAGGAGCACGGCTTCGACTCCTCGGGGAAGGAGGTCATGCACTCCGGCGTCACCGGCGAGAAGATCGACGCGAAGATTTTCGTCGGCACCATCTTCTACCACAAGCTGTACCACATGGTGAGCAACAAGCTGCACGCCCGCTCGCGCGGTCCGGTGCAGGTGCTCACCCGCCAGCCCACCGAGGGTCGCGCCCGCGAGGGTGGTCTCCGTGTGGGTGAGATGGAGCGTGAGGTGCTCATCGGTCACGGGGCCGCGATGGCGCTCAAAGAGCGCCTGCTCGACTCCTCGGACAAGGAGTCGGTGTACATCTCCGCGGACACCGGGATGGTCGCCGTCGAGGACCGCGACCGCCGCCGCGTGTACGACCCGGTCACCGGTGACGAGGACAACATCCACGAACTCGAGATCAGCTACGCGTTCAAGCTGCTGCTCGACGAGATGATCGCCCTCGGCATCCGACCGCGCATCGACCTCAAGGACGCAGTCTAACCACAATGGCACTCGACTCACCGAAGGAGCTCGGCGCGATCCAGTTCGGGCTCATGGACCCGGAGACGTACCGCGACATGTCCGCCACGAAAGTCATCACGGCGGACACCTACGACGACGACGGCTACCCCATCGACATGGGGCTGATGGACCCGCGGCTGGGCGTCATCGACCCCGGCCTGGAGTGTCGAACGTGCGGCCAGCACTCGGGCTCTTGTAACGGCCACTTCGGCCACATCGAACTCGCCGCACCCGTCATCCACGTCGGCTTCACGAAGCTCATCCGTCGCCTGCTGCGGGCGACCTGCCGCGAGTGCGGTCGGCTGTCGCTCACCGACGAGGAGAAAGAGGAGTTCTCCGAGAAGCTCGAACGCGCGAAGGAGCTCGGCGAGGACCCCAACGACGTGCTGAAGGCGGCCATCCGGCAGGCTCGGAAGGCCGGTCGTTGTCCGTACTGCATCGACCAGAGTACGGGCGAACCGACCAAGCAGCACGACATCAAACACGAGAAGCCGACGACCTACTACGAGGTTCAGGACGTGCTCTCCGGGGAGTACTCGGAGCTCATCGCGAGCGCGATGCAGCCCGACCCCGACGACGAGGACGACCCGGGCATGGCGCCCCAGGAGCTCGCCGAGAAGACGGACATCCCGCTCGACCGGATCAACCAGATTCTCTCCGGGGAGTTCCGTCCGAAGGCCGACGACCGGAAGGCCATCGAGCGCGCCCTCGACATCGACCTCACCGAGGAGGACATGAACAAGCTGATGCCCTCGGACATCCGCGACTGGTTCGAGGACATCCCGGACGAGGACATCGAGGCCATCGGCATCGACGCCGAGCGCTCCCGACCGGAGTGGATGATTCTCACCGTCCTCCCCGTTCCGCCGGTGACCGCCCGGCCGTCCATCACGCTCGACAACGGCCAGCGCTCCGAGGACGACCTCACCCACAAGCTGGTCGACATCATCCGCATCAACCAGCGGTTCATGGAGAACCGCGAGGCCGGTGCGCCCCAGCTGATTATCGAGGACCTCTGGGAGCTGCTCCAGTACCACGTCACCACGTTCATCGACAACGAGATTTCGGGAACGCCGCCGGCTCGTCACCGCTCCGGGCGCCCGCTGAAGACGCTCAGTCAGCGCCTGAAGGGGAAGGAGGGCCGCTTCCGCGGCTCGCTCTCCGGGAAGCGCGTGAACTTCTCGGCTCGTACCGTCATCTCGCCGGACCCGACGCTCAGCCTGAACGAGGTCGGCGTCCCGCGGCGGGTCGCCACCGAGATGACCCAGACGATGAACGTCACCGAGCGCAACCTCGACCGCGCCCGGCGCTTCGTCAGCAACGGGCCGGAAGGCCACCCGGGTGCCAACTACGTCAAGCGCCCCGACGGCCGGCGCCTGAAGGTGACCGAGAAGAACTGCGAGGAGCTCGCGGAGAAGGTCGAGGAGGAGTGGGAGGTCAACCGCCACCTCATCGACGGCGACATCGTCATCTTCAACCGACAGCCGTCGCTGCACCGGATGTCCATCATGGCCCACGAGGTCGTGGTGATGCCGTACAAGACGTTCCGGCTGAACACGACGGTGTGCCCGCCGTACAACGCCGACTTCGACGGCGACGAGATGAACATGCACGCGCTCCAGAACGAGGAGGCGCGTGCGGAGGCTCGCGTGCTGATGCGCGTCCAGGAGCAGATTCTCTCGCCGCGCTTCGGTGAGAACATCATCGGCGCCATCCAGGACCACATCTCGGGCACGTACCTGCTCACCCACGAGAACCCGCAGTTCTCCGAGACGCAGGCGCTCGACCTGCTGCGTGCGACCAGCGTCGACACGCTGCCGGAGCCGAACGGCGAGACGGAGACCGGCGACCCCTACTGGACGGGTCGCGCGCTGTTCTCCGAGCTGCTGCCCGACGACCTCTCGCTCGAGTTCACCTCGTCGGCCGGCGACGACGTCGTCATCGAGGACGGCCAGCACCTCGAGGGGACCATCGACGAGGACGCCGTTGGGGCGTTCGGCGGGGAGATCGTCGACACCATCACGAAGGTGTACGGCGAGACCCGCGCGCGCATCTTCATCAACGAGATCGCCTCGCTCGCGATGCGCTCCATCATGCACTTCGGCTTCTCGCTCGGAATCGACGACGAGTCCATCCCGGAGGAGGCGAACGAGATGGTCGACGAGGCCATCGAGAACGCCTACGAGCAGATTCAGGAGCTCATCGAGACGTACGCGGCCGGCGAACTCGAGTCGCTGCCGGGTCGCACCGTCGACGAGACCCTCGAGATGAAGATCATGCAGCGCCTCGGCAAGGCGCGTGACTCGGCCGGCGAAATCGCCGAGGACCACTTCGGCGACGACAACCCGGCGGTCATCATGGCCCGCTCCGGGGCGCGTGGGTCGATGCTCAACCTGACCCAGATGGCCGGCTGCGTCGGCCAGCAGGCGGTTCGGGGCGAGCGCATCAACCGCGGCTACGAGGACCGCACGCTGTCGCACTTCCGGCCGAACGACCTCTCCGCGGAGGCCCACGGGTTCGTGGAGAACTCCTACCGTGGCGGGCTGACGCCGAAGGAGTTCTTCTTCCACGCGATGGGTGGCCGCGAGGGGCTGGTCGACACGGCAGTCCGTACCTCGAAGTCCGGGTACCTCCAGCGCCGGCTCATCAACGCGCTGTCCGAACTGGAGGCGCAGTACGACGGCACCGTCCGGGACACCTCGGGCACCATCGTCCAGTTCGAGTTCGGCGAGGACGGCACCTCGCCGGTGAAGGTGTCTTCGAACGTCGAGAACGAGATCGACGTCGGCTCCATCGCCGACCGCGTCATCGACAACGAGTTCACGAGCGAGGAGGAGAAGGCGCGCTTCCTCGGCACGCAGGAGCCGCCGACGAACCTCTCCGAGTACGCCGGGCCGGGCCTGAACAAGGCCGGGACCCAGGAGGTGGAGTCGGATGACTGAGAACCCGACAGCCGACTACGAGCACGTCGACGAGGACATCGAGGCCGTCGTAGAGGACACCGAACTCCCCCGTCGGCTCAAGGACGAAATCTACGGCATCGTCGAGGAGCACGAAGGCATCAGCGTCGAGCAGGCCGACGACATCGCGAAGGCCACGGAGACCCGCTACGTCGACACGCGGGTCGACCCGCTCGACCCCGTCGGTACCGTCTCCGCGCAGTCCATCGGGGAGCCGGGGACGCAGATGACGATGAACACGTTCCACTACGCGGGGGTCGCGGAAATCGACGTGACACAGGGCCTCCCGCGGCTCATCGAACTCGTCGACGCCCGGAAGACGCCCGACACACCGATGATGACCGTCTACCTCGACGACGAGTACGCGGACGACCGCGAGCGCGCCCACGAGGTCGTCTGGTCCATCGAGGCGACGAAGATTCTCGCGCTCGGGGACGTGTCGACGAACGTCGCGGACATGGTCGTCCGCGTCGACCTCAACGACGAGACGCTCCAGGAGCGCTGGCCCCGCGAGGACGACGTGGGCGAGATCGCCCAGCGCATCGCCGACACCATCGAGGACGCCCTCGGCGTCGAGACGCGTCGGCAGGGAACCGTCATCCAGTTCGGCCCGGAACAACCGAGCTACCGCGAGCTGCTCCAGCTCGTCGAACAGCTCCGCGAAATCGTGTTCAAGGGCATCGAGGACGTCACCCGCGTCGTCATCCGCAAGGAGAAGCTCGACGACGGCGGCGAGGAGTTCGTCCTCTACACCGAGGGGTCGGCCTTCGGCGACGTGCTCGACATCGAGGGCGTCGACGGGACGCGCTCGACGACGAACAACATCCACGAGGTGTACCGTAACCTCGGCGTCGAGGCCGCCCGCGAGGCCATCATCAACGAGACGATGGACACGCTCGAAGAGCAGGGGCTCGACGACGTGAACGTCCGCCATCTGATGCTGGTGTCGGACATCATGACCAACCGCGGTACCATCGAGTCCATCGGTCGCCACGGCATCTCCGGCTCGAAGGAGTCCGTGCTGGCCCGCGCCGCCTTCGAGGTCACCGTCAACCACCTGCTCGACGCGGCCATCCACGGCGAACTCGACGACCTCGACGGCGTCATCGAGAACGTCATCGTCGGGAAGCCGGTCGCCATCGGCACCGGCGACGTCGACCTCAAGATGGGCTCCATCGGCGGCGGCACCGCCAAAGAGGTCACCGACGGCGGGGAGTCCGAAATCGAGCCGGCGGACGACTAGCCGGCGCTACTGCTCTCTCCTCTGGAACGTCCCAGCAGCGCCGTTCCCGTCGGGCGTGTCTCCGCCGAGTTGCGAACGTTTATCCCCGTCTCGGAACGGAGACAGACACGATGGTGTCACTACTCCTCCGACCATCGGGAGGCCGCTGATGGGCTGGCAAGACATGGTGTTCCTCCTCGGCGCCGGCATCACGGTCGCGGTTCTCTACCCGACGCTCCGGAGTCCGGCGGCGAGTATCCCGTGGGCGACGAGCGTCCCTGCCGCGCTTCTGAAATTCGTGTTCGGTGTCACGTTTTTCACGATGGATATGCTGCTGTCCGCTGTGGGGATGTTCGCCGCGGGGGGGATGTGGGCGTTTATCGCACTCCTCAGACACCCCACAATCCCGAATCCGGTGTCGTAGGCGGCTCTCTCGGACGTCTTCCGGGAACCCCCCCGAGGAAACGCCATCCGAACCCACGCCGCTCGGCCGACACCCACACGTACCCCCGTCGCCTCCTACTCGGCAAGGACACCGCGATGAAGGTCACGCTCAGCGACGACGCCCGCCAGTACCTCGGCTTCTTCGAGGAAGAGACCGGCGCGACCGCCACCGACTGTCTCGTCTACGAGGACCGTCTCGTCCTGCTCGTCGCCGCCGGCGACATGTCGACGGCTATCGGACCGGGCGGACGGACGATTCGACGCTTCGAGGAACGGGTCGGTCGCGAGGTCGACCTCGTCGAGAACGCCGACACGCCGACCGCGTTCGTCGAGAGCGCGCTCGCGCCTGCCGCCGTGAGACACGTCACCATCAGCGAGCAGGGTGACCGGGTGGCGTACGTCGAGGTCGACGAGGCCGACCGCGGCGTCGCCATCGGGAAACGGGGCCGTAACATCGAGGCCGCCCGGAAACTGGCGCGTCGACACCACGAAATCGACGACGTCCAGCTGACGTAGCCGAGGGTTTGGGTTCCGTTACTGCGGTGGTAACTGGCCGTAGACGGGGGCGTAAGGGTTCTATAACTAACCAGTTGGGTGTGATACGACAGGGTATGTCTCAGCCGTCAGTATCCGTCGACTGCCCGTCCTGTGCGGAGGACGTCCCGATTCCGCTCCCGGTGCCCGACGGCGGGAAACTCGATGGAAACGACGAAATCCACGGGAAAGACGTCGTGTGTGCCTGCTGTGGGGACGAGTTCGAGTTGCTGTTCTATCCGTAGTACGACCCGCGTCAGCGATAGTCCCTGCCGGGGGCACTTTCGCCGGCGGTCGCCGCTGACCACACGTGTCGCCGTCCCGTCGAGGTGCTCGTGGGGCCGGTGCCCGTCCCCGTCGACCGCTCGCCGAGGTGTCGCTACGCGCAGCGTGGCGGCGACGACGGGACGGCTCCTGCGGCGTGGCGGTGACGATAGGACGACTTCTCCTGACCGCACGGGCGCGGAGCGTCCCGTAGGAACCGTCGATTCTGACCCCACGAAACGGCCTCAGATTCCTCCTCGAGGGTCGCTAATCGGACCTGCGGCCGTCTCGCCGAATCCGAAAAGGGAGGCTTAAGTAGCTCCGTCAGGAATCAATGGCTACTATGCCAAACGGGAAGTATGCGGCCCGCAAGCTGAAGAAGGACCGCCAGAAGCGCCGGTGGTCCGACTCGGAGTACGCCCGACGCGAGCGAGGGCTGCGCAAGAAGTCCGACCCCCTCGAGGGGGCGCCGCAGGCCCGCGGCATCGTCCTCGAGAAGGTCGGAATCGAAGCAAAACAGCCGAACTCGGCCATCCGGAAGTGTGTCCGTGTCCAGCTCATCAAGAACGGGAAGCAGGTCACCGCCTTCTGTCCGGGCGACGGCGCCATCTCGTTCATCGACGAGCACGACGAGGTCACCATCGCCGGCATCGGTGGCGCGAAGGGTCGTGCCATGGGTGACCTCTCCGGTGTCAACTACAAGGTCGAGAAGGTCAACGGCGTGTCGATGATCGAACTCGTCCGCGGCAACGCGGAGAAACCGGTCCGATAACACAATGAGCGACGCAGAAGCCCCCGAACCCGAGGCGCCCGCGAGCAGCGAGCAGGCCGACTCCAACGCCCTGCTGTTCGAGAAGTGGGACGTCTCGGAGATCGAGTTCAACGACCCGAGCACGAAGCGCTACATCAACGTGACGCCCATCGCCCACACGAGGGGTCGCCACGCGAACAAGCAGTTCCAGAAGTCCCAGATATCCGTCGTCGAGCGGCTCATCAACCGCCTGATGCAGAAGGAGGACAACACGGGACACAAGCAGAAGACGATGAACATCGTCCGTGACGCCCTCGACATCATCCACGAGCGCACCGAGGAGAACCCGGTGCAGGTGCTCGTGACGGCCGTCGAGAACGCCGGCCCGCGCGAGGAGACCGTCCGCCTGAAGTACGGTGGCATCTCGGTCCCGAAGGCCGTCGACGTCGCGCCCCAGCGTCGCGTCGACTCCGCCATCATGTACCTCGCCGAGGGGACGTACAACGGCTCCTACAAGACGAAGACGAGCCCCGCCGAGGCGCTCGCGCGCGTCGTCATCGGCGCGGCCGACTACGACGTCCAGTCGTACGCCATCAGTCAGAAGGAAGAGAAAGAGCGCGTCGCCGCCGCGGCCCGCTAACGCCGCGACGACGCGACCCGCGAGCGGTTCTGCGGTCTCTCCGTTTCTCCTGCCGTCCGACGCCGAGCCGCGGTGCTCGTCGCGGAGTCGCCCGGGACTATCCGTGCTCCCGTCGGTAGTCGGTCACGAACGTTTATCGGGGTGTCATCGAAACCCTACGTCATGCACCACGCACAGGGGCCGCTCCTCACGGTCGACGTGAGCGAGCGGACGGCCGAGACGGAGGACATCGACGACGTCCTCGCCGGATTCATCGGCGGACGGGGCGTCGGGACGAAGCTCGCGGTCGACCGAATCCCGACCGACGTGGAGCCGCTCTCGCCGGCGAACCGCGTGTTGTTCACGACGGGTCCGCTCCAGCACTCTCAGATGTCGTTCACCGGGCGGATGAACGCCACGAGCGTCTCACCGCTGACGGACGGACTCTGTTCGACGAACGCCGGCGGGTTCATGTCGCGCAACTTCACGGCGACGGGGTACGGCGCCGTGGAGATTACGGGCGCGAGCGACGAACCGCTCGCGCTGCACGTCACGGACGAGGGCGTCGAGTTCGAGGACGTGCCCGACCTCGAGGGCGCGCTGACCTCCGAGGTCTCGACGTACATGGAGGAGGAACACGGTCTCGACGAGGACGCCGTCGCCTGCATCGGCCCCGCGGGGGAGAACCTCGTGCGCTTCGCGTCGATTATGACGACGGAGAACCGAGCGTTCGGCCGCGGCGGATTGGGTGCCGTCTTGGGTTCGAAGGGCGTCAAAGCGATAACGTTCTCCGGCGACGCCGACCCCGTCGAGTACGACTTCCCCGACGTGACCGGCGAGGTCCACCGCGAGGCGGCGACCAGCGACAACATCATGAAACGGCAGGGGACCGCCTCGATGACCGAGTACGCGAACAAGGTCGAGGCGCTCCCCTCGTACTACTTCTCGGAGCTCTCTTTCGAGGGCGCGGAGGGGATATCCGGCGACCGCGTCGAGGAGAAGAAGTACCGGAAGGGCACCTGCTCTGCGTGTGCGTTCGCCTGCAAGCTCCCCACCCGCGACGAGGAGTCGGGGCTGGAGACCGAGGGACCGGAGTACGAGACCGTGATGGCGTTCGGCTCGAACTCCGGTGTCGACGACATCGTGTCGGTGATGAAGTCGAACGAACTCTGCGACGAACTCGGGATGGACACCATCTCCGCCGGCGACGCCGTCGCCGCCTACCTCGCGAGCGAGGACGCCTTCGGCGACTCCGAGCTGATACACGAGACGGTGGAGAAAATCGCGCACCGCGAGGGTGTCGGCGACACGCTCGCCGAGGGGGTCGCTCGCTGTCACGACGAACTCGGCGTCGAGGATTGGACGGTCAAGGGACTCGAGTTCGCCGCCCACGACGGCCGGAAACTCAACGGCCAGGGGCTCTCCTTCGCGGTCGCCAACCGCGGCGCCGACCACATGTACTCGACGTTCTACGCGCTCGAGTACCCGCTCGTCGGCCGCGACCAGGCGATGAACCCCGAGGGGCTGGAAGGGAAGGCAGCACGCCTCGTCGAGCGCGAGAACCACCACGCGGTTCTCGATAGCGGCGTCGTCTGTAAGTTCTCGCGGGACTTCGTCACCGACGACCGGCTCGCCGCACTGCTCGACGCCCCGTTCGAGGAACTGATGGACGTGGGCGCACGCATCGTCGAACTCGAACGCGCGTTCAACAACGCCCGCGGGTTCGACCGGAGCGACGACCGACTCCCCTACGAACTCGAGGGGCTCGATGCGGCCATCGACGAGTACTACGCCGCCCGCGGCTGGAACGACGACGGCACCGTTCCCGGCGGACTGAGTGGTGGTGGTGACGTGGCGAGCGCAGACGACTGAGCGCCACGACGAGCACGCGTCTATGCGTGCTCGTCTCGCCGACGCGGTGACGGGTGCGACCGAGCGCAACGACGGCCGCGGTCACCCGTCCCGGTCGCCCCGGGTGAACTCCTCCCGGTCGTCCGGCTTCCAGCGCCGGCCAATAACCTTCTCGAACACGTACTGCTTGGCGTCGTCAGCGAACATCCTGATGGGTTCTTCGTTCATACGACATCGAACGACAACCGACATGCAAAAGAACTACCCGTATATCGTATCTCACACTTTCTTACGGTCCAGGGGAATCCGGCCCCGTCGACAGCGGGAACCGACGGCGCTTAGTCGCCCGAACCCTACCTCACGGCCGTGAGCGAGAGCGACCACGGCGGGAGCGACAGGGGCTCCGGAGCGCCGCGGACGGAGACCGACGGCGAGGGGTCGGCGCCGGGGCGCCCGGGGACGGCTCGACTGGCTCAGGCCTTGGACGTGCCTCGGAACGCGCTCGTCGGCGTCGTCGTCGGCGTCGCCCTCGCTGTCGTGTTGTATCTCGTGCGCGTGCTGGAGCTGTTCGGTCCGTTCGCCGGGACGCGGGAGTTTCCCCTGCTCGGGCCAGAGGGGTGGTTCCTCCTGCTCGCGTTCGTCCTCGCGACGACGACGGCGATGCTCGTGGCCGCGCTGTTGACGGTCGTCTCGCTGGTCTCGCTGGTTCGACGCGGCTGACCCCGGCCGTCGACGGGGAGCCGACCGAATTCGGCGGTCTCGACCCGGCTCGACGGGGAACGCCGTCCTGCGGGTCGGTATCAGCCGTGATACTGGGTGCCGAACCGATATATGTGGTCACCAAGAAAGACTGGCCGAGCGATATGTCACGTAGCGACTCGCGAGGGCGGACCGGGGTGATTTATCGGGCCGAGTACGGAACCGAAGCCGGTGACTTGAGCGTCGACATCGCACAGGGTGTCGCGGCCGTCCGCGGGGAGGACCCGGCGTCGTCGTCGTTCGTGCTCGCCGAGCACGTCGACTCGGACGCCATCGACGCGCTCGCGGGGTCACACGGCACCGACTGGCGCTTCGACATCGACGTGGCGGACTGTCACGTGACCGTCCACGGGAACGGAACGCTCGTGGTCCGGCCGTCGCGCTGACGCGTCGCGCCGGCCCGGGTCGCGTCGTGCCGGTCCCCGTTGTGCCGGCTCGCGTCGTCGGTGACTAGTTGTCGTCGTCGTATTCGCGAGGGTTGCCGGCGAGCTCGCTCATCGCTTCGGCGGCGGCGCGGGTCCCCTTCGCGATGACGAGGTCGCCGGCGTCGAATCGGGTCGACGCCCCGGGCGAGACGACCCACTCGCCGCTCTTGCCGGTCGGCTGGTCCGGCCGGCGGACGGCGATGACCCGCATCCCCGTCCCGGTGCGAACCTCGCTGTCGGCGAGCGTGGCGCCGTCGAGGTCACTCCCCGCGCCGACGGAGATGCGGACGATAATCTCGTCGGACTCCTCGACGGCGGCGGCGACGACGGGGTGGGCGTCGATACCGCGGAGGACTCCCTCGCTGATCTCCAGCGCGGCGTCGCTGATGACCTCCGTCGCGGTCGCGAGGTGGACCAGTCCGCGGAGTTGGACGGGGTCCTCGACGCGGCTCGCGGCCTGGAGGGTCCACGCCTCGAAGCGCGACTGGAGCTGGTCGACCTCCGTCTCGAGTTCGCGGACCTCCTCGGCGACGCCCTCGCTGTCGAACAGCATCGCGCCGTAGGCGAGGTCGACGGCGACCTCGCTCATGTTCTTCATGAGGACGATGGCGTCGACGGCGCGCTCCAGGTCTTCGATGGTCGGCTCCGCGAGCACGGGGGTGTTGTACTCGGCGCCGGTGACGCTCTCGTACACCGTCGAGAGCCCCTCGTCGGTCCCCCTGAGAAGCACCACGTCGCCGGGTTCGAGAACCGTCTCGAAGTCGGGGTTGGTTATCCAGTCGCCGCTCCGGCGGATGGCGATGACGCGGACGCCGGTTTCGGTCTCCATGTTCACGTCGCCGAGCGTGCGGTTCGCGTAGGGGGAGTCGCGGGCGACCCCGGCGCGGACGAGGGTCTCCGCGGCCTCGGGCATCGCCGCCCGGAGCGCGTCCGGCAGGCCGATGTCCTCGAGGACGATTTTGGCGATGTCGCCGGCGGCGTTGCTGATCTTCTCGGCGGCGGCGACGACCCCGAGGACGGGCGCGAGTGCCTCGGCGTCGTCGGGGGTCCGAGCGGCCATCAGGAGGCTCATCCGACCCTGCATCTGGAGTACGTCCATGCGCTCTTCGAGTTCGAGGACCTCCTCGGCGATTTCGTCGCTACCGTGGAGGACCGCGGAGTACGCGAGGTCGATCAGCAGCTCGGCGGTGTCCTTCATCTCCGCCAGCACCTCCTTGACGCTGACCGGTTCGTACTCGACGTCCTCCGGTTCCATGGATCCGGCTTCTCGCCCTCGTGGGAAAAGGGTTGCTTGGTGGGGGGGAGATGCTGTTTCGGTATCGAGAGGCAGTGATTCGGGAACGACGACTGTGGTCCACGGAAGCCCCCGGGCGCTCGTCGCCTGCGACTCGCTGCGCGCTTCGCTCCCTCACTTCGTTCGGTCGCTACAGTGCTTGCGTCGTCCCGAGAAGTGCCGACGGCACTTCTCGTGGGCTCACGAGACGCTGTGCGTCTCGTGAACGTCTCGGCTGACGAGCGCCCGGCCCCTTCCGAAGTCCCACCCGATGCCGGCCTGTTGGCCGGTTGTTAGCCCCTCGTTGCTCGGTGAGGCACGGAGTTGAACTCCTTCCGGAGCGAGAGCGACCGGTAACAGGGCGCGTCGGTGGCGCGGCGCTCGTCATCGGAGACTACGTTCGGCGAGCCAACGATCTCACCCGTCGCTCCCTGCACTCTCCGGCGGGTACGCTAAATCGCGCCACTCGAACTTCGTGAGGCTGATGAGGATACCGCCGTACTGCGGCACGCGCTGCATCACGTACTGCGTCGGGTAGTAGCCCGCCTCGGGGACGACCTCGGGCAGGGCAACGTCGCCGCGGACCGTTCCCTTCAGCCCGTTGAGGAATTTCCGGGTAATCATCGGCTCGACGAACGTCATCTCGCCGACGCCGTCGCCGTCGAGGTCCGAGACACCCCAGATGAGTGTGTGGGTGAACTCCGCGCCGCCGAGTTCGGGCGTGGTGGGGTCGAGCAGGTGCTCGCCCATCTGCGGGACGATTTCACGGGGTGCGCCGAGCGCACCGGCGGTGACGTACCCCTCGGGCATCCGCTCGTCGGGGATGTCGTACTCGGCGATGCCGGGGCCGATACCCTTCACCGTCTCCTCGGGAATCGTGTAGAAGTGCACGTCGAAGTGCGGCGTCATCCACGGGCCCGGCGGGTGGCCCATCGGCCCCCAGTCGAACCCCATCACGGTGAAGGGGGTGTCCCCGACTTCGGGGAAGTCGAGCCAGTAGCTCGCGCCCACGTGCTCGCCCTCGCCGTGGCCGCCGTCGCCGTCCTCGCCGTGGTCGCCCTCGGTCGGCGGCTCGAACGTCGCCAACCCCTCGTCGCTCAGGTAGACGCCGAGGTACGAGGGTCGGCCGTCGGCGCAGACCCGCGCGACCGTCTGGAGGTCCACGTCGCCGTCGCCGTCGAGGTCGACGCCCTCGCCCCAGTGGAGGCGTGCGTGCTCCTTCGCCCTCCCTGCGGCGGCCGCTGGTGAACTGAGGAGCGAGACGCCGAGAAGTGAGACGCCGGCCGCCTTGAGGGCCGTGCGCCGTCCGATACCGTTCGATGCGCTACCGCGTGGTGACATGCTGTGGTCTCCGACACGTTGTCACGTCGGACGAGGAGATAATCCTATCCCACCGATACGTGCTCGCACACGGCTCGTAGAGGAGGCCGACGTCGGGAGTCGAGCCGACTGGCGGACGGGGAGCGAGACCGACAGTCGCCAGCAGGAACCCGGGTAAACGATAACGCTTTTTTCATCAGGTCCTGAACCGTCTGCGTATGTCTGACGAACTGAAGCGAGGGCTCGAGGGCGTGCTTGTGGCCGAGTCCGAGCTCAGTCACATCGACGGGGACGAGGGACGACTCATCTACCGGGGGTACGAGATCGAAGACCTCGCGCGCGACGCGACCTACGAGGAGGTGCTCTACCTGCTGTGGCACGGCGAACTGCCGGAGCGCGACGAGCTGAAGGCGTTCTCCACGTCGATGGCCGAAGAGCGCGAGCTCGACGACGTCGTCCTCGACACCGTCCGCGACCTCGCCGAGGCCGACGAGAACCCGATGGCGGCCCTCCGAACGGTCGTCTCGCATCTCTCCGCGTTCGACGAGGACACCACCTTCGACGCGGAGGGCGTCACCGACCGCGAGGCCAACGTCCGCAAGGGCCGGCGCATCACGGCGAAGATTCCGACGGCGCTCGCGGCGTTCAATCGCGTTCGCAACGGGAACGAGCCGGTCTCCCCGCGCGAGGACCTGAGCCACGCCGCGAACTTCCTCTACATGCTCAACGACGAGGAGCCCGACGACGTGCTCGCGGAGACGTTCGACATGGCGCTCGTGCTCCACGCCGACCACGGGCTCAACGCCTCGACGTTCTCGGCGATGGTCACCGCCTCCACCCTCTCGGACCTCCACTCGGCGGTCACTTCCGCGGTGGGCACCCTCGCCGGCTCGCTTCACGGCGGCGCCAACCAGAACGTGATGAAGATGCTGAAGGAGATCGACGACAGCGACCTCGACCCGAAGGAGTGGGTCGACACCGCCCTCGACGAGGGTCGGCGCGTCGCCGGCTTCGGCCACCGCGTCTACAACGTGAAGGACCCCCGCGCGAAGATTCTCGGCGAGAAGTCCGAGGAACTCGGCGAGGCCGCCGGTGACCGCCGCTGGTACGAGATGAGCGCCGCCATCGAGGAGTACATGGGGGAGACGAAGGGACTCGCCCCGAACGTCGACTTCTACTCGGCCTCGACGTACTATCAGATGGGCATCCCCATCGACATCTACACGCCCATATTCGCGATGTCCCGCGCCGGCGGCTGGATCGCCCACGTGCTCGAACAGTACGAGGACAACCGGCTCATCCGACCCCGCGCCCGCTACGTCGGCGACGAGGACCTCGAGTTCGTCCCCCTCGACGAGCGGTAAGGCCGGGCTCCTCCGCCGCCGTTCGTCCGTCACTAAGGCCGGTAGGTCCTGCCTACCGCGCCCCTAACCGTGTGGTTCGGTACCGCGTGGCACAATACTTATCTTTCCGTTCGTGCTTCTCTAGAGCATGTCCTCGACAGAGCGAAGTATCGACACGTACGCCGACCGAGTGAAGGAGCGCGCCCAGAAGGCTGGCATCGACAAGGGCCGCGTGAAGGAACGCGCACAGAAGGCCGGCATCGACGCCGACCGGATGAGCGAGGAGTGGCGCGACCAACTCGGCGACGCCGTCCTCGACGTGACCCACGAGTACTTTGGCAAGCAGTACAAACGTCGCCGCCGCGAGGACCTCGCGAAGGCGTTCGCCGGGGGAGTCGTCGCCGGCGTCGTCCTCGCCGTCCTCGGCCGGATGTACGTGAAGGGCGGCGAGAACGAGTAGCGAGGCCGCCCCGCGGCCGCCTCTCCCGTTCGACCCTCCCCTGCTCGATTCCACCGACCGACGAGACGGCGATTCTCCCCGACGAACCGACGACAGCTTCGACCGACGGGACAACGACCCGACGAGCCGCGCCTACCGCTCCGCGCAGTATTCGACGAAGTTTCGGAGGATGCGCAGGCCCGTCTCGCCGCTCTTCTCCGGGTGGAACTGCGTCCCCATCACGTTGCCCGCGTCGTTGGCGACGACCGAGGGGAAGTCGACCCCGTAGTCGGTCGTCGCGAGGACGGCGGCTTCGTCCTCGGGTTCGGCGTAGTAGGAGTGGACGAAGTAGGCGTACTCCCCGTCCACTCCCTCGACGAGCGGGTGGTCGCGTTCGACCGACAGTTCGTTCCACCCCATGTGGGGGACCTTCTGTCCGCCGCGGAAGCGGACGTTTCGTCCGGGGACGAGGTCGAGTCCGCGTACTTCGCCCTGCCCGGCGTGGTCGGCCTCCTCGCTCGAGGTGAGCAGCATCTGCATCCCGAGACAGATGCCGAACACGGGGACGCCGTCCTCGGCGGCCGCGACGAGGCGGTCGCGGAACGGGCCGGCGTTCTCCATTCCGTCGCCGAAGGCGCCGACACCCGGCAGGACGACTCCGGTCGCGTCGTCGAGGGCGGCCGGGTCGTCGGTCACCGTCACGGCGGCGCCGGCGCGCTCAAGTCCCCGGGTCGCACTGCGGAGGTTCCCGAGTCCGTAGTCGACGACGACGACTTCGGCGAGCGTCTCGTCGGTCGGCCGGGGTGCACTCGTGCTCATGGAGGTCGGTAGCGGGCGCCCGCGCAAGTCAGTTTCCGTTCGGGCAGGCGTCCGGGCGAGGACGACGAGTGTGCGTTCCGGCCCGTCCGGCCCCGTTCGCGGAGCGACCCGCCGCAGGTCGGTGCCGTCCGCGGAATCCGGGCCCTATCGGGAGCGACGGGGGACCTGTCGGCTCGTCGGGTGTGTAGCCTCCGGAGAGGCGCTCGTGTAAGCCGTGTGCCGTGGTGCCATCTGTCGATTGTCGCCTCCAGACGGCTATGTAGGCCGAATAGGAAGGCTTAACAGACTCAGTTTCCCAGATATGTCGACGGCATGGCAAACCGGAGAAACTTCATCAAGGCGGCGGGCGTCGCGGGGACGCTCGGTATCACGGGTCTGAGTGGCTGCATCGGTTCGTTCGGCAGTCAGCCGTACGGCGACGGTACGGTCAACTTCATGATGAGTCCCTCGGAGCCCCAGGACTACATGATGCAGCAGTACAGGCCCTACGGCGAGTACCTCGACGAGCAGATCGAGGACGCCAGCGTCGAACTCCAGTACGCGGCCGACTACACCGCGGTGCTGCAGGGTCTCGGCAGCGGGACGGCCGACATCGCGGAGACCGGTCCGTTCGCGGCCGCTCTCGGCGTCAAGGACGACAAGGCGGAAATCGCCCTCCAGCGCCACGCGTACGGCTCGTGGACCTACGAGAGCGTCATCGTCACGCAGGAGGACAGCGACATCGAGGAACTGGCCGACTTGGAAGGGAAGAAGGTCGGCTTCGCGGACATGGCGAGCGCGTCCGGCTCGCTGTACCCGCTGTACATGCTGAAGCAGGCCGGTTTGAACATCGGCGAGGCACCCACCAGCGACAGCGGTGCCGACTTCACCGGCACCTGGTCGGGTCACGCGGAGGCGTTCTCCGCGCTCGAGAGCGGCCAGGTCGACGCCGCCGGCGTCGGGAACTTCATCACGCAGGGCGACGACGGCCTGAAGGACGGGTTCCGCTACGTCGAGAAGACCGAGGGCATCCCGCGTGCCCCGATGGTTGTCAGCCCCGAACTCTCCGACGAGGAGAAACAGAACGTCGTCAACGCGCTGAAGGGCGCCCCGGAGAAGGCGTACCTCGGCGCCAACGGCAAGTCCAACGACGAGACGGGCGAGAGCGGGACGGAGGACGACCTCTGGTTCGACGACGTGCGCCCGGCCGACCTCGAGACCTACCAGCCGGTCATCGACGTCGCCAACGAACTCGGTCTCAGCACGGACTTGCTGAATCAGGGCTGACTATCGTCGCGTTTGCCAGTCACGACACAGACGACCGCACGAGGCGTGCGGTCGCGTGTGCGGAATAGGCGCAGACGCTGCTATAGAACGCCTCGGGCGTTCCGTATCGTTCCGTAACTGTCAAGCCACTTCTTTCCACAGAACACACGATGCCAGCGATTACGGTGGAGAATCTCACCAAACGCTACGGCGACACCGTCGCCCTCGACGACGTCTCTTTCGAACTCGACGAAGGGGAGTTCGTCGTCCTGCTCGGCCCCTCCGGCGCCGGGAAGTCGACCCTGCTCCGGCTACTCAACGGCCTGACGACACCCACGGAGGGTGGGGTGTACATCGGCGACGACGAGGTCACGGGCAAGCGCAGCGACATCGGGATGGTGTTCCAGATGCACTACCTCGTCGAGACGATGAGCGCCTACCGCAACGCGCTCACCGGCGCGCTCTCGCGGGCCGACTTCCTCGACAGCGTCCTCACCCGCTACGGCCGCGAGGACAAGGTCCGCGCGCTCGAGGCGCTCGACACGGTCGGTCTGCTCGACGAGGCTCGCCAGCGGGCGGGGTCGATGTCCGGCGGCCAGCAACAGCGCGTCGGCATCGCCCGCGCGCTCGTCCAGGAGCCGTCGCTCCTGCTCGCCGACGAACCGGTCGCCAGCCTCGACCCGAAGGCCGCCGAGGAGGTCATGGGGTACATGAAGAGCGCCGCCGCCGAGCGCGAACTGACGACCATCGCGAGCCTGCACCAGGTGAACCTCGCCCGCGAGTTCGGCGAGCGCTACATCGGGCTACGCGACGGCGCGGTCGTCTTCGACGGCGGTCGCGACGACCTCACGATGGACGTCGTCGACGAGATATACTACGAGGACGGCGAGGGACCGGCCCACGAGGTGGTCGCGTGAGCCGCGACCGGACCGAGGACGACCCCGCCGCGACCCGCACGGACGGCGGGACGGCTCGAGGTGGCCCTCGAATCGAGTCGGCGCTCGACCGCATCGAGCGCGCACAGTCCATCAAGCGCGCCCTGACGGTCGTCGGCGTGCTCGCCGTCGCCCTCTTCGCGATGGCGTCCGCGACGTACCTCGGCTTCACGCTCGCGAGCATCTGGCGACAGCTTCCGACGTTCCTCTCCTCGCTCGTCGCCTTCCTCACGCCGGACTTCCACTTCTTCACGCTGTACGCCACCGACCAGGGGCTGCACGGCTGGAACGCGCTGGTACAGAGCCTGCTCAACCCCTCTGCGCTCGTCGACAGCGTCCTCCGGCGCGACGAGGGACTCACCATCGTCGGCGGCGCCGTCGCGACGATACTCATCGGCTTCACCGGCACCGTGCTCGGCTTTCCGCTCGCCCTCCTCTTCGGCGTGCTCGGCTCCGAGCGCGTCACGCCGTTCCCCTTCAACTTCATCTTCCGCGGGACGATGTCGACCATCCGCGCCATCCCGGCGCTCGTCTGGGTGCTCATCTACGTGCCGCTGGTCGGTATCACCCCCGTCGGCGCGATGCTGGCAGTCGGCACCGACACCGTCGGGAACCTCGGTCGGCTGTTCACCGACGAACTTGAGGAGGTCGAGGACGGCCCCATCGAGGCCATCTCCTCGACGGGCGCCTCCTCCTCCCAGACGGTCGTCTTCGGGATGCTCAGTCAGGTGTCCACCTCGTTCGTCGCGTGGACGCTGTACATTCTCGAAATCAACGTCCGCATCGCCGTCTCGCTCGGCGTCGTCGGCGCCGGCGGCATCGGCCAGTACGTCAAGGGCCGCATCGGTCTGTTGAACTTCAGCCAGGCCGCCGCGGGCATCCTCATGATCATCGCCATCGTGCTCACCGTCGAACTCGCGTCGTCGCGCCTCCGTGCCCGACTGCGCCCCGGCGAGCACGAAAGCCGGAGCATCGTCGACGTCATCATGGGCCTCGGCGACGGCGGCAAGTGGTTCGGCCAGTCGTCGAAGAAGCAGTAGCTGACCGACGTTTCGCCGACCCGTCTGCGGTCTCTCCTGCCGTCTCCCGCTCCTCTTCGGTACCGCTCAGTAGTCGCCCAGTCGCGACTGGCCGCTCCCGCCCTCCGCGTCGCCGACGCCCGCGACCTCCGCGGCGCGGGCGATAGTCGTCTCGAACGTCTCCTCCTGGCTCCGGTCGTACAGCGTCGCCGCCGGATGGACACAGACGAGCACCCGCCGTGAGACGCCGCCGATGCGGGCGTCCTGCAGGTCGCCGGCCTCCTTGGTCACCGCGACGCTCCGGTCGAGCAGGTGCTCGCTGGGGACCTTCCCGAGGGTCACGACGAGTTCCGGGTCGACCCGGTCGATTTCGGCTTCGAGGTAGCCACGGCAGTTCGACAGCTCCTCCGTCGAGGGGTCGCGGTTCTCGGGGGGTCGACAGCGCACGCAGTTGGTGATGCGCACGTCCGAACGGTCGAGGCCCACGTCGCGCAGGGCCGAGTCGAGGACGCTCCCCGAGCGCCCGACGAACGGTTCGCCCTGTTCGTCCTCGTTCGCGCCCGGTCCCTCGCCGACGAAGAGGAGGTCGGCGTCCTCGGGGCCGGCACCGTTGACGATGCGCGACCGGGACTCGACGAGGGCGGGACAGCGCTCGCACCCCTCGACGCAGAGTCCGTCCATGTGTTCGAGGTCCGTATCCATGGCGGAGTGGGGGACGGGAGCGGCTTAAGTCTCCTCGCTATGGGGTCGTGTCGCTCTTCCCTGATTCGGCGGCTCCGACGTGAGCAGGTCCGTTCAGGTGGCTTCCGTCGGTCGAACCGTAGTCAGAACCCGTTCGGCTGGTCGGCCTGTCGCCGTCGGCTCGAACGTCCGTTCTCTCGACTCGACAGAAGGTCCGCCGATGCAGAAAGTACTTATCGGCCGACAGGAGACGGAAACCGATGCTCCGCCTCGACGCCCTCCTCGTCTGCCTGCTCGTCGTCCTCACCGGTTGTGTCGGCCCCCCGTCGTCGACTACCGACGGCGAGGACGGGACGAGTTCGGCCACAGCGACCGCGACCTCGACCACGTCGCCGACGCCGACGCCCCAACCACGAATGCGCGCCGTCACCGACCCGCAGCAGGTCGACTGCGGAGACGCCTCTCTTGCCATCTACGGCGCGTCGTACACCCCGGTCTTCCAGTTGATGTGGGACCGTGACGTCGTCAACGTCGGTGGCCACTACCCCGCGAACCGGAGCCTCCTCTTCGTCGTCACCGAGGGCGACGCGGTGCTCGGCGTTGCCCACTGGCACCACGACGATGTGGCCGTGGTGGACGGAAACGCGATAGAACTGGACAGACCGCTCTACGGCGACCACACGATTCAGGTGACGATGTACGAGGACCGCGACGGCGACGCCGAATTAGACCCGGAGACGGATGTCGTCTGTACGCGGGACGGGACACCCGTGCGGACCGACCCGGTCACCGTCGACTTCGACGAGGCGGCGCGCAACGACTCGGCGACGCCGGTCTGACCGCTACTTCTCACCCCTCGCGGGCGAACCCTTCCCGTTCGCTCCACGCCCGTCCCGCCCGCGCCGCCAGTCGTGCGACCCGAACTGGCTCCGGCCGGCCCCCTTCGGGGGTGAACCCGCGGACGACTTCGCCGGCCTCGTCGGCGTCGACGCCGACAGCGCGGACGTACACGGTCTCGTCGTTCACCGCGACGGGGCGGCGGTCGGGGAGCCGCTCGTACGTCGCGAGCCGGGCGGCGAGGGCGTCGCCGTCGAACTGCTCGCGGAGCGCGGGATCGAGCCCGGGGCTCGCCTCGAAGGAGACCGAGAGGACGGGCCTGTCGACGGCCTCGTGGAGGGCGTCGAGGTCGACGAGGTTGAACCAGGCGGGGGCGACGCCGGAGAGGAGTAGGTACTGGACGTCTTCGCGGCCGAGTTCGGAGAAGACGGCGGCGACGGCAGCGGTCGCGTCGTCGCCGCCGACGGAACAGGAGCCGAGCGCGACGCCGTCGACGACGCGGTCGGCGCGGACGACGGCGCCACAGAGCACGCTCCGGTCGTCGCCGTCCGACCAAGCCACGCCGAGCGCTCGGCTCCCGGCTTTCACTGGGGCTGTGACCTCAGTTACCCTTGATGTCTTCGAGCCGGTCGAGCAGTTCGTCGTTGGACGCGCCGATTTCGAACTCCACGGAGCCTTCGTGTTTGTTCTCCTCGGTCGATACCCCCTCGTTGTCCTCGAAGTCCGTGTCGTAGTCCTGACTGTCCTGCTCGGACTCGTCGTAGCTCCCAAAGCCCATACAGATTCGCGTAGATGGTTCGGACTGATAAATCCAGCGCCGAACCGAGTAAGCTATATACCTTCACGAGCGGTACAAACGCCCGACAGCGTCGCCTTCGACCCGGGTCGGTTTATCCGTCTCCCGATTCGACGGCCGCCCTCGCCGTAGACCCCGCCCTTATGCCGTCGGCCGCCGTCCGAGGGGGTATGGAGCCCGTCAACGTCACTGCCGACGCCGACCGGTTTACCTGCAACGCCTACCTCGTTCCGGGCGACCGGCCGGCGCTGGTCGACGTGGGCCAGATGCCCGGCGTCGTCGACGCCGTCAGGGAGCACGTCGACACGGTCGACGCCGTCTACCTCACCCACCAGCACGCCGACCACGTCGGCGAGCTCGACGCCGTCCTCGACGCATTCGGCGCGGAACTCTACTGCTACGCCGAGCATCCGCGACGGACCGGCGCGCTGGCGGACGGCGACGAGGTCCAGCTCGGCGACGACAGCTACGAGGTCGTCTACACCCCCGGCCACGCCGCCGACCACGTCTCGTTCGTCGGCGAGCGCCGGCTGTTCAGCGGCGACGTGGTCGTCTACAACGACGGGGCGTTCGACGACGGGAGCTTCGGCCGGACCGACCGACCGGGGCAGTCCCGCGAACGGCTCGTCCAGAGCCTCGAAGACCTGCTCGACCGCCTCCCGGACACCGTCGAGACGATGTACGCCGGGCACGGGGCCGTCTTCCACAGCGAGGAGGGGGAAGGCGGCGACTCCGTCCGCGACGTGATAGAGCGTGCGCTGGAGCGCGCCGGGCGCCGCCAACCGAAGTATCCGGATGAGTGAGACGAGAGGCGTGACGCGTGAGAGACGAGAGCGGGCGGGTTCGAGCGAGGCGTGAACGAGGAAGCGAGACAGCGGGCCGTCGAGTACCTACTCGAGTGCACGCGAGTGGTCACGCTGGGGGTCCGAAGTCCGGCCGAGCCGGCCCGCGAGAGTCCGGAGCGCAGTCGCTGTCGAGCGTCGAGTTCGGAGAGAAGGGAGGCGCCTCGACCGCGCGGTCGAGCGCCGACTGTCCAGCTTACGCCGCGCGGCGTTCCTTCGACTTCGGTCGGAGGTGCTTGTAGCCGCACTTCCGACAGCTGGTCGCCTTCTTCGGGTTGCGGGCGTTACAGCGCATGCAAATCTGCTTCTCGAGCGTCCGGTTGACGGCGGCGTCGAAGCTAGGCATGCGGGTCAGTTGTGCGGGCCCTCGTTTAACGGTTGCGAGACGACCCGGTCGGCGTCGGTAGCCGGCACCGTTACGAGCGCTCGGACGGCACCGATGGGGCCGTCGCTCAGCACGCCCGGGGCCGAGGCCGTCGCTCGCGACGCGTGCCGAGCCACGAAAACGGGAGCGGGTCGGCGTCGATTCGTCGCCCGGAGCGGCTCAGGCGCCGGCCTGCGCCAGCGCGTCCTCGATGTCCTCGCGCTGGGTGACGCCGACGAAGCGGTCGACGACCCCGTCGTCGTTCTCGACGACCAGCGTCGGCAGCGAGCGGACCTGGTACTGGTTGGCGACGTCCTGCTCCTCGTCGACGTTGACCTTCTCGAAGGAGACCTCGGGGTAATCCTCCTCGAGCTCCTCGAGAATGGGGTCCTGGGTCTTGCACGGGCCACACCAGTCGGCGTAGAAGTCCTTGAGTCGAACAGTCATGTGCTCCATTGCGGCTTGCCTATCGTCGCGCATAAGGGTTTCTCACCCGGCCAACCGTCGTGGGGTCGAACGACTGACGAGTCGAAACGTTTAGGCGGGCGACGGAGAGAGGTACTCACATGAGCAAGGGACAGAACAGCGGCGGCCTGATGTCCAGCGCCGGGCTCGTCCGCTACTTCGACGCCGAGGACCGAAACGCCATCCGGGTCGACCCGAAGACGGTCGTCGCCTTCGGCATTCTCTTCGGCTTCGTCGTCATGGTTCTCAACGCCGTCGGTCTCTGAGCAGGGCACTCTCGACCGACCACCGACCAACCGCGCCGGCCCGTTCGTACCCGGCGCGCTTTTTACCGCCCACTCCCGAGTGACGACGTATGCTACGCGCAGGCGTCGTCGCCGTCCAGGGCGACGTGAGCGAACACGCCGACGCCGTTCGACGAGCGGCCGCCGCCCACGGCGAGGAGTGCGAGGTCGTCGAGATTCGTCAGTCGGGGGCCGTCTCCGACTGCGACGTGCTTCTCATGCCCGGCGGCGAGTCGACCGCGATCTCCCGACTGCTCCGCACGGAGGGTATCGACGAGGAGATTCGAGACCACGTCGCCGCCGGGAAGCCGGTGCTCGCGACCTGTGCGGGCCTCATCGTCGCCGCCGCCGACGCCAAGGACGACCGCGTCGACCCGCTCTCCCTGCTCGACGTGAGCGTCGACCGCAACGCGTTCGGCCGCCAGCGCGACAGCTTCGAGGCGTTCCTCGACGTCGAGGGCCTCGACGAGCCGTTCCCCGCGGTGTTCATCCGCGCGCCACAGGTCGACGCCGTCGGCGACGACGTGGAGGTGCTCGCACGCTGGGACGGGGTCCCGGTCGCCGTCAGGCAGGGGTCGGTCGTCGGCACCTCCTTCCACCCGGAACTCACGACCGACAGCCGGCTCCACGACCTCGCGCTGTTCGACGGCGTCGAAGCCGAGCCGGCGCTGAACGACTGAGCGCCGTGACGCCCGGCGGCTCGTCGCCGGGCGACTCACCGGCCCGGCGGTGCGACGATTGCGGCGACGGGGCGACGCCGGTACCTTCTCCGAACCGATGGGGCTTTTCGCCGGCGGGCCGACCGGCAGACCATGAGTGACCACGAGGGCGACGCCGACGGCGACCCCGCCGTCCGGGCGGACGTACTCGACGACCTGTTCGCGACCATCGAGCGACGGAAGGCCGAGCTTCCGGAGGGGTCGTACACGACCTCGCTGTTCACCCACGAGAAGGGGGAGAACGCCGTGCTCGAGAAGCTCGGCGAGGAGTCGACCGAGGTGGTGCTCGCCGCGAAGGACGACGACCGCGAGGAACTGCTCGCCGAGAGCGCCGACCTCGTCTACCACCTGCTCGTCCTGCTCGCCGAGAAAGACTGCACGCTCGAAGACCTGCGCGAGGAGCTCGCCGCGCGGTTCGCCTGACCTCCCGACCGTAGCCGCCGTCCGGTCCACCCGGGCGAGAGCTATATGCCCCACCCGCCCGAGGGTCCCGTCGTGTCCCGTTCCCTCCTCGCTCGCGACCGCAGCGCCGACGACCCGCCCGGCCCGGACGAACTCCCCGGCGTCGGAAGCACGGTCGGGTTCGTCCGCGACCCGTTCGCGTTCATGACGCGGATGGCCCGAGAGTACGGACCGGTCGTCAGCTACGACGTGGGCGGTCGGACCTTCTACCAACTCAACGACCCCGTCGACATCGAGGACGTCCTCGTCCAGCGCAACGAGCTGTTCGTCAAGGGCGAGCTGTTCCAGACGATGCTGAACCGGGTCGTCGGGAAGGGGCTGCTCACCAGCGAGGGGGAGTTCTGGCGCCGCCAGCGCCACCTCGTCCAGCCGACGTTCACGCCGGACCGCCTCGCGGCCTACGGCGAGGTGATGACCGACGCGACGGCGGCGACGATGGCCGAGTGGTCCGACGGCGAGCGCCGGGACGTCCACGCTGACATGTCCGAGTTGACGCTCTCCATCGTCGCCAGCGCCCTGTTCGGCGTCGACATGCGCGACCGGACGAGCGTCGTCGGCGACGCCCTCGACGTGGTGATGGCGCGCTCGGAGGGGGTCCTGCTCGACGTGCTCCCCGAGTGGACGCCGACCCCCGGCAACCGCCGGTACGACCGGGCCGTCGCTGCGCTCGACGCCGTCGTGGACGACATCGTCGCGGCGCGCCGCCGGAACCCCGGCGACGACCTCGTCTCCGCCCTACTGACCGCCGAGGACGAGACGGGGAGAGGGATGGACCTCGAACAGCTCCGCGACGAGGTGAAGACGCTGCTGTTGGCAGGTCACGAGACGACCGCCCTCTCGCTGTCGTTCACCCTGTTCGTGCTCGCACAGCGCCCGGACGTGGAGCGTCGGCTCCTCGACGAACTGGAGACGGTGCTCGACGGCCGGACCCCGACGGTCGCGGACCTCGACGACCTCGAGTACACCGAGAAGGTCGTCACCGAGTCGATGCGGCTCTACCCGCCCGTCTACGGGATGTTGCGCGAGCCGACCGAGCCCGTCGCGTTCGGCGGGTACACCGTCCCCGAAGGAGGCACCATCAGCGTCAACCAGTGGGTCGTCCACCGCGACCCCCAGTGGTACGACGACCCGATGGCCTTCCGCCCCGAGCGGTGGACCCCCGGAATGCGCGACGACCTCCCCCGGTTCGCTTACTTCCCGTTCTCGGGCGGACCGCGGCGCTGTATCGGCGACCGCTTCGCGATGCAGGAAGCACAGTTAGTGCTCGCGTCGCTGTACCAGAACTACCACTTCGAACTCGTCTCGCCGCCGTCGATGGAGTTGGCGGCGGCCATCACGACGCGGCCGACGAAGCCTATCGAGGCCGTCGTGCACGAGCGGTAGCCGTTCCACCGCTCGCTGTCGTTCGCAGCAGAAACGGGCCGAGTGGGACTTGAACCCACGACCGTCTGGTTAAAAGCCAGACGCTCTGCCGAACTGAGCTATCGGCCCTCACTTCGGCCTACGAGGGAGCGGTCAAAAGCGTTTGCCATTGCTGTCGCCGCTCTGCCTCCGGCTGATGTTCAAATACCGAGACGCGACCACACCCGCCGTGACCTGACGCCCTGTCGCGGAGCGGGCGAGGCGGCCGTGCGGTCTCCCCTCCGCGAGTCGACACCTGCACCGCCTGTTCGCCCAACCGAACGCTTACCGTCGGGTCGGTCGTCCCTCGGGGCATGACCGACTCCCCACCCGACGCCGACCTCGGAACGTTCGTCGAGGAGCTCCTCCACTTCGACACGACCGGCGGCGAGGAGGCGCCCGCCCAGTCGTGGCTCCGCGACAGGCTCGTCGACCTCGGCTTCGAGACGTACGAGTGGACCGCCGACGCGGAGCGGCTGGCCGACCACCACTCGTTCCCGGACGACCCGGCCGAAATCGACGTCGCGGACCGTCCGAGCGTCGCCGGCGTCCTCGAACTCGGCGACCCGGATGCCGGCCCGGCGCTGGTCCTGAACGGCCACGTCGACGTGGTCCCCGCCGAGCGCGACCTGTGGGACACCGACCCGTTCGAGCCGACGTGGGGCGAAGCGAACGGCGAGACGACGCTCACCGCCCGTGGTGCGGTCGACATGAAGTCGGCGCTCGGCGCCTGTGTCTTCGCCGCGCTCGACCTGCAGGCGCGCGCCGAGGGAGGCGAGGTCGACCTCGACGGTCGGGTCGTCGTCGAGAGCGTCGCCGGGGAGGAGGAGGGTGGCATCGGCGCCGCGGCGGCCGCCCTCGACAACCCCTACCCCTTCGAGCGCGACGCCGCGGTCGTCGCCGAGCCGACGGAGCTCCGCGCGGTCACCGCCACGGAGGGGACGGTGATGAAGCGACTCCGCCTCCGAGGCCGGTCGGCTCACGCCGCGACCCGCTGGGTCGGCGAGTCGGTGCTCCCGCACTTCGAGCGAATTCGTCGGGAGTTCGAGGCGCTCGAAGCCGAACGCCACGAGTCGCTCACTCATCCGCTGTACGAGTCGTACCCGGTCCGGTGGCCGGTCTGCTTCGGACGCGTCGAGGCCGGCTCGTGGTCGTCGACGGTCCCCGCGAACCTCACCGCGGAGATTCGCATCGGCGTCGCACCCGGTGAGACGGTCGAGGAGGTGGAGGCTGCCTACGAGGCGCGACTGGCCGAGGTCGTCGACGACGAGCCGTGGCTCCGCGACCATCCGCCCTCGTTCGAACGCTTCTCGGTCCAGTTCGACTCGGCGGAGACCGACCCCGACGAGCCGGTCGTCGCGTCGCTCCAGCGGGCGATGTCGGACGCGGGAATCGACGACACTGCACCGGTCGGCGCGACGTACGGCGCCGACTCCCGGCTCTACGTCGAGGCCGGGATTCCGACCGTGCTGTTCGGGCCGGGGACGATCGAACAGGCGCACTTCCCGAACGAGACCGTCCGCTGGTCGGACGTCGAGCTGGCTCGGGAGGTGCTCGCCGGGTCGGCCGCGGACTTTCTGGCCGGCGTTCAGTCGCCGACGTCGGGGTCGGTCTCGAAGTAGGCGTCCAGCGCGTCGGCGACGACCTCGCCCGGCTCGCGGTTCTCCAACGACGCCCGGCGGCGGAGCAGGAGGTACTGGTCGGGCGGGAGGCCCACCTCGAGGTGGCCCGGGGTGACGCCGTGCTCGCGGAGGGCGTCGGTCGCCGCCGTGCCCGCGTTGATGTCGCTGGCGGCCGCCCGGACCTCGCGCACGGTGAGTCCGGCGTCGACGGTCGCCCACGCGAGGTGGAGTCGGGCGTCGCCGGCGACGCGCGCGATGTGCTTGGCCGCGGTCGGAGCGATGTGCCCGCGGGCGACGTGTCGCCGGACCGACTGCGGAAGGTCGTGCACCCGGGCCCACTTCCGAATGAAAGAGACGGTCGCGTCGCCGCCGGCGCGCTCGGCGGCGGCCTTGTAGGAGCCGGTCCCTCTGACGAGCGCCGCGCAGGCCGCGGCCCCGCGGAGCATGTAGACGTTGTCGTCGGCGCCGGCGGTGTTGCCGGCGAACGCTCGGACGGTCTCGGCGGCCTCGGCGACGCTCTCGGGGTCGTCGGGGTCGAAGCCGACCGCCTCTGCCGCTCGTTCGCCCGTGATCGCCGGGTCCGCACGGACCACCGGCTCGCCGACGGGTTCCCTCCGGTCTGCAGGAACGTCGTCGGTGCCCTCGTCTCCTCTGTGGGCCGACGACTGTCCGGGGTCCCGACTCATCTACGGACAGGTTGGCGGCCGGGTACTAAAAGCGACTCGCCCGACTGCGCCGTTCTCGGACGAGCGTCGGCGGCGGGCCGACGAGCGCCGGTTTCGGTCGTCTCGGCGCTCAGTCGTCGGCGGCGACGTCGTTCGCCTCCCGCCGGTCGGAGAGGTGCTCCCAAATCTCGGTGCAGCCCGCCCCGTCCTGCACGTCGGCGAGGTGGGCGTCGTCGGCCTCCTCCTCCTCTTCCTGAGGCTTCGAACCGGCCGGCTCCGTCATCGGGTCTTCCCTCCGTCGACGGGCTCGTACAGCTCCGGGGCGGCGTCGGCGGGGGCGTGGTCACGAATCTCGTCTCGGAGATCGGTGTCGGTCATCGAACGCTGATTGGGTTGTCGACGGCATAAGGCCGACTGCAGATGTAAGAACGGCCCGGGCTCCCACATGCCGGCAAGGGTGGCCGACATCTCGGACGGACGATTCTCCCGACAATCGGTGGACGGCGCCGGGTCTGACCGCTCGACGTCCGTCGCCACTCCCGCGGACTCTTGCGGCCGCCGACCGGTACAGGTACGGCCGGCGCGTAGGTCCGGCAATGAGCGTCGCGTTACGGATTCTGGACGACGGTGCGTGGGTCTCCGTCGACGACACCCGGCGGGTCGCGGTGAGCGAACTCTGGCGCGTTCCCGGCGTCGAGTTCTGCCGTTGTGACCTCGCCGACATCGTCGTCGAGGGATTCCTCGAGGTCGGGGTCGACGGCCGAACCGTCGAGGCCCGTCTCTACGGACAGTGTATCGTCTGTGGCGAGTCGGGGACGACGGGTTGGCTCCCCGTCGGTCGCATCGTCGACGGCGAGTTTTACGACCTCGACCGGGAAGGCGGGGCGGCGCCGACGGGACCGACGCCGGAAAACGGGTAGCTCGAACAGCCGGCAAGAATTTCTCCTTAGTGGGAGCACCGGGAAGGGTTGACGGCATGGGCGCCCCCTTACGTGTGCGCCTAAAAGAGAGGGGCACGAATGCCCACGGACGTCGAGGAGTGGAAGTCGGAGGTGTACGGCAACGAGATTCGGGAGCATCTCGAACGGTTCGCCGAGGAGGGGTGGGAGGCCATCCCCGAGGACGAGCACGACGCCTGGTTCGAGCGCTTCAAGTGGTGGGGGCTGTACCACCAGCGGAACGGCCAGGAGTCCTACTTCATGATGCGCATCGGGACGCCGAACGGCGTCCTGAAGCCCGGCCAGGCGAAGGTCGTCGCGGACATCACACAGGAGTTCGCGCACGGTCCCGAGGAGAACCCGATATTCGGCAACGGGTACGTCGACTGGACGACCCGTCAGTCCATCCAGCTTCACTGGATCAAGGTCGAGGACGTCCCGGAGATCTTCGACCGGCTCGACGAGGTCGGCCTCTCCACCCAGCAGGCCTGCGGTGACTCCTGGCGCAACATCGTCGGCTGTCCCGTCGCCGGGAAGGACAAACACGAGCACGTCGACGCCCTCCCCGTCGCCGAGGGGCTCCACGAGACCTACAAAGGCCACGAGGACCACACGAACCTCCCCCGGAAGTGGAAGGTCGCCGTCACCGGCTGCCGCGAGGGCTGCGGCCAGGGCGACATCAACGACCTCGCCTACGAGCCCGCCTCGAAGGAGGTCGACGGCGAGGAGGTCCGCGGGTTCAACGTCCGCGTCGGCGGCGGGCTCGCCCGCAACGAGCCGCGTCTCTCCCGCGACCTCGACGTGTTCGTCACGCCCGAGCAGGCCGTCGAGGTCGGCGGCGGGCTCTCCGCGCTGTTCCGCGACTACGGCGACCGCGAGGACCGCTACAACGCCCGGATGAAGTTCCTCGTCGACGAGATGGGCGCCGAAGAGATTCGGGAGACGCTCCAGGAGGAGTACGTCGACTTCGAACTCGAGACCGCGGGCGAGAACCTCCGCGAGGACTACTCGTACAACTCCGGGCGCGAGACCGGCGGCCACTCCGACCACGTCGGCGTCCACGAGCAGAACGACGGCAACTACTACGTCGGCCTCAACGTCCTCGTCGGCCGGATGTCCGACGACGACACGGCCGAACTCGCCCGCGTCGCCGACGAGTACGGCTCCGGCGAGGTGCGAGTCACCCAGCGTCAGAACGTCATCATCACCGACGTCCCCGAGGAGGACCTCGGCGACCTGCGCGAGGAGCCCCTGCTCGAGGACTACTCCCCCGACCCGCACCCGTTCATGCGCGGCTCGGTCGCCTGCACCGGCACGGAGTTCTGCTCGCTCTCCATCGTCGAGACGAAGAACCGCCAGGTGCGCTACGCCCGCTGGCTGAAGGAGCACGTCGACCTGCCCGACGGCATCGACGACTTCCACGTCCACCTCTCGGGCTGCACGGCGTCCTGCGCGCAGCCTCAAATCGCCGACGTCTCCCTCCGCGGCATGAAGACCCGGAAGGACGGCGAGGCCGTCGAGGCGCTCGACATCGGCCTCGGCGGCGGTCTCGGCGCCGAACCGCGCTTCGCCGACTGGGTCACCCAGCGCGTCCCCGTCGACGAGGTGCCCGGCGCCATCAAGAACCTCCTCGCGAACTTCGAGGAGCGCCGCGAGGGCGACGAGACGTTCCGCGACTTCGTCGAGCGCACCGACGAGGACACCCTCGCCGACCTCGTCGAACCCGAGGAGACCTCCTACGAGGACCCGATGATGCACAACACGAAGATGACGTGGTACCCCTACGCCGAGGACGACGACATGGCCGCGAGTCCGGCGCCGACGGACCGCGACGGCCAGTCGCTGCCGAGCGACGACTAGGAACACCCACGTTTTTTGCCGTTCGAGAGCCGCCAACGGTGGCTCTCGTGATGACGAGACGCCGAAGG
>NZ_JAODIW010000008.1:553810-777756 GCF_026586625.1 Halobium salinum | reverse complement strand
CCTGGAGTAAAAAGCCGCTCGCTCGGCCTCCGGCCTCGCTCGCGGTTCTACTCTGTGTTGACTACCGCCACCACACAGCGCCGTGTACGACCGCGCTCTCGCGGACGTTCAGTCGAACCTCCTTCTCACGTTTCGACAATCACCGTCGCGACCTACGTCTTCCGGGCACGTCCGTTTGGACGAGGTGAGAGAGATGTCCACCATTCGGACCCGATTACTGACTCGCGAGTCGCTCGCCGCCCTGTTCAGAGACGTACGTAACGAAGCCGTCGCCGGGGCGCTTCTCTTCGCAGCCGGCACCGTCGCCCTCCTCGGCATCATCACGGCGGAGGTGCTGTACCCCGGATACAGCACGCTGATGGAGATCAGCGACCTCGGCGCGACCCGGCCGCCGAACAGCGTCATCGTCCAGCCGTCGGCGACGATATTCAACACGACGATGCTCCTGACCGGCGCCCTCGTCCTCGTCGCCGTCCCGTTCGTCTACCGAGCGTACGGCCGACGCGGACTCACCGCCGTCCTCGCGCTGTTCGGCGCCGGCGTCTTCGGCGTCGGCGTCTTCGACGGGAGCGAGGCCCCGTGGCACGGACTGTTCGCCCTGCTCACGTTCGTCTCCGGCGGCGTCTCGGCCCTCGTCGCGTCGCGAGCCGCCGACGCCCCGTTCCGATACCTCTCCGCCGTCCTCGGCGCCGTCGCCCTGACTGTCCTCGCGAGCGCTCTCCTCCTCGGCGAGTCGAACCCGCTCATGGTGCTCGGTCTCGGCGGCGTCGAGCGGTGGGTCGTCTACCCGGTTCTCATGTGGGTCGTCGGCTTCGGCGGCTACCTGATGGGTCGATCCGAGCGGCCGAGGCCGGCGACCTGATTCGCAGTCTCCGCTCCCTACCCTGCCGTCTATCGCTCCACCTCTACCGTCGCCTGCACGTCCCGCGAGGACCGGCCGACCTCGACCCTGTAGCTCCCCGGGTCGGTCGTCCACCCCTCCTCGGCGTCGTAGCGGGCGAACGCGTGTTCGTCGAGGTCGAGTTCGACGGTCTCCGTCGCGCCGGCGTCGACGGAAACCGCCGCGAAGCCGGCGAGTTCGCGGACCGGCCGGTCGACGCCGTCGACCTCGGGCGGGCGGACGTACGCCTGTACGACCTCCCGTCCCGGCCGCGCTGCGGTGTTCTCGACCGCGACGCGGACGCGATGCTTCCTCTCGTCAGCCACGACGTCGGCGTCCCCGTACTCGAACGCGGCGTACGACAGGCCGTGGCCGAACGGGAACGTCGGCTCGGCGCCCCGCGCGTCGAAGTGCCGGTAGCCGACGAACACGCCCTCCTCGTAGTGGGCCTCGTCGTCGACGCCGGGGTACTGACGCTCGTCGGTCGCGGGGTACTCGTCTTCGGGTGCGAACGTCGTCGGGAGTCGGCCGGCGGGGTCGCGGTCGCCGTAGAGCACCGAGGCGACGGCGTCGCCGTCGGCCTGCCCGGGGTACCACGCGGCGAGCACCGCCGCTACGTCGTCGAGCCACGGTATCTCGACCGGGCCGCCCGAGTTCACGACGACGACGGTTCGGCTGTTGGCCGCAGCGACGGCCTCGACCAGCGCGTCCTGCTCGTCGGGGAGCCGGAGGTCGTCCTTGTCCCGTCCCTCGGACGTGGCGTCGCGCACGACGACGACGGCCACGTCGGCCGCCTCGGCCGCGGCGACCGCGTCGTCGACCGTCGTGTCCTCGTCCTCCGGCCCCGTCCCGGCCTCCGTGTCCGACTCGTCGACCTCCTCGACGAACGCGAGGCGGTCGAACAGCGACTCGTCTTCGATTTCGGAGTGGCCCCGGACGACAGTCACCGTCCCCTCCGCGCGGGCTTCGACCCCTTCCCGCGGACTGACCGAATGAAACGGCGTCGTCTCCGAGGAGCCCCCGCCGCCGAGTTTCGGCTCGTGGACGTTCGGGCCGACGAGGGCGACCGACGCCTCGTCGTCGATGGGGAGGACGGGGTCGTCACGCGCAGCGTCGGCTCCGCCGTCGTCGCCCCCGCCGACCGACTCGTTCTTCAGCAGCACCGTCCCACGGGCGGCGATGCGCTCGGCGAGCTCCCGGTGTTCGGTCGTGTCGAGCGCCCCATCCGGCTGGTCCCCGTCGAGCAGCCCGATTCGGTGCATCTGCCCCAGGACGCGCCCGACCATGTCGTCGAGCCGCCTCTCGGGGACCTCACCCCGGTCGACGGCGTCGGCCAGGGGCTCGCCGAACATGTCGGCCTTCGTCGGGTCCGGGAGGCCGTCCAGGTCGCCGGCGCCGAAGTCGTCGCCGTCGACGTCCGCGTCCGTCTCCTCCGGGTCGAACGAGGCGACGCCCGGCATCTCCAGGTCGAGGCCGGCGTTCGCGGCGCCGACCGTCGTCTCGAGGCCGTACCAGTCGGAGACGACGTACCCCTCGAACCCCCACTCGTCTTTGAGCACGTCGCCGACGAGATACCCGTGGTCGCTCATGTGCGTGCCGTTCACCCGATTGTACGCCGTCATCACCGAGCCGACGCCGGCGTCGACCGCGGCGCGGAACGGCCGCAGATACAGCTCCCGGAGCGTCCGCTCGTCGACCTCGGCGCTCACGCCCGTCCGGTTTCGCTCCTGGTTGTTGGCGACGTAGTGTTTGACCGTCGCGACTACGTCCTCCGACTCGACTCCCTCGACGACGCCGGCGGTGAGACGGCTGGCGAGCTCGGGGTCCTCGGAGAAGTACTCGAAGTTGCGCCCGCAGTGGGGTACTCGAAGCAGGTTCGTGCCGGGCGCGAGCAGCGCGTCCTGTCCGTGCGCCCGCGCCTCCCGGGCCATCGCCGCACCCTGTTCGCGGGCGAGGTCCGGGTCGAACGTCGCCGCCAGCGCGAGCGAGGCCGGAAACGCGGTCGCCCGTCCACCGTCGTCCGCGCGAACGCCGAGCGGCCCGTCGACGAGACTGAACGGAGGAATTCCCAGTCGTTCGACGCCGGGGACGTACCCGGTCGCCACGCCGTCCGGGTCGACGGCCCCGCGGACGAGTCGACGCTTCTCCTCGCGTGTAAGTTCGGCGACCAGCTCGGCGACGCGCTCGTGCATGGTCACGGCCACGGCGGCGACCGTGTTAGTGGTTCGTCTAGCGGTCGTGTCGTCCGCCCGGGTCCCGACCGTCGCCGGCCACGACCTACATTTGCCCGCCGTGTGACCCTTCGAGTATATGGCACACGTCGCTGTTACCGGCGCCGCCGGAAACGTCGGTCGCGCGCTACTCGACGGGTTCGACGACCACGAGGTGGAGGCGTTCACACACAGCGAGCACGACGACGTCGACTCCACGCTGCTCGACGTCACCGACCCCGACGACGTGGCGGAGAAACTCGACGGGTTCGACGTCGTCGTCCACCTCGCGGGGGCCTCTTCGCCCTCGGCTGAGTGGGACGCCGTCGTCGACGTCAACGTCCACGGGACGAAACACGTCTTCGACGCGGCCGTCGAGAACGACATCGACCGCGTCGTCTTCGCCTCCTCGAACCACGCCGTCGGCACGTACAACATCGAGGACCCGGAGGACCCCGAGACCATGCGCACGGACGACTTCTCCGTCATCACGCCCGAGGACAAGGGCCGGCCCGACTCCTTCTACGGCATCAGCAAGGACGCCTGCGAGGGGGTCGCGAGCTACTACGCCGTCCGCCACGGCGTGGAGGCGGTGAACCTCCGCATCGGCTGGCTGATGGAGGCGGACGAGCTGCGCGAGGAGGCGGACGCCCCCGAGAGCGAGGCGCGCTTCGCCCGCGCCATGTGGCTCTCCCCGCGGGACTGTCGAGACGTGGTCGAGAAGGCTTCGACGGCGGAGCTCCCGGAGAACCCGGTCACCCTCCACGGCATCTCGCGCAACGCCGACCGGGTGATGTCGCTGTCGGAGACCCAGCAGGCGGTCGGCTACCGCCCGCGCGACGATTCGAGCGAGGTCGTCGGAGAGTAATCGACCTCGAACGCTCACGTTCGGGCGGCAGAATCGATTTGCCGAACTGCGAGCGGCAAGCTAGCGAGCCGGGGGACGTGTTGCCCACGGCAGTCCCCGATAGCTCGACTCGGGCGGCTCGCTGTCGTTCGCGAGGCGCTCCGCACCCTTCGTGACGTCGCCGGAGCCGTTGGCTCCGGCTGCTTGCCGGACCCAGTCCGGCAACGACGAGAGGGCCGTTGGCACCTCTCGAACCACGCGCTTCGCCGAGCCCCCGGCCCCGTCCGAATTCCCGCCCGGGGACGGCCAGCGGGCCGGTCGTCGGTCCGACTCCGACCGGTGAGGCGCCTACCCGACGGCGTCGACTCGGCCTCAGTCCAGCCGTTTCACCACTTCCGCCGGGTTCCCCTGCACGACGGCGTCGGCGGGCACGTCCTCGGTGACGACCGCGCCGGAGGCGACCATCGCGCGGTCGCCGACGGTCACGCCCGGGTTGAGTACGGCCCGGCCGCCGACCCACACGTCGTCGCCGACGGTCACCGGCTTCCCGTACTCCGGTCCTCTCGCGCGTTCCGCCGCGTCCAGCGGATGCGTAGCAGTGTACACGTGGACGCCGGGACCGAGCATGCAGCGGTCCCCGAACTCGATTCGGCAGACGTCGAGGAAGACGCAGTCGAAGTTCGCGAAGAAGCCGTCGCCGACGTGGAGGTTGTAGCCGTAGTCACACCGGAAGGCCGGCTCGACGAACGGCTCCGCACCGGTCGACCCGAACAGCGCCTCGACGAGGTCGGCTCGCTCGTCCAGTTCGTCCTCGGTCGTCGCGTTCAGGTCGCGGACGAGCCGCCGTGCCTCGCGGCGCTCGCCGACCAGTTGGGCGTCGCTCGGGTCGTACAGGTCGCCGGCGAGCATCTTCTCCTTCTCCGTTCGGTCGTCGGGGTCGGCGGGGTCGTCGCGCTTCTCGCTCTCGGTCCGGTCGTCGGTCACGCACCGGTCGACGCGTCCGGAGGTATTAAAACGTCGTCCCCTGTTACTCCTCGACCGCGTCGCTCCAGCCGTCCTCGTCGCGCTCGTCGCCCCACGAGGCGTCGTCGGCGGTGGACTCCGCCCACGCCTCGTCGGCGTCCTCGGAGAACCGCTCCTGGAGTTCGATGCCGATGGGTACCGACCCCTCGTGGCCGCGTCCCTCGGCGTGGGCGAGGTAAACGCAGGCGTCGAGGACGCCGACGTGGCTGAACGCCTGTGGGAAGTTCCCGAGGAACGTCCCGGTGTCGGCATCTATCTCCTCGGCGAACAGGTCGAGCGGTCCGGCGTGCTCGACCACCTCGGTGAACACCTCGCGTGCCTCCTCGACGCGTCCGGCGAGGGTGAGCGCCTGCACGAGCCAGAACGAACAGAAGAGGAAGGCGCCCTCCTCGCCGGGGAGGCCGTCGTCGCCGTCGTAGCGGTGGACGAACGGCCCCTCGGCGAGACGCTCCTGGACGGCGTCGATGGTGTTCAGCACGCGCTCGTCGTCGGCGGGGAGGAAGCCGACGAGCGGAATCAGGAGACCCGTGGCGTCCATCGCGTCCCCGTCGTAGGACTGGGTGAACGCGCCCACGTCCTCGTCGTAGCCGTTCTGCTCGACGTCCTCGCGAATCTCCTCGCGCACCTCGCGCCAGCGCTCGACGGGGCCGTTTCGGTCCCACTCGTCGACCATGGCGATGCCCCGGTCGAGCGCGACCCAGCACATCAGCTTCGAGTAGACGAAGTGGCGGTCCTCGCCGCGCACCTCCCAGATGCCCTTGTCGGGTTCGTCCCATATCTCGCAGACGTAGTCGACGATGGCGCGCACCGACTCCCAGTCCTGTCTCGTCAGCCCGCCGTCGGCCTCGAACGCCTTGTAGATGGCCAGCACGAACTCCCCGTAGATGTCGAGTTGACGCTGGTCGCTGGCGGCGTTGCCGACCCGCACGGGGGCCGAGTCGCGGTAGCCCGAGAGGTGGTCGAGTTCGCGCTCGCTGGTGTCGGTCTCGCCGTGGAGGCTGTACAGGGGCTGGATGTCCTCCGGGCGCTCCGACTGCGAGAGGCGGAGGAACCACTCGACGTGGTCCTGTGCCTCCTTGCGGTGACCGGCGTGGAGCAGGGAGAGCACGGTGAAGGCGCCGTCGCGCACCCAGTTGTATCGGTAGTCCCAGTTACGGACGCCACCCACCTCCTCGGGTAGCGACGTGGTCGGGGCGGCGCTGATGGAGCCGACGCGGTGGTGGATGAGCAGTTTGAGGGCCAGTTCGGAGCGGACGACGAGGTCGTGCCACGGCCCCTCTGCGACGCAGGGCTCGTTGCCGTCCTCCCCGCACGCGTGCGACCAGCCGTGCCAGTAGTCGACGGTCGCGTCGAGCGCGTCCTCGCAGGCGGCGGGGTCGAGGTCGACGTCGCCGTCCCACGAGAGCACGAACCAGCGCGTCTCGTCCTCCCGCATCGCCATCGTGGCCGTCGCCGACGCGCCGCCCGCGATGGGGTCGTCCGTGCCGTCGGCCGTCCCGCGTTCGAACGTCGCGTCGCCGACGAGGTGGACCGTCTCCTCCTCGGGGGCGTCGCCGCCGACGGTCTCGTCCCCGCCGCCGACCTCGCCGGTCGCGTCGAACCCGGCACCGTTCGGCTCGAGGCGCGTCTCCCCGCGGGCGTAGTCGAAGCGCGGGCGGAACTCGCAGGCGAGGTCCATCGCCCCCTCGACGCAGGTGACCTTCCGGTACAGCGCTCGCTCGGGGACGGCGGCGGGGTACTCGTTTTTCACCGGCATGAAGTCCGTGACGACCACGACGCCGCTCGTCGTCCGGAACCGCGTCTCCAGAACGTTCGTCTGGTCGACGTAGCGCTGCTCACTGTCGTAGTCGCCGACCGGCGAAATCTCGAAGGAGCCGCCGCGCTCGGCGTCGAGAATCGACGCGAAGAGGCTCGGCGACTCCAGATGCGGGACGGGGAGCCAGTCGACCGACCCCTCGTCGCTGACGAGCGCGCAGGTCTCCAAGTTCCCGACGAACCCGTAGCGCTCGATGGGTGTGTACGTCGTCATGCCGGCCGGCCTCGTCGCTCGGCGTCCGCGCGCCCACCAGACCCGTTCATACTCTCATGCCGACCGGCACCCGATTCAACGTTTCGGCGGGCCGCGTCGGCGACGACGACCGATTCGGTGTCCGTCGGCGACCGGCCGGATTCGCGGAACGAAACGATATGGCGCCACCGGCCGTACCTCCCGCATGGAGCGAAAGGAGGCGTTCGACGGACGGGTGGCGTGGTACGAGTGTCCCAACTGTGGGTTCCGGCCCGTCGCCCTCGACTCGCTACGGGCGTGTCCGCGGTGTGAGACGCCGGTCTGACCGGGGCGGCCGACGAGGCCGACCCGAGCGACCCGGCTCCGGACGCGAGAGCGGCCGACCTGCCGGCGTCGACGGCCTCGAGGGTGACCCATCGTCCGCCGGCACGACCGGTCGGTCGGGGCGACGGTCGTCCCCCCGCCAGTATTTTTCCGCCTGCCAGTGTAAGGAACTCCCATGCGCGCCGACTGGTACGAGGACGCGGTGGTCTACTCCGTCGACGTGGAGACGTTCTACGACGCCGACGGCGACGGCGTCGGCGACTTCCGCGGGCTCAGAGAGAAACTCCCCCACATCGACCGTCTGGGGGTCGACTGCATCTGGCTCCTCCCGTTCTACCCGACGCCCAACCGCGACAACGGGTACGACATCGAGGACTACTACGGCGTCGACGACCGACTCGGCGACCTGGGCGACTTCACCGAGTTCGTCGACGCCGCCGAGGAGCGCGGTATCCGCGTCATCGCTGACCTCGTGGTGAACCACACCTCCGACCAGCACCCGTGGTTCCAGCGCGCCCGCGAGGACCCCGACTCGAAGTACCGCGACTACTACGTCTGGACCGACGACCCCGAGAACGCCCCCGAGCGGACGCTCGTCTTCCCCGGCGAGGAGGAGGACGTGTGGCGCTACGACGAGGTCGCCGACGCGCACTACTACCACCGGTTCTACCACTTCCAGCCGGACCTCAACATCGCCAACCCTGCGGTGCGCGAGGAGATTTACAAGATACTGCGTTTCTGGATGAGCCTCGGCGTCTCCGGGTTCCGCGTCGACGCCGCGACGCTGATGATAGAGCCGAAAGGCGAGGGGGACCTCGTCATCGAGAACCCACACCAGGTGTTCAAGCGCATGAAGCGCACCGTCCGGTCGGCCCGCGCCGACGGCATCCTCCTCGCGGAAGCCGACGACGAACCCGCGAAGCTCGGGGAGTACTTCGGGGAGGGCGGCGACGAGATGGACCTGATGCTCAACTTCGTCCTCAACGCCCACGTCACCCACGCGCTCGCCACCGGGAGCGCCGAGCCCATCGTCGAGGGGCTCGAACGCCTCCCCGACCCCGGCGACCGCGGGCGGTTCGCCAACTTCCTGCGCAACTTCGACGAACTCAACCTCGGCCGGCTGGACGAGGCAGACCAGGAGGTCACCTACGAGGCGTTCGCCCCCGAGGAGCACATGCGCATCTACGACCGCGGCATCCGCCGGCGCCTCGGGGCGATGCTCGAGGGCGACCGCGACCGCATCGCGATGGCCCACAGCCTCCTCTTCTCGCTTCCCGGGACGCCGGTCGTCGTCGCCGGCGACGAAATCGGCATGGGCGACGAGCTCTCGCTCCCGGGCCGCAACCCGGTGCGGACGCCCATCCACTGGGGCGACGCGCCGAACGCCGGCTTCTCCACCGCCGACGCCGACGCGCTCGTCCGGCCCGTCATCGACGAAGGGGCGTTCGGCTACGACCGAGTGAACGTCGACGCCCAGCGGGTCGACCCGGACTCGCTGCTCAACCGTATCGCCCGGCTCTCGCGCGCCCGCGACGAGCTACCGGCGCTCAAACAGGGGGTCCACGAGGTCCTCGACGTCGACGCCGGCGCGGGCGCCGACACCGACGCGGAGAACGTGTTCGCCCACCGCTACGACTGGGAGGACGACGGCGTCGTCTGCCTGCACAACCTCGGGACCGAGGCGACGACGGTCGACCTCCCGGGGGCGGGCGGGGTCCGCGTCGCCGGCCGCGCGAGCATCAAGGACGGGGACGTGACGCTCGACCGCTACGAGTACTGCTGGGTGCGGGAAGGGCGACCCTAACGCTCCTCGGACGGACCGGCGCCCACCGGTCCCCTCTCGCGTCTCCGGCGCCGGAAGACGACGACCGCGCCGACGAACAGCACCACGACGACGACGGCGACGTGCCACTCGTCGGCGACCCGCGGCGGAGCCGCGGCGGAGACCCCCAGCGAGACGGCCACGCCGACGGCGGCTGCGGAGCGTACGGGCCGGAGGTCCAGGTCGCCGTCGACGAGCAGGTCGTAGGCGAAGACACAGAGCAGGGCGACGAGCCCGATGGCGAACGCCGCCCGCTCGTCGGCCGAGGAGAGGAGGCCGTGGGGGACGCCGAAGACGCCCCGTGGCTGGAGAAGGGTGAGAGCGCTGACGACGGTGGAGGCGGCGAGGAACGGGTGAGACACGTCGATACCTCCTAGTCGCGTCCCGAGGGCGTGAGCGTTGCTCCACGGCGGAGGCCCGGTGTGGACGGCCGAGACGGGGACTGCGGCGGGAGAGGGTCGACCGTGTGAGGCGGCGACGCGACCGTTCCCCGACGCGCTACTCGCAGACCCGAATCAGGCGCCTTCGACCAGCCGCTTCAGCTGTTCGGGCGGGACAGCGCCGCGGGCGGCGTACCCCTCGTAGGCGAACGTCGGCACGCCCGTCACGCCCTGTCCGTGCGCCTCTTGGAACAGCGCGCGGAGGCGGTCGCGCCGTTCTTCGTCGTCGACGGCGTCCAGCACTTCGTCGGGGTCGAGACCGGCGTCCGCGGCGAGGTCGGCGAGCACCTCGTGGTCGCCGATGTCCCGGCCCTCGGTCCACAGCGCCTCGAAGACCGCCCAGTCGAAGTCGAGCCACGCGTCGGGGTGTTCCTCTTTGACGTAGTGGGAGGCGACCTGCGCGTCGAAGGAGTCCACGTCGGTGGCGATTTCGAGGGTCATCTCCACGTCGTACTGCTCCTGGAGGCGCCGGACGTTCTCCTTCGCCTGCGCGTAGTAGTCGTCGTCTTTCCCGTCGTCGACCGAGTGGTCGATTTCGCCGTCGGGGCCGCGTTTTTGCGCGCGGAGGTCGAACGGATGCCAGTCGATTTCCAACTCGTCCTCCCGCTGCTCCTGGTACTGCTGCAGGGAGTGCCGGCCGAGGTAGCAGAACGGACAGACGTAGTCCGAGAATACGGTGACGGTCTCCGCTTGCTGCTGGCTCATACTGGTCCGTTGTTCGTCGCCACGGGAAAAGAGGGCGATGCGGGCGTGGGTTGCCGGTGCACGAGCGCCGTTCTCCGCCTTCATCTGTCTTGGACCCGTGCCGACTGAGTCCCACGGAAGGGGCCCCACCCTGCCGGTGGGTCAGCTGAGCGTCGTTCGTTCTCTGCCCGGTCCGTCGCTCCGGGTCAGTCCGCCGTTCTCGCCTCGACCGCCGGCAGGTCGTAGGTCACGCCGGTCGCCTCCTCGGAGTACGCCCACAGTCGCCGGGCGTCGTCGCGGTCGTAGGACGCGACGCTGGAGCGCTGCCCGGCGGGCGGGCCGCGCATGTTCATGAACCCGCTCGGCCCGACGTAGTCGCCGCCGCGCACGTCCGGCGAGGTGGCGGCGTACAGCGTCGGCCACGCGCCCTGCGCGGCGCTCTGGGCGAACAGGCGGTTGCCGACCTCGGTGAGTCGTTCGCCTAGTTTCGAGCCGGCGAGTTCCGGACCGCGGCGCTGGAGGTTGGTGGCGGCCCACCCGGGGTGACAGCCGACGCTCTTCACCCGGTCGTGTCCCGCCGCGCGGAGTCGCCGGTCGAGTTCGTAGGCGAAGAGGAGGTTCGCGAGCTTCGACTGGGCGTACGCCTCCCACCGGCCGTAGTCGCGCTCGCCGTGCAGGTCGTCGAAGTTCATCTCGCCGCGCTCGTGGACGCCGCTACTGACGGTGACGACGCGGGCCTCCCCGTCGCGCTCGGCGGTGTCGACGACGCGGTCGAGCAGGTGGCCCGTGAGCGCGAAGTGACCGAGGTGGTTGACGCCGAACTGCGTCTCGAACCCGTCCGCGGTCTCGCTCCGGGGGATGGCCATCACGCCGGCGTTGTTGACGAGGACGTGCAGGTCGTCGTACTCGGCCTCGAAGTCGGCGGCGAACGCGGCGACCGAGTCGAGGTCGGCGAGGTCGAGTTCGCGCACGTCGAGGTCGGCGTCGGGGGCGTCGCGGCGGATGTCGCGGGCGGCCGCCGCGCCCTTCTCGGTGTCGCGACAGGCGAGGACGACCCGGGCGCCGGCGCGGGCGAACTCCCGGACGGCCTCGCGGCCGATGCCGCTGTTCGCGCCGGTGACGACGACGGTTCGGTCGGTGAGGTCGGACATTCGGTCGGGGGTCCAGTCGTGACTCATGGTGTCGGTACGGGGTACGTCGTCGTCGGGCAAAGGAAGCGTGCCGTACTGGTCAGGTGTTGCGACGAGTCACTCGTCCGGCGGGCGGTTCCGCCGGTAGCGACCCGAGCGCTCCTCCAGTTTCCGCTCGAACCACTGCCACTCGCCGGTGAACTGGCCGATTTCCTTGAGGTCCCACACGTCGGCGTCGGTGACGATGGTCCCCAGCCGGTAGGACTGGACGAAGTTCAGCAGCCAGAGGGCGGCGCTGAGACCGATGATGAACGCGCCCACCGAGGAGAGCTGCTGAAGCGCGGTGAACCAGAAGTCCGGCTGGTAGGTGGCGTACCGCCGGGGCATCCCCATCTGGCCGACCAGCATCATCGGCATGAACGTGACGAACACGCCGACGATGGCGAGGTACGCCTGGACGCGGGCGAGCGTCTGGTTGTACATCCGACCCGTGAGGATGGGGAACCAGTAGTACGACGCCGCGAACATCGAGAACGCGATGACCCCCATGACGATGAAGTGGAAGTGTCCGACGACGTAGTAGGTGTCGTGGAGCACGAGGTCCACCGGAATCGACGCGAGGAAGATACCGGTGATGCCGCCGATGATGAACAGGCCGATGCCGCCACAGCAGAATATCATCGGCGCCGTCACCCGAATCTGGCCGTTCCACAGCGTGGCTATCCAGTTGAACGTCTTCACCGCGGAGGGGATGGCGATGGCGATGGTGACGGCCATGAACGAGGCGCGCAGGCGCGGGTCGATACCCGACGCGAACATGTGGTGGGCCCAGACGCCGAATGAGAGCACGCCGATGGCGAGCGTCGAGTAGACGATGAACCTGAACCCGAACAGCGAGCGGCGGGCGAACTTCGGGAGGATGAGGCTCACCAGCCCGAACGCCGGCAAGACGAGGATGTACACCTCCGGGTGGCCGAAGAACCAGAACAGATGTTGCCAGAGAATGGCACCGCCGTCCTGGAACGCGAAGAAGGTCGTCCCGAAGTTGCGGTCGAGCACGAGCATCAGCAGGGCCGACCCGAGGACGGGGAACGCGAACAGCACGATGCCGCTCGTCGTCAGGAGCGTCCACGAGAAGATGTCGAGGTTCGACCAGCCGACCTCCTCGCTGCGCTCGGTGACGATGGTGACGATGAAGTTGATGGCGCCCATCACGGTCGCGAGCCCCGAGAGGTGCAGCCCCAGTAACATCACGTCCACCTGCGGGTTCACCATCGTCGTCGACAGCGGCGTGTAGAGGGTCCAGCCGGTCCAGGGCGGTTCGAGCGCGAAGAGGAACCCGACCTGCAGGCCGAAGATGCGGAGCATCTTCCCGAGCACCTCGGTGACGAGGCCGGCGCGGACCATCACCAGCGACGGCGGGAGCAGCCAGAACGCGATGGCGTTGATGCGGGGGAACGACATGTCGTCGGCGCCGATCATGAGCGGGAGGAAGTAGTTCCCGACCCCGAAGAACACGGGCGTCACGAAGAAGAACAGCATCGTGAGCCCGTGAGTGGTGAACAGGGCGTTGTAGGTCTGGGGCTCCCACACCGTCGCACCCGGCGTCAGCAGTTCGGTGCGAATCATCATCGCGTCGGTGCCGCCCCACAGCGCGGCGACGACGCCGAAGACGATGTACATGATGCCGATGTCCTTGTGGTCCACCGTGGTGACCCACCGGAACAGCCCGAGCGGCTTCTCGGTCGGGAGCGAGTAGCCGGGGAGGTACCCGCCGTCGGTCGAGAGGGTCTCGGGCGGCCAGCCCCGCCGATACAGGCCGACGAGGGCGAGCACGAGGAATCCGGCGAGGACGAGGAGGAGTCCGGAGACCGCTACCACACGCACACCTCCGCAGACGGTCGCGACAGCCGACAACTGGTCATTAGCCGTGCTTAGGAGCGAGCCCGGAAATAGCTAACCGCCACAGCTTCAAAACCGCAAGAACCCGGCGGGGATGGCCGTAATCGTGCGCCGTCTCGCCCGACCACCCCGATGCGGAACCTACCGCGAGGTCGCCACGCCCGGGCCGCCCTCGTAGGCGGGTCCCGACCGGGTGAGACGGGCGTACACCGCGCCCATCGTGAACCCGTAGATGGCGTGGGCGGCGAACGTGTACAGCGTGAACAGGATGACGATGGCACCCGTCACGCTCGTGAGGTTGATGGCGAGGAACGCCACCCAGAGGGGAATCGAGAAGGCGATACCGCGCCAGCCGGGGTCCGGGCCGCCGGGGAGGTAATCCTCGACGGCGACGAACACGGGCGGCCAGAGGAGCGCACCCGCGAGGAAGAAGAGGACGAACCCGAGAGCCGTGTCGCCGGGCATGCCGACGAACCGAGCGACCGCGTCGAAGATGCCGACCGCCGAGCGCGTCTCCGTGTCGAGCAACACCAGCAGGACCGACATGACGCTGATGCCCGCGACGCCGCCGGCGACGGCGCTGAGCCACCTGTTCATGCTCCCGGTTTCGGCCCTGTGGCGAATAAAGACACCGGCACCGGGTCCGGAGGACCGCCCTGCGACGAGACCCCCGACGCCCACCTCCGTGCGCCGAACCGGACCTATTCGGATAGGCGGTGCCGTTCGGCCGACCCCCCGTCTGCGAGACTGACAGCCACGGGCGGAGCCGTCACGAAGGTCCCCGACGTGGCCGGGAGCGACTGCCGTCCGAATTCTGTGTTTACGTGCACGACACGAATAGTAATCTTTTTGTATTAATCTATTCGATTCTCGCTAGAATATGGAGGAACAAACGGGCATCTCCCGGCGTACCACACTCAAGACGCTCGGCGCGGTCGGCGTCCTCGGCGCCGCCGGGATGTCGGGTACCGCGACGGCCGAGTCGGGGAGCCTCCTCGACGACGCCTTCGACCTCGCCACCTCGGCGCTCCAGGAGTCGCTCGTCGTCTTCGACTCGAACGACGACGTGGACCGGCTAGGGGAGCTCGACCTCGCGAACGGCTACCACGGGTTCGAGGTCCTCCCCGTGGGGTACACCGAGCTCTCCACGGACCAGCTGACGACCGTCGCCGACTGGGAGGAGGTGCGCTTCGTCCGCAAGAACGTCGAACTCGAGTACTACAACGACGACGCCGCGGACGTGACCGGCGCCGACCAGGTGCAGGCGAACGAGGGGTACACGGGCGAGAACGTCCACACCGCCGTCATCGACTCCGGCATCGACGGCGCTCACCCGGACCACCAGGAGAACCTCGTGCACAACTACCGCTGGGTGGGCAACCCGCTCGGCGAGCCGACGCTGTGGGTCGACGCCGGCCCGCTCGACACCGACGACAACGGTCACGGCACCCACTGTTCGGGCACCGTCGCCGGCGACGGGAGCGCGAGCGACGGGGAGTTCGAGGGGATGGCCCCCGACGCCGACCTCACCGTCTACTCCGCGGGACTCACCCTCCTCGTCGTGAAGCCGGTCGCGGCGTACGACCACCTGCTCGCCCGCGTCCGCGACGGCGAGACGGACGTGCAGGTCGTCTCGAACTCCTACGGCTCCTCGAACGGCGAGGATTTCAACCCGGACGGGCCGCTGAACGTCGCCACCTGGGAGGCGTTCGAGCGGGACCTCCTCTCGGTGTTCGCCGCCGGCAACTCCGGACCCGGGACGGGGACGCTGAACCAGTACGCCAAGGCCCCGAACGTGCTCGGGGTCGCCGCGACGAACGACGAGAAGGCCGTGACGGGGTTCTCCTCGCGCGGTCGACAGGACGCGAACTACGACCGCGCCGCCGCCCTGTCGAACCTCCGGAGCTACCGCGACACCGGCTCTGCGTCGGGGACGCTCGGAATCTACCGGCCCGGCGTCGGCGCGCCGGGCAACGCTATCGTGAGCACGATGAACCCGGCGGACCCGCTCGCGGCGTCGAGTTCCGACGACGGCCGGCTCTACTACGCCACCATCAGCGGGACCAGTATGGCCTGTCCGGCCGTCGCCGGCATCGCGACGCTCGCCTACGACGCCTACAATCGGAACAACTCGGGGACGCCGGCGCCCGAAGACGTCATCTACACCGTCGAGGCGGAGGCCGAGAAGGCCCTGTCGAGTTACACGCCGTACAACGTCGGTTCCGGCTTCGTGGACGCGACCTCGCTCGTGAGTCGGGCGGAGACCGGCGACTGGGCGGCGTACTCCGAAGTCACGCTGCCTTGATTGCGGAGGATAGCTGATTTCGGCGGGTTCGTCTTCTCCTTCGCGCTCGCTCGGGTTTCCATCGGTGACTGCCTTCGAAAGCCCCGGCCCCTTTTGGAGCCTCTACCGCTCCGCCACAGCCTCCTCAGCCGATTCGCTCGCCACTCGCATCGACGAGCACGACCGAAACGTCAGACGCGTGGAAAGATACAAGCGCCACCTCCCCGATTACCGGCCGTCGCGTCGTCCGGAGGGGGTAGGGGCTTCTGCGGGCGGCTCGCGACACCACCGGTAGAACGTCGAGAGGCGGGCGAAACGACGGCGGTCGCCGACCGTACGAACCGCGAGACAGGACGAACCCGCAGTACTTTAGCCGCCGACGCTCCCAGAGTGGGTAGACATGCCGACCGGAATCGTCGGGGAGTTCCTCGCTCTCAAGGAGGAGACCGACGCCGACCTGCTCGCCATGCAGTGTGGCGACTTCTACGAGTTTTTCGGGGACGACGCCGAGTTCGTCGCCCGCGAACTCGACCTGAAGGTCTCCCAGAAGTCCTCGCACGGCTCCTCCTACCCGATGGCGGGCGTCCCCCTCAGCGAACTCACGCCGTACGTGAAGGCGCTCGTCGAGCGCGGCTACTCCGTCGCCGTCGCCGACCAGTACGACACCGACGACGGCGGCCACGCCCGCGAAATCGTCCGCGTCGTCACGCCGGGCACCCTCCTCGAGACCGCCGACGCCGACGCCCAGTTTCTCGCGGCCGTCGTGCGTCCCGAGGACGGGACGGGGAGCGGCGGGAGCGCGACGGACGCCGAGTACGGCCTCGCCTTCGCCGACGTGACGACGGGGCAGTTCCTCGTCACCGCCGTCCCCGACCTCGAGGCGGCCGACGCCGAACTGTACCGCTTCGACCCCGTCGAAGTCCTGCCGGGCCCGAACCTCCGGAGCGACGACGCGTTCCTCGACCGCCTCCGCGACGGCCTCGACGCGAAGACCACCCTCCACGGCGCCGAGGCGTTCGCGCCGGGACGCGCCCGCCACCGCCTTCGCGAGCAGTTCGGCGCCGAGACGCTCGGGAGCGTGGGTCTCGACTCCCAAGCCGGCATCGCCGCCGCCGGCGCCGTCCTCGACTACGTCGCGGAGACCGGCGCGGGCGTGCTCGGGTCGATGACCCGCCTGCAGGCGTACCGCCCGGACGACCACCTCGACCTCGACGCCACCACCCAGCGCAACCTCGAACTCACCGAGACGATGCACGGCGGGAAGGAGGGCTCCCTCCTGTCGACGCTGGACCACACCGTCACCAGTCCCGGCGGGCGCCTGCTCCGGGAGTGGCTCACCCGGCCGCGACGGGAACGGGCGGAGCTAACGAGGCGCGGGGACTGCGTCGAAGCCCTCGCCTCGGAGGCGCTGGCTCGCGAGCGCGTGAAGGACGCCCTCGACGGCGGATACGACCTCGAACGCCTCGCCTCCCGGACCGTCGGCGGCCGCGCCGACGCGACCGACCTGCTCTCGGTGAAGGAGACCCTCGAGACCCTGCCGGCGGTCGCCGAGGCCGTCGAGGGCTCCCGGCTCGTCGACTCCCCGCTCGCCGACGTGGTCGAACGACCTGACCGCGAGGCCGCCCGCGCGCTCCACGACGAGTTGGACGACGCGCTCGCACCGGACCCGCCGAACACCGTCAAGCAAGGGGGGATGTTCCGGGTCGGCTACGACGACGAACTCGACGACCTCATCGAGCGCCACGACGCCGCGCTGGAGTGGCTCGACACGCTCGCCGAGCGCGAGAAGCGGGCCCACGGCCTCTCGCACGTCTCCGTCGACCGCAACAAGACCGACGGCTACTACATCCAGGTGGGGAAGTCCGTCGCGGACGGGGTCCCGGAGCACTACCGCGAAATCAAGACCCTCAAGAACTCGAAGCGGTTCGTCACCGACGAACTCGAGGAGCGCGAGCGCGAGGTTCTGCGACTGGAGGAGGCCCGGGGCGACCTGGAGTACGAACTGTTCTGTGACCTCCGGGACAGGGTCGGCGACCGTGCCGAACTCCTCCAGGACGTGGGCCGCACCGTCGCCGAGGTGGACGCCCTCGTCTCCCTGGCGGCCCACGCCGCCGCCAACGACTGGGTCCGCCCCGAACTCACGGAGCCCGGCCCGCTGGAGGTCGAGGCCGGCCGCCACCCGGTCGTCGAGCGCACGACGGAGTTCGTGCCGAACGACCTCCGGATGGACGAGGAGCGGGGGTTCCTCATCGTCACCGGGCCGAACATGAGCGGGAAGTCGACGTACATGCGACAGGCCGCGCTCATCACCCTGCTCGCGCAGGTGGGGAGCTTCGTCCCCGCGAGGTCGGCCACGGTCGGGCTGGTCGACGGCATCTACACCCGCGTCGGCGCGCTCGACGAACTCGCGCAGGGTCGTTCCACTTTTATGGTCGAGATGCAGGAGCTCTCGAACATCCTCCACTCCGCGACGGAGGACTCCCTCGTGATTCTGGACGAGGTCGGCCGCGGCACCGCCACGTACGACGGCATCTCCATCGCGTGGGCCGCGACGGAGTACCTCCACAACGAGGTGCGCGCGAAGACGCTGTTCGCGACGCACTACCACGAACTCACGGCGCTCGCCGACCACCTCCCGCGGGTTCACAACGTCCACGTCGCGGCGGACGAGCGCGACGGCGACGTGACGTTCCTCCGCACCGTCGAGGAGGGGCCGACCGACCGCTCCTACGGCATCCACGTCGCCGACCTCGCCGGCGTCCCCGAACCGGTCGTGTCCCGCGCCGGCGACGTGCTCGCCAAGCTCCGCGACGAGAAGGCAATCGAGGCGAAGGGCGGGACGGGCGGTGCCGGTGGGTCGAACGGCGCTGGCGGGACGAAGCAGGCCGTCTTCGACCTGGGAAGCGGCGGGTTCCAGGGTGCGGCGGGAACCGACACGGCAGCGAGCGCCGACGGCGGGGCGGTCGACGCCGGGAACGCGGGCGACACCACCGACGCCGACGCCGACGACGGGCCGGCGGCATCCGCGCTCGACCCCGGAACCGAGGCGGTGTTGGAGGAGCTCCGGGGGACGAACGTCAACGAACTCTCCCCCCTCGAACTCATGGCGCGGGTCCAGGAGTGGCAGGGCGAACTCGACGGGGCGTGACCGTTCCGGTTCCCGCCAGACGGGACCGGAGACGACCTGCGGTCGGTTGCGGCCCTACTGTGACGTATGGTAACGAAGGCAACGGGTTCGCGACTCCCGGCGGGAACGGGGTAGGCCGCCGGCTTCGCGCTCGCGCTCGTCGCCGGGTTCGTCGTGTGGGTCGTCTCCCGTGAGGCCGTACCGGCTGTAATCGTCGTCGCCGCCGCCGGGCCCGCGCTCGGTGTCGCGTTCGAGCGGTCGATGGACGGGCGCTCGCTCACCCCGCGTGAACGCCGTCTCGCGCTCCTGCTGGTCGGTACGGGGGTCGCGGTCGGCCTCCTCGTCCTCGGGACGGTTCTCCTGTTGGTCTGATGACGTGAGTGGCCGGCCCGGGGGTTGAGCCACGGCAACTGCTGCCCATCCCCTTCGACGATTCTCACGCCGTGCGATACGTGTTCGTCCTCTTACGTTTCGGGCGCGTACCTTCCCACATGCCCCTCTACGCGCTCGAAGACCTCGACGACGCGCTCGACGTCACCCGAGGGTTCCTCACCCCGGTCGACCGGTCGGTGTGGGTGAAACTCGCCGTCGTCGCTTTCTTCATCGGCGGACCGGGTGCGAACGCCAACTCCGTGCAGTACACCGTCGGCGGTGACGGCAACGGCGGAGTGCCGCCCGGCGAGCCGATTCCCGGTCTGGGGGCCGACCTCTGGCTGGTGGTCGCCGCCGCCGTCGCCGTGGCGCTGGTCGTCGCGCTCGCGTTCGCGGTCGTCGGGTCGGTGATGGAGTTCGTCTTCGTCGAGTCGCTCCGGACGGAGACGGTCACGGTCCGGCGCTACTGGAGCCGATACTGGCGACAGGGGCTGCGACTGTTCGGGTTCCGCCTCGTCGTCGGCCTGTTCGTCCTCGGGAGCGTCCTGCTCCTCTCGGCCCCGCTCCTCCTCTCGCTGTTCGGCGTCGGGGGGCTCGACGGCGCGTTCCCGGTCGTCCTCCTCGTCGTGCTCGTGCCGCTGTTCGTCGTCCTCGCGCTAGTCGCCGGGCTGGTGAACGGGTTCACCACCGTGTTCGTCGTCCCCGTCATGATGCTCCGGGGCGGCGGCGTGCTGGCGGGGTGGCGGCGGCTCTGGCCGACCGTCGTCGCTCACTGGACGCAGTACCTCGCCTACGCGGTCGTCAGCTTCCTGCTCTCGATTCTGGGCGGGGTGCTCGTCGGGGTGGTCACCGTCGTGGCGGCCGTCGTGTTACTGATTCCGTTCGGGCTGCTGTTCGCGCTCGGCATCGGCGCGCTGGCCGTCGCCGAGCCGGTCGGCATCGGCGTCCTCGTCGTCGTCGGGGTCGCTTTCGGGGTGACACTGCTCGCCGTCGCGGCGCTCGTTCAGGTCCCCGTCCAGACGTACCTGCGCTACTACGCGCTAATGGTGCTCGGCGACGTCGACGCCGACCTCGACCTCGTAGCCGAACAGCGCGCCGCCGTCCGGAGCGCCGGCCCGTCGGGCGAGAGCGTCTGAAGGCGGAGCAGTCGAGGACCGAGAGCTCGGGTCTCAGTTCGACCCGGCGACGATATCCGCGACCCGCCGACGGTCGAACAACTGCTCCTCGGCCGGAATCTCGGGATACGGCGACCCGGCCTCGTAGCGCGGCCACTCGCCGAAGACGTCGGGGTACAGCTGTTTCGCGGTCATCTCGGTCTGGAAGAGGTTCATGATGGGGCCCTGATATCGCATCCCCTGTGCGTAGACGCGGTCGTTCTCTACCGCGTTCAACTGACCGCCGACGGGGTCGTCCGCGAGCGTCCGGCGCACGGACGACATGTCGTAGTTCGGCGTCATCCCCCAGAGGTGGAGAATCACGTCAGGGTCCGCTTCGAGCATCGTCTCGTAGTCGACGGTCCCCCAGAGGCTCTCCCAGTCTTCTTCGGCGAACGCGTCGTTCGCACCCAGCGGCCGCGTGTCGGCCAGCCAGTACCCCGGCTTGTTCAGGTGGTACGTGTAGAACGACTGGTCGTCGGCCGCGAGCGTGACGCGGACGGCGGTCGGTCGCTCCTCCTTCGGCGGCAGGTCCGCCTCGACCGTCGAGAGCAGGTCCGCGTGGACGGCGTTCAGCGCCTCGAAGCGCTCTCGCTCCCGAAACACCTCGGCGACCTTGCCGAACAGCTCCCAGAGGGAGTAGTACTGGTAGTCGGAGTACCCCTCGGGCGCGGGCGCCTGCGTTCCGCTGTAGAAGTTCCCGAACCAGGGAGCGACCTGCGAGCCGATCTCCTCCACGTCGGCCTGCTCCCAGTTGTTCTGCGTCGAGGCCCACGCCGGGTCCGCGAGGTGGACGTCGCTGTCGAGTTCGAGCAGCCGTTCCTTCGAGAGCCCGTCCGCGAGCGGGTCGTAGAGCCCCTCCCAATCGAACGAGACGCCGTCGAGGCGCTCGTAGTAGCGGTTCATCGTCGTGCCGGCCATCTCCGGCACGTACATCGCGTCGACCTTCTCACCGTGCCCGAGCGCCACCAGCATATCCGGGTACTGGGTGAAGACGGTGAACGCCGACTCGGGGACGACGTCGAACGCAACCTCGCCCATCGGCGAGGCGGTCACAGTGTACGAACTGCTCCCGCCCGACTCCCCCGTGTCCTCGGCGGCGGTTCCGTTTCCGCCCGACTCGGTCGTGTCCGCGGCCGTCGTCGACGTCGCCGACCCGGAGCCGTTCGCCGTCGTCCCGTCGCTCGATTCGCCGCTGTTGCCGGTACAGCCGGCGAGGACGGTCCCCGAGAGGGTCGCCGCCGCGGCCCCGAGAAACGCCCGTCGGTCGTCGTGCATATGTTTTAGGCACGCCTAAATCAGTGAAAAGCGTGCTGGTTCTCGGACGACCGCCGACCGCCTGCCGACCGTTCGACTGCTCCACGCCGGCCCGCGTCGGTCACCCGGTTCCAGACCCGTCCGTCGGTCTCAGGCCCAGGTGTCGAGCCGTCCCTCGACTGCCTCGTCGACGGCGGCGACTATCGCCTCGTCGAACGAGCCGCGTACGTTCTGGAGTCGGTGGAGCACGGCCTCGTAGCCGCGTGTCAACTCCTCGTCGGTGCTGTCGGCGTCGGGGAGGGCGGCCTCGGCGTCCTCGAGGACGCGGTCCATGGCCTCGAACGCCTCGGGGTCGAGCTCGCCGTCGACGCCTCCGTCGCGCTCGCTGTCGTCGCCGTCCCCGTGCTCCCGTGCGAGCGCCCGCGCGGCGGCCCGGAGTTCGCGGACGTTGTGCTCCAGTACGGCGACCCGACGGAGCACCTCCTCCCGCGGAAGGTGGTCGGGCGGGCTGTCGTCCACCATGAGGTAGTACGGACCTTACGTGACCGTCGAAGAAAAAACAGCCGATGACCACGACGGGGGTTGCCGCCTCCGACGCGGCCCCGCCCCCGCCCCGCTCAGAACTCGACGGTCGAGAGGCTCCCCGTCTTCGTCCCGATCTGCTCGCGTCGGAAGGCGGGCATCTCCGAGGGGACCTCGAACGTCCACGTCTCGCCCGGGCCCAGCCCCTCCTTCGTCGTCGTGTTCGACCCGAGGACGACCTCCTTGGTTCGGTGGAAGTAACAGTTCGCCTGGAGGAACTCGAAGGCCTCCTCGCCGTTGTTCTTCACCGTCGCGACGAAGTACACCTCCTCGTCGGTGCGCTTCAGCGAGAACGACTCGAAGCTCATCTCCGAGGGGTTGAAACTCGGCGTCTCGTCCATGATGGTGCCCGAGACCTCGTAGTCGGCGACGGCGCCGGCGTCCCCCTCGAAGGGAACGTACGCCTCCCAGGACTCCTCGGGGGCGAGGTCGGCGACGGTGGCCTCGACCTCGTCGAGGGTCTCGCCCGCCTCGTCGAGGAACGCGACGGTCAGCGTGATTCGCCCCGAGTGCCCCTCACCCTCGTACAGGACGGTCGCGAACACGCCCGGCGAGGCGTCGCCGCCGGCGACCTCCGACCGGAACTCGTGTTCGGTGACGCTCGCACCCCGACCGATAGCCATCGGGGTCGACTGCGACCCCGTAGTGTCGTTGCCGGCCTCCGACTCGTTGCCGGTGCCCGACTCGCCGCCGGTCCCGGTCGTCGTCTCCGTCCCCGTGTCGCCCGTGGTCGTCGTCGCGTCGCCGTTCTCCGTCGTGGTGCCGTCGCCGGCGCCGGTCGTCGTGGAGGGCTCACCTGTCGTCTCCCCGCCGCCGAGACAGCCGGCGACCGTGCCGGTGCCCGCGAGCGCGAGGAACGTTCGTCGGTGCATCACGCAGGTCCCTCGGCAGCCGACGGAATAAGAATGGCCCCGTTACTCCGCCCTCGCCGGCCCGTCTACTCGCCGGTTCGGGCGCGACCGTCAGTGCTGACGGTCGACACGGCGGTCGGCGGAGCCCCGCGTCGTCACGACCGACGGTACGGGTAGGCGGTCCGAAACGCGTCTCAACGTGAGATTGGTGGCCGCCGAGCGGGTGGCGACGCTCGCTTCACGGGGGAGCGGCGCGGTGTCACGTGAACTCGTCGAGCGTGCCCTCGCGCGTTCCCCCCTGCGCCCCCTCGGTCGACGACCGGACGACCATCGTCCCGCCGTCACCGTTCGGGACGGGGTCGTCTCCGTCGGCCGGCGACACCCGTTCGACCCGCGCGGTGTACGAGTCGGGGAGGTCGTCGACGTCGACCCGAATCGCGAGCACCGGCGCCTCCCGCGCCTTCGTCTCCATCGCCGCCCGCTGGCCGCGCTGGAACGACGCCGCGCCGGTCTTCACCTCACACCAGTACTCGGTCAGGGTTCGACCGTCGGCGCCGAGGCTCGCGACCGCCCGACAGTCGGGGCGCCACTCGCGTCGCTCGCCGGTCTCGGGGTCGACACAGCAGACCGGCTCGGGGTCGGTGTCGACGACGACGTGCAGGCGCTCCGTCTCGCCCGGCGAGAGGTCGAGCGCCGGGTCCTCGCGGACGACGTGCGTCAGGAGCGGCGGGTCTCTCCGCCGGCTCAACACGAGCGCCTCGCCGAGCGCGCCGTACTGGTTCCCGCTCACGTCGAAGGTGAGCCCCGACTCGGCCGACCCCGTGGGCACCTCGGTCCGGCGCTCGGGGTCGGCGACGAGGTAGGCGTCGACGGGCGTCGGGTCCTGCGGGGCGGCGCACTGAACCCCGACCGGCGTCTCGCCCGCCGTCGAGAGCCGACGCGCGACCGCGTCCGCCTGCGCCTCGCTCGTGAAGTCGACCTGCTCGCCCCGCTCGCCGACGAACGACTCGACGGCCTCGTTCGCCGCCCTCGCCGACGGTTTGACCGCGACGCGGTAGCCCGATTCGGCCTCCTCCATCGGCTCCACCCGGGCGGGGGAGCCACATGAATCCACCCCTCCGCGGCCGGCGGTCGCGCGACGGCCGCGGCTCGCCGGTCGGCTCCGATAGAAGTCGCGGTGTCCGACGGTGGCTCTCGTGTACCCCTACCCGTGAGCCCTCGCCGTCCGCGAACCGTACCGGTTCCTGAACTGTCTCCCGGTAAGTACTTTGTGTATTCTCACGGCCGTGGGTCGTCCCCCCGCGGGGGCGTCTCCGGTGGTGCCTCGCCGTCCTCGGTGGGTTCCGGGGGTCCCGACGAGTCCGCCGAGCCTGTCGACTCCACCGAGAGTCTGCGTCCGAGTGCGGCCGCGTCGTCGGCGACGGCTTCGAGGTCTTCCATCGCGTCGAGCGTCGTCGCCCCTCGCCTCGCCGTCTCGAAGCCGACCGACTGGCAGTCCATACTCAGCTCGAACAGCGCCTGCGTCAGTCCGGGGTCGACCGCCGGCGGCGCGCCCCGGAGGTGTCCCTGCAGCCGACTCGCGAGGGGGACGAGCCGCCTCGGTCGCTGGGTCGTCTCGCCCGCCGCCCAGCGCTCGGGCTCCGCCGCTTCGGCGGCCGCCTCCACCTCCGCTGTCAGTGCCGACGCCTCGGCGCGCCACTCCGTGGCCGTCCGCGACGGCCCGGAGAAGGCGACGACGTGGACGACGCCGACCACGGCACAGAGGACGGCCGCCAGCCCGAGGACGAACGCGACCGGCAGCGGGTCGACTGCGAGAACCATCGTCTAGAGGGACGGGCGCCAGCGCCGAAACCCTTCCCCCGGTCCCGGCGCTCGTTCGCTTCGGGGTCGCCGGGCCAACCGCGGCGAAGGCCGGCGGCTTCGACGTATCGGCCACGGTGTTGATTCTCGCCGGCGACGTACGGTCCCTGCGAGCGTCGGCCACCGGCCGTCACTCCCTCCGATGTCACCCCGAACCACCCCACAGGACGACCCACCGACCCGAGACGCGGACGACCGACGAGCGGACCGGCCGGACCGCGAGGACGCTACCGCCGACGGCCGCGAGGACGGTGAGGACTGCGAGGACCGCGAGAAAGTCGACGACGACGGTACACGAGCCCGCCTCGGCAGAGCGCTCGACGGGCGTCTCGGCTCCGGTCGCGGCGAGGCGGAGAAACACGTCGGGGAGGACGCCCGCGACGTAGTCGAGGGGGTTCGGCGGCTGGCCGGCACCGTCCACCTGCCGTCGGTCGTCGAGGCGGTCGACGCCGGCCGCCTGGCGAGCGCCGTGAACCCGCCGGGTGTCGTCGGCGCGTTCCGGAGCGGCGACGCCTGGGAGACGGTCCACGCCGAGAACCTCCTCGGCGCCGTCGACCTCCCCGGGCTCCTCGGCGCGACGAACCTCCGGGAGTTATTGCGCGCGAAACGCGACCTCGACGCCGAGGTCGACGAACTCCGGGAGTACCTCCCCGGTCGACTCGGCGGGAGCGACGAGTCGAGCGTCTCGGGGGGTGACGGGGAGGTAGACGAGGGGGAAGGGAAAGGGGACGACGGAGACGGCACGGTCTCGGACGCTATCGTCTCGGCGGTTCGTGAGGTCGTCGCTGACGACGAAGGCACCGGCTCCCCCGACCCGACCGCCTCGAGGGACGACGGGCCCGGCTCGACCGCCCGGACGCCGAGTGACCGACCCCGGGGCCGGGCCACGCGGCCGACGCGACCCGCGCGGCCTGCACGACGCGGGCTCGGACAGTCGGTGCCGCGGGCGGCCGGCGTCGGTCGCCTCAGTACGGTCCCGGCGACCACCGGTCGGCGCGGGCTCCCACGCGGGACTCGGCCGTCCCGCCGGCCGTGAGTCGACCTACGCCTCGCGTTCGCCGACCTTCACGAGCTGTTTTCCGACGTTCTCCCCGTCGAACAGCCCGAGGAACGCGTCGGGGGCGTTCTCCAGCCCCTCGGTCACCGTCTCGCGGTAGTCGACGTCGCCGGCGGCGACCCACCGTCCGAGCTGCTTCGACGCCTCGGCGAAGCGCGGCTGGAAGTCGTTCACGAGGAACCCCTCGACCCGCGCGCGCTTCTCGATGAGCGTCCCGAGTTTGCGCGGGCCGGTCGGGAGCTCCTCGGCGTTGTACTGCGAAATCTGCCCGCAGACGGCGACGCGGGCGTCGACGTTCAGCCGCGAGAAGACCGCGTCGGTGATGGGGCCGCCGACGTTGTCGAAGTAGGCGTCGACGCCGTCCGGCGCGGCCTCGTCCAGCGCGGCGCGGTAGTCGTCCGTCTCTTTGTAGTTGATGCCGGCGTCGAAGCCGAGGTCGTCCTCGAGGAACGCGACCTTCTCGTCGGAGCCGGCGAAGCCGACCACGCGGGCGCCGGTGAGCTTCGCAATCTGGCCCGCGACGGAGCCGACGGCGCCCGCGGCCCCGCTGACGACGAACGTGTCGCCCGCCCGCACCTCGGCGACCTCGCGGGTGCCGAAGTACGCCGTCCGACCCGGCATCCCGAGGACGCCGAGTGCGGTCGATATCGGCCCGTGGTCGGGGTTCACCGGCTGGAGTTCGGCGCCGCGGGCGGTCGCGTAGTCGGCCCACTCCAGGTTGCCCGCGACCAGGTCGCCGGGTTCGAAGCCGGCGCCGTTGGACTCGACGACCTCGCCGACGACGCCCGCCTGCAGCGGCTCGCCGACGCCCCACGGGTCGGCGTAGGACTCGCGGGCGTCCATCCGTCCGCGCATGTACGGGTCGACCGAGAGGTACAGCGTCCGGACGAGCGCCTCGCCCGGCCCCGGCTCCGGCACGTCCTCCTCCACGAGGTCGAACGTGTCGCGGTCGGGTCGGCCTTCGGGACGCTTCGCCAGCAGGAACTTCCGGTTTCTGTCGGCCATGTGCTCGCCACTACCCTCGTCTCCGGGAAGTGACCGTCGGAAGCGGTAGGCTGGGTCGGCCACCGAGCGGGCGTCGAACGCCGAAGCCGAGCGTCGGAGGACAGCATTCATACGCCACCCTCCCGTCGTTTCGGGCATGGTCTGGGGAATCTCTCTACATCGACCGTCGAGGATTCGACGGACGACCACCGCCGGGGGGCGGCACCGATGACCGACGAACCGCTCCGCGCGACCGTCAGTCAGCGCGGCGTGCTGTTCGGACCGGAGGGCGACGTGCTCGTCGTCCGACGGGCCAGCGACGACGGGTGGGAGCTCCCGGGCGGCCGCCTCGGGGCCGGCGAGGAGACGGTACGGGGCCTCAGACGTGAGGTCGAGGAGGAGACCGGTCTCGACCCGTCGGTCGCCGAGCCGGTCCACACCTACGCGTGGCGGAGCGACGGAACCGGTCGCGGGCGCTTCGCCGTCTACTACGTCTGTCGCGTCGAGCGCCGGGCGGTGTCGCTCAGTCCGGAGCACACCGAGTTCGACTGGCTCCCGCCGGCGACCGCCGCCGAGCGTCTGAGCGAGACGCAGGGTGTGGCCGTCGACCGCGCGCGGACCGTCGTCGAGACCGACGGTCGTATCCGCCGATGAGCGACGGAGAGGAGGCGGCGGAGGGAGACGGAGATGGAGACGACGGTGCCTCCGCCATCCGCGCGCTCGACGAGTCCACCGTCCGGAAGATTGCCGCCGGCGAGGTGGTCGAGCGCCCCGCCTCCGCGGTGAAGGAGTTGGTCGAGAACAGCCTCGACGCCGACGCCTCGCGGGTCGCCGTCGCGGTCGAGCGCGGCGGCGTCGACGGGCTTCGGGTGCGCGACGACGGGGTCGGGATGACGGCCTCGGAGCTCGAACTCGCCGTCGAGGAGCACACGACGAGCAAGATTCGCGGCGTCGACGACTTAGACGGCGGCGTCGAGAGCCTCGGCTTCCGCGGCGAGGCGCTGTACACCATCGGCGCCGTCTCCGAGTTGACCGTCCGCTCGAAAGCCCGCGGAAGCGCAGGTGCCGGCAACGAACTCACCGTCGAATTCGGCGACGCAGGCGAGGTCCGGCCTGCGGGTTGTCCAGAAGGAACCACCGTCGAAGTCGACGAACTGTTCGCCAACACGCCCGCGAGAAAGAAGTTTCTCAAGACCGATGCCACGGAGTTCGACCACGTGAACACCGTCGTCACGCAGTACGCCCTCGCCAACCCGGACGTGGCGGTGTCGCTCGACCACGACGGCCGCGAGGTGTTCGCCACCGAGGGCCGGGGGAGCCTCGAATCCGCGGTGCTCTCGGTGTACGGCCGGGAGGTCGCGGAGTCGATGGTGCGGGTCGACGAAGAGCCCGAACCGGACGCCGTCGCGTCGGTGTCCGGACTCGTCAGCCACCCCGAGACCACCCGCGCGGGCCGGGAGTACATGTCGACGTTCGTCAACGGCCGGTACGTCACCGCCTCGGTGCTCCGGGAAGCCGTCCTCGACGCCTACGGCGGCCAACTGGCGCCGAACCGCTACCCCTTCGCCGTGCTGTTCGTCGAGGTGCCGCCGGACGCGGTCGACGTCAACGTCCACCCGCGAAAATTAGAGGTCAGATTCGACGCCGAGGGGACGGTCAAGCGCGCCGTCTCCGAGGCCGTCGAGGAGGCCTTGCTCGACCACGGGCTCCTGCGTTCGACGGCCCCGCGCGGCCGGTCGGCGCCCGACGAGGCCGCGGTGTCGCCCGCCCACGACAGCGACGACGTGGTCGGCGGGGCGGGACGGGAGACGACGCGGCAGGGGTCGGAGTCGTCCGGTTCGGAGCGGTCCCGACGCTCGTCGGTGTCTCGGTCCCAGTCGGGGTCGCGGTCGACGGGGTCCCACGGGGGTCCGTCACAGCGCGACTCCTCCGCGTCGCGGTCGGCGGTCGACACCGAGCCCACCGCCGGTGATACTGCGGCGCCGACGTCGGAGCCGACGACGACAGCCACCTCGGACGCCCCCGCCGAGACCGGTGCTGTCGACGCCGCCGACGGCGAAGCCGTCGACGCCGACCGCACCGAGGCGGCGGACACAGACGGCACCGACAGCACGGGCGACACTGGCACTACCGGCGATACTGCCACTACCGGCGACACTGCCACTACCGGCGATACTCCCGACACTGCCGACACCGGCAACACCGACCACGACCCGTGGAGCGTCGACGTGGGGCCGGGCGAGCGCGCCGAAACGGAGGCTACGGGAGCGTCGTCGACGCCGTCGCCGCCGACGGGGGAAGGCCCCACGTGGTCCGACCCGTCGGAGGCGCCGGACGGCGACGACTCGGCCGACCACGGCCGTACGGAACGACAGTCCTCACTCGGGACGGGCACCGCCGACGGCGCTTCGTCGCCCGACGACCGCCCGGACCACCCCTTCGGCGTCGTCGGGCCGACCGAACAGCGGGGGCTCGACGGCGAGACCGTCGGCGACGTCGGGTTGGACAGCCTCCCGTCGATGCGCGTGCTCGGCCAACTGTACGACACCTACGTGGTCGCCGAGACGGACGACGGCCTCGTGCTCGTCGACCAGCACGCCGCCGACGAGCGCGTGCACTACGAGCGTCTGCGCCGCGAGGTGCTCGACGGGGCGACCGAGACGCAGGCGCTCGCCGACCCCGTCTCGCTCGAACTCACCGCCCGGGAGGCGGCGCTGTTCGCGGACTTCGCCGCCGACCTCGCGGACCTCGGCTTCGAGGCCGAGCGCGTCGACTCCCGGCGCGTCGAGGTGCGGGCGGTGCCGGCCGTCTTCGCGTCCGCGCTCGACCCCGAACTCCTGCGGGACGCGCTCTCGGCGTTCGTCGCCGACGACGGCGACGGGGAGGGGGGCCGCGACACCGTCGACTCCGTCGCCGACGAACTGCTCGCGGACCTCGCCTGCTACCCGTCGGTGACGGGGAACACGTCGCTGACGGAGGGGTCGGTCGTCGACCTCCTCTCGGCGCTCGACGCCTGTGAGAACCCGTACGCCTGTCCGCACGGCCGGCCGGTCCTGATTCGGTTCACCCGTGAGGATATCGAGGACCGCTTCGAGCGGGACTACCCGGGCCACGCGGGTCGGCGGGCGGAGTAGCGGGCGGCCTCGCGGCCCCACGGCGCCGACTCACTCCGAACGCGTCACTTCGGGGAAGCAGTTGAACGCCACCGTGACCGAGTCGACGGCCTCGCCGCGCCCGTTCTCGGCGACGACTCGGTACTCCCCGTGAAACGGGCGCTTCCCGAGGTATTGCTCGTACCGTAGCTGTCCCTCGCTCACGCCGCCCTTGTTCGCCATCAGAGACGCGTCGCCGGCGGACACCGGGATGACGTACGCGAGGTCGTCGGATGCGTCGTGGACGGCGAGGCGCTCGACGCCGGCCCGCTGGACGCTCTCGACCGAAAGCGGGACGACGAGGCGCACGTCTTCCCCGTCCACGCCGGCCACCGCGCCGTGTGCGAGCACGTCGCCGTCGCCGCGGTCGACCACCCCACTCTGACAGTCGAGCGTATCGGAGCCGCCGCTACCGGAGCCGCTACAGCCGGCCAGTCCCGCGAGGCCGGCGGCGCCGAGCGTCGTCATCAGCCGTCGTCTGGAGGGCATACGCCGACAGGCTAGCTTCCTGTCTCATGAACCGTCCGGTCGACCGTCGCGCCGGCGGTGGGTCGGCGCTCGTGGTCGACTCCCGGCCGTCAGCTCGCCACCGCCTCAATTTATGTCCCATCGCGTGAACGTCGGGGTATGACCGACCTCGTCACCTTCGGGGAGACGATGCTGCGGCTCTCCCCGCCGAAGGGGGAGCGCCTGGAGACGACCGACGGGTTCGAGGCCCGACCCGGCGGCGCCGAGTCGAACGTCGCCGTCGCGGCCGCCCAGTTGGGACAGAGTACGGTGTGGCTCTCGAAACTGCCCGACTCCCCGTTGGGGCGGCGCATCGTCCGCGAACTCCGCGCCAACGGCGTCCGGACGGGTATCGACTGGGACGACGCCGACGACGCCCGACTCGGCACGTACTACCTCGAGTACGGCGGCGAACCCCGCGGGACGAACGTCGTCTACGACCGCACCGACGCCTCCATCACGACCGTCGACGCCGAGGCGCTCCCCACCGGCGTCGTCGCCGACGCGCGGACCTTCTACACGAGCGGCATCACGCCCGCGCTCTCCGACGCGGCCGCGGAGGCGACGAAGGAGCTCCTGACGACGGCCCGCGAGAACGGGACGACGACGGCGTTCGACCTCAACTACCGCGCGAAGCTCTGGTCGGCGCCGGAGGCGAAACGGGGCTGTGAGCGACTGTTCCCCTTCGTGGACGTCCTCGTCGTCGCCGAACGCGACGCCCGCGAGGTGCTCGGTGTCGACGGCTCGGCCGCCGATATCGCCGCGGACCTCGCCGACGCACACAGCTTCGAGACGGTCGTGGTCACCCGGGGCGACGAGGGGGCGCTCGCCTACCACGAGGGCGAGACCTACGAGCAGGCGGCGTACGCCGCCGACACGCGCGACGCCATCGGCACCGGCGACGCCTTCGTCGGCGGGTTCCTCGCGAAGCGTCTCGACGGGGGAGACGTACCCGTCGCACTGGCACACGGGGCGGCCACGGCCTCGCTGAAGCGCACCATCGCCGGCGACATGGCCGTCCTCACCCCCGAGGAAGTCCAGCGAGTCGTCGACGAGGAGACGGCCGGCATCTCGCGGTAGGCGACGGCGACCGTCGAGTCACGGGGGCCGGAACACTGACGCCGCCGACGCCCGTAGCCGGGACGATGAGTGTCATCTCGCGTTCGACGCTCGCCGTGGCCGTGGTCGCGGTGGCGATGGCGGCCCCGGTCGGCGTCGTCCTCGCCGCACCCGGTGGGTCGGGTGCCGGCCAGTCCGCCGGCGCGTCACCGGGGGCCGGCGCCGCAGTCGTCCAGGAGACGCCGAACGAGACCGCCACGACGCCCGGCGGGAACGACAGCGCCGGCAACGGCTCGGCCGCCGGGGACGGACCCGGCAACGACACCGACGCTCCGACGGACGACGGGGTCGGGGCCATCGAGTCCTACGACGGCGCCCACGTCGGCGTCGGCGTCGAGCCGACGACCCTGACCGACTACACGGTCGACGGGACGACCTACTTCGACTCCCTCGCCGTCCAGTCCCGAACCGACGCACAGGCGGCCGGTCTCGCCGACATCGGCGTCTCGTTGCCGGCGCTGAACACGCTGCCGGGCGCGAACCTCACCGTGACCTCGCGGACGGAGGCGAACCTGGACCTCCGGACCGGCTCGGGCGCGGCGCTGTCGGTCCACGACAACGAACACGGTATCGTCGTCGTCCGCTCGAACCGGGGGACCCAGTACGTCCTCGCCAACGTCTCCGGCGAGGCCGAGGCCGCCTACGAGGGCGACTCGCAGGTCATCGTGACCAACGAGGAGCGAGCGGAGGCCTCCGTCACCGTCGTCGGTAACGGGAGCGTCGGCGTCAACGACGAGGGGAACGTCGTCGCCGAACTCGGCCGGGACGGCATCCTCGTCGTCCGCGCCTACCAGGGTAAGCGCGGCACCGACGACCGGAGACAGGAGCAGTTCGTCGCCGACGGCGTCGCGACCGGCGAGGTGTACGTGATGGACCGCGCGAACGGCACCGTCGTCGACACGGTCGTCTACGAGAACGAGACGACGCTGAACGCCTCGGCGTCGAACGGGACGGTGAACCTCACCGTCGACCGCTCGCAGAAGCAGGGCGCCGTGGTGTTCACGAGCGTCACCGAGACGGTCGCCGACCGGCCGGAGGAGGTGACGGTCCTCGTCGACGGTGAGACCGTTCCCACGGCCCGGACCTACGCTCAACTCCGCGTCGCCGCGAACAACGGACCGGAGTCCCGCTACAAGGTCTCTCCGAGCACACAGCCGGGCGCCGTCGCGGACGTCGCCATCGCCATCAACCACTTCTCGGCCCGCGAGGTGACGATTCGAGGGTTGGAGGCGAACGGGACGAACGCGACGACGACGGCGACGACCACCGCGGAGGGGCCCGACGGGTCGAACGGTTCGAACGGGACGGTCGCCCCGAACGGCTCGACCGGGACGACGAACACCTCGGTCGGCAACGGCACCGGCGGTGAGAGCACCGGCGCCACGTCACCCGGATTCGGGGCGCTCGTCGCGCTTCTCGCCGTCGCCGCGGTCGCGCTCGCGGCCGGCCTGCGCGGTCGGGTGCGGTAGTTCGCCCCGCACGGCGACACCGGTGCGCCCCGGTCGCACAACGGACACAACGACTAATTTCCCCCGCTCGCACCTCCCTTCATGCACGTCGTCATCATCGGTGCCTACGGGAGTGCGGGCGTCGCCGTCGCCGAGCGACTGTCGAGCCACGTCGGAGAGAACCGCGAACTCGACCGACTGACGCTCGTCGACGACGGGGAGCCGGGTGGCGGGCTCTGTATCCTGCGGGGCTGTATGCCCTCGAAGGAGGTGCTGTCGGCCGCGAGTCACCGCTATCAGGCCCGTCACGACGAGCGCCTCGTCGGCGAGCCACCCGAGATGGACCTCGACGCCGTCGTCTCGCGGAAGGACGAACATATCTCGAACTTCGCGGGCCACCGCCGGAGCGCCGTCCACTCCATCGCCGAGCGCGACGGCGTCGAGTTCGTCCACGGGACGGGTGCGTTCGTCGACGACCACCGGGTACGCATCGACCCGACGGACGACGGACGCGGCACGGTCGACCGCCGGGAGCCGTACGAGGTCGACGCCGACTACGTCGTCGTCGCCACCGGCTCCTCGGTGAACGTCCCCGACCTCGACGGCATCGACGACGTCGACTTCCTGACCAGCGCGGACGTACTCGACGCGACCGAGTTGCCCGACTCCGGGGTCGTGATGGGATTCGGCTACGTCGGCATCGAACTCGTCCCGTACCTCGCGGAGGCCGGCGTCGACCTGACCGTCGTCGAACACGACGACCGGCCGCTCGACGAGGCCGACCCCGAGTTCGGAGAGGAGCTACTCTCGATGTACCGCGAGGAGTGGGACGTCGAGGTGCTGACCAACACCCACGAGCAGTCGGTCGAGCGGACCGACGACGGCGGCGTCAGGCTCCACGTCGAGCACCACGGGGACGGGTCGGCGCTGGCCGAGCCGACCGAGCGGGTGGTCGACGCCGACGAACTGTTTCTCTTCACGGGTCGACGCCCGACCGTCGACCGACTCGGACTGGAGCACACGCCCCTCGAACCGGAGGAAGGGTGGGTCGAGGACACGATGCGCGCCCGCGACGACGACCGGACGTTCGTCGTCGGCGACGTGAACGGGAAGGAGCCGATACTCCACGTCGCCAAAGAACAGGGGTACGCCGCCGCAGACAACATCCTCGCCGACGTGCGCGGGGAGCCCCTCGAGGAGTACCAGCCGCTCCACCACCACGTGATGTTCTCGGGGGCCGCGGTGTACCCGTTCGCCCGCGTGGGCCACTCCCGGCGGACGGCCGAGAAGCGGGACCTCGACTACCTCGCCGTCTCCCGCGAGGCCGCGGACGACGGCGTGTTCAAGACGAAGAACGCCTCCCGCGGCCGGGCGACGCTCGTCGTCGACGCCGCGGACGGGACGGTGCTCGGCTACCAGGGGCTGCACTACCACGCCGACGTGATGGCGAAGACGATGCAGGTCGCCGTCAAGGAGCGGATGGACGTCCGCGACCTGCCCGACCGAGCGTACCACCCGACGACCCCGGAGATTCTCGACGGGCTGTTCCGCGAGGCGAAGGCGAAACTGGACTGAGTCTCGGGCTCCTGTCGGTCGGTCTCACTCTCCCGTCCGGCCGAATCTGCGCTCCGGTACCGGCTCCCACGTCAACACATGCCTACCGTGCATTAGAGCGTGCAATTAAAATGCGCCAAGCGAATATCGTCGGCCACATGGCGACGTTATCGTTCGAGCCGCTGACGTACGACGACCTCTCCGAGGCGGAGCGCCCGACCTTATTGCAGGCGCTCGTCCCCGTCGTCGGGATGCTCGCCTTTCTGAGCGTCGGGGCCATCATCCTCGAACTCGACGCGCACATCCCCCTCCTGTGGGGGATGGTGTTGACCGGGCTGGTCGGACGCTACTGGATTGGCGTCCCCTGGGAGCGCATGTACGAGGGTGTGGTCGACGGGCTCCGGATGGGGATGCAGGCCATTCTCATCATCTTCATCATCTACGCGCTCATCGCGACGTGGACCGGCGCGGGCACCATCCCGGCGCTCATCTACTACGGGCTGGAGCTGTTGAACCCGACCATCTTCCTGCCCGTCGCGGCGCTTCTCGCGACCGGAGTCGCCTTCGCGGTCGGCTCCTCGTGGACGACGGCCGGGACGCTCGGCGTCGCGTTCGTCGGTATCGGCGCCGGCCTCGGGGTCCCCGAGCCGATGACCGCCGGGGCCGTCCTGACGGGTGCCTACACCGGCGACAAGATTTCGCCCCTATCGGACACGACGAACCTCGCGGCGGCGGTGACGAACACCGACCTCTACACCCACATTCGCACGATGCGCGTCGGAACGGGCATCGCCCTCCTGCTCTCGCTGGTCGGCTACAGCTACCTCGGTCTCGCGGCCACCGGCGACATCCCGGTCGGCCGCGTCGCCGAGATTCAGTCGGCCATCACCGGCGCGTACTCGGTGACGCCGCTGGTGTTCCTCCCGCTGCTGGTCACGTTCGGGCTCGCGCTCCGCGGGTACCCGGCGCTCCCCTCGCTTCTCGCGGGCGTGTTCGCCGGGGTCTTCACCCAGATATTCGTACAGGGTCCGCTCTCGGTCGAGGGGTTCGTCGGCGCGTGGGACGTGGTTCAGAACGGGACCGGACCCGAGACCGGCCTGGCGCTCGCCAACGACCTGCTCTCCACCGGCGGGTTCATCGGCTCCTCGTGGACCATCACCGTCGTCGTCGCGGCCCTCGCCCTCGGTGGCCTCCTCGAACGGACGGGCTGTCTCGCCGTCATCGCCCACCACCTCGGGCGCGGCATCGTGTGGCTCGGCGAGTACGAGACGCCTCGGATCGAGCCCGGCTCGTCGTTCGGCCGGACGCTCGCTCGCCCGGTCAACGCCGTCGGCGACGCCGTCGACAGCCTCACGGACCGTGTGGCCGTGCTCATCGCCGGCACCGCCGTCTCGGCGTTCGGGATGAACGTCCTCGCCGCCGAGCAGTACATGAGCATCGTCGTCCCGGGGCTCAGCCTCCGCGGACTGTACGACGACGAGGGACTGGAGTCGCGCAACCTCTCCCGGGCCGTCGAGGCCGCCGGGACGACCACCAGCGCGCTCGTCCCCTGGAACGCCGGCGGGGTGTACATGGCGACGGTGCTGGGCGTCCCGACGCTCGCGTACGCGCCCTACTACTTCCTCGGCTTTCTCTCGCCGCTCATCCTCGTGACGATGGGCGTCACCGGGTGGCGAATCACCCGGCGGGCCGAAGAGACACAGGCCGGCGTGGTCGGGGCCGCGAAGTCCGTGGTGGGGACGGACGACTGAGCGCAACGACGGGCGCGGGTTCGTGCGCGCCCGCATCGCTGACGCGGTGGTGTCGGCGACCGTCGCGGTCGCACCCTCCCCGACCGAGGACAGGAGTTCGGCCGCTGTCGACTTCCCGAAACGCCATTGACCAGGGGCTACCGAGGTGTACCCGATGCTCGAACGGCTCCTAGGTGACGAGGTCGACGATGCGGGCCGGTACATCGCAGAGGTCGTCTACGGCGCGAACGACGGAATCGTTACGACCTTCGCGGTCGTCGCAGGCGTCGCCGGGGCGGCGCTCGACCCGACTATCGTTCTCGTGCTCGGCGTGGCGAACCTCCTGGCCGACGGCTTCTCCATGGGGATGAGCAACTACCTCAGTACCCGCTCGGAGCGCGACTACGCCGCCGCCACGGGTAACGCCGTCCACGACGACCGGACGCCCGGTCGGACGGCGTTGGTCACCTTCCTCGCGTTCGTCGTCGCCGGGTGGACCCCGCTGCTGCCGTACGTCCTCGACCTCCGACCGACCTTCTCCTTCTCCGTCGCCGTCACCGGTGTCGCCTTCTTCACCGTCGGCGCGAGCCGGACGCTCGTGACGAACCGCTGGTGGGTGCGAAACGGCGTCGAGATGTTCGTCGTCGGGATGCTCGCGGCGAGCGTCGCCTTCGCCACCGGGTTCTTCATCGAGGGGCTCGTCTGAAAGCGACCACCGGTCGACGCCCCACGCTACGGTCTTGTCCGTCCGCCGCCAACTACCCGCATGTACGAACGGGTCCTGCTCGCGACCGACGGCAGTGTGGGCGCCGCAGTCGCGACTGCACAGGCCGTGACGTTGGCGGCGGCGTTCGGCTCGACGCTTCACGTGGTGAGCGTCGTCCCGACGCCCGGCCGACGCTCGGCGTCGGCGACGGGTGACTCCGGACCGCCTCTCGACGACGCGGCCGCCGCGTTGGCGACCTCCGCGGAAGCGGCCGTCGACGACGCGGAGACGACGGCTCGGGAGCGCGGCCTGCGGGTCGAGACGGCGGTCGAACGCGGCCGCCCGCATCGGGTCGTCCTCGAACACGCCGACCGCGTAGGGGCCGACCTCGTCGTGGTCGGACGCCACGGTCGGACGAACCGTCCCGAATTCCTCCTCGGGAGCACGGCCGAACGGGTCGTCAGGGAGGCGACGACCCCGGTGCTGACGGCGACGGGTGCGGACGGGTTCGCAGACGTGACGGCGGTACTCCTCCCGACCGACGGGAGCCGGGGGTCCCTCGCGGCGCTCCCGCACGCGGCGGCGCTGGCGCGGCAGTTCGACGCCCCCGTTCACGTTCTCGCCGTCACTGACGTGAGCGTGTTCGACCCCGACGTGGTGGTCGGTCTCCTCGGCGGACTGGCGCGACTCAGCGAACGGTACGCCGACGCGGCGGCGGCGACGCTCGACGCCGAAGGAATCTCCACGGAGACGGCAATCGGGGAGGGCGTTCCCGCCCGCGAGATTCTCGACTACGCGACCGAAGTCGGCGCGGACCTCATCACGATGGGGACCCGCGGACGACGGGGAACGGAGCGGCTGCTTCTCGGGAGCACCGCGAGCAAGGTACTCCGGGGGGCGACACGGCCGGTGCTCACCGTTCGGAGCCCATCCGGACGGGAGTGAGCTACGGCCCGCCGTCGAAACCGTCGCCCCTGGGTCGCCGACGGCTCCCAAGCGACCGCGAACTGCACGAACGCCACACCGTGACGCCGGCGTCGGCAGCGTGAGTTCGCGGCCCTCGCTTCGAGAGGGTCTCCGACTGAACTGACCCCACCGACGCCCGCCCGTCCACTTCCGACACGGGTTTGGGTCGTGGTCCACTACCCTCGGGCATGACGACGACCGGGACGTACCGCGTCCTCGACGGCCCCCGCGACGGCGACGACTGGCTCCTCCTCGACCGGGAGACGTTCGACCCGCTGTACGTCCCCCGCGGCGACCACGGCGTCGACCCCGCGGTGCTCGACGACCTCGAACCGGGCAACCTCGTCGACGCGACGGTGGAGTGGGACGGCGACGAGCCGCGTGTGACCGACCTCTCGGTCCTGAAGCGGACGCGATTCACCTTCGTCGACGCCGTCCCCGAACTGTTCTCGGCGGCCGAATCGACGTGGCAGGCCGCTCTCTCGGCGGGCGAGGGGATGGGCTCGCAGACCACCCACGACACCGACGGCGAGCCCAACGGCGCGCTGTACGTCTTCGCCGAACAGCCGGGCGCCGCCGACCTGTTCGCCGAGTTCCGCGACGGCGAGCGCCCGCTCGACCCGCTGGTCGACCGCGTCAACGACCAGCGCGACGACGACCACGACGTGTTCGTGCTCCGACCCGCCGACGGCGCCTGCGTCTGTGTGTACGTCGTCTTCGAGAAGGACGGCCGGCTCGCGGGCGCCGTCCGGGAGAAGTACGGCCTCGACGCCGAGGGGTCCGGTAGCTCCGGGTCGGGCCTCTCGCTCTCGGGACTGGAGGAAGTCGACGTGCCGGACGGCGACTACCCGACGAAGTAGGTCGAGACCGTTCTCGCCGGCCGAGTCAGCACTGTTCGAAGTCGGCGAGCTCGGCGCCCACCAGGTGTTCGCTCAGTTCGTCGACGCCGGCGTGCTCGCCGTATTCGACGTAGTACGAGGTCGCGGCGTTCGCCAGTTCGAGCGACGGCTCCCACTCCCAGCCGGCGGCGCGGGCGTGCAACAGCGCCGCGCCGAAGGTGTCGCCGCCGCCGGTGGGTCGGTCCGGCTCCTCGATTTTGGGTGCGGCGAGGCGGTACGTCTCGCCGTCTTCGACCGCGACCGCCCCCTTCTTCGCGTGGAGGACGGCCGCGCCGTCCGTCGACTCCGCAACGGCCCGGAGACAGTCGACGGGGTCGTCGCCGTCACAGCCGGCGGCCTCGCCCAGCACCCGGGCCTCGGTCTCGTTGGCGCTGAACAGGAGGTCGTACCCCTCGCTCAGCGTCCGCATCCCGTCGAGGAGGGCGTCGAGCGAGTCGGGGTCGCTCCCGCCCACGTCGCCGGCGTCGAACAGGAGCGGCGTCGGGTCGGCGCCGTCGGTGTCGCCGTCACCGCCCGTCACGGCGGCCCGCTCTGCCATCTCCCCGACCGCGTCCGCCAGCCCCGGGAACGACACCCAGTTGACCAGCGCGACGCCGTCCGCGGTCAGGTCGGCGTCGAGGTCGCGTCCGGCCGCCTCGGCGGCCTCGGCGAGCGTCGCGAACGTCCACTCCTGACTGTCCTCCGAGTCGTTCGCCACGAAGAACGCGTCTTCCTCGAACTCCAGGACGAGAATCTCGATCGGCTCGCCCATCGAGACGGTCTCGTAGGGGTAGCCGTCGTGAATGGGGTGGTCGAGGAGGCCGTAGAGAGTCACGTCGGCGCCGAGGGCGTGGGCGCCGTCGGCGAGGTTCACCGCCTGCCCGCCGGCGCGCTCGGTGTGTTCCTGGGCGTGGACGGAGCCGACCGTCCCTGCCGCGATTAGCTCGCCGAGGTCCGGGGCCGACGCCACGTCGGCGCCGATTCCCACCTGCACGTCGCAGTAGCGGTCGACGCTGCCGTCGGGGAGCGCGGTGAGGGTGGGCGACGGGAGGCCGTCGTCGAGGCGCTCGCGGAGGCGGTCGTAAGGCACGGGTCGTGATTGGTGAGAGGGGTGGAAAGAGCCGACGGCCGTCCCGGACCTCGACGGCCGGCGCTCCCCTCCGATTCTCCGCCCTCGGGAACCACCGCTACCGAGTCGTCGTCGGCGAGCGTATCCCCACCCATGAACGACACGTCAACTCGCACCGCTCGGAGCGTCCTCGCGGGGCTCGTCGTCGGTTTCGCGGCCTGGTTCGTTCCCGTCGTCGCTCTCGTCGCGCCCCTGCTCGGAGGCGGCGTCGCCGGCTACCTCGAACGCGCCGGCGCGAAACGCGGCGCCCTCATCGGCGCCCTCACCGGCGTCCTCCTCGCGGTCGTCACCGCCGTACTGACGACGGTCGGCGCGTTCCTGAACCTCGGTACCGTTCCGTTCGAGAACCTCGGGGAGGTCCCCCTCGCCGGCCTCCTCGTCGGTGGCGTCCTCACCGTCGTCGGATTCGCAGGGAGCGGCGTCGTCGCCGCTGTCGGGGGTGCGCTCGGTGGAACCCTCGAAGCCGACCACCGTGTCGGGACGGACGACGACCGAACCGGCCGGACGCTCCGCGTCGCCGGGAGCCTCGTCGCCGGACTGGTGACCTTCGGGGCCGTCGCCGTCGGCACGACTGCCGTGCTCGACCCCTACATCTGGCCGTCGCTGCTGGTCGGGCTCCCGGTTGGAGCGGTCGCCGGAGTCGCCGTCGCCGTTCTCGGGTATCACTACCTGCCGGGTCGGGTGGAGTCACGTCGGGGTGGGCGGACGGCGTAATCGGCCCCGACGCGTCGTCACGAATTCGTATTCGCTGTCGCTCGCACTGAAGTAGTGGGCTCGGGCACCCGTATGGGCCCGGGTGGAGTCGAACCTCACTCGGACGCTTCCTCGCTCGCTGACGCTCGCGAGACTGCGACCTCCCTGGTTCGACGCCGCCTCACGAACGTACTCGGCCCTCGCTGTCGCTCGGGCACTCGTATGGGCCCGGGCGGAGTCGAACCGGAGCAAGACGTGCTCACTCGCTCCGCTCGTTGCGCGCGACTTGTAGGGTTCGACTCCACACCTCACGGCAGAAACTTACGCTCGCTGTCGCTCGCGGAGTTTCATGGGCTCGGGCGGAGTCGAACCACCGATCTCGGCCTTGTAAAGGCCGCGTCATAACCAACTAGACTACGAGCCCGTACCCGATTTCACCCCACGTGGCCGAATAACCGTTTCCCTTCGCACCGAGTGCCGGGTCCCGGAACGCTTACCGACGACCCGGTCTTCCCGTCGGTATGAACCAACGGGCCCTCCTCGCCCTCGCCGTGGCGCTCGTCGCCGTCGCCGGCGGGGTCGCGGTCGCCGCCGACCTCGGATTTCTGGAGCGCGGCGAGTACGACCGAACGACCGTCACCGTCGTCGACGAGACCGGAACCGCGTCCCCCGACGAGCCGACCGACGCCGCGGCCAGAACCGGGACCGACGAGCAGGCGACCGTGACCGACAGGACGGAGACCGCTACCGCGGCCACTACTGCGACCCCCACCGCCACCGCCACGACGACCGCGACCGACGGCCCGACCTACGACCGCGAGACCGTCAGCGTCGAGAACGGGAGCCGCACGCTGGCGACCATCGAGGTGCGAATCGCCGACACCTACGAGAAGCGCTACACCGGACTGAGCGACACCGAATCCCTCGACTCCGGCGAGGGGATGCTGTTCGTCCACGACGAAGAGGGACGACACGCGTACGTGATGCGCAAGATGGACTTCCCGCTCGACATCCTCTTCGTCGACGCCAACGGGACCATCACGACCATCCACCACGCCCCGGTGCCGCCGGAGGGGACCAGCGGCAACGAGTTGGAACGCTACCGTGGCACCGGGAAGTACGTCCTCGAAGTCCCGATGGGCTACGCGAACGAGACCGGAATCGAGGTCGGTGACCGGCTCGTAATTCCTAACGGAACCGCCTGAGGCCCCTCCCTCGTTCGATTCGTCCCGACGAGCGTCGACCGCGAGCGGCGTCGCTCCCGGAGTGACACGTCCAGAAAAGCGTCCGTGTGGGCACACGGACACGCACAAGGCCGTCCCGAGGGAACCTCGGACGACGGCGTCCGCCCACCCACCCCCAGCGATGGGTTGCGGACACAGACAGTAGTGTATACTGATATATTACTCTTACGCCGGGAGGTCGGTCGGGACCGGTGACCGACTACTTCCGGACGACGACGATGGGGTGGTCCGTCTCGTCGGCGATGGACTGGTAGGTCGCGCCGAAGACCCGCTCGAACTCGGAGTCCTGCGTCTCGCCCATGATGATGAGGTCGTGGTCCCGCGCGGCCTCGCTGATGGCGAACGGGGGGTCGTCCGACACCGCGACCTCGGCGTCGATGGTCGTCCTGTTGAAGCCGGCTTCCACCATCCGGTCCTCGAGCTCGCCGAGCAGCCCCCGCTTCTCCTCGACCGCCGCTTCGGACTCGGCGGCGGAGAACAGCGTCGAGTGAAGCAGGACGTCCTCGTCGAGCATCCCGACGAACCTTCCGATGGGGTCGACGAACTCCGGGTCCCGGACCGATATCAGCACGTCGTCGAGCGCGGTGATGGGGTTGGGGACGAGCAGCGCGTCGACGTCGCGCTCCTCCGCGATTCGGGAGGGAGCGTCGGCGACGTCCTCGCCCATCACCAGCTCGACCTCCGCGACGTCCCCGGCGCGAACGAACTGGTTGGCGTAGGAGTACAGCGTGTTGTACGCCTCTATCTCGCGGCGCTGTCGCTCGTCGGGGTCGATATCGTCCGGCGTCTCGTAGACGCCGACGAGGAGCACGCGGCAGTCGGTGAACCCGCTGACGAACGTCGAGGGGAGCGCCATGGGGTCGGGAAACTCGACCGGAATCAAGAGGGTCTCTTCGGTCATCCGTTCGGTGGAGTTGACGGACAACGCATGTAAAGTTCCGCTGGCCCGTCGGCGGGAGTCGTCGCCGACTCGGGTATTTCGATTCGTAGGGAACGCTTTTTAGCCGACCGACCCTGAACCGAGACAGTGAACGCTTCTCTCGACGACGACGACCCCTTCGAGGAACAGCGGGAGGGGACCGAGAACGCCATGCGACGGCTCTTCTCGGAGTACGGCGCCGACAACGCCCTCCAGTTCGTCGTCGGCGTCCTCGCCAGCGTCGCCGCCCGCGTCCTCGACCTCCTCCCGCCCGTCATCCTCGGCCTCGCCATCGACGCCGTCTTCAACGACGACAAGTCCTTCGCCGAGGGGCTCCCGCTCGTCCCGACCGAGTGGGTCGCCCCGTACGTCCCCGCCGACGCCACCGGCCAGTTCTACTTCGCGGTCGGGCTCATCGGCGTCGGCTTCTTCGGCGGTGCGGCGTTCCACTGGGTGCGCAACTGGGGGTGGAACTCCTTCGCACAGGAGATTCAACACGACATCCGGACGGACACGTACGACAAGATGCAGCGGCTGAACATGGACTTCTTCGCCGACAAGCAGACCGGCGAGATGATGTCCATCCTCTCGAACGACGTCAATCGCCTGGAGCGCTTTCTCAACGACGGGATGAACTCCTTCTTCCGACTGTCGGTGATGGTCGTCGCCATCGCGGCCATCCTCTTCAGCTACAACTGGCAGCTCGCCCTGGTGGCCCTGCTTCCCGTCCCCGTCATCGGGCTGTTCACCTGGCAGTTCATCAAGATAATCCAGCCGAAGTACAGCGACGTGCGCTCGTCGGTCGGCCAGCTGAACTCCCGGCTGGAGAACAACCTCGGGGGTATCCAAGTCATCAAGACCGCGAACACGGAGAACTTCGAGTCCGACCGCGTCGACGACACCTCGATGGACTACTTCGACGCCAACTGGGGCGCCATCAACACGCGCATCAAGTTCTTCCCCGCGCTCCGCATCATCGCCGGCGTCGGCTTCGCCGCCACGTTCCTCGTCGGCGGGCTCTGGGTGCTCACCGGCACCGGGCCGGGACCGTTCACCGGGACGCTCAGCGTCGGCGAGTTCACGACGTTCATCCTCCTCACCCAACAGTTCGTCTGGCCCATGGCCCAATTCGGACAGATAATCAACATGTACCAGCGCGCCCGCGCCTCCGCCGAGCGCATCTTCGGGCTGATGGACGAGCCCTCCCGCATCGCCGAGGACCCCGACGCCGACGAACTCGTCGTCGGCGACGGCCGCGTCGAGTACGAGGACGTGACCTTCGGCTACGACGACGCGGAGACCATCGTCGAGGACGTGAGTTTCACCGTCGAGGGCGGCGACACGCTCGCGCTCGTCGGCCCCACGGGCGCCGGAAAGTCGACCGTTCTCAAGCTTCTCCTCCGGATGTACGACGTGGACGACGGCGCCATCAGCGTCGACGGCACCGACATCCGGGACGTGACCATCCCGAGCCTCCGCGAGAAGGTCGGCTACGTGAGCCAGGAGACGTTCATGTTCTACGGCACCGTCGAAGAGAACATCCGCTACGGCACCTTCGACGCGAGCGACGAGGACGTCGTCGCGGCCGCGAAGGCCGCCGAGGCTCACGAGTTCATCCGGAACCTGCCCGAGGGGTACGACACCGAAATCGGCGAGCGCGGCGTGAAGCTCTCGGGCGGCCAGCGTCAGCGCCTCTCCATCGCCCGCGCGATTCTGAAGGACCCCGAGATTCTCGTCCTCGACGAGGCCACCTCCGACGTGGACACCGAGACCGAGATGCTCATCCAGCGGAGTCTCGACGAACTCACCGCGGACCGGACGACGTTCGCCATCGCTCACCGCCTCTCGACCATCCGCGACGCCGACCAAATCGTCGTGCTGGAGGACGGACGCATCGTCGAGCGCGGCCCCCACGACGACCTACTGAAGAACGACGGGCTGTACGCGCATCTCTGGGGCGTGCAGGCCGGCGAAATCGACGAACTCCCACAGGAGTTCATCGAGCGGGCGAGTCGGCGGCAGGCACGAACCGAGGCCGGCGACGACTAGGCCGGAGCGACCGCGGCTGCGGCGTCCCTCTGGCGCCGCGACGCGCCGTCGCGGAGGTGCGACTGAGCGCCACGACGGCCGCGCGTTCGTGCGCGGCCGATTCGCTGACGCGATGGTGTGACGACTGAGCGCCACGACGCTGGCGGTCCCGTCCGCCCGCGACTCGCTGACGTGATGGTATGGGCGAAGCAACACGACGACGCGGCGGTGTTCGAGACTACACGGAGACGGTTGCCTCGCGATGACCGTGCGTCGTCGTAGAAGAGAAGTCGCCGCCGGCTCAGACCGAGTCGCTCTCTTCGCCCGCGGTGCCGGTGCCGCGGTCGGAGTACCCCTCCGAACCGACGGCCTCCGAGTCGACCATGTTCTTGACCGCCGAGCGGACGGCGTCGGCGTCCTCGAACTCGCCGTCGGTCGGCTCGTACCCCTCGAGTGCCTCCTCGAAGGTCATCTCTCCGCCGGGGAGTTTGAGTTCGTGGTCGCCGTACTCCTCGACCAGTTCGTCCTTCTCGGCCGGGTAGTCGTGTCCGTCCAGTTCGTCGTCGAGGTCGCCGAAGTCGACGCCCTGTTCGCGGTCGTCGTTGGATGCGCTCATCGCTCCGGCCTACGGCCGCCCGGGTCAAACGGGTTGTGCCCGATTCGAGCGCCGGCGGCGAGAAGGTTCAAATACGAGGCCGGGACCACCCTCGCCGTGCGCTGACCGCCACCGCGGGGTGGCTCGTGACGGTTCCCGACCGTCGTCGGTTACTGTCGCCATCGCCGCCGTCGCCGGTACTCCGGCCGACCTCGATGGGGACACCGACCCGACGTGTGCGACACGACACCCTGCGACCGCCGAGCCGGCCTGTGTCGCCTGTCCGCCACGCGTTTCCCTCCGAGCGAGTCGCTTCTCTCCTATCCGGGCGGTTAAGCCCCTACCGTCCCTCGGTGGAGAGCGATGCCCGGTCACGACCCTTCACATCCCGACGACGGTCGCCGTCACGAATCGCTCTCCGACCCGGAGTGGCCGGTCCTCGAATCGGAGACCGAGTACGAGACCGGCTGGTTCGTCGGCGGGTACGACGAGGTCGAACAGCCCGACGGCTCGACGAAGCGCTACTACTGGGCGGAGCTCGCCACGGCGGTCGTCGTCGTCGCCCGCGCCGGCGACGACCTGCTGTTCGTCGAGCAGTACCGCCCCACCATCCGCGAGACCCAACTCGAACTTCCGGCCGGTATCGTCGACGCCGGGGAGTCCTACACGACGGCGGCGGCCCGCGAACTCGCCGAGGAGACCGGTTTCGAGCCGTCGAGTACGACGCTCCTCCAGGAGGTGTGGTGCACGACCGGCCTGCTCCGCCACAAGCGCGCGTTCGTCTACGCCGACGGGCTGGAGCCGGTCGAGGCGAACCTCGACGACAACGAGTTCCTCACCCCCGAGGCCGTCCCCGTCGAGGACGCCGTCTCGACCGCCCGCGAGACGCCGACCAACGACGCGACCGTCGAGGGGGTCCTGCTCGCCGACGCGGAAGGGCTGTTGTAGTCCGAGCGTCCGAACGGCGTCCGCCTCCGAGGGGCTTATCGGCCGTGAGGCGGTACGGATGCGCATGGACGGCGAAGTCTCCCCCGAGGAGGTCGCGGAGCGACTCGACGCGAACGGCGAAGGGATTCGAGTGGTCGACATCCGCTCGAAGCCCGCCTTCGACCGGGGTCACATCCCGGGTAGCGAGAACGTCCCGTTCGACCAGCTCGCGGACCGCATCGCCTCGCTCGAAGGGGCAGAGCGCATCGTCACGGTCTGTCCGCACGGGCAGGCCAGCCAGCAGGCCGCGCGGCTCATCAAGTCCTACGAGGGGACCGCCGACGCGCTCGTCGAGAGCATGGCGGGCGGGCTGGAGGCGTGGGGCGGCGAAATCGAGGCCGCCGAACCGGCGGCGGCCGACGCCGACGAGGGGCCGGACGCGCCGTTCTGACCGCGCTCTCCGCCGGACGCGGGGAGTCGACCGGCGACGCAGTGGCTCCTCGATTCGACCGTCCGATAAAAAGTCGCGTGACGCGCTCGACGCGCGGAAGTCAGGTGCCGACCACGATCAGGCGACGTTGAAGCCCTTGTCGCGGAGGAAGTCCTCCACGCGGCCCGTGTGGTTCCCCTGGAGTTCGATGGAGTCGTCCTCGACCGTGCCACCGCAGGCGAACTTCGACTTCAAGTCGGAGGACAGGCTGTCCATGTCGACGTCTCTGGGGTCGAACCCTTCGATGATCGTTACCTCCTTTCCGTAGCGGCGCTCGTCGATGCGGATGTTGATCTCCTGAGACTCCTTGGCCACGTCCTCGCAGACGCAGAGTTCCTCAGGGAGCCCGCACGTCGAGCAGACTTCCGACATTACAATCCTAGCCTACACGATACGGATATTAAACAGTGTCGGGAACACGGGTCGGTCCCGCGTTCAGTCGGCGGGTTCGAGCGACCGGACTGGGGTGGTCGGTTCGCACAGCGGTCCCGACCGTCGACGCCGAACGGCACGTCGTGGTCGCGCTCAGTTCCGCAGGAGACGACCGACGAGCGGCGTCCGCTCCCACACCAGTTCGTTCACCGTCCGGACCGCCCGGTCGGCGTCCGCCCGGTCGACCGTCGCGCCGTAGTGGGCTCGCTCGTACAGTCGACCGACCTCGACGGCCCGGTCGTCCAGTCCGACGTTGCCGAGCGACTGGAGGTACGAACGCGGCGTCTCCCCGGGGCGTCTGTCGCGGTACTCCCGCGAGAGCAGGTGTTCGAGACGGGTGTAGGCCCGCTCGATGTCCGCCCGTGGCTCGGTCCGGGCGCCGTGGCGGTAGAGCCAGAGCGTTCGGTAGGTCCCCGTGAACGCGCCGAATCGGCGGCCGCCAGCCACCAGGCCGACGAGCAGCGCCAACCCGATGCCGACCTGTTCGCGGGTCGGCGGCCAGGGTATCGAGGGAAGACTACCGCCGATGCCCTCGTCGGCCGTCGTGACGTTGCCGCCGACCCCGGGCTCCTGACCGACGATCTCGTCGCTCGGGCCGCGCGGAGCGTTGCTGTCCGTCCCGTTGGTAGCGTTGCCGTCCGCCTCGGTCGTGGTCGTCGCCGTCGTCGTCGTGTTCGTCTCGGGCGAGTCGGGCGCCACCGTCGTCGCCGTCGTCGTCTGCTCGGAGCCGTCGACGTCGACGTTCGGGTTCCCGTTCTGCCGGGCCTCCTCGACGCGGGCGTTCTCGCTCGACTCCCGCGGTCCGGACGGCGTCGGGTCGAAGTTCACCCAGCCGACGTCGGGGAAGTACACCTGCACCCACGCGTGGGAGTCCAGTCCGCGGACGACGTACTCCCCGTTCTCGACCTGCTGGCCGGAGGTGTACCCCGTCACGAACCGTGCCGGGATGCCCTGCGTGCGGAGCATCACGACCATGGTGCTCGCGTAGTAGACGCAGTAGCCCGACTCCATCTCGAAGAGGAACGCGTCGGCGACGTCCCCGTCGGGCTTGTCGACGGTGAGCGAGTACTGCTTGTTCGACTCGAGGTAGCGCTCGATGGCGACGGCCTTGTCGTAGGCCGTCTCCTCGTCGGCGGTCACCTCGGCGGTCCGCTGCCGGACGCGCTCGGAGGTGCTCTCGGGGAGCTGCAGGTACGCCTCGCTCACCCTCGCCGGGTAGTCGTCGCCGTCGGCTTCCCTGAGCTCACGCTGGGTGTACTCGGGGACCTCGCTCACCACCGAGATGCTCTGGTTCGTCCGGACGGTGCCCGTCGGTCGAAGGTACCCCTGACCGGTCACTTCGGTAGCCGAGGAGACCGAGTCGTCGACGGCGACCGGCCGCCACGCGGAGGGGAGGGCGTTCATGCGGCTGCGCGCCGTGACGGTCTGTTCGACCTCTCGGGCGTCGCCCGGCGGTCCGCCCAACCGGCCGTCGTACGGCTCGGCCTCGCCGGTCCGGACCCACGTCCCGCCGCTGGTACTACCGGTGTAGCGGTCGTACGCCGCGACGCCCCAGTAGTGGCCCTCCTCGCTCTCCATCGTGAACTGCACTTCCGGGGAGAGTCGAATCGAGCCTTGGACCGTGACGCTGTCGGTGCTGGCGGCGCTCCCGACGAGGTTCCCCTGCATCGTCGGCGCCCCGCGGTCCGCGAGCAGGGGCTGGGCGGCGCCGCCGGGGACGACCGTCAGCGTCGCCGAGAGGAGCACCATCGCCGCCACGACGACGGCGAGGGTGTCCCACTGGGCGGAGACGGCGCCGACCTCGCCGAGCGTCCCGAGGCCGACCGCGGCCGCGGCGCCGACGACGCCGACGAGCGTCACCAGCACCCCCGCGTCGCCCGTCAGGACGAAGAAGGCGAGCGCGGCGCCGCCGACGAGCACGCTCCCGACGTAGCGCCCGCGGAGGGCGAGGTACCAGGAGAGGAAGACGGGGCCGGGGGCCATCGCGAGCGCCCACACCCCTGCCTTCGCGAGTCTGAGCACGGAGAGCCCCGTCAGCAGGGCGACGGTGTCGTCGACGACGCGCGCCGTCGTGAACAGCGCCCGGTTGCTTTCGGGCACCGCGAAGTAGTAGACGGCGGCCCCACCGGCGACGAGGACGGCCGTGACGAGCACCGCCGTTCGGAGCCGCAGGAACCGTCCGAGGACGGTCGCCAGCAGGAACGCCCCGCCGACGGCGAGCGCGAAGTCGCGACTGCCGCCGACCACGTCCGTGACGTGATACAGGACGCTCACGTACGAGAGCGTCAGCAGGAGGGCGCCGACGAGCGCCGGGTCGCGCAGGCCGACGTAGCGGCTGGCGGCCTCGCGTGCGGACTGCACGTCGCTCGGGCCGGATTCGCTCACACCGCCACCTCCTCGTGGTCGTCCGGCCGGCTCCCGTCCTCGGCAATCGGGCGACTCCGCGGTCCCGACCCGACCCGGAGCCCGTCGAAGTCGTGTTCCAGCCCGTCGACGGCGACCGTCACGCCGTCGCCCGTCGCCCGCAGGACGATGTCGGCGTCGGCGTCGGCCGCGCTCCCGGCGGTCGTCAACGCACACGCCTCGAGCAGGCGACGCCGGCCGGTCACGCCGGACTCGACCTCGACGGTCTCGGTGGGTAGAACGAGCCGGACCGGCACGTCCACGTCGAGCAGCGCGAGGGTGACGCTGGCGGCCGCCTCGGCCATCCGGTCCGCGCCCTCGGCGCTCGCGCTCGCGGCGACGGTGACCGCCGACACGTCCGCGGCGGCGGCGAACTCGGTGACGACGAGTTCGTCGCGCTTCGCGCTCGCCTTCCAGTTCACGTTGCGTAGGGCGTCGCCGCGGTCGTACTCCCGCAGACGGTCGAACTCGTCGCGCTCTTCGCTGCGCTCGGTCTCGCGCAGACCGAGCAGTTCGTGCTGGGCGGCCCTGCCGAGCCGATAGACGGTCGGGTAGGCGAGTAGCTCGTCGGTGTTCGGGACGCGCAGCTCGCGTTCGAGCAGGCCGAACACGTCGCGGCCGACGACCGTCGCCGGACCGAGCGTGTGGACGCCCCGCCGTTCGTAGGTCACCTCGTAGACGAACGGGTCGCCGCCGACGGCGACGTCGCCGGCGGCGTCACCCGAGAGCCCCTCACTCAGCTCGTCGGTCACGCGGCCGGCGAACGGGCGCGAGACGCCCTCGAAGCGGAGTTCGACCGTGGCGGTCTCGCCGACGAAGTCGTCCGGTGGGAGGTCGCGGGCGAGGTCGGGGACGGGGAACGTGCGCAGCTGGAGGTAGGCGGCCGCCATCGCGACCGCCGCGGGGAGGACGACGGCGTTGATGGCGCGGGCGCCGAAGAGGCCGGCGAGCGCGAATCCGGCGGCGGCGACGACGACCACGCCGCCGCCGCGGCGGGTGAGTCTCATGGGAGGAGGGCCCTCATTCTCGGTCCCCCTGACTCACTCCACCGGGACGGCGTCGAGTGCGTCCTCGACCACGTCGAGGCCGGTCCGCGCCCCGCCGCCGGGAACCACCCGGTGTGCGAGGACGGTCCGCGCCTCGGCCTGCACGTCGTCGGGGATGACGTAGTCCCGGCCGTCGAGCACCGCACGGGCCTGTGCGGTCCGCACGAGGGCGATGGAGCCGCGGGGACTCACGCCGAGTTCGGCGTTCTCGCGGGTGTGGCCGGCGAGTCGGGTGACGTACCCACGGACCGGTTCGGAGACTTCGACTTTCGAGACGGTGTCGCGGGCGCGTACGAGGTCCTCGACGGACGCGACGGGGTCGAGCGACTCGATGGGGTGAGAGCCGGCGACCCGTCCGAGCATCTCCGTCTCGTCGGTCTCGGTCGGGTAGCCCAGTTTGAGCTTCTTCGTGAAACGGTCGGTCTCGGCCATCGGCAGTTCGTAGGTGCGGGACTGCTCGACGTTGTTCTGCGTGGCGATGACGGTGAAGGGGTTCGGGAGCGCACGGGTCTCGCCGTCGACGGTCACCTGGCTCTCCTCCATCGCCTCCAGGAGCGCGGACTGGGTCTTCGGCGGCGCGCGGTTGATCTCGTCGCCGAGGACGACGTTCGCGAAGACGGGGCCGGGCTGGAACTCGAACTCCCGGCTCTTCTGGTTGAACACGTTGACACCGGTCACGTCCGCCGGAAGGAGGTCCGGCGTGAACTGGACGCGCTTGAACGAGCAGTCGACCGAGCGGGCCATCGCTCGGGCGAGCATCGTCTTGCCGACCCCGGGCACGTCCTCCAGCAGGAGGTGGCCCCGGGCGAGCATCGTCACGACGATGTGCTTGATGGCGTCGTGGTGGCCGACGATGACGCGCTCGACGTTGTCGGTGATGCGGTCCGTCAGGTCTGCGGCCTCCCCCACCGGGAGCGCTCCGTCGGTGCCGGCGTCGGGGACGGCTGTCGCTTCTCCGTCACTCATTGGCATTCTCGGGGACCTGCCGGAGACACAGTCGGCGGCGGCAAATGTCTTGGGTCGCTACCTGGCGGTCGACACGTCCGTGCAGGTCGTTCACAGGCCTCCCTGAGGGCGGAATACACGTATATCTGCCGGGTGTGGGCAGTTCGGCCGCAACGGGGGCGCTCGGCCGGCGACGAGCGAGCCGCCCGGTGGTCAGCCGCTCCCGCCGTCACCGACACCTCGGCCGAGTCGTCGCCGGCACCTCGACCGAGTCGCCGTCGGCCGACTCCCAAACCCTCATGGCCCTCGGTCGCCGCCGATAGGGTAACGCGATGCCCTCGGAATCCGCCCTCGGCCCGCCTCCGTCGATGACCGAGGTCAGGGACGAGCTCACGCCGATGCTGAGTCAGTACTACGAGCTCTGTGAGCGCTACGACGACGCGCTCGTCCTCTTTCAGGTCGGTGACTTCTACGAAGCGTTCTGCGAGGCCGCCGAGGTCGTCGCTCGTACGTGCGAGGTGACTCTCACGAAGCGCGAGGACTCCACCGGGACGTATCCGATGGCCGGCCTCCCCATCGACAACGCCGCCTCCTACCTCGACCGTCTGCTCGACGCCGGTTACCGCGTCGCCGTCGCCGACCAGGTCGAGGACGCCGAGGAAGCGTCCGGGTTGGTCGACCGCGCCGTCACCCGTATCGTCACGCCCGGGACGCTCACCGACGACGAACTCCTCGGCGCCGCCGACGCGAACTACGTCGCCGCCGTGGCGCGGGGGGACGGCTCCGACGTCGGGACCGGCGGCGCCGGCGGCGCCTCCGACGCCGATGGCCCCTACGCCCTCGCCGCCGTCGACGTCTCCACCGGCGAGTGTCTCGTCACGAGCCTCCCCGACGCCGAGCGCTGCGTCGAAGAACTGGAACGACTCGCGCCGGCCGAACTCCTCCTCGGCCCCGGTGTCGACCTCCCGGACGACCGCTCGCTTCCGGCGATGGAGAGCGCCCACGACCCCGACGCCTTCGGCTTCGACGCCGCCCGCGAGCGCGTCGGCGCGTACGTCCCCTCGCCCGACGCCGTGCTCGACGCCGAGGTCGAAGTCCGGGCCTGCGGCGCCGTCCTCGCCTACGCCGAGTACACGCAGGGCGACGAGCGACTGGAGTACGTCTCGCGAATCACGCGCTACGACCCCCGCGAGTCGCTCCGCCTCGACGCCACCGCACTGCGCTCGCTCGAACTGTTCGAGACCCGCGGCGACTCGCGGGGCCGGCCGCTCGTCGACGTGGTCGACGACACCGCGAGCGCGCCCGGTCGGCGGCGGCTCCGCGCCTGGCTCCGTCGCCCGCTGCTGGACCGCGAGCGCATCGAGGCGCGCCACGGCGCCGTCGCCGAACTCGTCGAGCGCTCCCTGCTCAGGGAACGTCTCCGCGAACTGCTCGCCGAGGTGTACGACGTGGAGCGCCTCGTCGGCCGCGTCTCGCGGGGCCGGGCGAACGCCCGCGACCTGCGCTCGCTGTTGACGACGCTCGACACGGTGCCCGAACTGCGAGCGGCCTTGGAGGGAAGCAGTGACACGGTCGGCGACGACGCCGACCACGTCGCGTCCGACCACCTCTGCGACCTCCTCGACGCGCTCGACACCCTCGACGACGTGCGCGACCTGCTTCGCTCGGCTATCGCCGAGGAGCCGCCGATGGAGGTGACCGAGGGCGGGGTCATCCGCGAGGGGTTCGACGCCGACCTCGACGACCTCCGCGCCACGGAACGGGAGGGTCGCCAGTGGGTCGCCGACCTCGAAGCGAGCGAACGGGAGCGGACCGGCATCGACTCGCTGGAGGTCGGGCACAACCAGGTCCACGGCTACTACATCGAGGTGACGAACCCGAACCTCGACCGGGTGCCCGACGACTACACGCGCCGGCAGACGCTGAAGAACTCCGAGCGGTTCTACACGCCCGAACTGAAGCGACGGGAGGACGAAATCTTCGGCGCCGCGGAGCGCGCCGACTCGCTGGAGTACGACCTGTTCGTCGAGGTGCGAGAGCGGGTCGCCGCCGAGACCGACCGAATCCAGCGCCTCGCGGACGCCGTCGCCGACCTCGACGCGCTCGCGTCGTTCGCGGCCGTCGCGGTCGCCAACGACTACGTCTGCCCCGAGTTCGGGAGCCACGACGAGGGAATCCACATCGAGAACGGTCGCCACCCGGTCGTCGAGCGCACCCGGCGCGAGTTCGTCCCCAACGACGCGCGGCTCGGGGGCCGACATAGCGAGGACGGCGAGCGCGGCCGAATCGCCGTCGTCACCGGACCGAACATGAGCGGAAAGTCGACGTACATGCGGCAGGTCGCCCTCGTCGTCGTGCTCGCACAGGCCGGCTCGTTCGTCCCGGCCGACGCGGCCCGACTGCCGATACTCGACCGCGTGTTCACCCGCGTCGGCGCCAGCGACGACATCGCCGGCGGGCAGTCGACGTTCATGCGGGAGATGAGCGAGTTGACGGACATCCTCCACGACGCCACCGACGAGTCGCTCGTCCTCCTCGACGAGGTCGGCCGGGGGACGTCGACCGCCGACGGCCGCGCCATCGCCCGCGCGACGACCGAGTTCCTCGCCGAGGCGGTGGGCGCTTACACCCTCTTTGCCACCCACTACCACGAACTGACGGACCTCGCCGAGGACCTCGACTCGGTGTTCAACCTCCACTTCGCGGCGAGCCGCGACCCCGAGAGCGACGGGGAGTCGGTGACGTTCCTCCACCGGGTCCGGGAGGGGGCTGCCGACTCCTCCTACGGCGTCGAGGTGGCGGAACTCGCCGGCGTCCCCGAACGCGTCGTCTCCCGGTCCCGGGCGCTGGTCGACGCCGAACGGGACGGCGCGGACGATGTGAACGGCGCAGACGGTGCGGACGAAGCGACCGAGACCCAGGCCGCCTCGCGGCAACCCGCCGCCGATTCCCGCCAGCGCACGCTCGCCGACGCGGCGGCGACGAACGGGGGCGCACACGTCGAGACCGAGCCGGTGGTTGAGGGAGCCGAGACCGACGACGGTGTCGACGCCGACGTGCTCGCGGACCTCGCGGACCTCGACCTCGCCCGGACGACGCCGCTGGAGGCGCTGAACGCCCTGCACGACCTCCAGCGGCGGCTGGAGGGAGCGGAGGACGGGGGATGACCGACGGGAGTGGTCGGGGAGTCGAACGCCTCCCCGACCGGACCGTCGAGCGCATCGCCGCCGGCGAGGTGGTCACCCGGCCCGCGGCGGTCGTCAAGGAACTCGTCGAGAACGCCCTCGACGCCGGCGCCGAATCAATCGAGGTCGACGTCGTCGGCGACGGAACCGACCTGATTCGTGTCGCCGACGACGGGCACGGAATGGCCCGTGAAGACGCACGTCTGGCCGTCGAGCGTCACACGACGAGTAAGCTCCGGGCCGACGACGACCTCCGAGGGGTTCGGACGCTCGGCTTCCGCGGGGAGGCCCTGCCGAGCATCGCCGAGGCGGGCGAGTTGACGCTGACGACGGCGCCGGCCGACGGGGCGGGGAGCGGCGACGGAGACGGACCCGCGACCCGCCTCGCCGTCGGCGACGACGGCCCCGACGTCTCCGACGCCGGCCGCGCCCCCGGCACCACCGTCGAGGTCCGGAACCTGTTCGCCGACCGGCCCGCGCGCCGCAAGTCCCTCGGCGGACCGAAACGGGAGTTCGCCCGCGTCAGCGACCTCGTCGCCGGCTACGCGCTCGTCCGGCCGGACGTGCGCTTTCGACTCACCCACGACGACCGCGAGACGTTCGCCTCGCCCGGCTCCGGCGGGGACGTGGACGCCGCACTCGCCGTCTACGACCGGACGGTCGCCTCGCGGTCGACGACGTTCGAGGCCGAAGCCGAAGTCGACCTCGACGGCCGCCGGCGGGAGGTCCGCGTCGAGGGGCTGCTCTGTTACCCCTCCGTGACGCGCGCCTCGGGCGAGCACATCCACGTCGCCGTCGGCGGGCGACTCGTCCGCGACGACGCGGTCCGGCGGGCCGTCGACTCCGGGTACGGCTCGCTCCTCCCGGACGGTCGCCACCCGGTCGCGGTCGCCCGTCTCGACGTGCCGCCCGAGACGGTGGACGTGAACGTCCACCCGGCGAAGCGCGAGGTGGCCCACGCCGACGCCGACGCGGTGGCGGGGGTCGTCGAGCGGGCGGTGCGAGACGCGCTCTCCACGGCCGACCTCCGGCGCGCCGGCGACGTGGCGATGGACCTCGACTCCTCGCTCGCTCCCGCCGAGGGGGAGTCGGACTCCCGGCTCGCCGGCGCGACGTACGTCGGGCAGTTCCGGGGGACCTACCTCCTGTTCGAGGCCGACGACGACCTGCTCGTCGTCGACCAGCACGCCGCCCACGAGCGGGTGAACTACGAGCGCCTGCGGGCGGCGGTCGCCGAAGAGGGGGTCCCGACCCGACCCCTCGACCCGCCCGAGACCGTCTCCTTCCCGCCGGGCGAGGCGGCCACCGTCGAGGCCGAGCGCGAGACCCTCGCCGGACTCGGCTTCGACGTGGCGCCCTTCGGAGGAGGGACCTTCAGGGTCCGGTCGGTGCCGGCTCCGTTGGGCCGGGTGGCCGACCTCGACGCGCTCCGTGAGACGGTCGCGGCGCTTCACGCCGGCGGCGACCCGGACGACGGCCGTGAGGAATTGCTCGCCGACCTCGCCTGCCACCCGTCCCTGAAGGCCGGCGACGCCCTCGGCGAGGCCGAGGCGACGGCGCTCCGCGACCGCCTCGCGGCCTGCGAGCGGCCGTTCGACTGCCCGCACGGCCGACCGACCGTCCTCACCGTCGAGGAGTCGGCGCTGATTCGCGGGTTCGACCGACACGCGCGGCTAGGGTAGACGGAGCGAGCGGGCGGTGCGACGGCCGGCTCGGGACGTCTCCGGCCGCCGCTACGGGTGTTTCGCGGCGAGCACGTCGATTTCGTCGATGCGCGGCTCCTCCTCGAACAGCTCGTCGGCCCGGCCCATCAGCTCGGCTGCGATTTCGCCGTCGAGGTGGGCCTGTCGTCCCTCCTCGTCCGGGAACGTGTCGAAGATGCCGAACGTGGTCTCGTCGAACCGGAGCGCGAACCACGTCGTGGTGGCCGCTTCCTCCTCGGCCGCGGACAGGGCGGACTCGAGGAACTCGGCGACCTCCTCGGCTTTGTCGGGTTTGGCCTGCAGGTGTGCCTGCAGTGCGTACTGGGAGTTTGGCATCTCGTCTCACGGGTAGGACTGCCGCCGAATAAGCTCCCGTGTGGGGTGTCGAATCGCCGGAACCGGAGGAGCCATACGCCCCTGTGAATCGACACCCGCGGGCCGCCGCCCGTCGGCAAAAGCCTAAGCCCTCCGACATCCCTCCCTAGCGACATGGGACTCCGCGACCGCACCGAATCGACGCTCCGTGTCAAGCTCGACGCCCTCCTCGACGAACTGGAGGACCCGAAGGAGAGCCGCGAGTACACCTACGAGCGCCTCGACGACGAACTCGCCGCCATCAAGGAGTCCGTCGTCGACCTCGTCACCGAGAAGAAGCGCCTCGAACGACGACGGGACCGCCTCGAAGCGACCATCGAGGAGCGAAACCGCGACGCCCGCGAGGCCGTCCGGGCCGGCCGGGACGACCTCGCCCGCGACATCCTCCGGAAGAAGACGACCGAAGTGACCGAACTCGACGAGCTGGAGGGCCAAATCGACGACCTCGAATCGGCCCAGAAGGAGCTCGTCGACCGCGCGAAGGAGATGGAGCGGCGGGTCTCACGTTACCGCGCGGAGCGCGCCCGCCTCGACGCCGAGGAGGCCGCCGCCCGCGCCGAGGGTGTCGCGAGCGGCGACCCAGAGTCCGCACCCCGGACGGCGGACGCGATGGACGAAATCGACGAACAGGAGGCTCGCGCGGCCGCCCTCGAAGAGCTGGAGGAGTCGGGCTTTTTCGGCGACGGGGAGGAGGACGACCCGGGTGCGGAACTCGACCGGGTGCAGGCCGAAAACGAAATCGAAGACGAGCTCGCGACGCTCAGAGCCGAGATGGGCGTCGACGATGACGAGGAGGGAGACGAGGCTGGGGCGGTAGACGCGGGCGACGGTGAAGACGACGGCGACGACGGCGGGAACTGACCCCCGTCGACCACCCTCACCACGCCTTACAGTCGGCACAGACGAACGCGTCGTCCTCCTCCCAGCGGCGCTCGACCGTCTCGCCACAGGCGCCACAGGCGACGCCCGCCGGGTCGTGCCGCATCGTCGGCGTCGCCGGGTCGACCGCGTCGGCGTCGAGATGCTCCGTCTTCGCTTCCGCGTCCTCCTCGCCGTCAGCGACGTCCGCTTCGTCGGATTCTCCGGCTTCGCTGACCGGGTCGGCCGCGGCGTCGGCGTCGGTGCCGCCCTCCTCCACGTCGGCTTCGCCCTCGTCTCTCGCCTCCGACTCGGCCGTCTCCGCCCCCGTCGCGAACTCGTCGAGACTCCGGTCCCCGCTCATGGTCGCCACTGCGCGACGTGGCTGTTTAGCGGTGGCGACTCCGGAGGTCGCTCGTGCGTGGCAGAAGTCGGTCGTCGTCGTCGTAATCGTCCGCACCGCCGCGTCAGCGAGATACGCGGCGATGAGCCGCCGCGCGTCGTTGCGTTCAGTCGTCCCTCCGCGTCAGCGCGTCGTGAGCCGACGAGACGGCCCACTCACGTTGCGCTCAGTCGTCGTAATCGTCTACACCACCGCGTCAGCGAGTCGGCCGCGCACGAACGCGCGGGCGTCCTGGCGCTCAGTCGTCGTCGACGATTACTTCGACGGGACCGTCGTCGTCGTTCGACTCGGAGGCCGTCTTGCCCTTCTGCTCGTGCCAGAGCAGAGCGCCGGCGACGAGGAGGACGACCCACGAGCGCCACGAGGCGAGGTTCAGCGTGTAGCCGATGCCGAAGGGCTTCTTGACGAGCATCCCCTCGCCGGGCTGGAAGTATGAGGAGAGCATCCGCCCGACGCTGGGTCGGTCGAAGTTGTACGGCACGCCGAGAATCTCACCGGACTGCGGCTTCTCTACCATACCGGAACGGTACAGCGGACTGGGATAAAGCGTTTGGGCTGGCGTTCGGATTCTGCACTGGTTTCGAGAGATGTACGTCGGTCGTGATGCCCCTCGAAAGGGGCCTCACCCGAGGCGGCCGGTCGGCCGAGCGTCGTCCGCCGACCCTTCGCCTACCGATACCGGCCCCGCCCACGCACCTCGGCGAGGCGCTCCAGGACGGCCTCGTCGCCCTCCTCGGCGTAGCCGGCCTCGAACGCCTCGATTATCCGCTCGGGGTCGGCGGCGGTCCCCTCGACGCTCCCGGCGAACACGTGGAGGTCCATCGCGTGGTCCTCGACGTGACCGGTGTGGAAGCCGAGGCCGAAGTCGATGAGGAACGTGTCCGGGTGGTCTCTGCCCTCGGTAGTCGCCGCGTCGACCACTCGGACGTTCCGCGTCGTCGGGTCGCCGTGGACCACCCCGGCGTCGTGTAGCCGGGCGAGGAATCGGCCCACGTCGCGGGCGCGGTCGGGCGTCAGCGTGGTCGCGAGGTCGGCGTCGCCGACGCGCTGCATCGTGAGCGTTGCCGCCGGCACGTCCACGTCGCGAACCAGCGGCGTCGGGACGCCGGCCTTCCGCGCCTCGTTCAGCAGGCGTGCCTCGGCGACCGTCCGCTCGGTGCGCAGGCGCTCGTCGAGGGCGGAGTGGCGGTAGGTCTTGGGGACGCGAGCCTTCGTCGCGTCGTCGCCGAGGGTCACGTCGGCCTCGGCGCCGCGGACGGTGTCGCCTACGTCGAGGCTTCGGGCCACGTCCTCCTCGCCGTCGCGCCACGTGACGGGCACTTGGTCGGGCCGGAAGTTCGGGTCGATAGCCGACTCGGCGACCGGAAGGGTGTCGCCGGCCGCGTACATCTTCGCCCCCAGAACTGCAATCATCCCGGCGTTGTCCCGGAGGAAGCGGGGTTCGGGCGCGTAGAACTCGGCGCCGCGTGCCGCACACATCTCCGCGAGCATCTCCCGCAGGCGCGCGTTCTGTCCGACCCCGCCGCCGAGGACGAGTTCGTCGGTACCCGTCAGCGAGAGGGCTCGCTCCGCCACCTCGGTCAGCATCGCGAAGGTGTGCTCCTGGAGGGAGAAACAGACGTCCTCGACCGAGTGGCCGTCGTCGTAGCGGTCCTTCGCGGCGCTCATGATGCCCGAGAACGAGAAGTCCATCCCCTTCACGACGTAGGGGAGGGGAACGTACTCGCCGTCCTCGGCGGCGGCCTCTATCTTCGGTCCGCCGGGGTGTGACCAGCCGACGTGCCGGGTGAACTTGTCGAGCGCGTTGCCGACGCCGGTGTCCATCGTCTCGCCGAGCACTCGATACCGGCCGTCGCGGTAGCCGAGCAGGTGGGCGTTCGCGCCGCTCGCGTTCAGACACACCGGCGAGTCGAACCCCGACCGGTGGCGGCCGACCTCGAGGTGGGCCACCATGTGGTTGACGCCGACGAGGGGCACGTCCAGTGCCCCCGCCAGCGCCCGGGCGGCGGTGCCGACGATGCGGAGGCACGGGCCGAGGCCGGGGCCGCGGGAGAAGGCAACTGCGTCGATTCCGGGCCCCGTGCCGTCATCATCGGCAGTCGTTTCGGCGTGGTCGAGTACGGCGGCGACGACGCGAGGAATCGCCTCCCCCATGTGCTCTGCGGCCTCGCGCGGGTGAATGCCGCCGCTCTCCGGTTCGTACGGGTCGGACTGAATAACGACGTCGTCGCGTTCCGAATCGTAGAGGGCGGCGCTGGCGGCCCAGGCCGTCCCCTCGATGCCGAGAACGCGCATCTACCCCGCTTATGCCTCTTCGGCTTCCGCGTCGGCGTCCTCGTCGGCGGCGCTGATCTTGTTGCGCTCGAGCATGTAGTCCTGCTCCACGTCGCGGGCGAACTCGGCGGAGTCGTACACCTTGGCGTAGCCGACGGTGTGGCGCATGCCGAACTTCGTGTCCAGCTTGTGGACGACGACCTCGTCGGAGCCCTTGTCGAGCTTCGCCGCGAGGCTGTCGCGGACCTGCAGGCGCGAGGGGCTCGCGTCGTCGTGGACGATCTCGAAGCGGACGTCGGTTCGGTGCAGCATCGGGTTCTCCTCTTCCGAGATGATGTCGACTTCCATGGGTCAGTTGTCCGTACATCCCGGGGAAGCGAGTAAAAGGATTTCGACCTCGTGACGCCGCGATTCCGAGCGACGGCCGACTCTCGTCGCCCCGGCGGGGACGGAACCGCCGGCGTTACTCCGCGGCCGAGCTCGAACGCGAGGTCGTCGTCGCGTTCGCCGGCTCGCTGGCGTTCGAGTCGGCTCCGTTCGCGCCCGCGACCGACTGCGGTCCGAACGCGTACATCCCGTCGGCGGCGACGGCGTACACCCCGCCCTCGACCGGGGTCGGCGGGCCGACGAGGCCGGCGCGGCGCGCCCCTTCGGCCTCCCGTGTCTTCGTCCCGTAGCGCCAGCGCTCCTCGCCGGTGTCGCGGTCGGCGGCGACGACGGCCGGGGCCGTCCCGGTGAGCTCGCCGACGTACACCGCCTCGCGGTCGACCGTGGGTGCGGTCGTCGGCGCCGCGGTCTCGTGGCGCCACAGCTCCTCGCCGGTCGCCCACTTCAGCGCGTGGACGCCGTGCTCGGTGCCGGCGTACACCGAATCGCCGGCGAACGCGAGGGCGTCGCCCGTGACTCGGCCGACCCGCGTGGACCACCGCGCTCGGCCGTCCTCCACCCAGTACGACTGCAGGCGCGACTCGGTGGGGACGAACAGCATCTCCCGAGCCACCAGCGGCGACCCCGCCGCCGGCGCCCCGAGGTCGACCTGCCAGCGCACGCCGCCGCCGACGGTGCCGAGCGCCTGAAGCCGCCCCGTCTCGCCGTCCTCGCCGGCCACCCCGTTCGTGGCGACGTACACCGCGCCGCCGCTGACGGCGGGCGACCCGGACACCCGCCCGTCGACCTCGGCGGCCCACCGGCGACTGCCCATCTCGGCGTCGACCGCGAAGACGGTCGTCGGCCACGACTCGCGGGCGCCGGCACAGCAGTAGACGACGCCGTTCTTGACGGCCGGCACGCTCGGCTCGCCCCTACCGAGGTCCGTCGTGAAGCGGCGCTCGCCCGTCTCGCGGTCGAACGCGTGGAGGCGCTGGCGGCTCTGGACGAACACCCGCCGTTCGGTCACGACCGGGGCGGTCGCCGGACCGCCGTCGACGGAGCGCTCCCACTCGACTCGGCCGGTCGCGGCCCGGCGCGAACAGACCACCCGCTCGTCGCGCCTGGTCTCGACGGTGAACAGCCGACGACCCGCGACGACCGGCGTCGTCGCGCGGACGGCGAACTGCCAGTGGAGCGCCGGCGCCGTCGGTACGGCGGTCGTTCCCCTCCGATGTCCCGTGTTGGACGCGTCGGCCTGGTAGCGAGGCCACTCGGAGTCGACCGGGAGGGGGACCGGGTCCTCCGGCGCGGTGGCGGTAGCGGGCGGCGGCAGTGTGAACTCCGACGTCGTCGTCGGCTCCGCCGTTTCGGTCGTCGTCTCCGACTCCCGTGGCACCTGCCCACCACCGACCCCGAGACACCCCCCCGCGAGCGTACCGAGCGCCGCGGCACCGAGACGCAACGCGTCACGGCGTGTGCGTGAACGCATGCGAACTGTCTCGATAGACGGGTCTCTCGGCTTCACTTATAGGTTTTGCGTCGGACGGGTCTGCACGAATTAATGTATCTTGAGATGACAGTACGTCGGCTTCCGAGCGGCGGTCGTCGCGCGAGTGTCGCCCGCGTCGCGTGTGGAACCCGCTCGGGGTCAGCCCTCGAGAATAGCGAGTGCGGCGTCCACGTCGCCCTCCATCCGGGCGAGGAGGTCGCGAGCTTCCGCTCGGGACTCCTCGGTGACGGGGACGTGAACCATCCCCTGTCCGGGCTGGCCGTAGACGACGCTCGCCCCGAGGGGCGCGGCGACGATGGCCGGCAGGGTCGCGAGGTCCTCCTCGCCGTCGACGAACACGACCGTCGGGCCGCCGTCGTCGAGCGACTCGCGGAGCGCCCGCAGAAGCGCCTCGGAGAGGGTGGCGGGCGGGTTCTCGACGTTCACCCGTTCGGCGTCGCTCTCGGCGAGCGTCGCTCCCACCTCGTCGTTCACCGCCTCCCGTTCGGTCTTCCCGTCGATGAACGCGACGGCGGGTTCGTGGTCCGTCTTGTGGAGGTGGTAGGTGACCACGTCGCCGACGGTCACGACGGGACCGTCGCCGCTCGTCTTCGCGTCGCGCAGGAGGTTCGCCGGGTCGGTGTAGACGCGGCCCATCGGCTCTTTGAACGCCTCGCGGAGGTCGTCGGGGAGACGCAGGAGCGTGGACATCGGCTCAGCGGACCTTGAGCGCGTAACTGCCCGCCTCGTCGACGTTCATCTCGACTGCGACCTCGCTCTCCTCCGGGTGGGTGATGACGACGTAGCCGGCCCAGTCCTCGGTGAGCGAGGAGGAGCCACACGAGTCACACGTGGTCGCGTTGGGCTCGTTGACGCGGTGGCACTCCCGGCAGGCCAGGCGCTTCTCGGCCATCTAGTTCCCCTCCGTCGTCGCCTCTTGACTCTCCCGGCGCTGTTCGAGCCACCCGTGCTTGCCGAGGCCGGGCTGTTTCGCGGTGAGCCCGATCTTGGAGTCGCGCGGGTTGCGCTCGTCGATGCTCTTCGTGACGATGCGCACGCGCACCGAGTCCTCGACGCCGAGGGTGTCGTTCGACTCCGTGGAGGCGAGCTGCTGGTTCTCGCCGTCGTAGGCGAGGTACTCGTCCGAAATCTGGGAAACGTGGAGCAGCCCGTCGACGGGACCGATGCCGACGAAGGCGCCGAACTCGACGACCTCGACGACGTTGCCGTCGACCACTTCCTGCATTTGCGGGTCGAACGTGATGGCGTCGAACTCCGCCTCGTAGTAGACGCCGGGGCGGTTCGGCAGCACCGCGCCGTCGCCGATGTTGTGCACTTCGACGACGCTGACCACGCTGCCCACGTCCTCGTCCATTCGCCCCTCTAGCTTGTCCTGGAGCAGGTGCTTCACCCGGTCCGTCGAGACGTCCGCGAGGTGCCGCGGGGGCACCTCGACCGTGTCCTTGAGTCTGACCTTCTTGTACATGTCCTCAGGGTTCCGTTATCGCGAGTTTGTCCCGGCCCCTTAAACCGATTACCCGAACGTCACGTTCGAGCAGTCGGTCGCGCAGGGGTCGGTCGTTCGTGACGACCAGGTCCGCCTCGCCGCTCGCGGCGAGTTCGACGACCGCGTCGTCCGCGTACGATGCTTCGGTGTCCACAGTCCGACAGCGCTCCGTCGCCAGGTCGAGGCCGACCGACGCCGCGACGCCCTCCTCGCCATTGCCATCGGCGAGCTTCTCGAGTTCGTCGACGACCGCGCGGGGTGTGACGAGCTCGTAGGCCGTCAACAGTCGGTCCAGTTCCTCGAACACTCGGACGCCCCCTTCGACGGGCAGCATCAGCGCGTTCGTGTCCATGACGACGGTCGGTGTGGGCACGGCTGGAGCCTACGCGTCCTCGTTCAGCGTGCCGACGCCGATGAGTCGCCAGCGGGCGCCGACCCGCCGATTGATGGCGATCTTCGCGCCCGCCTCCGCACAGACGGGCCGCTTCAGGTTGACCTCACACTCGTCCTCGCGGGCGCTGGTCACCGCACCGACCGTCGTCGCGGTGCCGACCGTGAGCATCAGCGGTTCGCCCGTCGAAATCTCCTCGATCTCCTCGTCGCCGCCGACGACGCGGTCGAGCAGGTCGACGTCCATCTCGAAGGACTCCCGCGTCGGCGGGAGCGTCCCGGGTTCGCCGGCGACCTGCCCGGCGAGTGCGTCCCCCTTCGTCAGGCTGGGGTCGAGACCGGTGCCGACGCCGAGTAGGCCGCCGGGGGTGACCTCGTCGACCTGTTTGCCGCCCGCCTGGAGCGAACGGATGTCGGTCTCGATGGACTCCCACGAGGTCTTCCCGCCGTGTTCGACCTCGCGGCCGGGGCGGAGCTGAATCTCGTCGCCTCTCTCCATCTTGCCGGCGACGAGCGACCCGCCGACGACGCCGCCGGAGAGGTTCTCCCACGTCGTCCCCGGCCGGTTGATGTCGAACGAGCGCGCGACGTACATCCGCGCGTCCTCGTCCGCGGGGCGCTCCCGGGTCGGAATCTCGCGCTCGATGGCGTCGATGAGGAGGTCCAGGTTGACCTCCTGGCCGGCGCTCACCGGGACGATGGGGGCGTCCTCGGCGACGGTCCCCTCGACGAACTCCTGTATCTGCCGGTAGTTGTCCCGTGCGCGCTCGCGGTCGACGAGGTCGACCTTGTTCTGGGCGATGACGATGTTGTCGATGCCGATGATGTCGAGCGCCATCAGATGTTCCTCGGTCTGTGCCTGGGGAACGTCCTCGGTCGCCGAGATGACGAGCACGGCGCCGTCCATCAGGGCGGCCCCCGACAGCATCGTCGCCATCAGCGTCTCGTGGCCCGGCGCGTCGACGAACGACACGGTGCGCACGACCTCGGTCTCCGTGTCGTGCTCGCCACACGTCTCCTCGACGGTGTAGCAGTCGGGCGCCTCCTCCTCCGGGCACTGGCGGAACGTCGCGTCCGCGTAGCCCAGTCGGATGGAGATACCGCGTTTCATCTCTTCGCTGTGCTGGTCGGTCCACGACCCACTCAACGCCTGGACGAGCGTCGTCTTTCCGTGGTCGACGTGGCCGACGAGTCCGATGTTCACCTCCGGTTGTGTTGGTGTCTCTGTCACCATTGGCCTCCTGAGAGCAAGGTTTCTGTGTGGGATTCGCCCCGAACGCCTGATAAAGTTGCTGTTCTCCTCGTCGCGGCCGCTCGTATTCCCAGCCACGACCCGTCGTGAGCCAGGGATTCGCCGGGTAGCGCCGGTCACTCTCCGACTCGGTACCGCGAGTGGCGCCCGCCGGTCCCGGGTCCACCGTTCGGACCCTCGCCGACCTCGCTCCCGACGCTCGGCCGTCCCCGTCGACCAGGCCGATGGAATGTGTTGATTGCGAAATAGTATATTGGGGAAAGAACTATGCGTCGGTCTCCGAACACTCCAGTCGGCAGCGGCGCGGGGCGGCCGTCAGACCGGTATATAGACACATTTCTACAATGTGCAGCTCGTTACCACGGGGTACCGAAAATGACCGGATAGACCCATCATAGCAGCCGTTTTGAGTGTCACTCGGCGTTGTTCAGGTGATGTCTGACCGAGACGAGGGCGACTCATCCATCGAATCGCGACGGAAATTCCTCGCTGGCGTCGGTGCAGCCGGTGTCGCGGCCGTGGCCGGCTGTTCCGGTGAGTCCGGTGGCGGTAGCGGCGATTCGACGACCGAGTCCTCGGGTGGAAGCGAGAGCACCACGACTGGGTCCAGCGACCAGACGACCGAGGCCGCGTCTGGCGAGACCGAGACCGCCGAGAGCGAGGAGTCACAGCCGAGTCGTGTCTCGGCTGAAGGGTCCTCGACCGTGTACCCCATCTCGAACACCGCGTCGTCCTACTGGAACTCCAACCCGCCGGCGGACGACGAGGAGTACTGGGGTCCGGGTCAGTACGACATCGACACGGACAAGCGCCTCGCCGACTACTTCGCCGGCCTCTACGGCTTCGAGGCGACGGGCGAGACCGCGAACCCGCCGTTCCCGGTTCAGGTCGGTCTGAGCCACTCCGGCACCGGCGTGAAGGCGGTCATGGAGGAGCAGGTCGACATCGGCAACTCCAGCGCGCCCGTCGAGGCCGAACTCGACAACCCGAGCGAGGAGACGCTGAACAAGTTCAAAGACCACGTCGTCGGCCGCGACGGCCAGCCCATCGTCGTCAGCAAGCAGATATACGACGCGGGCGTCACGAAGCTCACCGCACAGCAGGTCACTCAGATATACCAGGGCGAGATTACGAACTGGTCCGAGATCGACTCTTACGAGGGTGAGGACAAGGAGATATACGCCGTCGGTCGTGCCGAGGGCTCCGGGACGGACACCGCGTTCCGTTCGAACCTCCTCGGCGACGCGAACGCCTCCATGTCCGGCGTCGACACTCGGAAGGGACAGAACCAGCAGGTCCAGACGCTCGTCCAGCAGTCGGACAACGCCATCGCCTACATGGCGCTCGCGTTCGTCAGCGACCAGGTCCCGGCCGTCGCCTTCGAGTCGGAGGACGGCACCGTCTACGAACTCGGCGAGGACCCGGGGCTCGGTGCGTCGGACTACCCGCTCAACCGTGACCTCCACATGTACACGTGGGAGGAGACGGACAAGCGCGAGTCGGCGTTCATCAACATGATGCTCAGCCCGATGGGGCAGGAGCTGTTCGTGCAGGGGAACAACTACTTCCCGCTCCCACAGTCGGAGATAGAGAACCAGCGCTCGAAGCTCGCGAGCCAGTCGAACTGACGCGGCCGCTTCGCGACTCGCAGCACGTCCGACCGCCGATTTTTACTCATACCAATGTCACAAGTAACAGAAGACGACCAACTGACGAGACTACAGGAGGCGCTCGACGGGGCGGCTACCGGCGGCATCGCGGTGAGCGTCGTCGCCGGCGTCTGTCTCGTCGGCGCGTTCGCCAGCTTCCTGCTGTCGATGCCGTTCACCGTCCCGTTCCTGCTCGGGTTCGTCGGCGTGACGGCCTACGGCTGGTTCGCACACCAGGCCGAGACCGCGCGCACGCTGATGTTCGTCGCGACGGTGTCGACGGTCACGGTCCTCGGGCTCATCACGTTCTACGTGTTCCTCGAGGCGGCGCCGGCGTTCGCCAACATGGGCGTCGTCGAACTCCTGACGCGCCTGGAACAGCCGCTGTGGAACACCGAGACGCACGTCTACTCGCTCGTGCCCCTGATGTGGGGGACGTTCGTCACGACGGTTCTCGCAACCCTCGTCGCGGCTCCCTTCGGCGTCGCGGGGGCGCTGTTCATCAGCGAAATCGCCCCGCGGACCGTCCGCGAGATAATCAAGCCCGCGGTGGAGGTGTTGGCCGGCATCCCCTCCATCGTCTACGGGTTCATCGGCTTCACCGTGCTCAACCCGTACATGACCGAGAAGTTCCTGCTCGCGGGGCAGGGGAGTCTGTTCCTCGCCGGTATCGTCATCGGGTTCATGGCGCTGCCGACCACCGTCTCCGTCGCCGAAGACGCCATCGCGAGCGTCCCCGAGTCGATGAAGAGCGGGTCGCTGGCGCTCGGCTCGACGGACTGGCAGACGATGAAGAGCGTCACGCTCCCGACCGCGCTGTCGGGCGTCTCGGCCGGTATCCTGCTCGGCGTCGGGCGGGCCATCGGCGAGACGATGGCCGCGACGGTCATCCTCGGCACCGTCGTCGAACTGCCCGACCCCCTCTACGACGTGTTCGGCAACACCATCACGCTGACCTCGGCCATCGCCGCCCAGTACGGGAGCGCGTTCGGGCTCCACATGAACACCCTGTTCGCGGCCGGCGTCGTCCTGTTCGTCACCGTGATGGGGCTCAGCATCGCCGCGCAGTACGTCGAGGCGCGCATGCAGCGCAAACTCGGAGGTGACGTATGAGCAACCGAAACGCGACGCGCTCGGAACTCGTCGAGTCCGACACGTCCACCTACGAGGTGATAGCCGCCGCCACGGCCGCCGTCGGCGTCCTCACCTCGACGCTCAGTTTCCTGACGCTCGCGGAAATCGTTCCGTTCGAGGGCGGGCTGGGCGGCATCGCGATGCCGACCGTGTTCGGGGCGATTCTGAGCCTGCTCGGCGTCGTCACGATAGGAATCGGTGTCGTCTCCGCGGTCGGCGTCGTGGAGACGACCCCCGACCGCGACGCCGGACTGGTGACGGCCGGGGCGTTCGGACTGCTCTGGGCCGTCGTCGCCGGCCTGGTCGTCTCACAGAGCCTCGGCTTCGGCGTCGTCGTCTGGCTCCCGGCCACGCTCGCCGTCGGGGTCGCGGTGCTGTTCGGCGCCGTGTTCCCGAAGGAGGACCTCGGGTCGACGCTTCCCGGCGGCGCGCTGGCGCTGTTCGCCGGGGCCGTCTTCCTGACCGGAACCGTCGGCACCGGCTGGTCCTGGTCGCCGCCGGACCTCCAGGCGTCGTTCACCGCGCCGGTCGTCGTCCCGGTCGTCGGCATCGTCGGCTCGCTGGTGACCGCCTGGGGGGCCGCCAAGGCTCACGGCGCGTTCGGCCGGCGGGGCCGACAGCGCGCGGCGTACATGGCCATCTGGCTGCTCGCCGCGCTCGTCCTCACCGTCCTGCTGTACCTGCTCGCGTTCGTCACGATGAAGGGGGCCGGCCGGGCGTTCGCCGGCATCGGCTTCGGTCCGGGCCTGTCGTTCAACTGGCCGTTCCTCACCAACGGGGTCTCGCTGATGGAGCAGTCGCCGGGCATCTGGCCGGCCGTGGTCGGCACGGTCTGGCTGGTAGTCGGCGCCGTGATGATGGCCGTCCCGCTCGGCATCGGGGCGGCGGTGTTCCTCACCGAGTACGCCGAACAGGGTCGGTTCACGCAGGTCGTCGAGGTCGCGACCAACGGGCTCTGGAGCACGCCGAGCATCGTCTTCGGGCTGTTCGGCTACGCGTTCCTCGTCCCCCGATTCGGCAACACGAAGTCGCTGTTCGCGGGGATGCTCGTGCTCTCGTTCATGCTGCTCCCGTTGGTGCTCATCACCAGTCGGGAGTCACTGAAGTCCGTCCCGGACGAGTACCGCGACGCGAGCGCCGCGCTCGGGGTCAGCCGGTGGGAGACCGTCCGGAGCGTCGTCCTGCCGGCGGCCATGCCGGGCGTCGTCACCGGAGTCATCCTCGGCGTCGGCCGCATTGCGGGCGAGACGGCACCGCTGCTGCTCGTCACCGCCGGGGAGATATTCCCGGCGAAGCAGAACGCGCCGGCCGTGCTGCGGAGCTTCCAGGTCGACGTCGTGATGGGGCCGCCGTTCCTCGACGTCTCGAACCCGGCGCTGTTCGAGGCCTCGTCGGCGCTGCCCTACCAGCTCTACGCCATCATCACGGCGGGGCTGAGCAGTTCGAACATCGAGAACTCGTTGGAGTTCGCGTGGGCGACGGCGTTCGTCCTGCTGCTCGTCGTCCTCAGCTTCTACGCCATCGGTATCGCCACCAGAACGTACTTCCGGAGGAAGATAAGCCATGAGTGAACACCAGACGGAGACCGAGACGGAGCCGGATCGCGAGAGAGCCGCGGAAGCGACGGAGCCGGACGCGGCGCCCTCGACGGCGACCGCGACGACCGAGTCCGCGAGCCGACCGGAGCCGTCGACCGAACGCACGACCGTCGCGGGTGAGACCGACGAGACCACGCGGCCGGAGTGGGTCCAGTACGACTTCGACGGCGAGTCGAAGCTCTCGGTCCACGACCTCGACGTGTACTACGGCGACGAGCACGCCCTGAAGGGCGTCTCGATGGAGATTCCAGAGGAGAGCGTCACCGCGCTCATCGGTCCCTCGGGCTGCGGGAAGTCGACGTACCTCCGGTGTCTCAACCGGATGAACGACCGCATTAAGGCCGCTCGCATCGACGGGAGCGTCGAACTCGACGGCCAGAACGTCTACGACGACAACGCGAACCTCGTCGAACTCCGCAAGCGCGTCGGGATGGTGTTCCAGTCGCCGAACCCGTTCCCGAAGTCCATCCGGGACAACATCTCCTACGGCCCGCGCAAGCACGGCGACATCAACACGGGCCTGCTCTCGCGGCTCGTGGGGCGGAGCGACAAGGAGGCCGAGGAGAAACTCGTCGAGCGCTCGCTGCGCGACGCCGCGCTGTGGGACGAGGTGAGCGGCCGCCTCGACGACAACGCGCTCGGGCTCTCCGGCGGGCAGCAACAGCGCCTCTGCATCGCCCGCTGTCTCGCCACCGACCCGGAGGTCATCCTGATGGACGAGCCGGCGTCGGCGCTCGACCCCATCGCGACCTCGAAGATCGAGGACCTCATCACGGACCTCGCGGAGGAGTACACGGTCGTCGTCGTCACCCACAACATGCAGCAGGCGGCACGCATCTCCGACCAGACCGCCGTCTTCCTCACCGGCGGCGAACTCGTCGAGTACGACGACACCGAGAAAATCTTCGAGAACCCCGAGAGCCAGCGCGTCGAGGACTACATCAGCGGCAAGTTCGGGTAACGATGGAGACGCGAAAGGTCCAGCTCACGGGGAGTTCGACGTTCACCATCTCGCTGCCGAAGGGGTGGGCGGTCGAACAGGGTATCGAGCCGGGCCAGCGGCTCGAACTCCGCCCGAGCGGCAATGGGGCGCTCATCGTCGGTGCTGACCAGGTGACGCCGGACGGGCGGACGACGGTCGACCTCGGCCGGTTCGAGGACGTCTCGCCCGAAGACGTGACCCGGGTCCTCCGGGCGTTCTACACGCTCGGCTGTGCGGAGTTCGAGGTTCACGTCGGCGTCGGCGACGGCACCGAAGAGGGTGCCCCGGAACCCGACGGTCTCGACCCCGCGCTTCGGCGAGCGGTCCGCACGGCGACCGACCGGCTCGCTGGTCTCGAGGTGGCCGTCGAGGCCGACGGGCGGTTCGTCTGTCGCGACCTGCTCGCGACCGAGGAGCTGTCGACCGACCGACTCCTGTCGAAGCTCCAGTTCGCCGCCCTCTCGATGCACCGCGACGCGACGGCGGCGCTACGCACCGGCGACGGGGCCCTCGTCCGCGGGATGGACGACCGGCACCGGGACGTGCGAGCGGAGCTCGCGGCCGTCGAGCGCCGCTTCCGTCGAACCCTCCTCGACTTCGAGGAGTCCGGCCGCCTAGAGGGGTTCGACCACGTCGTCGTCGCCGACCGGCTCGACCAGGTGGCCGCCGAGGCCGACCGGCTCGCCGGGCTGGTCGACGGCCTCGGAGAGGGCGACGAGCTGGAAGCCCCGGTCGGGTGTGCGGCGTTCCACGACGCGAGCACCGGAGTCCACGACCTCCTCGAGGACGGCGTCGACGCCGTGCTCTCGGGCGCCTCGCTCGACGAGGCGCGGGAGGTTCGGGAGCGCGCCGAGGCGTGTCGAATCGCCGTGGACGAACTTGCGGACGCCGGGGTCCCGCCTCGGGCCATCGCCGCGCTCCGCCGGAGCGCCGACGCCGGCCGCGACGTCGCCGACCGGGCGGTGAAGACCTCGCTTCACTCGCCGCGGGTCGAGCCCCGTGTCGAGGCGGGGGACTGACCGTCGGTCGTTCGACGTTCCTGCGCGCCGGTCGTTCGACGTTCGGCGTTTCTGTGCCGTTAGTCGTTCACCGTCCGGCGTTTCTGCGTCGTCACTCGGCGCCGTTCGTCGCCCCGAGTCGGTCGCGGTAGATGCGTCCGAACGCCTGTCGACGGAGGGTGCCGACCGCCGCGGTACGCTCCTCTTGGAACGTCGCGGCCGCGACCTCCCCGGCGAACGGGGCGGCGTGCCAGACGACGCGCTCGACGTTCTCGTTACCGACCTCCGTCACGTCGTAGTCGGGGTGGTCCTCACACCACGCCTCGAACTCGGCGCGGTCGCCGACGTGGACGACGAGCAGCGAGGCGAACAGCGCGTCGCGGGCGGTCTCGACCACGTCGCTCGTCACCCGTTCCTTGTACTCCTTGCGGTCGAACGCCATCGCGCGGACGGTCTCGCGGACGACCACCTGCGCGGCGGGGCCGACGTTCTCGTACTGCTCGCGGGCCTCCTCGACCGTCTCCGGGGCGAACACGCCTTCCGTCTCCATGGTCGGCGTTCGCCCCGCCAGCTTAGGATTCTTGTCCTTCGTCGTCGGTGTCGGCGGCGTCGGTTTCGTCGTCCGACGCGTCCCCGACCGACCCGTCCTCCTCGACGACGGGGTCGTCGTCCTCGTACATCTCCTCGGTCATCCGGCGGGCCTCCTCCAGCACGGCTGCGGCTTCCCCGCTCAGTTCGCCCTGCTCGCCGGCACCGCCTCGGCTCCGGGGGGCCGCGGCGTCGACGGAGGGGCGGCCCTGTTCGGGGTGGCCGTGTGCGGGGTCGTGCTGGTCGTCGTGGCCGCCGCTCCGGCCGTGTCCGCCGTGGTCGTGGACGGTGTCCTCGAAGACCTCCTCGTACTCCGCCGCGTCGGCGAACTCGACGACGCGCTCGGCGAGGTCGTCCGGGCTCCCGCTCGCCCAGTCGGGGACGTGTTCGTCCAGCCACTCCTCGTGCTCCTCGCCCCGGAGCATGGCGGTGAACGCGAGGTGGTTCGCCAGGTGTTCCCCGTCACGCTGGGGGGCGTCACAGACCGGACAGGCGTAGCCGCTGCTCATGGCTTCGCGTTCGGGGCCGAGTCGGAAAAGGGTGCTACTCCGCGTCGCCGTCGTCCGCGTCCGCCACGCTGTGACCCATCCACTCGTTCACGTCGAGCACCATCACCAGCGCCGCCTCGCCGTCGCCGTAGTAGCGCGGGACCCGGTGGACGGGTTCGAAGCCGAACTCGCGGTACAGCGAGAGCGCGGGCTCGTTTCCCTCGCGCACCTCCAGTTTGACGACGGCCGCGCCCTGCATCACCAGCGACGTGAGCCCCTCGACGAGCAGTCGGCGGCCGATTCCGGCGCCGCGGTGGGCCGCGTCGACCGCGATATCCTTGATGTGGCCGATGTCGCGACCGTGGTTCGGCACCACGTCGCCGACGACGTAGCCGACGACCGTGTCGGGGGTGTCGACGCCCCCTTTCGCGTCGCTCCCCGCCGTCACCACGTCGCCCGGTTTCGTCGCGACGAGGAACCCCCGCTCGCCGACGAAGCTGTCGAACGCCGAGAAGGGCCACGGCTGGGGAAAGGTGCGCTGTTCGATACGGTAGACGGCGAGGACGTCCGCCTGTTCGGCCTGCCGAACCGTCACCGTGCTGTCCCGCTCGGCGTCCGGTTCGGTGGCCGGGGTTGTCACACCGCGACGTTTGCGATTGTTCGTGATAAGTACGGCGGCTCTCAGGAGAATCGAGGGTATGAACTGGAAACATCACAATCTGCGTCTCGTGACTTCTGGAGGCGATGACCCTCGGAAGCCCCCGAGCTGTCGACTCGTCTGACTCGCTGCGCGCCTCACTCACTCGCTTCGCTCGTTCGCTGCGGTGCTTACTTCGTCGGACTCGTCGACAGCCCGGCCCCTTCCGGAGCCCCACCCGAAGTGACTGGTCAGCGGTCGTCGACGGTGGGAGCAAGGCTATCGCTGCCGGCGGTGCGGTCGCAGTCGCTGTGTGGCGACGGTCGGGCGTCGTGGTCGGCGGTGCTGTCGCTGAGCGGTGCGGCAGTCAAAGAAGTCGAACCGCGAGCGAGGCCCGAAGGGCCGAGCGAGCGGCCCTTTTTTGATCCAGCTTTTTTGGCCGAGCGGTGGCCGAAGGCCACCCGAGGCCGAAAAAAGGTGGGCTCTAGTCGTCCGCCGGGGACGCGCCGCTGCCGGACTTCTCGTCGTACTGCTGGCGGGTGTACGAGAGCTTGCCGCCGGCCGCGAGAATCTTGCGCTCGCGCTCGGAGGCGTCGAGGCGCGCGGTGGCCTCCCAGTCGTCGTTCACGCGGACCGTGAACTCCTCCTTGCCGTCGCGGACGCCCTCACCCACGTCGTCGACGATCTCCACGTCGTCGCCCTGCTCGATCTTCTCGTAGGTCTCCTCGTCGATGGTCAGCGGGACGAGGCCGAAGTTGAACAGGTTCGCCTTGTGGATGCGGGCGAAGGACTGCGCGAGGACGCCCTCGATGCCGAGGTACATCGGACAGAGGGCGGCGTGCTCACGCGAGGAGCCCTGACCGTAGTTCTCGCCAGCGACGAGGAAGCCGCCGTCGGCGTCCAGCGCGCGCTGGGCGAAGCTCTCGTCGACGCGCGACAGCGTGAACTCGGAGAGCTTCGGAACGTTCGAGCGGTACTTGAGGATGTCCGACGTGGCCGGGATGATGTGGTCCGTGGTGATGTTGTCGGTCATCTTCAGCAGGACGCCGCCCTCGAGGTGCGGGTCGAGGGGGTCCTTGAGCGGCACGTCGCCGATGTTCGGGCCCTTGATGAGCTCGTCGTCGATGGCCTCGTCGGGCGCGATGAGGTCGGCCTTCGAGCCGTTGTACTCGTCGGGCATCTCGAGGCCGGGCGCGTCCATGTCGCCGAGCTCGTCGGCGAGGTCGCGCGGGTCGACGATCTCGCCCTTGATGGCCGCCGCGGCGGCGACCTCCGGCGAGCAGAGGTAGACGGAGTCGTCCTCGATGCCGGAGCGCCCCTCGAAGTTGCGGTTGAAGGTGCGCAGCGAGACGGAGTCGGAGGCCGGCACGTGGCCGATGCCGATGCAGGCCCCGCAGGTCGCCTCGGAGAAGTTGACGCCGGCCGCCATCAGCTCCGCGGTCCAGCCCTGACGGGCGAGGATCTCGCTCGCCTGCTTCGAACCGGGGGCGATGATGGTCTCGGTGTGCTTCGCCGTCTCGCGCCCCTCGAGCATCTTCGCGACCGGGAGGATGTCCTCGTAGGCGCCGTTGGTGCAGGAGCCGACGATGACCTGCTCAACGGACTCGCCCGCGACCTCGCGGACGGGCACGACGTTGTCGGGCATCGAGGGCTTCGCGATGAGCGGCTCGAGGTCCGAGAGGTCGACGGTGATCTCCTCCGCGTACTCGGCGTCGTCGTCGGGCTGGAGCTCGACGTACTCGTCCTCGCGGCCGACGCGCTTGAGGAAGTCCTTCGTCTGCTCGTCGGTCGGGAAGATGGAGGAGGTCGCGCCGAGCTCGGTCCCCATGTTCGTGATGGTCGTCCGCTCGGGGACGGTGAGGTTCTCCACGCCGGGGCCGGTGTACTCGAACACCTTGCCGACGCCACCCTTCACCGAGAGCCGGCGGAGCAGCTCGAGGATGACGTCCTTCGCGGTCGCCCACTCGGGGAGTTCGCCCTCGAGTCGGACGTTCGTGACCTCGGGCATCTCGACGTAGTAGGGGCCGCCACCCATGGCGACGGCGATGTCGAGACCGCCGGCACCGATGGCGAGTTCGCCCATGCCGCCGGGCGTCGGCGTGTGGGAGTCCGACCCGAGCAGGGTCTTGCCGGGTGCGGCGAAGTGCTCCTTGTGGACCTGGTGGCAGATGCCGTTGCCGGGTCGCGAGAAGTGCGCACCGAACGTCCCCGCGGCCGAGCGGAGGAAGCGGTGGTCGTCCGTGTTCTTGAAGTCGAACTGGTAGGTCTGGTGGTCACAGTACTGCGCGGCGAGTTCGGTCTGGACCTCGTCGAGGTCGAGCGCCTCGAACTGGAGCCACACCATCGTCCCCGTCGTGTCCTGTGTGAGGACCTGGTCGATTTCGATGCCGATCTCCTCGCCGGGTTCGAGTTCGCCCTCGACGAGGTGGTCGTCGAGAATCTTCTCCGTCAGCGTCTGTCCCATATCGTCCGAACTTCGACCGCGCGGAGATATAAATCCGGCGAGTTTCCGACCCATCGACCGTGTGGAACCGGCGCGGTCCGGCAATTTTCGCGGCCGTTCATGGTAGTAACTCGCGTCCGAGTAGTCGTTTATTCGAACCGGAGCCCGGGAGGAGCCCCGCGGACCGGCTCAGAACAGGAGTGCCGTCGCCGCGAGGGTCGTCGTCCCGACGACCAGCAGCGAGAGACCGAGCACCGCGAGCGGTTTCAGCCCCGCCGCCCGCATCGCGGCGAGCCGAACGTCGAGTCCGAGTCCGGCGAAGGCGAGCGCGAACAGCCAGTCGCCGCCCCGTTGTAGGCCGGCGACCGCGCTGGGAGGGAGGGCTCCCGCGTTGACGACGGCGGCGACGGCGACGAACCCGAGCAGGAACGTCGGGAAGGAAGTCAGGACTCCCCGGAGGCCGACGCGCTCGGCGGAGCGCTCCCCCGCTTCGTCCGCCGCCGATTCGCGTCGGGCGTAGTACAGCGAGTAGCCGGCGGCGACGACGCCGATGGCGGCGTTGCGGACGAGCTTCGTCACGGTGGCCCACTGTCCGGCGACCGGACCGTAGGCGAACCCGGCGGCGGCGACGGGGCCCGTGCTGAACATCGCGAGGCCGGCCCAGACGCCGAACGTCCGCGCGGGGAGGTCGAGCAGGTGGCCCAGCGCGGGAAAGAGCAGGATGGTCCCGGCGTCGAACAGGAGGATGGCGGCGGCGACGTAGGCGAGTTGGTCCTCGTCGGCGCCGACGGCGCCGCTCACCGCCGCCGCGGCGGAGACGCCACAGACGCTCGCCCCGCCGGCCAGCACGGACCCGGTCTTCGCCGGCAGGTCGAACGCGAAGCGCGAAAGCGCCTCCACCACGAGCAGGCCGAGGACGACCGTCGCGGCCACGAGCGCGAACAGGCGCGGGCCGGCCGCGAGGGCGTCCCCGACCGAGAGGCTGGCCCCGAGGAGGACGATTCCGAGTTCGAGGAGACGCGAGTGGGTTACCACCCCCGGTCCCGCCCACGACGGGACGCCGACCGTGTTGGCGAGGAGCGCGCCGAAGAGGATGGCCAGCACCAGCGGGCCGACACCCGGGACGACCGGAGCGAGAAGCGCCGCACCGCCGGCGAGCACGCCGAGCAGTGCCAGCCCGGGAAGTCGGGTGGCGAGCGTCGGCGCTGAGGGACGGCTCGGGGTCACGCGGGGGGCTGTCGTCGACCCGCCGCTGTATCGGCAACGGCGGCCGCTTCCTCGGTGGTACTCCACCAACCGGAAACTCTGGTCACTGTTCTAGGCGTGCAGGTGGCTCCGCATAACGGTTGTCGTGCGCGGTCGGAGACGTCGGCAACCCCTGCCGACTCCCGGCTCGAGGTCTCGCCGGCGGGACCCGCGACGGGTCGTCTCGGGAGACGACGCGGAACGACAGAGCAAAGGTTCGCTCTCGGCCATCTCCCGGCAATGTACGAGTCAGGCGCGTACGTCGCGGAACACGTCGACCCGGTGTCCGAGGAACAGGTCCAGCCCAACGGCGTCGACCTCACGCTCGAGGCCGTGTTCGAGGGCCGAGAGCCGGGTCGCATCGGCCGCGAGGACAAAGAGGTCGGCGAGCGTCGCCCGGTCGACCCCGAGGAGCGCGACGACGACACCGACGCCTACTACCTACCGCCCGGCGGGTACGTCGTCCGCTACGCCGAGACCATCTCCATCCCCGAGGAGCACGTCGGCTTCGTCTACCCCCGCTCCTCCCTGCTGCGCAACTCCTGTATGCTCAACACGGCCGTCTGGGACGCCGGCTACGAGGGGAGAGGCGAGGGGCTCCTGCAGGTCCACCACGACGTCGAAATCGAACGCGGCGCGCGAATCGCCCAACTGGTCCTCGCCGAGGCCGACCACGAGGGGACCTACGACGGGAGCTACCAGGGGGAGAACCTCGACTGACCCCCGGTCGCGGTCGGACAGCTCGTAACTGCTGACGGTTACGAAACCGTTTACCCGTAACCGACTCCACTTCGTCCGATGGGAGAATCTCGACGCCGACTGCTCCGGCGCGGGGCCGGCGCGGCGCTGGTCGGTGCCGGAGGGCTCTCGGTCGGCGCGGGCGTCCTCGGGTCGGTGGGCGGTGACCGCGCCGGCGACGTTGCCGGCGACCCGTCGGCGCTCGTCGCCGGGAGCCTCCTCGGCGTCGCCGAGTCGACGCCCGGTGCGGCCGTCGAGGCCCACGGGAGCCTCGCGGTCAGACGCTTCGTCGTCAGCGACGCACGCGACCCCGACGTCGTCGCCCTCGCCGACCCGCCGCTGTTCGCGGGGCTCACTGACCGGGCGACGCTGTTCGCGACTAACGCGCTCGTGGTCGCCTACGACCCGGCGTCGGAGCACGCGGACGCGGTCGCCGCCGACTGGTCGAGTGCGCTCGCACGCGACGAGGTCGTCCTCGGGCGGACCGACCCCGAGACCGACCCGCTCGGCTACCGGACCGTGCTCGTGCTCGACCTCGCCGAGCGCTTCGGAGTCGCCGACCGCTCGGCTCTCGACGGCTCACAGGTCTTCCCCGAGACCGCCCTCCTGCGGAACCTCGAAGCCGGCGCCGTCGACGCCGCGTTCGTCTACCGGAGCATGGCCGAGGAGCGCGACCTCCCCTATCTCGACCTCCCGGCGCGTATCGACTTCTCGGACCCGGCGCACGCCGAGACGTACGCTTCGGTCTCGCTCGAACTGGAGGACCGAACCGTCCGCGGTGCACCCATCCGCTACGCCGCCGCGCCGCTGACCGAAGCCGGTCGGGAGTGGCACGACGCGCTCGTGAACGGGACCGACCGCCTCCGACGGCGCGGGTTCACGGTGCCTGGGGAGCACCCGCGGCGGGTCCGGGTGGACTGATTGGTGACGGGTTCGGGTCGTCCCTGCGTCCCCGGGTCCTTGGCCCCTGCCGACCCCGCCCGTCGGAACCCTGCATCGTCAAGTACCCGCCCTCCCAACCGCCGGTATGGTCGCGTCTCTCACACTCGGGTCGGCGCTCGCAGCGTCGGTGCTACTGCAGATTAGCATCGTCGAGGCCATCGTGAACATCCTGAGCAACCCGCTCTCCATCGTCACGATTCTCGTCGGCGGGGCGGTCATCACCGCCTCGGTCGGCGTGCTCGGCTACCTCGCTCTCGGCGCCCTCGCCGACGGCCTCGGCGGCGGCTCTAGCGGGATCGGTCGGCAGCCGCCGCAGCGAGACTGAGCGCCCGTTCCGGCTCCGGTCCCAGCGGCGAGCCGACGACGATGCCGTCGGCGTGCTCGCGCAGGGCCGCGAACCGTTCTGCCACGTCCGCTTCGGTACCCGCGACACAGAACGCGTCGAGCATCGGCTCCGTGACGAGGTCGAACGCCTCGGAGAACTCGCCGGCGCCGATGTGCTCGCCCAGCTCGCTCGCGCGCTCGCGGTCGACCCCGTGACGCTCCAGAACGGGCGGGGCCGCCCCGGCGGCGATGAACGCGACCGGCGGGCGGGCGGCCTCCCTCGCCTTCTCCCGGTCGTCGGCCACGCTCACGCTCGCGTACGCCAGCAGGTCGAACTCGCCGAGCGCGTCGAGCCGTTGGTTCTGCGATTCGACCTGCTCGCGCGCCCACGCGAGGTCGTCGGGGTGCGAGCCGTTGAACAGCAGGCCCTCCGCGTGTTTCGCGGCCATCTTGCACATGTGCGGCCCCTCGCCGCCGACGTACACCGGAATCTCCCCCGGCGGCTCGTAGTTGAGGCCGGCGTCGGTCGCTTCGAAGGTGCCGTCGTGGTCGACGCGCTCCCCCTGCCACAGTCTGCGTGCGACCGAGAACGCTTCGAGCACGGGACGGAGTCCGCGGTCGTCGTCGAGCCCGAGGTTCCCCAGCGTCGAGGGGTCGCCCGGGCCGATGCCGAACACGCCGCGACCCTCCCCGGCCGCCTCGGCGAGCGTCGCCATCTTCGAGGCGAGGGTGACCGGGTGGACCTCGAGCGGGTTGGCGACGCCGGGACCCACGCTGATGTCCCGGGTCTCGGCGGCGATGCGGTGCAGGGCGGCGAACGCGTCCCGGTTGTTGTAGTGGTGCGCCGAGAAGACGGCGTCGTAGCCGGCGTCCTCGGCGGCGACGCCGAGTTCGGCCATGCGGTCGACCGGGTGCTCGGGGGCGAGTTCGACGGCGAGTTCCGGTCGGTTCGAGTCGCTACCCATCGAACGACCACCCCCGCAACGCCTGGCGGACGAAGTCGCCGTCCAGGTCGCGATAGAGGTTGTCGCTCCCCCCGAGGTCGCCGAACTCGAACCCGCGGGCGACCACCACGGGCGTCCCCCCGGCGCCCTCGCCGGCGACGAGGTTCGCGGCGGCGGCGAGTTCGTCGACGACGCTCTGGACGGTGACGCCCATCTCGCGGCCGTCGCGGTCGTGCTCGCCGCGCCAGTCGCGACTCGCGGGCATCCCGGCCCAGCCGATGGCGACGCCGCGCTGCCCGTGTCTGAAGGGTCGCCCGCAGGTGTCGGTGACGACGACGCGGTCGGCCGAGAGGCCGGCGCGAATGCGTTCTGCGCTCTCGCTCGGTCGCTTCGGGAGGAGCAGGAGGTCGGCGTCGGCGACGTTCGAGCGGTCGATGCCGGCGTTGACGCCGACGTGGCCGAAGCGCGTCTCGGTGAGGAGGAACGGGGCCTCCATCACGAGGTCGGTCGACTCCTCTAGGACGGCCTGGGCGAACCGCGGGTCCTTCTCCTCGCCCGCCAGTTCCTCGAGGGTGGCGGCGATTTCCCTCGCACGCGGTCCCGCCGGGAAGTCGTCGAGGTCGGCGTGGCGGCCCTCGGCCTTCGAGACGACCGTGGAGGCGACACAGACCACGTCGTCGGGTCGGAGGTCGACGCGCTCCTCGACGAGTTCGGCGAGGTCGTCGCCCGGTCGCACCTCCGGCAGGTCGGGCACCGCGAACAGTTCCATCCCCGTCCCGTGTGCGTTCATGCTCTGAGGTCGGGGGAGTCGCGTGAAAAGCGCGCTGGTCGTGGCTCGGTTCGTGGATTCTCGGTTCGTCGCTTTCCGGGCTAATCGACCACGAAACCACTTACCGGTCCCGAACGAAACATTCGAACTGAAGATGACCCACGTCGTCACCGCCTTCCTCCGCCACCGAGGCGAGGTTCTCCTCGTTCAGCGTAGCGACGCCATCGGTACCTACCAGGGGAAGTGGGGCGGCGTCTCGGGGTACGTCGAGGGCGGGTCGCCCGGTCCGATACACGACTCCGGCGACAGCGAGCGGTCGCCTCCGACACTCGACTCCGACGACAGCGGATGGCCGCCCTCGACGCTCGACTCCGGCGACAGCGAGTGGTCGCCTCCGACACTCACCGACGCCCGCCGCGAGCTCGCCGAGGAGGTCGGCGTCCACGAGGCGACCCTGGTCCGCGCCGGCGACGCGGTCGAGGTTGACGACGAGCAGGGGCAGTTCACCGTCCACCCGTTCCTCTTCGACCTCCCGGCCGACGACCGCCCCGACCTCGACACGAACGAGGAAATCGCGTCGACCGAGTGGGTCCAACCCCCCGGAATCCTCGCCCGCGAGACGGTCCCGGCGCTGTGGGCCGCCTACGAGGCCGTCGCGCCCACCGTCGACGACGTGCGGACCGACGAGACCCACGGCTCCGCCGCCGTCTCCCTGCGCGCACTGGAGGTACTCCGGGACCGCGCCGCCGCGGCGACCGAACGAGGGGACGACTGGGAGGCGGTCGCCGAAGTCGCCCGCGACCTCCGTGACGCGCGGCCCGGGATGGCGGCGCTCGCGACCCGCGTGAACCGCGTGATGGCCGAAGCCGACCGCACGCCCGAGGCGGTCCTCGACCGGGCGATGCGGGCCGTGGACGACGCCGTCGACGCGGACGACGCGGCCGCCGACAACGCCGCCGACCTGCTCCGAGCGGAAGGAGTCGAGCGCGTCTGCACCCTCTCGCGCTCCGGCACCGTGCTCGACGCGCTCCGGTCCGCTCGCCCCGCCGTGCTGGTCGCCGAGTCCCGGACCGCGCGGGAGGGAGTCGACGTGGCCGAGGAGCTGGCGAGGGAGGGCCTCGACGTCACGCTGACGACCGACGCGGCGGCCGGGTTCGCGTGCTCCGCGGACGTGGGGGTCGATTCGAGCGTCGCCCCGGAGGCCCTGCTCGTCGGCGCCGACACCGTGCTCGCGGACGGGAGCGTCGTCAACAAGGTCGGAACCCGGGCGCTCGCGCTCGCCGCCGCCCGCGAGGGCGTCCCGGTCTACGTCGCCGCCGCCCGCGACAAGGTCGCGCCCGAAGGAGCCGAAGACGGGGGGGCCGACGGCGCCCGGGACGCCGACGCAGGTGCCGACCCCGGCATCGTCCCCGGCCAGGAGTTCGGCCCCGACGCGGCCATCTACGAGGGCGACGCCGACCTCGACGTGTGGAACCCGGTCTTCGACCGTACGCCCGGCGACCTCGTCTCCGGCGTCGTCACCGAGGACGGCGTCCTCGACGGCGACGACGTGGCCGCGGTCGCGGCCGACCACGCCGAACTGGCCCGCTGGAACGAGAGAGTGGGGTAACTCCGCCACGGGGCCGGCGGCGTCCGGACCGGCGTCCGCGATGACAAGCGTGAAACGGGGCGCTCGCCAACGCTCGACCGGGCGGCAGTGACGAGGGTTACCCCCACCGAGCCCCGTGTGACGATGGACTTCACCCGAGCCGCCCGTTCCACACCGGCGAGCGACCGCCACCGTCGGTCGTCCATCGCCGGTCGTCCGTGCACCCCCACCCGCTGCTCGCCGACGCCGATTTCCGGTCGTCCGCACGGACAGAAACGCCCTTATCGCCCGTGGTCGACCCACACGACCATGGAGACCGAAATCGAACGCGCCGTCGTCCACGAGTCCGTCGGGAAGGCGCTCCCGCCCGGGACGCTCGTCGACGCGCTCTCGGACCTGCCCGTGCCCGTCGAACGGTTGACGGGTGACGACGTGGCGCCGACCGACGCCGTCGTCGCCTTCGGGCCCGAACCGGGGTTCCTCGACGCCAGGTGGGTCCACTGTATCCGCGCCGGCTACGACGAGTTCGACGTGGACGCCTACCGGGCGGCCGGCGTCGTCCTGACCAACAGCACCGGTATCCACGGGACGACCGTGGGCGAGACGGTCGCGGGCTACCTCCTCGCGTTCGCCCGACGCCTCCACGTCTACCGCGACCAGCAGGCGGCTCGGACGTGGGAACGCCGACCCTACGGCGAGCCCTTCACCCTCGACGGGGAGCGCCTCTGCGTCGTCGGCCTCGGGACGCTCGGACGGGGCATCGTCGAGCGTGCGACCGGCCTCGGGATGGAGGTCGTCGGCGTCCGGCGGTCCGGGGAGCCCGTCGAGGGTGTCGAGCGAGTCTACACGCCCGACGCGCTCCCGGAGGCCGTCGCCGACGCGCGCTTCGTCGCGCTCGCGGTACCGCTCACCGACGAGACGACGGGGCTGGTCGGGGAGGCGGAGCTCGCGGCGATGCGCGAGGACGCCTATCTCGTCAACGTCGCCCGCGGCGCGGTCGTCGACCAGGACGCCCTCGTCGCGGCCCTCGAGGCGAGTGGTATCGACGGTGCGGCCCTCGACACGTTCGAGTCGGAGCCGCTCCCGCCCGGGTCGCCGCTCTGGGACCGCGAGGACGTCATCGTCACGCCCCACGCGGCGGCGATGACGCGGGCGTACCACGCCGACGTGGCCGACCTCGTCCGGACCAACTTCGAACGGTGGCGCGCCGGCGGCGACCTCGTGAATCGCGTCGACTGACCAAGGGACGACGTCCCTCCTGCTGTTTCGGACACAGCAACCCGAAGCTATTGGTGGCTCCACGGGGAAGACGCGCCGATGAGCGTCGTCGCTACGTTCGAACTCGGTTTGCCGCTGTTCCGGGACACCTTCGAGTCGCTCCCGTCGGTCGAGTTGAAACTGGAAGCGGTCAACTGTGTGATGACGGAGGGCGACGGCGACTTCCAACCGGAGGCGGACGAGGGGCCGGTGGGCGACGACGAGGGGGCAGACGGCGCGACCGTCGTCTACTTCTACTGGGTGTCCGGCCTCGACTTCGAGGCCGACCCCGACGCGTTCGACCGGGTGTTCGAGGCCGACCCGGACGTGACCGACCAGCGGCGGCTCGCGGCGCTCCCTGACCGGCAGCTCTACCGGTTCCGCCTGACCGACGTGGGGAGGCGGGCCTCGCTCTACGACGCGGCCGCGGCGGCCGACGCCGTCGCCCTCGACTTCGACGCGACGGCCGAGCGGTTCCGGATTCGGGCTCGGTTCCCCGACTGTGGCGCCCTGACCGACTTCCGAGCGGCGGCCGCCGAGCGGGAGGTCCGGTTCTCGCTCGACCGACTCGTCAACGAGGACGGCACTCCCGGGACAGACCCGCTTCTCACTGCGAAACAGCGCGAGGCCCTCGTCGACGCCTGGGAGGCCGGCTACTTCGACACCCCGCGGCGGGTGACTCTCGGCGACATCGCCACCGGACTCGACGTGTCGGACCAGGCGGTGTCACAGCGGCTTCGCCGGGCCGTCGCAACGCTCGTCGAGACGACTGTGGTCGACGAACCGCGCACGGACCGGGCCCGCTGAGGAGTCGAACTCGGCCGCCGACTGGGGGCCGACTTGTGCCCGTCAGAAACGTTCTCCTAGCGCGTCGATTAATAAAGGGCTTCATTCGCGAACGGAAACGCACTCGCGAGTTCACACGCAACGATGGGACGGCCCATCGGTTCGGGCGGTCGCCCGCCGCCCACCCGTGCTCGGGTCGCGAACCCACCACCGCGACCCCCGATGGCGCCGATCGAAGCCGCTTCCGAGGAACGGTCCCGGGGCACCCGCCCCGGGGTTTTCAGGCGTGACAGACTCCCGGTCGGGGGGCCGACTACGACCGACCGTCGACCGTCGGAACTTTTGACGCGCCGCACCCAACTCCGGCCATGCCACCCTTCGACGTCGTCGGCGAGGAGGCGATCCGTTCGGGTCGCGCGACCGACGCCTACTTCGAGCGGACGGAGACGACACTACGCCACGCCGACCGGAACCCCCGCGTCGTCGCCGAGGTGACGGCCGACCAGTTCCCCGACGGGGAGTTCGAGCTGTTCGCAGGGCTGAAAGACGCCGCGACCCTCCTCGCCGGTCACGACCTCGACGCCGACGCGATTCCCGAGGGCCGGCTGTTCGACGGCGGCCCGGTGATGCGCGTCGAGGGGAACTACCTGGAGTTCGCACGCCTCGAGACCTCGCTACTGGGCTTTCTCTCGCACGCGTCCGGCATCGCCACCGCCGCCCTCGAGGTCCGGCGGGCCGCGCCCGACTCGAACGTCCTCTCCTTCGGCGCGCGCCACGTCCACCCGAGCATCGCCGCCGTCGTCGAACGGTCGGCCCTCATGGGCGGGCTGGACGGGTTCTCGCACGTCGCCGCCGGCGAGGTACTGGGTCGGGAGGCGAGCGGGACGATGCCCCACGCGCTCATGATATGTTTCGGCGCCGGGAAGCAGGAGGAGGCTTGGACGGCGTTCGACGAGGCCGTCCCCGACGACGTGCCCCGCATCGCGCTGTGTGACACCTACTCCGACGAGGTGGACGAGGTGCTCCGTGCCGTCGACGCGCTGGGCGACCGACTCTCCGGTGTCCGTCTCGACACGACCTCCTCACGGCGCGGCGACATGCGCCACATCGTCCGCGAGGTGAAGTGGAAACTGCGCGCCCGCGGCCGGGAGGACGTGGACGTGTTCGTCAGCGGTGGCCTCGGTCCCGACGACCTCCGGGAACTGAGCGACGTGGCGGACGGCTTCGGCGTCGGGGGGTACGTCTCCAACGCCACGCCCGTCGACTTCGCGCTCGACATCGTCGAGCGGGCGGGCGAGGCGGTCGCCAAGCGCGGGAAGCTCTCGGGCGTGAAGGAGGTGTATCGGACGAGAGACGGCGCCCACCACGTCGGCCTCCGCGGCGAGGACGGCCCGGAGGGCGCCGAGTCGCTGATGGAGCCACTCGTCCGCGACGGCGAGGTCGTCGCCGACTTTGACCTCGATGCGGCGACAGACCGGGCACGCGAGGACGCCGAACTGACGGGGTTCGGCGAACGAGCGCACTGAGTCGGGGGTCGGTCTCCGACCCGCCGGAGTCGACCGTGGACCGACGTTGCGGCAATAAACGAGGGGTTTCCAGGTGTTTCAGACGTGATACCGGCCGGTGACGGCCGTGAGGCGTGGTCGAAGAGGAGTCGTAGCCGCGTCGGGGCGTTACAGCTGTTCGACGCTTCCGCCCTCTGGTCGCTCGCGGAACACTTGGCCGTCGAAGAGGGTGACGGTGGTGTCGTCGTCCTTCCAGGCGAAGGGTGAGAGGCCCGCCTTCCGACAGGTGCGTGTGAGGTACTCCTCGGCGCTCCAGCCGTTCTCGAGCGGGACGGTCGGGTAGAGCCACCCCTTGTTGGGGCCGTTCTCGACGGCGACGCCGTGGCGACCGAGCTCGAGGTCGGCGAGCGGGTCGTCGGTGACCCGATAGTCGCGGACGAGACACACCGAGACTTTCAGGCTGTCGAGTTCCGCCGGCTCCACCTCGGAGCCACAGGAGTCGCCGGAGGCGGCCTGGATGGCCGCGTCGACGATGGCGTGGCCTAGCTGGTCTTTCCCTCGATACGCGCCCGCACAGCCTCGAAGCCGTCCTCGCCCACGGGTCGATTGCAGTCGAACGAACGCGCCGGTTCGGTTGTAGAAGGCGTCGCGCATGCTGCCGGGGTGTTCCCGTTGCCCCTGCAGAACGAACGACTCTACCGATTCCCGCGCCAGTTCGACCGCCCGAGCCCCGTCCTCGTAGGTAAGGTGAACGGCCTGCGCCTCGGACATACTCCCACACATGCGACGGACGGACTTCAACGTGTCCCTTCGGTCAGACACTGTCTGCCACGGGGTTAATCGTTCGTTAACCGCCCGCTACCCGTCGAATCGAACGACTTTTCCCGAGGACCGCCGTACGACGAGACGGCAGAGAGAGCCCGACCCCCGTGGGTGAAGACCCATGAGGAAAGTCCCCCCACCGACCGGACAGGTGACCGGGTGTAAGCCCGGAGTCGGAGACGGCTGGCTCTGGAACAGAAACGAGACCCCTCGACCCGACCGATGAGGCGCGGCGGCGGCTTCGGCCGCCCCGGCGCCCGGCGACCCCGGGCGCGCGAACCGACCCGTAAGGGGAGGGAGCTAACCCGCCGAGGGCGCGTCCTCGGACGCGACCGGGTCGAGAACGGATGGAACGGCGAACCCTCACCGGTGCAAGTCCGCGTTCGAAGGTAGTCCGAACGCGCCGCAAGGCCGAGCGCGGACGCTCAGCCGAATGTCGGGCCGAACAGAAGGGGGCTTACTCCTCTCAGCCGCTCTCACGACGCCGAGCGACTGTACCGAGTTAATAACCTCACCGGCGTTCTTTATCAATGGCTCCTAATTCACGCCGCGTTCGTGGCAGCCGGATTAATAAGCGGAAGGGAACTAGAAGTCACCAATGACTGCCGGCGACGACTGCGGCTGCTGTGACGACGGGGTCGAGGAGGTCCCGAGCGCCGGCCACGACCCCGTAGCCGAGAGCACGGACGACGCGTGCTGTGAATCCGAGAGCACGAGCGACGCGTGCTGTGCCGACGACTACAGAACTGAACGCGACCAGGCACACGGGGACGGTCCGCAACAGGAGACTGGTTGCTGTGCCACGGAGCAGGACCACGCCCACGACGACGCCGAAGGTCACGCTCACAGCGCCGAAGACCGCACTCCCGACGACGGCGGCGAGACGCTCACCCTCTCGGTGCCGGAGATGGACTGTCCCTCCTGTGCCGGGAAGGTCGAGAACGCGCTGGCTGGCGTCGACGGCGTCGACTCCGTGGACCCTCGACCGACGAGCGGAACGCTGCGCGTGACGTACGACCCGGGAGCCGTGACGGCCGACGAAATCGCCGACCGGGTCGAGGGGGCCGGCTACGCCGTCAAGCGCGACGAGGAGGCCACCCTGTCGGTGCCGGAGATGGACTGCCCCTCCTGCGCCGGGAAGGTCGAGAACGCCCTACGCGACCGCGACGGCGTGCTCGGCGTGGATACCCGTCCGACGAGCGGCACCGTCGTCGTCCGATACGACCCCGGACGGACCGACAGGGGGTCGCTCGTCGCGGCCGTCGAGGGGGCCGGCTACCCCGTCGAGGCCGACGACGGCGAGCCGGGCGGCTCGCCTCACGACGTGTGGACGAGCACGCGCGGGCTCCGGACGTGGGCAGGCGCCGCGTTCCTGCTCGTCGGCATCGTCGTCGAGTTCGCTCTCACGAGCCTCGACGTGACCCTCGCCGCCGCGTTCGGCCGGGAACTGACCGTCGCGTGGGGCGCCTACCTCGGCGCCGTCCTCGTCGCCGGCGTCCCCATCCTCCGGGCGGGCTACTACTCGCTCAGGAACCGGAACCTCGACATCGACCTGCTGATGTCCATCGGTATCGTCAGCGCCGTCGCCGTCGACCTGCCGTTCGAGGCGGCGACGCTGTCGGTGTTGTTCTCGGTCGCGGCGCTGCTGGAGCGGTTCTCCATGGACCGCGCCCGCAACTCCCTCGAGGAACTGGCCGCGCTGTCGCCCGACACCGCGACGGTCCTGCGCGACGGCGAGGAACACACCGTCCCGGCCGCCGAAGTCGCCGTCGGCGACCGCGTCGTCGTCCGGCCCGGTGACCGCATCCCCGTCGACGGCGTCGTCCGCGAGGGCGAGAGCGCGGTCGACGAGTCCCCCGTCACCGGCGAGAGCGTCCCCGCCGACAAGACCGCCGGCGACGAGGTGTACGCCGGGAGCGTCGTCGAGGGCGGCTACTTCGAGTTCGAGGCGACCGCCACCGCCGACGAGTCGACGCTCCAGCGCGTCATCGAATTGGTCGAGGACGCCCAGGCCAACCGGAGCGATTACGAGCAGTTCGTCGACCGGTTCGCCCGCTGGTACACGCCACTCGTCGTCACCGTGGCGGTCGCGACGTTCCTCGCGACCCCCTTCGTGTTCGGCATCGGCTGGGAGGCGGCGTTCACCCGGGCGCTGACCCTCCTCGTCGTCGCCTGCCCCTGCGCGCTCGTCATCTCGACGCCCGTCTCCGTCGTCTCCGCCGTGACGGCGGCGGCCCGGAACGGGGTGCTCGTGAAGGGCGGCGACCGGCTGGAGGCGATGGGCGCCGTCGACGCGGTCGCCTTCGACAAGACCGGGACCCTGACGACGGGCGAGCTGTCGGTCACCGACGTGGTGGCCCTCAACGGCACCGACGAGACCGAGCTCCTGGGCTGTGCGGCCGCGCTCGAACGTCGCTCCGAGCACCCCATCGCCGCGGCGGTCGTCGCCCACGCCGACGACCACGGCGTCCCCGACCGCGAAACCGCCGACTTCGAGGCGCTCACCGGCCAGGGCGTCAGCGCGACGCTCGACGGCGTCACCCACTACGCCGGGAAGCCGGGGCTGTTCGAGGACCTCGGGTTCGACCTCGAACACGCGCACGTGCGGACGGACGGCGGTGTGAGGACGAAGGGGGGCGAACTCCTCGCCGACGCCGCCGACTGTGAGCACGACGAGGGCACCTACCTCGACCTCGTCAACGAGACCGTCCCTCGGCTCCAGAGCGAGGGGAAGACGGTCGTCCTCGTCGGCACCGAGGACGAACTGGAGGGGGTCGTCGCCGTCGCCGACACCGTCCGGCCGGAGGCCGCGTGGGCCGTTTCCCGTCTGCGCGAACTGGGTGTCGAACACGTCGCCATGCTGACGGGGGACAACGAGCGCACCGCGCGGACCATCGGCGAACAGGTCGGCGTCGACGAGGTACGCGCGGACCTCCTCCCCGAGGAGAAAGTCGACGCGGTCGAGGAACTCCGGGAGCGCTACGGCCACGTCGCGATGGTCGGCGACGGCGTCAACGACGCGCCCGCGCTGGCGACCGCCGACGTGGCCGTCGCGATGGGCGCCGCGGGCACCGACACCGCCCTCGACACCGCCGACGTGGCGCTGATGGGCGACGACCTCACCCGCGTCCCGTACCTCTACGACCTCTCCTCGCGCGCGACGAGCGTCATCCGGCAGAACGTCTACGCCGCGCTCGCCGTGAAGGCCGTCCTCGCCGTCGCGGCGCCGTTCGGCCTCGTCGACGTCATCGTCGCCATCGTCATCGGCGACATGGGCGCCAGCCTCGGCGTGACGAGCAACGCGCTCCGACTGGCCGGCGTCTCGCCCGCGGAACCGGACGGGGTCGCGTCCCCGGAACCGGACGGCGAGGTCGCCGCCGCGGCGGACTGAGCCAAAGATGCGTGGCGTCGGGCACACGACGCTGCACGTCGAAGACTCCGGGACACACGGGTAGCCGGTCGACCGGTCCGACCGGGTCTGTCGCACGTCGCCGCTCTCCGTTCTCCGTTCAAAATTCCAGACAAGTCAACTCGCATGTATCACCAGAAACCTCATAAGTGGGTATGACTCTCGTTTGAGTAGATGCGGTCATCGGCCCTCCCGACGGCGTTCGCGCTCCTGCTCGTTCTCTCGGGCTGTGTAGCGCCGTCGTTGGGTGGGACCAACCTCCCCGGGGTAACCGACGCGGCCGATACGATTGCGGACGACGGTAACACGTCGACGGCGACGCCGTCGCCGACCACGACCTCCCACTCGAACTCCGATTCGCACTCTCACTCCCACACGTCCTCGTCGTCGACCGACACCGCCGAGGCGTCGACGGCGGCGCCCCCGGACCCGGCCCCGGCGCGCGACAACCCGTGGGGGACCGAACCGGTCGTCGTCGCGGTGGAGAACCGGGGTTCGGAGACCCGTAACTACGTTCCGCAGGTCGAGGCCGCGACGGCGTACTGGGAGGAGCACGCCCGACGGTACGCCGGCTTCGACGTGGAGTACGTCGTCCGTCCGGACGCGCCGAACCCCGACCTCGTCGTACGGTTCGTCGACGAGGTGCCGTCGTGTGGCGAGGTGACGGACGCCGCCGGCTGTGCGCCGTTCATTCAGCGGGCGGGGCAGGTCGATCGGCCCGAGCGCGTTCTCGTCCGAACCGGTCTGTCGGCGTCGTCGACGACGCTCGTCCTGCAACACGAACTGGGTCACACGCTCGGACTCGGCCACGACGACGCGCCGACCGACGTAATGAAGGCGAAGTCGGTGCTGTACACCCAACCGCGGCCGGACGCGACCGACCGCGCGTTCCCGTGGGGCGACACCGAGTTCGGCGTCTACGTCGACGACGAGAACGCGGCCGACCCGGAAGGCGTCCGCGAGCAAGTTCGCCACGCCCTCTCGTACTACGAGCGCGGTGCGAACGGCTCCGCTCCATCGAACCTCAGCTTCACCTTCGTCGACTCGCCCGAGGCGGCGGACGTGGTCGTCGAGTTCGCCGAGGACTCCCCCTGCGGGGAGGGTTCGGGCTCCTGCTTCACGACCGTCGGCCCGGACCCCGACGGCGACGACGCCATCGAGACGTACACCCGGCTGACGGTCGTGCTCGTCGACCTCGACACGGAGGCCGTCGGCTGGCACGTAGGCAACTGGCTCGCCTACGGTCTCGGAATGGAGGCGCCCGAGGAGCGCCCGCCGCCGTTCCGCGACGCCGGCTACCGCGAGCGACGCGGCGCCTGGTGGACGTGACCCCGACCCCGACCCAGCACTGATAATCGTCGCCGACCGAGTGTGACCGTGACCGCAGACGACGCGGCCCCCGTGTCAGAACTCGGCCCCGAGACGCTCGAGGTCATCCTCCGGGAGGCGTTCGGCGGCACCGACGCGGAGCGCCGGGTCGTCGTCCGACAGGCGCGCGACCTCGCCGACTCGGGGAAACACGACGCGGACCGCGGCTTCCCCCTCACGGTCGACGAGCTCCTCGACCACCTCGGCGACGCACCCGCCGACTGCACCGTCCCGGAGCGCTGGAACTGGTGGCTCGGCTCGTTGGAGGTCGCCTACGGCGGCTACCGGGAGTTCCAGGTGCAGGCCGTCGAACGGGAGTGAGCTGTCGAACGGGGGTGGGCTGTCGGGTGCCCCGGTGACGCTCAGACAGCGTCGCGGTAGGCCTCCAGTTTCTCGGGGAACGTTCCCCGAATCGCGCCGACCGTGCTCCCGACGTTGAGCATCGAGTACCCCTGCTCGACTTTCGAGCGCACGTCGTCGTCACCGAAGCCCAGTCCCCCGAGCGAGACGTCGGCGTCGAGAGCGTCGTCGCGGACGGTCTCGACCGCCGCCTGCACGGCCTCGTGGTCGACCTCACCGGGGTGACCCAGCGCGACCGAGAGGTCGAACGGCCCGACGAAGACGAACCCCAGTTCGGGGACGGCGAGAATCTCGTCTATCGCGTCGACGGCCGCCTCGGTCTCGACGGTGACGCCGACGAGAATCTCCTCGTCTTCGACGGGGACGTAGTCGTCGCCGGCGAGCCCCCACCGGCTGGCGCGAGGGGAGCCGAGGCCGCGTTCGCCCGGCTCGCCGGCGTACTCGAACCGGGCCGCCTCGACGACGGTCCGAACCTCCTCGGCGCTCCACACCCGGGAGACAAACAGGTTCCTGACGCCGGCGTCGAGGACCTTCCGGACCATGGCGGGGTCGGCGCTGGGGAGGCGCACGAGCAGTTCGGTGTCCGTGAGTTCGGCCGCGCGGAGAGCGTCCTCCAGTGCCGTCGCGTCCCACGGGCTGGGGCCGCCGTGCTCGAGGTCGAACCAGACGAAGTCGAAGCCCATCTCGCCGTACAGCTCGACGAGCGCGGGGCTGTAGGTGTTGTCGAGGACGCCGAAGGCGACGCCGTCGGCCATCGTCTCGCGGAGACCGTTGCTGCGGGGGGAGTCGGTCATCCCACTCCGTTGGACGCGAACGAGCATCACGTTGCTGGGCCCGTCGCGTGTCCGCCGCTCGGCGTCGTCCCGTCGTCCCGACTCACCAGTCGGCGCCGATTCGGGTCCGCGCCGACTCGTACCCGTCGGCGGTTCGCCACCCCTCGCCGGTAGCGACGTGTCTGACCTCGTAGCGCCCGCCGCAGGCGCCACAGCGGTGGTCACCCGGCCGCGTGACGGTCTTCGACGCTCGATGACGGTGGGCCGCCCAGTCGCAGTCGCCGTCGAGACAGACCAGCCGGAGTCGGCCGTCGGTGAACCGCGGACACCGGAGCGGAGCGTCTAGGTCGGCGGCGACACGGCGGAAGCGTTCGCCGTGGCTCGACTCGCCGAAGCGCTGGAACTCCCACGCGTGGACGAGTTCGTGGCGGACGACTCCCGCGAACGTCTCGGGGTCGAACGCCTCGTAGGCGCGCCACGCCAGTCGGATGCGAGCCTCTTCGGCGTCGCGGTCGTACAGGCACACCCCGGCGCGGCGCTTCGCCCGCGTCGACACCGTCCACGAGAGCCGGTCGTGGTCCACGTCGACGTCGACCGTTCGGGCGTACGCCCGCGCCCACTCGCGGAGTTCCTCGCGGCTGGCGTCGGCTGGCGGCTGCATCGGATTGGTGAGGTCGGCGACCGAACATGAACTTCGCGGTCGTCGACGGTGGGAGGAGGGTGTGGAAGGCGCCTTCACGACTCACCGGCTCGCTCCCGTCGGTCGCTCGCTACGTTCCTCGGAAAACGGAAGGGGTGGGATTCGAACCGGAGTCAGACGGTCGCCCTCGTTTCACTCGGACGCTGCGACTGACAGGGTTCGAATCGCCACCGTACTCGGCCGGCGCTTACTGTCGTTCGCGCCGGCACGGAAGGGGTGGGATTCGAACCACGGTCGTTCCGCTCACTGACGCTCGCTTCACTCCCTGATTCGAACCCTTCCCGAGTCGTTTTCACGACTCACTGGCTCGCTCCCGTCGGTCGCTCGCTACGTTCCTCGGAAAACGGAAGGGGTGGGATTCGAACCACACGAAGCCTGAACGGCTCCCGTCCGCCGACCGAACGGTGCTCTGCCACTGAGCGACCCTTCCACTGCAATCGATACGACGCCCGGCACCCACTTTGTTATTCTTGCACTGAATATCACAAAATTGTATAAATCTCCGATTACCGCCGAACCACTGACGTCCGCGACACGCCGGTACGCTGATAGGGACCTCACGTCAGGTGCACGCATGGACTCCTCCACGCCCGCCGACGCCGCCGACCCCGCCGAGGCGTTCGCGGCGCTGTCGGACCCAACGCGCGTCGCGATTCTACAGGCACTCTGGGACGCGGACGGGCGTGAACTCCCCTTCTCGGAACTCCGGTCGGCGGTCGGGGTAGACGACTCCGGGCGGTTCAACTACCACGTCGGAAAGCTCACCAACCGCTTCGTCCGGAAGACGGATGATGGGTACAAGCTTCGACTCGCCGGAATCCAAGTCATCGGCGCCGTCCTTTCGGGCAGCGTCACGCAGGACGGCCACGCCGACCCGCTCCCGTTCGGCGAGTCTTGCCCGCTCTGTGGCGGTCAGATGACCTTCCGCTACGAGGACGAGCGCGTCAAAATCACCTGTGACGACTGCGGCCACTGGACGATGGAGTGGAGAATCCCCCCGGGCGTCTTCGCCGCGCACGACCACGAGGTGTATCCGGCGGTCGCCGAACGGTACATGCGCGCGCTGGTCGTCCGCGCCGACGACGGGTTCTGCTCCGTCTGTGAGGGTCCTATCGTCCCGTCGCTGTCCTCGGCCAGAGGGGCCGGCTTCGACGACCAGCGCTTCGAGGGCGTCCCCTTCGTGGAGTACGCCTGCGACCGCTGCGGACAGACCATCACCGCCGACCTCGGCGCCGCGCTCCACCGCCGCCCGCCCGTGGCCGGCTTCTACCACGACCGCGGGGTCGACCTCCGGGAGACCTCGCTGCTCGACTTCGCCGCCGTCGACGAACGCGCCCGGTTCGTGACCGAGGACCCGCGCCGCGCAGCGGTCACGTACCGTGTCGACGGCGACGAACTCACTCTCGTCGTCGACGAGTCGCTGTCGGTGGTCGGCTCCGAAATAACCGGGCGCTGACAGAACGAATCTTCTGTCCGGCGCCGGACAGAACTGTCTTTCTGCTTACATTGATGGGGTGGACGGCTCTCAATCCCCTCATGCACGCCCTCTTTCGGAACCCCACGTTCCGCCGGCTCTTCCTCGGACGGCTGGTGACGAACGCGGGCGACAGCCTCTACTACGTCGCCGCGATGTGGCTCGTCTACGAACTCACCGGCTCGGAGCTGTACACCGGCGTCGCCGGCTTCCTCGTCATGGCGCCGGCGGCGCTCCAGTTTCTCTTCGGCCCGCTGGTCGACCGGCTCCCGCTCCGGCAGGTGTTCGTCGGCACCCAACTCCTCCAGGGGGTGCTCGTCCTCGTCGTCCCCGCCGCGGCTCACGTCGGCGCGCTCTCCGCGCCGCTCCTCCTGGCCGTCATGCCGCTGCTCTCCCTGCTGAACCAGCCGGTGTACCCGGCGCAGTCGGCCGCCCTGCCCAGAATCGTCGAGCAGGACGAACTCGTCGCCGCCAACTCCCTGTTCACGCTCGCGTACCAGGGCGTCGACGCCGCGTTCAACGCCCTCGGTGGGGTTCTCATCGCCGCCGTCGGCGGCGTCACCCTCTTTCTCGTCGACTCCGTGACCTTCGCCGTCGCGGTGTGGCTGTTCGCGGGACTCCGAATCCCGGCCGCGAGCACGACCGGGGACGCCGGTCCGTCGCCGCCGACCGACGGCGACCCCGATACCGACTCGGACGCAGCGGTCGCGGACGGCGGCGTCGACGACGCGGACTCGGATTCGAACGGCGACGACTCCTACCTCGCCGACCTCCGCGAGGGCATCGCCTTCCTCCGAGGGACCGTCGTAGCGAAACTCCTCGCCGGGGCGGTCGTGGTCAACTTCACCCTCGGCGGCGTGATGGCCGTCCTCCCGGCGTACGGCGACCAACTCGGCGGCGCGAGCGCGTACGGGATTCTCACGGCCGGTATCGGCGTCGGTCTCCTCGTCGGGGCCCTCGCCGGAAACGTCCTCGACCGGTTCCGGTTCGGCGTCGTCGCCGTCGTCGGAACCCTCCTGAGCGCTGTCGTGTGGGCCGGTGCCGTCACCGTCGGCTGGCTCCCCGCCACCGCGGCGCTGTTCGCGCTCGCGTTCGTCCCCGCCGGAGTCGTGAACGTGCTCATCGCGTCGATGGTGCAGGCGCTCGTCCCCGAGGGGCTGCTCGGGCGCGTCTCCTCGGTGCTCGGCAGCGCCTCGGCCGCGATGACGCCGGTCGGGGCGCTCGTCGGCGGCGCCGTGGCGGCCGCTACGTCGACTTCGGTCGTCCTCTGGGGCGGCGCGGTCGGCTTCGCCGTCTACGGCCTCTACGTACTCACCGTCCCCTCCCTCCGGCGGCTCCCCCGGGTGGACGCGGTGTCGACGTTGGCGGCCGAGTAGGGAGCGAACGGACGAGTCCCGTCCGACGGGGGCTTCCGTGAACCACAGACCTGGCCAGGTACCCGTTCCTCCATTGTCAGTCCTCGAACCGAACCGAGCGACCCAAACGTCGCCGGCGGCTACCCGTCGGCAATGAAACTCCAGTTCCTCGGCGGCGCCGAGGAGGTCGGCCGGAGCGCGATTCTCGTCGACGACTCGCTCCTGCTCGACTACGGAACGCTGACGGGGAACCCGCCGCAGTACCCCGTCGCCCGCCCCGACCCCGACGCCGTCGTCGTCTCCCACGGCCACCTCGACCACGTGGGCAACCTCCCGACGCTGCTCGCCGGCGACGCCCGCCCGCCCATCCACTGGACGCCGCCGACTGAGGAGTTGGCACACACACTCTCCCGCGACACCATCAAGCTCCACGGCGGCACGTACGACTGCCCGTTCACCGAGGAGCACGTCCGGCGCCTCTCGGAGGTCTCGGAGCGCCACGGCTACGGCGACCCGTTCGACGCGGCGGGCTACGAGGTGACGTTCTACAACGCGGGCCACATCCCCGGCAGCGCCCACGTCCTCGTCGACGACGGCGACACGCGCCTGCTGTACACCGGCGACTTCCACACCGGTGACCAACGGCTCGTTGCCGGCACCACCGACCGTCCGGACGCCGACGTCGTGATTTGTGAGTCGACCTACGCCGACGTGGACCACCCGCCCCGCGACGAGGTCGAGCGACAGTTCGTCGAATCCGTCCGCACGACGCTCTGGGAGGGCGGGACCGTCGTCGTCCCCGCGTTCGCCATCGGGCGCACCCAGGAGATTCTGCACGTACTCGACGCCCACGACGTGGACTGCTACGTCGACGGGATGGGCGTCGGCGTCGCGAAGATGCTCCGCCGACACCCCGAGTACGTCCGCGACGCCGAGGCCCTCCGGAGCGCGATGTCGAACGCCCGCGTCGTCACCGGCCGCGACGGCCAGCGAAAGCGAATCGCCGAGCAGAACACGGTCATCGTCACGACCAGCGGCATGTTGTCGGGCGGCCCAGCGATGACCTACATCCCCGAAATCCGCGGCGACCCGACGAACAAAATCGCCATGACGGGCTACCAGGTCGAAGGGACGCCGGGCCGGGAACTGCTCGAACGCGGCCGCGCGGAGATCGACGGCCGCGTGATGCCCGTCGCCGCTCGTGCCGAGCAGTACGACTTCTCCGCGCACGCCGACGCCGAGGGTCTCCGCTCCTTCCTCGACGGCTACCACGGTTGCGAGGTCTTGGTGAACCACGGGGACGACACCGCCGGCTTCGCCGCCGACCTCCGTGCGGACGGTCACGACGCCCGTGCGCCGGAACTGGGCGAGACGGTCGAACTGTAGCCGCCCGAGATTACACCGCGCCGCCGTCGAGGTCGTTGTGCCCGTCCAGCCCGTCGAGCACATCGAATACGACCGCCGACTCCGCCTTCCGGAGCAGTTCGCCGGCGGTGCTCCGCGCGCAGTCGAGTCGCTCGGCGACGTCCGCCACGCTCCCCGTCCGCGGCACGTCGTAGTAACCCACCGCCGCGGCTGCCTCGAGGGCGGCCCGCTGGCGTTCGGTGAGCGTCGCCGCCGACGGCGCCCGGTCGAACTCGCGGACTCGCTCGATGCGAGCGCCGAGCAGGTCGCTCAGGCGGACGTGGAACTCACTCAGCGAGCGCGATTCGCCGACGGCCTCGAACCGCGCCGTGCCGTCGTCGAGGAACGTGACTGGCGGGAGGAACGCCAGTTTCGCCCGCGCGACGAGGTCGACGACCGCCGCCGGCAGTTCGAACGCCGTCTGGTGAGTGAAGGCGTACGTGCCCCCGTCGCCGGGGACGAGACTGGCCTCGACCAGACTGTCGACGCCGTCGAGCACCCGCCGCACCGACTCGCGGTCGCCGTCGTACCACACGAGGGTCGTGACCTGGTCGGTCGGCCCCCACACCAAGAGCTCTGCGCGCGAGAGCACCTCCTCCCGCATCAGCCCCTGGTGGACGGGATGCGCCGACTCCGGCGGGTACGTCACCGAGAACGCGACGTGCTTCATGCGGGCCGCACCGGGCCCCGTCACTTAAAACGCCGCATCGATGCGGCGGAGGGTACACTCCCGGGGGACGACAAAGGGAGGGTGTGAACGCGAGCGTCACCGCGTACGACTTCGGCGACACGTTCCTCCCCGACGGCGACGGCCGTTTCACCGACGCCGACAGTCGTCTCCCCGACGGGTCGGCCCCCGCTGACGACACCCTCCACGCCGACGACGCCCTCCACGCCGTGACCCGTGCCGACGCGACCACCAGGACCGCTACCGACGCCGACGGACGGCGGGTCGCCTACGCCGAGTACGGCGACCCCGACGGCACGCCGCTCCTCTTCCTACACGGGACGCCGGGGTCGCGCCTGTTGGGCGCGCTGTACGACCGGACGGCGCGCCGCCGTGGCGTTCGCGTTCTCGCTCCCGACCGGCCCGGATACGGTGCGTCGACCCCGTGGCCGACGCGGTCGCTGGTCGACGCGGGCGCGTTCCTGGTTCCCGTCCTGGACGACGCCGGCGTCGACCGCGCCCGCGTCGTCGGGTTCTCCGGCGGCGGCCCCCACGCGCTCGCGTTCGCCGCGACACACGGGGGCCGAGTGACGACCGTCGACGCCGTCGGGGGTGCGGTCCCGCCCGCCGTGCAGTCGACCACGCCGACCGTCCAGCGACTCCTCGGAACGATGGCGTCCCGCACGCCGCGGCTCCTCGGTGCGATGCTCCGGGGCCAGCGCTGGGTCGTCGAGCGCACCGACGCGTCGGCGGTCGTCTCGCAGTACACGTCGGCGGACGGCGACCCGGTTCCGGAGCCGGTCGCCGAACTCGTCGGGCGGGACTTCGTCGAGGCGCTCGCCCGGAGCCGGAGCGGCGTCGTGGTCGAGAGCCGCCTGCACGCCGCGGAGTGGGGGTCCGACCTCGACCGAGTCTCCGCTCCGGTCCGGCTCTGGCACGGCGACCGCGACACGAACGTCCCGGTCGGCGGCGCGCGACGCCTCGCTGACCGGCTCCCCGACGGTCGACTGACCGTCCTCGACGGCGCGGACCACCTCGGGAGCCTGCTCCGGAGTCGCGCCCACGTGCTCGACCGCGACGGCGACCAGCCCTCCGACTCGACCGGCACCGGCGACGGCTGATTCTCGCGGGCTCACCGGCCCGACCGCCAGCGAGTTTAACCCCGGTCGCCCCGAGGTGCCACCGATGAACGGTGACTCGACGTCCGACGGCGACGACACGCTCGCGACCCTCGCCGACCTGGTCGCCGCCGTCCCGGAGGGGCTCGAACCCGCGGCCGACGCGGCGGTCCGCGACGCGGAGAGCGCCGAAGCGCTCGTCGCCGACCTCGAAGAGTTGGTCGAAGAAGGGAAGACAGCCGAAACGGTCGACCCGGTCGAAGACGCCGACTCCGTCGCCGAACTCCGCGCCGTGCTGGCGGAGCAGACGGACGGCGACCGGGTCGACGGGGACGACCGAGCGGACCGCGACCTCCCGAGCGTCGGCGTCGACCGCGACCGCGCCGTGGAGACCGCGACGCGTGCCAGCGAGACCGCGGCGCGCGCCGGAGAGACGGCGGCCGCGGCGGGCAGCGGCGCCCTCGGTCGGCTCAAGTCCGGCATCGGCGGCCTCCGCGACCGAGTCGAGGACGCGGGCGACCCCGCTACCGCCGGCGACGGCGGGACCACCGGCGACCTGTCGGACTCAGTCGACGCACCCGACACTGCCGATGGCGCCGAGGACGCCGACTCGGAGCCCATCGACGTGACCGAGGCGGAAACAGGCGACGGAGCGACGGTCGGCTCGGCAGACGTCGTCGACGCGACCGACGACGCCGAGTCGACCGATGGCCTCGACGACACCGGCGACATCGACACCAACGACACCGGCGAGACCGACGACATCGGCACCAACGACACCGACGACATCCACACCGACGCCACCGACACAGACACGGTCGAACCGGCCGGTGCCACCGACGACGTCGACGGTCGGCCCGCCGCCGACCGCGGTGAGGCTCCCCCCGCGGGCGAGCCGGCGCTCCCGGTCCCCGACCGCGAGGCGACGCGCCGGACCCTCGCCCGCGCCCGACACCGAGCGCGGTCCGGCGTCGCCGACCTGAAGTACACCGTGCGCAACGCCGACCCCAAGCAGGCCGCCATCTGGGGGCTGGCAACGGGCGCGACGCTCGCGAACCCGGCTATCGCGGCGGGCTACTCCACCGCGGTTCTGCTGTCGGGCGCCGTCCTCGGCGGCACCGCGGTCGGCGCCTACGCCAGCAGTCACGAGGGGACCGTCCTCGACGACCTCGACCCGCTGGAGATGGCCCGCAACGCGAACGGGGTGGCCGCCGCGAACCGCGGCCGGTCGAACCTGAACGGGAAGGCGATGGGGAGCGTCCTCGGCGCCGGCGCCTACGTCGCCGGGCAGGTCACCCCCGAGGAGTACGCCCACTGGCTCGCCGACGTCGACCTCGACACCGTCGCCCGCGGGGCCGAACTCGGCGCCGGCGCGGCCCGCGACCGCGACGACATCGACCTCGGCTCGGCGGGCTCGGGAGCCCTCCTCGGCGGCGGGCTCGGGGCGGCCTACGGCCTCGCGACAGAGGGCGGCGAGGACGAGGACGCCCTCCGCGACCTGCTCGACGCGGACCTCTACGACGACTACCGAGTGGCGCTCGGCGACGGGAGCGGAGACGCCGGGACCGACGAGGGCGTCGGAAACGACGACGGTATCGGAAGCGGAGACTGACTGCGCGCCCGTCTTCCGCGCGTCGCATCCACCTGTGCGTCGCATCCACCCGTGCGTCGCGTCTACCCCACCGCAGTAGTTACGTCTCGCCCGACGAACCACGTCGACCATGTCCGACCCGTTCGTCGTCGTGGGCGGTGACGCCGCCGGCCTCAGCGCCGCGAGCAAGCTGAAACGCGAGGACCCCGACCGCGAGGTCGTCGTCTTCGAGAAGGGAAACTGGGCCTCCTACGCCCACTGCGGGATGCCCTACTACGTGAAGGGCGAGGTACCGGTGCTCACCGACCTGCTCTCGTTGCCCCCCGACCGTATCGAGGAGCGCGGTATCGACCTCCGGCGCGGGCACGAGGTCGTCGCCGTCGACCCCGACGAGCGCGTCGTCTCCGTCGAACGCGACGGCGAGACGGTCGAGCAACCCTACGGCGACCTGCTCGTCGCCACCGGCGCTCGCGCCGCCACCGAACCGGTCGCGGGAGCCGACCTCGACGGCGTCTACACGATGCACGGCCTCGACTCCGCGGCGGCCCTGCGCGCGGCCCTCCTCGACCCCGAGACGGCGACCGTCGAGGACCTCGGTGGCGGCGGGTTCGTCGACGCCGACGCCGTCGAATCGCATCTCCGGGCCGACCCGCCGGAGACGGTGGCGGTCGTCGGCGGCGGGTACGTCGGTGTCGAGATGGCCGAGGCGTTCGCCGCCCACGACCTCGACGTCCACGTGTTCCAGCGCGGCGACCACCTCCTCGGGCCGTTCGGCGAGCCGGTCGCCGAGCGCGTCGAGGCCCACCTCCGCGAGCAGGGGGTGACGCTCCACCTCGGCGAGGCGGTGGTACGACTCGACTCCGACGGGGACGACCGCGTCGCAGAGGTCGTCTGTCCCGACTCGTCGCTCCCGGTCGACCTCGCACTCGTCGGCGTCGGCGTCCGGCCGAACACCGACCTGCTCGACGGCTCCGGGGTCGAACTCGGGGACTCCGGCGCCGTCGCCATCGACGAGTTCGGGCGGACCAACCGGGAGAACGTGTATGCCGCCGGCGACTGCGCCGAGATGCCCCACGTCGTCACCGGCGAACCGGCGTGGGTCCCGCTCGGTCTGACCGCCAACCGCGCCGGACGGGCGGTCGGGCAGACGGTCGCCGGCGACCCGACCACCCTCGGCGGCGTCGCCGGGACGGCCGTCCTCAAGGCGTTCGACCTCGAGTGCGGCCGCTCGGGGGTCACGGACCACGACGAGGCGCGAACGTACGGCTTCGAGCCGGTGAGCGAGACCGTGACGGCCGGGTCGCGCTCGGGGTACTACCCCGGCAACGCGGAGACGACGGTGACGCTCACCGCGGACCGCGAGACGGGTCGGTTGCTCGGCGGAACCATCGTCGGCGCCGACCGTGCCGCCATCAGAATCGACACCGTCGCCACGGCGCTCGAAGCGGGGATGACCGTCGCCGAGGTGGAGCGCCTCGACCTCGCGTACGCCCCGCCGTTCAGCCCCGTCTGGGACCCGGTGCTGGTCGCCGCCAAGGTGCTGAACGGACGGTTGTAGCGCGCCGGCCGCGTCGGCCGGCGCTGTCGACGCGGTCGACGGCTTCGACTCACTCCTCTGCGGCGAGGTCGAACCGGAGCCAGCCACCGGAGAACCGGACCCCACCGCGTTCGTGCGCCGGGTCGAGCGTCACGTCGTAGCCGTGGAGGGCGGCCTCGCCGCTTCCGAGTTCGGCGGCGACTCGCTCGAACTCGGCGGCCAGTCGGTCCTCGCGTCGTCGGCGTTCGGCCGTCGACCGCGCGTCGCTCCCGCGTTCGTCGGTCGGCACTGTCTCCACCCTCAGTCGGCGGTCTCGGGTGCCGTCGCGTCCGCGTCGGCCCCGCCCTCGCCGTCCGCCTCGACACCGACCTCCAGCCATTCGTCCGCCCACCGCTCGATTTCGTCGAACACCGGACAGAGCGACCCGCCCTTCGGCGTGAGCGAGTAGTACGTCGCCACCGGGGCGTCCTCCTCCATCCGGCGGTCGACGAAGCCGAGTTCCTGCAGGTCGTCGAGCACGCGCGAGAGCGTCCGCGAGCTCGCGCCGGTCGAGCGCTTCAGTTCGTTGAAGCGCTTCTCCCCGTCCTGCAGGTCGTGGAGCACGACGAGTCGCCACTGCGAGCCGATCTGTGTCAGCGAGTCGACGACCGAGCAGGGCCCGTCGTCGCCGCCTGCGTCTACTGGCATCGGTGTCACCTGGTGCTATCACTGTCGCCGAACGGCTATATGGGTTCCGGAACGAACCAAGTAACACGATGCAACCAGAGTACGAAACCGAAGCACGTGTCGACTCGCCACCTAGTCCGGGAGCCGCGGCCGCGGAGGTGACCGCCTGATGGCGCTCGAAGCGCCCCTCGCCTCGGAGCTCCTGCTGCTCGCACGCCTGCTGTTCGGCGGCGTCCTCGCGTTCACCGGGCTCAACCACTTCACGAACACCGACGCGATGACGGGATACGCGGAGGCGAAGGGGCTTCCCGCACCGCGCCTCGGCGTCGTCGGCTCCGGCGTGCTCCTCGTTCTCGGCGGGCTGGGCCTCGTCTTCGGCGTCTTCCCCGTCCTCGCGGCGGGGGCGCTCGCCGTCTTCCTGGTGGTCTCCGCGCTGGTGTTTCACGACTTCTGGGCCGTCCCCGAGGACCAACAGCAGACCGAGATGACGCAGTTCCTGAAGAACGTCGCGCTGGCCGGCGCCGCGCTCGCCCTGCTCGCCCTCGGCGGCACCCAGTGGGCGTACGCGCTGAACGTCGGCGTCTGGTAACCCCCCGACAACCGCTTTCTCCTCGCCGCTCGAACTGTCCTGCATGACCGACGAGCCGACCACCCCTCCCGACGGCGTCGACCTCACTGCCGAACAACGGGACGCCCTCCACCACTGTCAACTCGGCATCGAACACGTCTACCGGGCGTACGGGTCGCTCCTCGACTTCCACCACCGGGTGGGTCACGCGATGGACCGGTTCCACGCCGCCGAGGCGAGCCTCAGAGCGGCCGGCCACGACGAACTCGCCGACCGACTCCGCGACCGACACCTCCCGGCCGGCATCGTCGACGACCGCTGGAGCTACGAGGTCGTCGAGGCGTTCGAGCGCGACTTCCTCGACCCGATTACGGCGTTCGAGGCGTCCGTCCGCGACGACCTCGCGGACGGCCGGACCCACGTCAGCGAGCGGGCCCAACAGCGGGAGTGGCGGGCCCGGGCCGACGGGTTCGACCGCCACGACGCCGTGGACGGGTAGAACGCGTCGGCGACGCGGACACGAGCGTCGCGACGCCGCCGACCCGCCGCCGCCCTCGCGGCAACGTTCGGGGGGTATCGGTGAGTACCCCTTTCCGACGCGCGGCCCAACTCGGTGATATGTCGGAGCGACACATCTCGAGACGGCGGCTTCTCGGCGGGGTGGGGACGGCGCTCGCCGTCGGCGTCGCCGGCTGTGGCGGCACCAGCGGTTCGGGAACGAACGGGTCGTCGGCGAACGCGACCGGAACCGGCAGCGAGAACGCGACGACGAGCGCCGCCGCGACCGAGGGGAACCGAACGTCGGCCGCGGACGCGACCGCGGGCGAGGAGGACGTGTACACGCAGCTCTACGAGTCGGTGGTCGGCTCGATCGTCCTCCTGCGGACGCCGGAGGGGTCGCAGGGGTCCGGTTGGCTGTACGACGGCGAGCACGTCGTGACGAACCACCACGTCATCGCCGGTGCGGACGCCGTCAGCGTGCAGTTCAGTCAGGGGGAGTCGGTCCGGGGGCGAGTAGTCGGCACCGACCCCCGAGCCGACCTCGGGGTCGTCCGCGTCGGCTCGAAGCCTGACTACGCCGACCCGCTCGACCTCGCCGAGTCGGAGCCGCCGGTCGGCACCAAAGTGGCCGTCGTCGGCAGTCCCTACGGTCTACAGGGCTCGCTCACGACCGGTGTCGTCAGCGGCGTCGACCGTCTCGTGCCGAGCCCCGCGGAGAGCGACTACCGAATCCCGAACGGGATTCAGACCGACGCGGCGGTCAACCCCGGCAACAGCGGCGGCCCCCTCGTCGGCCTCGACGGCACCGTCCTCGGCGTCGTCAACTCCGGCGGCGGCGAGAACATCGCCTTCGCCATCTCCGCCCCGCTGACTCGAAAGGTCGTCGCCGCCCTCGTCGACGAGGGGCGCTACAGCCATCCGACGCTCGGCCTTACCCTCCTCCCCGTGACGGACGTGGTCGCCGAGGCGAACGGGTTGGACCGAACCCGCGGCCTGCTCGTCGCCCGCGTCGCCGAGGGGTCGCCCGCGGCCGGAACGCTCCAACCCGCCACCGGCACCGAGCAGGTCGCCGGGTTCGAGGTGCCCGTCGGCGGCGACGTGATTCTCGCCGTCGGCGGCGAGCAGGTGTCGACCCGACAGGAGTTCTCGGAGTACCTCGAACTGCAGACGACGCCGGGCGAGACGGTGACGCTCACGGTGCTCCGGGACGGGGAACGTCGGGACGTCGAGGTCGAGGCCGGGGCGCTCCCGGCGCTCTGAGTACGGTGATTACTCGGTCTCGCCGTCGCTCTCGGCGCTCGCTTGCGCCGCCTCGACGCGCCCGGCGTACTTCTCCAACTCGGCGGCGAGCGTCCGCGCCTGCTCGGCCGACAGGGTCACCCGGTCTGCGTGGGCCGGCAGGTGGTCGAGTCCGGTGTTGTCGAGTTCGAGCTCCAGGGTCACGTCCTGTGGGTTCTTCCGCGGCGCGGTGACGTTGAGCACCGCGAACGCCGACTCCTCGAACTCGTGGCCTCTCGCCGTCCCGTCGAGCATGTCGAAGGTGGTGTACGCGTTGATTTTCAGCAGTCGGTCGGGCATGCGTGTCCGTGGGGGGTGCGGGCGCAAATGGCTGTCGTCGTCGCCGTCGTCCCCGGTGAACCGACCGGTAGGCTTTCGCTCACGGCGCCCGCTTCGAGGACGTGATGACCGGTCGACGTGACGCCGGGCTGGTCGCCCTCGCGACCGCCCTCGCGCTCCTCGTCGCCGCGCTCCCGGCACCTCAGGGTCTCTCCGTCGAGGGACAGTACGCGTTGGCGACGGCCGCCTTCGCGGGGACGTTGTGGGTGTCAGGCGGGCTCCCCCTATCGGTCACCGGTCTGCTCGTCCCCGTCTGGCTCGTCGCCCTCGGCGTCGTTTCCGAGTTCGAGGCGGCGCTGTCGGGCTTTGCCGACCCCGTCATCTTCCTCTTCCTGGGGACGTTCGTCCTCGCGGACGCGCTGTCGCGCCACGGCGTCGACCGTCGGGTCGCGCTCGCGCTCGTCGCGACCGTCGGCACGTCGCCGCGTCGGCTCGTCCTCGGCGTCATGCTCGCCACCGCGCTCCTCTCGATGGTCGTCTCGAACACCGCCACGGCGGCGATGATGGTCCCCGTCGCGCTCGGACTGGTGCGAGAGGTAGAGGGGGCCGGGGCCGACGCGGTCGGCGTCGCCGACCCCGCTCCCGCGCCTTCGACCGACGCTGACGCCGGTGACGCGGCCGAGACGCCGCCGTCGTCCCTCCGAACCGCGACGCTGCTCGGGGTGGCCTACGCCGCGAGTATCGGCGGGCTGGGAACGCTCGTCGGCACGCCGCCGAACGCCATCGTCGTCGCCGCCCTCGACGCTCAACTCGGCGTCAGCGTCACCTTCCTGGAGTGGGCGGCGCTCGGTCTCCCGCTCGTCGCCGTCACGCTCCCGCTCGCGTGGCTCCTCCTCGTTCGACTCCACCCGCCGTCGTCGGGAGGGTCGAACGCTTCCACGCCGTCGGTCTCGACCACCGACCGTCCGCCGCTCGGGCCGGGCGGTCGTCGGGCCGCGTCGGTGTTCGTCGCCGTCGCGGTGCTGTGGCTGCTCGGCGGGGTCGGCTTCCTGTTCGAGAACGTCCTCCCGGGGCCTCTCTACGTCACGCTGTTCGGCGGGCCGGGACCGAGCCTCCTCGGCGCCGGCGACCACCAGGGCGTGCTCTACTTCGCGGTCGTCGCCGTGCTCGCGGTGCCGGCGCTGGTCCTGCTCGGCGTCTCCGACGCCGACGACGTGGCCGGCATCGACTGGAACACCCTCCTGCTGTTCGGCGGCGGCATCTCGCTCGCCGACGCGCTCGGCTCGACCGGTGCGACCGAGTGGCTCGCCGGGGCGGTGTTCGACACGCTCGCCGGGGTTCCCCTGTTCGCACTGCTGTTCGCCGTCGTCGTCCTCACCGTCCTGCTCTCGGAACTCGCCTCGAACACGGCCACGGTCGCGGTGCTCGCACCGGTCCTCGTCGCAATCGGCGTCGCCCGCGGGCCGGCGTACGGGCTCGCACCCGAGGTCGCGGGGGCGACGCTCGCGGTCGCCAGCGCGGTCGCCGCGAGCTACGGGTTCGCGCTCCCGGTCGCCACACCCCCGAACGCCGTCGTCTTCGGCACCGGCGCGGTGACCCGCCGGGAGATGCTCCGGGCCGGGCTCCTCCTCGACGCGCTCATGGCCGTCGTCACGACCACGCTCCTCTACGGGCTGTTCGCCGCCGGGCTGACGTTCGTGACGTAGCCGCCGCCCGCGCCGGTACCGATTAGCCAGTCGCCGTGTATACGGGTCACATGGCCTCGGACGACTTGACCGGCGACGACACCGACTCGACCGGCGACGACGTCGACCCGGCCCCGGCGTCCGCCCCCGACCACGCTGTCTGTCCCTTCTGCGGCGTCGGCTGTGCGCTCCGGTACGACGAGCGCCGTGGGGTCGGTGTCGGCGCGAAGGGCGCGGTGAACCGCCGCGGCGAACTCTGTCCGAAGGGGGTCGCCGCCTACGACGTGGTCGGCGACGACGAGCGGCTGACGGCTCCCATGGTCCGCGACGCGCCGGGCGGCGGCCTCCGCGAGGCGTCGTGGGACGAGGCGCTCTCCCGCGTCGTCGACGAGTTCGCCGGCGTCCGCGACGAGTTCGGCCCGGACGCGCTCGCCTTCTTCGCCTCCTCGAACTGCACGAACGAGGAGAACTACGTGCTCGGGAAGCTGGCGCGAGTGCTCGGCACCAACAACGTCGACAACTGCGCCCGGCTCTGTCACGCCTCGACGGTCGCCGCGATGGCCGGCCGCTTCGGCGCGGGCGCGATGACGAACACGCTCGACGACGTGGGCGAGGCCGACTGCTTTCTCGTCTGGGGGGCCAACCCCGCCGAACAGCACCCGGTCATCTTCTCCTCCTACCTCTACCCGGCGCTGAAACGCGGCACCGACCTCGTGGTCGTCGACCCCCGCGAGACCGCCACGGCGCGCCACGCCGACGTGCATCTCCCGGTCCGCCCCGGGTACGACATCCCGCTCCTGAACGCGATGTGCGCCGTCGTCCTCGATGAGGGCCTCGAAGGCGACGCGTTCCTCGACGCTCGCATCGACGCCGACAGCCTCGACGCCCTCCGGGCGCACCTCGACGGGTTCGACGTCGACGCGGCGGCCGAGCGGGCCGGCGTCGACCCGGCCGACCTCCGGGCCGCCGCGCGACTGTACGGCGGCGCCGACCGCGCGGCCGCGTTCACCGGGATGGGGACGAGCCAGCACCACTGCGGGACGGCGAACGTCCACGCCCTGCTGAACCTCGCACTGCTGACGGGGAACGTCGGGAAGCGGGGAGCGGGCGTCAACCCCCTGCGCGGTCAGAACAACGTCCAGGGCGCCGGCGACGTGGGGGCGCTCCCGAACGTCCTCCCCGGCTACCGCCCCGTGACGGACCGCGACGCCCGCGCCGCCGTCGCCGACGTGTGGGGGGTCTCCCCGCCCGCCGAACCCGGACTGACGGAGGTCGAACTGACCCACCGCTTCGGCGACGAGGTGCGCGCGGCGTACGTCTTCGGCGAGAACCCGGCGGTCACCGAGCCGAACGCGAACCGGGTCGCCGACGCGCTCGACGACGTTTTCCTCGTCGTCCACGACATCTACCCCTCGGAGACGACGGAGTACGCCGACGTGGTGCTCCCCGGCTCCGCGTTCGCGGAGAAGGACGGGACGGTGACGAACACGGACCGGCAGATTCAGCGCTCGCGACCTTCGGCTGACCCGCCGGGCGACGCCCGCCGCGACTTCGACGTGCTGACCGAGGTCGCTCGACGCCTCGCGGCGGAGACGGGCGTCGCCGCCGACCTCGCTACACCGGGGTTCGACTACCCCGACCCGGAGGCCGCGTTCGACGAACTCCGGCGGGTCGCCCCCATCTACGCGGGGGTGAGCTACGCCGGCATCGGTGCCGCGAGCCAACGCTGGCCGTTCCCGGAGGGGGCGACGGAGGGGACGGGCGTGCTCCACGCCGAAACGTTCGCGAACGGGGAGCGTCGCGCCCGACTCGAACCCGTGGACCACGTCGACCCCGCCGACGAGGTCGAGGAGACTCAACTCGTGCTCACCACCGGCCGGGTGCTCCAACACTTCAACAGCGGCGCCGTCACCCGCCGCTCGGGCGTCCTCACGAGGCTCCGCGGGGAGGACTCGCTGCAGATTCACCCCGAGGACGCGGCGGAGCGAGGGGTCGCCGACGGCGACCGCCTCGTCGTCGAGAACGACCGCGGTCGCGTCGAGGTCGCCGCCGAAGTGACGCCGGCGGTCCGACGCGGGACCGTCTTCTGTACGTTCCACTTCGCGGAGCCGCTGGCGAACCGGCTGACGGGCGACGCGCTCGACCCGACCGCGAAGATTCCGGAGTACAAACACTCGGCGGTCCACGTTCGGGTGGCGTCGGAGGGGTCGGATTCCGCTCCGAACCGAGACGCGTGACCCGCTTCAGAAGCGGTTCCGCCAACGCTCGGTGCGAAGCAGTTCGCCCTTGGCGGCGCTGGCGAGTCGCTCTCGTCCGTCGGCCGCCGTCTCACTCCCCCTCGTCCGCGAACGCGGTGTCCAGTTCACCGGGGCCGTCACCCCACGGGGAGTCGTCGTCGCCGCCGCCGGTCTTGAATACGCCGCGAGCCTCCGCGACGCGGGTCCCGGCGGCGTCGGTGAGGGTCACGTCGGCGACGCTGACGCTCCCGCCGTCGCGGACCACCTCGGCCTCGGCGTGGAGGTCGTCGGTGACGGGCGCGAGGTAGTCCATGCGCATGTCGACGGTCGGCGTGGCGGCGTAGTGAAGCGAGATGACGGCCGCACCGGCGACGGTGTCGGCGAGCGAGTACGCGACGCCGCCGTGGCCGACCCGCCGACCGGGGACGGAGGAGTGTTCGTCTGCGAGGCTGAGGTGGCCCTCCGCGTAGCCGTCCTCGGCGACAGTGACCTCGATACCGAGGTGCTCGGCGTAGGGCATCGCGGAGAGAAGCTCGGCGAGACTCATCGCCGACGAGAGGGTGGGACCACCCGAAAAGCTGTCGAGTCGCCGTGGCGACGGCCGGCCGGTACTCGGTCGCTCCGCGTCGTCCGCCGTCGACCGTGTCGTCCGTCGTCCCCGGCCGTCCGTCGTCGCTGGTCGCCGGTCGTCGCCCGTCGTCGTCGTTGCCGGTCGTCCCTGGCCGTCGCCGTCACCGACCGTCCAGTCGCCGGGTGTTCAGCTGTCGGCGGTGTCGTCGACCGGCGTCTTCGCTTCGGTCGTCGCGTTGACTGCGTCGGCCGCGTCCTCGTCGGCCCGCTCGACGGTGTGGCCCGTCTGTTCGAAGTGGCCGAGCGCCGCATCGAGGACCGACTGTTCGCATCCACCGTCGAAGGCGACCGCCCACCGACAGTCCACGCAGGTGTACGCGTACTGCCCCATTGCGTGTGGACATCGGTCGGCCGCAGAGCATTCCCCCTCTGCCTGCTATTTCAAGTCGGTCTTAACAGACGAAGGCGAGGGTGAGGTGACGACCCTCGCACCTCCTCCCGCCCGTCGAACGTCGCAGTAGCTATCGCAACTCGCTCGACACGCCTTCCGCAGGGTAGTCGGTGCTCGCCACGGGGTTCTCGAAGAGACGCCTCGAACGCGGGAGGGTGACCCGAGTCGGGTCCGGCCGCGGCTCAGAACGGCGGGTCGTAGTCCTCGTACTCCTCCATGTCCTCCATCTCGTCGGTGACGGAGGGCATCACGGCCGCACGCGGGCCGCCGGCCCGCACGACCTCAACCTCGGCGAGGTCGTCGACCTCTTCCGGGAGCCGGCGGCGAATCGCCTTCATCGTCATCGGGGCGATGCCACAGCCGGAGCAGGCGCCGCCGATGGCGACGGTGACGCGTCCGTTCTCCTCGTCCACGTCGCGAATCTCGAAGGAGCCGCCGTGCTGTTGAATCTGCGGGACCTCGTTGCTCAGGAAACTCCGCGTCTGTCGTTCGAGGTTTCGGGCGCTCATCCCGTCCGCAACGAGGGACGGAATCATAATAAATCTGAGCTATTTGGACGACCTAAACCCGAACAGTCGGTAATTCTGTACCGATGCTCCGCTCCGTCACCGAAACACCGAATTGTAATGGTTGTTCTTCAGTTCTGACCCCACACGGCGTTAGCCGCCCGGTCGTCGTGTCGCGACCTATCTGTCGCTCGTTGGCCCGCCTCAGTCGGCGATGCCACAGCCGCCCGTGTACTCGACCCGCTCTATCGAGTCGATGGGGTCGTCGCCACAGACCGGACAGTCGGGGTTCTGCCGGTAGGGAACCGTCTCGAAGCTCATCTCGAGGGCATCGTAGAACAGCAGGCGCCCCGAGAGCGGGTCGCCGGCGCCGAGCAGGAGCTTCACGGCCTCGGTGGCCTGAATCGTGCCGAGGACGCCCGGGAGGACTCCGAGCACGCCGGTCGTCGCACAGTCGGGCACCTCCCCCGGTTCCGGCGCCTCGGGGAACAGACAGCGGTAGCAGGGGCCACCAGGGACGAGCGTCGTCGCCTGCCCCTCGAACTTGTAGATGGCGCCGTGGGCGACCGGCACGCCGGCCAACCGTGCTACGTCGTTGACCAGATAGCGCGTCCGGAAGTTGTCGGAGGCGTCGACGACGGCGTCGCAGTCGGCGACGAGCGACTCGGCGTTCTCCCGGTCGAGACGGGTCTCGTGGGCCTCGACGGTCACGTCGGGGTTGAGCCGCTCGACGAACGCCTTCGCGCTCTCGGCCTTCGGCACCCCCACGTCGGCGTCGGCGTGGATGACCTGTCGCTGGAGGTTCGAGCGCTCGACGACGTCGTCGTCGACGACGACCAGTTCCCCGACGCCGGCGGCGGCGAGGTACTGGACGACCGGGGCGCCGAGTCCGCCGGCACCGACGACGAGGACGCGCCCGTCGAGCAGGCGTTTCTGTCCCTCCGGCCCCACCTCGTCCATGATGATGTGCCGGGAGTAGCGGTCGAGTTGCGTGGCGTCGAGCGAGAGGCCGCTCATGGGTTGTCCTTCCGGACGCGCGGCTATAAGCGCACGGTCACCGTCCCTCGACCCGACCGCCGGTCGCTCGGTCTGACCCCTCGTGTCACGCGGACGTTATCCCCTCGGCGAGCGTCATCCCCGTCGATGAACTCCTACTCCACGGATAGCGGGCAGTCCGAGGACCGCTCGACTCACGACACCGGGTCCCGCGAGGACCGAGGGAGTCGCGGCTCCCGAGCCGCCGGCTTCCTGAAACGCTTCGGCGCGATGTACGCCCTCGGCCTGACGGGCGTCGTCGCCCTCGGACTCGCCGTCGCCGGCGTGATTCCGGGCGTCGTCGGGCTCCCGACCGTCCCCGGCGTGGACCCGGCGCTCCTCGCCGTCGCCGCCGTCCTCAACTCCGCGCTCCTGCTGGCGGTCGCGGTCGCGGTCGGCGTCGCGCTCACTCCACGCGTCGGCCTCCGTTCACACCTGCTCGCGTGGGTCGGCGGCGGGACCGCTCCCGAGCGGCGGCTCCGCGAGGAGGTCCCACTCGCGGCCGGCGTCGGGGCGCTGACGTTCGCCGTCGTCGCCGGTATCGACCTGCTCTCCCGGCCGTTCCTGGGCGGATTGACGCCGACCGTGCCCACCGATTCGACCGGAGCGGCCGCGGCGCTCGTCGGGAGCCTCCCCTTCCGCCTCCTGTACGGCGGCGTCACCGAGGAACTCCTGCTCCGGTTCGGGTTCATGACGCTCGTGTTGTGGGCGCTGTGGGCCGTCGCCCGCCGACTCGGTGACCGGACCGGCGCCCCGGATTCGGGGGTCGCGTGGGCATCGATCGTCGTCGCCGCCCTGCTGTTCGGCGTCGGCCACCTGCCCGCGGCGGCGACTATCACGGCGCTCACCCCTGCGGTCGTCGCCGTCGTCGTCGGCCTCAACGCCGTCGCCGGCGTCGGCTTCGGCTGGCTCTACTGGCGCCGAAGCCTGGAGGCGGCGGTCGTCGGCCACGCCGCGTTCCACGTCGTCCTCGTCGCCGTCTCGCTCGCCCTGCTGGCCATCTGACGGGCGGGCGAGAGCCGGCAAAGCCCGTCCCCACCCGGAGGGGTAAGTGTACTCCCGGCGAACGAGCGCTCATGTCCGAAGACACGGTCGAAATCGAGACTGCAGAAGACGACGCAGCGGCATCGTCGGAGACGGCGGGTTCGACTCGGGACACGCCGTCCCGGCTCGGGCGGCTCCTATTCGGGGGCGTGCTGGGGTACATGGCGGTCGAGAACTTCCGCGGGATGGAGGGACAGATCGGCTACGCCGAGTCCAAGGGGCTGAAGGAGGCCGACAAGCTCGTCCCGCTCTCCACCGGGATGCTGCTGGTCGGCAGCATCGGCGTGACGCTGTGGCGCCTCCCCCGCATCACGACCGGTGCGGTCGTCGCCTTCCTCGCGGGCGTGACGCCGGTTATGCACGACTTCTGGGCGATGGACGACGACCAGCAGGCGCAGGTCGAGAAGTACCAGTTCTTCAAGAACGTCGCCATGCTGGGCGCGGCGCTCGCATTCCTCGAACGCGCCTGGAAGAACTGAGCGGCCACGGTCCGCGGTACGCACTGACGGTTTTTCGAACGGTCCGGCGTGACTCTCTTCCGGGGAGGGGCACCTGTATCTTCCACGGAAGAGAACCTGTATCTTCCACGGAGGGACGCCCGTACTCTCCTCTTCGACGGACCTCGAGAAGTCGATGGGTCGGAGGCCGCGTTACTCGACGTCGATGGCCGCGGAGTCTTCCAATCGGTCGAGCGTCACCTCGAGGACGCCGTTGTTGAACGACGCCGAGGCGGAGTGCTCGTCGACGCGGGCCGGGAGGCGGATGCGCTCGTCGTACTCGCGGCGGTCCGACACCGCGCTGATGGTGAGCAGTTCGCCGTCGCACTTCAGTTCGATTCCGTCCTTCTCCACGCCGGGGAGGTCGGCGACGACGCGGACCTGTGCGCCCTCGTCGTACACGTCGACGTGAGTCTCGCTCGCGAACCCGGAGGGGTCACCGCGGCGGCCGCTCACGTCCCCCATCATCCGTTCGATTTCGTCGAAGAAGTTGCGGAAGGGGTCGTCGCGGTCGTCTCTGTCCATGTGCGCCCGTAAGCTATTCTTCGGCAAAAACCTTCTGACAGGGTGAATATCGCCGGTTGTTCGGGCGGTCGACCCCGCCCCGGCGGGTCGGGCGGCAGCACTCACCGTCCGCGGAACGGCTAAACCGTTCGGGCGACAACGACCGGACAACAGGGGTAGTCGAAACCACTAAACCCCGAGAGCCGTACTCTCAGGTACGCACTAACTCGATTATGAGTGAAAAATCATACCTCGGCGCCGGCGACGTCTCGGAGGAGGAGGTCGTCCGCGTCGGACTCAACGGCTTCGGTCGTATCGGTCGGAACGTGTTCCGCGCGGTGCAGGACGACCCTCGTATCGACCTCGTCGGCATCAACGACGTGATGGACCCCGCGGACATGGCGTACCTCGCGAAGTACGACACCACGCAGGGTGAACTCCCGGGCGTCGAACTGGAGGGCGAGGAGCTCACTCTCGAGGGTACGTCGGTCCCGCTGTTCAACGAGCAGAACCCCGCCGACCTCCCGTGGGACGACCTCGACGTGGACGTGGCACTGGAGTGTACGGGCATCTTCCGCACGCGCGACGACGCCGCGGCCCACATCGACGGCGGCGCGGAGAAGGTCGTCATCTCGGCCCCGCCGAAGGGTGACAAGCCCGTCAAACAACTGGTCTACGGCGTCAACCACGACGAGTACGACGGCGAGGAGATCGTCTCCAACGCCTCCTGTACGACCAACTCCATCACGCCGGTCGCGAAGGTGCTGAACGACGAGTTCGGCATCGTCTCCGGACAGCTCACGACAGTCCACGCCTACACCGGCTCGCAGAACCTCATCGACGGCCCGAAGGCGAAGACCCGCCGCGGTCGCGCCGCCGCCGAGAACATCGTCCCGACCTCGACGGGCGCCGCGCAGGCCGCCACCGAGATTCTCCCCGAACTGGAGGGGAAACTCGACGGGATGGCCATCCGCGTCCCCGTGCCGAACGGCTCCATCACGGACTTCACGGTCCAGCTGGAGGGGTCGCCCACGGCCGAGGAGATAAACGACGCGTTCCGCGAGGCCGCCGACGGCGAGATGGCGGGCGTCCTCGGCTACACGGACGACGAGGTCGTCTCCTCGGACATCGTCGGCTGGCCGTTCTCCTCCTGTGTCGACCTCGAGTCGACGAACGTCGTCGGCGACGGGTTCACGAAGGTGCTGACGTGGTACGACAACGAGTACGGCTTCTCGAACCGGATGCTCGACGTGGCCGCGTTCGTCTCCGGCAAGTCCGAGTAAGCGCTCCGAGTCGATTTTCGACTCTTGACGTACGCACCGGAGCCGCGAGCGACTGAACGAAGCGAGCGGCGAAGCGCGCAGCGAGTCGCACGCGTCCAGCATCGGGAGTTTCCGAGGATACCGAGTCGGGGTCGATGGTGACTGCTCCGTCCGACACGGAACGGCCGTGCCAACCGCCGCAGTGTTTTATCTAATCACTCCGAACACCGACTGTGCCCCGCTGGGACCGCGACGAACTCGACGAGCAGTACGCCGAGTCCGACAACCTCGACGCCCGAATCGCCCTCCACGCGAACTACAGCACCGCCGAAACCGACCTCCACCGCTGGCTGTTCGAGCGCTACGACCTCCCGAGCGACGCCGACGTGCTCGAACTCGGCTGCGGGACCGGGCGCCTGTGGGTCGAGAACGCCGAGCGCGTGCCGGCGGCGTGGACGCTGACGCTCACGGACCGCTCGGCCGGGATGGTCGAGGAGACCCGTACGGCGGTCTCGGATGCGCTCGCCGACGCCGACCGCGACGCGGTGGACGGCCCGGACGGCTCGGACCGCCCCGGCACGCGCTTCGCCCGCGTCGACGCCGCGTCCGTCCCGGTCGACGACGATTCGGTCGACGCCGTGGTCGCCAACCACATGCTGTACCACGTCCCCGACCGGGAGACAGCTTACGCCGAGATTCGGCGTGTACTTCGGCCCGGCGGTCGGCTGTACGCGGCCACGAACGGCGACTCCCACCTCGCGGAACTCGGCGAGTACGTCACCGAGGCGCTCGGGGAAGACCACGAGTTCCACAGCGCCATGGCGGGGTTCACGCTCGAATCGGCCGGCGACGAACTCCGGGCACAGTTCGAGGACGTGCGGGTGGAGCGTCATCCGAACGGCCTCCGCGTCCCCGACCCGGAGCCGCTGGTCGCCTACGCCGCGTCGATGACCGACCGGAGCGAAGCGGAGGTGGCGGCGCTCGCGCGAGTCGCCGAGGAGCGCACTGCGGACGGTCCCTTCGAGGCTCGGAAGGACACCGGCGTGTTCGTGGTGCAGGTGGCGTGACCGAGCCGAACGGTGCCGCCGGCCGACGGTGCCGCTCGGCTCGATGCGCGCACCACTAAGTGCCCGCCGCGCGTCGCCCCGCGTATGTCCACCTTCAGAACCCTCGACGACCTCGCGGACGGACAGCGCGTCCTCGTCCGCCTCGACCTCAACTCTCCGATAGAGGACGGCGAGGTACAGGACAACCGCCGGTTCGAGCGCCACGCCGAGACCGTCCGGGAGTTACTCGCCGCCGACCACGCCGTCGCCCTGATGGCCCACCAGGGTCGTCCCGGCGACGACGACTTCGTCTCCCTTGAGGGGCACGCGGAGATTCTCGCCGAACACGTCGGCTCGGACATAGGGTTCGTCGCCGACACGTACGGCGAGGAGGCGCTGTCGGCGGTAAAGAACCTCTCCGGTGGCGAGGCGCTCCTCCTCGAGAACACCCGGATGTGCGACGAGGAGTTGCCGGAGGAGGAGCCCGAAGTCAAGGCCGAGACCGACTTCGTCCGGACGCTCGCCCCCGAGTTCGACGCGTACGTCAACGACGCCTACTCGGCGGCCCACCGCTCGCACGCCTCGCTCGTGGGGTTCCCGGTCGTGATGGACGCCTACGCCGGACGCGTGATGCAGACGGAGTACGAGGCCAACTCTGCCATCGGCGGCCGGGAGTTCGACGGCAACGTGACGATGGTCGTCGGCGGGACGAAGGCGACCGACGTCATCGGCGTGATGGAGGCGCTGGGGGAGAGAGTCGACACCTTCTGTCTCGGCGGCATCGCCGGCGAACTGTTCCTCCGGGCCGACGGCTACCCCGTCGGGACGGACGTGGGCGACATGGCCCTCTTCGACGACCAGTGGGACGCCAATCGGGAGACCATCGAGGGCCTCCTCGACGAACACGGCGACAGCATCCGTCTCGCGCTCGACCTCGCCTACGAGGCCGAGGACGGCGGCCGCGCCGAACAGCCCGTCTCGGGCATCGACGAGAAGACGCGCCCGTACCTCGACGTGGGGACGATGACCGTCGAGGAGTACGAGCAGGTGATTCGGCAGTCCGAGGCCGTCTTCGTGAAGGGGGCACTCGGGCTGTTCGAGGACGAGCGATTCAGCAAGGGGACGGTCGGCGTGCTCGACGCCATCGCCGACACCGACTGCTTCTCGGTCGTCGGCGGCGGCGACACCTCCCGCGCCATCGAGATGTACGACCTCGACGAGGACGACTTCTCGCACGTCTCCATCGCCGGCGGGGCGTACATTCGGGCGCTGACCGGCGAGCCGCTGGTCGGCGTGCAGGTGCTGGAGGCGGCGGCCGACCGGATGGCCACCTGACCCGTCTCGCGCCCCCCGACCCCGGCGTTTCTTGCCTCACGACGACCAACTCCGTCCATGCTCGTCGGAATCTGCTCGGACACCCACGACGACCTGGACCTCGCGAACGCCGCCGTCTCGACGTTCGAGGAGGCCGGCGTCGACGCCGTAATTCACTGCGGCGACGTCGTCGCGCCGTTCACCGCGACGCCGTTCGACGCCGACTTCGAGTTCTACGCCGTCCGCGGCAACAACGACGGCGAGTGGGCGCTTCAGGAGGTCGTGAACGAGTTCGGCACCTACCTCGGCGAGATGGGCGAGCTCACCCTCGACGACCGCGAGTTCGCCGTCTACCACGGGACGAGCGAGGCCATCGTCGACGCGCTCGTCGGCTGTGGGAGCTACGACTACGTCGTCCGCGGCCACACCCACCAGCGGGTGCACGAGGAGCGCGACGGGACCGTCCACCTCAACCCCGGTGGCCTGCCGATTCCGGGCGCGGACGATAGCTACTCGGTCGCGACCCTCGACACCGACACGGGCGAGGTCGAGTTCCACGAGCTGTAGGCTCACAAGTCACGTCGAACTCGACGCCGGCGCTACTGGATTCGTGGCCCAACCAACAGAAGGGGCCGGCGGATGGTCGATGTCGCCGCGTTCGGTCGAAGGTGCGACGACGCGACCGACGGCCTACTGGTACGGCGTGAGCCGCTTTCGCATCCCGTCGAACACGGATTCGAGGCCGACGCCGAGCCGCTGGTCGGTGAGCTCCATGCTGTCCTCCTGGGTCTCGCGGCCGAGCACCGCGCGAATCGCGTCGACGTTCTCCGGAATCACGTCGGACTCCTGGTGGATGGACTGGAACAGGTAGAGGTCGTCGTCCTCCACCGACACGGACTCCTCCCAGATGCAGTTCTCCCAGAGGTCGCCCCGGGGTCGGCCGGTGTCCATAGCGAACTCCTTCAGCTTCCCGGTGCCGTCGATGCCGGCGGTGCCGGGGACGAGGAACAGCCGGGACTCGTCGCTGAGCACGTCCTTGACCTCCTCGGCCGTCGGCTCGGACTCGAGGGTGACGTTGAACGAGTGGAGGTGCATCAGGGTCGCGGGCACCTTCACGCCGAGGGTGTCGATGTTCAACTCCGGGAAGATGCTGTTGACGTCCGGCCCGTGGTGGGAGGGGATAGTGATGGGGTCGGGGAGGATGTCGTTGATGGGGCCACGGGAGGAGTCACCCGGGTCGCCGCCGCGGCGGATGAGCGTGACGCGGGCCTTCTCGACGCCGAAGTGTTCCTCTAACGGGGCGATGACGCGGGAGATACCCGTCGTGTTACAGGAGACGACGCGGACGAACTCCGCGTCCTCGGCGGCGTCGTAGTTGGCGCGGGCGTTGAAGCTCACGTCCGCCACGTCGGCACCTTCGCCGCCCTGGAACAGGGCGGGCGTGTCGTACTGCCGGTACAGTTCGCGGTTCTCGGCACCGATGCCGGACGGGGTGGTGTCGACGACCACGTCGCTCGCCATCACCATGTCCTCGACTTCGCCGGCGAGGTCGATGCCGCCCTCGCGGAAGGCGTCCGACCGCTCCGGGATGGCGGCGTACAGCGGGTACCCCTTGCGGACCGCCGCCTCGGCCTCGAAGTTCGGTCGGGTCTTCGCGACGCCGACGAGTTCCATGTCCGGCTGCGCGACGACGGCGTCCGCCACGCGCTTGCCGATGGTTCCGTAGCCGTTTACGCCGACCTTGATCATGTGGGTCGTCCGACGTTCCGACGGGAAGACGGATAGTTATTCCGGGTCTACGTGGTTAGAAATTAACTCCGTGGCGAGTAACGCGCCGATGTTCTTCGGAACGGGGGTAGTTTCTGGACGTTCGTCACGTCGTGGCGTAGCAGGCGGGTGTCCCGACCTTCAGACCGGCGCCGGCCGCCCGGTCGACGGTGCGCAAGACAAGACCTAACCCGCTCGCCCCGCCAGCAGGGGTATGACCGACGCAGGCGAGGCCGGCGAGGACCGACAGCCCGACGCGGCGCTCGCGGACGCCGCCGAGACCGCCATCACCCAGTGTCTGAACCTCGGGGCCGACGAGTCCTGTCTCGTCGTCACCGACGACGAGCGCGAGCGTATCGGGGAGTTCCTCTACGAGGCCGCTCGCGACGTCGCCGACGACGTGAGCATCGTCCGCTACCCGCCGGGCGACCAGCACGGCGAGGAGCCGCCGGCCGCCGTCGCCGCGGCGATGACGGAGGTCGACGCCTTCCTCGCGCCGACGACCAAGAGCCTGAGTCACACCCGCGCCCGCAGCGAGGCCAACGCGGCCGGCGCCCGGGGGTCGACGCTCCCCGAAATCACCGAGCGCGTGATGGTGCTCGGTCTCGACGCCGACTACGCCGCCATCGCCGGCCACTCCCGCGACGTGCTGGAGCAGGTCGGCGACGCCGAGGAGGTTCGCGTGACGACCGAAGCCGGCACCGACATCACGTTCCGTGCCGGCGACCGCGACTGGCTGGCCGACACCGGGATGGTACACAACGACGGCGAGTTCTCGAACCTCCCCGCCGGCGAGGTGTTCGTGAGCCCCGAGACCGCCGACGGGACGTACGTCGTCGACGGGACGATGATGCCCCACGGCCTGCTCGACGAGGGCCAGGAGCTCACGTTCGAGGTCGAGGACGGGCAGGTGACCGAGATTTCCGACGACGACATCCGGGAGCAGGTCGAGGCCGCCGCCGAGTCGGTCGGCGACGCCGCCTACAACCTCGCCGAACTCGGTATCGGGACGAACGTCGGCGTGACGGAACTCGTCGGCTCGGTCCTCTTAGACGAGAAGGCCGCCGGAACGGTCCACATCGCCATCGGCGACGACGCCGGCATCGGCGGCGACGTGGAGGCGCCGCTGCACCTCGACGGCATCATCCGGGAGCCGACGGTGTACGCGGACGGGGAGGTCGTAGACCTCCCGTCGGTCGACCGGTGAAACCGGGAGACGGTGAGGAAGTGACGCTGCCGCGGGCCGGGGAGTAGTCGTGCCCTACACCCCGTTTCACGCGCCCGCCGCGAGGTAACAGACCGCCAACTCGACGAGCGCCGGGTTCGGCGTCGCGTGGGGTCGCGCCCGCTGTACCTCCGCGAGCGCGTCGGCGAAGTTCGTCCCCTCCTCAGCGGCCAGCAGCGTCGCCAGCACCGTACTGCTCCGCGAGATTCCGGCCTTGCAGTGGACGAGGAGCGTTCCCTCCTTCCGGTGGAGGTCGCGGGCGGTGTCGACGGCCGCCTCGAACGCCGGCCACTCGGTGCCCTCGCCGTCCACGAGCGGGTGGTGGTGGGTCGTTCCCGACCGTGTGTCGGTGAGGGTGAGGACGTGCTCGAAGTCGACCCCGCCGCATCGTTCGGGATCGGCGGCGTGCGCGTTCCCGAGGTAGAGGTCCCGGTCGCCGATTCGCCGGACGACCGGGTGGTCCTCGACGTAGCCGAAGGGGCGGACCACAGACGAGGGCGGCCCCGAGTTCACTTCTCATGGGTGTCCGCCGTCGACAATAAATCCCGGTACGAGTCCGATAAGCGACGTACCGAGGCGACCGCGTGGCGCGCACCGTGAGGCGTTTCGTCGCCGAACGGCGTCGTGCGAGGGGTGAGGGAACCGGCTGGGGAGGGTGCGGTCGGGGTGGGGTTCCGTTCTATCGACCTACACGTCCTCGCCGAACATCGCCCACCCTGACTCTCCCACCCGCACCCACGCGAACAAGCACGGACTTTTACGGCCGGATAGCCAACGGAGCCAGTAATGAGCGAACACACCGGGCGGGTCGCGCTCGCGTGTCCGTCCTGTTCACCGGACACGGCGACCCCCCACGAGGTACTGAAGGAGGCCGGTCTCGCGACCGTCCGCTGTGCGGACTGCGGCCACGTCCACAAGGAGGAACTCGAAGAACCGGAGACCGTCGAAATCGACGTCGTCGTCTCTCAGGACGGGGAATCCCTCACCGCCCGCGTCGAGACCGAAGCCGACGAGTCGGTCGGCGTCGGCGACGAGTTCATCGTCGACACGCCGGAGGCCATCATGCAGGTCCGGGTCACGTCCGTCGAAATCGGTCCGGAGATGCGCGCAGAGCAGGCCGCCGCGAGCGAAGTCGAAACCGTCTGGACCCGCGCCGTCGACAACGTCACGGTGAAGGCGACGGTCCACACCGAGGGTGGGCAGGACGAGGGGTCGCGCAGCGAGCGCCTGCAGGTGCCCGGCGACTACGAGTTCGTCGTCGGCGAGGTCGGCGAGTTCGGCGACGAGAAGTTCGAGGTGCAGGCCATCGTCGTCCGCGAGGAGGGACCGGAGTACCGCCACGGGAAACTGGACCACGAGGGCGACATGGCGTTCGCGAAGGACGTAAAGCGGGTGTACGGCCGCGACGAGTCCTCGCAGGCGTGGTCGCCCTGGTAGGGTACGGAGCGAACTGAGAGCCCATGACCGACCGAGGTGACGACGGTGATGCGGACCGCGACGAGTTCTCCCGCGCCCGCGAGCGGTTGGTCGACCGGCTCCGCGAACGCGGTCACGTCGAGCGCGCCTCCTCGCTCGCCGCCCTGCGGGCCGTCCCGCGTCACGAGTTCGTCCCCGGCGGCTCCCGGGGACGGGCCTACCGCGACGAGCCGCTGCCCATCGACGAGGGCCAGACCATCAGCGCGCCCCACATGGTCGGCATCATGCTGGACCTCCTCGACCTGGAGCCGGGCGACCGCGTGCTCGAAGTCGGCACCGGCTGTGGCTACCACGCGGCGGCGACGGCGGAGGTCGTCGGACCGGGCACCGTCTACAGCGTCGAGTATCACGACGTGCTGGCCGACGAGGCCGAAGCGCGCCTCGACCGGCTGGGATACGACGTCCACGTCCGCGTCGGCGACGGCCACGGCGGCTGGCCGGAGCACGCCCCGTACGACGCCGCGTACCTCACCTGCGCGCCCGAGGCGATTCCCGAGGCCGTAATCGAACAGGTCCGTCCCGGCGGGGTCGTCGTGGGCCCGGTCGGCCGCGGGCGACAGGTGCTCGTCAGGCTCCGCAAGCGGACGGACGGCTCCGTCGAGCGCGAGGAACACGGCGCGGTGCGGTTCGTGCCGATGCGCGACGGGAACTAGAACGACGCTCGCGACGGTCCGCCCGAGTCACCACACACACCGACCGCGAGGGCGAGAGTTTTCCCTGTCGACTCCAACGGGGCGGTATGCCAACCCGCGAGTACACGGGCTACGGCCCCGACGTGCTCTTCCTGCTCTGGGCCGCCCGCCGAACCGGCGTGCTGGAGGCGTTGACCGACGCCGCCGGCACGCCGGAGGACGTGGCCTGTCGAGCCGGCGTCACCGACGAGGCCGCCCGCGTCGTCGTCTACTCCCTCGCCGACCTCGGCTTTCTGGCCCGCGTCGGCGACGAGTACGAGCCAACGAACCGACTGCTCGGCTTCCTCGCCAAGCGCGACGTGCGCTCCATCGGCCGACTCCCCCACGCGCTCGACGAACTGGACCTCCTCGTCGAGCTTCCGGAGACGATGCGCACCGGCGAGCGCCCCGACCTGCCGGAGGACTGGCGCGTGAACCAGTTGGGCGCTCACGCCGCCACCGACGAGGCGCTCGTTCGGGCCCGAGTGACGGCCGCGGTTCGCGCCCACCCCGGAGCCGAGCGCGTGCTCGACGTGTGTGGCGGCTCCGGGGTTCACGGCGTCGAGTTCGCGGAGCGCGGCCGCTCGGTGACGGTGCTCGACGACCCCGAGACGCGGGAGATAGTCGGCGGCGCGTTCGGCGACCGCGTGGAGACCACCTGTGCGAGCCTCGCCGCCCTCGGCGGGGAGGACTACGACCTCGCCTTCGCCGCCGGGACGCTCCACGAGATGGCGCCCGCCGAGTGCGAGGCGTACCTCGCCCGCGTCTACAACGTCCTCGCCGCCGACGGCGTGGCGGTGTTCGTCGACGTGTTCCGCGACCGGGCCGACCCCGAACGCGTGGCCAGCGTCGCCACTCGCGCCCTCGCCCGGGGTGACGGCGGCGTCCACACCACCGGCGACGTGGAGGCGTGGGCCGAGGCCGCCGGCTTCGAGACCTTGACCGTCGACGCCGTCCCCGGAACCGGGGAGGTGGCCGCGGTCGCGCACAAGCACGACGTTCATTAAGCTCCGTCCCCGACTCGCGACGTAGCATGGATTCCGCCGTCCTGCGCGAGGACATGGTCGACGGCCTCGAGGAGGCCCTGGACCGCGTCGACGAGGCCGTCGGCGTGGCAATGCGCGACGTCCCGCGCGAGCCGTTCGTCCCCGAACACCCCTACGAGAACCGCGCCGGCGAGCGCGTCGGGACGCGCGTGCTCGCCCCGCGGACCGTCGCCCGCCTGCTCACCGCCCTCGAACCCGACGCCGGCGAGGACACCCTCCTCGTCGGCGCCGGCGTGGGGTACACCGCCGGCGTCCTCGCCGAAATCGTCGGCGCCCGCCACGTCCACGCCGTCGACATCAACCGCCGCGCCGTCTACGAGGCTCGCGACAACCTCGCCGACGCCGGCTACGACGCCGTCCTCGTCGACTGCCGCGACGGCGCCGCCGGCTTGCCGGAGTACGCCCCCTTCGACAACGTGCTCGTCGAGGCCGCCGCGGTCCGCCCGCCACAGCCCCTGCTCGACCAGCTCGTTCCGGACGGTCGACTCGTGATGCCCCTCGGCGCCGGCGGGGGCGCTCAGACGCTGTCGGTAGTCGCGGTCGACGACACCGACCCCGCGGGGTACGACGTCGTGGAGAAGGTCGGTCCGGTGCTGTTCGGGCCGCTGCTCGTGGAGGGCGAGCGGGCCGACCGCGTCACGCGGAACCGGATGGAGCGCGAGGACGCCGAGTTCGCCGAGCAGGGGTACTTCGCGAAGTCCGGCTGGGAGTACGAGTGGCTCGATTGGGACGAGCGGCTCGACTCTCGTGGGCGATAGCCGCTCGTTCTACCGAACCCGTCCGTGAGACGGTCGAATGCGTCGTTTCGAAGGCCCTCGAAAGCTCCCGGAGTCGAGGCGGCGCCCCTTCCGAGCCGTCACTCACTTCGCTCGTGAAGACCTCGTACGGATGTGACGGCCGACGCGGAAGCAAAGCTCCCGCTGGCTCCCGTTCGCTCCGTCGCCGGTGGCAACGCCACCGGTTTCCAGGGGGACCATCGGTCCCGCACGGCTCACGGGAACGACAGAACGGCCGTCGGCGCGCTTCGACCTCGTGTCGCTCCCGCGAGCAGGAGCCGGCGACCACCCGAACCGAGGCCGCGAAGGCTCTGCTGGGTGACCTCGCCGACATCTCTACCCTCACCCGTGACATCCCACCACGACCCCCTCCATACAAGCCCCGACCGACCACACCAGTAACCCGAGAAAATGCACCTCGCCGAAGCAACCTGGACCGAGGTCGACGACGTGAGCGACGACACCGACCTCGCGGTCCTTCCGGTCGGCTCCACCGAACAGCACGGCCCGCACGCACCGTTGGGGACGGACACGCTCAACGCCGAGGCCGTCGCGGACGCGGCGGCGGCGGCCTACTCCGAGGAGCACGACCACGACGTGGTCGTCGCACCCGCAATCCCGGTCGGCGTCGCCGAGGAACACCGGCAGTTCACCGGGACGCTGTGGGTCACCGAGGACACGTTCCGCGACTACGTCCGCGAGACCGTCGCGGCGCTCTCTTCCCACGGCTTCGACCGGGTCGTGCTCGTCAACGGCCACGGCGGCAACGTCGCCGCGCTGCGCGAGGTCGCGGGGACCATCACCCGCCGCGACGACGCCTACGCGGTGTCGTTCACGTGGTTCGAGGCCGTCGGTAAGCACGCCAGCGACATGGGCCACGGCGGCCCCCTGGAGACCGCGCTCCTCCGACACGCGAACCCCGAGACGGTACGGGAGGACCGGGTCGACGAGGCACGCGAGGGCGGGAGCGACCGCTGGGGCGACTGGGTCTCGGGTGTGAACCTCGCTCACGACTCCGCGGAGTTCTCGGAGAACGGCGTCGTCGGCGACCCTGCCGGGGGCGACGCCGACCGAGGGGAGGAACTGCTGGCGCTCGCGACGGAGGCGCTGGTGGCGCTGCTCGATGGGGTGGCGGAGCGGGACGTGTCCCGGCCCGAGCACCGCTGAGGTCGAACGGGGGCCGGGAGGTTCGGAGGCGGGCCGGAGCCGACTTACTCCTCTTCGTCCTCTTCTTCGTCGTCGTCCGCGTCAGCCTCCGATTCGTCGTCTGCGTCGTCTGCATCGTCGTCCGCGTCGGCCTCCGGTTCGTCCTCTGCGTTGCCCGCCTCCCGGTCGCCGCCGGCCTCGTCGAGGGTCCCGCGCAGGGCCGGGAGCGTGCTCGTCAGGCCGCCGACGCTCTCGCGAGCCTCCTCCAGTCCGTCGAGTACCTCCTCGATCTCCTCGATCTCGGCTTCGAGGTCCGAAGCGTCCTCGAAGGCGTCGGCGCGCACGCCCATCGTGTACCACTTCTTGGCCTGTCGGAGGTGCTCTTCGGCGTCGCCCGCGTCGAGCGCCGAGCGCAACCCGTTCAGGACGCCGAGGACGTTGTCGGCGCTGGTCTCCCACACGTCGTCGCCGTCGGGCAGTTCCGCCCACGCGGCGTCGAGATGCTCCTCGACGTCCGCGCGCATCTCCGCCGCCGCCTCGCCGAACAGCTCCTCGTCGTCGTTGAACGTGGACTGACTCGCCATGGTCGGGGTATGGGCTCCCGCGGTTTTAAAAACGCGCCCGAAAGTGAAAGTGAAATCAGACCGAACGGGGGCCCTCCCTCAAGAATCGCCTTCCGATACCGAAACGAGCTTCATCAGCGGGTAGCCGTCTTCCATCTCCATGCGCGTCTCGACCCCCGTGGTCCCGTACTCGACGTGCATCTCCACCCTCATCAGGGCGCCCGTGAGTTCGGTGTAGCCGGCGTCACCGCCGGTCGCGATGGCTTCGCGGACGCGGTCGTCGAGAATCTCCACGGCCACCGACTCGCAGTGGGGCTGGTTCCCTATCGCCTCCGCCATCGCGCGTTCCAGACTCCGGGCGCTCGCCGGGCTGACGGGCGTACCCGCGAACTGGTGGTACAGCGAGCCGAACTTGATGCCCGCCTCGAAGCAGGCCTGCTGTGGGTCGGTCGGGGTGAAGGCGTCCGCGTCGGCCTCGCCAGCCTCGGCGTCGTCGGCTTCGGCATCCGTGTTCGCTCCGTCGTCGGCCATATCCGTGTCGAGACGGGGAACGTCCAAGGCTCTGTGGGTCTCACAACCGGCAGTAGCGTCCGCTTCGGCCGGGGGAAACCGCACCTTACTTAGCCTCACATCGCAGACCACCGAGTGAATGGACGAGCCGGTGCTGCTCACGGGTGCCGGAGGTCGGGTCGGACAGGCCATCCTGCGCGACCTCGCGGGCGAGTTCGACTGGCGGCTCCTCGACCGCGAGCCGCTGCCGAGCGAGCGAATCCCGGCCGACGTCGACGAGTCGGACGTGTTCGTCGCCGACGTCACCGACGACGACAAGCTCGACGAGGCGTTCGACGGCGTCGGTGCGGTGATTCACCTCGCCGGCGACCCGCGGCCGGAGGCGCCCTGGGACTCGGTGCTCCGTAACAACATCGACGGCACACAGACCGTGTACGAGGCGGCCGTCGACGCCGGCGTACAGAAGGTGGCGTTCGCCTCCTCGAACCACGCCGTCGGCGCCTACGAGACCGACGAGCGAACTCCGGAGATGTACCGCACGGACGACGAGTACCGCCTCGACGGGACGGAACTCCCCCGACCGAGCAACCTCTACGGCGTGAGCAAGGCCGCCGGCGAGACGCTCGGGCGGTACTACCACGACGAGTACGAGCTCTCCGTGGTGTGTGTCCGCATCGGCAACCTCACCCGCGGACACCCCCCGTGGGATTACGAGCGCGGCCAGGCGATGTGGCTCTCCTACCGCGACTGTGCCCACCTCTTCGAGCGCTGTCTGCTCGCCGACTACGACTACGAAATCGTCTACGGCATCAGCGACAACGACCGCAAGTACTACTCGCTCGAGCGCGCCCGCGAGGTGCTCGGCTACGAGCCGGCGGACAACTCCGCGGACTTCGCCGACCAGCAGCCCACGTCTTCCTCGTAACGCCCGGCCGTGGGGGTGGTAGCTGCGTGGCGAATACCCCTGATTTTCCGCCCCTTCCTCTCGCTCTACCCTCCGCCGGACCGGTCGGTTACCCGACGATAGCGACCGCTCAAGCGCGTCGACCACGTACCGTGGGTATGTACAACCCGACCCTCACCGCCGCCGACCGGCAGCTGCTCGGGGTCCTCGGTGACGGTCCCGCGCCCCCGGCGTCGCTCGTCGCCGTCAGCGACGCCGGCGGTCCGACCGTCCACGCCCGGCTCCGCTACCTCGCCGACAACGGGCTGGTTCGACGTCAGGGCGCCGCGTACGAACTCACGGCCGACGGCCGACGCCTCCTCCGGGCACCGAGCGAGGGTGACGCCGACGACGCGGTGGCGCTTCCCGACCCGGTCGTCCGCGCCCTCGACGACCGCGGACTCGTCGCCGACCGGCGGGCCGCCGTCGAGGCCGCCTACGGGTTCCTGCGCTACTGGGGGACGGCGACCGGCCCCGAAATCGCCGACGGCGTATTCAGCGAGGTCCCCCTCGGCTACGAGACGCCGGCGGCGTGGTGGGAGGGGTTCGTCCGCGACCAGCTCGTCGGGCTCCCGGGCGTCGAGACGCCCGACGCCGCCGTCGAGAGCGCGGGGGTCGGTCTCTGGCGCTTCGCGGGTCGGCCGGGGGTCGCCGACCTCGACGAGCCGGGTCGACGCCTCGTCTTCGGCCGCGGCGAGACGACCCCCCGGAGCTACGCCTGCGCGACCGAGGCGCTCGTCCACCTCGGCGTCACCGACGACCGCCGGCTCGCCGTCGCGGCGGCGCTCGGTCGGCTCCAGCGCGAACAGCGGCGGGCGAACGCCGCCGACGGGAGTCGCTCCACCGACCGTCGGACCGACCCGCGAGGCGTCCCGGGCGAGACGCTCCTGACGGTCGCCGCCGCGGCGACGGCGGGCGACGACACCCTCGGCGACGCGTGGCTCCACGGCCCGCTGTTCGACGTGCTCGAACGGCTCCCGGGCGTCGTCCGAGCGGAGGGCCGATACCGCTACACGCTCACTCCCGGTGGGTACGAGCCGGCCGGCGGGCGCCTCTCCCGAACGTCTCCCTCGAAGACGGCCTGACCCGGCCGCTCTCGGCGCGACGGGGAGAGTTCACTCGAAGAGGCCCTCCACGTCGGAGCGCCGCCGGTCGCGGCGAGCGACGTGTTCCGACAGCCGCTGGTACACCAGGTCGCGGTGGACGCCGTCGGTGGCGAAGTCCATCACCAGCGCGGTGAAGCGAGTGCGACTCCCGGCGTCGTCTGCGATTTCCTCCCGTGCGAGGTCGATTGCGGTCTCGACGGTCGACGCGTCGTAGCCGCCGGCCTCGGCTCGGAGGCGGGCGACGTGGACGGTGGCGTCGAAGCCGAGGTCGGTCGGCGCCAGGGGTCGCCCGTCCACTCGGAGTCGCGGCGGGCGGGCGCGCTCGGCGCGTTCGGGGTCGGCGCGGAGAGCGCTCAGGTACGAGCGGACCCGCCCTACGTCGACGCCACGGTAGGGGTCGGGGAGGGCTGCGAGGTACTCGCGGGCGCTCTCGGCGAGTCCGGTCGCGCCGGTCCAGTTCCCGTTCCGGGCGTGGTGGACGGCGGCGGTGAACTGAATCAGCCCGTGGAGGAAGCGCTCGTCGTCGCTCCCCTCCGGCAGGTCGAGCCAGACCGCCTCCCACGCGTCGTGGGCGTCGTGGTAGTCGCTGGCGTTGAACACGGCGACGCCGGCTCGAAGCGCGTCGTCCATAGTCGTCGTGTGGACCGCCGCGGAAAAACCGGTTTCGTGTGGCGGCGACCGACTCAGACCGGTTTGACGGCGTCGGAGCCGCAGTTCGGACAGAAGACGAGTCGGTCCTCGGCCGCCGGGCCGTCGAACGTACTCTGACAGGTCACACAGCGGTACACCGCCGACCGCTCGTCGCCGTCACGGCCGATGGCCGCCCGCACTCGGGTCACGATTCCCATGAGTCACACCTCGCTCGAAGATACTGCTCGGGCGAGCAAGAACGTACCGCGGGCCCACCTGACGGCCGTACGTCGTGCCGACGTGTCGACGCTCCCCCCGACGGAACGGCGTGAGGCCAAGGAAACCGCGATACCGCGCGGTCGCTCCGGGACGTGGCTTCCGGGGGAGTGCGCCACCGACGCATGTCCCACGATAGCATGAATACCTCAGGCGCGTAGTAGAACGTGGAGACAAGGTACCGCGCATCGCCGACGGATGACCTGTCCAGTGAGAAGGATGTCACAGTGTATCGCCTGTGGAACGACGTACAGCTTCACGAACACTTACAAGGGGAACTACTGCCTGACGTGCCAGCGCACCTGGCTCGACACCCATCCGATGACCCGTGGCCGGCCGCGGAGCGTCGGCGCCGGCTACCGTCGGTCGCGTCGGTGGGGGCGCGCCGACGACTCGCCGAGTAAGCCACCGTCCGACGAGCACGGGACGCTCGACGTGCCGTCGGTTGACGCTCCGACGGTCGACCTGCCGGCGGTCGGCGCTCCGGACGAGGACACCGAGGACGACCCGGTCGTCGCCTGAAATTGTGGTTTCGGTGGGGGTGGCCGTGAGTGACTACTTCGGTTCTACCGACAGCAAAACGGCCTGACGGAGTCCGACGCGAGCCGTGCGGGACATCCGGTCCCGCTGGAAGCCTGCGGCGCGGCCGCCGGCGACGAAGCGAGCGTGGGGCACGTGAGAGCGTGCTCTCTCGGGGATTTGAACTCACTCACGCGCTCGCGACGCTCGCACGTTCGCTGCTCAAATCGCCGAGTATCCGTTCGTGGGACGCAGGTTCCTCGCTGCGCTCGTCACGTTGCGTCCCGCAGAAACGTCCTGACGGAGTCCCACGCGAACGCAGTGAGCGTGGGGCACGTCAGGTCGTGAACGAAGTGAACGTCCTGACGGAGATTTGAACTCACTCGCACGCTCACTCCGTTCGCGTGCTCGCTGCTCAAATCTCCATAGCGTCCGAATACGCTCGACAGAACGCGCGAGCGACACAGAGGTCGCTCGCGGTTGTGGTCTCGCGAAAACGTCCTGACGGAGATTTGAACTCCGGTCCCTGGCTCCGCAAGCCAAGAGGATAGTCCACTACCCTACCAGGACTCATCTTCGAGTACACCCGACCCACATAAGTCGGTTACGGTCCGCCGCCGCAGTGAGCCGTGCCCACACGCGGCCACCGGCCGCCTCACGCCCGGCCGACGACCTCGGCGCCCCACATAGCACAAAGAGCTCTTTGTGCGTACGGAACCGCTTTCAAAATCCCTCCCGTCGGTCGGGGTATGAAGCGCCGTAGCTTCGTCGCGGCGATGGTGACCGGCACCGCCGCCGCGGTGTCCGGGTGTATCGCCGGCGACAGCGGCAGCGACGCCAGAAACGAATCGGGTGCCACCACCGACGAGCCGACGGACGGCTCCGACGCCGGCGACGCCGGCGGAGGTGACAACGGCACCGGTGGAGGCGACGACGGTACCGGTGGAGGAAACGGTTCCGACGACTCCGGCGGCGGGTCGAACCCCAGCGTCGCGAACACCGAACTCACTCCCAAACAGGAGTGCGGCGGGGCCGACGGGGCCAGCGTCGAGTTCGTCTCCGACGCGGTGACGGCCGTCGGCTGTATCCAGGGGCCGAACGGCTGTCACGTGCCGAAACTGCAGGACGCGGCGATGAGCGGTGAGACGCTCCGGATTACGGTGACGACCGAGAAAGAGGGCGGCGCCGACACGGCCTGCACGCAGGCCATCGTCGACCGCGGTTACGAGGCCACCGTGTCGCTGTCCGGTGGGATGCCGGCGACGGTCGAGGTTGTCCACGTCGCGATGGGTGAGACGAAGACGGTCGCGACCGTCGAGCGCTGAGGCGGCGTACCGCCCCGGCCCTCGCCGCTCTCGTAATCTCGTTTCCCCGTCTCGGTCGTTTCGCCGTCTTCGCCACCCCGCCGACGGCCGGCCCTCACCCGAGCTGACACTTTTGTACGGTGACGGTACCAGTCACCCCGTGACTCCCCACGGAAGACCCCGGAGACGCGGCCGAGCGGGTGACCCGGAATCGCCCGACAGCGCGGTGGTATCGGCGCAAGGACAACGCTTAAGCGCGGCGTTCCCCTGCCTCTTGACAAGATTATGGGTGCGATAGAGGACGTCTACGAGGACCTCGACGCCGAGGTATCCCTCGACGAGTTCCGGGAGGCGGTCGAGGAGAAAGTCGAGCAGATGGGGGGCCTCGCCGACGAGGAGACGGCGGCGATGCTCATCGCACACGAACTCGACGACCAGGGGGGTGAGGTGAGCGGCATCGCCGACATCGAGCCGGGGATGGACGAGGTGGAGTTCCTCGGGAAGGTCGTCAGCGTCGGCGAGAAACGCACCTTCGAACGCGACGGCGAGGACGCCGAGGACGGTCGCGTCGTCAACGTCGAGGTCGCCGACGAGACGGGCCGGATCCGCATCGCGATGTGGGACGAACTCGCCGACGCCGCCATCGAGGAACTCGAAGTGGGACAGGTCATCCGCATCGGCGGGCGGCCGAAGGAGGGGTACAACGGCGTCGAGGTGAACGTCGACGAGACCGAGCCGGCGCCCGAGGAGACGGTCGAAGTGCAGGTGCTCGACAGCTACCGCGTCGAGGACCTCTCGCTCGGCCTCTCGGACGTGAACCTCAAAGGGAAGGTGCTCGACACCGACTCGATTCGGACGTTCGACCGCGACGACGGCTCGGAGGGGCGCGTCGCCAACCTCACGCTCGGGGACCCCACGGGCCGGGTTCGGGTGACGCTCTGGGACGAGAAGGCGGACCTCGTCGAGGAGCTCCAGTCCGGCGTCTCCGTCGAGGTCGTCGACGGGTACGTCCGCGAGCGCGACGGGTCCCTCGAACTCCACGTCGGCAACCGGGGCGCCGTCGAGGAGATCGACGAGACCATCGAGTACGTCCCGGAGACCAGCGACATCGGCTCGCTGGAGATAGACCAGACCGTCGACATCGCCGGCGGAATCATCGAGGTCGACGAGAAGCGCACGTTCGACCGCGACGACGGCTCGACCGGGCAGGTGCGCAACGTCCGCCTGAAAGACGAGACCGGCGAGATACGCGTCGCGCTGTGGGGTGACAAGGCCGACAAGGACGTCGACCTCGCGGACACGGTCGTCTTCACCGACGTGGAGATTCAGGACGGCTGGCGCGACGACCTAGAGGCCTCCGCCGGCTGGCGCTCGACGGTGAGCGTGCTTCAGGACGCGGACGCCGACGTGGACGTGGAGGCCACCGCCGCCGCGGCCGCGGGTGGAGCCGGCTCGGGCGGGTCGGGCGGGTCGGGCAGCGCGAACCAGGGACTGTCGGCGTTCAGCGGCGACAGTGACGGAAGTGGCGGCGGCAGTAGCAACAGCGACACGGGCCGCGACGTGGGTGCCGAGGCCGCGGCCGTCACGATGGACGAAGGCGAGTCGGACTCGACCGCGGACGCCGACGACGAGTCCGAGGAGTTCACCGGCACCGTCGTCCAGGCGGGCACCCCGGTCGTCCTCGACAACGGCACCGAGACTCGGAGCGTCGACACCGACGCGGAGCTTCGCCTCGGCGAACAGGTGACGGTGCGCGGCCCCGTCCGCGACGGCCGAATCGACGCCGACGAGGTGTTCTAGCCCCGAACGGTCGCGACGCGAGCGCCTTCGTGGCGCGAACGTTCGCCACCGTGGAGTGTTCTGAGGCGGCTCGTCGCGGCCGTCAGGCCCTGAAGCCCGCCGAGTCGTTCGCGGTACTCGCCTCACTCGTCCCGGTCCGAGCGGAGCGACGAGCGTCGCCGATATCGGCTCTCGGGGACGGAGAAACGCCGTAACGGAAAGCATTATACCCGGCACGTGCAGGTATGAGGTCATGAGCGTTGAGCTGCCGTTCGCCCCGGTCGACGCCATCATCCGGCGCAACGCCGGCGACCTCCGGGTGAGCGCCGACGCCGCCGAGGAACTCGCCCGTCGCATCCAGACCCACGGCGCGACGCTCGCCGAGAGCGCCGCCGAGCAGGCCGCGGCCGAGGGCCGCAAGACCCTGATGGCGGACGACTTCGGCGTCGAGCAGGTGGTCGAGCGTTCGTCGCTCGAACTGCCCGTCGCGCCGGTGGACCGTATCGCGCGACTCCACATCGGCGACCGCTACCGGGTGGCGATGGAGGCTCGCATCGCGCTCGCCGACATCCTCGAGGACTACGCCGACAACGTCGCGGGCGCGGCCGCAACACTTGCCCGTCACGCCGACAGACGTACCATCCAGGCCGAAGACATCGAGACGTACTTCGCGCTCTTCGAATAGACCCATGCGCTTTGGCTACAGCGACACCTGCCTCGAACACGACACCGGGGGCCGGCACCCCGAGACGGCGGACCGACTCCGGGCCATCAGACGGGGCCTCCAGAAGAAACACGGCGTCGAGTACGTCGACGCCGACCCGGCGAACAAGGCCGCGGTGAGCGCCGTCCACGACGCCGACTACGTCGACGAGGTCGAGTCGTTCTGTGCGGACGGCGGCGGCAACTGGGACCCCGACACCGTCGCCTGTCCGGAGACGTGGGACGCCGCCCTCGCCAGCGCCGGGCTCTGTCAGTGGGCCGCTCACGAGGCCCTCGACGGCGCCGACGGCCGCGAGACCCCCTTCGCGCTCGGGCGCCCGCCGGGCCACCACGCCGTCGAAGACGACGCCATGGGCTTCTGCTTCTTCAACAACGCCGCCGTCGCGGCTCAGGACGTACTCGACGCGGGCGAAGCGGAGCGCGTCGCGATATTCGACTGGGACGTCCACCACGGCAACGGCACGCAGGACATCTTCTACGACCGCGGCGACGTGTTCTACGCCTCCACTCACGAGGACGGCCTCTACCCGGGTACCGGCGAGGTCGACGAGACCGGCGACGGCGACGGCGAGGGGGCGACGCTGAACGTTCCGCTCCCGGCCGGCGCCGGCGACGCCGACTACGTCCACGTCGTCGACGAGGTGCTCTTCCCTGCGCTGGCGCGCTTCGACCCCGGCCTCCTCATCGTCTCCGCGGGGTTCGACGCCCACCGTCACGACCCCATCTCGCGGATGCGGGTCTCGACCGAGGGGTACGCGCTGCTCACCGACCGGATGCAGACGGTCGGCGACGAGGTCGGCGCCCCGCTCGCGTTCGTCCTCGAGGGCGGCTACGGGCTGGATACGCTCTCGGAAGGTGTGGCGACCGTCCACGAGACGTTCGACGGACGCTCGCCCATCGAACCGGACGAGGACGTGGACGAGGACGTTATCGAGCTGGTCGAGGAGGTTCGCGGCGTACACGGACTGGACTGAGCTTTCTCGTAGTCGCTCGTGGTGGGCCCGTTTCGAATTCTCGGTGAGTGAACTGTGGAGTAGTTAGCCGTTGCTCGAGATGGAGAGGAATCGCCGAGATGCTTCACGAAAGCTCCACCCGGCCGCACGACCAACCCCTCAACCGATTCGCTCCCTTCGGTCGCTCATCTACCGAAAGACTCGCTTCGTCGCCGGCGGCTTGTCGTCTCTGTGAGGAAGCGAACGGAGGCCAGCGAGACCGAAGGTCTCGCGTTGCCGCGAGGAATCGTGCGAGGGACCGCGGCCGCGTTTCGTCGCGGTCGCCCGGAGGCTGGGAAGGCGTGAGGCGGCGGTACTGCTGGGTGGGACTCCGAAAGGGACCGCCGAGACGGCGGGGACTTTCGTGATTCCGCTCGGAACCGGTGACCCGGTGCCTCTCGAAACACCCGAACACGAACCCACCGAGAACCGACGACGGGAACAACGAAGAACTACGGCTCGGGGTCGAGGTACCGCGCCAACTCGACACCGAACGCCTCGCCGTCGACACCGTCGTGTTCGGCCAACTCGGCCACCTCCTCCCCCGCCAAGACCTCGTACCCTTCGTTCAGCGACTCCGCCACGTGGACGCCGAGCGCGACGTCGAACAGTGAGTCGCTCTCGACGAACCCGACCGCGGAGGTGAACTCCCGCTCGCGTTCGACGACGTAGCGGTCACCGTCGAGAAACGGCCCGTACACGTCCGGGTCGTCGGCGTAGGCCTCGTAGAAGCCGCGGGCGTGCTCGTCGACGTGGACCGGCGGCCCCTCGTGGCGCTCGACGGCCGGCAGTTTGGCGACTTCGAGTTCGACGAGGAGGACGGCGCGCCCGAACGCCTGTCGCCCGAGTTCGTCGGTCGTCTCCGCGGCGAACGTCTCGGCCCGAATCGAACCGAACCCGCGACGAGTTAGCTCCGACTGGATTCCGTCGAGGGACTTGCGCAGTTGGGGGTAGAGCTGGTCCTCGACCACGTCCGGGGTGTCGAACACGACGGCGACCGGGGTCGTCTCACGTCGCCGGACGTGCTCGCGGACGGCGTCGGCGTCGAGATGCTCGGGTCCGGACTCGTCCCGGAAGAACAGCCCTTCCCGGGGGTCGGCCAACAGGTCGCGGGCGTAGTGCTGGAGGCGAGCGACGTTCTCCGCGGAGCATACGGCGGCGACGTTGCGCTCGGGGTCCGTCGGGTCGATTACGACGAGCGGGTGGTCGAACGCGGCCCGGCCGTGGTCCTCCGGGTCGAATCGAACCGGCGGGTGCCAGTCGGCGGCGGCCTCCAGAAGGGGAACGAACCCGCCGTGCTCGAACACGAGCAGTTCGGCCAGGTAGCCCGAGAACCCCTCCGTCCGGAGGTCACTCCCGTACGCACCGATGGCCTTGAGGAAGCGCTTGAAGACGCGCACGTCGCCGGCGAGGTCCTCGTCCAGCCTCGCCGCGAGGTAGGCGTTGTGAAACGGCGTCCGGTCGACCGCCGAGCGGATGCCGGTCGCGTCCGGCACGTCGTAACACGGGACGAGGTCCACGTCGAACCCGTCGTACGCGCCGGTGACGTAGGGGTGTTCGGCGAACTCCTCGCGACCGTCCGGGAGCACCGCGCGGCCGACCTGCAGACCGTACGACTCCAAATCGTCTCGCGGGAGTTCACCGGGGAAGCGCACGAAGAGGTCGATATCGCGGTCGCCGGCGAGCCACGTCCCGCGGGCGGTCGAGCCGACCTGGACGGTGTCGACGTCCTCGACGTCGACCGGGAGGTCCGCGAGTGCCGCCTCGACGCGGGCGACGAGGTCGTCGGCGGCCTCGGCGAGGCGCGTCGCCTCCTCGACGTCGGGCGTCACCCGGTCCCGGACGCCGGCGACGACGCGGGAGAGGTCGTCTTCGGCGCCGGCGTCGGTGCCGGTGTCAGCGTCGTCGCCGGCGTCGTCTTCGGTCATTGCCCGGCGTTTTCCGTCGCCGGGCGAAAGGGTGTCGGTGTAGACCGGAGGGGCGGTGGAACTGCGTCACGGAATCGCACGCCGTCGGCGAAAACGAAAGCCCTTTCAAATAACCTCGAATACTGTTGAGTGCAGGAAGCCGTCGTAGCTCAGTTGGTAGAGCACCTCGCTGTTAACGAGGTGGTCCCAGGTTCGAGCCCTGGCGACGGCGTCCACTTCTTCGTCGGTCGGCCGGCGAGCGTCAAGGCTAAAACGCGTGCCCGGGTTGTGACAGACGAGGGCCCTTAGCTCAGTCTGGTTAGAGCGCTCGGCTCATAACCGAGTGGTCGTTGGTTCAAATCCGGCAGGGCCCATGTGAGTGCCCCGAGCGACAGCGAGGGGCCGAACCGTACGTGCTGCGGATTCGAACCAAGGAGTGAAGCGAACGAGGTGAGCGGAACGACCGAGGTTCAAACCCGTCAGGGCCCATACGTCCCGATTTCCGGCGTTCCGCATTCTGAGAGTAATCAGCCGAGTTCTCTCCGACCCGGATAGTGCATATAGGTCAGAGGACAAGGCATCGAGCCGAGTGTTGAAGACGGGCTCGGAGCAACACCGGAAGACACACCTGGCGAAAGAAGCCGAACGAGAACAACCTACGGCCAGTGTCCTCGGAACCGGTGAGCGTCGGCTAACCGAGATAATGCCACGACGTACGCCGCTTCGCGCCAGGTGACGTCCCGGTCGTCGAAGACCGCTCGAACGTCTGTCCACGCCGCCATCATCTCCGCTTCGAGCTCGCGGTTGACCCGTTCGAGCGACCACGCCCGGCGGTTGATGTCCTGTAACCACTCGAAGTACGAGACGGTCACCCCACCAGCGTTCGCGAGGACGTCCGGAATTACTGGAATCCCTCGTTCGACGAACGTCTCGTCGGCATCACTCGTCGTCGGTCCGTTCGCGCCCTCGACGATCAGTTCCGCCCCGACCTCCGAGGCATTAGCCTCGGTGAGAACGTTCCCGACGGCGGCGGGAATCAGCACGTCGACATCGAGTGTCAGCAGTTCTCCGTTGGGAATCGTCTCGGGGGCGGACTTCGTCACGGCCTCCGGCTCCACGTCGTGAGACGGAATCGACTGGACGTCCAGCCCAGATTCGTCGTAGGCCGCCCCGTTCACGTCACTCACCGCGACGATAGTCGCCCCCCACTCGTCGAGGAGCTTCGCCGCAGTAGCTCCCACACTCCCGAACCCTTGTACAGCGACCGTCGCCGAGCCGAGGTCGATTTCGTAGTACTCACAGGCCTCCCTCGTAACGAGCGCGACACTTCGGCCCGGCGCTTCCTCGCGGCCGTGGGACCCGCCGATGAGCGGTGGCTTCCCGGTCACGACACCCGGCGTCGTCTCGCCCTCCTGCATCGAGTACGCGTCCATGAACCAAGCCATCGTCTGGGCGTCGGTCCCCAAATCCGGTGCGGGAATGTCGTGGTTCGGCCCGACGACCGACCGGAGCTCCTGTGCGAACCGCCGTGTGAGCCGCTCCGTCTCCTCGGTCGAGAGCGACTTCGGGTCGACGACGACCCCACCTTTCGCACCGCCGAACGGGAGGTCCATCACCGCACACTTCCACGTCATCAACATCGCGAGACCGACACTCTCCTCGGCTGTAACCTCCGGGTGGTATCTCAGACCTCCTTTGTACGGTCCTCTGACACCGTTGTGTTGTGCTCGGTAGCCGGTGAACATCTCCACGGACCCGTCGTCCCGACGGAGCGGAACCGTGACCTGATGCACCTGTGCAGGGTGCCGGAGTCGTTCGATCGTGTTCGGGTCGATGTCGAGATGGGCCGCCGCTCGCTCTAACTGTCGCTTCGCGGTAGCGAGTACCGACTCTGCATCGTCTCGGCTGTTCGACTCCTCGAACGTCTCCCCAGTCGGAGTCTCGGAACTGACTGTATCGGATGACATGGTTTCGCGCCCGACTACTCGAACGGCATCTCGCGGTTGCGGAGGGAGCCGTCACAGTCCGGACACCGGCCCGGAGAGGTCGAAACGGAGATTACAGTTCCGCAGTTCAAACATTCGTACGCCGTCTCTGTTGTCGGGTCGTATTCGATGTCTCTCATGGAGTTCGTGGTATTTTCCCCGCTCGACTCTCGGTCGTCGTGCTGTCCGAGCGGAACCACGGTTGGCAGTATTTGCGAGAGCCCCTGAAGCAACCAGTTGGATTATCCGGTGGAAGTCGTTAGGTGGGTTGGATAGTCAACCCTCGACTCGGTGGGTCTGCGTTTCGCTGAACAGTTCTGTGAAGAGTTTCTGCTGCACGTTCCGGACGTGGTCGTAGAAGGCGGTCGAGGAGATTCCCAGACGATTCGCGACCTCTTCACCGCCGTTTCGTCGTGGAGTCTCGAAGTACCCGCTGTGGTGGGCCATCTGTGCGACTTCCAGCTGCCGGTCGGTTAGCCGGTCGGTGATACGCGCCCGGAACCGTCCACCTGTGAGAGCAGGTCGGTCGTTCGTGCGCTGTGCGAGGAGTTCCGCGTTCGGATACCGTCCGGTGAGTACACGGTCTATCGTTCGAGCGTCGACGGGTCGTGGAACGACGACGGAGAGGTGAGCCGCATCCGGAGTCGCACGTAGCGATTCGACGGCGGCTCCGTGTTCCGCCAAGAACGTCGCGACGAACTCCCCAGCTATCGTCACCTGTATCAGGCACTCGTCGTCGGATACGAGTCGAACCGACTGTATCTGCGTGAGTTCGTCCATCGCTTCGATAGCGTGGCGCAGTTCCGCCGAGTCGAGGCTGGCCAGCAGTCGAACGCCGTGCTCCGTCTGCTGTACGCCGCCGACCAGTTCGATGTCGCACGACGCTGCGGCGGCCATCGTCCGAAAGACGCAGTTCGAGTCGGTGAGACGGTAGTCGAGTTCGGTCACCTGGTCGCTGACGAGGGCCTCCTTTCGTTCGATGGCTTGAATCGCGGCGGCAGTCGTCTCGCCGAGTTCGGAGAGGATTGCCGTCCCACGGTCCTCGAACGCGTCCGGCCGGTCGGCGTACACGGTGAGTACGCCATACGCTGCATCGCCGCGCGAGAGTGGTACGCTCACGACGGATTGGTACCCTCTGGAGAGCGCTTCCCTCCGCCACGGAGCTGTAGAGAGGTCCTTCCCGACACTCGTAACCACAGTCGTGTCGCCATCTGTAGTCGCCAGCACGGATGGTTCCCGACTCTCGGTCTTCGACAGTCGGACGCTGTCGAGATAGCCTCGTCCGTCCCCGGACCAGGCTTTCGGATGTACTCGATCCGACCCGGGTTCGACACGGCCGACCCACGCGAACGCGAACCGGCCGTCTCCGGTGAGCCGATCACAGACGGCGTGTTCGATCTCGGCACGCGAGTCCGCCGCGATCAGCGTCTGGTCGATCTCCCTGATGATCTCGTTCGTCCGGTCGAGCTCGAGGAGTTGGCGGTTCCGCTGTTCGAGCTCCACGTCTCGTTCTCTCAGTTCCGTCTCCCGCTCGACGCGGTCGAGGGCCGCTTCGGTCGTCGCGGCGAGCAGATCGACGATCTCTTCCGTCACGCTGTCGAACCCCTCGGGGCCGTCGGAGCCGACCACGAGAACGCCGTGGTCGCTCAGTGGGACGGCTATCCCCTCGTCGAAGGCGACGTCGGGAGCAGTCCCCCCGACACCTCGGTTACCTTCGCCGAACCGTCGTGCCGTCTGTTCCACGAACGCCTCTCCGGAGGGGCCTGGTTCTTCCAAGCTCAGCCGCGAGACAGATTCGGATAACCGCCGACCGGTCACCGCCGCCGGCCACAGTTCGTTCGCCTCGGAATCGAAGAGGTAGACGCCACAGGCGTCCAGGTCGAGGATTTCGGTCGCGTCATCGATCGCTATCTCGGCGACCTCCGCCTCAGTCTCCGCGTACAGGAGGTTACGGCTCGTCCGGTGGAGAGCGGTGAGTGCGCGTTCTCGTTCCTTCCGCTTCGTGATGTCACGGCAACTATAGAGGGTCGTTCCGCCCTGAATCGAGACGTCCCGAACGTTCACCAGAAGTGTGTGTTCGCGCCCTCGTTTGTCGGTCGCGGTACACTCGACGTTCGTGAGGACACCTTCCGATTCGAGCTCTTCGTCCTCGAACAGGTCCGCACCGAGCACCTCGTCGATGTTCCCCATCTCTCGAATCTCCCCGGCCGAGTAGCCGAAGATGAAGTGGACGTTGGGACAGATGTAGGTGAACGCACCCTCGTCGTCGGTCACGAGGACCGTGTCGGTCATGTTGTTGAGCGTGACCCGGTGGAGTTCCTCCGACTGCCGAAGGTCCCGTTCCAGTTGGACACGTTCGCTGATGTCCGTCCCCTCGACGATGACGCTGGTTACCTCACCGACTCCATTGGTTACTGGCCGAAACGAGAGGTCGAGTTCCACGAACCGCTCGGCCGCTCGGACATCGGTCTCGAACCGAACGACGTCCCCGTCCATCGCGGACCGAAACGCGTTCTCGACCGTCTCTCGGTCGGTTCTGGAGCCGTCCCACCAACGCGACTTCTCGAATCGCGTGCCGAGTAGATTCGCTCTGTTCTCCGAGACGGCTGCCGTCGCCGTATCGTTGACCTGGCTGATTCGACCGTCCGTTCCGACCACCCAGAGGAACGTATCTTGATCGTCGAACAGCGCGTCGAACTGATTTGCGTGCCGTGTCGTCTCTCTCCTGGCTCGATAGGTCGTTACAGCCCGCGTCAACCGATTACGGAGTTCTACATCGAAGTCGTCGCCGATTGCATCTGCGGGGAGGTAGTCGGTGGCCCCGGCGGCCAACGCACGACTCGCGAGGTCTTCGCTACCCTCTGTTGCCACCAGCACCACCGGTATCCCCGAGTGTTCCTCCCGAACCTCCTCGATTAGTTCGGTAGATGGCATTTCTGCGAGGTCGTCGGTGAGCAGAATGCAGTCGACTGTCTCTCCCCGTGAACCGAGCCGAGCGAGACAGTCCGAACCGTTCGTAACTCTAGTCGCGGTGATCCCTTCGGTTCCGACGAGGTGTCTATAGACATCGTTTCCGTCGGTCGCTGCATCGACGACGAGGACGGATAGTCGGTCGGAGAGGGGTTTCGAGGGACCTGTCGCCGTCACCATTGGCGACCCTTTGTCATCGACTGACTAAACCTCACTCGTGTCGGGGTGTCGGAGTAGGCCTCCAGAATTGGGCCGCGAAGACCACTCGGTTGCATGCCTTGCACAGCAGTGCTTACACTACTTGCCGGCAAATCAACGGTTCAGGTAGCCGTAAGCACGGGTCGGCTGTACCCGTCCGGTTCCGAATACGTCTCGCCTCATAACCGGTGGTCGATGGTTCGAATCCGTCAGGGCCCATACGTCCCGATTTTCGGCGATTCGAGTTCTGAGATCGATTAGCCGAGTTCTCTCCGATCCTGACAGTACATATAAGTCGGAGCGCAAGGCACCGAGCCGAGCGCTTGCGGCCACTGCACCAGCGCCTGATGACATACGAAACGAACCGTCTCGGCACCTCTCCACGTTCCGTCGCCACTCAGTTCTTGAATCTGAGTTCCTCGTACTGGGTTGCTGTCCGAAGGTCCGTCGTTCCGAGATACCCGTCTATACCTCCGAGAACTGGCGATACGTTTTCCATCCACAGAACGCTTTTACTCGCCCGTAGCGTGGCCACCGTATGACACCGGCCACACCAGCGCCCGAAGACGTGCTGGAGAAGGTCGACGCTCTCGGCCCACCCGGCACCCCGGTGACGACTCCGGAAGTCGCCGACGGGTTCGACTGCACCCAGCGGACCATCTACAACCGATTGGACGCGCTCGTCGACGACGGAATTCTACAGACCAAGAAGGTCGGTGCGAAAAGTCGCGTCTGGTGGCGACCCGTCGACGGTGATGCCCTACGGAACGGTGGCGCTCGTGACCGACTTCACCCGGTCTCACTCCGAGATGGGCAGGCACCCTCGTCTACTGTCGATAGCGAAATGGCCGAGCGTATCCGAGAGTTCGAGTGGGCCAGCACGCCACTTGGTCCGATAGACGAGTGGCCTCCCGAATTGCGGGTCGCCGTCGACATCATGCTGGGGTCCGATGAGGCCATTGGCATCTACTGGGGGACGGACCTCATACTGCTGTACAACGACGCTGCGCGGGAGCAAATCGGGAAGAAACACCCGGATGCACTCGGACGGCCTGCTCGCGAGGTGTTTCCGGAGGCGTGGGAGACGCTCGCTTCGATGCACGAGCAGGTGATGGCCGGGGAGGGAGCAGTTCGAGTCGAAGAGAAGTACCTCCCGCTCGAACGTGGTGAGACAGTGGAGGACGTCTGGTTCGATTCCAGTTTCAACCCTATCCCAGTCGCGGACGGGTCCATCGGTGGAGTGTTCAACGTCTCGGTGGAGGTCACCGGCCGCGTGAAAGCTGAGGCAGCGCTTCAGAAACGCAAACAGGAGACCCAATGGCGCTATCAGACCGTTCTGGACTCGATGGACGAGGGGTTCTTCCTGGCCGACGTGGTCTTCGACAGCGACGGTGAGCCACTCGACATCTTCTATCGAGACTCGAACCCGGCGGCGACCGAGATGGTCGGCGAAGAGTTCGAGGGGCGCTGGCTGACCGAGATCGATACAGACTACGAGGAGTACTTGTACGAGGTGTTCGGCCGCGTCGCCACAACGGGTGAGGACGAGCGACACGAACTGTACACCGAGCCGGACGGCATCTGGTACGACTTCTACGTGTTCAGGCCCGAGGGGGCGGGGCCCCGACGGGTGGCCGTCGTCTTTCAGGACGTTACCGAGCGAAAGGAGACCGAAACAGCGTTACGTACGAGCGAAAAGCGGCTTCGACTCGCGACCGACATCGCGAACGTCGCTGTCTTCGAGTGGAATCTCGAGACGGGTCTCGTGAGTGGAAACGAGCGAATGAACGAGCTGTTCGGATACGACGAGGACGAGACTATCGTCGGCCCAGCGTTGCTCGAGGAGCGCGTCCATCCGGACGACCACGAATGGGTCGTCGACCGATTGGAAGAGGTGTTCGAGTCCGAGTCTAGCGGGGACTACGAGTTCGAGTTTAGAGCGACGCGTCCCGACGGGAGCGAACGGTGGGTGCTCACGAACGGCGAGGTGTTCTTCGAGGGAGACGGGGAGGACCGGCGGGCGGTTCGCGTCTTCGGGACTGGTATCGACATCACCGAGCGCAAGGAGATAGAAGAGAAACTCCGCGAGAGCGAGGAACGGCAGTCCTATCTGGTCGAGTTGAACGATGCGCTCCGCTCGCTCACCGATCCGGTAGCGATCCAGGAGGAAGCGTGTCGCGTCTTGGGCGAGCATCTCGACGTCAAGCGAGCGCAGTACGGCGAGCTCGATCTCGACCGAGCGGTCATCGACATCACGCGAGACTACTACCGGGGCGGACAAGACGTCGACGAGCTCCCGAGTCTCGTGGGTGAATACCACTTCGACGACTTTCCGGCGCACGCGGAAGCGTGGCTCGGTCGTCGCTCGCTCATCGTAAACGACGCGGAACGTGACCCCGCGTTGAGCGAGAGTGAACGGACCGGGATGGCCCAACGCGGGGTTCGTGCCACGCTGTCGACTCCCCTGGTCAAAAACGGCGAGCCGGCGGTGGTCATGGCGGTGACCAGTTCCGTGCCCCGGGAGTGGACTGAGGCGGACATCGCCTTGCTCGAAGAGACGGTCGACCGGACCTGGGAGGCAGTCCAGCGGGCACAGGCCGAAGAGAAACTCGCTGCCGAACTGGAGGCAATGAAGCAACTCCAGGAGGTCAGCACCCGGTCGATCCAGCACGACGACGGTGATGGCCTGTACGAATCGGTTCTCGACACCGGTATGGACCTCGTGGACGCCGAGTTCGGGACGATACAGCGACTCGACCCCCAGGCGCGCGAACTCGACATGTTCGCCTACCGGGGATTCTCGGGAGAGATGATCGCGCACTGGGACCGGGTCGGTGTCGAAACGTCGAGCAGTTGTGCGAGAGCCCTGCAGACGGAGGAGCGCGTCGTCGTTCCGGACGTCCAGTCGTGCGAGTTCATCGAAGACGGCGACGACCTCGAAGCCTTCAACCGGGCCGGAATCCGATCGGTGCAGTCCACGCCGCTGGTCTCGCGAAGCGGAGAGCTACTCGGAATGTTCTCGACTCACTGGGCGGACACGCACGAGCCGTCCGAGCGAGACCTCCACTTACTGGACGTGATCTCCCGGCAGGTCGCCGACCTCATGCAGCAGCGGGCGGCCTACGAGGCTCTCGAGGAGAGTGAGAAGAAATATCGCTCGCTGTTCGAGGAGATCGACGAAGGGTTCGCCCTCTGTGAACTCGTTCGTGACGCCGACGGAACGGTTAGTGATCTGCAGTATCTCGAGCTGAACGAAGCCTTCGAGGAGCTGACCGGCGTCGGTCGGACCGACGCGGAAGGGCGGCTCTTGACGGAGGTGTTCCCCGGACAGGACGAGTCCCTCTTCGAGCAGTGCCGAGGAGTCGTCGAGACGGGCGAGCCCGAGCGTGTCGAGACCTACGTCCCCGCGAACGACCGGTGGTACGACGTGCGCCTATTCCCCCGCGAGGGGGACGTGATCGCCGCGCTGTACGACGACATCACCGAGCGCAAGCGCCGAGAGAAGCACGAACAGTTCCTGCTCGAACTCAGCGACCAGCTACACACACTCACCACCGAGCAGGAGATCGGGGAGGCCTGTACGCGACTGCTCGCCGAGGAGTTGGGACTCGACAGGGCCTACTTCGTCCGGTTCGACGCCGACGCCGAAGAGGCGCTGGTCGGGCCGGAGTACCATTCTTCCACCCTTGACCCGGTCAGCGGCCTGTACCCGTTCTCGGCCTTTCCAGAAGCCATCCAACAGATCGGGACGGAGACGCCCGTATACCACGACGTCGCGAACGATTCGACGCTCCCCGAGGCAGAACGGCAGGCGCTCCTCGAACTCGATTTCGGTGCCTGGATCGGCGCGCCGATCCGGACCGACGAGGAAGGTGTAGACTGGGCGTTGTACGCGGTTTACAGCGATTCACACGACTGGACCGTCGCCGAAATATCACTGCTAGAGGAGGTAGCGGACCGTACTTGGACGGTGGTGGAACGCGCCCGCGCCGAGCAGGCGCTGACTCGCTCCAATCAGTCCCTCGAACGACTCAACGACGTGAGTCGTCAGCTGATCGACGCCGACCCGGAGACGATCAGCGAGAGGGTGGCTCAACTCGTCGTCGATGTCCTCGACGTCGAGTACGCAGCGCTCTGGAGGTACGACGCGCGGACTGGCGACATCGAACTGGACACCGAACACGCGGTCCCCGGAACCGACTTCGATGCGATTCGTCCGGCGGAGGTCTCCCACGGGCAGGTCTGGGAGACGTTCGTCGGTGACGAACTCAACGTCGAGAATGCGCTCGACATCGCTGACGGTGACCCGTGGCCGTCGGGGCTGGGAAGTCGAGTGTTCGCGCCGTTAGGCCGGCACGGCGTGGTCTGTGTTGGCTCGGAGGACTCCGAGACGTTCGACACTCGGCTCCTCGACCTCCTGCAGATGGTCGTCTCCACCGTCAAGACCACGTGGGATCGCGCCGACAGCGAGCAGGAGCTAGCACAACGGAACGAGGAGCTGACCCGGCTCGACCGCCTCAACACGCTCATTCGGGCAATCGACCAAGGACTCGTGAGGGCCAGTACTGTCGATGAAATCGACGAAGCGGTCTGTAATCAACTGGCGGGCTCGGAACTGTTCGGGTTCGCGTGGATCGGCGACTACGACGCGGGGACGGAGTCGGTCGAACCGCGAGCGTGGGCGGGTATCGAGAGCCACCGGCTGGAAACACTCATCGACGCGTCACACTCGTCGACGCCAGAGACGAACCCGTTCACGGCCACTGTCCGGAGCGGCGAGATGCAGACCGTCTCCGACATCGCAACGGACAGTCGGGCAGCGGATTGGCGGAAGTTGGCGCTCGAAGGGGGTGCACGCTCGCTTGTCGCGGTCCCGCTCTCGTACCGGGGGTCGGTTTTCGGCGTTCTGGTGGTGTACGGACGGACCCCACAGCCCGACGAGCGCGAAACCGAGGTGTTGGCGGAGCTCGGGCAGACCATCGCTCACGCCATCACTGCGACCGAGACTGCAACGACGCGGCAGACGGACACGGTGGTCGAACTCACGCTTCGGTTCCCGGAGGCGAACACACCGCTCTGCCAGCTCTCGCGCCGCGCCGAATGCGTAATCGAATTCGAGGGACTCGTCTCTCGCTCGGACGGCGAACCGGACGTGTTCTTCACGGTGAGCGAGACGTCGGCGGAGAGGGTCCGCTCCGTCGCCGAGCAGCTCCTCGTGTTCGATACTGTACAGACAGTTCTAGAGCGTGCGGACGAGACGCTGTTCAAGGCTCGGGTGGTCGAGCCGACGATCGCCTCACGACTGGTCGCTGGCGGTGCGGTGGTCCGCTCGCTCACGGTCGACGCGGGGACTGCGACGGCCGTCGTCGATCTCTCGAGTTCCGTCGAAGTCGGTGCGCTCCTCGACGACCTACGTACGTTCTATCCCGAGCTCGAGCTTCTCACACGCAGGACTCGTCAGCGGGTGCCTTCGACCCAGCAGACGATCTCGGCCGTGATCGGTGCTGAACTGACCGACAGACAGCGAGAAGTCCTCCAGACGGCCTACCGGAGCGGGTTCTTCGAGTCCCCGCGTGTGAACTCGGCGACGGACGTCACCGAGCTCTTGGACATCTCTCAGTCGACGTTCTCGTATCACTTGCGAGAAGCCGAGCGAAAGCTCTGTGAGTTCCTCTTCGACGAGACCACTCCCGCCGAGTCAGAAGGGACGGAGCCGAATTCGTCGTAGCGAGTCGACAGCCAGTTTCCCATCATCACGATACACGGTAGTTCCGACTCCGATATTCTAGAACGAACGCTTTCGCCTCACGCACTACTCTCGGTACTCAGCTCACCCTGGGAATCAGCTAAAACCACCCGGCTGGTACCGTCCCGAACCATCGCTCAGAGAACCCAATGAAAATGAGGACATCAGATACGGAACATCCGACCGAGTTGACCGCCAAGGAACGAGAAACCCTTCGACGTGCGCTCGAACTCGGCTACTTCGACGACCCGAGAGCGGCATCGTTAGTCGACGTCGCCGACGACCTCGACCAACCGACAGTCGATGTCTCCCGGACGATACGGAAGGGGATACGTGCGGCCCTGTTGGGAACGGACGTTCTTGCCGCTCCGCCGGCCACCATCATGACAGACGGGAGTGAGACACCCCGTCACCTCGATAGGATGTTCGACGTACTCGGACACCCGTATCGTCGCCGTATCCTCTTACTCGTAAGTGAGCACAATCCTCGTGACGAAGACGAGTTCTCCGTCGACGAGTTGGCGACCGAGGACGACGACCTCGAGATGCTCACCGACGAACTGTACCGAATACATCTCCCGAAGTTAGCCGACGCAGGCTACATCGAGTGGAACGAAGACACCGAAACGATTCGACGGGGGCCGAACTTCGAGGACATCGCGCCACTGCTTCGGTTGATGCACGACCATCGGGACGAACTTCCCAGCGGATGGCCGTGAACACACCATCTCTCACAGCAGATGTAGTCGGCCTCGACGTAGTGCTGGGGACCCGAAGAAGCCGATGACAGTCACAGTCACGTTGACCGTGTCGGCGGACGAGTTCGTGTTCGGACAGTTGCTGGCTGACAACCCCGAAACGACGGTCCACATCGAACGCGTAGTTCCCTTGGGCAACGTCGTCTCACCGTTCATCTGGGTCTCGGGGGACGACTCGGACGGTATCGGCTACAGGCTCGTCTCGGACCCCGACGTCGTCGACGCCGAGAAACTCGTCACGGGGAACGACGAGTCGTTGTACCGCATCGAGTTTCGCGAAGAGGTCGGCGGCCTCATCGAGTGCCTGGTCGAGACGGAGGCGACGGTTCTCGAAGCCGTCGGTCGGAACGACGAATGGCGGTTCGTGACTCGCTTCGCAGACCACGAACTGGCGTCGGAGTTTCAACAACGAGCGACCGACCGAGGAATCTCGCTGGACGTCAGGTCGATTCACAATCCGGCGGTGCCGCCGACAGAAGGTAGGGAGACCAAGCTCACGCCGCCCCAGCGGGAAGCACTCGTGCGAGCCTACAGCGCCGGCTATTTCAAAGTTCCACGTAGGGCGTCTTTGACCTCCCTCGCAGAGGAGATGGGTATCTCGGACTCGGCGCTCTCCCAGCGCCTTCGACGCGGAATCGAACGCCTCGTCGAGGCGGACGTGTTCGAGACGGATTCGGACCGATACTGACGACCACAGCGAGTGCTCTTTCGGGTCAGAGTTCCACGAATGTGGGCAGAGACGATTCGGACCCGAGGGAGCCGATAGCGACGTTCCTCTCGTATCCGAGGTCGTCATACTCGACTCGTTAGGAACGACGTTTATGCGACAAGCTATCTAATAAATAGCAATGACCTCCAAAGCACCGCAGACCAAGGAGGAGTTCGCCGAGCGAATAGAAGCCCTCATTCACGGCGCAGAGTCGAACGGCCTCGACATCGAAGGAGGGTACGTACTTCGATCAACGAATGGCGACTACGACTGGGATATGGAACTCTTCCCGGTCGTCAAAGAGAAGAAGTGACGGAGTGTCGACGGAGAGTTTTCACCGAGTTCCGTATTAGCTCGATCCCGGTGGTGAATACGCTCTCTGTGCGTTTCACGCGACTGTTGTCCGGTAGTCGATATTACGATAGAGGTAACGAGAAGTGACGGCCGGCCTGTACCTGATTCACAGCGATTTCACTAGTTACACTCTTACCGTAGGCTCCGTTACTTTCACTCGACGATGTCGATCGACCGGGAAACCTTCGAGAACACGAGCGAAGACGAACTCACGGAACTCTCCGTTCCGGACCAGGTTCTCGGATTCCTCGTCGCACACGATGACCGTGCGTTCCAAGCACGCGAGATCGCAGCCCAGACGGACCCCGACGAGAGCGCAGTAAGTACCGCACTGACTCGGCTGAAGGGACGCGGCCTCGTCGAACACAAGGCGACCTACTGGGCCGTAACGACCGACGACGACCGACTTCGGTCGTACAGTGGCTACGAACGCGCGACGGCGCTCTACAACGAACGGCTCGGCCGTGAGAACAAGGACGAGTGGCAGGAACACGCCCCTGAAGAGCCACATCCGAGTCTGGAGGATACGGAGTGACGGACGAAGAGCCGTCCCCGACTTACGAACCCGGTGATGTCGTCTACGGTGACGACCCGTTCAAAGGTGGAGAAGCTGCTCGTCCGTGGCTCGTCGTCTCGAATCACGAGGGACAGCCGTTTCACGGCGACCAGTACATCGCGCTGACCCTGACGACGAAGACGTGGCACGAGGACTTCATCGAGATTCCCGAAGCGAGTTGGGTTCGCGGTGGAACGCCTGCCGAGAGTCGCGTCGTCCCGTGGAGCGTCCAGTCGATTGGAAGTGGGGACATCGACCACTGGCAAGGAACACTGGACGATTCGGTCGTCGACGACGCGGTTCAGTCGCTCATCGACTACCTCGGCTGATGCTACGCTGTACAGCACCTGAGTAGCACTCGGCTGCATGCCTTGCACAGCAATGCTTACACTCTTTGCCGGGAAAACGGTCCTCTAGGTAGCCGCGAGCACGGGTCGGCTGTACCCGTCCGGTTCCGAACACGTCTCGCCTCATAACCGAGTGGTCGATGGTTCGAATCCGTCAGGGCTCATGTGAGTGTCCCGAGCGACAGCGAGGGACCGAACTGCACGACCTGAGGATTCGAAGCAGGGAGTGAAGCGAACGAAGTGAGCGGAACGACCGAGGTTCGAATCCGTAGGGCCTATGTGAGTGCCCCGAGCTGTCACTACATTGGATAATTGGATAAAAAGAGAGTGCAAAGTACTGTGCCGAGTGCTCTCGGGCTCGGCTCCGGGTGCCCCCCGTCGATTTCGCTCTCGACCTCGCGTCCACGTTCGATGCGACGGTTCACGTCGTTCATGTCGTCGACAAGGGAAGATTCACCACGCACGGAGCATCGACGCACACCTGGAAGAGTGCGGCCGACGAAGTTGACGCTCGGGGGCGAGACCTCGTAGATGCGTCGGGAGCCGTGGCCGGAGTCGACTCTCACGTCTCGCGTTCGGGAGTGTCGCCGAACGCGTCGTCCGGTCGTCCGCGATTCCGGTGCTGAGCGTCCGGGGTCGACCTGAGCAGTAGCCGCCACGTGTCGGAGGCGGGCCCGAACCACCTGTCGTCTGTCTAGTTTATTCACTCAGCGGTCGTCTATAGGGCATGAAGAGCTTCCGAGTCGGGACTATCTCGGGAATCCCGATTTACATCAACCTCACCCTCTTGCTGTTCCTCCCAGTCATCGGGTGGCTGATTACGCGACCCGACCAACTCGGGTTCTACGCGGCGCTCGTCTCGTTGCTGTCGCCGTACACTATCGACCCGGCAGCGTTAGCCACGAACGGTGGGCTCCTCTTCGTCGGCGTCGTCGGGGCACTGGGGCTGTTCGCGGGCGTCCTCCTGCACGAACTCGGTCACGCTCTCACGGCGAGACGTTTCCGCGTCGAGACGTCGATGATCACGCTGTGGATCTTCGGCGGACTCGCACACATCAAGGAGCTTCCGGAAAACTGGGACGCGGAGTTCTGGATCGCCCTCGCCGGGCCGGTCACGAGCGTCCTGCTCGGAGTCGCGTGTCTCGTCTCGCTGCGGTTCGTCCCCGAGTCGCTCCCGATGGTGGCGTTCGTCCTCGGTTGGCTCGGGCTGGTCAACCTCACGCTCGCGGTGTTCAACATGATCCCCGCGTTCCCAATGGACGGCGGCCGAATCCTCCGCGCGTTGCTCGCACGGTCACGTCCATACGTCGTCGCGACGAGTATCGCGACCAGCGTCGCGAAGGTGTTCGCGCTGTTCATGGCCATCTTCGGCGTGTTCACGTTCAACGTCATCCTCGTGCTGGTCGCGATGTTCGTGTACGTCGCAGCGACCAGCGAATCCCGTACGACCGTCGTCCGCGAACTCCTTCGGGGCGTGAAGGTATCTGACCTCATGACTCGCGAGGTCAAGACCATCGACGCGGAGCTGACAATCGCAGAGTTAGTCGACCGGATGCTCGCCGAACGTCACACCGGTTACCCCGTTGTCGACCGGGACGGCGATATCCTCGGGCTCGCCACCATCGACCACGTCCGGTCGGTGCCCGCCCACGAGCGGTACTTCAAGTCGGTTCGTGACGTGATGGACCGTGAACCAGCCACCATCGACGCTGACGCCGACGCCTTCGACGTGCTGATGCGGTTCTCCGAAAATCGGACCAACCGTGCGCTGGTGACCGAGGACGACCGACTAATCGGTATCGTCACGCAGACGGACCTCACCGAGGCACTCGAAGTCATCGAGGGTATCCGGGGCCGCGACCCGAAGGGGCTCGCACGCGGCGGGTTCGCCTGATCCGGAGAGCACGTCCCGTGTGAGAATACTACAGCAGGCCGAGTACCCACCGGGTCGAATTGATCAGCACGAGGACGACTCCTTTGAGGCAACCGAGTCGACCCCTGGTCCCGAGGAGGACTGCCGTCAACATCGAGAGCCCCAGCAACCACGCCGTGGTCCCGATAGCGGTGTCGACGACCGAGAGCGGGGTTATTAGGAGTCGGCGAGACGGGCGACGGAGACAGCCGACTCGACGAGGAAATGCGCGCTACCGACGACGCCGAGGCCCACGAACAACGAGACGAACGCCCACTGTACCGACTTCCTTGGTGCCGGTCCCCCTCGTGGTCGTCACCGGCGGTCCCTCCCGACCCGAAGAGCAACGCGGTGAGGTACCCTCCGAAGTAGAGCAGCAGGACGAGACCTACGAGACGGGTGGGCCGGAGGTCGAGGAGGAACACCAGCACCAACGCGGGCGACCCGACCATCACGGCGCCGTCACGGTGGACTACGTGACCGGAGCTCCGAACCTCGACGGCAGCCGCGATGCCTCCGAGGACGATGCCGATGTTGAAGAGATTCGAGCCGACGACGTCGGCGACGGCGATGTAACCGGTTCCGACCAATGCGACGTCCACGCCGACCGCGACCTCCGGGGCGGACGTCCCGAGTGCGACGACGGTGAGTCCGACGACGAGTTCCGAGAGGCCGAAGTGGCGCGCCTTGGGCGCCGCGTCGTTGACGAAACGTTCCGCACCGGCCCAGAGTGCCCCTACGCTGAGCGCGAAGACGACTAGGCAGGGAGAGTTCCGTCGACCATCGTCCCTTCGCTCTCACGGAACCGACGAGTCAGTTAGCCAGCCAGCAACCGTTCCAACGCGTCGTGGGCCTCGTCGTCACCGACGACGACCAGTACGTCGCCAGCCTCGATACCGAACCCGGCGTCCGGGTTCGAGAACGTCTGTCTGCTCCGCCGGATGGCGAGGACTGTGGCGCCGGTTTCGCTCCGAATGTCGGCCTCGCCGATGGTTCGACCGGCGACGGGGGCGTTGGCGGCGACTTCGACCCACTCGACGGCCGCGTCTTGGAGCGCGTTCTCGAACGTCTCGTCGACGGGCTCGAAGTAGCTCCCGTCGAAGATTTCGGCGATAGTTCTGGCCTGTCGCTCGGTGGCCTCGAACAGGCGCTCTTTCTCGTCGTCTGGATGCGGCCGCCAGTAGACGTCCTGATTCCCTTCGTTGTGGATGACGACCACGAGTTCCCCGCCACCCTCGAACTCGACGGTGAACCGGTCCCCGACGCCCGGAAGCTGCGTCTCGAAGACTCTCATCGTACACCCTCCGGGTGCAGTTTCTCCGGACACGTCTCGACGAAGTCCGGGAGCGTGACCGACGCCTCCGGCTCGAGCTTGACGACGGCGCCAGTTACGTCCGAGAGGTAGATGTGGACCGCCATTGCCCGTTCGTGGCGGGCGATGAAACACTCCGCTTCGCCGAGGTGGGAGTACACGTCTTCGACGTGCCGACGGTTGAACACCGCCATCGACCGGTCGATAATGGTGTCGGGCTGGTGACCGGTGAGTTCCGTCTCGAGGTGTTCGCGGATGTACTGGACTTTGTAGGAGTGGCTCCTGCTGTTGAAGGAGGCGACCCACCGGAGTTGGTCGTCGTGCTCCTCTCGGAGCCAGTCGACGGGTGTGGCGTACTGCGGCTTCGACATGCTAGTGTGTCGTCGGACGAAGACAAAAACCGGTGGGAGAATTCGCTCGTCGGTTTCGGGGGCCACACAACCACTGCTCTCACTATCGGTTCCAAGGAGCACTCGGTTGCATGCCTTCCACAGCAATGCTCAGTACTTGCCGGCAAAACGCCACTCTAGGTAGCCATGAGCACGGGTCGGCTGTACCCGTCCGGTTCCGAACACGTCTCGCCTCATAATCGAGTGGTCGATGGTTCGAATCCGTCAGGGCCCGTGTGAGTGCCCCGAGCGACAGCGAAGGGCCGAACCCTACGTGCTGCGGATTCGAACCAGGGAGTGGAGCGAACGAAGTGAGCGGAACGACCGAGGTTCGAATCCGTCAGGGCCTATCCGAAGCGCCGAGCGACGGCGAGGCGCTGGGTTGTACCCGCCCGGTGGCCACTCCCCTCTCGGTCCGCCTCGTCTGTCGACCGTGGGCGGCCCTGTGTCGTCTCCGACTCGTCGTCTTCCCGTTCGGACTCGCCGAACAGATACAGGTACACCTGTGCCCAGAGCGGGCACGCCTCCGACGCTCCCGGCTCGGCATCGTCTTGGACGCCTCCGAAGGATGCTACTCCCGGTCGCCTTCACCTTCGGACGCTATCTCGCGGGCGCGTTCGAGAACCGCGTCGTCGTCGAGGTGCGTGAGCAGTCGCTTCTGGGCTCGTCTGCGGCGTCGTTCGACCTCCTCGTCGGAGATGTACGCCGCGAACCGGCGGTCGATCTGCTCCTCGCGCAGCGCCGCCCACCGCTCGTCGTCGAGGTCGTGGTCCTCGGGCCGTTGTCCGTCGGCGTACTCACGCCACCGGTCCCGGTCCGCCCACTCGGGGTTGAGTTCGGCCTCCTTGCGCACCCAGTCGTGGTGGGTGTCGAACGGGTCGAAGTAGCCACGTTCGCGGCGCACGTCGTCGACGAGGGTCAATCCGACCCGCGCGCCGCGGCCCGCCGCGACGATGGCCTGGCGGTCGGCCTCCGCGGACGGCGAGGCGACGTACAGCCCCTCTACGGGCGTCGTCCCGTCGGCGTCGGGGTACGACCGGTCGAACTGCTCGTACTCCTCGCCGTCGTGTTCGGACGACTCGAACATCTCGTCGCCGTCGAGTGGCCGGAGATACTCGCCGTCGTAGCGCGTCGCGGCGACGACCCGCGCGGCAGTGACGGCCTCGCCCTCCTGTGGCTCGACGAGGAACCCACCGTCGCCGCCGTCACGGTCACCGTCGCCGTCGACTCGCGTGACCGACTCTACGAGGTCGGGGGCGACCGCACAGCCGGCTTCTTCGGCGTGGTCGTGTAGCAGGCCGTACAGCGTCTCGATGTCGATGCCCGCCGGGAAGCCGAGGTAGTTCTCGAGGTGGGCACACCGCTGGAGCGACGAACGCCCCCGGTCGAAGATGGCGGTGTCGAGCCCGTATCGGGCGGTGAAGACGCCGGCCGAACAGCCGGCGGGGCCGCCACCCACGACGACGACGTCGTAGTCGAACCCGTTGCGCTCACTCCGGGATGCTGGGGTACTCACGGGTCAGACGCCTCCGCTTACGCTTTCTGTGACCCGATTCGAGTCGCACAGTTGCTCTTCGACCCCGTACAGCGCGCCGGCGAGCCGCTGGGTGAACACGTCCTTTTGGCTGGCCTAAAACGACATAGTAGTACCGGATTTTAGGCGGACCGAAAAGCTTCGAGGGGGTGTCGTAGCCGGGTCCGACTGCGGTGTGCACTCCGGGGTCAGGACCGTCTGGCGTGCGGCCGTACGACCGCTCCGACGGTGGCCGCTCGTTCAGCGGTCCGGGGCCGACGATGGCCGTCGTGGTCACGCCGGGAGCGAGAAGTAGCACAGGTCGGTCGGGTCGACCGGCCCGTCGTGCTCCGTGAGCATGTGCCGGTAGACGCGGGTCCGGTGTACGTCGTTGCCGCTGGCCCGGAGGCGACCGCGCGGTCGAGGGCCTCGTGGGGGCGACGCCCGTCAGTCGCTACCTCGACGGACTCCCGCCGGCCGACGCCGAACTCGATCTCTTCGCCCGGCAGGTCGAGGTCGCGAAGGGGCCGGACTACCCAGACAAACACCCCGTCCGCCACGCCGACGTGTACGACCACGCGCTCGACCTCAACGGTCGCGGCGTGCTCCCGAAACTCCGCGGCGACCGACTCGTCGACGACGCTTGCGGGAGCGACGCGCCGGCCGCCGCGGACTGACCGCACCTGTCGAGCCGACTGCCCCGACCTCCGCCGACTCAGCGCGAGGCGACGACCAGTCCGACCGCGACGAGCAGGAGCAGTCCCGTCACGGAGAGCCCCCCGAGCGGCGCCCCCTCGACGACTGATTTGAACCCCCGCCAGTACGCGGTCTCGAACGCCAGCCACCCGCCGACCGGGACGCCGGCGACGACCGCGACCGCGACGGCGCCGAGGGCGCCCGCGGTGGCTGTGGCAGGTGTGGCGGCTGTGTTCCCTCGTCGGGTCGACGGCGAGCGGTCGCGTTCGGACATCGACCGGTCGATGGACCACGTCGTCTGGTGAACGTTTCGGTTCGAGAGCCGTGCCGGTCCGGCGAGTGTCGTCGGCTCTCGACCGCCGCGTGTCGGCCGGAGACGCCGGTCCCCGAGCGCGGACTGCGAACCGGCAACAGGTCTTTGGTTCGACGGGCGGTACTACGTGTCAATGGTACCCCGCACGACCCTGCCGAGGGAGGCATCCGTACCGTGAACGGCCGCGACCTCTCGACACCCCTCGTCGTCGGTCTCGTCCTCCTCTCCGCGCTCGTCACCGGCGCGGTCATCGTCGACGGGCCACTGCTCGGCTCGACGTCGCCGACGCCCGGTGATTCGAACGACTCGGCGACGACCGGGGACTCGGCCGTCGGTGAATCTACGGACGACTCCGGGGGGTCGGACGGTGACGGTGGAGCGACCGACGAGAGCGACGCCGGCGACGGTGACACGACCGGCGGAACCGACGCCGGCGCCAGCGGCGAAGCGCCCGCCACCGAGTCGGAGTCGGGGCCCACCACCGACGGCGGAGACGCCACGACCGACGCCGAGACCGGAACGCCGGAGCCGGCGGATTTCCGGTTCGACGTGGACCGCGTCGAGGACTGTGGCACCACCTGCCGGGACGTGACCCTCTCGGTGCGCAACCGGGGTGGCACCGACGCGGAGAACGTCGAGATGGCGGTTCGGCTCCTCGCCGACGGCGACGAGGTGTGGCGGGGGACCCAGCCGTTCGACCGGGTCGAGGCCGGGGAGTCGCGTACGGTGACGCGCCGAGTCGAAATCGGCTACTTCGACGGCGCCCGCATCCAGGCCAACGACGGATACGTGACCATCGAGACGACCATCACCTGGGACGGCGGCCGGCAGTCGTTCTCCGAGCGGCGGAAAGTGGCGTAGGCCGCCGCCGTATTCCGAAATCCTTTTTGCTCCTATCGTCGTCGGTGAGAGTGCGCGCCGCCTTAGCTCAGACTGGGAGAGCACTCGACTGAAGATCGAGCTGTCCCCGGTTCAAATCCGGGAGGCGGCATTTTCCCGCGAACCAGTGAGGGAGCGACGCGACCGAGCTGCGAGCGGTGAAAATGATCCGTGACCGGATTTGAATCAGGGAGCGAGCGCCAGCGAGCGACCGCGGTTCAAATCCGGGAGCGGCACTTCTCTGACTCCGACCGGCGAGCGTGGCGAGCCGTCTGAACCGGGAGTGCTGCGCGAGCGGATTTGAACCAGCGAGCGGACCGACCGTGGTTCAGAATCCGGGAGACAGCATCCTTCTACGGCCGACATCGTGAACGAGCGAAGCGAGTGAACCGTTGGCCGGGGAGACGTAAACCCCCGACCGGATTTGAATCGGGGAGTGAGGCGGGCACCAGCGAGCGATTCGTCTCCGAAGGGGGTCCTCGCGCCGAGAGGACGGACGGAGACCCACCTTTCAACCCTTTGGGGCCCCGACGGGGTGGCGTGACACTCGACATCGGACTCGTCGGGGCCGGGGGTATGATGGAGGTCCACCGCTCGAACCTCGTCGACCACGACGCGAACGTCGTCGGCGTCTGCTCGCGCACCGAGGAGAGTGCGGCAGCGATGGCGGGGCCGCACGACGCGCCGGCCTTCACCGACCACGAGCGGCTCTACGATGAGACCGCGCCGGACGCGGTCCTCATCGCCGTCCCGCCGTTCGCGCACACGGGCCAGGAGCTGTCGGCGGCGGAACGCGGCATCGACTTCCTCGTCGAGAAGCCGCTCGCCCTCTCGCGGGAGTACGCCCGCGAGGTCGCCGCGGCCGTCGGGGACGCAGGAGTCGTCACGCAGGTCGGTCACCAGTTCCGCTACGCCGACGTCGTCGAGCGCGCGGTCGACCTCGTCGAGGACCGGACCCTCGGGCTCGTGGAGGGACGGTGGGTCGACGCGGTCGCCCCGCTCCCGTGGTGGACACAGAAAGGCGAGTCGGGCGGTCAGCTCGTCGAGCAGTCGACCCACGTGTTCGACCTGATTCGGCACTTCGTGGGCGACGTGTCGGAGGTCTCGGCGTACGGTGGGCAGCGCGTCGTCACGGACGATATCGACTTCGCGGACTCCTCCGTCGCGGCGATGCGCCACGAGAGCGGGGCCGTCAGTCAGGTCGCGTCGACGTCCGCGTCGCCGGAGAAGGACGTGAGCCTCGAGTTGGCCGGCGAGGGCTGCCGGCTCGAACTCGATCTGGCCGCGCACACGCTCCGGGGGAGCGTCGACGGCGAGTCGGTCGAACAGCAGGCGGCAGAGACGCACTACGCGGACCAGCTCGGAGCGTTCCTCGACGCCGTGGAGGCGGGAGAGCCGTCGCGCCCCCGGTCGCCGTATCACGACGCCCTCCGGACGTTCGAACTGACCCTCGACGTCGACGCCGCCCTCGACGGGTCGTGAGCCCCGCCGACCACACTCGGGACGGCGTCGACTCGTCGCCGAGGCTCGGCAGACGTGGCTCCGAACTCCACGGGGGACCGTTCGGGACGCGACACGGCCGAGCGGCTCTCGCCGTCGGAGGCAGGGTTCGTCCGCAAAACTCGCACGATAAACCGTTACCACCGTAAATACAGCCAGTACGCTTTCACCCGCGACGGCAGAAGCGTCGAACTCCGACCCTACCGATGAGTGCCTACCCAGACGTTCGAGAAGACGACGTGTTGCGCGTGCCCGCGACGGACGCCGAGCGAGTCGAACTCCGCTTCGCCCCGCTCCTCGCACGCGACGAGTTCGACCCCGACGAGTGGCGTCGCGAGGACCTGTCCCCGGTCGCGGACGCGACCGACTGGTACGAACTGGACCTGACCGACCTCGACCTCACGGACGGGCGCTACGAGTACGAGTTCGTCGTCCACCGCGAGGGAGAGGACGACCCGACCGTCGCTCCCGACCCCTTCGCCGAGGAACTGACCGAGTTCCGGGGGCGTCGGGGGACGTTCCGCGTCAGGGACGGCGAGCGGTTCCGCCCCCCGTTCTCGTGGGACGACGAACTCCCCGAGGACGGCGACCTCCCTGCCAACCACGAGATGGTAATCTACGAGTTGCCGCTGCGCTGGGCGACTTCGGTGTCGGGCGAGCACCGTCGGGACGTCCCCGACGGCGACGTGCAGGCCCTCCTGACCGACCACCTCGACCGCATCGCCGACCTCGGCGTCAACGCCATCGAGCTGCTCCCCATCCAGGACGCGCCGGTGAGCATCAACTGGGGGTACGGCTCGCGCTTCTTCTTCGCGCCGGACCTCGACTTCGGCGGCCCGGTCGACGTGAAGTACCTCGTGAAGGAGTGTCACCGCCGCGGGATTCGCGTCCTGATGGACGTGGTGCCGAACCACGCGACCGACTCCCCGCTGGAGTCGCTGGCGGGAGACCGCTTCTTCCTCCACCCCGACGAGGACCCCGACCGACCACAGTGGGGCGGGCGGCGCTTCGACTTCGACGCGGAGGTGGACGGCTACTTCCCTGCCCGGGAGTTTCTCGTCGAGATGGCCGAGTTCTGGGTCGAGGAGTACCACGTCGATGGGTTCCGCGTCGACGAGTACAAAGGGATGGCCCACCCCGAGTTCGTCCAGGAGTTCCGGGACCGCGTCCGGACGGCCCACGAGGAGGCGTTTCCGGACCGGCCGTTCGTCGTCATCGCGGAGGACTCGTGGGGCCGGACCGACATCGTCCACGACCGCGAGGAGAACCCCGACGGGCGCAGCGTCGTCGACAGCATGTGGAACTTCGACTTCCGCGACGAGGCGCGACGGCTGCTGTTCGACGATGTCGACACGGACGTAGAGGAGCCGACCCGGACCGACCGAGTCGAGGCGCTCGTCTCCGGCGACCGGACGTGGGACGAGATGGACCGCGAGTTCGAGGCCGGGTTCGAAGACCTCTCGATGGCGGTCAACTACCTCACCTCCCACGACATGGGCGAACCGGGCGAACAGCGCCTGATGAACCACTTCCTCGGGGAGGTCGTTCGCGAGGAGGGACTCGGCGACGGCTCCGTCGAGAACGTCGGCTACCTTGTCGACGACCTCGTCGCCGCCGGCGACGGGGTGCGCATCGACGCCCACACGGAGGCGGTCGACCGCCTCCGCGGGTCGTTCGCCCTCCTCCTGACGAGCGTCGGCGTCCCGATGTTCCTCGCCGGCGAGGAGTTCGGCGAGCTCCACGACCTCGACTACACCGACTGGCAGGCGAAGATGGAAGACCCCATTCGCTGGCACCGCGCCGAGTACCCGGGCCACGCCGAGCTCCGAGAGGCGGTGGCCGACCTCGTCGACCTCCGCACCTCGACGGCGGCGCTCCAGCGCAACGAGGTCGAGTGTTTCCACACCGACCCGACCCTCGACGACGAGGACGGCGAGCGCGTGTTCGCCTACTGTCGAACCGGCGGGGCCGACCTCGGCGAACCCAGTGACGAAGGTGAGAGCGAAGCCGAGGCAGAGCAGGTCGTCGTCGTCGCCAACGTGGGGCCCCGAGGCTACGACGACTACGAGCTCCCCTGGCACTGGGGCGACGAAGACGACGTGACCGAGGTCGGGGGGCCGATTCGAGAGTCGACGGCCGCGTTCGACGCCGACGAGGGGACGGCGACCCTCTCGCTCGCCCCCTTCGGCGTGCGCGTGTTCTCGGTGTGAGAAGGCCGAGAGGGTTCGGACGACGCTCGCCCGGGATTCGCCCGTCTCGTCGACGTTCGGTCCCGGGTCCGGCCCGCCGCTTCAGTCGTTCGCGGGCTCGCCCGACCGTGGTTCCCGGGCGTCGGCGGCCGTCGTCCCGGACGGTGCACGGTCGGTCTTCCGGCGCTCGGTGCCGTCGCCCCCCTCGTCGTCACCTTCGACCCGGCCCTCGACGACGACGCCCATCCCGTCCGCCGGTCCGCGTTCGGGGAAGAGGGTGATGCGTTCGAGGGCGACACCGTCGTCGCCACCGACTAGCGCGTCGCCGAACTCGAGGTCGTCGACGTGTCCTTCGAGCGAGACGTGCGTCGGTCGGTCCGCCGTGCGGCCGCGGTCACAGGTGACCGAGTCCCAGTTCGTGTCCACACGTGACCTGCGGAGCGTCGGACACATCAATCGGGGCCGCGTTCGCAACGACTGCGAACGCGACGGTGGCGACAAGCGTCATGGGGCTGGGCCGGGTTGACGAGCACAGCAGGATGGACCCCGACCCCCAGTCAGTCGTCGAGTCTATCGACAGCGAGGACGCGCGCGAAATCCTCGCCCTGGCGTCCCGGGAGCCGATGTCCGTCGACGAGTTCGAGGCGGAGGTCGGCGTGTCGCTCGCGACAGTGTACCGACGCACCGACGAACTCACCGGGCAGGGGTTCCTCGAAGAGCGGACCGAGGTGGCCGACGACGGGGACCACTACAGCTCCTACGAGACCAGCCTCCACCGAATCACGTTCACCGTCGAGGACGGGGAGTTCCGAGTGGACGTCGAGGTCCGCCGGGACGACGATAAGTTCGCCAGGCTGTGGCGGTCGCTCGGAGGGTCGTCGTGACGACACACGCCGGTCAGTCCCCGGAGCTGTGGGCGTTCGTCGCCTCGAACCTGCTCACGTTCCTCGTGGGCGCCGGCCTCTCCGCCGTCGCGTATCGGGCCTACCGCCGCGAACGGGCCCGAGCGCTGCTGCTCGCGGCCGGCGGCTTCGCGTGTCTCACGCTCGGAACCGTCGTCGAGGCCACCTACGAGCTTCTTCTCAACCCCGGTTCGCACGCCGTCGGCCGCGAACTGTTCCTCCTGCGGACCGTCGAGGGCGTCACTATCGCGGTCGGGTTGGCACTCCTCGTGCTCTCCGTCCGCTGGATGTGAGAGCCGAGGGCGGCGAACCACGACGCGAGCCCGTTAGTACTCGACGACCGCGACGAGGATGCCCAGCGTTTGACCGACGCCGACAGCCACGAGCGCGGCGACCGGTGCGACGCCGACGGCGAACGCGACGGCGCCGACGCCGGAGAGCGCGCCGCCCAGCGTGTAGAGCGACGCCCGCTCCGCCGCCGGGAGGACACGTCCGGTGTACAGGAGCGCGAGCGCGGGAAGGAGCATCCAGCCGAGCACCGTGAGTCGAGCGAGGCTCTCGTCCCCGACCGCGAGCGCGTAGGTACCGACGAGCGTGACACCGAATCCGACGACGATGACGCCCAACCAGGCTCGGAGCACGAGGTGGTCGCGCATGTCGTCCCACGAGAGGACGGCGAAGGCGAGGAGCAGCACGTCCATGACGACGTGGCCGGCGAGCACCGTCCGGACGGCGAGGAGTTCGAGGTGTGCGGCGGTCGCGAACGTCCACGCGAGCGGGACGAGACCGGCGGGCGCCGTCTCGCGAAGCCTACGGAGCATGTCCCCCCTCCTCGGCGCGCGACCAAGAGCGTGGGTGTCGTGCCGTCCGGGGACTCCCGTTTCGGTTCCGGCCTCGATGCTTGGGACCCGTCACGCGGTCGAACTCACCAACCGGCCGTCGAACGGCCTTATCTCTCGGGAGTGCTAAACTCTATCATAGGGTGTGCGTTGCGCCCGGAGACGACCATGGCAGTCCTGCATCGGGAGAAACACGTCGCGGGAGAGTCGCCGTTCGAGACGCGGTGGGCCTGGCGGGGCGGTGCCGTCGCGGGGTTCGTCGCCGCGCTGGTGATGGGTGTCGCCATCAGTCTCGTCCAACTGGAGACGCTCAGGGTCGCCATCGCCGGTCTGTACGGGTTCGAGGGGAGCCTGCTCGCCGGGTGGGCGGTCCACCTCGTTCACGGGACGTTGTTCGGCCTGCTGTTCGCCGCGACCCTCGCCGACCCCGGGCTGTTCCGCGTGAGCGACTGGTTCTGGAAGACGGTGTTCGCGGGCGTCGTCTACGGACTCGTGCTCGCGGTGTTCGCGGCGGGGACCATCATGCCCATCTGGCTCGACGCCGTCGGCCTCTCGACTCAGACGATTCCGAACGTCACCGCCTCCCTGCTCGCGTGGCATCTCATCTACGGCGCAGTGCTCGGGGGCACCTTCTACTTCCTCGAAGGGCTGTGATTTGCCTGACCCAAAGCAATTTATATTTGACAGTAAGTGGAGAGGACAACAACTGCTGGCTCGGCGGTTTCCAGGAGGATAAGCGGTCGTTGCGGACCGATAGGGAGTTGGAACCGGTGACCCGACCGAATTACGAGTGCGGAACCCGCGGAACGGAACCCGCCGCGGTCCTACCTCCGAGGTAGCGCGTCTCGCACAAGCCTTATACCTCGTCCTCTGCTGTGTTCAAGAGCAATGGCGAAAGGGAAGGTTGACTTCTTCAACGACACTGGCGGCTACGGTTTCATCTCGACGGACGATGCGGACGATGACGTGTTCTTCCACATGGAAGACGTCGGCGGTCCGGACCTCGAAGAGGGGCAGGAAGTCGAGTTCGACATCGAGCAGGCCGACAAGGGCCCGCGCGCGACGAACCTGCAGCGTCTGTAAACACGTCTCGACGCCGCATCCGCGGCCGACGGACCCCACGATTTTAGCGAGAACCTGACCCGATAGCGACCGCTGTCGTCGCCGGTCGGACGGACTCACGCCTCGAGTGGCATCCATCCCGGCCGCGAGTCGCCTCATCCGGTCGCCGTCTCCCAGACGGTGTTGCGGTCCTCTATCACGCTCCCGCCGGCCCCGAAGAGCCGGTACGTGACGTCGACGGCCTCGAAGGCGAGACCGACGACCTCGACCGGACCACTGCCTTCGACGGTCGACACGTCGTGTGACACGACCAGCACGTTGGAGAGGAGAACGGTCAGGTAGTCGACTCGGCTCTCTCCCACCGGGGCGGCGGCGCTGAGTCGCACGTCCTCCCGTATCACGGTTCCGTCCACGAAGCGACGCATCAACTCCGTCGTCGACCGGTCGACGTACTTCGTGGCCAACAGGGTATCGTACTCCGGTTTGCTCAATCGGCCCGTACCGGCGTCGACAGCTCTTCGCATCCCCCAACTCCACGCGAGGACGTCGATCTCGTCTCTGTGGGCGCTGTCCGTCGACTCCCCCGGAACGTCGGGCACGTCGAGGAAGTACCCCGTGCTGTTCTGTCCGATCTGTAGTCCCGTGCCACCGACGGGAAGCGCCGCGGAGCGGCCCGTGCCGCCGCCGGGAGCCCCCCGGACGGGAGTCGCGAGCCCCGTGGCCGCGGTCGCACCGCCGGTGTACACCATGAACTCTCGCCGGGTGGGTGTCTCGATTGTCACGAGGAGAGAAGGCGACGGAGAGAAATAAGCGCTCCACGGGATTATGGGTCTTCTGTCGCCCGGAACGCGCTCCAGGGCGGTCTGTACGGACTGACCGTTCGCCACCGGGTGATACGCCCGTTGACATGCACAGACCAATCCCGCAAGGGTTATCCGTGTACTCCGATTGTATCCAGAGGCAATGGCGAAAGGGAAGGTTGACTTCTTCAACGACACTGGCGGCTACGGTTTCATCTCGACGGACGATGCGGACGAGGACGTGTTCTTCCACATGGAGGACGTCGGCGGTCCGGACCTCGAAGAGGGTCAGGAAGTCGAGTTCGACATCGAGCAGGCCGACAAGGGCCCGCGCGCGACGAACCTGCAGCGCCTGTAAGGCGCTCACCGCCCGAATCGGCACCGAACGAACTCCCGTTTTCTTTCGAACCGACCGGCAAGCGACGGCTTCGGTCGACCCAGCCGACGATGCCCGCCGAGTCCTCGGTCGACGACGCTCACCGAGGCCCGCCTCTCGTCGCCGACCCACCGCCGACACGTCCTACCGAGCCCCTCCCGGCCTTCTCCCCGCTCGTCTCGGTCGTTCGGCCGTTTCCTGCTGCCACCGCGGTCTCGGCCGTTCGGCGCCGAAAGGGCTCGGGTGTTCGGTACCGCCCGCCGGCAGCCAGGTTGCGTTCGGTTACCCGACCGCGCCTTCGGGCCCTCGACGCTCGAATCCGCGGTAACGGCTCCATACCGACGTGAACGGTGAGACCGCTTTTTATCCGCACCGCTCGTTTCGGTGTCCATGACTGTCGTCACACTGAGCATGGAGGTCGAGCTTGCGTGGGGGGTCCACGACATGGACGAGGAACGAATCAGTCCGGGCCGCCGGGCCGAGTCCGAGTTCTTCGACCGCCTGCTGGCGCGCTGTGACGAGGCGGGCGTCCCGTTCAGCTTCGACGTGGTCGGCCACCTGTTCGAGGCGTCCTGTGACGGGACCCACGGCGACCACTGCTCGCCCGACTGGTTCGACGCCGACCCCGGGACCGACGCCGAACGGAACCCGGAGTTCTACGCGCCGGACATGGTCCGGGCGATGACCGCCACCGACGTCGACCACGAAATCTGCACGCACTCGTACTCACACATCGACTGCAGTCGGTTCGACGCCGACACCGTCCGACGCGACCTCGAACTCGCACAGGCGGTTCACGAGCGCGACCTCGGCGAGCGCACCGTCTCGTTCGTCCCGCCGCGTCACCACACGCCGCCGACCGACGCCCTCCGCGCGGCCGGCATTGAGATCGTCCGGATGGCCCGCACGCCCCCCGAGCAGTCGCCGCTGCGGACGTTCTCCGACCACCTGTTCGGCACCCACGATGGGATGTCGCTCGAGTACCGCGACGGAATCGTGTTCACCTACTGTTCGAAGCGGGCCTCGCTCATCTCCTCGCTCCTCCCGAAGGGACAGGAGGAGACACACCCCGCACTCCGGTATCTTCCCCTCTCGACCAGCCAGCGCCAGCGTCACCACCTCGGGACGCTCAGGCGGAGCGTCGAGGAGGCTATCGAGACCGGCGAACCGCTCCACCTCTGGTGTCACCTCCACGACATGGCCAACGAGGAGCAGTGGGTCGGCATCGCGGCGTTCCTCGGGTGGCTGGGAGAACAGGCCGACGCCGGTCGCATCGAACTGCTGACCATGGAAGAGCTGAACGAGCGCGCCCGCGACGGTCGGCTCCCGGTCAGGCTGACGGGCGACGACGCGGCGACCGGTTCGGACGGGACGCCGACCCGTCTCGCCGAACGGACCGTCGACACCGCCGGCGAGGAGCTGCGGCGCACCGCGACCGACGGGGGGACGGACTCATGAACGGGACAGAAGTCACGAACGAGACGACCGAGGGGGACGGGACCGCCCACGTGCGCTCGGTCCACCTCCTCCTCCCGGGGGAGACGCTCCCGGGGTGGGCCGCCGCCGCCGTCGAGCGGATGGTGGCCGAGACGGACGCGACCGTCACGCACCTCGTCATCAGCGAGGCGGAGCACGACCGGTCGGTCGTCGACTCGCTCCGTCGCGTGAAGAAGCTCCGCGAGTGGGCGCCGGTCGCGGCGGCCCACAGCGTCCTCGACGAGGACCGCTCGGGTGGCTCGGTCCACGTCGACGAGATTCCGGCGCTCGCGGGGGCGACGCGGACCTACTGCGAGCCGGTGCCTCGCGAGTCCTTCGGCAACGACCTCCCCGAGTTCGCCGTCGAGGAGCTACGCGAGGCCGACATCGCGATTCGCTTCGGTTTCGGCATCCTGCTCGGTGACGCGCTGTCGGCGCCGACACACGGCGTGCTCAGCTACCACCACGGCGACCTGACGAAGTATCGCGGCCAGCCGATGGGGTTCTGGGAGTACGTCCGCGGCGAGGACACCGCCGGCGTCACCGTCCAGCGGCTCAACGAGACGCTCGACGGCGGGGAGATAGTCGTCCTCGAACAGGTCGCCATCGACGACGCCGACACCTGGCCGGAGGTGCGCCGCCGCCTCTTCGAGCGCTCCGAAGGGATGCTCGCACAGGCCGTCCGAAACGTCGAGGACCCGTCGGTGTCGCCGCTCGAACCGGACGAGCTGGGTGACCTCTACACCCTGCCCAAGGGCCGCCCCGTCGCCACCTACCTGCTCAAGACGGCGCGTGGGTTGGTCCGCCGACAGCTACGCGCGCTCCGGACGGGTCGGCGCCGCTCGCCGGTGAAGAACTGAGCGCGCTCGAGCGGTCGGTTTCCCTTCTCCTTCGTCTTCTCTTTTCGCTCCCTCTCTGTCCGTCGTCTCCTCTTTTCGTTTCCTCCTCCCTTCGTCTCTCTCTTTCTTCCCTCTGTGTTCCCGGAGTCTTCCGACTGCCACGTCCGGTAACGCAGTCGCTCGCGGCGGGTCAGTCGTCGGCCGTCGTCTCACGTGGACACGCTCACGAACGGTCAGTACAGTCGCACCGCTTCGTCGCTCGCGGAGGCGACCGACTCCGAGCCGCGGCTCGGACGGTTCGGAGAACGTCTCGGGAGGCGGTCCCACACAACCCAGCGGACCACCCCGTGGAGACGAGGGAATACGTGGCGTCGACCGGAAAGAGTCCTTGGGACTCCCCCACCCGGGCGACGCCTGCACTCGGTTCGACGGCTCCTATCGGTATGGTTATGCGCCCATTACCGTCCGAATTCGAGGGTCTCGGGTCTCCCGGCCCCGGGGTTACCTCTGCCCGGCCGCCGAGCCACAGCGGCCAAGCCGGCTCGGTCCTAAGCGTTGTCGACGACGGACTCGCGTCCGCCGCTCTCCCCATGACCGACACCGCCATCTGCTGGTTCCGGACGGACCTTCGACTCCACGACAACCCGACGCTCGCGGCCGCGGCCGACGCCGACGAACTCCTCCCCGTCTACGTCTTCGACCCTTACTGGTTCGGGGCGGCCGACTACGGCGGGCCGGCGTCGTTCACGTACCGCAAGTGCGGCACACACCGAGCCCGGTTCCTCCGCGAATCGGTCGCGGACCTGCGTGCGTCGCTCCGCGAGCGCGGGAGCGACCTCGTCGTCCGCGACGGCGACGCCGCGACGGCGCTCTCCACCCTCGCCGACGCCGTCGGCGCCGACACCGTCCACCTCGCTACTCACCCCGCGCCGGAGGAGCGGGCCATCGAACGCCGCGTCCGCGACGCCCTCGCCGACGACGGCGTCGCGGTCGAGACCCACTGGACGCACACCCTCCACCACGTCGACGACCTCCCCTCGGGCGTCGAAGGAGTCGACGACACGTTCACGCCGTTCAAGCAGTCGGTCGAGAACGATTCCCGGGTGCGCGAGACGGTCGCCGAGCCGTCGCCGCCATCGCTTCCGGGGCCGGTCGACGTCGGCGACCTCCCGACGATTACGGACCTGCTCGGCGCCGCCGACGGGGACGAACGCGAACGTCTCGACCGGTGGCCCGAACCGGACGGCGCGGACCGCGTCGAAGCCGAGACGACCGACGACGAGACGGCCGACGACCGGGCCGTCCTCCTCTTCGTCGGCGGGGAGACCCGCGCGCTGGAGCGACTGGCGGAGTACGTCTGGGAGCGCGACCGCTTGCGGGAGTACAAAGAGACCCGAAACGGATTGCTCGGGGCCGACTACTCCTCGAAGCTCTCTCCGTGGCTGGCCGCCGGCTGTCTCTCGCCGCGGCGGGTGTACGAGGAGGTAGAACGCTACGAGGCCGAGCGCGTCGCCAACGATTCGACGTACTGGCTCGTGTTCGAACTCCGATGGCGGGACTTCTTCGCCTTCCAGACCGCGAAGCACGGCGCGACGCTGTTCCGGCCGGGCGGCATCCGCGGGCGCGACGACCTCCAGTGGCGCCGAAACGAGGGCGCCGAGGCCGACTTCCGGGCGTGGGCGCGCGGCGAGACCGGCATCCCGTTCGTCGACGCCAACGTGCGCGAACTGAACGCGACGGGGTACATGTCGAACCGGGGGCGCCAGAACGTCGCCTCCTTTCTCGCGAACGACCTCGGCGTCGACTGGCGCTGGGGGGCGGCGTACTTCGAGACGCGGCTCGCCGACCACGACCCGGGGAGTAACTACGGCAACTGGGCGTACGTCGCCGGCGTCGGCAACGACTCTCGCGACCGGTCGTTCGACGTGCTGTGGCAGGCACACAACTACGACGCCGACGCCGAGTACGTCGCCCACTGGGTGCCCGAACTCGCCAGTCTCGCCGCGGCCGACCCCGACGCCGCCCACGAGCCGTGGGCCGCCGACGAAGCGACGCTCGCCGACGCCGGCGTGACGCTCGGCGAGACGTACCCCGAACCGATGGTCGACCCCGACGCGGTCGACGGGTGGGGCGAGGACTGATGTCGGAGGAGGCTTCGCCCGACCCCCAATCCGGGGACGGGGGAGCGGACGAGGACACCGTCCGACTCACGGTCGTCGACGACCTCCGCGGTCGGGGGCCGGTCGACCTCCGGGTCCCACGCGGCGCGAACCTCCGCGAGGCGCTGCTCGCGGCCGGCTACTCGCCGTACGCCCCGGTCGCCGAGCGGGCGAACTGCGGCGGTCGGGGGCTGTGTGCGACTTGTGGGGTGCGATTCGAGGCGGCGAGCGACGGCGACGACCCCGACCCACCCCAGGCCGACCACTGGCACGACCGCCTCGCGGACCGGTTCGGCTACCCGCGACTCTCCTGTCAGTTGACCTGTGACCGCGACCTCACCGTCCGTATCCCGGAGAAACGGGTCTGGGGCGGACGGGAGTCGGATTCGGCATAAGAGTCGGAGCGGACCCCGTCACGCGCTCGGGTCCGCCGGCGGGAGCGCCCGGAGCGGCCGCGGCGGGAGGAGGTAGTTCCCGCGGTGCTTCACGAAGATGTACTCGAGGATACCGTTGTTCACCCGTTGGCTGACCGCGGGGGCGTCGGTGAGGTCGCTCCCGTTCATCGCCTCGCGGGTCTTCACGAAGTCGCCGATTCCTCGCTGGAGGGAGACGAAGTGGACGCCCGCTCGCCCGCCGTCGGTCGAGTCGAAGTCCCGGCGGAGGATGACCGGTCGGCCGTCCTCCCGTGTGCGGGCGGCCTTCTGTGCGTGGCCGACACGGCCGTACTCGCGGGCGTGGGCCTCGACGTTCTCGACGCAGTCCTCGCCGACGCCGTTGTCGTCTCCGAGATTCTCGCCGACGCCCTCGACCCTCCCCTCGGCGGCGTGGACCGGACAGAATATCTCGGCGACGCGGTCGTCCTCGTCCTGTTCGCCGTACCAGTCCTCGAGGCGGAGGTGGAGCTTCGAGGCGTGTTGGGTCGTCCCGCCGGCGAACGGCCCGGAGTCGATGGTCACGCGGTCCTCCGTCGCCTGATTCTTCTCGAAGCCCGTCTTATACCCCATGAACATCGGCGCCTCCTCGGGGACGGGCTTCGAGTCGGGAATCCCGTCCACGTCCTGATTTTTCGCCGGGAGTCCCTCGCCGATGAAGCCGGTTCGTCGGTCGACCCGCTCGAACACGTCGGCGACGCTCCGAACCGACACGCCGTTGGCTTCCCCGGCGCCGAACAGCGCCTCCTCGGCGGCGAGGACGACCGACCCGTGGTCGCTCGCGAGGTGGACGAGCGCGTCCGGCGTGTCGAGGTCGGGGTCCTCGAACGACGAGAGGGCCCGCGGGGCCGGGAGGTCGACCGAGTCGGGCAGCGACTCGTCGAACCGCTCGAAGTACGCGGGGGAGTAGCCGACCGTGAACACCAACCCGTCGTTGCCGCGGGCGTAGGCGCGCTCGAGGTCGTCGAGGGCGCCCGCGACCGTCTCGCGGTCGGACGCGGCCGGGGTGCCGTCGCTCGGGTAGTCGAGCAGGAGGAGCAGGTGGTGGCGCGGCGGGACGACGTTGCCGTGGTCGTCGCGCGAGAGCACGTCGTCCCAGGCGTGCTGCCGCTCGGGGAGGCTCCCGGGGTTCTCGACGCCGGTCGCCACGCTCGGACTCCCGAAGCGGTCGAGACACGCGGAGAGGGCGCTCGCGCCGCCGATGGCGACGGCGGCCTTCACGAACTCACGCCGGCCGAGGCCACCGTCGCTGGCGCTCCCCGTTGCCGACTCGTCCCCCTCGTCGGCGTCGTAGGCGCGTGGCAGTCCCATCGCCGTCGCTAGGGAACGGCCGGGGAAGTGGGTTCTGGTCCGGGACCCGAAAACGGTGGTCGGGCGGCGGTTCCACCCGGTCGAACGGCTTACTCCTCCGCTTCCTCTTCGTCGTCCTCGTCGTCACCCTCGTCGGCGTCCGTCTCGGCCGTCCCGCTCTCGTCGCTGTCGACGCCGGCGTCGGGCGACGGCGCGGAGACCTCGTCGTCGCTGCCGAAGTCGCTCTCCAGGTCCGGCAGGTCGTCGTCGTTACCGCGCTTCTTCAGCATGTACATCGCCCCGACGGCGATGAGGACGAGCAGCAGTGCGAGCGGGGACTTCGAGCGCCCGCCGCTCTCGTCGCCGCTCACGTCGTCGGTCTCGTCCGCCGCGGCCCCGTCGTCCGTCGACGCGTCCGCGTCCTCGTCCGCGTCGCCGTCGCCGACCTCGATGGTCGTGGCGTTCCCGAGGTCGTCCGGGAGCCCCTCGGGCAGGTCGGCGTCGACCTCCGCGACGGCCTCCTCGATGGCCTCCATCAGCTCCTCGCGGCGCCCGGAGAGGACGTAGCCGGTCGCCACGCCGGCGCCGAACAGGACGAGACTGCTGCTGCCGCCGCCGCCCTTGCTCTTCTTTCCGGCCTCCGACTCCGCGTCCGCTTCGAGTACCGCCTCCTTGACGACCTCTTTCACGGCCTGCTTGGCGGCCGTGCCGACGGTGTCTGCGAGTTGATCGCGTGCCTGCTTCTTCAGTCGGTCGTTCATGCCGGTTCCACCATCACTCCCACCCTTCGAAAACCTTGTTGCCACTCGCAGGTCGCGACGCGGCCGCTGTTGGGCGCGGTGGACGCGGCAGTCGACTCATCCCCGGCCGCCCGCCAACCGAACGGCCTCCGGCCGGCGCCGGAGGCGGAGCATCGCGGCGGTGCCGACGGCGGGGCCGACCGCGAGCGGGGCGAACGCGAAGCGCCAGCCGACGACGCCGGCGACGACCGGCACCGACTGGATGGCGACGACGGTCAGCAGGAAGCCGAAGGCCGTCTGGAGGGTGAGCGCCGTGCCGACGTACTCGCCGTCGGCCAACTCGGTGACGCAGGCGGAGAACTGCGCGGAGTCGGCGACGACGACCAGCCCCCAGCCGAGGACGAACGGTGCGAGCACGAGGACGGGAGCACCGAAGGCGGCGCCGGCGCCGAGACACGCCGCCCCGCTCGCGACCATGCTGGCGCTCGTCACCGTCGTGCGACCCCAGCGGTCCGCCAGGCGGCCGGCCGCCACGGCGCCGACCGCACCCGTCGCGATGGCCCCGAACGCGAGCAGGGCGAGGACGGGCGGCGTCGCCAGCGGGTCGGCGGTCGCCTCGGCGCTCGCGAGCAGGTAGACGGGGAGCCAGGTCCACACGGCGTAGAGCTCCCACATGTGGCCGAAGTAGCCGACGTTGGCGAGCATCGTCGGGCGGTCCCGGAGGATTCGACCCACCGCCCGCGGGTCGAACGGCGCCGCGGGCGACTGGTACGGCCCCGGCCGTACGAGGAGGGCGACGCCGGCGCCGACGAGGGCCAGCGCGGCGGCGCCGAGCAGGACGAGTCGCGGGTCGGCGACTCCGGTCGCCGCGGTCGCGGTCGACTCCCCGTTCACGGCCCCGAGCGCCCGCAGCAGGTGTGGCAGGGCGGAGCCGACGGTGAGGGCCCCGACGAGGGTGCCGATGGCGAGCCCTCGGCCCGAGCGGAACCAGCCGGCGACGACCTTCATCCCCGGCGGGTACACCCCGGCGAGGGCGACGCCGGTGAGAAAGCGCAGGGCGACGGCGGGGAGAAACGCGTCGACGGCGGCGACGCCGACCGTCGCGGCCGCGCCGACGACCGACGAGGCGGCGAACAGGATGCGGGGCTGGACCGTATCGGAGAGGGTGAACGCGGCGGACGCGAGCGCGCCGGCGACGAAGCCGAGTTGGACCGCGGTGGTGAGCCAGGCGGTCTCGGCGCCGCTCAGCCCCCAGCGGGCGGCCAGCTCCGGGGCGACCGCCGAGGCGCTGAACCACAGCGACATGGCGAACAGCTCGGCGACCGAGAGCAGGGCGAGCGCGCGCCAGCGGCCGTCGGCGGTCGTCGTCGGCGCCGACTCGGTCGGCTCGCTGCCGACCACATCGCCGGTCTCGCCGCTCCCGCCACCCTCCTTCATCGTCGATGCCGACGGCCGGACCCGGGATAACTCGGGCGGTAGCCGTCGCGGTCGCTACCCCGGACCCGCCGACTCACCCCATCCGGGCGACGCCGAGGCGGCTCACGACGGCGGCGCCGAGGTACACGCCGATGGCGACGAGGACGATGGTGCCGCCGGCGGCGACGCCGTAGGTGTAGGAGAGCGTCGTCCCCAGGAGCACGGCGACCTGGCCGGCGACGATGGCGAGCACGACGGACTGTTTGAAACTCCGCGCGAGCTGCGTCGCGGCCGCGACGGGGACGACCAGCATCGCCGCGACGAGGATGACGCCCATCATCTGCATCGCACCGACCACGACCATCGCGGTCAGCACGACGAGCAGGCGGTTCAGCAGGCGAACGTCGAACCCGGCGATTCGCGCGGCCGACTCGTCGAACGTCACGTACACCAGCTTCCGGTAGGTGACCAGCACCGACGCGACGACGATGACGCTGAGCACGGCCAGAATCTCCACGTCGCCGCGGGTCAGCGTCGAGAGGCTCCCGAAGAGATACTGGTTGATGCTGACCGCGATGCCGCCGCTGGTGAGACTTATCAGGACGGTTCCGACGGCGAACCCGCCGGTGAGAACGACCGCCATCGACACGTCGTTGTAGACGTCCGTGTGCTCGGACAGCACTTGGATGAGCAGTGCCGCCGCCACCGCGACGACCAGCGCCGTGAGGTTCGGGGAGACCTCGGTCGCGAGCAGGCTACTCAGGAAGATTCCGACGGCGACGCCCGCGAAGGCGGTGTGTGCGAGCGTGTCGCCGATCATCGCGAGCTGTCGGTGGACCAGAAACGACCCGACGAGCGGCGCGACAACGGCGATACAGACGCCCGCGACGAACGCCCGCTGCATGAACGGGTAGCCGAGCATCTCCGTCACGAACCCGCCGAGTTGAGCGAAGGGGAGCATGGTCAGTGGTGGTGGTGGTCGAGGAGTTGCTGGTTCGCCCCGTACGCCCGTCGGAGCGCGTCGCTCTCGGAGAAGTCGAGCGCGTCCCCGTGGAAGAACAGCCGTCGGTTGATACAGGCGACCCGCGAGGCGAACGCCGTCACGACGCCGATGTCGTGTTCGACGAGCAGTACCGTCAGACCGTCCCGGTTCAACTCCCGGAGCAGGTCGTAGAACGCCTCCCGCGACTCGGCGTCGACGCCGACCGTCGGCTCGTCGAGGGCCAGCAACTCCGCGTCCGCGGCGAGCGCACGCGCGATGACGACGCGCTGCTGCTGGCCTCCCGACAGGGTCGAGAACCGTCGCCCGGCGAGGTCCGCGACGCCGACGGTCGCGAGCGCCTCGTCGACCCGGTCGGTGTCCCGCTTCCCGAACCGTCCGAGGCCGACGTGTGGGTAGCGACCCATCGTGACGACCTCGCGGACGGTGACGGGCATCCCGGCCGTCCCCCCCGTCGCCCCCTGCGACACGTAACCGACGCGAGTTCCGTCGGCAAACTCGTGTGCCGGGCGACCGAACAGCGTGACCGACCCCCGGTCGGGGCGCAGTAAGCCCAGCATGAGCTTCAGGAGCGTCGTCTTTCCGGAGCCGTTCGGGCCGACGAGTCCCAGGAACTCCCCGGGCTCGACGTCCATAGACACGTCTTCTACGACCGTCTGCTCCCCGTAAGCGTACGTCACGTCGTCGAGTTCGAGGACGCTCATTCGGCCCCGAGCGCTCTCGCCAGCGACGGCAGGTTCACGTTCTCCATCACGTCGACGTACCCCCATCCTTCCGCCCGCCACTCCTCGGTGAGGCTCGGAACCGGCGTCAGCGGGAGGGCCTCCGTCGCGTCCGTCTCCCGGACGAGTTGTGTCGCGGCGCGGTCCGACTCGAACACCGGCGCGAGGATGTACTCGATGTCGTGCTCGTCGATGACCGACTGCGCCCGTCTGACGTCCTTCGGCGTCGGTTCGGCGTCGGGTGCGAGGCCGGTCAGCGCCTCGACGTGGAAGTCGTAGCGCTCACCCAGGTACCTGAACGAGTTGTGCCCGGCGACGAGGACGGTGTCCTTCGCCCGCCCGGACAGGCGTTCCTCGTACGTCTCGTCGAGTTCGGTGAGTCGTTGCTTGAACCCGTCAGCGTTCTCCGTGTACGTCGATTCGTTCGCGGGGTCCATCTCGGCCAGACCGTCGGCGATGTTGTCGACCGACTGCTTGGCCCGGTCCGGGTCCAGCCAGAAGTGCGGGTCTTTCGACCCGTGGTCGTGGCTCTCCTCCTGACTCCCTTCGTGGCTCTCGGCCGTGGAGTTCTCGTGACCGTCGTGGTCGCCGTGACTCTCGTTCGCGGAGCCGTCGTGGTTCTCGCCGTCGTCGTGGCCCTCCTCGTGATTCTCGCTCCCGTCGTGACTCCCCTCGTCGCTGTGGTCCTCCTCGTGGCCGTCGTGACCGTCATCGTGTTCCGTGGCGCCCAACAGGTCGATTCCCTCCCACGCTTCGATGACCCTCACGTCGGCGTCGTCGTTCCGGACGTTCCGGACGATTTTGTCCGCCCACGGCTGGAACCCCTCGCCAACGTAGACGAAGGCGTCGGCGTCGAGCACGTCCCGCTGAACGTCCGGTCCGGGTTCCCAACCGTGGCCGTGCTGGCCGAACGGGACGAGGTTCCGGACGGTCCGTCCGGCGGCGACGTGGCTCGTGAAGTCGGACACGACGAAGAACGACGCCTGTATCGTGTCGTCGCCGTCGTCCGACCCGGAGTTCGTACTCGACGTGCCGAGACAGCCGGCGACCGCGCTCGTCGCGACCGCCGCCGCACCGAGGAGCAACCCTCGTCGGGTCCGTTGCATATATTGTTAACTCGAAGTTCAAAGTTAATAGGTCTTGCTACCTCTATCTCGAGCGTTAACAACGAGTCGCTCCGAACGCGTCTCGGGGCGCGTGTCGCCGTCTACAGCGCTCGACGGCGGCGCTTCGCGGCCGACCCTGGCCCGGCGGGTTCTCCCTCGAACCGGGTAGGCCGCGCCGACTCGGGCCGGACTTCGACCCTGACTCCACCGCCGCGCCGTTTTTATCCGTTCGCACCCAACTTCGGGCACTCGAATGGACCGCGGAACCGACGCCGACCCGCCGACGCCCGGCCCGACCACGCTCCACGCCCCGACCCACCGCGAGACGCTGTGGGCGCTGGAGGAGGCGTTCGGGGAGGGAGCGCTCGTCACCGTCTTCGGACGCTGTACGGTCGAGTACGAGGGCCGGGCGGCGAGCAGCCTCGGTCCCGGCGACCGACTGCTCATCCTCAAACCGGACGGGTCGGCGCTGGTCCACACGGACGAGAACCAGTCGCCCGTCAACTGGCAGCCGCCCGGGAGCGAACACCGCGCGGCCGTCCGCGACGGCAGACTGCGAGTGCGGTCGACTCGTGAGAACCCCGACGAGCGGCTGGACGTGCGCTTCGAGCGCGTCCACCAGTTCTCCGGACTTCCCGTCACGGGCGGGCGCAGTCTGGAGGTCACCGGGAGCGAAGCCGACCTCAAGCGCCGCGTGCTGGAGCGGCCGGACCTCGTCGAAGCCGGCTTCACCCCGCTCGCGACCGAGCGCGAGAGCGCCGCCGGCCCCATCGACGTGTACGGCGAGGACGCCGAGGGAACCCCGGTGGTCGTCGAGCTGAAACGAAAGCGCGTCGGCCCGGACGCCGTCGGCCAGTTGAAACGCTACGTCGAGGCCGTGAGCCGAGAGCGCGCCGACGACCGGAGCGTACGAGGGTTGCTCGTCGCACCCTCCGTCACCGACCGAGCGCGGGCGATGCTCGAACACGACGGGCTGGAGTTCGTGGCGATGGCGCCGCCGGTGTCGGAGGAGTCGGCGGAGTCGGCGGAGTCGGACAGTTCGTCCGACTCGGGGGAGTCGTCCGACCCGTCACCCTCCTCGGCCGAGTCGGACGACTGACACGCTTAGGTCCGCTCGGCGCCTATTCGAGCGGGATGAGCACCACCGACCGGACCGTCCTAACGAACGTCGACACGCAGCGACGGCTCGTCGCCGAGGTGTGGAACGGCAGAAACGTCGAGGCGATTCCCGAGTTCTTCGCGGAGGACTGCGTCGTCGAGGACCCGTCCTACCCGACGCCGATACGGGGAGTCGAAGGCTACGCGGCGTACGTCCGCGACACGCTGACGGCGTTTCCCGACTTCCACCTCGAACAACACGCCGTCGTCGGCGACGGGGACCGCGTGCTGACTCACTACACCGCGTCCGGGAGACAGGACGGCCCGTTGGGCCCGCTCCCGCCGACCGGACGGTGGGTCGAAATCGAGGGAACGGCCGTCGTCCGGTACGCCGACGGTCGCATCGTCGAGGACCGGGCGTTCTTCGACACCGCGGAGCTCCGGCGCCAACTCGGACTCGCGTTCCCGGCGGCGCTGGTCACGCTCCCTCGCCTCGCGTTCCGTGCGGTTCGCGCGCGGCTCTGACGGGGAGCGCTCCGACTACCGCCGTTCCGACTACTGCCGCTCCGAATCGCCGTCGTCGTCGCGACGCTGGACGCCGGCTTCGGTCCCCTCGCTTCGCCATGCTCCGCCGTGGTCCGCGACTGCTACTTCCAGAGCTTCGGGACGTAGTCCGTGCTCGGGTACACCGGCCGGCCGACGGCCGTCCGAACCATCGCCGCGACGAACAGGGAGCCGAGGCTCACGGCGAGGCAGTAAAAGAGCACGACGACCGGGACCGGGTCGCCGATGGCCGTCCGGTAGAGGTACCACACCGCGGTCAGCCCGAACGAAACGGCCGCGAGGAGGCTCAGATACAGCATCCCGGTCAGGAGCGCGTCTCTGAGGTTCATGCAGCCGTCGAACGTTCACCTCACGGTAAAGGTCTGCCGGGCCGTGGAATCGCCCTCCGAATCGTCGCACCGGGCACCGGCGTGAGTGTATCGGCCGGCGTCAGCCGTCCCGGTCCAGGTGTCTCGCCCCGGCGAGCCGCAGGAAGTTCCGTACCGTCCGGTCGTGAGTCGCGTCCGCGAACGAGCGCCCCGTCTCGTGCCACTCGAAGTCGGCGGCGACGCGCTCCCGGAGGTCGGCGCCGAACTCCGGGTGGTACTGCACCGTCCACACCGGCGCGTCGCGGTGGCGTGTCGCGAGATGCGGATAGTAGTCGGCGCTGGCGACCGACTCCATCGCTTCGCCGGGGTCGACGACGTGGTCGCCGTGGACCATCGGAACCGTGGCGGCCACGCCGTCGAACAGCGGGTCGTCGGTGAAGTCGACCGCGACGAGTTCGGCGGTGAGTCCGCGGTGTTCGACGGTTCCGCCGAGGGCGTCGTTCACGAGTTGGTGGCCGAAGCAGACGCCGAGCGTCGGCACGCCGGCGTCGACGAGTCGACGGACGAAGCGGCGCTCCTCGGCCATCCACGGGTGGTCGTCCGCATCGTAGACGCCGGCGGTGCTCCCGGTGAGCACGACGGCGTCGAGGTCGCCAACGACGATATCGTCGAGGCCGGTCCCGGCGTCGACCGTGTCGTCGCCGTCCGTGTCGTCGTCGACTGCGTCGGTACCCCGTCGGCCGACCCGCCGAACCCCGTGCGCCGGGAGCATCGCCCGGAGCGCGGCCGGCAGGTAGTCGTAGGCGGGGTCGACCTCGTTGTCGACGACGAGCAGCATCGCCCGGCGATTGGACGCCCCGATACAAGTAACGCGCCGGTCGCCGTGGCGTCGCCGCCGGCTCCGGCGGCCGGTGCGGTCGACACGCCGAAATCCGGTTCGTCACGGCGTCACACCCGACGACGCCGAATCGGCATCGAAGGCTTTATTCGGCGCGGGGCGGCACTTTCGAGACAAGTAACCATGTCAGACAAACCGGCCTCCATGTACCGGGAGATCGACACCCAGCCGTACACGCGGCGTGAGTACATCACGGGTATCCCGGGTTCGAAGATCGCACAGCACAACATGGGCAACCTGCAGTCGGACCCGGACGACTACCCGGTCCACATCACCCTCCGCCTGGAGGAGGACTGCCAGATTCGCCACGGCGCGCTCGAAGCCTCGCGCCTGTCGGCGAACCGCCGTCTCCTGAAGGAGGTCGGCCAGCCGAACTACAAGATGGTGCTCCGGAAGTTCCCCCACCACGTCCTGCGCGAGAACAAGCAGGCGACCGGTGCGGGTGCGGACCGTGTCTCCGACGGGATGCGCCAGGCGTTCGGGAAGCCGGTCGGCACCGCCGCCCGCGTGAAGAAGGGCGACGCCGTCTTCACGGCCTACTGCAAGCCCGAGGACGCGCCCATCGTGAAGGACGCCTTCCGCCGCGCCTACAACAAGATTTCCCCGCCCTGCCGCATCGACGTCGAGAAGGGCGAGGAACTGCTCGTCTCGTAGACGGGGTGAACGGGCACCGTTCGTCGCGCTTCTCGCCGAGAAGGGCGGGGAACTGCTCGTTTCGCAAGACGACACGCGCGTTCCAGAACCCCCCGGTTTTTCTCCCGACGCTCCGCACGTAGCCCATGCTCAGGCTCGCGGTCGCCACCCGTGAGGAGACGTTCGAGCGCTTGCGCGACCCCCTCGCCGAGCGCGACATCCGGGTCGACCACGTCCGCGCCAAGGAGCGCACGCTCGACCTCTCCGCGCCCGGCGACGAGTTCGACGGGTTCGACGCCGGCTTCGTCTACCCGACCCGCCCGATGGAGGGCGGCGTCGTTGACGCGCTGCTCGACGTGCCGTGGGTGAACGACCGCGAGGCGATTCTCACATCGCGCAACAAGGCGGGGGTCGTCGCGGCGCTCTCCCGGGCCGGCGTTCCGACGCCGCGGACGACGCTCGTCTCGAACCCGGTAGGTGAGTCGGCGGTCGCGGAGGCGGTTGCGGCGTTCGGCGCGGACGGCGACACCGACGTCGTCGTCAAGCCCAACTCCACGACGCGGGGAATCGGCGTCGTCCGCGTCGGCGACGTGGACTCCGCGCTCGGGGTGACCGACTACCTCGACCTCGTCCACGACTACAAGGCGACCGGCGACCGCTCCTATCTCCTGCAGGAGTACCTCCCCGACGCCCGCGACTACCGGGCGATGGTCGTCGACGGCGAGTGCGTGGGCGGGGTAGAACGGCGGCTCTCTGACGAGGACCGCGCGGCAGGCAAGTGGAAGCACAACGTGCATCGCGGGGCCGAGGCGACGGGGGTGGACTTGCCGTCGGCGCACCGGGAACTGGCCGAGCGGACGGCCGCGGTGCTCGGGATACGCTATCTCGGGGTCGACTTGCTGGAGACCGACGGACGGTTGGTCGTGAACGAGACGAACGCCCGGCCGACCGTCGATTCGGCGACGAAGTACGACGACGGGTTCTTCGACAGGCTGGCGGGGTTGATTCGGGAGACGGCCGATTCGGAGTGAGTTGCCGTCGTATCTCCGTCGGGTCGAACAGCCCTACTCGCTCCTTCCCTCACGCACCCCCGTTCGGAACCTCAGCGCGACGTTGAGCGCGATTCCGGAGAGTGTAGCGAACAGCATCCCGGTGACGAACGCGCTGACGAGCATCAGCGGGTTGGTCCAGCCCCCCTCGAAGACGAGGATGACCGCGCCGAAACCCGCCGAGAGGAGGAGGTACGCCGAATAGTACCGGTTCACGTCGTCGTATCGTCCGGTGTCTCACAAAACGACACCGGCTCTGGTCGGGGCGTACACGTCCTCCCGAGAGGGGTCCCACCCACAGCACGACAGCCACACCCTCCCCAGCCGATTCCCTCACTCGCTCCCTCTGGTCGCTCGCTCAGTCATCCCTCGCACGACGCCGTTCGACCACGAGAGGCCTCACGGCGCGCGCCACCGCGGCTCCGTCCGCGGTGCGTCGTGCGAGGGGGGAGAAGCACAGGCCGAAGGCCGAGCATCGCAGTCGGCTGGGGAGGGTGTGGTTGCGGTGGGCGGGACTTCGGAAGGGGCCGTGCGGTCGGCGGTTCTGCCGACACAAGCACCGCAGCCGAGCGTAGCGAGGTGAGGAGCGCAGCGAGACAGAACCGCCGAGCGTGCGGGGGCTTCCGGACGACACCGAGACAACAAACGAGACTGACTCGCCACAGAATAGCGACCGCTCCCCACCGAATCGACCACACAAAAGAAAATCCGAACCGACCGAACCGCGAGTAGCGACCGCCTACGTCCCGCGGTGGGAGCCCTTGTTCACGCTCGGGCGGGTGTGCTCGGCGCCCTTCCCGCGCGTGGTGAGGCCGCGGTTGTCCTTCCCGGCGTTCGTCAGGCCGCGGAACGCGCGACCCTTGTGGGAGTCGTCACAGATCCAGCCGAGGTCGTCGTCGTTCTGAATCGCGGGGTGCTCGGGGTCGAGGAGAATCGTCTCGAACCACTTCTGCGAGCCGTCCTCGCCGACCCAGTAGGAGGCGAGCACGCGCAGGTTGGGGTACTTTCGGGAGACGCGCTCCTCGGCGATGCGCTGGATGGACTTGCGCCGCGAGATGCGGTTGACGCCCTGGCGCTTCGTCCGGCGGCCGGCCTTGTGGCGCTGCTTGCGGGCGGTCCCCTTGCGCACGGCGACGCGCGTCAGGACGACGCCCTGCTTCGCTTTGTAGCCGAGCGAGCGCGCCTTGTCGAGGCGGGTCGGGCGCTCGATGCGCTCGATGGCGCCCTGGCGGCGCCACTCCTGCTTTCGCTGCCACTGCAGTTCCGCGAGCTTGCCCTCGTCCGGGTCCTTCCACGCGTCCCGGATGTGGGAGTAGAAGCTTCGTGCCATTGTATGTGCCTTCGGGCGCTTGCGATTCAGCTCCGGTCGACCCACACGGGTCGGCCGAAACCACATTTCGTCCCGGCGAACCGGGTGCCCACTGGCGGCCCGTCGTCCAGCGAGTTGTCGAACGTTCCCCGCTCCGCCGGTTAAGCACTTCGGATGGCTGCGGCTCTGTGGCGGGTTCACACGGCCGACGGCGACCCGGGGCCGACCACCGCTTCGCCCGCTCCGACCGACTACCATACCAGTACGGTTCGGGGCTTATGCCCGTTCCACGCCTCCACTCACCCGTGAACACCGGCGTCCGCCTCCACTCCCGCACCCCACCCACGGAGCGTCGCGTCCTCGACCGCCGGGGCGCCGCCAAACTCCGCGTCACACACCTCGCCACCGGCGTCGACGACCTGCGGGTCACTCTGACGCCGACGAAGACGGACTACGACGCCGACGCCCCGTCCACGTCGCCGATACCGTCGTTCCGGCTTCCGGCGGGGACCGTCACCGGCGAACTCGGCTTCCGGTTCGACGCCGAGGGCGTCCCCACGAACGTCGTCGACCCGCTCGTCGTCCCCACCGGCACGTACGACGTGACGGTCGCCGACGACGGGAGCGGACGGCGCCTCGCCCGCCGGTCGCTCCGGCTCGGTGCGGTCCCGTACACGCTGGTCGTCTTCGGCGCTGCCGCCGACGCCGACCTCCGGGTGCGCCTGCTCCGCGACAAGCTCGGCGTGCTCCACCCCGACACCGCCCGAGTTCGCGTCGTCAACGTCGCCCCCGAGGCGCCGACGCTCGACGCGTGGCTCGCCGACGGCGCCGACCTGGCGACCGGCCTCGGCTACGGTGCCGCCGCGGGTCACCGCGACTGCCGACCGGGGACCCACGAGCTCGTCCTCTCGACGCCGAGAGGCGTCGGCGACGATCCGACCCGCCGGACACTCCGCGTCGCGCTCGCCGCCGACTCGACAACGACGGTGTTCGTAGCCGGCAGCGTCGCTCGCGAAGGAGTAGAGAGAAACCGGACGGACGGGGGGAGGGACGGCCGCGCGGCTGTCGGGACGGCCGAGACCGCACTCACACCCGTCGTCGCCGTCAGCGACACCTACGCCCCACCGGGGCGGTGACCGTCGCCGGCGTCACTCGGGCCGCATCTCGAAGCTCTCCCGCTCGACCACGTTGTCCGAACCACAGTTCGGGCAGGTCGCGTGGTCGGACTCGAACGTCTCGCCACACGCCGAACACTCGAACTTGACTCCTCGGTCTGTGTCCGGGGTGAGCATCGACCTGAGCCGCTGGAGAATCGACATGGGGACGTGTCGGACCCGGACGTCAAAACGGATTGGGCCGTGTGAACGTGGAACCCGAAATCGGGAGTCCGACTCAGCGCTGTGAGTCCCGGAGGATGAGCGGGTCGATGGCGAGCGTACGCTTCGCCACCGTCGCGATGCGGACGATGTAGACGATGAACGCGAGGAAGGGAAAGGCGGTGACGGTGAAGGCGGCCGCGAACACCCAGAGGATGGTGTTGACCCCGAGCAGGCTCCCCTGGAAGGAGTTCGGACCGACGAACCCGAGCATCGCGCCGGCGACGATGAGCGCCGGTACGGCCGCGTAGAGGATGACCTGCGAGAGGTCCATCAGACTCCACTGGAAGTAGAGGGTCTTGACGTGCTCGCGGGCGGGACCGAACATGGAGAGGGCGGTCCGGAGGTCCGACATCGCGGCCGACATCCCGTCGTCGACGGTGTCCTCGTACTCGTGTCGCATCCGCTCGACGTGGTAGATTTTCGAGGAGTAGTTGTAGTTGAGCGCGGCGAACACCACCTCGAAGGTGCCGAACGTCGACCCCTCCAGTTGGTCGCGGACGGCCTCTCCGTTCCCGTGGAGGCTGTCGACGAGCGTGTCCACCTCCCGTTTGAACTCCTCGTCGTCGGTCTCCTCGACCAGCCGCTGGAGCGCCTTCGCCCGGCGCTCGCTCTCGTCGACGAACACTCTGAGGAAGTGTGAGGGGTCCGCCGGCGGCTCCTGTCCGATGATCTCCTCGGTGAACGAGCGGAAGTCCATCGCGTCGCTCATGCGCTGGTGCTGGTCGCCCAGCGGGCCGTTCTCCTGGGAGATGACCAACTGGCTGACGGAGACGACGAGCGTGACCGCGGTGATGACCGCGCCGAGCATCGAGGAGAACGCCGTCTCGATTGTGTCGCTCCCCCTGACGAGGACGGCGAACGGCGGGTCCATGAACGTCCCGGCGAGCACGAACACGACGAAGAGGACGACGGCGAGCGCGAGACTCATGTAGATGCGCGAAGCCTGTAGCAGAATCCAGAGTTTGATGCGGCTCTCGTCGGTCCGCTCGCGCATCGTGTCCGCGGTGCTGATGTCCTCGCTACTCATCGCTGCTCGTCCCGTTCATCGCCGCTCACCGCTTCCCGTCCCCTCGCCGGTCTCGTCGTCGCTATCGTTCTCGTCGCCGTCATCGCTTCCGCGGCTCTCGGCGCTCCCGTGGTCGCCGCCGGACGCCGGCCGCTTCAGAATCAGGAACTTCGTCCCGCCGCCGACGTACTCCACGGTGTCGACCAACTCCCACCCCTCGTCGCCGAGCTCGTTCAGCTCCGGCTTCGGGTCCTCCAACTCCTTGTGGGTCGGCCCCTTCGAGGGCTGGAGCGTCTCGTACTCCCAGCGCTGTCGCTCGGTCATTGACACACCTCCGACCGGACTCGGTAATTACCTGCCGGCCAGATTTCTGCAGGCCAGCCGAGTGGTCGCACGAGGGCCGTTCCGGTCGGCACGGGCGAATCGCACCGGTCGGCCCCGCGCCGGTCAGTTCCCGGTCGACGGTCGCCCGCGGAGGACGACGGCGTCCTCGACGCGGAGGGCCCCGTCGTCCCCCGCCGCCACGTCCGTCCCCGTCAGCAGGTCCGTCGTGTCGACCGCGTAGTCGAGGCGTACCGTCACCGACCCCGAGTCGAAGTGCAGGACGACGACCAGCGGGTCGGTCACCGCGTCGACCGACGCCGACTCGCCCGCACCGGAACGCTCGTAGGCGACGACTCGGTCGGTCGCGGGGTCGGTCCCGGCTCCGCCGGCGCCGACTCCGTCGCCATCGGCTCCTCCTTCGACGACCTCGACGCCGACCGGTTCGACGCCGTCGGCGCGCAGGGCAGGCTCCTCGGTGCGGAGCGCGACGAGCCGACGGTGGTAGTCGGTCAGCGCGGCGTCGCCGTCGTGCCAGCGCATCGTCCCGCGTTGCTCGGGGACGCCGCGCTCCTGGCCGTAGTAAATCAGCGGCGCGCCGGGGAGAGTGAACGTCGCGGCCGCCGCGGGCCGCAGGGTCCCCTCGTCGCACTCTGTGGCGTAGCGTTCCTCGTCGTGGTTCTCGACGTAGCGCATGTGGACCGCCTCGTCGGGGTACCCTCGCTGTGCCGATGCGCCGAGCGCGTCGAGCAGCGCCGTCGCCGGCGCGTCACCGGTGCCCACGTCCCGGAGGGCGTAGTAGAGGTCCGTGTCGTAGTGGAGGTCGAACTCGTTCTCGCGGAACCCCACCCGCCGGGGAACGGTCTCGTCGAGCAGGAGGAACTCCGGACTCGCGGCCTTCAGGCGCTCGCGAACCTCCTTCCAGAAGCCGTGGGGGACGCCCCACGCCACGTCGCAGCGGAACCCGTCGACGACGGGCGCCCACTCGTCGATTACGTCGAGCATCCAGCGCCGGACCGCGAGGGAGTCGTAGTTCAGGTTCGGAATCTGCGTCCAGTTGAAGTAGACGCCGGGGGCGTCGTCGCCGGCCCAGTCGACGTCGGTCGCGTTCTCCTCGACCGGGACGCGCTCGTAGTGGTCCTCGTAGCCGGGGACGCCCGCGCGGTGCAGCTGGAAGGCGGGGTGGTCCCGGGAGGTGTGGTTGACGACGAGGTCGAAGACGACTCTGATGTCGAACTCGTGGAACCGCTCGACCATCGACTCGAACTCCGCGCGCGTGCCGAGGTCGGCGGCGGTGTCGAACAGGTCGGTGGCGTGGTAGCCGTGGCGGGTCGGCGAGGCGACGACGGGCGTGAGCCACACCGTGTCGACGCCGAGGGAGGCGACGTACTCGACGCGGCGCGCTATCTCCCGGAACGTCGTGTCGACGGTCTCGCCGGCGAACTCGCGGACGAATATCTGGTAGATGGTCGCGTCGCGGACCCAGCCGGGCGCGTCGGCGGGGCGGTCGACGCCGAGCGTCCCGCCGCCGTCCTCGCCGTCGACGGTGAGCGAGAGCGTGTCGGCGATGCCGTGACGTTCGGCCACGGGCACGGCGTGGATTCGGGCGACGCCGCCGTCCGCCATTGAGGAGCCCGGAAACCGCAGTTCGTCGCCGTCGACGGTCACGTCGTCCCACGAGAGGCCGTCTCGGCCGTCGAGGTGGAACTCGACGCGGGGGGCTTCGTCGCCGTCGGGTGCCGCCCGCGCGGTCGCGGTCACGACGACCTCGTCGTCCTCTCGGTCGTCGCCCGCCCGGCGAGCGTCCAGCCGGACTCGGGGCCGTTCCGGCCCCTCCACCGTCACCTCGGCACGGGCGTAGGGGTCGAACGAGTCGTCGAAAGCGAAGATGGCGTCGTGGTCGCCTGGCGGGAGTGAGGCGTCGAGCACCCACGCGCCGTTCTCTCGTCGGGCGCGGTGGGTGCCCATCGTGAAGTCGTTGAACGCGCCGAGCACGGAGACGCGGTCGGCGTCGCTCACGTCGCCCTCCACGTCCTCGTCGGCGACGCGGAACGTCGCCTCGTGGCGCACGTCCGGGAACGCGCGGACGACCTGTTCGTGGACGCCCTCGGGAGCCTCCAGTTCGGCGACGTAGACGCCCGGCTCGTCGGGAGTGAGGTGCGATACGGCGCCACTGCCCTGTCCGGGGTCGACCGCGGCGTCGCTGTCGACGGGGCGGTCGGCGAGTCGCCACCGGAACGAGCCGTCGCCCGCGCCGACCGGGGCGTCGTCTTGGTCCTCGACGCCTCCCTCTGCGCCGCCGTCGTCGCAGATACGGTCGGGGTTCCGTGGTGCCAACTCGACCGACTCGCCGACGCTCGTGAACCGCGGGGGCCCGGGATGGTGCATCACTCGTCCGGGCGTTCGGACGCCCGATAAACCTGTTCTGAAGGAATCTTCTGCTCTCGGGCGCGCCGATTCGCGGCGTCGGACTCGCCACGTCCCACGCGAAGCTTCATACCCGAGGCCGGGACCACCGCCGACGTGCGCTGAGAACGGCGCGGGAGCGGTCGAGGCGGCTGTGCGACACGCCCTCTCGCGTCCACGCGGAGTGTCGCCTGCTCGCCACGGCTCGACCGGGAGGTGAAGTGTTCTTCAGTCCGCTCCGCCTCCTCCCCCTATGGACGGTGTGACGGGGGACGAAGCCGAGACTGCCGACGTCGACCGGGAGTCGGCCGCCGACGCCATGGGGTCGCTCGCGGACGCCGACCGCATCGCCATCCTCCTCGCGCTCCGGAACGGGCGGACGCGACGCTTCGCCGACCTCCAGTCGGCGGCGGGGTTCGAGGACAGCGGCCGATTCAACTACCACCTCGACCGGTTGCTCGGCCGGTTCGTCGCCAAAACCGACGGGGGGTACCGCCTCCGTGCGGCGGGGGCGAAGGCGGTCGATCTCGTCACCGACGAACGATTCGGGGAGCCGCCGGAGCCGGTCACGCTCGACCTCGACGCCGACTGCCCGAGCTGTGGTGCTCGGCTCCGGGCTCGCTACGCCGAAGAGAACGTCGAGGTCGCCTGTATCGACTGCTCGACGCTCGTCCACTACGGCTACCTCCCACCCCGCGCCCGACGTGGACGGGACGTCGAGGCCCTCTTCGAAGCCTACGGGAAGCGGCTGTGGCGGGACTTCACGCTCGCCCACCGTGGCGTCTGTCCCGCCTGCAGCGGCCGAACCGAGACGCGCGTCGAACGCGGCTCCGACCACCACCTCCACTTCCCGGCGGTGAGCCGGTGTCGGGACTGCGGCGCCGAGGTGGCGACGGCGGTCGGCCTCCGTCTGCTCGCCGACCCCGCGGTCGTCGCCTTTCTCGCGGACCACGGGGAGTCGGTCGACGACCGACCGTTCTGGGAGTTCGAGTTCTGTATCGACGACGGCGACGTGGCGGTCGCCTCCGAGAAGCCGTTCCGCGTCGTCGTCCCTATCGCTCGGGACGACGAGACGCTCCGCGTGACCGTCGACGAGGCGGGGTCGGTCGTCGAGACGGCGCGGGTGAGGCGGCGATAGCGGTCGCTCCCGACCGACTGAGCCGAAAGAAACGGAGCCGTAGGTCCCGACTACCCTTCCATCCCGCTGAAGGAGAGGCCGCCCTCGATGTACCGCTGGGCGAACAGGTAGACGAGCATGATGGGCGTCGCGAACGTCAACGCGAACGCCGAGAACCGCGCCCACGGGATGGAGTACTCGGTGATGAGCGAGAACAGCCCCACGGGCAGGGTGTAGTTGTCAGTGCCGAGTAGCGTCTGTGCGACGACGAACTCCGTCCACCCCGTCAGGAAGGTGAAGATGAACACCGTCGCCAGCCCCGCGGCCGACAGGGGGATGATGACCTCCCAGACGACCCGCCACGGCGGCGCGCCGTCGATGACGGCCGCCTCCTCGTAGGAGACGGGGATGCCGTCCATGTACGTCTTCAGCAGCCACGTGTTGAACGGCACGGCGGTCGCCGCGTAGTACACCGAGAGCGCCAGCTTGCTGTCGTTGATGCCGAGTTGGACGTAGACGGCGTACAGCCCGATGAGCAGCGCGACGCCGAGACCGCCGCCGACCTGCGTCAGCAGGACGTAGAGGAACAGCACCTTCCGGCGGAGGATGAACTTCCGGCGCGACAGCGCGTACGAGGCCGGCACGACGAGACTCATCGAGATGATGACCGTCGGGATGGCGACGGTGAGGCTGTTCCAGAGGAATCCCTTGAACGCCGAGGCGTTCTCGACGGGTTCGACCGAGAATCCGGGGAAGAGTTCGACGCCACCGAGCGCGACTCGGCCGACGGTCCCCTCCCGCAGCGCGCTCACGTCGAGGAACACGATTTCGGGCGTGTTGAACACGACTGCGAGGCCGCTGAAGGGGATGTTCAGGCTGATCGCGTACGCCGGGACGATGAGGTCGCCGACGACCCAGAGGAACGGGACAAGCGACGGGCGCTGTGGAATCAGCGACAGCCCGCCCGAGGAGTAGATGGAGCCGCCGGTTCCCGACAGCGCGGCGATGAGAATCCAGTAGATGGGAAAGAGCAGCGCCATCACGAGCAGCAGCGCGCCGACGGTCGCACCCGCGGACTTCAGAGGCTTCGTCGGCGACAGCTCGCCGCGCTGGACCTGCCGGACGGTGTAGGCCGCTTCGCGCCCGGCCTCGACCGGCGTCATCGCGACGTTGCGCGTGTCCTCCTTCAGCTTCCGGGCGATGCCGTCGAGGAGGCTCACGAGTCGCTCACCCCGTCGGCGAGCTTCCCGCGCTTGACGTTCAGCCACATGAACGCGCCGATGAACAGCACCGCGATGAGCGAGATGGCGGCCCCGCGACCGTACTCGGAGAACGCCAGCGCCTCGCGGTAGCCGTACACGACGATGAGTTCGTTCTGCCGCGCCGGTCCCCCGTCGTTGAACACGTACGGGATGAGGAACTGCTGGAACGACGCCGCGGCGGTGAGGATGGACGCGAACAGCACGGGACGCTTGATGGACGGGAGCGTCACGTGGAGAAACCGGGAGGCGTAGCCGGCGCCGTCGACCATCGCCGCCTCGTGCAGTTCCTTCGGTACGTCCTGCAGGGCGCTCACGGTGATGATGACCATGAACGGGTACGCGAGCCACGCCTCCGTCACGTTGTACGCGAGGAAGGCCATCCAGCGGTCGCTCAGCCAGGCGACGGTTCCGAGGCCGAGCGAACTCAGAATCTGGTTCGCGAGCCCGAACTGCGCCGAACTGAAGATGCCGCGCCACACGGTGATGGTGAAGATGGCGGGCAGCCCCATCGGCAGGATGATGAGCGAGCGCATGAAGCGCTTGCCCCGCACCCGTTTGCCCGTGACGACGAGGGCGATGCCGAGGCTCAGTGCGATCTTCAGCGCCACGCTCGTGGCGACGAACAGCCACGTGACCCCGAAGGAGTTCCAGAACAGCGGGTCGGTGAGCACGTCGGCGTAGTTCTCCAGGCCGACGAACTCCGCCTCCCCGAGCAGCAGGACCGACAGCGCGCCCTCCCCGGCGAACAGGTTCGACGGTGCGGCGTTGGTGAACGAAATCGCTACCAGGTACAGCACCGGGAACAGCATGAACGCCGAGAACACGAACAGCCCCGGCAGCACGAGGAGGAGCGACGCGTCCCGCTTGTCGAGGAAGGGAATCTCCTCGACCCGACCGGCGACGCGTGAAGCAGTACTCATTGGTGGAGCCTTACTCCCAGTTGCTGCGGATTTCCTTCGCGGCCGTCTCCATCGCCTGCTGCACGTCCTTGCCGTTGAACGCCTTCGTGAGCGCGGCCTTCACCGGGTCCCACACCTTGTTCATCTTCGGGTCGGCGGGCATCGGGCGCCCCTGCTGGACGGCCTCGGAGAAGCCTCTGACGTTCTCGGGGAGGTCGTCGCTCCCGGCGAGGCTCTCGAGGACCGGAATGCTCCCGGTCTCCTCTGCGGCCTGCAGCGCCAGGTCCTCGTTGGTGACGAACCACTCGATGAACGAGCGCGCGGCCGCCGCGTTGGCGCCGCCCTCGCCCATCGCCTTCGAGAAGTACCACAGCGAGATGCCCGTGAACGGCTGAGGATCGCCACCCTCCGGCTTCGGGAGCTTCGCGATACCGTAGTCGACGCCCTTCTCGTTGAGCGTGCTGAGGTACCACGGGCCGTTGATGGCGAACGCGGCGTTGCCCTCGGCGAACGCGGACGCCTGCGGCTCGTAGGCGGGGTCGTTCGGCATGTAGGGGACGAAGTTGTCCACCGTGAACTGGATGCCTTTCACCGTCTCGGACTTGCCGACGCCGAGTTCCTCGTCCTTCGAGCGGTCGAAGTAGTAGCCGCCGAAGGCGTGCGCCCAGGCGCTGAGGAAGTACGGGTCCGCGTACGGCATCCCCATCCCGTACATGTTGTTACCGGGGTCGTGGACCTCCTCCATCGTCTTCTTCATGTCGGCGACCGTCTCGGGCGCCTCGTCGACGTACTCCTTGTTGTAGACGAGCGCGACGGTCTCCGCAGCGTGCGGGAGGCCGATCGTCTTGTCGTCGTACTGGGAGGCCTGTGCGGCGGCGTCGGTGAAGGTGTCCATGCTGACGCTCAGCTGGTCTCCCTGGCCGACGATGAACCCACGGTCGAGGTAGTCGCCAGCGAGGTCGTGTGCCCACTCGAACGTCTCGGGTCCCTGGCCGGCGGGGATGGCGCTCGTCGTCTTCTTGCGCATGTCCGAGATGTCCGCACCCTCGATGGTGTGCTTGGAGTTGTCGTTGAACTGCTCGAGAGTCTCCTTCCGGGCGGGGAGCTCCGTGTCCGGGAGCGCGTACCACGCGAGCGCCTCCCCGGCCGGACCCGACTCCTCCGAGGAACCGGAACCGGACTCGTTGCCCGAGCCGGAGCCGTTGCCGGCCGACCCCGAGGAGCCGGAGCCGCCCTCCGAGCTACCGCCCGACTCGCCCTGCTCCTGTACACCGACACAGCCCGCGAGTCCGCCGAACGCACCCGCGACGCCGAGCTTCTTGAGTACCGACCTGCGTTCCATTGTCATGGATGAATATGTGTTGAATAAGTAGTTCACAACTTAAACCTTCGGATTCTACACGGTCCTTCGTGACTCTCGGCCGCGTCGTCGCCGGCAAAAAGTGATACGAAACACCACTTCACACGTTCGAAGAAGAGGGGAAGAATTAAACCGTGGGACGGTAACTCACAGTATCAATGGCGACCGTCACGCTCGATACCCTCAGAAAGGAGTTCGACAGCGGGCAGATCGTCGCCGTCGACGACGTGTCGCTCGACGTCGGCGACGGCGAGTTCGTCACCGTCGTCGGCCCGTCCGGCTGCGGGAAGTCGACGACGCTCCGGATGATTGCGGGCCTCGAACAGCCCACCTCGGGACACATCTACATCGGCGAGGAGGACGTGACGGGCGTCCACGCCCGGAAGCGCGACGTGGCGATGGTGTTCCAGAACTACGCGCTGTACCCCCACAAGACGGTCCAACAGAACATGGGGTTCGGCCTCCGGATGTCGACGGACCTCTCGAAGGAGCGGCGCCACGAGCGCGTCCGCGAGACCGCCGAGATGATGGGCATCGAGGACCTGCTCGACCAGAAACCCGGCGAGCTCTCCGGCGGGCAGAAACAGCGCGTCGCGCTCGGCCGCGCCATCGTCCGCGAACCCGACGTGTTCCTCTTCGACGAGCCGCTGTCGAATCTGGACGCGAAGCTCCGAACCACGATGCGCACCGAGATTCAGCGCCTGCAGGAGGAAATCGGCACCACCGCCATCTACGTCACCCACGACCAGGAGGAGGCCATGACGATGGGCGACCGCATCGTCATCCTGAAAGACGGGCAACTCCAGCAGACCGGCGCCCCGACGGAGGTGTACCGCAACCCCGCGAACGCCTTCGTCGGCGGCTTCGTCGGCTCCCCGTCGATGAACTTCGTCGAGACCGGCGTCGAGGCCACCCGTTCGAGCGCGACGTTCGCCGACGAGTCCGGTCGTTTCGACTACACGACGACCGACGAGCGCCTGACCGGTGCCGTCTCCGGTCGCGACGCGGTCACCCTCGGCATCCGCCCCGAGGACGTCTACGTCGCCGACGCACCGGGCGAGGACACCGTCGAGACGACCGTCGAGGTCGTCGAACCGGTCGGCGCCGACAACTACCTCCACCTCGACGTGGCCGATGACTTCATCGCCCGCGTCGACTCCGACATCGAGCCGGACGTGGGCGACCGCGTTCACGTCACCTTCGACGCCTCGGACGTCCACGTCTTCGATGCGACCTCCGGCGAGTCGCTCACACTCGAGCGGCGCGCCGAGGCACCGACCGCGTAGACGCCGACACGGCTCAGAGCCGACACCCGTCGCGGGACGGCCGCCGAGCGAGCGGTCGGGGACGGGACGTGCGAGCGTGGTCTCCCGTCGCTCATTCGCGCTGTTTCTCGACACGCTTCGTTCTTCACTCTCTATCCCTGTCGCTCGTCGACGAGCCCGAGTCCCGACTGACCGCGACGACGCCGGGGGTCGCGGCCGGGACGGTGCCGCCGCTCACGACCGTGAAACCGCCCGCGCGCCGAGTGAGTCGTCGTCTACCGACACGGGACCGAATGCCGGAGGCATCCGGCGGTGCCTCAGACAGGCGACTCGGCGTCGGGCGGCCGGGGGTAGGACCCGGTCGATACATATGTGTGACGTTCGCTCCGATTCCGTGAGAAGCGGCCGACGAACGGTGGTGTTCCGACCGAACTGGAGGCGAAGAGAGGCAATCTACGATGGTCGTACACTCTCGTTCCCACGAGCCGTCGGTCGTCGTGGCGCTCAGTCGCACCTCCGCGACGGCGCGTCGGAGCGCGATACGACGCGCTCCCGTGCGGTCGCTCCGGGCTAATCGTCTCCCGCCTTCGCCACTACCCGCTCTTCCTCCTCCAGCATCTCACGCTCGTCCAACAGCGCGACCGTCGCGAGTCGGAGCGCGTGCGGCCAGCCGAGCGGCGTCGCGCTGTCGGCCGTTCCGTCGTCGAAGAACTGCTCGGGGAGGTAGCCGCCGGCGGTCGACAGCGGGCCGTCGGGCATGACTAGCGCGAGCAGGTCGCGGGCGCGCTCGGTAAACGCCTCGGCGCGGGGGTCGTCGTGGTCGTCGAGCAGGGCGGCGAGGTGGGCCGCGGCGTTGGCGCCCCACGCCGTCGAGACGGTCCACACCTTCGGCTCGTCCTGCGAGCGCTGGCGCCACGGGTCGCCCTCGTAACGCGCCAGCCCCTCGACCGGGCTCCCGTCGGGGTCGCGGTACAGCGCGTCGAACACCGACTCGACGTGCGAGACGAGGCGGTCGAGGCGCTCGTCGTCGACGCCGTGGACCGCGTCGTACTCGCGGTGGGCGGCGGCGAGCGCGAGCGACGCCGAGTCGAGGGTGTCGTCCACGTCGCCGGCCTCGAACACCACGTCGCCCTCGGCGTCGAGTTCGGCCTCGCTCACGAGACGGAACGCGTAGGCGCCGCGTTCCTCGACCCACAGGTCGTCGAGCGCGTCGTACACCCGAGTCGCGTTCTCGGCGGCCGAGGCGAGGCGGTCGTCGTCGAGCGCGCCGGTCGCATCGGCGGCCGTCGCGTACGCCTCGAGGAACGTCGCCGTCGTGTGGGAGAACCGCCCGGTCGCGTCCTCCCAGGCGTTCTGACAGGGGACCGGGAGGCCGTCGTCGGCGAGCGTCTCGTCCAACCCGTCCAGGGCGGCCGCGAGGGTCCGCCGAACGTCCGCCTCGGCGTCGGTCCCTCGGAGCGTGTCGTCGCCGTCCAGCGCCTCGGCGAGGAAGGTGACGACGCTCGCGGTCTGGTCGGCCTGATAGTCGGTGTCGGGGCCGGCTTCCAGGCGCCCGTTCGCCCACCCCGGCGCGAGCCGGTTGGCGAACGGCCAGACGCGGTGAGGCCAGGAGCCGTCCTCCCGCTGGGCATCGCAGTACGACTGGGCGCTCCGGACGTGCCAGTCCGCCAGCCCGAGGTCGAAGCGCCGGTCGGCCTGGAGCAGGAAGAGGGATATCTCCGCGTCGTCGCGGAACCAGGTGTAGCCGTAGCCCCCCGAGTGAGCGTAGTAGGGGTCGAAGTCGGGACCGGCGATGCGAAGCCCGGTCGCGGCCGACAGCAGGGCCAGCACCCGGAGGTCGGCCGCGGCGGTCTCGGGTCGTGGGCCCGCCCCGTCCGTCTCGACCTGTGCCTCGGCGGCCGCCGCGAGCGACGCCGCGTCGTCGTACTCCGCCGTCAGGTCGGCGAGCCGGGCGAGCGCGGCGTCACGAGGGGTCTCCGTCGCGTCGGTGAGGAGCGTCGCGACCGAGGCGCCGTCGTCCGTCAGGGGGATGCGACAGACGAGGTTGCCGCTCAGCTTCCCCTCCTCGTAGCGGTCGGTGTCGACCCCGCGCGGGAGGTCGACCGGCTCGGGGTCGAGCAGCTCCGCGAACTTCGTCGGGACGCGACCCTCGGCCTCTGCGAACCCGGTGGCGCTCCCGACGAAGTCGTGCTCGTCGGTGTGGAACAGTTCGACCCCCGACTCGTGGGTGAGCTGACCGATACGTGTGTCCCGACCGTCCGGCGAGAAGCCGTAGAACGCGACGAGTTCGACCTCGGCGTCGGCGTCGACTCTCGCCGAGAGGTCGACCGCGACGTGGGTGACGTGGGCGTCCCCGAGCGTCAGGTCGTACTGGGTCGCCGTCCCGCGGTCGTCGGGGAGGACGTGCTCGGTGACCACCAGCGCAGTGTCGCCGTGGTAGGACTGCTCGGCCGTCTCGCAGTCGTCGAACCAGACGACCGACTCGGCGTCGCCCCCGGCCCGTCGGCGGCCCCCGTCGGCGTCGATGTCGTCGGCGCCAGTACCGTCGGCGTCAGCACCGCCGGCACCGCGGTCGTCGGAACCGCTGTTTACCCCGTTCTCGACCGCCGGTTCGCCCTCGAACCGAAGCCCGAACCGGGCGCGGTCGACCCCGTGGAGCCCGGAGAGCGGGTAGCCGAAGTCCGTGGTCTCGCCGCCGGGGGTCACGTGCACCAGCCGCGTCTCCGCGGACCGGTCGGCCCGTGACGCCGTCAGCCCGGAGAACAGCCCGGCGGTCGTCCGCCGCTCGCCCGGGAACAGCGTCTCGTGGCCCTCCGTCCGCTTCACGTCGTCGAGGGCGTCGCGCAGTTGCATGCTCGTGCGGATGCGAGCCGCCGTTAAGAACTTTTGGTGTAATCGTCGTTCACAGTTTCAACGGTACGACGCTCGGAGGGAACCGACGGCCGGACGACCGAGCGACGGTCGGCGGTCGAGAACCGCCCGCTCGCGCACTACACGGGGGAATTTAAGTGTGGAGGCCGCCGACTCGGAGGCGAGTATGGACGACCCGGCGCTCGGCGACCTGCTGCGACAGTTCGGCCTCTCGGAGAAGGAGGTAGACACTTACCTCGTCCTCTTAGAGCACGGCGAGGCGAAGGCCAGCACGGTCGCGGAGGACGCCGGCGTCTCGAAGCGCTACGTCTACAGTATCAGCGAGAAGCTGGAGGAGCGCGGCTTCGTCTCCGTCAACGACCACGTCGTGCCGACGACCATCCGCGCCAACCCGCCCGAGGAGGTCATCGCCACCCTGACCGAGAGCGTCGAGCGGATGCGGCCCGCCCTGGAGGCGCGGTACTCGCAGGCCCCCCAGCCGACCGAGGAGTTCGAGGTCATCAAGTCCCGAGTGACGGTGCTGAAGCGGGCCTCCCAACTCGTCGCCGAGGCCGAGGAGGAGGTCGTCCTCTCCCTGCCGTTCGCCCAGCTCCCCGAGGTCGCCGAGGAGCTCCGAGCCGCCGTCGACCGCGGCGTCCTCGTTCTCCTCGTCGTCACCGGCGTCGACCCCGAGGCGGGCGGCGTAGCCGACGAACTGGCCGGACTCGGGAGCGTCGTCAGGGTGTGGCGGGCGCCGACGCCGACGATGATTACCGCCGACCGGACCCGGAGCCTGCTCGCGCCGACGGCGATGGTCGCCCGCTCCAACAGCGGGAAACAGGCCATCTCCTTCACGCAAGCCCAACTCGCCCCCGTGATGGTCGGCTCCTTCTTCGGTAACTACTGGCCGACCGCCGAGGAGGTCGCCGTCGCCGACCCCCGCCCGCTCCCCGGAACCTACCGCGACTTCCGTCACGCCGTCTTCCAGGCGACGCGCTGTCTCCGGGCCGACCGCGACCTCGTCGCGACCGTCCGCGGCCACGTCGTCGGCGACGGCGAGCCCTCGACGCTCCACGGCCGCGTCGTCGAGGTGCGACAGGGGCTCGTCGAGCCGGTCAACAACCACTTCCCGGTCGAGAACGCGCTCGTCGTCGAGACCGACGAGGGCCGCTTCACCGTCGGCGGCAAAGGGGCGTTCGTCGAGGACTTCGAGGCCGACGAGGTGACGCTCGACCGGGCCGCGGACGCCGACTTCGCCGTCCCGGCGGTCGAGGCGGACGACGCGGGCGCCACGGACGCGACGGACGCGACGGACGCGACGGACGCGACGGACGCGACGGACGCGACGGACGCGACGGACGACTGAACTCCGCTCCAAACGGTTTTGCTCCGGCCCCCCGTCGACCCCCACATGCCAACCAGCGTCGCGTTCTTCGGCAGCCACCCGCTCGGCGAGCGCTGTCTCGACCGCCTCGTCGACCATCCGGAGGTGTCCGTCGACCTCGTCGTCACCTACCCCGCCGACTACGACGGCTGGTGGGACGGCTCCCTGTGGGACCGCGCCACCGACCACGGCTTGGACGTGCGCCCGGTCGAGGACGAACGCGACCTGCTCGACGTCGAGGTGGACTGGCTCCTCTCGGTGCACTACCCGAACGTCCTCGACGGCGACCTGCTCGACCACCCCGCGGAGGGGGCGCTCAACCTCCACCAGGCCGAACTCCCCCGCTATCGGGGTGCGAACATGTTCACCCACGCCATCCGGAACGCGCGACCGGACGACCACTGGCAGTACGGCACCACGATGCACTTCATGGTCGAGAAGGTCGACGCCGGCGACATCGTCGCCCGGAAGTTCCTCGACATCCGGGAGACCGACACCGCCCGCACGCTGTACGATCGCACCGAGACCGTCTCCGTCGAACTGTTCGAGGAGCTCCTGCCCGCCATCGTCTCCGGAGCGGTCCACGGGATGGGGACGCCACAGGACGAGTTCGACGGCGAACGGTACTACTACTCCAAGGCCAGCCTCGACGGCGAGAAGCTGATTCCCGCCGCCGAGTTGGCGGCCGCCGAGGACGACCCCGAGGCGGAACTCGAACTGTACGACAGGGTCCGCTCGCTCGACTTCCCGCCCCACGAGCCGGCGCACACCGAACTCGGCGGCCGGACGGTGTACCTCACGACGAGCGGGTACGAGGAGCCGAATCCGTAGCCGAACGGCGACGGGAGCCGACCGGCGGTATCAGTCGTCCAGCGGGACCGCCTCGTCGCGCGCGTCGACCGGCACCGCCTCGCCGCGCCTGTTGGAGGCGACCGCCCGGTCCAGCAGTTCGACCGCCCTGGCGCCGACGCGCCCGTCGGCGACGGGGGTGCCGCGTTCGGCGACGGCGGTCAGGAAGTCCTCCACCTCGCGCTTCAGCGGCTCGTAGTTCTCGACCTCGTGGACGGTGTGGCCCTCGTCGCGGGCGCGGAGCGCCCCGTCGCGTTCGGTGACGACGCGGGCGTCGTACAGTTCGAGTTTGCTCGGCTCGAGGTAGTCGAGGTAGGCGGCCCGCTCGCTCCCGACGACCGAGAGGTGCCGGGACTTCCCGAACGTCGGCACCTGCCAGGAGGAGTTGATGACGCCGGTCACGCCCTCCGGGTCGACGTGGTCGCCGCCGCCGTCGCCGTCGTACTCGAGGAGGAGCGTCGCGGTCTCGTCGATGTCGTCGCGGATGATGCGGTCGAGCTGGCAGTACACCTGCGCCGGCCGGTGACCAACCAGCCAGCCGAACACGTCGACGTCGTGGACCGCGAGCGAGTGGAGCGCGCCGGTGGTCTGGCGGGGCACCCGGAAGGAGAACCGACTCGTGTTGAGGTACTTCAGATCGCCCAGTTCGCCGCGGTCGATGCGTCGCTTCAGTTCACAGAGCGCCGGGTGGTGTCTGAAGATGTGCCCGACGCCGAGCACGCGGTCGTGTTCGTTCGCGCTGTCGACGATGGCCCACGCGTTCTCGGCGTCGAGCGCGAGGGGCTTCTCGACGAGCAGGTCGACCTCGCGCGAGAGCAGGTCCGTCGCCACCTCGCGGTGGGTCGTCGACGGCGTCGCCACCGTCGCGGCGTCGACGCCGCGGTCGGGGAGCGCCCCGGGGTCGGTCTCCAGTTCGGCGCCGTAGGTGCTCGCGAGTTCGCCCGCCCGGCGCTCGTCCACGTCGCAGACGACGAGTTCGTCTATCGCCCCGGCGTCGCGCAGTTCGGCACCGACGCGGACGTGGTTCTCGCCCCAGTAGCCGGCGCCGACGACGGCGTACTTCACCGCTCGCCTCCGTCCGGGACCGGCTCCGTCGGTTCGGTTCCTTCGGCGTCCGCGTAGTGGGCCTCGACGACGTCACAGACGCGCTCGACCTCCGCCTCGGTGATGCGCGGATGCATCGGGAGCGAGAGGATGCGGTCGACGAGCCGTTCGGCCTCGGGGGCGTCGGCGTTCGCCTCGTCGACGTACGGCGCGACGGCCTCGTGGCGGTGGGCCGGCGTCGCGTAGTGAATACCCGTCCCGATGTCCTTCGACTCCAACTTCTCACGGAGCGCGTCGCGGTCGGGCACCTGCACGACGTAGAGGTGGTAGACGTGTTCGGCGTCGTCGCGGACGACCGGCGTCTCGACCTCGTCCACGTCGGCGAGGCGCGCTTCGTACCACCCGGCGGCCTCGCGTCGGCCCGCGTTCCACTCGTGGATGTGGCCCAACTGTTCGCGGCCGACGGCGGCCTTGATCTCGTCGAGGCGCCAGTTCAGGCCGAGGCGGACGTGCTCGCCCTCCGGGTTCCGGCCGTGGTTGCGGAGTTCGCGGGCGGCCGCGGCGAGGTCGTCGTCGTCGGTGACGAGCATCCCGCCGTCGCCGCCGACGGTCATGTTCTTCGAGGGGTAGAAGGAGAAACAGCCCACGTCGCCGAGACTGCCGGCGGCGTCCCCGTCGTACGTCGCGAAGTGCGCCTGGCAGGCGTCCTCGACGACGGCGGCATCGTGCTCGTCGGCGACGGCCCGAATCTCGCCCATCGCCGTGGGCTGGCCGTAAAGGTGGACGGGGACGACGGCCGTCACGTCGCGGCCCTCGGCCTTCCGCGCGAGGTCGTCGGGGTCCATCCCGTAGGTGTCGGGGTCGGCGTCGACGAACACCGGTTCGGCGCCGAGTTCGAGCGCGGGGCTCACCGTCGCGAAGAAGGTGTGTGCCGGCACGAGGACGGTGTCGCCCTCGCCGACGCCGACGGCCTTCATCGCGAGCAACAGCGCGGCGGTCCCGCTGTTGACGCCGACTGCGTGGTCGACGCCGCACTCGGCGGCGAACTCGTCTTCGAACGCCTCGGTCTCCGGGCCCTTGACCCAGCGCTTCCCTTCGAGCACGTCTCCCACGCGTTCGACGATGTCGTCGTCGACGTACACGTCCGTGAACGGCACCGGTTCGGTCATCCTGAAGATGCTCTCATCCGAAGCGTTTATGTCTTGCTTACCGGCCCATCGTTCCTCGGCCACGGCTCCGCCGACCCGGCCGTGACCTGTCCGAGTTCCACCATGCGGCCCCCTGACGCGGCGAGAGCGGAAGGCAACGCTATTCCGTCGGGAAAGCGAGGTGCCGACAGACCGGGCCGTTCGCCCGTCGACCGGGTGTCACCGCAAGATGGACGTAGACAGGGACAGTGCGGCGCTCTTCGCGTCCCGCGTAATCGCGCGGGTCGTCGGCTTCGCCAGCGTCGCGTACTTCACGTGGAAGGTCGGCGCCGCCGGATTCGGGATATACATCACGTTCCAGACGGTCGTGATGGTCGCCGGCGTCGCCTCCCAGTTCGGCGTCCCCGAGGCCGTGACCAAACGGGTGAGTCAGGCCGAGGACGTCCACGGTCGCGGACGGGTTCTGACGGCCGCCCTCGCGCTCTCGGTCGTCCCCTTCGCGATAACCTCGGCGGTCATCTACGCCATCGCCCCACAACTCGGCGCGTACGTCGAACTCGGGGCCATCACGGCCTCTCTCGCGGTGGTCGCCATCGCGTTGGCTATCGCCAACCGGCTGTTTATCGCCGGCCTCCGCGGGGAGGGCCGCATCGCCGCGACCGCGGTCGTCGAACTCGTCGCCCAGCTGGTCCGCGTCGGCGCCAGCGTCGGGTTCCTCCTGGTGGGATTCGACGCCATCGGGCTCGTGTACGGCTACCTCGTCGGCGTCGTCGCGAGCGTCCTCGCCGGCTACGTGCTGTTGAACACCGGCATCCGACTGACCGTGCCGAGTCGCGACTCCGTGGAGAGCCTCTTCGGCTTCTCGAAGTTCACCATCGGGATGAACGTGAGCGAACTCGCCTACAGTTGGGCGGATACGCTCATCCTCGCCGCGTTGGCGTCGAAGGCCATCGTCGGCACCTACGAGGTGGCGTGGCAGTTGAGTCTGGTGACGCTGATGGCCGCACAGGTCATCGGCACCACGATGATGCCGGCGATGACCCGCTGGCACGAGAACGGCAACCTCGGACGCATCGAGCAGGCGTTCCGCACGTCGCTGACGTTCGCGCTCGTGCTCGTCATCCCGACGCTCGTCGGCGCCCTCGTCGTCGGCGAGGAGGTGTTCCGGGTCGTCTACGGTATCGACGAGTACGCCGCCGCCGGGGCGACGGTGCTCGTGCTCCTGCTCGGCGGACAGATCGCTCAGGCGGTGAAACAGATCACGCAGAACACCCTCCTCGGTATCGACCGCCCGGAGCACGTGTTCTGGACGAACGCCGTCACCCTCACCTCGAACGTCGGGCTCAACCTCCTGCTCGTCCCGCAGTACGGGATGTTCGGCGCCGCCGCGGCGACGGTGTCGACGGCCACCATCGCCGCCATCACGCAGGTGTACTACCTCCGGCGGTACATCGACCTCACCATCGACGCCCGGTCGCTCGCCTGGCAGGTCGGCGCCGCCGCCACCATGGGCGGCATCGTCTACGCCCTGGGGTCGGTCGTCGACGGCGAGTCGATACCCGGATTCGTCGCACTGGTCGGCACCGGCATCGTCGTCTACGGCCTCGGTGTCGTCACCAACGGAACCATCCGCCGGAGCGTTACGCGAATCGCTCCCTGGTAGGTCGGTGTCCGGCCCCGGCTACCGCCCGACCCGCACCAGTTCTCCGACCGTCCGGCCCGTCCCGATTCTCCGACCGCCCGACTCGTTCCGATTCTCCGACTGTTCGGCCCGTCGTTACAAACCGTTAAGATATCGCTCGGCGTGTCTCCACCCGCGTCTCGGGCGTCGCCGCCGACGGGGCGGACGGTCCGACGGCCGGACACCACACGGGAGGGACCATGTCGACAGGAACGAGAACCGAGCAGACGCGAGCGGTCGTACAGCGCGAAATCGACGAGGTGTGGAGCGGCGAGCGAATCGACGCCATCGACGACCTCTACGCCGAGGACGTGGTCGTCGGCACCCACCGGACGGGTGACGACGCGCCGCTCGTCGGCCGGGAGGCGACGAAAGAGCTCCACCGCGAGTGGGACGCCGCGTTCCCCGACGCCGTCACGCTCGTCAACGAGATGCTCGTCGACGGCGACACCGCGATGGTCTGGTGGACGTTCCGCGGGACCCACGAGGCGACCTTCCGCGGCATCGAACCGACCGGGAGGACGGTCGAGACCGACGGGTTCAGCTTCCGACGAATCGAGGGCGGCCGCGTCGCCGAGATGAAGGACTTCACCACGATGGCGTCGCTGTTCGAACAGCTCGGCGTCGAGATGCCGGCATAGGCGGACGCCCGGCAGAACCGACTTTTCGGGCCGTACACACCGTTCAGAGACACCTCGACGCTCGGCCGGCCAACCGGCGGGGTGGGATTCCGAGAGGCCGGGGGCTTTCGAGAGTGCCCACACCTACCCGACCGCTGGTACGCCGAGACCCACTGACACGACCACCCGAACCACAAACACCTATCCCACAGCCCCGAGAACGCCCGAAAAATGGACGACACCCGAAGCGAGACGCTGAAGCGCTGGGTGAAACAGCCGCCCGCCGGCCCCAACCTCCAGTATCTCCGGGACGCCGAACGCCTCGCGGCGTGGGACCAACTCGGCCACCGCGAGCGCGTCCTGGACCTCGCGTCGGAGGCGAACGTCACGATGGGTCTCGACGCGGAGCGCGTGACGCGCGTCGACTTCGCCGACGGGGCGGCGGCCTACGCCCGTGAGGTCGCCGGCGACGACGTGGACGACTCGGTCGTCGTCGACCCCGAGGCGCCCGCCCTCCCGTTCGCGGACGACGCCTTCGACGGCGCCGTCTCCATCGGTCCCTACGACTGGCCGTTTCTCGACGTAGCGACCCTGACGGAAGAGGTCCGCCGGGTGCTCGCCGACGACGGCCGGTTCGTCTTCTCGACGCCGACGCACCGCTCGCCCTACGCCGTCACCGGGAAGGGGAAGTACCGCTACTACTCGCCGGACGAGGCGCTCTCGCTGCTGACTCCCACCGGCTCGGAGACCCCCGCTGACACCGACTGGACGCTCGCCGACCAGGACCTCATCTACCAGCTCCCCTACAAGGCGAACCTCGTCGTCAACTCCCTTCCCGACGACCTGCAGCGCCCCGTCGTCGCGGCCGAGCGCGCGCTCACGGACCACTTCGAGTCGTGGGGTGACTGGGACGACGCCTCCTACCTCCTGTTCGGCGCCGAACCCGTCGACTACGCCGGCTACCTCGACGACGCGCTCGACTGCCTCTTCCGTCCCGTGGCGGAGAACGGGTTCTGGGACGCGGGCGCTGCCGACGGCGGCAGCGAGGGCGGGCTGATTCGGGCGCTCGACTACGACCTCGGCGACGACGGTCGCCCGTGCGAGTGGACCCGCGACGACCGCGTACTCCACCGATACGCGCCGTTCGCCCTCCTCGGCATCGCGCGCTGGCGAGCCTCTCCCCTCGGCGACGACCGCTTCGACGCGAAGCTCCGGTCGGCGCTCGCCGGGTTCGCCGCCCGCGTCGAGGACGACCGGCTCGACGGGATGCCGAGCTACGCGCTCGGGCCGCTCGTGGGGGCGTTCACACTGGCGAGCGACGCGCTCGGGGGGGACGACGCCGCCGTCGGCGACGACCACCTCGCGACCGCCCGCGCCCTGTTCGAACACACCCGCGACCGCGACGACTTCGACTTCTCGCACGCCGAGGACAGTCTGCTCGCCTGCGGCTGGGCCGAACTGTACGAGCGGACGGGCGACGGGGACGTCGGCGAGGCGCTCGACGCCGCGCTCGACGCCATCGCCGACCGGCACGACTGGGAGTCGGGGCTGTTCCGGTTCGACAACGGGACGACCGAGCGTCACCAGAACCAGATGTACGCGCTGTGGGGGTTGTGCCGCGCCGCCGACGTGACGGACGCGCCGGCGTTCGTCCCCCTCGCCGGCGACGTGCTCGAACGCACCGTGGAGCGGCGGATGCGCCCCGACGGCGCCTTTCTCTGGACGGACGTGGGAGCGAAGCGCGGAGCGTGGGGTGAGCTACGGGAGCGCCTCGGCGCCTCGCGCCCGTCGTACTGGAAACTCCTCTTCGAGTGCCACCAGACGTTCTTCGTCAACGCCGTCGCCCACTACACGCGGGCGGGCGGGGCGCGCGACTTCTCCACCGCCGTCCTCCGGGCGATGTCGTGGATGTACGGCAACAACGACCTCGACGCCGACCTCGTCGAGCGCTCGGGCATCGGCGTCCCGATGCGCTTCGTGACGACCGGCGGCCGGCTCTCCGTTCCGGACCAGAACTTCAAGGGCGCCTACGAGGTCGGCTCGTACGTCGAGGCCCTCACCCACCTGCTGGACCCGGAAGGGCCGTTCCGGAACTGACGACCGCTTCGGCCGGCTGACCACCCACGTCGACGTTCGGTCCCCCGTTTCTCTCCGGACCGAGACCTACGCCCGTCCGTCAGCCCCACCGACGACGAATCCGAACAGCCGCCACGTCGGGGTGGACTTCCAAGGGTCGTGTTCAGTTGAGCGGCTCACCGAGCAAAGACGGGCAACAACCGGCCGAACAGTCGGTGTTGGGAGGGACTTCGGAAGGGGCCGCGCTCGCGGCGAAGGCCGGCGACGTAAGCACCGCAGGCGAGCGAACGCAGTGAGCGAGCCGAGGAGCGCAGCGAGCCGCCCGAGTCGCGAGCGCGGGGGCTTCCGTGAACTACCGACACAGCACTTCTACCGACTCAACCCCTCTCAACTACACATCGCCCTTCCAAGGAGGGACACGGTCATTACGTACTCCACAGTTCACCCGAAGACACCCGGCCAGCACACGACACAAACTACTTCCCGCCCTCGCCCGACCGGTAAGAAGACATGAAGGTTTGCGTCATCGGCCTCGGCTACGTCGGACTCCCGACGGCCCTGCTCGCCGCCCGGAACCACGAGGTCGTCGGCGTCGACGTCGACGAGTCGAAGGTCGACGCCCTCGACCGCGGCGAGCCGCCGCTCGAGGAGCCCGCGCTCGTCGACCTGTTCCACGAGGTGGAGGGCCGCTTCGAGGCCCGAACCGACGTGGTCCCGGCCGACGCCTTCGTCATCGTGACGCCGACACCGCTGGACGCGGACACCGAAGTGGCGGACCTCGCGGCCGTCCGCGCCGCCGCCGAAGCGGTCGAACCGGTACTCACGCGCGACGACCTCGTCGTCGTCGAGTCCACCGTTCCGCCGGGCACCACCGAACGCCTCGTCGGGCGCATCCTCGAACGCTCCGGGCTCGAACGCGGCGCGTTCTCGCTCGCGCACTGTCCGGAGCGGGCCATCCCCGGCGACACGCTCAACGAGATGGTCGGGAACGCGCGCCTGCTCGGCGCCATCGACGACCGCTCGGCCGAGCGCGCGGCCGACCTCTACTCGTTCGTCGAGGGCGACCTCCACCGCACCACCCCGCGCGGCGCGGAGTTCGTGAAGCTGATGGAGAACACCTACCGCGACGTCAACATCGCGCTGGCCAACGAGTTCGCGAAGATAGCCGAGGAGCTCGGCGTCGACGTCCACCGGAGCGTCGACCTCGCGAACGAGCATCCGCGGGTGGACGTCCACCGTCCCGGCCCCGGCGTCGGCGGTCACTGCATCACCATCGACCCGCAGTTCCTCGCACAGAGCTCGACCCACGACCGGCTCATCTCGCAGGCCCGCGCCATCAACGACTCCATGGCGAAGCACGTCCTCGGGCTGGTGCAGGGTGCCGTCGGAGAGGTACCCGACCGCGACCCCCGAGTGACGCTCCTCGGCGTGGCCTACAAGGGCGACGTGGGCGACACCCGCGAGACGCCGGCCCGCCCCATCGCTCGGCTGGCGCGGAACGTCGGCTTCGACGTCCGTGCGTACGACCCCCACGTCGAGTCGGACGCGGACCTGCCGGTCGAACTGGACTCGCTCGAGACGGCGACGGCGGGAAGCGACTGTCTCGTCGTCGTGACCGACCACTCCGCGTTCGCGAACCTGGACTCCGAGTCGCTGGCGACCCGGATGCGCTCGCCCACCGTCGTCGACGCGCGGGCGGTCGTCGACCGCAGTCGGTGGGAGGCCGCGGGGTTCGAGGTGGTCGTGCTGGGTGACGGGTCGAACTGAGTCGGAGCCGTCCCTTCCGGTCGTGCCGGAGTGGTCGCCGGAACCGTAGCCGCGGAACCCGACCCCACCGCAGAACGCTCACTCGCCGACCAGGTCCTCGTACGTCGCCACCAACCGCTCGGCGTCGGCCCCCCAATTATACTTCGTCCGAACCGCCTCGCGGCCGTTCTCGCCCAGCCGCGACGCTTCCTCGGAATCGGAAGCCAGCGTCGAAATCGCCTCACCCATCGCCTCCCCGTCGTCCGCCGGCACCACCAGCCCCGACTCCGTCTCCTCGACGATGCGCTTCAGGGGCGGTACGTCGCTGACGATTACGGGCGCGCCGACGGCCATGTACTGGAACAGCTTGTGCGGCACAGTCGTGTCGGTGTGTGGGGTGCTCGCGTGGGGCACCAGACAGGCGTCGCTGGCGGCCATGTACCTCGGCACGTCCTCGAAGTCGACCCAGCCGGTAAACGTCACGCGGTCGTCGACGCCCAACTCCGAAATCAGCGCCTCCAGTTGTTCGCGATGGCGGTCGGCGCCGGCGCCGACGAGCAGCAGGTGCGGCTCGGGACCGCCCTCGCTCTTGCCCTCCGCGTCGGCCGCGGCGATTCCCTCGATGGCGGTCTCTAGCCCGCGATGTGGGCCGAACCCGCCGACGTAGGTGACGAGGAACTCGTCGGCGTCGGCATACTCGTCGGCCGGGTCCGCCTCGGCGTCGAACCCCTTCAAGTCGACCGTGTTGCCGACGACCGTCGTCCGCGCGGGCAACACCCGGCAGTCGCGGTGGTAGTGACGGGCCGCCTCCTCGCAGACGGTGAGCACCCGGTCGACCTGCGGGAGGACGGCGCGTTCGATGCGCTTCCAGCGCGAGATGGGGTTGAAGAGGGCGTCGACGCGGACGCCGAGGTCGCCGGTTCCTTCGCCCTCGAAGTGGGGTCGGCGCCACTGGCGGACGGCCTCGGGGAAGTTCTCGTGGAGGTCGGCGACGACTGGCACGTCGAGCGCCGGGTCCGAGCCCCGGAGCGCCCACAGCGCCGTCCGGACGAGCGGGAGGTCGTGGACGTGGACCACGTCGGCGTCGCGTTCGCGGACGAGGCGTCGAATCGCGAGCGCCCAGCGCGGGTGGGCGCCGGTCGCGAGGTTGCAGGCGGCGCTCCCGAGTCGGGCCGCCCGGTCGCGTGGCGCCGACTCCCCGAGCCGGACCACGTCGATTCCGTCGACGGTCTCGCGGTCGGCCGCCTCCGGCTGGCCGCGACAGAGCAGCGACACCTCGTGGCCGGCGTCGAGCAGGGCGCGTGCCTCCTTCGTCACGCGGATGTCAGGGGGGTAGGGGTCCGGGAGGACCATACAGACGTGCATTCGAGTCGTCCGGCGTTCGCCCAGGCGGGGGATAAGCGTACCTCACGCGACCGCCGAGAGCGCGGGTGCCGGCCCGTCGACTCCCGCCGCGAGGATGGGACAGCTTCTTCATACCCGGCGGAGAAGGGCCGTCGATGCCCCTCGTGAGCGCCCTCATCCCGACGTATAACCGCGCCGAACGCGTCGGCGGGGCGGTCGAGACGGTGCTGAACCAGACCCACGACGACGTCGAAGCCGTCGTCGTCGTCGACGGCTCCACCGACGACACGGAGTCGGTGTTGGCAGCGTACGCCGACGACGACCGCGTCCGCGTCCGCGTCAACGAGGAGAACCGCGGCATCTCCTACAGCTTCAACCGTGCCGCGGCGGTCGCGGACGGCGAGTTCTACTGTATCCTCGGCGACGACGACCGCTGGCACCCGGAGAAGGTCGAGCGCCAACTCGAGAAATTCGCCTCGCTCCCCGACGACTTCGGCGTCGTCTACACCGGCGGGGTGCTCGCCACCGAGGAGGGACGGGTGACCCGGCGGTATCGACCGGACCAGCGCGGCGACCTCTACCCCGACATCTTCCGCGGCTTCCACCTCCACCCCCACTCGAGTCACATGATTCGCGCCCGCGACTACGACGCGGTCGGCGGCTTCGACCCCGACTTCCCGCGCGGCGTGGACTGGGAGATGACCGTCCGACTCGCGAAGCGCTGTAAGTTCGACTACCTGCCCGAGGTGCTCGTCCGGCGCACCTTCCACGGTTCGAACATCTCCGACGAGCCCGAACAGCTCGACGTGGGTCGCTACATGTGGAAGAAGTACCGCGAGGAGATGGTGGAGTACCCCGACGTCGCTCACGCCTTCCTCGCGAGTTGGTACCTCGCGAAGTCCCGCATCGAACTCCGACACGACCGGAACTACCGGGAAGGCGTCCGCTCCGCCGCCAAGGCGCTCCACCACCAGCCGAGCGCGAACGCGGCGATTCGCTTCGTCATCGCGCTCACCGGCCCGACGGGGTTGCAGACGGCCGCCCTCGCTCGGCGCGCCGGCGCCAGCGTCCAGTCGACGCTCCTCGGTGGCTACGACGAGGGGACGGGCTGGTAGCGGCCGGTCTGCCCCCGGTGACGGCTCCGCTCACGGCTCCTGAAGCTTCAAGGTCCGTCACGTCGTGTTGCTGGTAATGCACGTTAGCGTCATCGGGAGCGGCTACGTCGGCACCGTCGTCGGCGCCTGTCTCGCCGACCTCGGCCACGAGGTCGTCGCCGTCGACATCGACCCCGAACTCGTCGACCGGCTGAACGCGGGCGAGGCACCCATCCACGAGCCGGGTCTGCAGGAACGGGTCGACCGGACCGTCGGCGCGGACGGTCGTCTCCACGCCACCACCGACCACGCGGAGCTTCGGGATACGGACGTGACCGTCGTCGCCATTCAGACCCCCTCCCGCGAGGACGGGAGCATCGACCTCTCGGCCGTCGAGGCCGCCACCCGTGACGTGGGCGAGGTGCTCGCCGACAAGGACGACTACCACCTCGTCGTCGTCAAGAGCACCGTGCTCCCCGGGATGGTCGAAGAGCGCCTCGTCCCGGCTCTGGAGGAGGCCTCCGGCAAGCGCGAGGGCGTCGACTTCGACGTCGCCGTCAACCCCGAGTTCCAGGCGCAGGGGTCGGCCGTGGCGGACTTCCTGAACCCCGACAAACTGGTGTTCGGCACCGCCGGCTTCGACGCCCAGTCGGACGCCGGCCCCAGCCGAAGCGCCGACCCCAACTCGGACGCCGTCCCTGACCCGGACGCCGACGCCGAACCCACGGCGGACCGTGCGCTCGCCCGCCTCCACGAGTTGTACGCACCCGTCGTCGAGGCCGCCGACGGCGACGTGCCCGTCGTCGAGACCGGGCGGCGCGAGGCCGCGATGGTGAAGTACGCGAACAACGTGTTCCTCGCCTCGAAGATTTCGCTCATCAACGAACTCGGCAACGTCTGCAAGGAGTACGGCGTCGACTCCTACGAGGTGGCCGACGCTATCGGGCTCGACGAGCGCATCGGCTCGGAGTTCCTGCGCTCGGGGGTCGGCTGGGGCGGCTCCTGCTTCCCGAAGGACACCGACGCCCTCCGGGCCGGCGCCCGCGAGAAGGGGTACGAGCCCGAACTGCTGGACGCCGTCGTCGGCGTCAACGACCGCCAACCGCTCCGCTTGCTCGAACTGCTCGACCGCCACGTCGACGTCGAAGACGAGCGCGTCGCCGTCCTCGGGTTGGCGTTCAAACCCGACACCGACGACGTGCGGGGTTCGCGCGCCAAGCCCGTCCTGCGGGGTCTCGCGGAGCGCGGCGCCCACCCCGTCGCCTACGACCCGCAGGCCGCCGCGAACATGCGCGAGGAGTTCCCCGAGGTGGAGTACGTCGACAGCGCTGCCGCGGCCCTGGAGAGTGCGGTCGGCGCGCTCGTCGTCACCGACTGGCCGGAGTTCGCCGCGCTCGATGAGGAGTTCGAGTCGATGGCGACGCCCGTCGTCGTCGACGGGCGGCGAATCATCGAGAACCGCGAGGGAATCGTCTACGAGGGGCTGACCTGGTAGCCCCGACCGGCGTCGCGTCCCGCTACTCCCCCTTTTTCAGCGAGGAGTCGACGAGGTACGACTGGAGCACGTCCCGGCCGACGATGGCGTCGTAGCGCATCGCACTCCGGTCGGTCACCGAGGCCAGCACTTCGTGGGTCGTTCCCTGAATGTCGACCTCGAAGGCGTACACCGAACGCTTCTCGACACCGTTGCTCGACCGGACGCGCACCTGTTTCTCCCCCTCGCCCAGCCCGAGGTCGCGTGCGAGCGCGAGGTCGATGGAGGTGCGCTTGGCACCCGTATCACACTTCGCGAGGACCGTGGTCGCCGCCCGTTCGCCGCCGACGACCACCTCCTCGACGAGCCCTACGATCGGGCTGTGGGTCATGTATCTGCCTATGGGAACCGGGACATAAACCTTTCTTCGGTCGTGGGTATCGATTTCCGGCTACTCCTTCGGCCCGGGGACGGCGCTCGAACGACGACCGAGTCGGCCCCGTGACCGCACGTCGAAGTGGGCGTGGCGTCGGTGCAGAGGCCGTTTCGTATCGCGCCCTCGGGTTTACGCTTCGACGTACGCGCTTATCGACTCGAACTCGCCGGCGACGATGTCGGCCGCGACCGCCTCCGAATCGATGGAATCGGGCGTCTCGTGGGGATACTTCCGGTGAAAGTAGTCGACGAGGTTCTCCACGTCGCGTTCGAGCAGCTCCTCGCTGTTCTCGTGGTCGGTCGGGACGGCCTGCGGCCAGTCGAAGATCGTCACGCCGCCCTCGCCGACCGCGACGTTGTGGGCGCTCATGTCGGCGTGGACGAACCCCACGCGGTAGGCCAGGGCGACCTCACGGAGGATGAGGCCGAGGACGCCGACGACCTGCTCCGATTCGAGCTTCGCTCGCGAGAGTTCGACGCCGTCGAACTGCTCCATCACGATGGCGTGGCGGTTCTGGTCGACCGGGCGGGGGACCGACACGTCGGGGTACAACGTCTCCAGCGCCTCGTACTCGCGTTCGGCGGCCTTCCTCGCCGTGTAGAGCCACGAGACGTGGTGGTGGTCGGACGTGTAGTCGCGCTCGCGTCGTACCTCGCGGAAGTTCGTGTACCCCTCGCGGTGGAACTTCATCGCGAGGGGTTTGTACGACTGCACCTCCAACACGTCGCTCTCCTTGCCGACGCCGAGCGGGGCGCCGACGCCCTGGATCGTGTCGCGCTCGGCGAACGCACGCAGGGCGAGCGCGTCGTACCCCTCGACGGCGAGTTGGAACCCCTCGTACTGGATGGTCTTCCGTTTCACGAGGTCGCGCTGCATACAGCGGTCCAGCCGGTAGTCGACCTCCTCTGCAGTCAGGTTGGCGTAGTCGGGGAGCTTCTCCCGGTTCACCCACCGGCTGAAGCGCATCCCCTGCTCGACGCCCGAGAGGAGATAGAAGTCCTCGGGCTCGAGTTCGGCCATGACGCCCGCGACGTTCCGAACCATGCCCCAAGCGACGGGCGCGGCGGGTAAAAGGGGCGCGTGTCGGATGCTCCGACCGTACACCGTATGCGGAGATACGAATTCGGCGGCGGCCTCGGCGAGGGACCGACCGTCGATGCGGGTGCACCGTCGCTCGCGGACCGGGAGCAAGGAGAGAATCGGTGGCCCGGACCCGACCCGGGTCAGTCCCGCGACTCGAACAGTCGCGAGAGGAGCTTCCCGAGGCCGACGCGCATGTGCTGGTGGAAGGTCGCGGGGGCGATGTCGAACGACGCCGCGACGTCCTCCCCGGAGGACTCTCGGGGCCACTCGAAGAAGCCAGCGTGGTACGCCGCCCGGAGCATCGACAGCTGTCGGTCGGTGAGGTCCGCTTCGAGTTCCTCCCAGTACTCCTCGATGGTTCGGGTCTCGCGCTCGCGCTCGCGCTTTGCGAGCAGGTCCGCCTCGGGGTACACCCGGCGGACCGCCTCGACGACGGTGCCGATGTCGGCGTCGGCGGGCGCCTCGGCGACGACCCGAAGCTCGCCGTCGGCGGCGCGGGCGGAGCGGACCTTCACGCCCTGGTCCGAGAGAACGTTCACGACCGAGTCCTCGGCGACGCTACACTCGATACGGCAGCCGTCCTCGAACTCGCCGATGACGGTCACCGCTTCGACGAACTCGCTGTCGCCGAGGACGGTTTCGACCTCCTCGGCGGTCGCGCCGTGGACGGTGAGGTACTCGATGACGGCGCCGGCCGACAGCGGGACGAACCCGGTGAGTTCCACCTCGCAGTCGGCCTCGGCGGTCAGCGGGGCGAACACCGTCGCCGCCCCGTCGATGCCGAACTCCAACTCGGTGACGTAGTCCGCGTACAGCAGTTTACGGTTCTCGACGGCGCTGATGGCGTAGCCGACGGTCTCTCCGAGCACCTCGAAGGCGGCGCGCTCCCAGTCGCTGAACGCCTCGGTCGCCGGGGCGTGAACGACCAGGACCCCGTGGGTCGCCCCCCGGTAGACGACGGGGACGGCGAGGTAGGACTCGAAGCCACGCTCCCGGGCGGCTTCGAGCAGGCCGTCCGTCTCGACGTCGTCGGCAGCGCTGGCGTCGCCGGCGTGGGCGGCTACCGTCTCGCCCGTCTCCCGGGCGCGGGCGACCGCCGTCGATGCCGGCGTCACGTCGTCGATGGCGCCCGCCGGCCAGCCGTCGGCGCCGGCCGTGTAGCGGACCGGGAGGTGGTCGTCGCGCTCGCCGAGGTCGGTCATCCAGGCGGCTTCGAAGAACTCCGAGTCAGCGAGCCGGTGACAGACCAGCGACTCGAGCTCGTCGCGGGACTCCACGTCGAACAGCGAGCCGACGATGTCCCGGACGAGGACGCTGATACGGTTGAGGGTGTCGAGCTGACCGTTTCGCTCCTCGACGCGAAGCTCCGAGAGCTTCCGGTCGGTGATGTTCAGGTGGATGACGAGCACGTAGGGCTCGTCGGCGTGGCGGAAGCGGATGGCTCGCATCGTGAACCACCGTCGCTCGGTCGGGCTGTGACAGGGGTACTCGAAGGAGAACTCCCCGCGTTCGCCCGCGATGACCGACCGGATGCCGGTGGCGGCGAACGTCGAGTCCCCGTCGGGTTCGTCGTCCGCGCCCCCGTCACACACCGAGAGGTAGTTGACCCCGAGCATGGACGGCTCGTCCTCGTACCCGTTGTCGAGGGCGAACTCCTTCCACGCCTCGTTGGTGTAGACGATCGTGCCGTCGTCGTCCAGTATCGCCGTCTGGGTGGGGAGTGCGTCGAGACCGACCTGCACGAACGAGGGCTCCTCCGCCCTCGGGCCGGTTGGTGACTCCGCCGACGCCGTCGATTCGGTGGCGTCGACCGCGTCGACCACGTCGCTCCCTCCACCCGGTTCCTGTTCCGATGGCATTCCGGCTAGGCTTACGCCGATAAGCCGTACAGAGGTAAAAAGGTGTTCAGTGGTGAAAGACGAGCTATATTCGACAGGTTCACCGCGGCCAATCCGCCTCGCCTCGGGCGATGGGTGGTCATCCGACGCCCCGAACACGCGGCCGTCCTGGGGCTCGGTTCTCGTCACACCACCGCGTCGGCGAGTGCCGGGCGGACAAGCTTGCCCGGCGTCGTGGCGCTCAGTCCTCGTCGTCCTCGAACACGTCCCGGTCAGTCGGATTCACGACCTCGCGGTCGTCGTCCTGTTCGTGGAGCGTGCTCCGGGCTTCGTTCTCCTGCCGGCCGGTCAGGCGCTCCTCGGCGATGTACTCGTCCTCGCCCATCGGGTGGTTGCCGAAGCCGCGGCGCATCAGCGAGACGGCACGCGGGGCGTGCTCCTGGTTGCCGCGCGATTTGAACAGCTCGATGACCGACTGGCTGATGACGGGGATGGGCGTCTCGCCCTTGAACGCCTCTTGGACGAGCCAGTTTACCTCGCCGGTGTCCTCGATGTGCGGCGGCACGTCGTCGAGGCTCTCCGGCGGCTCGTCGATGGTCTCGTCGAACTCGCCGGCCAGCCCCTTCGCCATCAGCTCGACGAGCCAGCTCCGGATGACGGAGCCGGAGTTCCAGTTCTCGAAGACGGCCTGCTGGTCGAGGTCGAACTCGCCGGCCTCGAGTAGCTCGACCCCCTCCGCGATGGACTGGAGCATCCCGAACTCGATGCCGTTGTGGACGAGCTTCACGAAGTGGCCCGAGCCGGAGCGGCCGGTGTGAACCAGCCCGCCCTCGACGGAGAGCGCGTCGAGGATGGGCTCGACGATTTCGAACCCCTCCTCGGGGCCGCCGACCATGAAGCAGCCGCCGTCGCGAGCGCCGGGGAGTCCACCGGAGGAGCCGGTGTCCATGAAGTACATGCCGTGGTCGTGGACGTACTCCGCCCTGCGCATCGAGTCGCGCCAGAAGGAGTTGCCGCCGTCCATGATGACGTCGCCCTCGTCACAGTGTTCGACGAGCTTCTCGACCGTCTCGTCGACGAGTTCGCCGGCGGGGACCGAGAGGTAGAACGCGCGCGGGGTCGACAGCTCCGCGACCATCTCCTCCATTTCGTCGGGGTCGTAGACGGGGATACCCCGCTCCTGAATCTCCTCGTGCTCCGAGGGGGCGTTGCCGACGACGCGGATGCCCTTCTCGTCGGCCTGCTTCGCGATGTTGCCGCCCATCTGTCCGAGACCGATGACGCCGAGTTCGTGGTCGTGTTCTGACATGGTAGGTGAGTCGCTGCACGGCTCGCTGGCTCGCGGGTTCGCGGGACGGAGACACAGCGGCCGACGACGGACGCCCATCGTCGGGCGCCCGGGTTCTTCGTCCGTGAATCCGGTCGGAGCGCACAAAACCGTACTGGCCCCGCAGACGCCGTCTGCAGGCGCCGCCGCACTCCGGCCGACCGCCGCGTCGCAACCGATTTGCGGGGGTCTCCCGTAGCCCGACCTATGCGCGACACCGACGACGACGGCGACGGCGACACCGAGTCAGCCGAGGCCCGGGACGGCCCGACCGCCCCGGACGGGCTTCGGGGACGCGAGTGGCGCCTGATTCGAGAGGAGTCCCGACCCGGCCCGATGCAGATGGCCCTCGACGAGGTCGCCGCCGAGACCGCCGCCGCCGGCGGTCCCCGAACCCTCCGCGTCTACCGCTGGGAGCCGTCCTGTCTGTCGATGGGGTACCGACAGGACCCCGACACCGTCGACTGGCGCTTCTGCGAGCGCGAAGGAATCGACGTCACTCGGCGTCAGACCGGCGGCGGCGGCATCTACCACGACGCGTTCGGCGACGTGTCGTACTCGATAGTCGCCCCCAAATCGGAGCTCCCGGGCAAACTGATGGACTGCTACCGACTCCTGCTCGAACCCGTGCTGGACGCCTTCGACAGGCTCGGTGTGGGCGCCGACTTCGTCCCCGAGGAGCGCGAGGCGGTCTACCACCCGGCCTGCTACCTCCGGGCGCTCCACCCGGCCCACGACCTCGTCGCGGGCGGCCGGAAGGTCGCCGGCAACGCCCAGTACCGGACGAGAGGCGCCGTCATCCAGCACGGGTCGCTCACCTACTCCGTCCGGGCGGAGCCACACCTCGGCGTCTTCTCGGAGCCGGGTGTCTCCCCCGAACGCTTCCGTGAGCGCGTCACCGGCATCGAGGAGCACACGGACGCCTCCCGCGCGGACACCGTCGGGAGCGTCGAGGACGCGCTGGGCGACTGGGCAGACGCCGAAGCGGGGTCGTGGACGGACGCCGAACTGAACCGGGCCGAGGAGTTGGCCGCGGAGAAGTACGCGAGCGAGGAGTGGGTGCGACGAACGGCGGACGACAGGTAGCCGGCCGGGTCGAATCGGTCGGACTCAGAACTCGCCGAAGCCGAACCCGCCGTCGCCGCCGTCGCCGCTCTCGTCCCCGTCCAACTCGGCCTGAATCGCGTCGTACAACTCGCCCATCGGCGGCGTGTCGCGCGTCGGGTCGAGCCAGTGTTCGCCGACCCACTTGTACCGGACCTCGCGGTCCGTATCTACGAGAAAACACGACCGCCGAGGGCGTCTGAACAGCCCGAACGCGCGGTAGGCAACGTCGAACGCCTCGCCGACGTCGAGGTTCGGGTCGGTGTACAGGGGGAAGGTGAGGCCGAGACGGTCGATGAACTGCCGGTGGAGCCGCGGGCCCGACTTGCTGATGCCGACCACCTGCACGTCGTCCCCGCTTGCGAACCAATCGAAGTCCCGGAACGAACACCACTCGCTGACGCAGTCGGGGCTAAAGTCCATCGTGTAGAAGGAGAGAAGCACCGGCCCCTCCTCGAGCAGCGTCGACAGCGCGACGTCCTCGGTCCCCCCGCTCGGGCGGACCAGCGGTGCGGTGAAGTCCGGTACCCGGTCACCGACCGCCAGTCCGTGCCCCCCTCGCTCGTTCTCCTCTCTGTCGCTCCCGGACCCACCCGTGCCCTTGCTCATACGAGACGGCCAGGGAGAGCGGGGACAAGGGGTTTTCGACGGCGGCGGGAGACGCGGGGGTCGTTCGGTCTGTCGAGACGGCTCCGTCCGTCGGCCCGTCGTCGGGCGTCTCGGCGGGCGGCTCCGCAGAGACGATTACTCGTCGGGACCGTCGATGTCGATGGTGACGGCCTCGGGCTTCGGGTCGAGGTCCTCGTCGGCGTCGGCCTCGGCCAGCTCCTCCAGCGCCATCTCGAGGTTCCACTCGTTGGCCTTCCAGACGGCGTCGAACAGCGGTCCGACGTATGGGACCGAGCCGCCGGCCACGTCGACGGTGACGTTCGCGAGCATCTTCAGCAGCGTCGAGAAGCCGACGCCGAGGCGGGCCGATTCGAGGACGATGTACAGCGAGAAGCCCGCGCTCACCACGTCGCCGACGACCGGAATCGCGCCGAGCACCGGGTCGAGCCCGACGCTCGTGTTGGTGCCGGGGACGTCGACGGCGCTGTCCATCAGGCGGGCGACGGTGCGCATCCGCTCGACCGCCTCGCGGTCGACCGTCTCCGGGAGGTCGAAATCGAGGTCCTCGAACTCGGCGTCGAGGTCGTCGTCGCCGCTGTCGACGACGGTCACGTCGATGGGCTCACCCTCCGGGTCGTACGAGTCGCCGGGGTCGTCGGGGTCGATTTCGTCCTCTGTCATGGGTCGGGGTTGGTCGTCCGGGGGGATAAACTCGGTGGCGACCTTCTTTGTTTCACGGTGGTGTCGTCTGACTCAGCTCCTAGAGATAGAGCGTGTCTTCCTCATTCGGACACAACCGCAGGCCTTCTCCTTCCCAATAGCTATGCTATCATTTCACCCACGCATAGCTATATTTATGTAACACACAGAGTACTTGCCCGTGGGTAATCCATGGGTAACTGGAATGTCAATCCTCGGGTGCAGGCACACTTACTGTGGGCCTATCCTGAGTTCACGGTCGGTGCACGCCTCTGTGTCGTCCCCTCTGCATACGTTGCACGAGGTTGGAGGGCCAGAGGCGGTCTCGCACCATCTACAGATTGATCGACTTTGGTCGAACTTTGTCAGGACACGCGGCACGTCTCTAGAAGCTGAGTCAGGCGTCACGCGGTTGGAATGAAGTCGGAATACAGCGCTCTCGAAACCCCCGCACGCTCGGCGGTGCTGCCTCACGAGACCTTCGGTCTCGCGAGCAACCGGAAGCGAAGCTTTCGGTGACGCGGCCTCTTTCGGAGCCCTACCTGACCGCATCGCCACACCCTCCCCAGCCGATTCGCTCACACGGTCGTGGTTCGAGAGACACCTCTGGTGTCTCTCGCCATCACGAAAGGCGCGAAGCGCCTCTCGAACGACTCCGCTCCCTCGTTCGCTCGTCCCTCGCACGACTGGGGCGGCTCACAGAGAGCCGCCAGCGCGCGCCAGAGGCCCTGCTCGATTCTCCCAACGGCCTCCCATCGACACCCCTATACTCCCCGATTCCTTGCCCTCCGACATGCTCAGAATCGGTGCGCACGTCTCCATCTCTCGTTCGAAGACCGGGAGCGATTCGTCGTCCCCGCCGTACGACGACATCCGAAACGCCGTCCATCGACAGGTCGAAATCGACGGCAACTGCGGCCAAATCTTCACCCACTCCCCGCAGGTGTGGCAGGACCCGAGCTTCGACGACGAGGAGGCCGAACTGTTCCGGCGGGAGACCGAGGAGAACCTCGACGGCCCGTGGGTCATCCACTCCTCCTATCTCGTGAACCTCTGCACCCCGAAGGACGACCTGCGCGAGAAGTCGGTCGACTCGATGCAGAAGGAGGTCGACGCCGCCGAGAAACTCGGCGTCGAGTACGTGAACGTCCACCTCGGCGCCCACACCGGCGCGGGCGTCGACGGCGGACTGGAGAACGCGGCGAGCGCGCTGGACGAACTCGAGATTCCCGAGGGCGTCACGGTGCTCCTCGAATCGGACGCCGGCGCCGGGACGAAACTCGGTGGCGACTTCGAGCATCTCGCACGCGTGCTCGACATGAGCGAGCAGGACCTCGACGTCTGCATCGATACGGCCCACGCCTTCGCGGCGGGGTACGACCTCTCCTCGACGGTCGGCGTCGAGAACACGCTCCGCGAGTTCGACGACGTGGTGGGGCTCGAGCACCTGCAGTGCATCCACCTCAACGACTCGAAACACGAGTGTGGCACCAACAAGGACGAACACGCCCACGTCGGCGAGGGCCACATCGGCGAGGAGGGAATGCGCGCCCTCGTCACCCACCCCGACCTCGAAGACGTGCCGTTCGTACTGGAGACGCCGACGGAGGACGGCAAGAGCTTCGCGTGGAACGTCGAGCGCGTGAAGGAGTTCCGCGAGGAGCAGGCGACGGTCTGAGCCGGGTCGTGGTCGCCGGGGAGCGACGCCGACGACCCCGACGAGTTTTTCACCGTCCGTCGCTCACGGGAACTCGTGACATCGTCCCGACACCCTTCCCGGCGTCGCCTCCTCCGTGACCTCGGGGCCGGCGCCGTCGGACTCGCTGGCGCCGGCGCTCTCGGGGCGCGGACGGGGTCGCGACGCGCCGCCGCGGCGGGCGACGACGCGAGGGCCGTCGGGACGAGTGGTGCTCCCGCAGCCGCGACCGACACGACTGCTGCGACTGCCGCCACCGCCGAGACGCGCGTGATGACGCGCAACCTCGCGCTCGGCGCCGACCTCACCCGGCTGTACGACGCCGAGGACGACGAACTCGACCGGGTCGCGGGCGACCTCGTGGCCACCGCGGAGGAGAGCCGGTTCGACCACCGGGCGGCGGCCATCGCCGCCGAAATCGAGGCGACCGGGCCGGCGCTCGTCGGCCTCCAGGAAGCGGTGCGCGTCGAAGTCGACAGCGAGGTTCGCTTCGACTACCTGAACGTCCTCCGACGGGCGCTCCGCGAGCGCGGGCTTGACTACGAGGTGGTCGCACGCGCGACCAACGCCGACGTGACGCTCCCCGCGGCGGTCGACGGCCTGCTCTCCGTGCTCACGGTCGTCGACCGCGACGCCGTGCTCGTCCGGGGGGACGTGGCGACCGAGAACGCCCGGTCCGGCCGGTTCGACGCGGCGCTCGAAGTGAAGCGTGACGGACGAACCGTGACGGTCCCGCGCGGGTGGGCGGCGGTGGACGCGACGGCCGCCGGCCGGGAGACGACGTTCGTGACGACCCATCTGGAGGCGGCCGACGCCGCGGTCCGGCGGGCGCAGGCTCGAGAGCTCGTAGGGGCGTTCGAAGACCGCGAGTCGGTCGTCGTCGCCGGCGACGTGAACGACGGTCCGGACGACGCCGCCGGCGCATACCAGCAGTTGGCTCGGACGTTCGAGGACGCCGCGGCCGTCGCCGGCGACCCGGGGCCGACATGCTGTCAGAACGCGAACCTCCGGAACCGACGGTCGCGGCTCTCCACCCGCCTCGACCACGTGTTCGTCCGCGGGCCGCTGGTGCCGACCGCGGTGACGCTGACGGGGGAGGACGGGTCGGACCGCGTCGACACCCCCGACGGGACGGTGTGGCCCTCCGACCACGCCGGCGTCGTCGCGACGCTGCGGGTCGAGGCCGAGTCCACGACGACCGCCGCGCCGACGAACACGCCGACAGAGTCCGCGACGGACGCCTCGACGTCCACGCCGACCGCCGGCTCGGCGACGACCGGGACCGACGGCGGGGCCACGAACGACGGCCGCGACACGACGGTCTCGGTCCCCGGCTTCGGCGTGACGGCGGCCCTCGTGGCCCTCGGAACGGCGCTCGCGGCGGCACTCCGGCGGCGCGGTGACGACTGAGCGCCCTCGGACGGAGTCGGCCCGCGACAGCCGAGCGTCGAGTCCCTCGCCAACGTTCACTCCTCGACCCTCGAAGCCCCGCTGCTCGCCGGATGGACTCCACTTTTCTCTCCGGCGTCCCTACGCGGACCATGCGCGTCGTCTCCCTCCTCCCCTCGGCAACCGAGACGCTGTACGCCCTCGGCGTCGAACCCGTCGCCGTCTCACACGAGTGTGACTACCCGCCGGCCGCGACGGAGTTGTCGACGGTCGTTCACTCGAACGTGGACCCCGACGCCGACCCCGCGGACCTGAACGAACAGGTCGGCGCGGCCGCCGCCGGCGACGGCGTCTACGACCTCGACCGCGAGGCACTCCGCGCCGCCGACCCGGACCTCGTCGTCTCGCAGGGCGTCTGTGACGTGTGTGCCGTCGACTCCGCGCTCGTCACCGAGGCCGTCGAGGCGACCGGCCTCGACTGTGAGGTGCTGACGACCGACCCGCACACCCTCGGCGACGTGCTCGACGATATCGAGCGCGTGGGCCGCGCGCTCGACCGTGAGGACCGGGCGACCGACCTCGTCGCCGACCTCCGCGAGCGCGTCGAGACGGTGGAGCGCCGGGCCGCCGACGCCGCCGCCGACGAGGGGCGACCCCGTGCGCTCGTCTTCGACTGGACCGACCCGACCATGGTCGGCGGCCACTGGGTGCCCGGGATGGTCGAGACCGCAGGGGGCGAGTACGGCCTCACTCCCGGAGGCGACCCGACCCGCCGCCACGATTGGGACGACGTGTGCGAGTTCGACCCCGAGGCGCTGGTCGTCGCCCCCTGCGGGTACGAACTCGACCGGGCGGTCGAGTCGGCGTCGAGGTTGGCGGAGCGCGACGGCTGGGACGACCTGACCGCCGTTCGTGAGGGTCGCATGCACGCCATGGACGGGAACGCCTACGTCAACCGACCGGGGCCGCGGCTCGTCGACACGCTGGAGCACCTCGCCGGGGTGTTGCATCCGGAGCACTTCGAGGCGCCCCCGGCGAACGTGGCCCGGCGGGTCGGGGTTCGGGCGGACGTCTGAATCCAGCGCCGGCGCCGGCCCGCCTTGCCGCCGTCCGAACCGACCGGCAACCCGCGCCGACTCCGGCAGTCGCTTTTGGCCTCGTCTCGAACCGGCGAGTGATGACCGACGACCTGTTCTCCACACTCCAGCTTCGAGACCTCGAGGTGCCGAACCGCGTGATGCTGTCGCCGATGTGTCAGTACTCCTGTGAGGACCGCGACGGGATGGCGACCGAGTGGCACCGCGTCCACCTCGGCTCCCGGGCCGTCGGCGGCGCCGGAATCGTGATGACCGAGGCGACGGCCGTCGAGGCTCGAGGACGCATCACCCCGGAGGACCTCGGCATCTGGTCGGACGAGCACGGCGAGGCGTTGGCGCCGGTCGCCGAGTTCGTCTCGGAGCAGGGGGGCGTCCCCGCCATCCAGTTGGCCCACGCGGGCCGGAAGGCCTCGAAGACCCGCCCGTGGGACGGCTCGGTCCCCGTCGCTCGCGAGGACGGCGGCTGGGAGACCGTCGCCCCGAGCGCCGAGCCGTGGCCGTACGACGAGGACGACGGCGAGGCGCCGGCCACCCGGCGGATGGACAACGACGACGTGGCGGACGTACGCCAGTCGTTCGTCGCCGCCGCCGAGCGCGCCCGCGACGCCGGGTTCCGGGTCGCGGAGGTGCACGCCGCTCACGGCTACCTGCTCCACGAGTTCCTCTCGCCGGTCACGAACGACCGCGACGACGAGTACGGCGGGAGCTTCGAGAACCGAACTCGACTCGTCCGAGAAATCGTCTCGGACGTGCGCGAGGTGTGGCCCGACGGCGACCCCGTCTTCGTCCGTATCTCGGCGACCGACTGGCTCGACGACGAGGAATCGTGGGACGTGGAACAGTCGGTCCGCCTCGCCGAGGAACTGGACGACCTCGGCGTCGACCTACTGGACGTGAGCGCCGGCGGCATCCGTCCCGACAGCGCCCCCGAGCAGGCCGGCCCGGGCTACCAGGTGCCCCTCGCCGAGACCATCACCCGCGAGGCCGACGTGGAGATGAAGGTCGGGGCAGTCGGCGGCATCGAGACCGCCGAGCAGGCCGACGCACTCGTTCGAAACGGTCGGGCCGACCTCGCCATCCTCGGCCGAAAACACCTGCGCGACCCCTACTTCACGCTGAACGCGGCGAAGAAGCTCGGCCGCGAGGACGCCGTCGAGCCGCCGGTGCAGTACGCGCGCGGGTTCCCGGAGCTGTAGAGGGGTCGGCCGCGGCGACGGATTCGGACTCGAGACGAACCCTCGTCAAGCCCGAACCGTACTGCACCCGAAGCCGTTTTCACGCCGACCACTCCAATCACCGAGTAGTGCGACGCTTCTCGGCGGACTACCTCGAACGCACCCGCGAGGGGATGTGGGCGGACTCCCGCGAAGCTCTCGCCGACCTCGACCTCGCGAACAGGGAGCGCGTCGTCGACGTCGGCTCCGGCACCGGCGAACTCACGCGCGTCCTCGCCGACGAGGCGGCTCCCGAAACCGAAGTGGTCGGCGTCGA
>NZ_JAODIW010000008.1:204381-553795 GCF_026586625.1 Halobium salinum | reverse complement strand
TGCTCGCCGTCGCCGGAGATGCGACCGACGGTCCGGTACTCGCCGGCGACGCGACCCGGCTCCCCCTCCGCGACGGGGTCGCCGACCTCGTCGTCTGTCAGGCACTGCTAGTCAACCTCCCCGAGCCACGGGAGGCGATACGGGAGTTCGCCCGCGTCTCCTCGGACCTCGTCGCCGCGGTCGAACCCGACAACGCCGACGTGGGCGTGGAGTCGACCGTCGACGCCGAGGCGCCGCTCGAAGCCGAGGTCCGAGCGGCGTACCTCGACGGGGTCGCAACCGACGTGGCGCTCGGCGACCGGGCCCGCGAACTGTTCACGGCGGCGGGTCTCTCGGACGTGCGGACGCGCCGGTACCACCACGAGAAGCGGGTCGAACCGCCGTACGACGAGGGCGACCTCCAGGACGCCGCACGGAAGGCCAGCGGTGCGGGGCTGGCGGACCATGAGACCGAACTCCGGCGGGCGCTCGGCGACGAGGGGTACGACGACGTCCGCCGACGCTGGCGGGAGATGGGCCGCGAGGTTGTCCGGGCGATGCAGGAGGAGCGCTATCGGCGGGTGGAACTCGTGCCGTTCGACGTGACGGTCGGGCGGGTGCCCGCCGCGACGGGGAACGGGAGTGAGGACGGGGCCGGGCCGCCCAACCGGTCACCCGGTGAGAACTAGGTTCAGGTCGTTCGCCCGCGTACCGGGACGGTCGAGAGCCATGAGCGACGCCCACCGCCAGTCGACGAAGAAGACGTATCGTCTCCGTACCGACACCCACGGGCCGAGAAAGGCGACCGTCCGCGTCCGGGACCACGCGTTCACCGTCGACGCGCCCGAGGCGTCGGGCGGCACCGACGAGGGGCCGACCCCGGTGGAGTACCTCCTCGGCGCGCTCGCCGGCTGTGTGAACGTCACCGGGAGTAGGGTCGCGAGCGACATGGACATCGACCTCACCGTGACCGGCGTCGACATCGAGGCCGACATCGACCCGGCGCGCTTCGTCGGAGCGGACACCGACGCCCGGGCCGGGTTCGACCCCATCCGGGTGACGGTCGGCCTCGACACGACCGAGGACGAGGCGACGGTGACCGCGTGGCTCGCCGAGATGGAGTCGCGCAACCCCGTGCTCGACAACCTCATCGCGCCGACGGCGGTGGCGTTCGGGGTGACGCGCTAGGACGGGCCGTGACGTCGCCTCGGCTACGCCGGCCGACCGCCGGGGGCGACGCGACCCTCCTCCTCCTCGCCGCCCTCCTCACCGTCGCCTCCCTCGCCGTTCTCTCCATTTTCGCCGCCCTCGCCGCCATCCTCGCCTTCGCCGCCTTCTCCACCCTCGCCTCCTTCCTCACCTTCGCCGCCCTCCTCGCCTTCACCGGCACTGCCACAACCGGCGAGGCCGACCGCACCGGCCGCCGCGAGCGCCGCGGCGCCGCGTTTGAGCGTCCATCGTCGGGTCTCCAGTCGCTCCGCGTCGTCGGATGCCATGGCTACCGAGTCCACGTCGGCGGTCCTAACTGTGGTGGCCGACTGCGGGGCCGTGCGGCTACGGAGGCTGTGAGCCGATTCGGTAGCACCGCGAGCAAGGTAGAACCGAAGCTCCCGCTCGAAGCCGGCGAACGGTGCTCGTCGGCGACGACCGGAGGGAGCGAGCGGCCTTTTTTGCCGGGGGTTGAGGCCGGTGAAGCCGGGCGATTCCCCGACGAAAAAAGGCGGGTTAGACGACGTCGCCGCGAACGGTCGTCCCTGTCTGCTCGGCCCGGTAAGCGCGCATCGCGTCGGCCGCGTCGGCGGCCTGTTCGTCCTCTAGCCCGAGCATCTCCAGGGCACCCGACAGCGTCGGGAAGGGGAGTTCGCCGCCGCGGAGCTTCTCCATCGTCTCCTCGGCGCGCTGGCCGTCGACCCACAGACAGACGCCGCGGGGGTCGAGAATCTGTTCGTAGGCGTCGCGGGCGACGGCGCCCTTCAGGCGCTGGGTGACGTTGTCGTCGAAGGAGGCGTTGCACACCTCGAGGTGGACGGGTTCGTCGTCGGCCTCGCTCTCGGCGAGGAGGTGGGCGGCGAGGCACTTCTCCGGGGCGGCGTACCCGTTGTCGTTGGCGCGGACGAACTCGGGGTGGGCCTCGGCCCAGTCGGCGCGGACGGTGCGCCCGATTCCCTTCACGCCGAGTCGTTCCTCGAAGTCGGCGGCGGCGTCGGCGTCGCCGCGCATCAGGATGTCCTTGGTGAGGTAGACGTCGAGGCGGTCGATGGGGTCGAGTCCGAGCGCCACGTCGCCGTACACCCACACCTCGCGGACGGGCACCGGCATCTCCTCGGCCTCGACCGCGTCGAGGAGCGCCTCCACGCGGTCGAGGGCGGCGGCGCGGTCCATGCTCATCGCCCGGTGGTCGGGGTCCGCCGGGCAAAACGGCACCGGTCCGAGGGCGACGTGGAACGGGAACGAAGTCGACGCCGAGGATGACCGTCGCGGTCCTACTCCCGCCGTCGGACGTACACCGTCTTCTCGACGGTCGCGTGGACGCTCCCGTCGGCGTCGACGAGGTCGATGTCGTACTCCCGGGTCGTCGACGCCGATTCGTCGCCGGCGAGCGCCTCGCGGACCGTCGCCACCTCCTCGTCCGACACCCGACACTCCGCGTACAGGGTCTCCCGGCCCGGCTTACGGAAGTCGACGTGGGCCTCGTCGTCCCACGCTTCGTACCCCGCACCCAGTCGTCGGCCGAGCATGAGCGCGTACAGGGGGTCGACGGCGGCGTAGATGCTCCCGCCGAACAGCGTCCCGTGGACGTTCCTCGTGCGCCACGTCAGCGGGAGCTTCACGCGGGCGCGACTCCAATCGTCGGCGAGGTGGGTCACCCACCCACCGGTGCTCCGGTAGGTCGGATGGCAGTTGAAGTAGAGGCGGGTCAGTCGCGAGCGGAGGGATTCGTCGGTCATTCCTGTTCCCCCTCCGAGGCGGCCGTCGGGAAACCGGTTGTGAAACCGCCGGCATCGGCAATGAGATTCATTCGGGCGGGGTCCTACCTCACCGACATGACCACCGAAGCGGGAACGCGGCCGGGGCCAGAGACGGAGACGGAGACCCACGACCTGCTCGTACTGGGCGGCGGCACCGGCAACATCGTCGCGGCCGAGGCCGCCGAGGCGGGGCTCGACGTGGCGCTCGTCGAGAAGGGGCCGCTCGGCGGTACCTGCCTCAATCGAGGCTGCAACCCCTCGAAACAGCTCATCCACCGGGCCGACCTCGTCGAGGCGGTCGAGGCCGCCGGGGAACTCGGCGTCGACGCCTCGGTCGAGGGGGTCGACTTCGCCGACATCACGCGGACCGTCACGGAGGACGTGACCGAGGTCGCAGAGCGCAAGGCCGAGGAGGCTCGCGAGCGCGAGTCGCTCACCCTCTACCGCGGCGAGGGTCGGTTCGTCGACGAGCGCGCCGTCGCGGTCGAGTTGGACGAGGCGACCGAGACCGAGGGTCACCGACGCGACGCCGGCGAGTCGGTCCGCGTCGCGGCCGACCGCGTGGTGCTCGCCGGCGGGTCGCGCCCGGTCGTCCCAGACGTCGACGGGCTGGACGAGGTCGACTACCTTACCAGCGACGACGCGCTGCGGCTGGAGGCACGCCCCGACCGGTTGGTCGTCGTGGGCGGCGGGTACATCGCCGCCGAGATGGGCCACTTCTACGCCGCGATGGGAACCGAGGTCGTCGTCGTCGGTCACGGTGACCACCTGCTCCCCCGCGAGGACGAGGCCGTCTCCGAGTTCTTCACCGACGCGTTCGCCGACGGCGAGAACCGCGAGGTCCACACCGGCTATCGCGTGGAAGCGGTCGAGGCGTCGGACGGGGACAGTGACGGCGACGACCGGACGGTCACCGCCCACGCGGAGAGCGACGACGGCGACGAACTCGCGGTCGACGGCGACGCGCTCCTGCTCGCCGTGGGGCGGCGGCCGAACACCGACGCGGACGGCTGGGCAGTCGACGCCGCGAGCATCGAGACGGACGACGACGGGTTCGTGATGGTGGACGAGCGGCTCCGCACCTCCGTCGACGGCGTGTGGGCCATCGGCGACGTCGCGGACAACTACAACTTCAAGCACTCCGGCGACAAGGAGGCGGCCTACGCGGTGAAGAACGCCGTCCACGGCGAGGGCGCCAAGGTCGAGTTCCCCGGGATGGCCCACGCCGTGTTCGGGTCGCCGCAGGTCGGCTCGCTCGGGCGGACCGCGTCGGAACTGGACGAGGACGGAGTCGAGTACGAGGTCGGGAGAGCAGAGTACTCGGGGCACCCGCTCGGGAAGCTCCTCCAGCCCGAGGGCGGGTTCGTGAAGGCACTCGTCGGCGCGGACGAGGAGGTTCTGGGCTGTCACGTCGTCGGCCCGGAGGGGTCGACGCTGATTCACGAGGTGAACACGGCCGTCGCGTCGGGTGGGGACGCCCGGGACGTCGCCGAGACGATTCACGTCCACCCCGCGCTGTCGGAGCTGGTCCAGAGCGCGTTTCGGGATGCGCTCGGGGACGTGGGTGTGTCGGGGTTGTGATTTCGCGGTAGTGTCCGGGGAGCGACGACTTCGGCTGCGAACGCGGTGTCCTTCGAAAGCCCCGTTCGGCCCCTCCACCACACCACCCACTGAAACGGAGAGACGAAACCCACAAACCCACCCACGGGCAACCACTCGTCAGTGACCACCGAGTGCGACAAGTGCGGCCGGGACGCCGTCCACTACGCGGCCTACTCGGGCGCCCACCTCTGTCAGGAGCACCTCTGTCGCTCCGTCGAGAAGCGCGTCCGCCGGCGAATCCGCGAGGACGGCCTCCTCTCCGACGACGCCACTCCCGAGGAGCCCGAGACGTGGGTGATCGGCCTCTCCGGCGGAAAGGACAGCGTCGTCCTCACCCACATCCTCGACGAGACGTTCGGGAAGGACCCCCGCGTCGACCTCGTCGCCCTCTCCATCCACGAGGGCATCGAGGGGTACCGCGACGCCTCCCTCGACGCCTGCGTCGACCTCTGTGAGGACCTGGACCTCCGTCACGAGGTCGTCACCTACGAGGAGGAGTTCGGCGTCCGCATGGACGACGTGGCCGAGGACGACCCGTTGAACATGGCCCCGTGTGCGTACTGCGGGGTGTTCCGCCGCGACCTGCTTGCGGGGTACGCCGCGGAGTTCGGCGCCGACAAACTCCTGACGGGCCACAACCTCGACGACGAGGCGCAGACCGCGCTGATGAACTTCCTCGAGGGCGACGTGAAGCAGGTCGCCAAGCACTTCGACGCGAGCCTCGGGAGTTTCGACGCGCGCGAGGATTCGGAGCAGTTCGTCCCGCGCGCCAAGCCGCTGCGGGACGTGCCCGAGAAGGAGGTCGCCCTCTACGCGCGCTTCCGCGACCTCCCGGCGCACATCACGGAGTGCCCACACGCCTCCGAGGCGTATCGGGGGGAGATTCAACAGCTCCTCCTCCGACTGGAGGAGAACCACCCGGGCGTGCGCCACTCCATCATGTCCGGCTACGAGGAGTTGGCCGAGTTAGCGGCGCGGGACAACCGGGAGGAGCAGGGAGCCAGTGAGAACGCTCCCGACTCCCTCGGCGAGTGTGAACGCTGCGGGTCGCCGACGGCCGGCGACGTCTGTCGGAAGTGCCAACTGGTCGACGCCGTCGGTGGCGACTGACTCCGCTCGAAACGCCGCGCTCGGCGTGGACGCGGTTCGACCTCGACAGGGAACGCGTCGACGCGCTCGACCCGACGTGAAAGTCGGGAAGCGAGCGGGCGCGGGAACGGGACCGACGGCTCGGGGGTCTCGGCGTGGCGGTCGGCGAACCGCGGCGGGGCAGTCGGCGCGGAGCCAGACGGGACGCTAGTCGCGAACGACGACTGGCGGGCGTTCGAACACCGCCGCTCGCCGCTTCGAGAGCGGAGGCCCCACAGACGACACGGCCGCTACCGGGCGAAGAGCGTGACAGCGTGAAAGAGAGTGGTCGGTCGAAACCGAGACGACCGCGTTCAGCGGATGACGTCGAGGCCGTTGTCGTTCTCCTCGACTTCCTCCTGGCCGCCGTCGGACTGCCAGGAGCCGCCGGCGTTCGCGTTCGCCTTGGCGTCGTTCTGGAACTCCGAAGCCCCCTCGATGCTCGCGCGGGAGCGGTCGGCCTGCTTCTGGGTGGACGGACCCAGCACCTGTGCGGACTGGACGCCGGTCATGATGGCCATGACCCGCACCTTGCCCTTGTACTCCTCGTGGATGCGCGCGCCCCAGATGACGTTCGCACTGGCCTCGAGGCGTTCGGTGATGTTGTCCGCGATGCCCTCGGCCTCTTTCAGCGTCAGGTCCGGACCGCCCGTGATGTGGACGAGCCCACCGGAGGCACCCCGGTAGTCCACGTCCAGCAGCGGGTGGTTCATCGCGTCGTTGACGACCTCGGTGGTCTTGTTCTTGTCCTGGGTCTCCCCGACGAGCATCACCGCCACGCCACCCTGGTTCATGATGGTGGACATGTCGGCGTAGTCGAGGTTGATGAGCGACGGCTGGGTGATGGTCTCGGAGATGCCCTTGACGGTCTCCGCGATGATCTGGTCCATCACGGAGAACGCCTTGCCGATGGGCAGGTTCGGGACGTAGTCCAGCAGTCGGTTGTTGTCGAGGACGATGATGGAGTCCGCCTCGTTACGGAGCTTCTCGAGGCCCTCCTCGGCTTTGACGGTGCGGGCGCGCTCGACGTTGAACGGCGTCGACACCATGCCGACGACGATGGCGCCCTGCTCCTTGGCGATCTTCGAGACGACGGGCGCGGCGCCGGTGCCGGTGCCGCCACCCATGCCGGCCGTGACGAACACGAGGTCGGCGTTGCCGAGGACCTCCTTGATGGTCCCCTGGGCCATCTCGGTCGCACGCTCGCCCATCGAGGGGTCGCCACCCGCACCGAGCCCCGAGGTGAGCGACTTGCCGACGAGGATCTTCGTGTCGGCCTCGATCATCTTGAGGTGCTGCTTGTCGGTGTTGATAGCGACCGTCTCGGCGCCGTCGACGCCGATGTTGTACAGGCGGTTGATGGTGTTGTTACCGGCACCACCACAGCCGACGATGACGATTCGGGGGTCGCCGAACTCGTCGTCGTCCATCTCGCTCATCTCGCGCTGCTCGGCCTCGGCGTTGTCCAGTGCGTCCTGAACGATGTCCTGCATCGTTACACCTGGGCCCAGTTGCGCTTGTTCTGTCGAGAGGACTCGCGGGTGCCGTCACCCTGCTCGTTGAGCATCTCACGGACGGCGGAGCGAATCGCCTCGCTCCGGTTCGGATACTCGCCCGTCTCGACCATCTGTTCGACCGCTTCGATCTGCTGCTTCGGAATTCGCAGTGTCACACGCTCCATGGTTGTATTCCCCCGGTAAGACGGCGGGCAGCCCCGCCATCGTCTTACACCCGAAACCGCCAGCGGGGAGTACGGTCCCCATCCCGGTGCGGCTGTGTAAGACGATTGTCTTACGCAAACGATACCATAGTGCCACGGAATATAAACGTTACGGGGTGCGTAAGACAGACCGTCCACACACCGGTCCGAACCCGATGCAGTCTGCCGTTTACGCGCCGTCTAGAACGTCCGCCGCCGGCGTCCGACGACCGCAGCCCGGACAGAACGCCCAGTCCGACCGGAGCTCGTCCCCGCAGTCACAGAACACGCGGTGGGTCGCCTTCTCTCCGCAGTTCGGACAGTAGACGTGGTCTCCGTCCATCGCGTCCCCACACTGGCCGCACGTTCGCCGTCGATTCGCGGCTTCCGGAGCCTCTGGGGCCTCCGGGGCTTCCGCCTCGGCACCGCGGGGTGGCGTCTTACGCGCCTCGGCCGCCGGCTCCGCCGTCCGCTCGGAATCGGCCGAACCGCCGCGAGCGTCCTCGAGCGTCACGTTTACGTTCACGTCCTGGGCCGGCGTCCGGCCCGTGGACCGGACGGTCTCCCGGTCCCCCAGATGGGCGTCGACCCGCTCGGCGACCAACCGGTCGACCCGCTCGAACAGCACCTCGTCGAGCGTCGCCGCTCCGGCCTCGGCGCCCGATCCGGGGCCGCCACCGTCCGCGTCGGTGTCCCCGTCGGACGCGCCGACGGCCCCGCCGTCGGGCGCCTCGTCGACGAGGTCCGAGATGTGTGCCCCGGTGTCGTCGGACAAGTACGCCCGCAGGGCCTCCCGCATGACCTCGCTCTTCGAGACGTCGAGCGCCTCGATCCGCTCGACGAGGTCGTCGGCGGCGCGGAACGTAATCTTGCTCATCGTACGTGGCACTCATGCACGTGGGGCTATTTCAATGTATCCAATACGTCTGACGTGTGTGAGGGAGGGGCCGGCTCGCGCCCGGACGAATCACCCGTTTGCGGTGCCGAGCCTCGCCAACCCGCCGAGGCGCCTGCCGGTGCGCGGACACTTAGGGGCGTGGCGTCCGACCGTCGGCCATGGACCACCGACCGCTCGGCACCACCGGGTACGACGTGACGGAAGTCGGCCTCGGCACGTGGCAGATTGGCGGCGATTGGGGAGACGTGTCGGACGACGACGGGCGCGACGCCGTGCGTGCCGCCCTCGACGCCGGCGTCGACTTCCTCGACACGGCCGACGTGTACGGCGACGGACGGAGCGAACGGCTCATCGCCGACGTGCTCGACGAGCGCGACGCCCGCGGGGACGTGACCGTCGCCACGAAGGCCGGCCGCCGCCTCGACCCGCACGAGGCCGACGGGTACGACCACGGCCACCTCGAGGCGTTCGTCGACCGCTCCCGCGAGAACCTCGGCGTCGACTCGCTCGACCTGCTCCAGCTTCACTGTCCACCGTGGCCCGTCTACTACCGGCCCGAGACGTTCGACGCGCTCGACGCGCTGTGCGACGCGGGCAAAGTCGACGCCTACGGCGTCTCCGTCGAGACGGTCGAGCAGGCGTTCAAGGCGACGGAGTTCGACGGAGTGGAGACGGTCCAGCTGATATTCAACCCCTTCCGCCAGCGCCCCGCGGAGCGCTTCTTCGAGGTCGCCCGCGAACGGGACGTCGGCGTCATCGTCCGCGTCCCGCTCGCCTCGGGGCTCCTGACCGGGAACGTCGACGCCGACGCCGACTTCCCGGAGAACGACCACCGAAACTTCAACCGTCACGGCGAGGCGTTCGACGTGGGCGAGACCTTTGCGGGCGTCCCCCTCGACGCGGGCGCCGAGGCCGTCGAGGCGCTCCGACCCGCGGTGCCCGACGACGCGACGATGGCGGGGTTCACGCTCCGGTGGATTCTCTCCTTCGACGCGGTGTCGACGGTCATCCCCGGCTCCACGAGCCCCGAACACATCGAGTCGAACGTCGCCGCCGCGGACCTCCCGGCGCCGAGTGAAGAGACACACGCGACCGTCCGACGGGTGTACGAGGCACACGTGAAAGAACACGTCCACCAGCGGTGGTGACGCGCGTAAACGACGCTTCGAGGTCTGAACCGAGCGTTTACGCGCTCGCAGGTCGCCGCCGCTCGCCCCAGTGCTCGGCGAGGTACGTCTCGAAGTCGGCGAACGCGTGGCCGGTCCGCACCGCCAGCGCGTCGCGGTCGGTGTCGTAGCCGACGCGGTCGAACCAGTCGAACATGTCCGCCATCTCGTCGCCCATCGCCGCGCGGGCGTCCTCGATGGGGACGTACTCCGGCTCTACGTCGCGGCCGAGCACCGTCTCGAACGCCTCGGCCATCTCCGCGAGGGTCAGGCTGTCGCCGGCGAGTTGAATCGTCTCGCCGACGTACTCATCGGGATTCGCGAACGCGATGGCGGCGACGGCGCCGATGTCGTCGACGTCGACCATCTCCAGTTCGACGCCTTCCGCCATCGGCATCGCGAGGCGGCCCTCGTCGAGTCCGTCCCCCAGCAGCCCCTCGAAGTTCTGCATGAAGAACACCGGCCTGAGGACCGTGGCCGGGACGCCCCGCTCGCGGATGTGGCGCTCGACCGCGTGCTTCGACTCGAAGTGTGCCAGGCCGGTGTCGCCGTCCGCCTCCCCCACCGAGGCGTAGACGAGGTGTTCGACGCCGGCGTCGGCACAGGCGTCGACGAACGTCTCGCCCTGCTCCGTCTCGACGTCGACGCCCGACTCGAAGAACGTCGTCACGAGGAACGCCCCGTCCATCCCCTCCAGCGCGGCGTCGAGCGTCGCCCGGTCGGTGAGGTCGCCCTCCACGACGTGGACGCCCGCAGATTCGAGTTCGCGGGCCGCGTCGCTCGTCGCGTCGCGGGTCAGTCCGAAGACGTCGAACTCGCCGTACGCACCGGAGCGGAGGTGGGAGACGACCGCACCGCCCTGCTTGCCGGTGGCTCCTGCAACGAGGATTCGCTTCGAAGCCATACGCTCGGAGAGGCACGGAGCCGGCTTAAGCCACGCGCGGGTGCTGTCTCCTCCCCGACGGGTCCCTGTCCCCCGGCGATACCGCCCGCCCGAAACACAGCACCTTTGGCCACCGGCGGAGTTCACTCGCCAATGAGTGACACTGCAGTAGACGGTGATGGGACGACGAGCGCCGACACCGAACTCCGTCCGACTCGGGTCGGCGTCGTCGGCGCCGGCTACATCGGGACGGTCGTCGGCGGGGAGTTCGCGGAACACGAGGACGCCCGCGTCGTCGCGGTGGTCGACATCGACGAGGACGCGTTGACGGAGGCCGCCGAGGAGCTCGAAGTCGACGCCGACGGTCGCTACACCGACTACGAGACGATGCTCGACGCCGAGGCGGACGGACTCGACGCGGTGCTCATCGGCACGCCCCACACGCTCCACTACGAGCAGATTCTCGCGGCGATGGAACACGACCTCCACGTCCTCTGTGACAAGCCCCTGACCACGGACCTCGACGACGCCCGCGACCTCGTCGCCCGCGACGCCGAGCGCGAGGAGGTCCTGATGGTCGGCTACCAGCGCCACCTGTTTCAGGCGTTCGTCGAGGCTCGTGACCTGTGGGCCGAGGAGGGCCGCGAACCCAAGTGGATCACCGCCGAAGTGTGCCAGGATTGGGTCGACCGCTTCGAGGGGGCGTGGCGACAGAACGCCGACCTCTCCGGCGGCGGCTACCTGTACGACACCGGGAGCCACCTGCTCGACTGCGTGCTGTGGTCGACCGGGCTCACCCCCGAGGCCGTCTCGGCGAGCATGGACTTCGTCGACGACGAACGGCGCGTCGACGGCCGCGCGAACGTCACCGTCCGCTTCACGAACGGCGGGACCGCCTCCTTCTCGCTCTCCGGCGAGACGCCGTGCATGCGCGAGCACGTACGCATGTGGGACGAGCAGGGGGCCGTCACCATGGACAGCAAGGACTGGGAGCCGAGCGAGTACGTCGAAATCGACGAGACGAGCGGCGAACACCGCCCGTATCTCGACCGGCGGAACCAGCAGTCGAAGGTCGACGCGTTCCTCGAGTCGGTCCGAACCGGGACGGAGCCGGTCGCGACCGCCCTCGACGGCCTCCGCGTCACGGCCGTCACCGAGGCCGCCTACGAGTCCGCCCGCGGCGACGGCTCGTTCGTCGCCGTCGACCCCGACGACGTGGCGCTGGACCGGTCCTGAGTCACCCCTGAATCGGCCTCGGTCGGCGCGTCGCGCGCAAGTCTTAGTCCCGGTCGGCGCCTTCACGACCCATGCAGCCCCGTTCTCCGAGCACCCGCCCGACGACCCTCGAGGGCCGACCGTGACGCTCGAACTCTCGGTCGCGGCGGCCCGTCGACTCCGACTCCGGGCACAGGGACTCGACCGTCGACCGGACGACCGCGTGTCGATTGCCGACGCGGTCGCCGGCGCCTGCGGCCTGCAGGCACAGGAGAAGACCGCCGCCGCGCTCTCGGTGCGCGCTCGCTGTCCGGGGACGACGCTGGCCGACGTGGACGACGCGCTCGCGACGGACCGCTCGGTCGTCCGGACGTGGGGCCCGCGCGGGACGCTCCACCTGCTCCCGACAGCGGACCTCCCGTGGTTGCTCTCGCTGTTCGGACCGACGTTTGCGACCCGGAGCCCGGAGCCGAAGCGACTTGCCGAACTCGGACTGGACGACGAGGCCGTCGCCGACGCGGTGGTGGTCATCCGCGAGGCCATCGCCGCGGACGGTCCGCTCACGCGGGACGACCTGGCGGCGCGGCTCGAAACCGCCGGCGTCGAGGTGCCGCCGAGGAGCCAACTCGTCTTCTACCTCGTGAGGCGGGCCGCGCTGTGGGGGGTCATCTGTGAGGTCGGCCCCCTCGGCGGAGCGAGCGCGTACGACCTGCTGGACGAGTCGGTCGAGGCCGACGCCGGCAGGGCCGAGGGACCGGACCGCGAAGCCGCGCTCACCGAACTGGCGCGACGATACCTCGCCGCTTACGGGCCGACGTCCCTCCCGGACTTCGCGGCGTGGTCCGGGCTGTACGCCGCGGACGTGCGTGCGGCGTGGGCTGCAGTCGAAGACGAACGGGTCGAGGTACTCGTCGAAGGGGCGTCTGCGCCGGCGGCGATGCTGGCCGAAGACGTATCAGAAATCGGGCCAGTGTCCGACACGGTCGACGCGCCGTCCGACGGGCCGGCCGTCCGACTCCTCCCGGGGTACGACACGTACCTGCTCGGGTACGCCCCGGAGAACCGACCGGTTCCGGCCGAACACACCTCGACGGTCTGGCCCGGCGGCGGCGTCATCCGCCCGACGGTCGTCGTCGACGGCGCGGTCGTCGGCACGTGGACGCTGGACCGGACGCGGAGGACGGTCGGCGTCGCCGTCGAGCCGTTCGAGCCGTCGGAGTTCGGCTCGGTCGTCGCGGAGGGAGTCCACGCCGAAGCCACCGACGTGGGTCGGTTCCTCGGTGCCGCCGTCGACGCCCGAATCGCGGGTGTCGACGCCGGCTGAGCGACCGGCGTCGCCGTCCGTTCCGGGAGGGCCTATCACGGAACGCCTTTAGGTCGCGGTCGCCTCCACCCGCCCATGGACTACGACGCAAGCCTCGACCGAGCGCTCGAGCAGGTCCCCGACCTGAAAGGGGACGACGAGCGCCTCTCGGTCCCGGACCCGACCGTGCAGAAGGACGGTGCGTTCACGCGGCTCACCAACCTCTCGGCCATCGCCGACGCGCTGTCGCGCGACCCCGAGCACGTCCACTCGAACATCCAGCGCGACCTCGGGACGAACGGCCAGTACGAGGACGGCCGCGCCCGCTACAACGGGAACTTCTCCGCCTCGGACATGCAGGCCGCCCTCGACAAGTACATCGCCACGTACGTCACTTGTGGCGAGTGTGGCCTGCCCGACACCCGTCTCGTCCACGAGGACCGCACGCTGATGCTTCGCTGTGAGGCCTGCGGCGCGTTCCGCCCCGTCTCGAAGCGCAAGCGCTCCTCGTCGAGCCAGCAGAACCGCGACGAGGTCGAGGAGGGCCAGACCTACGAGGTCAAAATCACCGGCACCGGCCGCAAGGGCGACGGCGTCGCCGAGAAGGGCAAGTACACCATCTTCGTCCCCGGCGCACAGGAGGGCGACGTGGTGAACATCTACATCGAGAACATCTCCGGCACGCTGGCGTTCTCGCGCATCGTCCAGGACTGAGCCGTCCGCGGCGCTCGACGCCGATTCTCCGTTCTCGACTCGCGTTCCCGGGTCGTCGGCTCGACCGACCCGTCTTCGGTTTCGCCTCGAACGCGGGTGCAACCCACACCACCGCGGGGCTTTTCGGCCCGCCCCGAGTCGCTCCGGTCGTGAGCGACACCGCGACCGACTTCGACGCCGACGCCCTCCGGTCGTACCTCTCGTCGGTACTGGAGACGACGGTGACCGACACCGAGGTGGTGAGCGACGGCCTCAACCTCGTCGTCGCGATATCGACTGCCGACGCCGACCGGTACGTCCTGCGGCGGCCGAACAAGCTCCGAGAGTCGGGGCTGTTCGTCGACCTGCGGACGGAGTACGCGACCCTGAAGCGGCTCCGCGACACCGACGTGCCGGTCCCGGAACCCGTCCGCTTCTGTGACGACGAGTCGGTCCCCGGCGGCCCGTTCTGTCTCACGACGGCGCTCGACGGTGAGCCGTTCCCGCGTGGAGAGGACCTTCCACGCCGGTACCGGGACCCGGACGCGCGCCGCCGCATCGCCCAGCAGTCGGTCGACACGCTCGCACGGATACACTCCCTCCCGACCGAGCCGTTCGAGGACGTGCTGGAGCGCCGGCCGCCGCGAGACCAACTCGACGCCGCGACCGACCGGCTCGACGAGGCGGCGCGCGTGACCGGGCAGGAGTTCCCGACCCTCCGGGCCGTCGGTGACTGGCTCGCAGAGCACGTCCCGCCGAGTCCGACGACGAGCCTCACCCACGGCGACTTCCGGACGGGGAACCTCCTGTTCACCGGCACCGACGACGGCCGGCCCGACCTCACCGGGGTTCTCGACTGGGAGACCGCGGCGCTCGGCGACCCGCTGGCCGAACTCGGCTACTTCCTGCTCGACTGGCGGGGAGCGGACGACCCGCGACCGGCGCCCGATGCGTTCGCCGACCTCGAAGCCCGGTACCCGGACCACGACGGGATGACGTGGGTTCGCAGGATGCACGAGCACGGACTCTCCCCGTTCGCGGCCGACGCCGGAAGCCTCGGCCGCCGGGAGCTGGTCGCCCGCTACGAGGGTGCCACGGGCGCTCGGTTCGAACACGAGCGGTTCTACGTGGCGAACGCGACGTTCGGGCTGGCGACGGTGTGGGCGGACCTCGACCGGAACCGGGTCGCGACCGGCGCGGCGCCCGAGCGCGAACCGCTGATCGAGTATCTGGCGCTGGTCGCCGAGCGAATCACGAACGGCGCGTCCCCGCTGTAGCCGGTCACGGGGGTCGTTTCTTGGACCCCCGACGCGTACTCCTCCCCATGCGACCGCTCGCGTTCGACGACCCGACGTTCGACTACCAGACCCGTCGGGCGGCCGCCTACGCGACCTACCGCGGCGCCGAACTCGGGGAGGTGCTCGCGACGGTCGACGGGGCCGAGGACGGCGAAGGCGTCGAAGACGGCGACTACGTCGGCTGGTACGTGGCGTGGCGCGCGACCGCCGACCGCGTCGCCGGCGAGGCCGAGAGCGCACTGGCGGCCGGCCACGAGGAGACCGCCCGCGACGCCCTCCTGCGGGCGTCGAACTACTATCGAACCGCGGAGTTCTTCCTCGGCCCGGACGACCCGCGTCGACTCCCGACCTACGAACGAAGCCGAGAGACGTTCCGGGCGGCGCTCCCCCTGCTGGACGCCGCCGCGCGCGAGGTCGAGGTCCCGTACGAGGGTCGGACCCTCCCGGGGTACCTGTTCGAACCCGCGTCCTCGTCGACTTCGTCTACGTCTTCGCCTTCGCCGTCGGCGGAGGCTCGCCCGACGGTCGTCGCGGTCGGAGGGTTCGACGCTATCGCCGAGGAGTTGTACTTTCTCTGTGGGGTCCCCGCCGCGCTCGAACGCGGGTACGCCGTCCTCGCCTTCGACGGGCCCGGACAGGGTGCGCCACTCAGATACGACGGCCTGACGGCCCGCCCCGACTGGGAGGCCGTCGTCGGTCCCGTCCTCGACTTCCTGGGGGACGAACCCACAGTCGACGACGACCGAACCGCCCTCCTCGGCGCGAGTATGGGCGGCTACTACGCCCCGCGCGCCGCCGCCTTCGACGACCGTGTCGCCGCCTGCGTCGCCTTCGACCACTGCCTCGGGGTGTGGGAGGCGGCGACCTTCGGGAAGGAGTCTGTCGCCTCGCTGGTCGAGCAGGTCCCCGGCCCCGTCGTGAACGCGGTCGCGAGCCTCCGGGCGCGACTCGACCCCGGCGCCCGGTGGCAACTGCGGAACTCGGAGTGGGTGTTCGGCGTCGACGCCGCGGGACTCTCGGCGACGCTGAAGGAGTACTCGCTCGTCGACGTCGCGGATCGTATCGAGTGTCCGACGCTCGTGCTCGCCGGCGAGGACGACCACCTGATGCCGCTGCCGCTGGCGTACGAACTCGTCGACCGGTTGGGTGGGGAGGCCGAGTTGCGAGTGTTTACCCGCGAGGAGGGCGCCGCCGACCACTGTCAGGTCGGGAACCTCTCGCTGGCCCACGGGGTGGTGTACGACTGGCTGGACGAGACGCTCGGGCGGGGGTCGTGAACGTCCCGGAACTGTCCCGATTCGAACAGGCCGTGAAGCCTCGCGTCGACGGACGTGTCCAGAGTCCTTTCTTCCGTGTGGTGGTCGTGTGACTCAGTTCCTGGAGGCAGAGCGTATGTCTACCAGAGGAAGGCCAACCACCCACAGTTTTGCCGGCTTCGCCGTGCTGCATACAGGGCGCGAGTCGGCCAATCGCCCAGATAGTTATCGACTCCACGGTTATGCTTTCAGAGGACGTATCAGATGGGGTGTCAAACGTTAGCGTGCCGTCCGCGGGCGCCGTGACAATCCACGGCACCGTCGAGTCCGGGTTCGAGCCTGTCCGTGAAGTGTTCGCGGAGAATTTTCACGACCGCAACGAATTGGGGGCGGCGGTTGCCGTCTACTCTCGCGGCGAGCTCGTCGTCGACCTCTGGGGTGGCTACCGGGACACCGACCACGAGCATCCGTGGGAGGCCGACACGATGGTCCTCGTGGCCTCGGGGACGAAGGGGATGACGGCGGCGGCCATCGCTGTCGCGCTCTCGCGGGGGTTGTTTGCACTCGACGACCGCATCGCCGACCACTGGCCAGCGTTCGCCCAGCACGGGAAGGACCAGGTCACGGTCCGACAGTTGCTGAGTCACCAGGCAGGGCTCGCGACGCTCGATGGGCGCCTCTCGCCGGAGCAGATTGCCGACACGGAGTTCCTCTCGGGCCTGCTCGCGAGCGAGAAACTCGACTGGGTGCCCGGCACCCGCCACGGCTACCATGCGTTCACACTGGGCTGGTACGCAAGCGAACTGCTCCGACACACCGACGGACGGACGCTGGGACAGTTCTTCACCGAGGAGGTAGCCGAGCCGCTCGGCCTGGAGTTCTACATCGGGCTTCCCGAGGAGATTCCACCCGACCGCGTGGCGGACCTCGATGCATTTGGGTATCTGGATATGCTCTTGAACCTCCGGACACTGTCGCCGCGGTTCGTCCTGTCGTTTTTCAACCCGTGGTCGGTGACGAATCGGGCGCTGAATGTGCTCGATACCCGGCGTCCGGCCGACCTGAACAGTCCGGCGTTCCGTGCGGTGGAGATTCCCTCGGGCAACGGCATCGGAACCGCCCGTGCGATGGCACGGCTGTATGGTGAACTCGCGACGGGCGGCGGGGCGCTGGGTCTCGACAAGGACGTGTTCGCGGAATTGACCGCGCCTCCGTTGCCGCCGTCAGGTGACCGGCGGGACGTCGTCATCGGCATGGAGACGGCGTACGCGATGGGATATTCGAAACCGTCGCCCGACTTCCGGTTCGGGACTTCAGATGCCTCGTTCGGCACTCCCGGCGCCGGCGGCTCGTTCGGGTTCGCGGACCCCGACGTGGGACTGGGCTTTGCCTACACACCCAACCGACTGGGCCTCCACCTGAAGGACGACCCCCGGGAGGTGGCACTCAGGGAAGCCGTCTACGAGTGCATCGAACGCCGGAGCTCGGAGACGGACTCACCCCGTACCCGACTCTGACGTTCTGCACGATTCGATAACGCCGCGAATACAGGTTCCCGGCAGATTGCTGTCGCCTACCTGGCTCTTGCTTCGCTCGTGATGGTCGCGGCCGGGTTGCGAAATATGCGCTCTGTATGCAGCAGGTCGTAGATGGTCTGCACCCAATCTGGCAGAAGTCGTGTCGTTGGACGTGCGATACCTCTTTAGGAGCCGAGTCACGCCGAGTCCGGTCCGAAGAACGGTCGTTTCTTTCAGCGTCGGTCCGGCTGGCTCAGCACCTGCAGACAGAGCGTCTGTGGACGGATTGAGTCCAGCGGGTTCTCGGATAATCCGAAGGGACCCGAGTGCTCGTTACTTCAGATATGGCTTTTCGATGGCGTCTTCGAGGCTGATAAGCGCGTTCAGACGACGAGTGATCCAATCGAACAGCGTAATAAGCGGTGAGAGTAGACGTTCGACGGACCGAACCGGTTTCGAGACGACCAGTGACCACCGTTCCGCGTTCGCGAGGCCGAACGACTTCGGAACTATCTCTCCGAACACTAACAGCAGAAAGCTGGTGAGAAGGGTCGTTACGGCGATAGTAGACCCGGCGGGAAGGAAACGTGCGATGAGAACGGTCACGATGCTCGAAATCGCTACATTGACGATGTTGTTTCCGACTAACAGCGTCACCAGCAGGCGATGCGGGTCGTCGTACAGTTCCTTGAGAACGAGCGCTTCGGAGTGAGAGTCCTTCGTCTGTTCGTCGACCCAATCCGGAGACAACGAGAAAATCGCGGTTTCGGAACTGGAGAAGAAAGCGCTGCACAACAGAAGAAACACCACCGCCCCAACGCCGACTATCGACAGCAGGTCTATCATATTCCCCTTTTGCGAGTGCAACGAAAAAAGCCGACGGCTGCCGGGAAAGCCCGTATCGAGTCGGGAGTCGAAAGCGTGACTCGTATGTAGGGGATTCGTAGCACGATTGCTGGTGCTGAGTCGCGACGAATCCAGAATACGCGGCACATCTATAGGAGCTGAGTCACGCCAATTACAGGCGCAACAAACCAGATTTCTTCCAGCGTGGTCTGAACTGACTCGGCTCCAGAAGACAGAGCGTTGCATGTGGCAATTGTTACACTATGAGCCCAGTGAAAATAGTTATCATTCCAAGAAGGACGACAATCGCTCCTTTGCCTCGCTGTACGAGTTCTCCACGCTCGGATAGTGTAGAGTCTTCAAAATGAGCTTTCGCACCAATATTTACTATTCTCTGCGGATGTACGACACCATATCCTCCAAGAGCAGCCAATCCGAGTCCAAACAGAACCAAGAGCAAGTTCATTACAGATTGATTAAACTAATCCAATATAACATGTCCGACGAGAGACTTGCGGCACGACTCTAGGAGCTGACTGACGCTGAGTCCGGTCGGAAGAAAGGTGGCTTCTTCCAGCGGTGGTTGAGCTGACTCAGTTCCAGAAGTCAGAGCGTGTGTCACATTTCACTCTGTAAGAAAGTACTTGTATTGGGGTTAGGGAGTCGTATGCATGAAGCGCCGTCAGGTCCTCGCGGCACTCGGTACGTCGACGCTCACCTCAGCAGCAGGGTGTGCAACCCTGGAAGCTGAGCTTGGATTGCGAACGGACAGTCTCGAAGCAGTAACGCTCGCGAACAGCGTTGCAGACACGTTTGGGGTTTCGCTCGAAGTCGCCCGCAATGGTTCTATCATTCATCAATCGACGCACCATCTCGAACCGGGAACCGAAGAAGAACGTCCGCAAGTCACCGTCACCGAGTGGCGAGATAACCCGAAGGCTCAGAGGTGGACTGTTCGAGCAAAGGTGCCCAACAGCGATTGGAGAGCTGCCACGATCGACGCTTCCAGAGGTTCTGAGGATGAATGTTACAGCGTTGCTGTCGTAACTGGCGATTGGCCAGAATCACCCTTATTTGTCTTGCTCCAAGGATGTGACTCCATCAATCGCTGAATCCATCCGCTACACGCGGCACGACTCTAACAGCTGACTCACGTCGAACCCGGTCGAAACAAAGGGTGTTCCTTCCAGCGGCGGTCGGATTGACTCGGCTCTTAGAGGCAGAGCGTGTCTCATCCGTAGAGCTTGCGAGAAATCAGGAGGAACATCCCCACCCCTCCAAGAAAGAATCCGAGGAATCCCACGAACGGACCGAGCAACAAAACGAGAAGTAGACTCGAAAAGAAGGCGGCTACGACACAGAGAAGGAGAAAGAACGCCCCCGTCTTCCAGTCCTCAATCATTTGCTCGGCGGGTTCTTCAGCCATTAGATGACAGTATTCTACCTCTTGGTATAGCCTTTCTGGAGGGAAATCTTCCGAGCAAATTGGAAGAGACTCGCGGCACGACTCTGGATGCTGACTCACGCTGAACGGGGTCGGAAGAATGGATGTTCCCCCCAGCGCGGTTCGGACTAACTCGGCTCCTCGACTCAGGGCGTTCCTTCGTTACAACACATCGCCTCCGGTGTACCACCGCCACAAGTCAGCTACGGCCCAACCGAAGTAGAGCACCGATAGGAGAACGAGGGCGTAAAACGGGTCTACGCCGCCAATTGGAAGCTCGAGCGAGAACGTCCCGGGCGTGACATAGAGGATAGTAACAAGAAAAACGGCGGCACCGACAGAGACGTTGAGCAGGTGCCAGAGCCACGCATCGGCGCGAACAAGGACATTGTCCATACGCAGTCGTATGATGGGACTACTCCAGCACATACCAGACTTGCGGCACCTCCTTAGGGGCTGAGTCGACTATGTCGCCGTGAAAAAAGCCCCGCGAGGCCTCACTCGCTCGTGTCGATGCCGAGCGCCCGGTTCAGCCCGCAGAAGCAGGTCACCGCGTTGACTCCGAGTCCGAGCGCGCCCGTCGCGAACAACAGCCCTGCGACCCGGTTCCCGCTCCGGAGCGCACTCACCGTCGCGACCGAGAGGACGACCGCGAGCACCGCTCGGAGAAGTCGGTCCCGACCGCCCACGTTCCGTTCGATGTCCATGTGAGCACGCAGGGGCGCCCGCGGTTTGGCTCTTCTCCCTGGTCGGCCGCGACTGGCGAGACGGGCGACCCGCCGCCCTCAGTCGTCGGCCTCGACCGGTTCCGCCCGCGGTACCGTCACGTCGGTCAGGTTGGCTTCGATTTCCTCGCGGCGGGCCTCGAACTCCCCGGGAAGGACGAGTCGCCCGCCGAGGTCGTCGAGCGGTTCGTCGCTGGTGTACCCGGGGTCCTTCGTCGCGAGTTCGAACAGCACGCCGCCGAACTCGCGGAAGTACACCGACCGGAACCAGTGGCGGTTTATCTGCTGCGTCGGGCGCAGGCCCTTCGAACTGACTGCCTCGCGCATCGCCATCTGGTCGTCGTCGGTGGGCGTCTGGAAGGCGACGTGGTGGACCGTCCCGTGGCCCTGTCGACCGCTCTCGATGGTCGGGAGCACGTCGACGTACTTCCCGACGGTGCCGTTCGCGGCGAAGCGGGTGCGCTCGTCGCCGGGCGCGTCGCCCTGTGCTTCCTCGGTGCCGACCTCTTCGAGCCCCATCGTTCGGAGGAGGTCCATCGACGGCTCGGGGTCGGCGAGCCACAGCGTCACCGAGTGGAACCCCCGAATCGCGGACTCCTCGGGGACGAACTCCGTCCACGGGACGGTCGGGTCGTCGTCGCCGATGTCGACCTCGACGAGTTCGACCGGGAGACCGTCCGGGTCGCGGAAGGGGAGGACGGTCTCGCCGAAGCGTTCCACTCTCGCGTCGTAGTCGACGCCGTACTCGTCGAAGCGCTCCTCCCAGTAGTCGAGACTCCCCTCGGGGACGCGGAAGGCGGTTCGGGAGACCTGCCCGGTGCCGACCTTCCCTTGTTTCATATCCTCCCACGGGAAGAACGTCATGCTCGTCCCAGGGGTCCCCTCCGCGTCGGCGACGAAGAAGTGGTACGTGCTGGGGTCGTCCTGGTTGATGGAGCGCTTGACGAGGCGCAGGCCCAGCGTCTCGACCCAGAAGTCGAGGTTTCGCTGGGGGTCGCCGGCGACGCAGGTGACGTGGTGGATGCCCGGTGTCGGGTTGAGGTCGACCATGTCTCACAGTAGGCACCCGACCGTCTTGAGTATCCGGCGACACGAGTGTAACCGGGTGGCCGCGTCGTCCCCGCCACTCCTCGGCCAGGGCGGCGGCGGCGTCAGCACCGGCGGGAGTCGCCGGCCACTACATCCTTGCCTGTCGCGGCCCAATCTCGGGCCAATGCCAGACAAGGACCGCGCGCAGGACCGGATGGGAGAGCGAAAGAGCGAGCGGGCCGACACCGTCGAGCACATCCTCGACGAGACGGTGCTGGGCTTAGAGGGCCGAAAGTTCCCCGTCACGACCGAGGAACTCGCCACGGAGTACGCCGACCAACCCCTCGACATGGTCAACGAGACCGAGTCGCTGGGGAGCGTCTTCGACCGCATGACCGAGCGCAAGGAGTTCGAGTCCCCCCAAGAGGTCCGCGAGGCGCTCTACAACGAACTCTCCGGACAGGCCGGGGGGGACAGCATGGGTGAGTACAACGAGGAGCGCGACGTCCAGGAGCTCTCGGAGGTCGAGGGCGACTACGCGGACGACGTCGAGAAACCGTAGCTTTCGGGGTTTGGGTTTTTGTGAATTGAGTCGGTGGAGTCGGTGGAGTCGGTGGAGTCGGTGGTGACCCTCGGAAGCCCCCGGCCGTTCACGGACGCTTCGCGTCCGTGAGTTCGGGAGAGATTTGCTCTCCCGGTGCTCGCCGCCGCTCGACTCGCTGTCGTTCGAAAGGCCGGCAGAGCCGGCCTTTCGTGATGACGAGAGAGCGAAGCTCTCTCGAACCACGCGCCTCGGCTCGCTCCCTCCGGTCGCTCACCTGCGGTGCTTACGTCGCGAGCGACGGCGAGCGACCGGCCCCTTCCGGAGCCCCACCCGTGACGGCTGACGGACCGAGCGTCGTTGTCGGCTGATGTGCCGAGCGTCGCTCGCCCGCTGTTCGATGGAGCGCCGCCGCCGGCTGTTCGGCCGAGTGTCGTCCGTCCCTCCCCGGCGAATCGCACCTCGACTCACCCTACTCCTAAGCCCCTCCGTCACGAATCGCGCCCGAACCATGTACGGCTGGCGCGGACGGCTGGGGCTCATCGTCCCCTCCTCGAACACGACGAACGAACCGGAGTTCCGGGCGCATCTCCCCGACGGGGTCTCCCTGCACGCTGCCCGGATGCGCCTCGAATCCGTCGACGCCGACGCGCTGTCGGCGATGGCCGACGAGGCCGAGCGCTGTGGCTCCCTGCTCGCCACCGCCGACGTCGACGCCGTCGCCTACGGCTGTACGACCGGGAGCCTCGTCCACGGGCCGGGGTACGACCGGGAGATAGAGGACAGGGTCTCGGCGGCGGCGGACGCCCCGGCGGTCGCGACGGCGGCGTCGGTCGTCCGGGCGCTGGAGCATCTCGGCGTCGACCGCGTGGCCGTCACCACCCCCTACGTCGACGACCTCGTCGCGCGCGAGGAGACCTTTCTCGAGGACGCCGGCTTCGACGTCGTCGCTATCGAGGGACTCGGCATCGAGGCGAACACCGACATCGGCCGGGAGCCCCCCGAGTCGGTGTACCGGCGCGCCCGCGAACTCCCGACCGACGAGGCCGACGCCGTCTTCGTCTCCTGTACCAACTACCGCACCGTCGAGGTCCTCCAGACGCTGGAGCGTGACCTCGGGCTCCCCGTCGTCTCCAGCAACGCGGCGACGCTGTGGGACGCGCTCCGAACGCTCGGCGTCGACGGGCGCGACGTGGGGCTCGGACGGCTGTTCGAGTGGTAGCCGGCAGCGTTCGGGAACCCCGTCGAGCGCGCGTTCATGCCCTCACGGCGCCTCCGTACGGGTGTGAAGGTCACCTACCGAACCGCCGACGACCGCGAGCGAACCGTCCGCTGTGACGCCTACGAGGAGTTCGAAACCGAACTCGTCTGCTACGACGCCGAGGACGAGCCGATTGCGACGATTCCCCGGGAACGGGTCGTCTCCGTGCTCGCCGAGTCGTACTGAGCTACCACACGCGCCGTGGCGTCCGTGAGCCACCGCACGCCCCGACGTCCGTGAGCCACCACGGCCCTATTAGCCCGCCCGTCGAAGACCCGTCATGGTCGCCTCCGTTCCCGACGCCGCGTTCGACGACCGTCTCGCCGCCGTCCGCCGCCGTCTCGTCGAAGCCGGCGCGGACGCGCTCGTCCTGTTCGACGCCACCAGCGTCGAGTACCTCTCCGGGTTCCACCACATCCAGACCGAGCGCCCCGTCGCGCTCGTCGTGACCCCGGAGCGGGTCGACCTCGTCGTCCCGCGCCTCGAGGTCGAGCGCGTCGCCGACAACCCCCGAATCGACGCCGTCCACGACTACTTCGACTACCCCGGCGGCGACCCGATAGGGGTGCTCGGAGAGACGCTCGCCGGCCTCGACGCCGACGCGGTCGTCGCCGACGGCGACGGCGCGCCTGGCGTGATGGGGTACGAGGGGCCCTCACTCTCCGCGGCGGCCGGCGTCGTCGTCGACACCGTCGACTGGGTTCCACGGATGCGCTGGGCGAAGTCCGACGCCGAGGTCGACCTGATTCGCGAGTCGGCGACGTGGGCGAACCTCGGCCACCGCTACCTCACCGACTACACCGAGGTCGGCGCGCACCCCGTCACCGTCTCCCAGCGCGCGACGACCGACGCCTCCCGCGCCATGCTCGACGCGCTCGGCGACCGCTACGCGGTCCGCACTCGGGGCGACGGGCCGGTGTTCGCCGGCTACGTCTCGGGCGAGGAGACGCGACTTCCCCACGGACACACGCCGAACGAGCGCCTCTTCGAGGGTGACGTGCTGATAACGGGCGCCACCGCGAACGTCGACGGCTACTACTCCGAACTCGAACGCACCATGTTCGTCGGCGAGCCGAGCGACGAGGACGAACACTACTTCTCGCTGATGCTCGAGGCCCAGCGCCTCGCCATCGACGCGCTCGGCCCCGACGTGCCGGTCGCACACGTCGACGAGGTCGTCCGGGAGTACTTCGAGGAGCAGGGCGTCGCGAACCTCGCGCGCCACCACGTCGGCCACAACATCGGTCTCGGGGCGCACGAACCGCCGTACCTCGACCGAGGGTGGGGTGAGCACTGCGAGGCGTTCGGCGACCCCGCCGAGGCCGTGATTGAACCCGGCCACGTGTACACTATCGAACCCGGCCTCTACACCGACGAGGCGGGCTACCGCCACTCCGACACGGTGGCGGTCACCGAGGACGGCGTGGAGCGTCTGACACACTACCCTCGGGACCTGCAGTCGAACGTGATTCGGTGAGCCGTCGCGCACGGTCGGCGCCGACTCACCGCCGAATCCGACTCTTCGTCTCGCCCGTCTCACACGTGGCAACCGGCAGAAACGTCTATCTCTCTCGACGGCGTTCCGGAACCCGAGATGGTCGACCCCGTGTTCGTGTGCCGAGAGTGCTCGTGGACCTCCGCCGAGGGCGTGCGTGCCGACGGCGGGAGTTCGAACGGGGTGTCCCCGGCAGAGGCGGCGGAAGCGACCGAGGTCACGGACGCTGTCCTGACACACTTCGAGCGGACGGGCCACCACGTCGAGTTGGCTCCCGCCGACCGTCCGCCGCGAGCGCAGTAACACGGTGGCGTCGACTCCGGCGGTGTGTCGGCGTGGTGGTCGTGTCCGACGTGTGGCTCCGCCCTCCCCGACCTTCTTCTCCGCCCACGCCGTCGACTCCGGGGATGACCGCCTCCCCACCGCCGGTGTTCGACGGGCACAACGACACGCTGCTCGACCTCCACCTCGACGAGCGCGGCGGCGGGCGCTCGTTCTTCGGGCGGAGCGACGCCGGACACATCGACCTCCCGCGAGCCCGCGAGGGCGGGTTCGCCGGCGGCTGTTTCGCGATGTTCGTCCCCAGCGAGGTCACCCACGAACTCGTCCGCACCGACGACGGGTACGACGTCCCGTTCCCCCCGCCGCTGGCCCCCGACTACGCCCGCCGGTACGCGAACGACCTGCTCGACCGACTCCACCGGCTCGAAGCCGCGTCCGAGGGCGCCCTTCGAGTCGTCGAGTCGGCGAGCGAAATCGAGTCGTGCCTCTCCGACCCCGACGGGCCGGTCGCCGCCCTCCCGCATCTCGAAGGCGCCGACCCCGTGGCACCCGACCTGTCGAACCTCGACGCCCTCTACGGGCGCGGGGTACGCTCGATAGGGCTCACGTGGGCGCGCGAGAACGCCTTCGCACACGGCGCACCGTTCAGGTACCCGGCGTCGCCCGATTCGGGGCCGGGCCTCACCGACCGCGGCGAGGCGCTGGTCCGCGCCTGCAACGAGCGAGGCATCGTCGTCGACTGCGCACACCTCGACGAGGCGGGGGTCCGCGACGTGGCCCGCGTCTCGGAGGCGCCGCTCGTGGTGTCTCACGCCGGCGTCCACGGCATCTGTCCCTCGGCTCGCAACGTCTCCGACGCGACCATCGACGCCGTCGGCGACTCGGACGGGGTCGTCGGCGTCTCCTTCGCGGTGGAGGGGCTCCGCCCCGACGGGGAGCAGGAACCCGACACCCCCCTCGCGACCGTCGTCGACCACGTGGCGTACGTCGCCGAGCGAATCGGCGTCGAGGGCGTCGCGCTCGGCTCGGACTTCGACGGGGCGACGGTTCCGGAGTCGGTGGGCGACGTGACGGGGCTCCCCCGCCTCTTCGAGGCGCTGGCCGACCGAGGGTTCACCCGGCGCGAGCGCGAGCGAATCGCCCACGGGAACTGGCTCCGCGTGCTGGAGGCGACGCTCGGCGGGTAGCGGGAGCAGACATGGGGTGCGGAGAAGCGAACCGGACTCAGGGAGCCGTCGGCCCGCGGGTCGGCTCCGGTGAGTCGGCGTCGGGGTCCGCGTCCGGCGCCTCGGCCCGGGCCGGCGCCTCGCCGAGGAACCCGAGGAGCAGGTCGGTGAACGCGTCGGGGCGGTCCTCCGGAATCAGGGCCCGCGAGTCGGCGACGAGTTCGAGCCGCGCGTCCGGGAAGAGGTCGCGCATCCGGACCGCGTGAGCGACCGGGAACAGCCGGTCTTCGGGCGCCCAGACGAGGAGGACGGGGCGCTCGAACGTCTCGAAGCGCGTCGCCGCGCCGACGGTGTAGCCGGCACTGATGCCGGCGAGCACCTTCCGCAGGTCGCGCCGGACGCCCGCGTCGCGGCTCACGGGTCCGAAGTAGGAGTCGGCGACGACGTCGCTGAGGTGGTGTCGCGCGACCGTCGCGGCTACCGCCCGCCGGAGCGGGTCGACGCCGAGCGCCCGCCCGAAGAGGGAGACGACGCCCGGCGCGCGCGCGGCGTACTGGAGCGGGCGGAACGGGGCCGGCAGGAAGTTGTCGAACGCGTCGCAGTTACCGAGGACGAGTCGCTCGACGCGGTCGGGAAACGCCGCGAGGAACAACTGGCAGAGGGCGCCGCCGGTGTCGACGCCGACGAACGTCGCACGGTCGATATCGAGCGCGTCGAGGAAGTCGGCGAGCAGGCGGACGAGCCCGGGCGGCGAGAGGTCCGCCTCGCGGTCCATCGCCTCGGAGTGGGCGCCGAGGGGGAGTTCGGGGGCGAGCACGCGGTGAGTCTCCGCCACCCGCGGGACGACGTTGCGCCAGAGGTCGCCGTTGGTGAGGACCCCGTGGACGAAGACGACCGGGTCGCCCTCGCCGAGGTCGCGGTAGTGGAGTCGGCCCTGTGGGAGGTCGAGAGCGAGGTTCGCGGTGGTCATGCGCTAGTGTTGGACAGGAGGCGTATTCACGGCATCGCCGTTCCGTCGGCTGTCAGGTTCGGAGTGGGCCGGCGGACACGCGCCGCCACGAACCCACCCGTAGCCGAGCACGCCGACACACCGACACCGACACCTACACGCCCTCACCCGCCCATCGGCCCACCATGGCAGTCTCGTTCGGCCTCTTCGACACCCTCGTCGACGCCGACCTCCCGACCGACCCGGCGGCGGCGGTCGCCGACGAACTCGACCGGCTCGGCGTCCCGGTCCCCGACGACTGGCAGGCGGCCTACGACGAAACGCACGTCGACGCCCCCGCGGGCGCGACGGTCCCGCTCCCGGCCCACGTCGCCCACGCACTCCGGAGCCGGGGCGTCGAAGCGCCGAACAACGCCCCGCGCCGGGCGGCGGTCTCCGCCTTCGACCCGGCGGTTCGGACCAGACCCGGCGCGGTCGAGGCCGTCAAGGCCGCCCGCGAGCGCGGCCCGGTCGGTCTGCTCGCGGACGCGCCGGCGCCCGAGACCGTCGGACGGGTGCTCGTCCGCGCCGAGTTCTCGCGCACGGACTTCGACGCGGTCGTCACGAGCGTCGGCTCCGGCTGGGAGAAACCCGACCCCCGGGCGTTCGAGACGCTGGCCCGTCGACTCGCCGTCGACCCCGCGGACCTGGTCCACGTCGGCGTCGTCGGGCGGGGAGACGACGGGGTCGTCGACGCCGGCGGTCGGTTCGTCGACCTCGCCGACACCTCGCTCGCGGCGCTGGCCCGTCGTCCGGAACGGTTCGACACGGACTGACCCGGCGGGCGCGTCGCCCTCCACGGCCGACCCGGCCGACCCGGCCGCCACGACCACCGGGTTTATTCATCAGGAGACCGACCGGTCGGTAGCTTCGGCGACCGTCGACCGGTCGCCGGGAGGGGACCTGACTCACATGCGCCTAGTACTCGTGGCGGGGAACACGGAGACGGCCCGAATCGACGGCATCAGCGCGGCGGGCGCCTCGCCGGCGGAGGCGACGCACACGCCGAGTGCCGACGCCGAACTGGTGAGCTACGGCCGACTCGTGGAGGCGCCGTCACTGCCGCGGACGCCCGGCGGCTGTCCGTCGCCGGCGCTCGTCACTCGGGCGGTGCGCGAACTCGTGAACGTTGAGTGTACCGTCGTCGACGCCGGCATCGGGAAGCCGACCGCGGCGCCGACGGTTGCCGTCGGGGCGACGCCCGGCCGGGACATCAGGGAGGCGACGGCCGTCTCGAACGCCTCGGCGCTGTTCGTGGGTGGGCGCCGGCTCGGCTCGCGGCTCCCGGACCGCCGGCTGGTCATCGGCGAGACGGTTCCGGGCGGGACGACGACGGCGATGGGGGTCCTGCGCGCCCTTGACGAGGACGCCCCGGTCTCCTCCTCGCTGTCGCGGAACCCCATCGAACTCAAGCGCTCGGTCGTCGCGAAGGGGCTCGACGCGAGCGGCCTCGCACCCGGGGACGCGGCCGGCGAGCCCACGACCGCCGTCGAAGCGATGGGCGACCCCACCTTACCCGTCGTCGCCGGCCTCGTCGTCGGGGCGCTCGAGACCGACAAACGCGTCCTCCTCGGGGGCGGCACCCAGATGCTCGCGGTCGCCGCGCTGGTCCGCCACGCCGACGTGGACGGCCGGCTCTCGCTGGCGACGACGCGGTACCTCGCCGACGCGGTTCCCGACTTCACAGAGGCCGCCGCCGGGTTCGACGCCGACGTGCGCGTCACCGACCCGGGGTTCGACGCGCTCGTCGACCTCGACGAGCCGACCGAACCGGTGCCCGACGGGGGCGGCGGGGCCGGCAGTCGCGGCCCGGCCGCGCTGGCTCGCTTCGCCGCCGGCGAGATGAAGGAGGGGTCGCTGATGGGCGGCGCGCTCGCGCTCGCGGCGCACGCCGACGTGCTGGACGAGGTCGCTCGCGAGAGCGTGGACCTCCTCGCCGCGCTCCGGTGACCGACACTTACTGCATCGAGTAGCCGCCGTCGACCATCAGCGCCTCGCCCGTGACGAACGAGGCGGCGTCGCTGGCGAGATAACAGACCGCGTCGGCGACCTCTTCGACGGTCCCCAGTCGCTCCAGCGCGTAGTCGGCGACCATCTGCCGCTTTGCCGCCTCGGGGTCGTCGAACGTCTCGAAGAACTGCGCACCGAGGCCCCCCTCGACGAACCCCGGACAGACCGCGTTGGCTCGCACGCCGTGACCGCCCGCCTCGGCGGCGACCGTCCGAGTGAAGTTGACGACGGCGCCCTTCGACAGCGAGTAAGCACCCAGGTGCGGGCTCCCGACGACGCCAGCCAGCGAGGCCACGTTGACGATGGCCCCGGAGCCCTGCGCCTTCATGACCGGAAGCGCCGCCGCACAGCCGTTCCAGACGCCGCGGACGTTCACGTCGAGCACGCGTTCGCGGGCCGCGTCGTCGATTCCCTCCACGGGCGCCGGGAGGTGGCCGACGCCGGCGTTGTTCACGAGGGCGTCGAGTCCCCGCTCCGCGGCCACGTCGTCGACGACCGACTCGAACGCCTCACGGTCGGTCACGTCGAGTGGGCGGAACTCGGCGCTCCCCTCCTCCCCGGCGTCGGCTCCGCCCCTTCCGGCGTCGGCTCCGCCCTTTCGGGCGTCGACCCCGGCGATGCGGTCGACCGTCTCCGTTCCACCGGACTCGTCCACGTCGGTGACGACGACGTGCGCGCCGAGGTCGGCACACCGCGCCGCCGTCGCGCGTCCGATTCCCGAGGCGCCGCCCGTCACGAGTACCGTCTCGTCGTCCAGTCGCATGGGCCGAGTTGGCGTCGCCCGAGCAAGAAACCCGGGTGTGGTTCGAGGTTGACACGCTTCCGGACCGAAAACCCGAATCGACCGCGCCGCGTCGGCCCACTCATGACCGACGACGCCGACACGCCGCCGACCGGAGACGACACCCAAGCGCGCCGCGAGGCGGCGCTCGCCGTCCTGCGGGCGAACCGCCGCGAGGGGTACACGATTCCCTCCGCGACGCTGTACCCCTTCCAGTGGAACTGGGATTCGGCGTTCGTCGCGGCGGGCCTCGCGAGCGCCGACCCCGACGCCGCCGCGACGGAGATTCGGACGCTCCTCGACGCACAGTGGGCGAACGGGATGGTCCCACAGATCGCCTTCTGGACGGACGCGACGGGCTACTTCCCCGGTCCCGACGAGTGGGGCGCCGGGTCCGACCGCGTCCGGACCAGCGGTATCACTCAGCCCCCGATGGTCGTTCCGGCGGCGCGCCGGGTAGCCGATGCGCTACGGCGTCAACGAGGGGGGTCGGCGGCCGAAGCGTTCCTCGACGCCGTCGTTCCCGCACTCGACGCGTTCCTCTCGTGGTGGCTCCGCGAGCGCTCCGACGACGGCGACGTCGTCTACGTCCGCCACCCATGGGCGACCGGGATGGACGACTCGCCGGCGTGGACGCCGGTCCTCGAGTCCTTCGAACCGCTCGACCTCCCGGGCGTCGACGACCTCGACTACGCCCGCGAGGACCGGAAGTCGGAGTCGCTCGCCGACCAGCGCCCGACCGACTGGGACTACGACCGGTACGTCGCGCTCGTCCGACAGGGTCGGGCCTTCGATTGGGACGAGGTCCGCCTGCGGGAGGTGTGCCCGTTCGTCGTCGAGGACGTCCTGACGAACGCGATATTCGCCCGCGCCTGTGCGGACCTCGGGGGGATGTACGACGAACTCGACGCGCTCGGTGAGGAGGGCGCGGCCGGCGTCGACGCGGCCGACCGCTGGCGCGAGCAGGCCGAATCGACGCGGGAAGCCTGTCGTGACCGGCTGTGGAGTCCGGCGCTCGGAACGTTCGTCTCCTACGACCGCGTCGGCGAGCGTCGGCTCCCGGCGAACTCCGTCGCCGGGCTGGTCTCGACGTTCGGCGGTCTCCCCGACCAGGGGCAGTTCGAGGCAGTTCGGACGAACCTCAGCGAGAACTTCCTCTCCTACGAACGCGCCTGCCCCTCCTACGTCGGCGAGGGGATGGACCTCGACCGCTACTGGCGCGGCCCGGTGTGGGTCAACACGAACTGGCTCCTCGCCGACGGGCTCCGACGATACGGCGCCGCCGACCTCGCGTCGCGAATCGAGCGCGACACCGTCTCGCTCGTCGAGCGCGAGGGGTTTCGGGAGTACTTCTCGCCGGAGACGGGGGAGGGACGCGGGAGCGACCGGTTCTCGTGGACTGCGGCGCTGTATCTCGATCTAACAGATTGAAGTACAGTCAGTCCAATAAACTAATAGGCACGATATCGAATCGGTCGGCGACGCGGCAGTCGGCGTCCCAGTACGTGAAGGGAGCGTCCGGGCCGCGCCGACGAGTCGCGGCGAGTACCGACGTCGTCACCGGAGGGACGTAGAGAGCGGCGAGGCGTCCGCCCGCGACGCCGACGGGTCGAGCCCAGGGTCGAACTCCGGGGACGTCGACACCGGGTGGAGGACAGGTGGTAAGCTACTTTCGGCTTCGCCGGGAAGAGCACCCACTGAATGGTCGACTCGGACGCCAACTCTACGCTCGCCGACGAGGCTGAATCTGCTCACGGGGACGAGGACGACGTGCTCGCGGACCAGTTATCCACCGACCAAGTGTATCAGCGGGTCGTCACGGACGCCGACCACGAGGTCACCTCCGGGGTGCGAGAGCTGTTCTTCAGCGCGCTCGCGGCCGGCTTCGCGATTACCATCACGTTCCTGCTCTACGCCTCGGTGACCGCCGCTACGGACTCCGAGATCGGCGGCGTCCTGCTGTACCCGTTGGGGTTCATCTACATCATCATCGGCGGCTACCAGCTGTACACGGAGAACACGCTGCCGCCGGTGGCGCTGACACTGGAGCGGTTGGTCTCGATTCCCACGCTGTTTCGTCACTGGTCCATCGTGCTCGCGGGGAACTTCCTTGGCGGCGGACTCGGAGCGCTCGCGCTGGCCTACGGCGGCGTATTCGACGACGCCACCGCGGCGGTGGCGGTCGGGTTCGCCGAGAAGGGCATCGCCACCCCCGCCTCCGCCCTGTTCGTCAAGGCGGCCTTCGCCGGGCTGATAGTCGCCGGCGTGGTGTGGATCAGCTTCGCCGCCCGGGACACCATCTCCAAGCTGGTCGTCGTGTACCTGGCGTTCCTGGCCATCCCGCTGGGGAACCTGTACCACGTGGTGGTCTCCTTCACCGAGGTCGTCTACCTGGCGCTGGTCACCGGGGCGAACCCGGTTCCCGCGCTATTCGGGTTCGTCCTTCCGGTGCTGCTCGGAAACACGCTCGGCGGAATCGTACTGGTGACGGTTGTGAACTACTACCAGACCTCCGACCGGCGCCTCCAGATTCCCCGGTTTCAGGACGTCCGTCGGCTCACGCCGCGGGAGTGGTTGGTAGGCTCGCTGGCCGGTCGCTCGTACGTTCCGGTGATCGACACCGTCGAGGAGATCGTCCGCGACCCGGAGACCTACCGGATTCTGGTACCCATCGCCAACCCGCGGACCGAAACCGAGGTAGTGCGGCTGGCCTGCCAGCTGGCCAGCCGTCAGAAGAAGGGGAAAGTCCACGTCGTCCACGTCGTTCAGGCGCCCCGGCGCTGGTCCTCGAACACGGAGCGGGTCCAGCAGGACCGCATCCGGCGTAACTCCGAGCGACTGCTGGAGGATACCCGTCGAATCGGCACCAAGTACGACGTCACCCTGGAGACCTCGACCGTGGTCACCCCGCGTTCCTTCGAGGAGATATTCACGCTGGCCCGGCGGACGAGTCCCGACCTGGCGCTCATCGGCTGGGACGAGGAGGGGCTGTGGAGTTCGGCCCGCGCCGAGAGACCGCTCGCCGAGCTGACCAACCAGCTGCCCTGTGACTTCCTCGTGGCCAACGACCGCGGTCTCGACCCGTCGCGAATCCTCCTGCCGACCGCCGGCGGGCCCGACTCCGACCTGAACGCGGAGGTCGCCCGGGCGCTTCAGGAGGTGGCGAACGCGAAGGTCGAACTGCTCCACGTCGTCGGCGACGAGACGGACGAACGCGCGGGCGAGGCGTTCCTCAGGGAGTGGGCCGCCGAGCACGGCCTGACGGACGCGACTATCACCGTCCGCTCGGGCGACGTCGAGGAGGCCATCGTCGGAGCGGCCGGCGACAGCACGATGCTCATGCTCGGCGCGACAGAACAGGGGATGCTGTCCCGGTTGGTGCAGAACTCGCTCCATCTGGACGTGGTCAACCACGTGGACTGCTCGGTGTTGCTGGCCGAGCGCGCCTCCAAGCGGTCGCTGCGCGACCGGCTGTTCGGTTCCCGGACCCGGGAACGCCACCCCGCGATGGCGTTCCGAAACGGCGCCCGGGAGCCAGCCAGCACCGACCACGTCGAGGCTTCCGACGAGTGACGCCGACGTCAGTCGCATCGTTGGGGGCCGAACGACGCCGCTCCCGGCGGCCTCGACCGGAGGTGCGACTGCGCTCCGAGTAGTCCACCCGGGTGCCGACTCCTTCGACGACGAGCGACCCCGGGTCCGCCGACGTGACGAAGAACGTCAGCAACAGACGTGTGGCGGCGACGGCGCTCGCGGACGGTTCGCCCCCTCGAGATACGGGACGAGAGTCGCGTTCGGGGCGTGCGTGCGACCAGGGACGGGGACGACGCATCCGCATCCAGTAGCACTTTTGCCTCGACCGTCCTACGGGTGGCCATGGGACTGCTCGACCGGATCCGCGAGGACGTCCGGACGGCGCTTTCGAAGGACCCCGCCGCCCGCTCGTCGCTCGAGGTGTTGCTCTTCTACCCCGGCCTCCACGCCGTCTGGGCTCACCGGCTGGCTCACGCGTTCTGGGAGCGAGACCACACGCTACTCGCGCGCGGTCTCTCGCACCTCTCCCGCTTCGCGACGGGCATCGAGATTCACCCCGGCGCCGAGATCGGCCGCCGCTTCTTCGTCGACCACGGGAACGGCGTCGTCATCGGCGAGACGACCGAAATCGGCGACGACGTGATGCTGTATCACGGGGTCACGCTCGGCGGCGACTCGATGAAACGCGAGAAGCGCCACCCGACTATCGAGGACGGGGTCACCATCGGCGCCGGTGCGACCCTCCTCGGCCCCATCACCATCGGCCGGCAGGCGAAAGTCGGCGCCGCCTCGGTCGTCCTCGACTCCGTGCCGCCCCACTGCACCGCCATCGGCAACCCCGCCGAACTCGTCGGCGACTGCCAGGAGACCGTCCCGGAGTTCGAGGCGCGGTTGGGCGACGGCGGTTCGGAGCCCTAACCGCCGTCGGAGCGACCGGTACGGCTTCTCCGTCGACCTCTTCACTCCGCTTCGAACACGTTAGATTTCGGACGCACCCTTGGGTGATGAGGCGGAACCCTCTACCGTGATTGCCTGAATCGGAGTACCGTGATGAGGGAACGACCGCGTGTCAGCACATAATCGTGGAACGGTCGAAGTCGTCTGTACCGAGTGCCGGTTCTCCACGGTGGTGTATCGGGGGGACGCGAGACTCCCCGGGGAAGTCGTCACCGAACACGGACGGGAGACGGGCCACAAGCTGAAAATCTCTCCGCAGTCGTGAGCTATCGAGTCGACTGTCCGTTCTGCGGGTGTGAAATCGAGGTCTCCGCGGCGTACCCGTATACGGACGCCGGCTGTCCGCGCTGTAAGGCCCGTGTCCGGTGTGAGCGGTTCAACGAGGCGCTTCACGCGATTACGCAGCTCCCACGCGATGCGCCGCGGGGGCGAATCAGCGCCGTCCTCGAGGCCGGAATTCACGGGGACGGGGTGGGCGTCTCCGCCGAGCGAATCACGGCCGCGGAGGTCCGCGGCTACGGCGTCAACCTCGGCACCGACCCGGAGGACTGACCACGGGCCCGGAGCGACCGCCTCACTCCCGGTGTTTCAGCTTCTCGCCGACCATCCCCGGGACGGACGTCCCGCAGTACCGACAGAACCAGCGCGACCCGGTTACCCCCTGTTGGCGCCGGAGGTCCTCCGTCGTCCGGAGCAACTCGTTGCAGGCCCCACATCGATAGCCGCGTTCGGTCATCTCGGGTCGGGGGAGACCGACGCGCCGCGAGGAGATAACGGCACCGGCGGCGACGGGTGACGGAGTCGATGGGAGCGGAGTCGGCGGACGACCGACTCGGCCGAACGCGGGTCCGAGCGCGACCGACCCGGCCCCGCCGCCCCGGCGGAAACCGCTTACTCCGTGCGGTCCCGAGAGTGGGTCATGCCACCGTTGTCGTCGACGGCGTTCAGGGAGCGACTTGCCGCGCTCTCGCTCCCCGACCGGGCGGCGTTCGTCGCCGCGGTGTGGCGGGCCCGCGGTCGCTCGGCGTCGGTCGACGGCACCCGCGTCCGTATCGCGGAGAAGTCGTCGGCCGACGGTGTCGAGAGCCGCTCGTGGGTCGTCGACGTGGACTTCGAGCGGCGTGAAGCCGACGACGTGGACTCCGACGACCGACGGTACGACGGCGAGGCGCTCCTCGACCCGGCGGACCTCCGACGGTTACTTCTGTACGCGCTTCCCGCGGAGACCGGCGACCGACTCGTCAGGGCGCACCTCGGCGTGGCGCTCCGGTCGACGCAGTACCCCAGAGCGACGCCCCCCGACGCGGGCGACTCGACCGACGATGCCGAATTGGCCGGCGACCTCGGAGGGGCTGTCGAGGCAGAGGGACCCGACGAGGGAGGAGGGCCCGACGATGCCGAAGCGGCCGACGATGTCGAAGCGGCCAGTCGGGGTTCGTTCCGCGGCACCTCCGACTCGCTGGGCCCCTGGGTGCCCACCTCCCGGCGTCGGCAGGCCGTCGTAGTCCTCGTCGGCGTCGCGGTCGTCGCCGCCGTGCTCGGCGGGGGTGGTCTCGGACTCCCCTCACTCGGTTCGCCGGACGGGGCGCTGTCGACGGCCGACGAGGGCACGACGACCACGGAGTCGGCGGAGACGGCCGCGTCGGACGCACAGTCCGCTGTCGACGGCACGGGCGCGGGGTCGGCGTCGGCGACAGACCCCGCGCGGACCGCCAGCGGCGCGGAGGAGTCACCCGACGACGCGGATAGCCCTCCCGACGACGCGGCGCCGTTCACGGGGGGCGACTCGGACGCCTCGCTGCCGCCGGGTGTCACCCCGAACGCCGTCGACGCGCGGGCGCTCGCGGCCGCCCACGGTCGGGTCCTCGGAAACACCTCGTACACGCTGGTGCTCACCCACCGCGAGTTCCGGGACGGTCGCCCCACGGCCGTTCGACGGGAAGTCGCCCGCGTCGAGGGGTCGGAGCGGTACGTCTCCTCGGTGACCGGCGCGGGTGAGCCTACCGCCACCGTCCAAGTGGTCGCGGACGAGGAGGTGTTCGCGAACGGGAGCGTCCGCGTCGAGCGGGGAGTCGACGGCGAACCGCGTGACGCACGGTCGGGTCAGTCCGACTTCGCGGAGCCGGACGACCCCTTCCGGTCGCGCGCCGAGAACTACGTCGACTGGTTCACGTCGGTCCGGGAGGCGGGCGTCGTCGAGACCGTCGAGCGCGACGGGCGGACGCTGTACTGGCTGTCGCTCGCGGACGACCCGTGGCTAGGCGTAGAGAACTCGACCGGGAGCGCTCTCGTCGACGAACGCGGACTGGTCCACTCGCTCCGGCGCTCGTACGACGTCCCCGGTCGCCCCGGCGTCTCGGTGACCGTGACCGTCGAGGTCGTCAACGTCGGGGAGACGACCGCGCCCGCACCGGCGTGGTACCGCTCCGGAGCAGCGGCGACGGACCCCGATGACGGGACGCCGGGCGCGCCCGAGACCGAGGAGACCGGCTCCGACACCCCGAACGTCTCCGCGGCGTCGGCGGAGGTCGAGGCCGGCGGCGAGGGTGGAACGGCCGCCGGCGGTGAGGTCGAGAGCGGGAGCGAGACGACCGTCTCGAGCGCTCGCTGACAACCACCCCGAACGGTCGGCGTCGGCTCCTCGTCGGTCGAGACGCCCGGCCCCGCGCGCTTTTGTCGACACCGGCCGAATCCGCGAGTATGGACATCGTCGACGCTCTCGCGGCCGACGCCGGTCTCCTCGCCGTCGTCGGCGCCGGGGGCAAGAAGACGACGCTGTACGTCCTCGCATCGCGGCTCGACCGGGCGGTCGTCACCGCGACGGTCCGCATCCCCATCTTCGACGAGCAGGTCTCCCGGGTGGTCGTCGCCGACGACCCGGTCGTCGCCCTCGACGACGCCGGCCCCGCGGACTTCCCGCTCGGACTCGTCCCGGAGCGCGAGCGCGAGGACCGCTACCGCGGCTACGGCCCGGCGACGGTCGACCGCCTCGCGGCCGCCCACGACGGGCCGGTGCTCGTCAAAGCGGACGGCGCGCGGACGCGGTGGCTGAAGGCGCCGAACGAGCGCGAGCCTCGAATCCCCGACGCCGCGGACACCGTCGTGCCGGTCGCGAGCGCGCGGGTCGTCGGCGAGTCGCTCACCGAGGAGCGGGTCCACCGGCCCGAGCTGGTCGCCGAAGTCGCCGGACTCGAACCCGGCGGCGAGATTCGGTCGGAACACGTCGCGCGCGTGCTCGCGAGCGAACACGGCGGGCTGAAGGCCGTCCCCGAGGGTGCGACCGCGATTCCGCTCGTCAACATGGTCGACGACGAGGAGTTGGAGACGGTCGCCCGCGAGGTCGCCGACGAGGTGCTCGCCCGGGCGGACGTACCGCGGGTGGTGCTGGCCCGGATGACCGCGGCCGAGCCGTTGGTCGACGTGGTCGAACGATAGGAACCGACAGTTCGGGCTTCGGCGCTTCGGACCCCGGCCGTCAGTCGTCGGTGTGGGGTTCGACCTTCGCCTCTCCTCGCTCCCGCGACTCGGCCGCCGGTTCGTGGACCGTCTCCGACGCCGTCGGCCGGGTACCGACGACGGCGTTCGACGCTTCGGTCCGGTCGGAGACGGCGCGTGCACTGCCGTCCCGTGCGCTCGTGCTGGTGTCCACCGGTTCACCCCGTTCCACGGCGGTCGGGGGGTCGGTGTGGCCGACCCTCGGGGGGAGTGCCACCGCGTCCGGCGCGGCGAAGCAGTCTATCTCCACCTCGTTGCCGCCGACGACGGCGTGGACGTGGAGCAGGTCGCCGTGGGCGAGCGCCGGTTCCTCGGCCCCGCCGCCGCAGACGGGCACCGGCTCGTCGGTACCGGTGTCGACGCTCGCGACGACGCGGTCGCCGCGGGTGAACGTCACCAGGTCGGCGTCGGAGAGGTCGACGCCGACCCGGAGGGTGTACTCGTCGGGGCCGGGTCCCGGGGCGGTGAAGTACGACACCGTCGCCTCCGGCACCGTCGTCGCGTCGCCGCTCATGTGTCGCGAGGGGGAGAAGCGCGAGAACCGCGCGTCGCGTCCGTCGTCGGCGTCCGAGCGCGCGACCGTCTCGTCGTCGGTCCGCAGGCGCATCGCGGCCGGGAAGTCGAGCCCCTCGACCAACGTGAACGACCCCGAGAGGACGCTCCGGTCGGTCCGCTCGTCGAGGACGTTCCCGTACTCGACAGTCACGTCGACGGACGCCTCACGCGTCCCGGTGTAGCGCAGTTTCTCGACCGCGGCCGAGAACGGACAGGTCGAGCCGGAGAACGCGCCGGTCGAGTCGAGGTCGACGGCGAGCGGGGCGACGAACGTCGCCGTCTCGTCCGCCCGGAGGTCGGCCTCCTGCGTGTCGACCACGCCGTTCTCGTCGAGGCGGTACAGCGGGAGTTCCGCGGCGCCCACCTCGTAGGCGTCGTTCGGGGCGTCGAGGTCGACGGTGACCCGCAGGTCGCGGGCGACGCCCGACCCCTGGTTCGTCAGTTCGACCGCCAGCTGGTCCGGCGCCCGCTCGGTCCACGCCCCGCGGCGGACGACCGGCTCGTGGCTCGCCGCCAACAGCTTCGTCTGTCGCTCCTGCAGTTCGAGTCCCCGCTCGCGTGCGGCCTCGGCGTCGCGCCGGTCGGCGTAGGCGTCGCGCACGAGGTAGACGAGGGCGGCCGCCAGCGTCACCGAGCCGACGCCGCCGACGAATCGCACCGCGACGAGTATCCATTCGGCGACCGCCTCGAGCGGCGAGGGAAGCATTCGACCGGCTATCACTACTACAGAACTTCAACTTTTCGTGTATGTCAACCGACACCGCCCTCGTGACCGTCGCCGCCGTCGCCATCGGACCGGTCCCCACCACCGTCGCCGCCGTCGTCCGCCGCGAGCCGCTCGGTCGCCGCCTCGAACTCCGCGCGCGTGTTGCAGTTCTCGAAGGTCTCGGGCGTCGTCCGCGCCCGAATCTCGGCGTCGTCGACGACGACCCACTCCAACCGTTCCAGAGGCGCGAGAATCTTCCGCTCGCCGGCGTCGAGCGCGGCCTCGCAGGCGTCGGCCATCGGCCCGGCGCGGTAGACGGCCTGTGTCGTCTGGAACCACTCGTCGTCGAGCTGGGGGACCGCGGCCTCGTGGCCCGCCGCACGCTCGAAGAGGTAGTCGACGAACTCGGGGTCGACGAAGGGCATGTCGCAGGCGACGACGAGGGCGTAGGCGTCCGGGTCGGCCGCCCCGTTCCCGCTCGCCTCGTCGGCGCCCGCCGCGACCGCTCGTACCCCGGTGCGGATGCCCGCCATCGGTCCCTCGTCTGGGTCGGGGTCGACCGCGTACGCGACGGGGAGCGGGTAGCCGGCCATCGCCCGTTCGAGCGCGTCGCGCTGGTCGGCCCGACAGTTGACGACGACGCGGTCGACGACGGTGACGAGTCGGTCGGCGACCCGGCGGGTCATCGGGACGCCGGCGAGGTCGGCGACGGCTTTGTCGGCGTCGCCGAAGCGGGTCGACCGGCCGCCGGCGATTATCACTGCGGCGCGCATGGCCGTGGCTTCGAGGCCAGGTCGTATGAGGGCGGCGGCACGGTCGAATCGAACCCACGTCGCGAGCGCAGTCGGTCCCCCGGCGACAGCCGCTCCCGGCTCGTGCGAACGGTTCGCTCGCCCCCGGAGAGTTGATGAGCGACTGAGACGTTTCTCCGGTATGCGTCGCCGCACCCTCCTCCGGTCGACCGGCCTCGCGGGCGCCGCCGGGCTGGTCGGCCTCGCCGGCTGTACGGCCCCCGGAACGTCCCCCGAAGAGACCACGTCCACGGACCTCGACGTCCCCGACGGCGCCGCGGTCCGCGTTCGAAACACGAACGGTTCCGTCGTCGTCGACACGCACGACGGCGACGGGGTCGTGCTGACGGTTACGAAACGCGCTCCGACGAGCGCCGGCCGGTTCGACGAGGTGACCGTCGAGACCGGCTCCGACTCCGCGTCCGACGGCGAAGAGGGGGACGGAGCCGCCTACCTCGTCGAGACGGTGTACGGGACCGACGAGGCTCGACGGACGGTGAGCGTCGGACTCGACCTCGCCGTCCCGGCCGGGACGCGGGTCGCGGAGACGACGACCGCCAACGGCCGGGTGACGGTCGGAAACACGGCCGGGGACCTCACCGTAGAGAGTGCGAACGGAGCCATCGAGGTGCGGAACGTCGACGGGTTCGTCACCGTGACCGCTGCCAACGGGTCGGTCGACGTGTCGGGGGTGGCCGGCGTCGACGGCATCGAGACGAGCAACGGCTCCATCGACGCGGAGGTTCCGGCGATTCGCCGGGACACGACCGTCCGGACGAGCAACGGGAACGTCGACGTCGCGCTGGGCGCCGACCTCGACGCCGAACTGCTGGCGACGACGGAACTCGGCTCCATCGACGTCGACGACCTCGCGCTCGACCCGGGAGAGCGCCCCGCTCGCCGGGTCGAGGGACGACTGGGCGACGGCGGGAATCGGCTCCGTATCCGGACCGGCAACGGCGGCATCGACCTCGTCGCGCTCGAGGAGTGACCGAGTCGGTCGCGAACGTCGGCCCTCGCCGCGATTCCGCGGCCGGGGGGCTTAGGGTCCTCGCGACCGAACCTCGCGTGTGACCGACGACACGCCGCCGGGTGGACTCCTCCGGGTCGACCTCACGGCGGGTACCGCCGAACGGGAGCCGATTCCGGAGCGCTGGCGCCGGCAGTACGTCGGCGGGAAGGGGCTCGGCGCGCGCTACCTCTACGACGAGTTGGAACCGGGGACGGACCCGCTCGGCCCCGACAACGTCCTCCTGTTCAGCCTCGGCCCCGTCACCGGGCTCACTCCCGGTCACGCGACCGACGCGGTCGTCACGAAGTCCCCGCTGACGGGGACCTTCCTCGACTCCTACGCCGGCGGCGACTTCCCGGCCCGCCTCGCGGGCGCGCTCGGGGACTGTCTCGCCGTCCTGGTCGAGGGCGAGAGCGAGGACCCGGTCGCGCTCCACGTCGCCGACGGCGAGGCGACGCTCGAGCCCGCCACCGACCTGTGGGGGCTGGACGCCGTCGAGACCACGGACCGTCTCCTCGCCGACGCCCCCGACGCCGACCGCCGGGCGGTCGCCTGCATCGGCCCGGCGGGCGAGAACCGGGTCCGCTACGCGACCGTCGCCTCCGACGGCGGCGACCACCAGGCCGGCCGCGGCGGCGCGGGCGCCGTCCTCGGGGCGAAGCGGCTGAAGGCCGTCGTCGTCGACGGCGACGACCGTGCCGACACCCACGCTGACACTGATTTCGCCGGCCGTGACGACTCCCCCGACCGCGACGGTCTCGACGCCCTCCGTCGGGAGTACGACCGCCGGCTCGCCGAGACCGACAGCGGGCGCTGGTACGGCGCGGGCGAGACGATGGAGACGGTCGACTTCGCGGCTGAGACGGGCGTGTTGCCGACGCGAGGGTGGAGCGGCGACGGGACCGCCGGTGGCGACGGCGGCGAGACCGACCCCGCCGCCGACCTCGGCATCGAGGCGGTTCGCGCCGCGGCCGTCGCCCGCGAGCGAGCGGACGACGCGGTGCCCGGCGGGTTCCGCGTCGAGGCCGACGACGGCGCGGAGCCGGTTCCGCGCGGCGCGACACCCATCTCGCTCGGCTCGAACCTCGACCTCGCCGATTTCGACGCGGTGGCGGCGCTCGGCGGACGCTGTGACCGACTCGGGCTCGACGTCATCTCCGCGGGCAACGCCGTCGCGTGGGTGATGCACGCCGACGGCGTCGACGTCGACTTCGGCGACGACGAGGCCGCCCGGCGCCTGCTCGAGGAAATCGCGACCCGGTCGACGCCGCTCGGCGACGACCTCGCCGAGGGGGTCGAGCGCGCGGCCGAGCGCCGGGGGAACGCAGACGCCGTCCCGACGGTGAAGGCCATGTCGCTCTCCTCGTACGACCCGCGGCGCTCGCCCGCGATGGCACTCGCCTACGCTACCTCCGACCGGGGAGCCTGCCACCGCCGCGCCCGGCCCGTCGTGGAGGAGGTGTTCGCCGTCGCGGACTGGTCGCCGGCCCGCCGAGCGGCGGCCGTCGCGGCCGAACAGGACCTCCGCTCCGCCCTCTGGTCGCTCGTCGTCGACGACCTCGCCGCCGAGGCGTTCGAGACCGACCTCGGCGCGGAGTGGCTCCGCGCCGTCGGCCTCGACTACGACGCCGCCGACCTCCGCCGGGTCGGCGAGCGCGTCTGGAACCTCACGCGACTGTTCAACGTCCGCGAGGGGTTCGGCCGCGCGGACGACGCGTTGCCGATGGCGCTCGCCCGGTCCGGCGAGGACGTCGGTCTCGACCCCGCGGAGTTCGAGGCCGCGCTCGACGCGTACTACGACCGACGCGGGTGGGACGAACACGGCGTCCCGACGCGCTCGACGCTACGCCGGCTGGACCTGTCGGACCTCGTCGACGACACGACCCCGGTCGGTAGGTCGAGTGACGCCGCCGCCTGCGACGATTAGCGACTCGAGAGGTGCCGGAAGCGAAAATATTCCTTCGAAGCGACTGTTCTATACATCGATATGTCGTGTACGCATCCCGGCCGGCTCCCACCGCGAACGGGGTCGAGTTGGCGAGTCGGAGGGAAATGGACGGCTCGGAGGGGAACGGACGCGTCGGAGTCGAGCGGGTGAACCACGGGTCGGTCAGGGCCAAAGGGCTCGGCCGGGACAGAGCCAGTTCGGGGAGTCACCGACGGCGAGCACCTCGGACGCGCCGTCCGCGGGGGACGCTAACCATCGACGACGAGGGTTCGCACATCCGATAGATGAGTTGGGCGGCGACGAAACTCCTTTCCGAATTAGTCAATCTTAACAGGCCAAGGCGGTAACTGGCCGGTGATGAAGAACACCAACCGAGACTGGTGGCCGAACCAGTTGAACTTGGACATCCTCGACAACAACGCCCGTCCGGGCGACCCGATGGACGAGGAGTTCGACTACGCCGAGGAGTTCGAGAAGCTCGACTTCGAGCAGGTGAAAGCGGACATCGACGCAGTCCTGAAAGAGTCACAGGAGTGGTGGCCGGCCGACTACGGCCACTACGGACCGCTGATGATTCGCATGGCGTGGCACAGCGCCGGCACCTACCGCGTCTCCGACGGGCGGGGCGGGGCATCCCGCGGCGGCCAGCGGCTCGCGCCGCTCAACAGTTGGCCGGACAACGCCAACCTCGACAAGGCGCGCCGACTGCTCTGGCCGGTGAAGCAGAAGTACGGCGATAGCCTCTCGTGGGCCGACCTGCTGGTCCTGACCGGCAACGTCGCGCTGGAGTCGATGGGGTTCGAGACGTTCGGCTTCGGCGGCGGCCGTGAGGACACCTACAAACCTCACGAGGCCGTCGATTGGGGTCCGGAAGACGAGATGGAGCAGTCGTCCCCCGAGCGATTCGACGAGGAGGGTGACCTCAAGAACCCGCTCGGCAACTCCGTCATGGGGCTCATCTACGTGAACCCAGAGGGGCCGAACGGCGAACCGGACCTCGAAGGCTCCGCGCACAACATCCGCCAGACGTTCAGCCAGATGGCGATGAACGACGAGGAGACAGTCGCGCTCATCGCCGGCGGCCACACGTTCGGGAAGGTCCACGGCGCCGACGACCCCGACGCGTTCGTCGGTGCCGAACCCGAGGCGGCACCCATCGAGTCACAGGGGTTCGGCTGGGAGAGCGACCACGAGTCCGGGCGGGGCGCCGACACCATCACCAGCGGCATCGAGGGTCCCTGGACGCAGGCGCCCATCAGTTGGGACATGGGCTACCTCGACAACCTGCTCGACTACGAGTGGGAACCCCACAAGGGTCCCGGCGGCGCGTGGCAGTGGCGGCCGACGGACGAGGAGCTCGAGGGCTCCGTCCCCGACGCTCACAACCAGGACGAGTCGGTCACGCCGATGATGCTGACGACGGACATCGCGCTGAAGGAGGACCCGGACTACCGGGAAGTCGTCGAACGCTTCCAGGAGAACCCCGACGAGTTCCAGGAGGCGTTCGCGAAAGCCTGGTACAAGCTCATCCACCGCGACATGGGTCCGCCGTCCCGAATGCTCGGCCCGGAGGTGCCCGACGAGGAGATGCTGTGGCAGGACCCGCTCCCGGACGCCGACTACGAGGTCGTCGGCGAGGAGGAGGTCGCCGAGCTTGAGGAGAAGATTCGCGACTCGGAGCTGTCCGTGCCCCAGCTCGTGCGGACCGCCTGGGCGTCGGCGTCGACGTTCCGCAAGTCCGACAAGCGCGGCGGCGCCAACGGCGCCCGCATCCGTCTCCGCCCGCAGCGTGACTGGGAGGTCAACAACCCCGAGGAGCTGTCGACCGTGCTCGACACCTTCGAGGAGATCAAGGAGGACTTCAACGGCTCGCGCGACGACGACGTTCGCGTCTCGCTCGCCGACCTCGTCGTCCTCGGTGGCAACGTCGCCGTCGAGCAGGCGGCCGCGGACGCCGGCTACGACGTGGACGTGCCGTTCGAGCCGGGTCGCACCGACGCCTCGCAGGAGCAGACCGACGTCGAGTCCTTCGAGGCGCTCAAGCCGAGGGCCGACGGGTTCCGGAACTACTACTCCGAGGAGGCCGACCAGCCGGCGGAGGAGCTGCTGGTCGACAAGTCGGAACTGCTGGACCTGACCGTCCCCGAGATGACGGTGTTGGTCGGCGGCATGCGCGCGCTGGACGCGAACTACGACGGCTCCGACCTCGGCGTCTTCACCGACCGGCCGGGGACGCTGACCAACGACTTCTTCGAGACCCTGCTGGGGATGGAGACGGAGTGGAAGGAGGCCGACGCCGAGAACCTGTACGAGGCACACGACCGCGACACGGGCGAGGTCGTGCGGAAGGGCACCCGAGTCGACCTCGTCTTCGGGTCGAACTCCCGGCTCCGAGCCGTCGCGGAAGTGTACGGCGAGGACGGCGGGGAGGAGAAGTTCGTGACGGACTTCGTCGAGGCGTGGCACAAGGTCATGACCCACGACCGATTCGACCTCGAGTGAGCTGAACGGCGAGCGGTCGGGCGGTCGCGTCCGGCGTCACGAGAGCGCGGCGCCACCGCTCCCGTTCCGACTCGGTCGCGTAACTGGTCGAGTCCGCACTTCGGTCTCGCGAACGGGCTCGAAGGGGTGTGGAAACGAAGCGAGACGAGGTGCGGCGTTTTCTCTCAGCGGTACCGCGGTACCACGCTACCGTTGGAACCGGCTCGTGTCGATTCCGGGTGTCCCGCCGGCACCGGGCGGCCCTCCGGCGCCGGAGTTCACGCCCGCCGGTCCTTCAGCCGGCGGTAGTGTCGCGACAGCGGGGCGTTCTTCCGCCAGAGCCAGAAGAGGGCCCCGCCCAGCGCCGCGAGTAGCACGCCGGCGACCAGCAGGGACCGCCGACTCGCGGCGTCGGATGCGGGCTCCGGCACCGGGTCGGACGCGGAGTCGAGCGTCGAATCGCTCATCTCAGTCGTCCCCCGGAACCGGCCCCGAGTCACCCTCCGCCCCGGTCGTCCCCTCGTCGACGGGGGGGTCGACCGGCAGGGTGTCGCCGTCGGGGTTCGGGCCGACCGGCTCCACCTTCACGCTCGTCACCTTGAACTCGGGGATGTAGGAGTCCGGGTCGAGTTCGTGTTGGGTGAGCTCGTTCACCGCCCCGTGGACGAAGTGCATCGGGATGAACACGACGCCGGGGTCGGACTGGTCCTCGACGTTCGCCTTCACCGTGATGTCGCCGCGCCGGGAGGTCACCTTGACGTACTCCCCGTCGACGACGCCGAGTTCCTCCGCCATCTCCGGGTGGATGGTGACGAAGCTCTCCGGCACCTGCTCCATCAGCGCCTCGACGCGCCGGGTCATCGTCCCCGTGTGCCAGTGATACAGCACCCGGCCGGTCGACAGCATCAGCGGGAACTCCTCGTCGGGAAGCTCCACGGGACCGGCGTAGTCGGCGGGGACGAACCGGGCCTTTCCGTCCTCGAAGTTGAACTCGTCCTCGTAGAGGTAGGGTGTGCCGGGGTCGTCCTCGTCCTCGCAGGGCCACTGGATGCCGTCGGGCATCTCCTCGAGGCGGTCGTAGCTGACGCCGCCGTAGATGGGGACCAGTCGGGCAATCTCGTCCATCACGTCGGCCGGGCCGTCGTACTTCGAGCGCCAGTCGTACCCCCAGCGTTCGGCGAGCTCCATCAGGATGTCGAGGTCGCGCTTGGCCTCGCCCGGCGGCTCGATAGCCGGTCGGACCATCTGGATGCGCCGCTCCGTGTTGGTCTGCGTGCCGAGCTTCTCGGCGCCGGAGGCGGCCGGGAGAACCACGTCCGCGAACTCCGCGGTCTCGGTGAGGAAGATGTCCTGCACCGCGAGGAAGTCGAGTTCGCCGATGGACTCCTCGGCGTCGCGGATGTCCGGTTCGGAGAGCACGGGATTCTCCCCCATGATGAACATGCCGCGGATGTTGCCCTCCTTCATCTCCTCGAACTGCTCGGGCAGGCGCAGGCCGACCTCCTCGGGCGGGCGCTCACCCCACTCGGCCTCGAACTTCCGTGCGACCTCCTCGTCGGTCGGGTCCTGATAGCCGGGGAGGTTGTGCGGGGCGGGACCCATGTCGCCGCCGCCGCCCTGGACGTTGTTCTGGCCGCGGAACGGCGAGACGCCGGCGCGGGGCTTGCCGAGGTTGCCGGTGACGAGCGCGAGGTTCGTCAGCGCGAGCAGGTTTCGGGTGCCGTGGGCGTGCTGGGTCATCCCCATCGCCCAGCCGAAGATGCAGGTGTCTGCCTCGCCGATGGTCTGCGCCGCGTTGACGAGTTCCTCCTCGGGGACGCCCGTCAGCTCCTCGACCTTCTCGGGGGTGAACGGGTCGACCTTCTCGACGAGTTCGTCGAAGTGCTTCGTGCGCTCCTCGATGAACTCCTCCGCGTGGAGGTCGTGCTCGACGATGTAGCGGATGAGCCCGTTTATCCACGCGATGTCGGTGCCGGGGTTCGGCCGGCTGTACTGGTCGGCGTGCTCGGCGATGCCGACCTTCCGGGGGTCGAAGACGAACAGGTCGGCGCCGTCGCGGACGTTCTGCTTGATGCGCGTCGCGAGCACCGGGTGGGATTCGGTCGTGTTCGACCCGGTGATGAGGTAGCAGTCGGTCTCGCCGATGTCCTCGTTGATGCGGTTCGACATCGCGCCGTAACCGAGCACCTGTTTGAGCGCCGTGACCGTCGAGGAGTGACAGAGCCGGGCGCAGTTGTCGACGTTCGGCGTGCCGAGCACCTGCCGGGCGAACTTCTGGTTGAGGAAGTTCTCCTCGTTCGTACACTTCGAGGAGGAGGTGACCGCCACGGAGTGTTGGCCGTGCTCCTCCTGGATGCCCGAGAGTTCCGCGTGGATGCGGTCGAGCGCCTCGTCCCACGAGGCCTCGCGGAACTCGCCGTCCTCCTTGATGAGCGGGTGTTCGAGGCGGTCGTCGCTGTTGGCGAAGTCGTAGCCGAACTTCCCCTTGACGCAGGTGGAGAAGTCGTTGGCGGGCGTCGCCTCGGGGTCGGCGGGCCGCACCCCGAGCACCTCGCCGTCACGACCGTAGAGGTCGAACCGACAGCCGACCGCACAGAAGTTACAGGTCGTCTCGGCCTTCGTGATGCGCGAGCGCCGCGTCTCGCTGACGACCTGCGACACGTCGAACAGCTGACCGATGGTCATCGACTCGGACGCGGCCTTCTCGGCGACGTGTTCGACCCCTTCGAGACCGTCCTGACGGACGCGCTCTTTGAGGTCCGACGCGCCCCGCTTGGCCTTCGCCATGAACCGTGAGACGCCCGTGAGCTCCTCGTCTTCGTCGGCGCCGGGCACGCCTCGGTTCGGCGCGGCGGCGCCGTCGGCGGTCTCCGGGGCCGGGCTCTCGATGACCTTCCCGATGGAGTTCTTCTGGTTGAACCCGGGGAGTGGGATGGTCGCCGCGTTCGTCAGCCCCTGCTCGACGAGCGAGCCGGTCGGACAGACGGTGACGCAGTGGCCACAGGAGACGCAGGTGGAGTCCTCGAACGTATCCGAGTCGTTCTGGAACGCGATTCGCATGTCGCCGGCGTTCCCCTCCATCCGGAGGACGCCCTCGACCTGCACGTCGTTGCAGGCCTCGACACAGCGGTTACAGAGGATACACTTGTTGCGGTCTATCTGGATGACCTCGCTGGTGTCGTCGATGGGCTCGTACTCGTCGCGCTCCTCGAAGACGCCGTAGCGGGGCTCGTTGACGCCCTGCTCGATGGAGGTGTCCTGCAGTTCGCACTGGCCGTTCTTCCCGCAGGTCGTACACCGGAGGTTGTGATTCGAGAGGACGAGGTCCAAGTTCACCTCGCGGGCCTCCGCCGCGTCCTCCGCGTCGGTGCGGACCGTCAGCCCGTCCTCGGCGGGGAACGAACAGGAGGGGACCAACCCGTGTTCCTCGGTGTCGACCATGCAGGTGCGACACTCCGAGCGCGGGCCGATGTTCTCGGCCTGCTCGGTGCCTCGGTCGTAGTAACAGAGCGCGGGTACGTCCTCGTCGGCGCCGAGCGCCTCCATCGCCTCGATGACGGTCGAGCCGGGCGGGACGGCGACGGGCTCGCCGTCGACCGTCACGTGGGTCATCTCCTCGCCGGGGGTGCCGACGTCGGGGTCGTTCGCCGTCCCGTCGTTGAAGTCCTCCGTCAGCGGGGTGCTCGGGCGGGGGTCCTCGACGCCGGGGACGCCCGGAAGGGGGTCCGCCGGCGCCGACTCGCTGCTGCCTGTCGGGTCGTCGGTGTACTCGTCGGTGCTCATGTGTGTCCCTCGTGTCCTTCGCTACCGCACTCGCCGGCGGGACAGCGTCCCTCGGCGTGGGCCGCGAACTCGTTCTCGAACTGGTCCACGCCGGTGAGGACCGTGCGGGCCAACTCCCGGCCGAACGAACAGGTGCTCGACTCGCGCGCGACGCGGGCGAGTTCCCGCAGCTTCGCGTCCCGGTACTCGCCGTCGTAGATGTCGCGCAACATCCCGGTCAGCTGTTTCGACCCCTCGCGACAGGGGACACAGCGTCCGCAGTTCTCCTCCTCACCGAAGCGCGCCCGCCGGCCGACCGCCGCCAGCGCGCAGGCCCCGTCGTCGAACAGTTCGACGACGCCGGCCGTCCCGAGGTCGGCACTGCGGAGTCCAGGAGCGCTCGCCGGGTGGTCGAGCGTCCGCGTGAGGCCGCCGAACTGCCCGCCGACGACCGCCAGCTTCGGGTTCCCTTCGAAGCCGACCGCCTCGGCGGCCGTCGCGAGCGACCCGCCCGTCGGAATCTCGACGACCGCCGACCCGTCCACGTCGCCGGTGACGGAGACGAGACGGGTGCCGGGGTCGGCGTCGTCGGGGTCGTACTCCTCGGGGGAGAGAATCGCCCGCCGGACCTGTGCCAGCGTCCGGGGGGTGTGAATCACCGTCGGCCGTCCGTAGATGCCGTGTCGGGCCGGCGTCGGGGGGCGCAGGCGGGCTTCGAGGCGGTCGTTGCCCTCCAGGGACTCGAGCGCCATCGTCGGCTCGCCGGCGATGTACCGGTCCGGGCCGGCGACGATTTCGGGGAGGGTGTCGTGGTCGGCGTCGACCGCGTCGGCCACCGCGTTCACGACGCCGTGGACGCGCCGTCGCGCGAGGTCGTCGGCCTCGTTCAGGTAGACGACCACGTCGTCGGCGCCGACCAGTTCGGCGACCGCGAGCGCGCCGTCGAGCACGGCGACGGGGTCCGACTCGAGCAGCAGTCGGTCCGTGTCGTTGCGCGGGTCGGCCTCGTTCCCGTTGACGACGACGACCGGGTCGCCGTCGGTCCGGCGGGCGACCTCCCACTCCTCGCTCACCTGCGTGTCCGGGGCGCCGTCGCCGCGGCCGCGGCCGAGCAGACCGACCTCGGCGAGTCGCTCGCGCACCTCGTCGCCGGCGTCGGCCGCGCGGTCGGCCGCGAACGGCTCGTCGGCCTCGACCCCGGTGGGGTCGGTCCACCCGGCGCGGGCGAGCACGCGACGCCGCCCGACCGAGAGCGGCCCCGTGTCGGGGGTCGGGAAGGCGTCGGTCTCCGTGTCGTGCTCGACGCTCGAGCGCGCGCGTTCGGCCCCGAGGTCGCCGTCGGCGGCCGCCTCGACCAGCGTGCGAACGCCGTCCGGAGTGAGCCCCCCGTGAAGCGTCGTCCGTCCGCCCGCGGTGAGTGCGACCAGCGGCTCGGACGTGTCCACCCCCGTGGGCCCGGTCTCGACGACGGTGACACCGCCGCCTGCAGCGTCGTGGGCGGCGTCGACCAACCGTCGGGCTCGCCCTTCGTTCGCCGACCCGACCGGGACGCGGACGACTGCGCCGTCGGTCGAATCGTCGTCACTGTCAACCATTGGCATATGGTGGGACCGAGCGAGTGTAATAGTTCGGGCCGGAATCGAAGTCCCCGGACGGTGTTGCCGGCTGTTCCCGGCGGAATCGGCCGGCTCCGGGTAGGGACTTTCGGTGGGGGTCGGGGACGTTCGTCACCGCTCGCCTCCCCGAGCAGGCGTCGGCCGTCGAGGAACGCCGACCGTCCGAACGCCGGGCGGACGTTCCCACGGGGCGATTCGACAGGCGGTTCGGCGCGGCCGTCCGGGCAGGACCCGCCCACGGACGACTCGGCGGGCGGATTCGGCGTCCGCTCGGCACGAGCGCTCCCGGTCACCGGGAACGCTTCACGAGCCGGAGAAGGCTCGTTTTTCGATATTCGAAACGAGAATTTCCGGTAACACAACAGAATATTTGTCCCGATAATTTGCCGCGTACCGTTTTATACTCGCCCTTCCTCGCTCGAGTCGATGAGCCGGAATGTCCTTTGTGTAGATAGGAGTGAGCGAATCGGCGGCGTCGTCGACGCGGTGGAGGCCGAGGACGGTCTGACCGCGGTCCGTGCGCCGTCGGTCGAGGCCGCGCGCGAGCGCCTCGAGTCGGAATCCATCGTCTGTGTCGTCACCGCCTACGACCTCCCGGACGGGACCGGGATGGACGTGGTCGGTGCCATCCGGGAGACCGCGTCGCAGACGCCCTGCGTGCTGTTCACCGACGTGGCGCCGAGCGACATCGACACCGCCTCCTTCGAGGAGGTCATCGTCGAGTACCTCAATCGCGACCTCCCCGACGCCGCCGACCGACTGGGGTTCGTCGCGAACGACGTCATCGACCACAGCGCGCAGGTCGGCTTTCTCGCCCCCGACGACGAGGGTGAGCGCCTGGAGGCGCTCGCGGCCTACGACGTGGCGGAGCTCCCCATCGAGGAGAGCTTCGACCGCCTCACCGACCTCATCGCCAGCCACTTCGACGCCGGCGTGGCGTTCATCGGCCTCATCGAGCGCGACGAGGAGAACGTCCTCTCCTGTCACGGCGCCGAGATGGGCTCCATCACCCGCGAGGACACCATCTGCACCCACAGTATGCTCGAAGAGGACGTGATGGTCGTCGAGAACATCCACGAGGACAAGCGCTTCAGCGGGAACGACCTGCTCGTGAACCTCGGCATCGTCTCGTACGCGGGCGCCAACATGACCACCGACGACGGCCACGTCATCGGGCAGGTGTGTCTCATCGACTTCGAGGAGCGTCGGTACTCCGAGGCGGAGCGCCACGAGCTCCAACAGTTCGCCGAGACGGCGATGGAGATTCTCGACCTCAGGCAGGCGGTTCGCGCGGAGCGACCCCTGGAGGTGGCGCGATGACGCTCGTCAGCGAGGACACGTTCGAGGCCGAGGGGCTGTCGCTCGGCCCCATCGAGAGCGGGACGAGCATTCTGCTCACCGGCGACGACGGCGACGCCCTCGCGTCGGTGTTCTACCGGCTCGTCGCCCCCGACGCCGACGGCGACGAGCGGGCCGTCGTGCTGGCGACCGAGGAGAGCGGCCGGACCGTCCGCCGCTCGCTCGACCGGACGAAGCGAGGCTCCGGCGACCGTGCCGCGGTGCTCGCGTGCACCGGGACCGGCGACGGCGGGGACGTCCGCGTCGTCGACGACCTCGGCGACCTCACCCGACTGGGGATGGACCTCTCGTCGATGGTCGCCGAGGCACAGGGGCAGTCGGCCCGCTTCCGTACCGGGATGCTCCTCTGTTCGAGCGTCTGTGCCGCCGCCGCCGACATGCGCTCCGTCTATCGCCTGCTGAACAGCACGTTCCTCCCGGAGCTCCGTCGCGGGGACGGTATCGGCGTCTGTGCGCTCGACACCAGCGCCGACGTGGGTACGAACGCGCGGAGCGTCGTCGCCGGGATGAACACCTCCTTCTCGGCACACGTCGAGGTGGAGCGCACCGGCCGCCGCGAGGCCACGCTGACCGTCTCCGGCCTCGGCGACGACCGGACGACGACGGTGTCGTTGTAGGCCGACTCGGTCCGATTCGGCCGGTCCGGCGTCGGGTCCATCGGGCTTGGTCGACCCGGCACCGGCTCTGCTCTCCGTCGGCCCGTGCGCAAAACTTAAATTCGGAAGCGGGGCTACTCCGAGGTGATTCGATGGTCGAGGCGTTCGCCGTCGCCAGCGGCAAGGGCGGCACGGGGAAGACGACGACGACGCTCGCACTGGGGATGGCGCTCGCCGAGGACCACGACGTGACGGTCGTGGACGCCGACACGGGGATGGCGAACCTGCTCTTTCACGCGGGGCTCGACGACGCCGACACGACGCTCCACGACCTCCTGCTCACCGACCGCGAGGCGACGGTCGACGACGCCGCGTACGACCGTTTCGGGATGCGCGTCGTCCCCTGCGGGACGAGCCTCGCGGCCTTCGAGAACGCCGACCCGGCCCGCCTGCGCGACGTGGTCGCCGAACTCGCCCGCGACACCGACGTGCTCCTGCTCGACTCGCCGGCGGCGCTGGGCTCGAAGTCCGCCGTCCTCCCGCTCGTCCTCGCGGACCGTAGCGTGGTCGTGTTGGAACCGACGATTCCGGCGCTCTCCGACGCCCTCAAAGTACAGGAGTACGCCCGCTCGTACGGCACGGCGACTGCCGGCGTCCTCTTCAACAAGGTGCGTGACGAGGCGGGCGTCGACCGCGTCGCCGACCGCGCGAGCGAGTACTTCGGCGGCGAGACGCTGGCGACCGTCCCCGCCACGGAGACCGCCCGAACCGCCCGCCGCGCCGGGGAGCCGCTGCTCGCGCACGCGCCGACCTGTCCGGCGGCGACGGCGTACCGCGAGGCGGCGAGTCGTATCGACGTGCGCGACGGCGACGAAGCCGACGTGGCCGCGCGCTTCAGGAGCGCCGTGGTTCCCGAAACCCCCTGAGATGCAGGAGCCCGGCCCCGGCTCGGAGGCGACACCCATGCGGCTCCCGCGCGGCGACCTCCTGCGCTCGCACGTCGTCGACGACCCGGCCGGCCCCCTCCGGACGGCGCTCGACCGCCAGCTCTCGGGCTACGCCGTCTTCGAGCCGAGCGACGCCCTGCTGCTCGGTGCGCGCGAACGCGGCGTCCTGACGTTCGAGGCGGGCGTCCCGACGCTCGCCTACGAGGCCGCGAGCGACCGCGGCGGGCCGGACGCCATCGCCGAGTTCGCTCACCCCGGTCCGTACCGTGTCGAGCTGTACGAACTCCCGGCGTCGTCGCTCGCCGCGGCCCACGAGGCGACGGACCTCCGGGTACCACCGGCGACGCCGGCGACCGAACTGGCCGACGACCCGGCGCTGGCCGAGCGGACTCGCGAGGTCGCACCCCCAGAACGCGTCGACGACGACGGCGACGACGAGGCGAGCGCCCTCGAGGCGTTCCTCGAAGACGAGGAGAAGATATCGGCCATCCGCGAGCAGGCGCGCGACGAGGCGGAACAACGCGCAGCGGAGTGGGGGTTGACGGGCGAACTCGCGGGGGACGGGGAGCCGACGGCTGGCGACGACGCGCTCACGACGGAGTAGCGACGGTCCGACGGCCGCAGGCGACGACCGACCGGCCGCCGGACGGCGACCGCTCGACTCACCACCATGGGGGGTTCCGGAAGAGGTCCGGGGGCCTCTGTACGCACCACGACCCCACCTCCGACGCCGCGAACAGCTGACGAGAGACGGCGAGTACATACAAACGTCGCCCGGTCGAACCCCGCCGTATGACCGAGGGACCGTGGGGGCTGAGCCGGGAGCGCCTCGCGTGGTGGGTGGTCGTGTTCGCGCTCGCGGGCGTGTTGGCGTTCGTCGCCTGGCGCATCGTCGGCACCGTCGTCATGGGGCTGTTCGTCTACTACGGGGCGCGGCCGATGTTCCGGCGCCTGCACGAGCGCGTCGACTCTCGTGGACTCGCCGCCGCCGCGACGCTGTTGCTCATCGTCGTCCCGACAATCGCCCTGCTCTCCTACGCGGGACTCATGGCGTGGAGCGAGTTCACCCGCGTCGCCGGCGACGGCGCGACCCAGTTCGTGCTGCAGCGGCTGCCGGGCGACCAGCAGTCGCTGGGCGCTATCCTCCGGAGCCCGATGGAGTTCCTCGGTCGGCTCGACCGACTTCCGAGCGTCCAGCAGGGAGTGAACGCAGTTCTGACGACGCTCGGAACGATATCGACCGGCCTGCTCCACCTCGGGCTCGCGCTCACGTTCGCGTTCTTCCTCTACAGCGACGGTCACCGCCTGCACGGCTGGGTGCGCGAGGAGTGGGGGGAACACTCGACGACGTACGCCGCCCTCAGCGCCGCCGACCGCGACCTCGAAGTCGTCTACTTCGGGAACGTCCTCACCGTCGCGGCCGTCACGGTGCTCGCCCTGGGGTTGTACAACGGGTTCGCGTACGTCGCACCACAGGGGCTCACGATGCCGTTCCCGACGCTCCTCGCCATCCTCACCGGCCTCGCGACGTTCGTCCCGGTCGTCGTCGGTAAGGTCGTCTACCTCCCGACTGCGGCGTACCTGTTCTATCAGGCGTGGCAGGCGGGTAACGGTGCGGCCGCCCTCTGGTGGCCTGCGGCGTTTCTCGTCGCCGCCTTCCTCCTGCTCGACATCCTCCCCATGACGTTCATCCGGGGGAAGTTCTCGGGGCAGACCATCCACGACGGGATGGCGATGCTGTCGTACATCCTCGGTGCGACCGTGTTCGGCTGGTACGGGCTCTTTCTCGGCCCGCTCTTCCTCGTCGGGGTGGTCCAGGCGGCGAACGTGGTGCTCCCGGAGTTGATAGACGGTCGCGACCCGCTCCCGCGGGCCGTCGGGTCGACCTCGCTCGGGACCGACCCGTCCGAGGCGGGTCTCGACGTGGCCGGCGCCGAAGCCGACGACATCCGCGACGAGGAGGACGCGGAGCGAATCGGCGACGCCCGGGCGGCCGAGGAGGCGGGCGACGGGGCTCAAGCGGCCGAGGAGGCGGGCGACGGAACTCCCCCCGACTCGTCCCCCCGTGACGGCACCCCCGGTGGCGACGGCTGACGGACCGGACTTCCGAAATCCGACCCGCTAAACCGTTCGAGGCCGTCACTCCGCTCGTGACGGTGCTCTCGCTCCTGTCGTTGCGGACGCCCGCCGACTTCGCCGACTGGTATCGCCTCGGCGCCGAGTACGTCCACGACGTGGCCGAGGAGATGGCGTTCGACCTCGGGACGTTTCCCGAGGCGTACCCGGAGACGGTCGCCGCGCTCCGAACCGGCGACGACCTCGACCCCCGAGCGGCCCGGTCGGTCGCCGCGGACTTCCTCGCGGACGCGACCTACACGGAGCCGTACTGCGAGTGGATGCCGCTCTGGTACGAACTCGGACTGCTCCCCTTCGGCCGAATCGCCGAGCGGAAGCTTCGCTCGGCCGCCGGCACCGTCGCCCGGCGGACCGGCGTCGAACCGGTGTCGGCGCCGCGGTTCAGCCGGCCGCGGGACGTGTACGTCGGTGGCTGCCCGGCCTCCCGGTTCGTGGGCGACCTCGGCTTCGCCGAGCGGTTCGTCGTCGCGGACGCCCTGCTCCACCTGGAGTGGTTCGTCCACGTCGCCCGCGAGTCCGGCGTCGAGGTGCCGCCCGACCTCGTCGCCCGAACCCGAGAGGAGACGCTGTCGCACTACCTCGCCGACGGCGACCTCTCGCCGCAGGTACGACGGTTCCAGCGGGCGCTGTTCGCCGACGACGCGTGGGTCCGCGGCGTCGACGACGCCTATGGACTCGACAGCGCGCTGTTCGGCGTGTGGGAGGGCATCCTCCGCCGCGAGCGCGAGCGGTTGGCGACGGATGCGTAGACACGGGTCAGGGTGACCGTCGGTCGCCCGGTTCGAGTCTCGTCCCGTCGCGGGGGCAGTACGCGACCGAAGGGTCGCGCGACCGGAACCCACACGCCGGACAGACGCGGCCGTCGGCTCGGTCCTCCGACTCTCCTGTGGCTCGTCTCCGGAACAGCAACGGCACGAACGGGACGACCAGGAAGACCAGGAGCGTGTCGAAGTACGCCCACGCCGCGACGCTGACGAACAGGCTCACGCCGAGGCCGACGACTGCGGTGAGCGCACGAGAGCTAACCACGGTGTGACGCACGCTCCGACGTCAAAAAAGCGCCCCGACGGACCGACGTGGGCGCTACTGCCGGCCCGAAGCCGGCGCTACTCCCCGTTGGTAATCCGTGCGTCGGTGTACTTCTGTCGGCTCGGTCCCATGCCGCCGAACGGTTCGATCTCCAGCCAGTCGTAGTAGAACCGCTCGTCGACGCTGTGGTAGACGGGCGCGACGGAGACGTCCTCCCAGTTGGCCTCCTCCATCGCGAGCGTGGCCTCGTTGCGCGCCCGGTTCGCCGCGTCCGTCGGCGCGAGGTTGTCGACAATCTCGTTGTACGCGCTCTCCGCCGCTTCCGCCGCGCTGCCGGTCTCCGACGACCAGTTCGTGTACATGATGGCGTCGGAACTCGACGTGTCCGTCTGTGGCGGGTTCAGCAGCTGCATGAAGTTGTCCGGCGCGGGCCAGTCGGCGATCCATCCGAGCGAGTACGCCTCGAGGTTCCCGTTCCGGCCGCGCTTCAGCAGCGTGGAGAACGGCGCCTTCTCGATGCTCATCGAGACGTGCGCCGCCGAGAGCTGATCGCGGAGAATCTTCGCCATCGACTCCCAGGTGTTCGAGTCGTACTGCGTCCAGTTGAGCTCGAACTGGTCGTTCGGCCCGTACCCGGCCTCTTCCATGACCTGCTTCGCCTTCTCGATGTTCGACTCGCCGTACCCGTAGGGGTACTCCTCCGCGTGCTGCTCGTAGTTCTGGTTCGGGAAGATGGGCGGCGGCGTCAGGTGGTACGCCGGCTGGCCGCGCCCCTTGAACACCTGGTCGACCATCAGCTCCTGGTTCAGCACGTAGGCGAACGCCTGTCGCACCGGCTTGGGCACCGCCTGCATGTTGAACCCGGCGTAGTAGGTGCCGATCTGCGGCGCCGCCATGTACTGTGCCGTCTCCCCGTTTCGCAGCGGTCCGTAGGTGCCGAACTTCCGGCCCTTGTCGTCCGTCTCCTCGACTTGAACCTTGCTCGGGTCGTACTTCGAGGTCGGGATGCTGACGACGTCCGAGTTCCGGTTCTGGCCGTAGTTGTAGGCCGCGTTCGGGTCCGAGATTATCTGCCAGTGGATACGCTCTACGTTCGCATCTCCGTCGTAGTAGTCGTCGTAGCGGGAGACCTCGGCCTCGGTCCCCTGCTCCCACGTCTCGAACTCGAACGGGCCCGCGCCGGTCGGGGAGGCGGTCGCGAACTGCTCGTACCGGACCTGCCCGTCGTGACCCTCGACGTCGCCGACGATTCCCTGGGGTACCGCCGCGAACGAGGAGTACGAGAGCATCTCGGTCGTGGCGTGGAACGGCTTCGAGAGCGACAGCTTCAGGGTGTAGTCGTCGACGGCTTCGACCGCGAGCGACCCGGGCTTGTACTCCTCGCCCTCCGTGTCGTGTTCGACCGACAGCGAGTCGAGGATGAAGTACGACCGGCGGGAGTTCTCCGACCCGGCCAGTCGCTCGAACGCGTACACGAAGTCCTCCGCGGTGACCTCGCTCCCGTCGTGGAACGTCGCCCCCTTCTGCAGGTCGAACGTGTACGTCGTGTAGTCGTCGCTGGCCTCGAACCCCTTCGCGAGCAACGGTTCGACGGCCGTCGTCCCGTTGACGTAGTTCGTCAGCCCGTCGTACAGTTGCTGGATGACCTCGCCCGAGGCCGTGTCGGCCGCGGCCACCGGGTCGAGCGTGTCCATCGTCGCGTTGACGAGGTTGAGCGTCCCCTCGGGTGTCCCCTCGCCGCCGGACTCGGTCGTTCCGTCCGTCGTCGCGGTGGTGTTCGTGGCGGCCGTCTCGGTGCCGTCACCGCCGCCCCCACCGCCGGCGTCGTCGTTCCCGCCGGTACAGCCGGCGAGGCCGACCGCCGCGGCCGTCCCACCGGTCGCCTGCAGGAACCGTCGTCGGGAGACGGACTCCTCGGCGTCGGTCACGCCGACCACCCCGCGCTCCGGTCGATACTGTCTCGATTCGCACCCACGTCCCGTGATACCGTATCACAGTACGGCATAGGGGCCTAACTCACCTCTGCCCTAAATGCGTCGGGGTGACTGAAGTCGACGATTCAGCCTCGCGGCACCCTCGTCCGGACCTCCCACTCACGGCCGGTCCGGTCGGTCGGTGGTAGAGTGAGGAGCCGACGACAGGCCGGGGGTCGGAGCCGACCAACGAACGGAATCGGTTGGCGTGCGCAGTCGGTCGCGGGCGACGTCGACCGGCGAGCGCACCGAGAACGAGCGCGGATGGAGCGTCGGACCTCCGAGACCGGCCGATCAGGCCAGGAGGATGGGAAGAGCGACGACGGCGGCGACGACGGCGGCCGACACCGACAGCACCTCCCGCCACGGGAGCGTCCCGCGGCGACGGTAGGCCCGCCACGTCCCGAGGGCGAGCCCACAGAGGGGGAACCCGTAGGCGATGGCCGTCGCGGGGTCGGCGAAGAGATGGGAGAGCGGAACCACACCGGTGGCGAAGGCGACGGCGTTGTTCACCGTGGAGAACCCCATCGCGAGCAGAACGTACGTCCCGGCCACGTCGGAGAGCCAGCCGCGCTCCAGCAGCGCGACCCCGACGAGCACGAGACAGAACCCCACGAACGCGAACATGGCGACGCCGACGCCCCGTCTGGCCAGCGCGTTGAGCACGACGTTCCCCTCCGAGCGGGGCGTCGTCAGGATGACGTAGGTGGTCAACACGTCGCCGAGCGCCGCGACGACGACCAGCAGGTTCGCCAGGCCGATGCGCCGAACGGGCCACGGTCGGGGCCGACGACGGCTCGACCGGACGCCGGACGCGGTGTGTGAGTCGGTCTCCATCCTCTACCCAAGAATGTCACGTTTCCGAATAAGTAGTTTCGCGGACCAGAGAGTAACCCGGACGATAACCCGCGAGTAAGTCCGGTTCCCGACTGGTGTGCGCGTCGTTCTCGTCCGGTGCCGGGAGTCGGACTCGTCAGCGACGGGCGTCAGGCTCATTCCGTTCCCGCCCCTCGACCGCGTATGAGTCGTACCGCGGTCGAGCGCGGCATCGAACGGTACGTCGACGACCTGATAGATGTCGCCGCCGACGAGTTCAGCGTCGCGGCCGCCCTCCGAGGTGGCGTCCGTGGTCCCGGCGGTGCGGTGGTCGACCGCCTGCTCGGGCGCGAAGGGGCGCTCAGACGCCACGTGGTCCGCCCGGAACTCGACGCGACCCGCCGGGACGTGCTCGACGGGTTCGCGGTCGTCCTCGACGTCGCGGAGTCCGACGACTCGGTCTCGGACCGCGCCGACGACCTCCTCGCTCACGACGGGTTCTACGACGCGCTGCGCGAGGACCTCGCCCGCGAGCGCCGCGAAGCCGCCCGGGAGCGCCTGTTAGAGCGTCATCGCCGGCTCGTCGAAGCCGCTCGCCCGCCGGTCGAGTCGCCGGAAGACGAGTTCTGGCCGGCTGTCCGGGACTCCCTCGACGCCGACGCGGCTCGGTCGCTGCTCGAGACGGCGCTCTCCTTCACCGACCCGGTGGTCGCGGACCGCGAGGCGTTCGCGTTCGTCGCCAGCTTCGACCCCGGTGAGGTACTCCAACTCGGTCCGCTCGGTCGCGGCGTCCCGACGGTCACCGTCGAGTACACCGACGAGGCGATTCGGACGATGCGCCGGGCCGAGACGGTGGTGACGCGTCGAGCGACGCGTGAAGCGCGGCGGCAGTTCGAGACGGTCTGACCGGTCTCAGGTCTCAGCGACGTGGCCTACCAACTGGGCTCCGAAAACGGACGGCGGCGTGAGCCGCCGTGTCGAGACGACAGCTGTGGTGGGATGACAGCGGTCGGTGTCGACACGGCCGCGTACACCGCGGGTGAACGGTCGGTCGATGGGGAAGGGACCGACCTGGGTCGGTTTCAAGCGGGGACCGTGTCGACGGGCGAACGAACGCACGTCCCCAACTTATACGTTTGGAGAACACGCGTTCAGTTTGCATTCTGACATCAATGCAGGGGTGCGATACAGCGACGCTTCTCTCGATCTCGTGTTCAAAAAGAAACGTCGCCAGCGGTGGACGGTAGCCCGTCGAGTCGGGCTCAGTCGGAGCGGTCGACCTTCACGTCGTCGTACTTCTGGCGGCTGTAGTCCATGCCGCCGAACGGCGGGTACTCGACCGAGTCGTACCAGAAGCGTTCGCCGGTCTGGTGGTAGACGTTGAGGAAGCCGACGTCCTCCCAGTTGGCCTCCTCCATCGTGAGGTACGCCTCGTTCCGGGTCTGCTTCGCCGAATCCGTCGGCGCGAGGTTGTTCTGGACCTTCGTGAACGCCTCCTTGGCCGTGTTCGCCGCCGAGCCGTTGTCCGAGGACCAGTTGATGTACGAGATGGCGTCGGAGGTCGAGGTGTCCGTCTGCGGCGGGTTGATGAGCTGCATGAAGTTGTCCGCCGCGGGCCAGTCGGCGATCCACCCGAGGGTGTACGCCTCGAGATTGCCGTTCGTCCCGCGCTTGACGAGCGTGGAGAACGGTGCCTTCTCGATGCTCATCTTGATGTGGGCCGCTTGGAGCTGGTCGCGGAGAATCTTCGCCATCTCCTCCCAGACGGTGGAGTCGTACTGGGTCCACTGGACCTCGTACATGTTGTCCGGTCCGTAGCCGGCCTCCTCCATGACCTGCCGCGCCTGGTCGATCTGAGACTCGTTGTACCCGTACGGGTAGTTCTCCTCGGCGTGCTGGTCGTAGTTCTCGTTCGGGAACACCGGCGGCGGGGTCAGGTGGTATGCGGGCTTCCCGCGCCCCTTGAACACCTGCTGAACCATCGTCTGCTGGTTCATGACGTAGGCGAACGCCTGCCGGACCTCCTTCGGGACGGCCTGCATGTTGAAGCCGATGTAGAAGGTGTTGATGAGCGGCGTCGACATGTAGTTGGCCGTGTCGCCGTTACGCAGGCTCCCGTAGGTGCCGAACTTCCGGCCCTTGTCGTCCGTGTTCTCGATGCTGACCTTGTTGGGGTCGTACTTCGAGGACGGGATGCCGAAGATGTCCGCGTTCTTGTTCATCGCGAAGTTGTAACGCGCGGACGTGTCCTCGATGATCTGCCAGTGGACGCCGGCGTTCGCCGGCTCCCCGTCGTGGTAGTCCGAGTACGCCGAGACTTCGGCCTCGGTCCCCTGCTCCCACGTATCGAAGGTGTAGGGGCCGGCGCCGACCGGGTTGCTCGTCGCGAACTCGTTGTACGTCGTCGTCGGCTGCCCGTCGCTACCGACCTCGTCGGCGGGCGTCTCGCCGACCGCGCCCTGCGGAACCGCCGCGAAGGAGGAGTACGCGAGCATCTCCAGTGCGGAGTGGAACGGCTGGGAGAGCTCAACCGTGAGCGTCTTCTCGTCCTCGGCGGTGACGCCGAGCGAGTCGGGCTTCAGGACCTCGTTGCCCTCGCTGTCCTCCTCGGTCTCGTGTTTGACCCCGAGGGAGTCGAGGATGAAGTACGAACGCTTCGAGTTGGGCGACGCGGCCAGCCGCTTGAACGAGTAGACGAAGTCTTGTGCGGTGACCGAGTCGCCGTTGTGGAACGTCGCGTCCTTCAGCGTGAACGTGTACGTCTGGAAGTCCTCGGAGTTCTGGTACTCCGACGCGAGGAGGTTCTCGACGCTGGTCTCGCCGTTCGGGTAGTTCATCAGCGCGTCGAACACCTGCGTGATGACCGTCCCGGAGGCAGTGTCGGTCGACGCGACCGGGTCCAGCGTCGTCATCGTGGAGTTGACGAGGCTGAGCGTGTCGCCGTCGACCTCGACGTCCTGCGTCCCCTCGCCGCTGGTGGACTCGTTGCTCCCGCCGGTGCCGGTGGTCTCGCTCTCGTTCGTCGAGCCGCCGGACTCGTTACCGGAGGAGTCGCCGCCTGTACAGCCAGCGACAGCCACTGCGGCCGCCGCGCTCCCCGTCGCCTTGAGGAACCGTCGTCGGTGGAGGTTGTCGTCTGTCATCGTTGTCGTGCGTGCACGGCGACGCGACGTGAGCGCGTCCCACGGTCGGTGGGTCGGGACCGCGCGCCGAGCATATTGACGAACCTATCGACCGAGAGTCAAGTACCTGCTGTACGCTGAAACGCTCGTTTTACCGTGTGAGTCCCTCGGTAAAGCACATTTTTCACCTTCGGGGCGCCGGTCGAAGTCGACGGTTCCGGCGGAGCTCACACCTCCGGCGCGACCGGTCCCGGCGTGGGTCGCTGCGGTTCGATTCGGACTTGTACCAGGGGCCGTGTCGTCGAAGCATGGGCTCCGGTATCTACGTACAGGTAGCAGTCGGCGACGCCGACTCCTGTCCGGTTGCCGACCTGCGCTGCGAGGCCGAGGTGGAATCGGTTTCGACGGACCGACGTTCCGAAGACGCCGGCGGTGGGCTCGTCGGGGAAGTCACCCTCGGTCGGTCCGACGGGACGAGTCCGGTATTCGATTCCAGCCGGACGTCCGACTCCAGTCCGACAGCGGACTCCAATCGGGCGTCCGACCCCGATCAGGCGTCCAATCCGGATCAGGCGTCCGACTTCGAGCCCGTGTTCGAGGACGGTGGACGGACAGTGTACCGGTTCACCGCCGACGGGGAGTGTCCGTGTGGGCGCATTCCCGACCACGGCTGTCCCGTTCGAGGGCTCCGAACCGAGTCCGACGAACTCGTCGTATCGTTCGTCGCACCGGACGTGTCGGTCGTGCGTTCGGTGGTCGAGGACCTTCGGTCCCACTGTGGAGCCGTCCGCATTCGCCGGCTCACTCGGTCGACGCCGGACGGCGGCGGGGAGCTCGTGGTCGTCGACCGGACGGCGTTCACGGACCGACAGTACGAGGTGCTCCGAACTGCCCACGAGATGGGGTACTTCGCTCAGCCGAAGGAGGCTCGTTCCGCCGAGGTCGCGGCGGCACTCGACGTCTCGGTGTCGACGTTCAGCGAACATCTCTCGGTCGCGCAGGGGAAGCTCCTCGACCAGCTGTTGGCGGGCCAATAAGCAATCCTGGCGAGGGGACTGATAAAGAGCCGAGTGCGTTCGGGAGAGGACTCATGAGCGTCTCGTCCCGAGGTACGAGCGTTCTCGATGTCAGAGTCCATCTACTCCCAGATCGGAGGACAGGAAGCGGTCGAACGCGTCGTCGACGACTTCTACGACCGCGTGCTGTCGGACGACCGACTGGTCGACTACTTCGAGGCGACCGAGATGACCGAACTCCGGACCCATCAGGTTCAGTTCGTCAGCGCCGTCGCCGGCGGCCCGGTCGAGTATACGGGAGGGGAGATGCGCGACGCTCACGCTCACCTCGACATCGACGAGGAGCACTTCGACCTCGTGGCCGCCTACCTCGAACGCGCTCTGCGGGAGAACGGCGTCTCGGAGAGGAACGTCGGGGCCATCATGTCCGAAGTGGCGGCGCTGAAAGACCCGGTCCTCGGACGGTGACGACGCGGTCGCAGGCAGGAGCGGCGCCAGTTACGGAGGCCTCGCTTCAGGCCGAGGACGAAGCCCGCTCCGTCCGCGTGACGAGGTACGTCCGCGCACCCCGCCGTTCGAGGAAGAAGTCGGCGGATTCGGTGAGGTCGGCGCCCGTCGTCGCGTACGCCTCCACCTCCGCTGCCGGCACTTCGGTCACGTCGACGCGCTCTCCGGACCGACCAGTGGACAGTCCGCCCATCCGTGTCACCATACCCGATACGACGTCCGGAGTCGATATGTACGTCAGCCTAGCGGAGTGAAAGTGAAAGTGCGGAACGAGCATCCGTCCCGTCGAGCTTCGTCGGGAAGCGCTGTTGGGGGGACTGGTCGCCGGTCTCCGCCGACGGGGACACCCCCCTCGCGTTTGTAACGTCGTCGCACGGGCCACCCCCACACCTCCCTCGCGTTTGTAACGGCGCGAGAGGGGGTGGGGGCCTCGGTCCGGTGCCGTGTTCGCGACGATCTCTCGCACGGGCGGGGCTTTCTCCGTAATCACGGCTCGAGAAGCGCGGTTTACAAACGCGACAGTGGTGTGTTCGTCTCTTCTAGCCCCTCCGTTCCCTTCGTTACAAACGCGAAGGGGGTGTGGGGGTGTAGAAGTGCAGGGATGGAAGAATGGGGATGGAGGAGTGTGGAGGGTGAGAAGCGTGGAGGCGGAGGGGGTCTCGGAGTAGAGGAGCGTGTGAGTGGAGAAGTACGTAGGTGTCGAAACAAGGGAGTGTCGATATGATATCAATACCGTGTCGATACGGACGTACTACTAGTTAACACACCTTACGTCATCCGTTACACCCCCCACAGCACCCTCTCCCTCGCCACCCCCTCCTCACGCTCCTTCATCACATACTCTATCCCAAGCAACCGAAGACGGGAGGAGGAAAACGAACGCGACGGTGCCGCCGGGAGCGTTTCTCCCGGTTCCTGCGCTGAAATCCTTCTACGGGCCGAATAGTCCGGTGTTACACCCGCGAGGCCACTCCCCCGGTGTTTAAGTGTCGTCCTCGATTCGTCTCTTTCCTACATGGTCCAGGACGAGACGAACAGGGACCCCCTCTTTCGCTACGACGACCCCGTCTTCGAGGACGAGGAGCTCCTCGAAATCAGCCACGTTCCCGGCCCCGACCGCATCGTCGGGCGCGACGAGCACATGTCGAAGGTCGCGAACGCGCTCAACCCCGCCATCTTCGGGAGCGAACCCTCCCACGTGTTCATCTTCGGCAAGACCGGAACCGGGAAGTCGCTCATCTCCCGGAGCGTCTCCGAACGCGTCGTCGCCGAGGCCGACCGAGACGACGTAATCGTCGAGTACGTGTTCGTCGACTGCGGCGAGCAGGACACCGAGACGGCCATCGTGAAGACCATCGGACAGGCCGTCAACGACCCCGACCGCACCGGCGTCTCCATCCCCGACCGTGGACTCGGCACCGCCGACTACTACAAGCGCCTCTGGACGGCCGTCGACGCCTGCACCGACGTAGTCATCGTCATCCTCGACGAGATAGACATGCTCCAGGACGACGAGGTGCTCAGGAAGCTCTCCCGGGCGGGCGAGAACCGGAGCCTCTCCAGTTCGAAGGTGGGCATCATCGGCATCTCGAACAAGATAGACTTCCCGGACGAGCTCTCCGAACGCGTCAAGTCGAGTCTCTCGCGGGACGAACTGGTCTTCCCGCCCTACGACGCGACCCAGCTCTCCGAGATTCTGGAGAAGCGCCAGGACGCCTTCCGCGAAGGCGTGCTGACCGACGACGTCATCCCGCTCACCGCCGCCCTCGCGGCCCAGGAACACGGTGACGCCCGGAAGGCTATCGACATCCTCCGCAACGCCGGCCGCATCGCGAAGAAGGAGAACGCGGAACAGGTCACCGAGGACCACGTCCGGGCCGGCAAGGAGAAAGCCGAGGCCGACCGCTTCAGCGAACTCATCCAGGGGGCGCCGACGCAGGCGAAGGCCATCCTCTACGCGCTGACGACCCTCACCGACAAGAACGACCGACAGGAGTTCACGACGAAGGTCATCTACAGCGTCTACGAGTCCGTCGCCGACGAACTCGACATGGCCGTCCTCTCCGAGCGACGGGTACAGGAACTGCTGAAGGAACAGGACTTCCTCAACGTCATCCAGTCCGAACGGAAGGGTCGCGGCCGGGGGAAGGGCCAAATCGGGAAACACCGCTTGCTCGAGGACTCCGCCATCGTCCGGAAGGTGCTGCTTCGGGACTCCCGGCTGAAGGAGTTGGCGTAGTCTCCGGCCTCCGGTCTTCAGTCTCTACTTCCCACACACCTCCGTTCGACAGGTCCGCAGACGGGACAAGACACTTATCACCCCACCGAGAGGCGCCGATATGCGCGTCCCCACACGTCGAATCGCCCTCCTGCTGGCCCTCCTCTCGCTCCTCCTCGTCGGCAGCGTCGCCCCGACGTTCGCGAGCACGCCACCCCAGCCAGTCTGCACCGCCTGCGGCGAGTCTTTTGAGAAACACGCCGCCTACGAGGACCTCGACTTGACCGTCGACCACAGCGTCGCCACCGTCGAGATTCACGACGACGGGTCGGCGACGTGGACCGTCGAGAACCGTGTCGACGAGAGCGCGGCCGCGCGGTTCCGTGACGACCCATCGCTCCTCGATACGGTCGCCGCGGACGCGGTGTGGAGCACCGACGCCGTCGACGCGACGGTCGCCGCCGAACGCCCGGTCGTCACGCTCCGCTGGACGGAGGGGGAGTACGCGAAGCGGACGCTCGGCGGCGCGCTCGTGGTGACCGAGTTCCACAACGACTGGGCCGGCGTGATCCACGACGAGCTCGGCGCCGACCGGCTCACCGTCGTCGCGCCGGAGTCGATGCGTGTCCGGCAGGCGGTCGACGGGGCGACTGTCGAGGGGGAGGAGTCGCGTCGGATGGTGCTCACCGAATACGAGCACGACGACGGGGTGCTGGTCACCTTCGCCCCGCGCGCCGCCCTCCCACAGCCGATTCCGACGGCGATAGCCGTCGCCCACCTCACCGCCCCGGTGTTCGCCGGGAACCTCCTGCTGTTCGTCGGGCTCCCGGGGGCGCTCTTCCTCGGCGGGTTCTGGCTCGTCTCGGCCGCCGTCGACCGCGTCCGCCCGTCCGAGTGGCTGAGCCGGGTTCGGAGCGGTCTCGGCCCCAGTCCGGTGGCGCTCCTGACCACCGCGGTGGGGCTCTGTTACCTCGCGTACTCCGTCCTCGCCGAACTCGCCCCGTCGGTTCTCGGCGGGGGACCGTCGATTCTCGGCGTCCCTCCGTCACCCGAAGTGGGTGCCGGGCTGACGGTCTTCGGCGGCTGGCTGGTGGTGCTGACCGCCCGCGAGGTGACGAGCTATCGGACCCTCGTCGCCGGGGTCGCGCTGTCGGCGGTCGCGACGGCTGGTTCCGCCGTGGCACTCAACGGCGGGTCGCTCGCTCGCTCGGTCGACTTCCAGGCGTTGCTCCTCCTCGCCGCCGTCTCGCTGGTTCCCGCCGGCTACGCGCTCGGTCGCGGCAGACGGCGACTGGCGGTGCTCACCGCCTTCGGTGGCTTCCTGCTCCCGATAGTCGTTCCCATCTCGCTCACGACACCGCTCGACCGGTTCACCTTCCTCGTCGTTCTCTCGGCCGTCGTCTACGGGGCGTCGTTCCCCGTGCTCGCCAGTCCGCTCCTCGCTGCGGGCACGTCGCTGGCCGGCTGGCGTACGACGGAAGCCGAGCCGACACGGCACGCCGACTGAGGCGGGCCGTCGTCGAGTCCAGTCGGCCCGGTCGGCTCTGTCGACAGTGGTGGCCGACAGAGGCGATTCGACGGGGCAAGACACTTACCACCCCACCGAGAGGCGCCGACATGCGCTCCCCCGTACGCCACACCCTCCTCGTCGCGCTCCTCGGCACCCTGCTCGTCGGAAGCGTCACGCCGTCGGTCGCCGCCCCACCGCCCGCGCCCGTCTGTGGCGCCTGCGGGGAGCCCTTCGAGTCGGCCGCCGACCACCGCGGGGTCGACCTGACCGTCGAGCGGAGCGTCGCGACCGTCGCCGTCCACGAGGACGGGTCGGCCACGTGGACGGTCGAGAACCGGGTCGGCGTCGACGCGGCGGACCGGCTCCGCGCGAACGCGACCCTCCTCGATTCGGTCGCGACCGACGCGGTCCGAAACGAGCAGTCGGTCGACGCCTCGGTCGCCGCCGACCGCCCCGTCGTGACCCTCACGTGGACACACGAGGAGTTCGCTCGGCGGACCCTCGGCGGTGCGCTCCTCACGACGGAGTTCCACCCCGGGTGGGCGTACGCTAACTACGACGGCCTCGGCGCGGACCGACTCACCGTCGTCGCCCCCGAGTCGATGCACGTCGACACGACGCTCGACGGGGGAACTATCGAAGACGGCGAGGCCGCCGAGGACGCCGGGGCCGCCGAAGATGGCGAGGCCACCGAGGACGGCGACTCCGACCGCGAGCCCGACCAGCGGACGGTGCTGACCGAGTACGACGACGAGTCCGCCGGATTCGTCGTGTTCGCACCCGACGCGGCGCTCCCCAGCCCGGTTCCGACGGCCATCGCGGTCGCGCACGTCGCAGGCCCGTTGGTGCTCCGGAACGCACTGGTGTTCGTCGGGGTTCCGGTCGCGGTCTTCGGGGCGGTCACCGCGGCGGTCGCGCTCGGCCTCCGGCGGGTGGGTCTCTCGACCGGAACCGACTCGTCCCCCGTCGACCGGGGTGGGCATCTCGTCGCCGCCGCCGGTGGCCTCCTCGTCGTCTACTCGGTCGCGACCGGGAGCGTCCCCGTCGTGGTCGGCGTCGACCCGCCCGCTCTCGGTGCCGGCGTCGGCCTCGTCGCCTTCGGCGGGGTGCTCTCGTCGGCCGCCGGTCGCTCCCGCGCGAGCTACTGGAGTCTCCTCGCCGGGGCGCTGGTCGCGACGGGTCTGGGTGCGAGCGTCGCCGCGGCGGCCGCCTACGCGGGCGGGAGCCTCACTCGGTGGTCGCTCGGGTCGTTCCCGTGGCTCCTGCCGGCGTTCACGCTGGTGCCGACCGGGTACGCTCTCGCCCGCGGCCGAATCCGGCTCGCGCTCGCCACCGCGGCCGCCGGGTTCGCGGTACCGATGGTCGCGACGGCGCCGCTGACGACGCCTGTCCGGGGGTTCAGCCTGCTGTACGTCGGCGTCGGCGTCGTCGCCGCCGTCGGGTTCGGACTGCTCGGGGTCCCGCTGCTCGTCGCGGGTGCGTCGCTCGCGGGTGGACGACCCGGCGCGTCGGAGCCGGTCTCCGGGGCCGACTAGTTCAGAGGTCGAGCGGCCCGCGCTTCAGATACTCCCGCATGAGCACGGTCGCGTACGACCCGCTCGGCAGTGCGAACCGGAACGACGGGGCGTTCTCATCGCCGGCGACCGTCAGGTCCGTGCGCAGGAGAATCGCCCGTCGGGTGCCCGTCGAGTCGAACTCGCCCGGCAGGTCGAAGTCCGACTGGGACAGGCCGAGGTCGTCGAGCACCTCGCGTTCGATTTCGCCCGGCTCGCCGTCGGCGAGTTCGGTGTCGCGGCCGACCAGCGGCGCGGTGACGAACGCCCGACCGCGCTCGCAGTGGCGGGTCACCACGTCCACCCGCCCCGAATCGACGCGCTGTTCGCGTCCGGGGTCGGGGAGCGGCATCCCGTCGGGTGCGTCGCGGTCGGCGAAACAGACCACGTCGCCGGCGACGGGACGGTCGAAGGGGAGGCCGCGCTCGAGGCGCGCGGAGAGGATTCGGTTGTACGCGTACGACTGCGCGGCGTTGACGAACAGCCGCTGGAGATTCGACGGAACGGCTTCGAGTGCGTCGCGCCAGTCCTCGTCGGTCCCGCTCGCCACGTCGAGTCGGTGGAGCATCGACCGTTCGTAGCGCAGACGACCCGGCACCCGGTCGAGGGCCTCGGCCCAGTCCGGGTCGTCGCTCGCGGCCTGCTCCTCCACGAACGCTCGCGCTTCGCGGGTGTCGTCGGGCTCGTCCTCGTGGGGGTTGCCGACGTACGCGAGGACGGCGCCGCGCCAGTCGCCGCGGACGACGTGCAGGCCGACCTCGTGGGTGACCGGCCGGATGCTCCCGAAGCGTTGCTGGCCGAAGTAGTTCGGGAGCGCGACGGGGACCGGCTCGTCGCCGTCGAGTGCCGCCTCGGCGGCGGCGACCGCCTCGTCCTCCGTCATCCCGCCGAACGCGGCGAGGTCGGCGGTTACGGGGGCGACGTTCTCGGGCCGGTCGGGGTCGCGGACGGTGATTCCGAACTCGTTGCCGGCGAGGTCGCCGAAGCCGAGGTCGCGACCGGCGCGGCCGACGGCCTCGATGTCGGCGTGGTCGATTTCGGGGACGGCGTCGGCGTCGACACCGTTGACGGTGAACAGCTGGGTCGTCACCGCGTGCTTGTCCTTCGTCCCGGCCCACGCCACCCGCTCGCGGCTGACCCCCAACTTGTCCGACAGCCGGGAGGCGAAATCGTTGGTGTCCCACCCGCGCAGCGTCACCCGGAGGACGAGCCGCGAGTAGTTGCCCGGGTCGGCGTCGACGGGGGCGTAGTCGAAGTCCTCCACCTCGCGGACGCGGAAGTCCTCGGGAGTGTCGCGGAGGCGGCCGCCGATGCCGTCGGCGTCGCTGACGTAGTGGTCGATACCGACCGCGCGTTCGAGCGGGTGGGCCTCACGCATGGTTCGTCCCTTCCGGAGGACTCGTGTCCTCCGGTCCGTTGGTGACCCTTGGTCCGCCTCGGCGCCGCCGTACCCCACGCCGCTTCCCGTCTGCGCTCATATTCGGACGTTCACCGACCGGCGATAAAAGCGGTGCTCTCCGCGACTACGGCCGAGAGGGCAGGCACGACCGAGCCAAGTGAGCGAGAGCGACCCGATGGCGGCGAGTACGAGCGAACTGCACGACCGCCGCGGCCACAAGGGAGAACCCGGACCGGTCCGTCTGGCCCGCTACGATGGTCGACGACTCACCGACGGAGGAACGGCAGGTACCGATCGACACGAACGTCATCGCGCGTGTCGCCGAGGACGCCGACCTCTCGGAGTCGGCGCTCCGGGACGCCCTCGCGGTGCTCGACTCGGAGCTGCGGGGTCGACACGCCGAACTGGAGCGAGACCGGACGTACGTCACGACGGACGACAGACGGGCCTACGCCGCCGACGACGGTCTCTGGGAACGACTCACCGCGGGGATGTCCTTCGACGACGGGACCGAGCGGGCGGTACGCGACGCACACCTCGAACAGGCGCGCCTGCTCGACGCCGAGGCGGTCGAGGAGGCGGACTTCGGCGAGGGAGCCGTGGTCGTCGGCGTCGACACGGCCGAGGAGATGACCTGACCGGACGGCGCCGACGCGCCGAACGCGGAAACATCACGACCAGCACGGAGCCACGGCCGGACCGGAGCCGGAAGCAGGTGCCGACACACACTCCACTCTAGCATGGGAGGGAGGTAGTTGAAGCGGGTCCTGACCGTTGCCCTCGGGACGAGGACCGACCCGCCGCAAACGATGCCTACGAACCACGAACCCGAGGTCACGACCGAGGACCAGTTCGAAGAACAGCTCCGCCGACTCGTCCGGACCGCCGACGCGAACGGCGTCGACGTCCGAGGCGGGTGGCCAGTCGAGAACGGCAGGTCTGGCTGGGACCTCGAAATCGTCGAGACGTCGACCGGTCGTAGCGACGATGGCTACGGCTCCACGGCCACGAACGGCGTATCGCACACCCCCGCCGAGGAGTGAGCGCGCCTCTCGCCGCCGGCGCGGACCCGGACCCGGACGAAGATGAGCACGACGGGAAACGACGACGACGAGAACCTCGGCGTCGACGGCGTCGTGGGCGCCGTCAGAACAGCGAGAGGTCGCCGGTCACCTTGTCGACGATTCGCTCCGGACCCGGTCCCACGGCGAGCGCCGTGACCGTACCGGGGTCGAGCTGGGTGTGGCCGGCGTCCCGAACGATGGCGTGGGGGAGTCCCTCGCGCTCGGCGGCGTCGGCGAGGCGGAACAGCTCTTCCTCGCCGCTGGCTTTCAGCACGATCTTCTTCTGGCCGCTTCCTTTCCAGGCCCGGCGGTCCTTCGGGCTGGCATCCTCGTAGGCCGACAGCGACGCGTGGGCGACCTGCGCGGCGAGTTTCCCCTTTCCCATCCCGATGTCGGTTCGGGCGACGATGGCCTGTTTCATACCTCGAGTCGCCGTTCCCGGGGCAAAACTCCTGCCATCGCCCACGGCCCGACGGGACTCCTCGTCGCCCGATTTCGACGGGACTCGTCGTCGCCGTCCGCGCCACGAGAAGATACTTATCTGATTAGTCTCGAGCGCTGAACGTGCCCCGTACACCGCTCCTCCACCCCGGCGAGTACTTCGCCGAACGCCCGCCCGAAGACGACCTCCTCCGCGCCGCCGCCGTCGTCCTCCTCGTCGCGCTGGCGACGACCGCCGCGGCCGCCGTCGTCGGACTCACATTCGCCGAGCGCCTCGACTTCATGGTCACCGTCGACAACCCCGCACATACTCCCGAACACATGTGTGACGCCTTCGCCACGAGCGAGATGTCGACACCCTCGGGCTGTGGCGAGGACGTGCCCGAGACGACGCAGGTGAACTTCGGTCAGAAAGTGTGGGAGGAGTTCCGGGGCTTCCTGCCGCTCGTGTTCGTCGTCACGGTCGTCGCCTGGGTCGGTGCCGCGGTCCTCGCTCACGCCGCGACCGCGTTCGCCGACGGCGCCTCCGGGTCGTTCGCCGGCACGCTCGCCGTCTCCGGCTGGGCGGCCGGGCCGAACCTCCTCCAAGTCGCTCTCGGCACCGGGTTCGTCTACCTCCGCCTCCAGTCGCTCACCGTCCCCTCCGACCCGGCGGCGGCCGTCGCGAAACTGGAGACGCTCGCGACGTTCGGGAGCGGCCTCCCGATGGTCGCGGTGCTCCTCGTCGTCACGGCCTGGAAGGCGGTCGTCTGGTCGGTCGGCCTGCGTCGCGCCCGCGACATCAGCGCCGACGCGTCGTGGACTATCGCCGGGGTCGCCGCCGCGCTCGCGTTCCTCGGCGGGCTGGCGAACTGAACTCCCGCCGAGTCGCCCATTCTCTCCGCCCCCTGCGCCCCCAGAGCCACGTCCTCTTCGCTCTCTCCGTTCTCTCCGCTCTCTCCGCCTCAGAGCCCCGACCGCTCGCCCTCGACGCCGAAGGCCGCGGCGAACGCCGGCACCGCCGGGAGGACCGTCCGGACCGGCCCGCGGTTGAACGTCTCGAACAGTCCCCGTAGCTCCTCGACGGTCCCGTCGTCGACGCCGACACTCCGGAGGTCCTCGGGAGCGAGCCGTGGCCGATACGGAAGCGACGAGACGTAGTCGGCGGCGAGGTCGGTCGCCTCGGTGACCGCGCGCTCGAACGCCTCGCTCTCCAGTACGGGCGCCACGTCGTCCCACAGCCGCTCGAAGGCGCCCGGCCACTGCGCGAGACAGCGATAGACGCTCGGGAGCCCCTCGTCGAACCCGTGGAACGACTGGACCGCCTCGACCGTCCCCGAGAGGCCCTCGTCGAGGTCCGAGAACGGCGTCATCGTCGGCGACCGCGGAGCGTGTGCGCGGTCGCGGTCGAGCCAGTCGGGCAGCGGTGCCGTCGCGGCCCGGTCTTCGGCGGGGCTCTCGCCGACCGAGTCACCGCGAAGCGACCGGTCGACCGTCTCGAAGAGGACGGCCAGCCGCGGGACGACGACGTCGAACGTCGCGAGTTGACCCCGGAGTTCGGCGAACTCCGCCGGCGAGAGGTCGTGGTCGGGTTTGCGGTAGACGGGGAGGTCGGCGTCGCCGCCCTCGACCGCCGAGAGGACGGCGTCGCGCCACTGGAGGGTGAACGAACCGAACGCCCGCGTCTCGAAGGCCGGCTTGACCTGTCCCCAGAGGTAGCGCGTGAGGTCGGGTTCGTTGGCGAGGAGGGTGCGGAATATCCAGTTGACGACCGGGGCGCGGAAGGTGGTCTGTACGTCCTCGTAGAGGCCGCGCTTCCAGCCCGTCGCGTCGGCCTCGTAGAGTTGTCTGTCCGTGTCCATGGTTCGTTGTCGGTGTTGGGTGGCGCGGTGCTAAGTCGTTCGTGCCGATTCTCGTGGCTTACCGGTCCCGCCGTCCACGATATGTCGTCCGCGGTGACTCCCGGAAGCCCCACCCACGGTGGTCTGCTGGGCCGTCGCCGCTCGGCGGTCGGCTGTCGTCGTCCGGCGGTTGGCCGGCAGTCGTCGTTGAGTGGTCGGCTGTCGCTGGCGGCTGTCCGTTCGAGTCGTCGCCGCGCCATCCCGCCGGCTTCGTCCCCATCGACCGGGAACCTTTAGCACCTCCCGCGCCCGCGTTCGAGCAATGATACTGTCGGACGCCGACCTGCTCGGGCGTCTGGAGGCCGGCGACCTCGTCGTCGAGCCGCTGGACGACCCCGAGATGCAGGTCCAGCCCGCGAGCATCGACGTTCGCCTCGGGCGGGAGTTTCTGGAGTTCCAGCGCGCCAACATCCCCTGCATCCACCCGAACAGCGAGCAGGAGGTCGGCGAGTACGTCACCGAGACCGTCGTCGAGGAGGGGAACGAGTTCATCCTCCACCCCGGCGACTTCGTGCTCGGCACGACCAAGGAACGCGTCGAGATTCCGCCGGACCTCGTCGCGCAGGTCGAGGGGCGCTCCTCGCTCGGCCGCCTCGCCGTCGTCGTCCACGCGACCGCCGGCTTCGTCGACCCCGGCTACCGCGGGCAGATAACGCTCGAACTCTCGAATCTCGGAACCGCCCCGGTCGCGCTCACGCCGGGGATGCGGGTCTCGCAACTCGTGTTCACCGAGTTGAAGACGCCCGCCGCCCGGCCGTACGGCTCGGAACGGGGTTCGAAGTACCAGGACCAACGCGGGCCGCAGGCCTCGCGCATCCGCGGGGACCCGGAGTTCGAGCGCGGCAGGGGACAGGAGGCTGACGGGGCAGGTGTCGACGCAGACACCGACACGGACTCCGGGCCCGAGCCATGAAGTTCGTCGAGGAGATCGTCGTCGAGGAGTTCCTTCCGACGTTCCGCTCGATGCTCGCCGAGGACCTCCGCGAACGGGGGTTCACCCAGCGCGAGGTGGCCGACGCCCTCGGCATCAGCCAGTCGGCGGTGTCGAAGTACGCCCACGGCGAGGTGGGTCGCAGGGGGGATTTCCTCGACGACGAGCGGGTGCAGCAGCTGGTCACCCGCGTCGGAGAGGGGTTGGCTTCGGGCGACATGACGCCGGTGCAGGCGCTCGTCGAGACGGAGGTGCTCATCCGTCGGTTGGAGGAGGGGGACCTGCTCGCCGACCTCCACGCGGAGGCGATGCCCGAACTCGCCGGCGTCGACGCCGACTTCTCGGTGCACGACCCCGACAGCGCCCTCCGCACCACCGAGCGGGTCCGTTCCTCCGTCCGTCGCGGGCTTCGAACGCTCACCAACGCCTCCGGCTTCGCCGGGCTCATCCCCAACGTGGGTTCGAACTTGGCGGAGTGCCTGCCCGACGCGACCGACCTCGAAGACGTGGCCGCGGTTCCGGGGCGCATCTTCGACGTGAAGGGGCGGACGACCGTCCCCGGCGAACCGGAGTTCGGCGTCAGCGAACACGTCGCGGGCGTCCTCCTCGAGGCCCGCGCCGCCGGCGCCGACGTGGCGGCCGCGCTCAACGTCCGCTACACTCCCGAAGTGGTCGCCGCGTTCGAGGCCGCGGGGTACGAGACCGTCGCGTTCGACCCCGACGAAGCCGACGACAGCCACGATAGCGACGACAGCCACGATAGCGACGACAGCCACGATAGCGACGACGACGAGCGCGACGAGCGGGAGACCGACGCAATCGCCGCCGCGCTCGACGGTCGGGACCTCCCCGACACCTTCCTCCTGTACCAGACCGGCGGCTTCGGCATCGAACCCATCGCGTACGTGCTCGCCCCGGACGCCCCGACGGCCGCAAGAGTCGTCCGCGACACTCTCCTCTGAGCCGACGTGAGCCTGCCATGAGCGAACACCGGGAGCCGAGTTCGAACGCGGACGAGGGGAACGCGGGCGTCGCCGCCACGCAGTCGTTCTACACGCGCTGGGCGGCGCTGTACGACGCGGTCGCCACCCACACGCCCGGCGTCGGGAGCCTCCGGGAGCGCGCCGTCGCCGCGCTCGACCCCGCACCCGGCGACCTCGTCGTCGACATGGGCTGTGGCACCGGCGCCAACTTTCCGTCCCTCCGCGAGCGCGTCGGCCCCGAGGGGACGGTCGTCGGCGTCGACTTCACGCCCGGGATGGTCGCACGCGCCCGTCATCGAATCGAGCGCGAAGGGTGGGAGAACGTCCACGTCGTCCGCGGGGACGCGACCCGACCGCCGATAGCTGCGGCCGATTCGCTCTTCAGCTCGTTCGTCTCCGGGATGCTCGCCGACCCCGCGGCCGTCGTCGACGGTTGGTGTGACCTCGTCGGCTCCGGCGGGCGCGTCGGCGTCCTCGACCTCGGCCGGAGCACTCGGCCGGTCGGCCGCCCGGCGAACGCCCTCTTTCACGGCCTCGTCTTCGCCGCGTCGCCGTCGAAGCGCGGCGCGGTGACCGGCGCCGCCTCGGCGCTCGACGCCCGCATCGCCGCCGCCCAACGTCGGCTCCGCGAGCGCTGTTCCGATGCGACCTACTCGACGCACGCGTTGGGGTTCGCACGGCTCGGCGTCGGGACGGTCGATTGAGCCCTCGCCTTCGGAGTGCCGGTCGTTCTCGGAGTGTCGGTCGCCCTTGGAGTGCCAGTTCGACGACATGGCTCGGCCACGAGCTTTTCAAGCGACTCACGCGTCAGCCACCGGTATGGCAGGACTCATCCAGCGAACCGCACAGGCCATCGACGACATGTGGCAGTCCATCTGGCACGATTCGAGCACCACCGAGAAGGTCGTCATCGCCATCTTCCTGATAGTCACCGGACTCGCGATTCCCGTGATTCCAATCGTGTGGCTCGCCCGCATCGTCGCGCGGTAGAAGGCGCCGCTCGGTTCCCGAGGTCGGGTCCGACGGCTCCGACTCGACGGGCGAGTCGAACGCGACGGTCGGCGTCTGGCTACTCGTACGCCGGACAGCCGCCGGCGTAGTCGTCGACTTCGTCACAGGGCTCCTCGACGCGCAGGCGTAGCGGGTCGTCCACGACGCCGGTACGCAGGTCCGTCGGGAGTACCTCCCCATCGGGACCGTCCGGCCGAGTCAGCGCAAGGACCTCGACACGCAGGTGTACGTTCCCTCGGAGGCGACTTCGGTGCTGGCGACCATCGTGGAGGCGGCACCCGCGAGTCCGACCGTCGGTCGATAACTACTCGTCGGCCGGGAACCGCCCCGGAGACAGCCGGGACCGACTTCCCGGAACGGAGCCTACCGTCGGTCGACCATGCTCCGACGCGACGCCGATTCGACGGACGCTGACCCCACCGGCACGGACCCGACAGACACCGACCTCGACGGCCGGGTCGTCCTGCTTACCGGCGGCACCAGCGGCCTCGGCCGCGAGGCCGTGCTCGCCCTCGCAGACCGCGGCGCCTCGGTCGCGGTCGTCGGCCGGAATCGGGAGGCGGGCCGGGCGGTCCGCCGGGAGATCGACGCGCGAAACGGCGATGGCTGGGCGGAGTGCTACCGCGTCGACCTCGCCTCGCTCGACGCCGTACGCGACCTCGCCGCCGAGTTCCGCGACCGCCACGGCCGCCTCGACGCCCTCGTCAACAACGCGGGCGTCTACCGGACCGAGCGCACGGAGACCGAAGACGGCTACGAGACGACGTTCGCGGTGAACCACCTCGCACCCGTCCTGCTCACGCACGAACTCCTCCCGACCCTCGGCGTCGACGGACGGGAGGACGGGCCGCCGGGTCGGGTCGTCGTCACCGCCTCGGGGCTCCACCGCCGCGGCGACCTCCGATTCGACGACCTGTTTCGAGCGCACGAGTACGACGGCCGCGGGGCCTACGCCGCGTCGAAACTGGCGAACGTCCTGTTCGTCCGCGAACTGGCTCGCCGCCTCGAAGCCGAGGGGAGCGACGCCGTCGCGCTCGCCGCCGACCCGGGGTTCGTCCCGTCGACGGCGCTGAGCCGGTCCGGAAGTCTGCGGGCGCGGGCGGCGCTCGACCTCTTCTCGCGGCTCCCGTTGCCGTTCACGAACGACCTCGGAACGGGCGCGTCGGCGCTCGTTCGGTGTGTCGCCGACACCGAGCTCGCGAGCGATTCGGGTACGTACGTCGCTCCCGACGGTCCGACCGACCCCGCCGACCGCGCCCGCGACGACGCGGTCGCCCGCCGGCTCTGGGACGTGAGCAGCGGGCTGGTCGGCGTGTCGCCGGACGGGTGGGTGTAGTTCGACTCGTCGACGAGACCCCGCCCGGCGGTGGACGAACGCACGGTCGACGCTCGCCTTCCGGCAGGTCTTTAGCCGGTCCCGGATGAACGTTCGTGCATGAACGGAGTGCGAGTCGCCGGCGTCGGACTGACGAAGTTCGGCCGGCACTCGGAACGTACGGGCCGGGACCTGTTCGCGGAGGCCGCCCTCCACGCGATGGAGGACGCCGGCGTCCCGCGCGACGACGTGGAGGGGTTGAACTACGGGAACTTCATGGGGGCGCTGGCGGAGCACCAGGGCCACCAGGCGCCGCTGATGGCCGAAGCCGCGGGCCTCACCTGTCCGGCGACGCGCTACGAGGAGGCGTGTGCCTCAGCCGGCGTCGCGGCACGCGAGGCCGTGAAGTCCATCCGCTCCGGCGAGGCCGACGTGATTCTGGCCGGCGGGATGGAGCGCATGACGAACCTCTCGACGGCCGCGACGACCGAGGCACTCGCCATCGCCGCCGACGAACTGTTCGAGGTCCGACAGGGGATGACGTTCCCCGGCGCCTACGCGCTGATGGCTCGCGCCTACTTCGAGACCTTCGGCGGCGACCGCGAGGACCTCGCCCACGTCGCCGTGAAGAACCACGCGAACGCCGTGAGCAACGAGTACGCCCAGTACCAGCGCGAGATAACGGTCGAGGAGGCCATGGAGAGCGTCCCGGTCGCCGAACCGCTCCACCTGTTCGACGCCTGCCCCATCACGGACGGGGCGAGCGCGCTCGTGTTCGTCTCCGAGGCGTACGCCGAGACGCACGACATCGACGCCCCCGTCGCCGTCGTCGGCACCGGGCAGGGCAGCGACAACCTCGCGCTCCACGACCGCGAACACCTCGCTCAGACCCCGGCGGCCACGCGTGCGGCCGAGATGGCCTACGACGAGGCCGGCATCGGCCCCGACGACGTGGAAGTCGCCGAGGTCCACGACTGCTTCACCATCGCGGAAGTGTTGGCACTGGAGTCTCTCGGCCTGTACGAACCGGGCGAGGCAATCGGGGCGGCCCGCCGCGGCGAGACGACCCGCGACGGCCGGCTTCCCGTCAACCTCTCGGGCGGACTGAAGGCGAAGGGCCACCCCGTCGGCGCCACCGGCGGGAGCCAAATCGTCGAACTGACGCGCCTCCTCCGAGGGGACCACCCCAACAGCGACGTGGTCCCGGACGCCCGGGTCGGCGTCACCCACAACGCGGGTGGGACGGTCGCGAGTGCGGTCGTTCACGTGTTGGAGGTGGCGGAATGAGCGGCGACGATGCTTCTCCACGCGACGCCGGCTACGACGACTGGCTCGACGCCCTCGCCGCGGGCGACGGCTACTACCTCGCCTGCGAGAACGGCCACGGCTCGCTCCCGCCGCGGCGGGTCTGTCCGCACTGTGGCTCGTCGGCGCTCTCGGAGGTCGACCTCCCCGACTCCGGGAACGTCGAGACGTTCACCGTCGTCCACGTCGCCGCGCCGAGTTTCGTCGACGACGCCCCGTACGTCACCGCCGTCGTCGACTTCGGCGACGTACGACTGACCGGCGTCGTCCGCGACGTCGCCCCCGAGGACGTGACCGTCGGAACCGCCGTCGGCGTCGACGTGGGGACGAAGACGACCGACGGTGAGCGACTGGTCGTCTTCCACCCGCGCTGAGACGGCCGGTCGGAGCGACCGCCCCGCCACCGAACCGCCAGTTTTTCTACCGCCCCACCTATCGATGGGTTGTCATGGACGCCCAACACCGCGTGCGCGAGTTCTGCGAGACCCACGACGTGGACGGCCGCCCCGAGTTCCAACTCCTGGACCTGGCGAGCGAGGTCGGCGAACTGGCGAAAGACGCCTGCGAGTCGACCGACTGGGGGGAGAACCCGGACGACTTCGACCTCGCGACCGACGAGTTCGGCGACGCGCTGTTCTCGCTCATCACCGTCGCCGAATCGCTCGACGTCGACCTCGACGACGCGCTGGACGAGGCACTGGCGAAGTACGAGCGCCGAATCGAGGCGACCGGCGACGCGTCCTCGGGGAACTGACTCGGACCGACACCGACCGTGGCGCACGTGCCTGCGACGGACGCGACCGTAGCGGACGCGACTCCTTCCGGCCCACGCCCTTTCCCGTGTCGCGGGCGAAACGCGCAGGCATCATGCTCGGGAAGTACACGGTCGGCAAGAAGGCGCTCAAGTTCGGCTACAAACGCTTCGGGATTCCGGGGGCGGTCGCCTCCGGGGGGGCGGCGCTCCTCGGCTACCTGGCGGTGAAACGCGCGTTGAACTCCCGAGTCCGCGGGGGGAACGCCGAGTCCGCCATCGACCCCGACGCGGTGAAGCGGGTCGTCGACGAGAAGGGCGTGGGCGCCGTCACCGACCCGGGGACGCTCGACGAGGTCGTCGACGAGGACCGACTGGACACCGACGTCGACCTCGACGAGGTCAGCGACGACGCCGAGTCCGAGGCCGAGAATCTGCGCGACGAAGCGGACGACGCCACCGAGGGAACAGACGGAACTGAGGGAGTCGACGGAACCGAGGGTACCGACGGCGACGTTTCCTCCGGAAACTGACGGCTCGTCGGCCGCTCGCGCTCACACGCCGGCGAGTGCTCGCAGGCGCGGCCCGAGGCGCACTCCGTCTCAGGCGAACGCCCGGTTCAGTTCGCCGAGCACCGTGTCGGCGAACTGCTCGGGGAACTCGACGTGCGGGAGGAGCTTCGCGTCGTCGAAGACGACGAGTCGGGCGTCGGCGCGGTCCGCGAGGTCGCGTCCGTCCGAGAGCGGCGTAATGTCGGCCTCGCGACCCCAGAGGAACGTCACGGGGCAGTCCAACTCGGCGAGCGCGTCCCCGAGGTCGACCGCGGAGTTGAGGTACCCCGAGACGAACGACGCGGGGGCGTAGCGGGCGCCGGGCTGGTGGGCGGTGCGCCACTCGTAGTCCGTCCAGTCGCCGGTCGCCTTCTCCGGGTCGTAGTAGCCGTGGTCGGCGTTGAAGTACCGGATGGAGGGCTTCGACGTGATGGCGTCGAATGCGAGTTCCCCCAGAATCGGCGAGCGGAGCAACTCGCGGAGCCACAGCTTCGGCTCGGGACCGCCCGCCGCGGTGGGACAGACACAGACGAGCGCCGCGAGGTCGAGGTCCGGGGCGCTGGCGGCGACGTACGCGCTGGTCAGCGACGAGGCGAGGACCGCCGGCCGGTCGTACTGCGAGACGAAGTCGGCGACGAAGTCCTCGTACAACGCCGCGGAGTAGCGAAGCGGCGGTCGGTCGGACCGGCCGAACCCCGGTAGGTCGGGGGCGACGACGTGGTACTCCTCGGCGAGCGCGTCGAACACCGACCGGAACTCGCCGTTGGTGCCCGCGGCGTTGATGCCGTGCAGGAGAACGAGCGTCGGGTCGTCGGGGTCGCCGGCCTCGCTGTAGGCCACGTCGATGCCACGCCAGCGGTAGACGTGCTGGTCGCCGGACAGCCGCGGCTCCAGCTCGCCGGCCCGGGCTTCGAGGGCGCGGTCGAGGGCGACTGCGAGACCGACGCCGGCGACGCCGGCGGCGCCGACGGTCAGGGCGCGTCGAAAGCTCATGTTCGTGGAGACGGACGCCGGCGACTTATGCGTTGTAGGCGTTTTCGAAAAGCGCCTCGGCGACGGACGGGGGAGCGGACGAGAAGACAGGATACACGGAAGCCCCCGGTCGGTCGACTCGCGCGACTCGTTGCGCGCTTCGTTCACTCCCTTCGCTCGTTCACTCCAGTGCTTACGTCGTCGTGCTTCGTCGACCGACCGGCCCCTTCCGGAGCCCCACCCGACGCCGGACAGTCGGCCGGTCGTCGCTCGCTGCCCGCTCGGCGTGTCGTTCGTTCGGAGGCCACGCCGAGCGTCCGTCCCGTCGACGGGATTCCGAGACGACGCTACTCTCCGTCCCGCTCCTCCAGACACTCCCGGACCGGGTTCAGGAGCTCCTCGGCGACCGTGTAGGGGTCCGTCTCCCGGGCGTAGATGGCGTCGACGAACGACGCCATGCCGCCCTGTCGTCGAATCTCGCCCTCAAGCAGGCCGCCCACGTCACTACGCAGGAGCGCGCGAATCTCCTCGGCGTAGCGGGTGCGCTCCTTGGCTTCGAGTTCGCCGGAGCGTTCGAGGTAGGACAGATGGTCGGCGAGCGTGTCCGCGAGTTCCTCGATTCCCTCGCCGGAGGTAGCGACCGTCTCGACGACCGGCGGCGTCCAGGGCTCCGTCTCGGGGTCGTCGGCGCCGGCGTCGTGGTCGGTCGTGTCGCCGCCACCGTTCTGCTCGGCTCCGCCCCCGGACCCGTGGCCGTCCGGGTCGGACCCGGCACCGGCAGTCCCGTGGTGGCCTCCGGCGTCGAAGGAGTCCAGCACGCGCGGCTCGTCGCCGCGCATGTGAATCATCTCCTTCAGTTCGGTGACGGTGCGGGAGGCGCCGTCGAGGTCGGCCTTGTTGACGACGAACACGTCGCCGATTTCGAGGATGCCGGCTTTGAGCATCTGCACGTCGTCGCCCGAGGCGGGCTGGACGAGTACGGCGACGGTGTCGGCGGTGCGGACGATGTCGATTTCGTTCTGGCCAGCGCCGACGGTCTCGACGATGACCACGTCCTTGCCGAAGGCGTCGAGCGCGCGGACGGCGTCCGTCGTGGCCGTCGAGAGTCCGCCGAGAGTGCCGCGGGCGGACATCGACCGGAAGAACACCTCCATGTCGCCGACGTTGGAGGCCATCCGGATGCGGTCGCCGAGGACCGCCCCGCCGGTGTACGGCGAGGACGGGTCGACGGCGATGACGCCGACGGTCAACCCCTCGTCGCGGTAGTGTTTGGCGAGTTTGTCGACCAGCGTCGACTTCCCGGCGCCGGGACTCCCCGTGACGCCGACGACGTGGGCGTCGCCGGTGTGCTCGTGGAGGTCCGAGACGAGGTCGCGGTAGCCCGCCGAGCGGTTCTCGATTCGGGTGATGACCCGGGCGAGCGAGCGGTGGTGGCCGTCGAGGAGGGCGGCGACGAGGTCCGACTCGCTCGCCGACTCCGGTTCGGCGTCGGACTCTGCCGACCCGCTCATCGCTTCCCGGAGACGTTCTCCCGGACGAAGTCGATGGTCTCGCTCATCGGCGTCCCCGGCCCGAACACCTCCGCGACGCCCATCTCCTTGAGGTCGTCGCGGTCGTCGTCGGGGATGATGCCGCCGACGAGGACGAGGGTGTCCTCGAAGGCGTCGTACTCCTTCAGCCCCTCGACGACCTTCGGAACGAGCGTGTTGTGTGCCCCCGAGAGGATGGAGATGCCGAGGACGTCGACGTCCTCCTGCACGGTGGCCTGTACGATTTCGTCCGGCGACCGGTGTAGTCCGGAGTAGACGACCTCGAAGCCCGCGTCCCGGAACGCCCGGGCGATGACGTGGGCCCCGCGGTCGTGTCCGTCCAGTCCGACCTTCGCGACGAGGCAGCGAATCTGGCGCTGGTTCTGGTCCTGGTCCGCGCTCATAGGTGGGTCGTCGCCGCCGGAGCGTTTGATTCTAACGGAAGACCGGGAAGGACCGGCGGGGCGACTGCCAGGCGTGCGGTTGGACAGAGTTAACCCGCGGCTCGGCGACCCTTCGAGCGATGAGCGAGTCGCCGTCGTCGACCTCCCCGACTGCGTCCACCCCGCCCAGTTCGTCGGTGTCCTCGTCGTCGGCGGCGGCGGACCGGGTCCACCTCGTCCGCCGTGCCGCCGCGGTGTTCGTCGACACGGTCGTCGTCGCGGCGGTCGGGGGCCTCCTCGGCGGGGCGATTTCCCTCACGGTCCCGCCCGAGTTGGGCACTCCCTCCGCCTCGGTCGCCGTCGTCGCCGTCTTCTTCGCGTACTTCGTCCTCCTCGAAGGCCTCCGCGGGACGACGCCCGGCAAACAGCTGTTCGGCCTCCGAGTGGTCCGTCTCGACGGCGGGCCGTGTGACCTGCGCGCCGCCGCGATTCGGAACGTCCTCCGCCTCGTCGACTGGCTGCCGGCGGGCTACCTGCTCGGTGCGGTCCTCCTGTACGTTACCGACGACACCCAGCGGCTGGGCGACCTCGCGGCCGCGACCGTCGTGGTGCGGGCAGACGCGCAGTGAGTGGGGTCACACCGACCGCCGACGCAGAGCGACCGGGGTGACGACCGAAAGACTGGTGTGGTACGGTGTGGCGACTGTGAACGTGGCACCGTCCGCTTCGCTGACGTCCACGACCCTCGCCGTCGCCGCCGTCTCCGCACTCGTGGCGTTCACGCTGGGGAGTGCGTTCCACGGCGTCGGCTCGATAACCGGCGCGGTCGACGCGGCTCTCGCGAACCCCGGCGTCCCCCTCGCGGTGCTCGGCGGTGCGCTGGCCGTCTACGGACTCGACGCGAGAGCGGGGCGAGAGCGGTAGTGAAGGGGCGTAGCGAACGGAATCGTCGACTTCGACCGCCGAGGTCAGCCGATGTAGCGCAGGTCGTCGCCGGTCGGCATCCCCTCGTCGCCACCCTGCATCTCCTGAATCTTGCTGACGACCTCCTCCATCTCCTCGGCGCGCTCCTCGAGGGACTCGTAGTCCACCTCGAAGCCGAGGCGCTCCTGCAGCACTTCGAGCACCGCGCGGGCACTCTTGGGGTCGACGAGGTAGCCGCTGGTCTCGCCCATCAAACAGGCCGCCTTGAGGCCGCGGCGCTCGCCGAGACCGAGCACGAGCCCCGAGACGCCGACGATGCCGCCGGCGGGTTCGTCCTCGCGGAACTCCACGCCGGCCGCCTCCAACTCCTCCTTCATCGCGGCGTCGGTGACGGCGCCGAGGACGGTGTACTCCTCGTCCTCGATGAGTTCGCCGGTCGGGACGCCGCCGAGGGCGAACGCGCGCTCGACGCCGAAGGACTCGGCCACGTCGAGGAACGCGTCGGTGACGTGGTAGTGGCCGGCGTTGCTCTGGGCCTGGTGGTCGCCGGTCAGGACGAGCAGGTCCTGGCTCTCCGTGTCCCCCTCGCCGTCCGCCTCGTCCTCGTCGTCCCCGTCGTCCGCTCCGTCCGCTCCATCCTCAGCCGTGAGGTGAACGGCGTGGAACTCGGCGCAGGTGAGTTCGGCGACACCTTCGTCGTCGATGCTCACCTGTGGCGGGAACTCGTCTGCGTACACCCGGCGGACGAGTTCGCTCTCGAACTCCTCCAGCAGGTACTCGGCGGCGAGCTTCCCGACGTGGCCGACGCCCGGTAGCCCCTCGACCAGCACCGGCTCGTCGAGTTCGGGGTCGGCGATCTCGTCGATTTCGATGGACTCCATGGTCGGTACTCGCGGGTGCGGAACTTAAGTCGTCGTCGGTAGCGACCGTCGCGGCGCAGAAATCGCCCGTCGTGGCCCCGTCAGTCTCGACGCTTGCGCTTCGCGCGGCGTCGGTACTCGCCGTTCGGGTCTTCGGGCGTGAACGGTGCGGGCGCGCTGTTCTCCGTCGGCGCGCCACAGTCCGGACAGCTCTCGGAGAGGGAGTACACCGGGCGGTCGTGGCGGTCGCGCCACGCCGAACACACCCGGATATCTGCCTTCATGCGTCGTGAGAAGTCGACTCCGAGGGGCTACTCGTCCTCTTCGGAGCGCTCTCGGTGGTAGTTGCCGGAGCCGTCGGCGGCCTCGATGGACGCGATGGCGCGCTCGGCGCTGGCCTCGAGCTCGGACTCCGCCGTCTTGTAGTCGGGTGCGCGGACCTTGATGCGGTACTCGGGCGAGCCGACGTACGCGACGGTGAGTTCGACCTCGTCGGGCACCTCACCCTCGCCTTCGGCGGCCTGCAGCGCCTCCTTGATGTGGTCGACGCCGTCGGACGCCGGACAGCGGAGGTCGACGTACCCGGTGACGTTGACGTATGGCACCGAGACGTTCTCCCGGGCGGTGTCGACGACCGCGCGCTTCTCCTCCTCCTCGAGGTCGACGTCCTCGAGCGCCTCCATCCCGTGGATGGCCGCCTGCTCGAAGCCGTCGTACAGCGAGCCGTACTCGGCGAGCAGCGCGTTGGCGACGGCGCCGTACTGCTCGTCGGTGACGTCCTCGCCGAAGGCGATGGACATCCACTTGTCGGCCTTCTGCTCGTTCTTCCACTCCTGAATCTTCTCCTTGCGCTGGTGCTCGTTGACGTCCTTGATGGAGAGGTCGATCTGCTGGCTGCCGGTGTCGACTTCGAGCACCTTCGCGACGACCGTCTGTCCCTCGCGGACGTGGTCGCGGACGTTCTTGATCCAGCCGCTGGCGACCTCGGAGATGTGGGTCAGGCCGCGCTTGTCCTCGTACTCCTCGAGGTCGACGAACACGCCGAAGTCCTCGATTTCGTCGACCTTGCCGACGACGAGGTCACCTTTCTCGGGCCAACCACTGTATTTCATGGACGTTCCTCCGGAGGGGTGATGTTATCGAGCCTCGACCGTCTCGGTGACCTCACCCTCGACGGCGGCGTTGCCGCCGGTCGGGCGGGCGAGGGTCGTGCCACAGACGGCGCAGTTGACGACCGTCGAGGCCTTGCTGAAGACGACCTGTTCGTTCTCGCAGTCCGGACACTGGACCGTGACGAAGCTTCCTGCCATGATTACTCCTGGAACTCCAGGCGACCGGCGCGCCAGCCCTCGCGCATGTGGGCCTTGCCGCAGTCGCCACAGATGTACTTGAGGTTCGTCTTCTTGGTCGGTTTCTCGCCGGACGGCACCTTCGAGAACTTCCCGGTGTTCCCGATGACGCTCGTTCGGCGCTTCTGTTGGCGCCAGTTCCACTTCATGTGGGTCTGGCGGCCACTCCGCACCTTCTGCACCTCGTGTTCGTGGTGCTCCCTGCAGTGCGGACAGTACGTATTGAAGCGGCGTGGCATCTGCATGGATATCTACCTTGAGGACAGTTTGCCGTCGCCCGTTAAAACCCGTTTGGTTTCCGCTAACCGACGGGACGCTCACGACGGGGCGTAGGGGGATGTTCACCGGGCGGCGCCCACGGACGGGGCCGCGTCGGCGACGCGGTCCGCGGCGAGGGACACGGAGCGCACATCGCTATCCCCTGAGCGGTCGTCTATGAGGGGATGTCACGCGCTCTCCCGTCGGTTCGCTCGGTCCTCCTCGGTCGCTCCCGGCGAGCGACCGTCGTCGCCCTGACCCTCGCGGTGGTAGTCTCTCTCGCAGCGGTCGCGTTCGCGGCGAGCCCGTTCCGGCGGGTCGACGTCCTCCTGTTCGGCCGTCTCACGGTCTGGTGGGTCGTCCTCGTCGGTCTCCTCCTGCTCGCGTTCGCCGAGGCGGTCCGGAACGGGGGGTTCCTCGCGACGGTCGCACTCGCCTTCGCGGCGGTCTTCTCCGTCTTGGTCGTGAATGCACCGGTCGGCGGCGGGGTGCCGTCCCTCGGCGAGTCGGTCGCGTTCGCCGCTCCGTTCGCCGCGACGGTCGGCTCCGCCCTCGGAGCGACGCTCTTCGCCGTCGGGCGTGCCGTCGCCGCGGCCGGCCGCCTCGTTCGCCGCCGACCCCGTCACGACGGGGCCACGGGCGACCGGGGAGGCACCGACATCCGAAGCCGTTAAATCCGGACTCTCCGAACGCCCGACCATGCAACACCTCATCGTCCGCGGGGACCCCGGCATCCGCAAGGACGCCGTCATCGAGTACGACGACGAGGAGCAGGTCCTCTTCTCGGTCCAGCGACAGGGGGACTTCCACGGCCCCGACGAGGTCCAGCTCTGGTGTGTCATCGGCACCGAATCGGAGCGCGAGACGTTCGAGAAGCGCCAGTACGTCTCTCACTGGCTCGACGTGGAGGCCATCGACGCCGACGCGCTCACGGTCGTGAAGGGGAAAGGCGACCTCGCGGTCTGAACTCGTCCCCCGACTCGGTCCCGCCGCTTCGCTTCTCCCGCTCTCTTCGAACCACACGCCGAATCCGACAGCATCGCGGCCGTCCCTCGCCGGTCTTCGGCCGTCGCCCCTCACCTCCGCGAACGTTCAAGTCCGACGACGGAACCATCCCCGTCGTGGTCTGCGTTCGGTCGCGGGCCGGTCGAGGCGGGTGTGTGGCGCGCCGGCCCGCGAGACGCCGTTCACGCGCCGCCTGTTCGCTACCGGTTCCTAGCCGCGGCCACGGACGCCGGCTCCGGTGTCGGCGACCCGGCCTCGACCACGCCACGCTGTGGGAGCCTCTCGTGGTCGACCGCGTACACCGTGACCGTCTCGGTCTCGTAGGCGACCGAGGCGCCCGGCACGTCGGCGAAGCTCACGTCCTCCCCGTAGCGTGCCCGCTCCGCCGGACCGACCCAGACGTACTGCACGTCGTACTCACGGAGCAGCGCGACCCGGTCGGCGGTCGACCCGGTGTACGCCCGGTCGACGGCGTTGGCACGCGCCCAGTAGGCGTCGGGACCGCGGTATCCGACCTCGTGGGCCCACCCCGCGACGGTCGGCAGGCCGGTCAGGCTGGAGGCGGGGTTCGCGTTCCAGTTGTACATCCCCGGCGGGTAGGGGTAGGACCCGCCGTCGGCGGTCGGGTACTGCGCGGTGCCGGGGGCGGATAGCAGGACGGGTCGACCCTCCCTGTCGTCGAGCCAGCGGATGGCCTCCGCGTCCTCGGGATGCTGTCGGTCCGCGAACGCCGTCGCGTCCAGCGTCTCCATACGCGCCCCCTGGAAGTGGCTGCCGAGTGCGAGCACGCCGTACGCCGAGGTGGTGACGACGAGGAGCCCGACGAAGCCGACCGCCGCGAGCCGTCGCGTCCGTCCGGAGGGTCGCCACCGTCCCGACGCCCCCGCGGCCGTCCGGGCGGTCGACGCCGTCTGACCGTCCACCAGTCCGGCGAGGACGACGCCCATCGCGCTCCCCCAGAGCACCCACACCTGCATGTAGGTCTTGAACACCGTGTTCATCCGGCCCGGTCCGGCCTGCTCCTTGACGTAGACGAGCTCGACGAGCATCACCAGCCCGGCGCCGGCCGCGATCAGGACGGCCTCGAAGCCGACCGCCCGGCCCATACGGAGCGCGAGCCAACTCCCGACGAGCAGGGGGAGCGCGACGGCGACCGCCGCGAGCCCCTGTCCGAACGCGAGCGCGGCGAACGCGCCGACCGCGAGCGCGACGAGACCGGGGCGGTCGGTGTCGAGGCGTCCGAACAGGTACGCCGCGAAAGCCACGAGGAAGGTCCCGTGGACGAGGAGGAAGTTTCCGAGCGGACTCCGCATCTCGAGGGCGACCAGCGCGACTTCGCGGGAGCTCCCGCCCCCGGCTCCGAGCAGGAAGGAGAGCCCGAGCAGGGTCGCGAGCCCCGTCGCGGCGGCGGCGACGGCGGTCGCGCCGACGAGCCGGACGAGTTCGCCCGCGAGCCAGTCGTCGTCCCCGCTCGCCGTCGTGGTGGCGGTGACGGCCGCATCGCCGTCGGTCCGGAGACGTTCCTCGCGGCGACCGTCTCGGTCCGCGGCGGTCGTCGGGGCCTCGGTCTCTACGTCGGCGACGCCGACGGTCCGCCTGAGCCGACCGCCGAGCCCGCCCGGCAACAGCGTCAGCGGGTCCGCGGGGGCGAACAGCAGTGCGAGCCACGCGACGCCGAAGATAGACGGGAAGCTCCAGGTGTCGGTGACCACCTGGAACCCGCCGACGACGGGGAGGACGCCGAAGAGGAGCGCCCACCGCCGGCGGGTGTCCGTCTCGGGGGTCAGGAAGTAGGCGAATGCGACGCCCGCCCCGAGCAGGAGAAAGGGCGTCCCCATCATGTGGGCGTGGAGGTCGCCGTTGAGCCAGCCGAACAGGGGGAACTCGTTGATAGTACCGGGGATGACGCGACTCGCGTGCCAGTAGAAGAAGGAGTCGGCGCCGGCGAGCACGTCCGCCGTCGTCAACTGGGGGGACGCCTCGGCGACGACCCGGGCGACCTCGCGCTTTCGCGAGGCCGGCGCGAGCGCTACCGCGAGGAGCCGGCCGCCGGTGACGAGGTTGCTCGCGACGCCGACGAAGAAGACGGCGAGCGCGCCTGCGAGCCGGCGGGAACCGCGGCGGACGGCGGCGACCGACCCGGCTAACTCGTAGGCGGCGGCGACGAGCGCGCCGTAGAACGTGGCGAGCCCGAGGTTGTACGCGACGGCCGGGGGGACCCCCGAGAGGAGCGACAGCGTCGAGGTGACGAGGTGGCCGCCGTAGTAGTAGCTGACCGCCTCGCCGGCGAACCACATGTCCTCCGGGGGGAGCCGGTCGGCCCGCGATAGCGACTTCAGCAGGCCGAAGTCGAGAAACTTCTCGCCCGACCGTGCGTAGACCGCCGGGTCGGCGGCACGAATCGCGAGGACGAACAGGAACCCGACGAGGAAGACGGCGGCGGCCTCGGCGACCGCGGTCCGGTCGACGCCGAGGTCCGTCCGGAGTTCGACTCGGCGGTCGCGGAGGGCGTCGGTGTCGAGGGCGAGGACACCGGCGACCGCCGCGAGCGCGAGCACGCCGAACAGGGCGGTCGTGGGGCCGTAGCTGAGGTGGCCGACCCAGTAGACGACGGTCGTCACGGCGACGAGCGCGACCGGCAGGGCGAAGCCGGCGCCGCGTCCCGGGAGCGACTCGAACAGGCGGGTCGTCACCGGCAGCGCGAGCGTCGCGAGGGCGGCGACGACGAGGAGCCACTGCAGGACGAGAACGTACTCCATCTACCGGTCTCACCGCCGCGGGCGTGTAAACGCTTTTTGGGTTCCCTCCTCGCCCCGGATTCGGAGTGTCCTCGTCGTTCGTCCCGCCGGGCGCCGGAGAACTGGTCTCGTCCCGAGACAAACGCTTTTTTACTGGCCACGCGGAATCGGGGGGTAATGTCACGCTCCGTCGGGGTGGTCGTCCCAGCCTACCGCCCGGACACCGCGCGCCTCGCCGCCTACGTCCGCGCCCTCGACGAGCGCCTCCGCCCGGCGACGATTCGCATCGAACTCGACGACCCGCGACCGGGGGTCGTCGACGAGCTGCGCGGGCTCCCAGCGACCGTCCGGACCGTCCCCCGCCGCCGGGGGAAAGGGGCGGCCGTCACTGCCGGGTTCGAGGCGCTCGACACCGACGTGTTGCTGTTCGTCGACGCCGACGGGAGCACGCCCGCCGAGTCGGTCGCGCGCGTTCTCGACCCCGTCGTCGACGGCGAGGCGGACCTCTCGGTCGGGTCGCGACGACACCCCGATTCGGTCGTCGCCTCCCACCAGACGTTCGCCCGGCGGCGCCTCGGCGACGGGTTCGCGTGGCTCGCCCGCCGACTGCTGGAGGCGGAGCTGTTCGACTACCAGTGTGGCGCCAAGGCGTTGACCGCGACGACGTGGGAGACCGTCCGACCGCACCTCTACGAGCCCGGCTTCGCGTGGGACGTGGAGTTCGTGGCCGTCGCGGGCGCGCTCGACCGGCGAATCGCGGAGGTGCCGGTTCGGTGGGAGGACCAGCCCGGGTCGACGGTCGACCCCGTCGGCGCGTCGGTCGACATGGCCCGCAGTCTCCTCGTCTCCCGGCACCGTGCGAAGCTCATCCGGGAGAATCGCCTGCACGCGCTACTCGACGCGGGGCGGACCGAGGAGCTCGCACTGGTCGACCGCTTCACCCCGGAACCGGCCGATGAGTAACCGCGACGCGGTGGACGAACTCGTCTCCGGCGTCCGGTTCGGGAAGTTCCTCTCGGTCGGCGCGGTCGGTGCCGTGTTCGACCTTACGGTCAGCACGCTGCTGCTCGTCGTGGTCGGAATCGGCGCACTCTCGCTTCCCTGGGTTGGCCTCTCGGTCCCGCCGGGCGTGCTCGCGAAGCTCGTCGGCGCCGAGGTGGCTATCGTCATCATGTTCTTCATCAACGAGTACTGGACGTTCGCCGACGAGAGCGACGGTGGACCGTGGCCCCGGCGGCTCGCCAAGTCGAACTTCGTTCGGGTCGGCGGGCTGGGCATCCAGGTGACGGTCGTCTGGCTGCTCGGCCTGCTGGACGTGACGCTCGTCGTCGCCGGCTTCGACTTCTGGCAGGTGGCCCCGTTCCCGCTGGCCATCGCGGCGTCGGTGCTGTTCAACTACGTCGCCGAGTCGCTGTTCACGTGGCGGGTCACCGCCGGGTGAGGGCGCTCGCCACGGCGGAAACCCCCACACGGCGGACGAAACACAACCCTTAACAGCAAGCCGCGGTTTGCTGATAGTAGCGGGATGGGATAGCCAGGAGATTCCGCCGGGCTCATAACCCGGAGATCGGTAGTTCAAATCTACCTCCCGCTATGTTCTCGCCGAACTCACGCCCCAAGCGAGGCGTCTCGTCGCCGAGCGACGGACGAGTTCGGCGGTCATAGTGTACGTGGAGATTTGAACTGAGGAGTGAAACGAACGCAGTGAGTGGAACGACTGTAGTTCAAATCTACCTCCCGCTATCTTCTGTGGCACACACAGCGAACGACGAGCGAAGCGAGTCGTGAGCCGTGCGCCACGAGATAGTCCACGGAGTAGGTTTGAATCAGGGAGCGTTGCGAACGAAGTGAGCAACGCGACCGTGGTTCGAATCTACCTCCCGCTATCGTCTCTGCACCGGTCACCTTCCGAGCGCGCCGTCTCGGCGGCGCGCGACCGTCGAACGTAGCGAGTCGAGTCGGAACACGTGGTGACGGCAGTCACTCGTCGCGAGTCACACGAGATGCGCGACGACGCGGGTTACACGAGCGGCCGAGTTTCGCGGCTACCGCCGTCGGCCCCACACGACGAGACCGGTGACGAGGACGAACAGCGAGACGACGGCCGTCGCGAGCGCGGCGGGCGACAGCGCCGGGAGCGCGCCGACCCAGGAGGCGAGCGATATCGCGGCGCCGAGGAGGGTCGCCCCGCCGTAGTAGCGGACGGTCCGGCCGGGTCGGGGGTCGTCGTCCGTCGTGGTCGTCGTGGTCGTCGCCGCCGAGTCTACGTCGAGGTACGGGTCGAACTGGTCGGCGAGTTCGGTCCGCTCGACGATGCCGCGGTCCTGCTGGTACCGGACGACGCCCATCTCGTCGAGCTTCGGGAGGTGGCTCTGATACAGCGCGATGTACGCCCGCTGGCGCTCGTCGGAGCTGATTGCCGCCACCGACTTGCCGTTCTCCCGGGCGGCGATGAGTTCGGCGATGTCCCGCATGTCGACCGGCCCGGTCGCTCCGCGAAGGTACGCGAGCACCCGGCGACGGCGCTGGTTCTGCAGGACGTGAAAGAGGTCGTCCTTCGCCATCGGGGCCGCGTCGGCGCTCGTCGTGGTCGTCTCCGTGTCGGCGGCCGCGGTCCCGTTCTCATCTCCGCTCGCGTTCGCACCCGTGTTCACACCCGTCTCACCCGTGTCGTCGAAGTCGCCCGCGGTAGGTCCGGAGACGGCCGAGTCCGCCCCACCCACCGCGCGCGAGGAGTTCGCCCGGTCCATGATTTCACCCAATCCCTGCCAGAACGAAGGAGTGGTTACCTCGTTACCATACTCCCCAAAGAGTTAGGACTATTGGCCGGCGGGTCGGGTCTGGCGCCGTCGAATCGCCGGATTGCGGGCGGTTACCTCTCAGGTCCCGGTGAAGTCGATGCGACTCCCCGAGGAGAGGTCGTGCTCGCCGGACGGGCCGAGTGCCTCGAACTCGTAGGCCTCGTCGGTGAGGTAGACGGCGTCGTCGGCGACGGTCACGTCGACGGTGTCGAGCGTCGACCCCTCGCAGGGGCCGAAGTCACAGAACCCCGAGGACTGGTCGAACGTCGCGCCGTGTTTCTGACAGACGATTTCGCCGTTTCGGACCATCGCGCCGGAGCCCTTGTCGAGGCGCACGTCGGTCCAGTGCATGCAGTAGTTCCGGAAGGCGTGGACGCTCCCGTCCGAGAGCTTCGTGAGGATGGCCTCCTCCTTGTCGAAGCCGTCACGGACGGTGAAGAGGAGCGTCCCCTCCTCGGGTACCTCCTCGACCGCCGCGACGCGGCGGTCCTCGTCGAGTTCCATGTTGCCGGGTTGGTGTGCGGGGCGTTCGTAGCTTGTGGTTTCGGTCCGGGTCGTGGCAGTGTGTCGCGAGTCTTCGCGAGTCGAGAAAGACCTACAACCGGTCGCGGTAGGGGTAGGGTATGTCTCCCCTCCGGACGCCGCCACCGTTCCCTAACGAGGCCGACCTCGTCGTGCTCTCGGTGGTTTTCATGTCGTCGCTGCTGCTCACGCGCCCGGCGGTTCGAGAGCGGACGTGGCTGCGGTGGCCTCTCGTTTTGGCTGGGGTCTACGGGGTCGTTGTCCTCTGTCTGAACGGACTCAACCTTCTCGGACGGCACGGGTGGATGTAGCTCCGAGCGACACACGGAAGCCCCCGGTTGCTCCGGTCGCGCGGCTCGCTGTGCTCCTCATTCGCTCCCTTCGGTCACTCGTCGCGGTGCTTTCGTCGTCACCAGAAGCCGCGGGCTTCTGGTTGGCTCACGAGAGCAAAGCTCTCGTGAACGCCGTGCTTCCCGGAGCACCCGGCCCCTTCCGGAGCCCCACCCACAGCACCGCGGCCTCGTACCTCCCCAGCCTCGGTGTGCTCCCCCCGGAGGCGAGCACGGCCTCGCGCGAATCGTGGCGCGATGCGGGAGCAAGGCACCCGCTGGCTCCCGCTCGCTACGCTTACGGGAGCGACACGGTGGGCCTCGTCGCCGACACCCAGGCCGCGCCAGCGCGCGCCGGTCAAGAAAGCCCGCCCGTGCGTCAGTAGTACTCGCCTTCGACCCGCGCGTCGAACAGTTTCGACAGCAGCGGCGTCACCGGGCCGCCGCCGACCTCGATGCCGTCGACTTTCGAGACGGGCCGGAGTTCCCACGTCGTGTTCGTCAGGAACACCTCGTCGGCGCTCCGGAGGTCGTCGGGTGTGTAGCGCCCCTCGTTCACCGGAATTCTCTCCTCACGGGCGAGGTCGAGCACGACCGACCGGGTGATTCCGGGGAGGACCGGTCCGTCGAGACTCGGCGTGTGCAGCGCCCGGTCGTCGACGAAGAAGACGTTGCTCGTCGCCCCCTCGGTGACGGCCCCGTCCGCGTCGAGCAGCAGCGCCTCGTCGGCCGTCGTCTCCGGGCCGTCCGGCCCGTCGATGCGGAGTTCGAGGCGGGCGAGGATGCCGTTGAGGTAGTTGTGGGTCTTCGCTCGGGCCGGGATGGCGCGGTCGGGCACGCGCTGGGTCTTGACGGTCTGGAGCGTCGCCGGCCCGTCCCAGACTGACTCCCCCTCCAGTCCTCCCCGCGGGAGCGCGTCGACCTCGACCACCACGGTCGGGGTCACGTCCGGCTGGGGAGTGAGCTTCCCGGGCTGTACACCGCGCGAAATCGAGAGCCGGACGTAGGCGTCGTCGAGGTCGTTCGCGACGAGCGTCTCGTCGATTCGTCGCCGGAGCTCCGAGTCGGAGAGCCCGTGGTCGATGGAGAGCAGGTCGCAGGTCGCCCGGAGCCGGTCGGCGTGGGCCGCCCACTCGAACACGTCGCCGGCGTACGTCCGGAGGGTCTCGAAGGCGGCGTCGCCGTACCTGAACCCGCGGTCGCGGACGCTCACGGTCGCCTCGCTCGCCGGGACGACCGCACCGTCGACGTGGAAGCGGGGTTCGGCGTCGCGCTCCGACGGGGGTTCGTCGCTCATCGGTCGCCTCCCGTCGTCGCCGCGTCGGCTCCGGCGCCTTCGGGGAGTTCGCCCCCGTGACACCACGCGACGAAGTTCCGAATCAGGTCGCGTCCGCCCTCCGTTAGAACGCTCTCGGGGTGGAACTGGACGCCGACGTGCGGCCGCTCGCGGTGACGCACCGCCATGACGACCCGGCGCTCGTCGTCGGTGTGGGCGGTCTCGACGAGGCCGTCCGGGACGTCCGCGCGCTCGACCGCCAACGAGTGGTACCGCCCGACGTCGAGGGGGACCGGCAGACCGGCGAAGACGCCCGCGCCGTCGTGGGTGATGGACGAGGGTTTCCCGTGGACCACCTCGGGGGCCCGCCCGACCGACGCGCCGTTTGCCGCACACAGCGCCTGGTGGCCGAGACATACGCCCAGAGAGGGGTAGTCGAGGTCGCGGAAGACGGGAACCGAGACGCCGGCGTCGGCGGGGGTCCCCGGGCCGGGCGAGACGACGACGCCGTCGGGGTCGAGGTCGCGGATGCCGGCCACGTCGACGGCGTCGTTGCGCCGGACGACCACCTCGTCGTGCGCCCCGAGGAACTGCACGAGGTTGTACGCGAAGGAGTCGTAGTTGTCGACGACGAGAATCATCGGCGGGCCTCCGGAGGCTCCTCGCCGCCCGCGTTCGTCTCCGAGCGTCCCCCCCGGCTCGGTTCCGAGTCGCCGACCCCCAGGTCCGCGCGCTCGCCGAGCGCCTCGTCGACGGCCGTCACGAGCGCCCGCCCCTTCGCCAGCGTCTCCTCGTACTCGCGGTCGGGGTCGGAGTCGTGGACGATTCCTGCGCCGACGCGCAGGTGGTACTCCTCGCCGTGGCGTACGAGCGTCCGGATGAGGATGTCGAAGGCCGCCCTGTCGTCGAACCCGGCGAGGAAGACGCTCCCGGTGTACGGACCCCGCCGCGTGGATTCCAGTTCGTCGATAATCTCCATCGTCCGGGGTTTCGGCGCGCCGGTGATGGTGCCGCCCGGGAACGTCGCGGCGACGGCGTCGGCGAGGGTGGCGTCCTCGCGGAGGCGCCCTTCGACGACGGAGACGAGGTGCATCACCTCGGAGTAGCGGTCGACGCGGCGGTACTCGGACACCTCGACGCTGCCGTACGCACACACTTTCCCGAGGTCGTTGCGTTCGAGGTCGACCAGCATCGCGTGCTCGGCGCGCTCCTTCTCGTCGCCCGTCAACTCGGCTTCGAGCGCGGCGTCCGACTCGGGGTCGGCCCCGCGAGGGCGCGTCCCGGCGATGGGCTCCGTGACGAGACGGTCGCCGTCGCGTTCGAGCAGGAGTTCGGGGCTGGCGCTGACGAGGTCCACGCCGCCGGGGCGGTCCGAACACTCGACGAGCCCCGAGTACGGCGCGGGGTTCACCCGGCGCAACGCGGCGTACGCCTCGACGGGGTGGACCGCCGCGGGCGCGACGAGGCGCTGGCTGATGTTGGCCTGGAACGTGTCGCCGGCGCGGACGTACTCCTTGACGCGCCGCACCGCCTCGGCGTACGCTTCCCGCCCCGTGTCGCTCTCGAACGTCGCCTCGTCGGCCGCGACGGGCGCCGCCCCGACCGCCGGGTCGCCGTCGAGGCAGTCGCGGGCGAGGGCGAGCGCGCGCTTCCGGGCGGCGCCGTAGGCGGCGTCGAGGGTCGCGTCGTCGGCCTCCGGGTCGACGCTGGGACAGGCTGTAATCCGCAGTGTCGTTTCGCCGTCCGGGTCGCGCGGCTCCTCCCACGCGGCGACGAGGTCGTAGACGCCCGCCTGTAGCTGGGGGAGCCGCCGGTCGTCGACGGCACCGTCGGCCGAGCCGGGGAACGTCTCCAGTTCGCGGGCGACGTCGTAGGAGAGCCAGCCGACGACGCCGCAGGGGTAGGGGACGTCGCAGTCGCCGCGGGCGAGGGTCTCGCCGTCGAGCACTCCCTCCAGCGCGGCGAGGGTCGGCGACGAGCCGGCGTAGCCGCGTTCGGTCGGCTCCAGTTCGACCGCGTCGGCACGGACCTGGAGGCGCTCCCGGGGGGTGACCGCGAAGTAGCCCCAGCCGTCGCTTCCGCCGGTCGTCTCGAGGTAGAACCCGCCCGGTCCGTCGCGGGCCCGTCGGTAGGCGTCGAAGGGGTCCGCGACCGCGACCCGGACCTCGACGGGGACGCGAACCGGGGCGTCCGCGGTCGGGGCGCTCGCGCTCGAATCGAGCGCCTCGCGGAACGCCCCTCGGTCGGTGGCGACTCGTGGCACGTACTGAGCGTGGGTACGCCCGCAAGTAACGGTTTCGAGAGGAAGAGTCGGTCGACCGACCGCTCGGTCCTCGGTCGAAGTCGTCGTTTGACCGGCGCAGGTCCGCTGACCGACTCCGACCCGTGGCGACCGGCGACGACCGGTCTCTCAGTGCTCCTGTGCGCGGTCTATCCAGCGCTGGACGCGCTTCTCGGAGACGGTGATGCGCTCTGCGACCGCCTCGGCGTCGGCGGCGGCGAGGTCGGCGACGGTGTCGATGCCGATCTCCTGCAGGCGGTCGGCGTACGCCGGCCCGATGCCCTTCACGTTCTTGACGGACTCGGAGCTGGCGTCGGCTTCGGTCTCGGTGTCGACTTCGTCCTCAGTGTCGGCTTCGGCCTCGGTGTCGACTTCGCCAGCGTCGGCCTCGGCGTCGGCTTCGTCCTCGTCCTCGTCCGCGCCGGTGTCTGCCTCCGGCTCGGCTTCGGAGATGTCGGTGTCGATGGCCTCGGACTCGGGGCCGGCGGCCTCGGCCGGCTCCGCGGCTTCGGCGTCCTCGGCCTCCTCGTCGACCATCGAGCCGGTGGAGGCGGTCGCGTCGGCGTCGTCGTCGGCCGCGACCGCGTCCTCGACCTCGGGGGTGTCAACCTCGCCGGCGTCGACGTCCTCGGCCTCGTCGACCGGCTCCGTCTCCGGTTCGACGGCCTCGCCGGGCTCGGCGGCCACGTCGGGTTCCTCCTCGGCCGTCTCGTCGACCATCTCGCCGGTCGAGGCGGCCTCGTCCGCCCGTTCGGTCCCCGTCTCGCGCTCGTCCGCGGCGGCACCGGCGTCCGTCGAGGCTCCGGCCTCGTCGGTCCCCTTCACCGCGGCCTCCGTCCCGGCCTCCGCCCCGGCGCCCTCGCGTGTGTCCCGCTCGACGGTCACACCGGGCTCCCGGCGACTGTCGTCGCGGGAGGAGTCCCCCATCCCGAGCAACGACTTCAGCTTGTCGAGTAGTGCCATTGCCCGACAGTATGAGTGGGCCCTATTTAAAAGCAACCGACAGACTACAGCGCGGACCGTACTGCGGCGTCCATCTCCGCCACCGGCGCGTCCCGTCCGGTCCAGCGCTCGAACGCTTCGACCCCCTGATACAACAGCATCCACAGACCGTCTATCGTCGTCGCACCCGCCCGCTCTGCGTCCCGCAGGAGCCGGGTCCGGAGCGGCGAGTAGACGGCGTCGAGCACCGCGAGCTCTCCGTGCAGGAGTTCGGCGGGGACCGGCGTCTCGTCGCCCGACTCGCCGTCGTCCCCGCCCGATTCGTCGCTCTCCGCCATCCCGACCGTCGTCGCGTTCACCAGCAGGTCGGCGCCCGGGACCGTCGCCGCGAGCGAGTCCAACCCGCCAGCGGTTACGGCGTCGGAGGTGACCCCCTCGGTCGCGGCCACGTCCTCGGCGAGCGCCTCGGCGGTCGACGCGGTTCGGTTCGCCACGTGGACCGAGGCGCCCGCGTCGGCGAGGGCGAAGGCCGCCGCCCGGCCCGCGCCGCCGGCGCCGACCACGACTGCCTCCCGACCGCCGAGGCCGACGCCGTGGTGCTCGAACGCCCGCGTGACGCCCGCCACGTCGGTGTTGTAGCCGCGGGGACGGCCCTCCTCGTCCCGGTCGCCGAAGTCGACGGTGTTCACCGCGCCGACGCGGGCGGCCAAGGGGTCGGCGTCGACGAGCCCCTGGTCGAGGACCTCCCGCTTGAACGGGACGGTGACGTTCAGGCCGTCGATGCCGAGGGCGTCGGCGCCGCGGACCGCCGCCTCGACGGCGTCTCGCTCCGGCTCGAAGGTGACGTATCGGGCGTCCATCCCGAGCGTCTCGTAAGCCGCCTCGTGCATCGGCGGGGAGAGCGAGTGCCCGACCGGGTTGCCGAGGAGTCCGTAGACCTGCATGGTCGACGGGTCGCGTCGGGTCCGGATATGTCTACTCCTCGGCGTCGACCGACTCGGCGCCCTCACCGACCTCTCAGTCGGCGTCGCGGTCGCCAGCCCCGGCCACCTCCTCGACCGGGGCCGCCGGCGCGTTGCGCTTCACGCTCCGGAGCCCCTTGCGCGCGTTCGCCTTCGAGGAGTACCCCTCGCCGCTGCTCGCGACGACGTTCCCGTTCCGGTGACGGAGCCGCCAGCGCCACTCGTCGGCGGCGTCCCGGAAGAGCTCGAACGTCGCCTGCGAGCGCCCCGCGTCCAGCCCGACGGCGACCGGTTCGTCGCCCGTCTGGTCGACCTCGACGCTCCGGGCGGCGTCCGGCGCGGCCGGGTCGTCCTCCGCGGCGGGCGGCGTTTCCCCCGTTCTGCCGTCGCCCGCGTCGTCGTCGGAGCCGTTGTTGGCGGAGCCGTGGCCATCGAAGTCAGTTGGGTTACCGGGGGCATCTGGAGTGGCCGGCCCGTCGGAAGCGCCACTGTGGTCGGCGGCCGGGACACCCTCCTCCCGGCCTTCGGCTGGAGTACCCTCCTCGCGACTGTCGGCGGCGACGGTGTCCCCCTGCTCGTCCGGCGACCGCTCCTCGGAACCGACGGCGTCGGTCGCTCCGTTCCGGCGCTCGATGCGCGTCCGGACTCGGGTCCGGTTCGTCTTCGGGTCGAGTTCGTACGCGACGGCGAGTCCGATTCCGGGGGCGACGTCGACGCGGAGTTCGTCCTCGTACGTGGTCACGCGTCGGACTACGGGGGGCCGACAGTGAACGCTGTCGGCCGATGTGGGACCCGGCGGCCGGGTCGGTCGCCGAACTCGACGCTACGGGCCTGCTTCGAGCTACCGAGAGCCACGGCCGGGCCACGAAAACAGAAGGGTTACTTGCGGCCCTCGTGTCGATGGTGCCATGAGCTCGCTCCTCCGACACCCGCTCACGGCACTGGCCGGGGCGGCGGTACTGACACTTCCGTGGATTTTCGTCTGGGCGGTCGGCGGGCCCGAGGCCGTTGGGCTCTCGACGGTCGCACAGGTCGGTGTCGCCGGCATCGGCGTCCTCGGCGCGTCGTTCCTCCTCGCGTGGGGTGCGGAGAGCGCGGAGAAGGACGTCCCGCGGGCGTTCGCCCTCGCCGTCCTCGCCGTCCTCGCGGTAGCGCCGGAGTACGCGGTCGACGCGCTGTACGCCTGGGAGGCCGGCTCGAACCCCGGAAACACCGAGGCCGCGAACCTCGCCATCGCGAACATGACCGGGGCCAACCGCATTCTCATCGGGCTGGGCTGGTCGGCCATCGCGCTGTTTTCCATCTACAAGGCGACCCGCGGCGACGACGTCGCCGTCATCGACCGCGCCGGGACGATGAAGGACGCCGTCAAGCTGGACCGCGACATCTCGACCGAAATCGTGTTTCTCCTCGGCGCGACGCTGTTCGCCTTCTTCGTCCCCATCTCGCTCTCGTTCGGGGCCGCCAACTCCCCGGGACTCGGCATCGACGCCGTCGACTTCGTGATTCTCGTCGGGCTCTACCTCACGTACATCGCGGTCATCGTCCGCGGCGACGTGGAGGAACACGAGGAGCAGGTCGGCGTCCCGAAGTACTTCCACGAGAAGTCCCGGTCGGTCCGGATTCCGGTCGTACTGACCCTGTTCACCTACTCCGCCTTCCTCATCTTCACCGCCGTCGAGCCGTTCGCCCACGGGCTCGAAGAGCTCGGCCTCCAGCTGGGCATCCCCCGCTTCTTCATGATTCAGTGGTTCGCGCCGCTGGCCTCCGAGAGCCCCGAACTCATCGTCACGGCCTACCTCGTCAACAAGGCCCGCTCGACCGCGGCGTTCAACGCGCTCATCTCCTCGAAGCTCAACCAGTGGACGCTGCTCGTCGGGACACTCGTGGCGGTGTACAGCATCGCTCTCGGAAGCTACGGCGTGCTCCCCTTCGACCAGAAGCAGGCCGCGGAGATCTGGCTCACCGCGGCCCAGAGCTTCTTCGCCATCGCCATCCTCGTGAACTTCAACATCAGCGTACGCGAGGCGGTCACCCTGCTGGTGCTGTTCCTCTCGCAGGTCGCCGCGGAGTTCGCCATCATCCAACTCTACCCCGAGGCGCTCGCCGAGACGTACTCCTACTGGATGCTCATCGGCTTCACCGTCCTCTACATGATGCTCGGACTCGCCCTGTTCGCGGTCCGGATTGACGACACCCGCGAGGTGTTCCGGCTGACGGCGAACCGGGTCCGCGGCCGGCCGGCGGCGGCCGACGGTGGGCACGAGAGCGGGGACGACTGAGCGCCACGACGAGCACGCGTTCATGCGTGCTCGTCTCGCTGACGCGGTGGTGTGGACGACTGAGCGCCACGACGCGCGGCGGCTTGTCGCCGCGTGTCTCGCTGACGCGGTGGTGTGGACGACCGAGCGCCACGACGGCCGCGCGTTCACGCGGCCATCCGGCTGACGCGGTGATGTAGCGACTCCGGCCGGTGACCGCCCCGACGACCCTCAGTCGGCGCCGGCGACCGCGACCCGGACGCGTTTTATCCACGCTGGGACAACGCCCGTCCAGTGATCGCGATCGTCGTCTCCCGGGCCGACCACGCATCGGAACACATCGGCGAGCGGCTACTCGACCTGGCCGACTGGACCGAACACGCGGACGAGAGCCGTGCGGACGACGACGGCGGCGGGACGGTGTACCGACTTGACGCCGAGGCCGCCGCCGACTCCGACGTCGACTCTGCCGACTCCGACGCGGACTCCGCCGACCCCGCCTTCGAACTCCGGACCTTCGACGCGATGCATCTCGACCTCGACCGACCGGCCGGCGCGTTCGGCGTCGTCGAGGACGGTCCCGAGGCCGGAGTCGACCTCCTGCTGTTCGTCTCCCGGCACTCCGGTGACACCGGACCCCTGCTCACCTGCCACTTCACGGGGAACTTCGGCCCGGCGAAGTACGGCGGCGCGGACCGGCGCTTCGGCCGAGCCGCGCCGAACGCCCAGAAGCGCCTCGTCGCCGCCTTCGACGACCACGCGCCCGAAGGGTACGAGGTGGGCGTCGAGTGCACGCACCACGGCCCGAGCGAGGTGGGCGCCCCGTCGATGTTCGTCGAACTCGGCAGCGGCGAGACCGAGTGGGCGGACCCCGACGGCGCCCGGGCGGTCGCCCGCTCGGTGCTCGACCTCGCCGGCGTGGCGGCCGACGTTCGGGGCGCGGACGGCGCGGGCGGCGCGGGTGGGTCGGTCGGTACGGTCGGTACGGGCGACGAGGGCGCCGAGACCCCCCGCCACCTCGTCGGGTTCGGCGGCGGCCACTACGCGCCTCGATTCGAGCGCGTCCTCCGCGAGACGGCGTGGGGAGTGGGCCACGTCGCCGCCGACTGGCAACTCGACGAACTCGGCGACCCCGAGACCCACCCCGAGGTGCTCCGGCGGACCTTCGCGGCGAGCGCCGCCGAGCACGCCCTGGTCGAGGGCGAGAAGTCCGAACTGCGGGCGACGCTCACCGACCTCGGCTACCGCGTCGTGAGCGAAACGTGGGCTCGAGAGGTCGACGACCGACCGCTCGCGCTGGTCGCCGCCCTCGAGAACGCACTCGGGCGCGTCGACGACGGCCTCCGGTTCGGAAACGTCGTCCCTGACTTCGGTGCCGACGACGGTGGTGGCCCGCGGGACGCCTTCGAGGTCCGAGCGCTCCCGGGCGACCTGCTGAGCGAGGCACAGGGCGTCGACGCCGGCGCGGTTCGAGAGGCGGTCGCGGCCGACACCGTCGCCTTCTGGACCGAGCAGAGCGGAACGCGGGCGGTCGGGCGGGCGGCGTTTCCGGCGACCGGCGGTAGTTCGGGCGACGGTGACTCGGACGGAGCCGAGTCGACCCGCGACGCCTACCGCTCGCTCGTCGACGCCCTCGCCGCGGTGCTCCGCGAGAAGTACGACTCGGTGACGGTCGAGACCGAGGGGGACGGAGACGGGGCCGAAGTCGTCGCGCGCGAGACGGCGTTCGTCCCGGCGGTGGCGCGGGAGTTGGGTGTGCCGGAGGGACCGGCGTTCGGGAGATTGGCAGACGGCGAGGCAGTCGAGGTCGACGGGACGACGGTTCACCCCGAGGACGTGCGCGACGAGCGGGAGCGTCGCTTCGCCGTCTGAGCCCGCCGCCTCGTCCGACGTTCCGGCTATCAACGGAGATAGCTGGAGGGATATCCGGCCGGAAACCCGGATAGCGAGCCGGTCGGCGACCCGCTGAGATACCTCCGAGGGGGATTTCGCTGAAATGAGCGTCTGACGGCCGTCGGACGGCCATGGGAAAGATAATTAACCCTGCTTCGTAACCGTTTGCCGTAAATGGACTCCATCGTCGAGGATGCAATCGATGAGGCCGAACATTCGGAGGATGGGCCGGCCCAGAACGGGGAGGGGACGGTCGATGCTTCCGAGACGCACACGAATATGACCGGCAAGATGTCCGACGACCAGCTCGAGGACATCCTGCAGGACCTCCAGACCGACATCACCGTCGTCGGCTGTGGGGGTGCGGGCGGCAACACGGTGAACCGGATGGCCGAGGAGGGGATTCACGGCGCGAAGCTGGTCGCCGCCAACACCGACGTCCAGCACCTCGTGAACATCGAGGCCGACACGAAGATTCTCATCGGCCAGCAGAAGACGCAGGGCCGCGGCGCCGGCTCCCTGCCGCAGGTCGGCGAGGAGGCCGCCCTCGAATCGCAGGAGGATATCCACGACGCGATTCAGGGCTCGGACATGGTGTTCGTCACCGCCGGTCTCGGCGGCGGCACCGGCACCGGCTCCGCGCCGGTCGTGGCGAAGGCCGCCCGCGAGTCGGGCGCGCTCACCATCGCCATCGTGACGACGCCCTTTACTGCGGAAGGGGAGGTTCGCCGCACCAACGCCGAGGCCGGCCTCGAACGGCTCCGCGACGTGGCCGACACCGTCATCGTCGTACCGAACGACCGCCTGCTCGACTCCGTCGGGAAGCTTCCCGTCCGTCAGGCGTTCAAGGTGTCCGACGAGGTGCTGATGCGCTCCGTGAAGGGCATCACCGAACTCATCACGAAGCCCGGACTCGTCAACCTCGACTTCGCCGACGTCCGCACCGTCATGGAGAAGGGCGGCGTCGCGATGATCGGTCTCGGCGAATCCGACTCCGAGCAGAAGGCCCAGGACTCCGTCAAGAGCGCCCTGCGCTCGCCGCTGCTCGACGTGGACATCTCCGGCGCCAACTCCGCGCTCGTCAACGTGACGGGGGGTTCGGACATGAGCATCGAGGAGGCCGAAGGGGTCGTCGAGGAGATATACGACCGCATCGACCCCGACGCCCGCATCATCTGGGGGACCAGCGTCGACGACGAACTGGAGGGCCAGATGCGCACGATGATCGTCGTCACCGGCGTCCAGTCGCCCCAGATATACGGCCGCGAGAACGCCCCGGCGCCGCAGGGCGTCGAGGACCAGCAGGACATCGACTTCGTCGAGTAGTCGGCGGGCCTCGGACGGCGGTTCGGTTTTTCTGCGTTGGGTTTCGACCCGTCAGTACCCTTCACCGACACCACTATAATCACGAATTCTGATTGGTCACTCGTGTCTCCCCACTCGAACCGACGGTCCCTCCTCCGCGCAGGGAGTCTCGCGGCCGCCGCGTCGTTCGCGGGTTGTGTCTCCCTCCCCTTCGTGAACCGGCCCATCGACGTACTGTTGCTCAATCGCCACGACGAACCACACGAAGTGAAGTTCGAGGCGCTCCGCTTCGGGGGCGACGCGGAGTACAGCGAACGGCTGGCGCACCGGGAGTGGTACGACCTCTCCGCGGCCGACGAGTCGGGGGTCGCGACCGTACGGTTGGAGAACCTCCTGCCGAGCGGCGCCTACCTCGCCCGATTCGAGGTCGACCGGGAGTGGACTGCGAGCTACCACTACTTCCCCGACTGCGCCGGTCGGGAAGGGGGGAGCGCCGGCGGTACCACCGTCTCGCGGTCGGGGACGGACGACTCTGGGAGCGACACGCCCACCCCGCCCGACGACGGGCCTCCGGAAGACGGGTTCGTCGCGGAGATAACTCGGACGGGAGGCGGGATGGTGTTCGGCGGTGCCTTCTGTAGCGACGACAGTTGGTTTCTGTGAGTCCCGACTCCGAACGCACCGGCTGCCATCGGCGACTCGCATCCATCGTCAGATAGAAGAAGGGTGACGCATTACCCTCGTCACAACAATGGACGTCAAATACGACCTCTCGGCCTACGTGCGCGTGCTGAAGATGGCCAGCACGCCCTCGTGGGAGGAGTTCTCCCAGGTCGCGCTGATCGCCGGTGCCGGCGTGATTCTCGTCGGGTTCCTCGGCTTCCTGATCTTCGCGGTGATGAGCGTGCTGCCCGGTGGTGTCTGAGTCGATGCCCATCTTCGCCGTCAAGACCACCGCGAGCCAGGAGCGGACGGTCGCGGACATGCTCGCGACGAAGGAGGAGCCGGAGATTCACGCCGTGCTCGCCCCCGACCAGCTCACCAGCTACGTGATGGTCGAAGCCGACAACACGGCCGTGCTCGAACGGCTCATGGACGAGATTCCCCACGCGCGCTCCATCGTCCCCGGCATGTCCTCGATGGCCGAAGTGGAGCACTTCCTCTCGCCGACCCCCGACGTGGAGGGGATCGCCGAGGGCGACATCGTCGAACTCATCGCCGGCCCGTTCAAGGGTGAGAAGGCCCGCGTCCAGCGCATCGACGAGGGGAAGGACCAGGTCACCGTCGAACTGTACGAGGCGACGGTCCCGATTCCCGTGACGGTGCGCGGGGACCAGATTCGCGTGCTCGACTCCGAAGAGCGATAGCTTCTCGAACGCCCGAACGGCGCGTCGCGCCGCGAGCGACCCTCGAAGGGCGAACCCGTCTCCGCTCGACTGTCCGGACGATGGGCGGTCCACGGCGAGGTCGTGTTCACCGAAACCCTGTACCGAGGCGGAGCCGTCACTCGCTTGGCGAGTCGACGACCCCGAGTTGTCGCAGCATGCCGAGCGCGTCGTAGTCGAGCCACACCTCCGCGAGTTCGCCGTCCTCGATTCGGACCGACCCGTGGCCCGTTATCTCGAACGCCCGTCCAGTGGGTGGAACGCCGTGGAACGGTCCCTCGTGGGTCCCCGTCGCGGTGAACCGGTACGCGACCTCGTCCCCGTCCGCCAGAACGGTCTCCAGCGTGTGGTGGATGTCGGGGAAGGCGGTCCAGAGCTCCGACTCGTGTTCGAGCGCCGCGTCGATGCCCCGTATCTCCTCGCTCCCGTCGTGAACCACCACGTCGTCGGCGTGGAGAGCCGCGAAGACCTCCCGGCTCTGCTCGTTGAGACCATCGTTCACGCGCCGGACGAGTTCCTTGTTCTCGTCTCCTATCGTGACCATAGTTCCTCCCTGCCCCGCCGCGCCGACCACGGACCGGACCGTCGGCCGGCCGCGACGGGCATCCTATCGATTGAACTCCAATCGTGTTATCTGTTACCACACATCACGGTCGAGGGGAGAGACGCGAACGAACGACCGTTCTGGAACGGAGAGGGTGTCGTCGGCTCCGGGAATCCGTTCGATAGCGTCCGGACGCGAGCGGACGGACCCGCACACCCCCGGAACTGTTTTGCGTGGGCCACACGGCAGGTAGCGACGTGCCTACCTGCTACTTCGACCTCGACGGAACCCTCGTCGAGTACGACGCACCCTTCGCCGACGTGCTCTCGGACGCGTTCGCGGCGGTCGGCGTCGACGCCGACCGAACCCTCCTCGAAACGTACAGCGAGGCGTTCTTCGACGTACTCGGCGACGCCGACGACCCGTTCGCCGCGGCGATCGATCGAACGGACGCCGGCGTCGACCCGGCGGCGTTCAGCGACGCGATGGTCCGAACCGAGGCCGAGCACACGGTCGTCGTCGACGGTGCCGACGCGGTTCTCGACACCCTCTCCGGGGAGTGGCGACTCGGCGTCCTGACGAACGGGTTCGGTCCAGCACAGCGGGCGAAGCTGGAGACGGTCGGCCTCACCGACCGGTTCGAGTCGGTCGTCGTCTCCGGCGAGGTGGGTGCGAGGAAGCCCGAGCCAGCAATCTATCGGGCCGCCGAGGGTCGCCTCGCGGCGGATTCGTACGTCTTCGTCGCCGACGACCTCGAGCGGGACGTCCTCCCCGCCGTCGACTGCGGCTGGCGGGGGGTACTCGTCGGCGACGACGTGAACCCGAGCGTGCCGGACGGGGTGGAGACGGTTCGGTCGCTGGCGGACGTGCCGACCGTTCTGTGACGGGGACGACGGGGACAACGGGGACGATGGGGACGACGGGACGACGAGGACGACGAGGACGACGACGAGACGGGGCGGGGCGGCGACTCAGGCGGTTCGGCTCTCGGCGACCAGCGAGGCCACCCGCGCCGCCAACGCTCGGTTCATCGCCTCGTACGCCCGAACGGCGTCCTCGTCGACGAGAAACCGCACGAGAACTCCGGAGAGGCGCTCGCGGTTGTGGACGCGGGTCCGGTCCCCGTCCAGCGCGTCGAGTTCGAAGGAGTGGCGCGCCTCGAACAGTCGCGGGTGAAGGACGGTGGCGACCCACTCCAGCCGTCGCTCGGGGTCTGCCTCGACCACGCGGGGCCGCATCGAAGCCGACCGCCGACCCTGCCGGTCGACGGTGATGGCGACCCGTTCGCCCTCGCGGACCGCGCCGCTCGCGTTCGTCGTCTGTGGGTTCCACTCGGCGTAGGCGTCGAGGTCGGTGAGGACTTCCCAGACCACCCGGGGCGGCGCGTCGATTTCGATGTCGGTACGAATCTCTCGCATCGGGAGTGATGTCGTCGGCTGGGGAGATGAACGTAGCGTCGGCGCCGGCGCTGGGGCCGGTCAGCCGTCGTCCGGACGGTAGCGCTCCTTGGCCGAGGAGAAGCCGAACTCGTCCATCTCCTTCCCCCGGCGTCCCTCGCGGGCGGCGACCGCCTCGGGGTCGGGGCTCGCGTCGTCGTCGACCCGCGCGAACGACTTGTGGACCTTCGTGTGACACCAGCGACAGAGCGCGACGGTTATCTCGTGGTTCGGTTCGTCCTCCCCGTCGGCGTTGGAAGCCTCATCGCCGTACGAGAGGTGGTGTTCTTCCAGGAGGGGCCGGGCCGACTCGTGGGCCATCCGGACCTCCGCCAGCCCGCAGCGAACGCACTCGCGGCCGTCGGTCGTCGAGCGGTAGTGGGGACAGTCGCGCCAGTCGGCGTTCTCGTCGGCGGCTACGCACTGGTAGTCGTCGGCGCGGCGCTCGGCGGCGAACGTCGGGTCGTGGCCGGCGTACTGCAGGGCGTACCGACAGCGGCCGTCCCCGGTGAGGTGGTCACAGCGACCCGCGAACTCGTAGGGGTCGTCCACCCCGACCGGGGTGCCGTCGGGGGTCTTCTCCATATCGGGGGTGGGGCGTCGCCGCACTTATACCACACCACCGCGTCGGGAGGCGACGTGCGACTCGTCCACCGACACGACGGACACGAGCGCGTCCTCGCCAGCGACGTCGACGTCGCCGATTCGTTTCTCACCAAGGCCCGCGGCCTGATGTTCCGACGCTCCATCCCGGACGACTACGCCCTCGCCTTCCGCTTCGACGGGCCCGGCACCCGCTCGCTCCACATGGCGTTCGTCCCCTTCGCCATCGACGCCGTCTGGACCGTCGAGGGCGAGGTGACGAAGGTGAAGCGCCTCCCGGCGTGGCGGGGGCTAGGGTGGGCGACCGCCGACGAGATATACGAACTCCCCGCGGGTGCGGCCGACGGCGTCGAGCCTGGTCACGAGGTCGCGCTGGTCGACTGAGGCCGGCCGACGCTTCGCGTCTTCGTCCTGTCGGTGAGAAAAAGCGGAGCCGTGCCGGGGAAGCGTGTGGAGGCCGGAGCGTCGCTACTCGTCGTCCTCTTCGTCGTCGCCGTCGTCGCCGCTTCCGTCTCCGTCGTCGCCGCTTCCGTTTCCGCCGCCGGCGTTCCCGTTCCCTTTCCCCTTTCCGTTTCCAGGGTTGCCGTTCCCGGGGTTCGAGTTACCGTCTCCTGGACTCCCGTTGCCGTCGTCCCCCTCGTCCTCGCCGCCCTCGTACTCCGGCGGCGTGTAGACGTACAGGCAGTCGTTGGGGTACGTCCGGTTGTACTGGTCCGCGTCCTCACAGCAGAGCACGCGGCCGTCCTCGAGGACGAACACGTTGTCGACGTTGATGAGGGCGCTGTTGGCCACGTCGGCCGTGTCGGTCGCGTCGGGGCCGACGATGACGGGTTCGAGCGTCGAGAGGTTGTAGTCCTCCTCGATTTCGGCGCGGTAGACGAGACCGCCGTCGACGCGGTCGACCTGCACGTCGCCCTCGTCGTCGGACAGTCCGGTGTTGATTTCGGACATGCCGAGGTAGACGTACTCGCCGGGGCCGGCGTCGTCGACGCTGTCGATACCCTCGCTCTTGCGGAACTCGACGGTCGCGCCGACCTCCTTGGCGCAGGCGCGGGTCTCGACGAACGGAAGGTACTGGAGGTCGGCGTCGACGCCCTTCGGGCCGTTCTCCTCCCACTGGCGCGCCCACTCGACGATGTCCTCGTCCGGGATGTAGTTCCGGTTGCCGTTCTCGACGACCTCCTTGTCGGCCTCCTCGAGGGCCGTCTGGAGGTCCTCCTGCCAGTCGGTGTCGGCGTGGGTCTCGAGGTAACAGACCTGGTCGACGTCGTCGAACTGCGAGATGAACGCCGCGACGTCGCCGTTGCGGGCGTGACCGAGTTCCCACCAGTCGAGTTCGAGTTCGGCCTCGTACGGCGGGAGGTCGGCGGCGGCCTGCTGGTTGGTGACCTTCGCGACGTACAGCGACCCTTCGACGTCCATCGGATCCTCGTAGGACGGGATGGGCTCGTCGGCGACGAACTTGTAGAACCCCTTGTTGTCGCCGTCACAGCTGAGATAGACGGTCTTCTCGTCGGCCTGTACGTCGGGACACTCCCATGCCGCACGGCCCATCACGTGGTACTTGACCGGTTCCGGCGTCTCGGAGTCCGGCTCGCGGAAGTCGACGATGTAGCCGTAGCGGTACGGGTTCGGGTACGGGCCCTCGATGGGCTGGAGGCTCGTCTCCAGGTCCACGTCGCCTGCGAGGTCCGACGGGGTGTCGACCGCGTCGGCGCCGAGATAGTACGCCTGCAGTTCGAGGCCGGCGAGCGCCCAGTACCCCTGGACGAACCACGAGTCCTCGCCGTAGTACTCGTCGACCGCCGACTGGATACCGTCGGGGTTCGGCCGGTTGTAGAACTGGGCCGCGCCGCGCTTGTTCGGTCCCTCGTACTCGGTGTCCGAGTCGCCGGTGAAGTCGCTCACCGTTGCGTACGGGGCCGTCCGCGGGTGAGAGTACTCCTCCTCCGCCGAGAGGTAGGTGTTCCACGGGCTGGTGTCGCCGTAACAGTTGATGCGGGTACCGCCGAGGCTCCGCAGCTCCTCCGTGTTCGAGAGGTTCCGTGCGTTCTCCAGGTCGGCCTCCCAGCTCCCGTCCTCGGCCCGTGAGAGCGGAATCCGGCTGACGTCGCCGGGGGACTGCTCGAAGTTCGTGAACAGGTACCCCTCGGTTTCCGCCTCGTTCGTCGGGATGAACCGGTTGCAGTCCGGGTTGTAGCCGAAGTTCCCGTAACGCGAGCCGGGGAACTCACTCAGCGCGAGGCCGTCGGGGGTCTGGGGGTACCCGAGGTCCTCGTCCCCGCCGATGTTGTCGCCCTCCTGTGCGAAGACGACGAAGTCGCCGCTCCCGACCGTCACCTGCCCCTGCTGTTCCTTCGTCTCGGGGATGCCGAGCGTGTCGAACTCGCTACCGTCCTCCCAGTCGTACCCCTCCACGTAGCCGATGCCGCCCTTGTTGTACGGGGCGGGGTTCTTCCGGCTCGGGTGCTGGACGCTGAAGAAGAGCGTGCCGCTCTTGGTGACCTCGGGGCCGGTCACCTCGGCACCGAGTGCGGTCCACGCGAACCGCTCCAGGTCACCCTTCACCATCGGCGCTTTCGGCGTGTCGGTGTCCTCGTCTTCCTGTGCGACCGCCCTTCCCGCGACGCTCGCTCCGAGCGCCGCCGCCGCCGAACTCGCCATCAGGTTCCGCCGTGACAGGTCGAACATTGCGGTTGTCGCCTCGAACGGACTTGGAAAGTAGGTTGGTAATGCGGGTGTAGAGCGAGATGAATCAAGGGGTGAGGGTTCAGAGACATATAGAGACGCTTCTACATCTACTGGTTAGTTTTACGGAGAGAGAAACAAGAATGACGTTCAGCTAAACATTTCTTCGGCCAGCCAAAAACAACTGTCGGCCGTGGCCGGCCGTCGACGGTTATCGGGCTGTGGCTCTCGAACACAGTAGTACGGGGCGGTCCGGCCGACTGCGGCCGTTGTACCTCGGGGCGACGACAGTGGCCTGGATGGCGGTCGGCTCCGGCTCTCAGTCGACGCCGAGTTCCTCGGGAGCCATCTCGGCGGCGCCGTCCCGTATCTCCTGTGCCCGCCGGCGGACGCTCTTTACGTACCGGTCGACCCGCATCGGCTTGATGCCCCAGTAGGAGACGACCCAGTTGCGGTCGACTCCCGGTTGGGAGAGGAAGTACGCCGAGAGGGTGTCCTTCCCGGCCTGGATAATCTCGGGCGGGACGCCGCGCTCGCCGGTCCCCTCCTCGTCGAACCCGTTCACGTCGAAGTACACGTCGGCGTACAGCTCCGCCTTCTCCGCGCTCTCGAACTCGACCGCCCGTTGACCGGGCGCCTCGAAGCGGTAACGGGGGCCGTCGGCGTCGACCGACTCGGTTTCGACGATGCGCACGTCGAGGACGTACTCGCGGTGAATCGATTCGCTTCCGGCCGTCGTCGGGTCGTCTGTGGATGACATGGGGGAGTGAGGACCGCGCCGTGCCGACGGACGCGGGACTCGTCGGCGACGGACGGTCGGTGACAAGGGAAGGGTGGCCTGGCGGTCGTTTAGCCCTGTATATGTGGGATACGAGCGGGTGTGTGGCGGTACGTAGCGCTCCCGGTTAGCGTGCTGACCGGTCACTCGAACGACGCCCCCTCCGCACCACCCGACAGCAAGAACTGTCCGAACCACCCGCTTTATGCCCGTCGGGGGGAGACACTGACTCACAATGTCGGAACACCCGACGGAGGATAGAGGAAGTCGCCGCGAGGCGGCTGGCTGTGAAATTCGTGGGCGCTCGTAAACTCGCCCCCCACGAAGACGACGACGTACTGCTTCTGGACACGACGCTCAGGGACGGTGAGCAAGCGCCCGGTGTGTCGCTCACGCCCGAGGAGAAGGCCGACGTGGCACGCGCACTCGACCGCGCGGAGGTCGACGTGGTGGAGGCCGGCAGTGCCTGCACCGGTGCGGGCGAGCGCGAGACCGTCCGCCGGGTCGCCGAACTCGGCCTCGACGCGACGGTGACGAGCTTCGCACGCGGCGTGAAGGGCGACGTTGACCTCGCGCTCGACTGCGGCGTCGACGGCGTCCACGTCGTCGTTCCGGCCTCGGACCGCCACGTCGAGACCAAAGTCGGGACGACCCGCGACGACGTCGTCGAGACCACGACGGAACTGGTCGAGTACGCCCGCGACCACGGGCTCTGGGTCGAGGTCATCGGCGAGGACGGCTCCCGGGCCGACGCCGACTTCCTCGACCGGGTCGCCCGCGCGACCCACGACGCCGGCGCCGACCGCTTCTGCTACGCCGACACCGTCGGCCACGCGAGCCCCGAGGAGGTCGCCGAGTCGGTCGCTCGACTCACCGAGTTCGGCCCGACGAGCGTCCACACCCACGACGACCTCGGCTTCGCGATGGCGAACGTGCACGCCGGCCTGACGAACGGCGCCGACATGGTCCACGCGACCGTCAACGGCGTCGGCGAGCGCGCCGGCAACGTCGCCCTCGAGGAGGTCGCCGTCGCGCTCGACCACTGCTACGGCGTCGAGACCGCGAAACTGGACGAACTGTACGACCTCGCCAGCCTCGTCGCGCAGGTGACGGGCGTCCCGCTCCCGCCGAACAAGGCTGTCGTCGGCGAGAACGCCTTCGCCCACGAGAGCGGCATCCACACCGACGGCACGCTCAAGGACGACCGGATGTACGAACCCTACCCGCCCGAGCGGGTGGGTCGCGAACGCCGGCTCGTCCTCGGGAAGCACGCCGGTCGGGCCGGCGTGCGGGCCGCGCTCGCCGAACACGACGTCGACGCCGACGAGGAGGAACTCGCGGCCGTCGTCGAGCGCGTGAAGGCCCTCGGCGAGCGGGGCAAGCGCGTCACCGACGCCGACCTGCTCGCCGTCGCAGAGGAGGTACAGGGTCGCGAGCGCGAGCGCCGCATCGAGTTGGTCGACCTCACCGCAGCCTCCGGTGGCGGCACGCCGACCGCGAGCGTCCGTCTGCTCGTCGACGACGAGGAGCGCGTCGCGAGCGGGACGGGGAGCGGCCCCGTCGACGCCGCCGTCTCGGCCGTGCGCTCGGCGCTCGGCCCGAAGGCGACGGCGTCGCTCGACTCCTACCACGTCGACGCCATCACCGGCGGCACCGACGCCGTCGTCACCGTCGAGGTGGAGATGTCCCGCGACGACCGCACGGTGACGGTCGCCCGGTCGCACTCGGACATCACCCGCGCCTCCGTCGAGGCGATGGTCGACGCGCTCGACCGCCTGCTGGTGCAGGGGGAGAGTCGGGTGCCCGCGGACGACTGAGCGCAACGACGGCTGGCGGCCCGTCGCCAGCCGACTCGCTGACGCGGTGGTGCGGACGACTAGCCCGGCGCGACCGCGCTCCGCCGTCGCGGAGGTGCGACTGCTCGCGACGACGGACGCCGTTCCATCGGCGGTCGACCCTTACCGACGGCTCCCGTCGGCTCCGCTCTCGGACAGCAGGAACACCGTCGAGTCCGGGTCGACGGCCTTCCGGTGAAGCTGCCCCCGGTCGACGAGGGCGCCGAGGCCCGCGCGGGCCGCCCCGCCCGAACAGCCCGCCCGTTCTGCGACCTCCGCGGCGGTGAGCAGCGGCGGGTCGGCCGACTCGAACGCGTCGAGGAGGCCGTTCGGGGTCACGGGGGTGACGCTCCCGCCGGATTCGACGGTCGTCCCGTCCTCGGCTGCCGGCCGGCCCCGGGCCGACTCCACCTCGAAGAACCGTCAGCAGTCGGCGTCGTGGTGGGGACCGGCGACGAACGGCCGGCCGTCACAGAACTGACAGCCCTTGCTCAGCGCCAGTTCGCTCTCCGTCGCGAGCGTCTCCCGGCGACGGTTACAGGCGGGGTCGTGGTGAGGGCCCTCGCTGAAAGGTCTCGCCCCGCAGTGTTTGCAGACGCTCCGGTAGCCGTACTCGCTTCCGGCCCTCGAGACTCCGTTCACGCCGGAACACCCCTCGGATGGCGCGACGAGAGCCGGACTCGTTGCTGCCAGCGGCCGTCGAACGTCGGTCGAACGCACTGGAATCACCGGTGAGCGACTGACAAGCCCGGAGCGCGTTCGCCGAGTCTGCGAACGCGCCCGGCGCCACCGGCCGCCGACGACGGCCGACCCCGCGGCTCCGGTCGTCCCCTCCTCGACACCCCGTGTGACGGTCTGACGGGCGAACTGCCACGAAGTTCATCCGTCCGGCAGCAGAACGGTCCGTACACAGCCCACCGCCGGCCGCGTTCGACTCCGGCGGTCTCACCGACCTACGACATCTCGACAACGAACACCCATGTCCGCCACAAACGACGTACACGACCGAATCGAGGACGTATCGAACGCGACCGCCGACGGACCCCACCTCGTCACGCTCGCGGTTCCGCCCGAACAAACACTCGACGCCGCGCTCGAACTGGTCGAAGAGAAACACGCCGAGGCCGAGTACATCGACGCCGACGAGACGAGCGAGCGCGCCACCGAGGCGCTGGAACGGACCCGGCGAATTCTCAACGACTACGAGGAGACGCCCGAGAACGGTCTCGTCGTCTACGCCGGTGTCGTCGACGCCGAGACCGTCGACTACGTCTTCGACGACCTCCCGTCGCCCGTCGGAGCGGAGGCGTTCGAGCGCTCGAACGAGTTCGACACCGACCCGCTCGACGTCGCCGCCGCCGAGTCGACGTACGGGTTGCTGGTCGTCGAACACGGCGAGGCGACGCTCGGCACGTTACGCGGCGACGAAGTCGAGCAGGTGGCGACGCTCGGGAGCGACAGACGCGAGGACAACCCGACGAGCGGGGCGCTCGGCGACCGGGAACAGGGGAGCCGCGAGTTCTTCGAACGGGTCGCGGAGCGCGCCGAAGTCGCGTTCCTGGGCGAGGACGCCGACGAGCAACGCAGGGACGACGCGAACCCGGGCCAATCCGACGTCGACCCCGTCGAGGGGCTGTTCGTCGGCGGGTCCGACGTCACCGCCACCGAGTTCCTCGACGAGGAGTATCTCGACCACCGACTGCAGAGCCGCGTCGTCGGCGACGCGGTCGCCGTCGGCGACGCCTCCGAGAAGGGGCTGAGAGGGCTCGCCGAGGAGGCCAGGGAGCGACTCGAAGAGGAACAGCGACGGAACGTCGACGACCTGCTCGACGAGTACTTCGCCGAACTCGTCTCCGGAGAGGAGGCCGTCGCCGGCCGCGAGGCGACCGACGAAGCCCTCGAGTACGAGGGGGTCGCGACGACGCTCGCCGCCGGAACGCTGCCGACCGAGGAGCTCCGCAGTCTCGAACAGCGGACTGTCGAGCAGGGGGGCGAGTTCGTCGTCGTCCCCACCGACGTCGACCGAAGCGAACAGTTCCGGGAGGAAGGGGACGTCGGCGCGCTGCTCCGCTTCCCAGTGGACTGAGCTGTCCGGAACGGTCGCGGGAACGGACAATCGCGGCGCTCGTCGGGTTGAGAGCGTCGCGAGAGCGGCTCCGGGTCGTCGGGTGATGGCTGGATGACGACCCGCACCGCGCCGTTCCGGGACCGACTCCGGCCTAACGCAGCGGTCCGGAACTGGCGGAGAGATGGGAAACTCGTTTTTAATTCTTGTGTTTCCGGATACGATTGGGCCGGTCGCCAGTGGCGGTGGTGATGTCGACGTCGTGGGGCCCGGAGTCGGTCGAGGTGCGTCTCCGGCGGGGACGCCCCTACCGGGGGCGAACGGTACGGTCACCGGAGACGACGAGCGCGGGGACGGCCGACGTCCAGTGCTCCCGAGGTTCGTCACGGTTCTCACCTGCTGGGAACGAGCATCTCGGGTTTTTTCACTCGGACGCGTAGGAACGACTGGAGAGAGAGCGATGACCCAACTCACCTACGCCCCACGGCACCGAACCGTCGCAGAACCGACCCCGGACGCGGTGCTCGCCACGTTCGCGACGTATCAGCCGAAGACGGCGCGGATGGTCGCGGAGGAGTTCGGCATCGCCGAGGAGACCGCGGTGGACCTCCTCGAACGGCTGGCCGGTCGTGGCGACCTGACGAAGACCTACGGCGGAACCGAGACGCCCGTCTGGCTCCGACCACACCCGAACCCGGCGCAGGTCGCCTGACCCGCTCGCCCACCCGAGTTCGGGCTATCCATCCCGACTCGGGTCGTCCGTCCCGGCCGCCGGACGGTCGTCCGGCCGAGCATCGCGATTCAATAGCTCAGAGCGCGTTCTGAGCTACGACACGATATGAACTGGAGAGCGGTCATCTACGGTTTCGTCGCCACGCTCGTGGTCGGCTTCCTCAGCGGTACGGGACTCCCCTTCACCGACGCCACCCTCCCCACCGTCGGCGCCGGCCTCACCGGCATCGTCGGCGGCCTTGTCGCCGGCTACGTGGCGGCCCGCGGTGTCGGCGGCGGCGCCCTGCACGGCATCGTCGCGACGACCCTCGGCGCCATCGTCGTCGGGCTCGTGCTCGTCCTCCTCGGCACCCTCGCGTCGGGCTTCCTCGGCCTCGTCGGCCTACTCGGCCTGCTGGTGTACGTCCTCGTCGCCGGCATCCCCGGCGCCGTCGGCGGTGCCCTGGGCGGCCTGCTGGCCCGACGGACCGACGTCGACCGCGCTCGCCCCGCCGCGTAAGCGGGGTGAGCTCCCGAGTGAGGATTCGACTGCTTCTTTCGAGGTCCCGACTGCCGAGCCCATTCCACGGTCGTGATTTCGAACGTCGCGTCGAGGGAGCGATTCGCATCAGGTCGCTCCACTCGCTCCGTTCGCATCGCTCTCTGGTTCGAACCTTACGGTGTCGTCCACGACGATTCGCGCCTGCGAGCGCGACAGAGCGCGCTCGCGGTGGTAGAATCGAGAGAAGCGCCGAGGGAGAGATTTGAACCACGGTCGTTTCGCTCGCATACGCTCGCTTCACTCTCTGGTTCAAATCTTCCAGTACAAGTCACTCGAACTCGGCTCGCCGCGCGGCGACGAGACGCCGCGCTGGAACGTAGTTTCGAGAGAAGCGCCGAGGGAGAGATTTGAACTCTCGAGTCCGAATGGACAGTAGATTTCGAATCTACCGCCTTGGCCAGGCTAGGCTACCTCGGCTCGTCTCACACGACGATGGGAACCGATTAAGTAGTTACGGTTTCGGCTTCACCCCACACCGACTGTCGGCTGGAACCCCCGTAGCCCGACCGTACGCCGGGCTACGGCTCGATTTCGTGGCTCACGGACGACCGAAGCCACGCGCTGTCGGCCGACGGTCGAACAGCATCACGTGTCGTCCGGAGTCGGCGACGTACTCGACGTACAGCGGACCGTTTGGGGCGTCGGCTCCTTCCTCGTCCGGGACGTCTATCGGGTCGGGAACGTCGGGGTCGGGTCCATCCGGCTCGTCGGAGTCGGTCACAAATCCACCTCTAACGCCCCCGAAGCGGGCGCGAGGTGGGTCGTCGGCCTCGTACGCCGCAACCACGGTCGCTTCGTTGGGACGATAGTCATTTACTGGCACGCTGGAACGAGATAGCTTGGTTCTCCACGGACCTAACCGTGTCGCCAGACCGTGGCGAGTCTCGCGAGGGCCGTAGCCTCTCGATGTGCCACCGTCGCCCACGGCTACACGAAGGAGTCGCGACTTCACAGCGCGCCCGGGCTCCGCCCGGCCGGCATCGAAGACGAAGACGGCGATGTGAGCCATCGGGGGAGCTAAGTCTCGGACGGTCCCCACGACGGTATGGACGTCGACGCAGCCAGCCGCGCCTGTGCCGAGGTACTGGACGAGGTGTCGAGTGCGGTCATCGCCGACGAAGAGTTCCTCCAGCGCGTGATGCTCGGGGTGCTCGCCCGCGGGCACGTCCTCCTGGAGGACGTTCCGGGCACCGGAAAGACCCTCACCGCCCGTTCGTTCGCGACCGCACTCGGCCTCTCGTTCTCCCGGGTGCAGTTCACCCCGGACCTCCTCCCCTCCGACGTGACGGGGACGAACGTGTACAACGAGGCCGAGTCTACCTTCGAGTTCTCCGAGGGGCCCATCTTCGCGAACGTCGTCCTCGCCGACGAAATCAACCGCGCGCCGCCGAAGACGCAGGCCGCGCTGCTGGAGGCGATGGAGGAGGGGCAGGTCACCGTCGACGGCGACACCTACCGACTTCCGAAGCCGTTCTTCGTCATCGCGACGCAGAACCCCGTCGAGCAGGAGGGGACCTTCCCCCTTCCCGAGGCACAGATCGACCGCTTCGTCGTGAAGACGAGCATCGGCTACCCCGAACTCGACGGCGAGGTCGAACTGCTGCGACGACGCGCCGGCCGCGAAGCCCGGAGTCCGAGCGTCTCCCCGGTGCTCGACGGGGAGGCCGTCCTCGACGTGCGCGCCACCCCCGAGACGGTCCGCGTCGACGAGGACCTCCTCACCTACATGGCCGAACTCGCCCGCGGGACCCGGGAGGACCGCCGCGTCGCCATCGGCGTCTCCCCCCGCGGGACCCAACGGCTGTTCGAGTCCTCGCGCGCCCGCGCCGTCCTCGACGGGCGCGAGTACGTCACTCCGGACGACGTGAAGCGCGTCACCCAACCGGTGCTCGCTCACCGCTTGGTGCTGACGCCGGACGCGAAAGTCCAGGACGTGAAGAAATCGGACGTGGTAGCCGACGTGCTCGGCGACGTGGCGGTTCCGACGCTGGACTAACCGAGGGCGTGCGAGTCGCTACCCCATGTCATCCACAGACGACTCTGACGGTCGCGAGCGTTCGAGAAAAACGAAGCGGTGGGTCGCGCCGATCAGACGGGGCGGCCGCCCTCGCTCGTCCCGAGCATGAGGGTCCCGGCGATCATGGCGGCGGTGGCGACGACGCCCACGCCGATGGCCAGCGGACCGGCGTTCAGCCAGACGACGGCTCCGATGAGGACCGTGCCGAGCAGGAGCAGCGCGGCGCCGAGCATCGGGTTTCTGAGCAGACTCATTCGTATCCCCGAGTTGGGGCTCCTCCAGTAATAACGTTGTTGAGTTCGGCCGATACTCACCACGAGTCGTGTGAACACGGCACATTAACGGTCGGGCGAAGTGAGCGCCCAACCGCCGTCGTCTCACTCGTGGGTCACCCGCCGAACTCGTCGGTCACTTACTTGTCACCCGTCCGCCACTCACTCGTGACTCACCAGTCACTCGCTCAGCACGCCCGCGAGTAGGACGACGGCGAGCAGGAGGAAGACGAGCGCCGTCACCGGCTGACCGCCCGACGCGCCGAGGTATATCCCGTAGACGACGCCCGAGCCGACGACCCCGACGCCGAGGCTGGCGGCGGCGTGGAACAGTTCCGCTCGGCGCGTGTCGGCCGCCCGTCCCAGCTGTTCGCCCATCGTGATGGCGTTCTCCCCGTAGTCCCACGCCAGCAACGCCCCGAGGGCGCCGAGCAGGAGCCCCGCGGGCGGGCCGCCGCCGACGCCGGCGAACACGACTCCGCCGAGCAGGACGACGCCGCCGCCCGTGACGGCGCGTCTCGATCCCCGGTAGAGACCGGCCGCGAGTACGAGCAGGCCGGCGAACCCCGGCGCGGCCGCGGTGAGGACGCCGAGGCCCGACCCGAGGACGCTGAACAGCCCGGCCAGGAGCGAGAGCGAGGCGCTGAACGTCGCCGGCGACCGGTCGACGCCGCGCTGGTGAGTCTCGGTGTCGTCGGCGTCGTCGGCACTCCCCGTAGCTCCCTCGCCTGCGGCCAGCTTTCTGTCCCCGTCGTGGCCGTTCGTCCGTTCGTCCCCGTCGTTCGCGACGGCGCTCGTCCCGCTCATCCGGACCACCGCCCGGCGGCGCCCGCGACGGCCGTCGCGAGCGGTTCGTCGCCCCAGTCGACGACCCGGAGGCCCGCCCGTCGGAGCCGGCTGATGCGGCTCCGTCGCTCGATTCGCGCCAGTAGCTCTCCCGGCGTCCCGCCGGCGGTCGGGTCCGGCGAGACGACCGTCACGAGGTGGCCGTAGGCGTCCAGTCGGCGGGCGACGCTCGCCACGTAGTCGTCGACGAGCGGCGAGAACACGATGAGTTGAGCGTCGCTCGGGAGCTGTCGGCGCAGGCGCCGGAGCCGGAGCGAGGGGAAGAACCGGCCGTCCGGCGGCGTCGGCGACAGCGCCGGGTGGCTCGCCAGCAGGTCGCGAGCGCGTGCTCGGTGGTCGTTGCCGGCGCCCGGCGCGAGCCACAGCTCGTCCGGCCCGAGCGCGGCGAGGCCGACCCGGTCGCCGCCGCCGAGGAGCGCCGAGAACGACCGCCCGGCGGCCTCGACACTGCGCTCGACGGCGTTCTCGGCGCCGGGTTCTGGGGCGACGTACGCCTCCTCGCGGGCGTCGACGAGCAGGACGACGGTGGCCGCGCGCTCCTCTCGGAAGTCGAGAGTGGCGAGTTCCCCGGTGCGGGCCATCCGGTTCCAGTCCACCCGGTTGAGCGGGTCGCCGTGTCGGTAGTCGCGCGTCGAGTGGAACTCCAGACCCGGGCCGCCGACGTCGGTCGCGATGCGCCCCGTGTACTGGGTGGTGAGCCCCCGGAGCGGGAGGTCGCCGGTCGCGTCCAGGTCCGGCGAGCATCGGAGCGTGGTCGGCTCGGCGGAGTCGACGGTGGCGTCGACTTCGCGGGTGCCGGGCGCGTTGCGGACGATGACCTGCATCGACTCCCACTCGTGTCGCCCGCGGACCGCGGGGACGACGTACGAGAAAGTGGCGCGCTTGCCGGGCCGGAGCGCCGTCGCGTGGCGTGGCGACCCCTCGCCGACGGCGAGCGCCGGTGGGACGCCGTCGACGAGCCTGAGGTCGGGGAGCGTCGCTTCCCCCTCGTTGCGGACGGTGACGGTCACCCGCACGTCGTCGCCGGGGCCGGGCGTCTCGTCGCTCAGACGCCGCTCGACCGCGAGCGTCGGCGCCGGCGTCCCCGAACCGTAGGCGTAGGCTGCGAAGACGACGCCGACCGCGCCGGCGAGCAGGAGCCCCGCCTGCCGGTCGACGACGATGGCGAGTCCGGCGAACAGCAGCGTGACCGCGGGCGCACCGACCCAGCGGTCGGTGTCGAGCACGTCGCGGACGGTGAGGCGCTCGGCCTCCTCGGGGGACTCGTCGTCTCCGTCGTGCTCGTCCGGACCGTCGCCGGCGCCCTCCTGGACACCTCCTCGCATCGAGCCCTCGCGGTCGTCGGCGTCGTCCGAGCCGTCGCGAGCGGTCGCGCTCCGCCCCTCGGTGGCCGTCCCGTCGTCCACGTCGGTCCCTTCCTCGCTCCCGACGGTGCTCATCGCTCCCCCCGCTGGATGGCGTCGACCTCGGCCACGATCCGGCGGACGCCGTGGGAGTGTCGGGACTCGCGCCGGAACAGCCCACGGAGCACGTCACGGGCGCCCCGCTCGACGGTTCCGTCGGCGAGCAGGTCCGCCGCGTCCGGGTCGTCGGTCCACTCGCCGGCGTTGACGCGGCGCGTCGCCTCCTCGGGGTCGAGGCTGCGGTGGACGACGAGCGTCTCCACCGTCGCCTCGCGCAGACGGTCCCGGACGGCGTCCCGGTCGCGCACGCTCCGGAACGACCAGCCCTCGGCGTTCGCCACCTGCTCGTCGAAGTCGCCTCCGGGCGTCGGCACCTCGTAGCGTAGTTCGGGGTCGCCGGTCTCGGTGAACTCGAGGTCGGCGCCGCGTCGGGCGCCGGCGTACCGCAACCCCTGTGCGATGGCGAACAGTCCGACGAGTGTCACGAACAGGTAGTCGAGTGCGAAGCCGAACGTGCTGTTCGTGACGACGCTCGCGAGGCCGGCCAGCGCCGCGAGCACGCCGAACGCGATGGTCACCCCCCGGAGGACTCTCATCGGTCGGTCCCTCCCGAGTGGTCGGTGCCGTCGTCGCTGGGGTCACCTGCGCCCCCCACGTCGTCCGCATCACCGCCGTCGCCCGCCGCTTCCGACGACCCTTCGTCCCCGTCGGCGTACGCCACCTCGATGCGACGGAGTGCGGCGACCGCACGCTCCTCGTGCTCCGGGGTCGGCGCCTCGCCGCCGTAGCGCACGTCCTCGAACAGCGAGGTGAGTTCGGTCACGTCCTCGCGGTCCATCCCGGCGTCGACGGCGGCCGCGGCGAACTCGCCGGGCGTACTCGACGACGGCCGGGAGACGGCGACGTGGTCGGTCATCTCCCGCCACGCGCGGAACACCTCGTTGTCCACGTCGGCGTCGGCCTCGATGCGGTCGGCCGCCTCGCCCGCCGCGCGCCCGACCGCCGCCACGTCGGTCTCGGCGGGCGGTTCGGGCTCCTCGTCCGGGAGGACCTCCTCGTCGTCGCCGGTCGAAATCAGCAGGAGGAGCACGCTCCCCGCCAGCGCGGCGAGTAACACGATTCCGAGCAGCATCGTCGGCGTCGTCACCTGCCCGGCGGCGTCGGCCACGCCCGTCGAACCGGCCCCGGAGGGGAGGAGGCTACTTCCGTTCCCGTCGAACGGGAGCGGCGGGACGAGGCTTCGCCCGTCCGACTCCGGCGGCGGCCCACAGTTGGTGAGCAGCGCGTGGACGAGGGTTACCGGGATGCCGAAGGCCATGATGACGGCCGCCGGGACGAACACCGTCCCCGTCTCGTTGTAGATGACGTACCCCAGAAGGAGGAACGCGCCGACAATCGCGAAGAGTACCGGTGGGCGAGTCAGGAAGGGGACACAGACCTGCGTCTGTGCGCTCTGGAACTCCATCAGCCCGCCGTCGCTGGCGCCGATGGGGCCGGTCTCCCCGTCGCCGGCGCCGGCCTGGTCGGTCGACCCGAGGCCGAGACCGCCGCCCTGACTCGCCGTCGCCGAGTCCAGCGTGGCGGCGGCGAGCGCGACCGCCACCAGCGCGAGGGCCGCGAGGGCCACCGTCAGGGCAGTGCGTCGATTCACGCCACGTGGTAGCAGTGCCCGCCTGTTAGGCGTTTCGAGGCGCTGATATGGGGAAAGCGCGGATTTCACCCTTCCCCGTGGCGTTCCCGAGGGGCGGCGTGGGGTGTGTCACCCCCGCAACGCCTCGGCCGGCCGCTCGCTCGCGGCCTTCCACGCGGGGTACAGCCCCGAGAGCAGACTGACGACGACGCCGAATCCGAAGGCGACGAGGACGGCGCCGGCGTTTCGCGCGACGAGCACCACGGCCAGTTCGATGGGCGTCGCCCACCAGAGGGCGAACACGGTGAGGACGCTGAGCACGGCGCCGACCGCCCCGCCGACGAGACCGAGCAGCGCCGCCTCGACGAGCAGCGTCCGGAGCACGTCGCGCTTCTGCACCCCGACGGCCCGGAGCACGCCGATCTCTCCCCGCCGTTCGGCGGTGCTCATCAGCATCACGTTGAAGATGCTCACGCCGGCGACGAGCAGGGAGACGGCGCCCAGTCCGAGGAGAAAGCCGTTGAGGAGCGCGAAGAACTCGCCTATCTGCTCCAGAATCCGTCCGAACTCGAAGACGACGACGCGCTCCGTTCGGACGTTCAGCCGGGTGTCGAGGGTACGGGCCACGTCCGTCGCGGCCTCGCCCGACCGGGCCTCTATGACGACCTGGTCGTAGCCGTCGGCGCCGAACGCCCGCTCGGGGAGCACGACCGCGTTGTCCGGCGAGACAGGGGAGATGCCCTCTGACTCGGCGAGCACCGCGAGTACGCGGTAGCGGGTGCCATCGACCTCGACGACTCCGCCGACGCCGACGCCGAGGCGCGTCGCCACCTCGCTGCCGACGAGTGCCCCCTGTCGGTGGGAGGCCGGAATCGTCCCGCGGTCGGCCTCGAACAGGGGTCGCGGGTCGGCGGTGCCGTACAGCGACGCCCCCGTCCGGGTGCCCGGGCCTGTGACCACCGCCCGGTCCGTGTAGAGGGGGACGGCGGTCCCCTTCCCGGCGGTCGCCCGCGAAATCTCCTGCAGGTCCCGCGAGGTGAGCGTCTCGACGCCCGCCTCGGGGTTCGGCGAGACGACCACCTGCGTCCCGAGGTCGCCCAGCGAGTCGGTGGCGGAGAGCTGGAGCACGTTGCCGAACACCCCCAGCGTGGCGATGGCGAACACGCCGATGACGATGCCCAGCGCCGCCAGCGTCGACCGGAGCCGGTTGCGCGAGAGGTTGCGCCACGCCATCAGCGTCGCCGGAAACCGCCGGTCGAGACGGGGCCGGCCGTCGAGGCGGGTGTCGAGGTTCACTCGTCGGCCTCCCGGGGTCGGGGTCGGGGTCGAGACCGGTGTCGGTCGTCGACCCCGCCCAGCCGCCCGTCGACGAGTTCGACCGTTCGGTCGGCGTACTCGGTCACCAGCGGGTCGTGGGTGACGGCGACGACGCTGACGCCGGTCTCACAGATACGTCGGAACTCCTCTAAGACCTGCGCGCCGGTGTCGCTGTCGAGGTTCCCGGTCGGCTCGTCGGCGAGGACGACCGCCGGCTCGTTTACGAGGGCGCGGGCGATGGCGACGCGCTGTTTCTGGCCCCCGGAGAGCTGGTTCGGCGTGTGGTCGAGACGGTCGCCGAGGCCGACCCGCCGCAGGAGGTCGCGGGCGCGGTCGGTCGCGGTCGGGTCGTCGCCGAACAGCGTGGGGAGTTCGACGTTCTCCGTCGCCGTCAGCGACGGGATGAGAAAGAAATCCTGGAAAACGAAGCCGATGGCGTCCTTGCGCGCTCGCGTCCGCGCCTCGTCGTCGAGGCTCGTCACGTCTCGACCTCGGAGGAGACGAAGGCCGCTCGTCGGCGTGTCGAGCAGGCCGAGCACGTTCAGAAGGGTGGACTTCCCGCTCCCGGAGGGGCCGACGACGGCGACGAACTCCCCCGGCTGGACCCCGAAGTCCACGTCGTCGAGCGCGACGACCGTTCCCGCGCCGCTCTCGTACTCCTTGCGGACCCGACGGAGTTCGATGGTCGGACCGTCGAAGCGTTCGCCACCCGAATCGGCCGCTACCGTCTCCGCCTCGCTCATCGACCGCGCCTCGCGACGACGCCGAACGCCACCGCGCCGATGCCGAGGGCGACGGCGGCGCCGAGGACGATGCCGGCGTTCCGGCCGCCGCCGAGGAGCCCGAGGAGGCCCGCTCGCGGCGTCCCCCGGTCGTCGGCGACGTAGGGGACCGTCGCCTCGCGCTCGACGCGCTCGCCGTCGACGGTGTACGCGACCCGAATCGGTACCTCGTCGACGCCCTCGTCGACGGTCGCCGTTAGCTCGAACGGCGCGAACTCGCTCCCTTCGACGCTCCCGACGAAGTAGTCGCGGCTGGGGTACGCCGGTGCGACACCCGGCGCCTCGCCGACGGCGACGACGACGCCGGTGACGCTCCGCTCGCCGGTGTTGCCCGCGTTGCCATCGATTCGCACGGTGCCGTCGGCGGCCGTCGTCACGTTGAGCCCGGTGAGGACGACCTCGCCGACGCCGGGTCGGTAGTCGTAGGTTCCGACGGCCGTCCGGGGCGCTCCGTCACTCCCGTCGGCGCCGCCCGAGCCGTCGGCGACCCGGTAGGTCGCCTCGAACCGTACGTCGCCGGCGGCGAGTCCGCCGAGCGTCACCGTCACGGTGTCGGACTCGCCGGGGGCGAGCGGCCCGTCGACGGCGTAACGCGAGCCCACCTCGTCGGCCTCGCCCGTGCCGCCGGCCCGAGGCGTGACGACGACGTCCGTAATCGGGGCGTTCCCGAAGTTCGTCACCGTCACGTCGACCCGGTCCCCGGTGTCGTCGCCCTCGTCCTCGGTCGCGGTGCCGGCGAGGCCGGCCGCTCCGCCGCCGCCGAGGAGCCCGCCGAGCCCGCCGGTCGGGTCGGCTTCCCCGGTCATCGCAGTCGTCGCGGGCTCGACCCGGACGCCCACGTCGTCGCGGAGCGGGTCGACGACGACGGACCGACTCTGGGTCGCCGTCGCCCCCGTGCCGCGGGCGGTGGTGTAGTCGACCGTCGCGACCAGTTCGGTCGCGTCGGCGGCGGGTCGGACGGTGACGTTCAGCGTCTCTGCGGCGCCGGCGTCGAGGGCCGCGACCGTCCGCCGGGCGTCGACCGCGGTACCGGCGTCGGGCGCGACCGAGACGACGACGTTCCGGAGCGGCTCGGCCGTCGGGTTCGACACGGTCAGGGAGACGCGGTTGTCGACGCCGGCGACGAGGCGGTCGGCGCCGCCGACGCCGGTGGCCGCGCCGGCGCCGGTGCCGACACCGAGTTCGACCAGCGGCGGCGCGCGTTCGACGGCGACCGTCACTGGGCGGGTGACCCGCACCGCCTCGTCGTTCGCGTCGGTGCCGACGACGACGACGGTCAGGCTTCGGGCCCCCGGCGCGTCGAACGTCGCCGTCAGCGGCGCCACGAGCGTGTCGCCGGGCGAGAGCGCCCCGAGGTCGGTCGCCTCGGCGAGTCGGTCGCCGTTTTGCGCCCGGAGGAACACCTCGTCGACCGTCACCGCCGACGGGCTCCCGGGGGAGTTCCGGACGGTCGCCTCGACCGTCACGGGGGCGCCGGTGACCGGGGTCCCGGGAACGACGGTCACGTCGCCGACCGTGAGCCGTGCCTCCGGGACGGCGAGGGCGGGGCCGACGAGGGGGACGGCCGAGAGGACGAGCAGGAGGGCGAGGAGGGCGACACCTGTACGTTGCACGATGATTGACCTAACGGTGGAGCACGAATAACGCTGTCGCGGGTCCCGGTTCGGGGGCTCCGGTGGTTGGGACCTCCGGCGGTTTGGCGGCTCCGGCGGCCCGCGGGTTCCGTCTCCGGAGTCTCCAGCCGTCCGCGGGTTCGGCCCCGAAGCGTGCCCGTCGCCTCAGGAGGACCGACTGTAGAGGACGAGCAGGACGGCGACGAGTGCGAGTTGGGCCACCTTGTCGACGAGGTCGACCGGCGCGAGTTTCAGCCCGTTGACGGCGTACCAGATAACTATCTGCCCGGCGGTGAACGGCACCCCGAGCGCGTACAGCGCCCGGCGACGGACGTCGACGAGCACGCCGGCGATACCGGCGAAGAAGCCGATTGCGGCGACGAGGAAGGCCACCCCGAACGGCGACGGGAAGAAGGAGACGCCGAGCCAGAGGTGGATGACCCCCGAGATGGCGGCGAGTGCGATGCCGGCCCAGTGGAGCGGCGTCAGCGTCTCCGTCCGGAGTCCGACCCCGCTCTCCGTGGCACCTGCGGTGCTCATACCTACCACACGGGTTGCCAGCGACTTGAAACTACCTCGGTCGGCGCACACCGGCTCGAAACTACCGCCGGAGGGTGTCGACGACGCGGTCGCGCACCGCCCGGTGGAACCGCTCGCGGTCGAAGCGGTCCCGCGGGAGCGACGGGCGGTCGTCGCGCTCGACGGCTGTCGCGACCCGGTCGACCGCCGCCGAGACGGAGCCGAACAGCCGCTCGGGTCGACCGTCGAGCACGTCGACCTGCCCGCCCGAGTCGGGGGCGAACGCGACCATCCCGGCGGCGACGTACTCGGCGACGGCCATGCCGAAGTGCTCGTCCGGCTTCGCCGCGAGACCGTAGCGGTGCCGGCGCAGGAGGTCGTCGAGCCGGTCGCGGGAGGCCTCCTCCTCGAGGTGGACCCAGTCGCGCTCGGCCGCCGCCCGCCGGACGCGACGGGTGTACTCCCGGTAGGTCGGGCTCGCGGAGCCGACGACGTGCAGGTGGAGGTCGTGACCGCGTTCGCGGACGCCCTCGACGATGCGCACGGCGGTGAGCGGCCGCTTGTCGGGGGCCAACCGACCGACGGTGACGACTCCCAACTCGCGCTCCCCCCACGGAAGCGGGTCCGAAATCGGGTCCACGGGCGGGTGGAGCACCGCCGGCCGCCGACCGTACAGGCGCTCGACGACCCCGGCGGTCCACGCGGAGTTCGCGAGCAGGGTCGTCGGCGGCGACTCCGACCCGGGACCGGAGTTCGAACCGTTGCCCGCCGCCAGCCGGTCGACGCCCGCGAGCCGCGTCCAGAGCGGGTTGAACCGGCCCCCCTCGCCGATTCGCCGGAGCCGGAACTGCGGGTAGTGGACGTACTGCACCGAGGGGAGCGGGAGCGCGAACTCGTTGGCGGTGCTCACCGCGAGGTCGTACCGGCCGGCCTCGCGCCGGAAGAATCGGTCGAGGAGGACGCTCCGGGCCGGAAGCTGTGGCCCGACTCGGTCGGCGACGGCGTCGAGCCCGCGGTTCAAGAGGGTCGTCCCGCGCGGCGTCCGCACCCGGAGGTCCGCGCCGACCTCGACGCCGAAGAACCGCCCGAGCGCCCGCGGCGACGCCCGCGAGAGGGTGTAGAGGGTCACCTCGTGGTCGGCACGGAGCGCCGCACAGACGTGGAGACAGACGGCGTCGGCCCCGCCGCGCAGGTCGAGCGTGTTGTGGAGGACGGCGACGCGAGCCATGAACGCAGTTGTCGCGGCGGCGGCAAGACCGTGGCGCTCCCGTGAGCGGGAGTCGCCCCACGTTACCGCGGGACGTGCCTTTTTGTTCACACGGTCCTGCGACCCACCATGGACGTGGGACTGGTGGGCTGTGGAGCGGTCGCGTCGCGCTACGCGGCCGGTTTCGGAACCGACGGGGGTCCGGAACCGGACGGCGACTTCGGGCGGGCGCACGACCTCCGACTCGTCGCCGCCGCCGACCGCGACGTCGACCGAGCGGCCGCCTTCGCCGCCGAGTACGGCTGTTCGGGGTACGACGACGCGGCGGCGATGCTGGACGACGCCGGCCCCGAACTTGTGCTCAACCTCACGAGCCACGGCGCCCACGCGGCGGTCACGCGGACCTGCCTCGACGCCGGCGCGAGCGTCTACAGCGAGAAGCCGCTCGCACTCGACGCAGAGGAGGCGCGCGCCCTCGTGCGACTCGCCGAGTCGGAGGGTCTCGGCCTCGGCTGTGCGCCGACGAACCACCGCGGCGAGGGCCAGCGCCTCGCCGCCGGCCGGGTCGCCGACGGGAGCCTCGGCGCCGTCGGGGTCGCGACTGCGACGGCGCACGTCGGGCGCGTCACCGAGTGGCACGAGCGGCCCGACTCTTTCCTAGCCGTCGGGCCGCTGTACGACGGCGCGGTGTACCCGCTCACCCTCCTCGCCGAGTGGTTCGGCCCCGTGACGCGGGTCCGGTCGGCCGACACGCTGACCCGGTATCCGGGCCGAGCCGAGGTCGACCCCGCCGCCCCCGACCGCCCGACCCACGTGGAGGCGACGCTCGACCTCGCCGGCGGGCCGTTCGTCCGCCTGACGGCGAGCCTCTACGTTCCGCACCGGGGCCGGGAGTTCTACGGTCTCGAACTCCACGGCGACGACGGCTCCTGTTACCTCGCCGATGCCGGCGGCCTCGGCGGCGAGCGCGACACCGGCGTCGCGTTCGGCCGCGCCGGCCGCGGGTACACCCCGGTCCCCCTCCAGCGCCCGCCGCGGACGACCCCGCCCCTCGCCGGCCTGGCGTCGCTCGCCGACTCGATTCGAGCGGGTCGGCCGTCGACCGCCTCGGCCCGGCGCGGGGCCCACGTCGTCGCCGTCTGCAACGCCATCGAGCGCGCCGCAGAATCGGGTGGACCCGTCGCCGTCGGCGACTGTGGGTTCGTCCCCGAAGGGGTGCCGGCGCCGACGAGGTGGTCCGAGTCGGTCGGGGAGTCGACGACGGGGGCGCGCGCTGACCGTACCGACTACACCGACCCCGCCGACCCCGCCGACCGCGCCGCGCTCCGCCTCCCGCCGGTCGGTTTCGGCTGCTCGCGCTACCGGGACGGCGAGTACGTCGAGCGGGCCGAGTCGGTCGAAGTCGCGCTCGACGCCGGCTACCGTCTGCTCGACTCGGCGGAACTGTACGGGAACGAGCGGCGAATCGGCGACGTGCTCGACGCGCCGGGGAGCCCCGCCCGCGAGGCGCTCTTCCTTCTCGGGAAGGTGTGGAACACGAACCACGAGCACGTTCGCGAGGCCTGCGAGGCCAGCCTCCGCCGACTCGGCGTCGACGCGTTCGACTGCTACGCCCTCCACTGGCCGGCGTCGTGGGCGTACACCGGGCCGCTCGGCGAACTCGCCGACCGTCCGGTCGAGGAACAGGAGGCCCGGACGTTTCCGACGGACGAGGACGGTAACCGCCGGACGGCGGACACCACGCTGGTCGAGACGTGGACCCGGATGGAGTCACTCCACGACGACGGACTCGCACGGACGCTCGGCGTCTGCAACGTCGACCGGGCGACGCTCGCCGACCTGCTGGAGGCGACACGAGTCCCGCCCGCGGTCGTACAGGTCGAGAGTCACCCGTACCTGCCCCGGACCGACCTGGTCGAGTACTGCCACGAGCGCGGGATTCGCGTCGTGGCGCACTCGCCGCTGTCGGCGCCGGACCTGCTCGACGAACCGGTCCTCGCCGAGGTGGCGGCCGCCCACGACGCGACCCCCGCACAGGTGGTCCTCGCGTGGAACGTCGGGCGCGGCGTCGTCCCCATCCCGTCGAGCGTCGACGCCGAGCACGTCGTTGAGAACGCCGCCGCGGCCGGGATTCGCCTCACGGCCGACGAACGGGCGCGCGTCGACGCCCTCGCGGACCCGGAGTTCGACCGATGAACGGCGAGACGCGCGTCGTCGGCGTCAGGCTCCGGGCCGAGTGGGTCGTCGTCGGCCTCGTCGCGCTCCTGGTCGCAGTCGTCGGGAACCGTGTCGTCGGCGACGTCGCGGGCGCGGCCGCCGGCCGGGCGTGGCTGTTCGTCGCCGGCGGCGTGCTCGTCTACGAGTTGGACTTTCTCCGTCGGCACCTGGACCGGAACGGCGGCCGCGACGGGCCGGTTCGGGCGTCCCTCGGCCCGGCGAACGCCGTGACGCTCGTGCGGGGGATGCTGTACGCCGTCGCCGGCGGCTTCCTCCTCGTCCCGCCGGTCGTCGGAATCCGGTGGCTCCCGGGGCTCTGCTACGGCGCCGGCGCCGCGCTCGACTTCGTCGACGGCTGGGTCGCGAGGCGGACGGGCCGGCGGTCGGTGCTCGGCGCGAAACTCGACCTCGCGTTCGACACGCTCGGCTTCCTCGTCGTCCCGCTCGTCGGGGTCGCCTGGGGCCGACTCCCCGTCTGGTATCTCGCGCTCGCCGTCGCCCGTTACCTGTTCCGGGCGGGCGAGGCCTACCGTCGCCACCGGGGCCGACCCGTCGCGCCGCTCCCGGAGAGTCGGGTCCGGCGGCCGCTCGCCGCCCTGCAGATGGCCGTCATCACCGCCGCGCTGCTGCCGGTGCTCCCCCGGAGCGCCGCAACGGCGCTGGCGACGGTCGCGATGGTGCCCTCGCTCCTCGTCTTCGGACGGGACTGGCTCGTCGTCTCCGGACGGCTGTCGTCGTCCGGCTCGACTGACGAGGGTCGCTCCGATTCGACTGACGAGGGTTGCACCGGGGAAGACAGCGGGGACGACACCGTCGCCGTCACCGACACCGACGCCGGCGCAGTCGCCGCCGACGGGTCGGGTGAAGAGTGATGCGTCGTCGGTCCCAACCGACACGTGTGGACCGCACGACAGGACGCTCGCTGTACTTCGTCGGCCCGCGGGCGGCGCGCGTCGAGGACCGGGCGGTGCCCGACCCGGGACCCGACGAGGTGCTGGTCGAGACGCGAGCGTCGCTCGTGAGCGCCGGCACCGAACTGCTCGTCTACCGGGGGAACGCGCCGACGGACCTCCCGGCCGACGAGACCATCGACGCGCTCGCGGGCGACCTCTCCTTCCCGCTCCGGTACGGGTACGCGGCCGTCGGCGAGGTTGCCGCCGTCGGCGAGGCGGTCGAGACGGAGTGGGCCGGTCGGCGCGTGTTCGCGTTCAACCCCCACGAGACGCGCTTCGTCGCCGACCCGGCGTCGCTCCACCCGCTTCCCGAGGGCGTCGGGGTCGAGGCGGCGACGTTCCTCCCGAACGTCGAAACCGCGGTGAACCTCGTCCACGACGCCAACCCCCGGCTCGGGGAGCGCGTCGTCGTCCTCGGGGCGGGCGTCGTCGGCCTCTTGACGACCGCCCTCCTGGCTCGGTTCCCCCTCTCGCGGCTGACGGTCGTCGACCCGCTGGAGAGCCGCCGGGGACGTGCTCGTGCGGTCGGCGCCGACGAGACGGTGTCGCCCGCCGACGCCCGGGAGACGCTCGACGGCGACGCGGACGCCGTCCTCGAACTGAGCGGGTCGCCCGCGACGCTGGACGACGCCGTGACCCACGTCGGCTACGACGGGCGAGTCGTCGTCGGCTCCTGGTACGGCCGGAAGCGGGCGCCGGTCGACCTCGGCGGGCGCTTCCACCGGAGTCGGGTCTCGCTCGTCTCCAGTCAGGTGTCGACCATTGACCCCGCTCTCCGCGGCCGGTGGACGAAGGAGCGCCGACTCGGCGTGGCGTGGGACCGCCTGTGCGACCTCGACCCCGCCGGACTCGTCACCCACCGAATCCCTTTCGAGGAGGCGCCCCGGGCGTACGACCTGCTCGACGACGGCGCGACCGACGCGCTCGGAGTCCTGTTCACGTACGACTGACGGACGCCCTCGAGAAGGGTCTCACCGGACGGAGAGCGACCGACGACCGGCCGGACGGCCGGCATCGGGTGGGGCTCATTCCGAGAGAGACGAGACCACCTCGGCGACCCGTGGCGAAACAATATCAGAGACCGACCCGTGACGTTTTGCTCGTCGCCTCCTACCCACGTCACATGTACTCGCTGTCGGTCGGCCGAGACTTCGTCGCCCAGCACTTCCTGACCGTCCCCGACCCCGGTCCGGAGGGGGAGGTACACAGCCACCGGTACCGCGCGGAGGTGCGCTTCTCGGGGCCGGAACTCGACGAGTACGGCTACCTGGTCGACATCGACGCCGTGGACGACGCGCTCGACGCGCTCGACGACCGCTACCGCGACACGCTTCTCAACGACCTGCCGGAGTTCGAGGGCCAGAACCCGAGCGTCGAGCGCTTCGCGCGCCACTTCGCCGACCGGGTCGAGGACCGGGTCCCGACCGACGTCCCGACCGAGTTGACGGTTCGGATGTGGGAGGACGACGACGCCTGGGCGAGCCACCGCCGGGAGCTCTGAGTCGGGGGTGGACCACGCCGACGCCCGCTACCTGGAGAGCAAGCGGACGGTCGACGCCCGCGCCCGGAATCGGCGGGTCCGCGACCGCCTGCTCGCCGACCTCCCTTCACGACCCGACGTAGCCGAGGTGGGCGCCGGCACCGGGTCGTTCGTCCCGACCCTGCTGGAGTGGGGTGTCGACGCCGGCACCTACCGCGGCGTCGACCGCGACGAGGGGGTGCTCCGGTACGCACTGGCGACGCTCCCCGACGAACTCGACGGGTCGTACTCGGTCGGGTCGGACAACCCGACAGGCCACGACGACGCTCTCGGCGGCTTCCGTGTCGGCGACCTCGACGTGTCGTTCGCCGTCGGCGACCTCCTCGACGAGGACCTCCCCGTCGAGGCCGGTACGGCGGACCTCCTCGTCGCACAGGCCGTGTTCGACCTCGTCCCGCTCGGCCCCGCGATGGACGCCGTCGAGCGGGCGCTCCGACCCAGTGGCCTGGCCTACCTGCCGATAACCTTCGACGGCGTCTCCCTCTTCGCGCCGGAGCACCCGGCCGACGACGCGGTGCTCGACGCCTACCACGCCCACATCGACGACGTTCCCGGTCGGGACAGCCGCGCCGGCAGACACCTGCTCGACCGCCTCCGGGAGCGCGACGCCGACCTCCTCGCGGTCGGCGCCTCCGACTGGGTCGTCCGTCCGGTCGACGGCGCGTACCCGGCCGACGAGCGCCACTTCCTCGGTCGTATCCTCGACTTCGTCGCCGACGCGGTCGGCGGCGGCGACGCCGACGTGCTGGCTCCCGCCGACGACGGTGACGGCGCCGACGACGGTGGCGACGACGCCGACGACTGGCTCGCGACCCGCCGCCGCCAACTCGCGGACGCCGAGTTGACCTACGTGGCCCACCAGTACGACCTCCTCTACCGGGCACCGGACTGACGATGGACGGTCGAACGCTCCCGACCGGGAGGACGCCGCGATGATGAGCCCGACGCACGTCGCGACGGGACTGGCGGTCGCCGCCGCCGTGGCTGCCGTCGACCCGGCGCTCGTCACCGCCGCGGCGGCCGGCGGCGTGCTCGGCGGGGTCTTCCCGGACCTCGACCTCTTCGCCGGGGAGCACCGGAAGACCCTGCACTTCCCCGTGCTGGGTTGGATTCCGGTCCTCGTCGCCGTCCCGCTCGCGCTCGTCGCGCCCGGTCCGGCGACGGTCGGGCTGGCGGTCGCCTGTCTCACCGCCGCGACCCACGCCGCGAGCGACGTCCTCGGCGCGGGCGAGGAACTCCGGCCGTGGGAGCGCACGAACCCGAACGCGGTCTACTGTCACGCCTGCGGGAGGTGGCTCCGGGCGCGGTACGTGATTCGTTACGACGGTGCCCCCGAAGACCTGTTGCTCACCGTCCTCCTCACGGCGCCCGCGCTCGTCGTCTTCGAGGGGCCGGTCCGGTTGGTCGCACTAGGAACGATAGCCGTCGGCGTCGTCTACGCCGCGGTCAGGAAGCGGGTCGTCCGGTACTTCGAGCCCATCGTGGACTGAGCGGGCAGCGGGCGGGATGCACTCGCTCGTGGGCGGTCACGACGACCGTCGTCTCCGCCGCACTTCGTCGGCGAACGCCTTCGCCTCGGTCGGGGCCGGGAGGTCCCCGCGATACCGCGCCGGCCGCGGGAGTCCCCTGTGTAGTCGGACCTCGGCGCCGTCGGTCTCGACGCTCCGGATTCGCGTCCACGGGACGAGGTCGCCGCCGGTCGTCCCCACCTCGGAGACGACGAGGCCGCTGTCGAGCGCCCGGAGTTCGACCCGCTTCGGGCCGTCGAAGAAGCCGACGACGAGCGCGGCGACGCCGATGCCGCCGAGCGACCAGACGACGTTCCGGAGGCCGACGCGTCCCGTCAGGACGAACTCCAGAGCGACGACGGTGAGCGGGACGGTCACGACCCACCCGAACAGCCGGGAGTGAATCGGCTCCGACAGCGCCGCCCGCGCGTGGACCGTCTCCCGCTCGGCGACCACGTCGGTCCGGCGGGCCGACCCCGCGCCGGCGACGAGCACGCCGACGAAAGCTAGCGCGAGCGCCGGGAGACGAAGCGACTCTACTGCCGCTGGCGGTGTCCAGACGGCCCCTGCGAGGCTGATGACGGCGAGCGGGACGACGCCGAGCGCGGGTGCGAGGAGGTACCATCGGCGCACGGCGGCGCGGTCGAGGGCGTCCGGCACCTGTTCCGCGGCGGCCCACCCGAGCGCCGCCGCCGGCATCGCCGGCACCCACCACGGCGGCGCGTCGACGCCGAGTTCGGGGAGACCGTACAGGAGGGTGAGCGTCACGCAGGTGCCCGCGAAGGCGCCGAGCGTGAGGCTGAACCCGTCGAGGGAGGGGGAACGGGGACGCACGTGCCGAAGTCGACAGCGACGGGACAAGAAGCTTCCCGATGCGCGACGGGTGCCGCCGAGCCAACAGTCAAGCCCCGCGACCCCCATATCCGGCCCATGGAACGCGTCGTCACCGTCGTCCCGGAGGAGGGGCTCCACGCCCGCCCCGCCTCGAAGTTCGTCTCGACCGCCAACGAGTACGACAGCGAGGTTCGCGTCGGCCGCGCCGGCGACGGGAACACCGTCCCCGCGAACAGCATGCTCGCCGTCACCGGGCTGGACGTGCGCGGCGGCGAGGACGTGCTGATTATCGCCGACGGGGAGGACGCCGAGGCCGCACTCGACGCCCTCGAATCGTTACTCTCCTCGCCGGTGGAGGAGGACGCGGATGGCTGACGCCGGCTCCGGTCCGGACGCCGAGTCCGACCCCGACTCGGACACTGGCGAACGCCGACTCTCCGGCACCGGCGTCACGCCCCGGTCGGGCGTCGGGACGGTCGTCTGGCACCGACCGGATGCCGCCCTCGACCTCGGCGACCCGCCAGAGCCCGACACCGTCGACCCGGTCGCGGAGCGCGAGCGGTTCCACGAGGCCGTCGCGGCGGCCCGCGAGGAACTCGAAGCCGAGGCCGAACGTGCGCGGGCGACCGTCGGCGACGACGAGGCCGACGTCCTCGACGCCCACGTCGGGTTCCTCACCGACCCGCAGGTCGAATCGGGGGTCGAGGACGCCACCGATGAGGGGCTCCCCGCGGAGTTCGCCGTCCGCGAGGCGTTCGCGACCCACATCGAGACGTTCGAGGGGATGGAGGGCCGGATGGCGGAGCGCGCCGACGACCTCCGCGACGTTCGCGACCGGCTCCTCCGGCACCTGCTGGGCGTCGAGCGGACCGACCTCGGCGCCCTGCCCGAAGGCACGGTCCTGCTCGCCGAGCGACTCACGCCGAGCGACACCGTGCGTCTCGACCCCGACCGGGTGGCCGGACTCGCGACGATGACGGGCGGTCGGACGGCCCACGCGGCCATCATCGCGCGGTCGCTCGGCCTGCCGGCCGTCGTCGGCGTCGGCGACGACCTCGAATCGGTCGCGGCGGGGAGCGAGGTGGTCGTCGACGGCGAGGCCGGCGTCGTCGTCCTGAACCCGAGCGCGGAGACGCGCGCGGCCGCCGAAGCCGACGAGTCGGCGCCGGTGCGCCACGAGCGCGTGCAGACGACCGACGGGAAGGAAATCGAGGTCGCAGCCAACGTCGGCAACGCCGCCGAGGCCGAGGCGGCGGCCGACCGCGGCGCCGACGGCGTCGGGCTCTACCGCACGGAGTTCCTCTTTCTCGACCGCGACTCCCCGCCCGACGAGGACGAACAGTACGAGGCGTACGTCGTCGCCTGCGAGGCGTTCTCGGGCGGGAGTGCGGCCGACGGCGGGGCCGGCGACCGGGTCGTCGTCCGTACGCTCGACGTGGGCGGCGACAAGGACGTGCCGTACATGGACCTGGACCCCGTCGAGAACGGATTCCTCGGCGAGCGCGGAATCAGACTGTCGCTGGGCGCCCACGCCGACCTCTTCGAGACGCAGTTGCGGGCGTTGCTCCGCGCGGCCGGGCGGGTCGCCGCCGACCCCGAGAGCGCGGACCTCGCGGTTATGTTCCCCCTCGTGCGCTCCGTGGAGGAGTTGGACGCGGCCCTGGAGCGGGTCGAGTCGGTCGCCGCCGACCTCGACGACGAGGGGGTCGACTACGCCCGCCCCGAACTCGGCGCCATGGTGGAGACGCCGGCGGCGGCGCTCACGGCCGACCGGCTCGCCGACCGCGTCGACTTCCTCTCGGTCGGGACGAACGACCTCGCACAGTACGTGATGGCCGCCAGCCGCGACGTGGACGCGATGGACGACCTCCGGGACCCGCTGTACCCGGCCGTCCTGCGGGCGCTCGCCCGAACCGTCGAGGGCGCCCACGCGGGCGACGCCTGGGTGGGCGTCTGCGGCGAGATGGCCGGCGACCCACAGCTGACCGAGCTCCTGGTGGGTCTCGGCGTCGACGAGTTGAGCATGGGCGCCGTGACGGTGCCGGACGTGAAGGCCCGCGTCGCCGACCTGGAGTCGGCGGCGGCGGCCGAGACCGCGGAGCGGGCGCTGGCGGCGGAGACACGGCGGGAGGTTCGCGAGACGCTGGGATTGCCCGAGGAGTGAGGCGCTACAGGACGGTCACCGCCGCGCCGGCGAGGAACGCACAGAGGGCGACGCCCGCGAGTGCGAGCGGCACCGGCCTGCCCATCTCGCCCGTCCCGCCGGACTCGGACTCGTCTGCCTCGCCCGACTCGGGGTCGAACTCGCCCCACCCGAACAGAATCCCGACGCCGACGAGAGCCGCCGCACAGCCGCCGACGACGCTCGAAACCACCCACAGGGTCGAGTCGCCGCCGGTGAGCGCTCCGAACGACTGACTCACGAGCACGAGTCCGGTGACCAGCGGGGCGACGCCGATGGCGTTTCTGGAGGACACACCGTCGACTCGCACGGGACGTGTAAAACGGTTGGCGTGCGCGTCGACCCCCGTCGTCGCTGTTTCGGGCCGCGAATCAGAGGACGGAGCGGTCGAGCATCCGGTCGACGCCGCGTCGGAGCCGCTGCGAGACGGCGGTGTCGCTGACGCCGAGTTCCGCGGCGAGTTCGTCGAGCGAGGTTCCCCGCGGCACGTCGAAGTACCCCTGCTCGTGGGCCGTCGAGAGCGCCTCCCGCTGGCACTCGGTGAGGCCGAACCCGTCGCCGTCGTCCGAGACACTGCCGTATATCGTCCGAATCTCGATGTCGAGTCCGCGTTCCTCACAGGTCTCGTAGAACCGGGCGAACGCCCGGTCGGGAAAGCGCATCCGAAGCTCCCAGCCGTCGCTCGACCCGGTCGAGGCGAGCAGTTGTCCCCCGAGGTCCGCCCACGTATCGTAGACGGACCACTCGGCCGCCTCGTGGCTGTATCGAACGTCGTAGTACCACCGCTCGGGCCCGTCGAACAGGAGCCGCCCGTCCGCGGTGGTCGGGTCCGCCTCGAGTGCCGCCCCGAACGCCTCGTGTTCGACACCCTCGCCCCAGACTTGGAGCTGGACGGTGCCGTCGCCGAGAGCGTTCTGTGACTCGATGGAGAGTTCGGCGGCGGGACATCGACTCAGGGCCTCCGCGAGGATAGGCGAGTCGAGCGTGAACTCACAGATAATCATTACCGGCACGCAACGACTCACACGTTTATGCCACACGGTTCGCCGCCGGTACCGAATCCGGATATTCTGACCGACTCTCCGGGCGTTCGACCATTCGAACCGGTAACTCAGCCGAACTTTCGGTACTCCCGCGCCCCCTCGGCCCGCTCGACGACCGAGTCGAGGGTCGCTTTCGGACTCGTCGCCTCGACGGCGGCCTCGACGGTCCCCTCGACGACCGGCGCGTCGGCGAACGCGACCTCGATGCCGTCCACCTCGACGACGTCGGCCGCGGTCTCGGCACTCATGACGGCGCTCCCGAGGTCGACGAGGACGACCACGCCGTCCGCCTCGGACTCGGCGTCGGCGTCCACGTTCGCCTCGTAGGACTCCCGAATCGCCGCCTCGATGCGGTCCACGTCGGTGCCCAGCCCCCCGTCGGGGTCGCCGCCCGCCGGAACCACGCGACCCTCGCCGCCCATCTGCGCCGCGGTGTCGGCGACCCCTTCGGCCACCTTCGCGCTGTGAGTGACGACGACGAGTCCGACCATCAGTCGTCGCCTCCGGCGTCCGGTCCGTCCGCGCCGCCTGCTCCCTCGTCGTCCGCCGCCTCCTCGGGGTCCGCGTCGGGCACCGTCGGCGACGTGGCGTCGCGCTCGACGTCGCCCTCGAGGTAGTCGTCGGCGACGGAGAGCAGTTCCTCGAGGACGAACAGCGTGCTCGTCGCGCCGGGGTCCTGATGCCCCACGGAGCGCCAGCCGAGGTAGGAGGCGCGGCCCTTCTTCGCCCGGAGCGGCGTGGTGAAGCGCACCCCGCGCTCGGCGGCGTCGACGGCCTTCGCGAGCGCAGAGAGCGGCGGGAGGTCGTCCTGCTCGATGGACTTCTTGTAGGTGTGGACGGCGGGCGTGACGGCGTCGACCATCGTCTTCGAGCCGAGTTCGGCCTTTCCGCGCTCCTGGAGCTTGTCGAGGTACGCCTCCGCGAACGCGACGGTCGTCTCGGCGGTGATACCCCCGTCGAGTTCGGCGCTGGCGCTCATAATCGACCCGCCGTACAGCGGGCCGGAGGCGCCGCCGACCTCCGAGATGAGCGCGCGGCCGACGCGCTTGACGAGGTCGGCCGGAGTCGCGTCGTCGTCCGCCTCGGCAGCCTCCGCGACCTGTTCTGCGGCCGCCTCGAACCCGCGGGTGACGTTGCCCCCGTGGTCGGCGTCGCCGATGGCGGAGTCGAGGTCGGTCAGGTATCGGCGTTCCTCGGCCATCCGCTCGGCCACCGCCTCGACGGCGGCGACGACGGCCTCGCGCTGGGTGTCGGGGTCTACCATACCGGTAGAGGGGCCGACGCGGAGAAAGTGATTGTGGTGGCGGTGGTCGCTGACCTCACCCCCGCTCCTCTCGACGGGCGCCGTAGCTCGCCACCCGGTACAGGAGGTACGCGAACAGGGCGAACGCGCCGAGTTCGACGACGTAGAGTTCGACTATCTCGACCGGCGTGAGCCCGTCGAGCACGGCGCTCCGGGTCGCGGTCAGCACGGCGTACGCGACGGCGAGGGTCAGCGCGGGCATCGTGACCAGCAACACGCCGGTGACGAGCAGCCACGCTCGGTCGGCGGTCAGAACCCCACCGGGCGACGCGGCGTCCTCGCGTGGGCCGTCGGCGGCGGTCCGTGCCACGGCGGGTCGGCGGCCGTTCTCGGCCTGCGCGGCCTGTTCTCGGTCCGGGACCATACCGCCGATAGCTGCCGAGTGCGCATAAAATGCTCTACAAAATCACCCATGTGGATAAAAAGTCTCTCTGAATGCAAAACACAATACATTCTCGTCGATGGGCTGGCGCTGCGGTGACGGCGGGCGTCGACGCACCGACCCGTGGCTGTCTCCCGGTTCAGCGCATCAGCGTGTCAGCGCCGGCGTGTCCGCGGGCGCCGCGAGCAGCTCCTTCAGTTCGTCGTCGACGGCACAGACGGTGACGGAACAGCCCATCATGTCCAGCGAGGTCATGTAGTCGCCGACCCAGGCGTCCCACGTCTCCAGTCCGTGGTCGTCCATCAGCTCCTGGAGTCGACGGTTCACGACGTACAGCTCCATCAGCGGCGTCCCGCCCATCCCGTTGACGATGGTGACGACCTCCTGACCGTCGTCGAGGTCGAGGTCTTCGAGGACGCGCTCCGTGAGATGTTCCGTGATTTCGTCGGCGGACGTGTGCTCGGTGCGCTCGACGCCCGGCTCGCCGTGGATGCCGATGCCGAGTTCGATCTCGTCGTCGCCGAGGTCGAAGGTGGGCTCGCCCTTCTCGGGGGTGACACAGGAGGTGAGCGCGGTGCCCATCGTCCCGACGTTGTCGACGACCTTCTCCGCGACTTCGGCGACCTCGTCGAGACTCCCGCCCGCGGCGGCCTTCGCGCCGGCGCACTTGTGGACGAGGACGGTACCGGCGACGCCCCGCCGACCCGAGGTGTAGAGGGAGTCCTCGACGGCCACGTCGTCGTCGACGACGACCTGCCTGACCTCGACGCCCTCCATCTCGGCCATCTCGGCGGCGGTGTCGAAGTTCATCACGTCGCCCTCGTAGTTCTTCACGACGCAGAGGACGCCCTCGCCGCCGTCGACCTCCCGAATCATCGCCTCGAACTCGTCGGCGGTCGGCGACGTGAACACTTCGCCCGCGGCGGCGCCGGCGAGCATCCCCTCCCCGAGGTAGCCGGCGTGGGAGGGCTCGTGGCCGCTCCCGCCGCCGGAGACGACGGCGACCGCTCCGTCGACGGGGGCGTCCGCACGGACGAGTACCTGTGTCCCCTCCAGCCGGCGAACGTACTCGGGGTGTGCGGCGACCATCCCGTCCAGCATCTCGTCGACGACCGTCTCCGGACTGTTGATCAGCTTCTTCATGGCCGGTGTTACCATGCGTGTGTCGAACGAAAAAGGTTCGCGCGGAGCCGACGGGCGCGGCGACGGAGAGACGGCCCCTCGACGGTCAGACAGGGACCGCCCCTCGACGGTCAGTTCCGGAACGCGGCGATGCGCGACCGTCCGACGGCGTAGACCGTTCCGCCGACCGGGACGGGGGCCGGAGTCGCGTCCGCCGGGACGGCCGTCTCCGTCGGGACCGTCCAGACGCGGTCGCCGGTCGCCACGTCGTAGGCGATGAGTCGATTCTCGTACTGTTCGGGGCTCTGCTGGACGTAGGCGTACCGACCGTCGCTGGACACGCCCGAGACGGCCCTGTCGGGGTGGTCGAAGTCTCCGGACGGCTCGTCGTACTCGTCGCGCCAGCGCTCGGTTCCCGACTCCGGGTCGACGGCGACGACGGCGTTCACCTCGGGCGGGTACTTCCTGTCGGTCGTGAGGAGGACGGTGTCGCCCGTCAGCGCCCACCCCCCGGTCCAGTTCGCTCGGTGTTTGTACGGTGGGTCCCACCGCCAACTGCCGACGGCGCCGTCGTACCCGTACACCGCGCCGCTCCCGATTTCCGACGCGAGCACGAGCGGCCCCGAGACGCCGTGGATGAGTTTCGTCCCGGGGCCGGACCACAGCCTGCTCCCGTCGCTTCGGTCGTAGGCGGTCGGCGCCTGGCCGGCGAAGACGGCGCCACGGCCGACGGCCAGCCCTCCGGACGAACCCGTCGCGTCACCGGCCGACCAGACGACGCTCCCGTCGGCCGGGTCCAGCGCGTACAGTCTGGACAGCGAGATGGCGTACAGCCGACTCCGTCCGACCCGGACGTCAAACCACCTCGGCGTCCCGGGGTCGAAGCGCCATCGCTCCCTCCCGGTCGTCGCGTCCAGCGCCCGGAGCGGCCCGGTGCTCCCGTCGTCCCAGGTCGCGTCCTCCTCACAGAGGTACAGTGTGTCGCCGTCGACCGCCAGCCGTCGCGCCCGTACCCCAGTCTTCGAGTACGCGAACCGACGGAGCACGTCGCCGCTCCCGACGTCGATGGCGTACGCTCGGTCGTCCGTCGCCGTGTAGAGAACCCCCTCGTCGACGACCGGCGCGGCGACCGCACCGGACCTGCTCCGGGCCTCCGGGAACTCGGCCGCCCACGCCCGGTCGGGGGCGGTCGTCGGCCCGTCCGTCCCGGGGTTGAAGTGAGTGTTTCCGGCGTCGCCCCCCTGGCTCCGCCAGGCGTCGACCGGCCGTCCGTCCACCTCGACGGTCACGGCTGAGTCGCCGCCCGTCCGCCGGAACCCCGTGTACGTCCCGGTGAACGCGAACGTGTCGCCGCGCTCGTTGCCGGTCGTCCCCCGTATCGAGACAGTGCCGTCTCCGTGCTCGACGATAGCGTCGTTCGCCTCGGATTCGTTCCGGGAGCCGTCCTGCACCTTCCAGGCCACGCCGTCGACGCCGAGTTCGTACTGTACCTGCTCCCCCGAGGTGGTCGACAGGACTCGCACCGTTGACCCCTCGACGCCAGTGAGTTCCGGGATGCTGACGTTCTCGCCGTCGAGCAGGATGGAGAACGCCGAGCGTCCGCCGGTCCGGCGGAACGCCACGACCCCGCCGTCGACCACGAACGCGTCGCCGCGTTCGTTGCCGGTCGTCCCTCGCACGGTCACCGTCCCGTTCCCGTTGTCGAGGATGGTGTCGTTCGCCTCCGACTCGCTTCGTGACCCGTCCCGGACTTTCCGGACGCCTCCGTCGACGACGAACTCGTAGTGGACCGTCTCCTCCGCCGCGGTTGAGCGGACCTCCAACCGGCGGCCCTGCTGTCCGGCCGCGCGGTCGGCGGCTGCCCCCGTCACCACTCCCCCGACCGACGCGAGGACGCCCAGTCGGAGCGCCCCCCGACGTGTGGTGTATGCTACCATACAGTATCGGTGGTGTGAGAAGTGATATCACGTTAACGCAAGAATGCCTACAGGATACGGTACACCGAAACGACAGTAACCGACTCGTAACGAACGCCCGGGGGTGCGTCGGCTCACTCGGCCCGTCCGCTCCGTCAGTTCCGGTACGCGGCGACGGTCGACTCGCCGGCGTCGTACGGCGTACAGCGTGTTTTGGTCGGGCGGGGAGCGTCTAGTCGGCCGTCACGAGAGCCGTATCGGCGCTCGTCGCCGTGGCCGGCTGCTCAGAGGCCCAGCAGTCGGGCGAAGAACGCCCCGATGTCGTCGACGAACTCGAAGAGGTCGTCCCCCTCGCGACGGCGCTTGGCCCGCGACTGCTGTGTCGTCCGCCGTGCTCGCTCGGCGGGTGCCCGCGTGTGGGTCCGCGTCGGCGTCCTCGTCGCGGTCGCCTCCGTCGTCGGCGACGACGTGGGGGTCTCCGTCGCCGTCGCGGTCGGCGTTGACGTCGAGCGAGATGCCGGTCCCTCTGCCGAGGTCGTCGTCCGGGTCGGCGTCGACGTGGCGGTCGTCCTCGAACGCTCGCCGGAGCCGCTTCCGACGCTCCGTTTCGACCCTCCGCTGCTCGATTTTGAACTCCCAGTGTTCGACCCCGAACCACCGCTGCTCGACCCCGAACCACCGCTGCTCGACCCCGAACCACCGCTGCTCGACCCCGAGCCGCCGGACGACTGTCGGGTTGTCCCCGACGACGCGTCTTCCTCCTCGTCCTCCACTTCGTCGGGCGTCGCCGTCGACGTCTGCGTGGGTGTCGCCGTCGGTGTGGGTGTCGGTGTCGATGTCGCCCCCGACGACCCACCAGACGCGGTCCCGTCGGCCTCCAGCGCCTCGCGGAGGGTGACGATTTCCAACCCGCGCTTCTTCGCCATCCGAATGGTCTTGCGGATGCGCGAGGCGGGGAGGTCGTCGTAGAAGGTGTGGCCCCCGAGGATACCTAGTTCGTCGTTCTCGGCGACGCGGTCGAGGTACCGGGCAATCTCCTCGAAGGAAGCCTCTCGACCGTCGAACTGCTGGCGTCGGAGCCGATAGGGGTCGGCGCCCTGGCCCGGGTTCCGACCGCCCTCCTTCCCCCAGTTGGCGACGGCGTCGAACAACTCCCGGGTCACCCGGTCGGAGGCCGCGGAGTGCGCGCCGTAGGGGTAGACGAAGTTGTCGACGGTGACGCCCATTCCCTCCAGTCGCTCGACCGAACGGGCGAGCCGGTCGCGCATGATGTCCTCGGAGAACCGCTCGGTGACGCCCGCTCCTGCGTCGAAGGTCGTCCCCACCGAACCGTCGAGCTGGAGGTAGGGCTCCCCGGTGTCGTCGGTCCCGCTCCCGACGACGGTGACCGTCGCCGAGCGCCCGCCGTCGGAGACGACGAGCGGACTGTTGATCTTCGGCGGGTTCGCGTGGGTGTCCCAGGCGACGGAGAGTCGCTCGTCCTCGGCGGCGACGCTCCGGGTGACGTCGATCTCGCCGTGGTGGAGGTGGTACAGCGAGTGGGACATGATTTCCCACCCGGCCTCCTCGAGCTCGACGAGCTGGTCGGGACCCATGTAGTGTTCGCGCCCCGGTACCACGGATGCACCCATACAGGCCGAGCACGCCGGCACGCCCTCCTCCTCGTGGATCGGGAGGGCCCGCGTGTAGTCGTCGTCCGGCCCGTCGTCGTAGACGAAGACCAGCTTGCCGTTCGTCCCCGTCCCCGAGACCACCCCAGCACCGGACGCGAGCGCGACCGCCCCACCGGCCGCGCGGAGGTACGTCCGACGGTTCAAGGCACCTGTCATGTTCGTCGGCCGCTTTCGGCATCACTAGTTAGTTATCATGTGAGTAAACACGGTGAAACAGTCCTTTTGGTCGGACGTAAACCCGAAACGGAGGGTCGACTGAGGTGTCACGCGGTGGCGGTCGCTCGCCGAATTCGGTCGCGTACGGGTTGTCAAATTCCGCACTGTGTGGGTTCGACGCGGGTCATCGAGGCGACGACTGGTCGAAACGCCCCCGCCCTTTCTGTAATCCTCTTAATAATTGTTTCGATGGACTGTTCGGCCAACGAACAGATTACGGCACGAAACTGATGAAACGAATCGCGCGCGCTCGGTGATTCGGCCGGCCGACCTCGGGTCCGGGGTCGGTGGTGGTTGGTCGAGAGCCCTCAGGTGGGGTCGGCGGGGCCGCGAGACAGGGGGCGCGGTCTCACTCGAGCGTGACCGAGAACCCCCAGGCGGCCTGTCCGTTCTCGACCGGTTCGGCGTTCTCGTCCAGGACGCTGTAGGTCGTCTCGAAGCGGAACTCCCCGACGGGGAGACAGCCGTCTGCCTGCTGTGTGGCGTAGAGGTCGACGAGCTGGGTGAGCGACTCGCCCGCCGCTATCTCGACGGTTCGGTACTCCTCGGTGACCGCGATTCCCTCCGTCAGCTTCCAGCAGCCGGCTTCCGCGGGGTACTCCTCTCCGGTCGGGAGGAGAGTCAGGTAGCCGGAGTCGTCGGTGACGTACGAGAACACGACCGCCCGGCCCTCGCCGACGCGAACCGTCTCGGGGCTCGTGTTCTCGACCGTCACGCGGAGCTGGGGCGGGTGGTCGTCGGTCGCCGCCTCGCGAACGACCTCGACTGCGGGTCGCACCGGCAGGTCGGGCGCCTCGTCGGTTCCGACGACGATGACGCCGGGGCCGCCGGTGCCGGCAGGACGGGTCTCGCCCGAGGCGTTGCCGCCGGTACCGTTTCCGCCCGGGAGGCCGTCCCCGTTCGAGCCGTTGCCGTCGGTGCCGTCTTCTCCGTCATCGGTGCCCGGGTCACCCGTCCCGCCGTCGCCGAGGCAGCCGGCGAGTGCGCCCACTGTGAGGACGGCGCCCAGTTCGATGATTCCGCGTCGTGTCGGTGACATGGGAGATAACAGGACCGCCGAGGAGATAGCCCTACGCTTAGCACAAACGGCGGCTAGTCCTATGTACGCACCGAGCGACGGACGACGACTGCGACGACGACTGCGGCGACGGCGGACGACGAACGACTTATCACGGTCGCCGGGAGTCGTCCGGGCGATGGAACGCCTCGACGTCGCGGACGGGTTCGACGTACACGAGTACCGTCACGGTCTCAAACTGCGCAAACAGGGCGCCGAGACGATGCATCTGGAGAACCGCGAGGGGTTCGGCTGTCCCGCCTGCGGCCGGGAGTTCGGCAAACTGTTCGTCTCCTCGCGCCGCCACAACACGTTCGACTCGCCGCCGGGGCCGTTCTGTCTGACACGGACGGACGACCGAGTGCTGTTGTTGACGCACTGAGCGTCGTCGTCGGCTTCTCGCCGGCGGACCTCCGACTCCGAGGAGTGTTTGGCCTTACAGACGACGACCGTCGACACGAGTCGACGGAACGTTTTTGCTTACCGAACGTTCAGTATTAGGCGTGTCGAGAACTCGAACGTCCTACCGGCCCATCGTCGCGGCGCTGCTCGGGTCGCTGGTGACCGGCGCCGGCCACCTCTACCTCCGGCGCTGGCTCAGGGCGGCCGGGTGGCTCGTCGCCGCGTACGTCGTCGCCGTCCTGTTCGTCCCCGAGTCGGTGCTGACCGCGATGGCGTCCGGCGAGCGCCCCGACGTGGTGGCGGCCCTCCCGATGCTCGCCGTCGCGGCCGCCAGCGCGTTCGACGCCTACCGCATCGCGCTCGACGCCGAATCGCGGTCGGCGGACGCCGAGCCGTCGGCGGACGGCGAAGAGCGCGTCGACCCCGCGACCGGCGGTCACACCGCCGACTGTCCCGCCTGTGGGAAGGCGTTCGACCCCGACCTCGGCTTCTGTCACTGGTGTACGACCGAAGTGGAGTCGTACGGGGCCGCCGACCGGCCGGACGACACTGAGGCCGACGTCCCTGGCGACGGGAGCCGTGACCGCCGGGTCGAGTGACGGGACGGTCGAGTCGAGCGTTCGGGAGTGGACGGCCGCCGAAGGTTTCTCGCCTACGCGCTCGACCGTTTCGAGGTCGCGGTCGACCCCGACGACGAGACGGACCCGCCGGTGGAACTCGACCGCGTCGTCGAGCGACTGCTCCCAGCCGGGCCGAACGAGGACCGGCGCCAGGTCGAATTCGTCCTGACGAGCCTCCGGGGCAGCCGTCGCCGACGACGCCTACCGCGAGCAGTTCACCGAGATAGACGACCGCATCTCGACGACCATCGCGGAGATTATCGACCGGGACGTAGAACGCGGCGCGTTCCGAGCCGTGGACACGGGACGAGTCACGGAACACGTGCTCGCGACGCTCAACGGGGCGATGTACGGCCGTGCGACGACCGACAGGAAGACTGCCGCCGCCGCGGTGCGGACCTCCCTCTCCGCGTACCTCGACCGCGAACTGCGACCCGAAGCGTGACTCAGCGGTCCCGTTCCGACCCCGAGCCGACGGCCATCTCGAAGCCGGGGCTGTACCGCACGGTCGGCGCCGTCGTTGGCGCCGGCAATCCGACGGCTTCGAACAGCGTGTTCTGTCGAACCTCGGCGTCGACCGACCGGAGCGTCCACGGGACGCGCTCGACGGTCCCGACACGGGTCGCCTCCCCCGCTCCGCTCGTCACTCGCCCGCGGCCGGTGCCGAGGACCTGTTCCGTCGACGGCGGGAGGAAGTAGCGGAACCGCTCGATGGCGAACGCCTCGAAGCTCCCCGATTCGGCCTCGAAGGGCTCGCCGGTCGGTCGATACCGTGCCTGAAACGTCGCAGCCGACGCCGACGGGTCGAGTCCTCGTTTCCGCCGACAGCTCCGGAACGTGACCGTCCCGTCCTCACGACGCGTCCGGCGCATCCGGGCGCCGTGGAAAGGGAGGCCGAACGCGCGCCGCCCGACCGTCGCGGCGGCCCGACTGCCGGTGTCGACCGAGAGAAAGTAGATACCGGGCTCGTCGTCCAGCCGGACGTACGTCCGGAAGACGAGCTGGGGGAACCCGCCCGCGACCCGCCCCAGCGCGGCGAGCGGGTCGGCCGAGAGCGGGCCGGGGGCCACCGACCCGGGACCGACGGAGACGACCTCCAACGCGAGCGCGCTCACCCACGCCGACCCGTCGTAGGTGTCGAGTTCGAGCGCGTCGGGGACGAGTGACCGGACTGCGTCGGGAGCGACGGGCCAGTGGACGAAACACACGTCCCGTCCGGTCACGGTGAGGAGCGAACGCATCCGAATCGAGACAGGGACGCCGCGGGCTTAACTCTCCTCGCGGGCCGTCGTATCCTGAGACGTCACCGCACCGCCCTGCTCCAGCACCACCGTCGCCCTCCGCGGTCCTCCGACCCGGCCGTCAGTCACCTTTCGTGCCGCAGCAATCGACTTAGAACACATTCAGAATATCCAAAATTTTAAAAAGAAGTACCGGTCCAGAGTCGTGCATGTCGACTGCGACGCCCAACGGAGCGACCGTGCCGTGACTGAAGCCTCCGACGTGCCTGACGCGGTAAGGGGCACCGGCTCCGTCAATACCGCCGCCGACCCGGTCGGTCGCGTCCCGCCGCCGGCGCCGCCGGACAGCGCCGATGCCTGGTACGCCCCCGACGTGCGGGCGCAGTACGCGGTCCACCCAGGCGTCGTCGCCACGGTCAGGGAGACGACGACCGGCTTCGCCTACGAGGTCCGCGAGCCCTCGCTCGGCGCCGACCACGAGGCCGAACTGGAACGCGTCCGCGAGCACTTCGCCGACGTTCGTCGGCGTCGCCCGCTCACCCGGGAGGGGACCGCCGAACGGGCGGCGGCCGGATTGCAGTCGAAGTATCGCCGGGCGCTCGACCGACTCGTCGACGCCACGCCGGCCGCCCGTCGGCGACTCGACTACTACGCCCTCCGTGACCTTCGGCTTCTCGGCGAGTTGACGCCGTTGGCGCTCGACGACGCCATCGAGGTCGTCGACGGGGACGGCGGGGGTCCGCCGAGGGGGCCGACGACCCCCGGTACCGACGACGACAGCGAGGCTGGCATCGGGACGAACGTCGGTGACGGGCCGAGTGTCGACGACGGGCCGAGCGTAGTCGGTGACGCCGACCGCCTCCTCGTCCACACCGCCGACTACGCACCCGCCGTCACCGACTACGCGGCCGACGCGGAGGGCGTCGAGCGGGTCGCCGGCGAGCGCCTCGCGCGCTACACCGTCGAGTTCGCGGGGTTCGGCGTCGACGTGGTCGTCTACCGCGAGCACCTGCTCGGGAACGACCGCTTCGCGACGAAGTACGCCGTCCTCGAACCGGACCTCCTACCCGGCGACCGCGAACTCGTCGAGGTCTGCAAGGAGCGGGTGTGGGAGACCAACGTCGCCGACGTGGTCGACGACCGCCGGGCGTTCGTCGCCGAGCACGCCCGCACGTTCCTATCCCGCCAGCTCACGGCGCGAAACACCCGCGCGTGGGTCGACGCGACGGCCTACCGCCTGCGCAGTGCGCTCGCCGAGTACGACCTCGCGGTGCCGCCGGTGGGGAGCCGCTACGCCGCGGACCGCCTCGACGACCTCGTCTACTACGTGCTCCGGGACTACGTCGGCGAGGGCATCCTCACCGTCCCCATCCGCGACCCACACTTGGAGGACGTGGAGGCGAACCGCGTGGGCGAGCGCGTGAAGGTCGTCCCGCGCGGCGAGGTCGTCGACCGAAGCGGCGAGGAGGAGCGCCGGGTCTCCGTCCCGGAGGGTCGGGTTCCAACGAATCTCGCCTTCGACGACGAGACCACCTTCGTCAACGTCGTCACGCAACTGGCCGCGAGCGACGGCACCGAACTGAACGCCAGCACGCCGAGCGCGAAGGTGAACCTCGACCCGCCGGGTGTCGACGAGACGGTCCGATGTGCGGTCGCGCTCCCGGTCATCTCCGAGGGCGGTCCGCACGTCTCCATCCGCAAACAGTCGCCGGAGGCGATGACGCCGGTCGACCTCGTGAAGCGCGGGTCGCTCTCCACCGAACTCGTCGCGCTGCTCTGGATGGTGTACGAACACCACGGCGTCGTGCTGTTCTCCGGCCCGACGGGCGCCGGGAAGACGACGCTGATGAACGCGCACCTCCCCTTCGTCCCCTTCGACGACCGGCCCATCAGCATCGACGAGGGGTCGCGAGAGGTCCAGTTGCCCCACGAGACGGCCGTCTCGCTCACCACGCGCGACCACGAGAGCGAGTACAAGCGGGTGACGATGGCCGACCTGATGACCCAGACGAACTACCTCAACCCGGACGTGGAGGTCATCGCCGAGATAAACACGCCCGAGAGCTTCCGCACCTTCGGCGAGACGCTCAACACCGGCCACGGCGTCGTCGGCACGACCCACGCCGAGGACGTGGAAACGCTCGTCAACCGCGTCGTCGAACAGGGGCTCCCCGCCTACCTGCTCTGCGAGCTCGACCTCGTCGTCTTCCCGCGCCACGTCGACGGCGAGCGCTACGTCGGCGAAATCGTCGAGTTCCTCTCGCCGGAGGCGTACGAAGAGGCGAGCGGCGAACACGGCGTCGTCCAGAAGGGCGGTACCGACGTCCACTGGAACCGGGTCGCGTGGCGCGACACTGGGGGAGAGTTCCGGCTCGACTACGACCACCCGGACCTCGGCGACGACTCGCGGCGGTGTGGTCTGCGCACCTTCCACCGCATCGCGACCCTCACCGACCGCGCCGTCGCGGACGTGGAACGGGAGTTCCACCGCAAACACCGGTACGTGGAGTACCTCGTCGACGACGACGTGAGTGACGTGGACGACCTCTTCGCCTTCCTCGCCGGCCTCCGAACGGACGAGGCGGCGACGGTCGAGCGTATCGCCCACCGGCGCGCGGTCGCCGCGGAGCACAGCGGAGGCGGCCCCGCGGACGCCACGGAGGCGTCGAAGACGACTGCGGCGGTCGACGCGCCCGACGGGTCGGTCGCGGCCGACGGCGGAGGACCGTCGTGAGCACCGACTCGCCGGGGGTCTCGTCGCGGACGAACGCTCCGAGGGCCGCCTCGTCGGGGGAGGTCGGGTCGGGGGCGTCGGCGGACGACCCCGGACGCGTCGGTGCCGGCATCGCCGGTCTCTCCGTCCTCGACCGGGTGTTGTACGCACTGTTCTCCCGACACGCCGACGCCGAGCGCCACTCGGTCGACCGCCAGCGCTATCGGGGGACCGACCTCCGGACCGGTTTCGACGTCTACCTCGCCCGCGTCTACGGGCTCTCGTGGCTCGCGTTCGCCCTCGTAGTCGTGCCCACCTTCACCGTCGTCGCCGCCGCCCCGTCGGGACTGCTCGCCGACGCCGCCGCGTTCGTCGAGGCCGGCGTCCCGTTCGCCGCGGCGGTCGGCCTCCCGGCGCTCCCCCGAGCGTACGTCGCGGTCGCGGTCGCGGCCGTCGCGGGCGGCTTCGGGAAGACGGCGGTCGTCCGCCTCGGCGGGCGCTACCTGAAGTGGGTCGCCGCGTCGCGCCGCACCGACATCGAGCGCACGCTCCCCGGCGCCGTCCGCTACCTCCACGCCCTCTCCTCGGGGAGCGACGGTCGGCGGGCGATGCTCCGGAAGGTCGCCGACAGCGACGCCTACGGGGAGTCGGCGGTGTCCATCCGGAAGGCGCTCAACACCGCCGCGCTGACGGGGAGCGTCGGCGAGGGGCTTCGGCGTGTCGCCCGCGACACCCCCTCTCGGGACGCGATGGCGCCGTTCCTGCTGAAGTTCCGCGAACACGCCGACCAGGGGTCGGACGCACTGGCGAACTACCTCCGGATGGAGAGCCGGATGCTCGGCCACCGCCAGGACCGCGCCCGGCAGCGCGCCGAGGGCTTTCTCGAACTCCTCGCCGAGATGTTCATCGTCCTGCTCGTCATGCCCGCGCTACTGGTCATCGTCCTCACCGTGATGAGCGTGCTCGCACCGGGGCTCGGCGCGCCGGTTCGGACGCCGCTCGGCACGGTGTCGGTGCGGGCGGCGCTCGTCTACGGCAACGCCGCCTTCGTCCTCGTCGTCGGCCTCGCCGCCGCGGCGCTGGTCGGGAACCTCCGGCCGGCGGGGCTGTCGACGACGTACGACCGGCCCGACGGCGCGCTGGCGACGCTCACCTCGACGTTCCGGACGCCGGCCAGCGCGGCGGCCGTCCTGCTCGTCCCCGCCGCCGCCGTCGCGGTCGGGCTGTGGCGCCTCGGCTACCACCCCGTAAACGTCGCGCTCCTCGCGTACGTGGCCTACGCGGTTCCGGTGGGCGTGGTCGCGGTCCGTCGTGCCAGACGGGACGACGCGAAGGACCGCGAAATAAAGGACTTCGTTCACGCCGTCTCGGGGCACGTGAGCCTCGGCCGACCGTTCTCCGCGGCGGTCGAGCACGTCGCCCGCGACGTGGACCTCGGAGCGCTGAACGAGGACGTGGCGGACCTCGCGTTCAACCTCTCGCTGACGACGGGTGCCGGGGCGGGTACCGCGGCTGCCCCTGCGGACGACGGTGGCGCGACCGACGCCGGCGAGCTCCGGACCGCCGCGCTCGACCGCTTCGTCGCCCGCGTCGGCACGCCGCTCGCCGAGCAGACGATGGGGTTGGTGACGGGTGCGCTCGACGCCGGTAGCGACACCGAGGCGGTGTTCGAGACGCTCCAGACCGAGATTGGGCACCTCTACCACGAGCGTCGGGCGCTTCGCTCCAATCTGCTGGCCTACGTCGCCGTCGGCTGGACGACGGCCCTGCTCGTGGTCGGCATCACCGTCGCCGTCAACGCTTACGTGCTCGACGGGTTCGCGCAACTCGCCTCCCTCTCGGGGTCGTCGGCGTCGTCGTACGCCTTCGACCCGAACGCCGTGAAGCCCGCTCGCGACCGCTTCCGGTTCTACGTCGTGACCCAGGCGACGATGCTCGCCTCGGGCTGGTTCGCGGGGGCCGCGAGCCGCGGGCGTTACGAGGCGCTCCTACACTCCGGGACGCTCGTGTTCGTCTGCTACGTCGTCTTCGCGGGGGCGGGGATGATATGAGCCGGCTCGACCGCTCCGACCCGGGCCGACGCCGCGCTCAGGCGAACGTCGTCGGCGTCGCCATCCTGCTCGGGTTGACGATGCTGAGCCTCGGAGCGCTCACCGCGACGGTCGGTACCGTCGTCCAGCAGGACGCCGCCGCGGCCGACGCCGGGCGCGTCGCCGCCGACCTCGACGGGAGCCTGAACCCCGTCTCCGACACCGGCGCCGGCCGCGGCCGGGTGTCGTTCACCGAGGGACGCCTGGGAGTCGAAGACCGTACTCTCAGGGTGTTGAACGACTCGGGAACCGTCGCCACCGTCGAGACGGACGCGCTCGTCTTCGAGTCCGGAACCAGGCAGGTAGCCTTCACCGCCGGCGCCGTCACCCGCGGTTCGGGGAACGGTTCGCGCCTGTACGCCGCACCGCCGGTCGCCGCCTCGCGGGGGACGCTCCTCGTCGGCGCCGGCCGGCTCAACGCCTCGGCGACGACCCCCGACTCGGTGGCGTCGTCGACGCCGACGAGCCTGACCCTGCGGACGAACGTCACCCATCGCCGCCGCGCGCTCGGCAACGGCTCCTATCGCGTCGCGGTCGAGACGACCGCGCCGCGAGCGTGGGAGCGACACTTCGAGCGGGCGAACGCGAGCGTCTCCCGGCGCGACTTCGACGGCGACGGCGTGCCGAGCGTCGTCGCCGACTACCGTGGCGACCGGGTCGCGTACCTCGTCGTCCACGACATGCGACTGGAGGTGACCCGTGGCTGAGTTCTCCCTCGCGTCCCTCCTCGCCGACCGCCGCGCCCTCTCGCCGGTCGTCGGGAAGACGATGGAGGTCGCGCTCGTCACCGTGTTCGTCACGCTGCTCGTCTCGACGCTGTACGGCGGGGCCGTCCCCGCCTACCGCACCGCCGCCGCGGACGAGGTGGGCGACCGGACGCTCGCGACGGCGGCCGAGCGGGTCGAGACCGCGATACCGCCGAACGCGACCGGCGTCGACAGCGAGACGCGCGTCGACCTCCCGCGGACGATTCGCGGGGCACAGTACCGCCTCCGGGCCAACGGCTCCACGCTCGCGCTCGACCACCCCGACGACCGCCTCGACGGGCGGGTGCGACTCTCCCTCCCCGACGCGGTCGTCGCCGTGAACGGGGAGTGGGAGAGCGACGACCCGGCGGTCGTCCGCGTCGACGACACCGCCGGCGGGTTGGCCGTCGAAATCGGGTCGTCCGACGCTGCGTCGTCGACGGACGGAGAACCGGGAGCGGTGACCCGATGACGCGGCGTCGATTCGATTCGCCGACCGCGACCCGCGCACAGACGAACCTGGTCGCACTCGTCGTGGCGCTCGTGACGCTCGCCTCGACGACCGGCGTCGCCCTGGCGCTCGCGGACGGCGCGCTCGACGGCGCGGACCGCGAGCCGCTCGAACGGCGCGCCGCCGGGACGCTCGCGGAACGCCTCGTCGCCGCCGACGCCCCGACGACGGACCGGCCGAACGTGCTGAACCGGAGTCGGCTCCGGAGCCTGACGGCCGCCGACCTCGACGCGCTCGCCCCCGCGGTGCGGAACCGCTCGGTTCGGGTCCGCCTCGGCGACCGGACCCTCGTCTCGCGCGGGGACCCGACGGCGGGGGCGACGACCCGCCGGTTCGTGCTCGTCGCGGAACGTCGGCCGACGACGCGGACGCTCGACCGTCGAGTACACGACGCGCTCACGCTCCCGCGGCGAACGCCGCGAGTGCGGCTGGCCGTCGACTCCGGACCGAACACCACAGTGCGGACCGTCCGGGCGAACGGTCGTGTCGTCCTCCACAACCCGTCCGGGCTCGACGGGGCCACGACGGTCGACCTCTCGCGATACGAGACGACGACGCTCGCGGTCGAGACCCGCGGGGAGACGAACGCCACCGTCGAAATCACGTCGTTCCCCGCGGAGACGACGAAGGCGACGCTGGTGGTGAGCGTCGGTGACTGAGCGTAGGAGGCGGGACCGCCGGAGAGGACGTGACGGCGCGAGCGACCGCGCCCAGCTCTCGCTCTCGGTGGTCGAGGCCGGCGTCGGCGTCGTGTTCGTCCTCGCCGTCGCGGCGGGGTTCGGGCTGGGCGTCCCGACGGCGAACACCCAGGAGGCCCAGCTCGACGCCTACGCCGAAGACACGGCGACGGTGCTCTCGCGGGAGCCGCCCCGGCACGCCGGTGCGACGCGGCTCTCGGAGGTCGCCCGGAGCGAGCGGGCGTTCGAGCGCGAACGCGACGCGCTGGAACGCCGGGTGGACCGAATCCTCACCGACAACCTCCTGTTCCGGGTGTCGACGCCCCACGGCGCCGTCGGCTTTCGTCGTCCGGTCGGGGTTCCGACCGGCGAGGCGACGGTGACGACGCTCCACGGCGACGTGACCGTCAGGGTGTGGTACGCGTGAGCCGTCGTGATGGAACCGACGAGGCGACTGGCGACACCGACCGCGCACAGCTCGTCCTCGTGGCGGCCGCGGTCGTCGCCGTCGCGCTCGTCCCGATGGTGCTCGCCTACCTCCAGTTGGGGTACCACGCCGACGTGGCGGCGACCGCGGACCACGGCCGCGTCGGCGCCGATACCGAACGGGCGCTCGACCGCGCCGTCCACAACGCCTCCCGACCCGTCGCGGGCGAGTACGGTTGGTCGGCTCGGGACGGCGCGGTCGACGTCGTGGACCGGCGGCTGAGGGCGACGACGAAACGAATAGAACGTGCACGGCTCGACGAGGGCGTGGCCGTCAGAATCCGGCGGAACGACTCGGCCGCGGCCGCGTGGGCGGCGAGGGAGTGTCCGCGCGGTCCCGACCGACGCTTCGGCCCCTGCGAGACCGACCGCGCCGTCGTCGTCCAAGAGCGGGCGGACGAGACGGCGGTGCTCGCCGTCGCGTTCGACGTGACGGTGACGGGTGAGCGGTCGACGACGCGGCTGACGCTGGTCGCCGGCCGTAATCCAGCCTGAGTCACCGACTCGACGGGGTGTTTTCGTCACCCACGACCGACTCGACGCTCCTCCTCGACCCACCGCCCCACGACCGACTCGACACTCACGAACGACTAAGTGTGCCACACATACACACTATCCTATGGCCCTCCTCGGACGTGTCGACAACGACGGCGACCACGGCGCCGGCACAGCACACATCGACCGACGGTCGAGGCGCGACCTCCTGCTGGCGACGGCCTCGACGGCGACCGCGCTCGGCAGCGCAGGCTGTCTGGCCGGCACCCCCGCAGACGGCGACGGTCGAACCATCGAGGCGCCGGCCCGGACTCCCGTCGGCGACCCGGCCGGGGTCAGACTCGTCGGCTTCGGCCCGGACATGCGAGTGACGCTGGAGGCCGTCGCGACCGACGCGCGGGGTGTCACCTACGACGGGTCCTGGGCGCTCCGGACCGACGGCGACGGTCGCGCCGCGCTCGCGGACGTCGTCGCTCGGACCGAGGCTACCGACTCGGCCTGGTACGGACCCGCTGACGCGAGACGCATCGGGGACCGGTCGGGGTTCGAGATGCTCCTCCACCGGCTGTCGCCGCCGTCGCCGGCCGTGTCGCCGCCGACGTTCGTGACGGGGGACCGACGAACGGTCGACGTCGCCCTCAGAGCACGTACCGGACCGCTCGGCCACGCGGCGGTGCGTCGGCGGCAGAGGCGAGTGTACCTCGACCCCGAGATCGAGGCGGAGTCGGTTCGTGCCGCCGGCGTCGTCGGTCGGCTCTACACGCCGTCGACGGCGGGGTCTCACTCGCCCGTCGTCACGTTCCACGGGGCACACGGGGTGCTCCCGCGCCGGCTGAGCCGACTGCTGGCGACCCAGGGGTACGCGACACTCGCGCTGCGGTATTTCGACGGGCCAGGGCTCCCTGACTCCCTCGTCGAGGTCCCGGTCGAGTACTTCCAGCGGGCGATAGCGAAGCTCACGGGTCGGGAGGGCGTCCGCGACGACGGCGTCGGGTTGGTCGGCTTCTCACAGGGTGTCGGGGCCGCGCTCCTCGCGGGCGTCGCCCACGACGGACCTGTCGCGGTCGTCGGCTACTCCGGCGGCGGCGTCGTCTCACAGGGCGTGTCCGGCGTCCCGCCGAGGCGGTTCGTCGACCGGCCCGCGTGGACGCGGGACGGCGACCCGGTCGTCCCCACGGACGCCGCAGACAGGGCGTTCGACGCGGTACGGGCGGCGTACGAACACCGGTGTGACCCCGACGCCGCGGTGGAGGTCGTCACCACCGAACTGCCGGCCGAACTGCTCGGCCGGGCGCTCGTCCCGGTCGAGGAGATAGACGGCCCGGTGCTGTTTCTCGCCGGCGCCGACGACGGGGAGTGGCCATCGGTGCCGTCCGCCGCGCTCGCGGTGCGTCGACTGCGTCGCCACGACCACCCGCATCCGTACGGGCTCCGGGCGTACTGCGAGTGCGGACACTCCTTCGGCGTCCCCTACGCCGACTACCACGGTATCGCAGGAGGAAGTCGGGGCGGGACGCCGGCCGCGAACGCCCGAGCGGCGGCGGAGTCGTGGCCGCTCGCACTCGGGTACCTGGAACGCGGGCTCGGCCGCCGGGAGGCGAGTCCGTGAGACGCTCGTCGACCAAGAGCCGCTTCCAGACCGAGGGTCGCCCCCCGTGACCGAGAACCGGCCCCTGACGGCGAGACGTCCGGCGACCGGCAGGCTGCGGGCCTACCGGACGTCCTCGAGCGGGACCGCGGTGTCGCTGTCGACCGTCAGCCACGTCGTCAGCAGGTCGTCCTCGTCCCGACAGGAGACCACCGTCACCTCGGAGGGGTCGTCCTCGTCGTCGAACAGACACTCCAGGTCGAAGTGCGGAAGCCTCGCGTGCTCATCTGTCTCGGTCGGTCGTTTCGGGCCGACGACGCTCATCGTCCCCTCCCGGTCGAAACCGCGTCCCGCTCGTGGGTCGTCGCGTGCCAGCGCGAACCGCGGCCGTTCGAGTGGTGCCGCATACACGTGGCAACCGGTCTCTCCTTGATAACTGGTCGCTAACCGACCGGAAACCGGGACCCGGAGAGCCGGGTAACCACGGCGACGGGAGAGAGTTTCATAACTACTGATATTTTCTCTCACCGATTCGGTCCGGGCGGGCGAGACTGGACCCGGTTTCGGTCCCGACGGCTATGACTCCGAGTCGCCGCCTGCGAGTCCCCGTAAGGCGGCCTCGACTGGCTCGTCCCCGGAGAGCAGTTCGAACGTCGCCCCGTGTGTCGCCTCGAGTTCGAGTGCCGTCACCATCGTCGCGGCGACGTCCTCGCGAGGGACGTCACCTTCGCGGTCGAGGTCGTCGCCGACGCTGACTCGTTCGGTGCCCTCGTCGTCGGAGAGCGCGCCGGGGCGGACGACCGTCCACGTCAGGTCGCTCTCGCGGAGGTAGGCGTCGGCCTCGGCCTTCGCGCGAAGGTACTCCCGGAGCGCCTCGGGGCTGTCCTCGGGCGCGTCGGCGTTCATCGCGCTGAGCATCACGAAGCGGTCGGCGCCGGCGTCCTCGGCTTCGTCGACGAGGGCGTTCGCGCCGTCGCGGTCGACGCCCCACACGTCCTCGCCGTTCGACCCGGCGGCGAAGACGACGGCGTCACAGCCCCGGACCGCGTCGGCGAGCGTCTCCGGTTCGGTGAGGTCGGCGACGACGGCCTCGACGCGGTCGCCGAGCGCCTCCACCTCGCCGGCGTACGACTCGCGGTGGACCATCGCGCGAACGTCGTGGCCGCGTTCGGCCAACAGTCGAACCGTGTGCTGTCCGGTCGGACCGTGTGCGCCGGCGACGAGAACTTGCATGGGAATCGGCGTGGGTTGGGTCGCTGGCGGCAAGACGGTACTGCCTCCGGCAGAGACGACCGCGGATGTCGAGGGGTGACCGACGACGGGCCGAATCGAGGCCCGCTCGGAACGACGTCACCCGTTTCGGGCGGTGTGTCGCTTAACCGTCCGTGCGCCCTACACTCGGCATCGTAGATGCTTCCGACGGACCCGGGTCGACGGCTGCGAGGCAGCGTTCTCGCCACCGTCGGGTTCGTCCTGTCGCCGCTCTCGTGGTGGAACGACCTGCTGGTGAACGTCCCGCTAGCGTACGCCTTCGCGACGGTCGTGGCCCTCGCCGCCCGGGACCAGTTTCTCCCGGCGCTCGTGGTCGGCTACTGGCTGACGAACGTCGTCGGACTGGTGTTGCTGCACGTGGGAGCACAGGACGTCGTCTCGGAGGAGGGACGGAGCTACACGAAGCGGGCCCTGCTCACGGACGTCGTCCTGGCGGTCGGGTACACGGTACTCGTCGTCGCGGCCGTCCGGGTGGGGTGGCTCGGACTGCCGGCGGGACTACCGGGGTAGCGGCGTGGCCGACGACCCCGACGGGGGGTCGCTCGTCTCCCCCGACCCCGCGGCCGGAAACGGACGCACTTATTTCGGCGCACCGCCGAGCGAGTCTATGGACTGTCGGCGGTGTGGCACCCCGCTCGAGAAGCCGGGCGACTACTGTCTGACGTGCGAGACGGGGAACTGCGACGCCGTCGTCGTCGTCTTCGAGGCGGACCGCGCGACGCTCACGCTCCTGCGCGACGAGGAGGGGAGCGCCCCCAACGACGAAGTCGACACCGTCGTCGTCGGCGAGACGACCGTCACGACCGTCCCCGAGTCGGGTGGGGAGGCGGGCGTGGTCGAACTCCGCAACTTCGCCGGCCGGGTCGCCGACGAACTCCGCCGGAAGCGCCCGGAGGCGGTGTACGCCGCCGCCGTGGACGCCGACGCGCTCGCACCGACCGGCGGCGGGTCGACCGACCTCCGCACGCCCCAGGACGCGCTCCGGGAGACCCGCGCGCAGGTGCGCTACGAGTTCCGACGGGTCGCCGGCGACGACCCCGTGGCGGCGGTGCTCGACCGCCGGGGCCAGCGCTCGCTGGAGGTCGTCGAGACGCCGCCGCGGGAGAAACTCGGGGGTACACACAGTACCCTCATCGGGGACCGCGACGGCCTTCGGGCCATCGGCGTCGTCGCCGACCACCCGCACGTGAAGAAGGTCGTCCCCGGCCCCATCGACGCCGGCGGGAAGGGGTCGCGGACGGGCCTGCGCGCGAAGGTGACCCGTGCCGACGGCAACGGCAACGTCCGACTCCTCCTGCGGGACGGCTCCAGCGTCCAGGAGAACCGCGTCGTGACGACGGCGTTCGACCGCGAGACCGGCGAGTGGGTGCGCGAGGACCTGAACGAGGCGCTCGACGAGGCGGAGTTCCAGTGAACGGGTGAGTTCGGGTCGGGAGTCGTCCCCGGAGCAGGTGCGTCAGTCGGCGGTGTCGCCGACGGTGTCGGAGCCGGGGTCCGCCGGCGACCCGGTCGGTCGGTCCGACCCGACCGCCGTCCCGTCTGCCCCGCGGCCCTCTTCGCCGCGTCCCCCCGAGAACATCGAGTTCGAGAGGTATGTCTTCAGCGCCCGGCGGAGCCGCTCGGAAGCCGCCTGTCCGGTGACGCCCAGGGAGTCGCCCACCTCGGCGAGCGAGGCGCTCCGGGGGATGTCGAAGTAGCCGAGCTCGAGGGCGCGGTGGAGGATGGCCGTCTGCGCGTCGGTGAGCCCGAACTCCGGGTCGTCGTCGGTCCCGCTCGAGTAGAGGCCCCGGAGCTCCGCCTCGGCTCCCTCGTCCCGGTCCCCACAGCGCTCTCGGTAGCGTGCGAGCGCCTCCCGGCTCGGAAAGCGTAGCCGGAGGTCCCAACCGGACGTCGACGCCCGCCCGTCGAGGAGCACCGCGTCGACGGCGACCCAGTCGGGGTACGTCGACGCCCGCTCGCCCGCGGGCGAGAGCGTGACGCGGTACCGACGCTCCGCTTCGGTCTCGGACAGCAGCGCGTACTCCTCGACGGTCGGGTCGGCCGCCAGCGCGGTCTCGATTCGCTCCGTCGCGTCGCCGTCACTCGGCCGCGGGGGGACCTCCAGTTGGACGCGGACGCGAGACGTCTCGACGGTCGCGTACACCCGGTCGAGCGTGACGGCGCCCTCGGCGGCGGCGCCCGCGACTCGACGGAGTGCGGGCGTCGGGAGCGCCAGGTCTGCGACGATCACGGTCGTCGACCGCTTCGCCCGGTCCGGGCAAAACGCTGTGGGCCACCCCGTCGACGGGGATGGCGGGGACACCACGTCCGAACCGACCTCGCGGCCCGGACTCGTAGCCTTTTTGTGCCCGCTGGCGGTAATCTCCGGTACTATGGCCGAGAACAAGGCACGTCAGACCGGCAGCGCCGGCCGATTCGGCGCCCGCTACGGGCGTGTCGCGCGAAAGCGCGTCGCCGAAATCGAGGGGGACATGCACGACGACCACACCTGCCCGGACTGCGGTGAGGACCGCGTCGACCGCAAGGGCACCGCCATCTGGCAGTGCGGCAACTGTGGCTACAAGTTCGCCGGCGGGACGTACCGGCCGGAGACCCCCGGTGGCCGCACCGTCACCCGCTCCATCCGCGCCGCGCTCTCCTCGGACAGCGAGTAACACCTCTCCACCCACATCTCATGAGCTACAAGTGCTCCCGCTGTAAGCGCGACGTCGAACTGGACGAGTACGGCGGGGTCCGCTGTCCGTACTGCGGGCACCGCGTGCTCCTGAAGGAGCGCGCCCGCACGGTGAAGGAAGTCGACGTCGAGTAACGCCGTGGACGCCGGGACCGACCCCGACCGGGCGGACGACGCCGGCGGCCCTGTCGGGCGCGACGCGCCCGCCCACGACGACCTCGTCCACGACGCGGTTCTCCGCTTTCGCTACCCCGACGAGCGCCACGCTCGCCTCGTCGCCGGCGCCGTGGGCGTCGAGGTCGGCGAAATCGACGACGACCGCTCGGCCGCGACCGTCGACCGCGCCGGCGACGAGGTGGTCGTCCGGGTCCGTGCCGCCGACCTCGTGGCGCTCCGTGCCGGCCTGAACAGTTGGCGGCGGCTAGTGGGCGTCGCCGAGGACGTGGTCGGCCGGGCCGGTGGGGACCCCGGAAGGGTGAGATGACGCGACCGCCGCCGTTCGACGGTCGGCGTGCCCTCCGATACGTCGTAGCCGCCACCGCGTTGGCCGTCGTCGTCGGGTTCTACGAACAGGGGAGCGTCGGCGGCGCGCTCGTCCTCGGGCTGGCGGTCGGCGTCGGCGTCGCCGTCGGACTGGTACTGTTCGAGGTCGTCACGCGGTACTGGCGACCGTAGCGGAACGCGACTTCTCGGTCCGCGCCGTCGACGGCTCCCGAGACGCCGTTCGGGAACCGTCCCCGTCCGCGAGACGGAATGCAGGGCTTTTTCAGTCCGGGTCACGTCGACCCGACCATGCAGGGTAACCTTCCGCCGGAGGCCCAGGAGAAGATCGAGGAACTCCAGGACCTTCAGGAGACGGCACAGCAGCTGTCCGCACAGAAGCAGTCCTCCGAGACGACGCTCTCGGAGTCCAAGACGGCCCTCGAGACGCTCGAGGACATCGACAGCGACACGAAGATGTACCGCGAGGTCGGCGAGCTTCTCGTCGAGACGAGCTACGACGAGGCTCAGGAGGACCTCGAGGAGAAGGTCGACAGCCTCGAAGTGCGCGTCGAGCAGCTCGACAAGCAGGAAGAGCGCGTCCAGGGCCAGTTCGAGGAGCTCCAGCAGGAGCTTCAGCAGATGCTGCAGGGCGGCGGTGCGGGCGGCCCCGGCGGCGCCGGCGGTCCGATGGGCCCGAGCGGCGGCTCGTAATGACCCCCGGCGCGGACGCGGAGGACGCACAGCCCGACGACCCGACCGACGAGGAGGTCGTCCAGGCGGCGTCGGAGGCGGCCGAGGGCGTCGTCTTCGCGCGGTACAAACAGTCCGACGTGACGGACCTCGACGTGACGGTCACGTTCGAGGACGGCGTGCTCGAAGTCGACGTGTACCTCAACGCGCCCGACGACGAGCACGACCCCGAAGCGGTCGCCGACGAGGCCGCCCGCGCGGCGGGTGAGGCCGTCGACGACCTCTTCGACCGAGCGGACTCGGCCTAAACCGACCGTCGCCGACCGGTATCGGTACGACCGCCGGCGACCGTTCTTCTCGACAGTTCCCGACCAGCGGCCGCTCCGTCCGGTCGCTCTCGGCGCGCTCGACCGCGATTCGAGCCGCCCGGTCCCGTCCGTCGTCTCGCTCCCGCCGAGCAACCGTCGGGCCGCTACGGCTGGCGTACCTGGCGAGGCAAGCGTGCCCAGTGAATCCGGCCCGGCCGGCTCTGCCGCGTACACACTTATACCCGCCCGACGAAACCGTTTTCAGTCGTGACTGTCATATGGTACCTATGAGCATGGACGGCCGCGGCACGTCGGCGCTGGACCGGCTCAGGGCACGGTACGACCAGGAGGCGCGGGTCTGCCCGGAGTGTGGCTTCGAAGACGAGGCCGGGAGTTGGCGCGTTCAGACGACCGGCTCGCGGGTGTACTACCGGCATCTGTGTCCCAGTTGCGGGTCACGAAGCACCCGCGTGCTCAGGTTGGGCGGGTCACGCGACGACGAGTAAGGAGGCGCCGATAGCAGGAGACGCTGATAGCGACCGCCCCGACGGTCGACGGCGAGCGTCGGCGAGGGGCCACCAGCCCGGTCAGGGGGCGAGGAAGAAGATGAGCACGCTCACGGCGAGCGCCGAGAGGACGACCGCCGCGGCGAAGGCACCCCCCATCGAGACGGCGACGTTCGCGTGACTGGCGAGCGTCTCCGTGCGGTCGTTCCCGAAGACGGTGACGTTCGCCTGTTCGACGGCCATCCCGGCCGAGACGGGTTCGCGGTCGTCCAACGCTTCGTCGACTAGCTGGTCGACGAGCGCCTCCAGCTCGTCGTGGTCGATGACGGCGCCGACCTGGTTGTCCGCCTTCACCGTGTTGACGATGTGTGTGTCGGTGGTCATCACCTCGGCCTCGTCGACGAGGCCGTCGCGCGGGCGGTCGCCACCGTGGCCGCCTTCCGTTCCCGCTCCGGGAGCGCCGCCGGGCGCCGCCCGGGTCGACGCGCTGGCCCCGTCGGCCGCACCCGCGCCGTCGGTGGCGACGGCGGTCGCCTCGCTCCCCTCCATGGCGGCGGCGCCGGCGACCGGCGTCCCCGTCAGCGAGGAGACGAGTCGGTCGCGGAGCCCGGGCTCCATGTTGTTACCGTCGACGAGCACGTAGGCCGTGGTGCGTCCAGCGACCTCGCTGACCGCGACGCGGATGCCGAGCGGGCCGATTCCCTCCATCGGCGTCCAGTCGGTGCGGTTCCAGGCCGTCCCGAGCGTGAGCTCCCCTCGCTCGGCGGCCGCGAGGCTCTCGCCCGTCTCGCCGGCGGCGCCGATGAGGTCGAACGCGCGCTGGCTCCCGGGCGTGACGTGCCCGAGGTCGGGGCCGTCGAGCCCGTTGTTCGAGTTGTGGCCGTCGACGAGCATCACGTCGTCCAGTCCGCGAGTTCGGGCCTCGGTGCCGGCGGCGAGGCCGACGCCGTACTCCACGTCGTCGGCGAAGTTCGGTGCGAACGTCGAGACGAGGAAGGCGTCGTCGCCGAACCCCTGCCCGAGGAGGTTCGCCTCGCCCGACTGCGCCCGGACGCTCGTCGTCGCCTCCGAGCTGTACTCCACGTCGTCCATCGCGCGGTCGACGGCGTCGAGGATGGTGTCGACCTCGCGCTCCGTGACGAGGTTGAAGTCGTGACCGGCGGTCGCGTGCGGCGGGAACGCCATCCCCTCGGCGTGCTCGGCGACCCGCTCCGGGAAGTTGCCGCCGCCGATCTCCCCCATCGGCCCGGGGTGAATCATCGGGAGGACGAACCGCGCCTTCTCGGAGCCGTCCTCGCGGGCGAACGAGAGCACGGTGACGGGGACGATAGCGTCCTGCCCGAGTTTCTCGAAGAACTCCTCCAGCTCTCGGGTGCCCTCAGCGACGTGGCCGATGAATCCCCGCAGGAAGTCGAGCGGCGAGACCCCGAGGCTCTTGCGCCACGGCCGGTCGATGACGACGACGACCGCGTAGACGGAGGCGGCGTACAGCGCACAGAGCACTCCGAGCAGGAGAAAGTGGTTCGCGGTGACGGCGGTTATCTCCGGTGGCGCCTGCTCGGCGCGTGCGAGGTACTTCCCGGCGTAGGGGAGGAGCGGGCCGCCGACCTCCAGATAACTGAGCGCGCCGGAGTAGACGAACAGCAACGCGGCCCCGGCGAGGGTCTGGATACTCGCCGGGACGGTCGCCAGCAGGAGCGAGCGCCGGGAGACGGCGACGATTACGAGCAGGCGGAGGGCGAACACGGACGCGAGCGCGACGACCAGCGAGTCGTAGACGAACGTCTGGTCGAGCGGCGTCAGCGTCGTGAGCACCGCGGCGACGGTGATGAACGCCACGATGAGTAGCTCGCCCGCGAGCGCGAGCAGGGAGGACCGATTCGGCGTGAGCTTCCCGCCGACGAATCGGTCGATGCCCGTCGTCGCGAAGCTCGCGATGACCGTCGGAACCCCGATGAAGAAGATGCCCTCCCAGGCGTCGCGGCCGATGAAGAGGAAGCCGCGCCACGTGGAGACGGTTTCGCCCGAGTCGAACGCGGCGATGCCGACGAAGGCGGCGATCGCAAGAGCGAACCCGAGGCTCGTGTACCACCGCGGCGCACGGAAGATGAACTTCGAGAGCCCGGCGAGGTCGCTCTGCGTCTGCGTCATACGAACCGGCTTCTCGCGGTGGCGTGGTAAAGGTTCGTGGATTCGCGCGGACGGCGTGTATAGACACGGTAGGCACGGAGCCGGCAGCGTACGGGCTGAATCGGTGACTACGGGAGCCTCCGGCCTTCGTCGACAGGCCGGCTCCTACCGAACGCTCACCCGACAGCGGCCGTTTGACCGGTCGCCGCCACCTCCCCGTCCGGTGAGCGACTCGACCGAACACCACCTTCGCGCGTCCGTCCGGGTGGTCTCCCTCGTCGGGCGTCGAGTCGGGAGCGCTACAGTTCCTCGAGAAACGCCCGTGCCGCCCGCTCGCCGTCGTCCATCAGTTCGTCCAGAAACTCCGGGTCGCGGTCGAGTTTCGTTCGCCAGGACAACCGGCGGCGACGGGGGAAGCGGATGCGTTTGATGTCCGTGTGGGTGAAGTCGTCCGGAAGGTAGCCCTCTTCTATCCACCCGTTGACGGCCTCGAGAAAGCCGACTTCCGCGTTCAGCGAGAGGTTTCCGGACAGCTCGTTGCGCCGACCGTCGATCTCCTCTCTGGTCGTCGGCACCTCCGACCGCCGCTGGGGGTTGATTTCGACCAGCCAGAGCTCGTCAGGGTCGGGGATGTCGGACTGGGTCAGGAAGTCCTTCATCGGCGGGTTCTTCGAGAAGAGGCCGTCCCAGTAGTAGTGGCCGTCGACGGGAACCGCCTCGAAGAGGTGCGGCTCGGCGGCGGAGGCCAACACTTCGTCCACGGAGAGGTCGTTCCCGCGAAACAGCTCGAACTCCCCGGTGAGCACGTCGATTGCGCTGACGAGTAGGGCGGGTTCCGTTCCGTCGAGCAGGTCGGGCAGTTCCTCGAAGTCGACGTACCGTTCGAGGAGGCGACGTAGCTCGTCCTGGCCCCAGCGAGCGACGGGGGAGTGTGCGGGGCTCGTCTCGGGGAGCGGCACACCCATACGGCGGAGGGTGACGTTCCACCGGACGAGCGTGTTCACCGTCCGGTCGAGGGGAGAGGACGCGCCGAGGTCCTCCCAGAAGCCGGACAGCAGCTCTCGCGGCGTCCGGTTCGGATGGTTCAGCCCGTACCAGGCGAGGGTGGCACAGGCGGCGCCCCCCGAGGTGCCGCTGATTCCGACCAGGTTGCGGTCCGACGGGAACTCGTCGAAGAGTCGCTGGAGGACGCCCGCAGTGAACGCGGTGTGACTGCCCCCGCCCTGACAGGCGATCGCGACGTTCGACGAGCTATCGTCTTTCGACATCGGTTCGACACTCGCCTGCCGGACGGAAGAAAGCCATCGCCGACGCTCGGAGCGACGGAGGCGGCCCGCCGCCCTCTCGTCACGGAGCGCCCGTCGGCCCGCGGCTCACGACCTGAGAACGGATTCGATGGCGATTCCGGCCTCCGCGAGTCTGGTCCTGACGGTGCGGACGTACGCGGACCGAATGGCGAACACGTTGCGCTGGTACGGGTCCTCGATCCAGTACCGGACGCGAAGGACGACCCCGTCCTCGGTGAGTTCGTCGACGTACACGCTCGGCGCTGGATTCGCGAGCACCCCGTCGAGGCCGACCGCCGCCCCTTCGAGGAGCCTCGTCACCTCGTCGATATCGTCCACGTTCGTGAGGCTGATTCGCTCGACGATACGGTGTTTTCCCCGGCCGTAGGGTCGCGTGACCGCCTGACTCGTCAGGACGGTGTTCGGAATCGTGACCAGTTCGCCGTCGGGCGTCTTGACGCGGGTGACTCGCAGCGATATCGATTCGACGATGCCTTCGCCGCCGTCCCACTCGATGTAGTTGCCCACGTTGAAGTCGGGGTCGAACACCAGCGCCGTCCCGCTGACGAACGAGCCGAGAACCTGCTGACCCGCGACGCCGATGGCGAGCGTCGCCGCGCCGACGATGAGCGCGGAGCTGGTCAGGACCTGCCCGTAGCCCGCGAACCCCACCCCGACGAGCACTGCCGCGACGAGAAAGAACGCCCGAAAGTAGAGAAAAATCGCGTCCCGAAGGGTCGGATTGTTCCGGTTCCTGTCGCGGACGATTCGAGCGAGGATGGGTTCGACGAGGAACCGGCCGACCAGGACGACGACGAGGAACCCGCCGAGAAACCACCCCGCGCGGACGATAGTGGGCCAGTAGTCGGCCACCCCACCGACGCCGACGCCGGGGTCGGGGGTCGTCGTCTGGAGTGCGAACAGGAGCGGAAACAGCGTCAGATAGCCGGCCCAACAACGGTGAGCCGCACGGCCGTCAGGCATAGCGGGTAATCCACTCGCCGAGAGTATATGCCTCACGTCCGAGACGCCGCCGACCACACCGTCGAGGAGGACGGCCGAAGGCGCCCGGACGAGAGTCCATCCGAACGTTCGGGGCCGACTCCCTCCCTCACAAGGTACAACCCTCCCCCTCCCCAACATCTCGACCGTGAGGGATTACGAACTCGTCTCGGTGTGGGGGATACCGATTCGAATTCACATTTCACTCCCCGTGGTCCTCCCGATACTGGCGTGGCTCATCGGGAGCGGCGAACAGATCGACCTCTACGCCGGACTGATAAACACGTTCCCCGTCGTGGCGCTCGACCCGGCGGTCCTCCGCGCCGGGACGACGCCGTGGCTCATCGGCATCGTCGCGGCAGTCGGCCTGTTCGTCAGCGTCACGATTCACGAACTCGGCCACGCGTGGGCCGCACGCCGGTACGGTATCGAGGTGCAGTCGATAACCCTCTGGCTGCTCGGCGGTCTCGCGAATCTCGAGTCGATGCCCCGTGAGTGGACGCAGGAACTGTGGATAGCCCTCGCCGGCCCGGCGGCGAGCGTGCTCGTCGCCGTCGTCTGTTACGGCGCCGTCCTGGTGGTCCCGTCCTCGGCTCCGGCGGCCGTGTTCGTCCTCGGGTGGCTCGTCGTCACGAACGTCGTCCTCACGGCGTTCAACCTCCTCCCGGCGTTCCCGATGGACGGCGGCCGGGTCCTCCGCGCGCTGCTCGCCCGCTCGCGACCGTACGCTTCGGCGACCCGGACGGCCGCCCGGGTCGGGTCGCTGTTCGCGGTCGGGTTCGCCATCCTCGGCGTCCTCTCGTTCAGTCCGATGCTGTTCCTCCTCGCCTTGTTCGTCTACGGGGCGGCGAACGGCGAATCGAGGTTCGTCGCGCTCGAAACGCTGCTCGAAGGCGTGACGGCGGCGGACGTCATGTCCACGAACGTGCGACCCGTCTCCCCCGAGACCCGGCTGTCGGACCTGAGCGAGCGGATGTTCGAGGAGCGGCGGACGACGTACCCCGTCGTGGACGACTCCGGGTCGGTCGTCGGGGTCGTCTCGCTCGACAGTCTGCGCCGCAAGCGCCGACGGAACGCGACGACCGTCCGTGACGTCATGTCCGAGGGGTTCCCGACGGTGGCGGGCCACACCCCGATGTTCGAGGTCGTCGGGCTGCTGAACGGGTCGGAAGCGAAGACCGCAGTCGTCGAGGAGAACGGCGAAGTGGTCGGAACGGTCACCGCCGCGGACCTGGCGACGGTACTGCAGATTCGCCGGGAGGCCGGAACGACCCTCTCACCCCGCACGGCGATGTGAGGCGGATGCCCCGGTATCGGACCCGACGCCGGACTGACACCCGAGGGCGGAGGTTCCGCCGGAAGCCGGCAGCAACGCCGTCGATAACGGCAGCGACCGGGCCGCGGCGGCGGGCGCCGACGCGACCTCGCGTTGGGTCTCTGTCGGGAGTGCTCCGGCCCGCACGGCGTTCAGTCGTCGGCCGCCGAACCGTCCGCCCCACCGAAGGACATCGCGGACGGACCCCGTTCGTCGGCGGGCGCCCCTTCGAACGCGACCGCGAGGTGGACCAGCCCATCTCGAACCATCTCGTCGCCGAGTTCGCGATTCGCAGACCGGTAGAACTGCGTCGCGTCCTCGAACGCCAGTCGCGCGGCGGTACCGTGTCCGAGACGGACGGTCGAGCGCTTCGCTCGGTTCGGACCGGGTCCTTGCGGGGTTCGTGCGTCCACGGTTTCTTGCACCATTCTGTTACCAGGGCGAATGATGGTTCGCCGTATAGGAAATTCGCCTGAACGATTTGGGACGCGTCGGCGAGAGGGGCCGACTCCGGTTCGCCGGGTCCGACTGTCCGACGACACGTTCGACTACGACCGACAGCGCGCGATGAAGTTCTCGAACACTTCCTGTCCTCGCTCGGTGTGTGCGACCTCGGGGTGCCACTGGACGCCGTAGAGGTCCCGGTCGGCGTCGCTCATCGCCTCGATGCCGCAGACGTCGCTCGTCGCGGTGTGGGTGAAGCCGTCGGGCACTTCCTTCACCTCGTCGGCGTGACTGGCCCAGACGCGGGTCTCGGGTGCCAGCGAGCCGACGAGCGGGTCGGCCTCGTCGAGTATCTCGACGGTCACGTCGGCGTAGCCGCCGTACTCGCCACTCCCGACGCGCCCGTCGAGTTGGTCGGCCATGACCTGCATCCCGAGACAGATGCCGAGCACGGGAACGTCCAGCTCCAGATACTCGGCACAGCGGCCGATGCGGTCCATGTCCGGGCCGCCCGAGAGGACGAGCCCGTCGGCGTCTATCTCCTCGGGAGGCGTGTCGTTGTCGACGATCTCCTGGTCGACGCCGGCGTCCCGGAGCGCGCGCCCCTCCAGGTGGGTGAACTGTCCGTGGTTGTCGATGACGACGACTCTCATTGGGCCGGGGTAGGCGAGAGGGGGAGAAAAGCCCCCCGAAACGGTGGTGCCCGCGGTCGCCAGCGACGACGAGGTCGACCACGCGACGACCACGGAGTGACGCCGACGGCGACCCCGAGTCCGACGTCGCGAGGGCGACAGACCGAAGCCCCGAGCACGCGTCGTCTCCGGACGTGCCCTCTCGTCTCCGACGGTTCGGCCGCGTCGTCGTCGGCTTCGCCCTCGCGCTCCTCGTCGTCGGTGGACTCCTACAGACCGTCGGGGTTCGCGGTGTCGTGAGTACTCTCGCCGGCGCCGACCCAGTTCCGGTCGCCCTCGGCGGCGTCGTCTCCGTCGTCGCCGTCCTCTGCTGGAGCGAGGCGCTCCGTCGGGTGCTCAGCTTCACGGTACCCGCCTCCGAGGACGGGGTGGGGCCGGTCACGGGCGTTCGGTTCCGCGCGGCGTACCTCGCCGGCGACTTCACTAAGCAGGTCATGCCGATGGGCCACGTGAGCGGGCCGGCCATCCTCTCCTACTGGGTGAGCGACGCGTTCGACCTGGAGTACGAGCGGACGCTCGCGGCCGTCACGGTGTCGGACCTGCTCAACCTCCTCGCGTCGCTCGCCATCGCGGCGGTCGGGGTCTGTGCCGTCGCCGTCGCCGGCGGACGGGGGCTGGACGTGTTCGTCGCGTCGCTGGCGGTCGCCGGCGGCGGCGTCGCAGGACTGCTCGCGCTCGTCACCGTCTACCGACCGACGCTCACCCGGGCCGTCCGGCGTCTCGCGACTGCCGGTCACGCTCTCGCCCGGCGGACGACCGGCCACGCCCCGCGCCGCCTGAACCCGGACGCGGTGGAGGCCGGCCTCCGGGACTACTACGCGACCCTCGACGTCGTCGGCGAGGCGCGGAACCGCCGTGCGGTCGGCGTCGCGGGCGGGGTCGCGCTGCTCGGCTGGTGCTGTTACGCGGCGCCGCTGTACGCCGCCGCGCTGGCGCTCGACGCCTCCGTGTCGCTTCCGCTCGCGCTCCTGCTCGTCCCGCTCGCCGGATTGGCGACGTGGGTCCCGCTCCCCGGTGGACTCGGCGGCGTCGAGGTCGCGCTCACGTCCGGGCTCGTCGCAATCGGCGGGCTCCCGGTCGACCTCGCCGCCGCCGTCGCCCTGCTCTATCGCCTCTGTAGCTACTGGTTCGTCGTCGCGGTCGACGGGGTCGCCGCGGCGACGCTGTTGGGTCGCTGACCGGATTCAGTCGGCGGTCCGGAGCGCCCCCGGGTCGAACCGAGTGTTCCGTCCCTCCCACGCCTCGCGGTTCTTCTCCGCGCGCGTGTCGAGGTACACCTCTACGCCGTTCCCGTCCGGGTCGTCGAGGTACAGCGCCTTGCTGATGCCGTGGTCGACGGCTGTCACCTCGGTACCCTGCTCGCGGAGGTACTCGTACGTCGTTCGGAGTGCCGCCGCGTCCGCGACCTCCCACGCGCTGTGGTAGAGACCGACGGTCGGTCCCAGTTCCGCGGGCGGGGCGTCGTCACTGACCTCCTGCAGCGCGAGGTCGTGGTGGTGGTCCCCGAACGAGAGGAAGGCGAAGTTCGCGTGCCGTTCGGTCACACCGAGACCGAGCAACGAGCCGTAGAAGTCGACGGCGCGGTCGAGGTCGCGAACCTTGAGGTGGACGTGTCCGAGGTGGTCGGCGGTCGGCATGCGTGGTGTAGGGGCGAAGCGAGAATAGGCGTTGCCGGTGCAGATGCGGTAGCGGTGGCGGTGCGGAGGCGGTAGCGGTGGCGGTGCGGAGGAGGTAAGCCAGTGGGCAGAACCGCGAGCGAGGGCGATGCCCGAGCGAGCGGCCCTTTTTGATCGAGCTTTTTCAAGGAGCGGTCGCGCGCAGCGCGACCCGACGCAGAAAAAGGTCGGTGGCGAACCAAAGTATTCACTACCTCCGGTTCCCAAGCGACGACAATGACCGACGCCAACGAGGGTGTCTCGCGGCGTGCCTTCCTCTTCGGCTCCGCGGGTGCAGCAGCGACCGCGGCGGCGGGCGCGGCGGCAGCCCAGCAGGAGGGGAACGGAACGGCGACCGGCAACAACACGACGGCCGGCGGCGCCGGCAACGGCTCCACCGGGAACGCTTCGGCCGACACGAACGCCTCGGCGGGTAACGCTTCCGCCGGCGGCAACACGTCGAGCGGGAACGCGACCGGCGGGAACCAGACCGGCGGCAACGCGTCGGGCGGCAACGCCTCCGGCGGGAACGCTTCCGGAGGTAACCAGTCGGGCGGCAACGCCTCGGGCGGTGGCGGTGCGTCCGCGATGTCCGAGACCGTCGCGGTGGGGCCGGACAACGAACTCGTCTTCGACCCCGCCGAGGTCGAGGTGACCCCCGGTTCCACGATTACGTGGGTCTGGGAGAGCGACGGGCACAACGTCGTTCCCACGTCGATTCCCGAAGGGTCGAGCTGGGAGGGGACCGGGGAGGACCTCTTCGACACCGGTCACGAGTACACCTTCACCTTCGAGACGGAGGGGACCTTCGAGTACGTCTGTACCCCCCACGAGAGCGCCGGCATGGTCGGTAGCGTGACGGTGAGCGCCGACGCAGGCGGCGGTGGCGGCGGTGGCGGCGGCGGTGGCGGTCCGCCCGAGGTGCCCGACAGCGCGAAGTCTCTGGGCCTCGCGACGACGTTCCTGATGATCGCGACGCTGGGGCTGTCGTACTTCTTCCTGAAGTACGGCGGCGACTACGGCGCGGCGGAGACCGAGTAACGGAAGACACGCTGCTCGACGTTTTTCTCTATCGCCGGGTGTCGAGTCACATCTCTGATGGGTGCAGGGACGGGGCTACAGCTCCGTCGTCGGCGAATCGATGAAATGTTTCGAAATTGAGGGGTCGAGTAGTGTCATCCGAGAGGTCCTGCCAATCGTAGCTATCTGTGGCAGAGTCCGCAGTAGGAGGCTACCGAACGGATGTCCCTCCGATAGACGTTGAGCCGATTCAGTAGTTCGACATCGAGACGAAGACAGTCGCCCCGCTGTACTCCTCCATCCGCCACTTCGGCGGCATCGCCGACGTCTCGAACTTCCAGTTGTCCCCGGCTGGCACGTCGTTGACGTTGTCGAGTCCGCTGTTGAGAACCGTATTCTCGTCTTTCTTGTAAATCGCCACTGCCTCCAGGTAACTAACGCTGCCCCCTGTATCGTTCTTCACGGACCCCGTCGTCATGACTTCCATGTCCGTCTTCTCCGTCGAGACACCGCTGACAGGTAGCTCATCGGGGTTGTAGTCCGGGACCCGTTCGGCGTACTGGCCGTCGACTTCGACGGATGCGACGTTCTCGGGGTTCGACCCGAGATACATCACGTACGCGTCCCACATCTGGCCGGCACCGAGCGTCGGGAGGAACCCCGAAGAGTTCTCCAACAGGGAATCCGAATCGTCGTAGAACTTCGCACTGAGTTCGATTTGTCCCACACGAGCCGACCCCGAGTTTTCGACGTCGACCTGTGCGCCGACGTCGGTAGTGTACGAGCCGCTTTCTTTGACCAGTTCGGCTTTCCCGATACCCACGTCCGCCGTTCCGCTGGGAGTGCTCGTGGCTGTCGTCGTCGGTGTCGCCGTCGGCGTCATCGTACCCGTGCTTGCCGCGGTCGTGGTCCCCGTAGTCGTCGATTCGCTACCGCTGTCACCGGAACCGGCTTCCGTCCCTTCGGAGCCGTCCATCGTCTCGGTCCCACCTTCACCGGTACACCCAGCAACGCTACCCACCAAACCAGTCCCCGCGAGGGCAAGAATTTCTCGTCGGCGCATCTACAGGTTCGCGAATCCGAAGCAACAAAATAGTACTGGATTTCTGACAGTACTCGACGGACCACCCTCGTCGGTCTGGGGGTCACTCGCCCGACCCGGTACGCCGTCACCCTCACGCCTCTCGATTGACGAACACCTGAGGCGACGAAGACGTACTTCTCGAGCGGTTCGGCCGACTGGTGGGTCCGGACCTGGTAGCAGTCGGCGCCGACCGACAGCGCCTCACCCTCGTAGCGTCCGGTGACTCGCGGGCCGCTATCGGGCGATGGAGCGCTGTCGACCGCCAATCTCTCCGATTCCGATGGTCGTCGACCACTACGTCGGCCCGCCAACGCAGGACGGTCGCTCACCCACCGCTCTCGAAGTCGCAGTGCTGGCAGGTCGTCCCGTTCCAGATGTGGCGGGAGAGCGCCCCACAGTTCGGACAGTCTGTTCGTATCATATATGGAGATAGTCCCACGTACTACCACGATGTCTGTCGTCATCTACTTTCCCCTGTCCCCCGCCCTGTGAGACGCGTTCAGAACAGTCCGTGGGCGTCGACGGTGGCCCGGTAGCAGTCGAGGTATCGCTCCAGCACGGCGTCGTGGTCGAACGCCGCGTAGTCCTCGTTGACCGTCTCGTGGGGGACCGAGCCGGCGGCCGCTATCTCGGCGGCCAACTCCTGCGGGCTCGTCACCAGGCGCCCGCGGTCCCGGCCCTCGACCAGTTCGTGGGCGCTGGAGTCGGCCTGGTACTCGACGACGCCGAGACAGCCACAGGCGAGCGCCCACAACAGGTCGGCCGGGAACGCCTCGCGGAAGGCCGTCTGGGCGAACAGGTGTGCGCCTTTGAATATCGGCACGCGCTCCTCGCGGGAGAGGTCGCCGAGGAACTCCACGCGGTCGTCGATGCGGAGGTCGCGGGCGACGCCCTCGGCCTCCTCGCGGAGGGGTCCGTCGCCGACGACGGTCGCGCGCCAGTCCCGGTTCCGGAGTTCGGCGAGCGCGAGGAGGAACCCCTCGACGTTGCAGGCGGCGTCGAGGTCGCGGGCGTACACCACGTCCGCACGGTTGTCGACCGACGCGCTTCGGACGAGGTCCATGTCCACGCTCTCGGGGACGACCCGCACGTCGGCCTCGCGGGCACCGTGTTCGCGGACGCGAGTCTTCACCGTCTCCGAGGGGGTGAGGACGGCGTCGGCGGCGCGGGCGGCCCGGCGGTACCCCTTCGCGGAGTCGCCCTCCACGTCGTTCCACCAGTCGACGACGACGGGCGCTCGAACCACGGTTCCGGCGGCGTTGGCCGCGCGGACGTGCCCCGGTGGGCTGTTGACGGCGTGAACCACGTCCGGCTTGACCTTTCTGAGCGCGAAGGGGAGCCGAGTGGCGAACGTCCGCGCCGAGGGCTCGTCGACGATTGCCCGATACAGGACGTTCTCCGCCTGGAACTCTTCGTTGGGTCCGTCCCACCAGCCCGAACAGAGAACGACTACGTCGTGACCTCGGGCGGCGAGCTGGCGAGCGACCCGTCGCGTCCGCCGCGTCGCCGGCGTCTCCCGGTGAGCCGCCGTGAGCATGGAGACGAACGCGATACGCATATCGGTCGGGTTGCGACCCGCCGTTAAAAATCCACCTCTCGCGTCGTCCGCCTCTCGCACCGTCGGACGCACCGGGGTCGGGCGGGCGGCCGCGACGGACCTCGGGTAGGCCGGTCGTGGGCCCCAGTCGGACGTGGCCTCTCGAGAGGCGGTGTTCCCCGCCGTGGTCGGCTTCGGGTTCCGGCATGAGAACCGCTTTGTCCTCGGCGCCGCACTCGTGTGCAATGACCGACCACGAGGACGACGGGGAGGACCACGAGGGCGACGGGGACGGCTACCCGCAGTACGACGTCGAGCGCTACCTCAACGTCCGGAGCGCGTACGGCGCCTCGTTCGCCCCCGACGGGGAGTCCCTCGCCTTCCTGATGAACACCACCGGCACCGCGCAGGTGTGGTCGGTGGGGGGACCGAACCGATGGCCCGAACAGCACACCTTCTACGAGGACGGCGTCACCTTCTGTACGTGGTCGCCGGAGCGACCCGAACTCGTCTTCGGTATCGACGAGGGCGGCAACGAGCGCGCGCAACTCCACCTGCTCCGCCCCCAGACGGGCGAACTCGTCGACCTGACGCGCCACTCCGAGGCGAAACACCGCTGGGGCGGCTGGAGCGACGACGGCGAGCGCTTCGCGTTCGCCTCGAACCGCCGCGACGAGTCCGCCTTCGACGTGTACGTGCAGTGTCGCGACGAGCGCGGCGACGAGGCCACGATGGTCCACGAGGGCGACGGCTGGCTCTCCCTGGCCGGGTGGAGTCCCGACGACTCCCGCCTGCTCGTCCACGAGGCCCGCGCGAGCTTCGACCACGACGTGCACGTCCTCGACCTCGAAACGGGTGACCTCGAACAGGTCACCCCCGAGACCGACGACGAGGTGAACTACGTGAGCGTCGAGTGGGCGCCCGACGGGGGGAGCCTCTACCTCGTCACCGACCGCGGGACGGACACCCTCTACCTCGGTCGGCTTGACCTCGACTCCGGCGAACTCTCCACCGTCGAGTCCGGCGGCGAGTGGAACCTCGGCGGCGTCGCCCTCGACCAGGACACGGGTCGGCTCGTCTTCTCGCGCAACGTCGACGGCTACACCGAGCTGACGAGCGCCCGGCTCGGCGACGACCCGGACACGCTCGTCGACCGCGTCGAGGTGGACCTCCCCCGCGGCGTCGCCGGCGGCGTGAGCTTCGGCCCCGACGCCGAGCGCTTCGCCATCACCGTCACCGGACGGACCGAGAACACGAACGTCCACGTCGTCGACGCCGACACCGGCGAGACGACGCGCTGGACCGCCGCCGCGACCGCCGGTATCCCCCGCGAGACGTTCGTCGAACCCGAACTCGTCCGGTACCCGACGTTCGACGACCGGGAGATTCCGGCCTTCTTCTCGCTTCCGGACTCGGCCGGGGGGAACGCCGCCGACGGCTCCGAGGGCGGCGTCCCGGTCGTCGTCGACGTCCACGGCGGCCCCGAGTCCCAGCGTCGGCCGTCGTTCGCGCCGGTCAAGCAGTACCTCCTCCGCAACGGGTACGCGGTGTTCGAGCCGAACGTCCGGGGTTCCTCGGGGTACGGTCGGGCGTACACACACCTCGACGACGTGGAGAAGCGAATGGACTCGGTGAAGGACCTGCAGGCGGGCGTCGAGTGGCTCCACGAGCACCCCGAGGTCGACCCCGACCGCATCGCCGTCATGGGCGGGTCCTACGGCGGGTTCATGGTGCTCGCGGCGATGACCGAGTATCCGGAGCTGTGGGCCGCCGGCGTCGACATCGTCGGCATCGCCAACTTCGTCACGTTCCTCGAGAACACCGGCGCCTGGCGCCGCGAGCTCCGCGAGGCCGAGTACGGCTCGCTGGAGGAGGACCGCGAGTTCCTCGAATCCATCTCGCCCATCAACAGAGTCGACCGCATCGACGCGCCGCTGTTCGTCATCCACGGCGCGAACGACCCGCGCGTGCCGGTCGGCGAGGCCCACCAAATCGTCGAGGAAGCCCGCGAACAGGGGATTCCGGTCCGCGAACTCGTCTTCGACGACGAGGGCCACGGCGTCGCCAAACTCCCGAACCGCATCGAGACGTACACGGCGGTCGTGGAGTTCCTCGACGAGCACGTGAAGGGGCGGTAGGGCGGTCCCACACTGGCTCGCTACGGAAGACGAATCGCGTCCCGCCGAGCGACTCACCGGACCGAGAGAAGCGACGACCGGCCGGACTTCCGGCGTCGGGTGGGGTTCCGGAAGGGGCCGGGCGGTCACGGGCGCGAAGCGCCCGTGAGCTCGGGAGAGCTTCGCTCTCCCGGTGCTGGACGAAGCACGGCGTTCGCGAGAGCAAAGCTCTCGTGCAGCCCACGAGAAGCCGCAGGCTTCTCGGGACGACGTAAGCACTGGAGTGAGCGCCGAAGGCGCGAACGAAGCGCGCAGCGAGGCGCGCGAGTCCAGCGTTCGGGGGCTTCCGAGAATCGTCGACGGTTTGACCCCCACCGAACGCACCCTTCCACCGTCAGCCGTAATTCGACCCACCAACTATTTGCGTTCGACTGGCCTAATCCCGCGTATGTTGAGCGACGTGATGGAGGACTACCTGAAGGCCATCTACGTCCTCCAGTCGGAGGAGGGGCCGCCGGTGTCCACGTCGGCCATCGCCGAGCGGCTCGGGAAGACGCCGCCGACGGTGACGAGCATGGTCGAGAAGCTCGAGGAGCGCGGGCTGGTCGACCGCGAGAAGTACAAGGGCGTCGAGCTCACCGACGAGGGCGAGACCGTCGCCCTCGAGGTCATCCGCCACCACCGGCTCCTCGAAGCGTACCTCGCCGAGCACCTCGACTACGACTGGTCGGAGGTCCACGAGGAGGCCGACGCGCTCGAACACCACATCAGCGAGGAGTTCGAGCGCCGCGTCGCCGAGGCGCTCGGCAACCCCACCGTTGACCCCCACGGCGACCCCATCCCCGGCGCCGACCTCGAACCCCTGCAGGTCGAGGAGGGGAGCCGCCTCAGCGGTCACGAGGTCGGCGACCGCGTCGTCGTCACCCGCGTCAGCGACCGCGACGAGGCGGAGCTGGCGTACCTCGCCGAAGCCGGCATCACTCCCGGAACCGAGCTCGAAGTCGTCGACGTGGCCCCGTTCGGGATGGTGACCGTCAGGGTGCTCCGACGCGGCGACGACGAGGACCCGGTCGCCGACCGTGACGACGAACAGAGCCTCCCCGAGTCGGTCGCGGGCTCCATCCGGGTCAGCGCCGTCGAAATCGAGAGTGACGCCGCGACAGGGGCCGGAGGGGCGTGACCGGCTTCCTCGAAATCGTCGCGGTCGCGTTCGTCGCACAGCTACTCGTCCTCCCGGGCGAGAAGGTGCAGTTCATCATCGCCGGGCTGTCGACCCGCTACAACCCATACGTCGTGGTGGCGGCGGCCGGCACCGCCTTCGCGGGGTGGACGGCCGTCGAGGTCGCGTTCGGGAGCGCCGTCCAGCAGGTCCTTCCGGGGGTCGTCCTGGACACCATCACCGCCGGGTTGTTCCTCCTGTTCGGTCTCCTCCTGCTCCGCTCGGCCCCCGAACCGGGGGCGTCGATGGCCGCCCAGACCGACGGCGGGACGGTCGGCACCGTCGACCAGCCCACCGTCTTCGGGCGCGAACTCCCCGAACAGTTCGGCGGGTTCGTCCCCATCTTCCTGATGATGGCGACCGGCGAGTTCGGCGACAAGACGCAGCTCGTCACCATCGGGCTCGCCGTCCAGTACGGTGCGACGCCGGCGATCTGGCTCGGGGAGATGCTCGCCATCATCCCGGTGAGCCTCGCCAACGCCCTGTTCTTCTACAAGTTCTCCCACCGGGTCGACGCTCGGAAGGCGCACCTCCTCGGAGCGGCGGTGTTTCTCTTCTTCGGGCTGGACACGGTGCTCTCGCTCACGGTCGGGTTCTCGGTCTGGGAGACCGTCGTCTCGGCGCTCTCGGCGGCCATCGTCGGCTGAAGCGACGGGTTCGCCCGGGAGTCCGCTCCGCGGGCCGAACGCGGCGTTTTTCACGGCGCGACGCCTCCGTCGGTCACGCACGCTATGCTCGACGCGCTCTCCTCCGCACTCGCCGGCGTCGTGTTCGGCCTCGCCCTCGCCGCCCCGCCCGGTCCGATGAACGCCGTCATCGCCGAGGAGAGCGTCCTGCGCGGGTGGGGCGCCGGCTTCAAGGCCGGCCTTGGCGCCCTCTCCGCGGACGCGACGTTCTTCCTCCTCGCGCTGGTCGGGGTCGTCGGCTTCGTCGAGCGGTACCCCACCGTCCGCGCCCTCATGGTCGGCGTCGGCGGACTCCTCATGGTGTACTTCGCCTACGGTGCCGCGAAGGGCGCGGAGGAGACGTTCCGGCCCGAACGCGTGCAGTCGGACGGAGACGCCGGCGGCGACGGGGCCGACACCCGGGCCGACGGAAGCGGCGACGCCCCGACGGCACCGGGGAGCGCCGCGACGAGTACCGGCTTCCGCAAGGCGTTCGTCCTCGCGCTCGCCAACCCCTACCAGATTCTGTTCTGGCTCACGATGGGCGTCGGTCTACTCAGGAAGGGCGAGGCCGACCTGCTCGCCGAGATGCCGTACGTCGGCGACTCGCTGGCGGGGACGCTCGTCGTCGAGACGGGGAGCCCGGCGCTCGTCGTCGGGTTCTTCGCCGGAATCCTGCTCTGGGCGACGGGGTTCCCGGCCGCGCTGGTCACGGCCGAGCGCCGCGTCGACGAGTTCGCGCCCGTCGTCGCCGTCGTGAGCGCACTCGTGCTCGCCGGGTTCGGCGTCGTGTTCCTCTACGACGCGGTGACGACGCTGTTGTGAGCAAGATTCGCTGACGCTCTCGGTCACCACACGAACGACGGAACGGTCCACGTTTCTCTGAGGACTCTCGGAAGCCCCCGGCTTCTGGACTCGCGCGGCTCGCTGTGCTCCTCGGTCGTTCGTTTCACTCACTCCCTGCGGTGCTTGCGTCGCCGTGCTTCGTCCAGAAGCCGGCCCCTTCCGGAGCCCCACCCTGCCGGTTGGTCGGTCGAACGCCGCCGGCGGTTGGCCGGCCGAGCGCCGCCGGCGGTTCCCGGACCGGGCGTCGTCGTCCCGACACGTCGCTCCCGAAACGGTTTCATCCGGGGGCGCACCACACCGGGTATGTTCGAGAAATCGACGTGGATCAAGCTCCCACGGAACGTCCTCGTGGGCCACGGCGTCCTCGACCGGCTCGGGGAGGCCGTCGACGAGCTCTACCTCTCGGGGACGCCGCTGGTCGTCACCAGTCCGACCCCGATGCGTCTCGCCGGCGACCGCGTCGTCGGCCAGTTCGACGGCGCGGAGACCGTCACCGTCGAGAAGGCGAGCTTCGAGTCCGTCGAGCGCGTCGTCGCGGCCGCCGAGGAGTGCGACGCCGGCTTTCTGGTCGGTCTCGGCGGCGGCAAACCCGTCGACATCGCGAAGATGGCCTCCGACCACCTCGGGGTCGGCTTCGTCTCCGTCCCGACGGCCGCGAGCCACGACGGCATCGTCTCCGGTCGCTCCTCCATCCCGGAGGGCGACACCCGTCACTCCGTCGCCGCCGACCCGCCGCTCGCGGTCGTCGCCGACACCGAACTGCTCGCGAAGGCGCCGTGGGAGCTGACGACCGCCGGCTGTGCCGACATCATCTCGAACTACACCGCGGTGAAAGACTGGCGCCTCGCCAACCGCCTGAAGAACGTCGAGTACTCGGAGTACGCCGGTGCGCTCTCGGAGATGACCGCCGAGATGCTCGTCGGCAACGCGGGCTCCATCAAGAAAGGGCTGGAGGAGTCCTCCTGGATAGTCGCGAAGGCGCTCATGTCCTCGGGGGTCGCCATGTCCATCGCCGGCTCCTCGCGACCCGCCTCGGGCGCCGAGCACCTCTTCTCCCACCAACTCGACCGCATCGCGCCCGGGAAGGCGCTCCACGGCCACCAGGTCGGCGTCGGCTCCATCATGACCGAGTTCCTCCACTCCGGCGAGAAGGGTCAGTGGGCGGACATCCGCAACGCTCTCGCCGGCATCGACGCCCCCACGACGGCCGACGACCTCGGCGTCACCGACGAGGAGGTCGTCGAGGCGCTGACTACGGCCCACACCATCCGGGACCGCTACACCATCCTCGGCGACGGCATCACCGAGGAGGCGGCGGTCCACGTGGCGACGGCGACGGGCGTCATCTGAATCGGCGCCGGTTCCGCCCGACCTCACCGCCTCCGGACTTTTCCCGCTCCCGGTCGAACGCCCGTGCCGAACCGATGTCCGGCACCGACCTCTTCGCCGCCCTCCTGGGCGTCGTCGCGGCGCTCGCCGCGGGGGCCGTCGTCCCGCCGGTCGTCGCCGTCGCGGTCGGCGCCGCCGCGACGACCGTCGTCCTCCTGTGGGTCGACGGACCGAAACGGTACGCGACCGCCGGGACGGTCTTCGCGCTCGGCCTCGCGGCGGCGCTCCCGTTCGCCACGTTCGTCGCCGACCCGTTCCGCCACAGCGTGCTGTTCGCGCTCCTGTTCTTCGGCGGTCTCGGCCTCGGGGTCGTCGCGCTGAAGCGCCTCGGTCGCGCTCTCGCCGTGCGCGCCGGACGCCGCGTCAGCCGAGGACGATACGTCGCGGAGCTCTGGGACGCGCTCTCGTCGGTCGGCGGCGCCGTCCTGCTTGCGTGGAGCGTGTTCACCTCGAAGAAGGAGTTGGCGAAGAACGCCGCCAACGGCGTCGTCGGCGGGACGGCGTTCACGCTCAACGTCGTCGGTCTCGAACTCGTCGTCCCAGCGTCGGTCGTCCTCGCACCGGTCGGCCCGGAGTTCCCGCTCCGAGGACTGCTCGTCGACGGGCTCTCGACGACGGCGTTCGTCTTCGTCGGCTCCGTCGTCGTCTGGTTCCACCTGCTCGCGTCGTGGCACGCTACCCACCGGGCGGCGCGGTCGACGGGGGCGGCGTCGCGGGCGGCCGCGGAGGGAGCGGCGGAGCGGGTCGGCGACGCGGCCGGGTCGGCCCGCGACCGGCTCGGCGACGGGAAGTAGTCGAGTCGCATCACGGGGCCAGTGGTCCGAGAAGCAGGTTCCAGTACCGGAGTAGCCCACAGAGGACGACCGCCCCGGCGGCGACGAGCGTGTAGTGGATGCGCGCCGGGAGGCTCCAGTACCCTTCGCGCCAGGACCGCACCGCGTACACGCACGTCACCCCCGTCGCGACGGCCGCGAGAACCGGCAGGACGAACGCGGCCGGGAGCCAGGAGGGCGGCCGCCAGAGCCCGCTCGAGGCGACGACGTGCCCGAGCGCGAGAACGAAGGCGGCCAGGAGAACCGGTATCGACCCGGCAGTCCAGCGAGCGAGACGCGGCGGCGCCGACGGCGAGTCTGCGGTCCGCGGCGGGCCGTCGCCGTCGGTACCCTCCCGCCCGTCGACACTGGCGCCCGTCCGGTCGCCGACCCCGCCGTCGCCGGCTCCTCCGCCGCGGAGTCGCCGGAGCCGACGCCACGCGGCGCCCGCGGGCCAGGCGACCGCGCCGGAGAGGGCGGCGAGTCCGCCGGCAGCGGCGAGCGCCCCGTGTGCGTCGAGATGTCCCCGTCGTGGGACCCGCTCCAGGGCGGTGTGCGGCGCCCCCGCTTCGACGAGGTGTGTCACACTCCCTCCCGATTCGAGGAAGGCGAGCGTCCCGGACCCGCCCTCGCGCCGGAAGACGAGCGGTTCGACCTCGACCCAGCGGTCCGCGTCGTCGCCGGAGCCGGTACGGAGAGCGTCGCCGTCGACGCGCACTTCGACCTGTCGCGAACCGAGCAGCGCTATCGGGAGCTTCTCGTACGTCGGGTTCTCCGCCGCCTGTACCGACCGGTACGTGCCTTCCAGTTCGTCCCCACGTGTCGGCCGCCCCTCACGGGGCGTGGGAGCGTCGGCGTCGTCGACCGGGACGTACCGGTCGAGGAAGGCGTCGACGAAGTCGGTCTTCGCCCGGCCGGCCGCACCGAGGGTCTGCCCGTGGTACGAGACGAACACCCCGAGGCCGAGTCGGGGGACGAGCAGGAAATCGCTCGCGAACCGACGCGTCCCGCCGGCGTGTCGGAGGATTCGCGTTCCGCCCCGCCGGAACGCCGGCATCCCGAACGTCATCCCGGCGAGCGCCTCGTCGGGCGTGAACCACCGACGGTGCATCGCCGCGGTCGCCTCCGACGAGAGGATTCGGTCGCCGCCACCGAGATGTGCCAGGGCGAAGGCCGCCATCCCCGTCGCGGTCGACGTGACCCCGGACGCGGGCGGGACGTTCGAGTACCAGTCCTCCCGGTCGGCGGCCGCCGCGGCCGTCTCCGGATAGAGCGCGTCGGGTGCCTGTCCGGCCGTGCTGTGGTCCATCCCGAGCGGGTCGAACAGTTCGTCCGCGACGTAGGATTCGAACGTCGTCCCCGCGACGTCCGCGACGAGTTGGCCCGCGAGCGCGGCGACGTAGTTCGTGTAGCTCGGCACCTCACCCGGTGGGGCGAACCGGTGGGGCGGATAGGCCTCGAGCGTCTCGGCCAAGGGTCGGAGTCCGTCGAGGTCGGTCGCGACGTTGCCGGCCGTCCGCTGGACGAACCCCGGCGTGTGCGTCGCGAGGTGCGCGAGCGACACCGGTGCTTCGCCGTCCGGGACCGTCACCGCGTCGAGGTACTCCCTCGCGGGCGCGTGCGGGTCGACGGCGCCGCGGTCGACCAACTGCATCGCCGCGGTCCACGTGAACACCTTCGAAATCGACCCGACCCGGAAGTTCGAGCGCCCCGGGTCGACCGGCGTATCCGGGTCGAGGTACTCGTGGCCGTACCCCTTCGACAGGGCGACCTCGCCGTCGTGGACCACCGAGACGGCCGCCCCGTCGGGTCCGTGTTCGTCGAAGCTCCGCGCGACGACGCCGTCGACGAACGCTTCGAGACCGTCGGGGTCGGCCGTCCGGGTCGTCCGCTGTGCGCGCCGGCGGCCACCTTCACGTGGCGGGTAGGGGTCGTGTCGGTGGGCGGCGCCGAGGCGCTCCGGAACGCTCCCACAGGCCAGGGCCGTACAAGCGGTGGCCGTTCCGGCGAGGACCCGCCTGCGGGAGGAGGGCCGTGGCATCGTCGGTGGCCATCGCGACTCGACTCTCAAGTAGCTGATGGATACTGAAGTCGGCGTTACAGTCACCGGACCCCGGCGTGCCGGGTCCGGCTCCTCCGAGATGGCCGGGGGGTCCGACCTCACCGACACCGGGAGGGCTCCGACTCGGAATCCGAAACCACATCCCCCGCCCGTCCCAACCGCCGGTATGGCAACGGCCAGCGAAGACAACGCGGTGAAGGAGCATCCCGCCGCCGTCACCGCAGTCCTCTCCGTCCTCGGATACGGTCTCGTCGTCGGGACGTTCGCCGCCTCCTATCTGGGCGCCGGCACGCAGGTGTACCCCGAACTCACCCTCCCACAGGTGAACCTGCTCACCGACGCCATCGCCGCCGTCAACGCGCTCAACGTCGGCGTCATCGCGCTTGGCTGGTACTTCATCCGACAGGGGGACGTCGACAAGCACCGCGCCGCGATGGCCTCCTCGTTCGGGCTCATCCTCGTCTTCCTCGTGATGTACCTGCTGAAGATCGGGGGCGGCGGGACGAAGGAGTTCGTCGGCCCTACGGGTGTCTACTACGCCTACCTCGCGATGCTGGCGGTGCACATCATCCTCTCCATCGTCGCGGTGCCCGTGGTGCTCTACGCGCTGGTACTCGGTATCACCCACACCCCGACGGAGCTCAGAAACGAGACGCCCCACAAGCGCGTCGGGCGCGTCGCGGCGGGGTCGTGGCTCCTCTCGCTGTCGCTGGGAGTCGTGACGTACGCCCTCCTGAACCACGTGTACGACTGGGAGTACGTGGAGTCGGGGTCGGGCGGGTCGGCGTCGATGGCGGGGTCGGCGTCGGCGGTAGGGCCGGAGTCGGCGTCGGCGCTCGCACGGGCGTCGTCGCTGGCGACGGACCTCCTCGTCACCCTCGTCTGACAGATACGTTCTCCCGGTCGTCCCTCTCGGAGCGATTCACTCGACCGAGACGACCGCGTCGTAGACCGCCGGGTACTCGCGGAGTTTCGCCCGCCCGACCAGCGCGTAGAGGTACGCCTTCAGGCGCTCGCGCCACAGCGGCCGCTGGTAGTTCCCGGCGAAGCCGACCTTCGCCACCTGCAGGTCCTCGACCGCTCGCTTCACCTGTCGCGTGAGCAGCGGCGGCGGGTCGGACCCGACGACCGAGCGGTACGTCGCTCGCGCCCGACGCTTCTCCGCGAGGGTGTGTCCCGAGTCGAACCCCTCGTCGTCGGGACCGACGACCAGTCGGTCGAGTGCGAACTCGTGTGCGCGCCGCTGTGCGACCGCCTTCGACGTCTCGACCGCACGGTGTGTGAGCAACCCGTCGCTGTCGTCCCAACCGAAACGGTAGTCCGAGTCGAAACACCACATCGCGAGTCGTGACCGGGCGAACCCGTACGGTCCGTACCTACCGTCGTCGTCGACCTCGTCGAGATAGGACGACCGAATCTCGCCGCGCGACGGGAGCGCCTCGATTTCGGCGCGGAACTCCCCGGTGGCGCTCCGGAGGTGGTCTGCGTAGTCGGTCGTGTCGCCCGTGTCGCCGTCCAGTCTCTCCGCGAGGAGGTCGCGGAACCGTTCGGCGGTCCGGACGTGAAGTCGTCCCTGCAGGAGTCGCCCCGTGAGGGTGCCGACGTCGCGGGGGCTGTACTCCTCGGCCTCGGGACCGTTCGCGTCGTCGACGCCGTTCCTGGCGGCTTCCATCGCCTCCGTACCCCAGTCGGCGTCGAAGCGTGCGAAGACGAGGTCGCGCTCGATTCGGTAGTACCAGGCGAGGTCGCGGCCGGGGTCGCTCACCGGATAGGGGTCGAGGTCGGCCGCGAGGGCGTCGACCCGGTCGAGGAGGCCGAACCCGCGGTCGGCCAGCGACCCGAGGTCGGCCCGGCCGAGTCGCGCCCGAGCGACTCCGAGACTCTCGCCGGCGAACTGGAGGCCGTACCCGGCCTCGAACAGCGCATCGTGATACTTCGCCTCCCCGAGCGACTCGCGGGCGTTCTCCAGCCACCCGCCCGCACCGAGGAAGTGTTCGTCCGTGTCGGTCCGCTCCCAGAGTCGCTCCCCCTCGGAGACGGTGTCGGCGAGCAGGTCGACCGCCTCGCGGGCGTGGCCCTCGGTCACGGTGGGACGCCAGAGCGCGGTAATCTCGGGCGGCGTCGGATACAGTTTCGTCGCCGTGTCCGTCAGCAGGTCGGGGAGCGTCGTCGGCGACTCGGCGCCGACGGCGAGGGTGCCACCGGCAACGAGACCCGCGGTGGCGACGCCGCCGAGCAGTCGCCGTCTGGAGATGGCCGGTCGGTCGGCGTCGTCGGCGTCGTCGGTGTCGTTGGAGGGGACGGAGGGGTCGGAGACCATGTCGACACCGACGATTCAGGGTTCCGGTTGAAAAGCCGAACGGTCGTCGAGGGCACTCCCGACACGTACCCGTCACGCCCGCGTGGCGTGCTTTTTTACCGTCCGGCCCCAAGCGGCGAGGTATGAGCGGCGCTCTCGAAGACAAGCGGACGGCGACGCGCTTTCGCATCCTCGTCGAGATCGCCGACCGCCAGCCGGCGGTGAGCCAGGGCGAAATCGCCGAGGCCGTCGGCGTCACCAGCCAGGCCGTCTCGGAGTACATCCGCGACCTCGTCGAGGACGGCCTCGTCGAGAAGGAGGGCCGGTCGCGGTACCGCGTGACGAAGGAGGGCGTCGACTGGCTGTTCCAGGAGGCGAAGGACATCCGTCGGTTCGCCGACCACGTCACCGACGACGTGCTCGGCAGCGTCGGCGAGGACGCCGCCGTCGCCGTCGCCGACGTGGAAGTCGGCGAGACGGTCACCCTCTCGCTTCGGGAGGGCCTGCTCCACGCGACGCCGGGCGACGAGGGGCCGGCGACGGGCGTCGCCACCACGGACGCGGCCGCCGGCGAGGACGTGGGCGTCTCGGGGTTCGAGGGCGTCATCGAGATGGAACCCGGCCGCGTCAGCGTCGTCCAGGTGCCGGCCGTCCGCTCGGGCGGGAGCCGCGCGGTCGACGCCGACGCGCTCGCCGCGGCCTGCGCCGGGGCGGACCTCGTCGTCGCCGCCGGCGTCGAGGCGGTCGTCGCCCTGCGCGGCGTCGACGTCGAACCCACCGTGACGGTCGCCGCCGGCGAAGCCGCCGCGGAGGCCGCCGCCCGCGGTCGCTCGGTCGTCGTGGCCGCGACCACGGACGCGGTGGGGCGCGTGACGGACGCGCTCCGCGACGGCGACGTGGCGTACGAAGTGGTCGAGGGGTAGGGGTCGACGGACGCGGTTGGCGGCATCCCATGGCGACCGTGAACACACTCCGTGCCGACGCAAGGGTCGAGTACCCGCCGCGCGACGGTCACAGCATGGAACTCGTCGAGGCCACCGAGGACGACGCCGGGACGCTCGTCGAGTACTGGTTCTCGCTGGCGAGTGGGATGGAGCAGTACTCCCGGTTCAACGAACTCGTTTACGACGGCGCAGACGAGGTGCCCGGCGACGCGTTCCGAGACCATTTCGAGCGCGACGACATCCGGGACTACCTCGTCGAAGTCGACGGCGAGACGGTCGGCTTCCTCACGCTCGCCGAGGGCACACACCCCTCGCGGGAGTTCGGCCGGTACACGAAACTGGTGAACCTGTTCGTGGCGGCCGAGCACCGAAATCGGGGGTACGGCACCGAGGCGATAGAGCGCGCGAAGGGGCTCGCCAAAGAGCGAGGGTGCGACCACCTGAAGGTCTCCTGCGAGTGGGGAAACGCGGCCGCACGGCGGCTCTACCGCGAGACCGGCTTCGAGGAGAAGCAGGTGACGTTCGTACAGGAACTGGGCTGAGACGGACGCCGAACCGTCCCTGATGGGCCGCCTCAGTACGTGTACGACTCGACCTGTGACCCGCCGTCGTCGAAGACGTTCACCGTGTCGCCGGTGTTGTTCCACACCGGCGAGCCGTAGGCCCAGTACCGGTCCGCGGCCGTGTCGGCGCCGCTTCCGGTGTGGAGGGTGACCGTCGCTCCGGCGTCGAGACTCGCGCCGCTCGGGAAGCGGTACGTCTTCCCGACCGAGTCCTCGACGGTGTACCCGGTGAGGTCGAGACTCCCGGACCCGGTGTTCTCGAAGACGACGTACTCGTCTTCGAGGTTGTCGCCGTCCGAACCGGCGGCGTCGGGGTGGACCGACTGCACGGCTATCGAGCCGCTCCCGCCGTCGTCCCCGCCGGACTCCGAGGTCGACTGTTGGACGACCAGCGAGCCCGCGTCGTCGTACACGAAGCAGGTGTCACCGGAGTTGTTCCACACCGACGACCCGCGACCCCAGTAGAGGTCGGCGTCGGTGTCCGTGCCGCTTCCGGTGTGGAGCGTGACCGACGCGCCGCCGGTGAGGGTGTAGCCGGTCGGGAACGCGTACGTGTGTCCGGCCTCGTCCTCGACGGTGTACCCGGTGAGGTCGAGGTCCCCGCTCCCCGCGTTCTCGAAGACGACGTACTCGTCTTCGAGGTTCGTGGAGTCGTCGCCGGCGGCGTCCTCGTGAATCGTCGCGATGGCGAGCGACCCGCTCCCGCCCGTCGCCGGGTAGGCGTCGAACAGCGGGAACGAGGTGTCGAAGACGGTCGTCGTCGGCAGCGACGAGTCGCCGTTCACGTTGTTCGAGGCGTCCGAGACGGCGTCGTCGTTCAGCCGGATGTCCGTGCCCAGACCGGCCGCCACCTCGTTGAGGTTCGTCACCGGCGCGTCGGGGGCGTTGCTCGCGCCCAGGAGAATCACCGCACCGCCGTCGTCGACGAACGACCCCACGGCGTCGAGTTCGGCGCTCGTGAACGCCTGCGGGGGCGTCGAGACGAGGAGCGCGCGGCCCCGGTCGAGGTTCTCGCCGGTCAGGTCGTTCACCCCTTCGAGGCCGACGTCGAACCCTTCGAGGTGGCGCTGGTAGTACGCGACGTCCTCCGCCGAGAGCGCGTAGTCCTCGGCGAACTGTCCGTGGCCGCCGTCGACGAGCACGTCGCCCGAGCGCGAGGCGAGGTAGTCGACGAGGTTCGTCAGGACGACGAAGTTCTCGTACGTCGAGGTGTCGACCGCGAACCCCTCGTTCTGCTCGTAGGCCTCGTCGACGAGGAGGCCGCCGACGACGGCGACGCCCGCGGTCTCGTCCACGCCCATCAGTGGGAGGTCGGCGCCCCCGTAGTCGTAGCCGCCGGTGGTAGCCTGTGTGGCCGTGGACTCGGCGTACAACGGGACCCGTGCGTCCTCGATACCACCCGAGGCCGTCCGCACCGTCGTCGCCTTCGGGACGAACAGGTCGTCGGCGTCGCGGTTGCGGTACTCGGAGGAGGCGTCGGGGTCGCTGTCGGTCCACACGTTCACCCCGTCCGCACGGGCCGTACGCTCGGCGGCCGCGAACGACTCGTGGTTCGAGAAGCCCGAGGCGTAGAGGCGGGCGTACCCCTTCGCGACCATGTCGTAATTGTAGAAGGCGTCGCGGCTCCCGCTCCCGGCGTCGTAGTGGATGTAGCCGAGTAGGCGGTCGTAGGCGTCGAAGATGCTCGGTTCGGCGCCGTCGAAGGAGATGTCGACGCGGGCGCCGGAGAGCTCCTGCACCGCGTAGTCGGTGGCGTTCTGCCCCCACGTCGCGAGGTAGTCGAGGCTCTCGATGCCCTCCCACTCCTCCTCGCGCTCGTACCGCTGGTACTGTTCTTTCTCCGGCGTGTCGATGCCGAGGATGCGGACGGTCTCCTCGCGCCCGCTGTCGAAGCGCACGTCGACGGTGTCGCCGTCGTTCACGTCGATGACGGCCACGTCGTGGGTCGCGTTCGGGTCTATCTCCAGCCCCGGCCGGTCGCCGAAGTAGTCGAAGGCGGTGTCGAACCGCGTCGTCGTCGGCGTGTAGCTCACGCCCGCGTTGTTCGTGTCGTCGACGACCTCGTCGTCGTTGAAGCGGAAGGCGAGCGAGAGCGCCTCCGCGAGGTCGTTGAGGTTCGCCGTCTCGTCGTAGTTCGAGTAGTCCGAGCGGTCGTGGGCGAACAGCGCGCCGCCGTTCGCGACGAAGTCGACGAGTGCGGACTGCTCCGAACTCGTGAACGCCGTCGCGGGGCCGGTGAGCCACACCGCGTCGGCGGTAGCGAGGTCGGCGGCGAGCGTCGAGGTGGCCTGCACCGTGTAGCCGGCCTCCTCGGCGTAGTTCGCCATGTTCGAGAAGCCCGAGAGGGAGTTGTACTGGTCGTGTCCCTCGTCGTAGAGCACGGTCCCGGAGCCGCCGAGGTGAGCGTCCCAGACGTTCAGGACGAACTCCTCGTTCCCGCTACGGAAGTTCGCGTCGTCGGCGACGAGCGTCGCCCCGAACCCGACGACGTCGCCGTCGACGGCGACGAGCGGGACGTCGGCCGAACCGTAGTCGACAGCGTCGCCGTCCCCGTCGCCGTCGCCGTTCCACGCGGTCGACTCCGCGAGGACCGCGATTCGGGAGCCGTCGGTCAGCCTCCCGCCGGAGGCGTCGAGGAGACTCGCCGCCGAGTCGAACTCGAGATGGTCGATGGCCGTCGCCGCGGCGGCGTCGGCGACGAGCGTGTCCGAGGAACTCGCCGCTCCGGCGGTCCCCAGTGCGAGCGCAGTCAGGAAGGAACGTCGACGCATAATCGTCACAGAACGTTCGAGATTGATAAAACGAGTGCATCAGAATGTATGTATGGGTATGTAGGCGATATCTTGTTGTACGAACGACCGATTCGATTGACTCGTTTCGCGGGCCGACCGAGCCACCCACCGATAAGGGGCTCCGGCGTCTACGCCAGCGCACAGATGGACGAAGCGCTCGACGTCGTCGACGCGTTCGCGGACGCCGGACTCGACGGAATCGTCGTCTGGTTGCTCCGACTCGTCGGCCTGCTGGCCGTCGTCGCCGGTCTCGGACTGTGGCTGTTCACCGAGATGGGGCTGCTCTTCCTGCCGGCCCTCCTCGTCGTCGCCGGTCTGTTCCTGCTCGTCGTTCCGGGACTCGTCGTCGAGCTCGCGGAAGTCGCCGGCTGACAGGGCGAGGGCCGTCTTCCGAGCCTCGCGCTCCCCACGTCGGCGCCTCAGTCGGCGTGGCTCTTCGCGGTCGTGTACGCCTCGCGGAGGCGCTGGAACTCTTCGCGACTGCCGCCGTGGTCCGGGTGGGCCTCCTTGACCTGGTTTCGGTAGGCTCGCTTGATGTCGTCGGGGCTCGCGGTCGCGCCGAGTCCGAGCAACTCGAACGCCTCGCGGATGGGGTCGTCCATCTCGTCGAGTCGAGGGTCCAGTTCGGGCACCTCGAAGGGGAGGCGCCGGCCCAGCGCGGCGCCGGGCATCTCGTGTTCACACAGCACCGCGTAGCTCCCCTCGCGCTCGATGTGGAAGTACGCCTGCGCGTCGAACGTAATCGCCACGTCTCGACCGGGAAGGTAGAAGGCGACCGTGCGGCCGTGGACGGGGTGGTCCTCGGCGAACGGTTCGCCGATGGCCCGGAGGTAGCTCCGAATCTCGGCGCGTCGGCGGGCCGTCCCGTCGATACGCTGGGCCGGGTCGACGGGGGCCGTCGGAAAGAGGCGGCCGCCGACGACGAAGACGAGGGCGACGACGCAACTGGCGACGGCACCCATCCCGAGGCCGGCAACCAGCCACGCCGGCAGTTCCGCGAGCAGCTCCGGAAGCACACCCGTCTTTGGAAACGGACGACAATGAACCCCTCGCTGCGGCTGCCTGCGGCGGCCGGCCCACCGCACAGGCTCGGGTCGCGCGGCTTTTGTCGCCCGACTCGCTATCGACCGATATGCGACCCATCCGGTTCGAAGAGGCGGACTCGGCGGAGCGGACCCAAATCGGCGAGGGGCTGACGCGGCCCGCGGTGGGGGCCGACCGGCTCGTCACCGGCGAGGCGGAAGGCAAGTACTTCCTGCGTCACGACGACGGCTGTAGCGTCTGCGGAGCGTCGGTGGTCGCCGGCGAGCCGTTCTACCTCGACCCCGAGACCGGCGAAGTGCTCTGTGAGGAACACGGCCGGGAGCGACGGGGGGAGTGACCCGGAGCAGTCCGGAACGAATCGAGGAGCGCTCCGGCCGGCGGCGGGTCGACTCCCTGGAGCCAGCCCACTGCGGGACGCGAGACGGTGGGACGCCAGGGTTTCCGATGAGAGAGGATTTATGCGTCTCATCCCCTAACCGGGCGTGTGGACTCCCCGTTCGACGTTCTGGACGTCAGTCCCGACGCCGACGACACCGAAATCAAGCGAGCGTACAGACGGCGGGTGAAGGAGGCACACCCGGACCACGGCGGGAGTCGCGACGAGTTCGCGCGGGTGCGAGCCGCGTACGAGGCCACGAAGACCGACTACCCCGAGCGCGCGTTCCGCGCCGCGGTCGGCGTCGCCGACGCCGACGGGCCCGCGACGAACGGGGACGCCAGTGCGTCCGCGGAGTCCGAGACGGCGGCGTCGGAGCCGTCCGAGTCGAGCGGAGCCGGCGACGGCGCCGGTGGGCCGCGGACGAACGGCTCGGCGGAGGCCGCGAGCGGGTCGACGTCGGCCGACCCGGACACGGCCGAATCCGAGGCCGAAGGGACGCGGGTCGAGTATCTCAACTACGACGTGGTCGCCGACGAGGGGTGGGAGATCGACGACGACGACCTGTTCGAGAAGGCCGCGGACGGCGGGTACGACCCCGAGGACTACGGGAAGTTCTACTGTGAGCCCGACGAGAGCCTGCTCGAAGCCGCGGAGAACCGCGGCTTCTCGTGGCCCTTTGCCTGCCGGGGCGGGGCGTGTGCGAACTGCGCGGTCGCGCTGTTCGACGGGGAGCTGAAGATGCCCTCGAACCACGTGCTTTCGGCGCAGATGCTCGACGCCGGGATTCGCCTCTCCTGTATCGGGGTCCCCGCCTCCGACGAACTGCAGATCATCTACAACGTCAAACACCTGCCCGGGCTGGACGACCTCCGGCTCCCACCGCAGCAGTTCGGCGGGGCCGCGGACGACTGAGGCAGGACCGACCGACGGCCGGCTCCTGTCACCCCGTAGGCCGGTCGCCCGGCGAGTGCGAGGGGCTTTACGGCTGGGCGTCGGGTCGGTACTCGTGACTTCTCATCGGGTCCACGAACGGTGGGCCGAGCGCTCCGGGGAGTACTCCCCCGAGTACTACGCGTACTACGGGCCGGACGAGCGAAGCGAGCTGGTCCGGGGGGCTCTCGACCGGTTCGTCGAGCCCGACGCGCCCGTCCTCGAACTGGGCTGTAGCGCCGGCCGCCACCTCGCGCACCTCCACGACGCCGGCTACGACGACCTCCACGGGGTCGACGTGAACGGCGAGTCCTTCGAGGTGATGGCCGACGCGTACCCCGACCTCACGAGGGACGGGAGCTTCTACACCGAGTCGATAGAGAATCTCGTCGCGGACTCCGACGACGACGCGTTCGCCGCGGTCTACTCGGTCCAGACTCTCCAACACATCCCACCCGAGAACGAGTGGGTGTTCGACGAGGTGGCTCGAATCGCCAGCGACCTCCTCGTCACGGTCGAAGTCGAGAGCGAACGAGGCGAGCGTGGCGCCGAGGACGGCGACGGCGGGCGTGAGGGTGAGGCCGGCGGGGTGGTCGACGACCACACCGGTGACGTCCCCGACGCGACCGGTACGCGCGGCGTGAACTACGTGACGGAGGAGATTCCGCTCTACTACCGGAACTGGGAGTCGGTGTTCACCGAGCGGGGGTTCGTCCAAGTCGACGCCGAGTCGGTAGACGCGGACACGTTCAGAGCGCTCCGACCGGCGACCCGGTGACGCAGTCCGGGCGGTCGGGTCGACAGCGACCGCTCCAGCGGTGGCTCACGTCGAGGACTGCGCGGCCATCGCGAGGAAGGAGTCGCGACGGCCGAGGAGGTGGGTCGGAAGCGGGTCGCCTCGGGGCTCGGGTCCGAGCCACCACCGACCGTGTCGGCGAGCGACTCGGACCCGGTTACGACCGTCCGCTCAGAGCATCCCCTCTTCGCGGAGCCCCTCCATCACGTCGTCGACGAGCTTCTCGGCGGAGTCGTAGGGGAACTCCTGGTGACTGCCCAGCTTCGCGGCCATCTCCATCGCGGTGAACGACACCTCGCCGTCGCCGGCCTCGAACTTCGTGCCCGGCCCGTTCGGGAGGGCGGGGACGAGGTCCATCTGGTTGCTGACGGGGTAGTCGGCGCCCGAGAACGCTTCGAGGAGCTGCGTGCGGAGTTCGCTCTCCACTTCTTCGCTTGCCATGCTGTCACGCACAGACGACGACCGCAAAAGCGTTCCGGAACCACCGAAAACGAGTTGGTCGTTGTTGGCCGACCGAACGGCGACGTGGCTCCTGTCCGGCCGAAAGTTCGTGACACTATCAAAACATTAACTATCGGCCACATCTGTGTGGGGGTATGACCCGTTTCGACCCCCCCACGGAGGCCGACGACCGTGACGACACACTTCGGGACCACCTCCGTTCGGCTCTCGACAGCGCCGAGCACCCCACCACGAGTTTCCACATCCGACAGGCGCTCCAGTTGTTGGACGTCGAGTAACCCCGTCGGGAGGAACGTTTTAGCTCCGCACCGACGATTGGTAGCAGTATGCACGCTTCGCCCGGCCGGTTCGGACCGGCGACCGGAGGTGAACCGTGAGTCAGCCCGGGGAGCGTGCGCCCGCGGCGAGCCTGGGTCTGCTCGACGCGACGATGGTCGGCATCGGGGCGATGATCGGGGCGGGTATCTTCGTCCTCACGGGGTTGGCGACCGAACTCGCCGGTCCCGCCGCCATCGTCGCGTTCGCCCTCAACGGCGGCGTGACGACGTTCACCGCACTCTCGTACGCCGAACTCGCGGCCGCGATTCCTCGGAACGGCGGCGGGTACGCCTACGTCCGCGAGGTGTTCTCGGCGCCCGTCGCGTTCGTCATGGGGTGGACGCGGTGGTTCACGTACATGATCGCGGGCGCGCTGTACGCGCTCGGGTTCTCCTCGAACTTCGTGGAATTCGTCCACCTGTACGGCGTGACCCTGCCGGGCCCACCCGTCGCCTACGCCCTCCTGGCCGTCGTCGTCCTCGTCGCGCTGAACGCGCTGTCGACGGAGGCCAGCGGCGGGGCGGAGACGGCCATCACGCTCGTCAAAATCGCCATCCTCGGGCTGTTCGTCGTCCTCGGCCTCCCGGTCGCCCGCGGCGCCGAGTTCGACCCGCTGTTCCCGAACGGGGCGCTCGCGGTGCTCCCGGCGATGGGGCTGACGTTCATCGCCTTCCAGGGGTACGACCTCATCGCGACGGTGACCGAGGAGGTCGAGAATCCGACCGTGAACATCCCGCGGGCCATCCTGCTCTCGGTCGTCGTCACGGTCGTCGTCTACCTGTTCGTCGTGTTCGTCGCCATCGGGACACTCGGCCCGGAGCGCCTCGCCGCCGCGGGGGAGACGGCCGTCGCGCAGGCCGCGGAGGGGTTCATGCCCTCGCTCCCGGTGTTGGGGACCGGCGCGGCCATCATCGCCTTCGGTGCCGTCTTCTCGACCATCAGCGCGCTCAACGCCGTCGTCATCGGCTCCAGCCGCGTGGCGTTCGCGATGGGACGGGAACGACAGCTCCCGGCCGTCCTCGGGCGGCTCCACCACCGCTACGGGACGCCGTTCGTCGGCGTCCTCGCCAGCGCCGCGGTGATGCTCGTCGCCGTCCTCGTCGTCCCCATCGGCACCGTCGGGAAACTCGCCAGCCTGTTCTCCCTGCTGGGGTTCACCATCGTCAACGTCGCCGTGTTCAGACTCCGACGCCAACAGCCCGACCTCCGGCGACCGTTCCAGGTGCCCTTCTACCCCGTGACGCCCGCGCTGGGCATCGTCTGCAACCTCCTGCTGGGGCTGTTCATCGACGCCGAGACATGGGCGCTCGCGGTCGGCTGGCTGGTTCTCGGGGGGGTCGTCTATCTCCTGCTGGCACGTAGCGGGCGTACGGACGAGGGACGCCCCGAACCGACGGCGGCCGCGGAGGCGACCGTCGCCGACCCCGAACCTATCGACCTCGACGCCGATGTCGACGAGGAGACCGCCTGATATGAGCCGAAACCCGACATCCGACACCGACTACGAACGAACCGGGGACCTTCGCGTCGTCGTCGCCGGCGGCGGCGAACTCGGCCTCCGGACCGCCGAACTGCTCCACGACCGCGGCCACAACGTGACGCTCGTCGAGACTGACGCCGAGCGCGCGGCCGAGTTGAGCGACGAGTACGTCGCGACCGTCATCGAGGGCGACGCCTCCCGGCCCTCCGTGCTCCGACAGGCACGGCTCGACCGCGCGGACGTAGTCGCCGCGCTCACCGACGACGAGGCGACGAACTTCGCGGTCTGCATGGCCGCCCAGCGCCTCGCGGACGTGCGAACCGTCATGCGGACGACGACGACGCCGGACGACCTGTACGCCGAGTTCGTCGACGGCGTCGTCTTCCCCGAACGCTCCGGCGCCCGGACCGCGGCCAACGAGATAACCGGCGTCGGCGTCCGCACCGTCGAGGAGGTGTTCGGCGACGTGGAGGTGCTCGAAGTCGAGATAGCCGAAGGTGCACCCGTCGCGGGCAAGCGTCTCGACGAGGTGCGGCTCCCCCGCGGGAGCATCATCGTCGTCGACTACCAGGGAAACCGCATCGGCGGCCCGGAGACCGTTCTCGAACCCGGTGCGCGCTACGTCGTCGCCGTCGAGTCCGACGTGGTCGACGAAGTGCTGAACCTGCTCAGGGGGTGAGAAAACGGGGTACGGAACGACCGTTCAGTTCTCGACCGCGCTCGCGACCCGGACGATATCGTGCTCGCCGAACTTCGGGCCGACGAGCTGGAGGCCGACCGGGAGCCCCTCGGCCTCGCCCGCCGGCACCGAGATGGCGGGGAGGTTCGCGAGGTTCACCGGGACGGTGTTCGCGTCCATCAGGTACAGCGAGAGGGGGTCGTCGAGGCTGTCGCCGACCTTCGGCGGCAGGACGGGCATCGTCGGCGTCGCGAGCACGTCGGCCTCGCTCAGGGCCTCGTCGAAGTCCTGCTTCACCCACGCGCGGGCGTCCTGCGCCTTCTTGTAGTACTTGTCGTGGTAGCCCGCCGAGAGGGCGTAGGTGCCGAGAAGGATTCGGCGCTTGACCTCCGGGCCGAACCCTTCCTCGCGGGCGCGGGCGAACGCGTCGTTCCAGTTGCCCTCGTAGCCCCCCGACTTCCCGTAGCGCACGCCGTCGTAGCGCGCGAGGTTCGAGGAGGCCTCGGACATGGCGATGACGTAGTACGCCTGCACGGCGTGCTCGACCGACTCGAGCGACACGTCGACGACCTCCGCGCCCTGGGATTCGAGGTCCGCAATCGCGTCCTCGAACGCCCCGACGACCGCCTCGTCGGCGCCCTCGACGAGGTCGGAGACGACCCCTATCGTGGTGCCGTCCACGTCGCCGTCGGCGGCGTCCGCGTAGCTCCCGTCGGGGTAGTCGTCGACGGCCTCGGTCGGGTCGCGGGTGGTCCCGTCGCGCTCGTCGGGGCCGGCGACGGCGTCGAGCAGGGCGGCGGCCCCCTCGACGGTCGGGGCCAGCGGGCCGACCTGTTCGAGGGAGTTTGCGTAGGCGACGAGCCCGTATCGCGAGACCAACCCGTAGGTCGGCTTGATGCCGACGACGCCACAGAAGGCGGCGGGGTTACGGACGGAGCCGCCGGTGTCGGTGCCGAGCGCGAGGTCGGCCTCGCCGGCGGCGACGGCGGCCGCCGACCCGCCCGAGGAGCCGCCGGGGACGCGCTCGGGGTCGACGGGGTTCCGCGTCGGGCCGTAGGCGGAGGTCTCGGTCGTGCCGCCCATCCCGAACTCGTCCATGTTCGCCTTGCCGACGATGGTGGCGCCGGCCCCCTTCAGGCGGCGGACGACGGTGGCGTCGTACGGCGGAACGTAGTCATCGAGCATGGCGGACCCGCAGGTGGTGCGAACGCCCTCGGTCGAGAGGTTGTCCTTGACGGCGACCGTCTTCCCGGCGAGGGGACCGTCGTCCTCGCCCTCGATGCGCTCCTCCGTGACGAAGACGTTGAGGTCGGCGTCGGCCATTCAGGACACCCGCGGTCCTTTGAAGTAGCCGTCTTCGGTCTCCGTGGCGTTCGAGAGCGCCTCCTCCTGACTGAGGCCGTCGCGGACCTCGTCGGGCCGCATGACGTTCGCGAGGTCGTCCTCGGTGTCGACTTCGGGGACTTCGTCGAGCGCCTCGAAGTACTCCAGGATGTCGACGAACTGCGCGGCGAACTCGTCGACCTCGCCCTCGTCGAGGTCGACCCGCGCCAGTTCGGCGACGTGACGGACGTCGTCGGCGGTCACCGACGCCGCGCGCTCCTCGTCGGCGGTGTCGCTCATACCTCGTCGGTGCCACGGACCGGGAGTAAGGGTTTCGAATCGGGGGCGGTCACTCACCCGCACCGACCCGAGCGCCTCCGATTCACCCCTCGGCGACGAAACCTACATATATCTTCACGTGAGGAGTGGTGGTGAACCCGGGAACCCGTCGCCACCCGGTCGACGGAATCGGTTTCGGCCGGTACGAACTTCACAGACTCAATTTTCTTTTTTACATGTAGTGTAATAAGACAGAAGTCTTAAGTAGCAGACTCCGCTAGAGGGGAGTGAAGAACGACAGGACGCAGAGCCATCTGACTCACCCCACCCACCCCCCCCTAACCCCCCAGCACACAATGACTGAAAGCGTCCGAAGCTACACGGCCGAGCGAGCCCGAGAGAACGAGGCCGAAACCGGTGCCGACGAGAACGAGACCGCAGACGAGGAGCTCCACTGTCCGGAGTGTGGCGGCCACCTCGCGACCGACAACGAACACGGCGAGACCGTCTGTCAGGACTGTGGTCTCGTCGTCGACGAGGACTCCATCGACCACGGCCCCGAGTGGCGCGCGTTCGACTCGAAGGAGAAAGACCAGAAGTCCCGCGTCGGCGCGCCGACGACGAACATGATGCACGACAAGGGGCTGTCGACGAACATCGGCTGGCAGAACAAGGACGCCTACGGCAACTCCCTGTCCAGCCGCCAGCGCGAGAAGATGCAGCGTCTGCGCACGTGGAACGAGCGCTTCCGTACCCGCGACTCCAAGGAGCGCAACCTGAAGCAGGCCCTCGGCGAAATCGACCGCATGGCCTCCGCGCTCGGTCTCCCGGACAACGTCCGCGAGACCTCGTCGGTCATCTACCGCCGCGCGCTCGACGAGGACCTGCTCCCGGGTCGCTCTATCGAGGGCGTCGCGACCAGCGCGCTGTACGCCGCGGCCCGACAGGCCGGCACGCCGCGCAGTCTCGACGAGATTTCGGCCGTCTCCCGCGTCGAGAAGGACGAGATCGCCCGGACGTACCGCTACATCGTCCGCGAGCTCAAGCTCGAGATTCAGCCCGCCGACCCCGAGAGCTACGTGCCGCGGTTCGCCTCCGACCTCGGCCTCTCCGACGAGGCAGAGCGTCGCGCTCGACAGCTCCTGAAGAACGCGAAAGAGCAGGGCGTCCACTCCGGGAAGTCCCCGGTCGGACTCGCGGCCGCCGCGGTGTACGCCGCCTCGCTGCTCACCAACGAGAAGGTGACACAGAGCGAGGTCAGCGACGTGGCGAACATCTCCGAGGTCACCATCCGGAACCGCTACCACGAGCTGCTCGAAGCCGAGGAAGCGGTCCAGCTGCCGTAACGCCGGAAGCGTAGCCACCTGCCGGCAGTCACCGTCTTTTCCACCCGAATCCGCAACGCCGAAGCCGCTGCGTTCGGAGCGACTGCCATGGAGACCACCCGCCACTTCACTGCCACCGTCTACGTCGTCAACGACGGCGCCGTCGCCCTCCACGAGCACGACCGTCTCGGCATCCGCATCCCGCCCGGCGGGCACGTCGACCGCGACGAACTCCCCCACGAGGCCGGCCTCCGCGAGGTGAGAGAGGAGACCGGCCTCGCCGCCGAACTCGTCGGCGATGCCCCCGACGTGCCGGCACCGGCGGGCCGCGCGCTCCCCTCGCCGCGCTATCAGATGCTGTACGACATCGACGTGAACGAGGACGGGGAAGCGTACCACCAGCACATAGACCACGTGTTCTTCGCCGAAGCCGACTCCCGCGACATCGACCCCGACGGCGACGACGAGGAAGACCCCGAAGTCTGGCAGTGGTACACGCCCGCGGAGCTTCGAGCGAGCGACGTGGACCCCGATACGGTCGAAATCGGTATCGAAGCCGTCGAGGCGGTCGCGGCCGCCACGGCCGAGTCGTCGGCGACCGCTCACACCGAAGGTTGATACGCGATGCCGGGACCACCCCGGCGTATGTCCTGACGAGTCGCTCCGGAGCCGGTCGAGGCTGTCGTGTGACACGCCGCTCCGAGTGCCGACTCCACGTCCCGCGGGCCGACGTGTCGCCTGTTCGCCCTACTCCTCCAGCAACGACTCGACGTACTGCCCGACGTGGTCGTCCATCCGCCGCTTGAACCCGGCCTGCCGAGCCAGCCGATCCAGTTCCCGCGACGCGTAGGTGCCGTACTGGACCGCCTTCTTGTCGGCCGTCCGAACCGACTCCGGCACCAACCCCCTCGCCGCCTGCCGGAGCGCCACCTTCCGCTCGTCGCCCGAGACGAGGAGGTCGTCCGGCAGTCGGAGCGCCGCGTCGACGACCCGGTCGTGGAGCAGCGGCGTCACCGGCTCGACGCCGGCGGCACGGAGCGTCAGCACGTCGCGGGTCAGTTGGTCGGGGAGCGACGCGACGACCTCGCGGGTCGCCCCGCGGACGGTGTCGGCGTCGACGCGGTGGTCCTCGGCGGGGTCGACGACCTTCGCGTACCCCCCGAACAGTTCGTCGGCTCCCTGCCCGAGTGCGAGGCGGTCGTACCCGTCGGCGGCGACGCACTCGGCGACGAGGTACAGCGGGAGGGCGATGGCGACGTCCATGGCGTTCGCCCGACCGGTCGCCCGGGAAATCTCGGGCACCGCCCGTTCGAGGTCGTCGTGGGTGAGTTCGACCACCCGCAACTCGCGACCCATCGCGTCGGCGGCGTCGCGAGCGGCGGCCACGTCGTGTGAGCCGGGGAAGCCGGCGACGTAACACGGCGCCTCGGGGACGCCGGCGGCGACGACTGCGGAGTCGACGCCGCCGGAGAACGCGACGGCCAACCCGTCGGCGTCGACGGACTCGACGCTCGTTCGGACCGCCGACTCGACGGTGTCGCCGGCCGACTCCGAATCGGACGCCGGCGGCGACGGGAGCGTCCACACCCGTCGGTCGCCGGTCCCGTCACGGACACAGCCGGCCGGAACCGGGTCGGGGTCGACGAGGTCGGTCGGGTCGTCGCTCCAGACGGTCGGATCGTCGGCCTCGGAGAACACCGGCCGGCGGCCGAGCACGTCCCTGACGAGGGCGCCGTCGAGGCGTCCGGCGAACCCGCCGGTGCCGGGGAGCGGGGTACTGTCCCCGAGCGCCGCCCGGACGAGGTCGGCGTCGACGCCCGACAGGTCGGATTCGTCCTCCCCTGCGGCGGTCACAGCAGGTCGGCGAAGCGGTGTCGAACCCGCCGTTTCGCGCCGCCGGCGGCCTGTCTGGCGGAGACCCGCCACGGCGTCCGACTCCCGTTGACGCTGGCTCGCCCGTCGACGATGGCGTCGAGAATCGCCGCCGCGCTGCGCTCGTCGGTGCCGACTTCCGTCACCGCCTGCCCGACCATCTCGGCGATGTGGGCGTCGCTGCCGGCGGTCGTCGGTAGCCCCCGGCGGACGGCGAAGCGGTCGGCGCGTCTGTTGGCGACGCCGGTCAGGAGTCGGGAGTTGTACGTCTCGATGGCGTCGGCGCTCGCGAGTTGGTCACGCGAGACGTGTGGCGCGACGCCGTGGCGGGACTTCTGGAACGGGTGGGGGACGACTGCGACCCCGCCGAGGTCGCGGATGCGGTCGAGCGTCTCGTCGAAGGGGAGGCCGGCCGGCACGAGTTCGTCGATGCCGAACGCCAGGAGGTGGCCCGCGGCGGTCGTCACTTCCATACCGGGGATGCCGACGAGTCCGTACTCCGGGGCCCGTTCCGCGGCCGCTACGCTGGCGTCTATCTCGTCGTGGTCGGTGACGGCGAGGGCGTCGAGGCCGACGGCGGCGGCCTGTTCGAGCAGCAGCTCGACGGGGTCGCGGCCGTCGTACGAGAGCGCGGAGTGCGCGTGCAGCTCGACCGATAGCACGAGCGCTCCTTGTCGATTCCCCTAAAAAAGTTTCTCGGTCCGGCCCGGTCCGCTCGGTTCGTACCGGTCGTGTCGGCGGCGGTCCGCGCCGACTTACCCGCGAACCATGCTCGGCAGAACGATGAGTACCGTGACGACGGCCGCGAGCACGACGCCGAACCCGTACAGCACCTCCGGCGACGTGACCCCGTGCTCGACGATTCCGGTGAGCGTCTCGGGAGCGATGATGACGACGCCGAGCAGAGCGACTGCCACGCCGAGCGCGCCCCAGAGTCGCGACCCGCTCATGGTTCGATGTGGGGGCTGCGCCGTGGCTGTCTTGCCTCGCGACCCCCGCGCGGGTCGAATACGCCGTCTCCGGCGGCTCTCTGAGTCATATCGGGTACTAACACGGGTCGGTATGATAAACGCCACGGGTTCCCGTGGGGCGTCGACACCGCGCAGGGGCAGACTGTGGGACGATAGCGTAGACAGGCCCCACCGAGTCCCGGACTTCTCGGATACCGAACCCCTTATGCGCGCGCTGATGGTTCCGTGTATACTGATGGGTCCCGCCTCTCTCTCCGTCCTCGACGGCGGTCCGGGTTCTAAGCCCAGTGACTTCGTCGAGTACCGGTCGAGTCTGAGCTTCATCGGTCGGGTGCTGAAGTACCTCTCCGCCGCACCGCTGTTTCCGACGGCCGTCGCCCTCCTGTACGGCGAGAGCCCGCTCCCGTTTCTCGTGACGACCGCCGTCATGGTCGTCCTCGGTACCGCCCTCGAACGGCTCCAGCCGGATCCCGACCTCGGCCACCGCGAGGCGTTCCTCTTCGTGAGTCTCACGTGGCTTATCGTCCCCGTCGTCGGGACGATTCCGTACCTCGTCGCCGGACAGGGGACGGTTGCCTCGCCCGTCAACGCGCTCTTCGAGAGCATGAGCGGGTTCACGACCACGGGGTCGACCGTCCTCGGCGAAATCTCCTTCGAGGCGCACTCGCGTTCGATTCTCATGTGGCGACAGCTGACGCAGTGGCTTGGCGGCATGGGAATCCTGGTTCTCATGGTCGCCATCCTCCCGGAGCTGTCGGTCGGCGGTGCTCAGATTTTCCGCGAGGAGGCACCGGGCGTGACTATCGACAAGCTCACGCCGCACATCCAGGACACCGCCCGTGCGCTGTGGGCCATCTACGCCGGCTTCACCCTCGCCGCCGTCCTCACCTACTACGGGCTCCACCTCCTCGGAGTCGCACCGAACATGGACTTCTACGGGGCAGTGGCGCACGCCTTGACCACGCTCCCGACCGGCGGCTTCTCTCCCCGGGCTCGGAGTATGGAGGCGTTCTCGCCGGCCATCCAGTGGGCCGTGATACTCTTCATGGTCGTCGCCGGCACCAACTTCGCGCTGTTCTGGTACGGGTTCCGCGGAGAGCCCCGCCGGCTGCTCCGGAACGACGAGTTCCGCGGCTACCTCTTCGCGATGGCGGTCGTCAGCGCGCTCCTGGCGGGGCTGCTGTTCGCCGGAGTCGGCCTCGCCGAGGCGCCGACCAACATCGACCCCATCCCCGGTAACGTCGAGAACGCGCTCCGCCAGGCCGTGTTCCAGACGGTCGCCATCGTGACCACGACGGGGTACGCGAGCATGGACTTCAACACGTGGGACCAGTCGACCCAGCTCGTGCTCCTCCTGGCCATGTTCCTCGGCGGGTCGGCCGGCTCCGCGGCCGGGGGCATCAAGATCGTCCGCTGGTACGTGATTCAGAAGGCGATGTCCCGCGAGGTGTTCCAGTCGATTCACCCGGAGGCGGTCCACCCCATTCGGCTCTCGGGGAACGTCGCGGAGGAGGAGACGGTCAGAAGCATCCTCGTGTTCGTGATGACGTTCTTCACCATCTTCGCGGTGTCGACGGTGCTCATCTACGTCGACAGCCTCCGAATCGGGCTCGAACTCTCCGCCATCGAGGCGGTCGGGGCGACCGTGGCGACCCTCGGTAACGTCGGGCCCGGGGTCGGTGTCGTCGGACCGATGAACAACTTCCTGCCCTTCTCCGCGCCGGCGAAGCTGTACATGGTGTTTCTGATGTGGATCGGCAGGTTGGAGATTCTGTCCGTCCTCGTGGTGTTCGCTCCCTCGTACTGGAAGCGGTGACCGCGTCGGCGAACCGGATGCCGTGGTCGCCCGTCTCGACGAAAACGCGAGCAACGCCGGAGGCACGAACAACTCCACGACGGTCGGTGTCCCCGCGACACCGACACCGCCGACGTCTCTTCGTCCGAGCCACGGCTGAGGTTTCGACCGGTCGAGCGACGCGGCCGGCAATTCGGGCGACGCGCTCGTCAATCCACGAACGTGCACAACGAAAGGCCTTTCTCCGGTCGTTCTGACCACACGAGTGGATGAGTCTCGCCGATTCGGACCACGACCTGATCCGGGCGGAGCTCGGGCGCGACCCGACGCCCGAGGAGGCCGCCCTCTTCGAGAACCTCTGGAGCGAGCACTGTGCCTACCGCTCCTCCCGGCCCCTGCTGGGCGCGTTCGACTCGGAGGGCGAGCACGTCGTCGTCGGCCCGGGCGACGACGCCGCCGTCGTCTCGCTCCCCGGAAGCGACGACCACTGGATAACCCTCGGTATCGAGAGCCACAACCACCCGTCGTACGTCGACCCGTTCGACGGCGCGGCGACGGGTGTCGGCGGCATCGTCCGCGACACGCTGTCGATGGGCGCCTACCCTATCGCACTGACTGACTCCCTCTATTTTGGCGGGTTCGACCGCGAGCACACCCGCTACCTGCTGGAGGGCGTCGTCGAGGGTATCAGCCACTACGGCAACTGCATCGGCGTCCCCACGGTCGGCGGCAGCGTCGCCTTCCACGAGGGGTACGAAGGGAACCCCCTCGTCAACGTCGCCTGCGTCGGTCTGCTCCCTTCGGACCGCCTCGTCACCGCGGTGGCACAGGAGCCGGGCAACAAGCTGGTACTCGTCGGCAACGCGACCGGTCGCGACGGGCTGGGCGGCGCCTCCTTCGCCTCGGAGGACCTCGCCGAGGACGCGGAGACCGAGGACCGCCCTGCCGTCCAAGTCGGCGACCCCTACGCCGAGAAGCGTCTCATCGAGTGCAACGAGGCGCTGCTTGACGAGGACCTGCTCCTGTCGGCTCGTGACCTCGGCGCGGCCGGGCTGGGCGGCGCCTCCTCGGAACTCGTCGCGAAGGGCGACCTCGGCGCCCGCATCGACCTCGACCGGGTCCACCAGCGCGAGCCGAACATGAGCCCCCTCGAAATCCTGCTCGCGGAGTCCCAGGAGCGGATGTGTTACGAGGTCGCCCCCGAAGACGTGGAGCGCGTCCGCGAGTTGGCCGCCCGCTTCGACCTCGGCTGTTCGGTCATCGGCGAGGTGACCGACGGGAACTACGTCTGTACGTTCCCGGGCGAGGACGGAGACGACAACCTCGAACGCGAGACCGTCGTCGACGTCCCCGCCGAACTGCTCGCCGACGGCGCACCCACGAACGACCTCGACAGCGGCGACCCGGTCCAGCCGGAACGCGACCTCCCCGACGCGGACCTCGGCGAGGCGTTCGAGGCGGTCGTCGCCAGCCCCTCGACGGCGAGCAAGCGGTGGGTGTACCGCCAGTACGACCACGAGGTCGGGCTCAGAACCGCGGTCGAACCCGGCGACGACGCGGCGGTGATGGCCATCAGGGAGACTGAGACGGGCGACGGAAACGGCGTCGGCCTCGCGCTCTCCGCCGGCGCCGTCCCGAACTGGACCGCCTGCGCACCCTACGAGGGCGCCCGCGCCGTCGCGCTGGAGAACGCGACCAACCTCGCGGCGGTCGGCGCGACCCCGCTCGCGGCGGTCGACTGTCTCAACGGCGGCAACCCGGAGAAGCCGGCGGTCTATGGGGGGTTCAAAGGCATCGTCGACGGTCTCGCCGACATGTGCCGGGACCTGTCGGTCCCGGTCGTCGGCGGCAACGTCTCGCTGTACAACGACTCGGTCGCCGGCCCCATCCCGCCGACGCCGACGCTCGCGATGGTCGGCACCCGTGAGGGGTACTCGGCGCCCGGGTCGGCGCTCTCCGGCGAGGGGACGCTCCTCCTCGTCGGCGACGCCGGTGGCGCCCTCGGCGGCTCCGAGTACCTCGCGACGACGGGCGGCAGCGACCGGTTCCCGGCGCTCCCCGAGACGCCGACCCCGACTCTCAGGGCCATCGCCGACGTCGCCGACGCCGAGGGGACCCTCGCCGTCCACGACGTGAGCGACGGCGGCCTCGCCGTTGCGCTCGCCGAGATGGTGACCGACGACGCCGGTCTCTCCGCGGCGGTCGACGACGCCCTCGCGCTGTTCGACGAGACGCCCGGCCGAGCCGTCGTCGAGACGACCGACCCCGAGTCGGTGACCGAGCGCTTCGACGGCGTCGCCGACGTGGTCGAACTCGGCTCGGCGGACGGAAGCGGTCGACTGGAGCTGACGGTCGGCGACGAGTCACTCGAGTACGGCGTCGCCGAGATTCGGGAGCTTCGGGACGTGCTAGCCCAGGGCCTGGACTGAACCGGTCGTCGAGCGCTTCGGGACGACCTCGGTCGTCACGGAACGCGAGCGCGGCCGCTGAAGGCGGGAGCGAGACGGTGACGGTGTCCGTCACCGAGAACTGCGTCGAGAAATCAGAACAGCAACGGGACGCCGAAGACGACGAGCAGGCCGACGAGGAGGACCGCGAAGCCGATTCCGACCTCCTTCGTCGAGTACGCCTGCATCGGCGAGGTCGTCCGCCCCGTCGCCGGGTTGTCGCTGTGGTTGTGCGGCGAGCCGTCGCGGTCCTCCGCCGGACCCGACCCCGACCCGTGACTGTGGTCTGCCATAGATGCAGGTCGGAGGCGCCGCTACAAAAAGCCAGGTGGACCGCCGCCGCCGTTCGGACCGACGGCTGCCGTGTAGACGTGGTACCGACCGACAGACGCGACGTCCGACGATTCACCTAAATGGGAGGCGCGAGTGAGTCAACGTGACATGAGTGGCGTGACGCGCGACGAGATCGACCGCCAGTGGTGGAAGGAGGCGGTCGTCTATCAGATCTATCCGCGTAGTTTCAACGACACGGACGGCAACGGCGTGGGCGACATCCCGGGCATCATCGAGAAGCTGGACTACCTCGACTACCTCGGCGTCGACTGCATCTGGCTCAACCCGGTGTACGAGTCCCCCAACGCCGACAACGGGTACGACATCGCCGACTACCGCTCCATCATGGCCGAGTTCGGGACGATGGACGACTGGGAGGACCTGCTGGAGGGCCTCCACGACCGCGACATCAGGCTCATCATGGACCTCGTGGTGAACCACACGAGCGACGAGCACGAGTGGTTCGTCAACTCCCGTGACGAGCCGGATTCGGAGTACCGCGACTACTACATCTGGCGGCAGGGCCGCACCGACGTCGACGGCTTCACCGGGCACCGCGGGCCCGAGGGCGAGGCGCCGCCCAACGAGTGGGGCTCCTTCTTCGGCGGCCCCGCGTGGGAGTACGACGAGGCTTCCGAGGAGTGGTACCTCCACCTCTTCGACGTGAAACAGCCGGACCTCAACTGGGAGAACGAGCAGGTCCGCGAGGACGTCTTCGAGATGATGGAGTTCTGGCTGGAGAAGGGCATCGACGGGTTCCGCATGGACGTCATCAACCTCATCTCGAAGCCCGACGCCATCACGCAACACGATCCGCCCGAACCCTCGGACTTCGGCGGCACCATCGACGGGCCGAAGGTCCACGAGTACCTCGGCGAGATGGGCGACCGCGTCCTCTCCGAGGACCTCCTCACCGTCGGCGAGTGCATCGGGAGCGACATGGCGATGGACGAGGCCCAGCGCTACGTCGGCCGCGACGGCGACGGGCTGAGCATGATCTTCCACTTCGAACACGTCCTGCTCGACCAGGGCGGAGAGATATGGGAGACGAGCGACTGGGACCTCCGGGAGCTGAAAGGCGTGTTCTCGAAGTGGCAGCACGGCCTGCAGGACGACGGCTGGAACTCGCTGTATCTCAACAACCACGACCAGCCCCGGATGGTCTCGCGGTTCGGCAACGACGAGGAGTACCGACGGGAGTCCGCGAAACTGCTCGGCACGCTGTTACACACGATGCAGGGCACCCCCTACGTGTACCAGGGGGAGGAACTCGGCATGACGAACGTCTCCTTCGACTCCCTGGAGGAGTTCCGCGACGTGGAGACGCTCCAGCCGGTCCGAAACGCCCTCGAATCCGGCGATATCGACAGCTTCGAGCAGGTACGCGAGGGACTCGAGGCGAACAGCCGCGACAACGCCCGAACCCCGATGCAGTGGGACGACACGGACAACGCCGGGTTCACGACGGGCGAACCGTGGCTCAAGGTGGCGGGGAACCACGACGAGATCAACGTCGAGGTGGAGCGCGGCGACCCCGACTCCGTCCTGGAGTACTACCGCCGCCTGTTCGACCTCCGCGACGACCACGAAATCCTCGTCTACGGCGGCTACGACGACCTCTGGTTCGACCACCCGGAGCTGTGGTCGTACACGCGCTCGCTCGACGACGAGCGACTGCTCGTGACGCTCAACTTCTCGGACACCGAGACGTTCTTCGAGGTGCCGAACCCCGAGGACCACGACGGCGACCACCCCATCTGGACGCCCGACGTGGACGGCGCAGACGAGGTCGAGCTCCTCCTCTCGAACTACGACGAGGTCGGCGAGACCGACGACCCGAGCGAGTACGTCCTCCGCCCGTGGGAGGCACGAGTGTACCACCTGACTGGCGTGGAGTAAAACCCCGACCCGGATGCGCCGTCGGACCGAGCGTCGCCTCGGCGTCGAGTGGCGCTTCGACGCCGAAAATATCAACATTCGGCCACGAACTCGACGGGGCGAACCGACGGAACAAAGAACACGCACGGGAGAGAGCCGTACAGTGAGCGTGCCGCGTATCGATAGAGAGTGGTGGAAGGAAGCAGTCGTCTATCAGGTCTATCCGCGGAGTTTCAACGACAGCGACGGCGACGGCATCGGCGACATCCCCGGCCTCGTCGAGAAGTTGGACTACCTCGACTACCTCGGCGTCGACGTCGTCTGGCTCAACCCGGTCTACGAGTCGCCCGAGGCCGACAACGGGTACGACGTGTCGGACTACCGGTCGATTATGGACAAGTTCGGGACGATGGCGGATTGGGAGGAACTCCTCGCGGGGTTGCACGACCGGGACATGAAACTCATCATGGACCTCGTCGTCAACCACACCAGCGACGAACACGAGTGGTTCGTCGAGGCCCGGAACGACCCGAACTCGAAGTTCCGCGACTACTACGTCTGGGAGGACGGTGAGCCAGTCGAGACGCAGGGCCCCGACGGCGCGTCCGGGGGGAGTTCGACCGCCGGCGCCGGGGCGGCCGCCGAACGCCCGCCCAACAACTGGGAGTCGTTCTTCGGTGGCCCGGCGTGGACGTACGACGAGGCCTCCCAGGAGTGGTTCCTCCACCTGTTCCACGAGAAACAGCCGGACCTCAACTGGGACAACCCCGCGGTCCGGACGGAGATTTTCGAGATGATGGAGTGGTGGCTGGAGAAGGGCATCGACGGGTTCCGTATGGACGTCATCAACGTCCTCTCGAAGCCCGAGGGGTTCCCGGACGGCGAGGACGACGACGCCATCGTCCGCGGCGCCGACCAGTTCGTCAACGGGCCGCGCATCCACGAGTTCCTCGGCGAGATGTACGACCGGGTGCTGTCGAACTACGACGCGATGACCGTCGGCGAGATGGTCGACCTCTCCGTCGAGGAGGCGAAGCAGTTCATCGGCCCCCACGGCGACGGGATGAGCATGGCGTTCAACTTCGACCACATGCGCCTCGACTTCGGGCACCACGGGCGCTGGGACAAAGGCGAGTGGTCGGTCCGTGAACTGAAACGGACGCTGACCCGCTGGCAGAACGGACTGGAGGAGGAAGGGTGGAACAGCGTCTACATGGGCAACCACGACGAGCCCCGGATGGTGTCGCGGTTCGGCCACGACGGCCAGTTCCGCCGGGAGTCCGCGAAACTGCTCGCGACCGTCCTCATGACGCTCCAGGGGACCACCTACATCTACCAGGGCGACGAGATCGGCATGACGAACTACCCGTTCTCCGGGCTCGACGAGGTGCGCGACGTCGACACCATCCGCAACGTCGAGGTCGCCCGCAAGCAGGGTCGATTCGGCAGCGAGGAGGAGATGCTCGAACTCGTTCGGCACCGCTCGCGGGACAACGCCCGGACGCCGATGCAGTGGACGGACGGGGCGCAGGCCGGGTTCACCGAGGGGACGCCGTGGATTCCGGTCAACCCGAACCACACCAGAATCAACGTCGAGGCGGAGCGCGGCGACACGGAGTCGGTGCTCGAGTACTACCGCCGCGTCATCGACCTGCGTCACGACCACGACGTGCTCGTCTACGGGACGTACACCCTCCACCTCCCCGACCACGAGTGTCTGTGGGTGTACGAGCGCGAACTCGCCCCCGAACGGGAGTTCGAGCGGGACGGTGACGAGCCGTCCGGCGAGGAGACCGACCCCGACGAGGGCGACGGCGGCGAGCGCGTGCTCGTCGTGCTGAACTTCTCTGACACGGCGACGACGTTCGAGCCGCCGGCGTCCATCCGCGGACTCGACGTCGAGACGCTCGTCAGCAACTACGACACGACGGTCGACGAGGTCGGGGTCGAAGAACTCCGCCCCTACGAGGCGCGGGTGCTCGCGGTCCGCTGAGCGTCGACGGCCGCCGAACGCCCGCCGGCGTCTGATTACGCCCCCAGTTACGTTTCCGCTCCGTGAGCCGACCGTCCGGTCAACGCACCGTTGGGGCCGGTAAACCGTCACTTTGCCGGACGAGTCCCGTTTCCGGACCGTTGCAGGCTCGGGACGATGACTCCCTGTTATGCGGCCGCCTGGCGTACGAGCGAAGCGTCACGCGGCCATCCGACCCGTGACAGCCGGAATGCATGCCGCCGCAAGCGGCGTGCCATCGTGATCGTCCCGGCGCGCGATCAGTCTCCGTCGGTCGGCACCCGTCGACCGACTCGGGACGCCCGGACCGCTCCGGGCACAGACGCCGGACACCCCCACCGATGGCAACGAAACACCCGCGACAACAGCTGTTCGTCGAGCCGTGCGAGGCGTGCGGCGACGACACCCCCCACGACGTGTCGATTAGCATCGTCACCGAGTCGAAGAAGAAAGCGAACACCGAGTTCTCCCGCGAACCGTACCGCGTCACCGTCTGCTCGGTCTGTGGACTACAGACCCAACAGCGGATGAACAACGTCTAGCCGGGGCGATACCCCGACACGGTCTTTTCTCGTCGTCTTCGCCTGTCGTCCTCGCTCGCCGTCCTCGACTACTGCCTCCCGACCAGTCGCCGCTGTCGAAACCGTGAAACGCGCGACCCGCGAACCTCCGGTAACGAATGCTGACGAAGCGCGTCATCCCCTGTATCGACGTGGACCTGGACGAGGACGGAAACCCGGCGGTGTACACGGGTGTCAACTTCGAGGACCTCGAGTACACCGGCGACCCGGTCGAGATGGCTCGCGCCTACAACGAGGCCGGCGCCGACGAGTTCGTCTTCCTCGACATCACCGCCTCGGCCGAAGGCAGAGAGACGATGCTCGACACCGTCTCCGCCGTCGCCGACGAGGTGTTCATCCCGCTCACCGTCGGCGGCGGCATCCGAACGGAGGCGGACATCAAGGAGACCCTCCGCGCCGGCGCCGACAAGGTGTCCATCAACACCGCCGCGCTGGAGCGCCCCGAACTCGTCGAGGAGGGCGCGAAGGCGTTCGGAAGCCAGTGCATCGTCATCTCCGTCGACGCCCGCCGCCGCTACGACGAGCAAGGGGAGCACTACGAGCAGGTCGACGGCGAGTCCTGCTGGTTCGAGTGCACGGTGAAAGGCGGTCGCGAGGGCACCGGTCGCGACGTCGTGGAGTGGGCGGGCGAGGCCGCCGACCGCGGCGCCGGCGAACTGTTCGTCAACTCCATCGACGCCGACGGGACGAAGGATGGCTACGACATCCCGCTCACCCGCGCCGTCTGCGACAACGTCTCGACGCCGGTCATCGCCTCCTCGGGCTGTGGCGGCCCGGAGGACATGTACGAGGTGTTCACCGAGGCCGACGCGGACGCCGCGCTCGCGGCCTCCATCTTCCACTTCGACGAGTACTCCATCGGCGAGTGTAAGGAGTTCCTCGCCGAGCACGACGTGCCGGTCCGGCTCTGAGACGCTCTCGGCCGCTGTTGTGAATCCCGAGACGCCGGTTCACAGGAAGGAGTATTCCTCTCACACCCCTACCTCCCCTCGCTCTTCGGGAGCGTGAGGACCATGAAACACCGTATCAGCTGTCGTGACGCGGGGATGGACTGTGACTTCTCGGTCGAGTCGAGCGACGAACGCGAGGTCATGGACGTCGTCCGAAAGCACGCGAAGGACCACCACGACATGGACGTCTCGGACGACGACATGCGTGGCATGATGCAGCAGTCCGCCTGAGACCGGCCGACCCGACTCGGTGTCCGCGTCCACACGTCCGGTCCGGGCCGGTTCGGTCCATCCAGTCCCCCGATTTTCACCCGTCGTCGTCGCGTCGCCTCGAGAGCGTCGATTGCGGTTCGGTACGGGAGAACAGCCTCACCGAACGCTCCGGCGCCGCGTCGGGGCGGAGGGACCGAGTTGATAACGCGGCGACGCGTACTACCTCCCCATGTCTCACGTATCCGAGAACGACTGGCGGTCCGACCTCCAGACCCACCGCGACGAGAAAGACGAGTTCCTGCGTGAGCACCCCCACTCCCCGCTCCCGGAGGGGGAACGCGAGGGGTTCGAGGGGCTCGACTACTTCGACCCCGACCCGGCGTACCGCTTCGAACTCGACCTGCAGGAGGCAGACGAGAAGGAGACGCTCACCGTCGAGACGACGACCGACGGCGTCCGCGAGTACGTCGCGTGGGGGGTCTTCCGCTTCGACCTCGACGAGGAGGAGCACACCCTTCGGGCGTTCCGAAACGCCGGCGACGACGAAGACGAGGGGTTCTGGCTCCCCTTCCGCGACGGGACCAGCGGCGAGGAGACGTACGGCGCGGGTCGGTACGTCGACCTCGACGCCGACGAAGACCGGACCGACGACGGCCGCTGGGTGGTCGACTTCAACCGCGCGTACAACCCGTTCTGTGCGTACTCCGCGGCCTACGAGTGCCCGCTCGTCCCGGCCTCGAACTGGCTCGAGACCCGAATCGAGGCCGGCGAGAAGACGTACGAGGGGAGCGAGAGCCACCGGGGCTGACGCGGTCGGAGACGGCACCGTAGTGCCGACCGGCGTCACCCACTTGGCCGACTCAGTGCGCGTAGATTTCGTACCCGGTCGCGACGCCGCCGACGAGCACGACGAACCAGTAGCTCGCTACCCGGTACAGCAGCGCGACCGCGGCGGCCGTCCCCGTGCCGAGCGGCGTGAGCGCGACGAGGAGACCGACGATGGCCGCCTCGACGCCGCCCAGTCCGCCGGGGGTGGGGGTGACGCCGGCGAGCGTGCTCGCGGGGACGATGAACAGCACGATGAGCGGGTCGATGGTGATGCCCAGCGACCGCGCGCTGAGGTACAGCGGGGCGGCGAACAGCACCCAGCCAACGAAGGCGTAGACGAGCGTGTGCACCATCACACGGGGGTTGCCGCCGATGATGTCGATGCGGTCGTAGAACCCGTCGACCCGGTCGCGAATCTTCTCGGCGTCGATGCGCTCCGTCCGCCTGGCGATCGGTCCGACGACCTTGACTACGAGCCCCTCGACGAAGTCGCGTCTGCGGTAGCTCAGGTAGATGATGAGCGGCATGGCGACGGCGAGAACTGCGAGGCCGACGATGAGCCCCCGCGCGTTCTGCGGGACGCGATTCTGCACCAGCAGGGCGACGAACCCCACGCCGGCGAACGTAAAGAAGGGGAGGAGGTTCAGCAGGTCGGCGGTGACGACACCGGCGAGGCTCTCCTGGTAGTTCGCGCGGTCGTCCGCCGAGAGAATGTAGGCGATGAACGGGCTCCCCCCGGCCTTGCCGAACGGCGTGACGTAGTCCGCGAACGTCGCCGCGAGGTACGTCGGAACGAGCGACCGCCACGGGATGTGGACGTCGAGGAGGTGGAGAATGACGTCCCACGACTTCGACCACACCAGTAAACAGAGGAGGCTCGACCCGCAGGCGGCGGCTACCCACGCGAAGTTCGCGTCCCGGAGCGTCCGCGTTATCTCCGCCCAGCCGATGACCCGGCCGAACAGGTAGAGGACGACTCCGGCGACGACGAACCCGGCGAGCGCCTTCGCGACGGTCTTCCTGTCGACCGACGCGTTCACTCCGGACGTTTCTGACGCTTGAGACATGTGTGTAGCGTCGACGGGGGTCCACGGCTCCTCCGTGTTCGGAGCTGAATCCGCGCCCGCGTCGTTGGCGGAAAGACGGCCTCGCCGTGGTTGTGTCTATCGGCCCTCGGGACGGGAGCGGCGCCTACAGCGCGGCCTCGAAGGCGTCGTAGAAGTCGGCGGTCATGTCCTGGACGCGGCGGGAGGCCTCGGCGACGGCGTCGAGCGGGTCGAGACCGCCCTCTGTCTTCACCGAGAGGATGGGGTCGGTCTGCCCCCCGGACTGCTCGGGGTTCACGTCGTACGTCGCGGCCGCGACACCCTCCGTCTCCAGCAGTGCGCCCTTCAGTACGTTCATGAACGTGTGGTCCTCGCCGGCTACCTCCATCCGGAGTTCCTCGTCGGTCTTGTCGATGACCCGCAGTTCCATGGCTCTACGTTCCGGGGTCGGGCGTTTCAACGTTTCGTGTTTCGGATTCGTCGTCGCCGCGAGCGAACCGGAGACGGGTCGGGGCCGAGGCCACGAGGCGAACCGGGGACGAATCGAGCCCGGGCCTCGACACGGGAGTTGAAGTACGGTGCCGGGACCACGACCGTCGTGTCCTGACCACCCACCCGGAGCGGTCCGACATCGGGACGGCCCGCCAGCCGTTCCGACGACGGTCGAGACTCCGCCGCGGAGTCCTGGTCCGACGAGTGCGACACCCGTCTCCGGTCCTCGACGAGTCGCCTGTTCGCCCCATCTGTGCCACACTGCCCAGCCCTCAGTCCTGACTCTCGTCCCCGAACTGCGACGGGTCGCTCGCAGCCTCCGCGACCCGGACCGCCCGGACGTTCTCCGCCACGTCGTGGACGCGGACGAGGTCGGCGCCGTTCGCGGCCGCGACTGCCGACCCGGCGACCGTGCTCGGCAGGTCGTCGCCGCCGTCGCCGCCGACGAGTTCGAACATCGACTTGTGGGAGTGGCCGACGAGGACCGGACAGCCGAGCGCGCGGAACTCCTCCAGTCGCCCGAGCAGTTCGAAGTTCTCCGCCTTCGACTTCCCGAAGCCGAGGCCGGGGTCGACGACCACTCGCGCTCTCGGAATCCCGGCCTTCTCGGCGAGCAGGACGCGCTCGCGGAGTTCGGCGATTACGTCCTCGACCACGTCGTCGTACTCGACGTCCTTCCCGGGGACGACGGGCGCGTCGATGCTGTGCATCACGATGACCGGCACCTCCCGCTCGGCGGCGAGAAAGCGCATCTCAGGGTCGGATAGCCCGGTCACGTCGTTGAGCACGTCGGCGCCGGCGTCGAGTGCGGCCTCGCCGACTTCCGCCCGGCGCGTGTCGACCGAGACGGTCACGTCGAGGTCGACGAGCGCCTCGACGACGGGGAGGACCCGGCGTTTCTCCTCGTCGACGGTGACCGGGTCGGCGCCGGGGCGGGTGGACTCGCCGCCCACGTCGATGACGTCGGCGCCGGCGCCGACCATCTCCGTCGCCCTGTCGATGGCTACCCCGGGATCGAGGTACTCGCCGCCGTCGTGGAAGGAGTCGGGGGTGACGTTCAGGATACCCATCACGGCCGTCCGGTCCGCCCACGGGTAGCCGTCGCGCTCCCGGTCGGTGTCGGTGTCGACCGGGTCGTCGAGACCGGCCGGGCTGTCGAGGCCGACCGACGCGGCGAGTTCGGCGGCGACGCCCGACAACCCCAATCCCTGACCGTCGAGCGCGTCGACCAACGCCGCAAACTGCGCGAGCGTCCCCGACAGCACGACCTCGACCAGTTCGCCGCCGCTTCGCAGGCCCGAACTCACACAGGCGCCGCCGACGTCGAGCATCTCGGCGCGGAGTTCCCGTGCCTGCCGGCGCTGGACGCGCGTCCGTACCGTCCGGTGGACGGTCTCGTCGGCCGTCCGTTCGCGGTCCTCGGCGGTCACGTCGGCGCCGGCGAGCACCCGGCTCGCGTCGTCGCGGTCCTGTACCGTCCTCGGCACCGTCACCCGGGAGTAGGGCGCGCGGGCCTCGGCGACGAGGAAGAGCGAGCCAGTGACGAGCACGAACTCGCCGGGTGCGGCGCGTTCTCGCGCGTCGCGGACCGCGTCCGCGACCGTGTCCACGACGCGCACGTCGTCGACGCCGTCGTTCCGGAAGACCCGCGCGAGTACCTCGGGGTCCTCGGCGCGGTCGATAGCCGGACGGCAGGTGACGACGGAGTCGGCGTCGGGGAGCGCCGCCGCCATCCCGGCGTGGTCCTTGTCGTGCATCGCGGCGAACACGAGGTGTAGGCCGTCGACGTCGAACTCGTCGACCGTTCGGGCGAGCTCCGCGCAGGCGCCGGGGTTGTGTGCGCCGTCGAGCACCACCGTCGGCTCGCGTTCGACGACCTCGAATCGACCCGGCCAGTGGGCGTTTCGGAGCCCCCGTGCCACCGTCTCGTCGTCGGTGTCGGCGCCGAGCACCTGCCGTGCGAGCGCGACCGCGACGCCCGCGTTCGACGCCTGATACGCCCCGATTAGCGGGAGCCGGGCCGAGAGCGTCCGCTCGTCGTCGACGACGGTGACTCGCGACTCTTGGTCGTTGATTCGTCCCTCGTAGTCGACGAGGAGGTCCGCTTCGGATTCTGTGGCCCGACCACCGCTCCCGTCTCCGTCCCCGTCGCCGTCCGCTCCCGTCTCGCCGACCACGAGGAGCTCGCCGGCCTCCCTGCGGAGCACGTCGAGCGCCTCGCCGGTCGCGGCGGTGACGAGCGGCGCGCCGTCGGGGGCGACGGCGGCCTTCGTCGTCGCTATCTCCGCTACGGTGTCGCCGAGGACGGCGGTGTGTTCGAGCGTCACGTTCGTCACCGCGCTCGCGACGGGTGAGACGACGCTCGTCGCGTCGAGTTCGCCGCCCATCCCGACTTCGAGGACGGCCAGGTCGACCTCGCGTCGGCCGAACTGCCAGAGCCCCATCGCGGTGACGACCTCGAAGAAGGTGAGCGGCTTCCCGGCGGCGGCCCGCTCGACGAGGAACGGCTTCGCCGCCGCGACGAACGTCGCCACGGCTCCCTTCGTCATCTTCCGGCCGTCGATGCGGATTCGCTCGCGGAGGTCGTCGAAGTGTGGGGAGGTGTAGAGGCCCGTCCGGAGTCCCGCCTCGCGACAGACCGACTCCACCATCCTCGCCGTGCTCCCTTTCCCGTTCGACCCCGCGACCTGGACGAAGTCGACCTCGGAGTGGGGGTCGCCGAGGTGTGCGAGCAGCTCCCGAATCGACTCCGTGCCGGGTTTCACCCGGAACCGGCGGAGGTCGAACAGGAAGTTCGCCGCCTCGTGGTACTGCATGCTCTCGGAGAGTGAGGGCGGTCGCTTAGGCGTGTCGGACCGGGTGGCGCCGACCCTCCGGCGTCGCCTCCGCGACGCTCAGCCCCAGTCCGCGACCGTCTCGAGCACCGTCTCGACGGGGACGTGCAGCGAGTCGGTGTCGACCTCGAAGGACTCCCGCACGCGGGGGTCGCTCGGCTCGGGCGCCGACCCCGGTCGGCGGGTCGTCTCCGGCACGCCCGCGTAGGTCAGGCCCACGACCTCGCCGTCGAGGTTCAGGAGCGGGGAGCCACTGGAGCCCTGCGCGCTCGGCACCGTCGAGACCAGTTGGTCGCCGCCGACGAAGCCGAACCCTCGACCGCGTCGGAGCCGACCGAGAGAGATGACCCAGTAGCCGACGCCGCCCGGGTGGCCGACCTGCACGAGCGGCTGGTCGGACTCGAGGTCGTCGCTCGACCCAGTCGGGAGCGTCGCCGGCACCGGGTCGTCGGTGGCGAGGAGGGCTACGTCCGGGCGTTGGCTCGTCCCGACCACCTCGACTTCGAGGCGCTCACCCGCCAGCGTGTAGCAGGTCACGTCCGTCGCGGCCCCGACGACGTGACCGTTGGTGACGATGCGTCCCTCGTCGAGCACCCAGCCCGTGCCGGCGCCGTAGCGTCCGCCGCCGCGGTCGATTTCGAGGTAGACGACACCGGGCCTAGCCTCCAGGCCCTCTTGTCGGGCGCGGCCGCGAAGCGAGTCCGGGTCGGGCGCCTCGCCGGGTTCGGGCGTCGGCATCGGCGTCCGCTCTTCCTGCTCTGGAATCGGCGGGAGCGGGGTGCTGTCGGGGAGGTCCCAGCGCTCGGGGTACTCCGTGTACGTCGCCGCCCCGGCGCCGCCGACGAAGCCGGCGAGCGCCGCGAGGAGCGACCGTCGCGTGGCCATTACTCCGTCTCGGAGTGTCGGACGGATGAACCTGTCGTGGTCGGGTCGTCTCGGCGGCCCGCCGACGCCGCCCACCTGCGCGAGCTACTCCCGCGGCGGCGCCTCGCCCGCGTCGGGGTCGTACGCGACGAGTTCGACGTGGTTCCCCTCCGGGTCGTAGAAGAACAGCGACCGCCACGACACCCACTCGAACGTCGTCTCCTCGGGGTCGATGCCGTGGCCTCGCAGACGCTCGCGTTCGTCCTCGTAGGCGTCGAGCGGGATGCCGAACGCGAAGTGGTCGAGCGTGCTCCGGCCCGACTCGGGCGGGTGGGCCTGGCGCTCGCTCCGGTCGAACAGCGCGAGAATCTGGGTGTGGCCCTCGACTCCCGCCGCGACGTCGAAGAACGCCATCGTCTCCGAGCGCTCCATCCGCCGGAGGCCGACGACCTCCTCGTAGAACGTCGCCATCGCGTCGAGGTCGTCGACGCGGAGGGCGATTTCGCCGAGGCCGGCGATGGGCGTGTCGTGGGTGTGCTCGTCCGAAACCATGTCGCGACGGACGCGAACTCGACGTATCAACTCACCGGGAACCCTGTTCACACAGGCGGAAGGTAGAAACGCGACAGTGGCCTACCGCGGTCCGATGACCGAAGAGACGACACTCGCACGGTGGGCCGCGAAGCACGGTTTTCGACACTACGGGACGGCCGGCGCCGTCGTCGCCGGCGCCGCCGCCGGCGGGTTCGTGGGGTACCGCCTCGCGAAACGCCGTACCGGGGTTCGCGACGCTCCGGACGAGCGCACCGGTGTCGACACGTACGGCGCCGTGAAGACCGCCCTCGACCTCGCCGAGAGAGTCGGCGACGAACGGGGTGGTCGGAACGTCGGCCGTACCGACCGCGTCGACCCCGTCCGCCCCGGAGAGGGAACCGACGTACCTATCGACGGGACCGCCGCCGACGGCGACGACCACGTCGATTCCGCGGTGGGGACCGACGTTCCCATCGACGGCGACGGCGAGGAGTAGCTGCGTCGCCTCCCGTGTGCCGGGGCCGACTTCACACCGCTCAGTCGTGCCTGAAACACCGGAAGACTCCCTATGGTCGTCTTCCGAACTTTAGACCCTCCTTCACCCCGTTCAGTCGTGTCTAAAGCACCGACTCCCGGTGAACGCCATCGCCACGTCGTGTTCGTCCGCCGCTTCGATGACGTCGTCGTCGTTCACCGAGCCACCGGGCTGAATCACGGCGTCGACGCCGGCGTCGACGGCCTCCTCGATGCCGTCCGGGAACGGGAAGAACGCGTCCGAAGCCATCACGGCGCCCTCCGCGGACTTTCCATCTGCATCTTTCTCGGCCTTCATCGCGGCCAGTTTCACGGCGTCGACGCGGGAGACCTGCCCCGTCCCGACGCCGACCGTCTCGGTACCGGTCGCGAACACGATGCCGTTCGACTTCACGTGCTTGAGCGTCTTCCACGCGAACAGCATCGTCTCCAGCTCCTCGTCGGTGGGCTCGCGCTCGGTGACGACTTCGAGGTCCTCGACCGTCGGCGCGGAGAGGTCGCGCTCCTGCACGAGTCGACCGCCGACGAGGTCCTTCTCGGTGTAGCGTTCGCTCACGTCGCCGAGGGCGTCCGCGTCGCCCACGTCGAGCACGCGGAGGTTCTCCTTCTCCCGGAGGACGGAGAGCGCGTCGTCGGTGTAGCCGGGGGCGACGACGACCTCCTTGAACGAGTCGACCACCTGCTCGGCGGTCTCGGCGTCGCACTCGCGGTTGAGCGCCACGATGCCGCCGAAGGCGCTCTTGGCGTCGGTCCGGAGCGCGCGGTCGTAGGCGTCGGCGAGGGTGTCGCTCGTCGCACAGCCGGCGGGGTTGGTGTGCTTGATGACGGCCGCGGCGGGTTCGTCGAACTCCTTGATGAGGTTCAGTGCGGCGTCGGCGTCGTTGTAGTTGTTGTACGACAGCGCCTTCGCGCCCTCGTTCAACTGGTCGGCGTGGACGACGCTCGCCTCCTCGCAGGTCGGGTCGGCGTACAGCGCGGCGTCCTGGTGGGGGTTCTCCCCGTACCGCAGGTCGGCCTCGCGGTCGAAGGAGTCGACCTTGCGGGCGGGGAACGCGCCGTCCCCCTCCCCGCCGGCGCCGGCGTCGTCACCGTCGACTGACACCTCCCCCGTCGCGTCGTCGACCGTCACGCGGTCCTCGGCGAACCACTTGACCGCGCGGGGGTAGGCGCGGAACTCCGCCTCGTGGAGGACGCGCTCCTTGAGGTCCGATTCGGCGTCGTCTTCGTACACCGGGACCGACTCCTGGGTGACGATGGGGCCGGCGTCGACCGCCTCGCTCACGACGTGGACGGTGCACCCGGTGACGCGGGCGCCGGCGTCGAGCACCTGCTCGTGGGCGTTCATCCCCGGGAACGACGGTAGGAGGGAGGGGTGGACGTTCAGCGTCGTCGGCGCCGCGTCGAGGAACGTCGACGTGAGGACACGCATGTACCCGTCGAGACAGACGAGGTCGACGCCGTAGTCTGAGAGCGCCTCGAGGATGCGCTCTTCGTGGGACTCGCGGGACTCGCCGCCGTCCTCGTCGCGGACGACGACTTCCGTCGGGATGCCGCGCTCGTCCGCGGCGTCGAGGATGGGTGCGTCCTCCCGGTTGGAGACGACGACGCCCAGTTTCGCCCCGCCGGGGGCGCGGTCGGCCAGGTTCAGGAGATTGCGGCCACGGTTGCTCGCGAGACCGGCGATGGTGAGCATGTGCGAAAGACCCTCGGCCGCGAGAAAAACAGTTCCGGTTGCGGCGGGCGAGTTGTACTCGTTCGTGGATATTCTCGCCCCGAACCGGGCCGATTCGGGCCACACCTGTACACGAAACTGTTCTTCCGCACCGATACGCTTTTGCGGGCTCCGCGGGCATCCCGACCCATGACCGACACCGACGACGCAGGCGACTTCACCGGGCCGACCGTCGCGGACGGCGGGACCGACGGCGGCGCCTTCGGCCTCTCCCGCGAGGACCCGCTGGCGGCCGTCTCACCCCTCGACGGGCGGTACGCTGGCCGAACGGCGCCGCTCTCCGCCTACGCCAGCGAGGCCGGCCTGATGCGCGCCCGGGTCGAGGTCGAGGCCGAGTACCTGCTCGCGCTCGCCGACCTCGACGCGACGCCGCTCTCGCTCTCCGACGGGGAGGCGGCCGCCGTCCGCGACGTCTACGAGTCCTTCGGCGCCGCCGACGCACGGCTCGTCAAGCGCCTCGAGACCGAGGGCGCGGCCGGTTACTCGGCGACGAACCACGACGTGAAGGCCGTCGAGTACTTCCTCCGGGTGCGACTCGGCGAAACGGCCGACGTGGACGACGCCGAACGGCTCTCCCCCTGGATTCACTTCGGACTCACGAGCGAGGACGTGAACAACCTCGCTCAGCGCCTGCTCGTGCGCCCCGCCGTCGACGACGTCCTCCTCCCCGCACTCGCCGACGTGCGCGACGACCTGACCGCGATGGCTCGGGAGTACCGCGGGACGCCGATGCTCGCCCGGACCCACGGCCAGCCGGCGACGCCGACGACGTTCGGCAAGGAGATGGCCGTCTACGCCGCCCGACTGGGGACGGCGATGGGACGCGTTCGAGGGGCGACCGACGACCTCGCCGGCAAACTCGGCGGCGCCTCCGGCACCTACGCGGCCCACGTCGCCGCCTACCCCGACGTGGACTGGCGGGCCTTCTCCCGCGAGTTCGTCGGCTCGCTCGGCTTCGAACACGTTCCCCTGACGACGCAGGTGAACCCCTGTGACGACCTCGCGGCACTGTTCGACGCCCTCCGGGGCGTCAACGACGTGCTACTCGACTTCGACCGCGACATGTGGCTGTACGTCTCCGACCGCTATCTCGGCCAGGAGGCCGTCGAGGGCGAGACGGGGTCGTCGACGATGCCCCACAAGGTGAACCCCATCGACTTCGAGAACTCCGAGGGGAACCTCTCGAAGGCGAACTCCGACCTCGTCTTCCTCGCGGACTACGTCACCACCTCGCGGCTCCAGCGGGACCTCTCCGACTCGACGGTGAAACGCAACGTCGGGGCCGCGTTCGCCCACTGTCTCGTCGGCTACTCGAAGGCGAGTGCGGGCCTCTCGAAGGTCGTCCCGAACGAGCGGGTGATGCGCGAGGAGTTGGAGTCGACCCCCGAAGTCATCGGCGAGGCCGTCCAGACGATTCTGCGACGCGAGGGCGACACCGACGCCTACGAGCGTGTGAAGGAGCTGACTCGGGGGCGGCGCGTCACTATCGAGGACTTCCGGGAGCTGTTCGCCGACCTCGACGTGGACGAGTCGGTCAGGGAGGAGCTGCTCGCGTTGACGCCGACGGGGTACACCGGCGTCGCGGACGAACTGGTGGACGAACTGGACGCGTCGAACTGACCGGCAGCGGCTCGACCGCCGACCGGACTCGGTCGACTCGACCCGACTCGACTCAACCCCCGTTCTCACGCGCTCGGAATCGGCGGCCGTTTATATACACTCCTCGGGTGAAGCCCGTAGGATGGAAGACGCCGTTTCACACGGCTGAGAACCGCTCTCCCGTTATAACCTCCCCGGAGACGCACCCTGATGTATGAGCCGAGACAGAATCGGTGCACCCGGAACCGGCATCTCACGACGGAGTTTTCTCGCGGCGACCGGTGCGACGGGCGTCGCGGCGACGGCGGGTTGTGTCTCCGCCCCCGTCGCGGAGACGAACGGCGCGGACGCGGGCGTCGGGGCGTCGGCGTCGATGAACGAGAACCTCCCCTTCACCGGCCCGCCGGAGGTCGTCGACTGCGACGAGACGGACGGGAAGGTGACGATGCGGATGGCCCGTGCCCGTCACGCCGTCCACCCGGGCGAGAACATGGGCGGCCCCATCGTCTTCCCCCAGGTGTGGGCGTTCCAGGCGAACGACAGCGCGCCGTCGGTCCCCGGTCCCATCCTGCGGACGACCGAGGGCAACGACCTCGAGGTGACGCTGGACAACACGGACAGCATGCGACCCCACACGCTCCACTTCCACGGGGTGCAGAAGACGTGGGAGAACGACGGCGTCCCCACGACGACCGGTGTCGTCGTGAAGCCCGGCGAGAAGCACACCTACCAGATTCCCGCGAACGTCCCCGGCACCCACCTCTATCACTGCCACTACCAGACGCCGAACCACATGGAGATGGGGATGTACGGCATCCTCCGGGTCGACCCGAAGGGGTACGAGCCGGCCGACAAGGAGTACTTCATGACCGTCAAGGAGTGGGACTCCCGGCTCACCCGCCAGTACGGCGGCGAGGACGTGACCTACGACCTCACGAACCGCCGGCCCGACACCTTCACCGTCAACGGGAAGAGCGCCCCGCGGACGCTCCACCCGGAGGACGGGTCGCCCATCGTCGTCGAGCGGGGCGACACCGTCCGAGTCCACTGGGTCAACGCGGGGTTCATGAGCCACCCGTTACACATCCACAACCACCGCTTCCGCGTGGTCGAGAAGGACGGGAGCCCGATGCCCGAGGCGCTCCAGTTCGACCAGGACGTGCTGAACGTCGCGCCGGCCGAGCGCTACACTATCGAGTTCGAGGCCGACGTCGACCCCGGCATCTACCTCATGCACTGCCACAAGGTCGACCACGTCCGCAACGGCTCCTCGTACCCCGGCGGGATGCTCTCCGGCGTCGTGTACAAGGAGGCGATGAACACCGACATCTTCGCGAAGCTGATGGAGTACGCGGGGTACGAGGGGTGACCGGGGATGAGTACGAACTACACCCGACGCGACGCGCTCCGCCTCGGCGCGGGTGCGGCCACCGCGTCGCTCGCGCTCGGCGCGTCGGCGTCGACTGCGGCGGCCCAGACTGACGGAGCGAGCGACTCCGGTGGCTCCGGCGGACCCGCCGGCTGGCTGGACGGCGTCGACAACTTCGACGGCGTCGTCGACGAACGCGGGAAATCGGAAGTCACCGTCGAGGTCGGAACCGCCGGCAACGGCGGCGACTTCGGCTTCGGTCCCGCCGCGGTCCGTGTCGACCCCGGTACCACGGTGGTCTGGGAGTGGACGGGCAACGGCGGGTCGCACAACGTCGTCGCCGAGGACGGCTCCTTCGAGAGCGAGTTGGTCGGCGACGCGGGGTACACCTTCGAGCGGACGTTCGACGCCCCCGGCTTCGCGGCGTACTACTGCATGCCCCACCGCGCGATGGGGATGAAGGGTGCCGTCCTCGTCGGCGACACGGAACTGCCCGGGGCGGGCGACGTAGCCGACTCCGGCCCCGCGGCGCCGACGTTCGACGGCTGGCTGGACGGCGTCGACAACTACGACGGCGTCGCCGACGAACGCGGAGAGAGCGAGGTGACGGTCCGGGTCGGCGCCGCCGGCAACGGCGGGGCGTTCGCGTTCGACCCGCCCGCCGTGCAGGTCGACCCCGGGACGACCGTCCGCTGGGAGTGGACCGGCGACGGCGGGTCACACAACGTCGTCGCCGAGGACGGAAGCTTCGAGAGCGACCTTCTCGGCGACGCGGGCACGACGTTCGAGCGGACGTTCGACGCGGCCGGCGTGACGAAGTACGCCTGCGCGCCGCACGTCTCGCTCGGCATGAAGGGGGTCGTGGTCGTCGGCGACGCGGTCGGCGCCGGCGGCTCGGGCGCGCTCGGCACCGACGACTACCTGATGCTGGGCGTCGGAGCCGTGGCGCTGTCGCCGCTCGCCGTCGCGCTCGGCCTCCTCTTTCACGGCGAGGACCGGGACCCGATTCGCGGCCGGAACCGGGGACGCGGCGAGTCGGACTCCGACGGCGGACTACCCGCCGACCAGCGAGCGTAGCGCCGCCGTCACCGCCTCGGCGGCGGCCTCGACCTCGGCGACCCGGACGTACTCCCGGTCGGCGTGGGCGACCGCTCCCTCGTCGTCGGCCAGGTCGCCCGGGCCGAACACGACGGTCGGCGCGAGGTCGGCGAAGTACGACGCCTCGGTCGCGGCGCCGAACGGCCGGACGGCGCCGCAGTCGCGGCCCGCCCGGTCGGACACCCCCTCCGCGGCGTCGGCGAGCGCCCGGACGACCGGCGCGTCGCGGTCGGTCGCGAACGCCTCCAGGAAGGGGGTGTCGCGCTCGGTGAACGCGAAGTCGACGCCGACCTCCTCGGGAGCGGCGTCGCGGAGCGCGACGAGCAGTGACTCGCGGAACCCGTCGGCGGTCTCCGGCGGGACGCTCCGGCGGTCGAGCGTCAGCGCGCAGTCGGCGGGGACCTGGTTGGTGGCGTCGCCGCCGGAGACGACCGTCGGCGTCAGCGACGCGGGACCGAGCTCCGGGTGGGGGTCGCGTTCGGCGTCGAACTCGCGGACCGCGGCGAGCACGCCCTCGAGCGCGGCCACGGCGTTGGCGCCCGACTCGGCCTCGGCGGCGTGGGCGTTGACGCCCGAGAGGTGGACCGTCCCCTCGAATCGACCCTTCGCGGCGGTGCAGACGTCGAGCCCGGTGGGTTCGCCGACGAGCACAGCGTCACCGTCGCGGTCGCCGAGGCCGGAGAGCGGTCCGTCGGGGTCGGTGACGAGCGCGTGGGCGCCGGTCGATAGGGTCTCCTCGTCCGGCGTGACGGCGAGCGTCACGCGGTCGTCGCCGGGGTCGACGCTCAGAAAGCCGGTCAGCAGCGCGGCGAGCGGTCCCTTCGCGTCGCAGGACCCCCGGCCGCGAATCACGCCGGCGTCCCCGTCGTACTCGTGGGCGACGTGTGGCGTGACGGTGTCGACGTGGGTGTTCAAGACGACGTGCGAGCCGGCCGTGTCGGGGTCGCCAGGTCCGCCGAGGTCGTCGAGGGCGGCACCCCTGCTCGCGACGACGTTGCCCGCGTCGTCCACCGCTACGTCCGCGTCGAGCGCGGCGTCGTCACTGTGGCGCTCCAGCGTGTCGACGAGTAGCTCCCGCATCTCGGCCACGTCCTCGTCGGAGGCGACGGGGACGGCGTCGTTCAGGAAGGAGACGGGGTCGAATCCGGTGTCAGTCCGTCCGGCCGGGTCCGAATCGGAACTCACTGCTCGGCGTCGGGCCGGCGCGGCACCTCGCCCGAGAACTCGTGGACGACGGGGCCGCGGAGGGTCGCGACGCCGCGCCGGTCGGGGACAGTAATCTCGAGGTCGCCGCCCGGCGGCGAGACGGTGAACTTCGTGCCCGTTCGCGAGTCGCTTCGCTCCCCGCTCGCACCCGAGGCGCTGCGCGCCTCGGAGCCGACGAGGTCGAGTTGCTTCGCGGCGGCGACGAGCGCCACGGCGCCGGTGCCGCAGGCCTGCGTCTCGCCCTCGACGCCGCGCTCGTAGGTGCGCTGGCGGAAGGACACCTCGCCCTCGGCGTCCTCCTCGACGGAGGCGACGGTGACGTTCGCGCCCTCCGGGAAGACGTCCGCGTGGCGGACGGCGGGGGCGACGGCGTCGAGGTCCACCGCGTCCACGTCGTCGACGAACGCGACGGCGTGGGGGACGCCGGTGTTGACCGCCGTGACGGTCAGCCCTTCCACGTCCTCCTCGACGAGCGGCGCGTCGCGGGCGAGCGGGACGTTCTTCGGGTCGAACGCGGGGACGCCCATCTCGATGGTCACGTCGCCGTCGTCCTCGACGCGGGCGTGGCGCGTGCCGGCCTGCGTGTCGACCATCACCTCGTCTGCGCCGGTGCGCTCGGCGGCCCAGGCGGCGGCGACGCGGGCGCCGTTGCCACACATCGCGGCCGTCGACCCGTCGGGCTGGACGAGCGTCATGATGACCCGCGGCGGGGAGTACTGGTCTTCGAGTGCGAGAAAGAGCGTGCCGTCCGCCCCGCGTCGTCCCTCCTCCTCGACGCTCTCGCCGTCGGCGACGACGCCCTCGTCGCGGTCACAGTAGGCGGTCGCGAACGCCGCCCGGTTGGGGACGTAGGCGTCGGCGTCGACGACGAGGAAGTCGTTGCTGGTTCCGTGGTACTTCTCGAACGATACGGGTCGTGCTCGGCTCTCGTGTAGGCTCATGCTCGGTCAGTGGTCTGCGTGCGGTCCCGGTCGGGTACGGTTCGACTCGGCTCCGGAATCGCGGTCGGTGTCTGCGTCGCTTCGGTCGCTTCGGTCGCTACCGGTCGGTTCGTCGGTCGTCACTTCGAGGTCGGTCAGCTCGGAGAGGCGCTCGCGGCGACGGACGAGGCGGGCTCGACCGCCTTCGAGGGCGACCTCTGCCGGGCGCGGGCGGGAGTTGTAGGTGCTCGACATCTCGTATCCGTACGCACCCGCGTTGCCGACGGCGAGGAGGTCGCCGCGGTCGGGCCGCGCGAGCGGTCTGTCTTCACATAGCACATCGCTGGACTCACAGATAGGGCCGGTGACGGTGGCAGGGATTGCCACACGGTTCGGGTCCCGGCCGGCATCGCCGCTTTCCGCCCCGCTCTCGGTCCCGGCGGCCTCGGCTTCGACCGCGGCCGTGAGGTTCCGGAGGGCGTGGTAGGCGTCGTACATCGCGGGGCGAAGCAGCGTGGTCATGCCGGCGTCGACTCCTACCACGGTCGTCTCCTCAGTTGTCTTAAGTGTGTTGGCGCGGGTCACGAGCGCGCCGGCGTCGGCGACGACGTACCGACCCGGCTCGACGGCCAGCGTCGCGTCCACGTCGCCGAGCGCCTCGCGGGTCGCCGCCGCGACCGAACCGAGGTCGAGCGCCGGTTCGTCCTCGCGATACGGGACGCCGAAGCCGCCACCCACGTCGACGAACTCGAGGTCGGTTCCGTCCGCGACGACGTCGCGCGCGAGGTCGCCCATCCGCCGGACGAGTTCGCGGTGGGCCGCGAGGTCGTCCTCGCCGGTGATTCCCGAGCCGGCGTGGGCGTGGATGCCCACCACGTCGAAGTCGTCTTCGGCGTCGGCGACGAGGTCCGCCGCCCGGTCGTGCGGGACGCCGAACTTCGCGTCCGCGCCGGTCCTGACCTTCTCGTGGTGGCCGGCGCCGACGCCCGGATTCACCCGGACGCAGAGCCGACCGTCGTAGCCGCGCTCGCGCAGACGGTCGACGGTGTCCGCCGCGCCGACGGTGACGGTGAGGCCGTCGTGCCCGTTCTCCTCGTCGCCGCCGTCCGCCCACCACGCCACGACGGCGTCGAGGTCGACGGCTGGCGGGTTGACAGCGGTGTAGTGGACCCGCTCGGCCGGGAAGCCGGCGTCGAGCGCCCGGCGGACCTCGCCGGCGGAGGCGCACTCGGCGTCGAGGCCGGCGTCGCGGACCGTCTCGAGGACGGCCCGACCGGTGTGAGCCTTCGCGGCGTAGCGAACGTCGGCGTCGGGGAACGCCGCCCGGAGGCGCGCGCAGTTCTCGCGGACGCGGTCGAGGTCGGTGACGTACAGCGGGGTGTCGTACTCCTCGGCGAGGCCGACGAGGCGGGCGGGGTCCCAGTCGTCGAGTCGGCGGACCGCCGACCCGCCGTCGGCGTCGACGGTCGAGGTGCCGTCGCCGCCGGTTCCCGCTGCGTCGGTGTCGTCGTCCGGGCTACTCACGCAACGCCTCCTCCCGCCGCGTCGCGTCCAGCGTCTCCTCCTCGACGTCGGTCGCGACGACGGCGGGCTTGTACGCCCCGCCCTCGAACAGGTCGTGGTCGCCCACGCTCGACTCGACCATGCGCTGGAACGCGCGGCGCTCCGCGGGCAGGTGGCCGTACAGTATCTCCTCCTCGACGAGGTCGTAGACGGGGATGCGCGGCGTGAGCAGGGTGTTCTCGCCCACTATCGAGTTCTCGCCGACGTGGAACCCGGAAGTGACCCGACAGCCCGCACCGAGGGAGACACCGTCCTCGACGACGACGGGCGCGTCCTCGACCGGCTCCAGGACGCCGCCGACGAGCGTGTTCGCGCCGAGTTTCACGTCCGCGCCGATTTGGGCGCAGGAGCCGACCACGTCACAGGAGTCGACGAGCGTCCCGTCGCCGACGCGCGCGCCGACGTTGACGAACGAGGGGCTCATCATGATGCAGTCGTCGCCGAGGTAGCCGCCGCGGCGGATGACGGTGCCGTCGGGCGTGTTGCGCGTCCCGCGGGCGCCGAGGTCCTCGGTGTCCCTGAGGGGCAGGACGTCGTAGTAGGTCACGTCGCCGTAGCTCCGCCCCTGTGTCTCGCGCAGGCCGAAGTTCAGGAGGACGCCGCGCTTCACCCACTCGTTGACCGTCCACGCGTCCGGGCCCGAGCCGCCGAGCGGTTCGGCCGCACGGGCGTCGCCGGTCTCGAGTGCGGTGAGGAACTCGTCGAGCGTCCCCAATCCGCCGGAGCCGACCGTCTCGGCCGACACCTCGTCGTTCCGGTAGCGCTCCCACAGGTCGTCCACGTCGGTCTGGAGGCTCATTGTCGGTCACCTGCGTCGCCCCGGGTGTTCGAACCGTCGGCACCGTCGATTACTGCCGAGAACTCGTACCGGCCCGGCTCGCGTCCGGCGAGCCACACGGCGGCGTCGAGCGCCCCCTCGGCGAACACGCCCCGCGACCCCGCACGGTGTGTCAGCGACAGGGTCTCGTGGTTGCCGGCGAGCAGCAGTTCGTGTTCGCCGGTCACGTCGCCGGCACGGCGGGCGTGGACGCCGATTTCGTCCCCCGAGCGGGGCTGCTCGCCCTCCCGGCCGTGCTGGCGCGCGGTGAGGTCCGACCGAACGTCCTCTACGTCGTCGAGGACGGCGTTCGCCGTCCCCGACGGCGCGTCGCGCTTGCGGTTGTGGTGGGTCTCGGTCAGCTCCACGTCGTAGCCGGGGAGCGCGGCGACCGCCTCGCGGACGGCCCGCCGGAGCGCGGCGACCCCCCGCGAGAAGTTCGCGGCGTGGAGCAGGGGAACCGCCTCGGCGGCGGCGTCGAGCGCCGCCTCAGCCTCGTCGTCGAAGCCGGTCGTTCCGACGACGACCGGGACGCCCGCCTCGGCGCAGGTCGAGACGTAGTCGACGGACGCCTCGGGGAGCGTGAAATCGACGAGCGCGTCCGGTTCGCGCTCGGCGAGGAGACCGGGGAGGTCGGCCTCGTCCTCGACTTCGTACCCCGCTACCGACTCGACCGGCGGCCGGTTGACGGCGAGGACGACCTCGACGTCGTCGCGAGTGGTGGCGGCTTCGAGCACCTCCCGGCCCATGTGTCCGCCGGCGCCCGTGACGGCGAGTCGCACGGGGCCGCTCGCGGCGTCGCGTACCGACCCGCTCACGGCGTCGCCTCCGCGTACTCGTCCTCGACCGGCTCGGTCTCGAGGTCGTCGAGCAGGGCGGCGAGGTCGTCGACGTGCTCTTCGGAGAGTCGCGACAGCGGCGGGCGGAGGTCCGCCGGACCGTAGCCGCGGATGGCCATCGCCTCCTTCACCGGGATGGGGTTGGTCTCGACGAACAGCTCCCGGACGAGCGGGCCGAGGTCGTGGTGAATCTCGCGGGCGCGCTCATAGTCGTCCGCCAGCGCGGCGTTGACCAGCGCGCAGCTTCGCTCGGGTTCGACGTTGGCGACGACGCTGATGGTGCCGGTGCCGCCGACCGAGCAGGTCGGAAGGGTGAGCCCGTCGTCGCCGGAGAGCACGTCGAACGCCTCGTCACGGGTGCGCTCACACACCTCCGAGATTCGCCCGAGGTCGCCGCTCGCCGCCTTGTAGCCCGCGACGTTCTCGTGGCTCGCGAGCGAGACGACGGTGTCGACGGCGACGTTTCGACCCGTCCGCGAGGGGACGTTGTAGACGATCTGCGGGACGTCGACCTCGTCGGCGACGGTCCGGAAGTGCTCCTCCATCCCGGCTGGTTCGGGCTTGTTGTAGTACGGCGAGATGAGCAGGAGCGCGTCGGCGCCGGCGTCGACCGACCGCCGGCCGAGTTCGATCGCTTCGCGCGTCGAGTTCGAGCCGGCGCCGGCGACGACCGGGACGGAGACGGCGTCGGCGACCGTCTCGACGACGGCGACGTGTTCGTCGTGAGTCAGCGTCGCGCTCTCGCCGGTCGAGCCGACGGGGACGACGCCGTCGACGCCGGCGTCCTCCAGACGGCGGGCGTCGCTGGCGAGTTGGTCGTGGTCGATTCCGCCGTCCTCGTCGAACGGCGTCGTCATGGCCGGGTAGACCCCGGCGAAGTGGGAGTGTGTGCCTGTCATAGGGGTTCGATGGTGTGGTGTGGGTTCCGAGATTCGGAGTCGGGTTTACCGGACGCTACTGTGTGGTCGGGTGCTCACCCGGGACGGGGGCGCTACGCCCGCCGCGAGCGATTCAGTCGCGTGTTTTCGGTTTACCGAACTCGAGGGAGAAGAGCGTCGCCGTCGCTGTGCGGGAGCGGCCCCCGGCCACGACGACGGGTCGATTCACGTTCGCATCACGTCGGTGTGCGGATTTATAACTTGCGACGATCGGCAGGAACTGCCGACTGCTGCCGCCGGGGTCACGGACTCGAGCTGCGGCCGGACCGACCGTCGTAACTGCGGCCGCGACGGGACGAGGCTGTCGATTCGACGGTGGAAGGCGGACATCAGTCACGGATGGTCGGCGAAACCCGAGCGTAATTAACAGTCGTTGAACCTATCCGTTCGCCTTCACGCTGACTTAACGACCTTCGTTGGCGAGCCGTGGCACCTACACACATGGGAGCGAAACGTGGGATTGCTCATCGGGAGGATTGGGAACTGAAACCCGACCGTCAGACCGCGTGCCATGCCCACCGCGGTCCGACGACCCCCACCGCCTCTGACAGGTCGAACGCCCGATGGGCCTTCATAGGCGGCGCGGTCGCCGAGGGGCCGACCCTCGGTTCGCCGCGTCTCGGACGACCGACTCCGACCCGGCCGCCGCCGCGACTCCGAACTGGGGAGCGACGCCGGCGGACGGTGAAGCGGCTCTTTGACGTATGGGAAAGCGTTTATTACCGGCAGAACACTCCCGGGTATGAGTAGCCTCTCGGTGCGTCGGCTCCGCGAGCGCGAGGAGGGCGGCGTCCTCCCCCTCCTCGTCGCGGTGTCGGTCGTCGCCCTCCTCGCGCGGCTGTACGCCCTCGGTTGGCGCGTCTTCCACCAAGACGAGGGACGCGTCGGCGACTGGATTCTCCACTACATGGAGTTCGGCGAGTGGCAGTACCGCGCGATAATTCACGGCCCCTTCCTCCCCCACGTCAACGGCGTCGTCTTCTCGCTGTTCGGCGCCAGCGACTTCACGGCCCGGCTCGTCGTCGCGCTCTTCGGGGCGCTGCTGCCCCTCTCGGCGTGGCTGTTTCGCGAGCGCCTCTCCCGGACCGAGACCGTCACGCTCGCGCTGGTTCTCGCGGCCGACCCGGCTCTCCTCTACTACTCGCGGTTCATGCGCAACGACGTGCCGCTCGCGACCGTGATGTTCGTCGCGCTGGGGCTGTTCGTCCGGGCGCTCGACACCCGCCGGCCGCGCTACCTCTACCCCGCCGCTTTCGTGATGGGGCTCGGCTTCGCGATGAAGGAGAACGCCTTTCTCTACCCCGTCTGCTGGCTCGGCGCGCTGGTCCTGATTCTCGACCGCGAGACCCTGCTGGCGAGTCACCGCGACGGCCGGGACCCGCTCGACGCCGTCGCCGACCGACTCGCCGCCGTCGGCCGCGGGCTGGCGGGCTGGATGGGCCACGTCGTCGCCGCACTCGCGCTCTTCCTGCTCGTCGTCTTCCTCTTCTACGCGCCGAAACCGGAGCTGTACGGCGTCCTCGCCGACCCGCTCGCGGTCGGGGGCGTCGCCGACTCGACGATAACCCGCGTCTGGAACGAACTCCAGCGTAACTGGCTCAGCGGCCACCTCCGCGACCACTCCTATCTGGAGTTCTTCGGCTGGTTCGCGAAGACGATGGCCTTCCTCGCGGCCCCGCTCGCGGCCGCCGCGGTCGTCGGGTTCCTGGTCGACCGCTACGACCCCGAGGGGCCGCGGAACCTCGTCGCGCTCTGTTTCTTCTGGGGGGTGGCGAGCTTCTTCGGCTACCCCCTCGCCGTCGACATCAACGCCGCCTGGAACCTCGCACACGTCAACACGCCGCTCGCGGTCCCGGCGGCCGTCGGCTTCGCCGCGGTGTATCGGAGCGGGCGGCTCGCACTCGCTCGAGACGACGGCGTCGCGGTCGGCGCGGCCGCCGCCCTGTTGCTCGTCTCCGCGGGGTTCACCGGGTTCGTCGCCGTCGACAACGTGTACGTGAACCCGCAGGGGCCGGACAGCCGGATGGTCCAGTACGCCCAGCCCGCGGGCGAGATGCAGGGCCAACTCCGGGAAATCGAGCGCATCGCCGCCGACAACGAGGGGACGGACGTGATGTTCTACGGCGGGTACAACGACGGGAACGACCGCTACTACCTCTACTCGCCCGACGAGAACTGGAGTCGGGGTGAACAGCCGACGCCGGGCTGGTTCAGTCGGCTCCCGCTCCCCTGGTACTTCAGTCGCTACGACGCCGACGTGAACAGCACGAACTCGGCGGAGACGTTCGCCGAGCGCCGCCCGCCCGTGGTCGTCGCGCTCGACAGCAACGGGTTCGGGAACAACGCGACCGACCTCCGGCCGTACCTCGCCGAGGACTACGTCTGCCGGGAGTATCAGGGGTACCAGCACGGCCGGCCGCTCGCGTTCTTCGTCCGCGAGGACGTGGCCGGCGACGCCCCCGAGGCGACCCCCTGTTTCGCCGAGTGACGGACGTGACGACTTCGGCGAGCGCCGTCACCGGCCGACTCATCGGAGGCCGCGAGCGACCGTGGGCGGCCGACCCGCGACGCTAACGATTTATCACTCGCCGACGTCGTCTCGGACGTGAACGACCTCGCGTTCCGGGACCGTGCCGTCTACTTCCCCGACGCGGCGACGCTGGTCGTCGCCGACACGCACGTCGGCCGCGACGAGGCCTCCGGCGTCGAGTTCCCGCTCGGCGAGCGCGCCGACCTCCGCGAGCGCCTCGAAGCCCTGCTCGCGCACTTCGAGCCCCGCGAGGTCGTCTTCGCGGGCGACGTACTCCACCAGTTCGGGGACGTCACTCCCGACGCCGAGTCGGGCCTCCGGGAGCTGCTCGACTGCTGTGCGGCGGCCGACGCCACCCCGGTGCTGGTCGCCGGCAACCACGACACCCTCCTCGACGAGGTGTACGACGGGGCCGTCCACGACTGCTACCGCCTCGAGGACGCCTACGAGGGGGAGGACGTTCTCGTCGCCCACGGTCACGAGGAACCCGCCGAGACGGCGCTTCTCTACGTCGTCGGCCACGACCATCCGGCCATCGACATCGAGGGTCGCAAGCGACCTTGTTACCTCTACGGCTCGGGCGTCTACCGCGGCGGCGACGTGCTGATGCTCCCGGCGTTCAACCGCCTCGCCGCGGGCGCGACGGTCAACGGGATGTGGGGGACGGACTTCCAGTCGCCGCTCGTCTCCTCAGTGAACGAGTTCCGCCCCGTCGTTTACGACCCGGACAGCCAGGAGACGCTGCCGTTTCCCCCGCTCGGGCGACTCCGGCGGATGCTGTAAAGTCGTCCGAGCGCGCCGTCGGTGCTCCTTGTCTCCGACGCGCTCCGCTCTCGACGCTCTCCGCTCGCGACGCCGGCCGCCGGACTCCTTACCTGCCGACGCCTACACACAGCACCGACCACCATGACCGACTACGGCTGTCCTCACTGCGGCGCCCCGTACCTCCGGACCGCCTCCTCCGACGAACAGCTGACCGGCGAGCTCAGGCTCCCGGACGTCGACCACGAGCGCGTCTGCTACAAGGCCCGCGTCACCCCGGAGGCGTACTTCGGATTCACGCTCTACTTCCACCCCGGGACGGTGTACCGAGTCGAGGCGCGCGAGAGCCCCGACAGCGGCTGGGAACTCCCGGCCGAACGCGACGTGTACGCCTCGCGAGCGACCGCCGAGGATAGACGAGGAAAGTTGGTGCGCCTCGCGGACGACCCGGAGTACGAGGTCCGAATCCGGGAGATTCCGCTGGCGGAGGCGCGGACGCGGGGGCCGTGAACCGACGGTCGGCTCGGCGGGAAATCGGCCGACGACGCCGCGGCAACAACGTTTACTTGCGGGTCTACCATGGTTATTCGTACCATGCGAGCCGCCAGACTCCACGCGTACACCGACGACATGAGCGAGGCGCTCAGCCTCGACGACGTGGACCGCCCCGAACTCGACCGTCCGGACGGCGTCCTCGTCGAGGTCGAGGGCGCCGGCTGGTGTCAGACCGACAACCACATCGTCGAGGGGATGTGGACCGACTACGTCGAGCAGAACCTCCCGATGACGCTCGGCCACGAGAACGCCGGCATCGTCCGCGAGGTCGGCGAGGACGTGACGCTCGTCTCGGAGGGCGACCCCGTCATCTGCCACCCGCACGTCACCTGCGGCGTGTGTCGCCCGTGTCGGATGGGTGAGGACATGCACTGTGAAAACGCCGAGTTCCCCGGCCTCTCCCGCGACGGCGGCTTCGCCGAGTACCTCGCTACCGCCGAACGGTCGGTCATCCCGCTTCCAGAGGGCGTCGACCCGACGGATATCGCGCCGCACGCCGACGCCGGCATCACGGCCTACCACGCGGTGAAGAAAGCCGTCCGGCAGTTGAACCCCGGCGACACCGCCGTCGTCGTCGGCGTCGGCGGCCTCGGCCACATCGGGCTCCAGTGTCTCGACGCGATGAGCGCGACCGACATCGTCGCCCTCGACCCCAAGGAAGCGGCCCGCGACCTGGCGGGCGACCTCGGCGCGGGTCACACCGTCGACCCGACGAACGAGGACGTGGCCGCCCGCATCGACGACCTCACCGACGGGACGGGCGCCCACCAGGTCCTCGACTTCGTCGGCAGCGACTCGACGACTTCGATGGCACCCGACATCGTCGCCGGCACCGGGGACTTCCACGTCATCGGCTACGGCGGGCACGTCCACGAACCCTCGCAGGCGCTCGTCAACGGGGAGTTCAGCTTCAAAGGGACGCTCGTCGGGAAGTACGCCGAACTGCAGGAGCTGATGGCGCTGGTCGACCGCGGCGACGTGGAACTGCGGACGACGCGTTACGGCCTCGACGAAATCAACGATGTCGCGGAGCAGTTGGAGCACGGGGAGATAGAGGGGCGGGCGGTGCTGACGCCGTAGCCGGTGGCAGTCGACCGTCCACCCCGAAAGGCCGCCGCCGTCCCGTCTCGGTGTCGTGTCGGCGGAGCCAGCTATCGGGCACGAGTCGCGTCCTCGGGCCTACGCCGTAAGAATCGTCTCCGCTCACCGGAACGAGTCGACAGCCGACGAAAACCGCGGGGGGTGTGGCACCAGTGGATGGGCGCGGCGTCAGCGGGGACCAACCACCTCTGCTCGGCCCATCTGTATCTCATGAGTACCCATATTTAATATTTTCCACCTAGATAGTAATGGAATGTACCACGCGTTGCAGGGTCGGTCACACCTCCTGCGGCGCGTCGGGTCGGAGGACCTCACGGTCCGCCTCCGGGAGCGGAGTGGTTCCTGCCGGTCGACACCGAGACGAGTCTCGAGAGGGCTCAGCGGCGGTCGTCGAGCACCGCCCGCGCCGCCTCGTGGCCGCTCTCCATCGCTCCCTGAATCGAGGACCACTCGGTGTAGTCGCCGGCGAGATACACGCCGGCGCCGGGGGCGCGAACGTCCGGCAGCGTCTCGTGGACGCCCGGCGGCTGGTCGAACTGCGCGAAGGGGACGCGCTCGGTGGCGACGAGGTCCATCGTCTCGAACCCCCTCGCCGGGAACCACGAGGAGAGCGCGGCGCGGGTCTCCGCCACGAGGTCCTCGTCGTCGGCTTCGAGCGCCCCCTCGCCGAGGAACGTCGCGTTCAGTAGCTCCGCGCTCGCGGGGGCGTACTCCGGAGCGACGTTCGAGAGCGGGACGACCGTGTTCGGCGCCGACCCGCCCGCGTTGAGCACCAGCTTCGTCCCCACGTCGAGGCCCGTTCCGCGTGGGAGCCGGTAGTACTGGGTCACACAGCCTCGTCCCTCGGTCGGGATAGACTCGACGCCGGTGAGCTCTCGGGCGGCCTTCGGGTCGGTCGCGACGACGACGGCGTCGGCCTCGACGGTCTCTCCGGACACCCGGAGCGTGACGCCCGACCCGTCACCGTTCGCGTCGACCTCGGTCACCCGCTCGTCGAACGCGAACTCGACACCGGCTCGTCGGGCGCGCTCTGCCAACTGCTTCGGAATCGCGCCCATCCCCGCGGCGGGCACCGCGATATCGCCCTTCGCCAGCGCGCGGAAGGTGTACTCGAAGACGTGCTTCGAGGTGGACAGCGACCGGTCGAGGGTGACGCCGCCGTAGAACGGGGCGACGAAGTGCTCGACGAACTTCTCCGAGAAGCCCCACTCGCGGAGGTACTCGCGGATGGTCATGTCCGGACCGGCGAACAGTTCCGCCTCGCGGCGACTCAGCAGGTGCTGGACGAGCGCGAGGGTCCGCAGTTTGTCGACGGTCGTCACCTCCCGTGTCGTGACCGAGTCGACGATAGCGCCCGGGTCGCGCCGGGGGTCGGCGAGCGTCGAGCGACTGTCCGGCCGGGCGACGACCGCACCGGGGGTGAAGTACCGGAGGTTGAGGGCGTCGAGGTCCAGATACCGGCGGACCATCGGGTAGGCGGTGAAGAGAACCTGGAACCCGCGGTCGAGGGTGAACCCGTTCTCGTGGCGGGTGCGGACCCGGCCACCCACCTCGTCGCGGCGTTCGTACAGCGTCACGTCGGCACCGTCCTCGGCGAGTCGGCGGGCGGCGACCAGGCCGGCGAGACCCGCGCCGGCGACGACGACGGAGGCGTCTTCGTCCATGCCACGAGCTTCGGCCGGGCGTCACATAAGCGTCGGTTCGGCGGCAGTTCCGACCCCGACGGCGTTCACCCGCCGACCCGCACCACGAGGTCGTAATCCGCAATCGCTCCCGCGTCCACCGTGCCGTCGCGGGTGTCCAGACATGGTACCTCGAACTGCCAGAGAACCCCGGGGGCGAGCCTCTCGACGCGATCTGTCCCTTCGGCGAGGCGCTCGCCCGCCACGTCGAGGAACCGGACCGTCGCCGTCACCGTCGGGAGCGACTCCCCGGAGACGTTTCGGAGGCTGCCGCGGACCCCTGCGAGACCGCGTCCGACGTAGAACGACGCCGCGACGACCTCGACGGGCGGCTCGGACCTCTCGGCCGGCCCGGTGCCGACGCGGCTGGCGACCCCGAGAAGCAGGAGCGCGGCGGCCGCCGCGAGTACGGCCCGGCGTTCGACTGCGACCCGGTGCCGACGTTCGTACACCGAGGCCGCGAGGGGTGCGGATGACATGGTCGTGACCGGGCCGTCGACAGCCCGAGTACGGGTATCCGAAGGCCACGGACGGCGATAGCGGTTGTGTGCGAAAGGTGAGGTGTCGGTGGTCGGGGTCCGTTCCGACGTCGTCGCTGACGGTCTCGTCGGTGCCGTTTCTGCCGCCCGTCTCGGTAATCCCACCGATTCCGTCGGTTCTGTCGCCCTCACCGGCTCCGTCGGTTCTATCACCCCCGCTGATTCCCTCGGCTCCATCGCCCTCGCCGCTTCCGCGGCCCCGGCGACAGCGGCGTCGCCGCGGACGGGAAGCGATTTGTCCGTCGCGTCGAAGGGTCGGACATGGACACGACCGCGGCGTTCACCGGACTCCGGTGTACCGGCTGTGGCGAGCGAGTTGTGGGAGACCAGGGTGACGAAGCCGAAGTCGGCGCCAGCGACGGCGAGTCGTCGGGGTCCGTCGTCGTCTCGGGACGCTGTCCCGACTGCGACGCCCCGCTCGACGCCGACTACGACTACGACGCCCTCGCCGCCGACCTCGACCGCGCGGCGTTCGCTCCGCGACCGCGCGACGGCGTCTGGGCGGTCGACGCCCTCCTCCCGTTCCCGGCGGAGACGGCCGTCTCGGTCGCCGAGGGGGCGACGCCGCTGGTGTTGGCGCCGCGGCTCACCGACGAACTCGGCGTCGCGGGGGTGCTCGTGAAAGACGAGGGGCGCAACCCGACCGGGACCGTCCTCGACCGGGGGTTCTCCGTCGCCGTCACGGCCGCGAACGCGGCCGACGCCACCGACGTGGCCGTCGCCGAACCCGGTGACGGCGGGCAGTCGATGGGCTCCTACGCCGGGCGAGCGGGGATGCGCCCGCACTCGTTCACCCCGTCGCGGTCGACGTTTCTCAACAAGGCGATGACCAACGTCCACGGGGGCGAGATGCGGGTGGTCGGCGGGCGCTACCCGGACGCCGTCGAGGCGCTCGCCGACGGCTGGATGGACGACTGGACCGACCTCATGCCGTTCACGACCCCGTACCGCCACGAGGGGCAGAAGAGCCTCGCGTGGGAGGTCGCGGCCGGGACCGACTGGGACCTCCCCGACGCCCTGGTCGTCCCGACCGGGACCGGCGAGGTGCTGTACGGCGTCTGGAAGGGGTTCCGGGAGTTGGCCGAAGTTGGACTCGTCGAAGTGGGGGAACTGCCCCGGCTCTACGCGGCCCAACCCGACGGCTGTGCGCCGATTGCGACGGCGTGGGAGCGCAGCCTCGACGTGCCGGAGCCGTGGGGGCCGCCGGACACCATCTGTGGCGAACTGGAGGTGCCGGACCCGCCGGGCGGGTCGCTGGCGCTCGACGCCCTCGCCGAATCCGAGGGTGGCGCGGTCGCCGTCGACGACGAGGACGCGCTCGAAGCGGCGGTCGTCGCCGGCCACCACGAGGGGCTGGAGGTGAGTGTCAACGCCGGCATCGCCTTCGCCGGCGCGTGGGAACTCGCCGACGAGGGGGCGTTCGACGGCGACGAGACGGTCGTCCTGGTCAACAGAGAGGCCGGGGTGAAGACGGCGGACCTACTCAGGTCACACCTGATGGGGCAGGGCGTCTGACCGGAGAGCGAGAAGGGAACGAGGGTCGGTGGAGGACCGCGTCGGCGGGGTGATTCAGGCGTCGCCGAAATCGGGGTGGAACAGGTCCTCGATACGGCACTCGAAGCGTGCCGCGAGCTTGAACGCCAGTTCGAGCGACGGGTCGTAGCGTTCGCGTTCTATCGAGTTGATGGTCTGTCGGCTGACGCCGACCGCGGCGGCGAGGTCGGCCTGACTCAGTCCCTCCCGGTCGCGGTGTGCCCGGAGGTCGTTTCTCATCGACGAGTGCGGACCCAGAGATACGCACCGGCGAAGGTCAGGAACACGGCGACGTAGCCGTACAGCGCGCCCCAGACGACGGTCGGAACGGTGTAGAGGTCGAGCGCCGTGACCAGTCGCGCGCCCGACGCGCCGAGGACGAGCACGAGCGCGGAGGCGGTGAGCGCGAGTTGGCTCGCACGCTGTTCGATGGCCACGTCGCGCTCGTCGAACAGTCGGACGTCCGTCCCGAGCCAGACGACGAACGCGAGGACGAACGCGCCGATGTAGGTCAGTTCGGCGAGCACCGAGTAGTCGAAGTACCTGAGCACGACGTTGAGCGCGACGCCGCCGATGACGACGCCGAGCAGCAGTCGTCGGTACGTACGCGCCTCGGAGAGCCGGTTCGCAGCGGGGGTTTCGGTCGGTGTCATGGGGGATGGAAAGCGGCCTTGTCGGAAAGATCGCTTTACAGTCAAGGATACTTTACACGAGTAGATAAATCTATGGGTCGACCCGACGGCGAGGGCGCGGTGCACGACGACCCGAATCCTTAATCAATTGCCCGGCACAACCACGAGTCATGTACGACGAGGACGACCTCGCGGAGATTCAGGAGTCACGCGAGGAGTGGGAGGAGGAGACCCTCGACCCGGTGCTCGACCGCTTCGGCGAGCGCAAGGACCGGTTCGCCACCGTCTCGAACCTCGAGGTCGACCGCCTCTACGACCCGACCGACGTGGCCGACCTCGACTACGGTGAGGACCTCGGCAACCCCGGCGAGTACCCCTACACGCGCGGGCCGTACCCGACGATGTACCGCGGGCGGACGTGGACGATGCGGCAGTTCGCCGGCTTCGGGACGGCGGAGGAGACGAACGAGCGGTTCCACTTCCTCGTCGACGAGGGCCAGACGGGGTTGTCGACGGCGTTCGACATGCCGTCGCTGATGGGTCTCGACTCCGACGACCCGATGGCCGACGGCGAGGTCGGCAAGGAGGGCGTCGCCGTCGACACCCTGCGCGACATGGAGATTCTCTTCGACGGTATCGACGTGGGTGAGGTGTCCACCTCGTTCACCATCAACCCCTCCGCGGCGGTCGTCTACGGGATGTACGTCGCCATCGCCGACCAGCAGGGCGTCCCGCGCGAGGAGCTTCGGGGCACCCTCCAGAACGACATGCTGAAGGAGTTCATCGCCCAGAAAGAGTGGGTCATCCCGCCCGAGCCGTCGCTGGACATCGTCACCGACACCATCGAGTACGCGGCCGCGGAGACGCCGAAGCTCAAGCCCGTCTCCGTCTCCGGCTACCACATCCGCGAGGCCGGTTCGACGGCGATTCAGGAACTCGCCTTCACCCTCGCCGACGGGTTCGCCTACGTCGAGGACGCGATGGACCGCGGGCTCGACGTCGACGAGTTCGCCCCGCAACTCTCCTTTTTCTTCAACTCCCACAACTCCATCTTCGAGGAGGTCGCGAAATTCCGCGCCGCCCGGCGCATCTACGCCCGCGTGATGAACGAGTGGTACGGCGCCGAGGACGAGCGCTCCCTGCAGTTGAAGTTCCACACCCAGACGGCCGGCCAGTCGTTGACGGCCCAGCAGCCGATGAACAACGTCGTCCGCGTCACGATTCAGGCGCTCGCGGGGGTACTCGGCGGCACGCAGTCGCTCCATACGAACTCCTTCGACGAGGCGCTCGCCCTGCCGAGCGAGGACGCGGTCCGCGTCGCCCTGCGAACCCAGCAGATAATCGCCGAGGAGTCCGGCGCCGCCGACTCCGTCGACCCGCTCGCCGGCTCGTTCATGGTCGAGTCGCTGACCGAGGAGACCGAGGAGAAGGCGATGGCGTACATCGAGGAAATCAAGGAACTCGGCGACGGTTCGGTGCGCGACGGCGTGCTCGCCGGCATCGAGGAGGGGTACTTCCACCGCGAGATTCAGGAGGCGAGCTACGAGTACCAGTCCCGCGTCGAGGACGAGGAGGAGGTCGTCGTCGGCGTCAACAAGTACACGATGGACCAGGACACCCGTCCCGAACTGCTCCACGTCGACGAGGAGACCCAGGACCGCCAACTCGCCCGACTGGCGGAGGTGAAGGAGGAACGCGACGACGACGCCGTCGAGGCCGCCCTCGACGAACTCCGGGAGGTCGTCGAGCGCGGCGACAACGTGATGCCCGCCATCGTCGACGCGGTGAAGGCGTACGCGACGATGGGCGAAATCATGGGCGTGTTCGAAGCGAAACACGGCGGCTACCGGGAGACGGTCGGGGTCGTCTAGTCGGCCCAATCCGACCGACTCACCGCCCGCCCGGGAGATACATACTGGTAGGGCATCCCGCTTTTTCCCCTCCCCGTCGATGCTCTATTCGGCGCGAACGGGCCGGAGCCCGCCGTTGAGACTAACGACCTCGCGTGGACGGCGGGCACCGGGCTGTGAAGGCGCGCTCACTATCCTTTCGGTCGGCGGAAGCTCTCCCCGGTAGCGGAACGCAGGGGCCACCCGTGCCGTTCGATACATACTTCTATAATAATTATAATTTGAACAGTTCGGAATCCGGTAAAAGGGGTGCGGATGGGGGACCCTCCCTCGGGAGGGGTACTCTTCGTACCCCGACGCTATCCCCCGGAAAATACCGCCCGTGGAGGTAACCCTTATCACGCTAGTCCGGGAAGACCGTAACGAACTATGTCCGAGGAAGAGGGACAACTCGAAGCCCGTTTGGAGGAACAGGAGGAGTTCGAGCCGTCGGAGGAGTTCGTCTCGCAGGCGAACGTCACCGACGAGGGCATCTACGAGGAGTTCGAGGAGGACTGGCCGGGGTGCTGGGAGGGCGCTGCCGACCTCCTCGACTGGTACGAGGGGTACGACGAGGTCCTCGACGACTCGAACCCGCCGTTCTACAAGTGGTTCACCGACGGAAAGCTCAACGTCTCGGACAACTGCCTCGACCGCCACCTCGAAGAACGCGGCGACGAGGTCGCCATCGAGTGGGTCGGCGAGCCGACCGACGAGGAGAATCGGACGTTCACCTACGAGGAGCTCCACCGCGAAGTGAACGAGTTCGCGGCGGCCCTCCGGGACCTCGGCGTCGAGGAGGACGACGTGGTCACGATGTACATGCCGATGGTACCGGAGCTCCCGGTCGCCATGCTCGCCTGCGCTCGCATCGGTGCGCCCCACAGCGTCGTGTTCGCCGGCTTCTCGGCGGAGGCCCTCGCGACTCGCATGAACGCCGCCGACTCCGAGTTCCTCGTCACCTGTGACGGCTACTACCGCCGCGGCGACGCGCTCGACCATCTGGAGAAGGCCAACGAGGGGCTCGACGGCGTCGACCACGATGTCGAGGCGACGGTGGTCGTCGACCGCCTCGGCGACGACGGCCACGGCCACGACCTCCGGGACGGCCAGCACGACTACGCCGAGTTGGTCGCCGACCACGAGGGCGCCGAGGTCGAACCGGTCCACCGCGACGCCGAGGACATGCTCTTTCTCATGTACACCTCGGGGACGACGGGCAAACCCAAGGGGGTCAAACACACCACCGCCGGCTACCTCGCCTGGGCGGCGTGGACCTCCCAGGCCGTCCTCGACATCAAACCGGACGACACCTACTGGTGTTCGGCCGACATCGGCTGGATCACCGGCCACTCCTACATCGTGTACGGGCCGCTCGCGCTCGGTACCACCTCGGTGATGTACGAGGGGACGCCCGACTACCCCGAGCGCGACCGCCTCTGGGAAATCGTCGAGGAGTACGAGGTCGACCAGCTGTACACCGCCCCGACGGCGATTCGGGCGTTCATGAAGTGGGGTAAGCAGTTCCCCGAGGAGCACGACCTCTCCTCGCTCCGCCTGCTCGGCACCGTCGGCGAACCCATCAACCCGCGGGCGTGGAAGTGGTACTACCAGCACATCGGCAACGAGGAGTGTCCCGTCGTCGACACCTGGTGGCAGACCGAGACCGGCGGGATGATGGTGACGACCCTGCCCGGCATCAAGAAGATGAAGCCCGGTTCGGCCGGCCCGCCGCTTCCGGGTCTCGACGTGCGAATCGTCGACACCAAGGGCGAGGAGGTGGAGCCCGGCCGCGCGGGCTACCTCACGGTGAACAAGCCGTGGCCCGGGATGCTGCGCACCCTCTATCAGAACGACGAGCGGTTCGTCAACGAGTACTGGGCCGAGTACTCCGACACCGACAGCGACGACCCCGAGGACTGGGTGTACTTCCCGGAGGACGGCGCGAAGATAGACGAGGACGGGTACATCACCGTACTGGGCCGCGTCGACGACGTCATCAACGTCTCCGGGCACCGCCTGGGGACGATGGAGATCGAGTCCGCAATCGTCGGCGTCGAAGGCGTCGCCGAGGCCGCCGTCGTCGGCGGCGACCACGAGATGAAGGGCGAAGCCGTCTACGCCTACGTCATCCTCGAAGACGGGTACGAGGGCGACGACGACATGCGCGAGCGCATCGTCGGCGGCGTCGAGGACAGCATCGGCCCCATCGCCCGCCCCGAGGCGGTCGTGTTCACGCCCGAACTCCCGAAGACGCGCTCCGGGAAGATCATGCGTCGCCTCCTCGAACAGATAGCGAACGACGAGGAACTGGGCGACACGACGACGCTCCGCAACCCGGAGATCGTCGAGGACATCCAGACGAAGGTGGAGCGAGAGGACTGAGTCGCCGAATTGTAATCATATAGACTGGTCGGCTAAACTGATTGACTCCGAACTCGACTTTTTCGCAACGCCTTCGGGATTCAAAGCATCTATACTGAAGGATTGTGTCAGTCCGGTCGATGGCAGAAAACGACAGACGAGACCCGTCTATCGAGACCGACGGTGGTACGGGTACACAGTCCACACACGGCCACCGGGAGACGGACTACCTCGAACGCGAGGTGAATCTTCTCCGGCCGAGTACGCCGTTCATGCGGGACCATCTCAAGGTCATCTGGACCGGGTTCGTCGCGTGGGCGCTCATCGTCTTCGGCCCCGTGACGCTCACGGCGGTCGCACCCGACGTCATGACCGCGCCGATGCCCGTCCTGGGGTTCCCGCTGCACTACTTCCTCGTCGCCATCGGGGCACCGGGCGGCGCGCTGCTCCTGTCGGTGTGGTACGCCCGCAAGCGCGACGCGCTCGACGCGAAGTACGGCATCGACCACAGCGCCGGCACGGCACAGGACGAGGCCGGTGACGCCGTCGCCGCCGACGGGGGTGAGCGCCGATGACGGCGTCGCTCGCCCTGCTCCTCCAGAGCGGCCTGCTCCCGGAGGGGCTGAACGTCTCGTTCAAACTCGTTCCCGCCGTGATGGTCGCGGCGATGCTCGCGGTGTTCCTGAGCATCGGGTACGCCTTCCGCGTCGCGGACACGGACGGGATGTGGGTCGCCGGACGGTCCATCGGCAACGTCGAGAACGGGATGGCCATCGGCGCCAACTGGATGTCCGCGGCGTCGTACCTCGGGATGGCGGCGCTCATCGCCCTCTCGGGGTTCTACGGGCTGGCGTTCGTCGTCGGCTGGTCGACCGGCTACTTCATCCTCCTCATCTTCCTCGCCGCGCAGATGCGGCGGTTCGGGAAGTACACGGCGCCGGACTTCGTCGGCGACCGCTTCAACTCCGACGCGGCCCGCGCCATCGCGGCGGTGACGACGTTCCTCATCGGATTCGTCTACGCCATCGGGCAGGCCCGCGGGATGGGGCTCGTCGGCCTGTACATCTTCGGCAACCTCGGCATCCTCGGCTTGACGGGCTACCAGTCGATGGTCGTCCTGATGATGACCATCACGGTCGGCTACCTCACCCTCTCGGGGATGATGGGCGCGACGAAGAACATGGCCGTCCAGTTCGTCATCCTCATCGTCGCCTTCCTCGCCGGCCTCTACGCCGTCGGCTACACGCAGGGATACTCGACGATACTGCCCCAGATAGAGTACGGGGCGCTCATCAGCACACTCGGGAACGAGTTCAGCGAGCCGTTCGTCAACCAGAGCTACTATCTCTGGATCGCCACCGCGTTCTCGCTCGTCGTCGGCACGTGTGGGCTCCCCCACGTGCTCGTGCGCTTCTACACCGTCGAGAACGAGCGGACCGCCCGCTGGTCGACGGTGTGGGGCCTCGGCTTCATCTGCCTGCTCTACCTGTCGGCGCCGGCGTTCGCGGCGTTCGGCACCGACCTCTACACGGACAACATCGGGCCGACGTACGGCGACCCCGGGATGACGAGCGCCGCCGGCGACGTCATCGTCGTGCTCGCCGCCCAGTTGGCGAACCTCCCGCAGTGGTTCGTCGGCCTCGTCGCCGCCGGCGGCATCGCCGCCGCCATCGCGACGGTGTCGGGGCTGTTCATCGCCGGCTCCTCGGCCATCTCCCACGACATCTACGCGAACATCATCAACGAGGACGCGACCCAGCGCCAGCAGGTGCTCGTCGGCCGCGCGAGCATCGTCGCGCTCGGCGTCGTCACCACGCTCGCCGCGCTCGACCCGGCGGCGCCCATCGCCGCGCTGGTCTCCTACGCGTTCTCGCTCGCCGGTGCGGTGCTGTTCCCGATGTTCTTCCTCGGCCTCTGGTGGGAGAACACCAATCGGCAGGGGGCGCTGGCGGGGATGACCACCGGCCTCGTCATCTGGCTGGTTCCGATGATGAACGAGGTGCTCCCCGCCTACGTCGGGAACGGGGAGCCGTACTCGGCGGCGCTCGCCCAGTGGGTGCCGGCCATCGGGTCGGCGCTCATCGCCGTCCCGATCGTCTTCGTCGTCACCATCGCCGTCTCGCTCGCGACCGAAGAGCCGGACATGGCGACGAAGCGGCTGGTCCGGCAGTGTCACAGCCCCGAACCGATGTCGAAGATGCAGTCCGCCGAGGAGGTCGCCGCGACCGACGGCGGGCAGGTCGAGGGAGACGACTGAGCATGTACGACCGAATCCTCGTCCCGACGGACGGGAGCCCCGTGGCGGAGTTGGCCGTCGACCACGCGGTCGACCTCGCCGCACAGTACGGGGGGACGATTCACGCCCTATACGTCGTCGACATCGACGCCGTCAACCTCGGCCTCGGGACCGAACAGGTCGACCGCATCCGACAGGGGAAGCTCGACGAGATGACGGAGCTCGGCGAACGCGCGTCGGCCGCGACCGGCGCCGTCGCCGCCGCGGCCCGCGAACGCGGCGTCGACGCCGTCGAGGAGACGCGCGTCGGACAGCCCCACGTCGTCGTCGCCAACTACGCCGAGGAGGCGGACGTCGACCTCGTCGTCATGGGAAGCCACGGTCGAGCGGGCGTCAGACGCGCCCTGCTCGGGAGCGTCACCGAACGTGTTCTGCGCGCGACACACCGCCCCGTCCTCGTCGTCGACCGACAGGAGGAGGCGTGAGCCGTGCCGGAGCCCGCCGGTCGGGGGAGCCGATGAGCCGCCTCGAAGCGGTCGGCGAGCACGTCCGCGACCACCGCTCGGGGATGGTCGTCGACCTCGTCTTCGCCCTCGTCTGGGTGACCGTCGTCTCGGCGCTGTTCGGGTTCCTCTCGGCGCCCCAGTGGGCGACGTATCTCGCGATGGGGCTCGGCGTCGTCGCCTACTTCGGGTTCTTCTGGTCGCTGGAGGCGACGAGGGGGTCGTCGTAGGCCCGCCGCGTTCGTCTCCTCCACACGACGCGAGCCGACTCGTGGACTCGTAACGACCGTCCGTACTCACCCCTGACCGACCCACTCGGCCAGACAGCGCTCGTCACAGACGTGGACGCGGCCGGCTTCGTGGCCCCGCCCCGGACCGAGCCTGACGAGCAGGTGACGGTCTCGGAGTCGGAGTTCGGAGCCGCAGTTCGTACAGTCGCTCCAAGCCTCGCGGTCGACGTCCCAGCGGTGGTGTCGGGAGACGCGCTCGATTCGTGTGCCCTCGTCGTAGCCGGTCGGTGTCAGCCCGGTGAACTCGGCGAGTCCCATACGCTCGATTCGGACCGTCGCCTACAAGAGATTTTTGTGGGTATTAGTACGGAGAAAAGATTGCTGGAGGGTCCCGTACGGACGGGTACGAACGTCTCGGGAGCGGTACCGAACCACGGCGCGCTCCGGCCCGGGTCGGCGCATGGGTTACACCATCCTTCATCTTTTTCAATGCGCTTCACGAATCACCGGACGGCATGGAGAAGCCACTGCTGGTCACCGACTTTCTGGACAGGGCACGGCGCAACTACGGCGCCCACGAGGCGGTGCTCGCGACGACGGGCGAGCGCTACACCTACGACGAACTCGGCGAGCGCGCCGACGGCTGGTCCGCGTTCCTCCAGTCCCGTGGCGTCGAGAAGGGCGACCGCGTGGCGGTGCTCGACCCCAACACGCACTACCACCTCGAAGCCGCCTACGGGTCGATGCAGGTCGGCGCTATCCACACGCCGCTGAACTACCGGCTCATCGAGTCGGACTTCGAGTACATCCTGAACGACGCCGGCGTCGACGTCGTGTACGCCGACTACGCCTACGCCGACAAGATCGAGTCAATTCGCGACGACGTGCCGACGACCACGTTCGTGACGAACGATGCCGACGAGGTCGAGGGTGACTGGGAGTCCTTCGACGAGGTGGTCGCCGAGTCGGCCGAGTACGAGCGCCCCGAGATGCACGAAGAGGAGATAATCACCATCAACTACACCTCGGGCACCACCGGCGACCCGAAGGGGGTCTGTCGCACCCACCGGACCGAGACCATCCACGCGTACCTCGTCTCCCACCACGGGGAGATTCGCGACGACGACGTGTACCTCTGGACGCTCCCGATGTTCCACGTCAACGGCTGGGGGCACATCTACGCCGTCACGGGCAACGGCGCCCGACACGTCTGTACCCGCGGCGTCGACGCCGAGGAGATCTTCTCGGCCGTCCGCGACGAGGGCGTCTCCTACCTCTGTGCGGCGCCCACCGTCCTCAATCGCCTGATGGACTACTACGACGAGCACGACCCGGAGACCCTCGGCGAGAACCCCGTGCGCGTCGCCACCGCCGGGGCGGCCCCGCCCGAGGCCACCATCCGCACGGTGGAAGACGAGTTCGACTGGTATCTCAAACACGTGTACGGCGCCACCGAGACCGGCCCACTCATCACCACCTCCGACTTCCGTCGCTTCTTCGACCAGGACGACCCCGACCGCTTCGCCGTGAAGAAGCGCCAGGGCTTTGGCTACCTCGGCACCGAGGTCCGCGTCGTCGACGAGGACGGGAACGACGTGCCCCACGACGACGCCACGGTCGGCGAAATCGTCGTCCGCGGCAACCAGGTGATGGACGGCTACTGGGAGAAACCCGAGGCCACCGAGGAGGCGTTCAACGACCGCGTCGAGGGGTACTACCACATGGGCGACCTCGCCGTCGTGAACGAGGAGGGGCTCGTCTCCATCCAGGACCGCAAGAAGGACATCATCATCTCCGGCGGGGAGAACATCTCCAGCATCGAACTCGAGGACACGCTGTTCGAACACGGTGCCGTCGCCGACGTGGCCGTCGTCCCGGCGCCCAGCGAGGAGTGGGGCGAGACGCCGAAGGCGTTCGTCGTCCCGGCGAACGGGGACGTGGACGACCCGGGCGTGACCGCCGCGGACCTCATCGAGTTCAGCCGCGAGCACCTCGCCTCGTACAAGGTGCCCAGGGAGGTCGAGTTCGTGAAGTCGCTGCCGACGACGGCGACCGGGAAGGTCCAGAAGTACGAACTCCGCGAGCGGGAGTGGGACGAGGAAGACCGGATGGTGGGCGAGGGGTAGTCGGGGTCGCTCGGGCGTTCCCGGCCGGGTCTCTCTCGGTCGAAGTCGAACTATGTCGGCTCCCGGAGCCGTACCGCGAGTCCGGGAACTCGATAGAAACCGCGAGCGTTTCGCTGTTAGTTACAAGTCAGCAACACGGCTGCTTCTGCCGCCATGTACTTCCCGTCACACCCCCAAAAACGGAACTGCAATTCAGCATCTCGGGCGATACGAACCGGGTCAGTTGGATTGCATCAAGGCATTCCGGTCGACGCGGCGCCCCCTGAGCCGGGGCGTCTTTTCCCGGCGCGGACCGCTTACTACTCGCCATTGATAAGAGATGGGCACGAACGTACGGTCGTGTTTAGTTGAGCGACCCACCGAGCAAAGACGGGCAACAACCGGCCGAACAGCCGGTGTTGAGAGGGAATTCGAAAGGGGCCGCGCTCGCGACTCGGGCGGCTCGCTGCGCTCCTCGGCTCGCTCACTGCGTTCGCTCGCCTGCGGTGCTTACGTCGTCCCGAGAAGTGCCGACGGCACTTCTCGTGGGCTCACGAGAGCGAAGCTCTCGTGAACGCCGGCCTTCGCCGCGAGCGCGGAGGCTTCCGTGAACTACCGACACAGCACTTCTACCGACTCAACCCCTCTTAACTACACATCGCCGAACGTACCAGCCCGACTCTTAGGTCCGACTGCTGGAAACACCCGCCGAGTCCGAGAGTCGAGTTGTCCCGACCGAGGCGGTAAGAGGTGGGTTCTATTCGTTCCCGGGTCGACGTGAGTCGGATATCACACCCACTCCTGGAGGTCGACGACCCGCTGATTCGGCGCCGAGCCGAGGACCAGCTTCCGGTCGCCCACGTCCGCCGTGACCACCGCCCCGGCCGCGACGACGCTGTCCACGCCGATTTCGACGCCGGGCGTTAGCACCGAGCCGGCGCCGACGAACGACCCTTCTCGCAACAGAATCGTCTCGAACACGTCGTCGTGGTGTTTCATCCCCGACTCGCTAAGTTCGTGCGTGACGCCGACGACGCTGCAGTTCGGGCCGACCTGTACCTCGTCCTCGACATCGACGTTCTCCAGGAACCCGCCCGCGTTGACCACCACGTCGTCGCCGATTCGGCACTTCTTGAGGGAGGTTCGCTCGTAGATTTCGCAGTCGTCGCCCACCGTCGAGTCGTGGACGGTGACGAACTCGCGAATCGTGGAGCGTCCGACGTCGGAGTCGACGATTCGGGCCGAGTCGTCGATGCGAGCCGAGTGGCCGCTGGTGTCGGTCATACGGTGCTATCTCCGAGACCGTATTTCAACAGTTCGACGTCTCCGCGTGCGAGTCGTCGGCGACCGGCAGGCCTAATCCGCACCTTCGGCTACCCCGACGCATGGACGCCTTCGTCGCCGGCGGGTGCTCGTACAACGCGATGGTCTACCTCGACGAGTTCCCACGGGAGACGGAGACGCACCGCGCACGCGACTTCCGGGAGACCGTCGGCTCGACCGGCGCGGGCAAGACGATGAACCTCGGTCGATTGGGGCTGGACGTGACGTTCCACGCGATGCTCGGCGACGACCGCTACGGGCGAATCGTTCGGGAGACGTTCGCCGACGAGCCGGCGACGTTCCTCCACGATGTGGACCCGAACGGCACCGAACGCCACGTCAACCTCATGAACGCCGAGGGGGAGCGCATCAGCATCTTCGTCGTGGAGTCGACGCCGGCCCCCGACATCGACTACGAGCGCCTGGAGCGCCTCGTGAAGACCTGCGACGCCTTCGTGGTGAACCCGGTCGACTACACCCGTCCGCTCCTCGCCGCGGCCGAGCGCCACGACACGCCGGTCTGGTGCGACGTGCACGCCTACGACGGCGTGGACCCCCACCACGACGCGTTCGTCGACGCCGCCGACTACCTCTTTCTGAGCGAGGAGGGGATGGACGACCCGACCGAGTTCATGCGGGAGCGCGTCGACGCCGGCACCGAACTGGTCGTCTGCACCCGGGGGGCGGACGGGTCGACGGCGCTCACGGCCGACGGGGAGCGAATCGAGGTGCCCGCCGAGTCCTTCGAGATGGTCGACACGAACGGCGCCGGCGACGCCTACGTCTCGGGGTTCCTCTACGGGCACGCACAGGGGGAAGACACGGAGACCTGCATGCGTCTGGGGACGCTCGCCGGGGGACTCGCGGTCGAATCTCCCGAACTCGCACACGCGGGGCTGTCGGCCGAACGGCTTGCCCTCGAGTACGAGGACCGCTACGGGAGCTATCCGTAAGTCGGCCGTCTGCTCCCCGCCGTCCGGCCGGTGAGGCTCACTCGAACGTCGAGTCGAACGCCTGTGCGCCCAGCGGGTCGAACGTCCCGGCGGCGACGTTCTCGGCGACGTGCTCGGGCGACCCCATCCCGACCAGCGAGCAGGTCACGCCGGGCGCCGACCGCGCGAAGTTGATGGCTCGCTGGGCGGCCGAGTCGCCCTCCAGTAGCGCCGCTACGTCGTCCGGGATGACGCCCTCGCGCGCCAACTCGCCCTGCGAGAGGGAGGCGCTCGTGAACATCCCGAGGCCGGCGTCGTGGGCGTACTCGAGGGTACTCACCGAGTCGCCCGACTCCGGCTTCCGCTGGTTCTTCAGCGAGAACGCGTCCGCCATCCCGACGTTGAACGGCAACTGGACGGCCTCGAAGCCGTGGCTCGCACCGTCGCCGTGGACCGTCTCCGCGGCGGCTTCTGCCCGCGCCACCACCGCCGGCAACGAGAGGTAGCTGTCGTGGCCCTCGGGCATCCGGAACGCCTCCCACGTCGCCACGCCGTACGCCCCGACGTCGCCGGCCGCGACCCGCCGCTCCAGCGTCTCGAAGGCGGCCTCCAGTCGGTCGTACACCTCGTCACGTGGGTGCTCCGTCAACTGTGTCTCCGGGTTGTGGACGTAGTAGAGGTCGACCGCGTCGAGGTCGAGGTTCGACAGCGAGCGGTCGACCATCGCGTCCAGGAAGTCGGGCGCGATGCAGTGGCTCCCGCGGACGAGGTCGTCGGGGTCCACCAGCCCCGGCTCAACGAACTCCCGACGGACGTACGCCGCGGGCTCCTCCGGCCGCTCGCCGTCGAAGGGGAGGAACCCGCCCTTCGTCGCCACGAGCACCTCGTCGCGGTCGGCGCTCGACTCGGCGAGCGCCTCGCCGACGACCCGTTCGGACCGCCCGGCGCGGTAGTTGACGGCGGTGTCGACGACGTTCACGCCGGCGTCGAGCGCGGTCCGGACCGCCTCGCGATACCGGTCGTCGGCGTCGTCGGTGGGGTCACCGAGGTACGTGCCGACGCCGACGCTGGAGACCACGCCCGGCCCGAAGCGGCGGAAGTAGGTCCGGCCGAAGGCGTCGCCGAACCGGTCGCGATACCCCCACGTGCCGCTGGTCGTCGCCATGCTCGGGTTTGGGCGGGACGGGCGAAAAGGGTCGTGGGTCCGCGGTGCCGGTCGGCGGGACCGGACATAGTCGACGGGACGGAACTCAGTCGACGGGACGGAACTCAGACGTCCCCGGCCATCGACCGGAAGATGCGCTCGATGATTTCGGCGCGAGAGACCGGTTCCTGCTCGGCCACGCTGCCGGCACCCCCGCCTCCGCCCCCGCCGTTGGCGCCGCCGGGGAGAGCGGTCCCCTGTTGAATCTGGCCGCCGCCCATCCGAGCGTGGCCGCCGGCGCTGGCGTGGGGGATGTCCGACACCGCGGCCTCCAGCGCTCGGCCCATGTGGACGCGGTCGTCGCGGGAGCGCCCGGAGAGGTACAGCGTCCCCTCGCGCTCGCCGCAGACGACGACCGCGGTGATGCCCTCGAGTTGGATGAGTTCGTCCGCGGCCTGCGGGATGGCGTCGACGTTCGACAGTTGACCGACGTCGCTGACGGCGAAGGAACCCTCCACTTTGCGCCCGGCGATGGCGCGGGCCTTCACTTCGAGCACCTCGGCGCTCACCTGCGGGTTGGCGATGCGGTCGAGCAGGTCCTCGTCGACGCCCGGTGAGAGGTACGAGGCGGCCCGGAAGTCGGCGGCCGCCGCGCCCGCCGTCAGATGCTTCGTGTCGGCGAGGATGCCGTAGAGGAGGCCGGTCGCGACCGTCGACGGGACGGTGTACTCGGCGTCGATTTCGGAGGCGTGCTGGTCCGGCGGCACGGGCTTCGCGCCGATGTCCTGCATGTACTCGGCGACGATGGAGGAACAGGAGCCGTAGTCGGTGCGGACGTCGGTGAACTCCTCGCCGGCGCCCTCGCCGGGGTGGTGGTCGACGACGGCGAGGGGGAGGACCCCGCCGGCGCCGCCGAACCCGCGGGGGGTGTTGTGGTCGACGAGTACCACGTCCGGCGCTGCGAGGTCGGAGACGTGGTCGATTCGTTCGAGGTCGAGGTCGAGGACGGTCCGGAAGGCGCGGTTCTCTTGGTGACGAATCTGTCCGGAGAACTGGAGGACGGCGTCGGTGTCGACCTGTTCGGCCAAGCAGGCGACCCCGATGGCGGCGGCCATCGCGTCGGGGTCTGGGTTCGGATGCATCAACACGACGATGCGGTCCCGGTTCGCGAGGACCCCTCGAAAGCGGGCGCCGATGGGCCGCCGGAAGCGACGCAGCGCGTAGAGCCCGAGAGCGAGCGCGAGCACCGCGACGGCCACCGCGGCCACCACCCCGGGGTTCGTCACGACGAACCGTTCGGCCGCCGCGAACGACTCCGCGGGGTTATCTGCCCAGCCACGCATATCCTGCAAGTACGTGGGGACTGGCAAGAAGGTTCCCCATGGTTTCAGGCGACTGAACCGCCCGTTAACCCGCTCGTACAGGGAGAATGGCGGGCTTATCCCGACGGAAACCCGTCGACCGCGGCGCGGTATCCTTCCCGAAACGTGGGAAACGTGAACTCGTAGCCCAAGGACCGTAGATGCGCGTTCGAGCACCGCTTACTCGTCAGAATCCGGCGTCTCGCCGCCTCCGAGAGGTCGCCGGCCGCCAACCGCGCCTCCTTCGTCCGCTTCTCCGGCCGGTCGACGCCACAGGCGTCCGCCAGCCAGTCGGCGAACTCGTGTTTCGAGACGGGTTCGTCGTCGACGACGAGCACCGGTTCCCCCCGCGCGAGGTCCTCGGAGAGTAGGTACCGGACGGCGCCGGCGGCGTCGTCGCGGTGGACCATGTTGAGGTAGCCCGCCGTCACCGGCCCCTCCAAGTAGCGCTCCAGCCGGTACCGGTCAGGGCCGTACAGCCCCGCGAAACGGGCGATAGTACCGTCGACTCCCCGCTCCTCGGCGTAGTCGGTCGCTATCGACTCGGCCTCGACGAGCACCTCGGTCTTCTCGGTCGTCGGCGACAGCGGCGTCGACTCGTCGACCCAGTCGCCGCCGTGGTCGCCGTACACGCCCGTACTCGACGTGTACACCAGCCGGTCGGGTGCGCTGTCGCGGTCGGCAAACGCGTCGATGCTGGCCCGGAGCCCCTCCACGTACGTCTCGCGGGCCGCGTCGGCGCCGCGCCCGCCGGTGCTCGCGGCGAACACCAGCCAGTCGGCGTCGGGGACGGCCGCGAGGCTGTGGGGGTCGGTCACGTCGGCCCGAACGGCCTCCAGCCCCGCGGACTCGACCGCGTCCAACCCGTCGTCGGAGCGCCGGACGGCGACGACGTCGTGGCCGGCCGCCCGGAGTTGGCGACCGAGTTCGAGTCCGACGTAGCCACAGCCCAGAATCACGACGCGCTCGGCGCCGGTCGTCGATGGCTCGCTCATGGGTCAGCGGTCGTTGCGCTCGGCGAGGAAGCGCTGGATGGCGGCGAGTTGGGCGAGCGTCATCGGGTTGCGCCCCTCGATGGCTTGCTGGACCTCCTGGCCCGTCAGGTCGTGGTCGAGGTTGGCGGCGAGGATGTCGACGTCGACGACGCCGGTCGTCATCGACAGCAGGAGGTGGTCGCGGACCTCCATCACGATGGCCTCGGCGTCGGGGTAGTCGTCCGAGACCGCGAGCACCGCGGCGGCCTCGGAGAGCGTGAGCTGGCCGACGTCGGTGTCGCTGTCGGCGCGCTCGCCGTCGAGCGCCGCCAGTCGGTCCCGGTCGACTCCCGTCTCGTCGGCGACGGCGTCGAGCCCCTCGGCCTCGACGACGGCCGCCAGCTCGCGCTCGTAGGCGGCCTGCAGCGCCGCGGCGTCGAGCGAGGCCGGCTCGTCGACTGCGTCGTACAACATACCCCGGAGTCGGCCCGCCGCGGGCAAAACGGTTGTCACTGCGGTCGGGTCGACGGCGTCCGGTGTTCACACGCCGCCCGTCTCACACGCTTGGGCCGGCTCGGACTCGCACCCGGGCCGAGGCCACCCCTCCGAACTCTCGTTCATCACGCCGTCCACGTCGCCGACGCCGGTACCCCACGGCGGGACGGCGACGACGACGACCGTCCCGGTCCGGAACGACACTCGTTCGTTCGCCCCCAGTCGCTCGCCGTCGCCGTCGCCGTCCACGTCGAGACGGACCGAGGCCCCGTCGCGGACGTACGTTAGGCCGGCACCGTCGGACGGTGGTCCGCTTCGCGCTCGCACGGCGAAGCGGCGGTACTCGCCGCGCACGTCGACCGTCCACGCGTTGACCACGCCGTACGTCGGTCCGACGCCCGGCGGGAGGACGGGGAGTCCGGCCGGAACCGACCCGTAGGTGCCGCCGGCGAGCCGTTCCACCGCCCTCTCGGAGAGGTTCCCGGCCGCCCCCGAGACCGCGTGCTCGACGAGGGCGTGCGAGACCGCCTGCGTCGCCACCGCGGTTCGATTCGTCGGCGCCTGCGGCACCGACGCGGCCGAGCGCTCGGTGACGCTCCCGATGCGAACCCGGAGTCGGACGGAGAGGGTGTTTGCCTCCCGCGCCGACAGGTCCGCTCGGGTCCTCGCCTCCGCCGCCACCGCCCGGGCGAACGACCCGTTCGTCGCCGCGAGCGCCCGTCGCCCGACGCCGTTCCACTCGCGCCCGGCCGCCGTCACGACGGCCACCCGCTCGCGCTTCGAGAGGTCGGTCCGCCGGGCCAGCGTCGCCCTCGCGGCGGTATCGACCGGTCGTATCCCCCTGGAGACGGCCTTCCGGAGCCGCGTCCGCCGTCTCTGGAGCGTCAGGTTCGACCCGCCCTCTCGCTCCAGTGTCCGGTTCGCGGCGACGAGCGTCGCCGCCCCGGTGCGAAGCGAGACGCGCTTCTCCTCGGCTAGGAGCGGCTCCAACACCGCGTCGGCGGCGTCGCCGTAGGGAACCGTGAAGAGGTTCACGTTCCTGGCGGCGAGCGGGCGGTAGCTGGCGCCCTCCGGGAGGCCCGCGACGTGGCGACCGGTCGTCGGCGAGAGGGTCAGGTAGCCGGGCGACCCGTCCGGAACCAGCGTCACCGACCCACCGGGAGCGTCGGCGTCGACGACCGACTCCGGGGTCGACCCCTCGTCGTACCGCCCGGCGACGAGACGCCGCACGTCGCCGGGGCCCGGTCCGCGCTCGGCCAGCAGGTCCCCGAGCCGGCCGTTCGCGGTCGACTGGTCGGCCGCCTGCCGGTCGAGCGCCGCGAGCACCCGGTCGAGGTACGCCGCTCGCGCCGCGACTCTCGCGCGGTCGGCGGCGCCGTCGTACGTCTCCGGGGCGTCGACGAGCGACGCACGCCGGGACCGGAGGCGAGACGCCAGCGCCGCCGGGGGGTTCGCGTCGCCGGCCGCGACGGCGCCGCTCGACACCTCGACGCCGACGGCTCGGACCCGCTCGCGGAGGTCGGCGAGGTCGGCGGCGACCCACGGCCGCAACGTCCTCGGGCGGTCTCCGCGGACGACGGTCTCGGTCCCGCCGCCCCCGAGGCCGACGCCGAGTCGGGACCCGGAGTCGAGACTACCCTCGACGGCTCGGCGGGCGACGCCGTCGCGGCCGCCGTTGCCGTCGACGAGACGGCTCCGGGCGGCTCCCCGCACGTCCGCGAGGTTCGGGCCGTCGACGGCGCCGCCGCGGCGGAACAGCGGTCGGGTCGACCGGTTCGGTGCGCCCGCCGTCGGCCGGTACCGGCCACGGAGCGCGGCGTCGACTCGGTGGCGGTCCGCCCAGGTCGACTCGCGGCGGACCGTCTCGCTCCCCCGGCGCCACGTTCGGGTCACGGTGTGGCGCTCGACGACGTACCGGGCGAACCGTGTGAACGTCTGGTCCGAGCCTCCGCCCCTACTCCCCTCCACGCCCGCCGTCGTCGGACGCCACCGTTCGTCGACCGCGGTGTCCCGGACGACGGTCCGCGTCGACACGGACTCGCGGACGAGCGACCAGTTCGCCCCGGGAGCGGTCGCCGGGGGTCGGTCCTCGTTCCGCGTCTGGCGAACACGCGTCAGAAGGACGGCCTCGGCGCGGTACGCGCCGCCGAGCGCGGCGTCGAGGTCGTCGGACCGCGCGACGCCACGCGTCGGCTCGCCGTCGAGAAGCGAGAGGTACGCGAGGTCCGCGGTCCGGTTGACGCTCACGGTGAACGTCCGATTCGGTCCGGAGTCGGTTCCTCCGTTCCTCTCGGCCGTCAGCGTCGGCGGCGTGCCCTGGCGGGGCGGCTCGAGGGCGGGCGGCGGAACGAACTCGTCGGCCCGGTTCCCCTCCGTCACCACTTCCCCCGCGAACAGGTCGTGGAGCGCGACCGTGCCGGCGGCGACGCGATAGCCGTAGCGGGCGCCGCGGTCGGTCCGACCGTACACGTTGCGCTGGGTCGCGAGGAGGCCGCCGTTCGTCGCGAACTCGACGTGTCGGTTCGAGACGACGTTCTCGATGGGCGCGCCGCCGAACTGCGCGCCACCCCGGGCCCACGCGATGGGGTAGAGTCGAGCGCTGAGGTGGTTGCCGAGCCCGGGCCCCGCGAGCGGGGCGGCGTTCAGCCGTCGCTCGTACTCCACGGTCCGGTCGTGTGCGGCGAGGACGGGCGTCGCCACCGTCGCGGTCAGCGTCTCCCGTTCGCTCGCGACGACGCGGTCCCGGCGCTCGGCCCGAATCGTCACGTTCCGGAGGACGACGCGCACCGCGCTCCCCCCGCCGACGGACTCGACTCCGACGCGGCGTTTCGCCGTCCGGACCGACGCCGTGGTCTCCTCGACGCCGGACAGGGTCGCGCTCGCGACGACCCCCCGTCGGTCGACGGACGAGGAGGCGAACGCCTCGCGGGCGGCGAGGTAGATTCGGAGCCGGAGGGCGTCTCGGAACGGCGTCGACTCGTTCAGGGCGCGCCCGGCCGTCGTGTTTGCCGCCGCGGTAACCGGACGACGGGCGGCGTCGCGCGCGGCCTCGCGGACGGCCGAGCGCAACTCGGTCGTCGCCGACGCCTCGGCACGGTCCATCGCGACCCCGACCGAACGGTCCTCGCGGACCGGTGGCTGCGCGAGCGACGCGGCGAACGTCGCGCTCCCGACCAGCAGGAGGACGCCGACGAGTGCGAACGGGACCCGGGCGCGACGGTCCTCGGCCAGCCTCACGGCGACCACGTCCTGACGACGATTCGCACCCGGCTCGCGGCGGTCGACTCCCCCGCGCGCTCGGCGGAGGGGAACCGGTCCCGAAGGCCGCGTTCGACCCGAGGCTGGAGTACCCGGGTGAGCTGACGATTCGCGGCGGTCGTGTTCCCCCGTTCGACGGCCGGGAGGACCTCGACGCCGAGCGCCGCACCCAGTCGACGATACCGGTGTTCGACGAGCGCCGACGCCGGGTAGTCGGCCCGGAGCGCAGTCTCGGTTCGTCCGGCCGGGACGAGCGTTCGAATCGTCTTCCGAGCGACTCCCTCGGCCAGCCGTCCGAACGACGCTTCTCCGGTTCGCCTACTCGCTCCGGAATTCCCCGTTCCACCGACGGGAACCGCCAGCGCCGCGGCGTGGACGGCTCCGGTTCGTGGCGGCTCGGCGCCGGCGACGACCCGTCCTTCGACGGCCCCCCCGGGAGACGGCCGCCAGAGCGCGACGACCTGGACGCGCGGGCCCGTCCGGTTCGCGACCGTCGTCCGGACGGCACGGACGAACCCGACCGATGCCAGACTCGTCCGCCGGCCGTCGACCGTCGTGTTCGCCACCGCAGCGTCGGCGAGCAGTCTGGCGAGCGACCCGTGGTCGGTCCGGCGGAAGCGGTTGCCGTCCAGTCTGGGGAGACGGTCGGTCGGCCCGCCGGCCTCGCGAACCCCCGTCGCGAGCGAGTAGTTCACCGACGCCGTGGCCGTCGCCAGCGTCTCCGCGGTCGCGTCGGCACGGTCGGCCGCCCGCTCGCCGGACGCCGGCCCGCCGACCGCCGACGGGTCGTTCACCGAGACGAGCGTCCCGACGCCGGCCGAGACGAGCAACAGACACACCGTCGCGTCGATGAGGGCGCTGGTCACGACCACACCCGGACGACGAGTCTCCCCGCTCTGACGGTGCCAGGGTCGAGCCGAACACTCACCGAGCGCGAAGTCACGTCGGGGTCGGCGCCCGGCGGCGGCGTCGGGCCGGCGCTCCAGCGTTCGCCGCCCGCACGGAGCGTGGCGTTCACGCCGTACCCGGACGGGCCGACCTGCGACCCGCCGCGACCGCTCTCCGGGTCGCCGGCGAGAGCCTCCGAGAGTCGGGGTGGCGACGCGACTCCGCCCGCAGTCACCCGGTCGAACACCCGTCGGAGCGTCGGCTCCGACAGGTCTCGCTCGCGGTCCGGGACGACGTCGCCGAGGACGCCGGCGTAGAGGCTTACCCCCACGGCGACGGCGAAGACCGCCGCCAGCGCGACTGTCGGTTCGGCCTGTGCGCGGTCGCCGGGATAGCCACTCCGTCGGCTCGATAGTCGTGTCGGCGACGGCGTGCCGATTCGACCGGCTTCACGCGTCGACGAGCGTGACATCGACACCTCCCCACTCGGTCGACCTGACGACCATCGTTCGGTCGGCGGTCTCCCAGGTCGCTTCGCGGGTCCGCGCCTCGACGACCGCCTGCTGGAAGGCGGTCGGCGAGTCGAAGACGCGGTTCGGGGGTGTGCCGTACACGACCCGCTGGAGGCGCGAGCCGTCGGCGACGGGCGTCACGGGGCCGAACGCGAACGACCCGTGCGCCGTTCCGGCGTCGTTGCGGAGGGCGACCCGGTGGGGTCCGATTCTGAGCGCGGTCGCGTCGAGTGGGACCTCCCCCGTCGCCGCCGTCTCGCTGGCCGCGACGGAGTCCACGGTGTCGGCCACGACCGTCGCGTCGGGCGGCGCTGTCGTCGGCAGCGAGCCGACGACGCCGAGCAGGGTCGCGCCGGCGACGGCGGTTCCGAACCAGACGTACCAGGCGTCGATGGGTGCGTCGAACACGACGGGGGTGGTCCCGTCCCCGTACTTGAACGCTCGTGTGTTCACGCTCGAAGCCCGGTCTCGCTCGTTCAGGCCAGCAGGCCGGCGCCGGCGACGGCGGCGAGGAACGTCGCCGTCGCCGACAGCAGCGCCAGCCCGACGCGGTAGCCGACGAGCGCCGGGTCCAGTCCTCGCTCCAGCGCTACCGCGAGACCGGTGAGAATTGCGGCGAGCAGGAGGACGTAGACGAAGACGGCCGGTCCGAGGTCGGCGGTGGCGAGCGCGGCGCCTCCGGTCGCGCCGGCGGCGCCGTTCGGCGCGGTGGGTGCGCCCGTCATCCCCTCGCCGCCGGCGTGGTCGGCCATCGCGTCCGCCAGCGCGACCGTGGCGCCGCCGACGAGCGGGCCGAAGAGGGCGGCCGTGTTCGAGAGCGTCCCCGTCACGGACGCTAACTCGCGGCGCGCCTCGCGTTCGAGCCGTCGCAGGTCGGCGAGCTGGTCGGCCATCGCGACGACGGTCTCCCCGGCGGGCCGCCCCTCGGCGGCCGCCAGCGCGAGCAGGCGTGCGGCGCCCCGAAGGCGTGGACTCGGCACGTCGGCGAGCGCACCGCAGTCGCCGAGGAAGGCGCTGTGGACGTCCACTCGGAGGGTGCGCCCGACTCGGACGGCGTCCCCGAGCACGTCGCCGGTCGCGTCGGGGACCTCGTCGGCCGCGCGGTCGAGTGCGACCTCGACGGCGACCCCCTCCGCGACGCGCCGGCCGACGAGGTAGAGCGCGTCCGGGAGGCCGGCCTCGACGGCACGGACGCGCTCGCGGACCGACGCCACCGGTCGGTAGCGGACGACCAGCCACGCGCCCGCTCCGGCGCCGACGGCGGCGACCGGCGCGGCCCAGTCCCCGGCCGCGACGCCCGCGCCGACCCAGCCGGTCACACCCGCGCTCAGTGCCGCCGCGGGTTCGGACCAGCGCCGCTCGGGAACGCCCGGGTGGTCACGAGTCACCGACGGCGGCGGGAACGCCACCGGACGGCGGGAGACGAGCCAGACACTCGCGGTGAGCAGTCCCCCGGGGAGCAACAGGTCGTAGACGAGCACGAACGCGAGCGGCGTCACGCCGATGCCGGCCACGCCGGCGGCGGGGACGACGCCGACCAGCGCCAGCGGGAGGAGCACGCCGAAGGCGTAGAGGCCGGTCGCCGGCCCCCTGACCCGCCCGGCGAACGCCGCGAGTTCCTCGCGAGTGCCCTCCAGGACGGTGTCGAGGGCGCGGTCGAGCGTCCGCGCCCGCTCCTCCGCCGGCGCGGCGGCGCCCGCCACTAGCAGTGACACCGACCGGTCGAGCGCCGCGAACGACGACCCCCACTCGGCGGCGAAGTCGTCGAGGCCGCTCCGTGGCGTGCCGGCCGCCCGACGGACGTGTCGGCGGAGGCTCCGGACCAGCGGCCCGTCGCCACCCCGGGCGGCGAAAGCGGCCGCCCCTTCGAGTGCCGGGTCGAGGCGCATCCGGAGCACCGCCCGCCCGACCAGGTCGCTCGACGCGCCGAGCGCCCGCGTTCGCCTGATTCGGGCGAGTACCACCGGTCCGCGGTGGGCGGCGTACATCGTGCCGAAACCGGCCGCGACTGCGGCCGCGGTCGCGACGAGCGGGGGGAGGACGACCGTGAGGGGGAGGAGGAGGGCCGCGGCGACCGCACCGGCGACGTACCCCGCGGCGACGACCTCCGACGGCGCCCGCGCCGAGTCGAGAAAGGCGAGCGCCCGGGAGAGGTCGTCGCCGGCGTCCGGCGCAGGCCAGGGGTAGACCCCCGCGAGGGATTTCACCGCGACGTCGAGTCGACGCTCGCCCGACGTGCGACTCACGGCGTGCCCCCGTCGTCGGCCCGCCCGGCGACGGAGTCGCCGCCGCCGGCTTCGTCGGCGGCTTCACCTCCGCCCCGTCGGCTCCGGTACGCGGCGGTGACCGTCGCCGGTCGCGTCCGCCCGGTCCGCGCGAGGGCGGCGACGGCGGACTCGCGGCGGCCGAGGGCGTCGAGCACGTCCGCGTAGGACTCGTCGGGGCGGGCGAGGGAGGCGACGAGTCGGCTGTTGCCGCGGTCGACCGTCCCCGTCGGTCGGAGTCCGGCGGACTCCTCCTCGCCGCGAACTTCGTCGACGCCGTCACCCCCGCCGACTTCGAACAGCGTCGCGAACCGGACGCCGGAGTCGGTCGTTCGAACCTCCTCGATTCGGTTCACCCGGTGGCGGCCGTCGGCGTCGCGGCCGCAGGTGACGACGAGGTCGGTCGCGCCGAACGCCGACGGGGTCACGCCGAGGTCGGCGACGACGCGCTCGCGCACGTCCTCGCCGCCGTCGCCGTGGATGGTGCCGAGCACCGCACTGCCGCCCGCGCCGACGCGCATCGCCTCGTACAGCGCCGCGGCCTCCTCGCCGCGAACTTCGCCGACGACGAGGGCGCCCTCCCCGAGTCGGAGGGCGGTCCGGAGCGCGTCGGTCGGCGTCAGCGTCGCGTCCGCGTCGGTGCCGGCGTATAGCGGTTGGACGTCCCGACCCTCGCGCTGGAGCGCCTCGACCGGGAGTTCGGACGTGTCCTCGACCGTCACCGTCCGCGTCGACTCGGGGAGTTCCCAGAGGAGCGTCCCGAGCAGCGTCGTCTTCCCGGCGCCGCGGGTGCCCGCCACGAGCGTCGCCGCGGCGCGCTCGACGGCGAGCGACAGGAGCGCGGCGGCGTCGGCCGGGAGCGTCCCGTTTGCGACGAGCGCGGGCAGGGTGAACGCGTCCCCGCCGTGCCGCCGGAAGGCGAACGCGACGCCGTCGCTCGCCGGGTCGGTGACGCCGGCGACGCGAATCCGGCCGTCGTCCGGCCCCGAAATCGCGGCGTCGAGCGTCGGCGCCGCCCGCGAGAACGAGCGCCCGCTCGCCCGCCGAAACCGGGAGGCGAGCGTGGCCGCCCCGGTCGGCGTGAGCCGGGCGTTCGTCGGGAGCGTCTCACCGTCGACGGTCACGCGGACCGGGTTCGCCGCCGCCGGCGCGGTGACGAAGGCGTCGGAGACCCGAGGGTCGCCGAACAGCGCGTCGACCACGCCGTTGCCTCGGGTGTAGCGCGCGAGGACGGTCCCGAGGCGCTCGACGGGGAGTGCGTCGTCTCCTCCGGTGTCTCCCTTCCCTCCACCTCGCTCCCTTCCTCCCTCCCCGGCGTCGACGACGGCCTTCACCGCCCGGTGTGGCGCCCGCTCCCCGCCGTCGACGGCGCCGGCGGCGAGACGGTCGCGGGCCGCGGCGAGTACGGCGGTCGATTCGTCGTCCAGCCGGTGGGCGACGGGGTCCAGACAGTACCGCTCCCGCCCGTCGGCGGTCCCGTACCGCCGGACCACCGCGCCGGAGTCGAGCGTCCGCCGGTCGAGTAGTCTGGCCCCCGGCGGCGGGCCGGCGACCCGGGAGCGCGCCACGGTCGGGCCGACGAACGCCCGGAGCGCGCCGGCGTAGCGGTCGCCCTCGTCACCCCGGACGTCGTCGTCTACCACGTTTACGTCGTCCGCGTCTGCGTCGTCCACGTCGACACCGTCGCCCCGGCCGACTCCGTCGCCGCCCCCGTCGCTCGCGCACCTGCCGAGGTCACGGACGCGGTCGGCGCCCGCCGCGAGTCCGGTCTCGACGGCGATTTCGCGCACCGGGCCGGCCCGACCGGTCGCCTCCCGCGCCGCCGCGAGGGGGTCGCGTGCCGCACGGTCGGCGAGGCGCTCGTCGTGCCACTCGGCGCGCTCGACGAAGCGTCCCGCGGCGAGGAGGAGTCCGGCCGCGCCGTCGACGTACCGGCGTTCGCGGCCCCGGTGGCGGCTCCTGACCACGTCGGCGTCGCGGCTCGCGAGGGCTCGAATCGCCCGCTCTCGGCAGGGTGGCGACGCGGCGAGGTCGCCCGCTCCCGGACAGTCGTCGCCGTCGAGGTGGAGTTCGACCCGTCGGTCGAGCCCGGTTCCCCGCGGCTCGTGAAAGGAAGCCCGACAGCGGCAGTCGCCGTTCGAGTCGTCGCCGCCGTCGGTCAGGAGTCCGCTCGGGTCGGAGCCGACGACCGAACCGAGTTCGAGGTCGAAGTCGAGGTCGAACCCGATGTCGAAATTCGAGATGGGGAACACGACGCTCGATGGTCGCCTCACCTCACTTGAACTCTCGCGGGGACGACGGGCGACAGGAGGGTAGGAAACAGGGGAGGGGGCGACAGGAGGGCGGGCGACCGACCGGAGCCCGAGGGCGTCGTCCCGCGGCGAACGACGACCCGAGGTTCCTCGCCGGACGACCCGCGCGCCAGCCCGAGCGTGAGACGGTGGGCCCCCGGCTCGGTGAACACCACTGGCTGGTCCGGCGTGTCGAGGTCGACGCCGGGCACTCCGAACCGACGAGCGACGCCACCGGTGAGGCGGTAGGAGATGACGTCGTCGCCGGCGGCGTCGGGGGGGTCACAGCCGATTTTCAGGTAGTCGACGCCGGCCCTGCGCCACCCCCGGCGTGGGAGGACGACGGTCAACGTCCGGCGAGCGCCCGGCACCCCGTCGGCGGTCGCGTCTTCGGCGTCGACGAGTCCGGCGGCCGCGCCGTGGACGGCACGGACCTCGCGGTCGAGCGCCGAGACGGAGGCGGACTCCCGCGCGTCCTCGACGGCCGGCACCGAGGCGGCGAGGAGGGCGACGGCGAGCGCGACGGCGAGGACGACGCGAATCACAGCACGTCGCGGAGCCGACCAGCCACCGAGCCGTCGTGGCCGCCGCGGTCGCCGCTCTCGACGGTATCGACCGGGCTCTCGCTGTCGGCGCTGTCGGTGCTACCGGCCCCGTCGGCGGCGTCGGCGTCGTCACCCGTCAGGTCGGCACCGGACCGAACCCCGCCGGAACTGGAGGGGTCGCAGGCGTCGTCCGAGCCGTCGCCTCCGTCGTTCCCCCCACTCTCGCCGACGGGAGTCTCGTCCCGGGCGGCGGCGACCGCTCGGGAGAGGCCGTCGTCGCCGGCGATTCCCGACCCGTCGGCCATCGCGCGTTCGAGGCGGTCGACGGCGGCGAGCGCGGCGTCGGCCCGGCGCTCCACGTCGCGGTTCACCGCCCGGACGCCGCCGACGTAGCCACGGACGGCCTGCGTGGCCGCGTCGAGTTCGTCGAGGCGGGACTCGACCGTCTCCAACTGCGTCTCCACCTCACCGAGACGGGCGGCGAGCGCCGCGCGTTCCGGGAGGGCGTCGAGGCCGTGGTCGCGAGCACCGTCGGTGCGGGTGTCGGCGTCGCCGTCGCCGGCGTCGAGGGTCCCGTCGGTCAGCGTACGTTCGACGGCGCGCAGACGGCGGTCGAGGTCGGACGTGTCGGTCGGCACGGCGAGGGTGGTCGCCTCTTTCGGGATAAATTCTCGCCGTCGGAAAATTCAAGGCAGCTGACTCGGAGTGACGGGTATGAAGACCGTCCTGATCGGTGTCGGACAGGCAGGTGGCAAACTCGCGACGGAGATCGCGAACTTCGACGCGGAGATGGAGTTCGGGGCCGTCACGGGTGCGCTCGCGGTCAACAGCGCGAAGACCGACCTCCGGTCGCTCCCCCTCGACACGGTGTTGATCGGACAGGACCGCGTGAACGGCCACGGCGTCGGCGGCGACAACGAACTCGGCGCCGAGGTGATGCAGGCCGACTCTCACGAGGTCGTCGAGGCCCTCGAAGGGCGCATCACGAGCGAGGCCGAGGCCATCTGGGTCGCCGCCGGCCTCGGCGGCGGTACGGGCTCAGGCGGCGCGCCCGTGCTCGTGAAGGAGCTCTCGCGTATCTACTCGGTCCCCGTCTACGCGCTCGGCGTCCTCCCCGGGCAGGGCGAGGGGTCGATGTACCAGGTGAACGCCGGCCGCTCGCTCAAGACGCTGGCCCGCGAGGCCGACGCGACGCTCCTCGTGGACAACGACGCCTGGCACTCGGCCGGCGAGAGCGTCGAGGAGGGGTTCGACGCCATCAACAAGGCCATCGCCCAGCGCTTCGGGCTGTTGCTGGCCGCCGGCGAGGCCGTCGAGGGGGTCGGCGAGAGCGTCGTCGACACCAGCGAGGTCATCAACACCCTCCGCACCGGCGGCATCGCCGCACTCGGCTACGCCACCGCCGAGGCCGCCCCGGACGCCGAGGAGAACATCAACGTCGTCATGAGCACGGCCCGTCGCGCCCTCCTGACCGGGACGAGCCTTCCGGACGCGACGGAGGCGGAGGCGGCCCTGCTCGCCATCGCCGGCGAGCCCGACCGCCTCTCGCGCAAGGGTGTCGAACGCGCTCGAAGCTGGCTCGAAGAGGAGCTCGGTTGCATGCAGGTCCGCGGCGGCGACTTCCCGCTCGGCTCCGAGCGGGTCGCGGCGCTCGTCCTGCTCGGCGGGGTCGAACGCTCGAAGCGCGTCGAGCAGTTCTTCGAACGCGCGAAGGCGGCTCAGCAGGAGACCGACGCGATAGAGGAGGAACGCGAGAGCGCCGACTCGCTGTTCCAGAACGACCAGCTCGACAACCTCATCTGAGCCTCGCCCGGGCCTCACCCGAGCCTCGGCCCGACTCCCGGGACCACCGCCTACTCCGACTCGGGCGCCACGACGGCGTCGCACTCCGGGCACTCGGCGAACTGCCCCCGACTCCCGTCGGCTCTCTCGTACTCGATGAGCAGCCACTCCTCGCCCAGCGTCCGCTCACAGCGCGGGCAGACACCCAGACTCGGGATTTCCTCGGACATGGTGGACGACGACACGACCGCTCCGGGTCGGTAGGGGGAAACTCTCCCGAAGGGGAGAGTTGGACCGTGTGACGGCCGAACCCCGCGGACGGAACGGACGCGTGGGGTGGGTGGGTGGGGCCACGCCTTCCGACCGCGGGGTCGGCGTCCGGCCGGTGGGGTCGTTCCCTCCCTCCGTCTGAAGACGCGGAACTCGCCCCCTTCCGGACGCCCGATACTTGCGGCGACACTGATAAAGTACGTCTGCTTCAACGGCGAAGCGACTTATAACGAAAGCCGACCGAACGGAAAATACACCGGGGAGAACGGTCGTTCGGCGTAACCGGTCGCCGGCGACCTACTTGAATCGGAACGTTTCGAGGTTCTTCGGGGCGAACGTCCGCATGTTGTAGTCGTGGTACAGCGCCGAGGAGAGGTCCTGTACGGAGCGTTCGTCGCCGTGGACACAGAGCACCTTCTCCGGGCGTGGGTTCATCGTACTCACGAAGTTCTCGAGGCCCTGTCGGTCGGCGTGGCCGGAGAACCCGTCGACGGTCTCGACGCCCATTTTGAGCGACAGCGTGCTCGTCCGCCCGGAGCTGTTCCGGTCGGAGACGGGAATCTCGTCCCAGCCGCTCTGGATGCGTCGCCCGAGGGTCCCCTGGGCCTGGTAGCCGACGAAGACGAGGTTCGAGTCGGGGTCGGTGCCGAGGTGGCGGAGCCAGGACATGATGGGGCCGCCGGTGACCATCCCGGAGGTCGAGAGGATGATTGCGGGGCCGCCGTCGGTGACGTCCTGGCGCTCGTCCTCGCCCCCGTCGATGTGGTTGAACTCCTCGGCGAGGAACGGGTTCTCGTCCTCGTGGAAGATACGGTCGCGGAGGTCGTCACGGAGATACTCGGGGTAGGTCGTGTGGATGGCCGTCGCCTCCCAAATCATCCCGTCGAGGTGGACGGGCATGCTCGGAATCTTCCCCTTGCGCATCGCCTCCTCGAGGACGAGCATGATCTCCTGGGAGCGCCCGACGGCGAACGCCGGGATGAGCACCTTCCCACCCTGGTCGTGGGTGCGGTTGATGACGTCGACGAGCGTCTTCTCGGAGTCCTCCTGGTCGGTCTGGTAGTCGTTGCGTCCGCCGTAGGTCGACTCCATCACGAGCGTCTCGACGCGCGGGAAGTCGTTGACGGCGCCGTTGAACAGGCGGGTGTCCTCGTAGTGGATGTCGCCGGAGAACGCGACGTTGTAGAGGCCGTCGCCGATGTGGAAGTGCGAGACGGCGGAGCCGAGGATGTGACCCGCGTTGTGGAAGGTGAGCTTCACGTCCGGCGCGATGTCGGTGACGTCGCCGTACTCCAGCGGGATGCAGTGTTTGATGGCCTCGCGCACCATCTCGGACTCGTACGGCGGCGTGCGCCCCTCCTTGCTCGCCACGTCGAGGTAGTCGAGCGTCAGGAGGCCCATCAGGTCCCGCGTCGGCTCGGTGCAGTAGATGGGCCCGTCGTACCCGTACTTGAACAGGAGGGGAATGAGCGCGGAGTGGTCGAGGTGGGCGTGGGTCAGGACGACCGCGTCGATGTTCTGCGGGCCGGCGCCGAGCGCCTCGGGCACCTGCAGGTACGGCACTTCGCCCTCGGCGCCGGGCTTGTCACCGCAGTCGATGAGGATGCGGGTCTCGGGCGTGTTGAGGATGAAGCTCGCGCGGCCGACCTCGCGACAGCAGCCGAGCGTGGTGATGCGGACCCACTCGTCTTTCGACATCTCCTCGCGGTGAATCTGCCGGCCGACGCGCTCGAGGATGTCGCGGCGCTCCTCGCGCTCCTGCTTGAGGAAGTTCCGGACGTTCGAGACCGTCGAGGACTCGATGGGCGGCGTCCGGACGACCTCGGGGGTCCAACCGACCTCCTTGGTTATCTCCCGGAGCGTCGAACCGTGTCGGCCGATGACCATGCCGGGCTTCTCGGCCTCGATGACGACCTCGCCGGTGTCGGCGTGGAAGTCGAGGTCGGTGACGCCGGCCTCCTCCGGGATGACCGACATCACCTTCTCCCGGGCCTCGCGGGGGTCCGAGAGCACGTCCGGGTCCGGACGCACGGTGATGCGCTTTCTCAGTTTACTGGCGAGCTTCCTGACGAGGTCGCCGTTTCTCGCGAACTCCTTTGGATGGCGCGTGTACACCACCAGCTCCGGGCCCTCGTACTTGACGTCGGAGACGGTGATGTCGCTCGGAAGTTCGCCGTCGATCTCTGCTTTCAGGTCCTCGAGTTGCTTCTCAACTGAACTCATGGGTCGAAACGGTCCGCCGGGGTCGCGGCGTGGGTCTCCCCTCCCGCTCCGGGTGGGACACAGTGGGACGCTCCGTCGGTCACCGGGACCGGGAGAGCGAGTCCGTTGCCGGTCGTGCGAAAGCGCATAGGCGGATGAAATACACTCTCGTTAGTGTCGAACTGCGGGAAGAGCCACGAAAACCCGCTTATTCGCTGAATTGCTCTCCGATTATAAAAGGGCTTCGCAAATGCCGTCGTCCCCACCGACGCTAGAACCACCCTACGTAACGCCGAAGAGTCCCGGAGCCGTCGCTCCGAGTATGCGACTCACTCCCGAGACGGTCGCCGCCGAACGCGACCGCTGCCGCGAGCGCGCCCCGACGGTCGTCGGACTGCTCAACGACACCCGCGACCGCCTCGGTGAACTGTTCGAGACGGAGGTCGCTCACGTCTCCGAGGCCCGATACCGCGCCGAGGTGGACGCCGTCTTCGCCGACGGCGACCTCGCGGTCAACGTCGCCGCCCTCGTCGCCCTCCTCCGTGACCTCGACGTCGAGGGCGACTACCCCGGGTTCGTCGTCGACGAGGTGCTGGGCCGGGAACTCGCGGCCGCGGTCGCCGGCGGTCAGCCCCTCTCGACGCTCGCACAGGCGACGTTCCACCTCGCGGACGTACACACACACGAGGGCGAAGACGACACGGCCGGCGCCGACGACCTCGACGCGGCGCTCGCCGCGGGCTTTCAGACGCGACTGCCCGGTTGGGAGTGGCGCGAGGGGGAGAGCCCGTTCGCGGTGGAGCCGGTCGAGGAGTGAGGGGAACGACCCTCGGCCGAAATCCCGGGGTACGCGTCCGATTTCGGAGGCTCGACGTGAGTCCGGAACTACCGTGGGTGGGACTGAAAGGGGCCGACGGTCTCGGCGAAGCACGGCGTTCACGAGAGCAAAGCTCTCGTGAGCCAGCCAGAAGCCCGCGGCTTCTGGTGACGACGAAAGGACCGCAACGAACGAGCGGAGCGAGTGAGTGAGGACCGCAGCGAGCCGCGCGAGTCGAGACCGCCGGGGGCTTTCGGGGTCATCGTGGCCGCTGTCGAACAACCTGTTGGCGCCCCTCCCGACTAGCACACTTCCAGAACGCTTACCGCCCCCGACCGAATCCATTCGACAATGAGCGACGCAGACGACGGACAGGACCTCGGAATCACCGAGTCCAAGGAGTACAACACCGGCGAGTGGTACGCCGAAGTCGTACAGAAGGCGGAACTCGCGAACTACGGTCCCGAGGGGATGAGCGGGTTCATCGTCACCCGGCCCCGGGCGTACTCGCTCTGGGAGTCCATCCAGAACGAACTCGACGGCGCGTTCAAGGCGACGGGCGTCCAGAACGCCTACTTCCCCCTGTTCATCCCCGAGTCCTACCTGGAGAAGGAGAAGGACGTGGTCGAGGGGTTCGACCCCGAGGTGGCGTGGGTCACGCAGGGCGGCTACGAGGAACTGGAGGAGCGCCTCGCCGTCCGTCCCACCAGCGAGTCCATCATCGCCCCCTACATGGCCCAGTGGGTCCGGAGCCACCGCGACCTCCCCCTGCGCGTGAACCAGTGGTGTTCGGTCGTGCGTTGGGAGGCGACGGACACGAAGCCCTTCTTCCGCACCAAGGAGTTCCTCTGGCAGGAGGGCCACACGGCCCACGAGACCCACGACGAGGCGTGGAACGAGACGATGACCCGTCTCGACCAGTACGAGGACCTCTACCGGGACACCCTCGCCATCCCCGTGCTCCGGGGACAGAAACCCGACCACGACAAGTTCCCCGGCGCGCACACGACCACCACGGTCGAGGCGCTGATGCCCGACGGGAAGTCCGTGCAGGGGGCGACGAGCCACCACCTCGGCCAGTCGTTCGCGGAGGCGTTCGACCTCACGTTCTCGGCCGAGGACGAGGAGGAGCGGGCCGCTCACACCACTTCGTGGGGGCTCTCGTGGCGCTCGCTCGGGGCGCTCATCATGACCCACAGCGACGACCAGGGGCTCGTCCTGCCTCCCACCGTCGCCCCCGAGCAGGTCGTCATCGTCCCCATCTGGCAGGACGACACCCGCGACGACGTGCTCCAGTACGCCACCGGCGTCGCCGCCGACCTCGAGGAGGCGGGCGTGCGCGTCGAACTCGACGACCGCGACGAGCGCAACCCCGGCTTCAAGTTCAACGAACACGAGCTGAAGGGCGTCCCCGTCCGCTTCGAAATCGGCCCCCACGAGGTCGAAGACGACGAGGTGACGGTCGTCCACCGCCCCGACGGCGCCGAGGAGACCGTCTCCCGCGAGGGAATCGTCGAGACGACGGAGGAGCACTTAGACGAGGTGTTCGCGAAGCTGTACGCGACCGCGGAGGAGACCCTCGCCGAGGGCGTCCGCGACGCGACCGAGCGCAACGAGATTCTCGGAACCATCGGCCAGCACGGCGGCTACGTCCGTGCGCCCTGGTGTGGGGAGGAGGACTGCGAGACCGAAATCAAAGAACAGATCGCGGCGGAAATCGTGATGGTCCCCTTCGAGGACGACGAGGAGAAGCACGTTCACGAGGGCGAGGACTGTGCGGTCTGTGGCGACGACGCCGAGGAGACGGCGTACTTCGCGAAGTCGTACTGAGCGCCCCCGACCCACGCGGTCGGCGCCGGTCGGCGTCCGGGCTTCGTGCGTGGCTCAGTCCCCGGTCCGACGCTCACTACTGTTCACTCGGATTCGAGTCTATCCTTTGAGAGACATAGACACCTTATATCCATACCCATGACACAAATGTACCCTTATTCATTCAGGAGTAGACTCTTACCTGTGTGATTGGTCCGCACGTGTATGACCAAGCCACGGAGCGACGAGTCGGTCGGGCTGACAGACCCGACCGACGAGCGATCGAACTGCGGGGTCGGCGCCGTCGTCGACCTCGAGGGGGGTCGCTCCCACGACGTCGTATCGGACGGGCTCGACCTACTCGCGAACCTCGAACACCGCGGAACGACGGGGGCGGACCCGAACACGGGTGACGGCGCGGGCATCCTCCTCCAGCGGCCGGACGCCTTCTTCGCCGAAGTCGTCGACGCCGACCTCCCGGAGGAGTACGCGGTCGGCTCCCTCTTCGTCCCGACCGACGACGACGCGCGCAAGGCCGTCGAGTCGACGTTCGAGGCGACACTCGCCGACTACGACCTCGACGTTCTCGCGTGGCGCGACGTCCCGACCGACAACGCGAGCCTCGGCGAGACCGCACTGGAGAACGAACCCGCCGTGCGACAGGTGTTCGTCGCGCCCGACGACGGCGTCGACGTCGACCCCGGCGCCAGCGGCCTCTCGGAGTTCGACCGGGCGCTGTACGTCGCCCGTCGCGCGGCCGAGAAGGCCGTCGAGACCCTCGAAACCGACGGTGCGGGCCGGTTCTACGTCTGCTCGCTCTCGCGAAAGACGGTCGTCTACAAGGGGCTCTTGACGGCCGAACAGCTCCGGGAGTACTACCCCGACCTGGCCGACGAGCGCGTGTCGTCCGAACTCGCGCTCGTCCACGCCCGGTTCTCGACGAATACCCTCGGGGCGTGGCATCTCGCCCACCCGTACCGGAACGTCATCCACAACGGCGAAATCAACACCATCCGCGGCAACGTCAACTGGATGCGCGCCCGCGAGAACGACCTCGAACACCCCGAACTCGGCGACGACCTCGACACCCTCCGGCCGGTGACGAGCGCGGACCAATCCGACACCGCGAGCGTCGACAACGCCGTCGAACTGCTCCTCCAAGGCGGGCGGGACCTTCCTCACGTCCTCCGGATGCTCGTCCCCGAGGCGTTCGAGGGCGACGACCGGATGGACGCGGGACGCAAGGACTGGTACGACTTCCACGCCTCGCTGGTCGAACCGTGGGACGGTCCCGCGCTCGTCGCCGCCACCGACGGCGACCGCATCGCCGCCGTGCTCGACCGCAACGGACTCCGTCCCTGCCGCTACGACGTGACGACCGACGGCCGTCTGGTGATGGCGAGCGAGGCCGGCGCCCTCGACACCCCCGCCGCCGAAATCGAGGAACGCGGTCGCCTCCAACCCGGCCAACTGTTCGTCGCCGACCCCGAGGAAGGTCGCGTCGTCCCCGACGAGGAGGTGTTCGAGGGGCTCACCGACCCGAAGTACGGCGAGTGGCTCCGCGAGGAGCAGCGCCACCTCGACGACCTGCTCGCCGACGCCGAGGCGGCCGACTTCGACGCGGACGGCGCCGACGGTGCGGAGACGGACACCGACCCCGACGGCGCAGAGGACGACGGCGACGGCGAACTCGCCGCGGACGACCGCTCCGTCCGCGCCCACCAGGCCGCCTTCGGCTACACCCACGACCAGCTCAACCACCTCGTCGAGCCGATGGCGAAACAGGGGAAGGACCCGGTCGGGTCGATGGGCGACGACACGCCGCTCTCGGTTCTCACCGAGTTGGACCGGCCGCTGTTCACCTACTTCAAACAGCTGTTCGCGCAGGTGACGAACCCGCCGCTCGACTACATCCGCGAGGAGCTGGTCACCTCGCTGCAGTCCCGGCTGGGGAACCAGCGCAACCTGCTCGGCGAGTCGCCCGCACACGCCCGCCAACTCGTACTCGACTCGCCCGTCCTGACCGACGAGGCGACGGCGGCGGTCAAGGCGCTCGACGGGAGCGACCGTGACGACGGCGCCGACGGCCTCCGCTCCGTCGTCGTCGACACCACCTACGAGCGCGGCGTCGACCTCGAAGCGGCGGTCGAGCGCGTCCGCGACGACGCCCGCGACGCCATCGAGGGTGGCGCCGACGTCGTGGTCCTCTCGGACCGAGCGGTCGGCCCCGACCGCGTGGCGGTGCCGAGCCTGCTCGCGACCGGCGCGGTCCACCACACGCTCGTCCGCGACGGTCTCAGAAACCGGGCGGGTCTCGTCGTCGAGTCCGGCGACCCCCGCGAGGTCCACCACCTCGCGACCCTCGTCGGCTACGGCGCGGGCGCGGTGAACCCCTACCTCGCCTACGAGTCCATCGAGGACATCGTCTCCGGGCCGGACGGCGCCGACCCCGAGAAGGCGAAGGCGGCCTACCGGAAGGCCCTGGAGGACGGCCTGCTGAAGACGATGGCGAAGATGGGCATCTCCACGGTCGAGAGCTACCAGGGGGCCCAGATATTCGAGGCCGTCGGGCTCGACTCCGGCTTCGTCGCCGAGTACTTCGAAGGCACCGAGATTCGGACGGAGGGTATCAGCATCGAACAGATAGAGGACGACCTGCTCACCCGCCACCAGGTCGCCTTCGGCGGCGACGCGCCCGACCTCGAACGGCAGGGCGAGTACGAGAACCGCTCGGGCGGCCTCCACCACGGCTGGAACCCGAAGACGGTCGGGACGCTCCAGCAGGCCGTCCGCTCCGGCGACTACGAGCGGTACGGCGAGTTCGCCGACCTCGTGAACGACCAGTCCGAGGACCTCGCCACGCTCCGGGGTCTGCTGGAGTTCGACCCCGACCGCGACCCGGTTCCCATCGACGAGGTCGAACCGGTGTCCGACATCGTCGAGCGCTTCTCCACGGCCGCGATGAGTCTCGGGAGCCTCTCCCCGGAGGCCCACGAGAACAACTCCATCGCGATGAACCGCATCGGCGGGAAGTCGAACTCCGGCGAGGGCGGCGAGCCGCCCGAGCGCTTCGGTACGGAGAAGGAGTGTAACGTCAAGCAGGTCGCCTCCGGCCGCTTCGGCGTCACCAGCCAGTATCTCGCCGAGGCCGACGAACTGCAGATAAAGATGGCACAGGGGTCGAAGCCCGGCGAGGGCGGCCACCTCCCCGGCTCGAAGGTGAACGAGATGATCGCCCACGTGCGCTACGCGACCCCCGGCGTCGGGCTCATCTCGCCGCCGCCGCTGCACGACATTTACTCCATCGAGGACCTCAAACAGCTCATCCACGACCTGAAGGCCGCCAACCCTGAGGCCGAGATCAACGTAAAGCTCGTCTCCGAGGCCGGCATCGGCACCATCGCCGCCGGCGTCGCGAAGGCCAACGCCGACGTGGTCCACATCTCCGGCCACGACGGCGGCACCGGCGCCTCGCCGAAGACGAGCATCAAGAACGCGGGCCTCCCCTGGGAGCTCGGCCTCGCCGAGGCGAACCAGATGCTCCGCGCCACGGGCCTGCGCGACCGGATTCGCGTCTCCGCCGACGGCGGGCTGAAGACCGGCCGCGACGTGGCCGTCGCCGCCCTCCTCGGCGCCGAGGAGTACGTCTTCGGCACCGCCTCCCTAGTCACCTCCGGCTGTGTGATGGCCCGGCAGTGTCACGAGAACACCTGTCCGGTCGGCGTCGCGACGCAGGACGAGAACCTCCGACAGCGGTTCCCCGGCCAGCCCGACCACGTCGTGAACTACATGACGTTCATCGCCCAGGAGCTTCGGGAGATCATGGCCGAGTTGGGCTTCCGCTCCCTCGACGAGATGGTCGGCAGACCCGCCGTGCTCACCCAGCGCGACACCGACCACCCGAAGGCGAAGCATCTCGACCTCTCGGCGGTCGTCGCAGAGCCCGCAGGCGACCAGCGCCGGAAGACCCGTGAACAGGCTCACTCGGACCTCGACGACCAGCTCGACTGGGCGCTCCTCGAGGAGGCCGAAGCCGCCATCGAGCGCGGCGAGCCGGTCCACGTCGACGGCGAGGTTTCGAACGTCGACCGCGCGGTCGGCGCGCTGCTCTCGAACCGCATCTCCACGGCGACCGAAGGCGAGGGGCTCGCACGCGACACCATCATCTGCGAGTTCGGCGGCACCGCCGGCCAATCCTTCGGGGCCTTCCTCCAGCGCGGTGTCCGGATGGGGCTGACCGGCGCCGCGAACGACTACGTCGGGAAGGGGCTCTCCGGCGGGACGGTCGTCCTCCGGACGCCCGAGGACGCGGCCTTCGAGGCGAGCGAGAACATCCTCGCGGGGAACGTCTGCCTGTACGGCGCGACCGACGGCGAGACCTACGTCAACGGCCAGGTCGGCGAGCGGTTCGCGGTGCGCAACTCCGGCGCGAAGGCGGTCGTCGAGGGTGTCGGCGACCACGGCTGTGAGTACATGACCGGCGGCGTCGTCGCCGTCCTGGGCGACACCGGCCGGAACTTCGCGGCCGGGATGAGCGGCGGCGTGGCGTACGTCTACGACCCCGACGGCGAGTTCCCCGAGAAGGCGAACACCGGGATGGTGACGCTCCACGAGCGCCTCGACGAGTCCGACGAGGCGATGCTCCGTCGGCTGGTCGAGAACCACGCGGCCCACACCGGCAGCGACCGGGCCGCCGACCTGCTCGACGACTGGTCCTCGGCTGTGGGCGACTTCGTGAAGGTGATGCCCGACGCCTACCACGAGGCCATCGAGGAGCACGGCCGCGAGGACGTCCGGGAGTCCCTCCCCGAGTCGGCCGCGCCCGTCGAACCCGGCGAGGAGGGTCGGGAGGGCGTAGAGTACGTGTCAGGGGACGACTAGCCCGGAGCGACCGCGGACGGAGCGTGGCTCGTCACGCTCCGACGCGCCGTCGCGGAGGTGCGACTGAGCGCCGCGACGAGCGCGCGTTCGTGCGCGCTCGATTCGCCGACGCGGTGGTGTGGGACGACTAGCCGAGTCGGCCGTGGTTCGCCGCGTGCTCCGTCACGCGGCGACGAGCCGCCGACTCGGGACGATTAGCCCGGAGCGACCGCGGACGGGGCGCGGCTTGGCACGCCCCGACGCGCCGTCGCGGAGGTGCGACTGAGCGCAATGCCGGCGAGCGGATTCGTCCGCTCGTGACGCGCTGACACGCCGACGTGATTCCTTCGGATACCGTTTTGTGGGTCGCCGCCGAGTCGTCGGTGCCGTGCTCAGACGCCCCTTCACCCGCAGGCGGGTTACCTCCCTGGCAGTCTCCACGGTCGCGGCCCTGAGTGGCTGTTACGCGGTCGGACCGGGCGGCCAAACACCGGACATCTATCTCAGCAATCACACCGAGTCGAGCGTCTCGGTCGACGTCTCCGTCGTCCACGTCGCGTCCGGCGAGACGGTGTTCGAGCGCGCCGTCGACGTCGACGCATCGGACCACGTGGACTTTCAGGACCCGCTCGACGCGACTGGACCGCACCGAGCGGCGGTGACCGTCGCCGACGGTGCGAGCGACGAACACGAGTGGGACGTGGGGTCCGAGTCGGATGGCAGGAACGCGGAGACGCTGTATATCAGAGTCACCGAGTCGGCTATCGACTTCACGGTCGCCGTCGACTGAGCCTCGTCGGCCGCGAGTGTCACACGCGAGGCGCTTCAGCCGACACGGCTGCGCCGACCTGGCGGTGCGTGCGGCCGAACGCCACGCCACGGCGTCGATGGACGTGGTTCCCTGTCTCACACCGACCGGCGAGTCCCTCTCGCCGCCGTGTGCCGGTTGCGTCCTCCGCCGGACGACCGATTAGGCCCGGGTTCGGAAACCGAACCTAACTGTCTTCGAATCTGACCCGAACGAACCTAAACAGCGTATCCCTACCCTTTTCCGTCGCCCGCATGTAGGAAGAGTCGGAAGCGCCGGGGCGGGGCGGCCGCCCCGAGCGCACGCCGGAATGCCTATGTCAAGCCGAAAACCCCCAGAAGCCGATACGGAGGAGTGTACCGTGTGCGATACGCGGACGACCCACACAGTCTCGATAGAGCTCGTCACCGAGAGCGAGCGCGAGCGCAACGCGGAGTTCTCCCGCGAGCCCTACCGCGTCTCGGAGTGTGACGTGTGTGGCTCGGAGGAGAAAGTCCGCATGAACGACGCGTAGTCCGACTCAGAGGACTCCGACCCAGACTACTCCGACGTCGATTCGGCGTCGGGGCCGCGCAACCCACTTATCGACTCGACGTTCAGCCCCCAGACCGACAGGTCTCGACGGGGGTCGGCCTCGGAGAAGAGGCTCGGATACCAGGCGTTGTCCTCGAGCGCCGCCCGGGAGTCCTCCCAGCCGTCCTCGACGGCGTCGATCGCCCCGTCGACGACGACGCTCCGCCAGTCCCGTGCCGAGTCGGCCGCGTAGACACAGAGGCTCGCGCGCGTCGTCTCGCCGGCGAACGACTCCTTGCGGCTCTCCTCGCCGTAGCCGACGAAGACGAAGTAGATACGGTCGGCGTCCTCGTCGTACCCGAACGAGACGGGGAAGCCGTACGCCTCGCCCTCGCGCGCGAGAGAGAGGACGCCGGTTCCGCGCTCCTTCAGGAACGCCCGCGCTTCGGTCTCCTCCATTCGGTTCCCGGACAAGCTGTCGACATCTGCCTCGGTCATGGTCCACGGTACCGTAGGCGTGGAACCGGCAAAACATGTCCGTCCGGAGTCACCGGGTGACCGCGCTCCACGACCGTCTCACCGGCGCCGTTATCTGGTCTCCCACCTACTCTTCTCATGGACTCCGCTCTCACTTCCGAGTTGAACGAGAGCATCGTCAGCACGTGCCGTACCGGCCTCGGCGACGAGCTCCGGAGCGTGGTGTACTTCACACCCGAGACCTTCGACCTGCTCTACCTTCGACAGGACCTGTACGACGACGAGCGAACGGCGCGGACGGTGAAGGCCGCGCTCGTCGAGAACGAGCGGCTGGAGGTGTGGCCCGACGACCCGTACGTCACCCACCTTCACGACGACGACCTCTCTCCGGGGTTCGGCGACTACGAGTTCACCGTTCGCGTGTTCTCGGGCGGCTTCGCGAGTCGCGTCGCGACCGGCGGCCACGGGGTCATCGTGACGACGGACGAATTGGACGCGCGGGCGCTGGAGGTCGTCGCAGTCTCGGTCCGCAAGCTGCTCGACGACTCCGCCCCGAACTGACAGTCCCTCGGAGACCTGGCGGCCGTGCCGGCGACCGAAACCGTTAGGCGCGAACCGCGAGCAGGACCGTCTATGACCGACTGGATCGGCCGGACCTTCACGAGCGACGCGGGCTGGAACCACCTCGAATCGCTCGTCGACGTCGGCAACCGGATGGCCGGGAGCGAGGGCGAGCGGGAGGCGCTCGAACTGACGCGCGACGCGCTCGCCGAGGCGGGCGCCCGCGGGGCGCACGTCGACGAGTTCGACATCCAGGGGTGGGCCCGCGGGTCGAGCGAGATTCGTGCCGGCGGCGACGGACCCGACGCCGCCGCCGAGACGTTCGACGCCGCCCACCAGTGTATCGCCCTCCCGCGTAGTCCCGACGCCTCGGCGACGGGCGAACTGGTCGACGTGGGCCACGGCCTGCCCGAGGAGTTCGAGGAGGCCGACCTCGACGGGAAGGTCGTCCGCGTCTCCTCGACGGTCCCCGACGACTACGACCGGTTCATCCACCGTCGCGAGAAGTACTACTACGCCGTCGAGGCCGGCGCCGCCGCGTTCGTCTTCGAGAACCACGTCGAGGGGTGTCTCCCTCCGACCGGCTCCGTCGGCACCGCCGAGGCCCCCGTCGGCGACATCCCGGCCGTCGGTGTGAGCCGCGAGGCCGGTGCCCGCCTCACCCGCCGGTTCGAGGGCGAGAGCGTGACCGTCACGACCGACTGCGACGTGCACGACGCCCGCAGTGGGAACGTCCACGCCAAACTCGGCCCCGACACCGACGAGGAACTGCTCGTCACCTCTCACGTCGACGCACACGACATCGCCGAGGGGGCGATGGACAACGGTGCCGGAACCGCGACGGTCGTCGAGCTAGCCCACGCCCTCGCGGAGCGCGAGGACGAACTCGACACCCGCGTACGGTTCGTCTGTTTCGGCGCCGAAGAGGTCGGGCTCGTCGGCTCGAACCACGAGGCCGACCGCGCCGACCGCGACGCCATCAGAGCCGTCGTCAACGTCGACAGCAACGTCCACGGGCGCACCCTCACGCTCGACGCCCACGGCTTCGACGAACTGGAGGCCGCCGCAGAGCGCGTCGCCGACCGGTTCGACCACCCGGTGGCGACGAGTGGAGACCTCGTCCCCCACAGCGACCACTGGTCGTTCGTCAAGCACGGCGTCCCCGGCTACATGGTCGCCGCCGAGTCCGACACGCGGGGCCGCGGCTGGGGCCACACCCACGCCGACACGCTGGAGAAACTCGAAGTCCGAACGCTCCGCGAGCAGGCCATCCTCCTCACGGACCTCGTCGTCGACCTCGCGGGCGCGGAGACGACGGTCGCCCGTCGGGAGACGGACGGTATCGCGACCGAACTCGAGGCGAACGACCAGGCCGCCGGGATGAAAGTGACCGGCGACTGGCCGTACGAAGGCTGAAGCGACCACGGACGCCGAGTCGGCTCGGCGACTCGACTCGACCCCGCGCCGACGCGACGCGGGCGGCCGGAACCACTGGGGCTTTTTATCGCGCGCGGCGAAGTCGCTCCCGATGTACGAGACGCAGGGTGAGCCGCGGTGAACGTCGCGCTCCGCGGCGACGACGGTCGGCTCGCGGACGCCGTCGCCGCCGGCGGCGGACGGGTCGTCGACGGGCCGGACGCCGACCTCGTTCTCGCCGTGGGCGCAGAGTCGGTCGCCGAGGCCGCCCGGGCCGACGCCGAGCGTCCGGTCCTCCCGGTCGACGCCGACGCCGGCCGGTACGGTGTCACGACCGCTGAGCTGGCGGGCTCCGATGCGGAGGGCGCACTCGACACACTCCTCGCCGGGGAGTGGCGGACCGTCGATCACCCGACTGCGTCGGTGCACGTCGCGGACGAGCCGGTCACCGAGGCCGCCCTCGACACGTTGCTGGTGACGACCGAACCCGCCCGCATCTCCGAGTACGCCGTCCGCTTCGGCGGCGAGGCGGTGACGTCGTTCCGGGCGGACGGGGTCGTCGTCGCGACCCCGCTCGGGAGCGGCGGGTACGCTCGTGCCGCCGGCGGACCCCTGCTCGCCCCCGACGCGGGGATGAGCGTCGTCCCGGTCTCGGCGTTCGCGACGCGCCGCGACTGCTGGGTCGCCGGCGACGACGTGACCCTGACCGTCGAGCGCGACGAGGGCGACGTGTCGCTCGTCGTCGACGGGCGGTCCGTCAGACCTGTCGACCCGGGCGAGCGGGTGACGGTCTCCCCGGACGCGCAGGCGACGCTCGTCCACGCGCCGGACCTCCGTCCCGGGTCGTCGGGGCGGGGCGATTGGAAAAACTCTAATGACTCCTCGTCCGAATGACGACCATGCAACCGCTGCAGTTTCTCGTCCCCGTCGGCGTCCTCGCCGACTTCGAGCGGGCCATCGCGATTGCCGCGCTCGTGTTGGTGCTGGTGAACATGGCGACGCGCCTGCTGAGCTACCGGAAACACCGCTCACAGGTCGAGGACGGTCAGGAGGACCTGAGCTGGTACGCCCCCCACATCGTCAGCTCGCTCGTGTTGCTGTTCGTCTCGTTCATGTTCCTCATCGTGGCGCCACACGGCGGCATGGTGCTGTCGGTGCTCGTCCTCGGGATGGTCATCACGGACTTCTTCGAGTTCGAGGCGCGCAACGTGGAGGCACGCAACGCCTTGTCGCTCGAGCGCCCGAAGGCCGGCCTCGTCGCGTCGGTGTTCGTGCTCCTGTACGCCAGCTACCAGGCGCTGTTCTTCCTCATCGCACCGTTCTGGAACGCGGTCATCTGACGGCGCGGCTCGCTTCTCTCGCACGCTCCGACAGGCGGGGACCAACGTTTTGTACACGGGGCTCGGACTGCCGGGTATCCGGGTGACCTACATGCTTCTACAGCATCGTCGCGGCGCCGAGGCACGTCGCGGCGGCACGAGTGGACCGCACCGAACGCGAACGCCACCCGACGGGCCGTCGTCGAGGCGGCACCGATGACCACGCCCGACGAGTCGGTCGAAGCGGACTCGAGCGACTCCTCGGGGCGGACCGCGCTCATCCTCACCATCGCGACGCGCGAGCGGAATCTCGAGTTGATGTCCGAGTACCTCCGCTCGGAAGGGTACGAGGTCGAGACCGCGTCGACGCTGGAGCGGTTCGACGAGCTGCTCTCCGACTCCGACGGCGTGAGCGTCGTTGTCCTCGACCTCGACGGGTTCACCCCCTCGGTGTGGGAACGCTGTGAACGAATCAAGGCCCTGGGCGTCCCGATTCTCGTCCTCGCCGGGCGTCTCCCGGCGGCGGCCCGCGAGCGAGCACAGGCGAGCGGTGCTCACACGACCCTCGAGAAACCCGTCCGCAAGGCCGAACTCCGCGGCACGGTGAAGACGCTCGCACGCGCAGCCGGCTGAATCGGCGGTCGTAGACGGCGCCTACCGACTCGGCGTCGGTCATCTCGACGACTGGCTCCGGCTTCGGCCTCGGCGACCGGCTCCGACCTCGACGACCGACGCCCACTTCGGCGACTACTACTCCCCGTCTCCGCTCTCACCGTTCGCCGACGTCGACCAGTCTCCGACCCCGACCGCGAGGCTCGTCGGGGGCGTGAGTACCGTCTCCTCGTAGTGGCGACAGGAGGCAGAGAAACGGGAACGGGAACGGAACCGGGAACCGGCGGTGCGTAGTCGGTACGGTGCGTCGGTGGCGACGGCCGGGAGTCGGGGAGTCGCCGCCGAGTCTGTTCAGTTGCGGAACGCGCGGCGGCCCTCACGGACCGCGGGGATGATGACCCAGAAGGTGAGGGCGCCGAAGAGGGCGAACCACAGCATCACGTCGATGAGCCCGATAGCGATGGTGTCGAACAGGTTGGCGGCCTCCTCGGGCGTCGCCGCGAGCTGCGTACCTTCGAACGACGGGGTCTGGTACCACCCGGCGAGTACCATCCACGCCAGTCCGGCGAGCGTGAATATCCCGAGCCCCTTGATGAACTCGTCAGCCATTATCGAAACCTTCGCCGGAGTCCTCTTGAGAGTTTCCCATTCCCCCCGCCCGAAAGCGCGTTCCGAGGACGTAGACGCCGGCGCCGGCGGCGATGACGAGCAGTCCCAGCGCGGCCAGTACAGCGCTCAGCACGTCCCCCGGTACGGACAGGCCGACCGCCGAGAGGAGGAACACGACGAAGCTACGCAGGAAGCTCACTCCCAGCGTCGCCGCGTCGATGAGGACGAACCCGAGGACGACGGCGACGACGGCGATGAGCGTCGAGAAGACGGTGACCGTCTTGTACACGCGCATCGGCACCACCACGTCGCGTCGGCCGCGGCCGGACGGGCCGGACACCTCGTCGTCGGGCGTCTCGTCGGCTGCGGGTTCGTCGCCGGACGCCTCGCCAGCGGCCGCCTCCCCTCCGGCCGTCCCGGGGGCGGACGACTCGCTCGACGGGTCGGTACTCATGTGTCGATAGAAGGGGCGGCGGTACTTCGGTACTTCGTTCGTCGTCGCGTCCGCCGGGACGACGACCGAGCGAGAGGGGAGGCGGGTGCGGCAGGTGAGCCGACTCGAGACGGCGGCGCCCTTACGTCACTTCGGGGGCCGGAGCCGGTAGTACCGACGGTTGAGGTCGTACATGTACCCCTCGCGCATCGTCTTGAGGACGGCGTAGGTGATGACGCCGGCGACGACGGGCAGGAGGAACGTCAGGTCGAACAGCAGGTCGACGTTCATCGGGATGAGGTTCTTCACCGACAGCGCCGAGATGGTGAACGCGAACACGACGCCGAAGACGCCGACCGCGGCCCAGAACGGCTGCTCGACGGGGCGGCGCGCGGACCCCTTGTTGAGGAAGGGGACGATGGCCACGAACCCGACGACGACGACGTTCGCCAGCACGCCGTAGGTGCGGTCCGCCATCAGCTTGCTACCGCCGAGGATGGCGAGCTCGGGGTTGAGCGGGTTGAGCTTCAGCAGGCCGAACGACCAGTAGAGATACCAGTCGGGCAGGATGACCGCCGGCGTGGAACTCGGGTTCGCCGGGTTGCCGATGTGCGGCGGGAGCGTCGCCGAGAGGAACAGAATCATCCCGACGAACATCGCCGCGATGGAGAGGTTCCGGACCGTCTCGTGGGGCCACGTCGGGAAGGCGAGCACGTCGCGCTCGACGTACGTCGACTCCTGGCGCAGGTCCTGGTCCTCACGGCGGGCGCGCTCGAAGTACTCGTAGGTCAGCCGCGAGAGGCCGACCTTCCGCTCCTTGCGCTCGCGCCACGTCGGCGTCTCGTCGTCGGGGGCGACGATACCGGAGCCGTCGGCCTGCACGTCCTCCCCGCCGTCGGGCTGTGCTTCTTCGTCCGCGTCCGTGCCGCCGTCGGTGACGAGACGGCGGTTCGGGGTGTCGGTGGTGGTGTCTTGGTCGGTCATGGTATCAGTGGGGTTCCGCGATGCCCTGCATCCAGACGATGCCGATGTGGATGGCGATGAGCGTCGTCACCACGAACGGCAACAGGAACACGTGGATGATGTACATCCGCATCAGCGTCGACTGGCTCAAGGTGAAGCCGCCGAACAGGAGCTGGGCGACCCACTCGCCGGCGAGCGGAATCGAGAGCGACATCTCGACGCCGATCTGGCCGGCCCAGAAGGCGAGCTGGTCCCACGGGAGCAGGTAGCCCGTGTACCCGAACACCATTGTGAGGCTGATGAGGACGATGCCGAGAATCCAGTTCAGCTCGCGGGGCTCCTTGTAGGAGCCGGTGAAGTAGACGCGGAGCATGTGCAGGAACACGGCCGCGACCATCACCTGTGCGGACCACCGGTGGACCGACCGCAGCATGAACCCGAACTGGAGGTCCCGCATGATGAACGCGATAGAGCAGTAACTGACCGTCGCGCCGCTGATCTCGCTCGCACAGGCGCCGGCCGCCGTCGACGGGGAGTAGTAGAACCCCAGTATGGCGCCCGATATGGCCGCGACGCCGTAGGCGAGCGTCGAGAACAGCCCGAGCGTGTACAGCGGGTACCAGTACCAGAACTTGTTGTCCAGGTTGTACTGCTCGGTGTGACTCTTCGGCATCTGGAGGTTGACCTTGTAGTAGAGGTTCTCCATGATCTCCAGATAATCGACGATGCGAAGCCGCTTGTCGAGGTAGATGAGCGTGGTGAGGAACCCCTTCTCGATGGGAGTGAGGTCCTTCGTCTTCATCCACCCGCCGTGGTCGTGGTCGTCTTTCTTCTCTAAGCTCATCGGATCACCGCTTGTAGTACGGGTAGACGGCGCGCTTCACCGTCTCCCAGGGACCGCCGTCTTCGCCACCCGTGAGGGACTCGCCGTCTACCTGGTCCCCGCGGATGTAGAGGTCCTCCCACTTGCGCCGACGCTTCTTCACGATCATCACGTCGGGGAGGAACTCCTTGCGATACAGGCCGAGAATGAACGCCAGGTCGATGAAGATGACGGCCAACACGGCGCCGAGGAACATGTTCCCGATGTCCGTCAGCGCCCACCCCGTCACCAGCCCGTAGGTGAACATGAACACGAAGACGACCTCGATAATCGTCAGGAGGACGATGGCGATGGCCGCCGCCGTGCTCTCGCGGGCCGGCTCGTACCGGTGAATGTCACCGTAGGTGCTCCCGGACGAGGACATCAGTCCTCACCTCCGCCGGTGTTACCCGTGTTCGGGGATTCGCCGTACTTCAACACGTAGAACGTGTAGTTGATGACCCCGATGATGCCGAGGATGGTCGCCAACCCGACCCAGTGGGCCTGGATGGGGACGCCGAGGTCGTGGAGTTCCTTCTGACCCCCGCCGGCCGCAGTCGTCGGTACGTCCTCGCCGACGGCGACAGCGCCCTTCATGCCGAGGTTCAGGTGGGGGTCACAGTAGTACGTCGTGATGCCGCCCTCCTCGAAGGTGTACTCGTACTGGACGCCCGACTGCGACACCGGCGACCCGCTGTCGAGGGCGGCCGGCCCGCTGTCGGCGACGACGTTGTGGCCGCCACCCTGGCCGGTCCAGTTCCACTTCACGGTCGTCCCGGTGTCGACCCAGACGCCGGCCGGTTCGAAGGCGAACGCGCCGCCGTTCCCCTGGGCACCGACCTGCACTGTAACTTCGCTCTGCCCACGGGCGTCGACGACCGACCCGTCGACGCCGCTCAGCCAGCCGCCCCAGTCGGGGACCTGTCCGCCGCCCCCGCCGCCCTCTGCTGCGGCTGCGGGCTGAGCCGCCGTCGCGGCCGTCGCGGCGGCGGCCGAACCACCTGCCGCTCTCAGAAAATCCCGCCGTTTCATACAAGTATTTGCTCAGGATGGAACGCGCTTAAACCCACCGAAACAACCCCCCGGCGGCGGAATTCAGGACTCCCTCGTCCCCGACCCGTCGCGGCCCTCGCGCCCCCGGTCGGCGGCCGATTCACCGGGCTCCGTCTCGCCCTCGAACGGGTGAATCGGCGGCCGCCCGCCGTCCCGCGAGACTGACCGGAGCCGGTCGCGGTACTCCTCGGCGCGGAACCGGTCCGACAGGCGCGCGTTGGCGACGGTCGCGAAGAGGAAGATTCCCAAGCCGATGAACGCGAGCGCGGCGATGGGGGGGACGATGTTCACGTCGTTCGCGCCGCTGCCCGCCTGAAACTCGATGAGGGGGGTGAACAGCCACAGGACGACGATGCCGACCCCGGCGAGAATCTGGGCGGCGGCCATGAACTGGAGCATCCAGTTCCCCAACTGGCCGGTCCCCTCCGGCACGTCCTCGGGTTCGGGGAGCTGGTAGTTCTCCGGCGGCGTCGGCGGTTCGTAGTCGTCCATCGAACAGAGCGCGACGGTGGGCTTCACGTCGCGGAGCACCGTCCCACTCCCCTCGACGCTCCCGTCCGGGTAGACCACCGCGTACCCCTCGTCCGAGTACGCGAGGAGAACGCGCTCGCCCTCCCGTTCGGTGCGTTCGAGGACGGCGAACACGTCGCGGGTGGCGATGCGACTCTTGAGGTCGGCTTCGACCCGCTCCAGGAGTTCTGGACCGGTTATCCACGAGTCGGCGTCGAACACCGCCTCCCACTCCTCGCCGGACATCCGGGCCATGTCGGCCGGGCCGAAGTCGTCGAAGTCGTACTTCTCCTCGACCTCGCGTCTGAGGGCGTCGAGTTCGGCGTCCGCGTCGCGGTCCGGCCCGTCGAGCGCGTCGGACGCCGGGCCGTCCTCCGTCGTGGTCTCCGTCCGACCGGACGAGTCGGACGGCTTCGAGGACCGGTCTGCCATCGGCTCGTCACTAGTCGCGCGGCGCCTATACGCCTTCCGACACCGCCGACCCGCTGATTCGGCTCGCACCCGGTCTCGGCCGGCCGGACGAACCTTCCACCCGACCACCGTCGACGCCCCTCCGGACCCCTCACCGGCACACCGGTTCCGGTCCCTTTACCAGCACACTCCCCTTAACGCCGACGATGGCACTCCAGTCGGCGATCGGTCTCCTGACCAGCGAGACGGGGCTCGCGACGCTCGCCCTGCTCGCGGTCACGGCCAGTTTCCCCTTCTACCTCTACGGCGCCTGGATCATGATCGACGCCGAGACGGTGTCGTGGAACGTCCTTACCTACCACCTGCGGTTCGTCGTCGCCGGGCTGGTGCTGAACACCGTCCCGGTGGTGACGTGGATGATGCCTCGCCTCCTGGACCAGTTCGGCGGCCTCTCCGCGCTCCACGCCGTCCTCGGCCTCCAGGCGTACGCAATGCTCGTGTTCGCGCTCACCGGCATCGTCCGCATCTTCCAGGCCAAACACCGGGCGAACCTCTATCGAGACCCCGACGCCGACGCCGACCTCGACGAACTTCACGAGAATATGCCCAGTTGGCGCAGTCGCCTCCGCATCGGCGTGTTCGGCTACGTCCTGTTCTGGATTGCGGCCTACGGGCTGGGCGTCATCAGGTATCTGGTCCAGTACGTGCTCTGAACGGGTCCGCGAGATATCGCAAAACGAGTGCAGTCGAGCGGCCGGCTCCCCGTTAGCTCTCGAAGGGCTTTTCGTCGCGGTGGTTGTCGATGTTCTCCTGCTCGTCGGCCTCCTCCTCGCGCATCTCCGACTGCTGCTCCACCTCGCGCTCCTTCTGCTTGCGCTCTGCCTCCTCGAGTTCCTCCTCGCGCTCCTCGTCGGCTTCGGCCTGTTCCTCGTCGTCGGCGTCTTCGCTCTGCACGTCGAGGTCGGTGTCCTCCTCCAGGTCGATGCCGTGTTCGTCTTTCGTCATAGGTCGAGATTGGTCGGAGAGGCTGTTATGAGTTCCGGCCCCTCGTCGACAACAGGGTCGGGGCGGTCCGTCCCGCATCGCCGTCGTCACTCAGCCCCACACCTCGCCGCTCGCGAGGTCCACGTCGCCGTCGACCTTCGAGGATGGACAGACGTCCTCGAGCACGCAGTCCGCACACTCCGGGTTGATGGCGGTACAGGTCGCCCGCCCGTGGCTGATGAGCAGGTGGGTGAACTGCTGCCAGTCCGCCTCGGGGACGACGGTCATGAGGTCCTGCTCTATCTTCTGTGGCGTCTCCTCCTCCGTGATACCTAACCGACGCGAGATGCGCTGGACGTGGGTGTCGACGACGATGCCCTCCACTACGTCGTGGCCGTGCTGGAGGACGACGTTCGCCGTCTTCCGGCCGACGCCGGTGAGCGCCGTCAGCTCGTCCATCGTGTCGGGCACCTCGCCGTCGTGCTCCTCGACGATGGTCGCACAGGCCGAGCGAATCCACTTCGCCTTGTTGTTGTAGTAGGTGATGGAGGAGATGGCTTCGGCGAGCTCCTCCTGTGGCGCGTTCGCGTACTCTTCCGGCGTCCGGTAGGTGTCGAACAGCTCCTCCGTCACCGAGTTGACGCGCTCGTCGGTACACTGCGCCGACAGCATCACCGCGACGAGCAGTTCGAGTCGGTTCGAGAACCGAAGCGAGATGGTCGTGTCGGGGTAGGTCTCGTAGAGGCGGTCGAGCACCTCCGTCACCTGTGCCTCGCGCGAGTCGAGCGGCTGGCCCATATCGCCTCTGCGGGAGCGGCCCTGTTGAGTGGTTCGGAGTCGGTCGGTTCCGTGACCGACGGACCACCGGACCGGCGGGCCGACGCACCGACGACAAGAGGTAAGCCCCTCGCCGTCACACTCGTCTCCATGACCGACTCCGTCGACCACCGCCACGACTCGTTCCGGGCCGCAGTCGGCACCGGCGTCGCCTACGGGCTCATCCTCGCCGCGATGTTCCTCGCGCTGTTCGTGGTGCCGTGGCTACTGTTCGCGCTGTTCTGAGCACGTCGTCGAAAACGAAACCGCCCGCGAGTCGCCGAGAGTTACGCCGGAAACCTCACGCGAACGCGCGCGACGTGTCCGGGTCCTCGTCGGCCTCGGCCTGAATTTTCTTCCACGCCTCCTCGAAGTCCTCCATGTATATCTCCGTGCGGTCGTCGCGGATGGCGAACATCCCGGCCTCGGTGCAGATGGCCTTGATGTCGGCGCCGGAGGCGTCGTCGGCCATCTCGGCGAGGGCGGCGAAGTCCACGTCGTCGGAGACGTTCATGTCGCGCGTGTGAATCTGGAAGATGAGCGTGCGACCCTCGACTTCGGGTTTCGGCACCTCGATGAGGCGGTCGAAGCGGCCGGGTCGGAGGATGGCCGGGTCGAGCATGTCGAAGCGGTTGGTCGCGGCGATGATGCGGATGTCGCCGCGCTCGGAGAACCCGTCCATCTCCGAGAGCAGCTGCATCATCGTGCGCTGGACCTCGGCGTCGCCAGACGTCTTCGAGTCGGTGCGCTTCGAGGCGATGGCGTCTATCTCGTCGATGAAGATGACCGCGGGCTCGTTCTCGCGGGCGACCTCGAAGAGGTCGCGCACGAGCTTCGCCCCCTCGCCGATGAACTTGTGGACGAGTTCGGAGCCGGCCATCTTGATGAACGTCGCGTCGGTCTGGTTGGCGACGGCCTTCGCGAGCATCGTCTTCCCCGTGCCGGGCGGACCGTACAGGAGGACGCCGGAGGGCGGGGTGATGCCGACCTCGGTGAACATCTCGGGGCGTTCGAGGGGCATCTCGACGGTCTCGCGCACCTCGTTCATCTGCTCTTCGAGGCCGCCGATGTCCTCGTAGGTCACGTCCGGACTGTGTTCGACCTGCATGACCCGGGCGCGGACGTCCGTCTCGTTGTCGAGGGACTTGACGATGGAGAGCGAGTTGTTGACGGCGACGCGGGAGTCCGGTTCGAGCTCCTCGCGCATCTCGTCGGTGACCTCGGTCAGGGCCTCCTGGTTGTTCCCGTGCTGTTTGATGACGACGCCCTCGTCGGTGATTTCCTGAACCGTCGCGACGAACAGCGGCGACTGCTTGAGCTTCTTGTTCTCGTGGGTGAGCCGCTCGAGCTTCTGCTGGAACTTGTTGTTCTCCGCGTTCGCGTCGAGGAGCTTGTCCCGCATCTCCTCGTTCTGCGCCTCCAGCACCTCGAGGCGTTCCTGTAACGCCTCGATCTTCTCTTGCTGCGACGCCGCCTCTTCGTCGTAGGGTAAATCGACGTCGTCGACCGTGTCGGTCATTGTGTCCACTTAAGGCGGTCCTCAATAAGAGGCTTCGGGTAAGGTCCCCGTACGGGCGACGATGGCCCCGTTCGGCGCCGACGTGATTCTCTACAGTAATAAGTCGATACCGAAGCCATTATTCAATCGCATTGGGAAACGACGTGTACGATGAGTACCGTCACGTCGGCGACCGCCGAGGAGTCCGGTCGCTGGGAACCGGTCGAGGACCTCCCGCCGAGCGCGAAGCTCGTCGCGAAGGTGCTCGACTACGAGGAGACGCTCACACAGAGTCAGTTGGCCGAGGAGACGCTCCTCCCGCCGCGGACCGTCCGCTACGCGCTCTCCCGGCTCGAAGCGGTCGACGCCGTCGAGTCGCGCTTCTCCTTCTCGGACGCCCGCAAGCGCGTGTACCGGCTCGCGATCTGAACCGCCTCCCCGGCGTCGCGGTCCGAGTCGCGGCTCGACACTGAGGCCGTCGTATCACCACTCCGGTGCCGCCGTATCACCGCCCCGGTGCCGCCGAGAGTTCAAGTACGAGCGTGGGTCCACTCCCCACCATGCCGGAAACCGAGCGCGTGAAGCGGGCGCTCCGAGCGCTCGCACTGGGAGAGTCACCGCCGGACGAGTCGTCGTTGACGGACGCGGACGCCGCCCTCGTCCGTCGGGCGGCGGCGGCGCTCCGCGATGTCCGCACCGCGGCGGCGTACCGAGAACGGGGCCGGCTGGAGGAACTCGAAGCGGTCGTCGACCGGGCCGACGCCCGCGGGGACGACGCGCTCGCCCGTAGCGGCCGTGAGGCGGTCGCCCGGTTCGACGGGTATCGACGGGCGGCACGTTCCTCCGCCGGGCCCGACACCGACCCGCCGGACCACTTCCGCTCCGGTCACGGAACGCCTTTATCGGACGCTGGCCAAGGCGGTGACAGATGACACGGGTGATACACACCGGCGACACCCACGTGGGGTACCAGCAGTACCACTCGCCGGCGCGACGCCAGGACTTTCTCGACGCGTTCGCCGCCGTCGTCGAGGACGCCGTCGACGACGAGGCCGACGCCGTCGTCCACGCGGGCGACCTCTTTCACGACCGGCGTCCCGAACTTCAGGACCTGCTCGGCGTGCTCTCGGTCCTCCGCACGCTCGACGACGCCGGGATTCCGTTTCTCGCCATCGTGGGGAACCACGAGGCGACGCGGGGCGGCCAGTGGCTCGACCTCTTCGAGAACCTCGGACTCGCGACGCGACTCGGCTCCGAGCCGACCGTCGTCGGCGACACCGCCTTCTACGGACTCGACCACGTCCCCGAGTCCCGCCGCGACGACTTGGAGTACCAGTTCGCTGAGACCGACGCGGCGTACCGAGCCCTCGTCGGGCACGGGCTCTTCACGCCCTTCGCCCACGCCAACTGGGACACCGAGACCGTCCTCGACTCCGCGAACGTCGACTTCGACGCCGTCCTCCTCGGCGACAACCACGAGGCCGACACCGCCGAGGTGCTCGGGACGTGGGTGACCTACTGCGGGTCGACCGAGCGCGCGAGCACGAGCGAGGAGGCGGGCCGCGGCTACAACCTCGTCACGTTCGGCGCCGACACGGGGGAGACGGTGGACGGGAGCGAGGGCGAGAGCGACCACGACGACGGCTCGGCACCTGCCGCCGTCGACATCCGGCGGCGGGCCCTCGACACCCGCCCGTTCAGGTTCGTCTCGGCCCCCCTCGCCGAGGGCGAAGGCGTCGACCGCGTGCGTGAACAAGTCCGCCAGTACGACCTGGACGACGCAGTCGTCGTCGTGGAGATAACCGGCGAGGGGGACCCCGTCACCCCCGCGAGCATCGAGGAGTACGCCACCGAGCGCGGCGCACTCGTCGCTCGCGTCACCGACCGCCGGGAGTTCGACGGCGAGACCGGTTCGGACGTCTCCTTCGCCGACCCCGACGCCGCGGTCAGAGAACGGGTCGACGAGATGGGGCTGTCGACGGCGGCGCTCGACGTAGACGAGACGGTCCGCGCGAGCAAGGTCGTCGACTCGAAGGTCCGCGAGGAGGTCAAAGGGCGGGTGGCCGACCTGCTCGACGACCCCGACGCCTTCGCGCGCGCGGAGAAGTCCGAGTCGACCGCGACGGCGAACGCGGGCACGAGTCCGGCATCGGCGTCGACCCCCGCGGAGGCGGACCGACCGGGTGGCGGAGACGGGACCGCGGAAGCCACGGATTCGGCGGAGACGGCAGACGCCGCGACTGCGGGCGAAACCGGAAGCGGGAGCGATAGCGATGGCGGGTCGGCGAGTGAGACCGAGTCCGCGAGCGAGAGCGGGAGCGAGTCCACGAACGGACGTGGAACCGGGAACGAGACCGACACCGACGGCCAGGTCTCCATGGAGGACTTCCAGTGAGGTTCGACCGCGTCCGACTGACGAACTTCAAGCCCTACGCCGACGCCGACCTGGAACTCCGCGACGGCGTGACTGTCATCCATGGACTCAACGGGAGCGGGAAGTCCTCGCTCCTAGAGGCGTGTTTCTTCGCCCTCTACGGCTCGAAGGCGCTCGACGGCACCCTCGACGACGTGGTCACGAACGGCGAGGACGAGGCCGAAATCGACCTGCAGTTCACGCACGACGGCGCCGAGTACCACGTCCACCGTCGGCTCCGGCGCTCCGGCGAGCGCGTCCTCACGGCCGACTGCACCCTCGACGGGCCGGACGAGAGCCGCGACGGAGCGGAGGCCGTTCGCGAGTTCGTCACCGACCTCCTCCGGATGGACAGCGAGGCGTTCGTCAACTGCGCCTACGTCCGACAGGGCGAGGTGAACAAGCTCATCAACGCCACGCCGAGCCAACGTCAGGACATGATAGACGACCTCCTCCAACTCGGTCGCCTGGAGGAGTACCGCGAGCGGGCGAGCGAGGCTCGACTCGGCGTCAACGACGTGCTCGCGGACAAGCGCGGCGGGCTCGCCGAACTCGACTCGCAGATAGAGGCCAAGGAGGAGCAGCACCTCCACGGCCGGCTCAACGAGCTCCAGTCGGAACTCGGCGAGGTCGAGGGGGAGGTCGAGCGCTTCGAAGAACAGCGGGAGACTGCACGGGAGACGCGGGACGAGGCGACGGCCGTCCTCGACGCACACGAGGAGAAGCGCGCCGAACTCGACTCCCTCTCCGACGAAATCTCGGAGCTGAAAGAGAAAATCGCGGCCGACGAGCGCCGGCGCGAGTCACACCGCGAGGAGATTCACGAGACGCGCGAGCGAATCGACGACCTCCGGGCAGAACTCGACGAGGTCGTCGCCGACACGTCGCTCCCGTCGGCCGAGGCGGAGGCGGTCTCCGCGCGACTCGACGAACTCGAGGCGCGCCGTGAAGAGCTGGGCGAGGAGATGCACGACCTCCGGCGCGAGGCGGACGGGTTCCGGAACCAGTCGACGAACCTCGGCGAGAAGGCAGAAGAGAACGAGCGCCGCGCCGCGTCGAAGCGCGAGCGGGCCGACGAGGTCGAAGCCGAGCTCGAACAGTCGCAGGCGGACCTCGAAGACCGTCGCGAGCGCCTCGACGAGCTCGACGAGAGCATCGCGGAGCTCGAGGCGCGCTTCGACGACGCGCCGGTCGCGTTGGGCGACGCCGACGAACACCTCGCAGAACGCGAATCGGAGCGTGAGGAGCGCCGCGAAGAGCTGAACTCGGTCCGGCGGGAGCTGCGGTCGGTCCGCGACCGCGTCGAGGAGGCGGAGCGCCTGCTGGAGGAGGGGAAGTGTCCGGAGTGCGGGCAGGACCTCGACGGCTCCCCGCACGTCTCCGACCTCGAAGACGACCGCGAGCGCGTGGCCGAACTGGAGGCCGAAGTCGAGAAGCTGGAAGCCGAGGTCGAGGAACTCGACTCGGCGGTCGACGCCGCCGAGGCGCTGGGGGCGACCGAAGACGCGGTCGAGCGGAAGCGCTCGAACCGGGAGAACGTCGCTCAGCTCGTCGAGGACCGTGCGAGCGACCTCGACGGGCGGGAGGCGGAGGCCGAGCGCCTGCGCGAGGAGGCCGAGGAGCTGGAGTCACAGGTGACGGAGCTCCGGGAGGTCGCCGAGGAGAAGGCGGAAGCGGCCGCAGAGCGCCGCGAGGAGGCCGAGGAGCTGGAGGCCGAGCGGGAGTCGGTCGCCGACGAACGGGAGCGTATCGAGCGGGCGGGCGAGCTCCGGGACGCCGTCGCCGACGCGGAGGACGACATCGAACGCCTCCGCGAGAAGCGAGCGACCATCGAGGAACGAAACGACGAGCGCCGCGAGTGGCTCGCGGACAAGCGCGCGACGCAGAGTGAACTCGAGGAGACCGTCGACGAGGAGGCCGTCGAGACGGCACGTGCGGACCGCGAACGTGCCGAGAACTACCTCGAGCAGGTCGAGGCGAAACTGGAAGAGCTCCGCGAGCGCCGCGACGGGCTCCAGAGCGAGGTCGGCGCCGTCGAGAACGCCATCGAGGAGCTCGAACGCCTCCGAGAGACCCGCGAGGCGCTCGCCGAGCGGGTGAACGCACTGGAGTCGCTCCACGCCGAGACCGAGGAGTTGGAGTCGATGTACGGCGACCTCCGTGCCGAGCTCAGGCAGCGAAACGTCGAGAGTCTCGAGCGGATGCTCAACGAGACGTTCGACCTCGTCTACGGCAACGACGCCTACTCGCGCATCCGCCTCGACGGGGAGTACGAACTCACCGTCTTCCAGAAGGACGGGCAGGCGCTGGACCCCGAACAGCTCTCGGGGGGCGAGCGCGCGCTGTTCAACCTCTCGCTGCGCTGTGCCATCTACCGACTGCTCGCGGAAGGAATCGACGGGGCCGCGCCGATGCCGCCGCTCATCCTCGACGAGCCGACAGTCTTTCTCGACTCGGGACACGTCTCCCGACTGGTCGACCTCGTCGAAGAGATGCGCGGGCTCGGCGTCGCCCAGATAATCATCGTCAGCCACGACGACGAGCTCGTCGGCGCCGCGGACGACCTCGTGACGGTGGAGAAGGACGCGACGACGAACCGTTCGACCGTGGAGCGCGAGACCGCGGACGCGCTGCGGGCGGTCGAAGCGATGGCGGGCGACGACTGACGCGGTCGCGCCGCGAGCGCTCTCTGGGCGCGAGCACGCGCCACCGCGGCAGAGCGACGACTGAGCGCCACGACGGCCGCGCGCTCGTGCGCGGCCGGTTCGCTGACGCGGTGGTGTGGACGACCCAGCGCGACGACGCGGGGCGTCCCGTCGCCCCGCGATTCGCTGACGCGGTGGCGTGACGACTGAGCGCAACGACGGCCGGAGTCCGTCTCCGGTCGACGCCTTGGCGCAACAGGGTGACGACCGACGTGGCCGCAGCGTCTGCCGTTTACCACTCCCCCAATTCCTCGTCCGTATCAGCTCCGCCCGAGCGAAGCCGCTCCGCGGCGTCGACCGCGAGGTCGGTCGCGGCGTAGCCGCGTTCGCCGGCGACTCGCGCCTCCTCGACGAGTCCGGCCGCCCGGAACTCGGTCAGTGTCCCGTGGAGGTCACTCTCACAGAGGTCGTACGCCGAGAGCAGTGTCCTGACGGGGAGCGGACCCCGGTCGACCAGTTCGAGGAGGAGCCCGAGCGACCGCTCGTCGCGGACGGCGGTGAGGACGCGCCGCACGCTCGCGGGGACGCCTTCGCTCGCGACGACGAGCGTCGCCGCGTCGTCGACGGGGTCGAGGTCGGCGTTCGGGAGGTACCGCTCCGCGCCGGTGTCGGGGTCGCGGACGAGACTCGACTCGCCGGAGCGTTTCACGAGGAGGTACCGCTTGCCGGCGTCGTCCTCGACGGTCTGCATGTTCGTCCGGAGCGTCGGCGGACGCCTAACGCTTGCGTTCGGTCGCCGCTCGGTCGGACGACCACGATTCCGTCAGGCCCCCGTCTTCGGTCGTCTCTCCGTCGGCGGCCGCCTCCTCGCTGGTGGCGGTGTCGGCCGCGTCGATGGCGTCGACCGGATTCTCACCCTCGTCATCCGTACCATCGGCGTCCCCGCCGCCGTCGACCGCCGTTGCGTCCCCGTCCCCCTCGCGCTCCTTCGCTTCCTGGTCACGTTTGAACGTCCGGTACCGGCTGTAGGCGTGCCCGAGGGCGAGCACGCCGAACGCGAAGAGACCGCCACCCCACTCCCACTGGCCGTTGAAGAAGACGAGCATCGGCCCGAGCGCGACGGCGAACAGCCCGATGTTCACGATGAAGACGACGCCCCAGAAGGTGGCGGCGACGTCGGCGGACACCTCGTTCTCCGAGGTGTCCCGCGTGGAGGGCGCCTCCGGCACCTTCGGGAGGTCACGCTCGGGGTCCCCCCACCGCTTCTCGGCGGACCACTCGTCGGGTTCGTCAGGTGCCGGGTCGAACACGTTCGAGAGAGGGTCCCTGCGCGCACAAAAGACTGCGGGTTCAGGCGCTGTCCTGCAGTGTGACCGTCAACGAAGACTGCACCCACGCGAGCGGGTTCTCCGACTCGTAGAACACCGTCCCGTCGTCCGTCTCGTAGGACTCGACCGGGGTCGCGTCCGCACCGCCGTCGGCCTCGTTCGCGCCACTGGCACCCACCTCGTCGGCGTCGAACGTCTGGTTCGGGCGCTCGGCGCCCGTCCGGTCCCGACGTCCGTCGTCTGCATGATCGGTCATCGACGGAGCGTGCTATGTGGTACCATGGTATATGCTTTGCGGGTTAGACGGCGAATCTCGCCGGATTCGTCCGACGAACGGCTGACGGCCTCGGGTACGACTCCGTCGCGATGTTCTCCCAGCGCGCTCTTGCGCCCACTCGCGGTCACTCGCGGACGCGCACCCGGTCCGACCTACGCTCTTCACGCCGCGTACTACCGCTCGTTCCCGTCAGCCCCGACGGTGAGGGCGCCCCGCACGAGGTGGCCGTGGCCGCGTCGGAGGCGTTCGGAGAGAGCTTGGTGGGAGATACCGAGTCCGGACGCCACCTCCGACAGCGTCGCGTCGCGGGGGACGTCGTAGTACCCCATTCGTGCGGCCCGGACGAGCGAGTCGTGCTGGTTCCGCGTGAGACCGAACCGGCCCCGGCGACGGGTGTCCAACTCGTAGACGCGGCGCACGTCGAGGGTGAGGTCCGCGGACGCACAGAACTCGCGGGTCGCCGACAACCCCTGCCGTTCGGGAAAGAGCGTGTGGAGTGACCAGCGTCCGTCCCGCCCGAGCGCCGAACGCACCGTGGCCCCCTGTTCGTGGACGACGTGTCGGAGGAGCTCCGTCGCCGTCTCCCAGCGCATCTCGTAGAGCCGCTCGTCGCCGACGTCCGCGAGTTCCCGAGCCTCGGCGACGCTCGGGTCCGATTCGAGGGCGTCGGCCACCGCCGTCGCGGTCGCGGCGTCGGCCCGGACCCACGCGAAGGGGAGGAGCCGGTCGGAGTCGTGGGCGACGACCCGCTCGACCTCGACCTCGAGGTCGGGGAGGGCGGCGAAGCTGTCGGCGAGGGCGAACTCGGCCGCGGGGACCTCGAGTTCCGCAATCGTGCTCATCGCTGGGTCGTCCCGACGGCTGGAAGCGCCAAAGGGAATGTGGCCGTCGGAGTGTGACTGTCGGGGAGGTGGTCGCGACCGCGGTGTGAGATGGGGCTGAACAGCCCGAGGACCCCACACCACGGGGGTTTTTAGCCCCGACCGCAAAGGGGAGACAACATGACGCAGCCCACCTTAGGCGAGTTCGACGGCGCCGCGGACGGGAGCGCCGCCGACGACTCGGGGGACGGGACGACGGGGGACGGGGGCGCCCGCCCGAGCGAGGAGGCCGTCGTCGTCGCCGGCAACGGCGGCGGACACGTGAGCGCCGTCGTCGAGGCGGAGGACGCCAAGTTCCCGGAGGCGACCGACCACCTCGAACTGCAGGTGTCGCAGGTGGACTACACCGTCGAGGGGCAGGGCAGCGGGGAGTATCCGGTCGTCCACGTGTTCGGGCGTACCGCCGACAACGAACCCGAGCACGTCCGCGTCCTCGGCACCGAGCCGTACTTCTACGTCCCGACGGACACGCTCACCTCGAACCCGGTCGACGAGTACGACGTGGTGCTCGACGCCCGCGAACAGGACGCGAACGGCCGACGCTTCGAGAGCATCCGCGGGGAGGCGCTGACGAAAATCGTCGCCCGTACCCCCCGCGACGTGGGGCAGATTCGCGACGACTTTCCCGAGAGCTACGAGGCCGACATCCTCTTTCCCAACCGCTTTCTCATCGACCACGACATCAGCGGCGGGGTCCGCGTACCCGAACGCCGCCTCGACGACGGCTCGATTCAGGTGCCGAGCAACGAGGTCGAGCCGACCGAGGTCGACGCCGACCTGCGCGTGAACACGTTCGACATCGAGGTCGACGACCGTTCGGGGTTCCCCGAGGAGGGTGAGGAGCCCATCGTCTGCCTGACGAGCCACGACTCCTACCGCGACGAGTACGTCGCGTGGCTGTACGAGGCCCCCGTCGGCGACGGCGAGGCGCCCGAGGAACTCGCCGAGTACGAGCCGATTCGTGACGGCCCCACGCTCGACGTTCGGACCTTCGAGGAGGAGGCGGCCATGCTCGACGCGTTCGTCTCCTACATCGAGGAGACGGACCCGGACGTGCTGACGGGGTGGAACTTCGAGGACTTCGACGCGCCATACTTCCTCGACCGCCTCGAGCGGCTCGACCCCGGCACCGAGTACGACCTCTCTATCGAGCGGCTCTCCCGGGTCGGCGAGGTGTGGCGGAGCGGCTGGGGCGGCCCCGACGTGAAGGGCCGGGTCGTCTTCGACCTGCTGTACGCCTACAAGCGCACGCAGTTCACCGAGCTGGAGTCGTACCGGCTGGACGCCGTCGGGGAACTCGAACTCGACGTCGGCAAGGAGCGTTACGCCGGCGACATCGGCGACCTCTGGGAACAGGAGCCGAAGCGCCTCCTCGAGTACAACGTGAGGGACGTGGAACTCTGCGTCGAGATAGACAAGAAACAGGACGTAGTCACGTTCTGGGACGAGGTACGCACCTTCGTCGGCTGTCTGCTGGAGGACGCCCCGACCCCCGGTGACGCGGTCGACATGTACGTCCTACACAACGCCTATGGGCGGTTCGCGCTGCCGACGAAAGGTCAGCAGGAGTCCGAGGACTTCGAGGGTGGCGCCGTCTTCGACCCCATCACGGGCGTCGCGGAGAACGTGACGGTGCTCGACCTGAAGTCGCTGTACCCGATGTGCATGGTGACGGTGAACGCCTCTCCCGAGACCAAGGTCGGCGAGGAGTTCGACGGGCCGACCTACCGCGCGCCCAACGGGACCCTGTTTCGCCAGGAGCCGGACGGGATGATGCGCGAGATGGTCGACGAACTGCTCACCGAGCGCGAGGAGAAGAAGTCCCGGCGCGACGAGCACCAGCCGGGGACCTCCGAGTACGGGCAGTTCGACCGCCAGCAGGCGGCGGTGAAGGTCATCATGAACTCCCTCTACGGGGTGTCGGGCTGGGACCGCTTCCGGCTCTACGACAAGGAGTCGGCGGCGGCCATCACGGCGACCGGCAGGGAGGTCATCAACTTCACCGAGCAGGCGGCCGAGGAGATGGGACACACGGTCGCCTACGGGGACACCGACTCCGTCATGCTCGAACTGGGGCCCGGCGTCGAGAAGGAGGAGGCCATCGAGCAGTCCTTCGCCATCGAGGAGCACATCAACGGTCGCTACGACGACTTCGCGCGCGAGGAACTCGGCGCCGACGAACACCGCTTCCAGATAGAGTTCGAGAAGCTCTATCGGCGGTTCTTCCAGGCGGGCAAGAAGAAGCGCTACGCCGGCCACATCATCTGGAAGGAGGGGAAGGACGTCGACGACATCGACATCACGGGCTTCGAGTACAAGCGCTCGGACATCGCGAGCATCACGAAGGAGGTCCAGCGGAAGGTCATCGAGATGATAGTCACCGGGGAGGACCTCGACGTGGTGAAAGACTACGTCCACGACGTGATTCAGCGGTTCGACTCCGGCGACGTGCCCCTCGACGAAATCGGCATCCCGGGGGGCATCGGCAAGCGTCTCGACGCCTACGACACCGCGACCGCGCAGGTCCGCGGGGCGAAGTACGCGAACGCCTTCCTCGGGACGAACTTCCAACGCGGCGCGAAGCCGAAGCGGGTGTACCTGAAGAAGGTCCACCCCGACTTCTGGCGACGGATGGAAGAGGAGGAGGGGATGGACCCGCAGACGAACGACCTGTACGGCGAGTTCAAGCGCGACCCGGACGTCGTCTGCTTCGAGTACGAAGACCAGGTGCCCGACGAGTTCGAAATCGACTACGAGAAGATGCTGAACAAGACACTCGAGGGACCCATCTCGCGGGTCATCGAGGCGCTCGGCATCTCGTGGGACGAGGTGCGGTCGGGACAGGAACAGACTGGTCTCGGCTCCTTCATGTAGCGGCGGAGGACACTCTCCCCGCCCACGACCCGCGTTCGTCGCGACGGTCACCGCCAGCCGTTGCCGAATCGGAAAGATTTCTTCTCAGCCGAAAAAGCACACGGGGGCAAATGCGTAACCTTCATGGGCGAAACACGCCGAAGGTCGGGCACGAGGAATCAGAGCACGATGGCTACACTCGAACTCAAGAACCTTCACGCCAAGGTCGCAGAGGAGGACGGCGAGCAGATCCTCCGCGGCGTCGACCTCGAAGTGAAGAGCGGCGAGATTCACGCGCTGATGGGACCGAACGGCTCCGGAAAGTCGACGACCGCGAAGGTCATCGCCGGACACCCGGCCTACGAGGTCACCGACGGCGAGGTACTCCTCCACCTCGAGGACGGCGACTTCGGCGAGGACTTCGACATCCCCGACGACAAGCGGACGTGGGAACTCCTCGACCTCGAGCCGAACGAGCGCGCCGCACTCGGCATCTTCCTCGGCTTCCAGTACCCGGCCGAGATCGAGGGCGTCACGATGGTCAACTTCCTGCGCCAGGCGCTCAACGCGAAGCTCGACGAGCGCGAGGAGCTCTTCGAGGACGACGACGAGGCGGAGGCGGAGGCGGACACGGAAGAGGAGGAGTCGGGCTACGACACCTCCCCGATGGAGGGCCCCGCCGACGACGGCGAGGTCGGCGTCGCCGAGTTCCAGCAGCTGCTCAACGAGAAGATGGAGCAGTTGGAGATGGACGAGAAGTTCGCCCACCGGTACCTCAACGCCGGCTTCTCCGGCGGGGAGAAAAAGCAGAACGAGGTGCTTCAGGCCGCCATCCTCGAGCCGACCATCGCCGTGCTCGACGAGATCGACTCCGGGCTTGACATCGACCGCCTGCAGGACGTCTCCCACGGCATCAACGCCCTGCGCGACGAGCAGGGCACCGGCGTCCTCCAGATCACCCACTACCAGCGCATCCTCGACTACGTCGAACCCGACAAGGTCCACATCATGCTCGACGGGGAAGTCGCCATGGAGGGCGACGCCTCTCTCGCCGTCGAACTCGAGGACAAGGGGTACGACTGGGTCCGCGAGGAAGTGTACGGTACGGCGTAACACGGACCTGCTACCTTTAACCCTACAACCCCAAGCGATACACAACAAATGAGCTCAGATCAAGACCACCTCAAAGAAGCCGACACCGAGGAACGCTTCGACTTCAAGAAGGAGGAGTCGTCGGCGTTCAAGACGGAGAAGGGTCTCACCGAGGAGACCATCCGTCTCATCTCGGAAGACAAGGACGAGCCTGAGTGGATGCTCAAGCGCCGCCTGAAGGCGCTGGAGCAGTTCCAGGCCATGCCGATGCCGACCGACTGGCCCGGCCAGCCCGACCTCTCCGAGGTCGACGTGAACGAGATCGTCCCGTACATCCGCCCGGACATCGAGACCCGCGGCGGCGCCGAGTCCTGGGAGGACCTCCCCGAGGACATCCGGGACACGTTCGACAAACTCGGCATCCCCGAAGCGGAACAGCAGGCGCTCTCCGGCGTCGGCGCGCAGTACGAGTCGGAGATCGTCTATCAGAACATGCAGGAGCAGTGGGAGGAGAAGGGCGTCGTGTTCATGGACATGGACAAGGCCCTCCGCGAGCACGAGGACCTCGTCCGCGAGTACTTCATGACGAAGTGCGTCCCCCCGAGCGACAACAAGTTCGCCGCGCTCCACGGCGCCATCTGGTCCGGCGGGTCGTTCCTCTACGTGCCCGAGGACGTCACCGTCGAGATGCCCGTGCAGGCGTACTTCCGGATGAACTCCGAGGGGATGGGCCAGTTCGAGCACACGCTCATCATCGCCGAGGAGGGCTCGGAGGTCCACTACATCGAGGGCTGCTCGGCACCCCAGTACTCGGCGTTCAACCTGCACTCCGGCGGCGTCGAGGTGTTCGTCGGCGAGGACGCCCACGTCCAGTACTCCACCGTGCAGAACTGGTCGAAGAACACCTACAACCTGAACACGAAGCGCGCCATCGTCGAGAAGGGCGGCCGCATGGAGTGGATTTCGGGCTCGATGGGCTCGAAGGCCACCATGCTGTACCCGGCCTCCATCCTGAAGGGCCGCGGCGCGAGCGACAACCACATCACCATCGCGTTCGCCGGCAAGGGCCAGAACATCGACACCGGCGCGAAGGTGTACCACAACGCCCCCGAGACGAAGTCGACCATCGAGTCCAAGTCCATCTCGAAGGACGGCGGCCGCACGAACTACCGCGGCCTCGTCCACATCGCGGAGGGGGCGCGCAACTCCTCGACCTCGGTCGAGTGTGACGCGCTGATGTTCGACAACGAGTCCACCTCCGACACCATGCCGTACATGGAGATCAACGAGTCGACGGTGGACGTCGCCCACGAGGCGACCGTCGGGAAGATCGGCGACGAGGACGTGTTCTACCTCCAGAGCCGCGGTCTCGACGACGACGACGCGAAGCAGATGATCGTTTCGGGGTTCATCGAGCCGATCACGGAGGAACTGCCCATCGAGTACGCCGTCGAGCTGAACCGGCTCGTCGAGCTGGAGATGGAGGGAAGCCTCGGGTAACTCCGAGGACGACGATTACGATTCAATGAGTACGACACTGCCTGCCGACATCTCCGAGGAGACGGTTCGCACCATCTCCGAGGAGCGCGACGAACCGGAGTGGCTCCTCCAGCGACGCCTGGAGGCGCTCTCCGCGCTCGAAGAGCTCGACCTGCCGGACGTCATCCAGACGCCCGGCCGTCGATGGACCAACCTGGAGGCGCTCGACTTCGAGGAACTCGTCGACCCGCTCGGCGCCGAAGACGAGACCGAGCGCGTCGACGCCGAGGGGGCGACGGTGCTCCCCTTCACCGAGGCGCTCTCGGAGCACGGCGACCTGCTGGAGGAGCACTTCGGCAGCGTCGTCGACCTCGAGTCGAACTACCTGACCGCGCTCTCCGCGGCACTGTTCACGACCGGGACGCTCGTCTACATCCCCGAGGGCGTCGACGCCGAGGACATCAAGGTGCGCGCCGAGATGAACTCCCGGTCGCTGTTCAGCCACACGCTCGTCGTCACCGAGGAGTCCGCCTCGGCGACCATCCTCGAGGGCATCAGCTCCGGCGAGGGCGCCGACGGCGACTTCGACGCCGAGGCCGGCGAGGAGCGCTACTTCAGCAACCTCGTCGAAATCGCCGCGGGCGAGAACTCGTACGTCCAGTACGGCTCGCTCCAGACGCTCGACGAGGACACCTACACGTACACGCTGAAGCGCGGCGACGCCGACGTCTACTCGACCATCAACTGGATCGAGGGGAACATCGGCTCGCGGCTCACGCGCTCGGACGTCGAGACCGAACTCAACGGCGACTCCTCGGAGACGAAGATCGTCGGCGCGTTCTTCGGCCACGGCGACCAGCACTTCGACGTGAACGCCCGCGTCTGGCACAAGGCCGAGCACACGACGGCCGACCTCGTCACCCGGGGCGTGCTCGACGACCGCGCGCGCTCGGTGTACGAGGGCGTCCAAGACGTCGGCCGCGACGCCTGGGACACCAACTCCTACCAGCGCGAGAACACGCTGATGCTGAGCGACGAGTCCGAGGCCGACGCCTCGCCGAAGCTCATCATCAACAACCACGACACCGAGGCCTCCCACGCGGCCACCGTCGGACAGGTCGACAAGGAGGACCTGTTCTACATGGAGTCGCGCTCCATCCCGACGCGGACGGCCCGGAACATGCTCGTGGAAGGGTTCTTCGTCCCCGTCCTCGAGGAGATCGAAGTCGAGGAGTTCCGCGAGGACCTGCAGGAGCTTATCGCCCAGCGGCTCCGGTCCTGAGCTGACGCGGTCGCGTTTCACGCCCGTTTCACGGGTTCTCTTTTCTCACCGTCGACGACCGTCGGAGTGACTGCCCCGAGACGAGCGCCGGCCCCGTCGAGACCCGCTCTCTCCGTGTGGACACTCCCGAAAATCGTACTGTCCGCACGAGAACGGGACCCCGCCCTCGACCTTCGTTTCCGCAGTGTTGCCGCCGCACCGTCGAGAAGGTCTGGAACGGAAAGGAGTACGACGCCAGCCCGAGGCTGTACGCCAAGGACTGCGTCTTCTACGGCGGCCCCGGCGGCGAGACGACGGGCATCGACGCCTCCGAGGCCTACGCGAAGGAGGTCCACGCGACGTTCCCCGACTTCGAGGCGAGAGAGGAACTGTGCTTCTGTGACGACGAGGCGGACCTCGTCTGCATGTACCTGCACTACTCGGGCACCACGAAGGGCCGTTCGTCGGCGCCGAGTCCACGCGAAGAAGGAACGACGACGGGCGTCGTCATCAACCGCGTGCGGGACGGGAAGGTCGTCGAGGCGTGGGCCGAAGCCGACGCCCTGGGGTTCCTCGCGGACGTGGGCGCGACTCCCGAGTCGACCGCGACGAAGTGAAGTAACGCCGGGGACGGGTTTCCTCGCAGGTCGGAGGTGCCGACCGACGGCGAGGGAACCGCTTAAGTCGTACACGCCCCGTACTTTCGGTGAACAGATGACTGCGGACGCATCGCCACGTCAGTCGACCGGCCGGGGGAGCGCGTGAGCGTCGGCCACCGCGTCGCCTCCGACCACCAGCTCGCCCGGCTCCTCCAGATTGGGGTCGTGCTGGAGGAGGTCGTCGAGGCGCGCGCGTACCACAACTACCAGTCGCTCGCCGACGAGGACCGGAAGCTGGACCCCGAAATCGAGACGCTGCTCGAGGAGGCCGCGGAGGAGTCCGCGGACCACCGCGAGCGCCTCGAAACCGTCATCGACGAACTCGACGCCGAGTCCATCCCCTTCGAGGACATCGAGACGCTCGTCGAGGCGAAGTACGGACAGACGAAACCCGAGGACTTCGACGGGGTCCTCTACGACCAGCTCTGCAACGAGGAGACGGCGTACAAGTTCTACGACGACCTCATCGAGGCCATCGAGGCCAGCGACGCCGAGTTCTCCGTCGACCGGGAGCACCTTCTGAAGGAGCTCCGGGAGATCCGCGAAGAGGAGGCCGCCGGCGTCGAGGAAGTGACTCAGATTATGGAGACACGCGAATGACCCCAGCGACGCGAACCACGCCACACAGCCGAGGGCGACGATGAACACGGCCGACCAGTACCTGAAGGCGATCTACCTCATCCAGCAGGTCGAGGACGGTCCCGCCTCGACCGGCCGCCTCGCGGACACGCTCGACGTGAGTCCCGCGAGCGCCAACGAGATGATCGGCAAGCTCGAATCCCGCGGGCTCGCCGAACACGAGAAGTACAAGGGCGTCTCGCTCACCGAGGAGGGCATCGTGAAGGCCCGCGACGCCCTCGAAACCTACTGCGTCATCGAGCGCTTCCTCGCGAACGTGCTCGCCGTCGACGAGTTCCGCGAGGAGGCTCGCGAGTTGGAACCGGTCATCGACGACCTCGTCGCCGAGCGACTGGACACCATCATCGACCGCAACGCCGAGTGTCCGGACTGCTTCGACCCCGAGAGCGACGCCTGTCGGTACCTCGAACTGGAGAGCGAGCGACCGGCGGACTGAGGCGGCCCGGGCGGACCGAACGGCAACGCTATTGTGTCGGGGTTTCGTACGAACTGCTGCGCAGTCCCGTGGTGTAGTGGCCAATCATAACGGCCTTTGGAGCCGTTGACGGCGGTTCGAATCCGCCCGGGACTATTCTGTCCGAACGAAGTGAGGACGAATAGCGGACGGTGAGTCCTCGCGGTTCGAATCCGCCCGGGACTACTACTTTTGTGGGCGTCGGCGAGCAGCCGTGTCGACACCGAGACCTCACAGCAGGGAGCGAACGACCGGGGTCTGACAGTCCACTCGTTGCTCGTGCCGGACGCCCTCGGCGACACGACCGATATGCTCTCTTCTGTATGATGTTCCGACACCCGAACTGCCCTCTCGGTCGAACGGCGTCGTCCGCCGACCGAGTCGACCGACAGGGCCCCCGAGCGTCCTCGGCTACTCGTCGATGTGTTCGATGCCCTGCTTCGAGACGTTCGCTCGCGTCACCGAGTCGGGCATCCAGTCGGGGCCGTCGTCGGGCTTCTCTTCGGTCCAGGCCCAGCCGTGGTAGACGTGGACCCGGTCCGTCCCCTTCTCGCGGAGTCGGAGCTCCGCGTGGTCGTCGACCGCCTCCTCGCTCGGAGCGGGGTGGAGCCGCCGTGCCGCCTTCAGCGCGGCCTGACGCGGGGTGTTGCCGCTGTAGACGCTGTTCTCGGAACCGTCCGCATCGCGGAGCGCGAAGTTGCGCTTGCCGTCCTCACGGGGCATAGTTCGATTCCCGTCTCTCGGCCGGAGCGTAAATAGGTATCCCGTCACACGGTGAAAAATCGGTGCCGACCCCCGTGCTGTCGGGCGGTCACGGGTCGGCCCCCACTTCGTTTGCCGGGGTCCGACGCCTCACGAGGGGGAGGCTCCCCTCCTCAGCCCTCCACCCCGAAGAACGCGTCCCGACCGTGGTCGTCCTGCCAGGCGAAGGCGAACAGCCGACGCGCCGGGAGTCGCACCAACTGACGCCCGTCCGCGCCGACGCCCGTGGCGCCGTCCCACGTCGTACCGTCGGCGACGAACCGCCCAGTTTGGTCATCGTCGCCGTCGGTCACGTCGCTGTCGGCGGTCACGTCGCCGTCGTCGGTCCCGTCCCCTCGCCGGAACTCGAACCCTGTCGGGCGCTCGAACGCGTGAACGCCCCCGTCGCCCGCGAACACCACCGCCGCTACGTCGCCGACGGTGGCGGTCACGACGCCACCCTCCGCCTCGACCACCGGGAGCGGGAACCCGATCGCCTCTCCGCCCGATTCGACGCCGAGGACGACCGTCTTCGGGTCGAGGTCCGTTCGGTTCCAGTCGCGGCTGTCGTCGCCCCGGTGGGCTCCCAGCCCGAAGCCCTCCATCTCGAAGTACGCCTCGTACGGCGCGGCGTCGTAGTCGATGGGTGCCGGGTCGTCGGTGTCGCTGGCGGCCTCGCTGGCTCCACCCGGTGGTGCAAGTACGACCCCCTCGGGATGGGTCTCGCGGAACCTGCCCCACGTCGTCAGCGACGCCGGGAGCACGTCGAGTTCGTGGCCCTCGAGCGGCCCGGCGATGCAGCGTCCGAGCGACTGCTTCCACTCCGACTCGGTCTCTCGGTCGTACATGACGAGGTCGTCGTCCGCGAGTTTGCCCGAGACGCCGAACTCCAGGATTCGGCTCTCACCCTCCCCGCTGACCCGCCGGTCGTACACGACGGCGCTCCCGCAGAGCGGACACCACGTCACCGCGACCGGCACGTCGCCGACGCGGTCGTTGACAATCTCGTGGTAGTGGAGGTAGCGAACGGGGTAGGCCCGGGCCACCTCACCACCGTCGGCGGCGTCGGCAGTGTCGTCGGCGACGGCGGCGTCGACGACGTCGACCACGATTACTTCGTCGTCCGCTCGACCGTCGTAGTCGGTCACGAACGACGGGTCGTCGACGCTCGGGATGGCGTCCCTCGGGAGCACCTGCTGGACGTTCATCGCCCTCGCTCCGTCTCCACGTCGGCTCCGTGGTTCCGGTCGCCCCCGTCGGCTCCGTCACCGTCGCCCGTCTCTCCCAACACGAACTCGATTCGCTCCTCCTCGCTCCCCTGTGTCCGTCGCCCGGTCACTCGGACCGGGCCGACCTCCTCGGTGTTCGAGACGTGTGTGCCGGCGCAGGCGGTGCGGTCGAACGGGTCGTCTTCGGGGCCGATTTCGACGATTCGGACCTCGGTGATGGAGTCCGGTAGGAGCGAGATTCGGGTTCGGTCGGGGTCGAGCGTCGCCTCCGCGCGGTCGAGTTCGTACCAGCGGACCGGGAGCGCGTCGTCGACGAGCGCGTTCAGGCGCCGTTCGAGCGTCTCCAGGTCCTCCTCGTCGAACCGGGGGTACGCACAGTCGAGGCGGGCGTGGTCGGTGTAGAGCTGGTTCCCGGTCGTCGGCGCGTCGAACTCGGAGAGCAAGACGCCCGAGAGGAGGTGCTGAGCCGTGTGATAGCGCATGTGGGCGGAGCGCCGGCCCCAGTCGACCCGACCCCGGACGGTCGCTCCCTCGGGTGGCAGGTCGGAACCGCCGCCGTCGGCGTCCAGTCGGTGGTATATCGTGTCCCGTTTCGTCACGTCGACGACTCGCCACGTCTCCGGTCCGGCCGCGTCCCTGCCGGTCGTTCCGTCCGCCCCCGTCCCACCGGCCACGACGAGTTCGCCGGTGTCGTGGGGCTGGCCGCCGCCGGTCGGGTAGAAACAGGTCTCGTCGAGCACGACGCGGTCGTCGAGCCGACGTTCGACGCGCGCCTCGAACTCCCTGGTGTCGGTGTCCCGCAGGTAGCGTGCCTCGGTCACGTTCGAGGGGAGTCGCCACACCGACTTATATAGTAGCGTCTGCAGGTCCCGGCATATCGGACCGCACGACAGCGTGCGGTCGAGTGCCTAGACAGTTGCAGACGCTCCTATACCGCCGCCCGCGGTCGCACGCCACCCCGTCGACTCTGTCGGAATCCGGACGCTTCTGCCGGCGACGGCCGGTCTCGCCTCGCTTCCGTGGCGGATTCATCCCTCTAAAACCTGTCGTAACGCCTAAGAGGCGAAGTACCCTCACTTCCAACAACAATGAGTAACGACGGATTCCCGCGCGAGGTGTCACCGTGGGCGTCGAGATAAAGGAGTCCTCCGTCTCCGACGAGGAGTTCGCGGAGATGAAGCGGTTCGTCTACGACTATCTGGCCGCGAGCGTCGAGAACGAGGATGACGGCGGGCGAATGCGTTGGTACCCCTGGCACAGCGCCGAGTACCGGTACAACCACATCCTGAACGTCGTCGACCTCGCCAGCTACATCGCCGAGGAGGAGGGGGCCGACCCCGACATCGTCCGGGTCGCCGCGCTGTTTCACGACATCGCGAAGCTCGACGCCGAACAGGACGTCCACGCCGAGGAGGGCGCGCGTGTCGCCCGCGAGTACCTCGAATCGCGCGGCGAGTATCCGGCGTCGTTCGTCGACCAAATCTGCCAGTGCGTCTCCGACCACTCCTATCAGGGGTCACTGGAGGACGTGTCGCTCGAAGCCCGCTGTCTCATGGAGGCGGACATCCTCGACAAGGTCGGCGCCAACGGCACCGCGCTAATGCTCCTCCGGATGGGGTACGAGGCCCGCACCCACATGGACGCCGCCGAGATGGTCGACCGCGTGCTCGAACGCGGCCGCGACCACTCCGCGCGCATCGTCAGCGACACCGCCGAGAGTATCGCCCACCAGCGCCTCAAACGCGTGAAGTGGTTCCGCGAGTGGCTGGAGGAGGAGGTCGCCGAGATGGAGCGCATCCGCGGCAGCGACGGCAGGGACTGAGTCGCGGCGATTCTCCCCGCCCGGGACGCCGGGCGGACAGCGACAGCTACGCCGAGGCGAGCGTCCGCCTCCGGCGACCGAGGTAGACGACGGCCGACACCCTTTGACCGTTGGGAGGGGAACACGGCTGTAGTGAAACATCGCCCCTCTACACACCTGTTCGTGGCGGCTGGCGCCCTCGCGCTCGCCCTGGCCGTCGGCGTCGACGCCGGCGACGTAGCCTCCTCCGTACCCATCGCGAGTCACGGAGCCGTCGCACTGCAACTCGACTGGCTCGTCGACCTGATACGGCAAGTCGACCGGCTGCTCGAAGCCGTCGTCGACCTGTTGGAGACGGTCGGCCGGCTGACCGGCGAGGGCGGCGACTGACGCCCACCTGCACGCGGCCCGTCCGGCGGGGGGCGCTCAAAACGTGTCCAACACGCCCAGTACCCGCTCCTCCGCCTCCCGGTCCGGCCCCTCCTCGCGCCCGTCGCGGTCGCTCTCGCGGTGCTCCTCGACGGTCCGGGCCATCGCCTCCTCGACGGGGGTCGACTCCCACCCGAGCGCGTGGAGCTTCCCCGTGTCGAGGACGTGCGGGTACTCGCGGTACAGCGGGAAGTCGCCGAGAGCGAGGTCGCCCGCCGCCAACTCGCGCGCGCCCGCGGTGACGACCTCCACGTCGGTACCGGCGGCGTCGGCTATCACCTCGACCATCTCGCCGAGCGTCACCAGTCGACGGTCGCCGGCGTTGTACGCCTCGCCCGGCGCACCCTCCTCGGCGACGACGCGGAGGGCGCTCGCCACGTCCTCGACGTAGGCGCGGTGCCATAGGTTCGTCCCGTCGCCGGGGACGACGACGCGGTCGTGTTCGAGCACGCGGCCGAGCCAGTAGTCCATCCGCTCGGTGTAGTCGTGCGGGCCGTAGACGACCGGCGGTCGCAGGCTCATCGCGTTGACGCCGTCCTCGGCGGCCGAGGAGACGACGCGGTCACCCTCCGCCTTCCGGGCGCCGTAACTGGCGTACGAGTCGTCGGTCGCCTGTTCCGCCGAGCAGGGTTCGAGTGCGGTCTCGTCCTCGCGTTTGGGAATCGTCTCGGCGCCGTAGGCCGACCCCGAGGAGACGTACACGTAGGCGTCGACGTCGGCGAACACGTCGACGGCGACCTCGACGTCCGCTGGCTGGTAGGCGACCATGTCGACGACGACGTCCGGGTCGACGCTCAACTGCGCCGTCCGGAGGTCGGTGCGGTCCTTCCGGTCGCCCTCGACGTGCGAGACGGCGTCGTCCTCGGCGAAGGGGTTCTCGTGGCGCCCGCGGTTGAACACGGCCACGTCGTAGCCGGCGTCGCGGAACTCCGTCACGGCGTGGCGGCCGATGAACCGGGAGCCGCCGATGACGAGTGCGGTGGGCATGGTCGCTCGTCGAAGCCGGCGGCCAAAAGGGTGTTCGAGTCGGCGAGGGGCGTCGGTTCCCGCGTGATGTCAGTCGGCGATTCGGCGGTACCCGCCGACGACACCCGCGAGTCCGAGGACGAGGGCGCCGACGAGGGCGACGGCGCCGCCGCCGAACCCGAGTACGAACCGGTATCCGGGCCCGCAGTCGGCGACCCAGGTACCGACCTCGTACCGCTCGCCGCGGTACTCGACGACCCGGGCGTCGGTGTCCCACGGGACGCCGCCCTCGTACACCGGCGAGGAGCCGTAGTCGTTCCCGTTCTCCCGGTCCGTGTACGCCTCGAGGAACACCCGTTGTTCGACCGGGGACAGGTCCTCGAAGGCGACGACTTCGGTCCCCGGGTCGACGGACTCGTCCGCACCGAGCGCGTGAACGCTGACGCCGTGCCCCGAGGTGCAGTCGTTCGGTACTGCGCCGACGGTCGCTCCCCCGACGGCCGCCGCACCGAGGAGGAGGAGGGTCAGACCGACCAGCGAGACAGTTCGGAGGAGGGACATATTCGGTGAGGAGTCGCCGACCGCATGAGTACTTTCTGCACAACGGACCCCTCCTTCGAACCAGAACCCTGATTCTGACCCTGACCCTGATTGCACGGCGAACGCGCTTATGCTCGCTGACTCCATAGCCGAATCCAGATGGAGTACGCCGCGCTCGCCGACATCTACCGGCGGCTCGAAGCCACCCCGGCAGACCTGGAGAAGACCGCCATCGTCGCCGAAACGCTGGCGGCGGCCCCCCGCCCGCCCGAGGCGGCCGAGGACCACCTCCCGCTTCTCGCGACGCTCGTCCGCGGGAACGCCTTCGCCGACTGGGAGGGCGACGAACTCGGCGTCTCCTCCAGTCTGACCCGGCAGGCGGTCGTCAAGGCCACCGGCGTCGACGCCGACGAACTCGACGCCCAGTACCGCGAGCGGGGGGACCTCGGCGACGCCGCGGCGTGGGCGGTCGAGAATCGCGTCCAGCGGACGCTCGTCTCGGAGACGCTCACCGTCGCGGGGGTCGTCGAGACGCTCCGGTCCCTCCCGGGGTTCGAAGGGGAGGGGAGCCGCGACCGCCGGGTCGACGCCGTCGCCGACTTGGTCGCCGACGCCGACCCCGACGAGGCGCGCTACGTCGTCCGGACGGTCGTCGGCGCCATGCGCCTCGGCGTCGGCGAGGGCACCGTTCGCGACGCGGTGGCGCAGGCGTTCCTCGCCGGGGCGGAGGACGCCGACTCCGACGACGAGACGGCCGTCGCCGCCGTTGAGCGCGCCCACCAGGTGACCAACGACTTCCGGGTCGTCGCGACGACGGCTCGGGACGAGGGTCTCGACGGTCTCCGCGGACTCGACGTCGAACTGTTCCGTCCCATCAAGGTGATGCTCGCCGGGAAGGCGGAGGGGTTGGCGTCGGGACTGGTCGAGGTCGTCGGCGGTGACGACCCGGAAGGAGGCGAGGTCGACGGTCACGGAGGCGACGAGGGGGACGGAGGCGACGAGAGCAATGGTGCCGGCGACCGCGACGACGTACTCGTCGAGTACAAGTACGACGGGATTCGCGCCCAACTTCACAAGGACGGCGAGGAGGTGCGCGTCTTCACTCGTCGGCTCGACGACGTGACCGAGGCGTTTCCCGACCTCGTCCGGGCGGTCCGCGAGGGGGTCGACGTCGAGACCTGCATCCTCGAAGCGGAGGTCGTCGGCTACGACCCCGACACCGGGCGCTCGGTGCCGTTCCAGCGACTCTCCAGACGCGTCAAGCGCACCGAGGGAGTCGAAGCGATGGCCGAGGAGATTCCGGTCGTCGCCTACCTGTTCGACGCCGTCTACGTCGACGGCGACACCCTACTCGACACTCCGCTTCGGGAGCGACTCGACCGACTCGACGGCGCGTTCGAGGCGACGGACCTCGACGTCGAAGCGGCCGAACGCGTCCACGGCCCCAGCGACGAGGCGGCCGCGGAGCTGTACGAGGCCGCCCTCGCGGACGGTCACGAGGGCGTCGTCCTGAAGAACCTCGCGGCGACGTACCAGCCCGGCTCCCGCGTCGGCTACATGATGAAGGTGAAGCCGACGATGGAGCCGCTCGACCTGGTGGTCGTCGGCGCCGAGTGGAGCCAGGGGAGAAAGAGCGACTGGCTCGGTCGGCTCCACCTCGCCTGCACGGCCGACTCGGCAGACCCGAGAGAGTCGACCGATTCGACCGGGTCGGGGTTCGTCAAGGTCGGCCGGATGTTCTCGGGGCTCACCGACGAGCAACTGGTGGAGATGACCGAGCGCCTCGAACCGCTCGTCGTCGAGGACCGGGGGAACGAGGTGGTCGTCCGCCCCAAGGTCGTCGTCGAGGTGGAGTACGAGGAGATACAGTCCTCGCCGCGATACGAATCCGGGTTCGCCCTGCGCTTCCCCCGGTTCCTCGGCTTCCGGGACGACCTCGGGCCGGCGGACGCCGACGCGCTGTCGAAAGTCGAAGAGCTGTACGAGGGGCAGTGAACAACGATGAGCAACGTCCGCTACACCGACGGCATCCGCATCGACCTCGCGACCGGCGAGACGGTCGCCTGCGACAGCGAGGACGTCACCGGCGACGTGAACGCCCTGAGTCACGCCCACGGCGACCACCTCTACCGGGCGACGCCGGGTTCGCTGGTCTGCTCCGAGCTGACGGCCGCGCTCGCCAACCACCGCCGCGGCGAGGACGCGGTCCCCCTCGAACGCACCGACCACCCCGCCATCCGGCAGGTAGACGCCGGTCACGTCGCCGGGTCGCGGGCGACGTACGTCGACGAGAGCGAGGTGCCACGCACCTCTGCCGACCGAACGCAGTCCGGTGACGGCGAGACCGTCTTCTGCTACACGGGCGACTGCTCGACGCGCGACCGCGACTACCTCACCGGGTTCGACCCCGAGCCGGCCGACGTGCTGATAATCGAGACGACGTACGGCAAACCGGAGTACGTCTTTCCCGAGCAGCAGGAGTTGGAGCGACGCATCGTCGACTGGCTCGACGAGGAGTACGACTCGCCGGTGCTGCTGTTCGGCTACTCGCTGGGACGCGCCCAGAAGCTCCAGCGTCTCGTCGCCCGCTCCGAGCGCGACCGGCTGTTCGTCACGAAGGCCGTCGCGGGAGTCAACGGCGTCATCGGGGAGCATCTGGGCATCGACTTCGGCGCCGAGCGCTACCGCCGGGAGACCGAGTTGGGCGCCGGCGACGCGCTCGTACTCCCCTCGCGGACGAGCAAGCTGGCGTTCGTCGACGACATCGTCGAGGAGACGGGCGCCATCAAGGCCGGCTTCTCCGGGTGGGCGACGAACGACTCCTTTCGTTACCGCGGCGGCTACGACGAGACGTTCGTGCTCTCGGACCACTGCGACTTCAGCGAACTGTGCGACGTGGTCCGGGCCGTCGACCCGGAACAGGTGTACACGAACCACGGGTTCGACGAGGCGTTCGCCGACCACCTCGCGACGAACATGGGGTACGAGGCACGACCGCTGAAGCGCAACCAGTCGTCGCTGAGCGACTTCTGACCACCCGGGAAAGAGAACGGAAGACGGGAAGACGAGCGCTACAGGTACGAAGCGTCCCAGCGGGAGGGCTTCCGCTTGTTCTCGCAGTCGTTGCACTCGATGCGGCCCATCGCGTCCATCGCGATGTCGAAGCTCTCACAGTGGCCACAGAAGTAGCCGTAGCGCTCCTCGCGGTTCTCGTCCATGTACGCGACGAACAGCGGCCCCTTGTCGCCGCGGTCGGCCTCGTCGTAGGCGACGTACACCGTCCGACCGTCCTCCAGTTCGCGGGGGTCGAGCGGCGCCTCGTACTCCTCGCCTTCCTCCCCGGGGAGTTTGACGAACGACCACTCGGTGAACGTGCCGTCGCCGATTTCGACCTCGCGCTCGTCGCCGCGGTCGTAGCCGTGGCTCTCGTAGAACTCCGGACCCGACTCGTTGGCCTCGAGTACGCGGCCCTTCAGGCGGACGATACCGCTGTCGACGAGACGCCCCTCGGTCTCGGTGAGGAGCTTCGAGCCGTACCCGTGACCCCGGTGGTCCGGGTGGACGTGGAGCCAGTTGACGTCGCCCGTCTGGTTCTCGAGCTGGGTGAGGTAGCTCTGTGAGAACGCGACGACGGTGTCGTCCTCGACGCCGACGAGCAACAACGCCTCGTCGTCCGCGAGCTCCGCTTCGAACCCGTCGCCGTACCAGTTGTCGACGGCCTCCTCGATCAGCTCCTCGGACAGCGCCGGGGTGTAGGAGGCGAGCAGCGACTCCCGGGCGACGGTTCGGATGCCTTCGATATCGTCGTCGGTGGCCTCACGAATCTCCATGCCGGCAGTGCGTGGCCTCGCCACAAAAAGCTACGCGGCCGATTTCGGCAACGGTCGCCCGTTCGCCGACGTGTATCTGTCTCGGTGACGAACGACCCGGCCATGGCGCGAACCTTCTGCTTCGACATGTACGGCACGCTCTGTGATACGAGTAGCGTGACGGCGACGCTCGGCGAGGAACTCGGCGTCTCGGCGGCGCTCGTCGACGAAATCGACGCGACCTGGCGCCGCCGCCAGCTCGAGTACGCGAACCAGGTGTCGCTGATGGAGGCGTACCGGCCGTTCTGGGAGGTCACGAGCGCCGCCCTCGACTACGCGCTCGCCCGGTACGCCCTCTCGCCGGACGAGGAGACGCGCGAGCGAATCCTCGACGCGTACAACCACCTCGACCCCCACGAAGGGGCCGCGGAGACGCTCGAACGGCTCGGTGCGGCCGACCACGCCGTCACCGTGTTGTCGAACGGCAACCCGGAGATGCTGGAGCGACTCGCGGAGAACGCCGGTCTCGCCCCCCATCTCGACGACCTCGTCAGCGCCGACGAGGTGTCGACGTTCAAGCCGTCCCCGGCGGTGTACGAGAACGCCGCCGAGCGCACCGGGCGCGACATCGGCGACTGCACGCTCGTCTCGGGCAACGCCTGGGACGTAGCCGGGGCCGGAGCGGCCGGGATGGAGACGGCGTGGGTGAACCGCGCGCGAGACCCGCCCGAGGAAATCGGGGCCGACCCGACCGACGAGTTCCGCACGCTCACCGACGTCGCGGTCGCGTTCGAGTAGACCGACCGACGGAACGGACTTCTCTCCGCCTCGGTTCGGCTGGAACAACTATATCATGATAGATTATACCATATAATGTATAGGGAGATGATATAACTATCATTATCCTGGCTTAGGGCATTACGTACACAACTATTATTAACGAAGTACGCTGGCAATAACCATGGCACGGGATACCGATTTGCCAACCAGACGCGACGTGTTGAAGACGACCGGCGCCGCGGGCGCGGTCGGCATCGCCGGCCTGGCTGGCTGTACAGGTGGGGGCGGTGATTCGGGTAACGGCTCCGGCGGCGAGGGTGGCTCTGGCAACGGCTCCGGTGGCGGCTCCGGGTCCGACGACTACCCGGCGCTCGGCAACTACCCCATCGAGGGTGACACGGCCGTGCTCGGCTTCAACGTCCCGCAGTCCGGACCGTACGCCTCGGAGGGGCAGGACGAACTGCGGGCGTACGAACTGGCGGTGAAGCACCTGAACAACGGCGGCGGGTGGGTCGACTCCCAGTTCGACGACCTCTCGGGGGACGGGGTCCTCGGCATGGAGATAGACTACGTGAGCGGCGACACCGCGACCGACGCCGACACCGCTCGCCAGTCCGCCCAGCGGATGATTCAGCGGGACAACGTCATCATGATAACCGGCGGGTCGTCCTCCGCGACGGCCATCGCCATGCAGGAGCTGTGTCAACAGGAGAAGGTCATGTTCATGTGCTGTCTGACCCACTCTAACGACACCACCGGCAAGAACTGTGTGCGCTACAGCTTCCGCGAGATGTTCAACGCGTACATGACGGGACAGGCGCTCGCGCCGGTCGTCACCGAGGAGTACGGCGGCGACAACGAGTTCTACCAGCTGTACGCCGACTACTCCTGGGGACAGACCCAGCAGTCCTCGATGCAGATGTTCTTAGAGGAGGCCGGCTGGTCGCAGGTCGAGAGCGTCCCGACGCCGCTCGGCACGTCGGACTACTCCTCGTACCTGTCGGAGGCCGCGAACTCCGGCGCCGACGTCATCGTCCTCAACCACTACGGGCTGGACGGCGCGAACTCGCTCTCGCAGGCGGTCGACATGGGCATCGACCAGGACATGGAACTGCTCGTTCCCCTGTACAATCGCCCGATGGCCGAGGCGGCGGGCGGCGCCATCAGCGGCGTGTTCGGGACGGCCGCGTGGGACGCACAGCTCGACAACGAGCCGTCACAGCAGTTCACGCAGGTGTTCAACGAGGAGTACGAGCGGACGCCCTCGGGGCCGGCACAGCTCGCGTACGCCCAGACGCTCCAGTACGCCGCCGCCGTCGAGCGCGCCGGGACGTTCTACCCGCCGGAGGTCATCAAGCAGCTCGAAGACTACGAGTACGACAACATCGGCATGGGCCAGGAACTGATGCGCAAGTGCGACCACCAGGCTCAGCGCGACGTGCCGGTCGTCCGAGGACTGCCCGCCGACCAGCAGGAGCAGGGCACCTACTTCGAGATAGTCAACGTGACCAGCAGAGACGACCTCGGCTACGGCTGCGACGAGGGCCCGGCCGCGGAGTGCGAACTCGGTAGCTACGAGTAGTCGCTCCGCGAGCCGATGTCGCTATCTTCATGCTATTTAGTGAAAGACGCATACGCAAGGTACATGAGTAAGTCAAACACACGCACGTCGATTCGAACCTCTCGGGCGAGTAGCCGTCCGGCGGGGGTGGACGAATGAGTCTCCTCGCCGACGTTCTGACCGTGCTGCTGAACGGTCTCCAGCAGGGGGCCATCTTCGCCCTGTTGGCCGTCGGGCTGTCGATAATTCTCGGCACCCTGAAGTTCGTGAACTTCGCCCACGGGGCGCTGTACGTCGTCGGGACGTACACCGGTCTGCTCGTGGCACACGAGATCGCCCTGACGAGCGGGAAGCTCCAGTCGTGGGGGTTCACCTCCCTCGGACTCGACCTCGGGTTCTTCGCGGCGCTCGTCGTCGTCCCGCTGTTCGTCTTCGTCGTCGGCCTCGGGATGGAGCGGTTCGTCGCGCGACCGTTCTACGACCGTCCCGACACCGACCAGATTCTGGTGACGTTCGGGCTGGCAATCGTCGTCCAGGAGCTGTTTCGCATCCTCTTCGGCTCGAACAGCCTCCCGTTCGACCAGCCGGCGTGGGCCGCGGGCCCCATTGCCCTCCCGGTCGTCGGGAACTTCTCGCAGTGGCGGCTGTACGTCATCGCCATCACCGCGGTGCTCGTGCTCGTCGTCTACGCCCTCGTCGAGTACACCGACTTCGGGCTGGTCGTCCGCGCGGGGACGCGCGACGCGGAGATGGTCCGCCTGCTCGGCATCAAGATCACCCGGCCGTACATCGTCGTCTTCGGCATCGGCGCGGCGCTCGCCGGCGTCGCGGGCGTCGTCGGCGGCCCGTTGAACGTCGTCAACCCGACTGTCGGGACCGACATCCTCGTTCCGGCGTTTCTCACCGTCGTCATCGGCGGCGTCGGGAGTATCGTGGGGGCCGTCATCGGCGGCGTCATCTTCGGGCTCACGACCGCGACGCTGGTCGCGGTCGCGCCAGCGTGGTCCCAAATCGGCCTGTACGCCATCGCGGCGGTCATCCTCCTGACGCGACCGCAGGGCATCCTCGGTAACGAGGAGGTGGCGCCGTGAGCGACGAGACCCAGGACGCGACCGCTCAGGGAGCGGCTCCTTCGGAGGGCGTCGCCGAGAAGGAGGGGTTCGCCGGCTACGAACTCGACACCGCACGCGAACCGGTCGTCGTCGGGGCGACGGCGCTGTTCGTCCTGGTCTTCCCCTACGTGTTCGCCCGGATGCCCGTCGTGAGCGGCATCCTGCAGGGGTATCAGGGGCTCGCGACGCTCATGCTCATCTGGGGCATCTTCGCGCTCGGGTTCGACCTCCTGCTCGGCTACACCGGACTGCTGTCGTTCGGTCACGCCGCGTTCTGGGGTGGCTCCGCCTACGCGGCGGGCGTCTTCTCGCAGTTCGCGGCGGAGTCGCTCGGCTTCGAGGCCGGCCCGGTGATTATCGTCGTCGTCGGGACCCTGTTTGCCGTCCTGTTGGCGTGGGGGCTCGGGTTCCTCTCGCTGCGGCGCGGGGGAATCTACTTCTCCATCCTCACGCTCGCGTTCGCCCAGATGATGTTCTACCTCTCCTCGGCGCCGCTGTCGGGAATCACCGGCGGTGAGAACGGGTTCACCGCCGTCACGGTCGGGCACCTGTTCGGGGTGTTCGAGCTCGAGTCGGAGTTACCCTCGGTTCTGGGGACGCTCATGGGGACGTGGCTGTACGCGTTCGTCGGTCTCATGACGGTGGTCTCGGTCGCCGTCGCGTACCGCATCCTCAACTCGCCGTACGGGATGGTGTTCCGCGCCATCCGCGAGAACGAACAGCGCACCGAGTTCGTCGGACTCAACGTCTGGCGGTACAAGCTGATGTCCTTCGTCATCTCGGGGGCGTTCGCCGGCGTCGCCGGGAGCCTCTTCACCATCCACGGGAACTACGTCCCGCTCCAATCGCTGTACTGGACCGAGAGCGGCGAAATCGTCATCATGGCCGTACTCGGCGGCGCCGGGTCGCTGTTCGGCCCGATGCTCGGCGCCGGCATCTACCTCTACTTCGAGAACATCGTCAGCGGCGTGCGCGACCTGACGGTGCCGTTCACCGACATCGTCCTGCTCCAGGGGTTCGGCGAGTACTGGCACCTCCTCTTGGGGGTCCTGTTCGTGCTCGTCGTGTGGTTCTTCCCGCGGGGAATCTGGGGGCTGTTCCAGGACCTCCGAAACCGCGTCACCGGCGGCGACTCGGCGGCGGAGACGGGGGGTGAGCGCTGATGGCGCTCCTCGAAACCGACGGGCTGGTGAAGGAGTTCGGCGGCCTCGTCGCCACCGACGACGTGAACCTCACCGTCAACGAGGACGAGCGCGTCTCCATCATCGGCCCGAACGGGGCCGGGAAGTCGACGCTCATCAACCTCATCACCCGCCGGCTGGACCCCACCGAGGGCGACATCCGGTTCAAGGGCGAGTCCATCGTGAAGATGGAACCGCACGAGGTGGTTCAGCGGGGCGTCTCGAAGTCGTTCCAGACCGCCTCCATCTTCCCCGACCTCACGGTCCGGGAGAACGCCGAAATCGCGGCACTCGCCGCGGAGCGGGGGTCGTTCGGCTTCGACTTCCTCACCCACCGGCGGAAGCTCCACGGCGTCCACGAGGTCGCCGCGGACACCCTTGACGCGGTCGGCCTGCTCGACCGCGCCGAGACGCCGGCGGAGGACCTCCCCTACGGTGACAAGCGCCGCCTCGAAATCGGCATCGCACTCGCCAGCGAGCCCGACCTCCTCCTGATGGACGAGCCGACCGCCGGCATGTCGCCGGAGGAGACCCGCTCGACGGTCGACCTCATCGAGGAGGTCAAAGAGCGCATGGGGCTCACCTTCGTGCTCGTCGAACACGACATGGAGATCGTCTTCAGCATCTCCGACCGCATCGTCGTCCTCAACCGCGGCCGCGTCATCGCGGAGGGGACCCCCGACGAAATTCGAGGCGACGAACAGGTCCAGGAGGCGTACCTCGGGGGGGTGGAGCTATGAGCCTCCTGGAGTTGGACGCCGTCGACGCCTACTACGGCGAGTCCCACATCCTGCGGGACCTCTCGATGACCGTCGAAGACGGCGAAATCTGTGCCCTCCTCGGGCGCAACGGCGCCGGGAAGACGACGACGCTTCGCTCCATCTCCGGGGCGACGCCGCCGCAGGTCCGCGACGGCACGGTCCGGTTCAAGGACGAGGACATCACCGGCGTCCCGGCCGAGGACGTCTCGGCGCGGGGCATCTCGCTCGTCCCCGAGGAGCGACGAGTGTTCCCGAACCTCACCGTCGCCGAGAACCTCCACCTCGCGGAGGTCGTCGGCAACAAGTCCAACACCTGGGGTCGGAGCCTGACGTTCGAACACAAAGGTGCCACCACCGAGCAGGTGTACGAGGACTTCCCCCGCCTGCGCGAGCGTAAAGACCAGAAGGCCGGCACGCTGTCGGGCGGCGAACAGCAGATGCTCGCCATCGCCCGCGCGCTCAAACAGAACACCGACCTGATGCTACTCGACGAGCCCTACGAGGGGTTGGCGCCGAAGATCATCGAGGACGTCGAGGCGGCGGTCCACCGACTCAACGAGGAGGGCACCACCGTCCTCCTCGTCGAGCAGAACGCGGCGGCGGCCATCAAAATCGCAGACCGCGCGTACGTCGTCGACCAGGGGTCCATCGTCTTCGACGGGACGGCCGAGGAACTCCGCGAGGACGAGGAGACTCGCGAGCGGTATCTGGGGGTCTGACGTGGCGGGACCGTCGTCACAGAACACCGAATCCGCGGTCGACCCCGAGGCCGCCCTCGACGAACTCGTCGCCGCCGGCGTCGTCGACGAGGAGGCCGACGGGAGCCTCACTACCACCGACGCGTTCGAGGACACTCGACGAATCTACCACGACAGCTACGTCGATGCGAGCGACGAGCGCTTCCACGATACCGTCGCGGAGCTGTTCGGGCTCGACCGCGACGACGCCGCGACCCACGTCGAGCGCCACGGGGTCACTCGCGAGGAGCTCGTCGCGTACCTCTCGCTCCGGTCGTTCCTCGAGACCCCACCCGGACAGGAGACGCTCGCGGTGATGGCCGCGCTGGTCGCCGAGGTCGGGCCGGGGACGCCCGTTCCTGACGGGTTGGAAGTGCTCGACGAGGAGTCCTGGCGGGACTTCCTCACGGCCACCCCCGACGCGGTGGTGACGGTGTGGGCCCACGGCTGTGCGCCCTGCGAGGCGATGAAAGCCGACATCGAGTCCATCCTCGACACACTCCCCGAGGGTGTCGCCGTCGCCGGCATCGACGGGGAGACCTGCTTCGACTTCCGACTGGAGTACGAGGTGAACGCCGCGCCGGCGTTCGTCTGCTTCCGCGACGGCGAGCATCGCCTGACCGAGACCGGTCGGAAGCGCCCCGAGGCGGCCGCGGAGCTGTTCGCGTCGGTGTACGAGACGTAGCCGGCCGGAGCCAGTTCGGCAGAGAAGCGACCGTCGAACCTCTCCTTTCTCCTCGTCGGCGTTACTCGTCGACCAGCCCGGCGACCATCACCGGGCGGCCGGCGCTGAGGATGACCGTCTGGGTGACGCTCCCGAACAGCGCCTTCCCGGCTGGCGAGCGTTTCCGACCGCCGACGACGATGAGGTCGGCGTCGGTTCCCTCCGCGGCGTCGATGATGGCCTCGGCGGCGTCGCCGCTCGACTCCTCGACCTCGTAGCCGATTCCCGCGTCGTCGAAGAGGTCCGAGACCTTCCGGACCGACCCGATCTGGGTCGCGGAGGCTCCGCTCGGGTTGTCCTGGAAGCTGTGGATAACCGTCACTTCCTTCTCGGAGCCGTCGCCCGGGAGGTCGACGATCTCCTGTGCGCACTGCACCGCCCGCTCGTCGTCCTCGTCGACGCCGAGTACCACGTGATACATACGCGAGAATCCGCGTCTCGAGGCTTAGTCCTTTGGGGGTGGCGACCGCCGGCCACGCTCCGTCGTTCCGGGCTCACGCCTCCACGTCGTCGATGTTCTGTGAGACGTAGCTGACGAGGAGGAGCGGGATTCCGAGCACGAGGGCGATGGTCGCGGCGCCGTAGACGGCGAAGCCGACCGGCGTCGCCGGAAGCTCTATCAGGAACAGGAACGCCGGACGCGTGACGCCGTCGACGAACGTCGCCGTGAGGTAGCCGGCGGCGCCGGCGATGGTGACGAGGGTCGCGTACAGGCCGATGACGAAGCGTCGACCGCTGACTCGACTGCGGCTCACGGTCGTGGCTCGGGTCCGAACGGGATTATCGTTTCCGACTCGTCCGTCTCGTTCGACACTACCCCGGTCACTATCACTCCCCGTTGTCGGCTCGCTTCGCTCACCGACACCGACGCACCTTTGAGCGCACACCGCTACGCTCTAGCCATGACCGACAAGGACCTCCTCGCCCTCGTCCTCGGCGGCGTCGCGCTCCTCATGTTCGCGACCGGAATCATCCTCGCCGTCTGAGCGGACGACGCGGCTGCTTCTCCTCTTCCGACCCGGCGAGCGGCGGCGCTCGGCCGGCGTCGAGAGTCGACCCGCCGCCCTCGAGACGCCCGGCGCCGCCGCTCGACTCTCTCGTTTCTCGTGACCGCGCCGAAACGCGTCGAGAAAAGACCGCCAGGACCGACCGCAGCGGCCGGCGTTACTCGTCGTTCGCGTCCATCGCCCGACCGGAGTCGTCCGAATCCGTGGCGTCCGCCGTCTCCGCCCCGACCGGTCCGTGGAGACCGCCGTCGGTGGCGACCTCCTCGTCGCCGCCGTCGGTGATGGTCGTCTTCAGCTTGCGGTCGAACCACTCCCACTCGCCGGTGTAGAGGTTGTACTCCTTGAGGTTCCACGGGTCGCCGTCCGTGACGACCGGCCCCTCGAAGTACGAGACGACGAAGTTGTACAGCCAGATGAGCCCGCCGATGACCATCAGGAACGCCCCGAGACTGGCGATCTGGTGGAGCGTGGCGAACTGGGGCAGGTACGTCGCGTACCGGCGCGGCATCCCGCCGTAGCCCAGCAGCACCATCGCGAAGAACGTGATGTTGGAGCCGACGATCCACAGCCAGAAGTGGGCCTTCCCGAGCGTGCGCTGGTACATCCGCCCGGAGACGAGCGGGAACCAGTAGTACATGGCCGCGAAGCCGGCGAAGGCGATGGCGCCCATGACGATGAAGTGGAAGTGCCCGACGACGTAGTAGGTGTCGTGTAGCACGAGGTCGACGGGGATGGAGGCGAGGAACACGCCCGTGATGCCGCCGATGATGAAGTTCTGGACGAAGCCGATACAGAACAGCATCGGCGTCGTCAGGCGGAGCTTCCCGTTCCACATCGTCGTCATCCAGTTGAACGTCTTCACTGCCGAGGGGATGGCAATCGCCATGGACACCGCCATGAACGAGGCGCGCAGGCGCGGGTCGATGCCCGTCGCGAACATGTGGTGTGCCCAGACGCCGAAGGAGAGCACGCCGATGGCGAGCGTCGAGTAGACGACGAACTTGAAGCCGAAGAGCCGCCGGCCCGAGAACCGCGGGATGAGCAACGAGACGATACCCATCGGCGGCAAGACGAGGATGTACACCTCGGGGTGGCCGAAGAACCAGAACAGGTGTTGCCAGAGGATGGCGCCCCCGGCGTCGTTGACGAAGAAGGTCGTCCCGAAGTTCCGGTCGAGGACGAGCATCAGCAGCGCGCTCCCCAGCAGGGGGAACGCGAAGAGGATGAGCCCCGACTGAGTGAGGATGGTCCACGAGAAGATGTCGAGGTTGGCCCAGGTGACCTCCTCGGCGCGCTCGGTGATGATGGTCGCGATGAAGTTGATGGACCCCATGGTCGCCGAGACCCCGGTGAGGTGGAGCCCCAGCAGCATCAGGTCGACGCCGGCGTTCGCCTGGTTACCGCCGCCGACACCCGCCGACAGCGGGGTGTACATCGTCCACGCCGTCTGGGCGGGGATGAGGTTCGGGATGGGGAAGAAGCCCGCCCAGATGAGCAGGGCACCGGGCGGCAGCAGCCAGAACGCGATGGCGTTGATACGCGGGAACGCCATGTCGTCCGCGCCGATGAGCAGCGGGATGAAGTAGTTCGAGAACGCCGCGATGATGGGCGTCCCGAAGAGGAACAGCATCGTAATCCCGTGACTCGTCAGCAACGAGTTGTAGAACGTGTTCGAGATGAGGGTCGCCCCGGGGTCGAGGAGCTCCGCCCGCATGACCATCACCATCGCCCCTCCGATGAGGAACGCGATTACTCCGTACAGCCCGTACATGATGCCGATGTCCTTGTGGTCGACGGTGGTGAGCCACCGGGTCAACCCCGAAGGTTTCTCGTGGTGAGCCTGCCCGGTCTCCCCACCGTAGACACCACCGCTACCGAGCGGCGTGTACGAGCGCCAGTTCTCCACCCGGGCGAGCCAGGCGGCGACCCCCACGAGGAGAAGCCCCATGAGGACCGTCAGCGCTAACTCTCCGTTCACTGCAGCCATGGACAACTCTCAGGAGCGGAGGGTAATGAAAGGTTCGGGATTGCCGTCTACGCCGACCGGTCGCCGTCGCCGTCCGTCGATTCCGTGGCTTCGATTTGGGCCGTCTCGCCGTCCTCCTCGGCCGTCTCGTCGCTCTCGACGACTGCCGGCTCGCCGCTCTCGACCGCCGCCGGTTCGTCCGCGTGCTCCGCCGTGGAGTCGCCCTCGAGTTCGGCCGTCTCGCCGTCATCCTCGTCGTGGGTCAGCGGCGGGGTGCCCGGCACCGTCGCCTGTCCCGGCGGGAAGACGGTCTTCGTCTTCTCGTCGCCCGCAATCGCCTTCCCCGAGATGTACGTCAGGATGGCGAGGGCGATGAAGGGGATGATGAGCAGTCCCTGTGCGACGATGGAGAGGAAGTCCCCGAGGCCACCCCACGGGTTCAGTACCGCGAACACGCCGACGAAGAAGAGGATGATGAACAGCGGGACGAAGTTGACCGTGAGGTCGAGGAGCGTCTCCTTGTCGAAGATCTTGTTCGCCATTGGACGGGGGTACGGAAGCGAACGCTAATAGGTTGGTGGTTCGTCGGTGCCCCGGAACGGCCTCGGTGCCCGCTCCGGTTTGACGTGTCGGAGCGGCGTCGGACCGGAGTCGAGACCCGACGTGTCACACCGGCGTCGGACCGGAGTCGACGACCAACTCGCCGACGACGGCGCCGACCAGTAGGATGCCCGCCGCGACGAGGATGGCGTACCCGCGCGTCGCGGCCACGTCGGTCGTCGCGAGCGCGCCGCCGGCGGCGAGAAACACCACCGCGAGGGCGGCGAGCATCCGCCACGGCGTCGAGGCGTAGCCAGCCTCGTGAACCAGTCCGGCGAGGCTCCCACAGAACATCAGGAGGCCACCGACCGCAACCGGGAAGAGGCCGAACAGGATGCCGACCTCCGAGATGACGAAACCGAACGCGACGAAGACGGGCCAGGGGCTCGAGGTCCGATACTGGTCGCTGAGCCCGGGGTTCTCGTCCATAGCCGACATAGTGACCCCAGGGTACAAAGCGTGTCGGAAACGGAATCGAGCGGTGTCGACCCGACGGTCGGGTCCGTCCGGCCCCCTCGCCGACCTACTGTAAGGAGACGCCGTGACGCGCGAGGAAGTCACTCACGGCCTTGATTTCGACCGGGCTACCGATGATTCGGCAGCGGCCGGCCTTCGAGAACACGGTGACGGTGAACTCCGCTTCGAGGTCCCCGCGGATGCCGTCCAGCGAGGTGCAGGGCAGGACTATCTGCGTGCTGTCACGGAGTCTGGCGGCGTCCGGCATCGTCTAGTGGGTCGATGCGGGTGTCGGAGTATAATCGTATCGGAAAGCGGGAGCGAATTTAAACCAGTCGCGTGCGCGCGGAGTAAGCACGGCGAGGTGGCGGCCCGTCACGGGAGGACGCCGGAGCGACGACGCCGGAAGGACAGGTTTTTCGACGGACCCGGCCGACTCCCCTACAATGGGACTGGAGGAGGAAATCGAGGAGATCAAAGAGGAGATCTCCAACACGCCCTACAACAAGTCGACCGAGGGCCACATCGGCCGGCTGAAGGCGAAGCTCGCCGAGAAGAAGGAGAAGTTGGAGAACCGCTCCTCTTCCGGCGGCGGCCACGGCTACGCGGTCGAGAAGACGGGCGACGCCACGGTCGCACTCGTGGGGTTCCCCTCCGTCGGGAAGTCGACGCTCATCAACGCGCTCACCAACGCCGACAGCGAGACGGGGGAGTACGAGTTCACCACCCTGAACGTGAACCCGGGGATGCTGAAGTACAACGGTGCCAACATCCAGGTGCTCGACGTGCCCGGCCTCATCGAGGGCGCCGCCGGCGGACGCGGCGGCGGGAAGGAGGTCCTCTCCGTGGTTCGGACCGCGGACCTCGTGCTGTTCGTCCTCTCAGTGTTCGAAATCGACCAGTACGAGCGCCTGAGCCAGGAACTGTACTACAACAAGATACGTCTCGACACGACCCCGCCGAGCATGACCGTGAACAAGACCGGTCGGGGCGGCATCAACGTCACCACGAACGACCAGGTGAGCCTCGACGAGTCGACCATCAAGGAGGTGCTTCGCGAGCACGGGTACGTCAACGCGGAAGTGACTGTCCGCGGCGACCCCACCATCGACGAACTCATCGACGGCGTGATGGCCAACCGGGTGTACCTCCCCTCGGCGGTCTGCGTGAACAAGGCCGACCTCATCGAGCCCGACTACCTCCCGACGGTGAAGGAGGACCTCCGCGAACACGGAATCGACCCCGAGACGGCGGTGTTCATCAGCGCCGTCGAGGAGAAGGGTCTCGACTCGCTGAAGGAAACCATCTGGGAGCGACTCGGCCTCGTCCGGGTGTACATGGACAAGCCCGGCCGCGGCGTCGACTACGAGGAGCCGCTCGTCCTCCGCGAGGGCGAGTGCACCGTCGGCGACGCGCTCCGGAAACTCGGCGGCAACTTCGAGGAGCGCTTCAAGTTCGCTCGCGTCTCCGGCGACAGCGCCAAACACGACGAACAGCAGGTCGGTCGCGACCACGAACTCATGGACGAGGACGTCCTGCGCATCGTCGCGCGCAAGTGAGTCCCGGCACCGAGGCCGGCGCGGACTCCGACACCAAGTCCGGAGCCGACCGGGAGCGACGACAGTCCACCCGCTCGCGGTTCGCGCTCCCCGCGCTCCTCCTCGCGCCCCTGTTCGTCCCGTGGACGGTGTACGTCGTCGGCGGCGAGGTGGCGCTCGTCTTCCCGTGGGGACTCGTCGACCCCGACCCACTCCACGTGACCGACCTCTACTCGTACTTGTTCGTGTACACGCGCGGGCTCCCCGACTACCTCCTCGCGTGGCCCCTGAGCGCGCTCCTCTACGCCGCCGCCCTCGCGAGCGACGCGGTCGGCCGACTCCGCGGCGCCGACACCGCCACCGTCACCGCACTCACGCTCGGGTTCGCCGGGGTGGCCCACCTCTCCGTCTCGCAGGGGCTCGCCGTCCAGCCGGGCCGTGCCGCCTACCCCCTGGGGACGGCCGCCCTGTGGGCGGTGGCGCTGGTCGTCTACTGGACCGGCGGCGACGAGTGAGCCGGCGTTACGCTCAGTCGGCGGCTGCAGCCTCGGGGCGGTACTCCCGGCTGATGGCCTTCCACTTCCCGGTCGCGAACCGGTAGTAGTTGATCGCGGCGGGGACGCTCGTCTCCGCGAGGAAGGCGAGGTACAGTCCCGTGAGCCCCAGCGAGGTCGTCGCCCCGAGGTAGGTCAGCGGGATGGAGAGCCCGAACATCCCCAGGAACTGGCTGTAGAACGGCCAGCGGGTGTCGCCGCTGGCGTCGAGCGGGCCGGCGGCGCCGCCGGAGACGCCCTGTAGGACGACGGCGACGCAGGCGACGTAGACGAGCGTGACGGCGACGGGGACCGCGGGGTCCGCGGGGTCGTCGACGAACAGCCGGACGATGGGGCCGGCGAAGAGCGCGACCAGCGCCGCCGAGACGAGGTAGGTCGCGACCGCGTAGCGGATGATTTCGACCCCGTACGCCTCCGCGGTCGCCTCGTCGCCGGTACCGAGCGCCTGACCGACCAGACTGGAGGAGGCGAGGCCGAACCCCCAGCCCGGCGTGTTCATGATGCCCCAGACCCGCCGGGCGATGACGAACGCGGCGACGACCGTCGGCCCGAAGGCGGCGAGGATGGCGAGCATCGGGAACTCCGCGACGGTCCAGACGAGGTTGCGTCCCATCACCGGGAGGCCGATGGAGACGAGGTCGCGGGCGGTGCCGAGGTCGAGGACCGGTCCGAACGGGTCGATTCGCACGGGGAACTCGCCGACGCCCGGGAGTCCTCCCCGACTCAGGCCGAGGGCGAACGCGCCGGTGACGACGACGTTCGAGAGGACGGTGCCGACGGCGGCGCCGACGACGCCCATGTCGAGGCCGAAGATGAGAGCCGCGCTGGCGACGACGTTGAAGACGGCGCCGCCGGCTCGGAGCTGCATCGCCGTGTAGGCGTCGTCGCTGCCGACGAGTACCCGGCTGCCGACGAGGTTCAGCGCGGCGAAGGGGACGCCGAGGCCGACGACCTGGAGGTAGGCGGCGCCGAGCGTGACCGCTTCGGGCGTGTCGCTCAGGACGCCGATGAGGGCCGGAGCGAACAGCCAGAAGGCCGCCGCGATGGGAAGCGTGGCGGCGACGACGACGGCGACGCTCGTCCGGACCGCGAGACCGAGCCCCTCGTCGGCGCCGGCGCCGAAGCGCTGGGAGACGAGGGCGATGGTGCCGGCGGCGACGCCGCCGCCGACGGAGAACGCGAGTCCCCAGTACGGCGCGGCGAAGCCGACGCCGGTGATGGCGACGGTGCCGGCGGCGACGCCGACCATCGCCACGTCGACCGCGTTCTTCGACATCCGGGCGACGCCGGTGACGACGCGGGGCCACGCGAGGTCGGCGGTGCGGACCGCGCGCTCCCGGTCGACCAGCCCCAGACGCGCGAGGAGCAGGCCGACCGCGACGACGACGAGGTGGACCGGGTTGCGCACGCGCGAGCGGGCGCGGTGTACCCAGTGGATGGCAGGGGAGAGGACGGAGCGGAGGGCGGCGGAGAGACGGGACACGTCGATACCGACTGTTTCGGTTCGTAGGTTATGGGGCTGTCGACCCGGGGAAGCGTCGACACGGGCTAGCACGTTCCTCGCGCCGTGTCGGTCGGCCTCGCGCCGCTTCGACCTCGCGTCGCCCCGTCACGCTTTCCGCCGCCGGTAGTCTTTTCGAGCGCTCGGCCCTTCGTTCGGGCATGTCCGGCGTACTCGACCACACCATGATGCGCGTCGAAGACCTCGACGCGTCGCTCGACTGGTACACCACCCACCTCGACTACGAGGAGAAGGGTCGCTGGGAGGCGGACACCTTCACCAACGTCTACCTCGGCCCCGAGGACCTCCACGAGGAGGGGGCCGTGCTCGAACTCACGTACAACCACGACGACCGGAGCTACGAGATGGGCGACGCGTGGGGCCACATCGCCGTCCGCGTCCCGGAGGGCGAACTGGAGTCTTCCTACCAGCAGTTGATGGACGAGGGCGTCGAGGACTACCGCGACCCCGAGTCCTGTGACTACAACTACGCGTTCGTGAAGGACCCCGACGGTCACGAGGTCGAAATCGTCAAGCGCGACCCCGACCAGGGCGCGAAGTGGAGCCTCGACCACACCATGATGCGCGTCGAGGACGCCGACGAGGCGCTCGGCTTCTGGACGCGGAAGTTCGAGTACGAGCACACCAGCCGCTGGGAGTCCGACTCGTTCGCGAACTACTTCGTCAAGCCCGAGGGCGCCGCCGACGAGGCGATGGCCGTCGAACTGACGTACAACTACGACGGGCGTACGTACGACATGGGCGACGCGTGGGGGCACGTGGCCGTGCGCGCGGACGACCTCCACGACTACTGGGAGACGCTGATGGAGCGCGAGGCCGAGGACTACCGCGACCCCGAGTCCTGTGACGACATGTACGCGTTCACCAAAGACCCGGACGGCCACGAGATAGAAATCGTCGAGCCGTCGGACTGAGGAGAATCGTCGTCACGGTAAGAATCAGGCCAGCGGGTCGTCCGGTGTCGCGAGTCGAGTGATTCCCTCGACGGCGTCGAAGTCGCCGTCGAACGAGTACAGGTACTCGATTCCGGCCCTGTGCATGTACGTCACGATAGTCGCGTCGACGAACGAGAGTGCGGGGTACTGACGGAACAGCGACTGTGCCGCGTTGAAGTCCACCTGCGTCGCGTGTGCGATCTCGAACCGTGCGCCCGTGACGAGTCGGTCGAGCATCGCGTTCGCCGTTTCAGGACCGAGCTTCTCTCGGATGAGGTTCAGGGTTTCGGCGACGACGTAGTTGGTGACGACGCCAGACGGGAGTTCACCGTGGTCTACGCCACGGACGATCTCACGTGCGGCATCGTGGTACTCGTCCCGGGCACTGGCGGTGGCGAAGAGAACGTTCGTGTCGAGAAGGACCGGCATCACTCGCTGCCGAACTCCCGCTCGATCTCGACGGCGTCGGTCGGACCGGCGTCGACCGGTTCGAAGTCGTCAAAGACACCGTCCCGTTGGTGGACGACCTCGACGGTGACGTTCCCGTCGTCGTCGACACCCCAGCGCAGCTTGTCGCCGGCATCGATACCGAGGCGGTGACGGATCTCCGCCGGAATCGTCACCATCCCTCGGTCGCTCACCTTCGTCTCCTCGTGTGCGTCGTCCGCAGCCATATCAGCACGTACAGGCTCACGGCCCATACATGTTGCTCCACATGTGCGGGCGATATGGCGGGGAAAGCTCGTGGATGGAACAGAACGACAGGAGGCTCGAGAGGTATTCCCGGCGAATACCTTCGCCGGTTCCGACGGACCTCCCCGCTTCGTCCCCCCGAACCACCCCCTTCCCCGAGCCTGTGCCGCGCGACCGACGCCCGTCTGACGCCACGATGACGGTCCGACGACGCTCGGCGCATTTATCCACAAAGTACTTACGTGTCTATCGACGAAGAAACCGTCTCGCGCCCGAATTCGGGAGTGTGAACGTGTAACGGATACCACGCAGCACCACAAAGCATTTATAACGACAGGCACAGGTTTCGAACACCCCTACCCATGGTGGCAGGAGTGAGTATCCCCGCTCGAGTCCGGCGCGGTGTCGCGCTGGGATCGACCCGGCGCTGCGCCGGGCGCGATAGCTCTGGAGGGCGGACGAAAGCTGATGTCGCCGATTGCAGTTGCGGAACCCACACAACCCATGACAGATACTAACGAAAAACTTCGTAGCCTCTTCCTGGCTGCGCTGATGGTCTTCTCGGTTTTCGCCGGGACCGTCGCGTTCGCCGGGACGTCGGCCGCCGCTAACGCGGACGACTGGGACACGGAGGTAGACGTTGCTTCAGGTGCGGACGGCGTCGGCGCCAGCGCGACAGTCTACGCTGGCCAGACGCTCGGCGTACAGAACGTTGACACTATCACGGACATCACCACCGACAGCACTCTCGAAGTCCGCTCGTACGACGCATCCGAGAGCACCATCGGTGGTCTCGAGTCGACCGTCGAAGTCGACAGTGACGGCGACGTCCTCATCGACACGGACGACCTCGAGAGCGGCACCTACGTCCTCACGACGAGCCGCTCGGGTAACGAGATCGTGACCTTCGAGGTCGTCGAACAGAGCATCACCGCCGAGTTCGACGACGAAGAGGTCCAGCAGGGCGACAGCACGACTGTCGACATCTCGTCCTCCGTGCGTAACAACTACGAGGTCTACGTCCGCGCGGACGGCCTCGACGACGAGGAGCTTCAGGACATCTTCAACCGGACCTCGGTCGAAGAGATCGACGGTGAGGACGAAGTCGTCATCAGCGACGCTGAGACGCCCATCGACGCGAACTTCGATGGCATCAGCACTGGTGACTACAACTTCACCTTCGCCGTCGTCGACACGACGGCTTCCGACGAGGCGAGCATCACGGTGACGCGGGAGGGGACGACCTCCTACAGCCTCGAGGACAGCAGCCCGACGGTCAACTCCGGCGACACGGTCAACATGACCATCAACCTGGAGAACACCGACTCGGCTGTCGTCCAGATCGGTAACGCCGAGGACGTTGGCTACCAGAGCACGGTTCTCGTCGAGACCGACGAGGAGACGGCCAACATCACGCTCAACACCTTCGGCACTGCCGCCGACTCGCCGCTCTACGGTGTTTCGGCTGCTGACGACGACACTGACGTGACGGACATCGCCGCCATCAGTGGCGACGACACGGGTGCTAGCGGTGCACTCGAGCAGGGTAACTACGAGGTCGAAATCTACAACGCAGGCGACTACCAGGACGAGCTCGACCAGCCCGAGGCGGAGCAGGATGCTGACGACGTCTCGCCCGAGGCTGTCGGCACGCTCGCCGTCGCTGACGCGGCTCTCGAGAGCGCACAGACCTGGACCACCTACCCCGACGCGGCTGAGGATGTCGGCAACGCGCAGGACGTCCTCGAAGCAGTCGAGGCCGGTGACGTCGTCCAGGACGGTACGATTGCGCAGCAGGACTACGCAGTCGTTCAGATTCAGGGCTCCGGTCACTTCGGTTACCTCGAGCGAGTCGAGGCTAACCTCACCGGCGACCAGACCCTCCTCGGCCAGCTCGACCCGGACGTTCTGAGCCTCTCGATTGAGGAGACGAACCCCGGTCCGAACCAGGATGCTGCCTCTGTGACTCCTGAGGCCATCTACGCGGACGACGAGACGAACAACGTGTTCGTCGTCATCAACACGCAGGGCGAAGACACGGGTCGCTACAACGCGACCGTCGAGGCTCCCGAGGACAGCCCGCTTCCGATCGAGGACTCCTCGGTGACGGCGCAGTTCCGCGTCGTCGACCGTACGGCTGAGTTCGAGAGCGACAACCTCGAGGTTGCCGCCTCCGAGAACTCGACCATCTCCGGTGAGACCTCCATCGCGCCCGGCTCCGACGTGACGGTCCGCGCACAGTCCGTCTCCGGCGCCGAGAACCCGTTCGTCGAGTCGGTCACCACGAACGTCACCGAGAACGGCACGTTCGAGGCCGCCTTCAACTTCAGCGGTCAGGAAGTTGGCTCGAACTTCACCGTCGAAGCCACCGCGAGTCCCGGCTTCGAGGACGACGTGACGGCTGACGCCACGTTCGTCGAGGGTCAGAACGACACGACGACCGCCGACAACGGCACGACGACTGTCGACAACGGCACGACGACGACCGCCGACAACGGCACGACGACGACCGCCGACAACGGCACGACGACGACCGACGACGGCACCACGACGACTGGTGACGGTGCGGGCACGACGACCACCGGCGACGGTGAGGGCGAGACCACGGGCAGCACGCCCGGCTTCGGTATCGCCGTCGCTGTCATCGCGCTCGTCGCGGCCGCGCTCCTCGCGGTCCGTCGCGACTAACTACCGCTAACTCCCGGCACGCGCCGGCTTAGCGACCTTTCGCGGTTCCATTCTTTCGCGTGACTCACACCCGGTAGCGACGGCTGTCCGGTCGAGTTCACCTCCGAAGCCAAATTTCGCGACGTTCGCTCTCGGGCTACTGAACAGCGCGACGGAGCGCTGTACGATACAGGCGGCTCACGCGATACGAACGCCGGTCTCGGTTCGACCGGCAGACCGATGGCGGAGTCGATGACCGAATAGAGTCGTCCCGTGTTCGACCGCTACGACGCGTTCGTTGGTGCTCTTCAATACGTCTCGACGTCGAAACTTACTGACCGATACGTGCGGTCCTATCGATAATGCGAACAGTCTACCCACAACGACAAGGGATTTACCGTCGGGTCGCTAGGCCGATGACATGACCGACCCCTTCGTCGACCCGCTCGGGTGGTTCCTGAGCGAGCCCGACGCTTTCTCCGACGCGCTCGGCTGGGTCGCGATCGCCCTGTTCGTCGCGGCCGCGCTGTTCGAGCGCCGGAGCGAACGCGGCGCCCGCGCCCTCGCCGCTGCCGGCTGGGGGGCCTTCGCCGTGTTCTGGCTCCGACTCGTCTACCACTTCGCGTTCATCCACAAGAGCTACATCGAAGGTGCGCTCACCGTCGCCGCCGTCCCCGCCTGTCTCTACGCGGGCTACCTCCTCTGGAACGGTCGCGAGTCGCTGTTCCTGCTCTCCAGGGCGGTCGCCGCGATGGGGCTCATCTACCTCCCCTTCGAGACCATCCCGGCGTTCACGCTCCTCGGGGTGGCGTTCCCCGCCCCGCGGCAGGTGCTCATCGAGACCGTCGCCGACCAGACCGGCTTCCTCGTCGAACTGCTGGGGTACACCCCCGAGCGCGTCGCCGGTCCCGAAGCGGGGTACGACAACGCGTTCCTCTTCGTCACCGAGAGCGGCCACCGACTCATCATGGAGGTCGTCCTCGCCTGCACCGGCCTCGGCAGTATGGCTATCTTCGGCGGCCTCATCGCCGCGGTCCGCGCCCCGCTCCGCCGCAAAGCCCGCGCGCTCGCGGTCGCCATCCCGACCATCTACGGGCTGAACCTCCTGCGCACGACGTTCATCACCGTCGTCTTCGGCAACCAGTACATGCACTTTTTCGTCGACGAGGTGCTCTTTCTCTTCGGCGGTACCGACCCGTACAACGTCTCCTTCTACCTCTCGGACCGGGTCATCAGCCAACTGCTCGCGGTCGTCGCGCTCGTCGGCATCACCTACCTCGTCGTCCGTGAACTCCCGGAACTGCTCACCGTCTTCGAGGACGTGCTGTACCTCGCGACCCGCGAGGAGTACGACCTCCACGGCGCGCTCGGCATTCACGCCCCGCGCCCGGACGGCGGCGTGCAGACTTCGCCGCTCGGCGGTGACGACACCGGTGGGGCCGCCGGCGCCGACCGGTCGACCGGGACCGACGGCTCGGGTTGCGCCGATGGGGAGCGGTTCGACGACGGCGACGCTCCGGACGCTGACGGCGGCGGCGACGGGCGACGATAGCAAATCGGTAGCGAAGAAAACGGTCGCGTAGACGCGTTCCGGCCGGTCTTCGGTTCGTTCTCCCCGTCGACTACTCGACCGCGACCAGCTCAGCGGGGGCGCCGCCGAACGCTTTGAGCGCCTCGGCTTCGAGGTGGTGGAGGTCGCCCGGGACGACCAGCAGGTGGAGCGGGTCGCCGAACTCCCGCTCGGCGAGCGTGGAGAGTCGGTCCGCGGCGACGATGGGCTCCGGACTCCCGGCCCGTGCGACCGCGACGGCGAGTTCGTCGGCCCACCCCTCGGCGAGCATCCCGGCGGCGACGTCGGCGCTCATGTACTCCTCCCGTTCGGTCTTTATATCGAGGTAGACGAGCGTGTGGAGCCCCCGCTCGCGGTTGTCTTCGAGCCCCTCCACCAGGCTCTTCGGCACGTCCTCTCCGCCGTGTGCGTACGGGAACGGGAGCGTCACCGACTTGCCGAAGCGGTAGTTCTGGAGCCCCGTCAGCCCGCTCGCGGCCGACTGCGCGGTGACGCCGTGGAACACGCGGGTGTCGATGCCGCGTTCGTGTGCCCGGAGCCGGAGGTCGACGTGCGTCGTAGATATCATCGTATCGCCCGCGGTGAGGAACGCGACTTCTCCCCCCTCGGCCGCGTCGAGAATGGGTTCGGGCTCCTGTTCGACGCCCGCGCGGTCGCGGACCTCGATGTCGACGTCGTGGTACTCCTCGAGCTCCTCGACGGTCGCGCCGGCGAGCTTGCTGGTGTAGAACTCGGCGAACGCCCGGTCGCACTCCGAGAGCGCCTCGTGGCCCTCGACGGTGATGGACCGCTCGTCGTAGAGCCCCAGTCCGATGAAGTCGAGCATACGCTCCCTCGCGTGGCGGTCGGGATAAGCCCGCCGTCTCACCGTGCCGGTGAGAACCCGCCGTAGGAGTCGGCAGTCGGAGACGAGGGCGTCCACGCGAATCGAAGACCGAGAACTGAATCGCCGAGAGACGAAGTGCCGAGAAACGAGGCGGAGAGAGAGGGAGAACCGAGGCGGGACCAAGCGACGGACGAAGGCGGTCCCAGCCGTCGTCGGCGACCGTAGCCCGGAGCGACTCAGCGGCTGTCGGCTTCGCCGCCGGTCTCGACGCCCCGTTCGATCATGCCGCCGCCACACTGGGGGCAGGTCCCGTGTCGGCCCTCGAAGCCGGCGCCACAGGTCCGACAGAAGTACCCCGTGTGGGTCCGGGTCGTGTCGGAGTCGGTCCGGAAGAGCCTCGAGCGCGCACCCCGGCGGCCGCGGAGTCGCGCCCGGAGCTGACGGACGACCGCGGGCACTCGCGGGACGGAGGACTCGTCGGTCATCTCACACCCCCTCCGAGAGCGCTCGCCGCGCGCGAGGCGGCCTCACGGAGCGTCGCAATCCGGCAGTCGTTCGGGGTGACTTCGCGGGTCGCTCGGTCGTAGTCGAGGAGGTCGAGCTCCTCGAGCTTCGGGAGGTGGACGTGGTGGAGCGCGTTCGCGACGCGGTCGGCGTGGCCCGAGTCGTCGTCGAACTCGCGGGCCGCCACCGCCCCCGCGAGCGTCTCGAGACCGACGCGGCCGGCGTCCGATGCGTCGAGCGCGTCGAGGGTCCGCTGTCGCCGGGGGTCGGAGAGCACCTGTCCGAGGCAGCCGAGGGCGTGGTCGGGTCGGGTCGTGGCTGGGTCGGTCGCCGCCATCTCACTCAGATATACGTCGTCGGTGCATTAGAGTACCACAGGTCGTTTCGACCGTTTCGGACCGTTTCAACCGGGTATTTGGTGCCTGCCGACCGGTCCGGTCGAGTCACTCGTCGCGGGCGCCTCACCCCGCGATAGGTCTTCACACGCCCGTTCGGCGCCGGTATCTCCCGCGCAAACGCGGGTTGAAAGATAGTAGGCGACCCGTTCCGTATCGCGAGCGATTCTCGGGTGTGACGCGCGTCTGACGGCCGTGAATCGGTAGCTCCCTGTAGCTCACTCCGCGGGACCCTCACCCGGTGGCTCCGCCTCGGTCGTGACGTCGTACGAGTCGAGGAACCCTACTCGGTCGGGAGACCACCGGAAGAACGTCGGCTCCTCCGTCTGGAGGAGCCTGTGTACGACCTCGAACCGGTCTCGGGAGTCGAAGCCGAAGACGTACCCGTTCCCGCGGTACCCTACGCCGGGGTCGTTTCGGTCGTATCTGAACCAGAGGGTGACGGTCCAGATGGGGCCGTCGTACGAGTTCGCCGGGCGGAGGCTGATGCGCTCCCAGTTCTCCCCCGGTCGATTCAGGACGCTGGCTTCGTACGACTCGATTTCGAACTGTGGCATCACGACCAATACTCACGGTTCGGCTTCACACTTCGGTCCGGGGGACGGTCGACTCGGTCGAGGGACACCTGGCCGGTGGAGGGATGTGGAACCACGGTCACTCTGCTCGCTTCGCTCGCGACGTTCCCTGGTTCAAATCCTCACGTATCCTGTCTCGCGCTCCCGGACTCGTCGCTTCGCTCCTCGTCGTGGTCGCGCGAAGAAGAGCCGGTGGAGGGATTTGAACCCTCGGCCTATTCCTTACGAAGGAATCGCTCTGCCAGCTGAGCTACACCGGCGAGGTGTACTCACACCTACCGCGATACACTCAATAAGGGTTGCGGATTCGTCCGCCCGTGGTACGGGTACGCGTAGGCCGCCGGCGGTCTCCGGCTCCCTGGGCCCGGGTTCGACCTACCGCGTCAGCCGCACGTCGAGACAGACGTTGTGTTCGTGGGGTGCGTACGACCGGACGACGTGTTCGGTGACGACTTCCACGTCGTACTCGGGTTCGGCGGCGGCGCGAATCGCCGCCGCTCCGGGCCCGAACGGGTCGTCCTCGTGCTGGATGTCGTAGTAGTGCAGGGTGCAGTCGTCGCCGGCGACCGTCACGGCCGCCCCGAGGAACTCGTCGGCGCTGTGGGGGAGGTTCATCACGACCCGGTCGGCCCACCCCTCGTAGTCGGGGGCGACCTCGCGGACGTCCCCCTGTATCGCGGTGACCCGCTCTTCGACCCCGTTTCGCGTCGCGTTCTCCCGGAGGTACGCCACGGCGGCCTCATTGAGGTCGACGCCGATGACCTCGGCGCCGCGGGCGGCCATCGGCACCACGAACGGGCCGACGCCGGCGAACATGTCGAAGGCGTGCTCGCCCCCGCGAACCTGCTCGGCGACTCGTCGACGCTCGGTGGCGAGGCGGGGAGAGAAGTACACCGTCGCGATGTCGAGGCAGAACTCGTGGCCGTACTCCCGGTGGACCGTCTCGGTCGGCGGGCGGGCGTCCTTGGCGTCGCGGGCGTTCACGAGCACCTCCCAGTCGCGCACCCGGAGTTCGCCCTTCACCTTCGAGGCGCGGTTGACGACCGTCCCGACTCTGAGGTCGGAGGCGACGACTGCCTTGGCGATTTCGCGGGCGCGCTCGGGGTCGTCCTCGTCGAGGATGACTACGTCGCCGAGGCGCTCGTAGGACGGTTCGAAGCCGAGCAGGTCGGCGGGCATCCGCTGCGGTTCGCGGGCGGGGGCCTCGTGGTCGACGACGGCGAACTCGTCGGGTACCGCCGCGGGGTCGGTCACCGGGATGAATATCTCGCCGTCCTCGACGACGATGCCGTGGCTCCGGTCGACGAGGTCGGCGTCGGCGAGCGCCCGGCGGGCGCGCTCACCCTCCTCGCGCGGCACACGCACGCAGGGCACGTCCATACCCGACGGTCGCCGTCCCGCGGAGTAAGCGTGACGTTTCGCGCGTATCGACGCCCCTACGAGTCCGGGAGGCTCCCGTTTCCGTCGGGGCCGAGCGGACGGGTCGTCGGCTGGCCGTCGGAGTCCGACGGACCCACCGCCGCCGCTACCGCCCCGAGCAGGTCGGCGCGTTCGACGACTGTCGCCCGTTCCCTGAGCCCTCGGTAGACCGCCTCTCCACGCTCGCCGGCGTAGTTGCGCTCGGCGAACGGGCGCTCCTCGACGAGGACGAGTCGGTCGGCCGCGCGGGCGGCCTCCAGGTTGGCGAGGTTCCCCTCCCCGACCTCCACGTCGGCGACGACGGTGACGGCGGCGCTCTCGATGCGCTCGACGACGCGCTCGCGGGCGGCGGCGTCGACGGGCGCGAACGGGTCGACGGTGAGGGTGTCACAGCCGAGTTGGCGAGCCGTCTCGGTGTCGGAGTCGCCCTCGTTGAGCGCGCCCACGCTGACCGTGTAGCCGGCGGCGGTGAGGAGATAGAGGACGCGCGCGGCGCCGCCACCGCCGCCGACGACGTGGACGCGACCGGCCGCGCCCCGTTCGGGCCTGTCAGGGAGGGCGGTGACGTACACCGACCCGGTGACGGGGTGTCGCGTCACGACGGCGTTGGCGCCGAAGGCGCGTTCGAGCGTCGACTCCCGGAGGACCCGTTCGGGCGTCCCCGACGCGACACACGCCCCGTCGGCGAGTAGGAGCAGCCCGTCGCAGTAGTGGGCGGCGAGGTTGAGGTCGTGGATGGCGGCGACGACCGTCCGGCCCTCGCCGACCAGCTCCCGGACGAGTTCGAGCGTGCGCACCTGATGGTTGATGTCGAGGCTGGCCGTCGGCTCGTCGAGCAGGAGGACGGGGGCGTCCTGTGCGACCGCCCGGGCGAGCAACACCCGCTGTCGCTCGCCCCCAGACACCGCGGTGATGGGCCGGTCCGCGAAGTCGGCGACGCCGGTCCGGGCCATCGCCCGGTCGACGACGTCGTCCTCCGCGGCCGACCAGCGGTCGAACCGCCCGAGGTGCGGCGTCCGGCCCATCTCGACGGTCTCGCGCACGGAGAACTCGAAGGAGACGCTCGTGTCCTGCGGGACGGTCGCGACGAGCCGGCTGGCGGCCTTCGACGGGACGGCGTGGACGTCCTCGCCGACGACGACGACCCGGCCCGCGTCGGGGCGCAACGTCCCGTTGACCGTCCGAAGCAGGGTGGTCTTCCCGGCGCCGTTGGGGCCGACGAGGCCGACGAACGAGCCCGCGTCGACGGTCGCGTCGACGCCGGTGAGCACGTCGGCGCCGCCGAGGGCGACCGACACGTCCTCGACGCGGACCGCGGGGTCGCGGTCGACGGGGCGGTCCTCCTCGCACGGTCGCTCACGCTCGTAGTCGCCTGCTCTCTCCGAGTCGGACGAGCCGTTCTCCCAGAACCGCCATCCACCCGAGAAAAATCGGCTCACAGCTCGTGCACCTCCCGACTGCGGAGGAGGTAGAGGAAGAACGGGGCGCCGACCGCGGCGGTGACGACCCCGACGGGGAGCTCCGTGCCGCCCATCGCGGTGCGGGCGACGGTGTCGGCGGTGACGAGGAACGCGGCGCCGGCGAGCGCGCTCGTCGGGAGGAGGATTCGGTGGTCGGGCCCGACGAGCAGGCGCATCACGTGGGGGACGACGAGGCCGACGAAGCCGATGACGCCCGACACCGACACCGCGGCGGCGGTGACGACGCTCGCGAGCGCGAGCAGGAGCCGCTTGGTGCGCTCGACCTCGATGCCGAGCGAGGCGGCGTCGTCCTCGCCGAGCAGGAGCACGTTCAGGTCGCGCCCGAAGACGAGCAGGACGAGCACGAGCGGCGGAACGACGAGCGCGACGCCGACCACCTCGTTCCACCCCGACCCGTCGAGGTGCCCCATCAACCAGTAGACGACCTCCCGCATCGACTCGCCGCTCTGCAGGAGGAGGAAGGACGTCACCGCGCCGAGGAACGTCTGGACCGCGACGCCGGCGAGCAGGAGCGTCGCGACGGGGGTCTTCCCGTTCCGCGAGGCGATGAGGTAGACCCCGAAGGCGGTGACGACCGCGCCGACGAAAGCGGCCGCGCGAATACCGAGGCCGAAGGGGACGGCGAACGGGACGACGATGACGGCGACGGCGCCGACGGCCGCGCCCGAGGAGACGCCGATGATAGAGGGGTCGGCCATGGGGTTCCTGAAAAAGCCCTGCATGACGACGCCGGCGGCGGCGAGCGCGAAGCCGACGAGGACGCCGAGCAGGATGCGCGGGAGCCGAATCTGCAGCACGATGGTCTCGTGGGTCGACTCGACCGGGAAGGCGAACGGGTGGACGAACCCCACCTCCGGGTTCGGGACGGGCAGTGCGACTCCGACCACCGGGACCGGGACGCCGGTCCACGCGAGACCGACCGATGCCGGGAGCGCCAGCGCGTTGAGGAGGACGCGACCGACGGCCCCGGGAGCGATGGAGACCGGGCCGACGCCGGCGCTCACGACGACGACGGCCACGAGGACGGCAAGCAGGCCCGCCGACCAGGCGGCCGTCCGGCTTCCGCGGTGCACAACTAAAGCCGACTTGCAGTAGGTAAATATTTATTGAATACGCCCGGCGTCTACGACGATGCGAACACCAACTACCGGACTGCTGTTGTCGACACTACTGGTCGTCGCCGCCGTCGCCGGTGCCCTTCCGGGCGCGGTGGCGGCCGCGGGCGTCGGCACCGGCGTCGAATCGCCCGCCGCGAATCCGACGACCCCGAACGTCGCCGTGCAGGCGGGGACCTGTGAGTTCCCCGTCAGCGCCACCGACGCGACGGGGACCGAAGTGGCGGTCGAGGAGCGACCCGAGCGCGTGACGACGCTCTCGCCGAGCGCCGCCCAGACGATGTGGGAGGTCGGCGGCGAGTCGCAGGTCGTCGGCGTGACGCGCTTCGCGAGCTACCTCGACGGCGCCGAGTCGAAGGCGAACGTCTCCGGCTCCGGACAGGCCGCTATCAGCGTCGAGAAGGTCGTCGGCACCGAGCCGGACCTCGTCCTCGCGCCGAACGTCGTCCCGAACCAGACGGTGACACAGCTCCGCGACGCCGGGCTCACGGTCGTGAAGTTCGAGGCGGCCACGAGCGTCGAGGACGTGCGCGAGAAGACGACGCTCGTCGGCGAACTCACCGGCAACTGTGAGGGGGCCGCGCAGGCCAACGCGTGGATGATGCAGAACGTCGCGGCGGCGGAGAACGCCACCGCGGGCGTGGAGCCGGTCCGCGCAATCAACGCACTCGGCGGCGGGTTCGTCGCCGGCGACGAGACGTTCGTCGACGCGATGCTCGCCGTCTCCGGCGCGACCAACGTCGCCGCCGAGGCGAACGTCACCGGCTTCGCCCAGTTGAGCGACGAGACCGTCGCCTCGCTCGACCCGGAGTACGTCGTCGTCACCTACCCCGGCGCGGTCGACCTGAGCGCCCAGCCGTGGGCCGACACGCCCGCCGGGCAGAACAACGCGACGGTGACGGTGGACTCGACCTATCTGGGTCAGCCCGCCCCGCGCAGCGTCGTCTTCGGCGTCCGCAACCTCACGGAGGCGTTCCACCCCGACGCCTACGGCGAGGCGCAGTTCGTCTCGCGCAGCGAGGTCGAGGCGAACGCTTCGACCGGGAACGCCACGGACGAGAACGCCTCTGCGGGCGACGAGTCGACCGACGCGAACGCGACGAGCACGACGGTCGCCTCCGACTCCACCGCGTCCGAGGACGGTGACGGCGGTGCCGAGGTCACGACTGGGACGGCGACCCCGACTGAGACCGGCGACGAGACGAGTTCCACCTCCCCCGGCTTCGGCGCCGGTGTCGCCGCACTCGCACTCCTCGCGAGCGCCCTGCTGGCGGTTCGGCGGGACTGACGGCTCCTGCGGCCCTCGGTACGGGTCGTTTTCTTCGTTCTCCGATTTCGCTCGTTTCGCTGACGCTCCCTACCTCCCGACTCGCTTCGCTCCTCGGGACCACGGTCGGACCGCTCACTTACGCTCGCGGTCCTCCCTGGTGTCGCCGAGGGGACCGAGGCGACACCACGGTCGCTGACGCTCTCTGGCCCAGCCTCGCCTTCGCTCGGCTGGACCACAACCGTATTACGGGGCGGACACGCCCCTTGAGACATGGTCGAGAACGTCATCTATCCCGCGTACATCGACGCGGACTTGACGCGCCGGAAAGGTCGGCGGGTCCCCCTCGACGTCGCCGTCGAGAACCCGACCGTCGACGAGATAGCGAAGGCGGTCCAGCAGGTCGGTTACGACGCCGTCGTCGAACGCGACAAGACGTACTCCCGGGAGTGGGAGGAGCGCGGTCGCGTCCTCGTGCAGGGCGCCGACGACTCCAGCAAGAACGACATCGTGCAGGCGGTCGCCGCCTACGTCGGCATCCTCCGCGACTGATGGCCATGCAACGCCTCGGCACCGTCTCGCGCACCGCTCAGGGCCTCGCCATCGTCCGGGCGCCCGAGGGGTCGACGCCCGACATCGGCACGATGGCGGTCGACGAGTCGCTGTCCACGGTCGGCCGCGTGGTCGACGTGTTCGGCCCCGTCGACCACCCGTACCTGGCGATTACGCCGAACAGCGGCGTCCACCTGCCGGAACTACTCGGACAGAAGCTGTACGCGCGGTAAGCCTCGAAGCCGGCCTTCCGCTTCCTACGACATTCCGACCTCGGGAGCGACGCTCCTACCGGGAAGTCGACGTCGGGTGGGGCTCCGAAAGGGGCCGGGGGGGGGGG
>NZ_JAODIW010000008.1:0-204363 GCF_026586625.1 Halobium salinum | reverse complement strand
CCCGGGGGCTTTCAAAGGTCGTCCCTCCTCTCACTCTCGAAGCCACAGTCCCGGAGACGAATACGAACTAGAGCGCAACGGCCAAACCCCCGGGGCCGAAAGCAACGCCAATGCGAACCCGCGCGTACTGGGGTGGTGCCTTCGCCGTCCTGATATTCCTCCTCGTGCAACTCGGCGCGCTCGCGCTCGTGCCGACGTTCTACAGCGAGGGGTACCAGACCGTCGAAGACCCGAGCGACCCGGCGAACAGCCTGCTGTACGTGGGAGCCATCCTCGTGATGACCGTGTTGATGCTCGCGGCGTTCAAGTTCGACCTCGACTTCGTCGTGCGCTACGTCGTCGTCGGCACCGGTGGGATGCTCGCGTGGTACGTCTTCTCCGCCGTCCTCCCGTCGCCGTTCGGCCTCGTCGCGGCCGGCGCCGTGGCGGTCGCCCTGCTCGCGTACCCGGAGTGGTACGTCATCGACACCGCCGGGGTGGTGATGGGCGCCGGCGCGGCGGGCCTGTTCGGCATCAGCTTCGGCATCCTCCCCGCACTGGTCCTCCTGACCGTCCTCGCCGTCTACGACGCCATCTCCGTCTACGGCACCGAACACATGCTCGACCTCGCCGAGGGCGTGATGGACCTCCGCATCCCGGTCGTGCTCGTCATCCCGCTCACGCTGTCGTACTCCCTGCTCGACGACGACTTCGTCGGGGTCGGGAGCGCGGACGACGGTGACGGCGACGGCGACGACGCCGGAGAGAGCGAGGCCGCGACCGCCGATGGGGGCGAGCCGACCGAAGGCGAAGAGGGCGTGGAGAGCGAACGGGCCGACACCGATACGGACACCGACCACGCCGGGAGCGAGGACGCCGGCGAGGGGGACCGGGAGGTCGTCGTCGACCGCGACGTGTTCTTCGTCGGGCTCGGCGACGCCGTGATGCCGACCGTCCTCGTCGCCAGCGCGGCGTTTTTCTCGCCGGCCGCCAGTCTCGGCGTTCCGGGGCTCGCCGCGCTCAACCTCCCGGCTCTGCTCGCGATGGTCGGCACCTTCGTCGGCCTGGTCATCCTCCTCCGGATGGTGCTCAAAGGGGCCGCCCACGCCGGCCTCCCGCTCCTGAACGGCGGCACCATCGCCGGCTACCTCGTCGGCTCCACCCTGGCGGGCGTCCCGCTGCTGACGGCGCTGGGGCTCGCACCGTACCTCTGAACGCGGAACCGAGAAGACCCCCGCCGCTCGTCAGTCGTCGCCGGCGCCCTGCCGAGTCTTCACCGCCATCCCCGTCTCGAAGTCGAGCATCCCCGAGGCCGACAGTTCCGCCCGACCGACGCCGAGCACCGATTCCTCCCGACCCTCGTCGCTCGCCGCCCCGCCGCGGACGACGGCCACCTCGTCGCCCGGCCGCACGTCGGGGTCGACCGCGCGAACGAACTTCGCGAAGACGTTCTTCCCCTCGCGGACGAACGGTTCGCTCTCGTCGCCGACGACGACCCGGCCCGCCGGTGCGTCGAGCGCCGCGGCGAGTCGCCGCCCGCCGGCGAGACCCAGCGTGAACCGGCCGTCGGTGCTGTAGGAGACGACCCGGTCGTCGGCCTGCTCGGCGCCGGTGACGGGCGCACCCTCGGCGTGAATCTGCCGCGGGCGACCGCTCGTCGACCGGGAGATGCGCACGTCCTCGTCCGCCGGGAACAGCGCCACCCCGGCGCCGGCGCCGAACTGGTAGTCCGCGACCGTCCGCAGGTCGGGGAGTTCCGCGTTGTCGCTCATGCTCCGGGGTTTCGGTCGAGGAGCGAAAGGGCTTCGGCTTCCGTTTCGGGTTCGAGTCCGGATTCGACTTCGGATACGGATTCAACTCGGGATTCCGATTCGGACTCCACTTCGTCGTCTCCCTACCCACTGTCTGCGAGAATGGTTTTCGAACTGAATGGTCAGATACTTGTTCGTACGCTGGCGACGGACCAACGTGTCAGTCCTCCGCTCCCTCCGGCGCGGCGTCGGTGCCGTCGTCGGCAACCCCTCCATGTTCGTCCCGGCGCTGCTGTTCGCACTACTGGGTCTCCCACCGATAGCGCTCCTGTTCACCGGCCGGACGCTGCTGTCGAACGGCTACCAGATCGTCACCCTGCTCGTCGCCCCGCTGTTCCTGGCCGGAACGGTCGGGATGGCGTACGAAGCGTTGCGAACCGGACACACGTCGCTCGGGGAGTTCGGGCGCGTCGGTCGGCACAAGTACGTCACCGTCCTCCTCGCGGAAATCGGTCAGGTCGCGGTGATGGCCACCGTCGTGGTCGCCGGGATGATCGCGACGTTCGTCGCCACCGCCGTGGTCGGCGTCGGCGTCCTCGGAGTGGCGTCCGGAACCGGCGGCGACGGGTTCGGCTCCGCACTCGGCGTCGGCATGCTGGTGCTGATGGTTGGGGTGTATCTGCTGTTCCTCCTCGTCGTCCTCCTCGTCGGGATGTTCCTCCAGTTCTACGGCGTCGCGGCCGTCGTCGAGGACACCGGCGCGGTCGGCAGCCTCCGACGGAGTGTCGGGTTCGTTCGGAAGAACCTCCTCCCGACGCTCGGCTACTCGGTGCTCCTGTTCCTCGTCGGACTGTTGAACTGGGTGCCGACCGTCGGGTTGCTGTTCGCCGGCGGCGGGGTCGACCCGGCGACCAGTCCCGCACCCGGGTCCGGCGCGGCGGCGAACCCGTTCGACGTCGACGCGACGACCGCCCTCGCGTTCGGCGCGTACGCCGTCCTGTGGACGACGGTCGTCTACCCGTTCCAGCGGGCGTTCGCGACGGCGTTCTTCGTCGACCACCGGCGGTCGGACGCGGGCGTGGACGGCGCCGCGTCGTCGGCACCCGCGAGCGGCGGGTCGGCGTCGCTGGACGACTGACTCTCTGGGCGTCTCTCGCGACTCGAAGAGCAGAGCGACCCGCTCAGAGCAGGAACGTGTCCTCGCGCCCGCCGAGGTCGAGGAAGGTGTCCGTCGCCTCGACCAGCTCCTCGGCCGTCGAGCTCTCGAAGGCCATCACCTCGACGCGGACGCCCTCGTGACGCAGGTGCGAGCAGAGACGCGCGAAGTCGCCGTCGCCGGTACAGAGCACGACCACGTCGACGTGGTCGGCGAGGGTGACGGCGTCGAGGCTCATCCCGACGTCCCAGTCGGCCTTCTTCGACCCGTCGCCGAACGTCTTGATGTCCTTGATTTTCGTCTCGAAGCCGATGTCCTGGAGCGCCTCGAAGAAGGTCTCCTCCTCCGGGGAGTCGGCCCGGATGACGTAGGAGATGGCCCGAACGAGGGTACGGTCCTGGACGGCCTTCTCCAGCAGGGAGGAGTAGTCGACGTTCCGCGAGTACAGCGACTGCGCGGAGTGATAGAGGTTCTGCGCGTCCGCGAGCACCGCGACGCGCTGACCCGGGTGAATGTCGGTCATGGGTGGGAGGTCAGAAGGCAGGGGTTTAGGCGTGTCGTCTGTCCGGGGCGGCCCCCGGTCGCCAACCACGCCGCGCTCGCGCTCGCTCCGGCTCAGCCGAAGTTCTCGACCTTCGCGGTCTCGTCCGCGCCGCCGGCCTCGCGCACCGCTTCGAGCGCCTCGTCGACGAAGGGGGCGAAGCCGTAGACGAAGGTCTGCTCGCCGTCGTCGCCGGTGAGGGCGTCGGCGACGGCGTCCGTCAGGTCCCCGTCGGGGCCGACGACCGTCACGTCGGCACCCTGCTCACGGAGGGCGTCGAGGCGCGCCTCGTGGGCCGGGGCGTCGCCGTCGTAACGGTACACCACGGCGGCTTCGTTGCCGTCGTCCAGCGCGCGCTCGGCGATGCCGACCGCGGGGCCGACGCCCGGGCCGCCGGCGAGGACGACGACGCGGGCCTCGCCCTCGTAGTGGTCCGAGCCGTACGGCCCGTCGACCTCGAGTTCGTCGCCGGGTTCGAGTTGAGCGAGGTGCCGGCTGAACGGCCCGCCGTCCTCGCTGACGCCGACGGTCACCTCGAAGGTGTCCGTGACGTTCGGCGAGGAGAGGGTGTAGAACCGGGCGTACCCCTCGCCGTCGACCGTCGCGGACAGTTTCACGAACTGACCGGGCTGGGCGTCGAACGTCTCGGGCGACTGAAAAGTGAGTGCGACCGTGTCGGGACCGACCGATTCGGCGGCGGTCACCGTGAGGGTTGTCTCCATGCACCGCCGTTGGGGGGTCGGTCTCAAGGGCTTTCCCATCCCGTCGCGCCGGGGTAGACGTTCGTCCAGTTCCCTCCGGTCCCCCTTTTCAGAAGGCTTTTGATGCGGCCAGCGGAATCTGCGAAACAGTATGCCTGCGGACTTCAACTGGGCCATCGGCGGCGAAGCCGGCGATGGAATCGACTCCACCGGGAAGATCTTCGCTCAGGCGCTCTCGCGAGCCGGTCGACACGTGTTCACCTCGAAGGACTTCGCGTCGCGTATCCGCGGCGGGTACACCGCGTACAAGGTCCGCACGTCCGTCGACCAGGTCCAGAGCGTCGTGGACCGACTCGACGTGCTCATCGCACTCACTCAGCGCACCATCGACGAGAACCTCGACGAACTCCACGAGGGGAGCGTCATCATCTACGACGGCGAGCGCACGCAGATGCAGGACGTCGAGATTCCCGACGGGATGGTCGGCCTCTCCGTCCCCCTGAAGCGCCTCGCCGAGGACGCCGGGGGCGCCATCATGGCGAACGTCGTCGCGCTCGGGGCCGCCTGCGAGGTCGGCTCCTTCCCCATCGAGAACCTCGACTCCGCCCTCGAGAAGCGCTTCAAGAGCAAGGGCCAGCAGCTCGTCGAGAACAACATGGAGGCCGCCCGCGCCGGCCAGGACTACGTCAAGGAGGAGTACGACCACGACTTCGACGACTACGACCTCGAGACCACCGACGAGGACTACGTCCTCCTCAACGGCGACGAGGCCATCGGCATGGGCGCCATCGCCGCCGGCTGTCGCTACTACGCCGGCTACCCCATCACGCCCGCGACGGACGTGATGCAGTACCTGACCGGCCGCATCGAGAACTGGGGCGGCCACGTCGTGCAGGCGGAGGACGAGTTATCCGCCATCAACCTCGCGCTCGGCGCCGCCCGCGCCGGCGCCCGGTCGATGACGGCCACCTCCGGTCCCGGCATCGACCTGATGACCGAGACGTTCGGGCTCGTTGCCACCAGCGAGACGCCGCTGGTCATCGCCGACGTGATGCGCTCGGGCCCATCGACGGGGATGCCGACCAAGCAGGAGCAGGGCGACCTCAACATGGCCCTCTACGGCGGGCACGGCGAGATACCCCGCTTCGTGCTCGCGCCGACCACCGTCTCGGAGTGCTTCTGGAAGACCGTCGAGGCGTTCAACCTCGCCGAGAAGTACCAGACGCCCGTGTTCCTGCTCGCGGACCTCGCGATGGCGGTCACCGAGCAGACGTTCTCGCCCGAGGCGTTCGACATGGACGCCGTCGAGATCGACCGCGGCTTCGTCGTCGACGAGAACGACATCGGCGAGCACCAGACCGAGAAGGGCCAGTTCAAGCCCCACGAACTCACCGAGGACGGCGTCAGTCCGCGCGCGTTCCCCGGCACGGACGGCGGCGCCCACATGTCTACCGGCCTGGAACACGACGAGATGGGCCGCCGGACCGAGGACACCGACATGCGCATCGAACAGGTCGACAAGCGCAACCGGAAGGTCGAGACCGCGACGGAACGAGAGGACTGGTCGCCCCGCGAGTTCGGCGACCCCGACTCCGACACGCTCGTGCTCTCGTGGGGGTCGAACGAGGGCGCGCTCGTCGAAGCCGTCCGCTTCCTCGAGGAGGACGGCATCGACGTGCGCTTCCTCTCCGTGCCCTACATCTTCCCGCGTCCCGACCTGAGCGAGGAGATAAACGACGCCGACGACGTCATCGTCGTCGAGTGCAACCAGACCGGTCAGTTCGCGGACGTGCTCGAACACGACGCCCTGCGTCGTGTCAAGCGTGTGAATAAGTACAACGGCGTGCGGTTCAAGGCCGACGAACTCGCAGACGATATCAAGGAGACTCTCGCCGCGGAGGCGGAGGCCTAAATCATGAGCTCGGAAGTTAGATTCACCGACTTCAAGTCGGACAAGCAGCCGACCTGGTGTCCCGGATGCGGCGACTTCGGGACGATGAACGGGATGATGAAGGCGCTGGCAGAGACGGGCAACGACCCCGACAACACCTTCGTCGTCGCCGGCATCGGCTGTTCCGGCAAAATCGGCACGTACATGCACAGCTACGCCATCCACGGCGTCCACGGGCGCGCGCTCCCCGTCGGCGCCGGCGTGAAGATGGCGAACCCCGACCTGGAAGTGATGGTCGCTGGCGGCGACGGCGACGGCTACTCCATCGGCGCGGGCCACTTCGTCCACGCCGTTCGCCGCAACGTCGACATGTCCTACGTCGTCATGGACAACCGCATCTACGGCCTCACGAAGGGACAGGCCTCGCCCACCTCGCGCGAGGACTTCGAGACATCGACGACGCCCGAGGGGCCGAAGCAGCCGCCCGTCAACCCCATGGCGCTCGCGCTCGCCTCGGGCGCGACGTTCATCGCCCAGTCGTTCTCCAGTGACGCGCTGCGCCATCAGGAGATCGTCCAGAAGGCCATCGAACACGATGGGTTCGGCTTCGTCAACACCTTCAGTCCGTGTGTGACGTTCAACGACGTCGACACCTACGACTACTTCCGCGACAACCTCGTGGACCTCGGCGACGAGGAGGACCACGACCCCGCCGACTACGACGCCGCGAAGGACAAGATTCTGGACGCCTCGAAGGAGTACCAGGGCGTCATCTACCAGAACCCCGACTCCGTACCGTACGGCCAGAAGCACGGTCTCGACACGAACATGTCCGAGATTCCGGACGGCGCCCCCGAGAACGCGACGGACCTGGTCCGCGAGTTCTACTGAACCCCGACCTTTTTCTTCGTCGGGTGCGCTCGCTTCGCTCGCGCACCTCTCCTCGAAAAAGCTCGACCAAAAAGGCCGCTCGCTCGGGCCTGACGGCCCTCGCTCGCGGTCGACGGCGCTGGACTGACCGCACAGCCCAGACAGCACACGACCCAGCTACAGCACCGTTCTACCGCTCCGGCCACAGCACCGTTCTACTGCTCCAGCCACAGCAGCACGAGAAACACCCCGACGATAGCGGCCTCGACGCCGAGCAGCGGGAGCGCCCGATAGTACCCCTCACCGACCCCGTCTCCGAGTTCTGCACCGAACACGAACCCGAAGTGGAACGCCGACGAGACGAACGCGACGGCTGCGGTGGTGAAACCGAGGACGAGCCACCTGTGGCCGACGGACTGCCCCTGCTGGCGACGGAAGAGAGCAACCGGCACCGCGAGGAGGAGCACGACCGCGAGTATCGACCCGAACCCGGGTCCCGGCGGAATCGACATCTGATACAGGCCGTCCTGCGCGTCCGGTTGTAGGTTTTTTCTTCAGTTCTCCCCGGCGGCGTGCTCGATTCGCTCCATCATCCCGGCGAGCGCCGCGGACTCGTCGAAGCCCACTTCGTGGACGCCGAGGGCGACGACCACGTCGTCACCGTGTTCGACGCTGACGACGTGGAGGCGCACCTCGGTGGGGTTTCCGTCGACGGTCGCCGTCGCGGCGAAGCTGACGACCTCGGCCGACCCGCCGAGCACCGTCCGCTCCTCGCGGGCGAGTTCGCGGACGTCGCCGAGGTCCTCGTACTCGGTCCCGCCGAGCGCCTTCGCGCGGTCGAGGAGCGCGAAGGCGCGCTCGGTGAGTTCGGCGTTGGTCGCGTGGGCGAACGGGTTCGCGGATTGGCCGGCGACACGGGCGTTCGGCGTACTGACGACGAGGAGCGCGGCGACGTCTCCCGGCGACCCCTCGGTCGCGCCGACGGTCTTCGAGTAGCCGGAGACGTAGCTCGTGACCGTCACGTCGCGGCTGACGCCGGCGACGCCGATGGGGTAGGTGAGCGGGACGGCGGTCGTGTTCCCGTGGACGTAGCCGACGGCCTCGTGGGCCTCGGTCGGTATCGTCGCCGGCGACGCCTCGGCGTTCACGAGCGTGCCGGTACAGCCGGCGAGGACGACGAGGGCGGCGAAGAGGAGCGCCGCGGCTCCCGGACGGGTCGCGTACATGAGAGAGACACGCGCGCTGATACGATGACCGTTTCGTCGGCCGCGACGAGCGACGGACCGTCCGCCGTGACCCGTGTTCCCCCGTCGCGCCCCCGAGCCGGCGATGTGGGAGGTTTTTATGAAGTCCCCGAGATAGCCCGTACTATGTCAGCGGAGTCGTACGACGACGGGACGCGGGGTGCGTCGAGGAGGGGGACACGGTCTTACGACGTCGTCGTCGTCGGTGGGGGGACGGGCGGGGCCTTCGCCGCGGCGACGGCGGCAGAGGCGGGACTCGACACGGTACTCGTCGAGCGCAAGTCCGCCGAAGACGCCGGTCACATCGCCTGTGGCGACGCCATCAAGGGGAAGAACGCCTTCCCGGACGTCGTCGACCTCGACTACCTGCGCGAGGAGTCGTTCACCAACCAGCGCATCACCCGCGCCGTGTTCGAGAACCCCGCCGACGGCGAAACCGTCGACATCCCGCTCGGGACGACCGGCGCGGTGCTCGACCGCAAGCGCTACGGCGAGGTGCTCTTGGAGGAGGTCGACCGCCTCGGCGTCGACCTCCACTTCGACACCGTCGTCCAGGACGTGGTACAGGAAGCGGACGGCACTGTCACCGGCGTCCGCGCGACACACGACGGCGACGCCGTGACCTACGAGGCCGAGGTGACGGTCGACGCCGCCGGCTCCCTGTCGATTCTGCAGGACAAGGCGGACTTCTCCCGCTCCCGCTTCGACACGAACGTCTCCTACTCGCAGTTCTGTTCGGCGTACCGGGAGGTCATCGACGTCGAGGAGCCGGTCGACTGGGACGACGCGCTGGTGTTCAAACCCACCGAAGAACTGGGGTACCTCTGGTACTTCCCGCGCTCTCCGACCCGCATCAACGTCGGCCTCGGCTTCCAGATGGACAAGCCGCCGATGAAGCTCGTCGAGGCGCTCAGACGCGACGTGAAGAGCCGCGCGGAGTTCGCGGGCGCGACCGTCGTCGACAAACTCGGCGGGGCGCTCCCGACCCGCCGCCCCTACGACTCCGCCGTCGCGGACGGCTTCGTCGCCGTCGGCGACGCGGCGGGCCACGTCAACCCGACCACCGGCGGCGGCATCCCCGGCGCCGCCAAGTCCGCCCACTGGGCGATGGAGCGCGTCGTCGAAGCGCTCTCCGACGGCGGGGCGACCGAGGAGGCGCTCTGGTCGTACAACCACGACGTGATGACCGACTTCGGGAAGAAGTTCGCCGGCATCGACCTCTACAACATCTGGGGGAGCGCCCACGACGTCGAGGACCTCACGGGCGTCGTCACCGCCGTCCCGGGCCAACAACTCGCCGACGCGCTCGGCCGCGGCACCGGCTCCTCGATGAAGCTCGGGCTGAAACTGAAGACGGCGCTGAAGACGGTCGGCCACTGGGACACCCTCTCGGAGCTGTACCGCGTCCAGCGCAAGGCGGCGGAGATACGCGACCACTACGACCGCTACCCGCAGTCCCCCGAGGCGTTCGACGCCTGGGCCGAGGTCCGTGACGGCATCCTCGAGGACGTGTACGCCATCTCCGGCGCCGACCCGAAGTACTGAGCGGGGACCGGACGCGACGTCGTCGGGCGGCCCGGCCGGGCGTGAATTTAGTTCCTCTCCCGCCGGCCGGAAGCACTGAGAGGACCGAGCCCCTACACCCGCGACAGACCGACACCCGTGTTCGAAGGACTGCTCGACGTCACGTACGGTCTCGTGCGCCAGTACGGCTACATCGCGGTGTTCGTCTTCCTCTTTCTCGAGACCTCGATGCTGTTTCCGTTCCTCCCGAGCGAACTCGTCGTCCCGTTCGCCGCCGGGGTGGTCGTCACCGGCGTCACCTCGATGCTCGGCTTCGGCGTCGCCGCGGGAGCCGGCGCCGTCGTCGGCGGCTACGTCGCCTACTACGCCTTCGGCGGGGGAACGAGCCGCCTGCTCGACCGCGCCAAGCGCCTCCTCCACGTCGAGGACGCGGAGACCGAACGCGCGACGAAGTGGTTCGAGAAGTACGGCGAACACAGCGTGCTGTGGGGTCGACTGCTCCCCTTCCTCCGCTCGGTCATCTCGATTCCCGCCGGGATGGCGGGGATGGACCGCCTGAAGTTCGGCGTCTACACCGGCGTCGGCGCGTTCGTCTTCAACACGGCCGTCGCCGCGGTCGTCTTCTACGGCAAGCAGCAGTCCGTCTACCACGTCGCCGTCGCCTACCTGACCGACCACCCCGTCGTCGCCGGGGTCGGCGCACTCGCGCTCCTGACGCTCTGGTACGCCGCCGAGCGCACCGACCCGTGGTCGTGGCTCGACCCGCGCGCCGACGGGGCCGGCGAGGAGCGCGTCTCGAAGTGAGCCGGGGCGGACGACCCGGCTCCGTCGACGACCGCGGTGTCGGTCACAGTACCACCGCCCGGCGAGGGTTTTTAGGTCACGACGGCCCAGAGAGGGGTAATGCGCGTTCGGGACCTCCCGCTGTCGGCGGCGCTCCGAGACCACTACGAGTCACAGGGGGTCGAGGAGTTGTACCCGCCACAGCGGGCGGCCGTCGAAGCCGGCGTCACCGAGGGAGCGAACCTCGTCGCCGCCATCCCCACCGCCAGCGGCAAGACGCTCATCGCGGAGCTCGCGATGCTCACCGCCGGCGGCCCCGCCCTCTACATCGTCCCGCTCCGGGCGCTCGCCCGCGAGAAGTACGAGACGTTCTCCGAACTCCCGGGCGTCGACGTCGGCATCTCCACTGGCGACTTCGACTCGCCGGCGGAGGACCTCGCGGCGTACGACATCGTCGTCGCCACCAGCGAGAAGGTCGACTCGGCCATCCGAAACGGCGCCTCGTGGGTCGGCGACCTCGCCTGCTGTGTCGTCGACGAGGTGCACCTGCTGGGCGCGGAGGGGCGGGGGCCCACGCTCGAAGTCACCCTGGCGAACCTGCGGCGGCGGGCGCCGGGACTCCAACTCGTCGCCCTCTCCGCGACCGTCGACAACCCCGACGAGGTCGCGGCGTGGCTCGACGCAGACCTCGTCGAGACCGACTGGCGCCCGGTCGACCTCAGGACGGGCGTGTACGCCGACGGCGTCGTGGACTTCGACGACGGCACGGAGCTCCCGGTCGACCTCGACCGTGGGGCCGACACCGTGGGAGCGGACGGCGGGAGCGTCCCGGCTGCCGGCGCCGACGCGGACACGGACACCGAGGCGACCGCCGCGCTCGTCGTCGACGCCGTCGAAGCCGGGGGACAGGCGCTCGCGTTCGTCCGCTCGCGGCGCGAGGCGGAGTCGCTGGCCGAGCGCCTCGCCCGGGAGCCGTTCGGCGCCGCCGAGAGGGTGGCCGACGAGCTTCGCGAGTTGGACGGGACGACGACCGGCCGACGGCTCGCCGACTGCGTCGAGGACGGCGTCGCCTTCCACCACGCCGGTCTCGGGAGCGACCACCGCGTCGCCGTCGAGAACGCCTTCCGCGACCGGGAACTCGCGGTCATCTGTGCCACCCCGACGCTCGCGGCCGGCGTCAACGTCCCCGCCCGCCGCGTCGTCGTCCGCGACCAGGAGCGTTACACCGACGGCGGGATGGCGCCCCTCCCGGTCCTCGAAGTCCACCAGATGTGCGGCCGCGCGGGTCGACCGCATCTCGACCCGTTCGGCGAGGCGGTGCTGGTCGGGGACGGTTCGACCAAGGACGACCTGTGGGAGCGCTACGTCGGCGCCGACCCGGAGGCCGTCGAGTCCAAACTCCGGGACCGGGCGGCGCTTCGTACACACGTCCTCTCGACCGTGGCGGCGGGGTTCGCGGACACCCGACGCGGCGTCCGCGACGCCCTCGGGGCGACGTTCTACGCCCACCAGACGCCCGAAGACGACCTCTCCGGGGTCGTCCACGCCGTCGTCGCCGAGTTGACCGACATGGGGATGGTCGAGGTCGATTCGAGTGAGGGGGACGACGCGGAGGGCGACGACGCCCAGGACCGACTCGCGGCCACGCCGCTCGGCTCGCAGGTCTCGCGACAGTACGTCACCCCCGAGACGGGCGTCCGGCTCGTCGAGGGGCTGGAGGCGACCGCCGAGATGGACGAAGGGAACGTGACCGGGCTCACGATTCTCGAGTTCGTCTGTGACTCCCCGGATATGCAGGACACCTACCTCGGCAACCGCGAGCGCGCCGACATGTACCAGTTCGCGACGCGCCACGCCGCCGAGTTCACGACCGCGATGGGCGAGGCCGACGAGTTCGAGCGATGGCTGGAGTCGGTGAAGACGGCCCGCATCCTCTACGAGTGGACGGAGGGAGCCGACGTGGAGACGCTCGTCGAACGCTACCGCATCGGGCCGGGCGACCTCGAGTCCCGCATCGAGCGTGCCGAGTGGCTCCTCGGGGCGACCGACGCGCTCGCGACGCTCCTCGACATCGACCGGCCGGAAATCGGCGCGCTCCGGGCGCGACTCTGAACTCCCGAGTACGACCCCGAGTCAGGCCCCGTGTCGCTCCAGTAGCCCGGCGAGCTCCGCCTTCGTGCGGACGCCGCTCACTCGCTCGACCGCCTCCCCGCCGGCGAAGACGACGAGCGTCGGCACTCCCCGAACGCCGTACTCCGCCGCCAACGGTTGGTTCGCATCCACGTCGACTTTCGCGACGGCCGCGTCCGACTCCCGAGCCAACGCCTCGACTGTCGGTTCGAGCATCTTGCACGGTCCACACCAGTCCGCGTAGAAGTCGACGAGCACCACGTCGTGTTCCACGACGAGCGCGGTGAGCTCGTCACGTCCCGCGACCCGAACCGGCTCGGTCGGTGTCTCTTCCACAGCCGGCGTGTCTTCGGCGCCCGAGACGGACGCCGAATCGGCTTCGCCGTCTCGGAGGCGTGACTCGAGTTCGTCGCGCTTTCGTCGGCGAATCTCCGCGAGTTCGTCGTCGTTCATACGCGAGAGTACGGTCGTGGTGTGCTTAACAGTTTTGCAGATTTCGAACAATATCGGGCTCGGCGGACGAGCACGCACGAGGGCGGCGGGTAACGGGGAATCCGGGACCGTGACGACGCCGCCGTGTGGTCACTCGGCGTACAGCGAGTAGGTGATGACGACGAACCCTATCAACGTGAACGCCCCGTCGAGGAGGACGGTGAGACCGAGCGTCGAGTGCATCCCGAACAGCAGCGGGAGCATCTGGTCGAGGAGGCCGCTGACGAGCGACCCGAACGTGATGACGCCGAAGCCGATGGCGAGCGACCGGAGTGCCGGTGCACCGGTCCGCCGGTAGGCTTTCAGCGCGAAGTACGTAATCAGGCCCCCGAACACGAGTACGCCGGTCTTGACGACGACGATGGCAGTCGTGACGCCGGCGCCGCTGTCGTGGACCATCAGGTCTCCCTCCGGACCTGCTCCCAGATGGACGCGAGGCGCTCGTCCGGGGACTTCGGCGGTCGACTGATCTCCACGTCGAACTCGCGGGACTCGCTCCCGTTCAACGCCACGGTCACCGCCTCGAAGTCGACGACGTATCGCGTGGTGTGGTGACCGTCCGACCGGATTTCGGTCCGTTCGTCGAGCAGTTTCGCCTCCGTCAGGAGGTCGAGCTTTCGGTACGTCGTCGACAGCGGGATGTCACAGGCCTCGGAGAGTTCACTGGCAGTCATCGGTTCGGTGAGTGTCAGGACGATGTGGCGGGCGCTCTCGTCGTCGAGCGCGTCGAGGACCACTTGGAGGTCGATCTCCTCTCGCGGCGACCACTCCTGCACCATCGTCCCGAGGTTTTCCCGCATCGCTGATAAACTACCGGGGTAGATTGTCGGTGTCCGTGCGGTCAGTCCGGGTTGCGTCCGGCGGTCTCGTACGCGCCTCGCCGACGGAGCTCTCCCGCACGTCTGAGTACCGACGGTGTCCGACAGACGCCCGGCGCTCCGACCGCCTGCGGAACCGTGCAGTTGTTACAGCTCTCACAGACGGTCCGCGTGCCCGGGTCGACCCTCGTGCTCGCGTCGGCGTCCCGGTCGTCGGTACCGCTTCCCGCCGCCAACAGACGGGCCGGGAGGCGTGGCTCCGCGTAGAACGGGCGCGCCATCCCGACCATGTCGCAGGCGTCGCCCAGCAGTCGGTCCATCTCCCCGCGCTCTCGAACGCCGCCCTCCAGCAGTACGGGCACGTCGACCACCCGCCGCACGTCTCGGGCCAGGTCGGCGTTCCAGGTGGATTCGAACCCGAAGACCAACGACTCGGCGCGGTTCCCCAACTCGACGAGCATCCGCCGGAGCCGTCCGCCGAACGTCCCCACGTAGGCGTCCTCGAACGTCTCGTCGTCCCACGCCCGACTCGGGAACTCGCCGCGGACGATGCTCATATCCCAGATGACGGTGCCGTTGACCGGCACCAGCGCGTCGTACCCGTAGTCCGCGAGTCGCCGGCAGACGCCGACGGCGTCCCGGTGTGTGAGGCGTCGGCGAATCACCGGAGGGACCTCCGTCTCGGCCGGAACTTTAGTCACCAGCGGGACGTCGCCGGCGCGCTCGCGCACCTCGTCGTGGACGAGTTCGAGAAAGCGCACGCCGTCGGCGAACTCGTCGTCGCGACGGTTGTAGAAGGGCGAGAGGAACTGGTGGACGATGCCCATGTTCGCCCCTGCGAGGTGAATCACGTCGTAGCCGGCGTCGACCGCCCGCTCCGCCGCGCGGCCGAAGTCGGCGGCGAGTTCGTACACCTCCGCGGTGGTCATCACGTGCGGCGAGAGCGAGAGGAGCCCGACCCGGTCGGCGAGCCGGAGGGGAAGCGGCGGGTCGGAGACGGCGAGTTGTTCGATTCCGGGGTGTTCGGCCCGGTAGGCGGCGTTCCACGTCTCCATGCTCCGGAGGCCGCCGTGTTCGAGCTGGATGGCGACGCGTGAGCCGTGGTCGTGGACCCGTTCCGTCAGCGCCGAGAGCGACGAGACGAAATCGGGGTCGTCGACGTAGGTCATGTTCGGGGCGGCACAGCCACCCGGTCCCTCGCGGACGATGGTCGCCCCTTGACACAGCAGGCCGGCCCCCGCCTCGGCCGCGGGTTCGAGGTCCGCGACGAGTCGGTCGGCGGCGTCGGGGCCAGTGCCGGCACACTCCAGTAACGGCGCCCGGTAGAGGCGGTTCGGAACCGTCAGCCCGCCAAGCTCCAGGGAGTCCTCCAGTCGCGGCATGGCGTGCCCGTAGGAGCCACCGAACTTACCGCTACCGCCGTCGGCACGATTCTATATCGCGGGATGCGATTTATCAGTCTCGATTCTCCGGACGTTCACCACGACGGGAGCGTCTCGGGGAGGGCCTCGAAACCGCCGCTCGAGTCCGATTCGGCGCTCGAACGTCGGTCGAGGCCGGAGCTGTTCCGTTCCGACGCGGAGGTCGCTCTCGGCGAGGTGCGGTATCCGCGCTACGAGTCACTTCCACCGTCGCCCGAACCGGGCGACTGTGGGGACTGTGCATCCCCGGACGGTCACCGCCCGCCGTCGGTCGGACTGGAGGATTCTGGGCTCGAGCGTCTTCGTGGCGCCTCACCGGCCGGTTCTCTGCTGACCGGCTCGTCTCGTCCCGCCGGCGCCTCCGGTTCCGTCCCCGCCTGGTCGTGGGTATGGTGGTAGAAGCGGACTCGGGCCTCCCCCTCGACGAGCGCCGGGTCGAAACAGACCCGTCGGTAGCGGGCGTTCGCGAGGAGGTTCACCATCAAGCCGCCCGTGTGCTCCGAGAGCGAGTCGTACGCGCGGTCACAGACCGGACAACGGGCCGCTCGTGAGTCGTCGGGAGCCACAGACGAACGGAGGAGCTACAGGCGACTGAACCCTTCGGCTACGAGTACTCCGAGCCGGTCGCCCCCGGCACGGCCAGCCGGAGGAGCACGGCGACGACGGTGGCCGCGACGACCACGTGGAGGACGCCGAGCAGAATCTGCCCCGTCGGGTCGACGCCGAGTGCCGGCGCGACCGTCACGAGCGGGACGAACATGGCCAGCAGCACCGCTCCCGCGACCGCGAGGAAGTTCCGCACCGGACGCTCCGTATAGCGGTCGAGCAGGGCGTAGACGACGGTCGCACCGACGCCGGAGGCGACCGTGCTGCCGATAATCGGCGCCCACCGGAAGGGGTCGAGCGTCGGGTCGACCGCGTACAGCGCACCGACGAGACTGCGGGCGGCGAGGACCGCGACGAGCGCCGCGAGCGTGGCGGCGACCCCGGCGCGAACCAGCCGGGTCCGGGGGACACGCGCTCGGCTTCGACTGACGGACGTGGACGTTGCCATGATGTGGGAGGTAGGTCGTCAGCGCCGATAACGCTCGTGTGGGACGTGTCAGCCGGCCTGTACCTCGTCGGCGACCCGCGTGACCGTCTCGTACTCCTCGTCGGAGTAGGCGACGAAGCGCACGTCCCGCAGACGGTCGGGCTCGTAGTCACGAATCGTCTCGCAGACGAGTCGAGCACCAGCCTCGAGGTCGAACCCGGCGACGCCACAGCCGAGCGCCGGGAGGACGAGCGACTCACAGCCGCGTCGGTCGGCGGCGACGAGGGCGTTTCGCGTCGCGTCGCGGATACTCTCCTCCGTCGCCGCTCCGTCGCCGTAGTGCGGCATCGCTGCGGCGTGGACGACGTAGTCGGCGTCGAGCTCGTACGCGTCCGTGACGGCGACCTCGCCGAGGTCGACCGGTCCCTGCTCCATCGCCGCCTCGTTGATCGGGCCGCCCGCGGCTCGCCTGAGCGCGCCGGCGACGCCCGAACCCATCCGGAGCGACGTTCCAGCCGCGTTCACGAGGGCGTCCGCGGACTGTGCGGCGATGTCACCCTGGACGAGGGTAAACTTCATGTCGTGATATGGAACTGCCGGTGACAAAGCGGTTCGGCCAGTCGAAGCTCCCTCGGCTTCCGACTGCTGACAGCGAGAGTCGTTCGGAGATGACGGCCTCCCGTGGCCCTCGTTCCCACGAAACGTACGTTAGCGGACCGGGAAACGGCAATTCCGTCCCCCCTTTCCCAACGCGTTTACCCGTGACGCTCCTACCGGCGAGTGCAATGAGTCAGCAGTCTCTCTCACCCGACGACGTGCCCCGCGCGAACGGCATGCCGATGCTCGGACTCGGGACGTGGCAGAACACGGACGCGAGCCAGTGTGTCGACACCGTGAGCACGGCCCTCGAGATGGGGTATCGACACGTCGACACGGCACAGGCCTACGACAACGAGGAGTACGTCGGCGAGGGCATCGCCGAGGCCGACGTCGACCGGGAGGAGGTCTTCCTCGCGACGAAGGTGTGGATCGACAACCTCGCCCACGACGACGTCGTCGAGACGACGAAGGAGAGCCTCGACAAGCTCGGCGTCGACTCGGTGGACCTCCTCTACGTCCACTGGCCGGCCCGCGAGTACGACGCCGAGGAGACCCTCGGCGCGTTCAACGAGCTGTACGACGAGGGTCTCATCGAGCGTATCGGCGTCAGCAACTTCGAACCCGAGCACGTCGAGGAGGCCGTCGAGGTCAGCGACGCGCCCATCTTCGCCAACCAGGTCGAGATGCACCCGTTCCTCCCCCAGGAGGAGCTCCGTTCGACCCTCGACGAACACGACATCCAGCCGGTCGCGTACTCGCCGCTCGCGAGAGGGGAAGTGTTCGACGACGAGACGCTCACCGACATCGCCGACGACCACGGCGCCAGCGCGGCGCAGGTGAGCCTCTCGTGGCTCCGCGAGAAGGGCGTCACCACCATCCCGAAAGCCTCCAGCGAGGACCACATCGAGGACAACTGGCGGTCGGTCGCGCTCGACCTCTCCGACGAGGAGATTCAGCGCATCGACGACATCGAGAAACACGACCGCCGCGTCGACCCGGACTTCGCCCCCTGGTAGGGGCGTCACTCCTCGTCTACTCGCTTCCCTCCACTCACTCCTCGCCCACTCGCTTCCCTCCACTCACTCTTCGTTCACTACCCGCTCACCGTCGGGTCACCGTCCGCCCTTTCCCCCCGGATACCACAGCTTTACGGTAGTCGACGTGACAGTCACGGTCAATGGCATATAGCTCACGGACGAGTCCGGGGGTGCTCGGGGGCGTCCGCGTCGATATCGGGCGTCTACACGCTACCTGGATGGAGCTCCTCTTCCCGCGACAGCTGAACCCGAGTCGTGTGCTCGGTCGCTGGCAACCGGAGACGGCCCCGCAGAAGGTCGGCTACTACCTCTGGGCGGCGCTCGGGCTCCCGCTCGTGCTGGTCGGCTACCCGCTCCTCTTGCTCGGTTTCATGACGCGGTTCTACGCCGAGAAGCTGAACACGGCCACGGCGCGACTGGGGACGGTCGGCGTCGTCCTCGCCTCGGTCGTCGTCTGGGGGGCGCTCACCGCAGTCACGTACCTCCGACAGCTCCAGGGGTCGTTCTCGATAGAGGGGGTCCTGGCCGTGCTCGCCGCCAGCGTCGTCGCCACGCTCGCCGCCGTCCTCGCGGTGGCGTTCTCTCGGGTCGGCGGTCGCGGCGTCAGCGTCCTCTTTGCGTACCCCGCCGGCGTGACGGCACTGTTCCTGCCGCCCGTCGTCGCCGCGCTCTACTCACAGACGCTCGCCGGAATCATCTTCCCCAACAGCGTCTCGCTGGCCATCTGGCTCCTCGACAACGTCCTGTCGGTCGGTGGCATCGCCGAAATCCTCCGCGCGCAGTTCGACCTCAAAGGGTTCGCCTACGTCGGCATGTGGTTCGGCATCGCCGTCCCCGTCGGCTGGGCGCTCGGCCTGGTCGTCACGTTGGCGGACGTGATTCGGCCGAAATCGGACGACTGAGTCGCGCCCGAACCTCGCGTTCGAACCCCCGTTCTCACTCCTACTCCGTCGGAAGCGACCGCCCCGGACCGGTCTGTCGCCTCGCGTCGCGTGACCGACTCTCGCACCGCCGAAGCGCTCACGCCGACTGCGTCCGCCGACCGGGCTCGTGCTCGCGAGGGTCGAACAGCTCGCGCCCCAGGGGTGGGTCCCGAGTGGCGTCCGGTTCCCCGTCCGTCTCTCGGGCGCGGCGCCACGACCGACGGGCCACCCTGATCTCGTGGGCCAGCGCGCTCGCCCGGTTCGACCCGACGACCATCTCCCGGTTCGTGCCGTCGTCTCCCTCGTAGCGGAGAAGTACGCCATCGTCGCCGGAGACGTTGTACACCGGCCGGTCGAAGCCGAGTTGGAGCCCCCGGCGTCCGAACCCGGTCGCGGGTCGGTACTCGCGGACCTCGACCGACTCGATGCGGGCGTACGGAATCAACCGTCCCCGGTGGAAGGGGCGGTACTCGACGAACAGTCCCTCCGGTCGGACCTCGACGGTCAGGCGGAGGTACAGGAGCGTGGCGAAGAATCCACTACCCGGCAGCAGCACGAACGCACCGAAGAGCGCCGACTCCGCCTCGTACGCGACCAGGAGTAGGCTGGCCGTCGTCCCGGCGACGGTCGCGAGCCACCGCGGCCGCCGGGCTTGCTGCACCTCCCGGAAGGGGGCGTCGCTAGACATACGGTAACGTACGTCTCGGCACGACAAAACCCGTTCGGCGCACCACGGCCCGGGGATGGCTCCGATGCCCTACTGCTCGACGGGCTCTTCGAGCGTCTCCGTCTCCCGGCTCATCGCGGCAGCGACGCGGACGCCGACGAGCGAGACGAGGAGTCCGGAGACGACGAACAGCGCCAGGCGCTGGGTGGGAGTGAACTCGACGTAGAGGAGGGGCACCCCCTCGAACAGCTCGAGGTGAGGGAGCCCGGCCTCACGTTCGAGGAACCAGCCGGAGAACCCCCGCACGACCAGTCCGGTGGCGACGACGCCGAAGGGGAGGTTGAGGTAGGGCCGGCGGGCCCCCTCGGCTCGGATGAGTTCGTCGACGAGTCGGCCGGTGCTCGCCGTCAACGCCGCGAGCGCCAACCACGGGACGCTCCGGTAGGTGAACCGCGCGGAGCGCACGAGCAGCGGCTCGGTCGGCGTCGCCTCCGACACCGCGAGGACGCCGAGAAAGACGCCGACGAGCGTCAGCCCGGCGGCGACGACGTAGGTGACGACCGACACCTGCCCGGAGTAGAGTCCGGTTCGGACGCGTTCTGCGACCCCCGAGAGGCGCTCGTCGACGGCGAGCCCTTTGTACAGCAGGGCGATGCCGAGGAGCGCGGCGAGCCCGGCGAACGCCACCGCCGCCGAGAACCGATACAGCAGCGCGGGAAACAGCAGCAATGCGACCCCGAGGGGGACCAGGACGGTCGTGCGGAGCTCCTCGTCGCCGAGGAACTGCTTGAGGAGGTAGTAGGTCGACTCGATGTCGCGGGCCTGTCGGACGACGACGCGGTCGACGGAGTCCACCCGGAGCCGGGACTCGACGATGGGGACGACCCGCTCGTCGGTCGCGCTGTCGACGACGACGACGGCCGACTCCGGGGCGTACTCGGCGATCAGCTCGTCCAACTGACCCGCGACGGCGCGGTCGGCGCCGACCTGCGAGTCCGTCGCCCCCGAGACCACGGCGACGACCGCCTCCTCGCCCTCGTCCTGTAGCTCTCGGGCGACTCGGAGGGCTTCGAGGAGGGAGTTGACGCCGGAGTCCTCCGGGTCGGCGAGTCCGACCTCGGTGACGAGCGACCGGACGGCCTCCCAGCCGGCCACCGGCGCTCGGATGCCGGTCTTGCGCCCGATGTCGTTCGAGCGGTCGACACAGAGGACCAGCGTCGTCACGGTCGAAGCGAGTACGCCGCCCGGTAAAACCCTCCCGGTCGATACGGTCGACTCACACGACTGGAGCCCGGAGCCGGGACGTGAGACGGCGGTCCGGCTGGAACGACACCGAACGGTCGCCGCCGGCCCGCCGTGTTCAGAACTTCAGCTCGAACCCGTCTTCGGGTGCGACGGCGCTCCCCACGCCGGCGCCGAAGGCGTATGCCACGGTGCTCGCGCCGCCGCGGAGTCGCGTCAGCATCGACCGCTGGGGCTCGAACTCGGCGACCGACGCCTCCGCGCCGATGAGCTCCTCCAGGCGTGCTTCCACGTCGTCACGGGCGCCCAACTCGTCGACCAGCCCGAGGTCGAGCGCGCGGTCGCCGAGGTACACCCGCGCCTCGGTGTCGCGGACGAACTCGGGGTCGAGGTCGCGGCCCTCGGCCACGCGCTCGACGAAGTCGTCGTAGAGGTCGTCGATGATTCCCTGGAGGTAGGCGCGCTCGTCGTCGGTCGTCTCCTTCAGCGAGAGGCCGGCGTCCTTGTACTTGCCCGCGGCGTAGCGCTCGTACGTGATGCCGAGCTCCTCGGCGAGTTCGTGGACGTTCACCGACGAGCCGATGACGCCGATGCTCCCGACCACGGTGGCGTCGTGGGCCCACAGCTCGTCACAGCCGCTGGCGATCCAGTAGCCGCCGCTGGCGCAGGTGTCGGTCGCGTAGGCGACGGTCGGGCCGTCGAAGGCCAGGGCGGCCCGCCGGATGTCGTCGCTCGGCACCACCTCGCCGCCGGGGGTGTTGAGCCGGAGGAGGAGCGCCTCGCTGTGGGGGTCCTCGTCGGCCGCCTCGACGAGGTCGACGATGTCGTCGGCGCCGGCGCCCAGCCCGCCGGTGGGGAACCGACCCGGCCCGCCGTCGCGCGAGATGGGGCCCTCGACGGCCACCTCGGCGACGTTGTAGTCCGGGAAGCGCGACGCCACGACTCGCCGCCCGATTCGGCCGCCGACGACGGCGGCGACCAGCACCAACAGCCAGCCGACCACGTCCGCGAGGGTGCCCGAGAGGAGCACGAACAGGAGCCACGCGGCCGCGGCGGCGAGCAGTCCGGACCCGAGGACGGTGAGGACGCGAACCGCCCGGCCCCCGTCCGTGTCGTCGCCGCCACCGCGTTTCGGCGACCGGCCGTCTCCGGCGGACGCGGTCGTCGCTTCCTGTGTCACGTCGCCGTCGGCGCCGACACCTCTCGCCCCCGGCGCGCTCACCTCGTCGTACTCGTCGCGCTCGCGTCGCGGTTTCCACTCGCGGTCGCTCCCGTCGTCGGTCGCGGCGGAGCCGTCCCCGACATCTCGCCTCGGCTCGGAGGAGCCCCGGTCGTCGGAGGCGTCCGAATCGCTCCCGTCCCGCGGTCGGTCGTCAGCCATAGCCGTGGCTCGGGGTGGAAACGTGATAAAGCGCCGCCCCGAAGAGAGAGAACGTTCGGCTTAGAGCAGCCCCGTCTTCTGGAGCTTCATCAGGTCCTCGGTATCGAGGGTCTCGCCTTCCTTGAACTTCTGGTATATCTCCTCGGCCTCCGCCTTGGCCTCCTCGCGCTTCGCTTCGCGCTGGTCCTTGCGGCTCTCCTCTTCTTTCTTGTCGAGCTCGCGCAGACGCTTCTGGACGCGGACGAAGTCCTCGTGGTGGCGGTCGGCCGCCTCCTGGGCCTCGACGAACAGCTCGTGCATGGCGTCGGCCTCGTCACGGATGTCGTCGGCCTCGCGGTAGGCCTGGATCATCTCGTTGTGGTGCTCCTGAGCCTCGTCCGCGAGCTCCGTCACCTTCTGGTGGTGCTGGGACGCCTCGGAACGGACCTCCTCGGCCTCCTCGACGAGCCCTTCGAGCTCGCCGGAGTCCTCGACCTTGTCCTTCTTCTTGCGGTACTGCTCGCGCTTGTCCTCGATCTTCTCGATGAGTTCGCGCTCGTCCTCGGTCGAGAGCACCTCGGTCTGCTGGCGGAACTCGAGCTGCTCGATCTCCTCTTTGAGCTCCTCGAGGTCCTTCCCGTCGTCGAGCTCGAGGTCCTCCTTCATCTCGTCGACCTCGTCGAACAGCTCGTTGGCCTTCGCGTTGAGCTCGTTGCGCTTGTTCTTGTGTTCCTGGACCTGTTCGTTGAGCTCGTCGCGCTTCTCGCGGTGCTCCTGGGCCTCGTCGACCTTCTCGCGGGTCTTCGCGTTGAGGTCGTCGCGCTTGGAGGCGCGCTCGGAGGCCATCTGGTTCAGCTCGTTTCGTCGGTCACGGAGTTGACCGGCGAGCTTGATGAGCTGGCCCTTGGAGCCGTTCTCGAGTTTGTCGTCTGTGAGCTCTACGTTGTCGCTCTCGTCGAGTTCCTCGACGTCGTGTTCTTTCGCTACTGCCATACGTAATCAGTCCTCGATACCATCTGCACACCGGGTGTGGCGGCTGCTCGTCGTCGTCCGACCGGCCGTGGATAAGAATTCCCGATCATTCTACGTGCGATGCCGCCGGACGCCGGTGGCGTCCTGGTGCTCCCATCTAATTCCCTTACGCATATAAATACTTCGGTGAGAGGGGATGTGAAAATAGCTACCACACCACCCGAATCACCGGCGCGCGGACGAAACCGGGTTACCGAGCGGTAGCTCCCCGTATATAAACGGCTGGAGTCCTCCAGCCGGGATGGGTAGCCCCTTATGCGTGGGTCGTCCCCGTCACCACATGGAAGAGGTCGTCCACGCCCGCGGGCACGAACACGTGTCCGCCGAGCACGCGAGCACGTTCGAGGTCACGAGCGACGACTGGCTCACCCCCGCCGGGGACTGCATCCTCGCCGTCGACGCCGACCGCGTTCCCGCCGACTTCGACCCCGCGTTCGTCGACGCCTGTCGGGACGAGGACGCCGAAATCACGATTACCGTCGCGACCGACGACCACGAGGAGGTCGTCACGGGTCACGGCCACCCCGACCTGACGTTCGACGGGGACCGGAGCGCCGTCGGCCGGACGAGCGACTACGTCGACGAGCGGACCGTCGTCGTCGGCGCGGACAGAGCCGCCGGGGAGTTCGACCGCGACCTCGTCGCCGACCTCGCCGACGGCGCCGAGGTGACGGTGACGTTCCGGGTGGAGTGAGGGGCCGTCGGCCCACGTGGGCACCCCGGGGACGGCGAGAGTTCTTATGCGGGGACGGTCCCTAGTTCGAACCGAATGTCCGACCAGCCCGAGGAGCCCGCGGACAACATCAGTTCGGGCGCCGGCGAGGCACTCGACTTCGACCCTGCCGAGGCCGACACCCGCGCCGAAGCCGTCGTCGACGCCCTCGGCGAGCGCTACTGGCGGAAGGCCTACGGCGGGCAGGACGCATTCGAGTGTCTCGTCCGCACCATCCTGAGCCAGAACACGAGCGACGTGGCCAGCCAGCCGGCTCACGACGAGTTGATGACCCGCTACGGCGGCGACGACGTGGACCTCGCCGCGACCCTCGCGGACGCCGAGCAGTCCGAACTCGCCGAGACCATCCAATCTGCCGGCCTCTACAACCAGAAGTCCGAGATGATCGTCGGCGCCGCAGCGGAGATTCTGGCGGAGTTCGGGAGCGAAGCGGGGTTCGACGAGTTCGTCCGCGATGGGGAACCCGACGAGGTTCGCGAGCGCCTGCTGGAGATTCACGGTGTCGGCCCGAAGACCGCCGACTGCGTGCTCCTCTTCTCCGGTGGCCGGGGCGGCGTCTTCCCCGTCGACACCCACGTCCACCGCATCGCCCGGCGGATGGGGCTGGCGCCGCCCGACGCCGACCACGAGGCGGTCCGGGAGCATCTCGAACGCGACGTGCCCGCCGAGAAGTGCGGCTTCGGCCACACCGCGATGATTCAGTTCGGCCGGGAGTACTGCTCGGCGCGGAAACCCGCCTGCCTCGACGGGCCGGAGGCGTGCCCGCTGTACGAGTTGTGCGACCGGGTCGGCGTGGACGAGGTGGCTGAGAGCGTCGTCGACCCGGCGGAGGCGGCGGACTGAGTCTCGGGTGTTACGGGCAACTTCCGACCGTCGTCAACACGCCGGATCGATGGTCCCGTCCACGCGCCCGTGGTCGACGTCGATGGCGCGCTCGGACCCCTTCGTCGGGAAGCGCGCCCCGGCGTCGAACGCGAACGAGAACCCCGTCCCCGGGTCGCGGACGACTCCGGTGCGGTAGACGAGCGTCGTCTGGTCGTGAGAGACGCCGTCGACGCCGAGGCCGAGTGCGCCCGGTGCCCCGTCCCGCGTGTACAGCGAGGCGTGGGCCGTGACCGTGAGCGTCGAGGTGTCCGACTCGAGGGTGAACGCGTGACCGCCGGCCGGGAGGCAACTGCGCTCCTCCGCCGGCGTGATGGCGGCGCCGCCGGTGACGAGCGTCGAGACGACCACCACCCACGCGAAGAACCCCCGAACGAGTCGCATGGACATCTCCACTCAGGGGGCAGACATAACTGTTTCCCAGAAATTCTATATTTACTACTAACCGTCGCCGGTAACGCTCTCGAGTAGCGCGTCCGCCGTCGCGAGGTTCGTCGCCAGCGGCACGTCGTGGACGTCACAGATACGCATCAGCGCCGAGATGTCCGGCTCGTGGGGTTGTGCGGTGAGCGGGTCCCGCAGGAAGACGATGGCCTCACAGTCGCCCGACGCGACCTCGGCGCCGATCTGCATGTCGCCGCCGAGCGGCCCGGAGGCCTTGCGTTCCACGTCGAGACCGGTCTCTTCCCGGAGGCGTTTCCCGGTCGTCCCCGTCGCCACCAACTCCCAGCGTTCGAGGTCCTCGACGTGCTCCTGTGCGAACTCGATGAGCGTCGGCTTCTTCTCGTCGTGGGCGATTAGCGCGATTCGCATGTGTCGTTCTGCGGGGCGTGTGGACTTGAACCCCGACGCCCTCGGCAGGGTTCGCGTCGGGTCGTGACCGGTCGCGATGCGGAGTCGCGCCGTCGGCGACTGTCGCCCCCGTGACCTCGGCCCGTAATCTCAAACGGGGCCCGGGCGAACCGTCTCGGTATGTCTATGGAGACCTATACGCTCCGGGTCGCGGAGAACGAGGCTCACGAGGGGCTCGCGGCCGACGTGCTCGACGAGTCGGGGTCGATAGTGGAGACGACGCGGCTCTCCTACGACGACTACGGGTTGGCACGGAAGGGAAGCGGCGAGAGCGGTCCCGACCCTGTCGAGTGCGAGGTCACGGCGGACGTGATAGACACGGCCCTCCAGTTCGAACGCCTCGACGACGGGTTCGAGTTCCGCTTCCTCGGCGACCGCGAGGAGGTGGCGAGCGTGCGGGTGTCGGACGCGGAGTGGGGGCTCGTCGCCGTCGCGGAGTGAGTCGCCCGGGTCGTGAACACTGGTTGTTTCCTGCCGAGTGGGACGGCCGTTTCCGGGGGCTGTCGTACCGGCGGGCGCCGAGCGGCCCTCGTGGTCGTAAGTCCCCGTGCGAGGGGTGGGGCCACAACGAGTGGGACGGGCCGAGCACCGGAGCCGGCTGGGGAGGTCGCGGATGCCGTGCAGTCGGGTAAGGTTTCGGAAGCATCCCCGTAGGAGCCTCCGTCCGGCTCCCGAATCGGGGTAAACGGGACTCAGAACCGGGCCTAATCCGCCCGCGACCCGGACGACCCCGACCCGTCGTCGCGCCCGCGAACGACCCGGTCGTAGAACGAGACGAACTCCTCGTTCTCCTCGGCGGACGCCTCCCACTCGTCGAGTCCGCGCTCCGCCCGCGTCCCCGCGATGGTGTTGTCGAGGACGAACGCACACAGCCCGCCGACGGCCATCCCGGTCGAGCCGATGACGAATACCACGTCCGCGACGAGCTTCGAGCCGAGTACCGGACCGAGCAGCCAGACTCCGGCCATCCCCTGGCGGAACGTCGCGGCGTCGCCGACGTTTCCCATGTAGGCCGGAATCGCGAGCCCGGCGAACAGCGCGAAGCCGACGACGAAGGTGTTCCGGGAGGAGTCGAGGTCGACGTACTCCAGTTGAGAGAGCCCGACGGCGACGATTTGGCCGAACATGGCGACGAACAGCCCGCCGACGATGGGGTCCGGGACGGTGGCGACCAACTGGCCGAACCAGCCGACGAAGCCGACGACGAGCATGATGGCGGCGCCGACCTGCACCACGTAGCGCGAGGCGACGCCGGTGATGCCGATGGCGCCGATGTTCTCGGAGTAGGAGGTGGAACCGCCGGCGCCCATCAGCCCCGCGAAGACGTTCATCGCGCCCTCCATCCCGATGCCGTGGTCGATGCGCTTCTCGCTGGGGGCGCCCATGCCGGAGAGCCGGGCGACGGCGTGGTAGTCGCCGAAGCTCTCGACCATCGAGGCGGCGACGCCGGCGAGCATCCCGACGACGAACGGGGTCGTCACCTGCGGGACGCCGAAGAGCACGTCGCCGACGAGCGGGAGCGCCACCGAGACGGTGTTCGCGCCGCCGGCGACCCCCCACTGGAGCGGGTAGATGGCGACGAACAGCGGCGCGTCGAAGACGGAGAACACGTCGACGTAGCCGGGCGAACCGGGGGCGTACACGCCCGAGAGCGACAGCGCGACCGCGACGAGGTAGGCGCCGACGACGCCGAGCAGGACCGGGAAGAGCCGCGCTGCCCGCGAGCGCGTGTCGAGGTACTGTGAGAAGAGGACGACGAGGAGCACGGTGAGGAGGAGGAGGGGCCAGTTGTTCGTCGCCGCGGTCACCTGCGGCGTCGAGAACAGCGAGAGCCCGATGAGCGCGATGGTCGGCGCGATGACGACCGGCGAGACGAACCCCCGGAGCCGACCGAACAGGCCGAAGTATCCGACGAGCACCTCCACCAGCGCGGCGACGACGATGGCTCCCTGTAACTGAAGCAGGGCCGCCTGCCAGTCCGGACCGGCCGGGTTGCTGGCCGTAACCACACCCACCACCGCCAGCGCCGAGGCGAGCATCGAGAACGGCGCCCCCTGCACGATGGGGTAACGGTTCCCGAACGTCGTCTGGGCGAGCGTCGCGACCCCGGAGACGACGAAGAACGTCCCCACGAACCGAGGAATCACCTCCGAGGGCATCCCCAGCGCCCCGGCGAGGATGAGCGGCACCGCGATGTTCGCCCCGACCATCGTCAGATAGTGTTGCACGCCGAGGAGCGCCGCGGTCCCCAACGGCGGGCGGTCCTCGACACCGTACTCGACGAAGTCCGAGGCCCCACGAGAATCAGCATCGGTGTCCGACTCGGCCTGACCCATTGCTTGTGGAGAGCATCCCCCGTTGCGCTACTTATCGCTCTCGGTCCGCCGGCGCGAACTGGGGGTCGAAAGCGGGGCCACGTCGACGGAAGCGCTCCAAAGGCCCGTCGACACGGTCCGACGCCGACTCAGGTGGGACGACGAGACACGTGACGGACCGCGACGAAACAGTTTTTTCGACGACCGTTCACTCCGTCGATATGAAAGACCGCTGGCTCGTGGGGTGGGGGCTGGGGTACGCCGCCGTCGGCGCGGCGTCGCTGCTCCTCCCGCTCTACGCGCTCTCGCTGGGTGCCGGCCCGTTGCTCGTCGGACTCATGGCCTCCACGGCCGCGTTTGCTGGCGTCCCCGGCGCGATTCTGTGGGGGAAGCTCGCGGCCGCGACACACCGCCGCCGACCACTGGTCCTCGTCGCGCTCGGCGCCACGGCGGGCGTGCTCGCCGTCGTGCCCGCCATCGCGTCGCCGTGGCCGCTGCTCGTCGCCAACGCCGCGCTCTGGTTCGTGGTGAGCGCCGCCGCACCCGTACTGAACCTCGTCGTCGTGGAGGGCGTCCCGAGCGACGGCTGGGACCGACAGTTCGCCCGTCTGAACAGCTATCAGGGGTACGGGTGGCTCGGCGGCCTGCTCGCCGGCGCCGTCTGGAACGCCCTCGCGCCCGGTGTCTTCGGCGCCGCGGCCGCTCAGCGACTGTTCTTCTACCTCATCGCCGCCGCCGCGGCCGCCGGGCTGGTCGTCGTCCGCGCCCGGTACCCGCCGTCGCCGACCACCGACCCCGAGCGGTTCGCCCGGGTCAGCCGAGAGCTCCACCGTCGTCCCTGGGGCGCGGGACGGTACGTCCGCACGATTCCGTTCGGACCCGGGCGCGTCTACTGGGCGCTCCGGTCGCTCCGGTCGTCTCGGCCTCGAGACGGGTCGGCTGACCGACCCCCGCTCGCCGCAGTCCGCGAGCGACTCGCCGGCCCGCTCGGGCGCTACCTCCTCGCCGCGACGCTCTTCTTCGTCGGGTTCTCCGCGTTCTTCGGCCCGCTCCCGGCGTACCTCGCCGACGCGGGCTACGCCACCGGCGAGGTGTTCGCGCTCTTCGTCCTCTCCAGTGCCGGGTCGGCCGTCGCCTACGGCGTCGCGGGCGACCTCGCCTCCCGTCGGGACCCACGCTGGCTCCAGACCGCCGCGCTCGTCGTCCGAACCGCCGCGTTCCCGCTGGTCGCGGTCGTCGGCGCCATGGGACTCGGGACGGCTGGCCTCGTCGGCGTCGGCGCCCTGTTCGCCGTCGTCGGCGTCACGTGGGCCGTCATCGCCGTGACGGGCACCGGCCTGGTGAGCCGACTCGCACCCGCCGACACCCGCGGAGAGGCTCTCGGCGCGTACACCGCCGTCGGCGGCGTCGGCGGCGGGGTCGGGAGCGCACTCGGCGGCGTCGCGGCCGAGGGCGTCGGCTACCTCGGCGCGTTCGTCGCCGCGGCGCTCCTCGTGTTGGCGGCGGCGGGGCTGGTCGCGTCCGACAGTCGGGCGGAGAACGCCGCACCGTCCCAGTGTGAGGGGACCGAAACCGCGGACTGACTCGCCGACGCCCGCCCTCGCCCGACGGCTCTCGGGCTCCGCTCCCGGCCGCCGAATTCAGTTCTCCCGCTCCGCTCTGAAGGACTCGACCGCCGACAGCGTCGGGAGCGCCGTCATCGCGCCTTCGGCGGTCGTCGTCGTCGCCGCCACCGCGTTGCCGAAGGCGAGGGCCTCCTCCAAGCCCACACCGTTCGAGAGGGCGCGCACCGCGCCGGCGGTGAACGCGTCGCCCGCGCCGGTGGTGTCGACGGGGTCGACCGCGTACCCGTCGTGGCGCACCTCGGTCTCCCGCCCCTCGCTCCACGGCGCGTCGGCGGTCGCGTAGGCGTAGGCGCCCTCGCCGCCGAGGGTGACGATGACCGTGTGCGGGCCGTGCTCGCAGATTTCCCGCGCGAGTTCCGGCGCGTCGCCCTCGACGCCCATCTCCGCGAGGTCCTCGGGGGTCGCCTTCACCACGTCCGCGAGGCCGAAGCCGCGCTCGACGGAGTCGGCGTAGGTGAACTCCCCCCATCGCTCGGGGCGGGCGTTGGGGTCGAAGGAGACGACGGCCCCGGCGTCGCCCGCCCGCTCGGCGAAGTCGACGACTGCGCTCCGGGAGGGTTCGGCGTCCATCGACAGCGCGTCGAAGTGGACCCACGAGGCGTCGGCCAACTCGTCGTCGGAGACGCCGCCGACCTCCATCCGCGCGTCCGCGGCGTCCTCGCGGTAGAAACTGAACTCCCGGTCCGCGTCCTCGCCGAGGCTGACGAACGCGAGCGTCGTCTTCGCCTCGGGGTCGCGCTCGACGAACCGTTCGGGGAGGCCGTGGTCGTCGAGCGTCTCTGCGAGGAACTCGGCGAACGGGTCGCCGCCGAGTCGCGTCCAGAACCCGACGTCGGCGTCGAGGTGGGCGAGGCCGACCGCGACGTTGGCCGGCGCACCGCCGGCGCGCCGCGAGAACGATTCGACCGAGGCGAGCGGGCCGGCCGCGTCGGGGATGAAGTCGACGAGCGTCTCGCCGGCCACGAGAATGTCCGTCATGGCCGTGTGGTCGGACACGGGGGGCAAAACTCCCGTGGTCGGTGGCAATCTGTCGGTCACCGCCTGACAGTACAAGTTCGCGCAGGAACAACGTTCTCCGATGACGCCTGCCCGCCCGACAGACGACGAACGGGGAGACGACAGGGAGGGGAAGGCCCGAGTCGTCGAAGCACTCCGAACCGCCCCGAAGCCCGCCGTCAACACCGGGTACCTCGTGAAACGAATCGACCGTCCCCACGGCGAGGTGTTCGCCCTGCTCGACCGTCTCGCCGACGAGGGAGCCGTCGAACATCTGGAGATACGGGGCGTCGGCCACCTCTGGTGGTTGCCGTCCGACCCCGCCGGATGAGACGGCGGGGGGCCGACGTCGACCTCGTCTCCCGAGGACGGCGTCGGCCCGCAGGCATTTGACGAACGACGCCCTCCTGCCGGGTATGGAGCACATCACGGAGGAGGTCGTCGGAAAGCACGTCGAGGGACCGAACGGCGAGGACCTCGGGAAGATTACCGCCGTCGACGGCGGGAAGGCCATCCTGAAGGCGAAGACCGGCGTCTCCGCCGAAATCGAGTCCGGAATCAGCAAGGACGACGACGACCGGCTCACGCTCGAAGCCGAGCAGATCGCCGCGGTCGACGACGAGACCGTCCGGCTCAACGCCGACTTCTGAGGCCGCAGCGGACCTGTATTTACAACCCGAAGGCCGACCCCATAACCCGCCCAACGACACACACGATGAACACGGATTCGTACGTACGCAAAGTTCAGGAGGCGAGCGTCGACCTCGACTCGGAGGCCAAGGTGTTCTCGGCGTCCGAGGCGGTGCTATCGGTGTTGAGCCACCGAATCACCGAGGGTCAGGCGGCGACCCTCGCCGACCAACTCCCCGAAGCACTCGGTTCGGCGGTCACGCGGGCCGACGGCGACGCCGACGGGTTCGGCGTGGGAACGTTCGTCGACCGCGTATCGGACCGCGAGGAGTCGATGGGCGACCTCGACCCGTCGCAGGCGCCGACGCACGTCCGCGCCGTCCTCTCGGCGCTGAGTGACGAACTACAGCACGAGGAGTGGACCGACGCCGTATCACAGTTGCCGCCCGAGTACGGGGAGTTGTACGCGTAGACGCCACGACGGGCACGCCTCGTGCGCACCTTACTCGCTGACGCCGGAGTGTTACGCGTAGGCGCCACGACGGTCGGCGCTTGTCGCCGGCCGACTCGTCGACGCGGTGGAAATCCACTCAGACATGGAAGCCTCGAACACCTCTCCTGTCACAGCGTTGGCGTCGTAATCTGCCGACACCTCGTGAAAAGTAGTCGAATCGACGCTCGAAAACCGCAGACCCGAGCCGCCTACCGAACGCGCGTCCCCGGCTCCGCGTCGCCGTGTGTCGTCAGCAGGTCGGCCTCGTCGCCGGCGGCGAGCACCATCCCGTTCGACTCGACGCCGAACAGTTCGGCCCCTTCGAGGTTGGCCACGACGACGACCTTCTTCCCCGGCAGTTCGCCGAGGTCGTGGAGCTGTTTGATGCCGGCGACGATTTGGCGCGTCTCGACGCCGATGTCGACGGTGAGCTTCGCGAGCTTGTCGGCGCCCTCGATGCCCTCCGCGCTCTCGACCCGGCCGACCCGGAGGTCGACGTCCTGGAACTCCTCGAAGCCGATGCGCTCTTCGACGATGGGTTCGAACTCGTCGCTCACGTCCGAGTCCTCGGCGGCGTCGGTGTCGTCGCTTTCGGTTTCCGCGTCCGACCCGTCGCCTTCGCCCTCCGCTTCTCCCTCGTCGGCGGTCGCCTCGGCGACGCGCGCCTCCAGCTTCTCGTTCAGCGCCTCGACGCGTTCTTCCTCGATCTTCTCGAACAGCTCCGTCGGCTCCTCGAACGTCGTCGCGGGCGGGGTGAGCGCGGCGTCGGTGGTGACCTCGGCGAGGTCCTCGTCCGCGGGTCCAACGTCGCCCCACAGCTGTGCCGACTTCTCGGGCGCGATGGGGTAGAGGAGGACGGCGACGGCCTTCGCGAGTTGGACGCAGTCGTAGATGACCTGCGCGGCCCGGTCGGGCTCGTCGTCGGTGAGCTTCCAGGGCTCGTTACGCTGGATGTACTCGTTGCCGAAGCGCGCCAGCGACACCGCGGCCTCGCCGAGCGCCTTCGGGTCGTACTCGTTGACGGCCTCGCCGAAGTCGGCGACGGCGGCCTCGATTCGCTCCTCGACCTCGGCGCTGACCTCGCCGTCCGGCGTCCCCTCGTAGTTCCGGTAGGCAAAGAGGAGGGAACGGTAGACGAAGTTGCCGACGGTGCCGACGAGTTCGCCGTTCACGCGCTCGCGGAACTTCGCCCACGAGAAGTCCACGTCCTGCTGGAACCCGCCGTTGGTCGTGATGTAGTAGCGCAGGAGGTCGGGGTGGAACCCCTCGTCGAGGTACTCGTCGGCCCACACGGCGCGGTTACGCGAGGTCGAGAACCCCTTGCCGCCGAGGGTGACGAACCCGCTCGCCATGACGGCGCGGGGCTCCTCGTAGCCGGCCCCGTTCAGCATCGCCGGCCAGAAGACAGTGTGGTGCTGGATGATGTCGCGGCCGATGACGTGGACGATTTCGCCCGCCTCCTTCCACACCTGCTCCCAGTCGTACGCCTCGCTCCCGACGCGCTCGGAGTACTGCTTCGTGGAGGCGACGTACTCGATGGGGGCGTCGACCCAGACGTAGAGCACCAGGTCGTCCTCGGCCTCCCCCTCGCTCTGGCCCCCCTCGACCTCGGGGTAGTCGATACCCCAGTCGAGGTCGCGTGTGATACACCAGTCCTGCAGGTCGCCCTCTATCCACTCGCGGGGCTGGTTCTGGGCGTTCGAGGTGCCCTCCAACCGGTCGATGAACTCCTGGAGGTACTCCTGGAACGCGGAGACGCGGAAGAACTTGTGGGTGCGCTCGCGGTACTGCGCGGGGTTCCCCGTAATCGTCGAGACGGGGTCCTCGACCTCGCCGGGTTCGAGGTGGCGCTGACACCCCTCGTCGCACTCGTCGCCGCGGGCCTTCTCGCCGCAGTAGGGACACGTGCCCTCGACGTAGCGGTCGGGGAGGTACTGGTCGGCGTCCGGGTCGTAGGCGACCTTGATGACCTTCTCGTAGACGTGGCCCTCCTGGTCGAGGGTGCGGACGATGTCCTGGGTGAGTTCGGTGTTCGTCTCGTCGTGGGTGTGGCCGTAGTTGTCGAAGTCGACGTTGAACCGGGGGAACGTCGCCTCGTACTGGTCGTGCCAGCGCAGGGCGAACTCCTCGGGGTCGACGCCCTCCTTCTCGGCGTTCACCGCGACGGGGGTGCCGTGCATGTCTGAGCCGGAGACGAACGCGGTCTGCTGGCCCAGTTTCCTGAGCGAGCGGGCGTAGGCGTCGCCGCCGACGTAGGTTCGGAGGTGGCCGACGTGCAGGTCGCCGTTGGCGTACGGCAGCCCACAGGTCACCACCGCCGGGTTCTCGGTGGGGAACTCCTCGTGGCTCATTCTGTTTTGGGTTCTCGGATGCGGGCCTAAAGCCCGCCGGTCTCGGTCGTCTCCACGGTACGTCAGCCGAAGAAGGGCGCGTCGAGGTTCGCTCGCGACGCGGCGGGGCCGTCCTATCGACCCGGGCCGCGACGCGGGGTCCACCCATCGCTCACTAGGTGCGCGTGCGCATCGTGGTGCCGCGGTCGTGCGGCGGGCCGCGACGAAGCGGCGGGTGGACCGAGTTCACGCTCGTACGGAGTCGACTGCGATATAAAAAAGGTTCGCCGGTGTGGGGCCGGTCGGCCGTCTCAGGCGCCCTCGGCGACCAGCAGGTCGAATCCGGCGTCGGCCGGCTCGTCGTCGGGAGTGAGGTAGCCGACGGCGAAGGCGGTGTACTCGCTCCCGCCCTCGACGGTCACGTCGAAGGAGGCGGCCACGTCGCCGTCGTTGCCATCGGTGTCCCCGCGGACTTGGAGGGTGTAGTCCCCGGCGGGGACCTCCGCCGTCGCCGTCTCGCCGAACGCGACGCCGTCGAAGATGGCGTCGCCGCTACTCTCGACGGTCACGTCGACCGCCGGGGCGTCGGGCGAGAGGTGGACCAGTCGGACGGCGGCCGTGTCGCTCCCGGGCGCCTCGGCGTCGTCTTCGAGCACCTGCACGGAGAAGGCGTTCTCGGCGCCCTCTTCGAGTTCGCCCTGCGCGACCGCGGTGTAGTCCGCGGCCATCAGTTCGACCTCTTCGTCGAAGACGACCGTGTCCGGGTCGCCGGCGGCGGTGATTCGGACCGCGTGGCTCCCCGTCGAGAGCGGGAGGTAGTCGCTCACCGTGCCGAACGGCACGTCCGTCAGCGCCTCCGCGTCGTCGACGTACACGTCCACGTTCGGGGCGTCGGGCGAGGCGTGGACGACGCGGAGGTTCGCCTCCCCGTCGCCGTCCGTCGTCGTCCCGTCCGTGGTTTCGTTGCCCTCGGTGGTCGTCTCGTTGCCCATCGTCGTCTCGTTACCCATCGACGTGGTCTCGTTGCCCATCGTCGTCTCCGACGCGGTGGTCTCCGTCCCTTCGCCGTTCTGGCCGCCACAGCCGGCGAGGGCGCTGATGAGGAGGGCGGAGCCTGTCGCTTTCACGAAACTTCGGCGGTTTCTTTCTACCATCGGATAGTACAATAGTCGCTACGGCATTGAACGACCTACCCTACAGGGAGGGTGTCAGTTCGGTTCCCAATGGCGGGTTGGCTAGCCGAGCCGTGTCCGCCGGCGTCGGACGGTCGCGGGTTACGGGAGGAGTTGCGGCCGCCTTCACCATGTCCAGAACGGAGGACGGGAGGCCGTCAGTCCGTCACTTCGACCGCGCCGAACGCACAGAAGCCGGTGACGACGAGGTCCACTTCCTCGTGTTCCTCCGCACGCCGCGGCCGGTCGTCCTCGGCGGCGCCGAAGACGGGGAGGACGTCGACCTCGACGCGCCAGTCGCGCGGGACGACGACCTCGACGCCGCCGAACAGCGCGGTGGCGTTCACGCGGGCGGGCTTGACCGGCACCGTCGCGTCCCGCAGGTCGAGTTCGGCGCCGCCGAACATGGCCGTCACGTCCCCGCCGACGAACGACGAGGACGTGACGCGGTCGTTCCGTCCACCGAAGACGGCCACGAGGTCGACGCGGTCGGCGTCGACGTCGCGGACCCGCGACCGGACGCGGCCGGCGACCAGCGCCGCGCCGAAGGCGACGACGACCACCGGCCAGAGGACGACCAACTCCTCGGCGGCGACGAGGTCGAGCGCGATTAGCTGGGACGCTCCGGCCAGCGCGACGACGACTAGCGGTCCCGCGACGTTGCGGAAGCCGCTGGCGACGATGGCGTAGAGGCCGACGAGGACGAACAGCGACGGGACGTACCGGAGGAGCGCCCCGGTGTCGTAGAGACCGGTGGTGTTCGCGAGCAGTACGAGGCCGACGAGGGCGACGACACCCCCGAGTAGGGTCTGATTCGAGATGCGTCTGTAGGCCATGGTAGCTAGTACGGCGGGGAGACGAAAATCGAGATACGATGGTTCTCAGCCGGTGAGAGTCCGAGCCAGGGGATGCTCCGCTCCGGAGTCAGAGCCCGAACGCGGACGTAATCGCGTGCCCGCCGGCGAGCCAGAGGATGAGTCGACCCGCGCTCCCGACGAACGTCGCGAGCGCGAACTTGACGTAGTCCTCCTCCAGGACGGAGAAGGCGTAGATAGAGAGCGTGTCGGGGAACCCCGGGACACAGAGCGCGGCCGCGAGCCCCGCGTACCCCCACTTCTGGGCGATGGTGACGGTCTTCTTCTCGGACCACTCGATGACGTCGAAGCGGGAGTTCCGCAGGAAGCGGATGACGGGGCCGGACTCCTTGGCCTCCTGGCCGATGTGAAACGCGAAGACGCTGCCGGCGGACTTCCCGAAGGCGCTGACGAAGACGATGAGCGCCGTCGTCGTCGCCGCCGAGAGGCCGAGGTTGAGCTCCGCCAGCAGGACGACCTCGCTCACGCCCGGGAGCGCGAAGGCGATGAGAAAGGAGTATATCCAGATGAGAACGAGCCCCCACCAGCCCGACGCGGTCTTGACGAGCCGTTCGAGCCACGGGAACACGCCGCCGCCGTCGCCGCCCTCCGCGAGGAACGTCGCGGCGAGCCGGGCGAACTCGACGAACTCGGCGGGCGAGACGCCGACGCCGGTCGTCGCCCCGAGGGCCGCGCCTGCGACGCCGGGGAGCGAGGAGGCCACTGGCACGTCCGCCCCTCGGCCGTCCCGTGTTGTAAGCTTTGAGTTTTCCGTCGGCGGGATGGCAGGTCGATAGTCGGTCGGCGGTCAGAGTAGGTCCGTCGCGCCGGTGGCCACCGACCCGAGACCCAACAGGAGCACGACGGCGCCGACGAAGAGCCGGCCTTCGTAGTCCTCGAGCCGGTCGGCCAGCGCCGCCTCGGGGCGGTCGGAGACGACGAAGGGCTCGTCGTCGACCGCGGTCACGACCACGTCTTCGGCTCGGAGCGGCGTGGTCGCCTTTGCGTCGGCGGTCGCGTGGCCGAGGACGTACACGTCGTCACCCACGGCGAGCGTCCCCTCGTGATATCGCCGGTCGCCGTGGGCGTGGCCGAGGTCGACGAGGTTCGTGAGCGAGTCGGTCCCCTCCGAGAGCCGGCGCTCGCCCGCGACGAACCGCCGGATGTGGTCGGGCGGCGTCGACCCGGCACCGACCTCGACCGTCGGAAGGAACTCGAACTCACAGACGACCCCGTCGACCGTGACCCCGCCGTCGACGGCGACACCCCGGCCGCTGGCCGTACCGTCGCTGGCGACCGACCGGAGGGTGGACAGCACGCTCTCGCCTCCGACGACTCGGTCGTCCAGTGCGACCCGAACCCGGCCGGTCCCGTCGTCGACGACGAACGGCCGGGAGTAGACGCCCGACGCGAGGGTGGTCCACCGCTGGCGCTTCCCCCGCTCGCTCCACTCCTCGACCGCCCACCCCGCGAGCACCGTCCCGGGTCGTTCCCCGACGGGCGAGGTGAACGTCTCGCTCCCGTCCGCCGGGCCGACGACCTCGCCCTCGATTTCGACGCGGCCCGTCTCGGTCAGTTGCCGTATCTCGGTCGTCTCGGTGCGGGTGACCAGCCGATGCTGTCTCCGCCGGCTCAGTCCGTCCCACAGGAGCAGGAGGCCGAAGAGGCAGCCGCCGAGGCCCCCGAGGACGAGTTCCGTGTCCATCGCTGGACCGTCGTTCTCGAAGCCGGGAGATAGCTCTATCGACGGTTTGACATCTGGCCGGTCGTCGGGGTCGGCTCAGCGCAGGTCGTCCACGTCCGCGACGAACTCGCGGAGCATCCGCCGCGTGACGTGGGGCATACAGACGACCCGCAGCTCGTCGCGGCCGGTCCGGGAGATTCGCCACTCCCGCTTGCGGAGCGCCTCGAACACCGACTCGGGAACGTCGGCGGCGACGAGCGGCAGGTCGGGCTCGACCACGTCGAACCCGCGGTCGTCGAGGGCGTCGGCGAGCCACGACGCGTTCGCCGTCGCCGTCTCGTAGGCCTCACGGTACCCCGCGGGCCACAGTTCGTCGAACGCGGCCACGGTGCCCGCCACCCCGGCGCCCGAGCGCGTCCCGGTCAGGGTCGCCTGCGAGGTCGACTCCAGATACGGCGTCTCGACTGCGAGCGCGTCGAGCGTCGCCCGGTCCCGGGCGAGGAGTCCGCCGGCGGGCACCGGCGCCTGGCCGAGTTTGTGGGGGTCGACGGTGAGCGTGTCGACCGGGGCGTGCTCGAAGCACCACTCGTGGTCGGTGAAGGGGAGGTAGAAGCCGCCCCACGCGGCGTCGACGTGGAGGAGCGGTCGGTCGCCGCCCGGGGTCGACTCCCCGGCGGCCTCGACGACCCCGGCGAGGTCCGGAATCGGGTCGACGCGGCCGTACTCCGTCGACCCGGCGACGCCGACGACGGCGACGGTGTCGTCGCCGACGGCGGCGCGGACGGCGTCCACGTCGGCCCGCCCGTCGCCGTCGGTCGGGACGGTGAGGAGGTCGACGCCGAGCACGTCTGCGGCCTTGGCGAAGCTGAAGTGCGCGCTCTCGGGGGCGACGACGTTCGGGCTCTCGGGCGGCGACGTCCACTCGTCGCGGGCGCGGTTCCGGGCCGCCCTGACCGCCTGGATGTTCGCCTCCGTCCCGCCGCTCGTGACGTACCCGTGAGGGTCCGCGAGCCCGGCCAGTTCCCCGAGCGCGTCGACGGCGCGCGCCTCGAGTTCGGCGGCGGCGCCGTAGGTCCCAGGGTCGCCGGGGTTCGTCGCGAGGAAGCGAACCGCGGCCTCACGCGCCGCCGGGTGGGGCTCCGTACACATCGACGAGAGGACGCGGCGGAACGATTGCGGCTCCGGGACGGCCTGCTGCATCGCCGACATCTACCGACGGCCGCCGTTTATCGGTTCTGGATTCCCCGCCGTCGCCGGCGCCGCGACGCTCTCGGTCGTCGCTCGCGCCGCGTCGAGAACGGCGCCCGCAGTCGTCGCTCACACCACGACGAGGACGGCGACCGCGAACAGCGCCGCCTGGTACAGCCCGTGGACCAACACCGGGACGGCGAGGTTCTCGGTCCCCTCGTAGACGGTGCCGAGCACGACCCCGACGGCGAAGACGACCGCGAGGCCGAACGCCGCCGTCGCGGGGTCGAAGCCGAACCCGAGCGCGTGGACGGCCGCGAACAGCGCGCTCGCGAGGACGATTCGGGTCGTCGGGCCGAACGAGCGGCCGAGCCGTCCCTGCACCGCCCCGCGGAAGAGAAGCTCCTCGGCGGGGGCGACGACGAACACCGAGGCGACGCCCAGCAACAGGAGTATGAAGGGGTCGGCGACGACGAACGGGCGGAGCAGGGTCGTGGCCGTGTCGACGCCGGTGAACCGGCCGACCGTGAGCGCGCCGAAGACGAGGACGAGCGCGGCGAGGAGGCCGCCGAGGGTCCAGCGCCGCTCGGCCCGGGTGGGGAGCCGGAGGTCGACCCCGTCGAGCCGGCGGACGACGTAGGCGAAGGCGACGCCGAAGAAGGCCAGTCGGGTCACGACGGCGGCGTAGACGACCGCAGACGCGTCCATCGGGACGAGTTCCGCGAGGACGAGGCCGGCGACGACGGCGGCACCCAATCCGGCCGCGACGACGACGAGCGAGACGGCGACGAGGAGCGCGACCCCGCGGCCGAGGACGGTCCGCGACCGGCCTGAGAGGGATGGCCGAGCGGGCGAGAGCGACCCCGGCGGCCGACGGGTCTCGGTCGCGGACCTCATCTCGGTCTCGTCGCCCAGTGGGCGCCCGCTCGACTCCGACGACACGGGTTCGGTGCTCGCGGCCGACGACGTGGATTCGGTGCTCATAGTGACCCCTCCGGGCGACTGCTCGGAGGACGGCGGAACGTAGGCGGTTCGTGGAAATAAGTCGGAACGTGAGGCGTCGGTTGGGACGCGACTGCGAGGTAATCACCGTCGCCGTCGTCACCGACTCGGTGAGAGGCGAATCCCGCCCCCGGTCAGAACATCGTCAGCGCGACGTACGACACTCCGAACAGGATGAGGTTATAGATGCCGTGGACGATGACGGGGACCGCGAGGTTCCCGGTGCGTTCGTACACCGTCCCGAGCACGAGGCCGACGGCGAAGATGGTCGCCGTGGCGAACAGCACGCCCGAGAGGCCGCTGACGAAGTTGAACACGTGCAGCGAGGCGAACAGCAGGCTCGACAGCCCGACGGTCACGACCGGCCCGAACGTCCGTCCGAGCCGGGTCTGGATGGCGCCGCGGAACAGCATCTCCTCGGCGGGGGCGACGAGGAACACCGAGAGGACGCCGAGCACGAGCAGGACGACCGGGTCGGCGACGATGTAGGGTTCGAGCACGCTCGTCGTCGTCTCGACGCCGAGGAACTGCCCGAGCGCGCCGGCGCCGAAGGCGACGGCGAGCGCGCCGACCAGCCCGCCGACTATCCAGCGGAGTTCGCGGCGGCTGGGGGTCCGGAACGGGACCGCCTCGCGACCGAGGCGCCACAGGACGTAGCCGAGGCCGACCACGAGGAAGGCCAGTTGGCCGGCGACGAGGCCCGCGAGGAGGAACGTCGTGGAGTCGAAGTCCGGAACCGTGAGGAAGACCGGGATGGTGAAGACGACGTTCGCGGCCAGCGCGAGGACGACGAGTCCGACGCCGACGAGAATCGCGAGTAGCTGGTCACGAGTGGTTACTCGGCGGCTCCCGGCGCCACCGGCGGCCGGGTCTGGGGTAGGGGTGTACGTCGACATGATGGTAACTCCCCGAGCGGCGGCTCGGGAGGGACAGTTCAGTGTACGGTCGCTCAGAGCATAAACGAGACTGCGACTCTCGGTGTCCGAGAACGGCGAAGTCGGGTGTGGGCGGGGGACGATGCCGGTGGGGCCGTCGAATCGAGCGGCCGGGGCGCCGTCGCCGGACTACCGCACCGACTCGAGGACGAGCTTCTGTTCGACGCGCTTGACCTCGTGTTGCACGTCGCGGACGGCGTCGATGTTCGCCGAGATGGAGGAGATGCCGGCGTCGACGAGGAACTGCACCATCTTCGGCTTCGAGCCGGCCTGCCCACAGATGCTGGTCTTCACGTCGTGTTCGCGGCAGGTCTCGATGGTCGAGCCGATGAGCTCCAGGACGGCCGGGTGGAGTTCGTCGAAGCGGTCGGCGACGTTCGGGTTGTTGCGGTCCACCGCGAGGGTGTACTGGGTGAGGTCGTTCGTCCCGAAGGAGGCGAACGTGATGCCGGCCTCGGCCATCGACTCGATGGAGAGCGCGGAGGCGGGCGTCTCTATCATCACGCCCCACTCGCGCTTCTCGGGGTCGATGCCGGCCTCCTGCATGAGCTTCTTGGCGCGGTAGACGTCCTCGGCGTCGTTGACGAGCGGGAACATGACCTCGACGTTGTCGTACCCCATCTCGTAGAGGCGGCGGAACGCCTCCAACTCGTGGGCGAACACGTCGGGCCGGTCGAGGCTGCGGCGGATGCCGCGGTAGCCGAGCATCGGGTTGTGCTCGTGGGGTTCGTCCTCCCCGCCCTCCATCTCGCGGAACTCGTCGGTCGGGGCGTCGAGGGTCCGGACGCGCACGGCACGGGGGTAGAACTCCTCGGCGACGTGGCGGATGCCCTCGACGATCTCCTGGACGTACGCCTCCTCACCCTCGTCGCGGATGAACCGTTCGGGCGTCTTGCTCAGCGAGAGCACCATGTGCTCCATGCGGAGCAGGCCGACGCCGTCGGCGCCGGTCGCCGCCGCACGCTCTGCGGCCTCCGGGATGGAGACGTTCACCTTCACCTCGGTGGCCGTCATCGGCTTGACGGGCGTCTTCGGGCGCACCTCCTCGACGGGCTCGCGCTGCTCCTCGCCGGTCGAGGTGTCGGCTTCGCCCTCGCGGATGGTCCCCTTGTCGCCGTCGAGCGTGACGGTCTGACCGTCCTCCAACTGGCGGGTCGCGGAGCCGGTGCCGACGACGGCGGGGACGCCGAGTTCGCGGGAGACGATGGCGGCGTGGCTGGTCATGCCACCCTCGTCGGTGATGATGCCGGCGGCGCGTTTCATCGCGGGCACCATGTCGGGCATGGTCATCTCGGTGACCATGATGTCGCCATCGCTCACCTTGTCGAGCTGGTCGAGCTTCGAGATGATGCGGACGGGGCCGGAGGCGATGCCGGGGCTCGCACCCAGGCCGCGCATGATGACCTCGTCGCCCTTGCCTTTCCCTTTCGAGACGGAGCCGCCGTTGGCGGCCGCCTCCGACCCGCCGTTGGCCTGGGCAGTCGCCTCCGGCGAGTCGGTGGAGGCGTCCTCGATGCCGCCCTCGCGGATGGTGGTGATGGGTCGGGACTGGAGCATGTATATCTCGCCGTCGTAGACGGCCCACTCCACGTCCTGGGGCGTCTCGTAGTGCTCCTCGACCTTGACGCCGAGTTCGACGAGCTTCGAGATTTCCTCGTCGCTCAGGACGCGGGCCTCCCGTTTCTCGTCGGGCACGTCGACCTCGACGGTCTCGCCGGTGTCGGGGTCCTTGACGTGCATCAGCTTCTTGTCGGCGACGGTCAACTCCTCGACCTCGCCGGAGTCGCGGTCGACGACGTAGTTGTCGGGGGAGACGGCGCCGGAGACGACGGCCTCGCCGAGGCCCCACGCCGACTCGATGATGATGCGGGGCTCGCCGGTAGAGGGGTGGCTCGTGAACATCACGCCGGACTTCTCGGCGTCGACCATCCGCTGGACGACGACGGCGATGTCGACGTTCTCGTGGGGGAACCCCTTCTGGTTCCGGTAGTAGATGGCGCGCTGGGAGAACAGCGAGGCCCAGCACTCCTTGATGCGTTCGAGGAGGGCTTCTTCGCGGACGTTGAGGAACGTCTCCTGTTGGCCGGCGAAGGAGGCGTCGGGAAGGTCCTCGGCGGTCGCGGAGGAGCGGACGGCGACGAACGCCTTCTCGCCGTCCTCGCCCACGGTACGGTAGGACTCCAGAATCTCCTCGCGCACGGACTCGGGCATCTCGGTGCCCATGATGAGTTCGTGGGCGCGCTCCTGCGCGTTCGAGAGCGCCTTCGAGTCCTCGGGGTCGACGTCGACCGCCTCGAAGAGCTCGTCGTCGATGCCGGCGTCCTCGATGAACGCACGGTACGTCCCGGCGGTCACCACGAACCCCGGCGGAACCGGGAGTCCGGCGGCGGTCAGTTCACCGAGAGACGCGGCTTTGCCACCGACCGTTTCCAGGTCCGAAGCCCTGATTTCGTCCAGCCAGAGTACAGCCATTTCGCACCTGAACCGTCGGCGAACGACGTTAAGTAGCTTCCGACAGGTGCGAGTGTGAAAATATCCTCACTCGGTTACGAGTACGGTTTGGGCGGAACTTATTGGTCGGCGTGGCACGTCGGGGAGGGCATGGAAGACGCCGCGACAGAGCGCCACCTCCGGCGCTGTCTCGACCTCGCCCGGGAGGCGGCCGCCGCCGGCGACGAGCCGTTCGGTTCCCTGCTCGTCCGCGACGGCGAGGTGATTCGCGAGGCACTGAACCGGGTCCACACCGAGGACGACATCCGCGCCCACCCGGAGCTCGAACTCGCCCGGTGGGCCGCCCGCGAACTCGACGCCGACGCCCGCGCCGAGACGACGATGTACACGAGCACCGAACCGTGTCCGATGTGTTCCGGCGGGATGCGCCTCGCCGGGCTCGGTGGGGTGGTCTACAGCGTCTCGCACCCCGCACTCGCGGACCTCCGCGGGACCGAGCCGCACACCCGCGCCGCCACGGTACTCGGCGACGACAGGGTCGAGGGGCCGGTACTGCTCGACGAGGGTCTCGCGGTCCACGAAGCGTACTGGTAGGGCGACAGCGGAGCGAATCGTCGCTGGGACGAGCGACGACCGACGGTTCGGGACGAGCGGCGACCGACCGGCTATCCGCAGGGTGGGGTTCCGGAAGGGGCCGGCCGGTCGCCGTCGCTCGCGACGTAAGCACTGGACCGAGCGACCGAAGGGAGCGAGGGAAGCGCGCAGCGAGTCGAGCGGCGGCGAGCGGGCGGGGGCTTCCGGGAGTCGTCCTGACGAGAACCGGTTCGGGGGGACCGCACGTCTCGACTGCTTCGACGTACGGCCCACGAACTTTCATACCTCCGCCCCGCAACCGCCGGGTATGAACACGGACACGCGCCGCGTCCTTCTCGTCGACGCGTTCACGGACGAGCCCCTCGCCGGCAACGCCGCCGGTGTCGTCCCCGACGCCGCCGGACTCTCCGAGGCGTCGATGCAGGCGATCGCCCGCGAACTCGGCGCGAGCGAGACGGCGTTCGTCCTCCCGGTCGAAAATCAGGACGAGGACGCCGACCGCCGCCTACGCTTCTTCACGCCGACGCGCGAAATCGACCTCTGTGGACACGCCACGGTGGCGGCCCACGCGCACCTCCACGAGGTCGGCGACCTCGACGCCGACACGACCACGACGGCGACGAACGCCGGGGCGGTCGACGTGGATGTCGAGTCCGACGGCACCGTCTGGATGCACCAGACCTTCGAGAGCGTCGAGCCGGTGACACCCGACTACGACCGACTCGGCGGGGCGCTCGGCATCGACCCGGAGGCGCTGAAGGACGTGGGCGCCGACCTCGCGCCAGCAGTGGCCTCGACGGGCCTCCGCTACCTGCTCCTCCCGGTGAACTTTCTCGAACATCTCTCGGGAGCCGACCCGGACCACGAGGCCATCGAGGCCCTCTCCGAGGAGTTCGACCTCACGGGCGTCTACGCGTTCACCTTCGACACGCTCGAATCCGAGTCGACGCTCCACGGGCGGATGTTCGCGCCGGCCGCGGGCATCCCGGAGGACCCCGTGACCGGCACCGCGAGCGGGGCGTGTGCGGCGTACCTCCGGTACGTCGACGCCTTCGAGGGGGAGACGCCGTCGACGCTCCGCTTCGAGCAGGGCCACTTCGTCGACCGGCCGGGCTACGTCGACGTCGAGTTCGTCGACGACGCGGACGCCGAGGGAGCGGCCGGCGCGGCGGGCGACCGCGACCACGGGCTTCGAGTCGGCGGCAGGGCGGTCACCGCGTTGGACGGCGAGGTGACGGTGCCCGCACCCGACGACGGCGGCGACGACATCATCGAGGCGTAGGACGACGACGAAGTCGTCGAGCCGTCGCTCGGCGGCGTTCCACGGCTCTTCGCGACGGCGGGTCCGGGCAACCGCTCTCGCGACTACTCTCCGGCGTCGGCGACGCGGACGGTGAGCGTCCCGTCGAACCGCCAGCGCGCCGTCGGTGAGGGCCGGTCGAACCGCGAGGGCACGTCGACCACGGTGTCCTCGAACGTTTCGCGCACCTCGTCCTCGGACAGCACGCGGGAGACGAACTCGCGCACCGGCTCGGGCGGGGTCGGCGCGGCGTCCGTGGTCGGGTTTCCGGTCTCCGTCCCGTCTTCCATCTCGGTCTCCTCTCCGGCTTCGCTCTCGGTCTCCGAGTCGGGCGCCATGGGCCGGGGTAGGTACTCGACGGGCAAGACCCCGTTGGCGGCGGGGCGGGCCCGAGCCGGGAGGGCTGGCCCTCGCCGAGACGCCGAGGCCGGCGCGAACCGTCCGTTGAGCGGCAGTTCCGGTGCTTTTAAACGCCTCTCGGCCGCAGATACTCCCAATGGCTTTTGAGGAGCTGCTGAACGACCCTGTCATCCAGAAGTACCTGCACGAACTGGTAGGGCCGACGGGGATGCCGGTCGCCGCCGCGCCGCCGGACGGTGAGGTGACTGACGAGGAGCTGGCCGAGGAACTCCAGCTCGAACTCAACGACGTCCGCCGCGCGCTGTTCATCCTGTACGAGAACGACCTCGCCTCCTACCGGCGGGTTCGCGACGAGGACTCCGGCTGGCTCACCTATCTGTGGACCTTCGAGTACGAGAACATCCCGGAGAACCTGGAGGAGGAGATGTACCGCCTGCTCGAGGCGCTGGAGGACCGCGAGGAGTACGAGCGGACCCACGAGTTCTACCTCTGTGAGGTGGACTCAATCCGCTTCGAGTTCGGCGAGGCGATGGACTTCGGCTTCGAGTGTCCCGAGTGTGGCTCCCCCCTCGAAGCGATGGAGAACAACCGACTCGTCGGTTCGATGGAGCGCCGGTTGAACGAGTTGCGTGACGAACTGAACGTCGACGCCAACGTCGACGCCGCCTGATGGTCGTCCTCGCAACCAAGTGTTACGTGACCGGCGACGCCCGCGACCGGGCGCTCGACGGCCTGCGCTCCATCGTCGACAACGAACTCGGCGACCTGGACGTCGACTTCGAGGTCGGCGTTCGCCACGACGACTTCGTCATCGTCACCGTCGAGGGCGACGACGCCGCCGTCGCGCGCAACCTCCTGCGCGAACGCTGGGGCGAACTCCCGGCCGCCGACGAGGACCTCGTCCCCGGCGAGGCGTACGTCGGCACCCTCGAGTCCTGGGACGACGAGGGGTTCACCCTCGACGTGGGCCGGGAGGTCCGGATTCCGAGCGAGGAACTGGGGCTGGGCCCCGGTAGCGCCACGCAGGTCAAGGAGCGCTTCGGGCTCGTCCAGCACCTGCCGATGCGGTTCGTCTACGGCGAGCCGTCACGGCTGGCCGACACGGAGCGCGACCGCCTGTACGACTGGTCGCGCGGCGCCGGCCGCGTGACGGTCAACAGCTCGACGCGCGCGGAGGTCCGCGCGACCGTCAACCGAGCGGGCCACGCCGAGGACATCGTCACCGTCGAGCGGCTGGGGCTGCTCGAACACAGCATCGTCTGTAAGGACTCCACCGACCCGCCGGGGCTGCTCGCCAGCATCGGGCGTCACCTCCCGGCCGAACTGTCCTGCGTCGTGACCGACTGATATGAACCGGAAGGTCCTCGCCGCCGTCGCCCTCTGTCTGCTCGTCTTCAGCTCCGGCTGTCTCGGCTTCTTCCGCGGCCCGCAGCCGGTCGACGACGAGCGTCTGGACCAGGCGCCACCCGACGGCTACGAGTACGAGTGGGACGCCGACCGGGCGGCGCACTTCACGCTGACGGAGAACGCCCGGTTCCTCGCCGTCTATCAGGTGCCCGCGAACCGCTCCGAGATAACCCTCTACCGCAACGACGGCTTCGGCGGGACGAACGCCATCGACGTCTCGGCGGTGCGCTATCGGTATCCGAACGGGACCACCATCAGCGGCGGCGAGTTCGAGGACTACGGCGGGAGCGTCAGGCAGACCCGCGACGAGGTCGTCGTCGACCTGCCGAACGGCACGTCCGGCGAGCCCGGACGCCTGGCGTTCACCTCCTCGTCGACGCCGAAGCGATTCTCGCTCCCGGCGTACGACTGGGTCGGCGGCACCAGCTACGAGGTCGTGCTCCCGCCCCAGCGCTCGGTCGACCTCCCCGTCTTCGGGAACGTCCGGCCGGGCGGCTACGAGGCCCGCGACCAGGGTGACCGGGTGCGCATCGTCTGGTCCGACGTGACCGCCGGCTCCGTCTCGGTCCAGTACTACCTCCAGCGCGACGTGTACGTCTTCGGCGGCATCGCCGCCGCGCTCCTGCTGGTCGGGCTGGTCGGGCTGGTGTACTACCGCCGACAGATCGAGGAACTGCGGGAACGCCGCGAGGAGATGGGCGGGAAGGCCGAACTCGAGGACGACGACTTCGGCGACGACCCGCCGCCGGGGATGGGCTGAGGCGGAACCCCGAACCCGCATCGGCAGTCGACGACGGCAACGCTCCCGCCGACCCGCGCGCTTTTACTCGCCCCACGCCTCGCCCCGACCATGCAGGTAGCCGTGGTCACCGTCGGCGACGAGATTCTCGCCGGAGACACCGTCAACACGAACGCCTCGTGGCTCTGTGCCCGACTCGCCGAGCGGGGCGTGGACGTCGAACGCGTGATCACGCTCCCCGACCGCGTCGCCGACATCGCCCGCGTCGTCAACGAGTACCACGCCGAGTACGACGCAGTCCTCGTCACCGGCGGACTCGGCCCGACTCACGACGACCTGACGATGGCGGCCGTCGCCGCGGCGTTCGGCCGCGACCTCGAACCGCACGACGAGGCGCTCGACTGGCTCACCGAACACGGCGGCTACTCGGCCTCCGACCTCGCGGCCGGGACGACCGACCTCCCGGCCGGCGCGCGATTCCTCCCGAACACGGAGGGCGTCGCCCCCGGCTGTGTCGTCGAGTCGGTGTACGTGCTCCCGGGCGTCCCGGACGAGATGGAGGCGATGTTCGCGGCCATCGAGACGGAGTTCTCGGGAGAGCCGCGGTACGTCCGGACGCTGCTCGCCGACGAGCCGGAGTCGGCCCTCCTCGACCGCATCGAGGGGGTCCGCGAGGCGTTCGACGTGCGGGTCGGGAGCTACCCGGGCGAGGGCGTCCGGCTCAAGCTGACGGGAACCGACGAGTCGGAGGTGGAGTCGGCGGTCGCGTGGCTTCGCGAGCGCGTGGACGTCGCTACGCAATCGGAGTAACTCCAAACACGGAGTAACGGCGGCTCAGCGGTACAGGTAGGCCAGCCAGCCGACGGTAATGAGGAGACTGACCACGAGGACGACGCCGCCGCTCAGGTTCGGGTCGAAGGCGACTTCGCCTGCTTCTGCGAGCATCATACCCGCCCTTCCGCGGCCCGGCACTTCAAGCTTCGAGTTCCGGCGGCGGGGCTCGGCGAGAGAATCTTCGAAGCGGGCCTCCGAGCCGGGGTCGGCTCTCGGCCCGCCGCGTCGGTCGGCATTCCGGTCGGTCCGGGACTGGTGGCCCGGCGTGGCGTGGCATTCCGGCTTCGGGGCGGACGGCGTCGCTCTCGACCTGACGCGAACCGGCTTCGGTCGGTCAGTCGACGGTCCGTCCCGTCCGCATCCGTGCTATCGGGTCGGGTCACCTAACCCCGGCGCCTAAACAGTTAACCCCCTTCCCGTGAACCGACGCGACTTTCTCCGAGCGGGCCGCGCTCCCGGTATGCGAATCGGCTTCGTGCTCAACCCCGTCGCCGGGATGGGCGGACGGGTCGGGTTGAAGGGGACCGACGGAAAGGTCGCGGAGGCGCGCGAGCGGGGCGCAGCCCCCCGCGCACCGGACCGCGCCCGGCGCGCGCTTGACGCACTCTCCGACGCCGCGCCCGGGGTCACCCTCCTGACCTACGGCGACCCGATGGGCGAGGCCGAGGCCCGCGCGGCCGGCTTCGACCCCCAAGTCGTCGGCGACCCGAGCCTCGAAGACGGGGAGACGAGCGCGGCCGACACCCGCGCGGCCGTCGAGCGGTTCGCCGACGCCGGCGTCGACCTCGTGCTGTTCGTCGGCGGCGACGGCACCGCCGCGGACGTGGCCGACGCGCTCGACGCGACGGGTGCCGAGGGGGAGGTTCCCGTGCTCGGCGTGCCGGCGGGCGTCAAGGTCTACTCCTCGGTGTTCGCCGTCTCTCCGGAGGACGCCGGCGAGGTCGCCGCCACCTTCGACCGGACCGAGAGCCGCGAGGTGATGGACATCGACGAGGACGAGTACCGTTCCGGGGAGGTCCACCCCGAACTCCGTGCCGTGGTTCGAGTGCCCGTCGCCGACGACCTCCAGTCTTCCAAACAGTTGGGGGGCGGGACCGTCGAAGCGCTCGCGAAGGGCGTCGCCGACGCAGTCGAACCCGGTGTCACCTACGTGCTCGGCCCGGGGAGCACCGTCGGCGCCGTCAAAGCGGAACTCGGTTTCGAGGGGTCGCCGCTGGGCGTCGACGTGTGGCGAGTCGTCCCCGAGTCCGACGAGGACTCGGGAGCAGACGAGAGCGAGGGGCGCTCTCGTCGCGGGGAGCTTTTGGTCCGCGACGGGAGCGAGACCGAGATTCTCGACGCCCTCGGCGACCGGAACGTCATCGTCGTCTCCCCCATCGGCGGGCAGGGGTTCGTCTTCGGTCGGGGGAACCCACAGCTCTCCCCCGCCGTCATCCGACGCTGCGACGTGGAGGTCGTCGCCTCCCGCGCGAAGCTCGACGGGCTGGACAGCCTCCGGGTCGACACCGACGACCCAGAACTCGACGCCGCGCTCCGCGGGTGGACGAAGGTCCGCGTCGGCCGCTTCGAGCGCCGGATGATGCGGGTCGAGTAGGCGGGGACCGAGCCTCCCCCGAGGACCGAGCCCGTGCCGCGGGCCGAGACCGGGGCGCATCCGCCGGCCGGACGTTCATTATGAACATATAAGGATTGGAGGGGCAAGATTAAGGTCCTACAAGGGGTACCGAGTGCCATGGTCGAGACGCGCAAGGTCCAGCGGCTGGGGCCTTCGACGCTTGCGATGACGTTACCCGCGGAGTGGGCGAAGGAACACGGCGTGAACAAGGGCGACGAGGTGTCGATTCGGATGGGCGGCAAGGGTACCCTCACCGTCCTCCCCGAGTCGGCGAGCACGGAGGACTCCGAGGCCATCCTCCACGCGGACAACCTCGACGCAAACTCCCTCGAGCGGGCCATCCTCGCCCAGTATGTCCTCGGTCGGCGGGTCATCCACGTCCAGTCCGACGAGGGCGCCCTGGACAGCGAGCAGATCAACGCCGTCTACAAGGCCGAGACGCAGTTGATGGGGCTCGGCGTCATCGAGGAGACACCCGAGAACATCGCCATCCGCTGTTCGGTGGACCCTGAGGACTTCACGCTCGACAACCTCCTCAAGCGACTCGAGAGCACGGGGAGCACGATGCGGGGCGAGGCGGTCAAGGCGCTGGCTCACGGCAACCCCGACCTCGCTCAGCGCGCGCTCAACCGGGAGCGGCAGGCGAACAAGATATTCGTCCTCCTCCTGCGGCTCATCTTCACCGCCTACCAGAACCCGAACCTCTGCCGGGCCGTGGGGCTCGAGTCGGGCTTCCCGCTCATCGGCTACCGTTCCGTGGCGAAGAACCTCGAACTCACCGCCGACAACGCGGAGGATATCGCGGACATCGTCCTGGAGACCGAGGGCCACACCCTCGACGTGGACTCGGGGACGATGCGACGCATCCGGGAGTTCACCGACCAGGTCGACGAGATAACGGTGAAGGCCGTCGAGGCGGTCGTCGACCGCGACTACGACAAGACCATCGAGGTGCGTCACCTGTTCAGGCAGATCGGCGACCGGGAGTCCGAGATTCTGAACGACCTCCCCGAGATGGACAACCGGGCCCTGCTACGGGTGCGGGAGGTGCTCGTCAGCCTCCAGCAGACCGCCCAGTACGCGATGCGCAACGCGGAGATCGCGGCGAACCTCGCGCTCAACGAGGAGAACGAGCACGTCACCATCAGGTGAGTTCTGGGCTGTAGTCGTTTTCGGGCGCGCTTCGTTTCGGATTCTTTCATCTTTTACAGGTAGTCGGAAGCGCGTGGCGCCTGCTACCGCGGGGTGTCGAGCGACTTCCGAGTCACAGCGAATTGCCACACCCTCCCCAACCGTTTCCTTCGCTCCCTCGTTTCACTCGGTCGCTCAGCCATCCCTCGCACGAACGCTCGTGCCGCGGGCGACACGAGGCGCGCGCCGCGAGCCGGTTCGTCGGCGAGCGAGGCCGTGCGAGGGACGAGAAGCGCAGCGACCGCAGCGAGCGAGCATCGCAGTCGGCTGGGGAGGATGTGGCGTCTCGTTGTGACTCGGTAGTCTCGACGCTCACCGCGTTCGGTTTGCCCGCCGTCGGGAGAGAACTCCGGCCTACTATCTCCGACTCCGACTCAGTCCGCGGGCACCTCCGGCTCGGTCTGGTTCTCGACCGTCGCCACCGGCGCCACCTCGCTCACGGACTCGCCCGTCTTCCGCGCGGTCATCGGGTTCCGGTGGCTGATTTCGCAGTCGAACGCCGGATGCTCCGCGAAGTGCTGTAACACCATGTGTCGACGCGAGCCGGTGATACCCGAACGGCCCACCGCCTCGGCGGTGAACTCCTCGGGCAGGCGGCCGAACAGTCGGCGCAGAGCGTCGAACGAGTCGAACACTTTGGCGTTGCCCGTCGAGTCGGCGCCGCGCCGGGAGACGACGTAGCTGCCGTCCTCGCGGTACTCGCCGGCGGTGCGGAAGAACTCGCGCTTCTCGGTCAGCGCCGTCCCCAGCGCCTCCTGCAACCCCGCGGCGTCGGCTCTGGAGAGCTCGTGCTCCGTACCGTCGACCGTCAGCAGAATCGATTCCCCGTCCGCAGTCACGTCTACCGTGTCGGGTTCCTCATCACGCGAGGAGAACTCGACCAGGAGACTGGGTACTCCGGGACATGTACGTGGTCGTATGACACACCGGGTGAAAAAGCCATCGCCGCCCGCGACGGAGAGCGTCGCGACCTCGCTACGACCGGAGGCCGAGCAGGCCGTCGTCGGTCGTGGTCGTCCCCGGTCCGCCGCCGTCGCCGGCGCTCCCGTTCCCGTCGCCGCCTCCGAACAGACCGCCGGCGTCGGTCGTGGTGGTCGCGGTCGTCGTCGACCCGCCGGCCGTCGTACCCGTCGTCCCCTCGGACCCCGACTCGCCGTCGGTCGCCGTGGTGGTCGCGGTCGTCGACCCTCCACTCGCGTTCGCGACCTCGCCCCCGTCGGCCTTCGTCCCGAACACGTCCGTCTCGAACGTCTTCTCGTAGGTCAGCGAGTCCAGCGGGACGCGAATCGAGTCGCCGCCGACTCGGAGCGTCGCGTAGAACTCGATGCGGAGGTCGGTGGTCTGGTTCCGCTGGAGGTGGCTGACCCACCACTCGTCGAGCTCCGAGTTGTCGATTCGCGTCGTCGTCTCCAGCGTGCGAGCCTCCCCGCTCGGGACGACGTACGTGCGGTCGGATGCCCCCTGGCCGACGGTCACGTCGTTCATCGTCACGGTGTAGCCGACCTCCGTCAGCGCGACGGGGACCGGCTTCGGGTTGTAGAGCGTGAAGTTCGTGTCGATGGGCGTCGCGGAGTCGTTCACCTCGCCCCACGCGGCGTCGGTCTCGTTGACGTAGAGGACGGGGTCCGAGACGAGCGGCCGGCTCGCGTTCACCGGCCGCGTCTCGTTCGAGGCGAACCCGCCGACGAGGTCCGTTTCGACCTCGCGCTCGACCGCCGGCGCGTCGACGCCCGCTCCGCCGAGGAGGGGCGAGGAGACCGACGCGTCGACGGTCAGCGTCGTCCGCTCGTCGTTTCGGACGTGGCTCACCCACCAGTCGGGGATGCGCTCGTTGTGCATGTCGGTGCGAAAGGCGAGGGTCGACGCTCCGCGGTCGAGCGCGACGCCCGACTTCGTCCCTTCGGCCATCCCGACCCCGTTCATCGACACCGCGTAGTCGACCGTCGCGTCCCCGAACGACACGCCGAGTGGGTTCGGGTTCGACACGTGGAGGTCGGTCTCGACGGCGGTCGTCTCGTCGTCGACGGGGCCGAAACGGTTGTCGACGCCCGCCACCGACGGGGCGCCGAAGACGCCCGTCGCCACCGCCACGCCGGCGGCGACGAGGACGAGGACGGCCGCGACGGTCACCAACCGACGAGTGCCCGACAGCAGTGCCCGAATTCTATCCATAATCGGAGACAGTCATACAATCGTATAAATCTCACGCGGCTCGAGGTAGCGGCGCCGAGGGGGAGCCGACGGGGGTGTCAGACGCGCGTCGGCCCCGGAGCGGACAGGAACACAACGTATTAGGTCGGCCCGGCGCACCTCCGGGTATGGAAACGGCCACAGCGGATTCGGACATGGGCGTCGGCCTCGCCGTCGTCTGCTCGGTGCTCGCGCTCGGCGGCGCGGTCGTGATGCTCGTGGGGGACCAGTCGACGGCGGCGTGGGGGTTCGCCGCGGCGATGACGGCGGCCGCGCTCGCGGTCGTCGGTGCGCAGGCGTACTGGTAGCCCGTCGGACCGCCGGACTGGTAGACCGAGCGGGCCGGGCGGACCGGTCCCGACAAGCAAGCATACTGGTAAGCGACAACCGTTAATATCCTCACGCTCCAATCGTCGCCGGGAATGAGCGAAATGAGCGACGAGGACCGACGCATCCTCTCCTACCTCCACGACAGCGTAACCGGTGGCGAGCGATACTTCCGCGCGAAGAACATCGCCGAAGCCATCGGGCTCTCGGCGAAGCAGGTCGGCTCCCGGCTGCCGCGGCTCGCAGAGGAGTCGGAGGACGTCGACATCGAGAAGTGGGGTCGGGCCCGCTCGACGACCTGGCGCGTCACGCTCAGCTAATCGAGACCTCCTCTCCGTGTCCCGAGGCCACCGTCCCCGTGTCCCGAGAGACCGACCACGGGAGTCGTCGACGGACCCAGACGATAGACGATGTACGATAGCGTCCGCGAGCTACCACGCTTTTACCGCTCTCGTCCGTACCCTCGTTCATGACTGTCCGCGTCAGCCGGACCTTCGAGTTCGACGCCGACCCCGAGGAGGTCTGGGCGTTCATCGCCGACCCCGAGAAACGAGCCGCCGCCATCAGCGTCGTCGACGAGTACGACGTCGGTGACGACGGTCGTACGGCCACCTGGCACGTGAAACTCCCCATCCCCCTCATCTCCTCGACGGTCGCCGTCGAGACCGAGGACGTGACCCGCGAGGAGCCCCGCTACGTGAAGTTCGTCGGGCGCTCCCGTGCGATGCGCGTCACCGGCGAGCACACCATCGAGTCGACCGAGTCGGGGACGACGCTACAGAACGAGTTCGTCGTCGACGGGAAACTCCCCGGCGTCGAGAAGTTCTTCAAGCGCAATCTCGACCGCGAGCTCGACAACCTCGAGGCGGCGCTCCGGCGCGACCTGGAACTGAAAGCATGAAGCTCGCACTCGCACAGCTCGACCAGGAGGCCGGCGACGTGCAGGGGAACGTCGACCGCGCCGCCGCGGCCGTCGCGGACGCCGCGAGCAGGGGGGCCGACCTCGTCGCCCTCCCGGAGCTGTTCACCGTCGGCTACTTCGCCTTCGAGTCGTACGCCCGCGACGCCGAGGGGCTCGACGGACCGACGTTCTCCCGCCTCGCCGACCTCGCCGCCGACCACGGCGTCGGCCTGCTCGCCGGGAGCCACGTCGAGGACCTCGCCGAGAGCGCCGAGGCCGGCGTCGACGTCCCCGCCGCGGAGGGGCTCGCGAACACGGCGGTGTTCTACGACCGGGACGGGAAACGCCGAGCGGTCTACCGCAAGCATCACCTGTTCGGCTACGAATCCGCCGAGTCGCGTCTGCTCACCCCCGGGGACGCCGTCGAGACGACGCGCTTCGAGGGGTTCGAGGTCGGCGTCACCACCTGCTACGACCTACGCTTTCCCGAACTGTACCGCGAACTGGCCGACGCCGGCGCGACGCTCGTGCTCGTCCCCAGCGCGTGGCCCTACCCCCGGGTGGAGCACTGGACGACGCTCCCGCGCGCCCGCGCCATCGAGAACCTCTGTTACGTCGCGACGGTCAACGGGGCAACCGAGTTCGAGTCGGCGACGCTGCTCGGGCGCTCCACCGTCTACGACCCGTGGGGGACGACGCTCGCGAGCGCCGGCGACGACCCCGCGCTCGTCACGGCGGAGGTCGACCCCGAGCGCGTCGACGCCGTCCGCGAGGAGTTCCCGGCGCTCGGCGACCGTCGGGAGTGAACGACAGCCCCCCGACTGAACCACGGCCGCCCCGAGCGACCCACGACCGCTCGGTCCCACTCCGGTCGCCGGGAGCGACGCTCCCGGACACGTGAGCGTGTGACGACGTCGCGTACTCGCGGTCGAAGGGTTTATTAAAGGGGGAGCGCAACGAACTGATGCCGGTGATTGACGCTTTTCTCGTCATTCCGGCACGAAACCGCGCACATCCACGGCGTAGGGGTCCGCTGTGGTACCGCGACCGGCGGCCGGACAGCCGCCGACTCAAGGCGTGACGACGCCCGCCCCTGAGCCCGGCAGGGGCGTTCCAACTTCCAGGGAGCGACGGCGCTCCGCTCGTGCGCCTCGCTCCGTGGAGTCGACCCGTACCGACGTCGTCCTCTCGACTCGAACCCCGCCCCCGAGCGACGCGTCGGCATTCCCGATTCTCGCACGCGCCGACCACGGTGCGTTCACCGTCGACCGTCCACCGTGAGCCGTCGGTGTCGGCCGTCTGTCATCGACGGTCGGCGCGGAGGGTCCGCGCCGTATCGGGGTCGGTATTGGAGACGCGGCGAGCCGAAAGTTGAGCGTCGGACGACGGTCGAACGTCGAACAGGGAGTGCTCAGGCCCAACCGCGCAGCGGCATCGGGGCCCCGGTCCCCTCGGCGACGAGGTAGTAACCGACGAGCCCCCAGGCGGTGGCGATGGGGCCGACGAACAGCAGGGCACCGAGGACGGTGTTCACGGTGTAGAACATCGCGGCCATCGACAGCGAGGGGCCGGCGCCCATCAGTGCGAGGCCGGCTATCTTCAGGATGGCCGGTTCGGCCTGCAGGTACAGCGCGAGACCGAGCGGGAGCCCGCCCATGAAAAACAGGAAGTTTCCGAGGGCGAAGCCGATGCCGACGACGCCGCCGAGGGCGGTGTCGCTCCCGACGAAGGCGGTCTGGGCGACCGCCGAGAGCAGAGCGAGGATGAACCCGCCGCCGGTGGCGGCGATGCCGGCGTTCCACAGCCAGCCGGAGACCCACTGTTGGCGGGTCCAGAGCCCGAGAAGCCCGATGAACAGCAGGGCGATGGAGAGCACGAGCACGCCGTTGTCGACGCGGAAGACGACGCGCTGGACGTCGAACAGCACGCCGTCGTCGACCGGCCCGAAGTTGGTGAAGTCGGCGGTGGCCCGGCGGAGGACGGCGAACGTCATCAGTAGGGCGCCGAGCAGGCTAGCGCCGCCGGCCGCCCGGATACGCAGTGCGTTCCCCGCGAACGTGTCGGAGACGGTGTCGGTAGTCATGGTAGGGGTCTGGAGGAGAGCTACTCGTCCGCAGGGAAGGACCGTGTGCGCAAAACGATTATGGGCAGGGAACCGGGGAGGGCGCCGAACCCGTACGGGACCGTGTCAAACGCTCTCGCGGTGGGGGCGTTGCCCCGGCGGTCCCCCGACCGTCGGAAAAAGGGCTGTAAATACAGCCTCACTCGGTAACCCCGTTTCGTGAGCACGTGGACGTGATGCATCGACGCAAACTGCTGAAGACGGCAGGCGCGGTCGCCGGCGGGATGGCGCTCGCCGGCTGTGGCGGACAGTCGGGTGGCGGGAGCGAGAACGCCTCCGCAGAGAACGAGAGCGGTAGTGAGGCCACCGACAACGGGACCGCCGGCAACGAGTCGATGGCGGGTAACGAGTCGATGGCCGGCAACGAGTCCGGCGGCAACGAGAGTGCCGCAGGGACCGACGGCGACGTCGTCGACGTCGACGGTGAAATCGGTGATTCGCCCGAGGGTCTGGAGGTCACGACCCGTGAACTCTACCAGACCAACGGCGAGGTCGGTCTCCGCGGGACGGTCGAGAACACCGGTGAGCAGGCCTACGAGACCGTCGAAGCCGAGGTCACGCTCCAGGACGACCAAGGTGAGGTCCTCTACGAGTTCGTCGACGAAACCGAGGAGGCCCAGACCGCCGGCCTCCCGACGGGAGAGTCCTGGGACTTCGACGTCGTGTTCGAGGAGGCCCAGATGGCCGAAGTGACGAACTACACGGTCAACCTCGACGGCGACGTCGCACAGACGGCCGGCGACGAGGGGAACCTCTCGGGCGGCAACGCGACCGGAAACACGACGATGGGCAACGAGACGATGGGTAATTCGACGGCCGGCAACACGACCGCGAACTGACGCGCCGAACGGCGTTCAGTTCGCGTCCGACTCACATCGACTTTCTTTGAAAATCACCCTCACAGCGGCCGCGCCGGGGTCGCTACGCTCCGTCGTGATTCTCGCGTTGTCGCGTCGGTAACTCGGTCAGCAGCCGCAAACCGGTCGTCCCGAACCCGAGTCGTCACGCGGTCGCTTCGGCGAGTCGCAGACGGACGAGCCCACCCGCGCCGTTGCGTTCGGCCACCTGCACTACCGCGTCAGTGATGGCCAGGCAGCCGAGACTGCCCGGCGTCGTTGCGCTTAGTCGTCCTGCCCGCTCGTCTTGATATCGGCAGACAGCCCCTGGGCCATCTGGATGTCCTTCGAGTTGTTGAGCGTCCACGCGGTGCGCTCGGTGACGGCCTCGATGACCTCTCGGGCGCTCGGGTAGCCGTTGCCGGACTTCTTCACGCCGCCGAAGGGAAGCTGGACCTCCGCACCGATGCAGGGGAGGTTGCCGTACGCGAGGCCGATTTCGGCGCGGTCGCGGAAGCGGTTGATCTGCCGGTAGTCCTCGGAGATGATGGCGCCGGCGAGGCCGTACTCGGTGTCGTTGTGAATCTCGATGGCGTCGTCGACGTCGCCGGAGTATTCGAGGAGGGCGACATGCGGACCGAACACCTCCTCGTGGGTGCAGCGCAGGTCGGCGCCCGCGTCGGCCTCGTAGACGAACGGGCCGACCCAGTGACCGCCCTCGTGGCCGTCGGGAATCTCGCTCTCGTCGAGTTCGGTGCGGTCGACGAGCACGTTCACGTCCTCGTCCTCGGCGAGCTGGTTGTACTTCGTGACCTTCTCCTTGTGCTCGGCCTCGATGAGCGGCCCCATGAACGTCCCCTCGTCGAGGGGGTCGCCGACGGAGACTTCCTTCGCGATGTCGACGTAGCGCTCCTTGAACTCGTCGTACACGTCCTCGTGGACGATGAGGCGCTCCGAGGAGACACAGCGCTGGCCGGTCGTCTTGAAGCTCGACATGATGGCCGAGTGGACGGCGATGTCGAGGTCCGCGTTCTCGGTGATTACGATGCCGTTCTTCCCGCCCATCTCACACGCCGCGAGCGTGCCGGGCTTCTGGGCGACCTCCTGGGCGACCTGGTGGCCGACCTCGGCGCTCCCCGTGAACAGGACCGTGGCGGTGCGCTCGTCGTCGACGACGGCGGCGCCGGCGTCACCAAAGCCCTGAACCATGTTGAACACGCCGTCGGGGATGCCGGTCGACTCGAACATCTCGGCGATTATCTGCCCGCACCACGGCGTCTGCTCGGCGGGCTTCCAGACGACCGTGTTCCCCTCCACGAGGGCGACGGCCATGTGCCAGAACGGGATGGCGACCGGGAAGTTCCACGGCGTGATGCAGCCGACGACGCCGCGGGGCTTGCGGCGCATGTACGCGTCCTTCTCGGCGATTTCGCTGGGTACCACGTCGCCCTTCGGGTGGCGGGCGTCGCCGGCGGCCCACTCGACCATGTGCCACGCCTCGGCCACGTCGGCCTTCCCTTCCGAAATCTCCTTGCCGCACTCCTTCGTGACGACCTCGCCGAGTTCGTCGTGGCGGTCTTTGAGCTCCTGGTAGATGTCCCAGAGGTACTCGGCGCGCTCGATTCGCGAGAGCGCGCGCCACTCCTCGAACGCCTCGTCGGCCGCAGTCATCGCGCGGTCGACGTCCGCCTCGGTGCCGCGTGTGAACTCCCCGAGCGTCTCGCCGGTCGCCGGGTTCTCGCTCTCGAACGTCTCCTCTCCCTCGCCGTCGGTCCACTCGCCGCCGATGTAGTGCTGATAGACCTCGGCTGTCTGCTGACTCATGTCGGTAAAACTTGCGAGAGCGGGGGAGAAAAATCCAGGTGGTTGGACGCCGGGTGACGCCTGACACGTCGCGCGGCCGCGACAGTATCCGCGACGGCGACAAGCCTGAAACGTCTCACCGGCGAACGGCCGGGTAATGGCTACCGAGACGACCGGACGCGAGGGCGACGATTTCGTGTCGTTCTTCCGTCGGTACGGGCGGTCGGGGATTCACGCCGGAGCGGCGGCGCTGCTCACGCTGTTCGCACTGCTCTACTCGGTCGCCGGGAACCCGGCGTTCGCGGTCGCCGGCATCGTGATTTACGTCCTCCCGCCGGCGTACCTCTACGCGACTCGGGGGAGCCGACGAACCGGGGCCGACACCGGCGACGACTCCCGGTCGACGGACCCGGCACGCGACGGGTCCGCGACCGACTCCGCTCCCGACGAACGGGCCGCTGTGTCCACCGACGAACGCGGCGAACCGGACGCGACGACCGCCGCGACCGACCCGGCCGACCCCGCCGAGGGGGCGCCGACGACGGGGGTCGACGACGCCACGTCGGCGCACGGAGACGAACATACCGATACGGGCGAGGATGTCGACACGGACGGTGACGCCGACGCTGAGAGCGACGCCGACAGGGGCGGGGATACCGACACCGACCGCGACGCCGACGCGGACGTCACGTCGGCCGAGTGGACGACGGCGACCGTCCCCACCGACGCGGCACTCAACGCCGTCGCCGTCGCCGACGGCGCCGCCTACGCGGTCGGCGACGGCGGCGTTCTCCTCGCTCGCGAGGACGACCGCTGGGAGTCGATTCTCGGCCACGGACCCGGAGCCGAGGGGGAGACCCTCCGCGGGGTCGACCTCAGCGACGACGGACGGGCCATCTGGGTCGCCGGCGACGGCGGCGCGCTCGGCGTCTACGACACCGAGCGGAGGCGACACGTCGACCTCTCCGCGCCCGAGGACCGGACGAGCACCTGGAACGACGTGGCGGTCGTCGGCGACGCCGGCGAAGAGACGGTGTACCTCGTGAACGGCTCCGGCGCGGTGATGCGGGGGTCGCGGACCGACGGCGACGCCGAACCGACGTGGGACGAGCCGACGAAACCCGGCAGCGGGTCGAGTCTGAGCGCCGTCGTGGCCGACCCGGGCACGGGACGCGTCGTCGCCTGCGACACGAACGGCTCGGTGTTCCTCGCCGAGGGCGACGGCGGGACGTTCGAGACGGTCGGCATCGACGGTGCCGACGCGCTTCGCGACGCGACCGTCGCGAAAGCCGATGTCGAGGTCGCCGCGGCGGACGGCCGCGTCCACCGACACGCGGACGGCGTCTGGACGCCCGAGCGGGTCGCCGAGTCGACGCTCGCCGGCGTCGACAGGGACGCCGGAACCCGACTCGGGGTCGCGGTCGGGGACGGCGGCACGGTCGTCCTCGACGAGGGCGACGGCTCGTGGACGGCGGTGCCGGTACCGACCGAGGCGGACCTGTTCGGGGTCGCGGCCGGCGACGAGCGTATCGTCGCCGTCGGCGGGGACGCGACCGTCGTCGAGCGGTGGTAGGCGAGTGTTTCGGGGAGGATCACTCGGGCCGGCCGACGCCTGCCCCAACGCGGAACCGTCCGCCCGTCGGACCAGGGGACGTGAGACGGAACCCCTCCTACGAGGTCGCGGTCGTCGGCGGCGGGCCGGCCGGCGCGACCGCGGCCCTGTACACGACGCGTCTCGGTCATCGGACCGCCCTCGTCGACGGCGTCGGCGGGCGTCACGAGTCGGCGAGCCACGTCCACAACCTCATCGGGCTCTCGGAGGCGACCAGCGGCGCCGAACTGAGCGCCGAGGCGAAAGCACAGCTCGACGAGTACGGTGGCGACGTGTACGAGGAGCGCGTCGAGACCGTCGAACGGCCGGGCGACGCCGTCCCCGAACGCTTCGAACTCCGGGGGGACCGCTCGACGGTACGGGCCGACGCCGTCGTGCTGGCGACGGGGTTCAGCGACCAGGACCCCGGCGTCCCCGGAATCGAACGGTTCACCGGCCGCGGGCTCCACTACTGCCTCCACTGCGACGCCTACGGGCTCGCGGACGGCCCGGTGTTCGTCCTCGGCCACGACGACCACGCCGCCCACGTGGCGCTGACGATGCTGAACTTCACGGCGGACGTGGACCTGTTTCCCGACGGCGCCGACCCGACTTGGAGCGACGAGGTCGCGGCACAGCTCGACGCCTACTCGGTGACCGTCGACGACCGCATCGTCGACGGGGCCTACGCGACCGACGAGGCCGCAGACGACCGCGACGAGCTGTGGCTCGGCGGGTTGACGTTTGCCGACGGCGAGCGCCGCGACTACCTCGGAGGGTTCGCGATGTACGGCCGGACGTTCGAGAGCGGGCTGGCAAACGACCTCGGCTGCGACCTGAACGCGGACGGCTCCGTCGCGGCCGACGAGGTCGGCCGGACGAGCGTCGACGGCGTGTACGCCGCCGGCGACCTCACGCACGGCCAGAACCAGACGCCCATCGCCATCGGGGACGGCGCGCGGACGGGTATCGCGGTCCACAAGGCCCTCAGAGCGTTTCCGCGACCGGCGGAGGGTACCGAAGGAGCCGAGCGCGGGGACGGCCGGAGGGACGCGGGCCACGGGTCCGCCCCGGACGCGCCGGCCGTCCCCGACGACCTCCGGGCGACGATGCGACGGGTACGCGACCGAGGAGCCGACAGCGGATTCGGTCCCGACGAGTAAACGGCGGCGACCCCCGGCCGGTGAGCCGACGGCTCGGGAGACGAAGCGGCCGCCAACGACTTGCTCCCGCCGCGCGCAGTAGGGGTACATGGACGACCCCGACGCGTCGGATGGCTTCCCGTCGATGACCGACCCGACACCCGAAGCGGCGCTCGAACGCGCCCGCTACGTCGCGAACCTGATGGACAGTGCCTTCACCGTCCCCGGCACCGACATCGAGGTGGGGCTGGACCCCATCCTCGGCATCCTCCCCGTGGGCGGCGACGCGGTCAGCGCCGGAATGTCGCTGTACATCGTTGCGGAGGGCGCCCGTGCGGGCGTCCCGAAGGAGGAACTCGCCAAGATGCTCCTGCTCACCGGCATCGACTTCGGCGTCGGCTCGATTCCCGTCGTCGGTACGGTGTTCGACACGTTCTGGCGGTCGAACCTGTGGAACGTCGATACCATCGAGAAGCACCTGGAACGCGCCGAGACGACGGAGGGCTCCGACCCCGACACCGACGCGGTCACCATCGACATCGACGACGAGAGCGAAGACGAGGAGTAACGTCGCGTCGGTCGCGCCGAGTCGGCTCGTAACCGGCCGACGCGGGCGCCCCGACGCTCAGGCGACGCCGTGGCCCGACCCCGAGTCGGTGGCGCGCTTCTCGATTTCACCCTTCAGCGCGGCGGCGTCGAAGTCGTGGTCCGGACGGATGTTGACGAAGTCGAGGAACTCGCGGGCGGCGAGCAGTTCGGTGCTGTCGTAGACGCCGAGGGCCGCCTCGACCGCGGCACGCGTCCCGATGAGGGGTTCGAGCGCCGCGAGCGCACAGGCGAGGTCGTACCCCCGCGCGTCGGCGGCGGCGTCCTTTCTGACGCTCGTCGCGTCGATGAAGTAGAGTTCGCCGTCACAGATGAGGACGTTCTCGGCCCGGAGGTCGCCGTGGGCCAGCCCGTTCTCGTGAAGTAGACGAAGCGACTCGAACAGCTGTGGCGCGACCTCGCGTTCCCGTTCGCGGTCGAGTTGGTCGAGCGAGCGGAACGCGGGAAGGTACTCGAGGACGAGCACGCCGAGCCCGTCGACCTCGAACGCCTCGACCGGCGCGGGGGCGTTGACGCCGATTTCGCGCATCCGTTCGGTCGCCTCCAACTCGTGTTCGGCCATGTCGAGCGGCGTGCCGAAGTGTTCGAAGAACCCCTCGGTGCCCGAGGAGAACGCTCCGAGGTTCCGGCCCGTGGTGAACAGCGCGTGGACGACCGAGTTCTGTCTGGAGACGACCTTCACGAACCACTCGTCGTCGACGACCATCGGCGTGGAGAGCCAGTTGTCGGCTTCGAGGTAGCGGACGTGAAGCTCCTCGCGACCGTAGCGTCGCGCGAGTTCGCGGGCGACGGCTTCGAGACGCGGCCAGTCGACCGCGCCACGAACGAACCGGCGAAAATCCATCGACAGGCGGTAAGAGCGGGGCGGGCATAATACCCTTCGGCCGGCGGGCGCCTCGAGGGCCGTCCCCCCCGTCGACCGCGACAACACCGCGTCGACTGCGACACCTCGACACCGACCGCGACATCTCCGCACCGACTCCTCCCCGTCGACTGTGACTTCCTACGACGACCCCCTCTCGCCCGCAGACACCGTGTGAACCGTTCATTGGCGGGGGTGAACCGTTCATTCACCCATAGATATTTAAGACTCAAACACGGTCCTCTCACCAGTCAGGGATGGGAGGGACGCACGGAACTCAGGTGGAGACGGTGGAACGGTTCGCCCACGGGGAGCGACTCGGCACGGCCGTCGTAGAGGCGGTGGCCGAAGCGACCGGAATCGACCCGCTCAAACTCGACACGCGTCTGTACGACGTGGTCGACCCGGACGGGCTCGAACAGGTGTTCGGAAAGAAGGCCGACGGCGCCATCAGGACCGGCGGCCGACTCACGTTCGAACTGGCCGAGTGCGAGGTCACGGTTTACAGCGAAGGTCGCGTCGTCGTCACTCCGCCGTAGCTCCGACCCACCCCCGTTTCACTCCCGCTCTCTCTCTCTCCGCTTCACTCTTCGAGCGCCGGGACCGACCGGCCCGCCCGGCGTCGGTCACTCCGCTTTTGCTTCGCCTCGGGTCCGTCCCGGCTCGCTTCGCCTCGCCTCGCTTCGTTTCGCTTCGCCTCGTCCCCCACCAACGCCCCGCGGACGCGGTTCCTCACGGTCGTTCGCTGTCTTTATGCGTGGCCTGCTGTAAGGTCGGACATGGACTTCGAGCTGCCCGCGGAACACCGGATGATTCGGGACACCGTCCGGGAGTTCTGTCAGGAGGAGATCGCCCCCATCGCACAGGAGATCGAGGACGAGCACCGCTTCCCGCAGGAGGTGTTCGACCAGCTCGCCGACCTCGACGTGATGGGCGTTCCCGTCTCCGAAGAGTACGGCGGTCTCGGCGGCGACCAGCTCATGTACGCGCTGGTCACCGAGGAACTCGGTCGCGTCTCCGGCGGCATCGGCCTCTCCTACGCCGCGCACGTCTCCCTCGCCTCCAAACCCATCGAGATGTTCGGCACCGAGGAACAGAAAGCGGAGTGGCTCGCGCCGCTCGCCTCCGGTGACGCGATGGGCGCCTGGGCGCTCACCGAACCCGGCTCCGGCTCCGACGCAAGCGACATGGACACGATGGCGGAGAGAGACGGCGACGAGTACGTCCTGAACGGCACCAAGCAGTTCATCACGAACGCCTCCGTCGCCGGCTCCGTCCTCGTGAAGGCCGTCACCGAGCCCGGTGCGGGCTACGACGGCATCTCTACGTTCATCGTCGACCCCGAGGACGACGGGTTCGAAGTCACGACCGTTTGGGACAAGATGGGACTCAACTGCTCGCCGACCTGTGAAATCGCCCTCGACGACGTGCGCGTCCCCGAGGACCGCCTGCTCGGCGAGGAGGGCGAGGGCTGGGAGCAGACGAAGAAGACCCTCGACGGCGGGCGCATCTCCATCGCCGCGCTGTCGACCGGGCTCGCACAGGGCGCCTACGACCACGCGAAGGAGTACGCAGGTGAGCGCGAGCAGTTCGGCCAGCCCATCTCGAAGTTCGACGCGATTCGGGACAAAATCGTCGACATGCACCGCAAGGTCGAGTCCGCGCGCCTCCTCACACACAAAGCCGCCTGGACGTACGACCAGGGCAACGAGGTCAACCGCGAGTCCGCGCTCGCCAAGCTCGACGCCAGCGAGGCCGCCCGCGAGAACGCAGAAGACGCCGTGCAGGTGCTCGGCGGCTACGGCTACACCACCGACTTCGCGCCCCAGCGGTTCTACCGCGACGCGAAGCTGATGGAGATAGGCGAGGGCACGAGCGAGATTCAGCACCTCGTCATCGGCCGCCAACTCGGACTGTAACCTGGTGGAGCCTCCAGGGGCGACAGCTCGGCCTCCCAGGCGGATTCGGATGGCTAACGGGGTCGGCTCCGACACCCGACCACAGCGTTCTTCATTTCCGACGGGAGAGCGACAGCTACGGTCCGCCTCCCGGAGAATCGCCGGTAGCGACGGGTCGACCGCGACGGTCGAGCCGACGGGCGCGCGGACGACGTTCACGCGCGTCCTCGGCGTCGTCTTTGTCGCCGTCGGCCTGAGCATCTCCGTCGGCGGGCCGTTCGCGCTGTTCTGACTACTGCTCGCGCTCCAGTTCGTCGGCCAACAGTCCGTACCGCAACACGTCGTGGTACTCGCCGTCGACGAACGCCTCCTCGCGGCGGACGCCCTCGCGCTCGAAGCCGACCTTCTCGAGCACCTTCGCCGAGCCGGGGTTGTGGTCGTAGACGCCGGCGGCGACCTTGTGGAGCCGGAGGTGGTCGAAGGCGTAGCCGCTGAGGAGGCGAACGGCGGCGGTACAGTAACCGTTGCCCCAGTGGTCGGCGGCGACCCAGTAGCCGAACTCGCCGACGCCCCACTCCTGATTGACGTGGAGGCCGACCGAGCCGACCGGTTCGCCGTCGTCGGCCATCAGGAGGTGCACGTCGTCGTCCTCCTCGGAGATTCGCTCGAGCCACTGCTCCTCATCCTTCATGTTGTTCGGCCGGGACATACCGAGCGTGCGCCAGACCTCGGGGTCGTTGACGTTGTCGCGGACGAACTCGAGGTCCTCCTCCTCGACGGTTCGGAGTTCGACCGTCTCGTTCTCCAGAAACACTGCACCGGGCATACCTCCGAATGCCGGGCGCTGGAAGGTGAACGTTTCCGTGCCGTGGTACTGACTGTCGAACCGAAACCGGGACCGACGAGCGAGGCTCCGGTGGCCTCAGGGCCGCACGAGCACCATCGCCTCGCGGTCGTCGAGCACGTCGCCGAGTTCGCGTCGGAGGAACCGCTCGTGGACGTCGCGGACGGCGGCGAGTTCGTCCCCGTCGGCCTCGATGGTCGAGGCGAACTCTATCCAGACGTGTCCCGGGAGCGCGAGGAAGTACGCCTCCGGCCGGCGTTCGAGCAGGGGGTCGTTGGCGAACGCCTTCCGCCACTCGTAGACGAGGCCGTCGACGCCGGGGAGCGACCGGACGGCCTCCTGGTGGCGGCGGACGAGCGTCCTGAGGGCGGTCGGGTCGAGGCTGCGCTCCTGGGCGACCGCGGCGACGAGTGCGTCGTCGAAGACGGCGAGCGGGTCCCGGTCGTCGCTCATCGCCGGCTCTTGGACCGGCAGACGCAAAAGGAGTCCGGCTACGGCGGACGTTCGTGGGCCGCCGTCGGTCGATTCGACGGCGACAGCGGGGGCGGCGGCGCAGGTGGCGACGACGGCGTCCGCCTCGGGGCCACCCACGGAGGTCTCGGGGTCACCCACGGAGATAAACGCGCACGGTCCGAACGACGGGCCATGAGGCAATCGTGAACCCGAACGTCCGGACCGGGTTCGTCACGCAACAGGGGATGGCGTTCGACGAGGCTGTCGAGGCCGCCGACCACTTCGGGTTCGACTTCGTCGAGTTGATGCTGGACGGAGCGGGCGCCCGGAGCCGACTCGACCCCGCGTCGGTTCGGAACGCCGTCGACGCGGTGAACACGGACCGACCGGCGGGTCGGGCGCTCTCCGTGCTCGCACACCTCCCTTTCGGCGGATTCGACCTCGGCTCCCCGCACGAACGGGTTCGGGAGGGGACGGTCCGTGAACTGGAGGCGTACCTCGACCTCGCCGCCGACATCGGCGTCGAGAAGGCGGTCGTCCACCCCGACTCCCACGCCTGGGGCGCCGCGTGGGACCGCTCGACGGTTCGCGAGGGTGTCGTCGAGTCGGTTCGGACGCTCGACGCGTACGCCGCCGACCGCGACGTGGAACTCTGCGCGGAGAACGTCCCCTACAGCGTCTTTCGGACCCACGAGTTCGACCGACTGCTCGCCGATACGGAGGTGTCGATGACCCTCGACACCGGTCACGCCCGGATGGACGGGCGGGACTCCGGCGGCATCGCCTCGTTCGTCGCCGACCACGGGGAGCGCATCTCGCACGTCCACCTCAACGACACCCGCGGGTCGAAGGACGAACACCTCCCCTTCGGCGCCGGCACCATCGACTTCGAGCAGGTGTTCGAGGCGTTTCCCGCCGAGTGGGACGGGACGCTCTCGCTCGAGGTGTACACGCTGAACTACGACTACGTCGGGACGAGCAAGGAGCGGTTGGACGAACTGTTGTGAGCCGGCGAGCGACCGACAGGTGGAGCCGAGAGTTGCGACCGGGTCGACGCCGTCTCAGAGCCGTTCGTCCGGCGGAATCGACTCTATCGAGTCGTACGCCTCCGCCCGCTCGAACTCGCTCAGGTCGAACGGCTCGTCAGAGCCCTCCTCGTCCCGACCGGCGACAGGCGCGTCCGGTCCGGGTGCGGCGTCCCGGTCGGCGGGGGGACGACGGTCGGGGTCTGCACGGACGTCGGAAGCCGTCCGAGTCTCGGGAGTGTCGGCGACGTTCGGAGTGTCGACGCCGGTCGGTACGTCGGTGACGTTCCGCGTGTCAGTGACGTTCCGCGTGTCGGCGCCGGTCGGCGTGTCGGCGGCGTCGGTCCCGCTCGCGCCGACAGGTCTCGCGCTGGGTTCGTCCGGCGCGCTCGGTCCGGCGCCCTGAGCGTCGGTGTCCAGCCCGAGCGCCGCCCGGAGCCGTCCGGCGTCGACGGCGCCGTCCGGAAGCGGGAGTTCGAGCGGTTCGTCGCCGGCGCGGTCGACGACCAGTCGCCGCTCCCGCGAGCGGACGTAGAGCCCACCGAGCGCCAGCGCCGCGGCCCCACAGAGGACCCCGCCGACCAGAAGGCCGGTCGAGAGCAGTCGAAACCCCGTCTGGAACATCGACAGCATCGAGGAGAGCCCGCCGATTCCGGTCCCCGACGGGATGCTCGTCGACAGCGTCGAACCGAAGTCGACGAAGGCGAGCCCGGCCCGGCCGCCGAGGAGGACGAGCGTGTAGACGACGAGGTCGGGGAGGTGTTCGAGGTACCGCGTCGTGCCGGCCGCGTCGACGCGCACGTCGGTCACGTTCGGCCGGTCGACGGCGAGGAGGTTCGACCCGCCGTCGCTCGGGTCGGAGAGGAGGAGTCGGTGGGTCGTGACGGCGGCCCACCCGTCCGCGACCGGGACGGTCTCGACGGGCTTCTCGCCGGCGTAACACCACCGCTCCGGACCGGAGACCGGTGTAGCGTCGGTACCGTCGTCGGCGTCGCCGCCGGTGGCCCCGCCGGCGTCGCTCTCGGCGGGGTGACGACCGTCCGTTCCGTCGGCGCCGGCGGCCATCGGTCGGTTCAGCTCAGTTCTCGAGCAGGCGCTCGGCGATGCGCTGGGCGCCCTCGGCGGCCGCCAGCTCGGGGTCGTCGGGGGCGACGCAGGTGACCTCGCGGTCGAGCGTCTCGCTCAGACGGGTCTCGAACTCCTCGACGAGGCCGGGGATGCAGGCCATCCCGCCCGTGAGGACGATGGGTCGGTCGAGGGCGCGGCGGTAGACGCGGACGTGCTCCTGGGCGACGCCGGGGAGGAAGTCGTCGGCGACGGCCTCGACGGCGGCGTCGACGAACTCGTCGACGGCGTCCATGACCGCCCACTCGATGGTGAACTCGTGGGAGCCGCCGCCGGGCTGCTGGACGATGTCCGTGAACGGCTCGTAGTCGACGAAGTCGGCGTGCTGTTCCTTGTACTCGCGGGCGGTCTGCTGGTCGACGGTGACCCGGCGCTGGGTCTCCTCCTCGACGTAGCCCGTGATGGCCCGGTCGACGCCGACGCCGGTGACGGCGCCCGTCGCCCACGGGGCGAGCTGCTCGCCGCGGCGGTACGCACAGGCCTCGAGGTTCGTCGAGCCGAGGTTGATGGAGACGAAGATGTCGTTGATGGCTTCGAGGCCGTCGCCCATCGCCGGGATGGCGCCACAGAGCGACTCGGGGTACGAACGGACGCCCTCGGAGCCGATTTCGCTGTCCTCGACGACCGCGCCGAGGTTCTCCAGCCCGGGCTCGTTGTCGATGGTCGGGATGGCGTAGACGACGCCGCTGTCCTCGGGAACCGACTCCGAACGGAGCAGTTCGGCGAAGAAGCGCTCGGTGAGTTCGGCGCGCTCGTCGTCCTCCGGGAGGCCGGAGCGGAGCATGTACTGGACGCGGTCGGGGTACTCGGCGGCGGCCGTCTCGCCGTAGAGGACGCGCTCGTCGCCCGTGAGGGCGTCCTCGTACGTGGCGAGACAGGTGAGCGTCTTCACGACGCGTCGTTCCTCGTCGCGACCCATCGAGAGTACGGTCCGGGTACTGCCGAGTTTGACGCCGACCGCGGTTCGCTGGGCGGCGCTCGACTCGTCGCCGAACGCCGCGTCGGAACTCGAAGCCTCGGCGTCGTCCGCGGCTGCGTTCGGGGCTGCGTCCGTTTCGGTTTCGGGTGCCATACGAGGGCCGACCCACTCCTTATTGAAAAACCTGACTTTCAATTTATCACTGGTAAATATCTGAATACAACTCGGTGACAGGATTCGGCGCCGCTCGACCACCGAGGGACTACTCGCCGTCGGCCGGCGTGCGGGCGTCTCGCAGCGCCTCGCGTCGCCGGCGCGGCGCGTCGAAGGCGCGGATACGGGCGACAAAGGCGAGGCTCTCGCGATGGTCGTCGAGCGTGACGCGGCCCTCGCCGCCGCGGTGGGCCTCGGGGAACCCGTCCAAGTAGCGTTCGAGGGACTCCCGGGCGGACGTGCCGAGCCACTCGACGCGTTCGTAGTAGGTGAGGGCGTCGCGTGCACCCGTCTCGCCGCCGACGGTGAGCAGGAAGTCGAGCCAGTCGAAGACGACCCGCTCTGCGGCCCGCGACACCGGGATTCGGTCGACGAAGGGGCGTTCGACGCTGTCGCCGTCGGCGGCCGCGAGCGTCAGCAGTTCGCGGTCGCGCTCCCGGCGGCGGAGCCGCTCACCCGGCGATACGGTGCTCTCGTCGGTGGGTTCGTCGCCGCTCGCGTCGGGGTCGGCGACGAACTCGCCGCCGGCAACCGACCGGAGCTCGGTGAGGTCGTAGTCGCGCGGGTCGAGGCTCATCGACTGGCCTCTCACAGTCCACCGTGAAAAATGTTCGGCGTACTGATTGATAATCTGGACAACTGGTTTTCGGGGTCGAACCGTCCGGACGGAGCGTCTCGTCGCCACAGCGCATCTCGGAGCGGGAGACGGCCGACCTCCGGCGAGACAGAAAGTTCTTACACTCGCCGGGGTGAGAGGCTCCCAATGAGTGGCCCGGCCGCCGCGGCCGACGCACCTGAGGCTCGCCGGTCCCCCGCGAGCGTCGAGGTGAGCGTCGTCCTCCCCGCGTACAACGAGGCGCAGACCATTGAGGGGACGGTCCGCGAGACGCTGTCGACGCTCTCACGCTTCCTTCCGAGCGGGAGCTTCGAGGTGATGGTTGCGGAGGACGGCTGTGACGACGCCACGCCCGACATCGCCGGTCGCCTCGCCGCCGAGGACGCCCGGGTCCGACACTTCCACAGCGACGAGCGCCTCGGTCGCGGCGGCGCCTTGGAGCGGGCCTTCGCCGCCGCCGACGGCGACGTGCTGGTGTACTTCGACACCGACCTCGCGACCGACATGCGTCACCTCGAGGAGCTCGTCGAGACGGTGCGCTCCGGCGAGGCCGACGTGGCGACCGGCTCGCGCTGGATGCCCGGCCGCACCGCGGACCGACCGCCGAAACGGGGCGTCCCGAGCCGCGTCTACAACGGGTTCGTGCGGCTCTTCCTCCGGTCTTCCCTACGTGACCACCAGTGCGGATTCAAGGCCGTCTCGCGGGAGGCGTTCGAGGTGCTCCACCACGACATCCGCGACAACCACTGGTTCTGGGACACCGAACTGCTCGTGCGCGCTCAGCGTCGGGGGTACCGCGTCGCCGAGTTCCCGGTCGACTGGACGCCGAAGGGTGACACGAAAGTCGACCTCGTCCGCGACGTGCTCGGGATGGGGAGTCAGGTTCTCCGGACGTGGTGGGAGCTGTCGGTTCAACCCCGTATCACTCGGAAGGTCTCGATGGCCGTCGGCATCCTGATGACGGTCGTCGCGGTCGGGCTGATGACGCTGTACATCGACTTCGAGCAGGTTGTCGCCCGCGCCAGCGAGGCCGACCCGGCGCTCATCGCCGGCGCGGCGCTGGTCTACCTGTTCTCGTGGCCCCTCCGGGGGACGCGCTACCGCGACATCCTCTCCGAGTTGGGGTATCGCGAGTCGGTCGGCTTCCTGACGGGGGCCATCTTCATCAGCCAGACGGGGAACCTCGTCTTCCCGGCCCGCGCCGGCGACGCCGTGCGCGCGTACGTCGTGAAGGCCCGCCGGCGCATCCCGTACGCCTCCGGGTTCGCCTCCCTCGCCGCAGAGCGGGTGTTCGACCTGCTCTCGCTGGTCGCACTCGCTGGCCTCGTCTTCGTCGGACTCGTCGCCACCGGCCGCACCACGGAGCTAATCGTCGGCATCACCGGCTCGGGCACCGTCGGCGACGTGGACAAGAACGCGGCTCGCGTCGCGGCCGGCGTCGCCGCGTTCGTCGGCGTCGCCGCGGTCGGCGCCGTCGTCGCCATCGTCGCCTCCGCGCGCTCCGAGCGCAACCTCGTGCGCCCGGTCGTCGCTCGCCTCAGTGACGACTCCTACGCGGACATGGTCGCCGGGGTCGTCGAGCGGTTCGTCGGCGACCTCCAGCGGGCGGCCGGCACGCCCGGCGCGTTCGCCCGCGTCGGCCTGTCGAGTCTCGCCATCTGGACGCTCGACGTGCTCACCGCGTTCCTCGTCCTGCTGGCGTTCGGAATCCCCGCCGGCGTCCCGCTCGGCTACCTGCTCGCCGTCTCCTTCTTCGCGGTGAGCGTCGGCAACCTCGCGAAGGTGCTCCCGCTGTCGCCCGGCGGCATCGGACTGTACGAGGCCGCCTTCACCGTGCTCGTCGTCGTCCTCGTCCCGGCCATCTCTCCCGCCGTCGTGGTCGGCGCCGCGTTCGTCGACCACGCCGTGAAGAACCTCGTCACCCTCGCCGGCGGGGTCGTCTCGATGGCGTCGCTCAACGTCTCGCTCACCACCGCGGTCGACGAGTCCGCGGACGTGGGAGAGCGGGTCGAGGGCGCGGAGTCCGCCCAGGACTGAGTCCCGGCGGCGTCCGTCAGCGCGTTCGGTAGTGGTCCGTGACGAACGGTCCGAGCGCCCCCGCGACCGCCGTCGCCAACGCGTCCGCGCGGTCGACGCGACCGCCGGTGAACGCCCCGACCGCACCCTGCTTTCGCGCGACGTGCTCCTCGCCGAGCGTGTCGTCCATCACCGGGCCGAGTTCCTCGCCGTCGCGCACGCGCTCGGCGACGTCAGCGGGGAGCGCGAGCGCCGGCCCCGACCCCCGGCCCCAGCGGTCGCCGTCGGTGACGGCGGCCCACATGACGAGGTAGAGGTCGCCTCGGGCGTCTCCGGCACCGGCGTCCAACGTCGCCACGCCGCCCTCCACGCCGACTCCGAGGTCCGACCCCGCCTCGACGACGGCCCGCGCGCGGTTCTCGGCGCCTTCGAGGGTCTCCGCGTGGCCCTCGGGCTGTTCGCTCACGCCGGAGTCGACCGGGACGGCCTCCACCGACGCCTCGGCGAAGCCGCCGTTCCCGTCGTTCAACACCGCTTCGACCGCCCGTCGCTTCACCGGGTTGCCGCTGCCGACGCCGACTCGAGTGGTCATGGTCGCGGTCCGACGCCGACCCACATCGGGCTGTCGGAACCGGACGCGACTGCGAGCGACGACTCACCGTTCGTGGCGCCAACGGCGACTAACCGGCCAGCCGACGTAGGGTGAAGCTCCGGAAGGGAGCGGGGGCCTCCGTGGGACGCCGGTACAGTTCCGTCTCCGTCGACACGCCGCCGTTTTCAGAGTACCCCCCAACTCGGCGAAAAGACTAGTACCCTCCACACCAACCGCTACGCAGTGCGAACCGAGCACCGCCTCTACGTCGCCGACGCCGCCGACATGGCCGCCGTCGACGACGGCGCCGTCGACCTCGTCGTCACCTCCCCGCCGTACCCGATGATAGAGATGTGGGACGACCTGTTCGCCGAGCAGGAGCCGGCGGTCCGGGACGCGCTCGACCGCGGCGACGGGGAGACGGCGTTCGAGCGGATGCACGAGACGCTCGACGCCGTCTGGGACGAGGTCGTTCGGGTGCTCGCGCCGGGGGGAATCGCCTGCGTCAACGTCGGCGACGCGACCCGCTCGCTCGACGACGGGTTCCGGCAGTACCCCAATCACGCCCGCGTCCTCGCCGCCCTCCGTGAACGGGGCCTACGAGCGCTCCCCGATATCCTCTGGCGCAAGCCGACCAACAGCCTCACGAAGTTCATGGGTTCGGGGATGCTCCCCTCGAACGCCTACGTCACGCTCGAACACGAGTACGTCCTCGTCTTCCGGAAGGGGGAGACCCGCCGGTTCCCCCCCGGCGACGACGCCCGCTACGAGAGCGCCTTCTTCTGGGAGGAGCGCAACCGCTGGTTCTCCGACCTGTGGGAGTTGGGCGGGACGACGCAGACGCTCGCCGACCGCGAGGACGCGGCCGACAGCGGAGCCGGCACCGGAGCGGGGGGCACCGGGGGAGCGGGTGACGCGGACGACGCGACCGAATCGGAGGGGGCGACGGACGTCCGCGACCGCTCTGCGGCGTACCCCCTCGAACTCCCGCTCCGGTTGGTTCGGATGTACTCCGCGTACGGCGACACCGTCCTCGACCCCTTCTGGGGGACGGGGACGACGACCCTCGCCGCGATGCTCGCGGCTCGTGACTCGGTCGGCTACGAACTCGACCCCGACTTCGTCGCCGCCTTCGACGACCGCCGGAGCGGTCTCGCCGAGCGCTCCGACCGGCACCTCAGCGCCCGCCTCGAGCGACACCGCGACTTCCTCGCCGACCGCGACCGCGACCCGAACTACGAGGCGGTCCACTACGACGTGCCCGTCGTCACGAAGCAGGAGCGCCGCATCCGGTTCTACGCCGTCGACGGCGTCGACCGCATCGACGACACCGACTCGGGCGAGGGTGGCACCCGCGAGACCACCGCACCCGCCCGTCGGTACCGCGTCGACTACACCCCCTTCGAGGGGTGACGCGCCCGGTATCCCCTCCGTTTTCCTCTCCTCTGCTCTCCTCCCCTCTGCTCTCCTCCCTGTCCGCTTTCCTCCCCTCTGCTCTCCTCCCTGTCCGCTTTCCTCCCATTCCCTCCGCTCTTCTCTTTTCCTTCTTCCCCGCTTCCCACCCCGTCCCGCGCCGGCGCTTCGTCCGCGCGGGTGAGACAGCGTTTTGTCGCCGGCGCCGGAGGTCGGACTATGGAGTTCGATTCGTTCGTGCTCGCGGCCTCGACGGCGGACCTCGACGACGAGGCCGCCGCCCGCGACGACGCTGACGCCGTGGAGTTCCGAATGGACCTCGCGGACGACCCGCTCGCGGCGCTCGACGACTACGACGGGACGCTGCCGCTTCTCGCGACCAACCGGGCGACGTGGGAGGGCGGCGAGGCCGACGACGAGGGGCGACTCGCCGTCCTCGCCGAGGCGGTCGACCACGACGCCGTCGAGGCGGTCGACGTCGAAGCGGCCTGCTTCGAGGGACGGGGCGGCGTCGACGCGGCGGAGGCGGACGCGCTGCGCGAGCACGCCCGGGAGTCGGGCGTCGCCGTCGTCGCCTCGGTCCACGACTTCGAGGGGACGGCGCGTCCCGACGCGCTCCGCGAACAGCTCTCGGCCGCCTGCGACGCCGGCGACGTGGGGAAGCTCGCGACGACGGCGACCGACCGCGGCGACGCGCTCGCGCTGTTGCAGGCGACCTACGCGGTCGCGGCCGACGGCGGGACGCCGGCCACGATGGCGATGGGGGAGCCGGGACGGCACACCCGCGCCGTCGCCCCCGTCTACGGGTCGCGAATCGGCTACGCGCCGGTCGACCCGGCCGACGCCACCGCGCCGGGCCAGTACGACCTCGGGACGCTCCGGACGCTGGTGGACCTGCTCGGGGGCGACTGAGCGACGGCGTCGCGGCTGTCGACGGCGCCGCCGCCGACCCCTGGCAGTATCAGTTTCGAGTCTCGGACCCCCGGTCTTTATCCCACATCCGGTTCGTAGGACGTGCAATGACCGATACGAGCCGTCGTGCGTTCGTGGCCGCCATGATCGGCGCCATCGGCGCCGTCGTCGGCGTCGCCGGCCTCGGCCACCTCTTCCTACGCGAGTGGCGACGCGCCGTCGCCTGGTTCGCGCTCTCTGCGGGCGCCTCGCTGGTACTCCTCACGATGGCGTTCGACCCGGCCCGACTCATGGAGCCGGGGTTCCTGCTCGACGTCCAGCAGTGGCCCCGGTGGGTCGTCGTCACACTGTTCGTGCTGCTCTCGCTCTCGATATTCGACGCGTACGTCCTCGGCCGGCGGAGTCACGCGGGGACCGAGGGACCGACCTGCCCCGCCTGTGCCCGGCCCGTCGACCCCGAGATGGGGTTCTGTCACTGGTGTACGCTCGAGTTCGAGGACCCGCGTCCCGACGAGCCACACCACTGACCCCGTCGCCAGCCACGCTCCCCCGCTCTCTCGACCGTCAGGCCCGTTAGCCGACTGTACCTGTCGACCTCGTCGTCGTCCGCTGGCGGGGGTGCCACACCGGTCACGTCCTTCACACGACGCAAAAACCGCTCGACGGCGCCGTGTTAACCTCCCGTACCAAATCCCCTTTTGGAGATACTCTCCTCCGTAGATGTATGAGCGCGACTTCCGCGACCGGCGCCGCAACCGCTGCCGACCCCACCACCGACCTCACCGACAAACAGCGTCGAATCCTCGCCTACCTCCGCGAGGAGGGGGCGACGAAGACCTACTTCAAGTCCCGGCTCATCGCCGAGGAGCTCGACCTGACGGCGAAGGAGGTCGGTGCCAACATGTCGCCTCTGCTCGACGGCGAGTTCGACGTGTCCGTCGAGAAGTGGGGCTACTCCTCGGGGACGACCTGGAAGGTTACGGTCTGACCGCCGCTCGCCTCGGCGTCATCTCACCGAGTCGGCCACCGGTATCGCCCCACCGGGCCGGCGTTACCGCACTGGGCTGGCATCGTCCCACCGCCCAGTCACTCGCCGGTGGCCCTCCGCCCCGTCCGGACCAGCGCTCGACTCGGACGTGACGTCGACAGCGGCCGGTCCAGACCTCGCACCGGCCTCGACCGGACCCCGCCCAGTCCCCGGAAACGGTTTGCTCTCGCCTCCCCAAGCGCGAGCGCTCGAATGTACGACGCGATTCTGTTCGACATGGACGGGGTGTTGCTCGACGGCCGTGGAACGGACCCGACGCTCTACCACGACGCGACGCGCGAGTTGTTCGCCGACGCCGGCGTCACCGACGTGCCCGACGACCTCCTCGACCACCACGACGGCGCTCACTGCGACATCCTCGACGCCGCCGCGGCCGAGGGACTCGACCCCGACGCCTTCTGGGCCGACCGGGAGGCGCGCGCGAGCGAACTCGAACACGAGCGCCTCGACGCGGGCGACCGCGCCCCCTACGACGACGCCGCGGTCCTCTCGACGCTCGCCGAGACGCACGAAATCGCCGTCGTCAGCAACAACCGACAGGCGACCGTCGAGTTCGTCGCCGACTGGGTCGGGTTCGCCGAGTCGGCGTCGGTGCTCCGGGGACGCGACCCGACCGTCGAGGGGTACGAACGCAAGAAGCCCGATCCGCACTACCTCCGCGAGACGCTCGACGACCTCGGCGTCGCGGCCGAAGACTCGCTGTACGTCGGCGACCGCGAGAGCGACGTGGTCGCCGCCGACCGGGCGGAGATGGACGCGGCGTTCGTTCGTCGCTCGCACAATCGGGACGTGACGTTGGAGCGGGAGCCGACGTACGAAGTCGAGTCGCTGACGGCGTTGACGGAGTTACGTCCGACGGGCTGACGGGCTGGTGGGACCGGCTACGGATCGAACCGAATGTACCGGTCCGCCTCGGCCGCGAACGTCGCGGCGTCGGCGCCGAAGGAGTCGGCGTACCTGAGAAGGAGCGTGATGACGACCTCCGGCTTGGCGACGGCGTACCCGTCCTCGCGGGTCATCAGCCCCGCCTCGTCGAGGTCGGCGGCGTAGTTCGAGACGGTGGCGCGCGACACGTCGAGCGCGTCGGCGAGGTCGCTCCCGGTCGCGTCGGGGTCCCGCAGGAGTTCGATGAGCATCCCGCGGGGAGTCGAACGCCGGAGGTACCCCAGCGCGACCTGCTCGTACTCCGAGAAGCGACCCGTCGGGAAGAACCGGCTGTAGTCGCCGTCCTTGCGCGACGTGACCACTCCCGCCGAGCCCAGCCGCCGGAGGTGGTGCTGGGTCTCACCGGTGCCCAGTTGGAGGTCGTCGCGAATCTTCGAGAAGTGCGCGCCGGGGGTCGCGGCGAGGTAGCCGACGATGGCGTCGCGGGCGTCGCTACGGTCGGCGCCGTCGCCGTCGGCATCCTTCGCGTCGCCGAGCCCGACCAGCGGCGTCGCCGCTCCGAGCGCCGCGAACCGACGGAGCGTAGCCCGCTTCCCCTCGTCGACGGACGAGTCCTCCCCCCGTGGCATCTGCTTCGGGGTAGACGGCTCGTGAAGAAAAAGCTTCGGCTGCGTGTCGGCCCGGCCGCTACTCCGTCTCGGGCTCGGGCTCGCGGTCCGTCGCGGCCGATTCGCCGTCCGCGGCGGCGCCGTCGGCGGTGTCGGCAGTGGCGGTACCGGTGTCGTCGGCGCTGGCCGTGCTCCCGCCGGCGGTCGACCCGTCGCCGAGACCGTCCTCCTCGTTCGCCTCGGAGATGACCTCCTCGGCGCTCTTCATGTCGGCACCTTCGCCGGCCTTGACGGCTTCGGCCTCCTGTTCGAGCTGTTCGACGTCCATCTCGGCGGCCTCGTCTATCTGTCCGATTATCTCCTCGATGTCGTCGAGACCGATGAGCTCGCGGGTCTCCTCGTCGAAGTCGAGCGAGTCGAGGCCGGCCTTCTCCTGTACGTCGCTGCCGGAGAGCTGCTTGCCGTACCGGCCGACGAGGCTGGTGAGCTCCTGGGGCAGGACGAACGTCGTCGACTCGGACTGGCCGATGTTCTCGAGCGTCTCCATCCCCTTGTCGATGATGGCGCGCTCGCCCATCGACTCGGCGGACTTCGCACGCAGGACGGTCGAGATGGCGTCACCCTGCGCTTCCAGAATCTGGGACTGCTTCTCACCCTGGGCGCGGATGATGTTCGACTGCTTCTCACCCTCCGCGGACTCCACGGCACTGCGGCGCTCACCCTGCGCCTCGAGAATCATGGCGCGCCGGCGGCGCTCGGCGGAGGTCTGCTGCTCCATCGCCTGCTGGACGTCGGCGCTCGGGTTCACTTCGCGCACCTCGACGGACTCGACGCGAATCCCCCACTCGTCGGTTGGCTCGTCGAGTTCGCGGCGGATGCGGGCGTTGATCTCCTGGCGCTTGTTCAGCGTGTCGTCGAGTTCCATGTCGCCCAGGACGGCACGGAGGGTGGTCTGAGCGAGGTTGGAGACGGCGACCTTGTACTCCTCGACTTCGAGGAACGCCTTCTTCGCGTCCATCACCTTGATGTAGACGACGGCGTCGGCGGTCACGGGCGAGTTGTCCCGGGTGATGGCCTCCTGACGCGGCACGTCGAGCGTCTGGGTGCGCATGTCGAAGGGGTACGTCCGGGAGACGAACGGCGGCACGAAGTTGATGCCGGGTTCGAGGAGCTTCCGGTACTCGCCGAACACGGTGAGGGCACGCTTCTCGTAGGCGTTCACGATCTCGACCATCGAGAACACGACGACGACCGCGAGGATCAGCAACAGCAGTCCGACGACTGCCACGCCGATACCAAGGGCCTGCAACGGCACGATGGCTGATACGGGGGCCATATCGGACGCTTGGTATGTCGCAGGGATAATACTTCCCCTGCGCGTCGGGCGGTCGACAGGAGTAAACGGCCCGTTTCGGGCGCCTCGGTGGCTCTCGTCGCCACGCCGGCGCGACCCTCGAGCGCTTCAGTTGCGCTCGGACTCGGTTTCGGCTTCGCGCTCCGACTCGTCCCCGCCCGTCCCGGCGTCTTCCGACGCCGCCTCGCCGTCGTCCCCGTTTCGGGCGGCCGACCGCTCGCGCTCTCGCGCCAGCTCGCGGTCGATTTCGTCGCGCTCGACGACGTCGAGGGACTCGACGGTGACGACGTTGCCGCCGCCGGGGTCGACGACCATCACCTCGTTGCCGACGGGAATCTCGCCGTCGACCGACCGTGCCGCGTAGAAGGGGTTGAACCCCCCTTCGTCGAGCTTTATCTGTCCCTCGGTGGGCGTGACGCGCTCGGTGACGCGGCCGGTTTTCCCCGTCAGCGAGTCGGAGTCGGAGGTCTGGCCCGTCCCCTTCCCGCCGTAGAGGTCGAACTCGCGGTAGCCGTACAGCGCCAGCGCGCCGAACAGAAAGACGAGCAGCGCGAGGACGATGGGGCTCGCGAACGAGCCCAGTAGGAGGCCGACGAGCCCCGCGGCCAGCAGGGCAACGCCGACGACGATGAAGTGGGCGCCGGGGGCGAACGCCTCCGCGATGGAGAGGCCGATGCCGGCGATGACGAGGAGGAGGGGAAGGGTGTCGGGACCGACGAGGCCCGACTGGAGGACGATGGCACGCGCTCGGTCCATGTCGACGGGTAGGGAAGCCGACCGATTAACCCTTTGGACGGACCCCGGCGGTCCGCCCGCCGCCGACCGTCCGCCCTGACCCGCTCAGGGCATCGCCAGCGCCCAGAACAGCAGGACCGTCGCCAGCGCGCCGACGAGGACGAAGAAGGCGTTCTCGACCGACACCGACTCCGGTTCGAGCGGCTCTCGTGGCTCGCGCTCCGGTTCGGCGTCCTCGCCAACCTCGTCGAGTCCGAAGCGCCACTCCCCCTCTTCGCCCTCGCCGTCGCCGTCCCCGTCGCCGTCGCCGGCGCTCGGCCCGTCGCGGCGCCGACCGCTCCTGTCGCTCATACTCGTTCGTATCCGCGGGGACGACAAAGGGATTCCGGGGTCTCGCGACGCGGTCACCGACGCGTCGGCCGACACGACACCGCGTGGTCGGCGGCGACGACTACCGGCCCCGGCCCGGCGTCAGCACGTCGCCCTCGTAGACGACGCCGCGTTCGGCGTCGAGGGTGACGGTCTCGCCGTCGCGCAGTTCGTCGGGGAGCGGGGCGCCGCTCACCATCGGGATGTCGAGTTCGCGGGCGACGAGCGCCGGGTAGCCCGTCATGCCGGCGCGGGCGTCGACGATGCCGCCGAGTTTCCGGGCGTCGCCGTCGAACTCCCCGTCGAACTCCGCGGGGAGGACGAGCAGCGCGCCCTTCGGGGCGGCAGAGAGGTCGCCGTCGGTCGAGCGGAAGACGGGGCCGGCGACGCGGCCGCCGACGATCTTCCGCCCGTGGGCGATGGACTCGGCGGCGACGTGGACCTTCAGCATGTTCGTCGAGTTCGTCCCCTCCAGTTCGGTCATCATCCCCGAGAGCACGACGACCGTGTCGCCGCTCTCGGCGACGCCGCCGTCCATCGCGGCGTCGACGGCGCCCTCGATGATGGAGTCGACGCCCTCGGCGTACTCGGCGTACCGCGGCGCGACGCCCCACGAGAGGGTGAGCTGACGCCGCACGCGGTCGTTCGGCGTCGTCGCCACGACCGGCACCGGCGGACGGAACTGCGCGGTCCGCCTGGCCGTGTAGCCGGACTCGGAGGCGGCGACGACCGCCGACGCCCCGATGTCGCGGGCGAGATAGCGGGCGGAACGCGCGAGCGCTTCCGTTCGCGAGTCCTCGCCGGCGGTCGGGACGCGCTGTTCGCGGGACTCGTAGTACTCCTCGCTGTCCTCGACCTGTCGGACGATGCGGTCCATCGTCTCGACGACGCGGACGGGGTGGTCGCCCACCGCCGTCTCGCCGGAGAGCATCACCGCGTCGGTGCCGTCGAGGACGGCGTTCGCCACGTCTGAGGCCTCCGCGCGGGTGGGTCGGCGGGCGTGGACCATCGAGTCCAGCATCTCCGTGGCCGTGATGACGGGCGTTCCCGTCTCGACGCACTTGCGGATGATGCGCTTCTGAATCATCGGCACGTCCTCCAGCGGGCACTCGACGCCGAGGTCGCCGCGGGCGACCATCACGCCGTAGGCGGCGTCGACGATGCCGTCGAGGTTGTCGACGGCGCCGGCGCGCTCGATTTTCGCGACGATGGGGATGTCGACCCCGCCGTCGCCGAGCTCGTCGAGCGCGTCGCTGATGGCGTACACGTCCTCGGCGCTCCGGACGAACGAGGCGGCGACGAAGTCGGCCTCCTTCTCGACGGCGACCTCCAGTTCCTTCCAGTCTTTCTCCGTGATGAGGTCGATGTCGAGCGCGACGCCCGGGAGGTTCACGCCCTTCCGGCCGCCCAGGTCGCCGCCGGAGACGACGGTACCGATTACGGTCTCGCCGTCGACGCGCTCGACGGTCGCCTCGATGCGGCCGTCGTCGAGCAGGATGCGGTCGCCCCGTTCGGCCGCTGAGATGGAGTACGAGAGGCCGACCTCCTCGGAGGTGGCGTCGTCGCCCTCGACGAAGCGCACCTCGGAGCCGGTGTCGAGGTGGATGGGCTCGTCGAGCGGTGCGGTCCTGACCTCCGGTCCCTGCAGGTCGACCATGGCGGCGACCGGCGGCTCCGTCGCCGCGTCGACGGTGCGGATGCGGTCGATGACTTCGGCGCGGTGCTCCGGCGTCCCGTGGCTGGCGTTGAGCCGCGCCACCGACATGCCGGCGTCGACGAGGTCCCGAATCGTCCCCCGGTCGTCCGAGGCGGGCCCGAGCGTACAGACGATTTTCGCGTTTCTCATGTCGGGCGGTACGCGCACCGATTCAAAAAGCCCGGCGGTGCTACGCCTGTGCGAGTAAATATCTCATGGGGTGGCTCGGGAGCGACGTGGCGAGTCCAGCCGACTCCGAGGCGTTCATGGCGGGCGTCGACCAACAACCGCCGTGTTCAGACGACGGGTCACGTGCGGAAGGCGGAGCCGCGAGAGAGCACCGGGGAGGAGCCGGTGAGCGACGGCCGCGACGATTTTCTCGCCGGCGCGCGGGCGGTCGCCCCCATCCTCCTCGGAATCGCTCCGTTCGGGCTCGTCGCCGGCGCGGCCGGGGTGAACGCCGGACTCTCCGTCGTACAGACGGTCGCCATGTCGGTCGTCGTCTTCGCCGGCGCCTCCCAACTCGCCGCCATCGACCTCGTCTCACGGGACGCGCCCGTCGTCGTCGCGGTCGCGACGGCGCTCGTCATCAACCTCCGGCTGGTGATGTACAGCGCCTCCATCGCCCCGCACTTCCGTCGTTTCTCGGCGGGGGCGAAGTGGCTCGCGGCGTACGTCCTCACCGACCATGCGTACGCGCTCTCCGTCACCGAGTACGGCGAGACGACCCCCGAGACCCGGAGTCGCTGGTGGTACTACTTCGGCGCCGCGGCGACCCTCTGGGTCGTCTGGCAGGTCACGACCGTCCTCGGCGCCCTCCTCGGCGCCCGCGTCCCCGACGGGCTCTCGCTCGAGTTCGCGGTGCCGCTGACGTTCATGGCGCTCCTCTTTCACGCGCTCGACGACCGAGCGACCGCCGTCGCCGCCGTCGTCGGCGCGCTCGTGGGGGTCGTCGCCGCGCCGCTCCCGTTCAACTTCGGGCTCGTCGCCGGCGCGCTGGTCGGCGTCGTCGCCGGGGCGGCCCTCGAACTCCGGCGGGGGACGTTCCCCACGGTCGAGGGCGGGTCGGCCGTCGAGGACCGGCCCGAAACGGACGGCGGCGCCGCCGAGCACACGAACGGCGGTGAGAGCCGGTGAGCACCTCCTACACCGCAGGCGAAATCTGGCTCGTCGTCCTCGCCGCCGGCCTCGGGACGTTCGCCCTCCGGCTGTCGTTCGTCCTCCTGTTCGGCCGGGTCGACGAGGTGCCCGACCGCGTCGTCGGCCTCCTCAGGTTCGTCCCCGCCGCGGTGCTCGCGGCGCTCGTCGCCCCCGCGTTTCTCGCTCTGTCGGCCGACCCGGCCTCGGCGCCGGTGGCGGTGTCCCGCCTCGGCCTCGGACTCGACTTCGAGACGCCGAAGCTCGTCGCCGGCGCGGTCGCGGCGCTGGTCGCGTGGCGCACGGAGAACGTGCTCGCGACCATCGGCGTCGGGATGGTCGCGCTGTGGGTCGTACAGGCGCTGGGCTGAGTCGGTCGGCCCGCTACTCTCGGCTCCCCGACCCCCGCGTTTCGAACTCCGCCACGTCGTTTACCCGTTCGGCCCGTCTCGATGTCGACGTGATACACCGACCCGACAAGCTGACGTTCGCCGTCGGAGCGCTCGGCGTGCTCGTCCTCTTCGTCCCGATTCCGCTGGTCACGCAGTTCGTCGGCATCCCGCTGCTCGTCTACGCCTGCTACCGCTACTGGGGTCGCGACGACCTCGGCTCGGAGTCCTGGGGCGTGCGCGAGCGGGCCGACGGGCTCGCCTCCCGTGTCGGGCGGCGAGACGGTAGCGGTCTCGGCAGCGACCGGACGACCGACCTCGGCGGCGACCGGACGGCCGACGTCGGTGCCGATGGTAGCGACACCACCGTCGAGAGCGACGACGGCGGCGACGGCTCGGTCGGTCGCTGACGTCGAAAACGGGGAGCTACCGGCTCAGAAGAAGCCGCCCGCGTCGAGGCGGTCGACGGCCTCGTTCAGCCGTTCGGTGCTCGCGGCGTAGGAGATGCGCGCGTAGCCGGGAGAGCCGAACGCGCTCCCCGGAACCGTGGCGACGTGGGCCTCCTCGATGACCTCCTCACACCACGCCGAGTCGTCCTCGTCGACCGGGAGCATCATGTAGAACGCGCCGTCGGGGACGGCCACGTCGACGCCGAGGTCGCCGAAACGGTCGACGAGCAGGTCCCGGCGCTCCTCGAAGGCGCCGACCATCTCCTCGACGGCGTCGTCGGTGTTGCGGAGCGCCTCGATGCCCGCGCGCTGGACGAAGTTCGTCGCACACGACACCGAGTGCGAGTGGAGCTTACCGGCCTGCGAAATCAGCTCCTCCGGCGCGTGGAGGTAGCCGAGGCGCCACCCCGTCATCGAGTACGCCTTCGAGAACCCGTTGATGGTCACCGTCCGCTCTCTCATCCCGTCGAACGTCGCGAGGCTGGTCGGCTCGACGCCGTAGGTGATTTTCTCGTATATCTCGTCGGAGATGACGGCGAAGTCGTGGTCGACGGCGAGGTCGGCCACGCCTTCGAGGGCCGCGTCGGAGTACACCGCGCCCGTCGGGTTCGACGGGGAGTTGACGACGACGAGTTCGGTGTCGTCGGAGACGGCCTCCGCGAAGTCGTCGAGGGCGGGTTCGAGCTGGAAGTCGTACGGCGCGGTGTCGACGCGGTTCAGCGACCCGCCGGCGAGCTTGACCATCGCCTCGTAGGAGACCCACGCTGGATCGAACAGGACGACCTCGTCCCCGTCGTCGACGAGGGTCTGGACCGTCTCGTACAGCGCCTGCTTCGCGCCGGGCGTGACGATGACCTCGCCGGGCGCGGCGTCGACGCCGTCACCCTGCAGTTTCTCGGCGATGGCCTCCTTCAGTTCGGGGACGCCGTTCGAGGAGGTGTAGCCGGTGTGGCCGGCGTCCATGGCGTCCTTGCCGGCCTGCGTGACGTTCTCCGGGGTGGGGAAGTCGGGGGCGCCGACCGAGAGGTCGACGACGTCCTCACCCTGCGCCCGGAGTTCGTTCGCGGCGTTGCTGATGGCGAGCGTCGCGCTCGGCTCGACGCGCTCGACGCGCTCGGCGAAGTCGAACTCGAAGCTCATGGCAGGGCCTCCGTGAGGTCGGCGGCGGCGTCCACCGCTTCGGCGCCCTTCCCGACGCGATCCCGGGCCTCAGCGCCGCTCTGACCGGGACCGCTCACGCCGAAGGTGACCGGTTTGTCGCGGTCGAGGCTCACTCGCGTGAGCGCGTCGGCGGCGGCCTGTCCGATGACCTCGTCGTGGTTCGTATCGCCGGTGACGATGGCGCCGACGACGGCGACGGCGTCGACGTCGTCGCGGCGGGCGAGGCGGTCCGCGGCGAGCGGGGCGTCGTACGCGCCCGGGACGTGTACCGTCTCGACCACGTCGGCGCCGCGGTCCTGAGCGGCGTCGCGAGCCGATGCTTCCATCTCTTCGGTGACCGACGCGTTGAAGCGCGCGACCACCAGTCCGAGTGCGACCATGCGCGTCGGTTCACGGTCCCGCTAAAAGAAAGGTTCCATACCCGTAATCCGGATGCCGGGTCGGCGACAGGTCGCCGACCCGGCGTGGTCGGCTCGCCCTCGCCGTCCGCCGGGGCCGACCCGCTCGCGACCTACTCCTCCGATTCGCGCTCGTCGTCGTACTCGGCCACGAGCTCCGTGATTCGTCGGCCGTGCGCCAGTTGCCACCGGATTCGCTCCGCGAGCTGCGGCATCAGCTCCGGGTCCAGCTCCGCCTCGACGGACCGGCCGGCTTCGAGCTCTTCGAGGATGGTCTCGGCGACGTCGACAGACACCGTGATGGGCAGCGCGACCGACTCGAGGTCGCCGGCCTGGTCGCGCGCTTCAGCGTCCACGTCCGTCGAGTCCTCGCCGGTGCCGTGCTCGTCGTGGTCACTCATCGTGCCGTCAGTCGGGGCCGGGGTGGGAATCGGTTCCGGTGGTCGTCGGGAAACCGTCCGGGAGTCCTCAGTAATCCACCGACCAGTCGCATCGCTCGAGGCGTACGAGACGTGCGTTCGCACGGGCTCGGAGTCCGTGACAGAGTGCAGGCGCGATACCACCCGCGTGGCGGACGGTAACTGCCTACATTCCGCGGAAGCCGCCCCGCTCGGGAAAACCCCGCGAAGGGTTGCGGCATTCCGATGTCTGCCCAGTGACTGAGCAGACGGCGTCCTCTACGAAGGGCATCGATATATACGTATCTGAGGGGTGTGACGCGCTCGAAAACACCCGCCGGGGGGCGAGTGCCGGAATGCCGCAACCCGACGACCGCTCCATCGTAGACGAAGCGTACGTCTCAGGTTGCAACCTACGGTACGGCGGGGGTCGGCATATGTCTGTTGGCGAATCCCACACCGTCCCCGACCGCGGCCGACTAGAACGCGCCGCCGCTCGAGCCGTTCCCGGTGTCGTCTTCGCTCCGGTCCCCGGTCCCGTTCCCTCCGGCGGTGCCCCCAGTTCCGTTACCGGCCGTTCCGTTGCCGACTGTTCCGTCGCTCGTCCCGTTGCCGAGCGCCCGGTCGCCCGTCGTCCCGTTGTTCGTCCCACCACCGTCGGCGGCGCCGGTCCCGTTCGCCCCGGTCCGGGTACCGCCTCCGGCACCGGTGCCGTTCGGGCCCCCGCCTGCACCGCTCCCCGAGCCGTTCCCGGGGCCGCCGCCGCTCTCGTCGGGTCCGCCTCCGCCCGTTCCGTTCCCCGTTCCGTTCCCGCTCGCACCAGCGGCGCCGTCGGAAGCCGACCCGTCACCCGTGCCCGCGCCGCCGGTCCCGTTCGTCCCGCTCGATTCGCCCGTCCCACTCGTCTCGTCTGTCCCACTCGACCCGTCCGTCCCGGTCGCGGTGGCGGTCGTGTCCGCAGTCGTCCCTTCGGCGCCGGCGTCGGCGGCGCCCTCGTCGGTGTCGCTCGTCGCGTTCGGGCCGACGGTGTGGACCGTCGACCCACCGTCGGTACCGGCACCACAGCCGGCCAGTCCGACGAGTGCGCCGAGGGCTCCGAGGAGGCGGCGTCTTCGCATGCACCGACGGTTCCGGCGCGTCGGGGTTTACTATGCACCGGCTAAGCGCCGTCCGAGGCCGCTACGGCGGTCTGCGCGACGCGACGGTGTCGGAGGCGCATCCCCGTCCGCTCTCGCCGACGCAGAGCACAAGAGTTGTAGTCGTCGGTCCGGAGGTACCGGGTATGCGAACCGACGGAGTCGGCTCCCGCGGCGGCCTCGATGCGACCGCACTCGGGGTGCTCGCGGTGGCCGCACTCGCCCTCGCCGTCCGCCTCGTCGGCCTCGGCGCGCGAGTCATGCACTGGGACGAAGGTCGGGTCGGCTACTGGATTCTCCGGTACCACGAGAACGGGGAGTTCTTCTACCGACCCATCATCCACGGACCCTTCCTCCCGGTCGTCAACGACTACGTGTTCACGGTCCTCCCGCCGACCGACTTCAGCGCCCGCCTCGTCGTCGCGGTCGTCGGTGGGCTGTTCCCCCTCGCCGCCCTCCTCTTCCGTGACCGGCTCAGAAATGCCGAGACGGTCGCGCTCTCGCTGTTTCTCGCCGCCGACCCCCTGCTCGTCTACTACTCGCGGTTCATGCGCAGCGACGTCATCGTCGCCGTGTTCTCCGTGTTCGCGCTCGGCTTCGTCGTCCGCGGCATCGACCGGCGCAACCCCGCCTACTTCGTCCCGGCGGGCGCCGCCTTCGCGACCGGCCTCGCGGCGAAGGAGAACGGCCTGCTCTACTTGGCCTGTTTCGCCGGCGCGGGCGTCCTCCTCTTCGACCACTACCTCGTCCGACGCACGCGCGAGGCGAGGTCGGCGTCGGAGTCACGTCGGTCCCCGACCCACGCTGCCGAATCGACCCCGCCGTCGGTTCCGGACGGAGGCGAGGACGCCGGCCCGAGCGCGGACGCGGACTGGGGTGGGGAGGCCGAATCCGAGACGGAGCCGCTCCTGAACGTCAGGGCCGTCCTCGCGGGCGAACTCCGGCGGACGAGGCGCCGGCTGTCGGCGTGGGCCGGCGACCTGTGGACGGGCGTCGGCCTCGTCGGCGTCTACTCCGTCGGGGCCGTGCTCGCGTTCCTCGCGGTCACTGTCTTCTTCTACGCCCCGCGCCCGGAGCTGTGGACGGCGCTCGCGAACCCCACGCAGTTGCCCGGGGTGTTCGAGACGGCGACCGTCGGCTCGTGGGAGAAGTTCTACTCGACGTGGGCGTCCGGGACCCACCAGAGCCACGACTACGCGCCCTACGCGAAGGACCTGGTCGAGACGCTCGTGTACGGCTCCGGCGTCCTGCTGGTGTTCGCGCTCATCGGGTTCGTCGCCGACGGGTACGGCGAGGACCGCCCGCGCGACCTCGTCGCGTTCTCGATGTACTGGGGCGTCGCCTCGCTCGTCGGCTACCCCATCGCGACCGACATCCAGGCGCCGTGGGCCGCGGTGCACGTCGTCGTCGCCTTCGCCATCCCGGCGGGCGTCGGCGGCGGGTACGTCTACCGGGTCGCCCGGCGTTCGCTCTCCGTCGACGACGCGGTCGGCACCGGTATCGCCGCACTCGTCGTTCTCGCCGCGATGGTCGGGGTCGTCGGCGCCAACGCGACCTACGTGAACGCCGCGAGCGAGGACCAGAAGGAGCTACTCCAGTGGGCCCAGCCCGAGAACGACCTGAAGGAGACGCTGGCGGACGTCGAGCGCGTCTCCCGGACCAACCCGGGCGAGGACGTGCTGTTCTTCGGCACCTGCAACCCCGCGGGTGGAGCCTGCGACCGGTCCGACATGAGTGACGCGCTGTTCTACGTGAAAGACGAATCCAGCCTCCAGCGGATGCCACCCGGCGGTCCCGCCTGGCACAGCCGGCTCCCGATCCCGTGGTACTTCGAATCCTACGGCGCGAACGTGACGAGTTCGCACCCGAACGCCTCGACCGCGGCGGTGCTCGACGACGCCCCGCCGGTCGTGGTCGCCTACCGGTGGAACGCGTCGGATATCGAACCGCACCTCCCGGGGTACGAGAAGCGTGAACACCGGTTCAAGCTCTGGGGGGAGCACGTCGTAATCTTCGTCGACCGGTCCGCGTTGCGGGCGTCGACGCGGACCGACCGCGACGCTCCCGACGACGGCCGCCAGTCCATCTCCGGGGGTGTAATCGGCGCTCCCGGGAGTGTGGCTACCGCTCCCGGAGCGGCCGACGTCGTTCGGCCCTCGGCGGTCGCGGCGCGGCGGGCGGCGTCGGCGTAGTCGGTCCGAAGTCGGTCGGAGTCGGTCCGAAGTCGATTCGGAGTTGGTTCGGAGCCGGCCCGAAGCCGATTCGGAGTTGGTTCGGAGCCGGCCCGAAGCCGATTCGGAGCCGGAGTCGGTGTCGGTTCTGGTCGGGGCCGGTCCGGAGTCCACTCGGAACCGGTTCGGTTCCGTCAGAGCCGTCGCTGCTTCAGGCTGCAGTGTATGCATTGACGTGCATATCGAGTGGTCGCCGACGGCAACTCTTATGCAGGTTCGTCCGGTACCGTCGCGCGTGACGATATCCGTACCCGGTCCGACCCTCGGCGTGGTCGGCGGCGGCCAGCTCGGGCGGATGCTCGCCGAGGCGGCGTCGCCGCTCGGAGTCGACGTGGTCGTGCTGGACCCGACGCCGGAGCCGCCGGCGGGACGGGTCGCCGACGCCGTCGCCGGGGCGTTCGACGACGCGGACGCCGTCCGGTCGCTGGCCGAGCGCGTCGACGCCCTGACGTTCGAAATCGAGCTCGCGGACCCCGACCTGCTCGCGAGCGTGCGCGAGGAGTACGACGTCCCGGTCCACCCCTCTCCCGAGGCGCTCCGGACGACCGGCGACAAGCTCCTCGAGAAACAGACGCTCGACGAGGCGGGCGTGCCCGTCCCCCGCTACCGCCGCGTCGACGACGCCGACGACCTCCGGGAGGCGCTCGAGGCGTTCGCGCCGTCCGGCGGCGTCATGCTCAAGGCCCGCACCGGCGGCTACGACGGTCGGGGGAACGTTCCGGTCGAGCCCGGCGACGACCCGGAGGCCGCGCTCGCCGACATCGGAAACGCCCCCGCGGTCGCCGAGGAACTGATCGACTTCGAACGCGAGGTGTCGGTGGTCGGCGTCCGCGGCGAGAACGGGACCCGACAGTTCCCGCTCGGGGAGAACGTGCACGAGGCGGAGATTCTGCGCGAGACCGTGGCCCCCGCCCGGACGAGCGACGCGGTCGCAGAGCGCGCCCACGAAGTCGCCGAGGACGTGCTCGCCGTGCTCGACGGTCGGGGGGTGTTCGGCATCGAACTGTTCGAGTGCGAGCCACAACGCGGCTCGGGAACGTCGAGCGGGCGAGGCCCGCGAGACAGCGACGGCGAGATTCTGGTCAACGAAATCGCCCCGCGCCCGCACAACTCCGGGCACTGGACCATCGAGGGCGCCCGAACCTCCCAGTTCGAACAGCACGTCCGCGCGGTGCTCGGCTGGCCGCTCGGGTCGACCGCCCTGCGTGCCCCGACGGTCTCGGCGAACATCCTCGGCGACGTGGAGGAGCCCACAACGGCGGAACTCCGGGGTGTCGACGCCGCGCTCGCCGCCGAGAACGTCAGCCTCCACTGGTACGGCAAGCGCGAGGCCCGCCCGCTCCGGAAGATGGGCCACATCACGGCGACGGCCGACGCCGACCCGGAGGACGAGAGCGCCCGCGACGACCTGCTCGCTCGGGCGCGGGAGGTTCGCGACCGGATGACGTTCCGGACCGACTGATGCGCGTCGAACCAGCCGGCGAGACGGACCCCCATCGAGAATCCGCCGGAGCGACGGCCGCGCCGCCGACCCACATCGGGTGGGGCTTCCGTAGGGAATCACCGTACCGCCGTCGCCAGCCCTTCTAGAACCCACAAATCATGACCACCGTCACCGACCTCATCGACAGACTCGAATCGGAAGCCGACCAGCACCGCGACCCCGAGACGACCCCCGACGTGGGAATCATCATGGGTTCTGACTCGGACCTCGACGCGATGAGCGGCGCCCACGAGGCGCTCGACGAACTGGGGTTCGCCGAACAGACCGACTTCGAGGACCCGCCCGAGGAGCGGTTCACCTACGAGACGTACGTCGTCTCCGCCCACCGAACGCCCGACCTCATGTACGCGTACGCGGAGACCGCTGCGGACCGCGGGCTCGACGTACTCGTCGCCGGCGCGGGCGGGAAGTCCGCGGACCTCCCGAACATGACCGCCTCGCTCGCGTACCCGCTGCCCGTCATCGGCGTCCCGGTCCAGGAGAAATCCGTCGACTCGGTCATCGGGATGCCGACCGGGGCGCCCATCGTCGCCGTCGACGCCGGCAAGTCGTTCAACGCCGCGCTGTCGGCGGTGCAGGTACTCGCGCGAGAACACGACGTCCTCCGCGAGCGACTCGTCGCGTCCCACGACGACCTCCGAGGCGACGTGGCCGAAGTCTCGGCGGCCCTCCACGACCGCGGTGTCGAGGGGTTCCGAGCCGACCGCGAGTAGCGAGCGGTGCCGTCGCGGGTCGGCCCTGTCATATCAAGGCGCCCCGATGACGACAGGGGTCGCTGTCGTCACCGAAATCGGTGTCGAGACGGCTGTCTGCGGCCGAACAGGATAAAGCACTGGTTTCCTTTCCGACCCCTCCCGAAAACGGCCACGAGAAGCCCTCAAACATCCGAATTCGGCGGGGCGAGAAACAATCAACGTTTATAGGGGAGCGCTTCTAACCGGCGGACGTTACGGAGACTTACGGTTATGAATCCATGGATAGCCATCGGGGCTCTGGCGGTGATGGGGGTCGGCATCCCGTTAGGGATGATGGCGGTGTCGGCCATCCTACGTCCGAGCGTACCCGAACAAGGAAAGAGCGCCATCTACGAGAGCGGTGAGATTCCGACGGGGACGACGCGCATCCGGTTCAACATCCAGTACTACATGGTTGCGCTGTTGTTCGTCATCTTCGACATCGAGACCGTCCTCATCTTCCCGTGGACCGTCATCTACCGGTCCGCACTGGAGAGCGGCGTCGGGCTCGGGAAAGTTCTCTTCCCGATGCTTCTCTTCATCGGGATCTTGACTATGCCTCTCGTCTGGGCGTGGCGTAACGGCGCGGTCGAGTGGGTCAAGAGCCCGCGCGCGACCAGCCGGAAAGTAGAGGGAGAATCATGAGCAGCGACAAAGATACGTTCGTCGCAGACACCACACGAGTACAGACCGAGACCCGCGATTCCCGCATTACGGGGCAGGACAACCGCTTCAACTCGAAGCTTCGCGAAGCGTTCGGCTCCTCTCCGTTCATCCTCACGAAGTTCGACAAGTTCATGAACTGGGTGCGGGGGTCGTCGATGTTCATGCTGCAGTTCGGCATCGCCTGCTGCAGCATCGAGATGATGCACACGTACGCGGTGAAACACGACCTCGACCGCTTCGGCGCCGGGGTGCCGCGCGCGTCGCCGCGACAGGCCGACGTCATCATCGTCCCGGGGACCATCGTCTCGAAGTTCGCCCCGCGGATGAAGCGGGTGTACGACCAGATGCCCGAGCCGAAGTTCGTCGTCGGCATGGGCTCGTGTACCATCTCCGGCGGGCCGTTCCAGGAGGGGTACAACGTCATCAAGGGTGCGGAGGAGGTCATCCCGGTGGACATCCACATCCCCGGCTGCCCGCCCCGCCCCGAGGCGCTCGTCTACGGCATCGCCAAGCTTCAGGAGCGCATCGCCAACGGCGAGTCGAGCCCCGTCGTCGTGAAGCCGTACGAACTGGAGCAGTTCGGCGACCTCCCGCGCGACGAGGTGGTCGACAAGCTCTCGGAGGAGATCAACGAGGACGACCTCGTCATGCGGTACAACTGGGCTGATTCGCCATGAGCCTCGAAGACCCGGAGAAGGAACAACAGGGTGCACTGGAGGGTCGTTCCCGCGAGGACGAACTCGCCGACCTGCTCGGCGAGCGCGCGCTCTCGCGTGACGACCACAAGAACGCGCCGGCGTTCGTCATCCGCCCGGACGAGGTGCAGGACGTGCTGTTCGACCTGCGCGACCAGGCGGGCTACGACTTCCTCTCCTGTGTGACCGCACAGGAGTACGAGGACCGCTACGAGTCCATCTACCACCTGAAGCGGTACGACAACCCGATGGACGAGGTCAGCGTCGTGGTCCCCACCTCGAAACAGAACCCGGTGTCCCAGACGGCCGAACCCGTCTACAAGACGGCCGACTGGCACGAGCGCGAGGCGTACGACCTCGTCGGCATCGACTACGAGGGGCATCCGGACCTGCGGCGCATCCTGCTGCCGGAGACGTGGCAGGGCCACCCGCTGTCGCTCGACTACGACCAGGACCGCCCGCAGATCGTCACCCTTCGCGAGCACGCGAACCCGCTCGAGGAGGACCAGCGGGCGTCCGGGACGGGTGCCAACGCACACTCGAACACGGTCGAGTCGGGCGCCGTCGACGACGCGGCGGACTCGGATACGATGTACCTCAACATCGGGCCGCACCATCCGGCGACCCACGGCGTGCTCCACCTGAAGACCATCCTCGACGGGGAGCAAGTCGTCGACGTCGAACCCGACATCGGCTACCTCCACCGCTGTGAGGAGCAGATGGCCCAGCAGGGCACCTACCGCTACCAGATCATCCCCTACTCCGACCGGTGGGACTACACGGCGAACATGCCCAACGAGTGGGCGGTCGCCCGCGCCATCGAGGACCTCGCGGACCTCGAGGTGCCGGAGTACGCACAGGTTCTGCGGACGATGGCGACGGAGTTCGGCCGGATGCTCGGGCACTTCCTCGCGGTGGGGACGTTCGCGCTCGACGTGTACGGCGACTTCACCGCCATCTTCATGTACGCGATTCGGGACCGCGAGAAGGTACAGAACATTCTCGAGGACCTCACCGGGCAGCGGATGATGTTCTACTACTTCCGGCTCGGCGGGGTCGTCTGGGACCTCCCCGAACCCCGCGAGGAGTGGTTCGAGAAGGTGCGCGACTTCCTCGACGAGCTCCCGAGCGCGCTGGAGGAGTACCACGACCTCATCTCGCAGAACGAGATTCTCCAGCTCCGCACCGTCGGCAAGGGGATGCTCCCGAAGGAGACCGCGAAGCAGTACGGGGCGACCGGGCCGGTCGCCCGGGCTTCCGGCATCGACATGGACCTCCGTCGGGACGACCCGTACGGCTACTACGACGAGCTGGACTGGGACGTGGCCGTCGAGGACGGCTGTGACAACTACTCGCGCCTGCTCGTGCGCCTGCGCGAGGTCGAGGAGTCCGCGAAGATCATCCGGCAGTGCATCGACCTCCTCGAGGACTGGCCCGAGGAGGAGCGCACCATCCAGAGCAACGTGCCGCGGACCATCCGTCCCGACGACGACACGGAGACGTACAAGGCCGTCGAGGCCGCGAAGGGGGAGATGGGCGTGTACATCCGTTCGGACGGCACCGACACGCCGGCCCGCTTCAAGATTCGCGCCGGCTGTTTCAACAACCTGCACACGTTGGCGCCGATGTCCAACGGGGAGTACATCCCCGACCTCGTCGCGGCCCTCGGTAGCCTCGACATCGTGCTGGGGAGCGTCGATCGATGAGCGGGGTCGACCTCGCCTCGGTACTCCTCCAGCAGAACGGCAGCGGTAACGCCACGGGGAACGCCACGAACGCCACGGCCGGCAACGCGACCAACGCCACGGCCGGCAACGCGACCAACGCCACGGCCGGCAACGCGACCAACGCCACGGCCGGCAACGCGACCAACGCGACCGCCGCCGGGCCGACCTCCGAGACGCCGCTCCCGGACCTCATCTCCGGCCTCCTGGGCCTCGACGGCTTCGGCATCTGGGGTGACGCGGTCGCCGCGCTGCTGGGTGCGTTCCTCATTGCCAACGTGATGCTCACGATGACGGCCGTCGCCGGCCCGTGGGCGAAGCGGAAGATTACCGCCGCGTTCACGGACCGCATCGCCGTCAACCGTATCGGACCGTTCGGCCTGCTCATCATCGTGGCCGACGCCGTCCGGCTCCTGTCGAAGGAGCTCATCGTCCCCGAGGGCGCTGACCGCCCGGCGTGGGACCTGGCGCCCATCATCCTGCCGTTCTCGGCGCTGCTCGGGTTCGCGGTCATCCCGATGGGAAGCGGCATCCAGTTGGCCGACCCCGAGACGGGGCTGGTGTTCGCCTTCGCGGCGGCCTCCATCGCCTCGCTCGGCCTCGTGATGGCCGGCTACGCCTCGAACAACAAGTACTCGATGCTCGGCGGGCTGCGCTCCATCGCGCAGAACCTCGCCTACGAGATTCCGCTCGTGGTGACGGCCGCGTCGGTCGTCATCTTCACCGGGACGCTGCGGATGAGCGAGATCGTCGCCGTGCAGAGCCAGCCGCTGATCGAGGCCGGCGCGCTGACGATCCCCTCGTGGTTCGCGTTCGTCAACCCGTTCGCGTTCGTCCTCTTCCTCGTGGCGAACATGGCCGAAATCGGCCGGAACCCCTTCGACATTCCGGAGGCGCCGACCGAAATCGTCGCCGGGTACCAGACCGAGTACAGCTCGGTGTACTTCGTGCTGTTCTACCTCGGGGAGTTCATCCACATCTTCCTGGGCGGCGCGCTGATGGCCGTGCTGTTCCTCGGCGGGGCCGCCCCGCCGGTCCCGGCGCTCGGGTTCATCCCCGGGTTCGTCTGGTTCGTCATCAAAATCTGGGCGTTCTTCCTGTTCACCCAGTGGTGCCGGTCGGCGGTGCCCCGCGTCCGCATCGACCAGCTCATCGAAATCGGTTGGAAGGGGATGCTCGAACTCGCCTTCGCCAACCTGGTGCTCACGGCCATCATCGTGGGAGTGATCATCTAATGATCGGAATTTTGAAAGGCATGGCGACGACGCTGAAGCACGCGCTCGACGGCGAGACGTTCACGGTCGAGTACCCGGACGTCGCACCCGAGGTGAGCCCCCGGTTCCGCGGGGTCCACAAGTTCAGCCAGGAGCGCTGCATCTGGTGTCGCCAGTGTGAGAACGTCTGTCCGAACGACACCATCCAGATCGTCACGGACAGCTCGCGCAACGGCGAACAGTACAACCTCCACATCGGCCAGTGTATCTACTGCCGACTCTGTGAGGAGGTCTGCCCCGTAGACGCCATCCTGCTCACGCAGAACTTCGAGTTCACCGCGGACACGAAAGACGAGTTCGTCTACAACAAGGAGCAGCTCAAGAACGTACCGTGGTACAAGGACATCGACCCGCTCAACTCCCGGAACCCCGACCGTGGCGCGTGGATCGGCGAGGGTGAAGGGGAGGTCGACTACCAGTAACTCTCGGGACCGGCGGGTGCGTCCTTCGGGGGCGCGGCTCGGGTCGGTTCAGTAATCTTCAAAGGGATATCGATAGGAGACACACACAATGGCTACAGTCGTGGAGATAATCGCGTTCGCGCTGTTCGCCCTCACCACCATAGGGTTCAGCGCCGGCATGGTCCTCGTCGAGGACGTGTGGCACGCCGCACTTCTCATGGGCGGGGCCCTGCTGACGGTCGCGGTGCACTACGTGATGCTGCAGGCGGAGTTCCTCGCAGCGATGCAGATCCTCGTCTACGTGGGCGGGGTACTCATCCTCATCACGTTCGCCGTGATGCTCACGCGCCGGGACGGACCGGAGGTAGAGAGCGTATGACAGACAAACCGTCGCTCAACACGGGCGGCAACCTCGTCCAGGGGCTCGCCGCGGTCGCACTGTTCGTCGTACTGGCGATCGTGTTCCTCGGCGCGTCGTTCCCCGAGCCCGCCGGGTTCCCCGACGGAACCAACGTCGTCGGCAGCATCGGCTACTCGATGTTCAACATCACGGGCATGGAGAACACCGTCCCCGGCGAAGGGATGGTCGTCGCCCTCGAAGTCATGGGGCTCGTGCTCGTGGGGGCGCTCGCGGGCGCGATTCTACTCGCGCGCCGCGAGGCCGACGGGCGCAGTCTCACGGCCCTCGTCACGGACGGCGGGCGCACGCGTAAGGAGACGGAGACCGAGGAGGGCGAGCAGTAATGGTGCCGGCACAGTGGTACCTCCTGCTCGCCGCCGCGGTGTTCTGCATCGGCGTGTTCGGCGTGCTCACCCGGAGCAACGCGCTGATGTTCCTGATGTCCGTCGAGCTGATGCTCAACGCAGCCAACATCAACTTCGTGGCGTTCTCCCTGCAGTGGGGGAACGTCACGGGCCAGACGTTCGGCCTGTTCACGATGGCTATCGCGGCCGCGGAGGTCGCCATCGGCATCGGCATCATCCTCGTCCTGTATCGCAACTTCAGAGACACCGACGTCACGTCGGCGACGACGATGAGGTGGTAACTTATGGCAGCATTCGACTACGCACCCGTCATCGTCCTGCTTCCCTTCCTGTCGTTCCTCGTGGCCATCGGCACGGCCATCTTCGCGCGCGGGAAGAACGTCCTCCCGAAGGGCGGCGCGCTCCCGGGCATCGTCGCGATGGCCGGCGCGCTGCTGCTCTCGATTTGGATGTTCGTCACCGTCGAGGCACAGGGGGCGTACGACCAGACGCTCTACACGTGGGCGTCCGGCCCCGGTGAGGGGACGTTCACCCTCACCTTCGGGGTGCTCGTCGACCAGCTGTCGGCGATGATGCTCGTCATCGTGACGCTCGTCTCGCTGCTGGTCCACGTGTTCAGCCTCGGCTACATGAACGACGAGGACGAGACCGGCCTCCCGCGGTACTACGCCGGTCTCGGACTGTTCTCGGCGTCGATGCTCGGCTTCGTCGTCGCGGACAACCTCCTCATGGCGTTCATGTTCTTCGAACTGGTCGGACTCTGCTCGTGGCTCCTCATCGGCTTCTGGTTCCGCGAGCCCGGCCCGCCGAGCGCCGCGAAGAAGGCGTTCCTCGTCACTCGCTTCGGGGACTACTTCTTCCTCATCGGCGTGGTCGCCGTGTTCGCCACGTTCGGCACCTCGCAGTTCTCGCCCATCGGCGGGATGGAAGCGTTCCCCGTCCTCGCCGAAGAGGCGCTCACCGGGAGTGCCGAGGGCATCAACACGTTCGGCTTCGACGCGGCGACGTGGTTCAACATCGTCGGCCTGCTCGTGCTGGGCGGCGTCGTCGGGAAGTCCGCGCAGTTCCCACTGCACACCTGGCTCCCCGACGCCATGGAGGGTCCGACGCCCGTCTCGGCGCTCATCCACGCGGCGACGATGGTCGCGGCCGGCGTGTTCCTCGTCGCCCGGATGTACGGCTTCTACGCGCTCATCCCGACGACCCTCGCCATCATCGCGTTCATCGGCGGGTTCACCGCCCTGTTCGCGGCGACGATGGGCGTCGTCAAGCGCGAAATCAAGCAGGTGCTCGCGTACTCCACCATCTCCCAGTACGGGTACATGATGCTCGCGCTGGGCGGCGGCGGGTACGTCGCGGCGACCTTCCACCTGATGACCCACGCGTTCTTCAAGGCGCTGCTGTTCCTCGGCGCCGGGTCGGTCATCATCGCCATGCACCACAACGAGAACATGTGGGACATGGGCGGGCTGAAAGAGCGGATGCCCGTCACCTACTACACGTTCCTCTCGGGGTCGCTCGCGCTCGCGGGCATCTTCCCCTTCGCCGGCTTCTGGTCGAAGGACGAGGTGCTGTACGAGACGCTCGTCCACGGACTGGGGGGCAGTCCCCTGCTCCTCGCCGCCTACGCCATGGGCCTGCTCGCCGTCTTCTTCACCGGGTTCTACACCTTCCGGATGGTCCTCCTGACCTTCCACGGTGAGCCCCGCTCGGAGACGGCGCGCAACCCCCACGGCGTGCGCTGGAACGTGAAGGGGCCGCTCGTCGTGCTCGGCGTTCTGGCGGCGACGGCCGGCTTCGCCAACCTCGTGCCGGTCGAGAAACTGACCGGTGCGAACGTCGACTTCCTGCACGACTGGCTCTACCACGGGCCGGAGACGCTCAACGGCGAGCACTACTCGACGCTGCTGCACGACGTGGCCGGCTACACGGCCGCCGACTTCAGCGTCCTCATCTCGGCGGCCGTCTCGCTGGGGATGGCCCTCGCGGGGGTCGGCCTCGCGTGGATGCTCTACAACGACCCGAGCCCCGAGGAGCACACCGCGAAGCTCGGCGCCGTGAAGGACCTCTGGTACCACAACTACTACCAGGACGAGTTCCAGGTGTGGCTCGCGGAGACGGGCGGTCTCGGCATCGCCCGCGGGAGCGACAAGTTCGACCAGGGCGTCGTTGACGGCGTCGTCAACGGCGTCTCCTCGGTCAGCCTGTTCTCGGGTAGTCGCGTCAAGCGGGTCCAGACGGGCGTCGTGAGCAACTACGCGGCGCTGCTGACGCTGGGCGTGGTCGTGCTGATGGTCGCGCTCGGCCTCTACGGAGGGTGGTTCCTGTGATAATCGAGATTCTCATCGCCTTCACGCTCGTCGCGGCGCTGGCAACGTTCTTCGCACCCGACCGGGTGTCGGGGAAACTGGCGTTCGCGCTCAGTCTGGTTCCCGTCGTCGGGAGCCTCTACATGTGGTCACTGTTCGACGCGTCCGGCAACGCCCTGCTGCAGGGCAGCCAGGTCGCGTTCGAGACGAACATGCCGTGGATTTCCCTCGGCGGGTACGAGATCGCCTGGCACGTCGGCCTGGACGGCATCAGCCTGCCGCTGTTCGTGCTGACGACGGTGCTCACGTCGCTGGCTATCGTCAGCGCGTGGACGCCCATCGACACGCGGGCCTCGCAGTTCTACGGCCTGATGCTGTTCATGGAGGCGAGCCTCCTCGGCGTGTTCTCCGCGCTCGACTTCTTCGCGTGGTTCGTCTTCTGGGAGGCCGTGCTCGTCCCGATGTACTTCCTCATCGGCGTCTGGGGCGGCCCGCGCCGGAAGTACGCAGCAATCAAGTTCTTCGTGTACACGAACGTCGCGTCGCTGGCGATGTTCATCGGCTTCATGGCGCTCGTGTTCGCGCTCGGGGACTCGGTCACCTCGCTCGGCCTCCCCGAAATCGCGCAGGCGACCCGCGCCGGCGAAGTGGGGTCGTACTTCGGCCTCGGCGCCGGCGCCATCAAGACGGTCGCCTTCGCCGCGATGTTCGTCGGCTTCGGCGTGAAGGTGCCAATCGCCCCGTTCCACACGTGGCTGCCGGACGCCCACGTCGAGGCGCCGACGCCGGTGTCGGTGATGCTGGCGGGCGTCCTCCTGAAGATGGGGACGTACGCCCTGCTGCGGTTCAACTTCACGATGCTGCCGGACGTCGCAGCGCAGTACGCGATAATCATCGCGGTGTTCGCGGTCGTCTCGGTCATCTACGGCGCGTTCCTCGCGCTGGCCCAGCAGGACCTGAAGCGCATCGTCGCGTACTCCTCCGTCTCGTCGATGGGGTACGTCATCCTGGGTCTCGTCGCCTACACCCTCTACGGGGTCGGCGGCGCGACGTTCCAGATGGTCGCACACGGCCTCATCTCGGGGCTGATGTTCATGACGGTCGGCGTCATCTACAACACGACGCACACGCGGATGGTCGGCGACATGTCCGGGCTCGCAGACCGGATGCCCGTCACGGTGGGCATCCTCGTCGCGGCCGCGTTCGGCTACATGGGACTGCCGCTGATGGCCGGCTTCGCCGCGGAGTTCTTCATCTTCGTCGGCTCCTTCGGCTCGCAGACCCTGCCGTTCGCGCCGCTGTTCACGGCGCTCGCGATGTTCGGCATCGTCGTCGTCGCCGGCTACCTGCTGTTTGCGATGCAGCGCACGCTGTTCGGCCCGTTCCGGCTGGAGACCGACTACACCGTCGGGCCGGCGCCGCTGCACGACAAGCTCCCCATCGCGGTGCTCCTGCTTCTGGTCATCGCGCTGGGTGTCGCCCCCGAGCTGTTCTGGGGGATGATTCTGGACGCCGTTGAGCCGGTCCTCGAGACCGGGGGTGGTGCCTGATGTCGCTCCCATCGGTCACCGCGACGCTGCTCCAGAGCGGTGGCGCCCTGCCCGAGTGGACGGCGCTCGCGCCGACGCTCGCGCTTGCGCTCACCGCGCTGGCGCTGTTGCTCGTCGACAGCATCTCGCCGGAGACGAAGAACAACGCCCTGCTCGCGGGCACGACGGCCGTCGGGTCGTTCGTCTCGCTCGCGTTCAGCGGCTGGTACCTCGCGGCCGGCACCGGCCAGTCCGGCACCGGCGGCGAGATCGTCCTCTACGGCGAGGCGCTCGTCGTGGACGGCATGTACCTGTTCTTCTCGGCCATCTTCGCCTCCGTGGCGGCGATGGTCGCCATCGCGAGCTACGACTACCTCGCGGGCAAGGAGTACCAGGGCGAGTTCTACGCGCTGACGATGCTGGCGGCGACGGGGATGACGCTCATGGCGTCCGCCAACAGTCTCGCGTCGGCGTTCGTCGCGCTCGAACTCGCCTCGCTCCCCTCCTACGCGCTCGTCGCGTTCCTCAAGAAGAACAAGGGGAGCGTCGAGGCGGGGCTCAAGTACTTCCTCATCGGCGCGCTCTCCTCGGCCATCTTCGTGTTCGGCATCTCGCTCGTCTACGCCGTCACGGGGTCGCTGCTGTTCAGCGACGTGGCCGAGGCGCTCGGGGAGACCGAACTCGTCGGCGTCGCCGGCGTCGGCGTGCTGATGATAGCCGGCGGGTTCGCGTTCAAGACGGCGTCGGTGCCGTTCCACTTCTGGGCGCCGGAGGCCTACGAGGGCGCGCCCGCACCCATCAGCGGCTTCCTCTCTTCGGCGTCGAAGGCGGCCGGCTTCGCCGTCGCCTTCCGCGTGTTCGTCGAGGCGTTCTCGCTCTCGGCCATCCCGGAAGGCATCAACTGGGTCATCCTGTTCCAGATTCTCGCCGTCGTCACGATGACGCTCGGCAACTTCGCCGCGGCCACCCAGGACACGGTCAAGCGGATGCTCGCGTACTCCTCCATCGGTCAGGCGGGGTACGTGCTCATCGGCCTCGCCGCCCTCGCCGGCGGCGCGAGTAGCCAGAACGGCGACGTGATGGGCGCCGCGATGGCCCACCTGTTCGTCTACGGGTTCATGAACACGGGCGCGTTCCTGTTCATCGCCCTCACCGAACACTGGGGCATCGGCCGCACCTTCGAGGACTTCAACGGGCTGGCGTCGAAGGCGCCGATGGCCTGCGCGGCCATGGCGCTGTTCATGTTCAGCCTCGCGGGCCTCCCCGTCGGCGGCGGGTTCTTCTCGAAGTACTTCCTGTTCGCCAACGCCGTCTTCGCCGGCTTCTGGTGGCTGGCGGCGCTCGGCGCCATCAACAGCGCGCTGTCGCTGTTCTACTACTCCCGCGTCGTCAAGGCGATGTGGATAGAGGACGCGACGAGCGAGTTCGAGATTCGCTCGAAGCCTGTCGGCCTCTACGCCGGCATCATGATCGCCGCGGTGGGGACGTTCCTCCTCCTCCCGGCGTTCGGCCCGATCATCGAGACCGCCCAGACGGCCGCCTCCGCGCTCTTCGGCGCGTAAGCGGTCCGTCGATTCCCACGGCCGGTTCTCTCTTTCGTCTCAGTCGAGGAGCTCTCCGAGCGCCGTCGCCACCTCCTCGGAGCGGCGCATGGTGAGGCCGTCGGTCGTGACGAACACGCCCTCCTCGTGCCCGACGACGCGGGTGATGTACCCGTTCTCGAACGACCGGACGGTGTGTTCGTAGTCGCCGAGTTCGGAGTCGCGGTAGGCGGTCCGGGCGCGGAAGCCGAGCGACTCGTGTTCGACGAAGCCGGCGAGGTCGGCGTCGGCGTCGAGGTCGCTCCGCAGGTAGGTCTGCTCGAAGCCGTCGGGCGTGAAGTAGGTGATGCTCCTGAGCGTGTCGCCGACGACGGTTCGGCAGGCGCTCTCGAAGCGGTCGGCGCGCTCCCCGTCGACGAGGCCGGTCCGTTCGTTCATGCCGTTTGGCACCAATAGGCACGGATGTATAATTCCATCGGGGGCGACGGGAAACAACCGACTCGTCGGGGCCGGACGGCAACGTTTTCACCCGCCGCGCCGACCGTCGTGGTATGGACAGGCGACTGGTGCTCGGCTGTGGCACCGTCGGCCACGACGTGATCGAGTGGGCCGTCGACCAGCCCGGTCGCCTCCACGTCATCACGAGCGACCCGAGCCGCGTGGACGTCCTCCGCGACGACAGCGTCCGGGCGGTCGAGGCCGACCCCACCGAGCCGGCGGTGTACCCCGACAGCGCCGACGTGGTCGTCGTCGCCGGCGACGACCCCGAGCGCAACCGAGTCGCCGCCGAGGCCGCCCGCGCGCGCTATCCGGACGCGCTCCTCTTCGCGTACACCGGCGAGGGCGCCGACGCGGAGAGCAAAGCCGCCATCGGAGCGGTCGCGGACCGCGTGCTCGACCTCGAACACGCCGTCGGGGACCGCGTGCTCGACGTCGCCACCGGCGACGCCGCGGTGCGGATGCAGAAGCTCAGGCGCGTCCTCTGGTCGCTCGACGGGCCGCTGGCGGTCGTCGCCCACGACAACCCGGACCCCGACGCGCTCGCGAGCGCCGTCGCCCTCGTCAGGCTCGCCGAGGACGCCGGCGTCGACGCCGACGCCTGCTACTTCGGGGAGATATCCCACCAGGAGAACCGCGCCCTGGTGAACCTGCTCGACCTCGACCTCCGGGACCTCGACCCCGACGAGACCCTCGACGACTACGCCGGCATCGCGCTCGTCGACCACTCCCGGCCGGGCGTGAACGACGGCCTCTCCGAGGACACGAAAGTGGACATCGTCGTCGACCACCATCCGCCCCGCGCACCCGTCGAGGCCCGCTTCGTCGACCTTCGGAGCGACGCGGGGGCGACGAGCACGCTCCTCACGGACTACCTCGAACGCTTCGGCGTCGCTCCCGACCGCACGACCGCCACCGCGCTCCTCTACGGCATCCGCATCGACACCAAGGACTTCACTCGAGAGGCCTCGAGTATGGACTTCGAGGCGGCGGCGTACCTCCTCTCGACGGCCGACGAGAGCGTGCTCGAACGCGTCGAGACGCCGAGCATGAGCGCCGAGGTGTTGGAGACCTTGGCGAAGGCCATCCGAAACCGCGACCTGCGGGACTCGGCGCTGGCGACCGGTGTCGGCCGCATCCGCGACCGCGACGCGCTGGCGCAGGCGGCGGACCGCCTGCTCGACATGGAGGGCGTCTCCGCGACGCTCGTCTACGGGTTCAAGAACGGCACCGTCTACGTCTCCGCCCGGGCGCGCGGGACCGGTCTCGACCTCGGCGAGACCCTGCGTGACGCCTTCGACGCCATCGGGAGCGCCGGCGGTCACGCCGACATGGCGGGCGCCCAGATTCCGCTCGGCATCCTCGCCGACGTGGACGAGGGGTCGGCCGAGTCGCTCGCCGAGGTCGTCCGGGACATCGTCTCCGAGCGCTTCTTCGAGACGCTGAAGGACGCTCCGCAGACGCCACCGGGGGACCTCGGCACGGACCTCGCGTACGAACTTCCGGGAGACGGCGTCGACGATTCCGACCCGTCGAGTGCCGGGGAATCGGCGACGTCGGGGGGTGACGGCGCCGGCCTCTCCGCGCTCGAACGGGCGGAGGGGGACGAGTCCGGCGACGACGAGGAGGAGCGGACGTAGGCGACGACCCCGTCGGCGGTCGCTTCACGACCGCACACGGCCGACTCGGCGGGGCCACGCTTTTCATCCGGCCTCGCGTAGCGGGCGGCATGTCCGGAAAGGCGACCGTCGACGAGTACATGACGCGGGACGTCCAGACCGTCTCGCCGGACGACACGGTCGCGGCCGTCGCCCGCCGTATCGCCGAGAGCGACGGGCACAACGGGTTCCCCGTCTGTGAGGGGCGGAAGGTCGAGGGGTTCGTCACCGCGAGCGACCTCCTGCTCGCGGACGACGACGCGCTCATCTTCACCGTGATGACCGACGACCTCATCGTTGCCCACCCGGAGATGAAGGTGACCGACGCCGCCCGCGTCATCCTCCGGTCGGGCATCCAGAAGCTTCCGGTCGTCGACGACGCCGGCAACCTCGTCGGTATCATCTCGAACACGGACGTGGTGCGCTCACAGATCGAACGCGTCACCCCCGAGAAGGTGGGGAAGCTGATGCGGACCCTGGAACAGATTCACGGCATCGAGGTGGCACAGGAGCGCCGGCGAGTGCCCCTCGCCGAACTCATCCCGACGCAGGCGCGGGTGTACGCGGACGAACTGGAGGGACGGCGGTACGAGCTCGAACGCGGCCTCGCCGAGCCGTTGGTCGTCATCGACAACGACGGCACGCTCCTGCTGGCCGACGGTCACCACCGCGTGCTCGCGGCCGACCGAATCGAGGTGGCGGAGATGGACGCCTACGTCATCGTCCTCCCGAAGTCCGTCGAACTCGGCATGGCGAAGACCGCCGAGAAGGAGGGGCTGCGCTCCATCGACGACATCTCCGTGGTGGATTACGCACGGCATCCGTTGGTCGAGACGACGAAGCGACTGCAGTAGCTAGCAGTCTCGTCTGTGAGCGACCTGCCGTCGCGGAGGTGCGAGACGACGAAGCGGTTGCAGTGACGCGCCGGTTTATCGGCGCGATACCTGCCACCGTGGAGGTGCGAGACGACGAAGCGGTTGGGGTAGCGAGCGGCCCTATCCGTGAGTCCACGGCCCGGAAACCGTTATCCGCGTTCGACCGCAGGTGACAGCTATGCAACCTCCCGGCGCCGACGAGGGGACCGCCGCGACGAGTGCCGGCGCGGAGCCGCCGGAGGCGGTCGACGGGGCCGCGACCGACGGGGACGCGGCGACCCGCCCTCACCTCGACTCGGGCGCCGCCGCGGTCTCCGTCCGAAACCTGACGAAGACCTACGGCGACGACGTGCGTGCGGTGGACGGCGTCTCATTCGACGTCGAGCCTGGAACCGTCGTCGGCCTCCTCGGACCGAACGGCGCCGGGAAAACGACGCTCATCAAGTCCGTCCTGGGGTTGGTCCTGCCGGACGCCGGGGCGGTGGACATCGACGGCGTCGACGTGTACGCGGACACTCGGGAGGCGTACCGCCACGTCGGCGCGATGCTGGAGGGCGCCCGCAACGTCTACTGGCGCCTCACCGTCCGGGAGAACCTGCGGTTCTTCGCCGCGCTGGGGGACGTCGACCCGGCGAAGGCGCGGGAGCGAGGCGAGGAGCTACTCGACCGACTCGACCTGCAGGAGAAAGCCGACACCCCCGTCAACGACCTCTCGCGCGGGATGAAGCAGAAGACCGCGCTGGCCTGCACGCTCTCACGGGGGGTCCCCGTGGTGTTCCTCGACGAGCCGACGCTGGGGCTCGACGTGGAGAGTTCTCTGTCGCTCCGCCGGGAGCTTCGGCGTTTGGCCGAGGACGAGTCGACGACGGTCGTCCTGTCGAGTCACGACATGGGCGTCATCGAGACCGTCTGTGACCGGGTCGTCGTGCTGAGCGAGGGTCGCGTCGTCGCCGACGACTCGGTCGCGGCGCTCAAAGCTCTGTTCCGGACCCAGCGCTACCGGGTCGTCGTCGACGGCCGGATCGACGACCGCCTCGACGCACGCCTCCGTCGGGAGTACGAGGTCATTCGGAGCGAGCCCGTGGGCGACACCACCCACCTCGAACTCGCGGTCGAGAGCGGTCGCGAGCTCCACGCCGCACTCGGGGCCGTCCTCGACGCGGGCCACGAGGTGGCGTCCGTCGACGCCGCCGACCCGGACTTCGAGGAGGTGTTCCTCCGGCTCACCGAGCGGGACGCGGCACCGGTGACGGACGCGCCGGTCGGAGATGACCCCGAGGGTGGAGCCGACGCCGCGAACGGAGCCGACACCGGAGTTCGGCCCGGTTCCGGCGCCAACTCGGGTGCCGACGTGGGAGCGGACCGGTGACGACCCTGACCCTACTCCGGGCGGTGGCACGCAAGCAGGCGCTCCTCCTCGTCAGATACCCGCTCAACACCGTCTCGCAGGTGTTCGGCCTCTACGTCTTCTTCCTCCTGTTGTTCTACGGCGGACAGGCGGTCGGCGGGGCGGCGTTCGACGAGAGTCTCGGCGGGCTGGTCGTCGGGTTCTTCCTGTTCACCATGGCCGTCGTCGCCTACGCCGGCCTCTCCTGGGACGTGACCCGCGAGGCGCAGTGGGGGACCCTCGAACAGCTGTTCATGTCGCCTCACGGGTTCGGCCGCGTGTTCGCGGTCAAGGTGGTGGTAAACGTCCTGTTCAGCCTCCTCTGGGGCGGCCTGATTCTCGGGCTGATGCTGTTGACGACCGGACGGACGCTGGTCGTCGACCTCTTCACCGTCGTCCCCCTCGCGCTCCTCACGCTCGCCTCCGCCGTCGGCGTCGGCTTCGTCTTCGGCGGGCTGGCGCTCGTCTACAAGCGCATCGAGAACGTGTTCAGCCTCGTCCAGTTCGCGTTCGTCGGGCTCATCGCCGCCCCGCTGGGACAGTACCCGTTCCTCCGGTGGCTCCCGCTGGCACAGGGAAGTAGCCTGCTCGGCCGAGCCATGCGCGAGGGGGTGCGCCTCTGGGAGTTCGAGCCGTCCGCGCTCGCCGTCCTGTCGGGCACCGCGGTCGCCTACCTCCTCGTCGGCTACGTCCTGTTCGGTCTCGCCAGCCGGCGGGCGCGGCGGCTCGGCGTCCTCGGTCACTACTGAGGTTCGCCGTCCTACTCGTGCGGTCGGGGGGCGAACGCGGCCGACCTCAGGCCGCCGGCTCCTCGACGTCGAACTCGGTCTGCCAGCGCTCGACCACGGCCCGCGCCGCCGTCTCGGTCGGCGCCGTCTCCCTGCGGTACAGTTGGCCCTCGGGCGCCTGGAACAGCCGGTCGAGTCGTACCGCCCACGAGCCGTCGTGGCGCTCGCGGAGCCTGATGGTCGCGTACCCGTCCGAGCGCTCCCACTCGACGACGCCGTCGGCGTCGGCTTCGACCCAGCTCATGCACACACGTTGGGCCCACGACGGTAATGAACCGTCCGCTCCCGGAACCGTCCGGTCACGAGGCGTGAGTAGTCGGGAAGGATGAAGTCCGGACCGGCGTCGGGAACCGCACCCCGACATCGACCCGGGCCCGTTCGCGTTCGCGATACACCACCGGGACGGGCGGCACGACCGCGCGCCCGCCATCGCACCGAGTGCCGTCGCTCCACCACGAGCGACGGCGCGTCTCACACTACACCACCACAGTCGACGCCGCCCCACCACGGGCGACAGACACGCCGACACACCGTGTCGGGGGCGCATCACCGCGCTCCCGACCGACCGTACCCACGTCCGACCGCATCCACACCCGACCGCGCTCGACCGTCTCGTACACCGAACTGCGTCGAACCGCGTCGGGTCACACAACCCACGTCGTACCGCACCGCGGCCGCTTTCGTCGGGATTCCCACACGAACCCCGTACTCCATCCGTCGCCCCGTTCCCCCTTAGCTAATGAGCCCAAAATTTTGGGTAAACTGACTGTTAATTCTCTCTGAATGTGTCTGTGGATGAGTACTGTGCCCTCGGAGGGGCGCTTCGGCCCCCCGAACTAACCGAACGACGGGGAGGGAGAGGCTTTTCACCGAGAGCCCACTCGTATTCGACCATGGACTCGGTACCGGCGCCGCTGCGGCGCTTCCACCGGCCGGAGTACACCGGCGAGAACCGGTGTCTCCCCTGCACCGTCGCGAACACCGCCATCGCCGCCCTGCTCACGCTCGTCGCGGGCGTCGTCTCCCCGGTCCTCGCCGTCGTCGTCCTCGGACTCTCGCTCGGGGCCATCTGGCTTCGCGGCTACCTCGTCCCGGGAACGCCCGAGTTGACGAAGCGGTACTTCCCCGACTGGGTGCTCCGTCGCTTCGACAAGGGGCCGGCCACGGGGGTCGGCGCCGAGGCACGCGTCGAGGTCGACCCCGACACGCCACAGGTCGACCCAGAGACCGAACTGCTCGCCATCGGTGCGGTCGAGGAGGCCGACGACGACCTCCGAATCACCGACGAGTTCCGGGCGGCCTGGCGCGACTCCATCGAGTCGGTCCGGCGCGACACGGCCGCCCACGTCGGGTCGCTCCTGGCGCTGGAGGAGCCGCGAGTCGAGGACCGCGAGGTCGCCTGTATCGTCACCGACGGCGGCGTCGAGCGGGCGCGCTGGCCCTCCGAGGCGGCCCTGCTCGCCGACCTCGGGGCGGTCCCGCTCCTCCGGGAGCGCGTCGCGAACTGGGACGAACTGGACCGCGTGACACAGGGGCAACTGCTCGCGGGCCTACGCATCTTCGCGGAGAACTGTCCCTCGTGTGACGGGCCGCTCGCCTTCAGCGAGGAACGGACGGAGTCCTGCTGTCGCACCGTCGACGTCGTCACCTACGACTGTGGCGACTGCGGAGCGCGGGTACTCGAAGTGGAGCGGTAGGTCTCTCGGCCCGACGGGAGAGCGGCAACTTTGTGCGCCCGACGCAACGCTTATCCACGCGACAGGGGTAGAGAGGGGTACATGGTCGCACAGACGATGGATCGCGTTCCGCGACGACGCTAACGAGCCTTCTACCACCGACTCTATGTTCGACTCACTGTCCGAAACAACCGGGGAAGCGAGCCGATGCTGACCGGCGAGGCGGGCGAGTCCCGCGTCGCCCTCGCGGGCCTCGACGCGGTCGCGCTCAAGCCCGCCGAGTGTGACGTACGGCGGGCGCTCGACCTCCCGCTCGACACCGTCACGGTCGACTACGAGGGCCGCGAGCACGTCCCCGACCGGGAGACCCTCGCCACCCTCGCCGCGGAGAAACGGGTCCGGCTGACGACACCGGTCCGCGCCGACGGGTACGACCCCCTCGGCGACGGCGAACTCCTCGCCGAGATTCCCGACGAGGTCGGCCGCGTCGTCGTCGCCGGCCACCCGGCGTACCTCACCGACGAGGAGCGGGGCCGCCCGGTCGCCCCCCGCCTCGGCGCGGCCCGGGAGGCGGCGCCCGACGCGTGGGTCGGCACGGAGGGCGTCGAGCGCGTCGCCCTCGCCGCGGGCGGTCCCCAGTACGAACTGCTCTCGCGGTCGACCGAACGCGACGTGCGGGCACTCCGCGCCGCCGGCTTCGACGGGGAGGTGCTCGTCTACGCGCCCACCGTCCTCACCGACGACGAGGACGCCGTCCTCGACGCGGTCGGTGGCTACGCGGCCCGGCGTCGACCGGTCGCCCGCGCGCTCCCCGACGACGCCGACACCGACGCCGCGGCGACCGGGCGCGCCCGCGAAGTCCTCTCGAAGGCGGTGCGGGACTACGCGCTCGTCGGGGCGCCCGAGACGGTCGGCGAGCGCGTCGCCGCCCTGAAGGAAGCCGGCGTCGACCGCGTCGTCGGCTACCCTGCCCGCGGCGTCGCCGACTTCAGTGAGTGAGACGCCGAGGCGGGGTCGGTGGCCTCAGCGGCGACCGCTCCGACTCGTTCCGGCCCGCGTCAACCCCTAAGTGGCCCCCCGTCCACGGCGTCGTATGGACCCGACGCTCCTCGCACACCACACCTCGACTACGTTCGACGAGTTAGACGGCGTCCAGGTGGCGCTGTTTCCGACCGGCGCGACCGAACAGCACGGGCCGGCGCTCCCGCTCGGGATGGACTTCCTCGCCGCCGACGCGGTCGCTGGAGCGGTCGAACGCGACGACACCCTCGTCCTCCCACCCGTCCCGGTCGGCGTCAGCGAACACCACCGGGGGTTCCCGGGGAGCCTCTACGTCGACCCCTCGACCTTCGAGGACTACGTCCACGATACCCTCGCGAGCCTCGCGAGCCACGGCGTCCGGAAGGCGGTCGTCGTCAACGGGCACGGCGGCAACGACGACGCCCTCGAACGGGCGGCCCGTCGCCTCCGCGCCGAGGGGACGGCCTTCGCCGTCCCGTGGAACTGGTGGGCCAACCTCGGCGACCTGCACGCGGAGCTGTTCGGCCGCGAGAGCCTCGGCCACGCCGGCGCGGCGGAGACGAGCGTGATTCACCACGTGGACCCCGACCTCGTCCGCGAGGACCGACTCGACGCGGCCGAGGTCGGGACGGGCGGCGACGACGAGTCGCTCACGCCGTCGGGAGCGGCTCCGCCGTGGGACTTCGCCGACCTGAGCGAGAGCGGGACGACCGGACATCCGGCGGACTGGTCGCCCGAGGCGGGCGAGCGGCTGTTCGACGCCGCCGTCGCCGACCTCGACGCGCTGGTCGACTGGCTCGTCGCCCGCCCGCTCGACGACCTCCTGACGCCGGGTGGACGATGAGCGACGGGTGGCGGTCGGGAACCGACCCGGAGGCGTTCGCACCCGACCTCTCCGGCCTCCCTCCCCTTCCCGACCGCTCCGGCTCCCCCGACGCCTCGGGGAGACGGGTCGCGGTCGTCGGCGCCGGCGCCGTGGGTGCGACGGCGGCGGGCGACCTCGCCGTCGCCGGCGCCGACGTGACGCTGTTCGACCGCGGCGACCCGCTCGCCGCCGAGGGGCCGACCGCCGGGAGCTCCGGCCGCGCCGCGGGCGTGCTGTACGACGCCTTCGCCGAGGACGTGGACGCCCGCGTCGCCGACCGCGCGCTCTCCCGTTTCCGGGCGTTCTCGGGAGCCGGCGACTTCGCGTTCCACCCCTGTCCGTACGTTCTGCTCGCCCGCGAGGGCGACGAGCGCCGGGCCGCGGCGGTGGAGGAGGCCGTGGTGGGGATGCGCCGACACGGCCGCGACGTGTCCCTCGTCGACGCCGACGGACTCCGGGACCGGTTTCCGACGCTCCGGACCGACGACGTCGGCGTCGCCGCCGTCGCCGAGGGCGCCGGCTGGACCGACCCCGGGAGCTACGTCCGGGCGGTCGCGGAGCGAGCCGTCGAGGTGGGGGTCGACCTCCGGTCGGACTGCCCGGTTGGACTGTCGTTCGACGGTGACGCTCCCGCCGTCACCACGGAGGGCGACCCGGAGCGGTTCGACGCGGTGCTCGTCGCCGCCGGCGCGCACACGAAGGCGCTACTCGCCGACGCCGGCGTCCCGGTGCCGCTCAAGCCCTACCGCGTGCAGGCGCTCACCTCGCGCGCCGGCTACGACGGCCCGATGGGGTACGACGCGACCGCCGGGTTCTACTTCAGGCCGCATCCGACCGGCCTGCTCGCCGGCGACGGCACCGAACCGGTCGAGATCGACCCCGACGACTGGCCCCGCGACGCCGACGACTGGTTCGTCGACGACCTCCGGTCGGGGCTCCAGCACCGCGCCGGGCACACCCTCGACGTGGACCGGGCGTGGGCGGGGCTCTGCGTCGCGACGCCGGACCGGAACCCGATGGTCGGCGAACTCCGTGCGGGCCTCTACGTCGCCGCCGGGTGGCAGGGCCACGGATTCATGCGCGCTCCGGCGACCGCGGAGGCGGCGGCGCGGACGGTGCTCGGCGGGGATTCGCTCCCCGGGTTCGACCCGGGACGGTTCGACGGTTCGGAGCGCTTCGAGGTCGTCGAGGGGATGTCGCTGGGTGAAGAAGAGGCGTAGTTCGAGGTGCCGAGTGGGGCGTCGTGGGCCGGAACGGCCCGAACGACGGGAACGACCCGGACGACGGGAACGGCCGCTACGAGTCCTTGCCGTCGATGGCGGTGTCGCCGCCGGCGCCGGTCTCGTCGTCTCCGTCCTCGGTGTCTACGGAGCCGTCGGTGTCGACCGCGTCGGCGTCGCCACCGAAGTCGGTGTCGTCGACGCCGTCCCCGCCCGCATCGGGCGACTCCGCAGGTTCGGTGTCGAGTTCGATGCTCTCGGGCTCCACCTCGTCTTCGTCCTCGACCGAGACGGTGCGGCCGCGTTCGTCCTTCGGGACGCGGACGTGGAGTTCGCCGCGCTTGGTGAGCGTGGCGGTGGAGTCGGCGGGACGGACGAGGACGCCCTCCGGGAGTTCGGCCTCGCCGTGGAGCGAGAGGCCGCGGCCGGGGAAGCGCATCTCGAAGTCGTCGTAGAAGTCGCGAAAGCGGTCGACGCGCACCTCGACGGTGTTCTCGACGAAGCGGACCTGGATGTCGCTCCGGGCGGCGCCGGGGGCGTCGAAGACGACGAGGAACTCCTCGTCGGTCTCGAGCACGTCGTGTCGCAGGGGCGTGCGCTCCTGGACGCGGCTCATCCCCCGTCCGACCTGTTCGAGGACGGCGTTGCGGGCAGATTCGCCCAGTTCCTTGAGGCTCGTCATGGTTACAGTTCGATGGCTTCGAGACAGTCGGTCTCGCGGCAGTAGGGACAGACGAAGTCCGAGACGCCCACGTCGTCGGGCATGTCGTAGGTGTAGTGCAGTTCGAACATGTCGACCTCGCAGTCGTCGCTCGTGCACTTGACCTCGAGCGTGGCAGGCATGTCCGGAGGTTACACCGCGACCCTGATAAGTGACGCGGGGTCGGCAGGGCCCGCCGGCGTCGCGTCTGCCGCTCGATTCCGGCGTCTCCGGTGACGGGCCGAGGTGCCGGAGTGTTTATTGTGCACACGGGGGACAACACCCGTATGGGTGGCGGATACAGCCCCCCGAACAGGGTGCACGGCGTGGGGTTCAGAGCCGGCAAGCTGACCGCCGGCGACGACACGTGGCTCGCGTCCTGTCGGGTCGACGGCGACGAGCTCGTCGTCGAGTCGTGTCGGTCCGCGAGCGACGCGCTCGGCGTTCGAGCGGCCCGCGAAGCGGCCGTCCCCGCGGTGACGCGTTTCGTCGCCGGGCTCGACGGCGACGCCGCCGTCGGCTTCGACTTCCCGTTCGGACTCCCGCGTCACATCGTGGTCGACCGCCCCTGGGAGGGGTTCCTCTTCGAGTTCCCCAACTGGTTCGCGAGCGCCGACGACATGCGCGAGCGGTGTCGGATGCACGCCGAACTCGTCTCCGGCGGCGAGAAGCTGCTCCTCCTCCGGGCGACGGACCGGCCCCTGAGCGCCGTGTCGCCGTACGACGAGCGTCTCGCGACCGAGACGTTCCACGGCATCCGCGACGTCCTCCGGCCGCTCGTCACGACCGGGCAGGCGGTCGCCGTCCCCATCCAGGAACCCGACCCCGACTGTCCCTCCCTGCTCGAGACGTACCCCGCGGGCACCCTCGACACGATGTCGCTCTCGCCGCCCGCCTCGGCGTCGGACCCCGAGGAGAGTGCGGCCCGCCGGGAGCGAATCGTCGCTCGGCTCGCCGACGCCGGCGTCCGGCCGACCGACGAGGTGCGTGAGGCCATGCACCGCTCGGACGACGCGCTCTCGGCGGTGCTCGTCGCCTTCGCGGCCTACCGCAACACCCTCGACGGCGGCGCCATCCGGACGGACGACGAGGAGCACGTCCACGAGGGGTACATCTACGTCTGAGTCGACCGGGCGCGTCGCTACGCTTTTGAGTGGTCGGTCGAACGTCGGAGCGAATGACGGAGTTCGACACGGTGTACGGCGTCGACTTCGCGGTCGCGAAGACGGACGCCGACCGGAAGGTGTGGGTCGCGGAGGGGCGCGTCGAGGACGGCGAGTTGCGAATCACGAGGCTGCAGTGTGCGCGGGACTTCTTCGGGAGCGGTCCGGACGCGGACGACGGCCCTCGGGGCCGCGACGAGACGCTGGAGGCGCTGTGGCGGGGAATCGCGGGCGTCGACGGCGACGGCCGCCAGGCCGACCCCGACATCGCTGACGACGCGGCGTGGGGACTCGACTTCCCGTTCGCCGTGCCGGGTTCGATAATCGAGAACCACGACGAGTGGGACGCGTTCGTGGCGGAGTTCCCGGCGAGCGTCGGACTCGGCGACGACGACGCGTCGCCCGACGGCCTCCGCGACAGGGCCACGGCGGCCGGCGAAACCGCCAGAGCGGTCGACGCCGGAGGAGCGAAACCGGCGGCGGGGTGGCTCATGAAGTACCTCACCTACCACGGCATCGAGCGCGTGCTGAAGCCGCTGGTGGCGGACGGCTCGGCCACCGTCGTGCCGATGCAGTCGGTCGGCGAGCACGGCGACGCCGGACCGGTCGTGATGGAGGTGTACCCCGGCGGCACGCTCGGAGAACTCTCGTGCGAGTTCGATGGCGCCGTCAATCGCAACTACAAGGGGACGACTGACGCGGACCTCCGGAACCGGCGAAACAATCTCGACGCTCTCGCCGAAGCGGGCGTCGAATTCGGGGACGACGGGGACGACTGTAGCCTCCACGAACGCGCCGCCCACGACGACGACGCGCTCGACGCCGTCGTCGCCGCGTTCGCGACGTGGCGGAACACACGGAGCGACGCCGACTTCGACGCACCCGCCGACTACGACCCGAACGGCGAGCACGCGATAGAGGGCTACATCTACAGCTGAACCCGACCCACAAGCGCACACCTTTACCGTCTACACACTCAACGGTCGGCCATGACCGACCCCGAGACCCTCTCCGTGACGCTCGTCGACGGCTACGTCGACGAGCCGGCACACTTCGGGGTGCCGCCGTATATCTCGACGTACCCCCGGTTCACGGCGGGGGCGCTCGTCGACGCCGGCGTCCCGGCGTCGCAGGTGACCTACCACACCATCGACGAACTGCGCGACGACCGCTCCAAGTGGGCCGACGTGGCCGACGCCGACCTCTTCGTCTACGTCGGCGGGATGACCGTCCCCGGGAAGTACGTCGGGGGGACGCCCGCCGAACCCGACGAGGTGCGCGAGTTGGCGTGGACCGCTGAGGGCACGAGCATGATGGGCGGCCCCATCCGCTTCGGCGTCGGCGAGGAGAACGCCGGCGCACAGGACATGGAACGCGACGACCTCGACTTCGACTTCGTCGCGAAGGGCGACGTGGAGGCCGCCGCCTACGACCTCGTCGACTCCGGACTCGAAGGGTTCGGCAACCGGGTGCGGGACAACGACGAACTCGACCGCTGGGCCGCGAAGGGGGCGTTCGTCGTCGAACAACACCCGAACCACCCGGACTACCTCATCGCCGAGATGGAGACCTCGCGGGGCTGTGCCTACCGCTGTTCGTTCTGTACCGAGCCGCTGTACGGCAACCCGGCGTTCAGGACGGCCGAATCGGTGGTGAAGGAGGTCGACGAACTGTCGAACGCCGGCGTCGAGCACTTCCGACTGGGCCGGCAGGCCGACATCCTCGCGTTCGGCGGCGACGGGGAGGCGCCGAACCCCGACACGCTGGAGCGACTGTACGGCGGCATCCGCGAGGTGGCGCCCGACCTACGGACGCTTCACCTCGACAACATGAACCCCGTGACCATCGTCGACTACCCCGAGCAGTCGCGGGAGGCCATCGAGATAATCGCGGAGCACAACACCGCCGGCGACACGGCGGCGTTCGGCCTCGAATCCGCGGACCCCGTGGTCCAGGAGCAGAACAACCTGCTCGTCACGGCCGAGGAGTGTCTGGAGGCCGTTCGGGTCGTCAACGAGGCCGCCGGCTGGCGTCCCGAGGAGAACCGCCTCCCCAAACTCCTGCCGGGAATCAACCTCGTCCACGGTCTGCAGGGCGAGCGCGAGGAGACCTTCGAGCACAACGAGCGGTTCCTCAAGCGCGTGTACGACGAGGGGCTGATGCTCCGGCGCATCAACATCCGGCAGGTGATGGCGTTCGACGGCACCGACATGGCCGACACCGGCGCCGACATCGCCCGCGACCACAAGGCGCTGTTCAAGGAGTACAAGACGCGCGTCCGCGAGGAGGTCGACCGTCCGATGCTGAAACGGGTGACGCCGCTCGGTACGGTGCTCCCGGACGTCCATCTGGAGTACCACCAGGACGGGATGACGTTCGGTCGCCAACTCGGCACCTACTCCCTGCTCGTCGGTATCCCGGGCGAGCGCGAACTCGGCACGTCGATGGACGTGGCCGTCGTCGACCACGGGTACCGCTCGGTGACGGGCGTCCCCTACCCGCTCGACGTGAACAGCGCGTCGATGGACGAGTTAGCGGCGATTCCGGGCATCGGGAAGCAGTCTGCGGGCGACGTGGTCGTGAACCGGCCGTACGCGGCGCCGACGGAGGCACCCGTCGACGTGGACATCGCGTCGTTCACCGTCGCCGACCCCGAGGCCGGACCGGACCGAAAGCACGGCGCGGTCTCTCGGGGCGACTGATGCCGTTCGAGGTGGGCCGCGTGAAGCTTCCGGTCGACACCCGCGCACCGACCGGGTCGACCAACTGCTACGTGCTGGGCGAGCACGACGCCCTGCTCGTCGACCCGGCGGTCGACCACCCGGACCTCCACGCCATCGTCGACGCCGGGGACGTCGCCCACGTCGCCGTCACCCACACCCACCCGGACCACGTCGGCGACGTGGCCGGCGCCGCCGAGGCGACCGGCGCGACCGTCTGGTGTCGGCGTGGACGCGAAGACGCGTTCGAGCGCGCGACCGGCGTCGCCCCCGACCGGACGTTCGCTGAGGGGGACGCCATCGAGACGGGTGACGGACCGGTCACCATCCTCGACCTCCCGGGGCACGCCCCGGACCACGTCGGGTTCGCCGTCCAGGAGGCTCTCGCGCCGGGCGCCGTCGACCCGAGCGAGGTGGTCGTCTGTGGCGACCTCGCCGTCGCCGAGGGGAGCGTCACCGTCGGCGCGCCGGAGGGGGATATGCGAGCGTATCTCACCTCGCTCCGCCGCCTCCGTGCCCGCGACCCGGACGTGCTTCTCCCCGGCCACGGCCCCGAGATACGCGACCCGCGGGAGACCCTCGACCGCCTCGTCGACCACCGCAGGGAACGGGAGCGGAAGGTCCTCGTGGCGGCCGAGTCGGGCGCGAGAACACCCGACGAAATCGTCGACGCCGCGTACGAGAAGGACCTCGCCGGCGTCCGCGACCTCGCCCGGGCGACGGTCGTCGCCCACGTCGAGAAGCTGGCTCGCGAGGGGCGTCTCCGCTGGGACGCGACGGTCGGGCACGTCGAAGTCGTCTGAGCCGGTCGAGCGGTCCGACTCCGCCGACTCGCTCGGCCCGCCGGGGACTCGTCAGCGTTTTCCCGTTCAGCACCCGACGACGACCATGGAGAGCCTCGAAGCCGAACTCGACCGCGCCCGCGACCTCTCGGTCCCCGACCTCGCCGACGCCATCGAGTCCATCGGCTTCGAGTGCACCCGCTGTGGCGCCTGCTGTAAGGGCGCCACCACGAAAGAGGGGGACGAGGAGCCCCACACCGCGACGGTGTTTCCGGACGAGGTGCGACACATTCAGTCGAAGACCGGCTACGACTATCGTGACGTGGCCCGCCCGATGCCCTACGGGCTGACCGAAGGCGAGAACGGTCCCGAGGGGGAGACGTTCGAGTGGGCGCTCCAGACCGACGCCTGCGGCGACTGTACCTTCTACACCGAGGACGACGACGGACGGGGCGCCTGCACGGTCCACGAGGACCGGCCGCTCATCTGCGAGACCTACCCCTTCAGCGTCGCGCTCGGCGGGACGAGCCAGCCGATGGGGGAGGCCGTCGACGAAGCGGGGATGGTCCGCGCCCACGAGTGCGAGGGACTCGGCCGCGACATCGACCGGGAGCACGCCGAGGAACTGGCGGCGGCGCTCAAAGAGCGCGCAGTCCGCGAGTTGGAGGAGGCTATCGGAGTCCGCGACAACTACGAGCCGACCGAGACGGGGCCGGGCGAGATCGTCGTCCACGACTCCGAAGGTGCGAAGCGAGAGGACGGGACCCCGCTGAAGCGTGCGTCCCGCGGAGACGACGCACCCGACAACCGCTGACGACGACGGGCCGGACAGCCGCAGGGTAGGATTTCGGAAGGCGTCGGCGAGCAGTCGGGGGGCTTCCGGGGGCATCGCACCGACGAATCCGACGGAGTCCCCGACCGACGGCGGCGGTACCTCTTTACACTCCCCCCGTTACACGCAACCCGGAGGTTTGACTGTGGAAATCTCGGATAAGCTCCTGTGTCTGTTCAACGCGGAAGTGCGTGCGGAAGACGACTCCTACGTGGTCGAAATCCCTCGACGCGAGGTCGAAACCGGCTCCGTCGACCCCGGCGAGGTGTACCGCGTCGCGCTCATCTCTCGGGCGGCGGAGTCGAGCGACGAGGGTGAAGAGCGGAGCGCGCCCTCCGACGGTCCCCAGCCGCCGGTCGAAATCGGCGAGCTGCGCTACGTCGAAATAGAAGACCTCGGCAAGCAGGGTGACGGCATCGCCCGGGTCGAGCGTGGGTACGTCATCATCGTCCCCGGCGCCGAGGTGGGCGAGCAGGTGAAGATCGAGGTCACCGAAGTGAAGTCGAACTTTGCGGTGGGCGAGGTCGTCGACGACGAAGTCTGACCGCGCGACGATTTTTTGTCTTCGAGCCGTCGCGTTTACCGAACACGGCCCCGCCGACCGTGGACCCGGTCGTACTCAGACGCTCGCCGTCCAGTAGGAGACCGACGCCAGTTTCTCGCCGAGCGCGCTTCCTCGGAGCCCCATGTCCATCTCGCGGAGGTGCCCGGCGACTTCGTCGGGTATCTCGCGGTAGAGCCCGTAGGGGAGCACGAAGTCGTGGGCCTCGCCGACGAGGTGGAGTCCCACGTCCCCGAGGAGGTCCTCGACCTCGAAGCGGGCGTACAGCCGTGACCCCATCGGGAGCAGCCAGTTGTAGACGCTCCGCGAGGAGAACCGATTGAAGGTGTCGAAGAAGACGATCTCCTTGGAGACGCGGGCCATCTCGCGGAGGAACGCCCGCGGGGTGTCCGCGAGGTGGAAGAAGCGCATCGCGAACACGGCGTCGAAGTGGTCGTCCGGGAAGGGGAGCCGCGCGGCGTCGCCACGCATGAACTCCACCGCGTCGAGGACCCCGGCTCGTCGGGCCTTCTCGCGGCCCTGTGCGAGCATCGCCCCCGAGATGTCGAGTCCGACCACGTCGGCGCCGTGCTCGGCCAGCATCACGGTAAACCGGCCGGTCCCGCAGGCGATTTCGAGCACCCGCTGCCCGTCCACGGGCCCGAGCGCCTCGAGGACGGCCTGCTTCTCGCGGCGGTCGATGTGGCGGCCACCGTCGGAGAACCGCTTGTCGTCGTACTCCTGAGCCACGTCGTCGGCCTGGTACCACTCCTTCCCTTTCACACTACACCTTCCTGCTCACCCAGGGACTAAAGGCGTATTGGAAGGCAGGCGGTCGCGAGCGCGACGCCGAGGCTTATCTGCCGTGACACCGAATACCATGGCAAGCATGCCCACCTGCCATCACTGCGACGCCACCCACACTGCCGAGGAGCTGACGCGACACGAGCGCCCGGGCGTGGTGCTGGTCCACTGTCCCGACTGCGACTGCCTGCTGGGGCGCTACCGTCGTCACGGGGACGCACCGGAGACCGACCGCCTGCGGGAGGCCTGAGCGTCGGGTCTCGGCGTCCGACCGTCGGCCCGCGTCGTCGGCCGCTCGGGCTCCGTTCGGCCGACGGCGCTCAGCCGCTCGTCGTGACGTGTTCGGCCTCGATGCGGACGATGACCCGCGGGCCCGACTCCTCGCCGTGGTGCGGGTACTGCTCGCGGTCCATGTACCGACGCGTGAGCCGGTCGATGTGGTCGACGGCGCCCTCCTCGGTCAGCGTCGCCTCCCCTCTGACCGCGACGTAGCGATAGGGGTTCGCCGGGTCGCAGACGGAGATGCCGACACGGGGGTCGCGCTCGATGTTCTGTTCTTTCTGCCGGCCGCGGGCGGTGTTGACGAGGACGGCCTCGCGGTCGTCGTGGTCGACCCAGACGGGCGTCACCTGCGGCGAGCCGTCGGGCATCAGCGTCGAGAGGTGACCGAACGATTCGGATTCGAGGATGTCGGCGTGGGACTCCGGAATCACGAGTGAATCACGGTTCGGCTTCGTCCACCACCGTCTAAACCGTTCCCGCGGTCGTGGCCCTTATACTGATATAAGGTCCTTGGTTCATACCAATTCGTATACCGCATATGTAGCGAAGCTTTACCACTGAGAGATGGGTGGAGTGCAGTATGAGCACCAGTACCGCGGAGGTTGCAGCAGAGGACCTACTCAGCACGCAGGAGTACCGCGACCGGCTCCGCGAGCTTCCCCCCAGCGCGAAGCTCGTCGCGAAGGTTCTCGAAGGCGACTCCCCGCTCTCGCAGGGCCAGCTCGCCGAGGAGTCGCTGCTGCCCGACCGCACCGTCCGCTACGCGCTGAACCGTCTCGAGGACGCCGACCTCGTCAGCTCCCGTTACAGCTTCAAGGACGCCCGGAAGCAGGTCTACTTCCTCAACACGTAGACGGCCGGACTGACCACCCCGCCGTCCCGACCGGAGTTCGTGTTCGTTCCGTACCGCCCGCGCGACGCCCGTTCCTGCTCTCCTCGTCGTCTCTACGTTCCGACTCCCGTCGTCGCCACCGTCAGCCGCGCCGACCCGGAAACGTTCATTTAAGTAGCCGCCCACACTTCCGGTCGGTATGAAGCTCTCGGTCGTGGTCCCGACGCTCAACGGGCGGGACCGACTCGCGGCCAGCCTCGACTCCCTGGCCGAGCGGGCGCCCGACGCGGAAGTGGTCGTCGTCAACGGCCCCTCCGCGGACGGGACGACCGGGATGGTGCGCGAGCGCGACGACGTGGACGTGCTCGTCGAACTCTCCGACCGTACCATCAACGTCGCGCGCAACGCCGGCATCGAGGCCGCGTCCGGGGACGCCGTCGCCTTCCTCGGCGACGACCTCGCGGTCGAGGACGGCTGGACCGACGCGCTCGAGGCGGGCCTCGCCGAGGCGGACGTCGTCACCGGTCCGACCCACCGGACCCTCACCGGCGGGATGACCACCGACGAGCCCGAGAGCCGGACCATCTCCGGCCGCGAGGTGACCTACTTCACCGGCGGCAACGTCGCCTTCCGCGAGCGAACGCTCCGGGAACTCGACGGGTTCGACGAGTATCTCGAGACCGGCGGCGCCCGCGACGCCGCCCACCGACTCGCCGGGATGGACGCGACCGTGCAGTGGAGCCGGGAGCTGTGTGCCCGCCGGGAGGCCGAAGCGGACGGCGGACACGAACCGCCCGACTCGCCCGCACACGCCGCCGGAGCGACCGGCACCAACGGCGACGGCGACGGCCGCGACTGGGGGTGGAAGTACCGGGCGCTCGCCTACCGCCTGACGAAGAACTACGGCGTCCGACCCACGGTCGTCCGGCGGGTCCTCTCACACGCCGCCTCCGACGCCGCCACCACCGCCCGCGAGGTGGTCGGCGGCGACGCCACCCCGACCGCGTGGCTGGGCACCGGCCGGGACGTGACCGCCGGCATCGCCACGGGCGCCTCCGACGGACTCGTCGCCCGCGCCCGGGACCGGTCGCCGACGCGGAACCCCCACGGCGTCTCGAAGCGCGCCGACCGTGCGGTGGCGCGCTACGACTGGCGGTAGCCGGGGGAGCGGGGAGGGGAGCACTGCAGGCTTCGGTGACCGGCCACTATCTTCAACGCGCCCCCGGGAGTCACTCCTCTCATCATGAGCGACGAGTCCGCCGAGGCGTGGGAGTACCGCGTGCTCCGCCCGCCACGCGAACCGGCGAAGAAGGAGGCCCGCGACCCGACGACGGAGTTCAACGAACTCGGGAGCGACGGGTGGAAGCTAATCGAGACGGTCGACTACGTGGGCGGAGGGACGAAGTTCCTCGTGTTCAGGCGTCCCGCAGAAGGTGGCGACGACCCCGACGAGGCGGAGGACCTGGACCAGTCCGAGGACGCCGAGGAGGCCGACGACAGCGGCTCCGAGGACGGCGGGACGGCGGAGCACGATGGGTGCGAGGAGTCGGGCGAGGGCGCCGATGAGTGACGGCGAGGGGTCGGACTCCGACGTCGGCACGAAGAACACGATGCGCGGGCGGGTCGACGCGAGCCGCGCCAAGATGTGGGTCCTGCTGGGCGCCAACCGACTCCTCCTGGCGGCGGGGTTCGCTCTGTTCGTCTACGGCGCCTTTCTCCTCGTGAGCGTCTTCATCGCGCCGAATCTGCAGGCCGAGATTCGAAGCGCCGACACCATCGAGACGCTGTTCTCGACGATGCTCTCGGTCATCGTCACCGGTACGACGCTCGTCATCACCATCAACCAACTCGTCATCTCACAGGAGAACGGCCCGCTGGGCGACCAGCGAAAGCGCATGAGCGACGCGATGGACTTCCGGACCTACTCCTCGGAGCTGTTCGACGAGGCGCCGCCGTCGGACCCGAACGAGTTCCTGTATCGGCTCGTCGACGTGAGCCACGAGCGGGCGCTGGCGCTGCGGCGACTCGTCGCCGGCGACGCGGGGAACGACGACGACCTACGCGAACAGGTCGACGAGTTCGTCGACAGCCTCGAAGGGAACGCGGAGGAGGTGAAAGAGGAGCTCCAGGACGCCAAGTTCGGCGACTTCAAGGTGCTCACGGCGGCGCTCAACTTCAACTACTCCTGGAAGATATACCAGGTGGAGCGTCTCACCCAGACGTTCGGCGACGAACTCGGCGAGGACGAGCAGCACGCCTTCCACCAGCTCCAGACGGCGTTGACGATGTTCGGGCCGGTCCGCGAGCACATCAAGACGCTGTACTTCCAGTGGGCGTTGGTCGACCTCTCGCGGTACATCCTCTACGCCGCGATACCGGCGCTGGCGGTGGCGGGGTCGATGCAGGCCATCGTCGGTGCCGAGACGTTCGGCGGCGTCACCCTCGGCGTGCCGGACGCGACGTGGGTCGTCGGCGCCGCGTTCACCTTCTCGTTGGTCCCCTTCCTCGTGTTCGCGTCCTACGTGCTCCGCATCGCGACGGTCGCCCAGCGGACGCTCGCTATCGGCCCGCTCATCCTTCGGGAGTCGGACGGGTAGCGCAGGAGGGACCGTTACCGGAGGCTGACGAGCCACAAACGTGTTGGCTACGGAGTCCGTTCGGTGGACATGGATACCGCGGCGACCACGTCGACCCTGAAGACCATCGTCGCGACGGCGCGGGCGGGGAACCTCCCCTTTCTCGCCGGCAGTTTGGCCTTCCACGCGTTCGTCTCGTTGCTCCCGCTCCTCCTGCTCGCGCTGGTTTTCGCGAGCGTGTTCGCCGGCGAGTTCCTGACCGAGTACGTGTTGCGCATCACCGCGGAGTACCTCAGCCCGGCCGGGCAGTCGCTGGTCCTCGACGCGGTGGTCGACGCCTCCGAGAGCGCCGGCGGCTCCGTCCTCGGCGTGGCCGTCCTGCTCTGGAGTTCGGTCCGCATCTTCCGCGGCGTCGACGTGGCGTTCGACCAGCTGTACGGGGTAACGGAGCCGGAGCCGCTCCCCCGCCAACTCCGCGACGCGCTGGTCGGCCTCGTGGCGGTCGTCGCCGCGGTCGCCCTCGTCAGCGCCGCCGCCGCGGCGTTCGCGCTCCTGCCGGCGCGGGAGCTACTCGGTCCGCTGAGTCCGCTGCTGGTCGCGCTCGGCCTCGCGACGGTGTTCTTCCCGGTGTACTACCTGTTTCCGCCGGTCGACATCCCGCTGCGCGAGGCAGTTCCCGGCGCCGTCACCGCGGCCGTCGGCTGGTCGGTGCTGCAGGCCTCGTTCCAGGTGTACGTCTCCTTCTCCTCGTACGACGCCTACGGGGCGCTCGGCGGGGTGCTGGTGTTGCTCATCTGGCTGTACTTCAGCGGGCTGATTCTCCTGCTGGGGGTCGTGGTGAACGTCGTCCTCGGCGAGGCCGACGTGGAGCCGGTCGAGGCGCCACCCGAGCGTCTCGGGTTCCCGCGGGTGCCCGGCTGGAACCGGTCTGACCGGTAAGGGTCCGCCCGACGCGCGGGAGCGACCCGAGCGCTACTCCTCGCTCCCGGAGAGCGCCGGCACGACGCGGGCCGGGTTCTTCGAGAACGCCTTGCGCATCGCGTCCTCGGGCACGTCGAGCGTGAGCAGTTCCATGACGGCCACGTCCGGGTGTACGTCGGGGGCGCCGCTGCCGAAGAGGACGCGGTCGGGGTGTTCGAGCAACCCCTGTTCGAGCACGCCCCGGTAGCGGACGGCGCTGGTGTCGAGGTAGAGCCGGTCGTGGTCGGAGAGCAGGTCGAGGGCGACGAGCATCAGTTCGCGGTCGAGCGGGTGGCCCCCGAAGCTCCGGAGCACCACCGGGAAGTCGTAGCGGAGGAGGGTCTCGGCGACGGCGGCCGGTGGGAACCCCCGCCCGGCGTGGACGAACACCGGGGCGGCCACGTCGTCGAGTTTCTCCAAGACGTCCGTCTCGGGGAGGCCGTCGGTCGCGGGGTCGAGGACGAACCCGTGGAATCGGTCGTCGTACCCGTAGCGCTCCACGTCGCGGACGGTGGTGTGGTGTTCGCTCGGGGAGGCGGCGAGGTTGCGCAGGCGCGCCACGGGGGTGCCGGTCGGGTCGCGCGGCCCGCTGATGCGGGCGACCGCGACGAGCGGACGGTCGACCGACAGGCGGGCGACGGCGTTGTTCGCACGGAGGTAGTCCGCGGGACCCTCCCGCGGGCCCGCCGAGACGACCGCCCGGACGAGCCCCGACTGGTGCATCTCGCGCTCCAGTCGCTCGGGCGACACGTCGCGGCCCTGTGCCGCCACCGCCCGCTCGTCGGGCTCCAGCCGGGCGTGCACGTCGACGGCCCGGAACCCGTGGTTCAGCTCCAGCATCGTACCCCGGTCGCCGAGCATCCTATAAGGAACTGCCGATGGGTGTGTGAATCAGTCGCAATCTACCCCGCTCCCGTCGTGCGATTCGGTAGCTGAGTGCCAGAAACGTTTATGTAGAACCGCTACCCTCTGGAGTATCGAGGTTTACTCACAATGGCATCACAGATGCAGCAGCCCATGTTCATTCTCGCGGAGGGTAGCCAGCGAACGCACGGACAGGCCGCCCAGGACTCGAACATCCGAGCGGGGAAGGCCGTCGCGAACGCGGTACGCACCACGCTCGGCCCCCGCGGCATGGACAAGATGCTCGTCGACTCCTCCGGCGAGGTCGTCATCACGAACGACGGCGCGACGATTCTCGAGGAGATGGACATCGAGCATCCGGCCGCCCAGATGATCGTCGAAGTCGCCGAGACACAGGAGGACGAGGTCGGCGACGGTACGACGACCGCGGCCGTGCTGACGGGTGAACTCCTCGCCCGCGCGGAGGACCTGCTCGAACAGGACCTCCACCCGACCGTCATCGTCGAAGGGTACCACGAGGCCGCTCGCCTCGCCCGCGAGGCCATCGACGCGCAGGTGCTCGACGTCGACCTGGACGACGAGACCCTGGTGAAGGTCGCCGAGTCCTCGATGACCGGCAAGGGCACCGGCGACGTGACCGCCGACGCGCTCGCAAAACACGTCGTTTCGGCGGTCCGTCACGTCGCCGACGAGAACGGGACGGCCGACCGCGACGACATCCACGTCCACACCCGCACCGGCGCCTCGTCGTCAGCGACGGAGATGGTCGAGGGCGTGCTCATCGACAAGGAGCCCGCCAACGACAACATGCCCCGGAAGGCCGAGGACGCCACCGTGGCCATCCTCGACATGAAGCTGGAGGTGCGCAAGGGTGAGGTCGACAGCGAGTACAACATCACCAGCGTCGACCAGCTCAACGCCGCCATCGAGGCCGAGGACCGCGAACTCCGCGGCTACGCGAAGACCCTCAAAGAGGCCGGCGTCGACGTCGTCTTCTGCACGAAGAAGATCGACGACCGCGTGGCCGGCTTCCTCGCCGACGCGGGCATCATGGCGTACAAGAGCGTGAAGTCCTCGGACGCGAAGGCACTCGCCCGCGCGACCGGCGCGAAGCGTCTCGGCTCGCTCTCCGACGTCGAGGAGTCCGACTTCGGCCACGTCGACACCGTCCGCGTCGAGAAGTTCGGCGACGACGAGCTCACCTTCGTCGAGGGCGGCGAGGCCGCGAAGGCCGTCACGCTGTTCCTGCGCGGCGGCACCGAGCACGTCGTCGACGAACTGGAGCGCGCGATGAACGACGCCGTCGACGTGGTCATCGCCGCGGTCGACAAGGGCGGCGTCGTTCCCGGCGCCGGCGCGACCGAAATCGCCATCTCGGACCACATCCGCTCCGAGGCCGCCGGCATCGAGGGCCGCAAGCAGCTCGCCGTCGAGGCGTTCGCCGACGCGGTGGACTCTCTGCCCCGCACGCTCGCCGAGAACACGGGGATGGACCCCATCGACGCGCTCGTCGACCTCCGCGCCGAGTTCGAACGCGAGGGCGTGGCCGGCATCATCTCCGGCGGTCGCTCCGGCGAGATCGGCGACCCCGTCGAGGCCGGTATCATCGACCCCGCGGCCGTCAAGCGCGAGGCGGTCCAGTCCGCCACCGAGGCCGCGACGATGATCGTCCGCATCGACGACGTCATCGCCGCCGAGTAAGCCAGTCAGTCGCTCGGACCTGGTGGGGCCAGGTCCTCCCTACACTTCTCTTCCCCGGGGCGGCGTCCGTGGACGCCGACGCCCGGACTCTCTTCGTGCCGCCGACCGGCTGGTGAGCCGACGGTCCGGCCCCGGGTCGGGGCCCCGGCCGGTGATGGGGCTTCATACTGTCGCCGGTGGTACGGACCCCGTGACCCGACCCTGGGCCCGCCGAAACGGCGAACGACTGGCCGTCTGGGCCCTCGTCCTGGTGCTCGTCCTCGCGAGCGTCGGCACCGTTTACGTCCAGCCACACCCGGTAGACGAGCGGGCGGTCGCCGCCGTCGTCGAGGACCCGTCCGTGACCGTCGTCCAAACCGACACCGGGTACACGGTTCGCGTCGCCGGCGACGGCACGGACAACGCGAACGGTTCGGACGCCACCGCCGGACTGATTCTCTACCCCGGTGGGCTCGTCCCGAAACGCGCCTACCTCCCGCTCGCCGCCGAGGTCGCCGCGGCGTCGGGGCTCACGGTGTTTCTCGTCGACGTGCCCCTGCACCTCGCCGTCCTCGACGCCGACGCGGCGGGCGCGGTCGTCGAGGCGCACCCCGAGGTCGACCGCTGGTACGTCGGCGGCCACTCGCTCGGCGGCGCGATGGCCTGCCGGTTCGCCGGCGAAGCGGCCGACCGAGTCGAGGGCGTCGTCCTGCTCGGCGCGTACTGCGACGTGGACCTTCGGGACACCGACCTCGACGCCCTCACGGTCGTCGGCACGCGTGACGCCGTCGTGAACCGGGAGGCGCTGGCGGCCGCCCGCGACCGGCTCCCCGCCGACGCGCGGTTCGTCGCCGTCGAGGGGATGAACCACACCCAGTTCGGCGTCTACGGCGGGCAGGTCGACGACAGAGGGACCGTCTCGGACGAGAAAGCGCGCCGCCAGGTCGCCGAGGCCATCGCGTCGTGGACGGCGGAGCGGGGAGAGCGGAGCGTCGACTGGGGGTTGGGAGTCGACGCTCGCCCGACGTACGGCGACGCCGAACGGGTGAGGGCCGGCGACGACAGCCTCCGGCGGACGACCGCCGCGAGGACGACGTCCCCGTCGGAGGCCGCGCCGGAGGGATGGCCCTCAGAACACGAGTCGCTCGACCAGTCGGCGTGAGAGCGGGGGTCGGCGGGACTCCCGCGGGTACACCGTGACGGTGGTACAGCCCGGACTCGGGAACGCCGGCCGCTCGTCGAACAGGGCGCTCCGGAGACCGTGGTCCTCCCGGCGGCGCACGAGAACGTCCGGGCGCGAGAGCCGACCGCCGTCGGTCCGGACGGCCTCCACTTGCACCGGTACCGAGAGCAGGTCCGAGAGTTCGGACCGGTAGTCGTCGGTCGCGCGCGCCGAGCGCTCCGTCCGGTCCGAGTCCTCCGGGTACCACAGCGAGATGTTCCCGCCGTGAGCGTCCGCGACGGCCTCCGCGACGCTCACCGCGAGCGGGGCGTGCGGACCGCTCTCACCCGAGAGGACGACGCGTTGGGGAGCGTCGTAGCCGAGGTTGTCGACGAGGAGCACGTCACACGGCGCGTGTCGGACAATCCAGTCCACCGGGTCGCCGAACAGGCGCGACCGCAGGCGCAGCGGCTCGTGCTCGGCCAGAATCGTCCCCACGTCGTGATGGTCGGCGAAGTTGACGACCGCGTGTTTCGTGTCGTGGCTGACGATTTCGTCCGCCTCGATGTCGACGCCGAGTTCGGCACCGAGCGTCCCCATCCGCTCCTCGAAGGAACGGTCCGCGGAGGACTGGACGGTGACGCTTTCGGTGAGCGGCACCTGGTCGGGCACCTCCTGGAACCGGACGGCGACCACCTGCCCGTCGTGCGGGCGGACGACGTCGGCCGCCAGCGCGACGAGCGAGCGCTCGCGCGCCTCGTCGACGTCCTTTGTCAGCGCAACGAGCGTCCGACGGGCGCCGTCGTCGGCGTCGGCGGCGGACTCGATGTCCGCGAGCGCGTTCCGGTCCACCTGGCGGCGAAGCGCGTCGGCGGCCGCTCCGTCGCGCTGGACCCGCGAGCGGGCGTAGAGGAAGTACCAGGCGACGCTCCCGAGCGTGATGACGACGGCGCCGAGGAGGGCGACGGTCCCCATCTGCGTCAGCAGGGCGACGCCGGTCACCGCGCCGAATATCTGCATCCAGGGGTACAGCGGCGACGTGAACTCGGGGTCGTAGTCGGTGCTCCCCTCCCGGAACGCCACGAGTGCGACGTTGATCATCGCGAACACCATGATCTGGAAGGCGCTCGCGAGCTTCGCGATGTCCAGGATGGGGACGAACGCGATGAGCGCGAGCAGCACCGCGCCGGTGAGCGTGATGGCGGACACCGGCGTTCCGAAGCGCTCGCTGACGACCGAGAACGTCTCCGGCACCAGTCGGTCGCGGCTCATCGCGAAGGGGTACCGCGAGGAGGAGAGGATGCCGGCGTTGGCCGTCGATACGAGCGCGAGCACGGCCGCGAGGATGATGACCACGACGCCAGCGTTCCCGAGGGTCGCCTCGGCGGCGACCGCGACGGGGGTCAGCGACCCGGCGACGCTCCCGGGGTCCGTCGTCCCGACCAGCACGGCGACGATGCCCACGTACAGGAGCGTCGTGAACGCGAGCGACCCGAGGATGCCGAGCGGGATGTTCCGCCCGGGGCTCTCGACCTCCTCGGCGACGCTCGCGACCTTGGTGACCCCGGCGTACGAGACGAACACGAGGCCGGTCGCGGCCAGCAGCCCGCCGACGCCCGAATCGAAGAAGCCGACGTAGTTGGCCGACTCGACGGATGGGGCGCTCCCGGCGGCGAACCAGCCGAGCGCCGCCAGCATGACGACGACGATGCCGAGTTGGAGCCGTCCCGTCTGTTTCGCGCCGAGCACGTTCACCAGGATGAGCACCGCGGCCAGCCCCAGCGCGACCGGCTTCAGCGGCAGGTCGAACAGGAGCAGCAGGTAGGGGACGCCGCCGACGAGCGCCAGCGCGCCCTTGAACGAGAGCGAGAACCACGTCCCGACGCCGGCGACGGTGCCGAGCAGTGGTCCCATGCCACGTTCGATGTAGATGTACGTCCCGCCGGCTTCCGGCATGGCGGTCGCCATCTCGGACTTCGAGAGCGCGGCCGGTATCACGAGGAGTCCGGCGAGGAGGTAGGCGACGATGACGGCCGGCCCGGCGATTTCGAGCGCGAGCGCCGGCAGGATGAAGATGCCGCTCCCGATCATCGCCCCGATGCTGATGGCGAGCACCGACGGGAGACCGAGGTCCCGCTCCAGCTCCTTCATACCCTCTCCGCGAGCGCACCCGAGAGGACGTTCGTCGCACAGACGACCTCGTGACCGGCCGCCGCCAGCGCGTCGTAGCGGTTCGGAACGTTGGCGAGCACGACGACCTCCGGCACCTCGAAGCGCGTGCGAGCGAGCTGTGCGATGAGCAGGTTGCGGCCGTCACAGCGCGACGCCACGACGGCGGTCGACGCGTCCGCCAACCCCGCTTCCCGTAACGTCTCGACGTCCGTCGGGTCCCCTCGCAGTCCGGGGAGCGTCGACCCGTCGTGTGACTCGTCGACGACGCTGACGGCGTACCCCTCCGTCCTGAGGCGGCGGGCGACGGACGCACCGACGGGGCCGCCACCGAGGACGTGATACTCGGCGTCGGACGCCTCGTGTCCGGTCTCCTCTCCTCTCGTCCGGTTCAGTCTCCAGTTCATGATTTGGGTGTCGCCGCGGTCGGCCGTCGTGACCGCCGGGCGCGCTTCTGTCCGTGTCTATTTGACGGAACCGGATAAACTAGGCGGTCCAAATCCGGTTCCGTCAAAACAACACGGATAATACACGGAATCGTCTCGGTTCGGGGGTCGGGTGTCGCTCGGGCGCACCAGAACCCGGAGCAGGACGGCCGCACAGTGTCGTTTCGCGGCCCGACCGCTCGGTTCCCCGCGGAGCAACACTGATTAGCGCGTCGGGTCAGGTGCTACGTGCCCGATGAAACACGGCGAACTGGATTCGGTCGACCGACACATCCTCTACTATCTCCAGGAGGACGCTCGACGGACCTCCTCCAGTGATATGGCGGAGAGACTCGACCTCTCTCCCAGTACCGTCCGAACCCGCCTCGAAAAGCTCGAGAGCAGTGGCATCATCCGTGGGTACCACCTCGACATCGACTACGAACTGGCGGGGTACCCCCTCTACACGAAAATCGTCTGTACCGCCCCGATTACGGAGCGCGGCGAGCTCGCGAACCGCGCCCGCGAGGTACACGGGGTGACGGCCGTCCGCGAGATAATGACCGGGAAACGGAACGTCTACGTGAACGCCATCGGCGAGGACCACGACGACCTCAACCGCATCGGCGAGGAACTCGACGCGGTCGGCCTCGACATCGTCGACGAGCAGATAATTCGGGACGAGTACGTCTGTCCGTATCAGGGGTTCCTCGACCCGGACGAGCGACCGGACGCTCCGGACGGGGGAGCGAACGACGGGTAAGAATCCGCTCGGCGGGACGACTACGGCGACGGCAGGTCCCAGCCCCGTCGAAGCGCGAGCAGCCGAACGCCGAGCACGAGTCCCGCACAGCCGAGCGCGGCGGCCGACGGGTCGACGCCAACTGACTCCGCGAGCCAGAACAGTGCCCCGCCGAGCACCGCGGGTGTGGCGTAGAACTCCTCTCGGAGCACGACCGGCACCCGCGAGAGGAGCACGTCCGCGAGACTCCCCCCACCGACGGCGGTGAGCGTCGCGAGGGCGACGACGCCGAACGGCGAGAGTCCGGCCTCGTGGCCGACGAGCGCCCCCGTCGCGGCGAAGGCGGCGAGGCCGACCGCGTCGGGCGCCAGGAGCAACGGGTGGTCGAGGAGTCGACCTCGAACCCGACGGGCGAGGAGGACCGCGAGCGCGACGCCGAGGAGCGCCACCGCCACGTCGCCGGTCGAGCGCAGGGCGCCCGGGACGCGACCCACCAGGACGTCGCGGACGGTGCCCCCGCCCAGCGCCGTCAGGACGCCGAGGACGGCGACGCCGAAGAGGTCGAGGTCGGCGTCGGCCGCCTTGAGCGAGCCGACCATCGCGAAGGCGACGAGCCCGACGACGTTCATGAGAGCGAAGACGCCGCCGGCTTCCGGTGCCGGCGCCATCAGAAGTCGAACCGCACTGCGTCGCCGGGGGCGAGCCCGAACGCCTCCGCTCCGCGCCCCCGATTCACGTCGCACTCGGCGTACCCGTGGCTACCGACGGTGACGAGGCGGTCACCCGGAGCGACGGCCGCGAAGGAGCGACCCACCGGGACGCGTTCGCCGTCCACCGACACCGACTCCCTGCCCCGGACGGCGTCGCCGGGAACGTTCGTAATCGCGTTTCCGAAGTCGTCGACGACGAGCACCTCCCCGTCGGCGCCGTCGGCGTCGACGCTCGCCGCCGGGAGCCGCAGGTCGACCGGGTCGTCGGTGGGGTCGAGGTCGGGGAGTGAGGGCAGGTGGTCGACGCCGGCCTCGTACAGCTGCGCGGCGGCGGGCGCGAACACGTCCCGCCCGTGGAAGGTCGTGGAGTCGGGCTCCGGGTGGTCGAGGACGAACGCCTCGACCGCCCCGTCGGCGTCGGCCCCGGCGTCCGCGTCGGTTCCGTCGTCCCCGCCGAGCCCCTGTCGCTCGGCGAGCGCGCGGGCCGGCGGGAGCAGGACGCCGTTGTCCGGGCCGACGAGGGCGTGGTCGCCGACCCGGACGACGAGGGCGTCGCGGTCGGTGCCGACGCCGGGGTCGACGACGACCAGGTGGACCGCGGGCGGGAACTCGGCGAGCACGAACCGGAGCCAGAACGCCGCCGCTCGAACGTCCTGTCGAGGGAGGTCGTGGGCCACGTCTTCGAGGCGAGCGTCGCACTCGCGGGCGAGGACGCCCCGCATCGCGGCGGGGTACACCGAGCCGAAGTCGGAGGCGAGAGTAATCATCGGTCGCGGTCGGTCTCGGACGCCCTCACTCGGGGTCCGCGGTGCCGTCGGGCATCTCGCGGGCCGCGGCGGGGAGTTCGTCGTCCGCTACGTCGTCGCCGGCGCCGTTCGAGTCGGAGTCGGCGACGTGTTGGATGCGGTCGACGCCGCCGATCTCCTCGATGACGCCGGCGACGGGCTCCGGGACGAGGTTCTCCCAGTCGCCGTCGTCGATCATCCGTTGGCGGAGCTCCGTGCCTTCGAGCACCTCGCGGCGGAACATGGGGGAGCGACGCACCTCGACGCCCGCCTCCTCGAACAGCTGGATGACGAGGGGGTTGTTGGAGTAGGCCACGTCGAACTTGGGGCTCATCGACTGGACGTGGCTCACCCAGACGGAGTTGCGGTCGAGGTCCTCGATGGGGACGACGTAGGTCGTGAGGTCGAACTCGGCGAGGGACTTCGTGAGCATCATGACCCGTTCGCCGGCCGTGAAGGGGTTTCGCGGCGTGTGTGAGTCCCCGGCGCTCCCGATGCCGAGGACGAGTTCGTCGACCTCGTCGCTGATTGCTTCGACCATGTGTTGGTGGCCGTTGTGGTAGGGCTGGAACCGCCCGATGTAGAACCCCCGCATACCCCACCGTTCCCACCCAGTATTTATAAAATCCGCGGGACGGTGTGCCCGACGTATTCGGGGGATACAGCGCCCCTCCGTGTCGAATCGGCGATGCAATCGCCTCGCACCGGGGGAGAAAGTATATCAGTTGAGGACCCTACGATTGAAGTAGCGACGCAGTTCTATGAGTAACGATAGAAACCACGACGACGACCCCCCGGAGGAGGGGATCGACGGGCTGTCGTCCCCACACGAGGAGGGGCGCGACAACGCGAACACCCCCTCGAAGATTCGCGACGAGGAGGAGATCGAGGACCGGTCCATCGACGACCTCGGGAGCGAAGTCGAGATCGAGGCCGAGATCGCAGAGGACGTCGGGAAGGACGACCTCCTCGGTGGTCTCCGCATCGACTCGACCGCCGAAATCGAGGTTCCCGACCGGCTAGTCGACCAGGTCATCGGGCAGGAACACGCCCGTGACGTGGTGATGAAGGCGGCCAAGCAGCGCCGCCACGTCATGATGATCGGCTCGCCCGGGACCGGGAAGTCGATGCTCGCGAAGGCGATGGCCGAACTCCTCCCCAAAGAGGAACTGCAGGACGTTCTCGTCTACCACAACCCCGACGACGGCAACAACCCGAAGGTCCGCACCGTCCCCGCGGGCAAGGGTGACCAGATCGTCGAGGCCCACAAGGAGGAAGCCAGAAAGCGCAACCAGATGCGCTCGTTCCTCATGTGGATCATCATCGCCGTGGTGCTGGGCTACTCGCTCATCATCGCGGGCCAGATTCTCCTCGGCATCCTGGCGGCGGGTATCATCTACCTCGCGTTCCGCTACGGTTCGCGCTCCAGCGACGCGATGATTCCCAACCTCGTCGTCAACAACGCCGACACCAAGACGGCGCCGTTCGAGGACGCCACGGGCGCCCACGCCGGTGCCCTGCTGGGCGACGTGCGCCACGACCCGTTCCAGTCCGGCGGGATGGAGACGCCGAGCCACGACCGCGTCGAGCCCGGCGCCATCCACAAGGCGAACAAGGGCGTGCTGTTCATCGACGAGATAAACACCCTCGACATCCGCTCCCAGCAGCATCTGATGACGGCCATCCAGGAGGGCGAGTTCTCCATCACGGGCCAGTCCGAGCGCTCCTCGGGTGCCATGGTCCAGACCGAACCCGTCCCGACGGACTTCATCATGATCGCCGCCGGGAACCTCGACGCGATGGAGAACATGCACCCCGCGCTCCGTTCCCGCATCAAGGGGTACGGGTACGAGGTGTACATGGACGACACCATCGAGGACACCCCCGAGATGCGCCGGAAGTACACCCGCTTCGTGGCCCAGGAGGTCGCGAAGGACGGACGGCTCCCGGACTTCTCGAAGGAGGCCATCGAGGAGGTCATCCTCGAAGCCCGCCGGCGCTCGGGCCGGAAGGGTCACCTCACGCTCGAACTGCGTAACCTCGGCGGCCTCGTCCGCGTCTCGGGCGACATCGGCCGCTCGGAGGACGCGGACGTCGTCACGCGCGACCACGTGCTCCAGGCCAAGAGTCGCTCGCGCTCCATCGAGCAGCAGCTCGCCGACGACTACATCGAGCGCCGGAAGGACTACGAACTGCAGGTCTCCGAGGGGTACGTGGCCGGCCGCGTCAACGGGCTCGCCGTCATGGGCGAGGACTCGGGCATCGTGCTCCCCGTCATGGCCGAGGTCACGCCCTCGCAGGGGCCGGGCGAGGTCATCGCCACCGGGCAGCTGAAGGAGATGGCCCAGGAGGCCGTCTCGAACGTCTCCGCCATCATCAAGAAGTTCTCCGACGAGAACATCTCGGAGAAGGACATCCACATCCAGTTCGTCCAGGCGGGCCAGGGCGGGGTCGACGGCGACTCCGCCTCCATCACCGTGGCGACGGCGGTCATCAGCGCCCTCGAGGACGTGGGCGTCGACCAGAGCCTCGCCATGACCGGCTCGCTCTCCGTTCGTGGTGACGTGCTCCCCGTCGGCGGCGTCACCCACAAGATCGAGGCCGCCGCCAAGACCGGGATGGACCGCGTCATCATCCCGCAGGCGAACATGCAAGACGTCATGATCGAGGACGAGTACAAGGAGATGGTCGAGATCATCCCGGTCTCGCACATCTCGGAGGTGCTCGACGTGGCGCTCGAGGGCGAACCCGAGAAGGACTCGCTCGTCGACCGCCTGCGCAGCATCACCGGCTCGGCCTTCGAAGGCGGCAAGGGCCAGAAGGGCAGCGCCCGCGGCCCGAGTAGCCCCAGCCCGCAGTAAGGCATCCGAATCGAATGGCGGACTGGACGACGTTCGCCGGGTTCACGGCCGTCGTCCTCACCTTACTCCTGCTTCTCGCACGACTCTCACAGGGCCAGTTCCGCGAGCGACCGCCGTCTGCGGACGACGAACCCGCTGACTCCGGACCCAGCCCCGACCGCGTCCGCGACGGCGCCAGGGCGGGTACCGCCAGCGGTGACCGCCTCGTCTACCCCTTCGCCGACTGGCCGCACTCCTCGGTCGGCGGGCACGCCTCGACCGGTCCGGCCCGGCCGTCCGCCCTGACGGACCTCTCACCCGGCACGCTCCTTCTGAACGTCGCGGTCTCGCAGGGGCTGTTCGGGGGCCTCCTCGTCGCCGGCGCCGTCCTCACGGGGGTTCCTGCGAGCGCGTTCGGTCTCGACGCCGAGGCGTTCGCGCCGGCGACGCTCCTCGCCGGGGCGGCCCTCGGCGTGACGCTGTACGGCGCCAACGAGGTCGGCGCGGCGGTGGGCGAGCGATTCGGCCTCGGCGGCGGTGAGGCGCTCAGGGAGGCGCTCGCCCCGGAGTCCGCGCTCGGCTGGGCGGTGCTCCTGCTGGTCGTCCTCCCCGTCATCGCCGGCTTCGAGGAACTCCTGTTCCGCGGGGTACTCGTGGGCGCCCTCTCGGCCGGGTTCGGCGTCTCGCCGTGGCTCCTCGCGGCCCTCTCGTCGGTCGCGTTCGCGCTCGGCCACGGCGCACAGGGGCCGACGGGCGTCGTCGTCACCGGTCTCCTGGGGTTCGTCCTCGCCGCCGGCTACGTGCTCACCGGGAGCCTCCCGGCCGTGATTCTCGCCCACTACCTCGTCAACGCACTGGAGTTCGTCGTCCACGAGGGGCTCGAGGTGGACTGGGCATGAGCCGCGACGGAGACCGGGTCAGTCGCGCCAGTTCTTCACCTTCGCCGCGACCGGGAGCAGCCGCTTCCCGAGTTTGAACAGGCCGTCCCGGGCGCGGTCCGGGAGGTGGCCGATGACCGCCGAGCCGTAGGCCGCGGCGCCGACGTAGTAGCGAGCGTTCGGGTCGTCGACGGTCGCCGTCCGGACGATGACGTCGGCGACCTCCTCCGGCGAACTCGACGCCGACCCGCCGCCCCACACGGAGAGGTTGTCGTCGTACATCCGGTAGAGCCAGTCGTAGGCGCCGGAACGGTCGAGGTTATCGAACTCCGCCGTGAAGCGGTCGTTGAACCCGGTCGCGACGGCCTCGGGCTCGATTACGACGACTTCGATTCCCTCGTCTTCGACCTCGACGCGGAGCGCGTCGTGCATCGCCTCCAGTGCGGCTTTCGACCCGCAGTGGGCGCCGCCGCCGGGCGCCGAGACGAGACCGGTCGTCCCGGAGACGGTGACGATGCGTCCCGAACCCTGCTCGCGCATGTGGGGGAGGACCGCCCGAATCAGTCGGTGCGGGCCGTGGACGTTCACGTCGTACTGGGCCTGGGCTTGCTCGACCGGGATGTCCTCCAGCGCGCCGAACTGCGCGTAGCCGGCGCAGTTGACGAGGCAGTCGATGCGGCCCCGCTCGTCGGCGATACGCGAGACGACGCGGGAGACGGCGTCGTCGTCGGTCACGTCGAGTGCGGCGGTCTCACAGCCGGCGTCGCGGAGCTCCGAGAGTGTCGACGCGTCGCGGGCTGTCGCATAGACGCTCCAGCCGGCGTCGACGAACGCGAGCGCGGTCGCGCGGCCGACGCCGGAGGAACAGCCGGTGACGAGGACGGTGTTCGGGGTGTCCGTGGTGTTCGGGGTGTCGGTGTTCACGACTCTTCCACGCTCGGCGGGAGGATACTCTTGTGGGCGGCGACCGCATGCGGGGCCACCGGCCGAAGAGCGCCCGAACCGCCGGAGTGAAGTGTCACAGCGCCGAGTTCCGGCTATGAGCGCGTCCGGTTCCGACCTCGACGTCCGCGACCCACGTATCGCCGTCCAGTTACTGTTGCTCGCCGCGTACGTCGCCCTCGTGTTGTACGCCGGCGCGACCGGAGACCCGCTCGCGGGCCTGGCCGTCGACATCGCGTTCTCCGTCGCGACAGTCGTCTTCGGACTCTACCTGTCGACGACGGCAGCCGGCGACTCGCTCCGGGCACTCGCCGCGGGCGCGTTCGTCGGCACGGGGGTCACGCAGGCGATTGCCCTGTTCGGCGTCGCGTTCGCGGCACAGCTCTCGGACCTCTTCCTCGTCGCCGCGCTCGTCCTGTTCGTCGTCATCCGGTTCCGGCGGTAGTTCGCGGTCGGCCGGACCACCTCGGTGGCTCCCCGATTCGCGTATCAGCGACGCCGGAGGCCGAGAAGTCGAGCGTCGACTCCGAAAGGAGAGACGTGGTGCTCCCGTCGAGAGCGTGTTGTCGCCCCCGACGCGCTCTGCGTATGGGCTCGCGTCAGCGACGCTCGACTCGGTCGACGTAGTCGGCGAACGTCTCGGTCGCCCGCTCGAACGGCGCCGGCGTCGTCACGTCGAGACCGAGTTCCGCGAAACTCCCGACGGCGTCCCGTCTCCCGGTCGATTCGAGGAAGCTCCCGTACGCCTCGGGGGAGAGCGACCCCTCGCGGAGGCGGTCGGCGACGACGAGCGCGCCGGTCGCGCCGAGGACGTACTGGTAGTAGTGGTACGGCGCCCGGTCGTGACTGATGCCGAGCCAGTACCGGTCGTCCTCGGGGTACTCGACGGGTGCGTGGAACTCCCTGCGGCCCTCGGTGTACGTCTCCGCGAGACGGTCGAGCGAGAGGGACTCGCCGCCCTCGATCCGGCCGTAGTGTTCGTGCATCGCGAGCGACGTGCGCGCGGCGTTGTAGAGGTTCCCGTCGAGCGTATCGAGCAGGCGGGCGTCCGCGTGGGTGGCGAGCGCCGAGACGTCCCCTTCGACGGTATGCAGGTGGTCCGCGAGCAACAGCTCGTGGAGGAGGCTCGGCACCTCTTCGACGGGACGCGGACCGGTCGCGTACAGCGGTCGGTTCGCCTCCCGGAGTTGCTCGACGTGCATGGCGTGCCCGAGTTCGTGTGCGAGGGTGAACGCCGAGGAGAGGTCGTCCTGGTAGTTCAGCAGGACGAACGCGCCCGAATCGTACGAGGACGGGCAGTAGGCGACGTCGTCGCGTTTGTTCGCCGCTTCGTACACGTCGACGCGGCGCTCGTCGAGGAAGTCGGCGAGCCGACTCTGGTAGTCGGCGCCCAGCGGGGCGACCGCCTCGACGATTAGCTCGCGGGCACGGTCGTAGGGGAGGTCGGGGTCGGCGGTCGGCCCCTCACCCTCTTCGGCCAGCGGAACCCGCAGGTCCCACGGGCGGAGCGTCCCGACGCCGAGCGCCTCGCGTCGTCGCTCCAGCAGGCGATGGTGTGGGCCCAGATTCGAGCGAATTCCGTCGAGCATCGCGTCGTGGGCCGCGGGCGGGAAGCGCTGGTGGAGCCCCGTCTCCGGATACGTCGGCTTCGAGAACGCCATCTCCCTGACCGAGCCGAAGTTCCGCGCCTCGGCGCGGGCGGCGGCCGCCCCGTAGCGCTCGCCTATCGCCGTGGCGAACGCGGGCGCGAGGTCGTCCAGCGCGCCGACGTACGCCTCGTACACGCGCCGACGGTAGTCGCGGTCCGGGCGACGCAACTCGGAGGAGACGCGACTCATCGTCGGCGTCACCCGCTCGCCGTCGGGGCGTTCGACGGTCGGCGGGTCGAACGTCTCGGTTTTGAGCGAGCGGAGCACTCTCACCGGTGCGTCGAGCGGCTCGTCGACCGTCGCGAGGACCGACTCGACCTCGGCCGACCGGACGTGCGCCGACCGTCGCCGGACGTCGTCGAGGTAGCGGTCGAACGCGGCGAGTTCGGGCGTCGACTCGCGGTACGCGTCGAGGGTCGCCGGGTCGACGCGGGCGACCTCGCGCCGGGCGGCGTTCACGACCTCGCGTACGTCGCTCGCCAGGGTCGCCGCCCGCTTGCGGTCGGTGCGTCTGTCGCCGTCCTCGGTGTCGAGGTCTACTCGGAGTCGGGCGTACAGTTCGAGGCGGCTCCGACGACGGACGAGGCACTCGACGGATTCGAGGGCGTCGAGTAGCGCCTCGCCGGAGTCGGCGACTTCGGGGGTGTCGGCACGGTCGTCGCTCGACTCGACCCGCTCTCGGAGGGCCGCCGTCGCCTCCGCGAGCGCGTCGTACTCACGCTCCCACGCCTCGGGGGAGTCGAACAGTCGGGTCAGGTCGAACGTGTAGCGGTCGTCGATATCCTCGCGGTTGGGGTGTGACATCTCGCTGGTGTACTGGTGTGTTGGTGCGACACGGACCGGCGTCGCGGGTCGGCGTGAGTCGGTACGAACCGGTGGCGACGCGGTCGCTCGGTGGGCCTGCCGAAGGGGTATCCGTAGCGGCGGTCGCCGGTCAGAAGCGAATCGAGACGGTCATGGTTCGACCCGAGTTGACACGTCGTACTTCGGTCGAACTGAAAAGCGTGGCGGTGGCTCGGGGGTCGACTCGGCGTTCGGCCCACTCGCTGTCGGACTGTGGTGGCTGCCGACCGACCCATCGGTCTACCCCTCTCGTGTGCCGAGGTTCCGGTCTCGCGGCGGGCCTCCTCAGTAGCGCAGTTCGCTACACACTCCGGCCGAGGCGCGTGCGTAGGGAGGGTAGGGAGGTGAGACAACCCGCTACGGTCGCGTGAGCGCGGTCTGTGGGCGTACCGTCAGGCTTCCAGCCGCCGGAGCGCCTCGGCGACCGCCGGCGGGGCCGCGCCCGGCCCGTCGATTCGGTGGTCCGGGACGAACAGGGGGGCCGGGTTCGCACGCAGGGCGCGCTCCACGAGCAGGCGGTCGTCCTCGTCGTCGGCGTCGAGGCCGGCGAGCGTGGTCAGCCGGGAGACCGTGATGGTCTCGCCGTAGGGGACGTTTCGCACTGCCTCGAGCACCTCCCGCTGGTCGGTCGCCATCGTGAGCGCGAGGGGCACGTCGTCGAAGTGGTCGGGGGCGCCGTCGAGGTAGTCGGCGACTCTGTCGAGTAGCGGGTGGTCCGTCTCGGCGTCGTCGGGAATCGACTCGGGGAAATCGACGTTGATGACGCGGCCGCTGGCGACGCCGATTTGGACCGTCCGACCGAGCGCCTCGAACTCGCGGGCGTAGATGCCGGTGTCCTGCATGGGCGAAGGGAAGGCGCGAGGCGGTTTGAAGGTTGAGAACTCGGAGGAACCTGAATCGGATTCGGTGGGGGTTGCGGTCTGCTGCCTACAGTCTGCGGTCCGTTGTGTGGGGTCTGTGGCCCACTGAGTGCGGTCTGCAGTCCGCTGAGTACCGCGCGACTAAGGCAGAACCGTCGGTTCCGCTTGAAGCCGGCGAGCACCGCTCGCCGGCGACGACCGAAGGGAGCGGCCGGCTCTTCGCCCACATCTTCCGACAATGGTGCGTGAGCGGAGCGAGCGCACCCGACGCCGAAGAAGATGGAGCGGAAACCTTTTGAACAAATCAGTCCATTAGTGCACAACGATGAACGCTAGTGACGAGGAGATGGCGCCGGCGGTGCGCTCCATCCTCGACGCCGCGCGCGAGCGACCCGGGGGCGAGGAGCGCCTCGCGGTGGACGCCCGCTCGCTCCCCGAGGCCTTCGCGGCGGCCGAGGCCGACGGGCGCGTGCCGGTGGTCGCCGAGGTGAAACCGACGAGCCCGACCACGGAGGGCACCCGCGAGGACGACCCCGTGGAACTGGCCCGGGAGATGGTCGAAGGCGGCGCGGCGGCGCTCTCTGTCCTGACCGAACCGGCGCACTTCGGCGGGTCGACCGAGAACCTCTCGCGAATCCGGGCGGCCGTCGACGTGCCCGTCCTGCGCAAGGACTTCCTCGTGCGCGAGGACCAACTCGACGCCGTCGAGAGCGACGTCGTCCTCCTCATCGCGCGCTTCGTCGGCGACGACCTCCCCCGTCTTCTGGAGGCGGCCGAGGAGCGCGGCTTCCAGGCGCTCGTGGAGGTCCACGGCGAGGGGGAGCTGGAGCGGGCGCTCGACGCCGGTGCGACGCTCGTCGGCGTCAACAATCGGGACTTGGGAAAGCTCGAGGTCGACCTCGGCACCTTCGAGTCCGTCGTCGGCCCGAACCGCGAGCGAGTTCCCGACGACGTGACCCTCGTGGCGGAGAGCGGTATCACCACGGCCGCCGACGCCCGTCGGATGCGGGACGCGGGCGCGGACGGCTTACTCGTCGGGAGCGCCATCATGGCCGACGGCTCGGTGCGGTCGAACACGGAGACGTTTACCCGTGCGAGTCCCGAGGGGAAGTCATGAGCTCCGACACCACACCCGACGGGGAGCGCGACGGCGACGGTCACGCCGACTCGCGCGCTCGAGCCGACGGGAAGTTCGGCCGCTACGGCGGCCAGTACGTCCCCGAGGCGCTGATGCCGGCCATCGAGGAGCTGACCGACGCCTACGAGCGCTACGTCCTCGAGAACGAGGGCGGGTTCATGGACGAGTTCCGGTCCCGACTGGCGGACTTCGGCGGGCGACCGACGCCGCTCCAGCGCGCCGACCGGCTCTCCGAGCGCTACGACCGCGAGGTGTATCTCAAGCGCGAAGACCTGCTCCACGGCGGGGCGCACAAGCTGAACAACGCGCTCGGGCAGGTGTTGCTCGCGAAGTACATGGGGAAAGAGCGCATCGTCGCCGAGACCGGCGCCGGCCAGCACGGCACCGCGACGGCGATGGCGGCGGCCCACCTCGACCTCCCCTGTGAGATATACATGGGCGAGCGCGACACCCGACGCCAGCGCCCGAACGTCTTCCGGATGCGCATCAACGGCGCCGAGGTGAACCCGGTGACGACGGGGCGGGGCACCCTGAAGGAGGCCATCAGCGAGACGATGCGCGACTGGGCGACGAACGTCGAGGACACCCACTACGTCATCGGCTCCGTCGTCGGGCCGCACCCGTTCCCGGCGATGGTGCGGGACTTCCAGTCGGTCATCAGCGAAGAGGCCCGCGAGCAGGTGCAGGAGAAGGCGGGCCGCCTCCCCGACTCGGTCGTCGCCTGCGCCGGCGGCGGCTCGAACACGATGGGCGCGTTCGCGGAGTTCGTGGGCGACGAGGGGACCGACCTCGTCGCCGTCGAGGCCGGCGGCTCGTCGCTCGACGTGGACGAGGAGGCGGGCGTCGCGCCCAACTCCGCGTCGCTGTCGACCGGGAGCGAAGGGGTGCTCCACGGCGCCCGCACCAAACTGCTCCAGGACCGGGACGGCCAGATAATGGAGTCACACTCCGTCTCCTCGGGACTCGACTACGCCGGCGTCGGCCCCGAACTCGCCCATCTCGTCGACGAGGGACGCGTCCGCGCGGTCAACGTCGACGACGACGCGGCGCTCGAAGGGTTCCACCGCCTCTCGCAGGAGGAGGGAATCATCCCGGCACTGGAGACGGCCCACGCGTTCGCCCACCTCCACGAACACCCGGAGGAGCTCGGCGAGGTCGTCGTCGTGAACGTCTCCGGCCGCGGCGACAAGGACCTCGAGACGGTGCTCGAGGAGACCGAACAGCGGGAGGTGTCGAACGCGCCGGACCTCTCGGTGCTGAGCGGCGGGCTCGGCGGGGCACACGGCGCAGGCGATGCTGACGCCGACGCTCGGGGAGGCGACGAATGAGCCGCATCCCCGAGGCGTTCGAGGGCGGCCCCGCGTTCGTCCCGTACCTCGCCGTCGGCGACCCGGACTACGAGTCCTCGAAGCAGTACGTCGAGGCGCTGGCCCGCGGCGGCGCCGACGTCATCGAACTCGGCCTGCCCTTCTCCGAACCCATCGCGGAGGGCCCCACGATTCAGGGAGCGGTCGTCCGGTCGCTCTCGGGCGGGATGACCCCCGAACGGTTCTTCGAGTTCGTCGCGGAACTCGACGTCGACGTCCCGCTCGTCTGCATGACGTACTACAACCTCATCTACCGCTACGGGGGTAGCGAGGCGCGGCGCGCCTCGGAGGCGAGCGGTGAAGCCGCGAGCGAGGAAGCCGACCGACCTCGGGCCTTCGTCGAGCGCGCGAAGGAAGTCGGCATCGACGGGTTCGTCGTCCCCGACCTCCCCGCGGAGGAGGCGGACCCCCTCCGTGAGGCCTGCGACGAGTTCGACCTCGACCTCGTGTTCATCGTCGCCCCCACCACACAGGGCGAGCGTCTCGAACGCATCATGTCGCAGGTCTCGGGGTACGTGTACGTGCAGGCCCGCCTCGGCGTCACCGGTGCGCGCGACGACGTGTCCGGTCAGACCGACGAGAGCCTCGGTCGCCTCTCGCAGTGGGACGTGCCCAAGGCGGTCGGCTTCGGCATCAAGACCGGCGAGCAGGCGGAGCGAATAGTCCGTGGCGGTGCCGACGGAATCATCGTCGGCAGCGCGCTCGTCGACATCGTCGCCGAGGGGGCGGCGGACGGCGAGGACGCCGAGGTCGTCGCCGACCGACTGGAGGCGAAGGCCCGGGAGTTGAAGACGGGGGCGATGCGGGGTGCGGGAGTCGAAACCGAAGAGGAAGACGACGGGCAGGAAGTACCGAATCCGGAACGCACTTGAGGCGAGTTGCCACAGTTTCACACACTTCGACTATGGACACGGGAATTCAGGCACGACTGACACGAATCTCCACGGACGACCGCTACCTCATCGTCCCGATGGACCACGGCATCACGCTGGGGGCCGTCACGGGACTCGCGGACATCGAATCGACCATCGACGCCGTCACGCGCGGCGGGGCGGACGCCGTCCTCACGCAGAAGGGCATCGCCCCGCGCGTCCACGGTAACACGAACGGTGCGGGGTACATCGTCCACTTGAACGCCTCTACGGTGGTCGGACCCGACTCGAACGACAAACGCATCACGGGCTCCGTCGAGGAGGCGCTCCGAGCCGGCGCCGACGCCGTCTCACTCCACCTGAACGTCGGCAGCGACTACGAAGGGAAGCAGATCGAGGACCTCGCGCGAGTCACGGAGGAGGCGCATCGCTACGGCGTCCCCGTGCTCGCGATGACGTACGCCCGCGGCGTCAACCTCGAAGGTGACGACCCCGAACACGACCCCGAGTATCTCGCGCACGCTTCGCGGCTAGGCGAGGAACTCGGCGCCGACGTCATCAAGACGGCCTACTCCGGCGACGCCGACTCCTTCGAGCGCGTGACCGAGTCGACGCGACTGCCGGTCGTCATCGCCGGCGGCGCGAAGGGAACCGACCGACGCACCGTCTCGAACGTCCGCGGCGCGATGGACGCCGGCGCGGCCGGCGTGTCGATGGGCCGCTCCATCTTCCAGCACGAGGACCCCGAGGCCATCGCGCGGGCCGTCGCCGCCGTCGTCCACGACGACCGCTCCGTCGAGGAGGCGCTGTCGACGGCCGGATTGAGCGGCGAGTAAGCGCGGTTCGGAGGGGAATCGAGTACGTCTCTCACGCGCCACGACGTGACGCTTCTCGCGGCCTCAACGCCTACCTACCCGCCGGGCGCGACTTCGGTATGGACGACCAGACCCGGCGGGGACTCGTCGGCGCCGGCGTCTTCGGGTTCGGCGTCAGCGGGCTCGTCGACGTGCTCGTACTCCATCTCGTCTTCCAGTGGCACCACCTCGTCTCGAACGTCGTGTCCCCGGCGACGCTGTCGGGACTCCGGACGAACCTCGTCGCCGACGGCCTGTTCTCCGTGGCGATGCTCGTCGTCGCACTCGCCGGCGCGGGGGTCGTCTGGCGCGCGGAGCGTCGGGCGGTCGACCCGCTCCCGGCGCGGGCGCTCGCCGGGGCGGCGCTGTTCGGCCTCGGCACCTTCGACGTGTTCGACGTCGTCGTCAACCACTGGCTGCTGGGTCTCCACCACGCGGTCGGGATGGACGGGGCCTACGACCCTCACTGGTTCGTCGTGAGCCTGCTGCTCGCCGCGGCGGGTGTCCTCGTCTACCGGAACGCGGAGGTGTCGCGGACGTGACGGTCCCGGTCGTCGGGTCGACGGCTCCGACCCTGCTCCACGGCGGTGCACCGGCGACGGCCCCGCCGGGAGTGGTCGTCCTCGTCGGGTCGGTTCTCGCGGTCGGCCTCCTGGCGTGGGGCGGGACGCTCGCACTCGACGCTGTGGTCGCGCGACTGTTCTGAGGCGGTTCAGACGAACGCCAGCGGCACCATCCCGAGCACGCCGACCGTCAGCCCGACGGCGAGTTCGCGGTACCCCCTCCCGGGCAACTCTCGACCGACCGAGAGCGCCTCGGGGATGAACTCGGTGAGGACGAGAAATATCATCGCCCCCGCGGCGAACCCGAAGCCGATAGGGAGGAACTCCCGGGCGATGCGGACGAAGTAGAAGGCGATGACGGCGCCGATGGGCTGGGGGAGACTGGAGAACACCGCCGCGCCGACCATCCGCCAGCGGCTCACCCCCAGCTCCTGGAGCGGGATGGAGATGGCGAGCCCTTCCGGGACGTTGTGGATGGAGATGGCGACAGTCATGAACACCGCGAGTACCGGGACGGTGAGTCCGAGGACGGGGATGCCACCTTCGAAGCCGAGTTCGGCGAAGGAGACGCCGACGGCGACGCCTTCGGGGAAGCTGTGGACGGTGAGCACGCCGAGGATGAGCACGAGCTTCTTGAGGTCGCCCTCGACGATGGCCTGCGGGTCGACGTGGTGGTCGTGGCCGTGGCCGTCGGCGTGAGTGTGACCGTCGGTGTGACCGCGACCGCCGTCCGGTGAAGGCCGAGTCACCTCGTGAGCCTGGTCGTCGGAGTGGTCGTGGTCGTCGTCGTCTCCGGCTCCGTGGTGGTGGCTGTCGTCGTGGTCGTGGCCATCTCCGCCGATGTCGACGTGGTCGAGCACGGCGTCGGCGACGACGACGAGCACCACGCCGGCGAGAAGCCCGACCGCGAGCTGCCAGCGTCCGGTCGCCGCCGCCAGCCCCTCGGTGACGAGGCCGAACACGGAGGCGGAGACCATGATGCCGCCGGCGAGTCCCCACAGCGCGACGCGCCAGCGGTCGCTGAACTCGTCGACGAAGAAGAACGGCACCGCTCCGAGCCCCGTCGCGAACGCCGTGAGAAGCCCGGCGACGAAGACGAAGACGAGGTTCTCGAGCACCCCCATGACGAGTGTGGCTAGCACACCGAACGCGAAGTATCTTTTCAAATAGCGAACTAATTTTCGGTTCGCCTAAACTCGATGGGCCGTAGACCGACCGAGTCGTTTTGTCCCTCCCGGTCGACTCGTGGCCTATGCCGACAAGCCCCACGGATTTCACGGACCGAACCGTCGTCGTCACGGGTGCGTCGAGCGGCATCGGCCGGGCCGTCGCCCGCGCGTTCGGCGAGGCGGGTGCGACCGTCATCAACGCCGACCTTCGCGAGGAGCCGAAAGACGAGGGCGAGTCGACGCCGACCCACGAGGCCGTCCGAGAGGCGGGCGGGACGGCCGAGTACGTCGAGACCGACGCCTCGGACCCGGACCAACTGGCCGCGGTGGTCGAGGCCGCCCGCGACTACGGGGGGTTGGACGTGATGGTGAACAACGCGGCGATGCAGCTCCCGAAGCGCATGTTCGACGTCGAGCGCGACGAACTCGAACGTATCCTGTCGGTGAACGTCGGGAGCGTCTACTTCGGCACGAAGGTCGCGGCGCGGGAGTTCGTCGACCGCGACCACGAGGGCGTCGTCGTCAACACGGCGTCCATCTCCTCGAACCTCGCGCAGGCCGGGCAGGTGCAGTACGACGCGACGAAAGGTGCGGTCCGGATGATTACGCGCGGCGCGGCGCTCGAACTCGCCGAACACGGAGTTCGGGTGAACGCCGTCGCGCCGGGCCAAATCGCCACCGAGTTCGTGGAGGGGTGGACCGCGGAGGCGACCGAGAAGGGAGCCGAGGGCGGCCTCGCGAAGCCGATTCCGCTCGGTCGGGCGGGGACGCCCGAGGACTGCGCCGGCGCCTACCTCTACCTCGCCAGCGACGCCGCCTCGTACGTGACGGGCGAGCTGTTGCACGTCGACGGCGGCTGGCAGGTGTATTAGGTCGGCGACGGTCGCGGCCACTCCTCCCGTGGCGACGGGCCCCGCTGCTCGGGGGTCGGCTCGAGCGACCGTGGCCGCCGCTTTCGGGGCGTGAATCCGGTGAAAACCGACGCGTCTCGCGTCCGGGTCTCAGTGCGCTTCGACGACGACGGTCCCGGCGACGCGGTCGGCAAGGCGCTGGCGCTTGTCGCTGACCGCGATGGAGACGATACCGACGACGAGGAAGCAGCCGAACACCGGCATCGAGAGGATGCCGCCGATAACGCCGAGCATCCCGAACGGGGCCATCGCCAGGAGCGGGGCCGCGCGGATGGCCGCCTTGCCGGGCGTCACGTCGCTTCCGTCCTCCTGAACGACTGTGATGCCGAGGAGGCGCTTGCCGACGGTCTGCCCGTCCCACCACCCCTCCAGACCGACGTTGTACAGGTACAGCGAGAGCGAGGCGAGGAGCGTGCCGACGAGTGCACCGCCCATCGCGGCCGCAGCGGCCGTGTCGCCTCCCGCTCCGCCGAGAAGGGCGCTCGCGCCAACGAACGGGACCATCACGGCGACGTAGAGGACGAACATCAGGACGTTGTCGATGAGCTCCGCGCCCACGCGCTTCCCGATGATGTCGGTGTCTTCCCGGGTGGGTGTGCCCACCGAGGTCGGCGAATCCGTCCGTCTTTCGGCTTCTACTGCTGTTGCCATGCCTGCGGACAATGGCAACTCCCCGACATCAATGTATCGGATTCTGACATGTACTCCGAGTAGAAATAATATATTATTTACAATTTCGGCCGACGGGTGTCGGGCCCAACTCGAGTCGTCGTCCGACCCTGCTCCATCCGCCATTTTGATACCGCGTCACCGTGAGGCCCACCTAATGACACGGAGCGTCTGGTTGAAGGCCGACGACGAGGTCGGCGACTGGAACGTGCGAAAGCGACGCATCACCGCCGGGTTGGAGGCCGGCGTGGACTGGGTGCTCGTCGACGAGGCCGACGTGGCCCGCGTCCGTGAGCTGGGCGACGTGAAGGTCGCGGCGTTCCGCTCGGACGCCGACATGGTCGACGAGGCCGAGACGGACCGCGCGGAGCCGGACGCCTACGTCGTCGGGAAGGACGGCGAGGGCGACGGGACGGTCGACCTCCCCTCCGACTTCTCGGGTTCGGCGGACCTCTCGACGCTTCGCCGGAGTGACAACCGCGCACAGGGGGCCTTCGTTCGGGTCTTCGACGAGGACTACGAGGCGTTCGCGGAGGCCGCTGCCCGCGAGGCCGAGTTCACAGTCGTCGTCGGCGAGAACTGGCAGATCATCCCCCTCGAGAACCTCATCGCGCGCATCGGCGAGGAGACGACGCTCGTCGCGGGCGTCACGAGCGCGGAGGAGGCCAAAACCGCCTTCGAGACGCTCGAACAGGGCGCCGACGCCGTGCTTCTCGACTCGGACAACCCCGACGAGATTCGCGAGACCGTCGCGGTGCGCGACGCGAGCGAGCGCGAACAGCTCGACCTGGTCTGGGCCGAAGTGACGACCGTCGAGCGCACCGGGATGGCCGACCGCGTCTGCGTCGACACCGGGAGCCTGCTCGACCACGACGAGGGGATGCTCGTCGGCTCCATGTCCCGCGGACTCTTCTTCGTCCACGGCGAGACCGCCGAGTCGCCGTACGTCGCCTCCCGACCGTTCCGCGTCAACGCCGGCGCCGTCCACGCTTACGTTCGAACCCCCGGCGGCGGGACGAAGTACCTCGCCGAACTCCAGTCCGGCGACGAGGTGCAGATCGTCGACGGCGACGGCAAGACGAGAGAAGCCATCGTCGGCCGCGTCAAGATAGAGAAGCGCCCGATGTTCCGCGTCGAGGCCCGCGTCGAGACCGAGGAGGGCGAGGACCGCGTCGAGACCCTCCTCCAGAACGCGGAGACCATCAAAGTGCCCACCAGCGAGGGGCGAAAGGCCGTCACCGACCTCGAACCGGGCGACAAGGTGCTGCTGTACTACGGCGCCGAGGCCCGGCACTTCGGCGAGGAGATCGAAGAGAGCATCATCGAGAAGTAGACGGGTTGGGGCGATGGAGACTGTTCTCTGTGGGTGCGCGCTGACGGGCTCGTATCGCGTGTCGCTCGACTTCCCTCGCCGGAAATCGTTGCCTTCGAGTTGTCACCCGAGCCCTCACGATAGTACTACGGTACATTCCCGTACTCTTGATTGCAGATCCTGATGAGGGTGGGCACTAGAATACACAACTCAGGAAGGTGACGTTCACGTCGGCTCTCTCGGTCCACATTCGGTGCCTGCGTCGAAGGGGCGCCCACCGGTAGTGAAAATACTGATATGTGGGCCTCGGAGACGTACTGGTTCTGATTCGACTGGGAACCCGATGGAGGGTGAAGGCGACTCACTCCGAAAGTGCCCCAGCTGCGGACGGAGGTGAGCGGAGTCTACATAGAGGACGAATACTGCGATTACTGCGAGACGGAACAGAGGTCAATTTCCGAGCAGCAACTAGTTCTCTAACATATGTCCGAATTCGCGCTTCGAGTTTAGAGGTCGAGTCAGTTCGGCTCTAGAAAGCCTCGTGGCGCTCCAGTTCCAGTCTATGCCACGAACACCGATTGGAGGGACACTCAATGTGCCAAAATCAGCTAGCCTCGTTTCGGCCTAGACGTACGTCTATCCAGGACGCCATAGACGGACGTTCGCCGGACTGCGTTGGTCACGCGTGATCGTCATCAGATTCGAAATCCGACTGCTCGAACCATCGGGATGTACGTCACCACTCCGTCCAACTGTGATTCCTATTCAGACGCCTCGAACGAGTGTCCACGAGTTCGCGCCTCACCGCGGCCGTTGCGTCAAAACCAGTCGGCCCTGTGAGGGCGGCGCCGAGATACACGGCGCTGACAAGCGAGCGGTCGCATCCAAATGCCGTAGCCGCGGCGCAGACGCTCGCCGCCCACGCTCGGTTCTCCTGCAGGTCGTAGCGTGCTTTCTCCCGAAGCCAACCGGCGACGAACTTACGGGCGACGTTCGGATGCTGCACGATTTCGTCGCGGTACTTCTGCCAGACGAGACTACCGTAGAGCTGTTGCTTCGGATCCTCGGAGACGTTCGAGGAGTGGCTAATACGGCGCACGAGCACCTCTGGTAGGTAGTCGATTTTACACCGTTTCGCGAGTCGGATGGTCATATCCCAGTCGACACCACGAGGGAGCGACACATCGAACCCGCCAACCGCCTCGTAGAAGCGCTGTTTTATCATATGACTCGAATGTGGTTCAAAATCGAACGCGGCGAGCACCTCCGGATAGACGTCTCCTCGCTTTTTCGGACGGTGGCGGACGATGACCCGTCCGTCCTCGTCCGTGACGACGCCGCCCGTGTAGAGCATCCCGAACTCTTCGTCTAACTCGCTCAAACGCTCGACCTGGCGTTGCACTTTCTCCGGATGCCATCGGTCGTCGTCCCCAAGAATACAGTAGTACTCCCCGTCAGCCACCTCGGCTGCCCGGTTGAAACTGTATGAGATGCCCCGATTCTCGTCGTTGTATCGTACCCGAACTCGGTCATCGTTAGTGTAGTCTTCGATGACTCTCCCGGTTCCGTCTGCGGATCCATCGCAGACGACAACGACTTCGATATCCCGATAAGTTTGGCGTAACGCCGTTTCGATGGCCCCGCCGATGTATCCAGCTCTGTTGTACGTCGGGATGAGTACACTAACGAGGGACATTGGAGACCAATGGTACGAATGAATAATAACTGTCACTGCTAGATGCCTCTGATGCGACGTTGAGCGAGAGGAAACGGAGCGCCCTCTGTCTCCAGAGGATGGTATTATCGGGAGTCGGGCCGCTCGATTCCCACAGACCCTTAAGTATCGGACGCTCAGTGCGCGGTATGGTAGACACCGAGACCTACACGATAGAAGGGCCGGACGGCGACAGCGACGAGGTCGAACTGCCGGCCGGACTGGTCGACGTACTGGCGGAGCAGGGTGAGGAGCCGACGGCCGTCGTCGGCGACGTGACGCTGATGGCGTTCGTCCAGCGCGCGCACGCCATCGTCCACCACTCCGAGGGCGAGGTGCCCCCGGACCTCGAGCAGATGGACGAGGCCGCCCAGGAGCTGTTCGAGGAGCGCTTCGGCGTCTCCTTCGCCGAGGCGACGGGTCACAGCCACTGACCGCGCCGACCAACCGACCCGTTCGCAACTCGAATTCGGGTGAGAATTTCCACCAACCGAACCTGTTTTTCAGGGGTCAGACAAGTTTTTGGTTACCGGTAGCATACCTCACGGGCAGGGAGGAGCAATGCCAGCGAGACTCGAACAGCGGGCGACGACGGGGGAGAAACTGACCGAAGAGGACGTCCTGTCGACGTTCTCCGTCTACCAACCCAAGACGGCCCTGATGGTCGCCGAGGAACTCGACATCGAGCGCCGGCGCGCCGTTCGGCTCCTCGACGAGTTGGCCGAGCGCCACGACCTGACGAAAGCGCGCGCGAGCACCGAGACACCGGTGTGGCTCCGGCCGCACCCGAACTGAGCGACCGGGTCCGAACCCAGTTTTTTCCGTCGAGGGAGCGCCACCGTAGGCCATCGTAGGGTGTCGTCGGTGGCTACACGCCACGCACTATCAACTTCATAATCGGGTGTAGGGGAAGCAGAACGAAGGTGGAGGTACCCGACCATCGGGACGTATGCGTCACAACTGCTGTTGCCCACACGGAGAACACGGCATCGAATCGGGCGGAGTGAGCGAGGACCCGAAGGTACGACGATGACGGCGACAGCGCTCGCTCTCGCGGCCGTTCCGCTGCAGTCCGGCGGCGGCTTCCTCTGGTACGCCGTCGTGTTCCTCGTCCTGGCGATTCTCGCCGGCGTCGCCGGATTCCGTGGAATCGCAGGCGTCTCGATGGGAATCGCGAGAATCCTCGTTATCATCTTCCTCGTCCTGTTCGTCGTCTCCCTCCTCCTGTAGCGCGGGTCGATTCCGTCCCGGCCCCCGTTCGAGAAACCTTATGCTGTCGCCGAGGAATCTCGCGACCACGTCATGCACGCTCGCGCGGAGGAGTTCGTCACGGAGGCGACCGAACGATACGACCTCGACCCGACGGTCCAGGAGTTCCCGGAGGGGACGAAGACGGCCGCGGACGCCGCGGCGGCCATCGGCTGTCCCGTCGGCGCCATCGTGAGCAGTCTCGTCTTCGTCGTCGACGGCGAACCGGTCGTCGCGCTCACCAGCGGCGCGAACCGCGTCGACGAGTCCCGACTGGCCGACCACTTCGGCGTCGACCCCGACGCGGTCGCGATGGCCGACGCCGACACCGTCCGCGAAGTGACGGGGTGGGCCATCGGTGGGGTTCCGCCCATCTGTCACACCGCGGAGAATCCGACGCTCATGGACCCCGCGTTGCTCGACTACGACACCGTGTGGGCGGCCGCCGGGACCCCGACGACGGTGTTCGAGGTCGACCCGGAGCGCCTGCGCGAACTGGCCGAGGCGACCGTCGCCGACGTGACCGCCTGAGGCCGAGTCGTGGCGTTCGTGGCTGAGGCTGGCTCAGCCGGCCGTGTTCGGGTTCATGTCTGCTCATCGACTAATCGGCCACGACAAGGCTACCCGCTCGGCGAGCGTTGACTCCGGACCGTGAACGCACTGACCCGACTCCGAACCGTCGTCACCGACCGAACCGACCCCCTCACACGCCACGCGGCGGTCGACGGGGCGGTTGGGGGGCTGGTGGCGACCGTCGTGATGACAGTCTATCGCGCCCCCGTCTTCCGCGCCCTGCCGCCGACGGCCGAGTTCTGGGCGCGCTACGTCGGCGGTGGCGAGGCCGAACAGTACCCGGCTCAGGGGTTCGTGCTCCACCTCCTCTACGGAACCGTCGCCGGCGCCCTCTTCGGACCGATTCTGGAGTGGGCGACGCGTCGGTCGCCGCTCGGGCGCGACCCGACCGGGGTCACCCTCGGCGTGGCGTACGGCCTCCTGCTCTCCATATTCGGCACGCGGGTGCTCTTCCCGCGACTCCTGCGGCGCGGGCTGGAGCCGGACCACGCGCTCGTCTTCCACGCCGGTCACGCCGTTTACGGGCTCACGCTCGGAACGTGGCTCACGTCCCGCGAGCGACGTGGACGAGTGTACGAGACGCCGCCGTCGAGGGGGGGCGCTCGCGAATCCGCCGCTGACCGTCGCCATCGAGCGACCAGTTCTCCGACCCGGGAGGACACGGACGCGCAGGCGATGTAGGCGACACAGGTGACACGGACGCGCGGACGGTGCAGGTGACACAGACGACTCGAACGACCCGAGCCGCGCGGCCGAAACCGCGCCAGCCGACGGTTTCGTTCCGCCAGGGGCGACTCTGCGCTTATCCCCTCAGGACGCCTCATACTGCGGCGTATGAGTACACACATCGACCGCAAAACCGAGACGACGACTCTAGAGACGCGCCACTATCAGGGCGCCCGTGCGGGCGTCGGCCTGACGCCCGACGAGATTTACGTGGACTTCGCCCTCCCGAGCCCCCGATACTTCCGCGTCCGCCGCGGCGACCTCCTGATGGAGGGGGACGTTCGGGGCCGGAGCCGCCCCGAGATGGAGTCCGCACACGTCCGAAAGTGGGAGGTCGTCGAGGTCACCCCTGACCGGGTGGTCGGCCGAACACAGAACACCGACGAGCGCGAGGAGTGGGAGCGTTCGTGGGTCGAAGAGCAGCTCGTCCGGGGTAGACTCAGCACCGACCTCTCGGACTTCGAGCGCGTCACCGTCGTCGAGAGCGGCGACTACGACCCCGACGTCGACGACACCGGGGACACGAGTGGGAGCCCCTCGACCGTGCTCGTCGCCCTCTTCGGCGACGACGGGAAGAAGTATCTCCGGCAGTACGCGCTCGTGGAGTCCGAGGAGCGCGAGGGCGTCAAGAGCGAAGATGGCCGGGTGAAGGAGGGGAAGGAGGATGCGGTGGGCGAACGAACCCCGATCCGTCTCGTCCGTGAGGACCAGGCGCTGCTCGAACTGAGCGGAACCCCCAGAGAACGCCTTTCCTCGGTCGTCGAACGGGCGCTCGCCTGCCACGGGTACGTCGTCGCCGACGGCGACGGGTCGACGGCGGACACCCTACCGACCCCTGATACCGACCGCGACGAGACGCGATCCACCTGAACGGCCTCGCCCGCTGGTCGCCGGACCTATAACTCGACCGACATTCACTCGTTCACATACGAACGTATAAGTTCTCTCCGACGAAACTGATATTTAGATACGTCTAAACCGGAACCCCGCTATGTCAGAACTACTCGATATCTTTCTCGCCTCCGTCCGCGACGGGTTCGTCCAGGTCAGCGCGTTCGTCGCGGTCACGGTCCTGCTGTTCAGTTACGTCCAGTACAAGACCGACGGGAGGCTCATCCGCCGCCTCGAAGAGAACCGCCGCGCCGGCCCGCTGGTCGGCGCCCTGATGGGCCTCACGCCCGGCTGTGGCGGCGCCATCGTCATGATGCCGCTGTACGTGCGCGGTTCGGTGTCGTTCGGGACGGTCGTCGCGACGCTCATCGCCACCGCCGGCGACTCGGCGTTCGTCATCCTCGCGCTCGCCCCCGAGGCGGCGCTGTACGCCTACGGCATCGCGTTCGTCTCGGCGGTCGTGTTCGGCTACGCCGTCGACACGTTCGGCCTCGGCGTCGACCGCATCGACCGCGCGGTCGCCAGCCTCCGGCCTTCCGTCACGGACGGCGGCGTCCCCGTCGCCGGCGCGGGGCGACGTGAACACTTCGCCGCCGCCGGCGTCGGCAGTCAGGTCCACCACTACGAGGACGAGGCCGGCTGTGAGGTCGACGCACCGACCCGGAACAACCCCCTGATGAGACGGCTCTCGCTCGGCGCGCTCGCCCTCTGGTGGGTCGCCGCCGCGGTCGCGCTCGTCGCCGGGACCCTCTATCTCCTGCGCGGCGCCCCGGACGTGCCGCTCGCACTCGGTCTCGACTACGCCGGCGTCTTCACCGTCTTCGGCATCACCGGCACCGCGCTGTCGTTCTACCTGTACTTCGTCGGCCGGCGGTACGTCGGGCACGGGCACGTCGGGCAGGCCCGAGACACGTTCGCGAACGTCCGCGAGACCCTGACCCACGCCGGGATGGAGACCTCCTTCGTCACCGTCTGGGTCATCACGGCGTACCTGCTGTACGAGTACACCATGCTGTTCAGCGGGCTCGACCTCGCCGCGGTCGCCGCCGCGGTCGGCGTCCTCGCGCCCGTCGCCGGCGCGGCGCTCGGACTCATCCCCGGTTGCGGCCCGCAGATCGTGCTCGCCACGGCCTACGCCGAGGGGGCCATCCCGTTCTCGGCGCTCACCGCGAACGCAATCAGCCAGGACGGCGACGCGCTGTTCCCGCTCATCGCCATCGACAAGAAGGCCGCGGTCATCGCGTCCATCTACACGACGGTGCCGGCGCTCGTCGTCGGCGTCGGCATGCATCTGCTGTTCGGCCCGATGTTCGGCTTCGGCGTGCTGGGCTGATATCACACTTCACAGAACCGCTAACTCTTCGCCAACCCGACCATACGACATGAACACGACCACGAACCGGCAGACCGAGACGAAGCGGGTCTGGCTCGTCGAGCGCACCTACTCCGACGACGAACAGAACATCGTCATCCTCGTCTACGCCACGCCGGACGGCTCGCGCTACCTCCGCAAGGAGCGGGCGCTGACGAGCTTCGGGGACCGGCGGGACACCACCGCCGCCGTCGACGCCGACGAGGACAGCCTCGGCGCGGTCGAGGACACCGATGAACGGGAGCGCTACGCCGCGGAGGCTCGGCGGATGCGGGCGGAACACGACCCGAACGACCTGATATAAGGCGCGCTCGTCGAGAATCCGGCACGCTTCACGGCCACACGAACGTTGAGGCCACGTCGGCCCGAACGACGACCATGCGAACGCTCACTCCCGACTTCGCGGACGAGGTCGCCATCGTCACCGGCGGGTCGAGCGGTATCGGCCGGGCCGTCGCTCGCGCGTTCGGCGAGGCCGGCGCGACCGTCCTCGTCGCCGACGTGCGCGAGGAGCCGAAAGTCGACGGCGAGTCGACGCCGACCCACGAACTGATTCGCGAGTACGGCGGCGAGGCCGAGTTCGTCGAGACCGACGTGTCCGAGCCGAGCGCCGTCGAGGCCGTCGTCGAGGCCGCCCGCGACTACGGCGGCGTGAGCGTCATGGTGAACAACGCCGGCGTCCACCGCAACCTGCGCTTTCTCGACGTCGAACCCGAGGAGTTCGACCGGGTGCTCGGCGTCAACGCCCGCGGGGTGTACTTCGGGACGCAGGCCGCCGCCCGCGACATGCTCGACCGGCAGGAACCGGGCGTCGTCGTCAACACCGCCTCGACGACCTCGCGGGTCGCCGAGTGGACCCACTCACACTACGCCGCGAGCAAAGGGGCGGTGGAGATGATAACCCGGTCGGCGGCGCTCGAACTCGCCCCCGAGGGAATCCGGGTGAACGCGGTCGCCCCCGGCCCCGTCGCGACCGAGATTACCGAGGGCTGGTCCGAGCGCGCGGGGGAGATGGAGCCCGACGACGAGGAGCCGTCGCTCCCGCTTCGGGCCGGAACCCCCGACGAACTGCCGGGGGCGTACCTCTACCTCGCGAGCGACCTCGCCTCCTACGTCACCGGCGAGACGGTGTGGGTCGACGGCGGCGCGCACGTGAACTGAGTCGGGTCGAGCAGACGAGCGGAGGGGTCGATGCCGGCGGTCGTCGGTCCGGAAGGCACTACAGACGGTTCTGCCGCTTTGGGCCCCCCTTCTCCCCGATTCGGTTCGGCCGGCGCGTCACTGGTTCGGTCGGCTCGTCGGCCCCCGGCACGCCTCGTCAGCTCACTCCATGTACCCGTCGCCCATCCGCACGCCCTCGGCGACGAGGCGACGTCCGGCGTCGAGGCGCGCTCCCGCCCAGTCGGCGAGCGCGTCGTCGACGCCGCAAGCGCCGTCGAGGGCGCGGGCGAGCCGGGTCCCGTCGGCGGCCGCCTTCGCGGTACCGGCGGCGGTGTGCGGCCGCGCGACGAACGCCGCGTCGCCGAGGAGACAGACGCGGCCGAAGCGCATCCGCGGCACCGACAGGTCGTACACGGTCTGGACGAACGCGTCGTCGGTCGCCGCGACGAGGTCGGTGAAGGTGTCCGGGAGCCGGCTCGTGGCCGCCGCGAGCAGGTCCTCCCGGACGCCGTCCCGGAGCCTCCCCGGCGATACCGAGAACTCGTTTCGCTCCCCGTCGGCGTCGGTCATGAGCCGCCGGCGGTCGGCCGCGTCACCGACGTCGTCGTACCACACCCAGTTGAGCCGGCCCCCGCCAGGCTCCGTTCCCCCGTCGGGCCCCGGGATGCGGTAGCCGAGGACGAGCTCCCCGTCCCCCTCGTAGAAGACGAACGTGTCGGTGAAGGCGTCGCGAACGCGCGTCGGGACGGCGTCCTCGGATATCACGCCACGCCAGGCGACGTAACCGGCGGGCTCCGGGTCGACGTTCGGCAGGAGCGCCTCGCGGGTCGCGGACCGACCTCCCTCCGCGACGACCGCGAGGTCGCCCTCGGCGCTCGACCCGTCCTCGAAGCGCAGCGCCGCGGCGTCCGAGAGGTCGTCTCTGCCCCCGTCACCGTCTCCGACCGAACCCTCGACGCCGACGGTGCGCCGTCCGGCGTGGTAGCGTTCGTCCGGGAGCGCCCCGCGGAGCCGTCGGTACAGGGCGTCCCAACCGGTGAACGTCATGCGCTCGGGGCGTTCCCGTTCGACCGTCCCGTCCCGTGCGAGGTACTGCCGGCGGGACGTGGTGGTCGTCAGGTCGGCCGGCCGCCCGATACCGTGGGAGGCGACGAAGTCGAGAATCTCCGGCTGGGCGACGATACCGGCGCCGCGACTCCGGAGTCCGCCCTCGGCACGTTCGTACACGTCCACGTCGTGGCCGGCGGAGAGAAGCGCGAGCCCCGTGAACAGCCCGCCCATCGACCCGCCGGAGACGACGACCGACAGGCCGTCGTCGGGGGTCGGGTCGGTCCGGGGGTCGGCGTTTGCGTCGCTATCGGTCCCGGTACCCGAACCGGTGTCGGTCCCGGAGTCGGTGTCGGTCCCGGAGTCGGTGTCGGGAGACGGTGGAGGTGTCACTGGTCGTTCGGGTGCAAATCCGGCCTCGGCTCGGAAAACGGAGTCGGCTCCGCGGTTCGTCGGCGTCGCCGACGGGCGGCCTCAGAGTTCCTGCTCGGTCGGCCGCACGAGAATCTCGTTCACGTCGACGTGGGCGGGCTGACCGACGGCGAACGCGATGGTGCGGGCGATGTCCTCGGCTTCGAGCGCGTCCATCTGCTCCAGGGCCTCCTTCGTCTGCTCCTGTGCCTCGTCGTCGGGGATGTGCTCTGCGAGTTCGGTGTCGACGTAGCCGGGTTCGATGAGCGTCGTCCGGATGAAGTCCTCGCCGGAGACCTCCTGTCGAAGGGCCTCGGTGAACCCGTTGACGCCGAACTTCGTCGCGTTGTAGCCGCTACCGCCGGCCATCGCCTTCCGCCCCGCGACGGAGGAGATGTTGACGATGTGGCCCTCGCCCTGCTTCTGCATGTAGGGGAGCGCGCTGTGGGTCGCGTCCATCAGTCCGAGGAGGTTCACCTCGACCATCTGTCGGAGGTTGTCGGTGTCGGCCTCGTCGAGGCGTTCGAGCAGCATCACGCCCGCGTTGTTGACGAGGATATCGAGGCTCCCGAACGTCTCGACGGTCTCGTCGACCAGCGCGTCGACCTGGTCGCCGTCGGTCACGTCGGTGGGGACGACGAGCGCCTCGCCGCCGTTCTCCTCGATGCGGTCCGCGAGCTGTTCGAGTTCGTCCTCGCGTCGGGCGGCGAGCGCGACGCTCGCGCCCGCCTCCGCGAGCATCTCCGCGGTGGCCTCGCCGATACCCGAGGAGGCGCCGGTGACGATTGCCGCTTTGCCTTCGAGGTCGCCGACGGTTGCGTTCATCGTGGTCGGGAGGAGGGACGGGAGGGGAAAGAACGGTCGGCTGGGGGCGAGACGACCCGGTACTGTCGATTGCGGCCGGCTCGACCGGTATCGGCCCCAGCGATTATGCTTGTGCTTCGAGGGTTGCCGCGACCGTCGGAACCCTCACGATTTACCGGCCGCGAGCCACGACACCGACTCCCGCGCCATCGCCTCCACACCGGGAGTTAAGCGATTTCGGACCCAACGCCGGGACGATGGGAACGTTATCCGAACTGTTCGCGCCGGACCGCGTCGCGGTCATCGGCGCGACGGCACGCGAGGGGTCCATCGGTCGGGCCATCACCGACAACCTCCTCGCCGACTTCGACGGCACCGTCGTCCCCGTCAACCCGAACTACGACGAGGTGCTCGGCCTCGACTGCGTGGACTCGGTCGGGGAGGCGGACGCCGACGTGGCTATCGTCGTCGTCCCGCCGGGAATCGCGGTCGACGCCGTCGAGGGGTGCGGCGAGGCCGGCGTCGAGAACGTCGTCGTCATCACCGCCGGCTTCGGCGAGACCGGCGGCGAGGGCGCCGCCCGCGAGCGCGAGTTGACGGAGGTCGCCGAACGCTACGACCTGAACCTCGTCGGCCCCAACAGCCTCGGCGTGATGTCGACGACGAAGATGATGAACGCCACCTTCGGCCCCGACAACGCCCTGCCGGGGAACATCTCCTTCATGTCGCAGTCGGGCGCGTTCATCACCGCCGTCCTCGACTGGGCCAACGACGAGGGCATCGGGTTCAAGGACGTCGTCTCGCTCGGCAACAAGGCCGTCCTCGACGAGGCGGACTTCGTCGACGAGTGGGGCGACGACCCCGACACCGACGTGGTCATCGGCTACCTCGAAGGCATCGAACACGGCCGCGAGTTCATCGACACGGCCCGTGAAGTGACACAGGACACGCCCATCGTGCTCGTCAAGTCCGGCCGGACCGAGGCCGGGGCGCAGGCCGCCTCCTCACACACCGGCACCATCGCCGGCTCCGAGCAGGCGTACGAAGCCGGTCTCGACCAGGCCGGCGTCCTGCGGGCCGAGGGCGTCCAGGAACTGTTCGACGCCTCGCAGATGCTCGCCGGCCAACCCCTCCCCGATTCGGACACGGTCGCGGTCGTCACCAACGCCGGCGGCCCCGGCGTCATGACGACCGACGCCGTCGGCGAGTCCGAACTCCGGATGGCCTCCTTCGAGGACGAGACGCTGGAGACGTTCGGCGAGAACCTCCCCGAGGAGGGGAACATCTACAACCCGGTCGACATCGTCGGCGACGCCGACATCGACCGCTTCGAGTCCGCACTCGACACCGCGCTGGGCGACGAGAACGTCGGCTCGGCCATCGTGCTCTCGGCGCCGACCGCCGTGCTCGACTACGAGGAACTCGCGGAGGCCACCGTCGAACTGCGCGAGAAACACGACAAGCCCGTCGCGGCCTGCTTCATGGGCGGCGACAGCGTCGCCCCCGCCGCCGACGTGCTCTCGGAGGCCGGCGTCCCGAACTACTTCGACCCGGCCCGCGCGGTCGAGAGCCTCGACGCCCTCCTGCGGTACAAGCGCATCTCGGAGCGCGAGTACGACGCGCCGACCGAGTTCGACGTGGACCGCGAGCGCGCGTTCGAAGTCCTCTCCCGGGTCGAGGAACGGGGCGACAACCGCCTCGGCGTCGAGGCGATGGGCCTGCTCGACGCCTACGGCATCCCGACGCCGCAGGGCGACATCGTCGACGACGCGAGCGACGCGGTCGCGGTCGCCCAGGACATCGACGGCGACGTGGTGATGAAAATCGTCTCGCCGGACATCCTCCACAAGTCCGACATCGGCGGCGTCAAGGTCGGCGTCGCCAACGAGGACGCCTACGACGCCTACGAGGACCTCGTCACCCGCGCCCGCAACTACCAGCCCGACGCCGACATCATCGGCGTGCAGGTCCAGGAGATGGTCGACTTAGAGGACGGGGTGGAGACCATCGTCGGGATGAACCGCGACCCGCAGTTCGGCCCGCTCCTGATGTTCGGGCTGGGCGGCATCTTCGTCGAGGTGATGGAGGACACCACCTTCCGCGTCGCCCCCGTCGCCGAGTCCGAGGCGCGGGAGATGACCCGCGAAGTGAAGTCGGCGCCGCTCCTCCGTGGCGCCCGTGGCCGCGACCCGGTCGACGTCGACGGGGTCGTCGAGACGATTCAACGGCTCTCGCAACTGGTGGACGACTTCCCCGCCATCGTCGAACTGGACATCAACCCGCTCGTCGCGCTGCCGACGGACGGTGGGGACGGCGAGACGGAGGACGACCGCGGCGTCGCCGCCGTCGACGTGCGACTGACCGTGGACCCGGACGCGCTCGCCCACCCCGAGGCGGACGAAGAGCCCGCGGAACCGGAGCCCGAGACGCCCGAGGAACTCGAAGCACCCGAAGGAGACACCCGATGACCGACACCCTACTCGTCAGCTCGACGCAGGACAGCACCGGCAAGACCGCCATCACGCTCGCGCTCGCGCTCCTCGCGAAGGAGCGCGGCAACGACGTGAGCTACATGAAACCGAAGGGGACCCGCCTGCAGTCGAACGTCGGTAAGACGCTCGACGAGGACCCGATGCTCGCCCGCGAACTGCTCGGCCTCGACGCCGAGATGCACCAGATGGAGCCCATCGTCTACTCGCCGACGTTCGTCGAGGGCGCGGTGCGCGGGCAGGAGGACCCCGAGGAGCTCGCGGAGGTCGTCCGCGAGCAGTTCGACGGGCTCGCCGACGGCGCCGACCGGATGTTCGTCGAAGGGGCGGGCGAGTACACCACCGGCGGCGTCATCGACCTCACCGACCCCGAGGTCGCCGACCTGCTCGACGCCTCGGTCGTGCTGGTCGCCGATTACACCAAACCGAGCGACTTGGACGACGTGCTCGCCGCGGCGGACGACTTCGGGGACCGGCTCGCGGGCGTCGTGTTCAACCGTGTCGGCGACAGCGCGTACGACCAACTGGAGACCGAGGTCGTCCCGTTCCTCGAGGGGCGCGGCGTCGACGTGCTCGGCGTCCTCCCGCGGGTGCAGGAGCTCGCGGGCGTCACCGTCGCCGACCTCGCCGACGAACTCGGGGCGGAGCTCGCCACCGACGGCGACACCGACGCGTTCGTCGAGCGGTTCCTCGTCGGCGCGATGGGCGGGGACGCCGCCCTGCGGTACTTCCGCCGGACGAAGGACGCCGCGGTCATCACCGGCGGCGACCGCGCCGAGATTCACACCGCCGCGCTCGAAGCGCCGGGCGTGAAGTGTCTCATCCTCACCGGCGGCCACCGGCCCCCGAGCGCCGTGCTCGGGAAAGCGGAGGAACGCGGCGTTCCCGTGCTCGTCGTCAACCAGGACACGCTCTCGGTCGTCGACCGCGCGGAGGACGTGATTCGGAGCGGGCGCACCCGCGACGAGGCGACGGTCGAGCGGATGCGCGACCTGCTCCACGACCACGCGGACGTGGACGCGCTGGTCGGGGGAGCGACCGAGTCGGACGAGTAGGTCGGTCGGCCAGTCGCCTCCGCCGGTCCCGTCGCCGGTCGGGAACTCATCGACGGTCTGCGGAGGTCCGGCCGTTCGTCTCTGGAGTCTCGGTTCGTTATCATAGCCGATACTGAGGGCCGATAGTTTATACTATCTGATATACCAGCCACTATCGATGAGCCGAGACTGGCTGAACAGCGTGATTCCCTCTCGAGTGCGCCGAAATCTGGCGTACAAGATATTTCTGGGGATTTTCGTCGTCGGACTGCTCGTCGGGACGGCCGGTGCGTACACCTACGCCGAGACCGACTCGAAGCTGAAACAACAGGTGAACGAAGAGCTGACCGCGTCGGCCGAGGCACAGGCCAACGAGGTGGGCGTGTGGGTCGACCAGCGGCGACAGACCGCTCGGATGCTCTCCGAGTACGGCGTGATGAAGAGCAACGAGCCGACCCAAATCAGGTCGTTCCTCGTCGGTGAGATGGGGGCGCTCCCCGAGGACGTCACCGCGGTCCACTACGTAGACGCCGGCACCAACCGAATCGTCACGAGCACGAACGAGGAGCGCGTCGGAAACTACGCGCCCAACGCGGCGTGGGCGGCCGACAAGCGCTCGTTCGACTCCGCCAACGACGTGTTCCGGTCGGACGTGTTCGTCGACGAGCGGACCGGCGCGTCGACCATCTCGTGGGCCTCGCCCGTCTCCGGCGTCGAGAACCGGCTGGTCGTGGTCAGCGTCGACACCGGCACGATATCGAACCACGTCGGCACGACCGTCGCGGGCGGGTTCGTGAAGGTCGTCGACAGCGGCGACGGCGAGGTCATGATGGACAGCACCGACGAGAACTCGGCGGGACAGTACGTCCTCGGCGCTGACGCGCCGGCGGTGCAGATGGCCGGGGAGGGCGAGTCCGGCATCATGTCGATGGAGCCGACGGAGGGGCTGCTGGACGAGCCCTACCTGATGGCGTTCGCGCCCGTCGCCGGGACCGACTGGGGCGTCGTGGTCCACGCGCCGAAGGGGGCCGCGTACGCGCTCTCCTCGGGCGTCGGGGCGAACCTCCTGGTGCTCCTCGCCGTCGCCATCGGCGGGCTGGCGGTTCTCGGAATCACGTTCGGTCGGACGACGGTGCGGTCGATTCGTGACGTCGAGGCGAAGGCGACCGAACTCGAACGGGGGAACCTGGAGGTCGACGTCGAGAGCGACCGCGAGGACGAAATCGGCGCCCTCTACCGACGGTTTGCGAGCATGCGCGACTCGCTCAAGCGGCGTATCGGCGAGGCCGACGAGGCCGCCGAGGAAGCCGAGCGGCAACGCGAGGAGGTTCAAGAGATGGCCGAGACGCTCGAGCGGCGCGCCGACCAGTACGGAGCGGTGATGCAGCGGTGTGCCGACGGCGACCTCACCGAGCGGATGGACGCGAGCACGGACAACGAGGCGATGCGCGACATCGCCGAGGCGTTCAACGGGATGATGGACGACTTCGAGGAGACGATGGTCACCGTTCGGGCGTTCGCCGACGAGGTCGCCGCCGAGAGTCAGGAGGCGACCGCGAGCGTCGAGGAGGTCCAGAACGCGAGCGGACAGGTCAGCGAGTCGACCCAGGAGATCGCCACCGGTGCCGAGCGCCAGAGCGAGTCGCTCGCGGAGACCGCAGACGAGATGAGTTCGCTGTCGGCGAGCGTCGAGGAGGTCGCCGCCGCCGCCAACCAGGTCGCCGGCTCGGCCGAGGCGGCGGCCGACCGCGGCGAGGACGCGCAGGCTCACGCCGAGGAGGCCATCGCCGAGATGAGCGAAGTCGAGTCCCGCACCGAGCGAACGGTCGCGGAGGTCGAGTCGCTGGACGAGGAGATGAAACAGATCGGCGACATCGTCGAGATGATAACCGACATCGCCGAACAGACGAACCTGCTCGCGCTGAACGCCTCCATCGAGGCGGCCCGCGCGGGCGAGGCCGGCGAAGGCTTCGCGGTCGTCGCCGACGAAATCAAACAGCTCGCGGAGGAGGCCGGCCGCGCCACCGCCGACATCGAGGAACTCATCGACGAGATAGTCGCCTCCACGGAGGGGGCCGTCGACGGGATGCAGGCGACCGGCGAGAGCGTCACCGAGGGCGTCGACACCGTCGAATCGGCGCTGGAGGCGCTCGACGACGTGGTCGAGGGGTTCGAGGAGACCAACCAGGGAATCCAGGAGATAAACGACGCGACCGACGACCAGGCGAGTTCGACCGAGGAGGTCGTCGGGATGGTCGAGGAGGTCGCGAGCGTCAGCGAGCAGACCACCGCCGAGGCGTCGAACGTCTCGGCGGCGTCCGAGGAACAGACCGCCTCGCTGAACGAAGTGACGACGAGCGTCCAGTCGCTCTCGGGCCGCGCCGAGCGACTTCAGGGCCTGCTCGACGCGTTCGAGGTCGACGACGCCGGTTCCCGTGGGACCGTTGCCGACCCCGACGTCGGCTCCGAGCGCGCTGCCGACCCCGACGCCGGCCTCGAATCCGACTCCGAACGGGTGTCGACCCGCTCGGCGGTCGACGGCGTCATCAACCCGACCGGCCCGGCGTCGACCGACGGCGGGTTCGACTTCGACGGGCCGACGGACGGGAGTGGCCCCGACCGATGACCGGGGAGCAGTTCGAGGTGCTGGCGTTCAGCCTCGGTGACAACCGCTACTGTGTCGGAATCGAGCACGTGACGGAGATCGTCCGAGCGAACCTCGACGCGGTGACGGCGGTCCCCGGGTCGTCGCCCGCCGAACTGGGCGTGCTGGACCTCCGTGGGCGGACGACTACCGTCGTCGACCTGAAAGCCGCACTCGGGACGACCGGTTCCGGGGGCCAGCACGTCGTCATCCTCGACGATGGGGAGGGCGGCGACCGGGTCGGCTGGCTCGTCGACGAGGTCCACACGGTGTTCCGCACGGAGCGAGCGGACGTCGAGGAACGCCCGAACGAGCGCACCATCAAGGGGCTCGTCCGGCACGAGGACGACTACGTCCTCTGGACGGACCCGTCCCTCGTCGGCGTGGCGTAGCGAACCGACGGCTGCCGCTCACGGCCCGTCGTCTGTTCCACGTCCGGCACGAACGCGAACACACCGGTGCCTGCGGGGTGGGGTTTTGTCGACCGCACCGACGACGGTGCGGGCTGGGCGGCGGATTCGGGGGCAACCGAGACGAACACGGTGGCCGTCGCTGACTCGAGCAGTCACGGTGTGCTCGACGTCGCCGGCACCGGGAGCGCGCTGTACGGCGTACGCGACCGGCTCCGCGGGCCGGTCGTCGAGGGGCCGGACGACGGACAGACCGGGTGTCGCTGATGAATTCGGGCCGGAAACCGGAAAAATTCGCGCTCCGTTATCAGAACGTGTAGTTTGACACGAACGTTATTTACCGTGGCCGGAGGCCACGTCCCATGGCTGGAACCACGGCGGGGTCGCGAGGTGGCCCTTCGGCGGTCGGTCGGTGGCGGCGACAGTTCGACGAACTGGTCAGGTACGTGCCCGACGGAACGACGATTCCCGAGGAACGATGGGCGGCACGGCACAAGGGGGTCATTGTCTCGCTGCTCGCACACGTTCCCTTCCTGCTCGTACTCGGCCTCTACGAGGGGACCGAGTCGGCGGTTACGGGCGCCACCCTCCCCTCGATTCCGACCCCGCTCGTCCTCGGGCAGGTGGGAATCGTCGTCGCCATCGCGCTGCTGGCGAACTGGTCGCGCTTCGGTCGGCGCGCGCGGACGGCCATCGGCTCGTTCGGGCTGATGACGACTTCGACCCTGATGGTGCAGTTCTCCGGCGGGTACATCGAGGCGCACTTTCACTTCTTCGTCGTCATGGCCGTGGTCGCGCTGTACGAGGACTGGCTCCCCTTCCTCATCGGACTCGGATACGTCGCCACGGGGCACGTCGTCTTCAGCCTCATCAACCCGGCGAACGTGTACAACCACCCCGCGGCCATCGAGTACCCGTTCGCGTGGGCGGGCATCCACGCGGCGTTCATCCTCGCCCTCTCGGCGGCGCTGATGACGAACTGGTACTCTATCGAGCGCTCCCGGGAGGAGTCCGAAGCCCGCCTCGAACAGGTCGAAGAACGGACCGAGCAGATTCAGGAGGTCGAGGAGGCGAAGGCCGAGGCCGAACGCCAGCGCGAGGCCGTCGAGGAGATGGCGGAGACGCTCGAACGGAAGGCCACCGAGTACGGCACCGTCATGGCCCGCTGTGCGGACGGCGACCTCACCCAGCGGATGGGGACGGAGTCCGACAACGAGTCGATGCGCGAGATCGCGACGACGTTCAACGCGATGATGGACGACATCGAGGGGACCGTCGTCGACATTCAGACGTTCGCCGACGTCGTCGCCGACGAGAGCGAGCGGGCGGCCACGAGCGCCACCGAGGTCCGAGAGGCGAGCGAGCAGGTCAGCGAGTCGACCCAGGAGATCGTCGTCGGCGCCGAGCGTCAGAACGAGGACCTGCTGGCGGTGGCAGACGAGACGGGGTCGCTGTCGGCGAGCGTCGAGGAGGTCGCCGCCGCCGCCAACCAGGTCGCGACCGCCGCCGAGGCGGCGGCCGCACGCGGCGAGGACGCACAGCAGCACGCACGGGAAGCCATCGAGGACATGAACGCGGTCGAACGACGCACCGTTCAGACCGTCGAGGAGGTCGAGTCGCTGGACGAGGAGATGAAGCGCATCGGCGACATCGTCGAGCTCATCGACGGCATCGCCGAACAGACGAACCTGCTCGCGCTGAACGCCTCCATCGAGGCCGCCCGTGCGGGTGAAGCCGGCGAAGGGTTCGCGGTCGTCGCCGACGAAATCAAGGGGCTCGCGACGGAGGCGGGTCGCGCCACCGACGATATCGAGGGCATCATCGACGGGATAGTCGCCTCCACCGAGGAGGCCGTCGACGACATGCAGGCGACCGGCGAGAGCGTCACCGAGGGCGTCGACACCGTCGAATCGGCGTTGGAGGCGCTCGACGACGTGGTCGAGGGGTTCGAGGAGACCAACCAGGGGGTTCAGGAGATAGACGATGCGACCGCCGACCAGGCGAGTTCGACCGAGGAGGTCGTCGGGATGGTAGAAGAGGTCGCGAGCGTCAGCGAACAGACCACCGCCGAGGCGTCGAACGTGAGCGCGGCCGCCGAGGAGCAGACTGCGTCGGTAAACGAGGTGGCGGAGAGCGTCCAGTCGCTGTCCGACCGCGCGGACCGACTCCACTCGCTACTCGAACGCTTCGAGGTCGACGGCGCCGCGGGCGCCACGGACGTCACGGCCGCCGGTCGGTCGATTTCGACCGGTTCGGGCGACTCTGCCGTCGAGAACGTCGTCAACCCGCCGGGTCCGGCGTCGACCGACGGCGGGACCGACCGGCGGAACTGAACCGGAGCCCCTACTGCCAAGTCCCCCGCCGTCGTCCCCCCTGCATGGGACGGAAGATTACGCTGTTCCGGTTCGACGTGGCCCCCGATGCCGACGGTAGAACCGAGGCGGCCGACGAGCACGTCACGGTCGAGCGACCCGCGGACCGCGCCGACGACGGTGGGGACGAGGAGGGCGGGTCACTCGTCCGGCGACTCCTCGTCGGGGCCCTCCTGCTCGGTGTCGGCACCCTCGGTGGATTCCTCTTCCGGGGCACCGCGGCGGGCCGAAATCTCGCTAGCACGGTGTGGTCGAAGCTTCCGTTCGTCGGCGGCGGTGAACCCTCCGACCAGGCCGACGAACCCGACTACCAGGAGCGAGGCGCCAGTACGCTGGTCGGGTTCACCTTCCTCGTCGGACTCACGGCGCTCTCGAAGCGGCTGTACGCCGCGGGACCGCTCGACGAACCGGCGACCGAGTAACCTCCGCGGCGCGTCGGACGCCGCCGATTGAAAAGGCAGAATAATGGAATGTGGTTTCCGCTGTTATATTCTTCGAGGCACCGCAGAACCGGCCGAGCACCCCTGATTTTCATAATTGATACCATAAACAACGGTAATCTTATACGTAATGTTCTGGATACACTCTTCTCGTGTTACCAGAACGGGCTCCGCCAGCGAGAACCACCCTCCTCGCCCTCGCTCTCCTCGCCGTCGTCGGTGCGCCGCTGTCCGTCCCCGTGACGGCCGCCACGAGCGCCGACGCGACCGGGAGCGCGGACGGCGACCGGACGCTCCGACTCGACAGAGCCGCGACGGATACGAACGGCACGAGCGGGACGACCACGCACCGACCGAACACGGACGCCGAAGACGACGCGTCGGAACCCGGAACCGACCACCCGAACGCGACCACGACGCCCCGCTCGAACGAGACGACCACCGCGACGCCGAGGTCGACACCGACTCCGACGACGGCCACGGCGTCTCCCACCCTCACACCGACCCGCACGCCGGCGTCGACGGGTGACCCCTCGTTCGTCGTCTCGAACCTCTCTGCGCCCCGGGACCTCCGTGTCGGCGACGCCGTCACCGTCACCGCGACGGTGACCAACGCGGGCGACGGCGGCACCGAGCGGGTGAACTACTCGTTCGGCGGCGCGACCGTGGACTCGACGACCCTCACGCTCGCCGCCGGCGAGTCGACCGACGTCCGGTTCCGGGCGACGACCGCGGAGCTGGCCGACGCCGTCGGCGACGACGGTCTCGAGGTGCGGACGTACGTCCACGGCGTCAGAAACGGGTCCGGTGCGGGCGTCGCCCGCCGGCTCCGGGTCACCCCCGACGTGGACTTCACCGTCGACGGACTGGACGCCCCGACCGACATCTCCCGCGACGAGCCGTTCGTCGTCCTCGCGACGGTCGGGAACCCCGGAGCGTCGACGATTACCCGGCAAGTGACGTATCGCTTCGATTCACAGGTCGTCGCGGAGCGCGCCGTCACCGTCGCACCCGGCGAGCAGCGACAGGTCGCCTTCGAGGTCGGCGTCGACGAAATCGAGGCGGTCGTCGGTGACGTGCGCGACGAGACGACCTACTACCACGCGGTCGGGACGACGGGCGGCGACCGTCGGGGTGGCTCCGTCCGCGTCGTCCGCGGCCCCAGCGCCGACGCCGAGACGCTCGCCGTGGAAGGGTTCGAGGCGACCGACGACGTCCGCGAGGGCGACACGGTGACGGTGAACGTGACGCTGCGAAACGTGGCCGCGACCGACTTCGAGGGCCAGCTCTCGTACCGCCTCGACGACTCGGTCGTCGCCACCGAGTGGGCGCGCGTCCCGAGCGGCGAGCGCCGCACGGTGCGCTTCCGTGTGAGCTACGCGGACGTCGAGCGGGCCGCGGTACCCCTCTCCGCACAGGACACGAGCCACGGCGTCTGGGTCGGCGACGACGCCGTCCGGACTCGGCCGGTGACCGTCCACGCACCTACCGCGACCGCCACCACGCCGACGCCGGCGGCGACGTTCTCGCCGACGCCAGACGCCGGTGACTCGGCCGACGCTGCCGACGCGGACGGTGGTGCCGTCGGAGCCGACGACCCGGACACCTGCTCGCGGGGACTCCTCACGAAGTGTGGCGGCACCCCCCTGGACGAGACGACGCTGACCGTCCTCGGGACGTTCGCGTCCGTGTTCGGCATCGTCCACCAGCTGACGAGGGGTGACTGAGATGACGCGAGGACGACCGGCGCTGTGGAGCGCCGCCCTCGGTGGACCGCTGCTCGCGGTCGGGGCGTACCTGTTCGCCCTCCAGTCGCAGTTCCCGCTGCTCCCGCGAGGGGCGACGGCCCCGCCCGCCGCGGGCGCCGTCCTCGCCCTCTTCGGGGTCTTCGTCGTCGGGTTGGGCCTCTACGTGCAGTACGTGGCGGCGCCGGCCGCGCCGACCCTGCGCCCGGGCGAGTCCATCGTCGACACGCGCGACCCCGCACAGCGCAACGCGCTCGCGCAGGCGACGCTGTCCCTGCCGCTCCTCGGCGTCGGGTTCTACCTCCTCTACGCCACGACACAGCCGTACCTCGTCGCCGGCGTCCCCCTCGCGGTCGGGCTGTACCTGTTCTCGACCGGACTCCACCGCTACTGGCGAAACACGCTCACCACGTACCTCCTGACCGACCAGCGGGTGATGGAGGAGTACCGGTTCCTCTCGCTGGTCCGAAACGAGGTGCCCCTCGAGAAGGTCCGGGCGGTCGAGGAGCGCCAGTCGATGTGGGACGCCCTGTTCGGCCTCGGCCGGGTGTACGTCCGCGCGGGAGCGACGGGGGACCTCACCATCACCGTCGGCGACGTGTACGACTCGACGCCGTACGCCGACGAAATCAGAGCGCACCTCGGAGGGAGCCCCGAACGGGCGAACGGGCCGGCGGTCGTGAACGCCAGGTCCACCGTCGAGGAGCCGGCGGCGGTCCAATCGGCCGCGAGGACGTCCGAGACGGCCGAGCCGGTCGAAGGCAACGTCGACACCGCCGCCGACATCGTCGCCGACGTGGGTCGAGAGTCCCTCGACGGGGACGGCCTGACGGACGACACCGACGCGGCAGGCGATGCCGGCCCGACGGACGACGTCGACGCGGCAGACGGCGGCGACGTGACGGACGACGCCGACGCGAGCGGCGCAGGCGCGGCGAACGGCGCCGAGGCGGGGGACGAACCCTCGGCACCGGGCGGAGACCCCCGAACGCCGAACCCTCGGTAGCGACCCGTCTCCGCGGCCGGTTCACGCCCAACCGCGGTCCGAGTCGTTCAGCTGTTCACAGCCTTCCCGGGTGACGACGACGAGGTCCTCGACCCGCACGCCGAACTCGCCCGGGAGGTAGACGCCGGGTTCGACGCTGAACACCATCCCCGGTTCGAGTTCGACCTCGCCGCCGGCGACGACGTACGGCTCCTCGTGGACGTCGAGGCCGACACCGTGGCCCGTGCGGTGGACGAACCGCTCGCCGTACCCGGCCTCCTCGATGACGTCGCGGGCGGCCGCGTCGACCGCTCCCGTTGTCACGCCCGGTTCCACGGCGTCGACGGCGGCGGCCTGTGCCGCCCGGACGACCTCGTGGACCTCGCGGAACCGCTCGCTCGGCTCGCCGTCGAAGACGACGGTTCGGGTCTGGTCGCTCGGGTAGCCGTCGACGTAGGTACCGAAGTCGAGCACGACCGGGTCACCGGACTCGATTTCCCGGTCGTCGTAGGCGTGGTGCGGCTTCGCGCCGTTCGGCCCGGAGCCGACGATGGGGCCGAAGGGTATCCCCTCGCCGCCCGCCTCACGGAGTCGACGCTCGATGTCGGCGGCGAGTTCGCGCTCCGTCATCCCCACCGCGTCGGCGCCGAGCGCCCGCACCTCCGTGACGACCCGGTCGGCGACCGCCCCCGCCCGACGGAGCGCGTCGAGTTCGGCCTCGTCTTTTCTCCGACGCAGTGGAGCGAGTACCTCGCTTGCGAGGCCGAACGTCGCGTCCGGGAGGGCCTCGCGGAGGTCGAAGGTGAACCGCGCCCACATCGTGTCGTCGACGAGGACGTGGGGAACGTCGCCGTCGGCGACGTCGCCGGCGGCACCGTCCGAACCCGAGAGTCCGAGGTCGTCGACGACGCTCCGGAGCGCCGCCACCGGGTCCTCGTCGTCGGCCCACGTCCGCACGTCCCCGACCCACGACTCCTCGCGCACCTGCTCGCCGTACAACTCGGGGACGAGGAAGACCGGGTCGCCCTCCGCCGGGACGAACAGCAGGAGGTGGCGCTCGGCCGGCTCCTCGTCGAAGCCGGCGGTGTAGAGCAGGTTTCGACTCGGGAAGAGGACGAGCGCGTCGCCGGCGCCGTCGCGGAGACGGTCCTGTGCGGCGCGGGTGCGACGCTCGAAGGGGGTTTCGGGCATGGCCAACCCTCCGTCGCCCCGGGGCGTGAAGGTTGTCATGAGGGTAGGCAGTCGCTCACCACCGTGTCGGAGTACGCCGTTGTCGTTTCGGCGGGCCGACGGCTTCGATGTTTCTTTCGCCCCTGGCTCGGATGCATCAGATTCTAAAGGGGTGCCGCGTGTCTACTCTATTAGAGCCGCGACCCAATGAGATGCTTCGTTCACTACTAGCAGAACTGATTTGTATCTATAAATTACATTATGTTGTGTGGTTCGAGGACGAGTACGGCTGGAGGGGGTCGCTTCTGGAATTGGCTTCCTGTACGCCCTCACGCAGCTATCCCCCAACAACGTCCTGTTTTACGTGTCGCTTAGCATGCTATTTGTCTCAGTAGCGATTCTTCCGAAGAACCGACCAGAGTGGTATCAGCGGAGTCTGATTGTGGTGGGTGGAATAGGTGCCGGATTTGGAGGGTTGGCCCTGTCTCTTGGTCCATTTTTGGACGGCGAGTATGTTCGGATGCTCCCGTGGTTGTTCATCGGACTCTGCGGATTCTTGGTGCCAATTCTGGAAGAAGACGTTCTGAAGCTACTTCCTGGTGGTATCGTAGTATCTGGAGCCGTCTCAGTAGTCGAGAGTTCAGTCTGGTTTGCAGTCCTCGCTCTGGTGTTTCTCGTCCTTACTATCAGCTACCGATTCACCTTGCGAGATAGATTGACAAGCTAACTCTGGAATGGTTTGTTGTTAGCTGAGTCCTTCTAGACTCACGCTCTATCTCTAGGAGCTGAATCACTCCGAGCGTCGGTGGAAGAAACATGTTTGTTCCAACCGAACTCAACGAGACCTAACTCGTACACCTGTGCCTCGTGTTTACGCGTTTTTGTCGACCCACTTGCAGAACGCATCGAAGTCGTTTGCTCCAGCACTCTCAGCAACGCTCCGAAGCGTCCCTGTACGGAGTTCGTCGTGTAGCGGGACCGTCCACCCGTCGACGGTCCTCCTCGTTGGTTGGGTGTTCGTAGTAAAGTTGCGCGTGGTCGCCGGTCGTCCGTCGCCACTCGAATCCACCGGCGTTGACCAGCACTTTCACGACCTCCATCCCGGAGAACGTTCGTCGACTCATCGACTACTTCAGCACGTCCGGTGGTTCTTCGTCGCCGGTCGTGTTGTTCGCCGGGTCGATTCCCAGCGCACGGAGTTCTTCCTCCGTTGGCTCGCGGCCGCTCTCGCCGGAGTGGACAGCGACGGCGTCGTCAAGGTTGACCAGCGCTTCTTCTCTGGACTCTCCCTGCGTGGTTACGCCTGTATCGACGTCCTTCGCGATCCACCAGCCGTCCTCCTGCCAGAGACGAATTTCACCATCGTTGGCGTCGCCATTCCGAGTCGAGCTGGCCATCGTACCCATAGTTGCCGGATGAGCCGTATAAGCATTCGGCACATCGCCCCTTGACGAAATCTCGTTTTGGGAGATTTCTCCGGGCCTGACGGACAGACGCTCTATCTCCAGGAACTGACCCACTGACATCTACGTCGAAAGAAAGTCGGAACGGGAGCCGTATCGCCTCGCACTCGCCGCTCCCGAAACCGAGCCGCCTTTTATCGTCGGACGACCTACCCGTCCCCGTGCAAAACGTCACGGACCGGACGAGCAACCCGTTCGGGATGCGCCCGTCCTGCGACCGGTACGTCCCGGGGTACGGCGACGCCAACGCGAACTTCCACGTCGTCGGCGACCACCCGCGAGTCCACGGCGGCATCGACACCGGCGTCCCGTTCACCAACGACGCCGGGCTCCGCCTCCAGCGGGCGCTGAACGAGGGCGGCCTGCTCCAATCGGTCGGCGTCGAACCCGAGGCCGAGGGGACATTCCTCTCCTACCTCCACATGTGCGAGGTCGACGGCGACCGCGACCCCACCCCCGCGGAGTACGGCGACATGGAGCGATTCTTCGACGCGGAGCTCCGCGCCATCGCCGCCCACGTCCTGCTCCCCGTCGGCCTGCGAGCGACCACGCACGTCCTGGAGAACTACTCCGCACAACTCGGGAAGGTCGACCTCGACATGGACCGGCTCCACGGCACCGAGATTCGCGGGTCGGGCTTCCTCGTCGTCCCCATCAAGGAGCCCGCCGAGTGGACCGACGGAGACGGCGGCGACCCGGAGACGAACGGCGGCGAGGGAGCGCCGACCGACCACGACCGCCTCGTCGCCGGCCTCCGCGAGCTCCAGTCGACCGACTTCCGCCGCGAGGTCGACCTCGGCCGCTTCCTCGCCGGCGACGAGTCGTACATGGTTCGGTGACCCCCGCCGCGTCATGTGATTTCGTACCACGGAGCGGCCGAGAACTGTCGGTCCGTTCGTGTCCGGGCGGACACACGTACACGAAACGTAATGGTTTTCGATACTAGTTGAAAAATCTGGTACTGGTCGGCGATTAGATGTACTTCCCTACAATCCCTCGAGCGCCGGTGGCCGATATTGACGCGAAACGAGAGCCTTTTACCCTATCCGTCAAAGGTGGAAGTGACGCTCGTGGTCTCCGCCGCGACCGTCGACGACTGCGGACTGGTGCTCACAGACCGCAGTGGCTTGGTCAGTCAGGTCCGCCGCACTCGGCGGACCCGTTCTACGGTCCCGAGCGACGGCTCGCGGCGGGTCTTGCTGTGACTACTCGGTCGGGTCGTCGGTACGGTCTCTGAGTTCCGTGCGGCGAATCTTCCCGGTCACCGTCTTCGGCAGGTCGTCGACGAACTCGACCTCGCGGGGGTACTCGTGTGCCGAGAGTTCCTGCTTGACGTGTTCTTTCATCTCCTCGGCCAGCTCGTCACTCGCCTCGGCGTCGTCCGTGAGCACGACGTAGGCCTTCACGATGTTGCCGCGCTCGGGGTGGGGTTTGGGGACGACCGCGGCCTCGGCGACGGCGGGGTGTTCGCCGAGCGAGGACTCGACCTCGAAGGGGCCGATGCGGTAGCCCGACGAGAGGATGACGTCGTCGGCGCGGCCCTCGAACCAGAAGTAGCCGTCCTCGTCCTTGTGGGCCAGGTCGCCGGAGAGATACCAGTCGTTCTCGAAGCAGTCGGCGGTCTGCTCGGGCTTCTCCCAGTACTCGGCGAAGAAACAGGGGAAGTCGCCGCGGTGGGCGATTTCGCCGGTCTCCCCGGGTCCCAGGGGTTCGCCCGTCTCGGGGTCGACGATGTCGCTCGTCACGCCCGGGAGCGGACGGCCCATGCTCCCCGGTCGAACCTCCATCGTCGGGTAGTTGTTGATGACCATGTTCCCCGTCTCCGTCTGGCCGTAGGTGTCGTGGACGGTGACGCCGAGGGTCTCCTCGGCCCAGTCGACCACGCCGGCGCTCAGGGGTTCGCCGATGGAGAGGGCGTGGCGGAGGTCGAGGTCCACGTCGTCGAGTAGCTCCTCGTTCGTCCGGAGCATTCTGTACGCCGTGGGGACGCTGAACAGCACCGAAATCGGGTAGGAGTCGAGTAGCTCCGCCCACGACTCGGGGTCGAACTCCCCCTCGTAGGTGAACAGCGTCGTCCCCCAGAACCACGCGCCGAGGGTGTTGATGGGGCCGGTGAGCCACCCCAAATCGGCCGTCGACCAGTACAGGTCGTCGTCTCGAAGGTCGACCGCGAAGCGCTGGGTGGCGGCCACGCCGGCGACCCAGCGGTGCTTGTGGAGCACCCCCTTCGCGAGCCCGGTGGTACCGCTGGTGTAGTACAGCAGGGCGTCGTCCTCACCTTCGGTGTCGGCGGCGTCGTACTCGGTGCTGGCCTCGCCCATCGCGCGTTCGAAGTCCACGTCGTCGTGTCGCTCGTCGCCCTCGGCCTCGTCGGCGCCGAGGACGACCACCGTCTCGACGCTCGGCGCGTCGTCGAGCGCGCGTTCGACAGTCTCCTCGTTGTCGGCGGTCGTGACGACGAGTTTGGCGTCGCAGTCGTCGAGCCGGTAGGCGATACCGTCGGGGCCGAAGCGCTCGTTGACGCTCCCCCAGACGGCACCTCGCTTCAGGGTTCCGACGAGCGCGACGTAGTGCTCGGGGACCCGCGGCATGTAGGAGAACACGCGCTCGCCGCGGTCGACGCCGAGAGATTCGAGGACGTTCGCGAACCGATTCGAGCGGTCGCGGAGTTCGCCGAACGTCAGTTCCTCGCTCCCGCCGACCCCACCGTCGTCGTCGACGCCGACGTACCGGAGGGCGACCCGGTCGGGGTCGGCGTCGGCGTGCCGGTCACAGACCTCGTGGGCGATGTTCAACCGCTCCGGAGCGTCCCAGTCGGCCTCGCCGTAGATTTCACTCCAGTCGAACGACGCGTACCGCTCCTCGTAGTCGCCGAGGTTGTGGTCGGACATCGTCGACCGTGATGGACCGAAGTGTGAAAACTGTATGCCGCGGGTGGGGGCCGGGGGAGCCGTACCGGGCCCGGACCGGGGCGCTCGACGCGGTGGGAGTCAGAGCCGGTCCGCCAGTCGACGGAGACTGTCGCCCGCCTCGCCGCGAAGCGGGTTCCCGTGGCCGGGAGCGACCACGTCGAGTCGGAGCGCGCGGTCGGCGAGTCGACCGACGCTCCGTCTGTTCTGGCCGGCGTCGTAACACATCACCCAGGAGGTGGGTTTCAGCTCGCCGTCTATCTCGCGGACGACGTCGCCGGCGAACGCCACGTCGAACCCCTCGTGGAGGAAGCTCGTGTGGCCGGGGGTGTGTCCCGGGGTCCGCACGGCCTCGAACGGACCGACCTCGTCGCCGTCCTCGACGACCTCGACGGGGAGGTCGGGGCGGGTGAGGAACGCCCCGAGCAGCCGCTGGAGCGCCCCTTTGTGGTTCGTCATCGGCGGCTGGGCGGTGCCGGTGAGAAACTGGCCGTCCGGGTCGGCGACGTGGACCGTCGCGTCGAGGTCGGGCCCGAGGTCCGCGAGCGCCCCGACGTGGTCGAGGTCGAAGTGCGTCAGCAGGACGCGCTCGATGTCGCTCGCCTCGAACCCCACGTCCTCGAGCCGCGAGCGAATTCGCTTCGCGTCCCACGGTGTCCCGGCGTCGACGAGCGTGAGCACGTCGGCGTCGACGAGGTAGGCGTTGACGCCGCGGAGCCTGAGCCGCCAGACCCGGTTCGGGGGGAGAGTCATATCCGAACCGTGCTCCGCGACTGACAAAAACGGGCCGGTTACCGGCGGTCGGTGGCCCCGTCCGTGCGACCTGCGGCGAGGAGGTACCGTCCGACGTCGCCCAGGAAGACGCCCGCGGCGACGACGGGGAGCGCGAGCAGGACGACCGCCGACAGGGTCGTCGCCGTCGGCGCTCCCGCGGCGGCCGGGAGCGCCACCGGGGCGAGTGCGGCGACCACGTAGAGCCACGCCTTCCCGCGGCCGTACTGGGCGACCGTGAGCGCGAGAACCAGGGGCAACGCGACGACGCCGACCGGGAACAGCAGGTCGGCGGAGGGGGTGGCGACCGCTTCACGGACGAACGCCACGGAACCCGTTAGGCCGGCGTCGGCCGTCAGCGAGGCGACCGCCGGTGTGGTGGCGACACCCCGTACGTACGCGGCCAGCGCGTCGGCGCTCGACAGTACGTAGCGAGCGACGCCGGCCAGATAGGCCAGCGTTCCGGCCAGCACCGCGAGCCAGCGTACCCGGAGCGCCGCGGTCCGGTCGGGGGTCGCTGTGGTCGCTTCTTCCACCTGGTCGGTCCGGTGTTCGTACGCACGCCGCGTCGATCCCCCCCGAGCCGTATCCGACGACCGGCCGACCCGCTCGCTCCCGCCGGCCCGGCCCGCCGTCGTGCTCCGCCGGGCACGATGCCGGGCTCGCTCCTCCCGACTGGGGTGGGAACGACCGTCCGTCTCCGACCTCGTCGACGAGTTCGAGGCCGAGGAATTCGACGAGCCTGCGGACGCGCTCGACGTGCTCGACGTGTCCGACGCCGAGCCCGCTGTCGCACCCCGCGCGCCGTCGCGGGAGTCGCGGGACGACCGGGAGGTGGACCGTGATGCGGTGCCCGACCGACCCCCGTCGCTCCCACCCGACCGTTTCGGCGAGGTCGACGGGAGCCCCCCGAGACGTTTTCTCACGTACGTCTCGTGGCCCATCTCGTCGTAATCGGCGCGTTCGTCCTCGTCCCGCAGGACGTCGTAGGCGCGGCGGACGGCTTTGAACTGCGCGCCCGCTCGGTCGTCGTCGTTGACGTCCGGATGGTACTCGCGGGCGGCCTCCCGGTAGGCCCGCTTGAGCTCGTCCCGCGTCGCCTCGGATTCGACTCCGAGCAGTTCGTAGAAATCCTCGTGCATCCGGCTCTCGCGAGTCGTACGTGAGTGGGTAATTTCAACTTTCCGGACGGTACTCTATCAACGAACGTTTATCCCGGGTGGCGGGACCAGACGCCACGTGACCTGACGCCGGAGGCGAGTCGGTCTCGGCGGACGTGTGGCACGCCGACTCGCCGCGACGGAACGTGCCGCCTGTTCGCCAGCAGACCGTCTGCACGCGGTTCGAACAGAACCCGACGACGGGGGTTTCGGAGGCTCGTGGCCGGCTACCCGTCGTTGCCCGTTCGCGGCGTCGGGCGGTGGCCGACGCCGGGCGAGCGCTCGTGGCCGAGCGTCGCCTCCCGTCGGTCGTTCGAGGCCTCCCCACGGATTCGTTCGTCCCACTCCTCGAACAGGCCGTACTCGGTCATCGTCGCCATCCCGGCCAGCGCCGCGCGGAGCTTCAGCCCGACGAGGGGCACCTCCGCGACGCTGATAATCACGTCCGCCTGGAGGACGACGCCCTCCTCTAGGATGACGTCGACGAGGTCGACGAGCGCGTCCTCCTGCTCGCGCGTCGGTCTCATGGCGTCGGGTCGGAGTCCGGACCGTCGGCTTCGGCCCCGGAGTCGGCTCCGGGAGCGGAGCCGCCGTCACCGTCTCCGCGCCCCTCGCCGCGGTCGCCGACCTCGCCGAAGGACGGCGCGAAGCTGTACGGCGGCCACGGGCCGGTGAATCGGACCTCGACGCCGGGGTCGGCGGCGACCGCGTCGAGCTCGTCGCCGACGGCCTCGGTCCCATCGTCGTCTGCGAGGAGTGCGAAGCGCGCGAGCGTCTCCGACTCGTCGTCCGCGTCGCCGACGTCGAGCCCGAGCGAAGGGCGGTCGCCGAGGTCGCCGAACCCGTCGACGAGCGGTTCGAGCCGTGCCGCGAGGCCGGCCGCGCGCTCGGCCTCGCGCTCCCCGAGCAGCGACTCCAGTCGCCGCTCGTACTTCTTCTCGAGGAGGAACGCCGTCCCCTCGTCCGCGGCGTCGATTTCCGCTTGTAGCTCGGCGAGTTCGTCGTCCGCCGCGGCGACCTCTTCGCGGGCGTCCTCCCGGTCGTAGACGACCTCGACGCGGTACTCCCAGCGACCGTCGAAGCGGTCGAGCGCCTCGACGAGTCGCGGTCGCTCCTCGCTGAGCCACGCTCGGACCGCGTCGTCGTCACCTCGGACGACGGTATCGAAGCGGAACGGAAGCGGCGTCCCGAAGCGCTCGCCGGCCTCGTCGACGACACGCTGGTGGTCGAGGAGCCACCGCTGTATCTCCGCCGGTACCGAGGAGTCGAACGGCCCAGTCACCGGCTGGACGACGGCCGCGACCGTGTCGGTGTCTTCCCCGTCCGCGACGACGAGTTCGGTCTCGCCCTCCTCGATACCCGCTGTCGAGAAGACGACGTCGTCGGGGTCGTCGACGGCGACGACACAGAAGACGTATCGACCCTCCTCGAAGTCGGCGTCGGCGCCGGCGCCCGCGGCCGTGGTCCCGCCGCGCTCGCTCATCGCGTCACCTCCTCGAAGACGGCCTCGCCGCCGGCGGCCCGCATCGTATCGCTCACCAGGCCGTCGAGGTCGGAGCGGAGGCGCGCCACCTCGTCTTCGATACCTCGCTCGGCTTTCAGCCCCTCGATTTCGGCTTCGAGATTCGCGAGCTGGGTGCCGAGGCGCTCGATTTCGTCGTCCTCGAGTCGACCGGACTCCATCCGGCGTAACGCCTCGCGTTCGAGGGCGTCGACGAGGAGGTCGACCACCGCGAGGACGAGCGTCAGCAGGCCGTCGGCCGCGTCGTCACCGTCGATGTCGATGGTCGTCACGTCGGCTCGTCCCCCTCGCCGTCGTCGTCTCTCGTCTCGGTGCCGTCGTCACCGTCGGTGTCGTCGGTCCCCTCGTTCGCGGCGTCGACAGCGTCGTCGCTCGACTCGCCCTCGCCGCTGCTGGTTTCGACGGTCGCTTCGACCTCGGTCGACTCGCTATCTTCCTCACCCGACTCCTCGACGGCCCCCTCGGCCGGGTCGGTGCTCGGGTCCTCGACGGCGATTCGCGAGGCGAGTCCCGGCTCCGTGGGGCGGCCGCGAAGCCGTCTCTCGCCCCGGTCGCCCGCGTCTCCGTCTTCCCCGTCGGCCGTCCCGCCGACCACCTCGTTCGCGGCGTCGGCCGTCCCGCGAATCACCCCGTCGGCGCCCGACGCCTCCTGGACGCGCTGCATGTCGGTGCCGCTCGGGAACTCCAGTCCGTACTTCGCGGCGGTCTCGAAGGAGGCGAGGGCGGCCCGGAGCCGGATGCCGATGAGTTCCGTTTCGCCGACCGAGACGGCGATGTCGGCGTTGATGACGACGCCCTTGTCGAGCAGCATCTCGACGACGTCTTTCAGGCTGTCCTGCTGTCGGGTTGGGCCGGGGTTACTCATCGTCGTCCTCCTCGTCCCGGCGTTTCCGGGCGCGGTCGAACCGGCTCCCGTAGATGCGTCCGTGGTTCGGTGCCGAGGAGTGCAGCGTCTCCGAGGGCACCGTCGAGTGGCGGGTGCCGCCCTTGAGGTCGGTCCGGCTCGCGCTCGGCGGCATCGTCGACACCGCCGTCGGGTTGCGCGAGTCCGGCTGGCCGGCCTGTCGGGTGCGCTCGCGGTTCTTCTCGACTACCTCCTTCAGGCGTTCGTGGGCGTCGAGGATGCTCCCCCTGAACTCCTCGACGGCGTCGTTCACCTTCGCCTGAATGGCCGCCTGCTGGCCCTCGCTCCCGCCGAGTTCGCCCAGGTCCGGGTCGAGTTGCGGGTCGACCCGCGTGTCGTCGTCGGTCTCGAAGACCCCTTCGTCGTCGTCACCTACCCAGCCGCCGTCGTCGTCTCCCACCCAGCCGTCGCCCCCGAAGTAGTCGGTCACGTCGTCCAACTCCTCGTCGAGGTCGCGCTTGTTGCGCAGGAACTCGCGGATGTCGACCGCGTCCCACACCTCGCTCAGCTCCACGAGGTCGAGCAGTTCGCGGTACGCGACGGCAACCTCGTGTTCGGCCTCGTCGACGGTGCTGGGGAGGCCAGCCATCTCCTTGTTGGCCTCGACGTACTCCCCGAACTCCTCCATCCCGGCGTCCTCGTCGACGACCTCGTGGACGGCGGACTCCTCGACCGTCGCGAGCAGCGCCTCCGCCTCCTCGGCGACGTCCCAGAGCTCCTCCAGGAGCCCCTTGTCGGCCTCCCCCTGCTTCTCCGCCTCGACGAACGCGTCGAGGCGCTCCTCGGCGGTCTCCGCGAGCTCTTGGATTCGCCCGACCGGGACCGCCTCGGTGACTTCCGCGGCTCCCTTCGCGGCCTCGGCCGCCTCCGCGACCGCGGCGTCGGCGGCGTCTTCGGCCACCTCGGCCGCGTCCTCGACGACTTCGTCGGCATCCGGTGCCTCGTCGGTGTCGGGCGCGTGCTCGGCCCCGTTCTCGCTTTCGGCCCCGTTCCCGTCCTCACCTTCGTCCCGGTTCGACTCGGGGTCGTTCGGTTCTTCCGTGGACTCTGTGGTGTCTTCGTCGGTCATGCGTCTCCTGTCTCCCGTTCGCCGCTCGCACCGTCGCCCGCGTCCTCGTCGTCGCGCTCGCCGTCCTCGCTTCCGCCGTCGCGGAGGAAGAACTCGAGGACGCCGTTGTTGTACGTGCCGTGCTGGACCTCCAGGCCCTCACGAGGGAGTTGGACGCGCGTCAGCACCTCCGAACCGACGCCGACGTAGAGCGTCCCGCCGTCGACGCCGGCGGCGACCGTGTCGCCCTCGACCTCCGGCAGGTCGACGTGGACGACGACCCCCTCCGGCCCCTCGTGGACGCTCGTCGGCGGGTCGATTCGACCGTAACGGCTCGCCCCGTCCGCCTCCTCCGCCTCCTCCGCCTCGCTCGCGGCCAGCAGGTCGTCGAGCGTCGACACGCCGAATCGGTACTCGAACCGGCCGGTGTCGTCGCCGCCGACGACCCGGTTCGGGCCCTCCGGTCGCCCCCGGCTACCGGGAGTGCCGGGACCGCCGGAACCGGTCCCGGTACGAGCGCCGGCGTCGAGGTCGACCAACGTGTCGGCGAGTCGCCGGAGCGCACCGAACAACCCCCGCGGTTCGTCCTCCCGACCGTCGTCGCGGTCGTCGCCGCCGGGGCCGTTCGCGTCGTTATCCCGCCCCCGACCGGGCGTCATCGGCGCACCTCCACCCGACCGCTGAGCTGTTCGTGGGCGGCCTCGGCGACCTCGAGTTCGGCCTCCAGTTCGGCCTTGCGGCGCTCGTACTCCTCGGTGTCGCGGTCGCCGAGTTCGTACAGCAGTTGGTTCTCCTTCAGCTCGTTCGAGATGGCCCGCACGTCGTACATCTCCTCGATGGCCATCGAGTGGAGGATGTTCAGAATCGAGAAGAACGGCCGGACGAGGAGGTCGTCGACGAGAATCATCACTGGGCCCCGATTCGGATGTCGACGAAGCTGTACGGCGCGAACGGGCCGCTCTGTTTCACCGTGACGCCGTCGTAGACGTCTTCGAGGTCGTCGACGGCCGTCTCGAACGCCTCGGTCTCCTCCCGGAGGACGAGGTACGACCGGTTGAGCACGAGTCGGTCGCTGTAGCGGTCGTTCGCGACCGACTCGACGGCGAGGCCGTCGAGCCACTCGGCGACCTCCGCCTCGACGCGCTCGGGGTCGAGGTCGACCCCCTCGTCGGCGACGAGCTTCACACCGCGCTCGACGCCGCCGTCCACGTCCCGGAGCGCCTTGGTGAACGCCCGGCGACCGCTCCGGAGGACGTTCTTCAGCTCCCGGGCGCCCTTGAACGTCATCCCGAACTGCATCGGCACCACCGTCCGCCCGCCCTCGTGGTCGAGGACGGCCCGGAGCACCCGGTCGTGCGCCTGGGCGTTCTCGTCGGTGCGTTCGGGCTCCATGTCGTCGATGTCGGTGACGACGGCCGAGAGGGTCCGGTGGTCGACCGTCCGAACCGGTGACGCGCCCTCGACGCCCTCGACGTCGAGTTCGAGGTCCTCGGCCTCGACGACGCCGTAGACGTAGAGGTGGTTCCCACTCATAATGCGACCGTCTACTCGTCGCGGCCGCCTAACCGTTGTGGCCACGGAGACGAAAACTGGCGGACGTAACCGGGGGTCTCGGTAGATACAGCCACAGCGACTATTAGTGGGGAGAGAGTCGTTGTCCGCATGGCAACACAAACCCCCGGCAGTGCCAGTCTCGCGGAGGTCCTCGACCGCATCCTCGACAAGGGCGTCGTCATCGACGTCTGGGCCCGCGTCTCCGTCGTGGGCATCGAGATTCTCACCGTCGAGGCTCGGGTCGTCGTCGCCTCCGTCGACACGTTCCTCACCTACGCCTCCGAAATATCGAAGATAGAGCAAGCCTCCCAGACCGGAGACATGGACGAACTCAGCGACCTGGAGATCGAGACGACCGCCGCCCGCGAGCACAGTCAGGACGTCGAGCGTGCCCAGATGGGCATCGCCTCGGAGTAACTCCCCACCTGAGCGAGGACAGGGAGACACGAGATGGACGACGACACCGACGTCGGCGACGTAGACGGCATCGACCAATCCACGGCGGAGAAGCTCCGGAAGGGCGGCTACGAGACCCTCGGCGACCTCCGAGGGGTCGAGCGCTCGGCCCTCTTCGACGTGGAGGGTATCGGCGCCTCCCACGCCTCGCAGGTGCTGTCCGCCGTGAAGGAGGCGACCGAAGGCGACCACCCGGACGGTGACGACAGCGACGGCGCCGAGGAGGACGGAGACGACGGCGATGCCGGTGGCGACGAAGACGACGCGGGCGAAGACGACGAAGACGAGACCCACGAAGACGGGGCCGACGCCGATTCGGGTACTACGGCCGACGACGCCGGCGGCTCGAACGCCGGCAGCGACGACGGCGACGGGAGCGACGCCGTCGCGAGCATCGTCGAAGTGCGGGACGCGGCACGCGCGACCGCCGCCGAACTCATCGGCCACGACCTCGACGGGGTCATCCAGGTGACCAGCGACGGCGAGGGGTGGATCACCGTCGTCGAGGTGGTCGAGCGCCACTCCGTACCCGACACGCAGGACATCCTCGGGCGGTACGAACTCGACCTCGACGAGTCCGCCCGGGTGACCGGTTACCGCCGCGTCGGGCGCTACCGGCGCGCCGACTCGGACGTCGACGAAGTGTAGCCGGCGGGACGGTTCCGGGGACGGTTCCGTCCTCGGCCCTGGGTCCGGAGACGGTGTCGCCATCGGCTGTCTCGTCGACGTCGACACCAACGCCTTTCTCCCCCCGCCACCTCCCTCCGCCGTGAAGCGAATTCAGCTCGCGAACCGCGCGTTCGAGGGGCGCAACGACGTGTATCTCCTCCCCGGCGAGCCGACCGTCCTCGTCGACGCCGGCATCGCCACCGACGCCGGCCGCGACGCCCTGCGAGCGGGGCTCGCCGAGGCCGGGCTCGCGGTCGAGGACGTCGACGAGGTGTTGGTCACGCACTGGCACTACGACCACACCGGCCTCGCCGGCGAGATTCAGGCCGAGAGCGGCGCCACCGTCCGAGCCCACGCCGCGGACGCGCCGCTCGTCGCCGGCGACGAAGCGGCGGTCGCCGACGAGGCCGCGCGCACCCGCCGCCGACTCGACGAGTGGGGGCTCCCGCACGGGCCACGCGAGGAGCTCCTCGACTTCTTCGACACCCACGAGGACATCCGGGGGACGCCCTGCGAGGTGACGCCGTTCGACGGCGGCGACGTCCTCGACCTCGGCGAACGGTCGTTCGAAGTCGTCCACCTCCCCGGCCACGCCGCCGGCCTGTCGGCCTTCGAGACCGCCGGGGAGACGTTGGACTCGGACGCCCCCGGCCGACACGCCTTCGTCGGCGACGCCATCCTCCCGAAGTACACGCCCAACGTCGGCGGCGCGGACGTGCGCGTCGAGGACCCGCTCGCGACCTACGCCGAGAGCCTCGTCGAGGTCGTCGAACGCGACTGGGCCCGCGCGTGGCCGGGCCACCGCGACCCCATCGACGACCCGGCGGGTCGCGCCCGGGAGATTCTCGCTCACCACCGCGAGCGCACCGAGCGCGTGGTCTCCGTCCTCGACGAACACGGCCCCTGTGACGCGTGGACCGTCAGTGCCCACCTGTTCGGCGACCTCTCGGACATCCACATCCTCCACGGGCCGGGGGAGGCGTTCGCGCACCTCGACCACCTCGCGTCGGCGGGCGTCGTCGAGTGTGACGAAGGGGGAGCCGAGAGCGGCGGCCACCGGTACGCGCTGGTCGAGGCGGAACCGGACGTGGCGGCGCTGTTCCCGGCGACGGAGTGAGACGAAAGGCTACTTGTCGTGGGAGCCGGCATCCGACGCAGATGCCCTCCGCTTCCGACGCAGACGAAGACACCGACTCGCCCTCCCGTCGCCGCCTCCTCGCGTCGCTCTCGGCCGCCGGCACGGCAGCGCTCGCCGGCTGCTCCGGCCCGTTCGGGTCGAGCGCCGACTCGGGGACCGGGTCGGAGTCGCAGTCGAACGCCGCCTGCCGGACCGATATCACTCGCCGTGGCGACGGCGGGCTCCTCGAGGGAGCGACCGTCATGCTGGACGACGAGGACGCGGTCCTGCGGTTCACCCTCTCGGAGTCGGCGCTCGACGAGGAGGCCGTCGGGTGGGTCGACGTGGACGGCGACCACGAGGTGCCCGTCGTCGAGGACCGCCGGGAGTACTGGCTCCGGTTGGGACAGCGGCCCATCCACGACCGACTGACGCTGACGTCGATGAGCGGGCGGCCGGCCTCGCCCGTCGACCACCTCGTCCTCGAGTTCAACTGCTTCGCGGAAGGGTGAGGAAAGCTAAGCACCTCCCATCCGTACCCCGTTCCGTGTGTACCCTCACCCTCGCGTGGCAGGTCTTCGAGGACGCGCCGGTCGTCGTCGCCGCCAACCGTGACGAGGCGCTCGACAGACCCTCCGAACCGCCCCGGGCGCGCGACTTCGACGGGACCGCCGTCGTCGCCCCCGCCGACGCGCAGGCCGGCGGCACCTGGGTCGGCTACAACGAGCACGGCCTGTTCGTCGGCGTCACGAACCGCTGGGTCGGCGGACTGGCCGCCGAGCGCTCCCGCGGGCTCCTCGTCCGCGACGCCCTCCGACAGGGGAGCGCCGACGCCGCGGTTCGGATGGTCGAAGACGCCGTCGCCGACCACGAGTACGACGGGTTCAACCTCGTCGTCGCCGACGCGGAGAGCGCGACCCTACTGGAGTGGGACGGCCACCTCCACGTCCGGGAGTACGCCCCCGGCGTCCACGTCGTCGTCAACGTCGGCACCGACGACTCCTTCTTCGTCCCCGACCGGCGACCCGAGGCTGGCCGTCAACAGGCCGAGAACGCCCGAACCGTGCGGGAAGCGCTGGACCCCCGTGCCGGCGAGACCGCGGACGACTGGCTGGACCGCGCCGCCGACGTGCTCGGCGACCACGAGTACGGCGTCTGTGTGCACGGGGTCGGGTACGGCACCGTCTCGTCGTGTCTGATTCGGCTCGGCCGGGACGGGTCGAGACGCTACGAGTTCGCCCCGGGACCGCCGTGCACCACCGACTTCGACCCCGTCGAGGACCCGGTCTGAGACGGCGACGGCGGTGGCCCTCCGGCGCGTCCTCACCAGCACCGGGAGAGAGCCAAGTTTAAGCGGGGCGCGGGCGGTGGTTCGTACATGAGCGCGGCCGAGTCTGAACTCTCCGAGGACGAGCGTGCCGGTCTCGAACTGGTCCGCGAATCGGGCGGTATCCACCAGAGCGACTTCTGGAAGGAGCTGGACGTCTCCTCGCGCAAGGGGAGTCGAATCGCCGAGAAGCTGTACGACCTCGGGCTCGTCGACCGCGAGGAGGCGGTGTACGACGGACACAACACCTACTACCTCAGCCCGACCGCGAAGGACCTCGACTTCGCACTGCTGATGGCCGGCGACATGCTCTCCCCGTTCATCGGCGAGGAGGAGGTCAACGCCAACAGCGACGCCTTCTCCCAGTGGCTGATGAACCTCGCGTACGAGGAGTACTGAGCCCGCCCGCGACCCCCGGAGACCGACCCCGTTCTGCGAACGCCGCCGAGCGCTGCAGCGTTTCTCGCGTCCGTCGTCGTATCGAGCCACGGCTACGGTGTGGCGGAGCCGCGGCTCACGCCCGAAAGGCGCTCGTCGTCGAGTCGAGCGACGAGACGAACGGAGGTGCGGAGGAGCGGAGACGGTGCGGGCGAGACGCCGTCGAAGCGGGGGACCGGAGCGTCGGTCGCTACTCGTCGTCCGCGGCCGACTCGTCGTCGCCCGCCTCGTCCTCGTCGGCGAGGAGGTCCTTGTCGGTCAGGTGGCTCTCCAGTTCCTCGTCCGAGAGTTCGTGGAACTGCTCGTCGTCGACGCTGACCGTGGCGACGCCGATTCCCTCGGGGGTGAGCCCCTCCTCGTTCACTTCGCCGAGGGCCTCCAGTGCGAGGTCGACGGCGTCGTCGAGGCTCATCTCCTCGGAGTACTTCTCCTCGAGGAGGTCGCGGACCTCGCCGCGGTTGGCGCCGATGGAGACCGCCTTCCACTCGTAGGGCGTGCCGGACGGGTCGGTCTCGAAGAGGCGCGGTTCACCCTCCTCGATGCCGCCGAGCAGGAGCGCGACGCCGAACGGGCGGGCGCCGCCGATTTGGGTGTACTGCTGGATGTGGTCGGTGACCTCCTTGGTGAGCGCCTCGATACCGATGGGCTCGCCGTAGCGCAGGCGGTTCACCTGCGCGCGCTGGCGGGCGAAGTCGATGAGCTGGCGGGCGTCGGCGACGTGGCCCGCGGAGGCGATGCCGACGTGGTCGTCGGCCTTGTGAATCTTCTCGACGCTGGAGGCCTCCATCAGGCGCGAGCGCGAGCGCTTGTCGGCCGCGAGCACGACCCCGTCCTCGGCCCGAACACCGATGCTCGCGGTGCCCCGCTTGACAGCCTCACGCGCGTACTCGACCTGGTAGAGTCGGCCGTCGGGGGAGAAGATGGTGATGCCGCGGTCGTACGCCTGCTGTTGGGCTTGTCCCTGCATATGGTATCACTCGAAATCGAGTTCCGCCGCGCCGACGTACCCGTCCGGGAGGGAGACGTCGAGGCTGTCGTCCCGCACGTGCGCGGGCCGGTCGGCGCCGTCGAACGCGACGTGTCTCTGTCCTGTGGCTCCGGCCGCGCGTCCTAAATACCTTTCCTCACAGGCCCGTACCGTCCCGGAGACGCCCCGGACACGAACCCCCACGGGGTCGCCGCCGACGGCGTCGATGCAGGCCAGCGCCGCCCGCGCCGGCCCGACCTCCCCGCGGCGGGCGCGCACGACCGTCTCGTACTCCCCTGCCCCGCCCTCGAAGTCGAAGACGGTGAGGTCGGCGTCGGCGCTCCCCACGTCCCCGACGAGGTTCTGGGCCGCGAACCAGAGTTCGCGCTGGAAGGCGCCCCGGGAGATGGAGGCGTCCGGCCAGGTAGTTATCTCGACGGCGAGGTAGCGCCAGCGTTCGGTGAGGTGTTTGGGTAGGTGTTTCATCTCTCGGTGTACGGCGTTGTTGTCGGTGTCGACGGCTCACCCTCGGAGACGACCCTCGGAAGCCCCCGACGGCTCCGGTCGCGCGACGCTCTGCGCTCCTCGCCGCTCGCTTCGCTCGCGGCTGCGGTGCTTGCGTCGTCCCAAGAAGTGCCGGCGGCACTTCTTGTGGGCTGCACGAGAGCAGTGCTCTCGTGAACGTCGTGCTTCCCGGAGCCGTCGGCCCCTTCCGGAGCCCCGCCCGTGGTGGGTGTCGGACCTATCGCCGTTCCGGCGGTTGTCGGGCCGACCGTCGCCCCTCTGCTGGTTCGGTGTGTCGTCCCCTGCACGCTCACTCCTCGATGTCCTCGACGACTGCCTCCTCCGTCCCCTCGCCCGCGGCGCGCTCGGCGACGAGGACGCCGACCTGGTCGTGGACGGACTCGACGGCCGTGAGCGCGAACCCGGCGTCGGTGAGCGCGTCGGCGAGCGTCCCGACCGTCGCGGGGTCGTCGACCTCGGGGCTGTAGAACGGCTCCTCGGGGTCCGGTTCGCCGAAGAACATCACGTCGCCGAGGACGAACCGGCGGGCACCGGTCGCGGCGACGACCTCGATGGCCTCGCGCTTCTCCGCGTCGGAGAGGTGATGCATCGCGAAGTTCGACACCACCACGTCGACCTCGCCGTCGTAGTCGGGAGCGCGGAACTCCCCGTAGCCGAACTCGACGTTCTCGATGCCGGCTTCGGCGGCCTTCGTCCGGGCCTGCTCCAGCATCCCCTCGCTGATGTCGCGACCGACGACCCGCTTCGCCTCGGGGCCGAGCGCGAGCGCGATGGCGCCCGTGCCGGTGCCGAGGTCGAGCACCACGTCGTCGGGGCCGGGGGCGGCGTGCTCGACGACGAGACTCACGCAGGCGCGGTACTCCTCGCTCGACTGGTCGTCGTCGTAGTCGGCGGCGATGTCCGAGAAGCGGTCAGCGTGTTCCTCGATGGTCTTCTTCATACCTGCCGCGTTGCACGCCGGGCGCAATGAACGAATCGGACGACCGCTCCCTGTTCCGGGCGGCGAGTCGGCCCCACTCGGCGAGCCCCTCCCGAATCTCCGCCGCCTCGAAGCCGACGACTTCGCCGAGGGCGGCCAGTTCGCGGGGCGCCCTGAGCTGGAGATGCGAGCGCGGGTTCGCGCTGACGACGTAGGGCACGTCGAACTTCGTCACGAGCTTCCGGAGGAGACGGAGGTCCTGAAGGGCCTGGACGCGGTGGCCGCCGTCCCGGCGCAGGACGGACGAGAGGTCGAACTCCACGCGGACGCCGTTGTCGCGGGCGGCCTTCGCGAGCACGTGGTTGAACCCGCCGTCGCCGCGCATCGGGCGGGTGAGCACGTCCACCTGCACCTGCTCGACGGCGAGGCGGTTCACGTCGTCGTCACCGCCGCGAACCAACAGGAGGGTCGTCTTCGGGCGGTAGTTCCCGATGGCCCCGCTGACCGACGAGCGGTCGTCGCCGCTCACCTCGACGGCGTCGACCACGTCGAGCCCGTAGCGGTCGGCGACGGCGCCGAAGGGACCGGCCGGCGTGTCACCGTTGTCGCCGTCGCCGCCGCCGCCGTCGCCGCCGTCCGCCCGTCCGGCCCCACAACCCTCGTCGACGGCGCTCCGACCCCGGACCACGACGCCCTCGAAACCGCCCCTCGCGGCCTCGCGGGCGTAGCGCGCCGGCGTGCTCCGGCCGTCCGGGTACGGGTGCACCGCCTCGTACATGCCCGACTCTGCTCGTCGGCGTCGTTTGTCGGTTTCGGTCGGGAGCGGGGACGGGGAGACCGGCGACGGAGACGGTCCGGCGTCGGCGACGAGGCGGCGGCCCGCGCCGATGCGCCCGGGACTATGTCGCTCCGGCCCGTCGTGTCGGTCGTGACCTCCCGCCACGACTTCCGACTCCCCGCGATGGGCCTCGGAACCAGCCGAGCCGAGGGCGAAGACTGCGCGGCCGCGGTCAGGTCGGCCCTCGACTGCGGCTACCGCCACGTCGACACCGCACAGATGTACGGCAACGAAGCCGCGGTCGGCCGGGGCCTCCGCGAGAGCGGGGTCGACCGGGAGGAGGTCGTCCTCGCGACGAAGGTGCATCCGTCGAACCTCGGCCGCGAGGACGTGCTGGCGACGACGGAAGCCAGTCTCGACTGCCTCGGCGTCGACGCCGTCGACCTCCTGTACGTCCACTGGCCGACCGAGGCGTACGACCCCGAGGAGACGCTGCCGGCGTTCGACGAGCTACGCGACCGCGGCCTGACCCGGAACGTCGGCGTGAGCAACTTCACGCCGGACCTGCTCGACGAAGCCCGCCACGTCCTGGATGCCCCGGTCGTCGCCCACCAGGTCGAGTGTCACCCGCTCTTCCCCCAGCGCGAACTCCGCGAGTACGCCGAGCGCCACGGTCACACCCTCGTCGGCTACTCGCCGCTCGGCCGCGGACGAACTCTCGACCACCCGGTCGTCGAGCGCGTCGCGGCGGAGGTGGACGCCACCCCCGCACAGGTCTGTCTCGCGTGGGCGATGGCACGCGGGGTGGTCCCCATCCCGAAGGGGACGGGCGACCACGTGGCGGAGAACTACCGCGCGACCGACGTGGAACTCGGCGAGGCGGCGCTCGACGCGCTCGACGGCGTCGACGACCGAACGCGGGTCATCGACCGGGACGACGCCGCTTGGAACCGAGACTGAGGCGTGGTCACGGCAGGGGAGTCAGAAGTTCACGTCTTCGAGGTGGCGCGTGACGACGACCCGGCCCTTGGGGGTGAGCTCGGTCGCCTCCTCGCGGTCGACGACGAGGTCGTCCTCGCGAAGCGAGTTGAGCACCATCGTCACCTGCGCTGGCTCGGCGTCGAGCAGGGAGCCGAGGTCGACGGCGCCGCCGGCCGAGTACACCGCGACGAGCGCCTCCAGTTCCTCCTCGGTCTGCTCGAGGTCGGCGATCTCCTCGACGAACGAGGCGTACTCCAGCCGGACGTACCGGCCGAGGACGTTCGTCTTCCGGCGCGAGCTCACCGCGAGGTCGGTCGTGATGGCGGACCCGCCGTCCATGTGGCTCACGGCGAGCACCTCCCGGGAGCTGCCGCCGAACTCCCGGTGGGTGCGCCCGATGTTCGTCACGGTGGTGAGGTCGATGGAGAGCGGCTCGGAGCCGACGAAGGCGAGCCGACGGGGTTCGAGTTTCAGCTTCCCCTTTCTGACGGGGGCGTCGGTGACGCGCCCGCCGACCTTGGCCGGATGGCGGTAGTAGGTCTTCGTGCCGCTGAGCAGTGTCTTGAACAGCACCGAGGCGAACTTGTCGACGTTCGTCCCCTTCCCTTCGATGACGACCGTCCGGTTGCCCGCCCCTTTCTCGGTGTAGGCGACCGTGACGGTGTCGTCGAAGAACTCCTCCATCTCCGCCGGAACGAACCCGACCGATACGTCGAACACGCTCGAGAGGGGAACCGTCGTCTTCCCCGCGTCCGCGGCGAGCACCAGCCGTTTGCGACTCAGCAGAATTCGACCGGTGACCGGCTCCGCGCCCGCGTGCTCGGGCGTCTGGAAGCGACCGACGAAATCCGCGACGATTGATTCAGTCATGCTACCCGTTGCTGTTCGGGGGATACGAGTCACGGGTCTTGACTGTTTTCATCGTCGGAAAGTGCCGCCGCGGACGGTGACACACCACCCCGCCTCAAATCATGAGGATGGCCGTGACGAGCTCCTTCGTCGCGATGGCGGTCAGACAGCCGAGCCAGGTCAGCCCGACGAAGTGGATGTAGGCGTTGAACTTGTTCCCCCCGTCGATGGTCCGAATCATCAGCGAGGAGAGCACGGCGTTGAACAGGATGATGAGCAGGAGGAGGTACTCGATGGTCGGAATGTCGTACACCCCCGCGTAGATGAGGTTCCCGAAGTCGAACTGGTCGACGGTGAGCTCTGAAGAGAGTTCGGCGAGGATGGCGACGACCTGCAGGCCGATGAAGAAGGCGAACGCGGAGGCGGCCGTGATGCCGTACAGGAGGCCGATGAGGGTGACCGCCGCCTGTCGACGCTGCTCGCGCAGTTGGTTCACCGTGTTCATGTTCTGGCTGATGAGCTCGCCGAGCTGTTTCGGGTCGCCGCCCATCGCCCGCCCGACGACGTACATCTCGGAGAACTTCTGGATGAGGTACGACCGGGTGTCGATGGCGAACAGTTCCCACGACCGGCCGGCCTCGATGCGCATGCCCAGCCGGCGGTAGAGCCGTTCGATGTCGGGGGTCAACGCGCCGAAGTCCTTCTTTCGGAGGCTCTCAAGGACGGAGCCGGTCGTCGCCTGCTTCGCGCTCTCGGTCGCACCGAGCGCCCTAATGAAGTTCGGGAACTCCTCGTCACGCTCGCTGATCATCCCCTCCTCGGCCCGGAAGACGATGCCCGGCACCACGAGCGGCGTGACCGGAACCGCGATGTACAGCGGGAGCGGTACCTCGTCGAGGAAGAAGAGGAGGTCGGGGAGGCCGACCGGCGTCACCCCGAAGATGCCGCCCGCCGTAATCGCGAGCAGGACGAACACGAGGGCGACGCTGGCGACGACGACGAGCGTCAGCTTCGTCTCGGTGTGGGCGCTCTCTTCCTCCCCCTCCTCGGGGTGGTACCACACCGGGTCGTACGGCGCCATCGTCCGGATGACGAGGTAGAACCCCACCTGGACGAACCCGAACATCGTGATGACCGCCGAGACGGTCGTCGTCGGGTCGGTGCCGGTCAGGATGGGGAGCACCGTCGCGAACACGAGCGCGAACGTCATCGAGAGAATCATCGACATGTAGAGGTCCTTCATGACCTCCAGGTTGCCGAGGGCGCCCTCGTAGATGGTCTGGTAGCGCTGGATGACGACCCCCTGCTCGGACAGCAGGAAGTCGGAGAGCTCCTGACCCGCCCCGAGCGTGTAACCGAGCCGGTCGAAGAAGTCCGACAGCACGTCGCTCGGCACCTCCTTCGCACGGCGTCGACAGGCGTCGTCGAGGCTCTGGTTCCAGGTGTCGACGAGGTGGACGACGTGACCGATCTCCTCCGCGAGGACGCCGTACTCCTCCACACCCGCGAGCTCGCGGAAGACTTCCATCCGGTCGATGTTCGTCGTCGACAGCACGGTCATGTGCGTCATCGCGAGGTGGATCTGGCGCTCGATAGCCGTCCGCCGGCCGCTCACGTACACCTTCGGGTAGAAGACGGCCGCCGAGAGCAACAGGAGCCCGAGCATCGGAATCGGGAGCCGAACGAACGTCGGGAGGCTCTCGGCGACGACGGCCACCGCCGCGGTGAGGAGGAAGAAGACGAACGAGGGGAGGAGGATGGCCCCGACGTACCGCCGCTTCGAGATGTCTATCTTGTCGAACGACTCGAGGACGGTCTCGGCGAACGCGAGCGACCCGCCGAGAAACCCGGAGGACTGGCTCGTCCCCACGGTCAGTCACGTCCCCCTGTCCCTGCACCGTGGCGGTCGAGGCGGTCCGGCCCCGGCGCGTGGTACCCGCTCTCCGGTGTGCTCCTGTCGGCTCCTGGCCCACCCTCGCGTCGCATGGTCACCGCCTCGAGCGATGCATGTTGAAGGGGAGCCCTTCCACGCCGTCACGCTGGAAGTCCCTGATGGTCTTGTTCACTTCGTGGTATCCGAGGATGTTCTCCTGAATCATCCGCTCGGTCATGTCCGCCCGGAACTGGAGGTCGTCGTATATCTTCCGGGTGTCCGCGTAACCGAGCAGGGTCGCGATCTGTTCCTCGAGCACGTAGGAGTTGTTCATCCCCTGGAAGACGATCTCGTCTTCGACGGGGTCCCACGAGAACACCTCGCGGGTGACGACCCCGTCCATCTCCTTCGAGTACCCCTCGATCTCCTGGACCGACGTGACCCGCCGCAGCACCTTGTCTCCCTGCTTGACGCGGTTCTGGAACAGCGCCACGTCGGCGTTGTCCATGAACGTCTCGGGGACGTTGATGGGGTCGGAGGTGAACCGCTGAATCATCGAGACGATGTCGCTCGCGTGGAACGTGAGCATCACGGGGTGGCCGGTCTGTGCGGCCTGGAACGCCATCCGTCCCTCCGCCCCACGCACCTCACCCACGATGATGTAGTCGGGACGGGAACGGAGGGCGGCGGCGACGAGGTCGAACATGTCGACGCTGGTCGAGTTCTCGCCTTTCCCCTCCCGGGTGAGCAGCTGTTGCCAGGTGTTGTGTGGGGGGAGCACCTCGGCGGTGTCCTCCGCGGTGTATATCTTCGAGTCGCCGGGGATGTACGAGAGGATGGCGTTCAGCGTCGTCGTCTTCCCGGACGCCGTCTCCCCGACGACGAACACCGTCTGTTCGTTCTCCAGGCATATCCAGAGGTACGCCGCGAGCTCGGGCGAGAGCGTCCCCCAGTTCGTGATCTGGTTGATGGAGAGCGGCGTGTCCTCGCCCTGACGGATAGTGAGCGACGAGCCCTTGATGGAGACGTCGTCGGAGTAGATGATGTTGATACGCGAGCCGTCCGGCAGCGTCGAGTCGACGATGGGGTCGGAGTCGGAGACGGGGTCGCCCATCCGCTCGCCCATGTTTCGGAGCCACCCGTCGAACTGCTGCGGGTCGCCGAAGTCGACCGTCGTCTCCAGCATCCCGTAGACGCTGTGGTCGACGTGACACTCGTGGGGGCCGATGACGTGGATGTCCTCGTTCGCCGGGTCGCGCATCACCGGTTCGAGCGGCCCGAAGCCGATGATGTCCCGGTTCAGGCGGTAGCGGATGTTCTCGTAGGTCTCGCTGGTCACCTGAATCTTCCCGAAGTCGAGGACCTGCCGCGCTCGGTCGGCCAGCCCCGACGGTGCCCCGTCTCGGACGACCGTCGAATCTTCGAGCAGTTGCTCGATGAGGTCGTCGTACTCCGCCTCGTTCTCGGGGGACTGGCTGTGGCCGCTCTTCGACAGGAGCTTCCGTTTGACCTGCTGGAGGACGCCGCCCTCCTCCTCCGAGAGCGTCGGCTCGACGGTGTAGTACTTCGTGTCCTGTCCCATGTCGCCGTAGATGTGACAGAAGATGGGACCGCCGACGGGGTAGAGCACGTTGGGGCGGTGGGATTCGAACTCCCCGTCGGCCTCCTCGATGAGGCGGGGGAACTCGCCCGTAATCTGCTTGAACTTCATCAGGTGGTCCCTGAGGTGCGGGCGCTTCCCGGCCAGCCGCTTGAGGTCGGCGGACGGTTTGGCCGTCCCGTGCTCCGTCACGCGTCGCTCACCCCTCGGCCAGTCGCCCGCGTCGCCATCTCAGGCCACGCTCCGCGATTCGATGACGATGCCCGTCCCCGACCGCACGGAGAACCCGACGATGTCACCGACCTGTTCACCCATCCCCGCGAACCGCTTCACGGAGATCTGCCGTCTGACGTCGCTCCCGACCTCGACCATCTGCAGTTCGAAGAACACGTCGGCGATGGAACGGAACGAGCCGATTGCCTCGTCGTCGACGGCGGAGGGGTCGACCGTGAGGACGACGACCTTCCCCCGCGAGATGACGTTGCGGAAGAAGGAGATGATCTCCAGCGCCGCCTGTCGCTCCTCGTTGTTCCGGACCAGCGACTCGAACGTCGGGTCGTTGCGGAGGATGGCGTCGAACGTGTCGATGATGATGACGTCCGACTGCCACATCACCTCGGCCTCCATCAGCCGGCGCAGGAGTTCCTTGCGGTCGTCGTTCCCCCCGCCGCCGAACTTGCTCCCGCCCGCGTCGAGGTCCGCGTGCAGGAAGAGGAGCTCCTCGTCCAGCAGCGCCCGGGTCATGTCGTACGAGAGAGAGTACATCTGGTCGATGAACCCCCGGACCGTGAGTTCTGTCGAGAGGTACGTGACCCGTGCGTCCTCCTGGGTGAGACCGTACGCGAGCCGCTGGGAGATGGCGCTCTTGCCGGCGCCGTAATCACCCTCCATGAGGACGATGCTCCCGCGCGGGATGCCCCCGCCGAGCTCCTTGTTCAGCCGGTCGTGGTCGTCGAGGCCGAGCGAGAGGAGATTGTGTCGACTACTCATGTGCGGAAGTGAAACACCTCCTCGTCGCCACCCATGATTAGCTTCACCCGGTGGTCGCCGGGGGACAGCGTCGTCGAGATCTGGAGTTCTACGACGTCGCCGGTGTCCCAGTCGCCGTCCAACAGCGTCAGCGAAGTGTCTGTCGCGTACTGCCCGTCGACGAGCACGTCGAGCCCAGTTCCGTCGGGCGGTAAGTTTCGAGAACCGGTGTTTTTCACGTACAAGGTAATGTTCCCCTCGTTGTTCGTATCGTAGACCGCACTCCCCGAGTCGCTGATTACCTCGATGTCGGTCCGCACTTGTTTACTGACATCGAGACTTTCGTCTTCTATGGCACTTCCAAGACGGTCGACCCCCGTCATAAGTGTGCCGGCGACGCTGCCGGCGACGATGAGGCTCGCGATGAAGAGGATGAGATGGGAGACCGAGACGCTCGCCATTACGACACCACCTCGGCGTCGCTGACGCCGTGTTCGGTGACCACTACGGCCCGCGCGCCCGTCTGGTTCGCGTCCGGAACGCTCACCGTCGCTCTGAGGGTTTCACCCGGGAGCCAGACGCCGGTAGTCGAGTTTCCCGCGACCGTCGTCTGTACTGACGACTCGTAGCTGCCGTTGTAGATGACGTCCACGTCGTCCACGTTCAGCGTGGTCGTCCCCGTGTTGGTCACCACGAGCGTGACCTCGTCGGCCGCCGTGTCGTGAATCAGCTCCGTCGCGTCGATGTCCGTGTTCCGCTCGTCGAGCAGTCGGTCCGCGTCGGCCGACCGGGCGTCCTCCACTCGCTCGAACCCGTTCGACACCGCCGGCTGCAGGACTCCGAGGGCGATGAACATACCGACGAAGATGATTGCGGTGGACCCCGAGACGCTAAAGCCCATCCGGGTCCCCCGAGAGCCGGTCCCAGCGGTCGACGATCAGCGACTCGGCGTCGGCATCGTCGAGTCGGTTGATGTAGGAGAGGCTCCGGGTGTGGTGACTGCGCGACAGCTCGGCGGTGCCCGGAACCAGCGCCTCCCCTTCGTCGATTTCGCCGAAGCCGACGAGGAAGTCGAGCAGGTCCTCTTTGACGCCTTCGCTGATCCACTCGACGTTCTCGTAGTACCGGATGGCGCGCGCGGCGTCGGTGGGGCTCGACTCGGACACGAGGTACTCGAGCCACTCCATCACGACGAGGTCGCCCGCGTAGGCGCTCGGCAGCGCGCGGAGGTACGGTCGACCCGGCTCCGGCTCTTCGACGAACTGGAACCCGGAGTCGTCGGCGTTCTCGGAGACGGTCCAGTCGTCGTCGACCCCCTCGTGAGGCGTGCCGTCGGGCGCAGTCGCGTCGGCGGTCTCGGCGTCGTCGACCTCCGAGCGGTCGCCCTCGGCGTCGGGGGACGAGACCGTCTCCGTGTCCGTCACCGGGTCGTCGTCGAGCCCGGCCCCGAGGGTGTCGTCCGGGTCGCTCCCGACGTCGTCGCGGTCGCCGAAGTCGAGTGCGGTGGCGCTGTCGTCGGCGGCGAGTTCGGGGCCGTCGAGCGCGGCCTCCGGTTCGGGGGCGGGCTCCGTCTGGTCGTCGTCGACGGCCGCCTCGGTCGGCTCGGGCTCGCCCTCCCCGGCCCACTCGGCGTCGCCGGAGTCGTACTCCGCTTTCAGTTCCGCGAACGATTTCCCGCCACCGTCGGTATCGTCTGTCGTCATCTCGTCTGAGTCCTCCAGGTCGTCCATCCCGCCGAGGTCGGCGGCGGGCTCCGCGTCGTCCGCTTCGTCTCCGTCTTCCTCCTCGTAGAACCCGTCGAGGGCGTCCTCGTCCTCCGCCTCGTCCTCCGCCAGCTCCTCGTCGAAGAACCCCTCGGCGTCGGCGTTCGCGATGTCCTCGTCGAGTTCGTCGTCGTCGGACTCCTCCTCCGCCTCCTCGCCGCCGAACAGGCCGAAGGAGCCGTCCATCCCGTCGGCACCGCCGGGGCCACCAGCCACGTTCCCGCCCGCGGCCACGTCGTCGACGAACGGGTTGATGCCGCGCGTCACCATCTCGTAGATGTCGAGGAGCTTCCGGACGTTCTCGGTGACCTCCTCGACCTGCCCGGCGATCTCCTCGTTCTCGCTCCGAACGGTTCCGACCGTCGAGGAGAGACTCCCGACCTCGCCTTCGAGTTCGTCGAGCCGGTGTTCGAGTTCGTCGGTGTCACCCTCCTCGTCGCCGCCCATGCCGCCGAAGGGGTCGTCGTCGCCCCCCCAGTCGTCCATGTCGTCGAGGCCATCCATCTCGCCGCCCATCTCGCCGCCCAACCCGTCGTCGGACATGAGCGCGTCGTCGTCGCCGTCGTCCACCGTCTCCTCGTCGTCTCCGCCGCGGAGACGGTCGAGGATTGCACTCCCGAACAGCCCCGAGGAGAGTAGGACGACGCTCAACGGTCCGACCTCGCCGACTGTGGCGAGCGACGTCGGGTCCGCGTTGACGAGCGCTCCGCCGGCCGTGACGGCGACCCAAGCCGCTGCGTGGTGCGGAGTCGCGAAACTCATTCTACCTCACCCACCGTGTCATCCGTCTTTAACCCACTCATCCCACTATCACTCCTGATACTTCGCCAGGTCGTTCTACCGAGCTGATAAGAACGTTTCGCCCACGCCGGCGGGCGTCGCGACCCGTCGACGGGAGGAAACGAATCGTCGACGAAGGGGGACGAACGGTCCCGCCGTCTCAGATGACGGACTCGCCGTCGGTGACCGTCCTGACGTGGAGGTCGCCGCTGGAGACGTCGAGGCGGACCGACCGACCGTGACTCCCGCCGACGTCGCGCGCGACGACGGCCACGTCGGTCTCACTCAGCGCCGCCTCGGCGGCCTCGGCGTTGCGGTCTCCGATTCGACCCGCCTCGTCGGAAAAGTCGAGCATCCGACTCCCTCCGACGAGTTTCGCCCGGAGCCGACCGGGCTCCGCTCCCGTCGCCACCATCGTCGAGAGGAGGTCGGCGACGCCGGTGTCGACGTACTTCGCCGGCGTGTGCGCCTCTCTCCCCTCGGCAGCGGCGGGAAGCATGGCGTGGAGCAGTCCCCCGACGCCTGCCGACCGGTCGTGGAGAGCGATGCCCAGACAGGAGCCCAAGCCGCTGGTCGAGAGGACGACGTCGCCGGTCGCGACCTCGTACTCGGCCACGCCGACCCTGACGAGACGCGGTTCGGCCCCCGGAGCCGACTCGCTCACGGGTCAGACCACTTCGTCGGCGTCGGTTCCCACCCGCGTCCCCGACTCCGGCCCGAGCGCCTCGAGCGCGCGGACGAGCTCCCGCTCGTCGGGGAGCGCGTAGATGTCACAGCTGAACCGGTTCTCGGCGGTCTCGATGGTCGAATCTATCATGAACGCGTAGTTCTGTCGCTGTCCGAGGCGCGCGATGACCGGGCTCATGATGGCCGACCCCATGTCGTGGACGAACTGGGGCGGCGTGTGGTCTATCGAGGTGCCGAGGACGTTCGCCCAGCCGTCGATGAACCCGCTGGTCATGATGTTTCCCAACTCCTTGATGGCGCTCCGTTCCAGCTCACCCAACCCCGACTCCTCGGTCTCCATCGGGAGGAGCGCCTCCGCGACGTTCACCGCCGAGGGTTCGTCGAAGAGAATGAGGAGATACCCGCTCGGGAGCCCCTCGATGCCGAAGACGACGCCCGCGTGACTCCCGTCGTCGAGGTAGTCGGGGGCGTCCGCGATGGGGACGAAACTCAGTCGGCTCACGTCGACGGTCGTCTCGATACCCGTCATCGACGTGACGTGGGTGGCGGCCCCCTCGGCGCCGCGTTTCATCATCTCGTTGAACACTGAGAGCTTGTCGACGGGGATGGCGTCGTCGTCGCGTCGGTGGGCCGCCATCAACTCGGTGAGTGCCGAGTACTCCGGGCTCATGTAGATGTGAAAGTCCAGGTCGCGCTCGGGGGTGGTGAGACGGCTCTCGAAGAGGAACACCTGGTCGTCCGCCTCGGACGCTTGCACGTCGAGCAGTTCGCTCCCGGAGCGCTCGATGTACGTCGGTGGGGTGATGTCGATGCTCACCCCGAGGTGGTTCGCCCACCCGTCGATGAACCCGCTGGTCATGATGTTCCCCACCTCTTTCACACCGCTCCGGGCCATGGCCGGGTCGGTGGCGCCCCCGTGCCCCGGCATCAGGAGTTCGAGTAACCGTGCGGAGGAGTCGCGCTCGAACGCCAGCACGGTCTCGCCCTGGAGTCCCCCCACGAACCCGATTTCGACGCCGACGTATTCCTCGTCCCCGAACGCGTCGGAAAGGTCCCGCCGCGAGAGCAACGAGATGTTGGTCACGTCGACGTGGACGTCGACGCCGGTCATCCGCGAGAGCGACCCTGCCGCCTGCTTCGACCCCTGCTTCGCGAGTCGACTGAACACGCCCAGCGAGTGGATGTCGACCAGCATCGCTCAGGCCGGGACCACGTCGTCGATCGCCTCCAGGACGTTCGGCTTCTGGAACGGCTTCGTGATGTACCCCTGGGCACCGGCCTTGATGGCCTCCTTCATCTTCTCTTCCTGCCCCACGCTGGTGCACATGATGACCTTCGCGCCCGGGTCGCCGTCGGTAATCTCCGTCGTCGCCTCGATACCGTTGCGAATGGGCATCACGATGTCCATCATCACGAGGTCCGGGTTCTTCTCCCCGTAGAGGTCGACCGCTTCGACCCCGTTCTCGGCTTCGCCGACAACCTCGTACTCCCCCTCGAGGATTTCACGCAGCAGGCTCCGCATGAACTCCGAATCGTCCGCTATCATCACTCGTACAGCCATTGCTACTCTGTCGTCGGGTTACGGGAGGCGGGATATAACCCCACCGTCGAAATTATCGGTACTGATTCTCGACTACGAGTGCAACACCGCCGGAGTCGGGAGCTATCGGGTCGAGAGCTGGAGCCCGCCGTCCCGCTTGACTGCCCCCAGAAGGTCGTCTATCGTGTCGTCGCGCGAGAGTCCGTGGTGACAGAGCATCGTGACCAACGCGTCCGGCGGGAACGTCACCGGCACCTCCGAGTCGGCGAGCAACCGACCGAGCGTCTCCTCGACCGGGCGGTCGTCGTCGACCTGGCGCGCGTACCAGAGCAGGAGCGTCTCGAAGGTCGCCTCAGCCTCCGTGGAGTCCATGCGGTGACGCATCACCTCCCCGTCGTGTTTCAGCGTCGCGTCGAAGCCGTAGTCGAACCCGTTGTCGGTCATCGACTCGGTGAGCCACTCCGAGACCGCCTCGCCGTCGACGGGCTCGGACTCGACGGGCTCGCGCGAGTTCGGGCGCCGACTACGGTCGCCCTCCGAAGCGGAGTCGGGGGGCGGTGCGGCGTTCGCCTCGTCGGTGTCCTCTACGGCGTCTCGGGAACCGTTCCCGGCGTTGCTGGCTTCGTCGGCCCCGTCGGCGCCGACGGCGCCCTGTTCGGTCGGCGCCGGCGTCCGAGGGCTCGACTCGGACGGTGACGGCACGGCCCCAGCCGGGTCGGACACGTCACCAGGTCCGCCGTCGGACCCCGCCGAGACGATGAACCGACCCTCGCCGAGGTCCGACACTTCGTCGCGTTCGGAGAAGTCGAGTTCCGACGGGTCGAGCACCCGGCCCTCCGGGTCCGCGAGCGAGTCGGTCTCGAACGGCTCCATCGACGCCGAGTCGTCGCCTTCGGTGTCAGAATCGTCCGGCGGGTCCTGTGCCATCTCGTGGGTCTCCTGGGTAGGAGTGTGTGTCCGTGTATATGAATGTTGAGGTGGCGTGAACGGTCGTGTTTAGTTAAGCGTGAAAAGTGAGGCGACGTGATTTCTTGGTGCTCTATGCCAGAAATCAGC
>NZ_JAODIW010000007.1 GCF_026586625.1 Halobium salinum | reverse complement strand
CTGAAACCGCTGAAAACTGGCTCCAAGCGTTCGCTGCCTGGTTCAATTCTCCAAACTAAACACGACCCCTCTGCCCGGGCGAATTCGCAGGTGGGACGTAGACGCTACAGGAGATTTCGCTACCTTGGACTCTCGGTCGCGCGGACTGGATCTTCCCACCACCCGAACTCTCAACTTCTACCCCTCGGCTAACGACCGTGTCTAACTCCTCTTCATGGGTTCGAAGGAGTTCAGTCCGAACGAATTGAAGCGTATCGTTGACGTAATCGGTGTAGTCCTCGTCGTCCAAGGCCTGCTGAGCGGTAATCGGCTCAGATCTGTACGGAGGTCGATCATCGATCAAATCCAACTCGACGTCGTCTGGCAGATCGAAATGGCGATCCCAAAATCTGAGTCTGTAAGCCAATCCCGACCGAGCAGCCTCTTCGAACTCAATAAATTCGTCGAGATCTCCTTCTGTGTCGTAGTAATGCAGTGCTTCGCCGTACTCGTCCTTCCGATAGGCGATATACTCACCCGTCAGCTCGGGGTGGTCTGTCTCATGGACCGGAAGCATAACGACATCACCCGTTCCAAGCCCCCGCCGGTTAAACACGGTAACGAGGTGGTCGAGAGCCACATCGGGGTCACCGTTCTGCCAGAGATCGCAAATCTCCGCGTCGTCTGTTGAAAGTTCTATTTGAGTTGGCGAGTTAGAACGTAGTTGAGCCGCGATATCTTCCAAATACGTATCCATTATCACTCGCCGTGGTTTTCAAACACAAAAATCGTACTGTTCGGTCGGGCTTCGAACCAGACTCAGAGGGTCAGACACCGCCAACGCCATCGTCATCGTCGTCAGTCGAGAGGACGAGACCCGCCAGACCGCCGATCAACGCACCGGCTGGCCCACCGATGGCGAAACCAGCCGCGGCCCCGCCCGCACCCCCGAGTGTCTGGCGCTGGCCCTGCGTCAACTTCTCGTGCATCCCGCGACTGACAGTCCCCGATCCGTTGCACTTGGGACAGTCACCGTAGCCTGTCTGCGGGTCAGCCGTTGCACCACTCCCGTTGCAGGTGGGGCACTTCTTCGTCTCAGTCATAATCGGTAGTGTCTGTCAAGATGGCAAAGATGTTCCGGTCAGTCAGCCCGTTCGAAGTACATGAGACCGTTGTTCTCACGTCCAGGGCCAGTGTAGTAGAGCCCTTCGAGGGTCTCTGTGTCGCTCTCATCACGGTATTCGAGGGACGCAGTTCCGAAGTGCATGTTCAGCCCCTTGACGAGTGGCGAGCCCTCGTTCTCGTACTGGTAACTGACACTTGGCCACTTTCCTTCGTCAGTCAGCATCGTCGCACCGTTGCTGTCTGAAGGCGTCTGCGTCGTCTCGAAGTGGACGTTGATCTTTCGCCACGTCTGATCGATGTCAAGCCAGGCCTTCAGTTTCTGGCCATCCTGGCTGTGGTCGTTATCGGGATGAAGCGCCTCGTCGGGGATTTCTCCTTCATACGATGTGACGATCCACCCCTCCCACTTCCCGTTAAGATTTGGAACGCAAGTGATACCGAGCGCCTGGGCGATTCGAGTCTTCCAGAACCACCGGTCGTGGATCTTCCAGACAGCAGCGAAGGCGAGTCCCCATGAGACAACGAATCCCGCCGCAAATGGAAGGACAGTTGAGAGCGCCGAGGTAACCAGCTCGACGAGGATCGTGATGCCGTAGGCGAGCAAAGCCAGGCCGCCGTATATCTTCGGGCGGAGATCATTGTCCGTGGAGTACGTGTGCATAGGTTACCAGTTATCCCAGAGTGTGACCATCGCGTCGATGTACCGGCCCGCGTACCGGGTGTTCCACTCCGCGGGGCCCGACCCGAATATGTCGGTGATGCCGTTCTGGCAGGTCCAGTCACTATAGTCCGTCGAATTCAGGTATCGGAGAATTTTCGCGACTCGGTCCTGTTTGTTATAGGTATATCGTCCGTCTGGGACGTTGTACAGGAGGTTCTCGATGAAGTACGATGGGACGTTCTCCTTGTTCAGTTCGTTATTATCGACGAGGTAGTTCCGTGCGCGCTTGAAGATGCGCACGGTCTCTTTGAACCGGTTGCTGGTGCTTGACTGCCTGGTGCTGCCGTTGTTGATGTGTTGTTTCGGGTAGTTTACGATCTTCGTGTTGTTGAGGTTGAAGAACGCGATGCCCGAGTGGTAGCCGTTCGGATAGTGGTAGTAGTCGCGGTGGTCCGCACAGACGAGCACGTCGGCGTCCAGCGGCAGTTTACCCGCTTCCACTTCGATTGCTTTCCCGACCGGATCGACAGCCGAGGAGCCGAAGCGCGACTCCAGTACGTCAACGACATCGGACCGGAACTCGTGCCAGCTGTAGTCCGGGTCGCCGGAGTTGCGCCGCCAATGATCCCGCTCGGCGGGGCTGAGCCCGGACAGATCAACGTAGTACATGTCCGTAAGCTGGACCACGATGTCCACATCGGAACTGGCCCGGACGATGGTGTAGTTCGCATAGGAGCCCTGCAGATAGGTGTCGAAGTCCGCGTGGGCGAGCGTTTCGCTGGACTGCAATTCCTTCTGGATTCGGCTGTGGGTCCGCTTCGCGGAATCGATGGGGCCGCTCTCGTATTGCGCCCACGATTCCAGTGTCCCTGTATCTATCGGCATTAATGGGAGTTACACGCCTCTTTCTGACCGACCGCTAAAACCCCCCCGATTCCACTTCCACCGTGCTCTGCGAACCGTTAAGGGACCGTAGCAGGCAATTAGAATCGTGACCGTCCCGTCTCCTATCGAAACTCTGCCAATTTCTCTTGGTGGTGGCTATGGCAATCGATGAGGATACCCTCGAAAGCTGGACCGACCCGAAGCGAGCCGCCGTGAAATCAGCGGAGAAAACTCACAAGAAGATCCGGAACGCGCTCAACGACAGCGATACGCTCGCTGACGTCGAGTTCCACGACTTCCTCCAAGGGTCGTACGCGAACCACACGATCATCCGCGATTCGAGCGACGTCGATATCGTCGTTCGCCTCGACGAGTTCCAGTACTTCAACCTCCACGACCTCGACCCGGAAGACCAGGAGGATGTAGATGTCGAAGATTACGATTACGACTACGACGAGTTCCGAGACGACGTGCTGAGCGTTCTGCAGGACACCTACCCTGAGGGGACGTTCGACCCGTCCGGGAACGCTATCGAGATTTCGGCACCGGGTCTACCACTCGACGCCGACGTGCTGGTATGCGTTCAGTACAAGCACTACTACAACTATCCCCAAGGGTACGATGGGATCCTTTTCTGGCCGACCGATTCGATCTCCTCGGTCGTGAACTATCCGACGCGACACAAGGACCACGGATCGGACAAGCAGGACGACACCGACGACCTGTATAAAGAGACTGTGCGGATGTTCAAGAACGCCCGCAAGGAGATCGTCGCGGACGGGTACATCACCGACGACATCGTAGCGTCCTACTTCATCGAGTGTCTCCTGTACAACGTCCCACCGGGCCGGTACGTGGACGACCTGCAAGAACGGTATGTCAAGATCGTCGATTACCTGAAGGACGCGGACTTCTCCGGGTGGAAGTGCCAAAATGGTGTGACCGATCTCTTCGGGCGTGGCCGCACGAAGTGGGACACCTGGCACGCCAAGCTGTTCGTCGATGCTTTGGAAACGTACTGGGAGAACGCCAGCACCAACAGCATAAATGCACGTCTATTCTAGCGATAACGAGTTCCGCCCGACGTTCCTAGCGACCCTGGGCGTCGTCGCGTTCGTCGTCGTGATCGCACTGAACGCTTACGTCTTCCCGTGGCTCTACCAGCAAATCCCGTTCGAAATTCCATCACTGATAGTTCCCGGTCTCGCCTTCGGGGTTGTGTTCGGCCTGTTTCGCCGAGTGTTCGACCGACGGCTGTGGAACAAGGCCTGGATGCCAGACTTCATTGCCGCCGTTCCCGATCTCACTGGCCACTGGGAGGGCGAAATCAAGACCAGCTACGAGGGTGAAATCTCAGACGACTACCTCGCCGACGGAGGCCATCGGCCGATGACGGCTACACTGGACATCGAGCAGACGTGGAGCAAGATCATCATCCACTTCGAAACAGATCGTTCTCAGTCGGTCAGCACGGCGGCCAACTTCCAGACCGAGGGGACGCTCCATCCAAAGCTCTCATACCTATTCGAGAACGAGGGTGCAGATGTTGACGAGCAGGCGGCAGACGAAGGACCATACGACGGGACGACACGGTTCACGTATCGGGAATCGAACGACCGACTCGTGGGCTATTACTACACTGGGCCTGCCCGTGCTTCGGAGCAAGGCGATGGCCAAAAGACGACGTATGGGACAGCGGAGTTCACTCGTATGAGCGACGAGTCCCAGAAATAGTGTTAACGCACTGCTTGGTTTGGAACTCGTGGCCGGTCGTTTTCCCAAGAGGCGGCATCAGCGAGTTCCACGAGATCGGTAATACGCTGGTCAAACACGTTCATGCGTGATATTGAGGAGCAGCTGACGCAACGCTAGCTTCCCAGGGCTTTGGTCTAGCCCATTCTTAATATTAAGAATAAGATTAAGTCTGCTGACAGCCTACAGTGTCGAATTTGGCTGCTGTTCCGATTCTGTGCGAGGGAGGCGTCCGTCTGGTCGGGGAACGTTCCCTGCATCGATTTCGATATCGACGCGGCGCATATGTTTACAGCCCCCTTCAGGTTCGCGTCGCTGCCAGTCGAGACATGTACACGTCTCAGCGGCGACATCGACATCGTAGAAATTCCCGGACTCTGAATGAACCTCGTACACGCCGCCCTTCCTCAAGAGTGAGACGTCCATCTCTTCGTCGCATGCTCGCCGCATTCGCGGTGCGAGCTCATCGGCTGACGGTTCTGCCGAAACCGTATCTGTCTCTGGTTGGATGGCGCTCTGGCGGTCTCTGTTTGCTACCCATCCACCGTCCGGGGCGAGAGCGGAGTCGTCAGGTTCAACGAGGCGAGCAAGGTGCTCCTCGATCGGGTGATTGTAGTGAAGGAGAAAGTGTGCTTCGCGTCGCCCTCGGTGATCGTAGGAGCCACACGCTGCAGCTGGCCCCTCCCAGACGCGCCACGCGCCGAGCGCCGTCATCACCTCCAACGCCCGTCGCGGCAACTCGTCCTGGTCTAACTGCTCGTAGAAGATGCGAAACCGAGTACAGTGCTCTTGCGGTTCGATGTCGGTCCACCACTCAACCTCGTCTCTCCAGTGATCGAACATCGCCGCATCGTTCCCGTACCCGACCGTGATCCCTGGAACACGTGATTCGCCCGTATGGGTGTCTTCAGCCTCGTTCTCCAGCAGCCGGAGTACCGCGAAACGCAGGTGTTCGTGGAGTGGCTGTTCGGTTCCGTAGCCGACTTGCGGATGGCTCTCGATTGTCTGGCGGGCTTCGTCGAGAACCGTCGTGAGGTACTGTTCAGTCATGGATTCGTTCTACCCTGGTCGACGCACGATCACGCGCGCCGCCACCCTTCCGCGGCGCAATAGAAACTCACGGCGACGTGGAGAGCTGTTCATCGACGCGCTACACTGACCTACCCATCGATCACGTCGATGATCTCCTCTGCGGTGCTGCTAATCCGTCCGAAACGATCTTGGATCGACTCTGGTTCGTCATCCTGCCACGCGGCGAGATAGAACGCTGAGCCGCTCGTTTCAAGGCCGCAATACCGACCAACGATGTACGCGACGGCTTCTGCTTCGACTTCGCGCTTTGACCGTTCGGCCTCGTCGTCGACGTCGAAATGGAGCAGCGCGTGCGCGAACTCGTGAATTAGCGTAACTGCGAGGTCGGCCTGGTTCGTCCGTCCTTTCGCCTCAACGATCGGCGTGAAATCATGGATATCCCGCTGTTTGCAGACGCCCTTTGCGTCGCCGTGCTTCCACTCGTCAGCGTCGACGATGCGAACCGTCACGCCGAGATCATCCGCTGCGTCTGTGAGGGCGGGTACGAGGTCCTCAGCGTCGCCTGTCGCCTCAGTTTCTAGCTCGGGAAGCGGCTCTCCCTCGGTCTGGGAGACGTCGAAGACAGCGGCCGGTTTGAATCCCACGAGCCCTTTCGACCACTCTTCGGGTGGTGTCTCGTCGTACTCACAGTCGGTGTTCTCGTGGTAACTGGGCGAGTTCTCGCATTCGGGGCACTGCTTCGTAATGATCGGTGCCCAGATCCAGATCGCCTGTTCGCCCTCCTGGACGTGCCGGTCGAACTCATTCCGCCAGGTGTTGAAGCCAGCGACCTTCGTCGCCTCGGGACACTGGAGTTTGATGAGCAGCGTGTTGCGATGGGAGTAGTCGTGGAACCGACTCTGGACGTCGAGCCACTCTTGGAACTCATCGCTGGCCTGCGCCGCATCAACGTCGCCAACGAGTTCGTCGATCCATGCTTCAATCGTACTTTGCATCTCGTCTGTTCGTGTGTCGGTCTCCTCGAAGGAGGCCGACGAGTCACTAGTCGTAGCCATGATGTTCTGAAATTCGCCTTACTGGATCGCTTCAATTCAGCCCGCGCCGCGCCCCTGACGGCGCACAAAAAACTCGTGACGGCGGTTAGCGGAGGGCTTGTTTCGCATCAGCGAAGCCGACTGTGACGAGGTAGTCGAGAAATGAATCGAACTGGTCGACGTCGCTGGGTCTGTCGGTCGCGAGGTGCCGCGTCCACTCGATGGCCCACTGAAACACTGGATCAGTGCCGCCCTTGCCGTGGATATACCACCAGCGGGCGGCCTTCAGCGCGACGAGCGGATTCGTCGGTGGCTGCTCGGACGCGAGCGCTTGCGTAATCGACCGAATTTCCTCGGGGACATCTTCTGGTTCGACCCTGGTTGATTGGCTGTTCGCTACGTCGACTGGAATTGCATCGATCGAGACGTCGTTCGACTGCTGTTGTTGGCTCACGGAAATCACCATCTCGGAGGGCCTGATCTAGCACGCCCTCGTCCTCTCCGGAGGGCGCGAAAAACAGGACGCTGCGTCACGCAGGCGGGATGTAGACGCTCCGATCACCGGCGACCTCCTCAAGGTTGTTCCGATGCCGATGTGAGAAGTAGCACTCATAGCAGCAGTACCCACAGACTGCTCCTGTGTCGTACTCGGCGACGTATGGGCCACGATCAGTCGTCCAGACGTTGGCGCTACACTCAGTACACGCCGCGCTTTCGATATCGCCTAGTGTGGGCCCGGAATAGGTGAGTTCGGTCTCATCCACCTGGGGTGTCGAATCGGGCCAGACGCCGTGGTCCTGCCAGAATTTTTTGAGCCGGCTGAGACTATGCCGGACCGTCTTTCGGACCGTGACGTGGTCAGCGTCGCGACCACTGTCGTCCCAGCCGTCGGCTGTCCAGAACTCGCCGAACTGTGCTCCGCGATGTAGACCATTCCAGTCGAGGCCGACGATGTCGGCCGGCGGGTCACCCGTCAGCGTTGGTTGGGTGAGCTGCTCCACGACTTCGAGTTGCTTGGGTGGGCTACCACCGAGGATGTGGACGCGACGTCCCCGCCAATCGACGGGGGCGGAGAACTCGTGTGCGAGCGTCTCCGCGTAGCCTCGCGAGTAACCAAGCACGATATCGTCGGGAATTGCCTCGATGGCGGCCCGGCATTTCGGGACGATGATGAACTCCGTCTCGGCAAGACTCCCTTGGAGCTCTCGAATCGTATCGACGTACGACTGTGCTTCTGCAGCGTCGTAGGCGTCACCGATGACACCCACGTCGGGCTCGTACTCGAGCGCTCGATCGACGTACCGATCAAGATCGGGATTCCGAAAATCGTTATCGAGCATTCCGACCGGGCACTCGAGGGTATCGAATTGCGACTGCTGATACGTGCAGTCCTCGCGAAACCCAGGGAGGAAGCCGAGGGCCAGCGCATCGAGCGCAAACGGAACCCGATGGAGGAACGCCACGTACGCCGCCTGTCGGGCGTCAGTGTGTGTCTCAGTAGTACTGTTGCTAACTGGGTCTGCGCTGTCGTGAATGGCCATGAGGAGTCTCCTGCGGGACTCCGTCGCCCCGCAGGGCTCTCCGGGGCAAGATAGACCTCGCTAGTATTAACCAACGGAAGTAGAAAATGGGACTGCGTGTTGGTTAATCTCCGAAAAGGCACTGCAATGCTGCCTCGTCTCCTGTGAGCGTCTGTTGGTCGGCGTCAGTATCCGCAAAGAGCGTCGACTGGTCTCCTGTTGAGGACTGCGCTACCTCTGGCCGGTCGTCGACACCGAACTCACTAGCCTCGGGTCGAGCGAGCCGCAAATCGCGGTCGCGATGATCGACGTCTGCACCGAAGTCTTCGAGCGATGTCTCGACGCTCGTCTCGGCCAGTTCGAGCTGGCCGTCCTCACCGAACGCAGTCTGTCGCTGAATCTCAATCTCGGGTCGGTCGCTCATCTAGTTCGAAGCCTCCACCTCTGATGGCGTCGACAAACAGCCCGTGAGCGTCCATTTAGGTGTCTTCTGACCGAAGCTCGCTGGCTCGGTCATCGAGCCGGCGAAGAATTTGGACGCGTTGCCCGTGGGCGTTCTCATAGGCAACGCACGCTCGCAGCGTTTCCATGTCGTTGATCGTCGCGATACCTGCGTTGATGAGTCGTGTATTCGGTGGGTCGAGGCGCTGTTCCGGGGATAGGTCGCTCGAATCTGGATCGTGCTCTTCTGTATCGCTCACTCCTGGTCGCCTCCACGTCTCCTGAGGCGACGAAAAACAGCACCCGCTCGCTACTCGTCGTCTTCTGGTTGGATCTGGCGAGCGTCCTCGGCGAGGTCGTGGATGTACTCCCGAAGCGTCTCCATATCCTCGCGGGCCTCATCGAGCGTTTTCGCCTTCACTTTCGCTGTGACCTTATCCTGATCGCGGGTGCCAGTGCCGCGAGTGAGTTTCACAGTGAGTGAGACGCCGACATCGCTTCGCTCGACGTATTCAGTAGGAGTCTGTCGCTCACTGTTCTCGGTCGATTCTGTGTTCGTACGGGACTGCTGGGTGGGTTCTGGCATGGATTGCTCTCTGAACGTTAGTTGACGGACGGTGCGACTGGTTCGCCGACTATCTCACGAAGGGCTGCATCGATCTCACGCCCGGTGAGTCGCCAGCAGCCGTCTGGCTCTGTACACTCCAGCTGGCTCACCACCTCGGTCTTGAAGGCCATGTACTCCGCGAGTGCGACCTCCTCGCCGTCGGTGTAATCGAGCAGGAGAGCGAGCGCGAGTTGGGCTGGTCCGCTACCACCATATCCCCATTCGAATCCGCTCGGACTGTGGTCCACCAACTCGAGACTTCGATCGAGTGTGAGCTGTTCCTGGTCAGGCTGTTTCTCGACTATGGCGCGGCCTCGACGACGGTAGCCGACGTAGACGACGTCGACGTCATCTGAGACGCCTCTCTGTTCGTGCGAGTGTGAGTCGTTGATTCCACTCATCGTTTTGTTCGAGAGATGCTCGTTCGAGCACCCCCGCACCCCTCTGGGGGCGAAAAACCACTCTAAGCGGTCCCAGTCACAACTCAGAATACAAACGACCAAACCACGAATGGACGAACTACCTTCATTGATGTCGGATAGCGTCGTGACTCGTGCTGCGGCTCTCGTCGACGACTATCTACTGCTCTGGGTGCTGCTCTCGGTTGGAATCGGACTGGTCGTTCCGTCAGTGGCCGTACTCACGCCGTTGTCGACACCGATCCTCGCCGTCATGATCGGTGCGGTCTCACTGACGCTCGCACCCGAACGATTCCGCCAGCTCCGCGGACGAGCGCTGCTCATAATTCTCATTGTCCAGACCGGGATGCCACTGCTCGCGTTTGTCATCGCCCGGATACTTGGTCTCAGTCCTGCGCTCACAGCCGGCTTCGTGGTCCTCGGCGCGGTGACGCCCGAACTCGTGACGCCGACGATGACCGAACTCAGCGGCGGCGATACCGCGCTCTCGACGGTGGTTCTCGTGGTAGTCGGCCTCGGAACACTCGTGATAGTCCCGGGCGTCGTCACCGTATTCCTGGGAGAATCAGTCACCGTCAAGCCGGTGCTTATCGTCGAACAGCTGTTGCTTGCAGTGGTCATTCCGATGAGTCTCGCCGTCGCGGCCCGGTATCGGTGGCCCGACCACATCAGCAGATACGACGAGCTCTATCCATCCGTGTCGGGACTCATGGTGATTCTCATCATCGGCATCGTCGCTGCGGCGAACGCCTCACTTGTTCGCGATGGCGGGGACGTCCTTCTCCTCGCCGCGGCCGCTGCGGTCGTTCTCAACTGTGGTGGCTACGTCGTTGGCTGGCTCGTCAGCTGGAACTTCACACGGGGCGAGCGTATCGCCGCGACGCTGTCGATTGGGATGCGCGACTTCGCCGTTGCAGCCGCCCTACTCGTTGGTGCGGGCTTTCCCACTGCAGCTACACTCCCTGCCGTTGTCTTCGGCATCGTCGAGATGACGACGAGTGCCGGACTCGCGAAGTGGTTCAGCCGTCCTCGGTAGGCGTTAGACGGAGTCGTCCTGTGTCTCTGCCCATTCGAGGAGCGGATCGAGTCGTTCACGGAGTTCCTCACCTTTCTCGGTAAGGTCGTACTTGACGCGAGGCGGAATCTCCGCGTACTGTTCTCGAGAGAGCAACCCTGCCTCGACGAGGTCATCGAGGCGGGTGGATAGTGTCGAACTGCTCACCTGGCCGAAGGTCTTCTCGATATCGCCGTATCTCGCTGGCCCAATTGCGCCGACAACGCAGATCACCTGCATGGCGTACCGCCGACTGAGCAGATCCATCACACCACCCAACGGGCAGTAGCAGGTGGCCTCGATATTCTGTATCTCTTGGACGTCAGGTGACGAGTCTGGTGTTTCTGCCATAGCTTTCATTCGCCGCACTTGGTCCAATACTTCGGACTTGACAGTATAAACACTGCCGTGTTCAAAGTAATTGTGTATCATGAGCCAAAACGACCCGTCACGAGAGGTTGCATGTACGCTCACCGAAGAACAGGAGCGAGAGCGAAGTGAGGAGGTTCGTTCGCGTCTCATCACCACCTATCTCGGGTTTGAGGAGTGTGAAAACGGCGTGACGATTCGGTTCGACGGAGCTGACGAGGCGCTCATCGCAGCTGCGCAGTTCATCTCGGCAGAGTTGCAGTGTTGTGCGTTTGCCGAGTACGAGCTCACAGTGTCGCCACCGTACGAGGAGACGGTGCTGACCATCACCGGTCCCGACCGAACGCGACAGCTATTCCGCGACGGACTGGTTGATCGACTCGAGGCCGAGACAGCATAGACGACCACTCTACTACGAACCACTCGATCGACTACCGAGTGGATTCTTCGGGAGTGCCTACGCGAGGTGCGCCACCTCGTCAGGTTCTTCGATGTTGTCGAACTCACCGCGCTCGACCGCGTCCCAGTCCTCGCTGGGTTCGGGACTCCACCAGTCGATCTCGTAGGCACCCGGTGCGCCGAGAATCTTCACCCTCGCCGACCCGTCAGGCAGGTCGCGACGAAGTTTTTCGTCGACGTGGAGATTCCAGGTCGTCGCGGTATCGAAGCAGGCGAGGACCGCTTCGTCGTAGCCACGATCCTCATGTGATTCTTGGAGTTCAACCTGCGTGTTGCAGTGCTTGCAGAACACCCCCTCGAAGGGGATGTGGCTGAACACCTCGTGCCCGCAGACGGGACACCAGAGGAACTCGAACAGTGCTTCGCTGTAGCGGTCGATGACGTCCAGACTCATCTGTAGATCTGGCCCTATGACTCGGGCCACCCCTCCTGCCCCAGAAAAACACTCTTGCTGGACATCTTGTGACCTCAGCGCTCAGCGCCGTAGACGATCTTCGAGCGAGCTTCGTAGCCACAATCCGGACAGTCGAACCAGCGCTGTACCTTCGCCCCGTCAGCTGCTTTCTCACCGACGAGAACGTCGTCGTTCGGGCACTCAGGGCAGCTCAACTCGGGGAGTGGTCTGTCTCGAAGAGCGTCCCGAAAGACTGTCGCCTGCTTCGTCTCGAAGCCACGCGACCAGACCGGATAGCCGTCGACGAGGATTGCGCCACGCCATTTGTACCGGTAGGAATCCGGTGCACGATGGAGGACAGCTCGGGCTCCAGTCTCGGTGTTTCGATACGCGAGCGACGGGATGCGACGTTCTCGCGTCCAGTTGGTGATTCGGGGCATCGGTTAGAAGTGGACGTCAGCGGGGACAATCCAGAGGTCTTCACTCTCTTCGAGGAGCCGATCCAGGTGCTCGCGATGCCGGATGCCGCTCGCGTGCTGATCGTACAGGAACACCGACGGACCGTCGTACGCGCCGACTTGATGGAACGCGTGCCGAGCGAGATCCTCGTCGCGCATGATCTCCTCGTCGGAGAGTTCGTCGATAGCTTCCTTCACCCGTTCGAGATTACGCTCGAACTCTTCTTTCGTCGCTTCCCAGCCGCGTTCCAGTAGCTCCTCCCCCTCATCTGATTCCACGGGAGCGGCCACGGCGAGATTACCCCAGCGGGCAGGGCCAGCGACCGTCGTCTCATTATCATCGAATGTGACGTAGTAGTCAAAGACGGCGCCAGCGTGCGGGTCGACTCCAACTAGCCGGTCGAACACCGATTTGCCAGTGGCGAGGGCGTCGTCTCGCGTCGATGCCTCTACGAGCGTGTAAATGACCATATGCATTGGTTTTCACCTTGCTCTGCCGACGCACGCGACTACGCTCTACGTCAGTGTTCGCTGCGCCGGCACCCATCGCCGGCGCTCGAAAAACAGGACTGACGGCGCTGTCCCGGTGTTGTCGTACTGTTGAATAGTCTCTTCGACGGTGATCGTCAAGCTCCCAGTCTCGTAGTGTCCTCCCTCGTGCAGTAGTTGAGACTGCCTGTCTCAATGCATACGGCCGACGCAGTTAGATACATCACCCAAACATCACTTCGCGCGTCCCTCCGTCAAATATCAGGGCTGGGACAGGCATAACCGTCCTGCACCCCTCACACTAGAGAGTTACCCATGGATATCTCCGAGATACTCTCAACGAAGTTTACCGAGTTCGACATCGGCACCCCTCTCTCGAAAGTCGCCGGGGCGTTCGAGAATCAGGAGCTCGATGCCGTCATCGTAACGGACGGCGACGAGTATCGCGGCATCGTGAATCGCCGACAGCTGGCGTCCTCGTCCAATCAGCCCTCTGCAAAGGTCGGCTCACAGGTCCAGCACGTCCCGACGGTCGACCGCACCGAGGACGTCCGCGAAGTCGCGCGACTCATGATCGGGAGCGACGCCAAAACGCTCCCCGTACTCCGCGACGACCGTGTCGTCGGTGTGGTGACCGCAGATGCGGTCCTCGAGGCCGTCCGTCCGTTTCTTGACGCGGCGACCGTCGACGACGCCTACACGGCGGAATTGGTCAGTGCGACCCCTGAGACCACGATCGGGAAAGCGCTCAATATGCTCCGAGAAGCCGGTATCGCCCATCTTCCGGTCGTCGACGGGGATGACCTCGCGGGAATGTTGAGCCTGTACGACGTCATCGAGTTCACGACGCGGGGCGGCAGCAAGAGCCAGGGTGGGTCGTCGGGCGGCTTCGGTGGCCACGGTGGTGGCGGACAGAACCGCGGTGGGTTCGGCTCGCGCGAGGGCGACGCCGACCGGATGCTCGACCTCCCGGTCCGGAACCTGATGTCCGACGCGGTCGCGACGGTCGAGCGGAGCGCGCCGCTTGACGACGTCGTCGAGACGATGTTCGAACAGGAGATCTCCTCGCTCGTTGTCACGGCCGACGACACCGGCGAGCCGATTGGTATCATCACGAAGACGGACGTCATCGAGGCGCTCACCTGGGAGCGCGATGATCGGAACGCCGTGCAGGTGTTTGGGCTCGACCTGCTGGAGGGGATGGACTACGACGATGTCTCCGCATTAATCGAGAGCATGGCCTCGAAATACGGTGAGATGAGCGTAATCAAGGCCAGCATCGAACTGCAGGAGCATAAGGAACAAAGCCGAGGCGTGCCGCTGGTGCTGGCACGGATTCGACTGGTCACCGACCGCGGCTACTTTACGGCCGATGGCGAGGGGTATGGTGCCGCTCACGCGCTTCGACTCGCCGCGAACGCGGTCGAACGCCAACTCCTCAAGGGGAAAACCTACGGCGACTCGAAGAAGCATCCCAACACTGACGAGCAGGCACAGCTCTACGGCTGGTGGCTCGGGGGGTAAATAGTGCCAAAGGGGGGTGAACACGCTGATACGACTACACCTCGAATGAACAACGTATGCCGACGCACCGCCATGGAACGCAGTCATTCATCGACTTCATGGAGACGTACCTCCAGGATCATCCTAAACGCTGCAAAGAGTGTGGAAACGTCGCCCGCGCCCGGTCGGAATGGCGGATAGAAAAACGTGATGAGGATGGTCTCCACTTCGTACATACCTGCCCACGGTGTGGCGCGGAGAACGACGTGTTTCTCAACCTTGCCCCAGAACACGAGCGATCTCGAGGGTAGGAAGGCTATGTGCAGCCTCTCACTTACTATTGGTTCAAACACTCCGGATTCCGCTACGTCACGTCGGTTTCCGAGATTCATGCGACGCGAGAGGGGGTAACCGTATGCAAGAATTCACGATCGATGTCCAACAGCAGATAGCTGCCTCGGAGACACCAGGTGCGGAGTTCCAGGCACTACCGTGGACACGACAACGAGTCGTATTCTTCCAGCTACCCGAGTCGGTCCAGCGAGACGTACTCGATGACATGGATCGTCAGGAGGTACGGCGATTCGTCCGCAGACTTGATCCCGACGATGCGACCGACGTGGTTGGATTACTCGACGAGGACACTCAGGGAGCCGTGCTCGGTCAACTCGAAACCGACCGAAGGGAGCGGATCGAGTTCCTCTTGAAGTTCAGTCCGGACAGCGCCGCCGGTATGATGGATCTCGGCTACGTCACCGTCGACAAGGACCAGGGGTTCGAGGAGGTGGCACGGCTCGTCCGACGTCACGAGGCCCGAACGGGACGCTTCCCGACCGTCTTCGTCACCGATGGTGACGAGGTGTTAGGGGAGTTACCTGGCCATACCTTAGCCCTGGCTGGTCACGGGTCGGCGGTCATCACCGAGTATCTTCGACCCGCTCCCACTGTTCGATACGAACAGCCCGACTCGGAGGTCATCGAGGTGTTCAGGGCCAACCCACAGAGTAAAATCGTCGTTCTCGACGAAGACGACAGCATTCTCGGAGTCATCTATGCGGACGACCTCTTACAGGCCATCGAGGAAGAAGCCGGCCAGACGCTCTATGAGTTCACTGGTGTCGACGAGCAGGAGAGCGTTCTCGATGGCGCCTTCGAGAAGGTTCGCCGGCGGTACAAGTGGCTCATCATCAACCTCGGGACCGCCTTTCTCGCTGCGGCGACTGTCGGGTTATTCGAAGACACGATCGCGGCGTTGACGCTACTGGCAATCTACATGCCGGTCGTCGCCGGGATGGGTGGGAACGCCGGCACGCAGTCGATGGCCGTGACGGTCCGCGGCATCGCACTAGAGCAGATCTCACTTCGAACAGGGAGGCGCGCCATCGGCAACGAGGTGCTTGCGGGGGCTGTGAACGGCGTGATTACCGGCGTTATCGTGGCCGTCATCGCCACCCTGTTCAACCAGAGTCCGCTGTTGGGACTGGTCATCGGCATCGCGATGGTGCTGAACCTCGTCATCGCCGGGTTCTTCGGCGCACTCGTTCCGCTCGTACTGGATCGACTCGGCTACGATCCGGCCACGTCGGCGACCATCTTCATCACGACCGCGACTGACGTCCTCGGGTTCTTCATCTTCCTTGGACTGGCACAGGTCGTGCTCCTCTGACCAGGAATCGGTCGTATACGAGCATCGCCAGTTCCTGTCGCTACTCAATTCGATTGGCGACGGGAGCCCTCTTCTCGGGGAGTCGGTGCGGACGCTCCGTTCTGACCGTTCTCCTTGGAGGCACGGGGCCCACCCGATAGATGGTCGAGCGTGCTCGCCCCCTCGAATTATCGATGAGGTCGTCGGTGGTCGCGCGACGTAATCTGACAAGAGAGGGTTTGCCAGAAGCCAGCCACCACCTGTGGCAGAGCGCATTTCTCGATGGACAGCTAAATACGTACGAATGACGCTCGACGTTTCGGTCCCGGACGCGCCATCGCTTCACGGGCCACAGCCCAGAGGAGAGTACGAAGCGATGGATAATCCGGTCAAGGACCCAGAAGACGACTATCGTCGCGAAGAGATTGAGACGATCCTGGCGAACGGCGCGTGGAACGATGCGTTCGAGGAGTGGGCAGCCCAGACTGGGCTGACCCTGGCCACCTTTGAGACAGTCGTCGAGTACAACCTCATCGAAGACTTCGACTTCTACTGGGACGCCACGACGGACGAGGTCGGCTACCAGTCGCCGACGCTTCCGCAAGCGGCTCGCGACGTACTCGACGCTGAAGTCGTGGACGATATCGAGTTGGAACTCGACACCCTCGGCCGGATCGTCTCGGAGGTGCTCGAAAACGACTATCTCCTGCGCGACGACGAGACGTTCGGATTCTTCGCCGACGACACGTCCGAAAACACGTACGAGTCCCGTGACGAGGAGTAATCGGAGGAGCTCACCGACCCGACACCGTCAGTCGTGAACTGATTGGTGAGTGCCATATGAGGCTCTGTCGGGAGTGCCGTTACGACGAAGAGAAGCGAGACCAGTAGTGGGTAGCCGAATACGTACTGACCGAGCGCATTCAGAATGCCAATAGAGACCAGCAGGCCAGCGGTCGGCAGGTTGAGAATGGGCCGAAGTAGTGCCTGTACTGGGCAAGGTCCGTGGTAGTCGTCCCCTCGAAGAGGAGAGGGGGAGAGCTAGAGCCAGGAACATACTGCCGTGAGAGAGTCGAGTGGCGATGGCGAGCAGGTCGGTGGCCACCCCCAGTATCGAGACGGAAAGTCCAGCCAGCAAGAGAGCAATAGCGCAGGGAATCTCTCAGACCGTGGCGACGAAGATCCCGACGACTGCCGCGGTGATGAACACGGGCCGCATCCCAAGCAGTACCGTCTCGACTCCTGAGACGATAGCCGAAGCGTCGGACGAGAGCTATTTACAGGGCGAAGGCGGGCAATATTTGATATCGAGACTCCAGGTTATCGATGTATCAGTCCCAGTATCCGGCTTCGTACATCGTCGGCGGAGTCGAACGTTTGGTTATCGGTTGGAGCAAGCACTTCTTCGAGGGATTCCGTCCCGCCCTGGGTTTCGATCTCGTAATCGCCACAGGCTTCGACCAATTTGTCCGTCGTGATTGGATAGTCCTGGGCTTCGAGTACCTCATCGAGGCCGCCAAGCCGCCCACCAGGGTCGCCGCTCATCGCTCGGGCTTCACGGGAGCGGTCACGTACCTCCTCTCGCGTCCGCTCTGGCTGTTGTCGCTGTTCGCGGTCTGGGTTCTCGTTTCGGCCCCGTTTGCCATCTGTCATCCTTAGAGATAGGCGCCCGGTTCGGATAACTGTGTGGACCCTCGACGGTGTGAACGTCTCGGATAGATAGAGCCAAGAATGGTTTCCGCTGCGCCGTTGATGGTGGGATTTCCCCGCCGGATGAAATTGACGCGTACGATCATCCGAAAGTGGACCTGGCCAGGATTTACTCCTGGGTCTGACGGGCGAACTCGTCGAGTTCCGCTTCGATGAGTGTTGCAACCCGTTCACTGTATCTCCAGAGTGCAGCGTTGAGTCGCTCTTCGGTCTCGTCGTCGAGGTCTTCGGCCCCTCTAAGGACGGAGTCTTTGGTGATCTGTGGGTGGTACACACAGACGACGCCGAGTGAGGTATCCGAACTCGAGGTTCCCGCTGTGTGAATCCCGTACTGATCGGTTCCCCAGACACCATCGCCGCCCTCTCGTTCCAGCTCGGAGTCGAGCGCGTCGAGCAGTTGCATCTCTTCGGACGAGAGGATGGAGTCGTCACCCTCGAACAGTTCAGTGTACGCCTCCATTCGGGCATTTCTCGTCCACTGGTCCAACTGGGACCGTGCACGGAGTACGAGCTGTCGCTCGTCTGGAAATTCGGCCATGGTTCTAGAAGGGATGCAAGACGAATGAGTGTTTGTACAACGTCTATGTGTGGTGGGCGTGTGGGTAACGTTGGTGTACTTTAGTAGTCTCTATCACGGGCAGAGCATTCAAGCGGATTCTCCATGTAAATCGAGTATGCCGGTGAGACAATCATCATAGAAGCCAACAACGGTCAAGCGGAGTATGCCACAATCCCAGAAACTATCGACATCCTCAGATATGTCGCGGAGAGTTTGAGTCTCTCCTTCAGCCGGTGGGATGAACCATATGTGACCGGACCGAGTCTCTATTTTATTGTCGTCGCTGACATCGATTTCGGTAGATATACCGATCCACTGGGAGACAACACGTGGCCCGTCGATCAGTGTCGGTCAGTCGCCATCTCATCCGATGAGTTCATCGACGCAGCCCGCAACGTGGCATTCAGCTGCGATGGGGCAGTCGTTATTGCCGCGGATAGGACGATCCAAGAACAAATGGTTCGCGTTCGGACTCCAAATGCTACTGAAGTGGTCGAAGAGCCACCCCTCGCTTATGCCGATTGGATGGGAACCAAACATCTCAGTGCGTTAGAAGTGTCCCTCCGGGAAGAGGTGCTTGCCAGTATAACGCTGAGTGAAGAGAATGGTCGTGTGACAGTCTTTCGGAATGGAAAACATACTGATTGCGAACGTGAGAAACTTGGAGGGCGCTGGCGGATTGTCGACTGAGATTGCGTGTCTTTCCCGGTAACGGTTGCTCTGCGAACTCAGTTTTCGAATTCGTCGTCGTATTGTTCGTAAGTAATCGTCAGTTTGCCTGTGGTGGGACGTTTCGCTGCATCTCGGAGCGTTTTGAACGATTCGAGGAGTTCGCTTGTGTCGTCAGAGTCCTCCCGGCCGCTCGATGACTCCTCTCGAATCGTATCGTATACTCGCTCCAGGATGCGTCGAGCGGCATACGAATCGGTTTGCGAGTCAATCTCGAAGGAAGCCACGTATCGCGACATACTCAGATATAGCTCTCCACGGGGTTAACAACCATCATGTTTCAGCGGGAGTCATGTCATCAGCCCCGTCCGAGATGATTCTCGTCCCCTCGAATTTGCCGGTTCGGACAGCGGTGAGGATGTTCTCTGGATCGGTTCCATCAATAACCACGGTTTCGCAGTGTGCACGTTGAATCATCTTCGCGGCGAGAAGGTCGATCGGTACACGACTCCCGGCAGTAGTGTCGATATCGAGGATGAGGGTAATGAGTTGGCTCGCGCGTAACTCGCCGAATGGCTCTGCGTCTGGGTGCGTGTGAGGATCCGCGCTAAAGACCCCAGGCACGTCCGTCGCATAGATGAGACGCTCTGCGTCGACGTACTCAGCAAGGAGCGCACTCACCGCGTCAGTAGTTTGACCGGGTGCTGTTCCACCCATGACGACGATGTCGCCGCAGCGGAGCGCTTTGCCCGCCGCTTCGTAGTCTGTTGAAGGCGTCAAGACGGCGTCGTCGCCGATCGCCGCGATGAGAAGTCGGGCATTTAGCCGAGTAACCCCGATACCGAGTTGATCAAGCTCGACTTCGTTCGCACCGAGAGCTCGCCCCACATCGATGAATTCGCGTGCAGGAGATCCGCCCCCGGTGACGACACAGACGTCGTGCTCCTCGGCGAGTGTTGTGATGACGGCTGCGTACTCTCGAAACTGCGCTTGGTCAAGGGTTGGCACGAGGATGCTCCCGCCGAGTGAGAGTACGATGCGCATGGTGGTCTCTAGACTATAGGACAGCGCCGAACTACAATCTAGCACCTCTTGATAACCCGCCACGTTATCCACGCGGCCCGCCTACTGTCGTTCATGGCGACGATTGTGTATCAAGGCGACAACGGCGACACCGTGTCGGAAGAAATCGACGATGAGAAACTGAACTACCGAGAGGACCACTGGCAGATTCACCACGGCGACGACGAGTACACGTACATCCCGAGAGAACGTGTCTATACAGTGAAGATGACTGACCCGCACTTCGAAAACGAGTGAGGCGATTCACTCGGCCATGGCATGTTCTCTGCACCCACATCGTGCAACACAAGGAATCTCAGTATTCCTGCGTCGTCGTTCAGGGGAGAGATATAACACAGAGATCAGACACGGACACCCCAGAAGAACGCAATTCCGAGGGTTGTTACGACCGACAGGAGCAACTGTAACGGCGCACCAACGCGGATGAAGTCTGAGAACGTGTAGCCACCGGGCCCGTAGACGAAGAGGTTCGTCTGGTAGCCGACCGGCGTCATGAACGCCGTCGAGGCGGCGAATGTCACGGCGAGGACGAACGCGAACGCGTTCGCACCGATCGACTGGGCCGCGCTGGCCGCGACGGGAATCATCAACACGACGCTTGCGTTGTTACTGATGACGCTCGTCAACAGCCCGGTCGCGAGATAGAACACCCACAGAACACCGATCGCCGGCAAGAATGTCGCCGTCGAGGCGACAGCGTCTCCCAGAAGGGCAGCGGCCCCCGTCTGCTGGAGCGCAATCCCGAGGGGGATGACGCCGGCGAGCAGGAAGATCACGTTCCACTCGACGGACGAGTAGAGTTCGGTCGGTTTCAGAACCCCGGTGAAGACCATCGCCACGACCCCTGCTAACGCAGAGACGACGATCGGCAGGATGTTCAGTGCCGGGAGCGCGACGACGCCGGCGATGATTCCGACCGCAAACGGAATCTTGTCGCTCCGATAGGTCACCTCGTCGAACTCGTGGGCGACGATGAAGTCCTGGTTCTCGACGAGGCGAGTGAGACTGTCGGGCGGTGCCTGCATCAGGAGCGTGTCACCGACCCGGATACGGATGTCCTCGAACCGGTCCCGGACGACGTCACCCCGGGTTCTGAAGGCGAGGACGTTCGCGTCGTAGCGCTGTCGGAACGACGAACTTGAAAGCGTCTCACCGACGAGGAACGACCCCGACGGGACGACGACTTCGACGAGCACGGGTTCTTCGTCCTCAGGATGCAGATCGTCTTCAGTTCGGGGGCCACCCGTCAAGGTGAGGCCTTCTGCGTCCATGATGTGTTCGAGCGTCTCCCGATTCGTCCTGAGCCGAAGCGTGTCGTTCTCGCGGATCTCCTTGCGAGCGAGCGGTTCCGAAAAGCGCTCACCGTATCGGATCAGCTGTAACACGTCGATATCGAGTTCGTCGTCCCCCAGTGCCTCCTCGACCGTCTGCCCGACCAAGGACGAGTTCGCTGGAACAGCGACGTCTGCGAGGTATTCTTGGAGGGCGTACTCCTCGACGAGGTCCTCGTCAGCGGGAATCCGTTCGGGGAGCAATCGAACGCCGACCGTCATCAGATAGAGAGAGCCGACCGCGAACACGACGAGACCGAGTTTGGTGAACTCGAACATCCCGAATGCGTGTAGACCCAGCTCGGGAGACTCCGCCCCGAGTTGGGCTGCGATATCGCTCGCGAGGATGTTCGTCGACGTCCCGATGAGTGTCAACGTGCCGCCGAGCATCGAGGCGAACGACAACGGCATCAGCAATTTCGACGGTGAGGTCTTCCCGTTGTGTGCGAGATCGTTGATCACCGGGACCAAGATTGCGACGACCGGCGTGTTGTTGATGAGTCCCGAGGTGGGGCCGGTGATGCCGATCGTCGCCGCGAGTTGCTTGCGTCGGTTGGCTCCCGCGAACGCGGCCATCTTCCGACCGAGCAGCTGGACGATGCCGGTTCGGTTGATTCCGGTACTCAGGATGAGCATCGCCAGGACGGTGATTGTGGCTGGATTGGCGAAGCCAGAGATTCCCTCACGCGGGGAGATTTGTGTCCAGGGCTCGAATATGATCAACAGCACCATCACCAGAATCGCGGTGACGTCGATGGGGAACCACTCAGTGGCGAACAACACGAGTGCGAGAAGGATAACTGCAAAAACGACGAGCATCTCGGCCGTTACGGACGGGAGGCCGAGGGCCAGGACTGCCAACGAAACGATAGAGAAGGGCACACCAAATAGAGACGCTGACGCGGGAAAAGGACTGGTATGTACACCAGCTGGTTATTGAGCGTGACAAGCCGTCGAGACGGGGTGACTGCCAGTTCGAGAATTCCAACAGATGCGTTGTGCGCTCCGAAGATAGTTACTCGTTGGTCGCATCGTTCGGACCCGGTTCCTCTCCGCGAGAAATGTACGCCGCCAAGTCTGTTGTTGTGATAACACCGATGACATCCCCGTTATCGAGAACCGGGACGTGATGGAAGCCATATTCGAGCATCAAATCCGCGACACTACGAATGGATTCGTTCGCGGTAGTTGTGGTAACGTCTGTACTCATCGATGCTCCGACAGTCGCGTCCGGGTCGGGGTCTCCGTCCGCGATGACTCTAATGAAATCAGTTGCTGTGAGAATGCCTTCGAGTTGACCGTCGTCGTCAACGATGATGACCGAGCCAATACCGTGTTCGAGCATCAGTCTTCCAGCATTCCGAAGTGACGTGTCGGTACCTACGGTGTGGACTGGCGAAGACATGAGGCTCCCGACGAAAACATCGTCCATCTAGGAACAGAGCGGATGTCTGGGGATAAGAGTTCGCACCGCAGTACGGATCAGGTGGCTGAACGCTCTATAGAGCTTCAAGGCGATTGCCTCGGAGTCGTTCGAGAGCGCAACGCTCGCTCATGATGAGGAGACTGCGGAGCCATCTCGAACCAGTAGCTCCCAAGACAGTTCGCAGAAGACAGTTCCGACGAACACTCTGATCGAACGGCAGTCGATACCCAGAGAGTGAGCAAGCACCTGAACAGCACAAAAGAGAAAGTATGACTTATTCAGAAGCCCCGGAGCGTTCTGTCGAACAAGGCGATTTTTCTCCTGCGAACCACCCATGTGGCCATCCATGCCCCCAATTGTTCATTTTGTGGATATTTGTCCAAAAATATTTCGGATAGTAAGACGAGTACGGAAGTCTTAACCGTGGGTGCGGTCTGGTTTTAGTTGCAATGGCAAACGGTAAGGTTGATTTCTTCAACGACACTGGCGGCTACGGTTTCATCACGACTGACGACTCTGACGACGACGTATTCTTCCACATGGAGGACGTTGGCGGTGAAGATCTGACGGAAGGAACCGAGATCGACTTCGATATCGAACAGGCCCCCAAGGGCCCCCGCGCGACGAACGTCGTTCGCGCCTAATTCAAGGTTCACGTCGTCGCCAAACGGGCGACACTGTAACTTTGTTCCATTTCTGAGCCAGTTCCATCCGGAGTACTAGCAAACAGACTACGAGACTGCTGAGAGAACCCTACTTGGTTTGAGGCAGTACGCCCAGTTCCCGAAACACGAAGACAGAGACTTCAGATTTCGAGTTCCGATAGAATCGTCTTCTGGCGCGAGCCGGCTTCGGGACGTGGAAAGCTGTTGAGCGGGCATAGTGGGTTAATATAGTAGGGATCGAACGGCGATAATCCGGCCTGCAGTAATTAATCTGACAATCCGAATCGCGGCTCTTGGACCGCGCTGGGCTCGTTTTCATTTCCGTTTCGAATTGACTACTCATTGTCCGTCTCTTCACCTGTCTCAGCTTCGTGAATCACGAGCCGTTCGATTCGAGCGTCATCGACGGCCTCGACCCGAAGGACGTATCCGTTCTGTTGGATCTGATCGCCTACTTCGGGAACTCTGCCGAGACGGCTGAAGACCAGCCCACCGATCGTTTCGACATCGTCGCTCTCCAATCGCGTGTCGAGGCGGTCGTTCACTTCCTGAACGGGTACCCCTCCGTCGACGACGTACGCTCCGTCGTTTCTCTTCTCGATCGAAGGCTCCTGGGCTCCTGTATCGAACTCGTCCTGGATGTCGCCCACGATCTCCTCGAGGATATCCTCGATGGTCACGATGCCCTCGAAGACACCCCACTCGTCGACGACGACGGCCATCTGGCCTTCCCCACGCGTCTGAAAGTCGGCGAGTATCGCGTCGATCCGACGCGTTTCCGGGACCGTGAGGACCGCTCGTGCGAGCTCACGCGCCGTGACCGTGCTGTCCGGGTCCGTTCCGGCTTCGCTCGCTCGCAGGATGTCTTTGGCGTGGACGAATCCAAGCGGTTGATTCCCGTCCTCGTCGAGCACGAGATAGCGCGTGTACGTCCCGGTAGCGGCAACCGACCGGAGTTCCGAGAGCGGCATTGAGGCAGTTACGGTCTCGACGTCCGGACGCGGAACCATGACCTCACGGGCGATCGTGTCGCCGAGTTCGAAGACGCTCTCGATCATCTCAACCTCGTCGAGGTCGATATGTCCCGTCTCCTCCGAGCGAGTGAGGATCATCCGAATCTCAGATTCGGTGTGGGTTTCCTCGCTCTCGGAGGCCGGGGAGACACCAGCGAGGCGGGTGAAATAGTTGGCCGTGCCGTTGAAGACGATGATACCGGGCACGAACACGTAGTAGAAGAACTTCATGAGTGGGGCGACGAGGAGCGCGACACGCGTGGCCTCCTGGATGGCGAACGTCTTCGGCGCGAGTTCGCCGAACACCACGTGGAGGAACGTGATGAAGCCGAATCCCAGGACGAACGCGACGAGGTGGACCGCTCCCGCAGGAAGAAACTGACCGAGAACGGGGTCGATGAGCGCTGCCACGGCCGGTTCACCGATCCAACCGAGACCAAGCGAGGAGAGCGTGATACCGAGTTGACTGACAGCCAGATAGTCATCCAGATTCTGGATGACCTCCTGGACGAGTGTTGCCCCCGGTTTGCCGCGTTCGACGAGTGCGTTAACCTGCGTAGGACGGACTTTGACGAACGCGAACTCCGCAGCGACGAAGACCCCGTTCATGATGACGAGAATGAAGGCGAGGAGCAGTCCGCCGAGAGAAATCAGATCTACCATAGTCAATTACGGACGCGAGGGCACTTGTAGGGATGGATACTGCACTAGTCTTCTGCGGTCAGCGTTTCCACGAATCGCGGGGGATCACGATGTCATTAGCGTCTGTACTATCCCTCCCTCCTCGCTCGCTCGGGGTGAGGGCTGTGAGATACACGAGAACGCCTACTGGGGCTTACAGACCAATCTGGGGCTGCGTGAGAACCTGGCCGGCCACGACGGCACTGCGTCTCAGTTGGTGATTCAATCCGATACCCTGCAGCGGTAATTCGCTTCTCAATGGCGTCGACGTCGGTGTCGTCTGGGTCGTAGGTGACAGTGACAGTTCCGTTCATCACCTATGGATCGACCTCGTGGATACCGTCGAGCGTCGAAACGCTGTTGGCGATTTTCTCCGGACACGACGGACAATCCATGTCCGGTACTGATAGCGAGATTTGCTGGGGGGTCCTCTGGTGGATCCGTTGGGCCACCCGAATCCTGAGTCATTACCTCTAGTAGTCATGCTGCGGGCAAAGCGGTACGGTTGCTGTGCAGCAACTTCCTCGGTGTCAGCCGTCCTCGTCAGTCGCAGTGTCGGAACGGCCTGCGTCGGCATAGGCCAGCGCAAGCTGTGACTCTGCGCGACGAAGTCGATAGGCGAATGTTGAACTTGGGATGCCGAGCCGGTCCGCGAACTCGTAGGCTTCGATCTCTCGTGGCGTTTAGTAGTACCCGGCGTCGACGGCAGCGCAAAGCGCGGCGTCCTGCTCAGGGGACAACGCTGGCTCCTGGTCGTCGATATCTCGCTCCGGCAAGGCAGGTGCATTCGTGATGCGACGAATTTCGACACCCGTCGTCTCGGCGATTTCGGCCGTGAGGTCGTCGTGGAAGGCGCTAAACTCGGGATTGCCTGGGACGATCACGCGCCACTCGTATCGTCGCTCTGTCCACGTCGTCTCGAAGATCAGCCCGTCACCGAAATGCTCGAGCGCGAGGTGGGGGATGGACATGCAGGAGGGCGTCCGCGTCCAGTAGGAGTAGATGACGAGCGTATCTCCGGATTCGTCGAGGACTTGGGTCTGCCAGTCCGCATCGCAGTCCCGTCGTGCGAGGCAATCCGGGTAGTAATCTCCGTCTGTGACTGCAGTGACGATGTCGTCGCGGACTGTTTCGGAGCCTGTAATGTGGTCGACGCGCCAGAGATGCTCCGCGGAGACGTGGCAGGACAGTGACTGGATACGAGTATCGGGTGCAGCGGAGAGGACGTCCGCGACGGCGTTCGTCCCGGGATCGTAGGCAAGTGTGAAAACGAACTCACGCATGACGAACCGTATGCTGCATGCTCGTAAGAACGTGCTGTCCAGGAACGACTCTCTCAAAATTGCATCAAGGAATACGAGAGCGAACATGCCAAACAGCAGCGCTACCAGCATCGCAAGGATATCCGTAGACGAGTTCGGAAATGTAATGTCCGTCGTTGAAGCAGGAAGTCCCGAGGCTTGACCCCCCCGGGGGAGGTTCACTTGGTTTGTTTGGTTTCTCTCTCGACGATGATCGTCAGATTCCCCGTTTCGTAGTCCGCCTCAAACGCAACTATGAATGCATCCGATTCGTAGGCGGCGTGATAGGCTCGATGGAGCTTGAGCGATCCGGTCGCCTTGAAGTGGAAGAACGCAGCCGACGTATAGGGCTTGCTCGCGGTCTCAACCTGCGCCTCGACCGACGCAGGGAGCGCGATCTGTGGCGTGTCGGTGTCGATACTCGCTGCGAACGCCTTCGCCTCCTCAACGGTCGCTTGCGAATGCGCTGGTGTCTCGCCAGTCAGCACGTTCACCGGCGTCTCTGTGTCGTCGGTGAACAGGACGTCTTCGAAGGTCTGTGTCCCGAGAACCGCGTCGGGGTCCAACTCGCAGTCGTGGAACGGATCGTCGGCTAGTTCCTCAGTCATGGAATCATGAGCCTACGAGGGCTCAGTCCTTCCAGCCCTCGAAAAACAGCTACCGGTCAATCGCCTCGAGGGACCCGAGGTCGGCGTGGAAGACCCCGCCGTCGCGAACGACGTACCGCTTCGCCAGGACCGGGAAGCGACATTTCGTGAACCCAGCTGTCTGGATGTCGAGTTCCTCGTCTGGCTCGAGATAGTCGGCAAGCATCCGGAGGAACTCGTGGGTCACGATGCCGCCGTCGTAGTCCGGCAGCCCGTTCTCTAAGGTTTCGTAGACCTCGAAATCATCGTAGCCCCAGATGGTGAGCTCGCCGTCTTCAGTGACCTCCCAGTTGAGCGTCCCGAAGCAGTGGCTCTCGCAGAGCTCGCGGACTGTCTGTGGATTCGATACGATTGCGCCGGTCGACGTCGTCGCAGCTTGGAGTGTTGCCATTGGTTGTACTCAAGGGCGCTTTCCTGCCCTCACACCCCTTCGGGGGGTGACAAACCCGGCGTGGAGAGACGTGGGATCGCTGTTTCGCGGCTGTGGATATCCTTAGGAGTCGACGGTGGCGTCAGTTTCTTCCGAAGCACCGGGTCGGGTGAGCAGTCCCACCTGTTCCAGAAGCGCCGTTGCTTCAGCGAGTCGTTTCCGGTTGGGGTCATCCAGTTGGTCGATATCGATGCTGTTGAGGTTACTCATAGCGCGATGCAGTCGATATCCAGGCGTGTCCCGTGGGTCCATAATGCGCGCCTCGCCGACTCCCGGCGCAGAAAAACAATGCAGGTACGCCGATGTCTCCCGCCGAAGCCAGCATCAGCTTTAACCAACGCCTTTCGTATGGGCATCCTTTGTTGGTTAAGACCCTATTCAACCGATTCTCCTATTCAGGGGCTGGCCCGTGACGAGGAGACTGACACACCTGACACTCCCACATCGGCTGCCCAGTCCAGTTCTCAGCTGGGACAGACTCGAACTCCTGGAACTGATGCACAGTCGTTCGGTCACAGCTGCGACAGTCAAGCCGCGTTTTCGAGGGAACGCTGGGGTGACGATTCTCGGACTGCACGTCGTCGACGGAACGCTGGAGTGCAATTGCAGGTACCAACCAGACGTCGTTCTCGGCGCTCTCAAGGAGACCTGTAAGCCGATCTCCGTCGCGAATGCTGTGACCCTCCTCGTCGTAGAGGAACGTCGTGTGCGCTTCTCCACGTGGCGCCTCGGTCGGCTCAGTCCAGGGAGTCCGCTCACGAGCCACCGCAAGGAGCCGGTCACCACGCTCAGAAGTCGCCCGTACGGCGTCAGGAAGGGAGGGCCACTCGTCGGTCAGTTGCGAGGCAGGCGCATCGTCGAAATCGTAGAGTAGCTGGCAGTTGTCGACGGCTGGATCCCTGTCGGGCTTCGCGAGGAGGGTCGCTGCCGCAGCGCCCTTCGCGAGGGCGTGATAGGCGGTCGATGCCTCGACGAGCAGCTGGACGACGTGAAGCAGTGTCCACTCGGTGTCAGCGGGCTCTTGGTTGTCGGTGGACGCTCCGAGGTGGTTCGTAAGGCAGAACCGGCACTTGGTCTGGCTGGCTCGAATCGATGCACCACAGGACTGGCACTCCGCGCCGATGTCCGGCGGTTCGTCGGGATAGCCTCCCGTGCTCGTCGCGACGCGTTGCCGCCGGGGGTCCCCGTCTAACCCCTCGTTGAGCATCTCGTCTGGAATGTGGGACGCCTCGCCGGTCGGCCGCAGTTCCTCGAAGTCAGAATATCGGTTGTACATCGATTGGCCCGTAGGTTCTGCCGGGATGGTATTTCAACGTCAGGGTGACCGTGCTCGCGACTACTTCTTGATTATCCGCGAAGATACAAACATATATGGGAGCTAGGCACGAACACTGTTGCAAGAGGTGCCCAGTGTGTCCGAGTCTCCGCGAGATGGGGTCCAGTCGTGGACCGAGTCGATGAGCGCCCGCGAACGCATTCGGGCGGTCGCCGAGACACTTCGCGAACCCCGATCAGTCAACTGGATCAGCGACCAGGCCGACGCCGCCTGGAGCACGACCAACGAGGAACTCCAGGCGCTCGTCGAGCAGGGGCAGCTGCGCCGCGTCGAGGCCGGCGAGACGACGCGCTACCAGCCGGACTACACGCGACTGCTGTTCGAGGAGATCCGCACGCTCATCGAGGAGAATACGCGCGAGGAGTTGCGGAACGAATTGGCCGCGATCACCGAGGAGATCGAGGAGTGGCAGGCGACCTACGACGTCGAGACGTGGGAGGAGCTCGAACAGTCGCTTGCTGATGGGGATCTCTCGAGTGGCGAGCTTAGCGAACGCCGCGACGTGATTACGCGCTGGGAACCGAACTTGGAAGATCGCCACCTCATCAAGCACGCACTAGCACTCTACTCGGATGTCGAAGCCGCTCGCGAACAGATGATTGACGTGGCTAACCGCGCTGTGCGCTAATCCCTTCTTACGGTGGGTTTGATGCGCTATTCAGCTGCTCAACGTCGTTGTCCTCGTACGCTGCGCGCCACATCGCGTGGACTGCACGAGTCACGAGTGAGACCTCGGTCACGTCGATACAGGACGGCTCGGCGGCTGTCGTGGCGGCGTAGGGCGGGGGATGAAAGTGGATCTCGGGAGAGTGTGTATTCGGGTGACGATCGAATCGCCAGTTGACGTCGTCGCTATCGACGTAATGAAACGAATACATCCCCAGTTCGCTCCACTGGATATCGAGCCGAGCGCTCTCGGCGTCGCCGAGCCCATCGCTGAGACTGATCTGTAGTTCTGTAGGAGCGACGACGTCATCGTACGACGTTGCGTCGACGAGCGGTTCGAGTTCGAGCCAGAGGTCACGAATCCGCTGGAGCGCCGGGAGATAGATCGGCCCGAATTCACCGGCTCGATCGGTATCGCTCATACAGCGAGCTGGTGACTGGCCTCGTCGTACGCGAGTGCAGCTTGGGCGACGGCGAGATTCTGCCGCGTCGTTCGCCACGCTGAGAGGTCGTCCCAGCCCTCTGTCTCGTCAGCGTCGAGTTGCTGGGCGAGTTCCTCCGGTGACACAACATCGTAGCGATCCTCGTAGCGACGGATCTCGGCTTTCATGTCCTTGATGCCCTCGAGCAACTCCGTCCGAGTCGCCTCGTCACGAAGCTCGCGGATCCGGGACATCAGAACTCGGTCGCTGTTTCGCTTGTACAGCGTTGTTTGGCCGTCTTGGTCCGTCTCGGCGAACCCAGTGTTCACGAGCGACTTGCAGTGCCGACGGGCCGTCGGCTCGCTCACGAGGGCGCGGTCGGCGATCTCGGCTGCCGACTGTCCCTCGTGGGTCTGTTCGATGATTTCGTATACCCGCTCAAACGGCGTGGTGTCGGCTTTCCAGTCGGCTTTGACCTGCTCGTTGATGTCATCCCACGTCTCGGTCATACTGGGTGCTACGCCCTCCAAGAACAAATAATTTCCTGAGAAAACTATTCAATCCCACAGTGCTTGTACAGGAACGTTGTCAGGCTACTTGCTCCTCTAAGGTATCTCGATGCGACCGGATGGTCGTTGCAGTGACGCTCGCCACCTCCGCGACGTCCGCCTGCGTCAGCCATCGTCCCTCTTCGCGACCCGCCTTGTACAGACAGGCGGCTGCGAACGCCGACGGTTTGACGCCCGATGCTGCTCCTGTCGATTCCGACTGTTCAGCCAATCTCCGGGCTCGCTGTCGGATGTCCGCTGGAACATCCAGTTCTGACGCGAGGTGGGGAATGAAATCGCTCGGTTGAACAGGCTGGGCCGGTAGTCCGAGTTCTGTATTCAACGTCTTGTACGCATTCGCGACTCTCGATTGTTCAACGCGTGCCGCGTCGACGACGTCGTCGAGTAACCGCGAGTGGCCGTTACAGCGACAGGCCCCGTAGACGCTTGCTGCCGCTATCGCCTCGATTGATCGCCCTCGAAGCAGGTCTTCGTTCTGAGCGCTCCGGAACAGCTGACACGCCTGGTCACGAACCGATTCCGCGAACTCGAGAACGCTCGCGATTCGCCGAACTTCACCCAACCCGTGTGCAAGGTTTCGCTCGGCCTTCGACTGGAATCGCCCGCGAGACTGCTCGCGGCGCATTCGAGCCACTCGACGTCGCTTCTGACCGGAGAGCTCGTTGCCGTTCGCATCGGTACTGCGACCGATCTCCGTTGACAATCCTCGGTCGTGCCGTGCTGCGGTGAGCGGCGCGCCTGTCCGTTCTCGTTCGTCCTCGTCGAAGGATCGCCACTCTGGACCGTGGTCGATTCGATTCTCGTCGACCACGAGTCCACAGTCCTCACAGACCGTTTCGACCGAGTTTGTAGTGACCCAGCCGTCACACTCGGGACACTGGTTGGCGCTTGACTCTGTCTGGATGTCTTCGTCGAAGCTAGTTTCGTAGATCTCTCTGGTAGCCATGATGTTCACGAGGGAGCGATGCGTTCTTCGGGACGCCCCTCAGCCACTCTGGGGCAAACAAACACCCAACGGTACGGCAATGACATGGTTGTTTGCTGTGGGCTGGCTTTCGGTAGTGACAATCCCGAGATTCGGATTCGAGGGTTTAGGGGCACCTAGATCCGCAAATTTCGAAGGTCAAATATCCTGAATGACCGAAATATATATGTCAGATTCTACCGTACTGACACCCGACTCCCGCCCAGAAACCATCCGGAGTCAGTGAACACCAGAGATGAGCACTTCCGCGACAAATATCCGATCCCGTAGAGGCCAGCAAACCCTTGCTGAGGCAGTTAACTTACGGCGCATACGGGAGCCGATACTCGGCGTCCACAAACGGTTTGAGCTTTCTGATGACGAGGCAGAACAGCAACTACGTGGCGATACTCGCCATTCCCACGTTGTCCTCAACTTTTCCGAGGTAGAGGAGGTGATCGAGCGTGATGGTAGCCTCGATGAGGTACTCGAAGAGTGGCACATCCCCATCGTTGTTGCCACCCAGGACGATGCAATCCTCGATACTCGGAGTTTTCAGGACGTGCTGAACGTTCTGTTTGTTCTTCCGCCAGCCATCTTCGTTCCGGACATCGTGTACAACTACGACACGATGCAGCCGAATGACCAAGTGAAGGCGATCAAGGCCTACGTCTTCCACGTCCGAGAACTCGAGCGCGCCATCGCCGAACACAACATCCCGGTCCGGCTTCTGCCAACCAACAAGGGATGGACCGTTCCCCATTTCGAACTGTACCGCGAACTTTACGAGGAGTGTGGGTATACGGAGATGGCGTTATACGGCGTCCAGTACAGCGGTGGTCGTGCCGGCAACGCAACCCGGCAGCTGCGACGCCATGCAACCTTCGCAATTCAGACCCTCAATCTGGAGAACGTCTTTGTCATCGGTCGATTGGGGCTGGATGAACTCCTCCGGTTCGATCCGAGGGTAAACGGTGCCTGCGGTCTGCGTCAACTCCAGACCGACGAGCGCTTCGCTGATGTCCAGCGGCGACTTCAGCGGGCGTTGTTTGCGAACAGCGATCATACACAGAGCAACCTGACCACCTTCCAATGATATTCATGGGTGTATACCGCGGCGATCGATCCGGATCGTCAGACGACGACACAGCAGAGCACGAGCCCGCTCCCGAGCAAACGAGTCTCGACGAGCACACCGAGACAACAGACGATGACGATGATGCAGCTGCTGCCGCAGCTGCAGCGGCTGGCGCGACTATCGCCGGTGCCGCGAGTGGTGTTGGTGCTGCCGGCGCAACAGCCGCCGGTGGTGCGGTGCCAACGGAGGTGCAGGACCCGGACGAGCCGGCAGACGACGAGAAGGAGCCGGTAGGAGATGGAGATGTGGCTGAGCCGTGTGGGGACGAAGAAGACGGCGAACCCGACGAAGATGCCACGGAGCCAGAGGCCGAACCACCGAGTGAGTACGAATCTCCCCAGGAGGAACCTCCGGAGCAGGACCAGCACCCGGATGACGTCGAGCACGAGGACCCGGACGTTGATACGGATAACGAGGGCGATGAGGAACCGGATGAAAGCGATGCGGATGAGGAGGACGAGAACGATGACGAAGACGATGAGGAAGAAGAGGAGTCAGTGACAGTCACGGTCACCGTCGACCCACTGAGTGCGATGTCGTGGGGGATTCAGCCCGTACTCAAGCGTGTCCAAGAACGGTACGACGTTGAACTTGAGTACGAGCTTGCACCCGTCCGTGAGTTCGACGACCCAGCCGTCATGGAAGGGGTGTGGGAGGACGGAACTGCACTCCACGGGATGCCGGTTGATTCCTCGCTGTGGACGGCCCAGTCTCCGCCCACCTCAACTGAACTGCTCAATTCGGCTGTCATTGCTGCGGCACGGCAAGGTGAGCAAGAGGCCTTCCTCCGCCGGCTCTGGATGCATGGGATTGCGGCGGGGCAGGATATGAATGAGGAGAGTGCCCTCGTGAATCTCGCGGATCAGGTCGGACTGGATGTAGCACAGTTTACGGAAGATGTGGAGACCGTGGAGGTTGAGACGGCAGCTAGTCAGCCCCAGGTTCCAGTGACAGAAGTCCCGATCAAGGGGCACACCCAGACGTGGCAAGGGTATGTCCAATATGTGGATTTCAAGCAGCAGTTCATCTTCGAGGGGCGTGAGGAGCAACCGCCGGGGCCGGTCTCCGACTTCGTTCGTGAGCATGGCCCGGTGGCCACAGAGGAGATCATGGAGGTCTATCAGTGGGATCGGGAGCGAGCGGTTGGGGAGCTCCAATCTTTCCCGGAAATCGAGCGGCAGACGATAGGGCGTGGCGAGTTCTGGGGGTAAGTCGCACTCTGAGGTTGGTTGTCAATTTCATAATTCTGTGGCAAGGTCGTGGCTGCGCGCGCAGCGACCGCAGGGAGCGAGCACGGAGCGGAGGGTGGGGCGGTGGGGTCTGGGTCGGTCTGGCCCACATAAAAAGAAGGCCGCGACGACAGCCTACGATTCCCACCACCGACCGCGCTCTGGGAAATGCACGGTCGTCCACCCGGTCAGAGCCACCGAGACGCGCCCGTTGTACCAGTTCTTCGCCGCTCCGTGAACTCGCACGCGCTCGCCCTCTTCGATCCAGGGTTGGTCACTCGCGACCCACGACGTCAGCTTCGTTTTCCCACTGTCGTCCTCGATAAGGCCGACTTGTTGAATGGCCGGCGAGTTGCTCTCCCAGAGCACGGTTACACGACCTTCGATGCTCACCTCTTTGCGATCGACGTCCTCGAGCATCCCGATGGGAACCACTTGCCCCGGCGCCGTCTGCAACTCCTCGAACACGCCGACGACCGCGCTCATCAGATCTTTCCCACCGACCACGGCTTCACCCAGCCGCCGACCAATCGCTGCTCGTGACCAGCCATCCAGCTTCTTCGCCAGCCGCATCGACTGCTTGTTCACCGCCGCCAACTGCTCCTGCGTGAGTTCTGCACGGGGATCATCTCGTTCCGGGTCAGCCATCGGATTCACGCTCGCCGCCCGCTTCTGGAACTCAGCACGCCGCTCAGCGCTCCGCTTCGCCGCGATGTCTCGCGTCCGCTTCTCCCGACCGTCTTGCGTCCCCAGCTCTGCCTGGGCACTGATGCGCTCCAGCTCTGCCTCCCGCGCCCGAATGCGCTCTTCCTGTTCGAGGGTCGCACCGTAGATCCGCTCGTCACTGGTGTCGACCATCCCGTCGGGGTGGTTCGCATCGACCTTTGCCTGCACCTCCATCTGCACTGTCGCCTGGAATTCCGGCGTCTCGTCGACGACCTCGAATCCGTCTTCGTCGACCTCTGCTTCGTCCGCTTTTTCGAATGCCTGTTCATCGACCGAAACTACTTCACTGGTAACGTTCTTACTTGACATTGCAGTCAAACTCCGAAGGCGCTCACTCGGCGTCTTCTTCCGACACCACGACTCTCCAGCCGTGGCTGTCCACAACGACCAACTCAACCATCTGCGCGCTCTCGCTCGCGCCTTCGCGAGCGCCCCTTGGGGCGCGAGCGAGAGCGCGCCCGAGGAGGTCAATTATCCAGCACCGCGCGCCGACCCGCCCGGAGCGAGCGGCCAGCTTTAAGCCGTTTCTCGCGTCCGGCCCGGACTGCGGGTCCGTGTCCAGGGCGACGGTCGTGAGCACGGCGAGCCGTGGTGTGGCTCGCCGCGCGGAACGGCCCAAAGCGCTGGAACGCGAAAGCCCGCGAGGGGCGCAACCGAAAACGCGCTTAATGCTGGCGTCGAGACCAGATTCACTTTAGCCCGGAACGGGCGCGGGCGGTGCGGAGAGCGCCCGCATACCCGGAATGGTCGGTCGCGAGCGACGCGGAGGGCGGCAGCGGCGAGCGGGGCGTGCCGTATAGTACCACATCCGTCAACCGATGGGGATCACGAGCCTAGCAACAGACTCCGGGCGGGACTGAAAGGGGCCGGGCGCTCGACGTGCCCCGGCGACGCAAGCACCGCAGGAACGAGGAGCGCAGCGGTGGTCGCGGGATGCCGAGCGGCCGAGGGCTTTCATCCGTTATGCCTATGTCTCGACAGAATCAGCTCTGCGTTGCAAAATGCCGAAGTTATTTATATATTGGTTCGCTAGTACGCAACAGTATGCTCACAGAAGGCGAGGTTCGCGCCCTTACAGCCCTCCACGGTGAGCAGACGGTCTCTGACCTTGCAACGAATCTCGATCGGAGTCTCAGCTACACCTCAGAACTCGTCGAGCGGCTCGAAACGACTGGCCTCGTCGAGACACGCCGACAAGGGAAAACAAAGCGGATTCGACTGTCGGACGCAAAGGCTCTCGAATTACTCACGGATCTCACCCAGCAGTATTCACACATCGACTGGCCGGAGCTGTTGTCAGGGGCAGCCCTCCGTGTGTGCTACTACCTTGACACCCCACGGACCGCGACCGAACTCGCACGCCGCGCCGACGTCCACCGAAGTACCGTCCACCGTACGCTTGCCCCGCTTCAGCATCGCGGAATCGTCTACCAAACCGACGACGGGGCGTACGCACTGAACGACGGCTTCCAACAGCTGAGCGTATTCGCTCGTGAGCTTGCCCATCACGTCCACCGTCAGACTGTCGAAGCACAGACCGACACCTACACGATTCTGTGGGAGTCTCTCGACGAGTTCCTTGTGCAGACGCCGACTGAAGTCATCGACGAACACTTCATTCCGACAGGCCCAGACCAGTTCCAGCGATATGGCCTTCCGCTGTTGGCACGTGACCACAGACACTACCTCTACTCGGCGGCGACGAGTGAGCTCTCCCCGGAGATGCTGTGCTGCCACATGCTCGTGATCGATTCGGGCGCACGAACGCAGTCATACTGTCTGCTCCTGCTCAGTCACGTCGACATCAACCACGACGAACTCCGAGCACAAGCCACTAAGTACGGCGTCGACGACATCGTCGACGACCTCTGCACGTATCTCGACACCAGCGGTGCCCAGCGGACGTCGCGACTCCCCGAGTGGGAGGACTTCCAGGAGCTGGCTGATGAGTACGAGGTGACGCTATGAGGGCGCGATTTGACAGCGCATACATCCGGTCGGAACTCGAGCACATCGGCCAGCAGCTGGACAACTCACTCACCGTCTTCTTGATTGGCGGTGGGTCGATGGCGTTTCGCGGACTCAAAGAGACGACCAAAGACATCGACCTCATCGTCTCCTCCGGCGACGATCTGAGCCAGTTACAGGCGGTGCTCCTCGAGCTGGGATACGATATTGTCCGGGAACCGGACGAAGAGTACGAAGAACTTGGTGCCCAGCGCATCCTCGAGAACGATGAAGGGTGTCGCATCGACATCTTCAACCAGCAGGTGATTGGCAAGCTGATTCTGTCTCCAGGCATTCGTGAGCGGAGCGAACGCTATCTCGATCCTGGGAATCTCGTGGTCGAACTCGTGAGTCCAGAAGATATCTTCCTGTTCAAAGCGGTTGCCGGTCGGGTGGACGATATCGAGGATATGTTCTCGTTGATGCAGACCGGCCTTGAGTTCGACGTCGTCGAAGCGGAACTTGAGACGCAGGTCGAACTCTTGGAGCAAGAGCTGTTCGTGACGTACGTGAACGAAGCGTTGACTGACCTCACCGAACAACACAACGTGACGACACCGTTGCACGACCCCGTGGCGGAGATCACTGAGCGCGTCTACGAGGAGCTCGAAGTGCTGCACGCGCTTGACGAACCGAAATCGATGGCTGACCTGCAACAGGAGCTCGACTGGCCAGCAGCGGACGTACAGGAGATTGTGCGACGTCTGGAAGAGAAAGGCACTGTCACGGTAACCGATGGGCGCGTAGAACGTCGCTCAATGACAATCTGACCGCGATGCTTGATCTGGTAGGAAGGTAAAGTCGAGCGGCCGAGGGCTTTCTGGCGTGAGGTTTCAGTTGTCTAACTTCGCGTTCAATTCCTCAAGGAACCAGCCAGCCGTCGTGCCGATTCGAACGCCATCGATGTTGCGCATATCGAGGTCGACCGTGGCTGTCCGAAACGGGTAGTGTTCGACGAGTACTCGATGGATGACGGTTCGGACGGTGTCTTCGCCATATCGATCGACGACAGTAGCCATGGCCTCATCGAAATGGGCGTCTTGGTGATCTTCACGCGGATTCTGTGCTCGTTCAAAGACGAGTGCGATGACGTCGTCGACCGACGCGTGGACTGGATTCCCCGTACGTTCACGAACGTCGTGGAGGGCATCAGTATCGGTCATGAGTCAAATCTATCCACCGTCGACATCCTCAGGCGAGCCAGACGCAGCAGTCTCGAGACGCCGCTGACGGCGAATCTCTGCGAGAGCATCTTCGAGCGTCGCGAGACTGTCGATTGCCGTGGCCTCACTCATAATATCGTCGAGAAGCACAGCTCGCTCGATAGCGTCGGTATCACCCTCGGTTGTCTCGATCGAATCGATGACCACTGACCGGTCCTCAGTCCAGCCACACGCCCAGCAATTTCGGGCCACGATGATCTGCTCGGCTTCGTCGGCAGCGAGCAGTGCGTCCGTCACTGATGCTGAGAGCGGTTGATCCGGTCCCACTTCCATCGTTACTGGGCCACCACACGCCGGGCACTCCATACCGACACCCAGTACCGCTGTCGCTTTCAATATGTGGCGTCAGTGCCATTCACTCACACGATGTCGAGAGGACTGTCGTGGCGAGACAACTCATCTTCAGAGACCCTCACGCATCCGACCCGTACACTTGATCGGAGGTTTCCTCACGTGCCTCCTCGACAGCTCGTTCGAGATCCCCCGAATCGATGTTCTCGCCGAGCGCAGCAAGCTCGGCGTCGATTTCACTCTCGGACTCGCGGCTCTGCTCGGCCTGTGCCAGCAGGTGCTCAAGCCGAAGCGCAGCGATTGCCGTGTCGTCATTGGATCCCGCAGATGGGCACGGCAGGCTTCCTTGATGAATTCGCTCTTGTTGGTGTAGATCCCCGTTTCATCGAGGAACCGCTCGATCTCAGTGTCGAGCGCAACCGGGAACTTGACGCTGACACTCGCGTAGTTCATGGTAATACCATCGTACTACGGAAACCTAAACGACTAGGTCACTGCCTCGGAGCCGATTTCACTCCAAGAGGGCCAGCAATTGCGAGACATAGGGGCTGTTCTCCCAGCTCCGATGCGGGCTAATCGTCTCGATGAGCGTCCGGGCCTCTTCATGGGTCATGTGGTCGTTGCGAGCGTAATCGCAGAGCAACCGTGGTGTCGGAACGATACGCGGATCCTGCAGAACGGCATGAATGAGCGCGAAATTCGTCCCGCCGAACTCGTCGGTCAGAAACCCGTCGACGTCGAGGGCGTTCGCGAGAACGATGCCGTCGGTTTCACTGTCGTCGAGGCCGAACGTCGGTCGCGATTCGGGCGTGTCGGCTCGCTCATAGGGATCGTCGACCGTGTAGTGGGCGTGAGCGGCGAGGACATTGGAGGCTGCAGCGCCATGGATGTCCTGGTACTGAGCCATGTCACGGAGCTCTGCAACGACTTCTGGTGGGACGGCGACGTCACAGGAGGTGAGGAGATACTGGAGAGGATCCGGAGCGGTGTCGGTGTCGTAGGCTGCGTCGGCACGGGGCACAGCGAGACTAACCAGCGCACTCGTGTCGGCGACGACTGTCCGCAGCCGCGGCCTGCTCATCGCTCGTCGCCGTCCGCAGTTTCTACCGAGGTTGCGTCGTCGCCGTAGATGTCGACGTCAGTGGGCGCAGCGAGATCCAACGGTTCGCCCTCAAGGTCCGCCTTGAGCAGGCGGAGCCGTTGGGCGGTTTCAGCGCCGACCAGCTGCTTGACCGTCTCGAATTCGAGTTGACTGTCGTAGTATTTCGTGGCCACTAGCTCCTGGAACGTCTCGCTGTCGGCCGTCTCGTCGATGTACTCGCGGATGGCCTCGACGAGAACATCGGTCCGGTCTTTGTCGAAGAGGTCCGCGATCGCGTCGAGACGCTCGACGAGGTACTCCGGGGACTGGAAGTGGACCCGTCGGGGCTTGTCACTCGCGCTCATTCTATGTGCAAGTTCTGCACACAGTCGGATAACGGTTCCGGTGTATGCACATAGCTTGCACATCGATACAGAACAATGGTTGAACGGGCTGGTCACCGGTTACTACGACGTGGCCTCACGAACGAGATGCTCGTCGAGGTCGCGCGTCCAGTACGTTGCGAGTCCGCCAGGACTACAGCGGACACAGAGGTGTAGTGTCCCCTCGAGATGCCTGAGTTCCACGCGAAATCGCGTGAGCGCTGCGAGTGTGTCGACGACGAGGCCACACCCGTCACAGGCGTGGTGATTCCGGTCATCAGGGTCAGCCCGGGCTTGGACGGCGCAGTCGACGCAGATCGGATGCGAAACCCGTTCATCTTTCCCCCAGGTGAAGGCGTCACCACTCTCTGACTCAGGAAGCGCATCGCAGAACGCACATCCCGTAAGCGTCTGCTGCATTACGACGTCTCCTCGTCGGCATTAAGGCCAGCCGTCCACCCACGATGGAAGACAGCGAGCTGTCGAATCGAGTCGAACGCTTCGCCGCTCGGTTCGTGAACGAGGACTCGCTGCTCGGCGACCGCCGTCACGACGACGTCGTCGACGAGGTCATTGACGATCTGTTGCGCCGTCGTCTCGTCGATGTCCGCCGTCGACACTCGGGCTGCATCCCGGTCCTGTGCGAGGAGTTCGGTTTCGAGTCGCTCGTGATCGTCTGCCGTATCATCGAATACGTCTGGACCAGTCATGTGAATTTACGCTCCGGCACGCTCGGAGGCGCGCCTCGCGCCTTTCGGCGTCGACAAACTCGGCCGTGGCTGGACCGTAGTGACACGAAGATAGCACCCCAATTGTCAAATCCAGAGATACCGATACCTTACATAATGGAGAATTCGCGGACCCCGATCAACTCCAGTGAGGAAGCCGCGCTCGATCATCTCGAGCAGTACTTTGACAGAGCGGGGAGTGACGAGACGATCACGCGAGAGGACGCCGTCGCCCACCTCATGGATCAAGGCGTCGAGCGTGCCGACGCACGAGCATATATCGAGCAGTTGCTCCTGAAGGGCTATCTCTACGAAGTCAATGACGAACTGCGGCTGCCATCACGACCCTGACGAGGGGTGACGTCCACCGTTCCTCGTTTTCGTCCCCTACAGCCCGACCACCGCGACGGCAACTGTGAGGAGTACGAGTGCAATCCAGGTCTTCGTTGCCCAGAGCCGGCGCCCGACCCGCCGACACAACTGTCGGAGCTGATCTCGGAGGGCTGCACGGCGTTCCACTTCTAGAACGTTGACCTCGTCGTAGTAGTCGCGCCGATCTGCAGGCAGCCTCCGGAGTGTTGTCTGGCACTCGCTACAGGTGTACTCGAACTCCGCCCGGACGTGTTGCCGACGGAACTCTCGCTCACCGCCTTCGTCGAAGCTCGTCACCTCGTACACCAGTAGTTTCGAGACGAAGCGACGTGCCCCGCACTCCGGACACCGATCCATCTCAAGCGTTGGTGTCCCGCCGTCGCTGCTCTCTTCATCTAGCCATCCAGACTGCCGAGATTGCTCGCCAGTATCTCGTGGACTCGCCTGGTTCTCTGAAGACGATGCTGTCGCGGACTCGGAGTTACTGAACGTCGACATGGAATCACTCACTGACTGCACTCAGCTGACCGGTTCCCTCGCACGCCAGGGGTCAATCCGAATGATCACGACTGCTGAGCGCCGTCACCCTTTGTCGGCGCGAACAACAGCTTCGTGGACACACTCTCGATTTCGGGTTCATAGAGAGACTGATACGACTCTGTTGAAATCCTCAGCCGATGACAGATTCGGCGTGCGAGATACAGTTCAAGTGGATATCGACGCCCCGACCTGGGTGGGCGTACGGAGAGCCTGGGACCGCTCCCGCCCGACGTAGTAGACGGGGTCGGTCAACAGTCGCGACGAAACTTCCCGCCTCGCTTCCTCCGTCAGCGAAGCCTATTTGCGCATCCCTCACCTGATTTTCTCGGACTATGGCGATCAAGCGGATGGACAACGTCCTCATCGTAGTCGAGGATCTCGAAGCTGCGAAGGCGTTCTTCGCGGAGCTCGGCATGGAGCTGGAGGGCGAGACGCGCGTTGAGGGAGAGTGGGCGGACCGCGTTGTGGGCCTTGAGAACGTCCAGAGCGACATCGCCGTGATGCGGACCCCCGACGGCAACGGCCGCGTCGAGCTCTCGAAGTTCATCACGCCCGAGGCCACTCGCGACGGGTCCGAGGAACCAGCGGCGAACACCCTGGGGATCCGCCGCATCATGTTCACCGTCGACGACGTCGACGAAGTCCTTGACCGCCTCCGCTCCCACGGAGCCGAACTCGTAGGTGAAGTCGCCCAATACGAAGACGTGTATCGCCTCTGCTTCGTGCGCGGCCCCGAAGGCATCATCGTCGGGTTGGCCGAGGAGCTTGACGGGGCCTAGCGGGTCGTCCCCACGCTCTTGGCGGTCACCGTTTTGAGCCCGAGCATCCCCAGGATCAGGATGCGCAACGTAGACACATACCGTCTGATCGGTTACCGGCCCTTCTGTCGTCCGTATTGAATAGACGCGACGATCAAGAGGATTCCATGGCCAACCTCATCTACGTCATCAACGCATCACTCGACGGCTACATCGCCGACGAGAACGGCAACTTCGACTGGTCAGAGCCATCCGAGGACGCCCATGCCTTCTTCAACGACCACCAGCGATCGGTCGGCACTTCCCTTCTCGGCCGTCGCATGTACGAGACGATGAGGGTGTGGGACGAATTTCTCCTCGACGACCTACCCGAGGTACAACGCGAATTCGCCGAGGCGTGGCGGGATACCGACAAGGTCGTCTACTCGACCACCCTGGACACCGTGCCGGAACCGCGGACCTGCCTGGAGCAGACGTTCGACCTCGAAGTGGTACAGCGCATGAAAGACCAAGCCGACCGCGACCTGTCCATCGGTGGCGCGGGCCTCGCTGCCGAGGCCATCCGGGCAGGTCTGGTCGACCGGTATGTACTGCGCTTAGTCCCGACGATCGTCGGTGGGGGAACCCGAGCCCTCCCCGACGCAGCGCGGGTCGACCTCGCACTCAACACGACACGTCGTTTCGACGACGGCTCTGTCCTCGTCGACTACAGCCTCCGATGACCAAACTGACCCCAAAATAGGCAGCAGGATAGACCCTCAGTCCGATCAACGGAACGGATTACCTTCACCTGTAAATTACACGGGTCTATCTACCAGCCAATCTGCGACCATCGGCCGTGCAAGATATGCGCTCTGTATGCAGCATGGTCGCTGAAACATATCACCATATAAAGATTTCAACAAAGCCACCGACACAAGATTCGAAGGACCCACCGTCGCGTTGGAGTCGTCAGCTGCTCGTTACTCCTGACTCACCGCCGGTCAACACACTGGCTACTAGATGGGGCCGAATTAGCTCTCCTTCCGAATTTATACGCAGTCTGAAAAACCATCTCGCGTTGAATGGAGAACCTCAATTTACCCCTACGCGATCTACATCTGCTGCGCATCATCGATTCGTAGCCCCTTCCCTGTCTCCCTCAATCTCACTCCCCGACTACGGCACCTACTGTGTTATCCACAGCTGATAGTTTTCCAAGTTCCGCCCCTACTTCGACCCTTCCTGAATCCCCTCTTTGCAACACACCGGATTCGCACCTCGTACCCCACCCTTCCTTTGGACGATTTTCGAGGTGCGAATTCCGATTTGGCGGCTGCAGAATTGCATAGGATAACGGAAGCCTGATTTGAGGGCGTTATTTGTTATCTGAAAGCGAGTCTCGGAACTCACGTTGATATATGCAACGTTTGACGGCTGCTATCTGCTGAATATCGGTGAAACGGGAAATCGGTGGGAAAAGGTTACGTATCCTATATGAAAGCAAGTTCCGACGATAAATGAAAACTGAGGGGGTGGAACCGCTAAGACTGCTCAATTACTCACGGAGAAGCCCTCATTCGTATTTGCAACCCGTAGTCCCAAACGTTCTAGAAAGACCGGCGGATGAATAGCTACTCGAACTGACAACAGTGACCGGGTCCGCTCGACTCGGTCAGTTACTGTGAGGGAGACGCTCCTTGGTCATCGATCTGCTCGTACATCTCATCGGGGAAGGGGAGGCTTCCATAGATCGAGTACGGACACTGGTCGCGCCCGATGCAGTACCGCTGCATATCATCATTCGTACAATTCATCGGGAGGGGTATCTCGCCACCGATGTCGTTGTCGAGTTCGTACCGAATCTGGTACTCAGTCACCTCGTCGTCGTACCAGGGCCACCGCGAGAACAAGTCTTTCACGTCGCTGATGAATTCCTCCGTACTCGCGTCCCGGTACTGTGGGAGCCACCACGCCATCCGCACCAGATTGAACAGGTCCTTCCGAACGGGTTTCTTCTCCTGCAGGCGCTCGTCCATCGCTGCCATACAGGGCAACTCGAACAGATCTGCGAGCTCGTCGACGTGGAGGGGTTGCGCACCGTCGCTGTATTCGGTGAGCGTGTACCGATTCAAGCGCGCGTTCTCGACGGTGACGCTCGCGTGATCGCGGTTCCGCGAGAGCACCGTCCCGAGACTTCGCGGCGAAGAAATCGACTCACAGACTCTTCGCTCCCACGTTCGCTTCGGCTCGTATGCGTCAACCGCTTGGTAGAGGTCGCGTGCAGTCTGCGTCTCACCGAGTTGGGCGACATCGTCGTCAGCGGCGGAGACGGCGTTGATGATCGTCAGCAGGTCACGTTTCTGTCGGCTCCAGTTCTCCCATACGCGATGGGTCTGCCCAGCCTGGAAGAACCGGTCGATACGGTCAGTGATCGCTGATTCGTTCGCGGTGAGCCAGCTTCGTTGGTCTGCGGTCAGCGCCTCTTCTTGAACTGCGAGCAGCCGCCCAAAGGCGTCCTCTGTGTACTCACGGTACTTTTCCATGAAGTCCGAGACGGGAACGTACAGATGGTTGTCCGCGACATGTGCTTTGATCTCGCCCTGCTGGTTCTCATCCCCCTCCGAACGAGCGAGGCACTTTCGTGAGGCGGCGACGAGCGGAATTTCGAGGTAGTACCCCTCTCCGAACTCGGGGCGTTCGGTGATGTCCGTACAGACACGCCCCGGATGGACACCGTCCTCACCGGGGTCTTTCGCGTAGAGGGTTTCGGCGATTTCCTGGTGGAGCGACCAGTCTTCGTACTCGCGAACGAGTGAGGCGATATTGTTGACGTAGAGTTCGCGGAGATCACCGAGGAGCGCGAGATGACGGGGTGGCGTATCTTCGAGTTTCGGATGGTCCATGATGCAGACCGCCCCGAGCGTCGTGAGGATGGCAAGCGCGCCCGGGTCATCCACATAGGGGCGCTCCGCCGCCTCCTCCCGTGTGCTTGGCGCGAACGCATCGGTAGTGAACCGCTCGATGTCTGCGAGCATCTTCTCTGTTTGCTGCTCGCCATCGACTGTCCACCGCTGATACCCGCGTTCGAACAGCTGCGTCAGCTGTAACTCGCCCTTGTCTCGTGGGAGTGCTGCAACTCGATACGCCGTGTACTCGTCGTCTGCTGGCGTGTCTCGGCTCATGATTCGAGGAACTCGGGCGTTGCTTCAGTCCGGAAATCGAATCTCGGATCGTAGATCGGCTGAACAACACGCGAGACATCGGCGTGTAGCGAGTACAGCAGCCGCATCACTCGGCGCCGGTCGGCCGTGACGACCGGATCGATGGGAATCTCATATTCTTCGAGGAGCAGGTCGTTGATGACCTCGCGACTTTGCTCGTCGTAGTGGTGTTCGCGATCTGCATCGAGCAGGTAGACGTGACAGCCCTGCCCCGAGTAGACAACCATCGTCTCGTCGGCTGCGAAGTCGTCCTCGAAGATGTCCCGGACGGCAAATCCGTACTCAAGAGCCTGCTCGATATCCTCGAACGCGTAGGGATATCCCTCAGGTGGGCTGTCAAGGACACCTGTAGCACGAAGCTGCTCAGTCCCAACATCGTCGGCTTTCCCATCGGTTGATTCACTGGAAGCGCGCTGTGCCGCGATGTCCTTCGCGTCGATATCGACCGCGAGGACCCATGGTCGCTCCCAGTGATCGAGCGCGTAGTAGACTGCGTCAGGGCGTGGTTCTGGTCGTTCTAGGAGATCCGGGTCTGCGAGCGCGTAGGTACTCCCCTGAGCGGGGTCGTAGCGGGCGGGGTACTGAATGAATTCGACGAGGTCCTCCACCGAGCCGAACTGCTGGATGGTTCGCTCGCCGGAGTTGCTGGTCTGCCAAGTATCGCGGCGGATGAACGACCGATCGGGAGCGTTCTGCTTCCGGATCGGGTATGCCTCGCGGAAGGCGATAGCGTACTGCTTCGGGCCACTGGCTGTAAGGAATGACGGGAGGGCGTCGAGGTGGTCCGGAAACGTCTCTGTGTAGTAGGTGTGGAGCTCCTCACGGGTTGCTTCTCGCCACTCCCCAGTCATGGGTCTTGGTCGACCTCCGTTTTCAGGCTCCGGAACGTATGGAGAGCGTCCATTCCCTGCAGGTCGTGGTCGTTGATCGCCGCGCGAAGCGAACTAATCGTCCGGGTTTGCGTGGACGTCAACGAGATATCGACTGTGTCTGTGAGTGATTCGATGATCTCCAGAATGAGGTCCTTGTCTTCACACGCCCAGACAGCAGCCGCGTCGACGCTCGCTAGCTTCTCGTAATCCGAGAGCAGCGCGTCGGGATTGTTGCTCGGGGTTTCGACTTCCCCTACCCAGACGAGTTCGTCAGCGGCATCGAACCCCGCAACGTCAAATACGACATCCTCCGAATGGTGATGGTAGACGGCCGTGCGAGCAACGTCTTCCTGCTGGGTGAGCCATGCTTCGAGGAACACAACGCCAGCCTTGTGTGGCGTTTTCTCACCGAGATCACCGATACCAGGGCTGGTATCGAGTGACCGATCGAGGAACCGTCGCCCAGCGGGGAGGACCGTATAGTACGTCTGCCAGAACGACCGGTGCTCTTCGATGAACTCCTTCTCTTTGAGCGTCTCGAGGTCAAGATTAGAGAATGGCTCTTTGAGCACGGTCATGCTCTCCAGCAGCGAATACTCCTCGATCTGGTGGTTCATCGCATCCAGTACGAGCCCGAGGAAGGCGGCCTCATCACGTGTGATGCCTTCCTCGCGGAGCGTCTCATCCGGAATGCTCGTCGTGGCGTCCTTGAATCGGGTCGATGGGGACACCTCCGGATTCTGATTCTCCTCTGGTCCTGGTGGGTGCTCTGACCCTCCGTTGGAAGCAGAGGACTCCTCAGTAGATTCATCGAGTGATGCGAAGTCCTGAATCGTCACCTCGATGCCGTACGATTCAGCGTGCTCGGTGATTGTCCCGAGTCGAGTGAAGAGTTCACTGGATGTCGAAGCGGTGGAGCGAGCGCGCTTGGCGGCAACGAACACATCGTCTTTAGACGCGAATTGACAACACGCACTGGCCTTTCGCTCTTCGGACGTGGGATATTCAGAGCCACAGACATCACAGACGTAGCACTCGGTGTCCGCGTCGTAACTCACGTGCTCGGGCAGCGAATCTCCACTGGTCGTCTCCGCCGAATCCGCTGTCTCTTCATCGCCGTTCATGGTTTGAATTTCTGAAGCCTCGCTGCGCTCCTCACGGTGTTCTGACGCTGCCTGTCCCACAGCCGAGAGTTGTTGGCTTCCCTCGGATTCCTGTGACCCGTCTGCAGTAGCGCCGAACATGGGCGCACTCCCGATGTCTCGCTCGTCACTCGATGAGGTGCCTGGGGCATCCGCTGTGTTCGTTGCCTCGTCCTTCGCAACGACGCCTGTGTCGTCGCTCTCGCCATTCGCACCGAAGAATGGTGCATCCGATGGGCTGCCGCCGTCGGCGGCTCCAGCGCCCGCTGTACTCGCGCTCGACGATGCCACGTCTGCGTCGGTGTCCTCGCCGACCTCGTCCAGCGTCTCCCGAACTTCCTCGCGGGCAAATTGATTCGTCCGGCCCGGCAAACTGCATTCGTCCTGCGTTCGCCGCATCACCCGGGGAATCTGCTGTTCCTCGAAGAGATGCCGGTCGTCACCCGACAGCGGCGCATCGCTCTCGGGATGGCCGTCGGGAATCGGTAGCGATGCAAGTGAGAACGGCGCCGGGCCGGTCTGGCCGAACTGTGGACTCGGTAGCTGGACGATCCACTCACCGGCTGGCAGGCGGCTCACGCGATTCCGGAACTCGGTCGTATTCAGATTCTCGTGGGCCATCGACTCGGCGAGCTTCGCGTCCGTCGCGATATTCCCGATGAGCTTCGTCTTGACGTTGTTCAGAATCTCCGTGTACGCCCGGTCCGACGTGCTGTACTGCGCGACCTGCTCGGGGTACTGCAGGATCAGACCGAGACTCACACCGAAGGCTCGCCCCTGGGGGATGAACTGCTCGTAGACCAGCGAGGAAGTCGTGACAGCTGCCGCCTCCTCGATGATCATATTCACAATCGAATCGTCGGCGTCGCTCTCGCTCTGACGAGCCCCACTGTTCAGCGACCGCCCAGCGCCACGACGGCCCTGGACGGCGTCCCAGAGATTGCTCAGCAGGATCATCGTCAGGGCGTGCTGGGATTCGGCGCGGAACTCACCAAGGTCGAACAGGATGACTGCGTCGTCGTCGACGAATTCGCGGAAGTCGAAGGCGTTCCCGACGTACTCCTCGGCCTCGTCGTCCCACTCGGGGACGTGGGTGAACATCTGGTAGAGATGCTCGTGCTCGACGATCTTGTCGAGGCGATTCGCTGCGGCCCCCATCGTCTGCTGGAACTGATGGTCGTCGACCTGGCACTTCTGAACCAGTGACTGTTCGATATGCGCGTTCGCTTCGCAGAGTTCGGGGAGCGTCCGGTCCCGGCTCATCCGGAACACAGCCTGAATCAGGTCCTCGAGGCTGAACGCGTCCTGGCCGTACTCCCGGTCGAACAGCGCCTTGATCAGGAAGGTGAGAATCTCGTTGGCGACGTACGCCTGCTCGTGGCGTTCCTCACCGAGAATGAGCCGCATGATCTCGTGGAAGTGCTCAACCTTGTCCTGAACGGCGTCCTGGCGGGAACGCCCCATCGCGAGTGCGGGGCGAATATCGAAAAACGAGACCGCCGGCAGGGTATCTGGCGCGTTGAAATAGTAGACGTCGTCCAGGTTTCCGTTCTTGGCGTAGTGGGCGTGGAGATAGTTCTCGGCCATCCCATCGCCCTTCCCTTCGAGGAGGACGGTCGGGCCGTCGACGTGCTCGTGGAGTGAGAGCATCTCGGTCTGCACAGCTGTTGACTTCCCACTCCCGGTCGACGCAGCCCGAATGTAGCTCGTCGTCAAGAGGTCCGACGGAATACGAATAGGTTGGTCCAAGGATTCGTTCCGGTTCCGGAGGGGCTTCCCCACTGTCATGCCTGTTCCGGCGAACTCATCGAGGAGATCGGGATCTGGGAGCGGTAGTGGCTGGCGGAGTCGCTCTTTCCCGCGAGCGCCACGCGAGCCCTCGGTGGTCAACGTCTGTGCGCTCGGCACCGCCACGAAGTTCGCGAGTTCATCCGCGTTCAGAATGAGCTGGGGCCGGCGCTTCCCCATCGAGGACTGGTTGAACGAACGGTTGACCAATCGGTTCAGTTCTTTCTTGGCGGGGTCTCGAAGGTTGGTCAGGCTCTTTGTGACGCGGCTCCCGTCGAGATGGTAGAAGTACCCATCCAGGTGATTGAACGCGTTCGCCAGCGTCTCGATATTGTTCGCCGCCTGTGCTTTGACTGCCTCATCTGGCTCGTTCGAGAGGACGGCGACAGTCCGGACGTTCACGAGAAACGTCTGTGAGGGTCCCTTCTGATCGATGAGCGCCTGTCGGGAGGCGACCTCTCCGCTGGCTGCACTCGACGTCTGCCGGGTGCTCTCACCGACGTGTGGCGGGTCACGACCGCGTCGGCGATCTCGAATCCGCTCTTCGTCGGCCCCGTAGACCATATCCGCCAGACTCGTTCGAGCGGACTGGAGGGCACCGTCGTGTTTCGTCTCGATCTGCTTTTTGCGACCTTCAGCGAACTTCTGCCAGCTGCTGTACCGTGTGAACAACACTTGCAACGCGGTGGGGGCTGTGGCCTCTGTGAGTCGTTCAACGGCCGTCGCGAGTGGCGCTCGTGCTGGGTTTCCCGAACTGGTGCCTTCCTCTTGGACCTGCGAGTACTGCTTGATCGGAGTCATCCAGTCGCGGCTCCGCTCACCGACGCCGCTCCAGCGAGCGGCGATTGGCGTGCATTCAGAGAGTGACACCTCCTGATCCTCTGTGTCGGAGTCCTCTGCCGGGAGTTGGGACTCCTCCTCGTCGGTATCTGGACGACAAAGTTCTGCGGGGAGGTCAACCGTCTCCTCGTAAATCTCGTAGCTGGCTGGGTACGCAGTCTGCAGCTCGGATTCGACCGTCGGCAGCATCTCCTCGTCGTCGACGCCGAGATAGAACCGTACCGGCGCGTCTTCGCCTTGGGTAAGTGCGAGGAACTCGAATGTGGGCGGGCTCTTCCGTGGGTCGTATTTGACCTTCCAGCCGGTGCGGAGCTTCCGCAACCCAGCTAGTCGGGACACGATATCGGCCGAGTCGACGCGTTCCCGCGCTGGTTCGATGCGGACGTAGCGACGAGTCTCAGTCATCGGCCTCTTGCGGTGCTGTCGAGACACCGGCCTCAGCGAGCAGTGAGTCCGGGATGTCGTAGTCGTCGACGCGGCCTTCTTCGGCGAGATACTCGACGTCGCCAGCGTCGATGTATCGCTGGTCGACGAGATACTCCCACGGGTCGAGGTCGTCATCGAGGACGTGGATCTCGTAGTCGTTCACGTGGAGGGCGAGCGACTTCGTCCAGTCATTCACCGCGAGTAGGCACTCCGAGTAGCCGCCGTCTTCGCCGGTCTGCGCGGTCGCGATGAAGTTCTGCTCGGAGGGTGTGAGGCCGTGAAAGTCGATCATTGCGTCGCTGACCGACTCGTGGTGGAAGATTTGCTTGATGTCGCAGAGGTTGTAGACGTTCCGCGCCTTCTCGACGGCCTCCTCGGACTTCTTGTCGGACTTCGCGATGAACTCGTCGACCGTCTGGGAAATGAGCGTAATCGCCGTGTTGAAGTGCCGACTGTGCCGGATGAACAGGTCGATCATGTCCGTCGTCGCCGCTCGCCGCAGGAGGTAGTGTGCCTCGTCGATGGTGACCTGCGTACGTCGGTCACTGCTCTGGGCACGCTGGTAGATCCAGTCGAACATGACGTGCATGAACAGCGGTGCTTGGCCGGTATCGGCGAACATCGACATGTCGATGACGACCAGCCGGTTGTCGAGTTCGACGTTGGTTCGCCCGTTCAGATTGTCGTTCTCGCCACCGTGCTGGAACGCTTCGAGACCGAGGAGGAGTTGGTAGGCGTACTTCTCGTCGGCCTCTTTGAATCGCATCTCCAGCTGTTCGATCTCCGGGCGAACGCGCTCCTCGTTTGCATCCTCGTGAAGCTCGATGAACTCCGATGGTCGGTCGCCGTCAGTGAGCGCGTGGAGGATGTCGAGGACGTCCTGCATCGTCGGACTCGTGTTCTCGTGCGTCACCGGGTCGGGGGTAATTCCGTACTTGAGATAGGCGAGACGGACAGCCCGCCGGAGGATACCCTCCTGTTCCTTGCTCAGCGACTGGTCCGCGACCGCCGAGAAGTGCGTACGGAACAGCTCCATCACGGAGCGGAACTTCTTCTTGAACGGGTCGTCGGCGACGTCGTCGATGCCGCGCCGGATTTCGAGGGGATTCACGGTGTTCTGCCCACCGAAGCGGATGACCTGGCCGCCGAGGTCGTTCGCGAAGTCGACGAAGTCTCCAAGCGGATCGAGGACGAGCATCTCGATCTCGGGGTCCATCATCAGCCGATGGTACATCTCGTGCTTCTCGGCGAACGTCTTCCCCGACCCCATCTTTCCAGCAATCGCCTTCGAGTACGACGAGAGCCGATAGCGATCGAGCAGAACGGGCGTGTTCGTCCCATCGAAGCCATAGAAGACGCCCTCGGGGTCAGCCACGGCGGGCTCGATGAACGGGAACATCGTCCCCACGGCGGTCTCCTGCATGAGTTGGGTGGCCTTGATCGGGTCATCACCCAGCGGCGCGAGTGCGTCCTGAGATTCGATCTGGCGTTTGTCGAGCGTGACCGCCTCAGCATTCGCGGCCCCAAGCGTTTCGACGACGCGTTCGGTGGCGTCATCGAGTTCTTGTTCGGTGTCGGCGATGATCTCGATGTAGATCGCGAAGTCGAAGAGTTTCGTCTCCCCGAGGATGATATCCCAGATGAGGTCTTTGACCATGTCGCGGTCGGCCTCAGCCTCGTGGGTGTCGGTCTGGTTCTTCTCGTGTTTCTTGTGGAGACGGGCTCGCAGCTGTGTGAGGCGTTTCTGGAGTTTGCGGAGGACTGACCCAGTATCGCGAGGCTCGATGTGTTGGGTAACGCGGACGTGGTCGTTCGTCGTGTACAGGTTCTCGAGCCACCCGAGGGGAACGCGTTCGGGATAGCCGTGGATGGTGAGGGTGCGGACGAACTGGTCGTTGCGAACCATATACCCCGACTCGAAGAGGTTCGAGACCTCCTGGAGTTGGCGCGGAGCGATGACATCCCGGTCGGCAAGCGTCTTCTCGGTCTCGTCCTGCACAATGCCGAGCCGGAGTTCACCCTCGTCGACGTCCTCGACCTCAAGCAGGTACTCGGCTTGTTCGCGGATGTTCTCCTTCGTGAGGTCGTCCCCGTTCGCTTCGAGGATCTCCGCAGCGCGGTCGAAGGTCTCGTCGTCGATGTCATCGATGCTCGGCTCGCTACTCCCCACGGGAAGCCACGAGCGAAGACGGTCGAATCGTCCCGCCATTAGTGCTCACCCTCCGTTTTCGTCGCGTGTGAGAACTTCTCGAACTTCGGGTCGACGTGGTTGTAGTAGTGATAGAGAATCTCCATCGTCTCCTGGCGGTCGGTGACGCGTTCGATGGAGACGTCCGTCCGGCCGAGTTTGTTCGTGATTCGGCGCTGGCGCTGCCGGACTTCGCGGATACAGAGTTCGGTGCGGGCCTCCTCGTGGGAATCGCCCAGTGGTGTTCGATCGACGATCCCCGAAAAGACCGTCCCGATGACCGGAAGCGTCCCGAGCTGACTCAATACGCTTCCTGTATCGAGGTCCTTGTGGACCTGGTCGGCGTCGACCCGCGTGACGATGTAGAAATCGCGCTGTTTGAGGTCCTCGTCTTCGATATTGGTGTTCGCCCACTGGATGTAGAACTTGCGTCCGTACTGGAGGATGGGCGTCTGACCCCGCGAGGCCATGCTTGCACCGGCTGTGTAGAAGCGTTCGAGATGCCCCGTCAGGTCGAAGGTCTTCGGATAGCAGGGCACCGCAACGCTGGACTCCAGCGACATCAGGAACGACATGTATGCGCTCATCGTGTCACGTTTCGCCTGGTCACTGAGCGAGAGCCAGTTCTGGGGGTGGACTTTCAGCAGTCCGATGTAGCTGTTCTCGTCGACGGCGATGCCGTCGTCACGAACGTAGTCAAAGCCGAGTTTCTCTTGAGTGGTCGTAGACTCGCCGAGTCGATTCTCGAGGTCGAAGTGGTCGCGAGCCCGAGCCCGTTCGCGAGCGGTCGGGAGATCCTCGTCGATGTCGTCGAGGAACTTATCGAGTGCGCGGAGGACTTCGAGGTCGGACTCGGGCGCTCCGTTTTGAGTCGCCGCGGTCGGCTGGGTACCGTTCTGTGACTCGGAACTCGGCGTCGAGGTGGAATCGTCCGCCGATACACTCGTCGTCGATTGTCTGGTTGAACTATCGGATGCAGCGTTCCCGTTCGTTGTCTCGTCTACGTCGTGTTCCCCATCGCTGTCGGCGGTTGTTCCGTCGGTGGTCTCGTCGGAGGAGGCAGAGCCCATGGGTGGTCACCTCGATTCGGTCTCCTGCTCGGCTTCGATCGTTTCGACGTCAAGGCCCTCCTGCCGGACGCCGACGACGTCCTGGACGACAGGCGTCTCTGCCTCTGTTCGAGTGCGGCGGTTGTAGTACGAGTTCGATGAGAGATAGTAGTCTGCGGCGGCCCGGGCGTAGCTGATCGGTCGCTGGCCAGCGGGCGCAACGAGGAGGATGAGGATGCCGAGTGTGAGACCGATGCCGCCAGCAATCAGGAAGAGCGTGCCGGTGAACCCGAGGCTCTGGGCGATGCCGAGGGCGAGGAATGGGATGATGAGGACCTCGCCGACTTCGCGGGCAGTGAGACCAAATACCAACTTCGTGTTGATGATCCGGCCTGCGATGGGGAAGGTCTCCATGTGATTATTTCCTTACTAAGATAGATAGTTAATAGTTTTCCCGGGATATCGGTTTTCTATAGTATTCGTGATTTGTTAGGTATTTGTGTCCGTAGAGGGATCCGGAAACGATTCGTGAAGATCATCGAGCGTGATTGCCTCTGCATCACGCTCGGCGGCATGCATTGCGGCGTCGTCGACGATCCCCACGATGTCAGCACTACTGAGTTCCTCTGAACGGTCGGCTAGCTCTTGGTAGTCGTCTTCGTCGAGTGCGGTCGGAAGTTCGCGGAGTCGAACGCGGAAGATCGCCTCACGAGCGTCGTGGTCAGGGAGGCCGATTTCGTATTGCTGGTCGAAGCGTCCCCGTCGTGTGGCGGCCTCGTCGAGGAGGTCGGCTCGATTCGTCGCTGCAATTACGAGGAAATTTGGCTCTTCGTCGTCCAGGTGCGCGAGGAACTCGTTGACGACCTGGGCGTGCTCACGATGGAGCTCGTTTCCGCGACCAGCGAGCAGCGCATCGATTTCGTCGATGAAGATGACGCACCGGTTGAACTGCTCGGCCTCGTCGAACAGCCGGTTGACCTGCTCGGTCGACTCGTTGATCCACCGGGATTTGATATCGCCCGCAGATAGCTCGAGATACGGATGGCCGAGTTCACCAGCGATTGCTCGGGCGAATAGGGTCTTCCCGGTTCCGGGTGGGCCGTACAGGAGAATTCCATTCGGTGGGGAGACGTTAAACCGCTCGTAGGCTTCGTCGATTCGAGTCAGAGGTCGGAGGACAGATCGCGTAATTTCTTTCTTCAGCTCATCTTGGCCACCGACGTCCCGATACCCAACATTTGGAGCGGGTTTCCAATCGTACTCGAGATCACCAAGAGTAGGGCGCAGTTGGTCTGAATCGTCGCTGTGCTGAGGAGCTTTATGCTTAGCATGCTTTGTGGCCCTGGGAGCAGACGAATCCAGTTCATCAGTTTGAGCCGTCTCTGATGGCGAGGATTTTTCTTCGATATTGTCCGTAGCAGTGCCGAGACTCGTCGAGATCATCAAGGGGATGCACGCAATCCAACTGAGACCCATAAGCCACAAACGGTCAAACATAGACGAGACTCGAAGTGGAGCGAGGGTTTCTGCAAGTGACGTCCAGCTGTTCTCCCAAGCCGGGAGGAACCATACAGCTGTTAATACAGCTGACCCAATGAGAATCCCAAAGACCCAATCAATATCTGCACTTTTGGTGTTCTCGCCATGCATTGGGTAGATCGCTCCAGTCAACAGAGCTGCAGTAAACGAAGGGAGCATCCAGATGGCTGGAACACCTAAAAGAGCGGCCACTCCTCTAACCGAAGAGGGAGTATTAGCGACGACCCAGATGACCCCAAGTGGGGCCAGCACATAGTTTGCTGTAAAGAGACCCGTTGAGAGAAGCTCCACAACTACCTTCCTCAGAAGATCTCCAATCCTCAGTGTTCCAATCATCTCACTTTGACCGATCCTTGTCGGCGGACTCATCCGTCCAATCGCTTATCTTCTGTTGGTTAGGTCCAGTCTCCGTCGACGTATCGACAGCGGGGTTCTCGCGGTATCTCTCAAGACCAGCTTCCGCCCAGTCAACAGGTGATTGGTGGAGATTTCGAGTCGCGTAGTCGGCACCGGCTTTGACGTCTTGAGCGGCACGCTTTCCGCCCTTCTTTCCTTGAGCCCCTACCTTCTTACTCGTCTTGACAGTCTCTTCAGAGAGGACAGTTGTAGCTGTGCTTCCGGCTGCACTCCTTGCCCGACCTGCTGCAGATTCAGCCCTACTGACAGCGCTGCTCCCGATTCCGCCAGTTTTCCGATCAGCATAGCCCAGCCCCTTAGACGTTCCATGCCTCGCCTGTTCCATCAGGGCGGTACGAGTCGATTTTCCACCAGACTGGTTCGTCGACGAACTCTGGGAACTCGATTTGCTCTTCGCACCCTGACGACCAGAAATGCGCCGCGGCGACAGCCCAGCCATCGCCGCTGATTTGATGCCGACGAGTGCGGGAGCGACGAGGCCAATCAACCAGAAGAGGTACGCCTCGAGGACCTCCCCGAACCCAGGATCACTCGCCTGCTGAGTCTGTGCCACTGTTGCTCCCTGCCCGGCCATGTCCGCGTACGCCCCGGCAGCCGCGGCGCCAGTCTGCAAGAGACCGGCCATCACGATTCCGGCGAGGAGCATATAGGCCGTCGCCCGGAGGGCGGTTTTCGCGATCTCTGAGGTGTAGCGGAGCGGCCCAAAGTCCAGGAAGAGCATCGCCCCGAGGACGGGCAGGAGAATGAACGTCGCGTTGAACAGGAACTCCCGGAGGACGAACACACCGAGTGCCAGCAGGATGCCCGCCACGGACACCATACTCAGGATGAGCGCCCCGATGATCACCCCAGCACCCGACGCCGCAGCCCCGTCGAGACTGGATTTCAGAACCTCTGGTCCGAATGCGGCACCGTAGTTCGCGGTGAAGATATGGCGAATGATCGCGTTCGTCAGCAGGAGGCCGAAGTGCATGATCTGGCGGGCGACGGCGACGAAGATGATCACCTTCAGCGCCTTCCAGACGAGCATGAAGTTCGTCACCTCCCGCTGATCGGCGAACGGCTTCGTTGCGACCCCCGCCATGAACATGATCACGAGCAGCTGCGGGAAGATATCGAGATTGTGCTGGAAGGCCGCCTGCATCGTCGGGTCGGAGTAGGGGCTGTCGAAGATGATGAACGTCCGCATCCCGTTGGCGATGAGCTCGCCGATGAAGCCGAGAATCCCGGTGAGGATGTAGGTGAAGAAGTTCGCGATCCAGTCGGTGAAGACGGCGGCGAGCGGAACCAGCGTGGCGTCAGTCGGCAGCGTCGCGATGCCGTGCTGGATGGACGCCAGAGTATCGGGACCGATGCTGTCGTGGACGACGTCGAGTGGGACGTGGAATCTCGATCCGGTCATCGTGTGGTCTGAGTTCGGTGGTGTGCGTTTGTTGCGTGAGCTTTAGGGTGGAAATGCAAGTAAGTGCATCACGAGTGCTAGCCTGTTCCCCGCCGCATGTACGCGAACGGTGCGAAGAAGACGAGAAACGCCGCCACGGAGACGAGCGCACCCGCCAGGCTGGTCAGGAGCTGGTAGATGTTGAATGGATCCGGCTGGAACGCGACTCGTGTCTGTGCTGATCCGTAGTAGACGTTCTCGGAGACGTTGGTCGCGCCCGTGAACGAGGCTGTGACGTAGAGGTCACGCCGCTCGACGACAACTGCGCCATCGGCGTTCGTCGTTACTCGTCCCTGAGCGGCCCCGCTGAGCCAGAGGGTTCGGCCCGCTAGCGGTTGGCCAGTGGTGACGTCGGTGAGTTGGATCCGGGCGTGCGTCTCGTTGAGTGTCGTCGCGGAGAGACTCGCGTTCTGCTCGCGAACGGTCTGTGTGGTCACCGGAATCGAATCGTTGTGGATATCTCGGAGCTCTGTAATCGGCTGGTCGACGTTCGTGATGACGATTGTCGTGTAGCCGCGAGGCGACACCGAGGTGAGATTCACACGCCGGTCAAGCGGGGCCGCGCTGCCGGACATATTGAAGCCGTTCAGTCTCGTAATCTCTGGAGCAGCGGTGACACTCGTGTTCTGCGTCCAGCGGAGCGTCGGCTGCCGACTACGAGCGGTGAGCCGCAGTTCGAGGACGTTCGGGAACGGGACGGTGCGCTGCCGTTCGTTTGTGGCCGCGAGCTGCTGTGCGAGCGTCTGTTTGAGTCGGGTCGTGTTACTCGGTGAGAGCGAGAGGGTGGTGTTCGACGTCGTGAGAAGCCGTCGACCGCGTGTCGCATTCGTGTACCGGCGCTGCGAATAGACGCCCCACACGTTCTGAACGCGTCCAGCCGACCCCTTGAACCGAGCATAGCTCCAGAGTCGGCGGTCGGAGAGCGTCTGTGGGCCCTCGAACCGGAGGATGATTCGGTCAATCCCTTCCTCGGAGCGGACGACCGTCTGTGTGACGCTGAGGTCCTGATTTGTGGAGACGACCACAGAAGCGCTGTCCTGGACCGTGTGCGAGAGGGTGAGCGTCTCATCGGCAGTCGTATTCGACAGCTGCCAGCCACCGCCGTCGCGGACGTAGGTCTTCGTCGTGACAGCGACGGTTGAGTTGATCGTCGCGCGAACCTGCATCGTCGTCGGCTCGGTTGCGCTCGCCCCGTCGTACTCGAGTTGACGCGGCGACGCTGAATCACTCTCCCAGGTCTGATTGCCGATTCGGACGCTTCGGTCGACCTGCTGCTCGAGGAGATCGTACGAGAGACAGGTCTTGGTGTCGCCGGCAACGGTACATGTCCGGTTCGGAAGGAGCGTCGAGTAATCGAGCTGCGTCAAAACCGTGCCATTCCGGGGAATCAGCAGTCGGTCACTTGCGTTTTCAGAGCGGTTGTCCTCGCTGGCTCCCATGCCAGTACGCACTCCCTTGTTTGTCCCGAGAATCGTGATATGGGCGTCTTTGACGACCGTGCCGTTCGAGCGTTGTGAGTCGGGGAGCCAGAGACTCGTCGAATCGTTGCGCTGAATCGAGTTCAACTGGGCGAGTCGGTACTCACGAAGCGTCTGTTGGTTCGGCCCGACACGATACGGTGGTCGAGTCGTCGCGTAGGAGAAATCGCGCATCCGACTAATGTTCGCCACAGAGACGTTCTCCGCACGGACGACATCGTCGAGGGTGGAGAGCACGAACGGCGGAAGAGCCCCGGCGTCTGGATCGCGGTCGTCGGAGATGAACGCACGCGTCCCGTTGTTGGGCGCGGTACCAGTCGGTGCTGTGACCGCACTCACGACGGGGAGCGCGAGGAGGGCAACAACCACGAGGCCAGTGAGGGGACGACTGTCCGTCATAGGTCAGAGTGATGGGGTGGAGAGAGCGGTAGCCCGCTCTCGCCTCACCCGAGGACACTGCTCAGGGAAGGACTGGGACAATCATCCCCGGGGCGAGGTTCTCGAAGAGGCCGACGAACACGTTGTAGCTGACCGAGAGGACGATCATCCCGGCGCCGCCCCACATGCCGCGCCAGCCCCATTGGGCGCGGTCGGCACTGCGTCTGGAAACGAACCAGACGGCAGCGCCGACGAGGAAGACGATCACACCGATCTGACCGAGGGTTGTGGCGACGAACTCCTCGATCTGCGTGAGTGAGCTGCTTATTTCGCTTTGTTGGGCGGCAGCGACGCCTGTACTTGCGGTGAACGCGAACAGGACGACCAGGGATCGTGCGACACCGTGACGATGGCGCATGATTAGTTCATTATAGTGACGGCACTAAAAACCTTAGATAAGACTATTGATGCATTTATCTTAGACGACAGATAGCGCTTCTAACCGACAAAAATAGTAAGTAGACCGCATTCAGGCAGGGGTTTCGAGACGATTCAGTGCCATCATGCCATTGGTATTCAGACGGTCGGATTACAAGGAGACCTATCCGTTGGAATCAAAAGCGTACTCATTGCCGCTAAGAGTCCGATTTACACCAGTCTGACCGAATCACTGGGGAGCGCAGACGCATCGGCTTTAGATCGAAATAGAGGTGGTATAAGCACAGCTAGTCGGCTGAAGAATCCTGGGAAATCGCCTGGCTTCTGCTAGATAAGGTATGACAACTATCGAGTCCAGTCTGAATTGAAGCACAGAATTTTAAGCATCGGTGCTAGGATGGGTGAATATGGCTGATTCAGATCCACCGGACGAGGAGGGGGCAAGCGACCAGGACCCCCCGCCGGCCGGTTCGATTGATTTTTCGACGTATAATATTCCAACCGACCTCACCGCCTTTCAGACCTATCTCCTCTGTCTCATCTATCGATTTGAGACAGTGGAAGGAGTGACCCTCCAGAATGCGCTCGAAAATCTCTACCCGGAAGACATCAATCATGGGCGGTTGTACCCAAGTCTCGACCGGATGGTCGAATCAGGATTAATCAGTAAACAGACGAAGGAAAGCGACAAGCGCCGGAAGGAATACTCGCTCACCGGCCGAGGTGAATGGGTCGCCGAGGAATATCTTCGATTCGTGCGTGAAATGATTATGCCCACAGACATCTGAAAAAAACAAAAGGAGAGTTTCGTCAGCGGAACTAACATATATGTTTCAGAGAGACCATTTTGTGATGAAAAGACGTAAACTCCTGTCACTCGCCTCTTTCGGGGCTGCATCGCTTCTGGCCGGTTGTTCTTCAAATGAAGGCAGAACTGGGGACAGCAGATCTCCACATACTCCTACCCGTACGCAGAGTCCTACTCGTTCACCCGAGCCCGCTTATATCTCAGAGGTGAAAGTGCATGAGATACCGAACATTGGCGAACTCAACACTCTCGGGTTCCAAGTCACACTCACTAACCTGAAGTCAGGGTCGGATTACAAGGTGCGAGTTTCTGTCAGTTCAGATGGCGGAACCAAGACTACTATGTTCCATGTTGAGCGCAAATGGGGCTTACAGGCCCCCATGACAGGCGGTAAGATTGTTCCTGTAGAGAACACCAGTACCGAGACTAGCACCCTCTCATATCAGGCAGTGCTGATTGAGGATGGGACAGAGGTTGACTCTGAAGACGACGACTTCGAATATGAGTGAACCAGCCAGAAACCACGGTCGTCTGAGCGGCCCTATATAAGCCAATAGAGAGTTAATTGAATAAGAATATTGGTATTCCACGTAGACACCAATTCATCCAACCGAATGCGGAGTCAAGATATATACACGCCTGACACGAACGTTTTCGTAACGAATGGCGTCCATCAACGTTGACAAAATAGAGCTAACCCAGGAACATCAAGCAGCTCTCACCGCGGTCATCTGGGGATGGTTCCTTCGAACTCAGCACCCACACCTTTGGCAAGCGCTCAATCTGGTCTTCGATTCAGCGGCAGTGACAAAGGAGTGGACAACCAAGGCGTCCCGCAAGCTCATTGAAGCATACGTCCTGAACGAAGCCCTCGAGATGCTCCCCGACATTCAGCTTTGAAACACAGGGGACTCACAAGTGATACATTGGAAGCGAATTTCATGAAATCAGACGGCGTATTGTAAAGCGTGGGTATGACTGAACTCTCAGCGACCGAGGTCGACCGCCTCGCGGAGGACTTCAACAGATATCATTCCCAAGAGTTTCCAGAAACGCATCCTGTAGTGGAGGAACGGTTGACTGACCTGCTTCAGGAACAAAATCATCTCGGCGTCGACGAGGTTGCCGACGCAATCCGGTGGAAATTAGCTAATCAACCTAGTCGTCGTGATCGGTATATCGAAAACCTTCGCTCTGTCCCTGGAAAGTTCGTGGAATTTGTTACGAGTGCTGCGTTTCTTGTTGGAAAGACTCGACAGCAGATGAAGACCTTGTCTGCGATTCCAGGAGTGGGTTATGCTACTGCGACAGTCCTGATGACGTTTAGAAACCCTACAGAGTATGCCATAGGGGATCGATACATCAACGAGGCGGTTCTCGGGTTAGTCGATACACAGGTCACACTCTCGAATTATGAGCGACTCCTCGGCAAACTTCGTGAGCTGAATCCGGGGGAGTTTGATCTACGGACTGTGGAAAAAGCGTACTACATGGAGCACCTGAAAGGTCGCTAAGGCGAGTCTCGGATAATTCTGGGTTCAGCGTTCAATCGAAGGGATAGAAGCGTCATCATATCCAGCAGACAAGAGGAAGTCACGGATCTGGTCTGGCTCAGAGTCAGACGAGAACGACTGGCCCTCGAATAACTCCTCTACAACCTCGCTAGCGTCTTCACAGAGTGTAATCGACTGTGTCAGAGAACTCTGCTCAAGCGGATCTCGGTACTCGTCGATGAGAATCGGTTGCCAACCATTGCTGTGGAAGTAACGATAGAGTGAGAGTGTTCGGATTGTATCATCGTCAGAAAAGTAGCTAGTCTGTTCTCGCTCTTTGGCAAGTGCGATTTTCCCGTTTTGAAGTTTTTCAGCGAGTGACTCGAAGCTACGGAACTCAGCAGGGACCGGTCCATCGATGACGTGAGTGATAATTCCCGGCCAGGTAAACCCGTATACGCGCTCGAAAAAATTCACGATCGAACTTTCTGAAGACTCAAAGACAAGCAGGAGATCGCCGTGTCGCAGTTCAGAGCCGTCTACACTGATATGAGACGAATATGGATAGCCATCGGCGTCGTCGAGGACTTCGATATCTGGTTTGGACACGTGATAATGGAGAAACCGGGAATACAAAGAAACACCTGCTCTCTCCAGGTCGGAGATTTCGCTTACTCAGAGCGAACTTGTGGATGATTGGTCGCGGTTTCGTTCGAAGCCATCTAACCAGGTAGGAAGCACATTGATGTCGATATCCTCGGCGATCGCTCCATCGGTAAGAAGTCGACTAAGTACGCCATCACGTCCCCATCCACAGATAATTGGCCTGGTAGGAAGGTTATCTCGCGACTCTGCGTGACGAACCAAGCGCTGGGGGTCTTCGTTTTCCTCACGAATAGCGGTGGCGAGCTGGCTCAACAGGGGGTTCCCAGGCGCTAGATGGTGCACAGATGGAAATTCGTCTGTACATTCTGCGGAGAACGTCACTGCGACCATGTCGTCGGCTGGTGCAATCGCTTGAGCAAGCGTCTGCTCTCCATCGGACTGCGGAAGCTCAATCGATGCTCCGTCAGTAGTGAGTCGATACGTGCTCGCTTCAAAGGCGAACTCGTCGACAGAGTCGAGGTGGTCTACATCAAGCTCCAGGTCGCCGATTTGCGTGAATTCGACACCTAAGTCGACCAGCGTCTCATTGCCAACGAAGAACGCCTGCAGGCTCTCAACCTCGAATGGGGCCGGATACTCGTACTCAGAATCTCCAACGTCGACGATATCAGGATGCTTGTAGGACTGCCACGCATCGAGCTTTGCCTCATCAATAACGTCCTGTGCGACCAACGAGTCGGTGGAGTCTAGCGATTCACCGACATCGACCCTGTCACCTTGTTCTTGTTCTTCGATTTGTTTGGAGAATTCTCGGTCAGCCTCTTCGACGACCCGTCTGCTCTCCTCACGGTCGGTTTTGAGGGCCGCATCTCGAATCTGGCGGCTCACTCCAGAGAGGATGGGCTGCATCTCGCCGACAACGTTCTCGAACAAGCCGATTCGGTCGTCAAGTCGGTCGTAAATGTCTGTCTCGACGGTATCCTCGTAGCTGTAGTTGAGGATGGCGACTTCATCGAACCGCTGTCCGATACGGTCGATTCTGCCGATCCTCTGCTCAACGCGCATCGGATTCCACGGGAGGTCGTAGTTGATCAGTGCGCCGCACTCCTGCAGGTTGAGCCCTTCACTCGCAGAGTCGGTACAGACCAGAATGTCGACGTGACCTTCGTCAGATGAGAATTCACGCTTCACACGCTCCTTACCGACCTGTATCCACTCTCCAGACTCGCCGTCGTACACCTCGCCACCGCGGCCGGAATAGGTTGCGACCGTTTCACCGTGTATAGAGACGAGACTCTGGCGGATGAAGTCCATCGTGTCTGCGTACTGGGTGAACACAATCGCTCGATTGTGCCCCTCGCGGTCTAACTCGTTGAGATCCTCGATTAACTGCCCGATCTTCGGGTCTTGGTCAATCGCTGCGAGTTCATCCACGAACGACTCTAACTCGTCAATCTCCTGTTCCAGCAAGTGAAGCCCTTCATCAGTCACGTTAGGAATGATCTCCGCGAGGTCCGCATCTTCGAGATTACCTTCTAACTCATCGAGCGCTTCAGAATCATCGAGATCATACTCAGCAAGTGTCTCCATGACGACTTGCTGGGTACTCGCATCAGAACCGTCCTTTGCCCGTTGCTTACCTTTCAGCACGGTACGCTGTCCCCGAAGCTTTCGGAGCCGATTTTGGAGACTCTGTGAAATCGCGTACACGCTGCTGGTGAGACGTTGCCGATACGTGGTCATCACGAACCCGATAGCACGGGATTCGGCCTCGTCTGACTGCTGGGCGAGTTTGTAGAACTTCCTCGTGTAGTCGTCGATGCGGTCGTACACACGTCGGGTCTCCTCAGTGAGCTCAATCTTGTGCTGTTCTGGATCACGGTCGGGAACCGTCGCGTCAAGGAGGCCGACCCGTTCGTACTTTCGAAGGGTGTCACGAGTGTTTCGATGGATGAGCGCATCGACGGGCGTCGATTCAGAGAGAACGTCCTGAACAACTTGCCAGCCGGGCTCTGATAGCTCGTCAAGCGCGGCAAGTCGTTCGTTTCGTGAGTAGGTCAACCACTCTTCGTCGGCCTTCCATTCGGGATAGAGGAGATACTTCAGCTTCTCGTCCTCCTTGGCGTCGAACGGATCGACGTCGTACTCTTCCATCGAGGATTCGAACAGGTCGACGTACCCGTCGTAGTGTTCGCCGTAATCGCTAGCGAGGTCACAGGCACGCAGGACACGCTGCTTCGCGATGGAGCGTGCATGCTGTTCATCTCTCACGTCGAGTTCTGCACCAACAGAGTCGAAAACCCGATCTGAGAGACTTCGAGACCCAGAGATACGGTCCTGGTATCTCCCCTCGGTGAGGGTTGCTTGTGCGGACCACGAGTCGGTGTCTCCAGACGATTCGCCCCCTCCGAAAACCTCGTCGAGTGCCTTCGTGAGTGCACGTCGTGTCTCGAAGAACTCCACGAAATTTTCCTGATTGCCCCATCCGCTAGGGAGGTCAAGCAGAGCCATCAAGTCGTACAGTTCGCCAGCGTGCAGCTGCATCGGCGTCGCCGTGAGCAGGTAGTAGGTCTGTGTGTGACCACGAAGCCGTTCGAGCATCGAGTAGAAATTGCTTCCCTCGCGGCCGTTGTGTGCCTCGTCGACGATGACGGCATCCCACACCCCCTCTCGGTTAACTGGTTGTCGGCCACGACAGCTCGCTGGGACGTCCTCCCGCGTCCGGACGTGGCCACCGTCCTCTGGTGCCACCTGATCCCATCGGTCCTTCAGCCGTGCCGTGTGCCAGGACATGATGATGATCGAGGGAGCGCTGGCGACGGTGTTCGCTAGTTGCTCGTGGAGGAACCGCCAGATAGGGCTCTCGACCCATGCCTGTTCGTGTTCGTCACTATCGACATCGAGCTCTGAAGCTGTAGGAGGAGTGTGTTCGCGGCCGAAGGCGTCGATGAAGGCGTATTCGTAGTCACTCCCACGTTCGTATCGATACGTATTCAGATTGAACTTCTCCCACATCTCCTCTTGCCACTGGACCGTAAGACTTGCTGGAACCAGCAGGAGGCCGGTTTCGAGTTCGTCGGTGAGTCCAAGACGTGAGAGTGTCAAGCCGGCCTCGATTGTCTTTCCGAGGCCGACTTCGTCGCACAGCAAGAAGCTGTTCGGATAGGTGTTGACGAGCGTGTCGGAGACGACCCGCTGGTGCGGCCACGGCGTGATCGTACTCCCTTTCTCTGCGAGCGCGAGACCGCCGGGAGAGAGTGGTCCGTCGGCGATGATGTTGGCTTTGTCGCGGTCGGTCGGAGGTGCTTCGCCTCGGGCGATCTGGATTGCCTCCTCCAGCTTCGTCTGCGAGTCCGGGTCTTTCCAGTCGATGAGTTCTTCCTTGATGGCCTCTGGGAGGTTGTAGACCTCGACGTAGGGGTGTTCGTCTTTCCAGAGGCGCTCGAACGTGTCGACGTCGCCGTCGACGTACGTCGACTGTTGGTCGACCCACGAACGATGGACCTTGAACCGCTCGTAGTTGTTCTTCCACCCACCGACGGTCTCGTTGACGCTCCCTTCGAAAGAGAGCGCGTTCCCGTCTTCGTCGTGGAAGACACCCATCTTCGGGTGGAAGATGCGCCACGAACCCTGACGAGGGACAGCGACTTTGATGTGAAGCCGATCCTCACGGAGGAGCCGAGCGAGAAGTTGGAGCTGGGCGTTCAGTTGTTCGTCGTCCAGTTCGTCCAGAGATTCAGTGAGTTCGTCGGTGAGTGCCTCGAAAACGGGACGGTCAGTCGTGTAGAGTTCCGTTCCCACAACCAATCGCATTTCGCCGTCGTTCTCGAGGAGTGCGTCAATCCCTCTGGAGGCAACCGCGAGCGCGCTGCTAGAGAAGTAGCCCGCAATTCGGTCGTATCGGATAGACCGTGTGAGCGCTGGGACGTAGAACTCGTCGACGAGGTACGCACCGTCTGCCTGTGGCTTGCTTTCGTAGATAGACTTCCAGGTGTATGAGGGAAGCGACATCGAGATGACTTATGTTCGAGTAATGCGGGACTCTATTTATAAACGTGTGCCTGCCAGTGGAGTACAGTTCGGAGCTTCCACTTGGCAACAGGAGCCAAAATATCGACTCCTGTCAACGAGGGGTCAGAGGTAGCGTATTCAAATCGACGAATACGTTTTCGAGTAGTTGCTCAGCAAGGTGGTTTGTGAGCGAAATAGCTTCCCAGACAACAGCAACATAGTCTTCGAATGTCTGGAGCGTCACCGTTGTACTCCGAGCCATCATCGAGTGAGCCAACTCGTTGCGGGCAGACCTGAGGTCATTATCCAACACGTCGGCGTCAGTCCCGTCGGGAATAAGGTCACAGTCTGAGAGCCAGCCGAGAACCTCCTCCAGCCGAGTCTCGTCCATATCAGGGTCGATACCCGTATCTAACTCCTTGACAGTGAACGCGCCAACCTCTTCGACCATCGATGCTGCTGCCATTACTGCAACGAACAGCGGTGGGTGAGCTAGATAACTGAACGCCTCTGGGCCGTATGATGAGAGATGATGTGAGTCTTCGTCCAATAGGTGTCCAGCAATCTGACCAGCCTGCCACAGACTTTCAACAGTCCATTGTACCCACATCGCCGCCTGCAGTGAGTATTCGGTTCGGCGACGCAAGTCCCGAGAGTGACGAAGCCACCGTCGTGCGAGTTGCTCGTACGGGTCGGCGGTCCCAAACGAAGCTTGTTGTCGGCAGAGGTTGAGTTCCTGTTCGAACTGGTTCAACCGATACTCAGAGCTGTTAATCAAGGAAGCCATCTCCCCGACTCCCCAGCTGATCCGTACAGGGAGTGGCCCGAAGGTGTATCCGTCCGACGAGTTACGCCTCTGGAGGTCAGTTTGGAAAATCGACCGCGAGGACTGATACAGGGAATAGCAATATCTGAATCGCTCGAGACAAAGCTCGACAATCACAGCGTGCCAGCCATCCTGAGGAAGTGCGGTTTTTAGGTGGACCGTGTCGACTTCGGACTCGAAGTAATCATACTCTCGGGCGGCGAGACGAGCAGCACTGAGATCGCCGAACGGTCGCATCCGCTCAGAAATTACTCAAGTTACTCTGCTTTTTCTCATCGCCGTTATCCGCGAAGACGTTTGGGCTGAAGTCGAGATCCAACACTTTCTTTGTTCGCCCAACAGCTAGGTCGCGGGCGATTTCCCAGTCTTCGTAGTCGTGAGGGAGTACCTGAAGGATTGCCTTCAGTGTCGCCTTGAACGTCGAGTCGGAGTCGAAATTCCGTTCACGGAGCCAATCACAGCAAGCACTCTCGCCCTGCACATCGTAGACGTGCATCGCCGCGTGAACTTTGTCTATAGCGAGACTGAACGAGAGGTCGTCTGGATTGACCGGTGTTCGACTCGAACGGTTTTCTGGCTTCTCGTTAATATTTTGGACACGATCAGCGTGTCCTCGGAGATTGATGTCTCCGCTACTTTTTTGCCATATTTTCGTATTGCGTTTAATGTCATCAATATCAACACCAACACCCAGACCAAGCTGGCGTCCTTCATCGTAGGAGAACGTTTGTCTTTCGTAAACTAGCCAACATAGAATATACCATTCAGTCACACTATCCAAGTCATCTATTCCCTCTGCCTCCAAATATTCTTCAGCAAGCACTCTTGTGACCGCTTCTCGTGCTTCCTCCAATGCACGGCGTGGAGGAACCGGTTCATCCTGGTCATCAACCACAGGGTGTGCCTCAGCGAAGACTCTCAATGTGGGTCCGAAAGCACTGATAATGATATCAGTCTTTGTTAAGTTGAACTCGGAATCGATTAGATTCCGTGCAGCCTCTTTTGCAGCATCCCTCGTATCTTGTTTGACATCACTCCACAGCGTCGGAATCGAAGAGTCATCATCGTCTTCTGTAACAGCCTTGCGTCCAGTAAGTAATAGAGTGCTATCGGCTGAACCGCTTCCCTGAGTGTCTGTACGGTTGGGGCGTTCGCTAGTAATTGGGTGAGTAGCCGTTATAGTGAATCCAGAGTTGATTAGAGACTGTGTGAGCGTATCCCATGCGTCTGTCTCTTTGTGCGTGAACATAACGGTCATCACTCCACCTGGCTTCACCACTCGATATATCTCAGAGAAGATATCACTCATTTTCTCCTCATAATCAGATCGGGCAAGATCCTTTTTCGAGGTGCTACCTGCGAGTTCACTAAACTTAGATGGATTAGCGACAGCTTCCTGGTCTTTGTTTGTCACTTCTTCAACAAATAGATCAGAGAATACATCATCAAGATATTGTCTTAGCCACACATAGAATATATCAGACAGCTCCGCATACATGATACTTGAATAGTATGGTGGGTCAACAATCACGGATTCAACTGAATTAGATTTCAGGTCCAGACTTGCTGCGTCTCCATTCAGTACTTCAGCAGGCTCCGATTCAGAGTTTTCTAGATATCCGACAATTTTCTCGTAAGACCCAAGTATTCTATCCAAAATGTCGGTATACTGTTGATCACCCGAAGAAGGATTATTATCCGTGAACTGCCATTGCGGACTGAGGTTTTTTGCACCAGTAAGGTGCATGGGGTATCCACGATGGATATTGTATGGTGAAAACCGAGAGTTCCGATCGACCATTTTCCCGCCGGCAAGGGCTAATATTGTGATAATTGCTTCAGCTTTTTTCGGAGAGTACTCCTGTTGAATCCTATCCTTTGCTTTCTCAAACGCCTGCCAATACTCATAATGGGCAACCAATTGACGTGGAGTGAACGCATCCCTCCACTCGGAGAAACCGTAACCAGCAGGTTCAGACGTTTTCTGTCCGTTTTCAGGGATACTCTGCGTTAATAACGAGAACAAATTGTAGTCAGATTCGACTCTATCAACCGCTTTTTGATATCCGTCGTAATCCGCTTGAGTTGCTACGCGGTATCCCGAACCGCCTCCAGATTTCGTGTACTTTACACCGAGGATTGCGTACTCGTAGTCGCCATTCTTTACCCGTTTTTTGATTTCACTACTTTCCGTTACTACACCACAGTTAGGGCATTCCGTATTCCCACCTCGAGACCGCGGACCATCTTGGGGGTTGAATTCATCTTTTTTGACGTCGTTAGGGAGTTCTACTCTTTCAAACGTAAGTTCTCCATTCACGTATTTCGGTCTTGCAGCGATACCCTTTGATGAAGAACGTTTGAGGAGCCACAGCTTCGACGTTAGGGGTAAATCACAAGCACAGTTAGGACAACGAATAGTATAGGTCGAAACGTAGTGTGAGGGCGTCTGCCGACTGTTCTTTCCTGGGAAATATTCTACTAAGTTCTTTGAAGCGGTTTTGTCGATTTCCGACCCCCATTTTTCTACTTCTTGACGAAGGTGACCAGCGGATAATGGATAATCGAGGACTACCTTCAGCATTACAGAAGGAACGGGATTGAGTTCGTTTGCCTTCGTTGGCAGACCGTATCTTAGAGATTCAAGCGGGATTACTCCTGAACCAGCTGTTGGATCAAGTACTGTCGGGAGAGAGCCATCCCAAAATTCACGGAGTTGAGAGTGAAGATCACTTTGTTGATTCTTAGTCGGACTGGATTCGAAAGGACGTGGATATCCGTAGTGGTCACCAAGCGTACCGGATCGGTTTCCTTCTGTCGCTTTCTTGTTTACCACATAATCTTCTAATGGAATGCCTGGCTCAAAGTTTGGCTTGATTTGCATCAAACTGAGTATATCATCACTGCTGACACCTTCTGGCAGAACTGATGCCAAGACAGCGAGACGTGCAGCAGGAGTCGGCCGTCTAGCATACCACGGGAATAAATATCGATTAGGTGGCATATGCTTGGGATTGTCCTCCTTCAGGTTCTCAATCCCAACTGCCTTCAGTGGAAGTTTACCCTCAATTGCGAGTGATTTCATCGTTTTCTCAGATTTGGATTTTTTTGTCATATCAGTTAATGTGGTCAGTCAGTAGCGTTCGCAGTGCTTTCTCGCCGTTCGGTGAGGACGGAGATCGACACTTTGCGTGCCAGTAGTAGCACTCTTCGTCACTCATTCGTGCGATGCCACGAGAGAACGCCCGCATCCGGTCGACGCGGTGGATTGGCTTCACACCGAGGAAACCTAGAGCAAGTCGGACGCCGACGGTCTCAGGGAGGAAGACTTCGGCGTCGCCGGTGGTCGTGATAACCGACTCGTCGAGGTCGGCTCCACGGAGCGTCTCACGTAACAGTGGAAGTGTGGCTCGAAGGCGACTCCCAGATAGGCGAGTGACCTTCACAGCCGTCCAGTCGTCCCATTCCCATCGGTCGACGTCGGGGTCAGCTGACTCTGCAAACACCGTATCGAACGGTTCGGTTACCAGCCGACGGTTCGGGTTTCCACGCTGAAGACGATCGCGACGGGCTTCGGCTTGGTCTTCGGGGAGTAGCTCGTACAGCGTCAGTGAGGCGCCGTCGACGTCGTCACGACGGGCGAGTGCGAACGTCGGTCGGCCCCCGTACACGCTGCTTCCGAAGCGGCCGTCTGAGAGGGTGTCACTCTCGGCTGCAGGTGGCGTCGCCGAGTCGACGTTGGGTGTTGGGTGCGATGTCATGGTTGAAGCTCTGCGGGGAGTTCGACCGGTCCTCGGCCTTGAACCTTCACGTCGATGTTCGTCGAGCCGAGCTCGTCCTGGAGCTCTGCGAGCACGTCGTCTTCGGCGTCCGTAATCGGCTCCGGGTCGTCCATATCCACACGGAACTTGAGCTCGACCCGCGACGCGCCTCCGAACGGGTCCGGCTGATTCGTCACCCGTGAGAACTCGTCGATGCCACCAGTGAACTGCGCCTGGTACGTCGCACCACCGGACGATTCTGTCTCGTACCGCATCCGTACAGAGACGTTTTCGGCCCGATCCTTGAACGCTTGGCGTTGAGCGATGAACGACCCCTTCGACAGCTGGTCCTCACCACCGATCTCGATCGTGACGCGGTCGATGCCGGGGTCGCCACCCGATGCCGCCTTCCCGAGTGCGTGGGTTCGTACCTCGTTGAATGCTCGTGAGGCGGCCATCAAGCTCGTCGAACGCTCCCAGTCATTCGGCTGGGCACACTCGGCGCAGAGTCCACGCGGGTTCAGCTCAGCTTGACTCGCGACGGTCTTCCCGCAGTTAGCGCACTCATGTTCGATATCGGGCTCGTGTTCCGAGCAGAAGTCTCCTTCCTGGTCGACCTCGACGTCACAGCCGTCCTTAGCACACAGAATTTTGTCTGTCTCCGGTGGACGGATAGCGTCGTGGTGGACGTCGAGAAGGGCGTTGATGTCGGTGTAGACGACGTACTCGTCGCCGACCTTCACGTCCGAGTCCCGGATACTTGTTTGGACATCCGGAGAGTCAGAGAGCGGGTTCGCCTTTCGCCAGTTCTCCGGACGGTCGTCCTCGTCGCCGTCCCAGTAGGCGAGTCCCTGTTCACCGGACGTGCTGTCCCAGTAGGTGTAGCCAGCGTCGTCGACCATCTTGGCCACCGTTTTCCGTAGTGGCTTCGTGTTGAGGAGGTACGGGAGCCCCGGCTTCTTCGCGAACTGCGTGACCAACTGCTCGGTGGTCATGCTATCCTGCGTCTGCTGCCAGAGCTTCTGTTTGAAGAACGCAGCACCCTTCGGGCCGGCGTCTGCACGAATCAGACGGTCCTCGAGTGTCTCTTCGACGGCGTTGACGAGCGTCGTCCCACCGTTCGCTTCGGTGGCATTGATTGTCAGATGGGTCAGTCCGTCACGGTCGACGTAGTACAGGTGTCGGTAGACGCCGCGGACGAGTTCGCCCAGAAGCCCGTGGGTCTGGTCGCGGCGTTCACGAAGCTCCTCGATCTGTTCGTTTGAGAGGTCAGCCGTCTGCTGTGAATCGTCCAGTAGAGCCTCGATTGCCTCGAGTTGACGTGCCTCGTCGATCGCACTCTGGATGCGTTCTTTGTCAGGGGCGAGGAAGAGCACGTAGTTCTTGTAAACTCGGCTCTGGGTCTCACCGCCGTGCTTTGAGGCAGACTTCTGGTACAGCGTCTGAATCTTCTCAGGAACCTCACTCCCGCCGTCGGAGACGGGGGCGGTGTCCATGTGCATCACTGCGAGCTGAGGCTTGGACACTTTGTCCGGGAGATCCGCTGGCGACTCGGGGAAGACGACTGTTTTGAAGCCACCCGTCCCGATCTCGGAATTCTCCAACCGCGATTCGAATCGGTTGCGTGCCTGTGCGTCGGGCGTGTTGTCCACACGCTGGTCGATGATCCGGATAAGATTCGGGTCGGACTTGAACCGGACACGCTCCTCGTCGTAGAGGTAGTAGCACGCGACGTTCATGTCCCCACCTGCGAGGGCTTCCAAGGCCGAGTCGTAGTTGTCGAAGCGGACCTCTGGGTGTCCGAGGGCGGCGTTCATCTCTGCCCGCGTGAGCCCGGTAGCCTGCTCCCCGTAGGCGAGGCTGTGCCATAGGACAGTGGTCGTAAGGTGGCTGGCCAGTGGCGGAATGCCCTTCTCGGTCCACTTGCGGTCTTCGAGTTGCGCGTGGGCGGTGTCATCCTCACTGTAGATGTCGGCCGAGACAGCCGCACTGAGATCCACGAACTCGAAGAGCGTCTCGCGGAGAGTCGAATCGATACTCCCATCAGGTGCATTGTCTGCCGGCGTGAGGTCGTAGAGGCGAATCCAGTGTCGGTCGTAGTGAGTGGGTTGGTGATTCCAGAGGTAGTAGACGGCACGAGCGAGAAGCTTCAGTGCGCCACGGGTTCGCTGGAACTTGGGGATCGTGTCAATCTTCTCTGTGAGCGTGTCGATAATCGTCGGATGGAAGGGATACTCTCGCTCCAACCGATCGACGAAGCTCGCGTCGGTCGCCTCCTGGGGGAACTGCCGGTCGCTATCAGCGTACAGCTGGAAATACGACTCTGAGACCGCTGCTGCCTGCTCGTGGTCGATATCCTCGAAGAGACGGTGCTGAAGAACCTGCCCGACCTCGTTTTCGGACGTCGGAGTGACCGTCTTGTGTTGCCGACGACCAATCTGATTGAGTTCGTCGATGAGCGTCCGGACTTCCTCTGCTTCCTCTTCGAATGCGGTGTCTGCGATACTGTAGACGACTGTGACGTTGTCGAGTTCAGACGCAGTCTCGAGAAGAGAGAGGATAAAACTGAGTGTCTGGCTGGCAAGCGTGGCAGTTCCGACTTCGACGGCAGACGCAGTCTCGAGATAGGCCGCGATCTCGTCGACGAGGATGAGCGCAGGATCATCGCCGAGGTCGAAGAGACCTTTGAGTGTGTTCCCGCCGGGGGCGTTGCGCTCCTGGTCGTACTCCTTGAGGTACTCGTACCCTTCGAGGCCGTATAGCTGGTAGGCGATTTCGCCCCACATCGTACGGGTGTTCGGGGCGTCCGGATCGGTTCGGTCACTTCGAGCGTTCCGGGCGTCGACGTGCCCGCCGACGAACACTGCAGTGTCGACCGACAGACCATCCTGAACAGCATCGAGATATGCGTCGCCTACGTCACTCGCATTATCCACGAGGTGACGGTTGAGGTCTTCAATATCGGTTGGGCTCGTCGCTAGGTGGTAGGAAGCGATAAGATCGTGCGTCTTCCCGCCACCGAAGCGGGTGTCCAAACAGAGGATACTGCTTGAATAACCTCTATCGTCATATCCACCACCTGCAAGGAATCGCCCGGATAGGTTGGTCAACAGTGTTCGCAGCCCATCAGTGGGATACGTCATGTCGAAGAACTTCGTTGCATCCCGATACACCGGCGCGGCGTCATCGACCGAGTGGACAACTGTCGCTAGACTTGCGGCGAACTGATCCTCCTGGAGCGTTCCATCGAGGACGTCGTCTCGTGGAGTACAAGCTTCGAAGAGGTCAGGATACTCGCTGCTACTCATTGGAATCTTCCTCGGTTGTGGGTTTAGACACGATTACGAACTCACCGTGTGTGCTGTTGTCGATAATCGCGTGAGCGATGTCTTTGGACTCAGCGATGTCGACCTTGATGGGGTCTCCGACGTCAGCATCGAACATGTCGAGTTCGGGGCCGGACAAGTTCACCCGACCGGATTGGCCGGTGTTTTGTCCGATTGTTTTCTGAGTCATCTGAATACTCACATCACCTGACCGGAATGTTATAACCTTTACTTAGACTAAGTCGGCTCAACAGACTGGGTTAATAAGTACTGATGAAGGAGTACAATATACCAGATGGGCCACGTCTACTACCATCATCCCGGTGACAAGCAGTTTTCTCTTGACTTCGTGCATCCGGACCCTGCTGAAGTCGTCTCGCAGATCGTCGGCTACGACGACGACGTTGCCGTAAAGGTCCAGTCCTACGATATTGATGAAGCGTTCTACGTCGTCTACACGTCCCGCGTTGGCGGTGGCCCCGTTCGCGAGATCGCTTTCAATCTGAATGAGTCACTCGCGAAGATGAGCGAGGACAACAGCACCATCGTCGTTCGTCTGCTCGAGATCTACCGCGCCCTCATCGCTCAGAATGAAGAAGAGGAAGGAGTTCCCGTCGAGGCGTACAAGAATATCGATGTCGACGCGCTGCCGGATGTGCTTAATCGGACGTCGTGGGAGGGATCGGCAACAACCGTTGCAGGTCGACTCGCCTCAAACCTGATTCTGAAACACGCACTTCCGAACGCCAATCACCGGACCGCTGTCGCACTGGTCCAGTTCTACCTCCGGCGCCTGAATCCGGATTTCTCGATGCCGGAAACGTCCGTCGAAGTCGATTCAGAATCGTACGACTGGCGGAAGTGGGTGAACGAGTACATCAACGAATCGAAGCGGTTGTTGACCGTTCGGCGGAAGAACGTCCTCTTCAAGCACTTGTACCGCTTCGGCGCGAGAACGCTTGAGCGGAAACACGCGGTCGAAATCGACTTGACCGCATACGAGCTGGATATGTACCCGAGTGGGGCGAAAATCGTCTATGCGGAGCAGCACGAAGACCTCTGGACCGAGTTCGTCGAGGAGGCTGTCGAACGCGCAGGCTATCCGGAGCTGAAGGAAACGCCGGGGCTATCGAAAACAGAGTTCGCTGAAAAGATCCGGAACCTCGACTAAGTGGGTCTGTTAGTCTTGGAGCGTGGCGACTGTTCGGCCCGTTTCCTCGGCCTCTTCGCTGCGCGACATATTGTACGTCGCGAGCGCTTCGTCAACCGCCTGGTCAAGACTCATTGGTCAACCTAATCTTGACTCTTCCAGCGTATAAACGCTTGCATGGCTCTAGAAGAGTATCATACGCCCTCAATCCGCCGCTATAGGCTTGAAACACGGGTATTCCTCCTACATCAGTGCAGAGGTCCTCTACTCAAGGCTCGATCTGAGGCGCTCTCGAGATGGGAGAAGTTGTAAGATACTAGTACTGAGATGAAGAGTATGAATCTCCCTTTGGAATTGTAGGTAGAATCAATCACGGGTTCGTCTCACCGCAATCAGGGCAGTACTCGAACCACGCGCCTTCCTTGTGGCTTCTGTGTTGGCAGCGTTCTGGTTTCTCTTCCAGGGTCACGAGATTCAGGTCTGGATCCGGCGGTCCACCGAAGAAGATGTCCGTCCGCTCGTCTGCATAGCCTCGAAGGTTTGTGAGGAGACGAACCGGGCAGTACTGGCATTCCCGAAGCTCGATCTTCGGTTGATCATCGAAGTTCGTCCAAACCGCCTCCGCTGATTCCCACTCGTGGAATCCTTTCGGACCGCTGCACCGATCGATTTCAGGCCGATCAGCAAGTGCCTTCTCCAGTACTGCATCATGGTAGCGCTGGGTAAGTTGCTCCTCGAAATCGGAGGGGTACTCGACGACCAGCGTATTCTGGAGCACGCGTAATGGCAGGTCGGGGGTCGTAATCGAATCCGGATTGTACACGTACTCGCTGGCGTCTTCATCGTATTGACGGCGAAGGGTGCAGGGACGGCTGGTACAGATTTCGTAGTCTTCCTCGCAGGTGAGGACGTATCCAGGGACAGTTCCCCAGCTGTGTTCGCCGGAATACTGGTAGCTCTCACACTCGATGAACCGCCTCACCGAGTAGTCGCGAACGCTGTACCCGGGGGCGTCCTTCGAAGCGAAGGCGTCGTTAACGACCGAATAGTCGAGCTGGTCCGTACCGAAGTCTTGGGAGGAGAGCCACGCGACGGAGTACCCTGCGCTCAGGTAGTCGTGGGTCGTCGTTCGGATATCCTTCTCGTGGTTTCTGTGTTGAACTTCGATGATGACGCCGTTGCCAAAGAAGGCGTTCGGCGTTGTGAACTCTAAGAGTGCGTCGGCCCGTCGAGTACTGTGTTCACTCCCGCTGTCGGAGACGTCGAGTGTCACCTCCGGCGCACACTGTGCGGCCTGGTGGCCGAACTGTTCGGTAAGAGCTGCGACTGCGAGGGCGACACACCGAGCATGGGTGTCTGATTCACCGGTCGCTGCGATCGAGCAGGATGTCTGAGCGTCTGTACTGGGATGGTAGAAGTGGCGAGCACGTCCGTCGCCGTCGCGTGGATACATTACGTCCCGGCATTCTGGACACTCGACGGCCTCCTGATCCGGGATCATTGCCGGCACGACGACGGTACCGTTCTGCAGCGCACGGAAGGGCACGTTGTTGAAAGTCACTCAAAGGATGGATTTGAGTGTGTCGCTGATTGACAAGTGAGTGTCTGAGTGGGGCTCGAGAATGAGTCTAATTTGGAGAAAGGCGGTCTTCAGGCCGCACTACGTAAGTTCACAGCGGTATTCGATTTCTCAGCCGTCGGAATGGAAGGTGATTCTGGAAGTTTCCGGAAACAGGCGGGTTCAGAGACGGAAACCGCTCGACTGCGTACGGTCGTCACGACTCTTAGAAGCCACACTAGCTACTTTCCGGAAAGGACCCGGTCATGCTTATAAGTCTTGACGAGAAATCAGTCTGTCAGTACCGCATGATTCGCGATGCTCGCGTCCTTCGTGCCGGGTTTGTTCCCAGAGAAGTCGAGCATCGCGACCAGGAGGTCAACCACCTCTCCAGCGTTCTCGAACCGATCACGAACGGGGAGCCTGCCGACACTGCTATCGTCACCGGCCCCAGCGGTGCCGGGAAAACCTGCATCTCCCAGTTTGTCACCGAACGCCTCCGTGAAGAGGTACTCGACGTCGAAGCCACCTACGTCAACTGCTGGCGCAACTACACCCGATTCCGAACGCTCTACCAAATTCTCGATGGGCTCGGAGAAACCATCGACATTCATCGCCAGTCGACACCCCACGACGAATTGGTCGACCGGCTTCAGCAGTACGACGGCCCCCGGAGAGTCGTCATCCTCGACGAGGCAGACCAACTCGAGGACGCCAGCGTCATCTACGACTTGCACAGTCTCCCCCAGTTTGCAATCATCTGTATCGCCAACCAGGAACAAGAGCTGTTCAGCCGCGTCGACGACCGCCTTGTGAGTCGACTCCGCTCCAGCGAGCACGTCCGAATGGACAGCTACCACGACGAGCAGCTGTATGACATCCTGCAGGCTCGTGCCAAGTGGGGCCTCGACCAAGATGTCATCACCGACGATCAGCTCTACCGGACTGCGGATGCGGCTGCTGGTGACGCCCGTCTCGCCATCGGGATTCTACGCTCGGCGGCCAGTAAGGCCGACCGTGAGAATGTCGAGAGGATTACCGACGACATTCTCCTCGATGCTGCGACCGATGCTCGGGCCCAGATAAAGCAGAAGAGCCTCGATTCGCTTACCCCCCACCAGCGGATCGTCTACGACATCGTTCGCGAACACGGCCCGCTTGGGCCAAGTGACATCCACGACCGCTATACTGCGGAGGTTGATGACCCCCGTACGAAACGGACCGTCCGGACGTATCTCTCGAAGATGGCACAGTACAATCTCCTCAAGGCGGAGGGTACGAGTCGAGATCGAGAATATTCACTCGTCGATTCGACGGCTCCCTCAGTAATGCAATAGGCAATATGGAAAGAGACAGAGTATGACAAAGCGTAGTGAGCAACAACGCCTCGATAGACGGGGTGAAGCACATCTAGAACTGCAACTTGAAAAGTACGTTGTGAATTCCTATGAGAACGATTTCGGTTTAGATTTCGAGGTGAATCTAACCGAGCAAGAAGAAGACGATGAGTTTCAGCACGTCACCGGGGAGCACTTGTTTATTCAGCTGAAGTCGTCATCCGGGTTCGAAAACGACGACAGCGTGCATGCGGATCTGAAAATTACGCACCTCACACAGTATCTAGAACAGCCAATTCCGGTGCTTCTCGCCATTTACGACGACGATTCCGGAGAGATCTATTGGTGCGTTGTGCAAGAGTTCGTTTGGGATGAGCTCTCGAATAGGGAGAAGAATTGGCGAGAGCAAACAACCGTTCGAGTACGTATAAATCGATCACGTAACCTTACCAATCACGATCGGCTCGAAACAGCTGTACAGCGAGCACAAAACCGTATTACGAGACAGCAGTCGTACGGCATGAATATCGGTGAAGGGATAGCATTCACACCGGACGATTTCACCGAGCTCCAACGCCAAGTTGACAATGATCGTCTTAGCTACCGTGGGCATCTGCTGCTCAAAGCCCGACAGCACCTGAAGCGTGGTGATTTCGAAGCCGCCGAAGAGTCGATTAGTGAGATCTCTGAATCAGAGCACGACGATGAGGCCAAAGTCAAAGCTCTGTTCATGGAGATGATGACGCGAAATCCAGCAAACGCTGACGAAGCAGTGGAGATGGCGGAATTTGCTCATGAAGCTGAGACACTTGCACGGGACCTTGGCTTAGAAGCAGATGAACTGTTAGCGAGAGTTCATAAGCACGTCGCTGGTCTGTTCGTAATCCTCGAGAAACGTGAAGAAATGGTCGCTACGGATTCCATCCAAGATCTTGACCAGTTCAACGTCTCCGAATATGACTACCTTCGTGATAGAGAGTCTCGAGAGTTGCTAACTGGGGAATTAAACGCTGCTGGAGAAATCAACCGTACTCTTGCCGACTTACGGGAGAACGACCAGTACTACGTATACGCCGTCTGTCTTAGCCCAATTATTGACTACTTGTTGAGTCGGATCATGGTAAATGTGCTCTCACCAAGGAACGAGCAAGACATACCCGATAGCGTACATCCACTCGTGGAACAAGCCACCCAGATAGCCGACTTCATACCAGACCCGGAGACCGAATTTAATCTGCGAAAAAGCGTTGGTCTCTATCACTACCAGACGTTGAACCCAGAGACAGCTAAGGAGTTCCTCAAGGATGCAAGAGATCTCGCTGTAGAGATCGATGACCGTATTCTCGTCAAGGACACCGAGCAACTCCTCGACAAAATTGACACAAAGCCGGACCCGTATGACCATTCTGAAGAAACCGATTACGACGATATAGCCCCCGAAGAAGCGACTAAACGCGTTTTGGAAGTACAGGGGATTGACGTAGACATGGAAGGTGACCAAAGCACAGAATCCTATGACCCAATGGCTACCGCAGCCCGGCTAGGTGTTGAAGATGCGGATCCAGAGGAGTACTACCGCCATTGTGAGCACTTACACTTAGCGTACCAACCTAGTTTCTTTGGAAAAGTAACAGGTGTTACTTCTATCGGTTCAAAATCGCTGTGGTGCCAGCATGGTGGTGGTATGACAGGCGCAAGTCTCAAGCGCCTATTCAGTTCATTTACTAGTGAGTTCTGTGACGGGTGTGATCACCACTGCCCACGATCGAACGAATGGGAACTAACAGATGAGTTCGCCGAAGAGCAGGTGAACGACCCGGAGTTCCAAGAATTTTTAGAAGCGAAAGATAGTGCGTTCACTTCTCAATAAGCCTGTATCGTCCTATTACGAACCAAACTCACCTAGTCCGGATTGCTCGTGTTCGAGCGATTCGATAACGGTGGGGTCGTCGTTTCCGGGATTGTTGACCCGTGTCGAAATCTCGTACGCCGCCAAATCGTGTTCTGGATAGGGCTGACAGAGTTCCTTGCGGGCGTCTGGGCCAGCAGAGAGCCACTCGGACTCAACGTTTTCCGGCAGAACGACAGGCATCCGGTTGTGGATCGGTTCCATCAGGTCGTTTGGCTCGGTCGTTAGAATTGTCACACACGCAATCGTGTCCGCTTCGCCCTCCCACACGTCCCAGAGACCGGCCATTGCAAACGCGGGGCCGTTTTCTCGATGAATCCGATACGGCTGCTTCGGGCCACCATTTGCTGATTTCCACTCATAGAACCCCGACGAGAGGACGAGACAGGGGCGGGATTCCCAGGCACGCTTGAAGACACGCTTCTTGTCCGCTGTCTCTGAACGAGCGTTGATGATCCCTTCTTCAGGTTCATCCGCCCAGAAGGGAATCAATCCCCAGTGATACTGGTCGATCTCGTCGTCCGCTTCGTTCGTGATGACTTCCAAGTCATCGCCCGGAGCGATATTGTAGCGTGGTGTGTATCCGCCGTCGGCGACAACCTCAGCATCAAACCGAGTCTCAAGGTCACCCTGAGAGACGAAAAGGGAATTTCGTCCGCACATACACAGAGATTCGTGGGGGACTGGCTTGAACGTATGTCACGGTGAGCAGAGATGAGTATGGCCACGTTGTGACTCGCGAAGGTCGCAATACGGCATATCTTAACCAACAGATGGCCCCAGAACTCGCTGGCGTTGGTTAATCGCAAAGATAGGATCTGACGATTCCGGAAGCGTTCTCGGAAATAGTAACTCAAATCGGTAAACCGGGCGACTGCGCCGCTGTAGTTCCCGATCCCACTCTATTTCCTGAAACGCGGAAACGACACGCCGCGGCTTATCGGGCCGGTTGGCATCTAGTTGAGTATGTTCGAAGACTCCACGTCGACGTCGAGCGCGTCGTCGAAGCAGTTGGCAGTAAGTCGGCCATCACGGGGGGCAGATCGGAATCAGAATCTCGTCGACAAAGCCGATCCGGGCGAGAACATCCTGCTTCCCTCGCTCGACGACGGCATCACGCTCCTAGATATCGACGGTGGCCGTGGGGTCCCGATACTCCAGTCCATCGTCCTCGACCATTTGCTCATGCACGACGGGCCCGCCTTCTGGGTCGATGCTAACGGACACGCTACAACGACTGCGCTCGCGCGGATATCGCCTAGCCAACGGCTGCTCGACCGTATCCACGTTGCGCGGGGCTTCACTGCCTATCAGCATTATGGAGCGGTCTGCGATCTCCCAAGGGCGGTAAATCAGCACGTCCAACAGACCACGGCCACAGAGGCCAACGCGACGAATACCCAGTCCTCTGGACGCGACGACGAGACAGCTCAGTACACCCCTTCACTCATCGTCGCCCCAGTCGTCGACGCGCAATACCGTGCCGACGACACGCTTGGAGAAACCCATGCAGCGACACTCCAAGCGCGTACGCTCGCACGGCTCGCGACCTACGCCGAAGGTTACGACATCCCGGTTCTCGTTACCCGAACCAAGCCCGATGAGTTCACGGCATCTGTCGCCACGGCGGCTGAGCACCACTTAGAGTGCGAGCAAACGCGGATGGGGCCACGGTTCGTCGGTGACGAGTTCGAAACGCTCGTCTATCCCGTCGACGGCGGCGCGTACTACCAGACGACGTTTGCCTACTGGCGGCAGCTGCTCGGTGCTCGTGCGAAACAGGTCGGACTGGAACCGGCCGCGCCCCCGACCCCGACAGATGCCACCGACGGCATCGGACTGGGCGTGATGGCCGACGGATCGACCGCATCGCTCACCGCAAACCCACTCCTCGATGCGTGGACTGGCACTGTCGGTGCTGGAGGCCAATAGCGATGGGGCGGACCAATCCGACGTACCGGGACGCACTACGAGCCATCGAAGACCGGTGGGCGGACTTCCGTCGTGCGCTTCGTCGTCGCGACCAACCACGGTTCGATCAGTTGTTCACCTACGCTCGCGAGCACGCCGACGCAAGTGGGCTATTGAATCACCAGAACCCGTTCCTGCCGGCGCTCCTCAGCATCGATCTCGAACAGGAAGCACGACTCGAAAGCCTCGAAGATCGCCTCGAGGGTCTCGAGGAAGCATGCGAAGCCGAATACGACCTGGAGGCCGACCCGCGCGATGGAAACGAGTAGCCATGCCGTTCACAATCGACTACCTCGATGACGGCCGCATCCTCGAATGGGAGACCGGAGCCGACGATGCCGTTGTAACCGAGCATGACGACTACACACCGCGTTTCTACGTTGCCCCACGCTCACCCGACGTAGATATCGACCTCACGAACCTTCGAACGGTCTACGAGCGTCACCCCGATGTCGTCGCGACCGAGGTCGTCCCCCGGCGGCCCGGCTTCCGTCGCGGCGACGAGGATGTCCTCGCTGTTGACGTCAGCCACATCGACCGAGTCACATCGCTTGCTCGGCAGGCACGCCAGTTGTCCGACTACCCGGTTGGGGATCTCGCCTGCTTCAACGTCGACCTCTCACGAGAGTTCAGGTACTGTCTCGAGAACGATGTGAACCCGACGCCAGCGAGCGACCTCTCTACACTCCGACTCAGCGTCCCGCTTACGGAGACAAGCGGCGATGTGTACACTGAACTGTCCGTCGACGGCGATACGGTTACAGGCCCGCCGGTAGACATCCTGACGGCAGTACAGGGGGCGCTCGACCAACACGACCCGGATGTCCTCGTGTGCTCAACGAGCCAAATCATTCCGACCCTGTACGGGATGGCTGCCAGCGCCGGCGTCGACGACTTCTCGCTGAGCCGGTGGGCCGATGTTGACTACCAGCAGCTCGCGAGCCGATCGACCTATGCGAGCTACGGCCGCGTCGGGCACTCACCGGCACGCTACAACGTACCCGGGCGAGCAATCATTGACCGATCGAACACGTTCTTCTTTGGCGAGACTTACATTGACGGCGTCCTCGACCTGGTAACCCGGTCACGAAAGCCAATTCAGGAGGCGGCCTGGGCGTCGATCGGCAACATCCTCACGGCCATCCAGATCTGCGAAGCCCACAAGCGAGGAGTTCTCGTCCCGTGGAACTCTTGGCGGCACGAGGAGTACAAATCGATGGGAACGCTCCACGACGCCGACCGTGGTGGGTTCATTTTCGCGCCGGAAGTCGGCCTACACGAGGACGTCCACGAACTCGACTTCTCATCGTTGTACCCGAACATCATCTGTACGAGGAACGTGTCGCCCGACGTGATCCGGTGTGAGTGCCATCGCGGCCGCGACGATGTCCCCGACCTCGGCTATTCGATCTGTGACGAACGCGGCTATCTCGTCGACGTCCTCCAGCCGATCATCGATGCGCGTGACGAGATCAAGGCCGCGATCCGTCGCGAACAAGAACGCGATGACCCTGACGAGGAACGCCTCGAAGAACTCGAAGGGCGGTCGGGAGCCCTGAAATGGATCCTCGTCGCCTGCTTCGGCTATCAAGGATTCAACAACGCGAAATATGGGAGAATCGAGTGCCACGAGGCGATCAACGCGTTCGCTCGCGAAATTTTGTTGACGGCAAAGCAACGCCTCGAAGCCGGTGGCTGGCGTGTCGTCCACGGCATCGTCGATTCAATTTGGGTGACACCAGATCCTGATATCGGCGACGATCAGCGAGAGAATCTCACGGAACTCGCGACTGAGATCACCGAAGCAGTCGACATTCGGCTCGAGTACGAAGCTCACTACGACTGGGTGGCGTTCGTACCCCAACGCGAGAGTGACGCCGGTGCGTTGACGAAGTATTTCGGAAAGGTCGCTGGCGAAGACGAGTTCAAAATCCGTGGCATCGAGGCTCGACAGCGGTCGACGCCACCGTTCATCGAGAACGTCCAGCGGGAGTGTCTCGAACGGCTCGACGCAACTCGATCCCCAAGAGCCGTCCTCGGCTGTCTCAAACGGGCAATCAAAACACTCCATGCTGGTACGGTGCCGGTGAAGCAGCTCGTTGAGCGGAACCGTGTCTCAAAACCACTCGAAGGCTATACACAGAGCACACAGACCGTCGCGGCGCTGAAACGTGCTCGCGACCAAGACCTCGCAGTTCATCCTGGCCAAGATATCAGGTACGTGGTCGTCGACGACGAGAAAACCTCGCGGGAGCGTGTCGCCCTCGCCCATGAAGAGTTCGATACGTACGACTCGTCGTACTACGAAATCCAGCTCATCCGTGCTGTCGAAAGCATTCTCTCCCCGCTCGGGTGGGATCGAACAGATATTCGTCGGGAACTCGCCGAGACACGGGAGCTGGATCTGACGGAGTTCACGGTTGTGGAACCTAGGTAATCAGCCATCGGAAGAAGTTCAGCTCCCGCTTCCGAACAATCTGGAGGATCTGTGCCGGCATAGTGATACAGAGGGACACCCCCCTGTGTCCGCATAATCTTCTGAAGAAGGTCTGGGGATACCGTAAGAAAGGAACCCTCACCCCCCACCGTGTCCGCATAAATTGTTCGGGGATATTTGAGACGACGCTTCGTCACCCCCCACCACGTCCGCATAATCTGAGCGCAAGAGCGCCAGGCGTACCGACTTATATCGATTTTTCATTAGGTGCCGGTCATCCAGAATCTCGGGGCCAGGAGAGACACCTCTATCGATTTGTTGTGTGAGAGTCCACCAAACCCTAGAGACACACCCCTATCGACTTGTTCTCGATATCGAGTGAGCTAGAACGTCGCATCACCCTCGCCCCTATCGATTTGTTCCGAGCAGGAGCTACTGATTGATCTGAGCCCGCACCACCGTCCGTAGTTCATCCACGTGGACGTCTTTCAGTCGTGAATCTTCTCGAAGCGTTTCGATAATCGTGTTCGGATTCTCCCCAAACGTGAACTCGAGGTAGCTTCCCGAGTGCGGGCCCTGACTTTTTCGCTCAGTCTCGACCAAGGAGTACGTCGTGAGCTCCTTCATCTTGTTCACGTACGTCTCCTGGTGATACTGGTCTGCATCAAGTGTCCCCGTTAGATACTGGTATACTCGATACCCGAGCGGACTTTTCGCTGCCCCCCCGGTCTCCCGGGCAACGGCAGCAGTCGCGAAGAGACAGAGCTTCTTCTGGGTACTAATTCCACGAGTTACCTCCAGAACGCGGTTCTTCTCGACCTTGTCTTGGGCTTCTCGAATGTGCTCTTCACGAACCTGGTCCGCGTTTGCTTTTTCGGCGATTGAACCTGCTGTCCGCATTAGATCGATCGCCTTCCGTGCGTCCCCGTTCGTTTGGGCCGCAAATGCTGCAGCCAGTGGGATCACGTCGTTACTGAGTGCGCCCTCGTGGAAGGCATCTTCCCGTGCCCAGAGAATCTCTCGGAGTTGGTTGGCGTCATAGTCGCTGAAGTGGACGTCCTCCGGTGTGAACGAACTGAGTGCTCGACTGCCAACGTTCTCCATCATCTTCGTGTCGTTGGTGATGGCGGTCACAGAGACCTGGGCGGTAATCTCGTCCGTACTCCCAGCACGAGAAAGCTGGTACAGAAGACGGGAGAAGGCAGGTTCCTCCATATCTCGGCGACCGACGAGCATATCGAGTTCGTCGAGGATGAAGACGACTGTGTCGTAGTGCTCGTTAATTAGACGATAGAGTTCTCGCCATTTCTTCTTGTTCGGGATGCCGTGTTCTGGAACCTCAACGGTCGCTCCGACGTCGTTCGCGACTTTTCGAGATAACTCGTAAACGGCAGAACCGAGAGTCCCGACGTTCTGGCAGTTCATCTGGACTACGCCGAATCTGATGTCGCGGCTTTCACAGAGTTCGAGGATGTTCGAACAGACGGCGTTGATGATGAGCGACTTCCCAGTCCCTGACGGCCCGTAGAGGAAGAGGTTTGGGGGCCGTTCATTACTAATCGCAACTCGAAGATGCTGAGTGATGTCGGTGAGCTGGGAGTCGCGGCCGACGATACGTTCCTCGTCGACGATCTCGTTCGGTTCGAGCAGAGAGCGGTTCTTGATGAGACTCGCGGCTTCTTCCTGCTCGAGGATGAGATCTTTAATGGAACCCGTAGACTCGGGTGTTTCCTCGGGACCAGGATCCGTGGGCATACCCCACCCCACTCTATCAGGATACTAAAAGATTCCCCTGTCGATTTCTTTTCTGCCGCTATGAGGCTCAGAGACATAGAATCAAAGAGTTACAGCGTTCTGTTCGCTGACCTCCGACGATTTGTTTGTGAGGCTTTCTTTGGACGACATCACGAGAAATGAAGAACACCCTCTCACCCCTATCGATTTGTTCTAACCACAAAGGAGGGGTGGGGGTAACTCGATGTCGATCACGCTGTTACCACCCCTAAGCCGAATATTTCGTTAGATGAGTTGTTGTCCTCTCTATCTATTCTTCTTTCTTCTAGTTCTAGTACTAGCCTAGCTAGAGTAGACACACCCCTATCGATTTGTTCTAACCAATTGGAGTCGCTTGATTTGGCTTCGTTTCTTGACTTAAACAGGTCCCTGTAACGTGGGTATGGTCGGCTTCTACATCCTCAATACAAGTCCTTAGACTCGCTTCTGAACTTGGTGAGTCTCCTCTATCGATTTGTTCTACATCGCCCTCGTCTCTCGAAAAGACCGAAAACAGTGGTATAAAAGCGTGAAATATGGGAGAGAACACTTGATCACCGTCTCTCTCATTATTTCCATCGGTGTCGAACTGCTCCCGTGCTGCTCTTTCCCGGGAGAACAAATCGATAGGGGTGAGGGGGTGGTTGCAAAGTCAGTACCGCAATATGCAGAATCCGTTCCTCAGCCGCGGCTTCCCCCGTTCACAATTCCATTCTACAATTCGAGAATGTCTATCTCGATGATTGAACTACCTTAGCTACGCCCCTGGACAAATCGATAGAGGTGACTCTGTGTACGCGCGTTGTCTCGGTGAACAAGTCGATAGGGGTGAGCCTCCGCATCCTGGCGATTAGAATGCAATTCATCGGATTCTACGTCACTGCAGGGTCGATGCGTACCGTCCGCGTGTCACCGATTGCAAGACGATTTGAGTCTCCCTCGCCAGTTAACCAACGCGAAGATGTCTTCCGGTAGCCTTGTTGGTTAAGGGCGTCGGTCACATCTCCCGATCGATTTCGAGCTTCCGCATAGCTCGTTCGAATACGTCCGGGTGACGATGGGCAAGATTCTCGAGGTGGTTCCGAATGGACTGGGCCGGATTGACGTCGACATCATCCGTGTCCTGGAGTTCACGCCAGAACTGATGCATTTCTTCGCTTACGGAGACGCCTATCGTGTGGTCCTTCACGCCAGTATTGAGTGCGTCGTAGTAAGGTTCTGTATCGAAGTCCGACGAATCTTGCTGGTCCACTCGGTCTTTTTCCTCCGCTGCGTCATCCATCGCTTCGCCGAATGGATTGTCGTTGCTCATACGCTCTTATTCTTAAGCTTAATATTAAAGATATTCGTCTAACGTCTCGTCCGTGATCTGGACGTCTTGTTCGGCTGCGAATTGCTGCGCACCAGCCCGGAATGCATGATAGCACTTCTGTCGAGTATTACGCGGAGTCCCATCACTGACTTCGACGACGGTCTCGATGGCACTCGCCGTGTAGGGGTCGGACGGATATCCAGAATCGTACTCTTCCTCACGGGCCCAGGCAAGCCATCTGGCAATGAGTTCTTCTGTTTCTGCGAACCCGAACCGTTCCAGCGTCCGATCCTTCGCGACGAGTCGCGAACTGAGTGTCTCGCGCAGTTCGTCGATACGATTACCAGCACGCTCCGTTCCGAACAGGAAGAGAATGAATACGGGTTCACTTTCTCCTAGGTCACCAACGCTCTGCAACGCGGCTAGTAGCTGCTCGAAGGTTCGTGTATTCCGAGCTGCATCCTCGAGTTGGTCAACCTGAATGATACACGAGATATCGAGGGCTTCGAGCTGGTCGGCAACCTCCTCGACGATCTGTCGAACTTCGTCTGTGGCGTGCGGGTACGACTCTGGAATCTCGAGGTCATCGTACTCACTGAGCTCGTCGAGAAGGCGTGTATAGAAGCGACGTGTCGTGATGGACTCCACTTCGCGTATTCGAGCGACTCGGAACTCCTCGCTCCGAGGGCCATCTGAAAGAGCATCGTACACGAGATCACGGAAGTGAGATTTCCCAGCGCCCCGTTCATCGATGATCGAGATGTGGCCTGCTCGATTCAGGATGTGGCTCGCGACTTCGTTGAGTAGATCTTGATTCGCACGCACCGCAATACTCGCGTCAGGAAGTGTTTCAGCCGTGAACGGAATTCGCTCTGGCTTGATCCCGAGTTGATTCGCATAGGTCTCCTGTGCCTCCTCTGTTTTATCGAGGGCCTCGGTGAATTGGTCGCTCATAGTGGCTCCACATACTGAACCGACTTAAATCTAATCTGAATATTAATCTTAAGATTAACTACGGTCGTTTCAGCCACTCTCAGAATCGAGTCACTATCGAAATCTGGTTCTCTCAAATACGCGGAAAACATCCACTCCTACGGGAAGATATTGATACTGGAATCGGCAGCAACAAGTCCACAAGGTTAACCAACAGACACGCCAGTATTCTGCATCTGTTGGTTAATCTTTACTCGCTCGGATTCACTGGTCCCTTGTATTGAGATTTGATTTTGTCACCCTCTCTCCACTGCCAGTAGTAATATCGATTCCCGTTGATCTCCTTCTCAGTCAGTGTGGCTTTGGTAGGGACGTCTTCAGGTAAATCCTCAGGGCGTTCTTGAGGTTCGTCTTCATCAGCCTCATCCAACCGTGTCTCTCGCTCTCGATACTCCGCGAGTGCATCAGCATACTTGGCGATAGACCGGAGCGTTTCCGCATTACACTCCTCGAGTGAGGACGCTACTTCTCCGGGAACCTCGGGTGGGGTCGCTGGTTCTGAGTACGACATGGGAGCACTTTAACCAACAAATGGGGCTCAACGGCTTAATTTTGTTGGTTAAACAAGGGCCTTCGATTACGACTGTCCTGCGCTTCCCGACCCACTTCTCCGCAAATGAAGGAGATTGATGTCTTAGCCGGCGACCTGTCGATACCCGGCACCATGCGACCGCGATCTAATACACACTTGGCGTTGACATCCTCCTCGCGCGAAAGCGTGAGGTTCCCGAGCGTTGAGATATTATGGTTCGCAATTCACCTGTTCTCTCGGTGCGAAACGCCCCGAGGTCTGATTGAACAAGTGAACTGCTGGCCGTGCCAAACGACCGTTACTCATATCCCCTGTTGGAGGATTCTGAGTTATCTTTCTCCGGATGTTTACCGCACCGTTCACGTCCGCATTCATCGTCGCTCCGCACGACTCACAGGCGTACAAGCCACGCTCCACACGATTCGCGTCACGCTTTTGACCACAGCACGAACACGTCTTCGACGTATCTCGCTCTGAAACACGATCAACGAGCATACCGTATTCTTCAGCCTTGTATTCGAGGAGACGAGTGAAGCGTTCGAACTCCCACCCGTGGAGTTTCTTGTTTCCACTTCGACCCCAGTTTCGGGAATCGCCGTTTTTGTCCTCTCGAATCTCGCTCAGGTCGCCAATAGCGATTCGACCAATCCCACGGTCTATACACTGCTCAACGATCTGCTTGGCGAGGGCATGTAGAAAGTGGTCTTTCCGCCGAGACAACTTTTGCCGAGCGCGGAGTGCCCGTCGTGACGACCCGTTTTTGCCCGCGGTATCGTACTCGTCTCGCGTAAAGTAGTGTTTGTCTTGCTTGAGAACGTTTCCCGGATACAACTCAGCATCACCATCGTCGTATGCAATGACGAGGTAGTTACTGATTCCAAGGTCAATACCAGCCGTCCTGTCACCGGGGGCATCCTCGATGGGTATTTGGACCTTGCAGACGAGATGGAGTTCCCAGCGATCGCCGTTCCACACGGCTCGAACCTGTTGGATGTTCTCCACAGCTACGTCCGGTCGTGTCTCGTACTCACAGAGGATGAAGTCCGAATGATGGTTCTTGAGGTTGAAGCCTTTGCTCAGACGGAGTTGGTTGTGCTTGGAATCGTGCTTGATGCCGTTCTGCTTCCATGTCACGGTGGAACGTGGATGCTTGTCGCCTCGCTTTCTGTAACCGGGTGGATTTGCGTTAGTATCGCCGTTCTTGCGCTTTTTGAACCAACCGTTGAACGCCTCAGCGAGTTCTTCGAGAACGCGCTGACTTGATTGAGAATGCAGATCACTGTAGCGTTCGTGGTCTTTTAGTTCGCGCTTGAGGTCGGCTTCAGACGGAATTTCTCCGGTCTCATCCCATTCTTGTTGCGTATGATAGCGAGCGACGTTCCACAGTTTCGATGCCGAGAACCCGCACTGGTTGAGGTCGTCACTCACCTGTTTGTGGTTGACAACCTTCGCTCGATAGGTGCGGCTTGTTTCCAGCATCAGACTGTGTTCATAAGCACTTATGGAAATTAAGTATTAAAACCGATGGTTGAGATGGAAACATTAGGCTCTGTCATCGGTAGTTAGTGCAGGAATTGTCGGCTGTATCCTCGTTCTGAAGGGCAGGAGTTTAGCCTCCAAATTCCCATAATTATATGAATTATTGGCTGAGTTGTTGTTGCCGTGCCAGTTACGCGGGCGAAACCACTTGACTCCCTCTACGACGAAGTCCGAGACTATGACCTCGTCATCGTTCCTGATGCGCCGCTTGCCAGTGGGCTGAACCGACGTCTTGATCGCGCTCATCTCGGTATATTTGCCATCACGCCGCGTCGACTCGCAGCAGGCCGCCGCGAACGCGCCGAGGACCGGAGCGCCTTTCTCGAACTCGTTACGACCACCGACCTCGAGTGGAAGCAGGCTGCATACGCGATTGGCAACACGCTCCAATGCTGGGAGCACCAGGGACGTGTCGATGCCGTTCTCGACTACGACGCATACGCTGACACCGCGACGGAAACCACCGTCGACCAGCTCTCAACGCTCGATACGACTTCCCGGCGACTCGGCGAGTACCAAATCGACGACAGCAAAGACGTCACCGTCGTCGGCCACGACCAGCTCACGACTCTCGAACGATCGATTCTCCCCACGCAGTACGATACGTTCGATCCATTCACCGATGCCGCATTCGACCGACCGCCGTTCCACATTTTCGATTCAAGTACCGCAATCGTCGACGCTGTGCTCGGCATCCTCTCCGCCGACAATGCGGAGGACGTTGCGGTCGTCGCGGATCGCGGGAGTGAATATGCAACGCTCGTTCCGAGCGCGCTCGAAGCCGCCGATATTCCGTTTATCGGTGGCCCAGGGTTCGCTGACGAACAGCATCACCGCGGATTCGTCCAGTTCCTTCGCGCCGCTACTCGCGGGACAGAGACGCGTGTGAAGACAATTCGTTCAGTCCTCTCCAACCTCGGTATCGATGTCGACGTTGAACACGACGACAAACGGCTACAGGATGTCGACGCGGACAGTCTCACGTGGTTCCAGGAGTTCAGCGCGGAAATCGGCGAGACAACGTTCGCTGGAGCACTTACTGCATACGAACGACAGGCCGGGATCAGCCTCGATGCGTTCCGAGTTGAACTCGATGCGCTCGGAATCGCTACCGTCGACGTCACTAGACAGGGCATAGATCGGCTCGAATACTATCTCCAGAGCTACGAAGTCCCCGTCGACCGCGAAGACGAAGGAGTTCTCCTGGCCGACGCAAAGTCAGCAGCCTACGTGGACCGCCCCGTCGTATTCTACCTCGGCCTCGACGAAGCGTGGACTCACTCTCCACCACGTCGTCCATGGGTCGACCGTGACGCTGAATTCAGTCGGAACCTGACGCAGTTTCAGCTCCTCCTCCAGAACGGCGTCGAACAGTACTACCTCGTTCAGGACACGATCGGCGGCTCACCCGCAACGCCGTGTCTCTACTTCGAGGACCTCCTCGATGATGACTTCGAACGGTTCAGCGATCTCGATACGGTGACTCACGGACGGACCTTCAGTGCGGCCCAGGATGGGTTCGAGAAGGAATCACTCGACGTCTCACCGACGCAAATCGACACCGTCAGCCAGTCCAGTCTGAGTACGTACGTCAACAGCCCGCGTGACTACCTCTTCAGTCGGCTTGTCGATGGCCCCGATAAGGACTACTTCAAGGAGGGGAATCTCTTCCACGACTTCGCCGAGTTCTACGTCAACCATCCCGACCTGATCGACGAGGAGACCATCGAAGACCTCGTAGACGTAATGCTCGAGGAGGCGGGTCCGTTCGTGCGGCGCGTCGACCGTCCAACGCGCCGTACCAAGTACTGGGTCGGCCTCGAAACCATCGTCGAGCTGCTCGACGAACGCACCCCGGAGGGTGACGACCTGCTCACTCCGAACAGTGGGTGGGGGCAGAATTTCTTCGCGGCCCATTTTGACAGGGAAGTCGACTCGCCGTTCACGGAGCGCTGGTTCGAGAACGAAGACCTCGGACTGAAAGGCAAGATCGACCTTGTTCATGGACCGACTCACCTCCTCGATTACAAGAGTGGGAGTCGGAAACGGGCATCTCGCGTCGTCAAGAACTCCGCGCTCGATCCACCGAGCGATACGCCGAACTTCCAGGCACTTCTCTATCTCGCCCACCGTCGGAGCGAGCACCCAGGCGAGCGCCTACAGTTCACGTTCTTCCACTTTCTCGAGACGCTCGACGACGTCGTCGCCGGCGAGGCGGACTTAGAGGAGACGCTGACGACCATTGAGTATCATCCGACCCAGTTCGAGGAGCACGCCCGGTCGCGAGCGACGTTCGAGGCGCTCCGCGATGACGGGGCAAAGAACTGCCAGAAGACGCTCTCGAAGATTGCGTACGCTGATTACCAAGCCGCGTTCGAGACGGCCCCACTACCGGCGACACGCGATAGTGACGAACTCATCGACTCCGAGTTCGGGCAGGCGATGCAAACCCGACTGCAGGCGTGTGTCGGTGAGTACAAATACGTCTCGTCGGGCTGTAAACAGCTGCTTCATCAGCTGGCACGAGTTCGGAGTCAGAACTACTTCGAAGAGGACCTCAATGCCTTCGAGACGTTCGTCACCGAGCGCATGACAGAACTGAATCAGCGACGCGCTGGCGAAGAACGCTTCCCTGTGAACGGGCTCGCCGGTGAACCGAACTACCGTCGCGTCGACAACCGCGACCTCCTTCTTGACCATGACTGAAACTGATCCCAACCCTCAACAGCAGGACCTCATCGACAGCACCGACGGCTTATACCTCGTTGACGCTGGCGCAGGCACGGGGAAGACGTTCACCATCACGCGCCGCTATGCGAACATCGTCGACGAGGACGACGTCGCCCCCGAGGACGTGCTGCTGGTGACGTTCACGAACAACGCTGCAACCGAGATGAAAGACCGGATCGTCGGCCACTGCGAGTACGGGATGCGCGATCTCGCTGATGCGCCGATTCAGACGTTCCACTCGCTCTGCCACGATCTCCTCCAGGAGCACGGCTATGCTGCGCCGACGCACCTCGGGCTCGACGACCGCATCACGGGCTCGACGCGGATCGTCGAGGATGACCTCGTCGAGAAAGCCTTGTTCGAGGAGTTCATCGACCGGTTCAGCGACGACCACCCCGAGTACGATGACTACTTCCGCATCGTCTCCGACCCGACCGAACTCCTCGGACTCGTCTCGCAACTCGCCTCGAAGGGCGTGTTCCCGACAGCCGACGGCTGGTATCGAAACGGCGAACGGTATCTCGACGGGGATTTCGAGGCGTTCAAATCGCTGTTCGACGAGGTAAATAAGCCACAGAATGGCGGGAGCAAGCAGTCACGGCTTCGCTCGAAGCTCAACCGCTACGGGAAGAACAAATGCTACCTGCCAGACGCCCCTGAGAAGGCCGAGATTCGCGGGCAGGGCACGAAACGCGTCCCCGATGCTGTCGCTCGGATGGTGTTCGATGCTGACCGCGAGAGACTCAAGGCATTCGTTCACGATGTCTACTACGAGTACCTCGAATTCGCGCTCGGCCGGAACTACCTCAACTTCGGCTTCCTCCAACTGTTCGCGTTCGTCCTGCTCTGTGAGGACCACGCGCTTCGTGAGTCCATTGCGTTCGACTACGCGATGGTTGACGAGTTCCAGGACTCCAGCGAGATCCAGTTCAAGCTGACGCTGCTACTCGCGGGCACGAACAACCTCTGTGTCGTCGGCGACTGGAAGCAGAGCATCTACGGCTTCCAGTACGCCGAAGTCGAGAACATCACTGCCTTCGAGGACCGGCTCAATCGGTTCGTCGACGAACTGAATGCCGACCACGAACGGGTCACCTTCGACACTCGGCCGATTCATACCATCGAGCTTATCGAGAACTACCGCTCCACCCAGGAGATCCTTGACTTCTCGGAGCACGGGCTACTTGTTCCGGCGGCGAACCGGGACAACGTCGATGTCGAGGCCATCCAGGATCGAATCGTCTCACTCTCGACCAACACCGAACACGAGAACACCCAGATCGAAGCGATCGCGAGCCCGGAGGAACACGAGTCGGTGGTCGCGAAGATACAGGAGATCGTCGGCAACGACGCCTACCGGGTTGAGGCCGATGACGGGTCGCTTCGGACGCCCGAGTATCGAGACGTCGCAGTTCTCACGCGAACACGAGAGTTCGGCCGCGACCTGCTGCAGACCGCCAAGGAGTACGGGCTGCCGATGGCGTACGAGGGCGGGATCGAACTGTTCCGCACGCCCCAGGCGAAGTTATTGCTGGCGTGGCTCCGCATCCTCGAATCCGACACCGACCGCGGCTGGGCGGTCGTCCTCGAGGAAGCAGGCTACACACTCGATGAGATCAAGCACGTCCTGGAGACTGAGGCGTATCCCGAGAACATGCGCTCGTTCCGCGAGAAGCTGGCAGAACTGGAGACGCTCGGCGGCGTGGCTGAACGCGTCTTTTCGCGGTACGGGGATGACGGTGCGACGGCCGACGTCGTCCTCCACACGATTCAGTCGGTACACACCGCGACGACACTGACTCGGGGAGACCTTATCCGGTTCATCGAGCGCGGCATCGAAGCGGGCAGTACCCACGATGTTCACGCGAACGCCGGTGCGAACTCGGTGACGGTCCAGACGATTCACGCAGCGAAGGGGCTCGAACATCCGATCGTCGTACTCGCGAACATGAACAGTGGGCGATTCCCGCCATCGGGCGGCGGGAGTGGAACGATCACGTTCCAGGATCCGGCCGGACTCCGACAGCGGAAACGCTACGCCGAGGTTGATGGCCTCCCTCACGTGTACGATGACTGGCGGACTGACATCCTCCGCCGGTGTTTGCCCAGGGAGTACGACGAGGAGCGCCGACTGCTCTACGTGGCGATTACGCGCGCCGAGAGCCACGTGATCTTCTCGGCCGGGGAGGACCCAAACACGTTCCTCGAAGAACTCCCGGTCGAAATCGAAGCGTGGGACACTGAACCTGATGCGGACACCGTAGACGAAACCGAGCAGACGGAGTTGCTGATCACGGTACCGACACCGGAGGGACCGGTCGGACACTCACCACACTCGCTGATGCGTGAGGATGTTTTCGAGGACGTCGACGAAGGTATGGGGAAGGCGTTCGGTACCGACGTCCACGACTTTGCGGAAGCGTACGCGCGCGGCGATGATGTAGAACTGAATCGGGACGACCCCGGATGGGACGACAAACAGCACGTGATGTCGTTTCTCGACGGCCTGTCGGGCGACCTGCTCGTCGAGGAGGACGCCTACCTTCCGCTGGACGTCGACGGGACTCGTGTGATGATCTCCGGGATTATCGATCTCGTTCACGTTCGAGGCGACCGCATCGAAGTGGTCGACTACAAGACCGACCGTGGTCGGCACGCGGAAGCCGAGTATCGGAAACAACTCAGTGTCTACTATCACGTGCTTCGGGAGCTGTATCCTGAGCGTGAGATTTCGGCGTCGATTCTCTATACAGTCGACGGAGTCCGCGAAGAGATTGACCCCCTCTCTCGGGACGATCTGGTCGATGTCGTAAAGGCGGTATCCGATGTGGAATCACCCCAAACTACGCCTCCGTTAGGCAGCTCCCGTTAAGTCGAATAGTGGAAAGGAATTTATCGCTTACGCCTCTCGATAACAGGTGTGTACCGAGTTTAATCTTAGAGTTAAGATTAATGGCAGTTCTAGTCCCGATCACAGACAGCGCCGTTTCAATGGAGACCTATTCGAATCAGTGGGGACTTCGGCATTTCTCTCGGACAAGAGGGCTTTCGATTGGACACACTGATGTCGAACAACAACGGAAGACCCTTTCTTAAGGTTAGGATTAATCTTAAACTAATTTTACCGCTGTTCCCACCCCGGTCTCGGTGACCCCGGAAGATCATCTGTAGCGTCGAGTAGCTCTTCCTCAGTCGTCCAGGGATAACATCGCCCGTGAAGTTCGAAGAGACGGAAGTCGTTCAGATGGACCCAGCTGTACGACGGAACCTCGATATCGTGTTCCTTAAGCGTGGTCCTCACCGCATCGACCGAGATGTCGATCCCAGTTTGGTTTGCTCGTTCGACGAGGGCCTCGAGTTCTGCAATCTTTGTCTCGTCATCGATGTCGGTGGCAGCTTTGATCTGCGCAGCAGCAGCGACTACGTCACGTTCGTCGGTGAGGCGATCCTCCGTTTCCCACTGGTAGGCACGCGGGAAGGCGTACGCCTTTTCGAAGTACTCGGTTTCGCCCAGTTTGCCGAGTTCGTTGATCTCCCCGCCCGCGTCTTGCTCGAACACGGCAGCCACGTAATCACAGAGTGTCGCCGTGATATGGAACTTCACCCGGAACTCCGGAAGACGCGGAAGATCGATGTCTGAGAGGTCTCCGATGAGGAAGGCATACGTTCCGTATCGGCGGTTTAGCCGATCGCTGACTGCCCGTACTCGGCGGAGATACGGATCACGGTAGCTCCCGAGGACGAGATACGCGGTTTGATCACGGTCGTAAATTGCTGGTGTCTCACTGTTTGCCCACGAGAGGATTCGAACGGCCTCCGTCGATCCAACGTCGAGCCCACGTAAGGCCTGCTGTACAGCCTTCATAATCTCGCCCGAGTTCGGGGGAACGGATGGAGCACTCATACGCGGGAACAGTACTGGCTGGGTAAAAGACGTTTCTAACTGACTCAGTACTTCGACGATTCTATTGACTTGTTCAACCCAAACCGTTATGCAGTCGAGCCCACTACTCTATAGTATGAGCGACACGGCCCCGGAAGGGTTCGAGGACCCCTTCGCAGAGCAGCAGCGGATGCGTGAGCTGCTCTCCCAGGAGACGCGCCACCTCATCTTGCAGTTAATCCTCGGTCACCCAGCACACCTCGCGTCGTTGGCCGAGCTCGACTATATGATCCCGAAGAACGAGGCGGCCATCCTCGACCAGCTTGAGACGCTCCAAGAAGCAGGAATCCTTGACGTCTACGTGCACGAACCCAACGTGTCGACGCGAGACCTTCCGTCAAAGTTCTGGGGACCAACCGAGCGCGGGGTTGAGATTCTCTACGAGCATAATTTCCTGCGGGGCGTCCCGATTGCCCGCGCGGTCTACGAGGAGACGAAAAAATCCGAGCGGGTGCAGCGCCACGAGGACGCACCGCGACCGACGCTTCCCGAAGCCGTCAGAGAGCCCCTCGAATTCGACGAACCGAATATGGAAGCGGCTGAGGCTTCCTAGGGTTCGTCAGGTGGTTTCGAGGAGAGCACTTTCTCGCTGCCTCCAGGTTGGCTGGTACTTCGAACGCCATATCCGTCGCTGCGACTGTTGGAAGCGATGGTGAATGGCTGCGAGCGCCTTTTCATCGAGGTGGTATCATGGTGTCTTCCGGGATGAATGTTCTCTCTGAGCTACCATGGTAGCTCTAAGCTACCGCTATCCTGGTGCCTTGCTGTGAGACTACGAATGGGCCGTTGCCCTCAACTCTAATCTTAATATTAAACTCTTCTGAGGAACTCATAGGCACAAGTACTGTATTGGGAGTTGGCTCTATTGAAGCCCTCAATAGCTGATACAACCCCCGTGCGAGATACAGAGGGTGTATCTTGCAGCGGAGTACCCAGAGTGAGACGGCTGAATTGCTAAGTACAGCGAGACAACTAAACGCGTCTTCCCTTCACTGTACAAGTCAGAGACCCCGCAAGCGAGCGCCTCGAATTATTGCTGAGCGTAGGACTATATGCAGTGAACAACTGAACCAACTTAATGACAGAAGACTCTCTTGACGGCCTGGAATTTTCATCCGGGTCTGAAGAACGTACTGCAGGAGAGTTCATCGACACGATCCACGATGAGGACATCCTCTACTACTACATCCAAGACGCCTACGAGAAAACAAAATCAGGAATACAAATCGACGCGGACGGCAAGGAAGAGAAAATCAAAACCCACGCCCAAGTCGAAGTCTTCCAATCCACCATACAGTACGTCGAAGCCTTCGGAATCTACCTACTCTCCTACATCAAAGGCAAAGAGAACCTCGTCGACCATCTCGTTGAAATCCGACCCAAACACCTCCACCGCTTCTTCGAAAGCCTCCAGGATGGAGAAGAAGACGAATACCTGCAGAACCAGGGAATCGACGAAGACTATGAAGCCGTCCTGGAGTCACTGTTTGGCTACGCCTTCATCGACGAAGTTGGAGAAGAAGTTTCTGAAGAAGAGTTGCGGGAGGCAATCGACCAGTCCATCGAAGTCTTAGACGCCAATATTCGACGCATAGGCGAGTTCTATCTGTACTTCCACGATATCTACAACGCGGTAAAGCACGGGAACAGGGCCTTACCTCAATTGGAGAACGGATTCAAGATCTCCCGGGAAAATGAGAAAGACACGGAACTCGAAGTTGATCTGAACTTCGTACTGTTCTTATGCAGAACCCAGGACTGGAAGCCATTCCTCGCCGGTGTCCCTATCGACTACCTCATTGACCACTCGCTGAAAATCGCTGGGAAGACACACCGAGTGTTCAGCTACCTCAAGAAGGTTTCCCGGGCAGAAACCTCTGGCGAGGAAATCGACCTCTCCTTCTTCCGGTTCGAGGAAGCCGATGATGAGGATGAACAGGAGTGGATTACAGCCACAAGCAAGAGCGGAGTCATCATCCTCCCCAAAATCGAGGAACTGGAAGAACTACAGCAGCCACAGGAAGTGAAATTTCCGGGCAGGATCGAACTAGATCATCGCACCCTCTACATCAAGACCCAATACGATGAGGAAACCTCGGAAGAGTACCCTCTGGAGGTTACAACGCTACAACGCGGAGTCGTCGGTCTTACCCCGCAACCGTTACTCGGTGTCAACTTCAACTTCATCGTCGACGAACTCGACGTCGACCAGTACTTCGAATACCTCAATCTCCAGGAGTTAGAACTGAACGGCGAAGGAATTGACCGAATTATCATCGTTGACGAACAGGCGAATCAAGAGATCGACACCGGAACCCCAGAGAACTTCGACATCCCGGAGGAACTGGACTACTTCCTGGAGTGGGAGGAGTTGAAACAGCTGTATTGGCTGCAACAGATCAGCGGCGAGCGAATCCCGATTCCTCTGAACGTTGCGAAGGAACAAGGAGACATCATCAACGAGTGCATCGAATCAGATCTGGAACAAGACGATGCTGTAGCCGCTGTAGAAGAGCTGAAAACAGTTGGTGAAAAGAATCACTGGACTACTGTCCACGTCGATTTAGTCACCTTAGACGGCCGCACACTCCAGTCTGAACCTGTCTGCCAGATACAGGGCGAACTAATCCCTGATATCGAGTTTTACGAGGACGAGCACACAGAACAGTTCGAAGAGGAATGGGGTGACCCAGGAAAGGATCTCCAAGTGGTGGCCAGAGGATACGAAGGAGGATACGAGGACTTAGTCGAGGCTCTCAGCGATCACTCCTCCAAGGTGGAAGAGATCCTCGAGCAGCTGGATCTCGGAGCGGATGGCCCTACGCCACCGAAACTGGTGTTACACTACGAAATCGGGGAACCAGGATTCTGGTTTACAGAACATACGCTGCGATTCCAATTCCTGACAAACCAAATTCGAATCAACGTCAAGCAAAGCTGTCCTCTCTGCGGCAATACGATAGCGACAGATCTCCGGACTCATCTTGTTGATGACTGCAATCCCTCAATCTAAATCCGCTCTCAATACCTAATCAATACGCGGTATCGTTCGTGTCTCGTTACCGGAGGCAGTCAAAACTCTCTCAAGCAGTTGATTGACACCGAGCAGAAACTCTAGAACTCGCTAAATCGGACTCACAGCGGATGAAGCTGTTCAGTCGGATCACGCTCTCACACAACAGATCAATCTCGAATACACGATACGCGCTCTACGTTCAGCACGGCTCCTGAAACCTATCAGACCTCAAGTGCTCAACAAAGCCTGGGAGTTCTCATGCTTCCATCCTAACCAATGATAGCTGAGTCACTACAGCTGACCGGTTGATTCTAGAATTAATCTTAATATTAGGATTAATACATGGTCAGGGGAGTTCCCCTCTGCTTTAACCAACAGTCTCCATACAATTGGATTAGTGTTGGTTAATTCAGTCCTTGAGGAGATCGTCGACTTGCTTCGCGGTCTCTGCTGCTTGGATATCGGAGTACGATTCGTGGGTTGTCTCGATGCTCGCGTGTCGGAGTGCTGATTGGGCAAGTTCGGCGTGGCCGCTCGCGTAGAGCTCGTGACCAAGCCCTCGACGGGCACCGTGTGGCTTCAGGTAGTCACCGTCGACGTCGAGGTCAGCGTCATCACACAGCCGCTTCATCAGGTTGCGAGCACCGTTCGTCGAGAGCGCTGGTGGGATGACCTCATGTTCTCGGAGTACCGTCTCGATATCGCTGCGCTCGAGAATAGTTTCGATCTCCTCGTCCGAAACTCCCTCGTGGGTCAGCTGTTCGCGAACGGCGCGATATTTCGACGGGACGTGGCCGCTGGGAAAGACCGGCCACTCGTCGGTCGGTGGATCGAGGACAGTCCTGTACCGCTCTAATGCCGTGGCGGCCCGCTCGGGAAGCTGTGCGTACTCGTACTCTCGTGACTTCCCGAGGACGCGGACGGCACCGGAGTCGAGTTGGACGTCTCCCCAGGTGATGCCGTCGCGCTTGTCGTCGGAGGGTTCAGCGAATACCTCCGCACCGCGAACACCAGAGAGTCCCAGGAGATAGACGATTGCCCGGTCGCGAAAGGCCCGCTCACGACTCACGTCCGCTTCCTCGTCAAGGGCGTGGTCGACGCGTTCGTCGACGTAGCGCGTGATCGCCCGCCGCTCCTTTTGCCGCCAGAACTGCCGGTCGGCGTCACCGAGATCCTCGGGGAGCTCGTCGGTGGCACGCTTCGCTTTGGCCGGATTCGTATCGAGGAGCTCGTCGGCGACGCAGAACGTGAGGAACGCGCGGACGTACGCGTAGTAGGTGGTCGCGGTACTCGCTTTCAAATCGCCGTCGCGGGCCTGCTTTTTGAGATGACGCGCGTATCGGCGGCAGTCGAGGACGTCCAGGTCCTCGAGGTCCGTCACACCGCGCTCCTCGCGCAGCCAGGCTCGCCACGTCGCGAGGGTCGACGCGAAGTTCTTCCTGGAGTTACCAGCCTCGACACTGTCGAGGTACTGCTGGATGGCCGTCTCGACCGGTGTTCCCCCGGGTGTAGCGTCGCCCTCGTCGGGTTCCATGGTTCGTGCTCGACCGACGGCGGCGACCCACGTAAATCTACTGTGTACAACTGGGATAATACACAGTAATTCTAAATTCTTAAATTCTTCCTATATCGAAGGGTACACAGGCTATAACGGCGATATTCTATTTTATGAACTGTATGTGGCTATACAAAATGCCGGGTGGGCTGAGGCCACAGATTCGGAGGATTCGTAGCTACAAATCATCATCATGGCCGACTGGCTGCGAAAAAGACGCCTAATCGGTAGGGAGCGAGGGATTGGCGGATTCATCCTTGATGAAGACGACGTGAATCCCTAATACAGCCTCCAGTCGGTCACGATTCCCGCACATGTGGTATTTGTCTGCCGAGACAACCTTTTCGAGAGTATTGGAATGCGGTCAATCCGTTTGAATACGGCCGAACGGCGGTTCTAGATCGGACTCTAAGCGGAATAATTCTTCCAATGTGCTTTTGGTAATTTCTGGGTGGCGGTACATCGCCCGGCCGATTGCTTGGAAGCGTTCGTCAGCCGTGGTCCAGTTTCGTATCTCTTCTAGATCGAAGTCGGGGTCATCGCGGTAGTCTCGAAGTTCCCACGCCACACTGCGAGCCTCGTCGATTGTCAACCGGACGTCGTCAACAGCGGTCGGATTCTCTAGCTCGCCGTGGTTGCCGATCTCGGTGTTTGTTAGCGCTGAAATGTTACTGATGAGGTTTTGACTGAGTTCAGTCACGTCTGCTTTCAGCTTCTCGTCGTGATGGGCTGCGACGAGTTGTAAGTACAAGAGCGCCGACATGGTATCCTGCGATGCATACACGACTTGGTGGACGGATTGGACGTTCTCGAACGCTTCGTACGCGTCTTCGAGCTGAATTTGCGCTTCTGTCAGGATATCTCCCATCAAATCGAACGACAAAATGTGCTCGTATATACTTTCTCCCCCTGGTTGGCGGACTATGGGCGCTGAGAGATCAACGTGATCTCGATACCAGCACGTCCTTTTCGATAAGGTACTCACTAAGACGGGCGAATGTGTCCGCACAACTGTCTTCCTCGTCTCGAAACGCTGCGGTGTTCGAGAGCGTGTCCCAATCACCGATCACCACAAGTCGCTTTTTCGCACGAGTGAGGGCAACGTTCAGCCGTTTGCGGCCATCATCCCGAGGTGATTCAAGGAATCCAGAATCGTTGCTTGCATTCGACCGGACAAACGACACGATAATCACTTCTCGCTGACCACCCTGGAACTTGTCAATGGTTTCGACGTCAACACCGTTCCCGACTTCGCTATCAAGTTCCGTCCGAATTTGACTACGAATGTAATCCCGTTGCGCGCTATACCCAGTAATCACCCCGACATCTGATGGAGCCACACCATGTTGAAGCGCCTTGTTCACTTGCGCAACCACGTATTGTGCTTCTGTAGGGTTGTAGTAGGAATAATCGTCCTGTTGCTCATCGCCAGAATCATCGATCCCAAGCAGCGGTGTGAGCCCATCAATGGTCTCGGCCCGATTTGCTTCTCCATGTTCGAGGTTCCCGTCGTAGAACTCCTGACTGGCGAACGCTGCAATGTCCTCATGCATACGGTATTGCCGATGGAGGGTCTGCGCGAGGTCGTCCCCGTATACGTTCAAGAGGTGCTCGAAAAGCGACGTGTGTAGCTCTTGATCTCGCATCTCAGGGTCAGACACAAATGGTGGGAGTTGTTTGTGATCACCCGCAAGCACGGTCCGGAGACCATATGGACGGGGGTACTCCTCATCCTCGTCTAGTCGGCGTCCCCGACCGAATGGAACTGCCGTTGCAGGCCCTGAAGCTTGCGTCGCTTCGTCAATCACCACCAAGTCGAATGCGATCTCGCTCTGGTTTTCGAGCGTCGCAGCAGTATTGGTCGTTGAAGCAATGATATCAGTATCACCAAGGTTCCCATTCAACTGGTTTGACTGTTGGAAATACCGCCTGCCTACGAAGCTATTGACATCTCGCCTTGAACTTCCGATTCGAGCCATCGATACATCGAGATCGTCAAATTCCTCTACCACGTTGTGGAGCGACGCCCGATCAATTTCGTTCTCAGTGCTTTCCCCGGCTACGATGTTATCGACTGCCTGGTTAGAATGAGCGCAGACAAGCACTCGTTGGCCCTGCTTCACTGCATGAGCGACAACCGTGACAAGCGTCCGTGTTTTCCCCGTCCCCGGTGGGCCATGAATACAAAAGACGTCATCCGTTCGTAGTGCGTCCACAGCGGCGCGTTCTTGATACGTGTTCAAGTTGAGGAACGGCTCGAACTTTTCCCGTAGAGGTGAGCAGAACGAGATCTCGCGGTTCCCAGCGAGAAGATCACGGTGGTTGGCCGCAATCGACTCAAATGCTTCGTACTCTCGTTTTTCGGCGATCCCTTTCGTTATCACACGAAGAGAGCACTCATCGATTCCACCAAGGTTGACGTCACTGAAGTCAACCGCACCGAAAGCAGGGTCGATAGTAATAGACGATGATCCAATCGCCGTTACCAGTCCATCGAGATACGTCTCCTCACCCGTATTGGACTCCCACACAAGTAGCACGGTATTCCCTTCGAAAACACCGTACTCGCTTTGAACCTGATTATACCTCTGCCGGTCGTGTTTAGTTAAGCGTGAAAAGTGAGGCGACGTGATTTCTTGGTGCTCTATGCCAGAAATCAGC
>NZ_JAODIW010000006.1:870266-1634880 GCF_026586625.1 Halobium salinum | reverse complement strand
TCGGGACACCAGGACCGACCGGGTGTCACCGAACCATCGTGGCTCACATCAGATTCCGTCTGTACGGCCTGACCGCAGGGGCGGAATCCTCATCTCCTTCGGACCTAAACCGAAACGTTCCACGGGTATAAACCCACTGGAATCGTCCCGGGCGTACGACAGTCCGCCAGAGGCGGATGCCGCGTAGGTCCGTGAGTGCGGCCCGTGTTGAGCGGGCCACCATCACGCTGTGTCTTACGCATCTACTACTAAGTCGAGGGTAGTACTTAGTAGTAGTGATTCGCCCCGATTGTTACAGAATTATGGAAGACATCCGTTGACACGCGAATTTCCCACAACCGGAATCGTCGCCGGTCGAAGAGCATCTCACCGCCTGAACAGAGCGGCGGCCCAGAGAGAGACCCGCTTGGAAGCTTTCGTAGCGGCTCGCTGGTCGGTGGGTAGAACGCAATCGCGGTGAGTACGCCGACGTCGACCTCGCCACAGTCGTCGACATCCTCAGGTCAGCGTCCTCAATCTTGTCCTATGGGTCGTTGTGGTCCCCACGTACGCAATCTGACAGTCTGTTACTTTGGTTATCGCGTGCGTGTGCTCGCGTGTGGATGGTGCTATGTGGCGTTGGTGTAGAAGAAGGGATGCCGTGGTAAGCAGGATACGGGCGGAGTGTACCGGGGCGAGGATGGTAGACAACTCGGTAGTGCTGAACGCTCGGTACACGGGGGCCGCAGGCCGGTCCTGTTGATGTGCGAATCGCGAATCGGCAGCGTCGAACGAAAGCCCTCCCGTGTGAGGGAGATACTTTATAAGCCATCCCTTTATAAGACAGGAGCGAGGACGGGTATATAATGACGTCACCGGCAGACTCCATCGAGATACAGAACGTCGTCGCATCGACCGGCATCGGCCAGGAACTCGACCTGGAGGCGCTGGCGGAGGACTTGCCGGGTGCGGACTTCAACCCGGACAACTTCCCCGGGCTGGTGTACCGAACGCAGCAGCCGAAGGCGGCCGCACTCATCTTTCGCTCGGGGAAGATCGTCTGCACGGGCGCGAAGAGCATCGACGACGTGCACGACGCGCTCGGCATCATCTTCGAGAAACTCCGCGGACTCAGCATCCCCGTCGAGGACGACCCGGAGATTACCGTCCAGAACATCGTCTCCAGCGCCGACCTCGGTCACAACCTGAACCTCAACGCCCTCGCCATCGGCCTCGGTCTCGAGGACGTCGAGTACGAACCCGAGCAGTTCCCCGGACTCGTCTACCGAATGGACGAGCCCGAGGTCGTCATCCTCCTGTTCGGCTCCGGGAAGATCGTCATCACTGGTGGGAAGCGGACCGACGACGCCGCCACCGCTGTCGAACGTATCGTCGAACGCATCGAGAACCTCGGCCTCCTGGGCTGAGCGCACCTGCTGAACGGAGATGTTCGGAGTAGCAGTCGAGCCGGCGGAGGCCCACGGACGATGAGTGCACGTCACGATATCGCGTACCTGGTCGGCTCCGACAACCGCGTCGACATCCTCAGAGCGCTGCGTGACGAGCCGCGAGGCCCCTCGGAACTCGCGTCGGCGTGCTCGTGTGCGCGCGAGACCGCACATCGGAGCCTCTCCGGGTTCGTCGAGCGGGGATGGGTCGCGCGCGACGACGGCGAGTACCGGCTCACCGTGGCCGGAGGAATGGTCATCGAACAGTACGACCGGTTGGAGACGACCGTCGACGGAACGAATCGCGTCCGGCCCTTCCTACGGCACGCACCGGCGGCGTTCCGCGACTTGCCGCCCGAGTTCCTCTCCGCAGTCAGACTCGAGACCGCCACGCCAGAGAACCCTCACGCACCCATCGGCCGGTTCCGCGCGACTCTTGGGGACGGCGGGCTCGAACGATTCCGTGGCGTTACGCCCGTGGTCAGCCCGCTGTTCAATGAGGCTGCCGGCGCCGCGCTCACACCGGAGACCGACGCGGAACTTGTCATCGACGAGTCGGTCCTCCACGTCTCGGAGACCCAGTACGCCGACGCGTTGGGCGAGGCGTTCGAGCTGGAGAAGTTCACGCTTCTCGTCTCGTCCGACTCACCGGGCTGTGGACTGATGATCGCGGACGGTCACGCGTTCGTCTGCGTCTACGACGAGGGGACGATGGTGGCTTCGCTCGACGGCGACGAGGAGGCGTTCGTCGAGTGGGTGAGCGACCTCTACGCCGAGGAGCGTGACCGGAGTCGCGTCCTCGCGACAGTCGCGACCGACGCGACCGACGCCGAGCCGACGAGTGGCGGCGCTTCCGAGTGACGGCGGTCGACCGTCGTGGCTCTGTTCGCTCTCACCCTCGTCTGCGTCATCGTATGCGTCAGGTCGTCCTCTCGTCCGCCGGAACCGGGACCGTTCCTGTGGCTCGCAGCTGTGATGGCCCCTGCAACACGTGATGTTTTCAATCACGCATTAGAGTGAAAAATATAAGTCGGTAGAACGCTTCGCCGCAACTGCAGCGAGCACGCGGACCGGTCCCCCGACGCAACGCCCTCCAATCGCTGCTCTCGGTGCGACGGCTAGCCGGTGTCGAGCGGTGGACGGTCGCCTCAGCCGTCGATGTTCTCGGTCAGTACCTCTTTCACCACTTCCGGGTCCTCGAGCAGGCGGTGTTTCGTGTAGCTCCCTTCGGCACTGCCGCCGCTGTGCTTCGACTGCTCGATGATGTCGAGGAACGCGTGTTCCTTGAGCAGGTCGCGGACCCGACGGAGCGAGAGACTGTCCGACCCCTCCTGTCGGCAGATGTTCTCGTAGATTTCGTACACGCGGCTGGTCCGGAACCCGTCCTGGCGTTGGTTCGACAGCGAGAGCAGGGCGAGCGCCTGGAGGACGTACCGCGAGTGTGGTGTCGACCCGCGGATGAGTTCGCGGAAGCGGTCGGTCTCGGCTCGCTCTCGTGCCTGAGTGACGAACTCCTCTCGCACCGTCGGGACGCCGGTGGACTGGGCAATCTCGCCCGCGTACCGGAGGATGTCGATCGCCTTCCGGGCGTCGCCGTGCTCGCGGGCCGCGAGTGCGGCCGCGCGCGGGATGGTAGAGGGGTCGAGCACGCCCTCGCGGAAGGCGTCGCTACGGGCCTCCATGATGTCGCGGAGCTGGTTCGCGTCGTACGGCGGGAAGACGAACTCGCGCTCACAGAGGCTCGACTTCACGCGCTCGTCCATGCGGTCCTTGTACTGAATCTTGTTGCTGATGCCGATGACGCCCAGCTTGGAGCGCTCGATTTTTCCCGCCTCTCCGGCCCGGGAGAGCTGCATGAGAATGTCGTCGTCGTCGAGTTTGTCGATCTCGTCGAGGAGGATGAGGACGACATCGAATCGTGCGTCGAGGATGCGCCAGAGCCGCTTGTAGTACGTCGACGTGCTGAGTCCCTTGTCGGGCACACGAATGCCGGTCTCGTCGGGGTCGTTGACCCCCTCGGCGATGGTCTGGACTGCCTGTGTCTCGGTGGTGTCCTGTGCGCAGTCGACGTAGGCGAAGGCGGCCTCGACACCCTCGCCCGCTGCGGTCTCGACGAGGCGCTTCGAGACGTACTTCGCACACAGCGACTTCCCGGTCCCGGTCTTCCCGTAGATGAGTACGTTGCTGGGACTCTGTCCGAAGATGGCGGGGTTGACCGCGTTGGCGAGCTGTGATATCTCGTCGTCTCGGCCCACGATTCGCCCCTCCCCCGGGAGGTGGCTGATCTCCAGGAGTTCTTTGTTCGCGAAGATGGGGTCCTCCCGCGTGAAGAGGTCGTCCCCAGTGTCGAGCATACCATGCCACACCGCGTTTCCGGTGAAATGTCTTACCCTTTCTCGGCGGAGGAGACACACACCGGGTTTCCGGTGAACGGTGGGTGGGAAGGGTAGGGTGGAGACGAAACCGGGGGATTCGGTTCAGCGATCGAGCTAGTTTCTCCTCCGAACCGGAGAAACGGCGGGGTTACGCGGTCGAACGTGGAGATGCCAGGTAGATTCGACACATCTCGGGTGGTTTCACCGGAAACGTGGTGTGGAGAATCACGGTCCTTCGAGGTCTCTCGTCACTCGGGACCACAACGGTCCTCGTCACTCGAGACCACAACCGTCCGGTGGAGCGTGAGACGAGTTCCGGTTCAGCCGACGACTCGAGCCGTCGGCTGTCACCCCGGATGATCGCCAGACAACTTGGATTACTAGCCGACAACTTAGACCATCGGCGACAACTCAGACTGTCGGCGACAACTTGCGCTATCGACTGGCAACTCGGATCACGAGACAGTCGGACCGCAGGACAGGCAGACGACGAAGTGTGGTCTCCGTGTTCCTATCCCGTCTACGTATCCAAGCAGGCCCTCACACGTCACGAACAAGTTGAAAAAGCGAATCCGTCTCGCACTGAACTACTGTTTGAATGAGAGGGTCACTTCGTCTGCGGACTTATTGCGACTATCCATATGTTCGTTTGCGACTGGCTTGGCGGAATTTTCTCAGAGATTCTACTTAACTTCTTTGAATTTCACGGATCCGTGAGTTTCGCCGGTCGCGGCCGAGGCGATTTGCCCCCCAACACCGAGACTGTTCACCGGAAACCTGGTGTCTCTCTCCGGCACTCGGCAATCGTCTCGGACCACGCCGGTTACGACCTTCGACCAGCGTGTTAGTCGGCCGCCGACGCGGTCGAGTTCACCGTCGAGAACCAGTACCGAACCGGTGCCGGGCAAGTCGCAATCGGTCGGTATCAGTGTTCTCCCCTGTGGCGGCCGGAGTGGGTACTTGCGGCGACGCCGGAGCGGAAGGATTGGTAGGCCACCTGGGGACGCACGTCTCGCTTCCGGACGTCCACCGGAAACGAGGTGTGGGCCTACCCAAACGCGTGGCAATTCGAGTTAGAGAAGGTCTGTAGGCATACTCGGGATAGGGCGCGGCCGGACTGGGCTCTCTCCGAATCGGTCTCCATCTAAACCCAACCCCGTTCGAGTCAGCCGTTCACCGGAAACACGGTGTGGGTTCGCCGCCTCGTCCTGTTCGAAGTCGGGTGGCTCTCCGGTTGCTACACGTGTGTCCTGTTTCACCGGAAACCCGGTGTCTCTCTGGGCTGGAGACCCTCGTTCCCGTCTCGAACTCAGTCGCTGTCCGCCGCGGAGTCGAGCGTCACCTTCGTTCGACCGGGCCGGACCGGCACGACACAGGGACACGTTCACCGGAAGCCCGGTGTCGATGCACGCGAATCGGCAGCCGACGGTCCGAGGACCCGACGAGAGGGCACCTGGCACAGCCACGGGCGACAACCGACGTGGCGAACTTCCGGTCGACCGGCGTGGCGACTCCGCGGACGACGAAGGAGGGGAGACCTACGTTGAGGAGTGACGGAGGACCTACGTTGAGGAGTGACGGAGTACGTACACCCGGGACGGAAACGAACGTCATCCACACGCGTGGGTCGTGACCGCGGAACAGGTTTCGGAGTAGCGTCGAGAGAACAGGCGCAAACGACATAATACCGTGGGACGTATGCCCACACAGTGGCATCGAGAGAGAGCAGCCACGACAGCAGCCAGCTGGGGTACGGCACCCATCGAACGCCGTGGGACCCGCCCGTCCGTGACCCGGCTGCGTACTCGTTGACAGACCACTTCCGACGGCGACTCCGTCAGCCCGGTCGATACGTCACTCTTCCCATCGCGAGCGACGCCATTCGGACGGGACAGCTCCGCTGGAACCGAACCGACGGGTGGCGGTTCGCACTCGTTCGCGACGGCGTTCGGTACGTCATCGTCGTCGGGGACACGGAGACGAACTCGCCGGTGATCGTCACGGGGTGGACCGAGGTCGCCTCGTGGGCGGAGGCGGTCGAGTCAGAACGGTGGCGCGAGGAGGACCTTCACACCATCCAGCTCCGCGGCGACCTGAGCGCGGCGCCGAACGAACAGATTCCGCTGCGCATCCGCCCCCGGGAGATCGACCGACCGATGGAGATCGGCTCTCACCGAATAACCACGAGGGCGGGGCTCGCCTCGGTCGTCTGCGACGAGTGTCACGGCCAATACCGGTCGAAAACCGAGCTCCTGTCGACACGCTGTCGGTCGTCGTCACGGGCCGGATACGATAGCTGAGCTCCGCACGAGGACCGAATCCCACGAGGACCGAATCCCACGAAGATCGAATCCCACGAAGATCGAATCCCGCACGACGACCAAATCCCGCACGACGACCAAATCCCGCACGACGACCAAATCCCGCACGACGACCGACACCCGACAGTCCAACGTGGCCTTCGTCCGACGATGTGGGGTCCGACGGACACTGTGGCGCTCAACCGACGGTGTAAGAGACGACCGACGGTGTGAGACCTGGCCGACGGTGTGTGGGGCCCCCTACAGCCGGATAAGGGGCCGTTCGAGGGAGTAGTGTCCTCTACCGAGACCGCGGAATATCGACCCGACACTGGCCGGCAGTCCGCGGTCCGGTACTCGGCGCCGAACACGTGCCGACGAGCGAACCGGCCGGCGCCTCCAACGGGTCAATCAGATGACGCCCAACTATAACCCGCTCCAGTACGTCTAATTTAGACGTACGTGCGGGCACTGTGGACACGGGTCACGACGAGTCACGGGACGCGAGACGAACGCCCGACGGGGCGGTCCCAGTGAAGCCGAGTCGGGTCGAAGTCCTCGCCAGCACTCGGACGAACGAGGAGGCACGCTACGGCGGGTCGAAGCTCGAACCACACCTCGAACAGCACCCCACACGGCTCACGTGACCCCACACGGCTCGCGTGTCGTCCACGAACGTACCGTCCGCAAACGCACCGCCCACGAACGCACCGTCCACGAACACCGTATCGCCGCAGACGACAGCGGGTTGTGAACATCCCGACCGACCGCCTACAGAGACGACCGGGACGACGGCGAATCAGACCCCGGGGCACGAGACGCTCGAGTTGCACACCGACCGAGGCCGACTCCCCGGAGCCACCGACGAGAGAATGAGCAAGACCCCCTTCAGACGCGCCCGAAACGCGATCAGAACGACCTTCGACCGCCTGACCGGCCGACCGGTCGCTCCAACACCGAACGACTGGACCAAAACGCGACTCACTCGAAGTCGGGTTCGGTGGCGTCGCGCCGACGAGTGCGTCGAGTGTTTCGGGTTCGGCGACGGGTTCGTCGCCACGGTGACGTACGCGAGCAGAGACGTGACGTGGCAGCTGACGACGGGGCCGGTGACACTCGCCAGCGCGTTGTTCACGGCCGGCCTGTACATGCAACACGGAGTGACCCCGCAGGTCGACCGCGACGGACGGATGTTCGTCGCCGTCGACGACGACGGCCCGACACAGGCGTTCGACGAAGACAGCGGCCGTCCTATCGGGTTCCTCTACGCCGACGCCGTCCGGACCCTCGAAGAGTTCCCAGCGTACGTCGACGCCAGCCCACTCGAGTCCGCTTACGACCGTCTCGGCGGCGATACACGCCACGAACTCCCGTCGGAGTGAGTGTCTCCGTCTCCTCCCGACTTCGGTCGAATTCTCGTCGCCGACCATACGTCTACTTCGATACGTCTACTTCGAGTCGAACTCCTGCGTCGTCGCCCCGTCGCCCACTTCGACTCGAATCCCGGGTCGACGCCCACCTCGTGCTCACGGCGACACGCCGCAAGCCGTTTGAGCGTCGCCCACCGACTCCCGGTCGATGACCGACGACGAAGGGGTCGAGACGGACGAAGCCGTCGACCCCGGCGGGCGACCGGATACGACGGGCGGGACGGAACGGCCGACAGCGTTCACGCTGGACGACTTCTACGACGCCGTCGCCGCCGCGGGAACACCCGTGCTCACGACCGCGCAGGTGGCCGCGCGACTCGACCTCGACCCGGAGACCGCCGCCGAGGGACTCCAGTCGCTCGCCGAGGCGGGGCAAGTCCGGCGAGTCGTCGGGGACGGGACACACGCGAGCGACGGAGCGGGCCCCGACCGCGAGGAGTCTGCCGACCGCGCGGAAGCCGCCACCGACGACACCGTCACTGACGCCACCGGCACCGACGCCACCGCTACCGACGACACTACCACCGACGCCATCGGCACCGACGACACTACCACCGCTGACCGCCCGACCCGGATGCTCTCGACGGTGTGGTACCCGGCCGAGTTGACCGGCCTCACGACCCGCGAGCGGGTGGTCCTCTTCCCGGAGCGCCGCGAGATAGTCGTCGACAACCCGACGCAGTACACCCGCGCCCAACTCGCGCAGTTCGCTCACCTCGTCGACACCACGAGCGAACGAACCGACACGGCGAAAGACCGCAACCGCGGCCGCGGATACCTCTACCGCATCCGCCAGGAGGACGTCTGGCACGCCCCGTTCGACGACGTCGACGACCTCCTGGCGTCGATGCGCGAGGTGCTCCCCCGGCGGTCCCCCCACCTGGAGGAGTGGGTCGAGTCCCAGTGGAAGCGCGCTCATCAGTTCACCCTCTACACCCACGAGGACGGGTACACCGTGCTCGAAGCCGCGAACGACAACCTGATGGGGAACGTCGCCCGGCAGAAGCTCTCCGAGGAGCACCTCCACGCGCCCATCTCCGACACCGAGGCGTGGGTCCGCGAGGGCACGGAGGCCGAAATCAAGCGAATCCTCTACGAGGCCGGCTACCCCGTCCGCGACGAGCGCGACCTCGACACCGGCGACCCGGTCGACGTCGACCTCGGCGTCACCCTCCGCGACTACCAACAGGACTGGGTCGACCGCTTCACGGAGCGCAAGTCGGGGGTGCTCGTCGGCCCGCCGGGCGCCGGCAAGACCATCGCCGCCATGGGCGTCCTCGCGGCCGTCGGCGGCGAGACCCTGATTCTCGTCCCCTCGCGCGAACTCGCCCGCCAGTGGCGCGACGAACTCCTGACCCACACGTCCCTCACCGAGGCGCAAATCGGCGAGTACCACGGCGGCGAGAAGAACATCCGGCCCGTCACCATCGCGACCTACCAGACCGCCGGGATGGACCGCCACCGGCACCTGTTCGACTCCCGGAAGTGGGGGCTTATCATATATGATGAATGCCACCACGTTCCGGCTTCGATCTACCGACGCTCCGCCGACCTCCAGTCCAAACACCGCCTCGGGCTCACCGCCACACCCGTCCGCGAGTCCGGCGACGAGGAGGAGATTTTCACGCTCGTCGGGCCGCCCATCGGCACCGACTGGGACGCGCTGTTCGAGGCCGGTTTCGTCCAGGAGCCGGAGGTCGAAATCCGCTACGTCCCCTGGACCGACGACCTCACGCTCAACGAGTGGCGCAGCGCCGACGGCCGGGAGCGCCACGCCATCGCCGCGCAGAACCCCGCCAAGGTCGAAGAGGTCGAACGACTCCGCCGCCGTCACCCCGAGGCGAAGACGCTCGTCTTCGCCGACTACCTCGACCAAGGCCGCGACGTGGCCGAGGCGCTGGGCGTCCCGTTCGTCAGCGGCGAGACGCCCCACTGGGAGCGCCGGCGACTGTTCGACGAGTTCCGCGACGGCGAGCGCGACACGCTCGTCGTCTCCCGCATCGCCGACGAGGGTATCGACCTCCCGGACGCCGAACTGGCCGTCGTCGTCTCGGGACTGGGTGGCTCGCGCCGACAGGGCGCTCAGCGCGCCGGTCGGACGATGCGTCCCACCGGGCCGGCGGTGATGTACGTGCTCGCGACCGCAGGCACGAGCGAGGAGGACTTCGCTCAGCGACAGATGCGCCACCTCGCGGAGAAGGGCATCCGCGTGACGGAGAGCGCGGTCGGTGGCGGCGACGGCGACGGCGACGGCTCCACCGACGCCACCGCCACTGAACCCGACGAAACCGCCGCCGGCGACGACGCGACCGGGAGCGTCGCCGACGACGGGGAGGGGGACTGACCGGTGCGTACCGAGAGCCTCGACTTCGAACTCGTCGACGTGTCGAAGGCCGGCCCGCTCGCCCGCGACGTGACGGCTCGGGTGACGAACGTCTCCGGCGGCCCGCTCGACGACGTGCGGGTCGCGCTCCTCGTCGCCGCCGGCGACCGGAAGGTCGCGGAGTTCGCGGCCAACCTCGGCGACCTCGACCCGGGCGAGACGCGGAGCATGAATCGGACGATATCGGCCTCTCCCGGCGAAGCGTTCTCGCTGAAGGCCAACGGTGCGGACCTGCACCTCGTCGCTCGTATCGCCGACCGGGTCGAGCGGGCACAGGGGACCCTCTCGTTCTGAGGCTGTGAGAAGTGACGGTATCGGACTCGAGTTCGACGACAACCGGCGGCCGTCTCTCAGCGGCCGACCGCGCTGTATCGAACCGGCTCCTCGCCGACGACGCCGACGAGTCCCCGACAGCGAAGGTCGACGAGGTGGGCGGCCGCCTCTCCGACGCCCATCTTCGCGTGGATGCCGTCCATCTCGCCGAACAACTCGCGGGCGACGGCCCACGGTGTCACCCCGTCACCGCTGGCCCCCTCGCCCCCGCTCTCCCCGTCGGTTCCGGTGGCCTGCACCGCCCGGACGGCGTCGAGCACGCGCTCGGCTCGTTCGCGGTGGTGTCGGTCGATGACCGCCGCGCGCTCGGCGAGGTCGAGGTCGGTTCCGTGACCGGGAAGGACGAGCGGCGTCGGCGGGTCGGTATCGCCGTCGTCGGCGACGCCACCGAGGTCGTCACCCCCGGCGTGGTGCTCCCCACACCGTCGTCTCCGGCCGTCCCACTCGACGAGGCGGTCGAGTGCGTCGAGGTAGAACCAGAGCGGGCTGGGGTTGTCGGGGTCGACCGCGCCGGGGTCGGCCTCGTCGTCGAATCCGAACAGGCGGGTGTCGCCGCCGCCGACGTTCGGCGTGTACGTCGGCAGGACGTGGTCGCCGACGAGCAGTGTCGGTCTCTCGGTCCCGCGCGGGGAGCCGTTCCCGTCCTCCTCGTCGTCGTCCTCGACGACGAACGTCGCCCCGCCGAGCGTGTGTCCTGGCGTGTGCAACACTCGGATTCCGAGGACGCACTCGCCGTCGACCAGCTCGCGGACGGGGTAGCTGTCCGGCATCGGGGAGGGTCGGTCCCCCTCGCGGAGCGCCGCGACGCGGTCGTCGGGGACCCCCCACGCCCGGAGTCGGCGGGCGTCGCGGTCGATTCGGCGCTCTCGCTCGGCCGCGTAGTCGGCGACCAGCGGGGCGTCGGCCTCGTGCATGGCGAGCGTCGCGTCGGCCGCCTCCGCCAGCCGCGGGGCGAGCCCGGCGTGGTCCGCGTGCCAGTGGGTCACCAGCACGAGAACCACCTCGTCCACGGCGAGTCCGGCGGCCTCGATTCCGGTGACCAAGCGCTCCCAGGCGTCGTCGGAGGGGGGTCCGGGGTCGACGACGACCCCGCGGTCGGGGAGGACGTAGGCGCTGTTCTGCCCCTCCGGACTGCCGGTACCGACGCCGATGCGCACGATTCCCGGGGCGACGACGGTCGGGCCACCGACCTCTCCGCCCTCGAACGCTACCGTTTCGTTGGACTCGACCGACCCGTCGAATCCGCCGGACTCGCCGGACCCGCTGGACCCGCCGGACTCGCCGGACCCGCCGGACCCGCTGGACCCGCCGGATCCACCGGATTCGCCGAACCCGCCGGGGTCGTCGGGCCCGCCGGACTCACCCGGCGAGGGTCCGCTCACGCTTCCCCGGCGTCGGTGCCGGTGTCGTCGAGGACGGCCCCCAGTGCGTCCATCGCCCGCTCGACCGTCTCCACGTCGGCGTTGTACCCCATGTGCCCGACGCGGAGCACGTCGTCCGCGAGGTCGCCGAGGCCGGTCGCGAGCAGGATTCCGTGCTCCTCCTCGACGCGGCGCTGGAGCGTCTTCGCCTCGCCCGGGACGTGGAAGGCGCTCACGGTCGGGGAGTCGGGTGCGGCCCTCCCATCGCCCGCGGCTCCCTGGGCGAACGTCTCCAGTCCGAGTGCGGCCCCACGCTCGCGACACCGTTCGGCGACGACACGATGCCGTTCGACGGCGGCCTCGACGCCCTCCTCGAGCAGGAGCGAGACCGCCTCGTCGAGCGCGGCGACGTTCGCCGCGAGGTGGGTGTAGGGGAACCCCTCGCTCACGTCCCGCCACGGCAGGAGGTTGGTGTACAGCGACCGCGGCGAGACGGCCTCGGCCTTCTCCCACGCGGCCTCGCTGACGCTCGCGGTCGTCAGCCCCGGCGGCGCGCTGAAGCACTTCTGGGACGCACCGAGACAGACGTCGATTCGGTCGGCCGGCACCGGCGCCCCGCCGAGCGAGGAGACGGCGTCGACCACGGAGAGCACGCCGTGCTCCTCCAGCAGGTCGAGCACGGGGTCGAGGTCGTTGAGGGTCCCGGTCGGCGTCTCACAGTGGACCATCGTCGCGAGGTCGAACGGCGCATCGTCCTCGCCATCGCCGTCGGTTCCGCCTGCAGCCTCGTCCAGCGCGGCCTCCACGCCGTCCACGTCGAGGGGAGTGCCGTAGTTGGTGGAGACGACGGTCGGTTCGCCGCCGTAGCTCTCGACGAAGTCGGCGAACCCGTCGCCGTAGAGACCGTTCGAGACACAGAGCACGCGGTCGCCCGGTTCGACGAGCGATGCGATTGCCGCCTCCAGCCCGAGAATTCCCTCGCCGCCGAGGACGACGAGGTCCTCGTCGGCATCGTAGTCGATACCGTACACCTCGGCGAGGTTCTCGCAGAGCCGCCGGTACCGGTCGAGGAATCGCCCCTCGATGTCGGGGTTGGGTTGCGGGCGGGCCATCGCCCGCCGGACGCGTTCGGGGACGGCGGTCGGTCCAGGGGTGAGCAGTTCGGGCCCGTCGTCCGGGTCGCGAGCGGCGGAGTCGGGTCGGTCGTGGGACATGAGAGAGTGAAGTTAGCGGGGGTTTGTCAAGGGGCCACCTTAGCGTTCCGGGATGTGTTCACGTGGCGCGTCGAAGGCACGAGTCCCGCCCGCGTTCTCCGTTCTTCTCAGTCCTCTTTCCGGTCCCGGCGTCGCACTCCTTCTCAGTCCCCGCGCGACACCAACGGGAACCCGGCCCGGGCGCCGCGCGTCTCGACCAACAACACCGCGACGAGCAGGGTGGCGACGACGGCGGGCACCGCGCCGACCGCGAACGCGACCGACCGCGGGACGAAAAGCGCGAGCCCACCGACCAGCACCGGGCCGAGCACGCCGCCGACGCCCTTGGCGGTGGTCCGCAGGCCCATCAGTTCGGACTCGCGGCGGGGCGGCGCCACGTCGCCGATGAACGCGAGTGCGCCGACCGTCATCGACGAGAACGACGCCGCGATGAGGACGAAGGCGGCGACGGCGACCCAGAACCGCCCCGTCGCGGTCGCCGGGAGCGTCGCGGCGGCGGCGACGACCGGGAAGAGCGCACTGCCGGCGATTCCGGCGGCGACGAGGGGTTTCCGGCCGACCCCGTCGGTGACCCGGCCGAACAGGAGCATGAACACCGATTGGCTCCCGGGGTTGAGCGCGAGGACGACCCCCATCCAGAACGCGGAGAGCCCGAGCGACCCCGGGAGGTAGACCGGCATCAGCGACATGACGCCCAGTACGGAGACGTTCCGGAGCGCGAGCGCGACGTACAGCCACACGAGGCCGTTCTGCCGGAGGTGTGTCCGGTCCTCCGGCGAGGGGAGCAACCGACGGCGGACCTCGCTGACGACTTCGGCGACCGACGGCTCCCGCGCGGGGCGGTCACCGCCGCCGGCGACGACCGCGGTCGCGACCGTCGAGAGGAGGCTCACGGCCGCGATGAGGACGAACAGCGAGGGCGGCGCCAGGAACCCGAGCAGGGCGCCGACACCCAGTTGGCCGCCGGTGAACCCCACCGCACGGGCGCTGTTGTAGAAGCCGAGCGCTCGACCCCGCCCCGACTCCCCGCCCCGGCTGCTGACGACGGCGAGCATCACCGGCGGGAAGCCGGCCGCGAAGACGGCGTAGAGCGCCCGAAGCCCGACGAACGCTCCCGCACCACGGAGCAGAGCGAGCGGAAGCACCGAGAGGGTCGCCCCGAGGCCCGTGGCGACGAGCACTGCGCGGCGCCGCCCGGTCACGTCGGCGACGGCGCCCCAGACGGGCGCGAAGAACGTCATCCCGAAGAAGTAGGCGGTGTAGACGAGCGCCGCGGCGAGGTCCGACCCGCCGCCCTGCCCGATGTAGTACCCCAACGCGGTGCCCATCAGGATGCCGCTGCCGAAGCGCGTCGCCGAGGCGAGCGCGATGACGAGCGGCTGTGCCGCCGGCGTCGACGCGGCGCCGGCGAGCCGGTCGCGAAGTGACGAGGCCACGATGTCGACGTGTTGCCGCTCGATGTGGGATAAATCCGCGGAAGCGGGGCGACTTCGACGCTCGGTGACACGGTCCGTAAGCACCCCTCCGAACGGACGGGAGCCGGTTTCGTCGACCGATGTGGAGCCGGTTTCGTCGACCGATGTGGAGCCGGTTTCGTCGGCCGATGTGGAGCCGAGTCTTCCCGTCCGGCCGGAAGTCGGCGGCTGCTGCCGCGACGGACCGAACTGAAGTGCGGCCCGGTAGAACGCGAAGACATGAGCGACGCCGCCGACCAGCGCCCCGACGCCGACGTGGACTCCGAGCGCGACCCCGACGTGGTCGTCCTCCGCAAGAAGATTCACGGCCTCCCGAGCGAGCGCTACGCCGAGGCCCTCCGCGAGCGTCTCCCCGACCGCGAGGTCGCCTTCGCCGCCACCCCCGAGCAGGAGCGCGAACTCGTCGCCCGCGCCCCCGTCGTCACCGGTCACTACCTCGCGCCCGAACGAATCGCCGAGGCCGAGAACCTCGACTACTTCGCCTGCATCTACGCCGGAACGGGCCACCTGCCGATGGAGGAGTTCGAATCGCGGGGCGTCGCCGTCACCAACGCCTCGGGAGTTCACGGCCCGAACATCGCCGAGCACGCCATCGGCGCGATGCTCGCGTTCGCCCGGGACTTTCCCCGCGCGTTCCGCCGGAAGGAGCGCCGCGAATGGCGCTCCTTCCCCACCCACGAGCTCATGGACTCGACGGTCGCCGTCGTCGGCCTCGGGGCCATCGGCCAAGCCACCGTCGAGCGCCTCGACGCCTTCGGCGTCCACACCGTCGGCGTCCGCCACAGTCCGGAGAAGGGCGGACCGACCGACGAGGTGTACGGGTTCGACGAACTCCACAGCGCGGTCGTCGACGCCGACTACACCGTCCTCGCCTGTCCGCTGACCGACGAGACGGAGGGGCTCGTCGGCGACGGGGCCTTCCAGACGATGCCGACCGACGCCGTGCTCGTGAACGTCGCGCGCGGGAAGGTCGTCGACACCGACGCGCTCGTCTCGGCGCTCCGGGGCAACGACATTCGCGGCGCCGCTCTCGACGTGACCGACCCCGAGCCGCTCCCGGAGGACCACGAGTTGTGGGGGTTCGACAACGTGCTCGTCACCCCGCACAACGCCGGCCACACCCCCGAGTACTTCGAGCGGATGGCCGACATCCTCGTTCGCAACCTCGAACTCGCCGAGGAGCGCGGAGCGTTCGAGGGGCTGGAGAACCAGGTCACCTAAGCTGTCGCGCCGCGGTGACGTGTCGGCGCGCTACACGTACCGGCTCTCCCCTGCACACCCCGCCACTTCGGCGAGTCCGCCGTACACCTCGGCGATGCGCTCGCGGATGGCCCGGCCCGAGACCCGCGGGTCGAAGTGGTCCTTGTTCGGCGCCCACGCCGACTCGTTGAAGAAGTCGTCGCGGTCGTCGGCCACGCCTTCCGGGGGAAGGAGGTCCGCCTCGTGCTCGCGGAAGTAGTCGAACGCAGTGCGCGTGTACTCGTACTGGTAGTGGGTGTCCTTGTTCACCTTGCAGATGCCGTACTGCAACAACTCCTGCAGTTGCTCGGGGAGGATACCGGAGGAGCCGTGGAGCACGAGCGGAATCGACAGCCCGTGGTCTTCCAGCGCCTCGTGGACGTCGCGGGCGATGTCCGGGCGCAGTTCGAGGTCCTTTCCCTTCGCGACGCCGTGTTGGGTCCCGACCGAGATGGCGAGCAGGTCACACCCCGTTCGGTCGACGAACTCGACGGCCTCCTCGGGGTCGGTGTAGAACGCCTCGTCGGCGACGATTTCGTCCTCGACGCCCTTGATGCGTCCTAACTCGGCCTCCACCAGGATATCGGTTTCCGCCTCCGCCACCATCTCGACGACCTCCCGGGTCGTGGCGACGTTCTCCTCGAACGGCTCGTGGGAGGCGTCTATCATGATGGACGAGGGGAAGCGACGGTCCAACCCGACCTGCGTTCGGACGAACTCGAGGTCCGTCTGGTGGTCCATGTTGAGGAACACGCCGACGTCGTACTGGTCGGCGACGAGTTCCGCGTACGTCCCCATCGCCTGCAGTCCGGCCACCGGGTCGCCGTTACCGGCGAACGAGCAGGCGCCCGAACTCAACTGCAGGAGCAGGTCCGAGTCGACGCGGGCGGCCCCCTCCATCAGACCGACGAGCACGTTCGGCTCGGCCACGTTGCTCGCGACGAGCCCGAACCCCTCCGCGAGCGCGTCGTCGTACACCTTCGCCAGCTCGTCGCCGCCGTAGAACGTCATGTGAACTCCTCGGTTCGTGTTACCACTCTACGGAGTTAAGTGTAGTAGCGAGCACAGACCGCCGAGACAGCGGCGCGGTCGTCTGGCGGGCCGGCTTCAGACCCAGCCGTCTTCGACGAGCAGTTCGCCGTTCAGCACCGCCGCACCGGCCGCGCCACGAATCGTGTTGTGGGCGAGGCAGTTGTACTTCACGCCGCCGGCGGTCTCCTGAATCCCGCCGGCACACACCGCCATCCCTTCGCCGGTCATCCGGTCGAGGCGGGGCTGGGGTCGGAGCGGGTCGTCGAACACGTGGATGAGCTGCTCGGGCGCGCTCGGGAGGTCGAGCCCGGGGTACGCCTCCATCGCGGCGGCCACGTCTTCGACCGACGGGTCGTCGGCGAGTTCGGCGAAGACGTTCTCCAGGTGGCCGTCGATGGTCGGGATGCGGTTACAGGAGGCGGATACGTCCGCTCCGTGCAGTTCGACACCGGAGCCGTCGAACTCGCCGAGGAGTTTCCGGGATTCGGTCTCCATCTTCTCCTCCTCGCCGCCGATGTGGGGAATCGCGTTGTCGATTATCTCCATCGAGGTGACGCCGGAGTAGCCCGCGCCGGAGACCGCCTGCAGGGTGGAGACGTGGACCCGTTCGAGGCCGAACTCGTCGAGTGCGGCGAGCGTCGGCGTCATCGTGATGGTCGAGCAGTTCGGGTTCTTCACGAGCGCGCCGTCCCAGCCGCGCTCGTCGCGCTGGACCTCGATGAGTTCGAGATGTTCCGCGTTCACCTCGGGAATCGTGAGGGGAACGTCCTCGGCCATCCGCAGGTTCGAGGAGTTCGAGGAGAGAACGTACCCCGCCTCGGCGAAGTCGGGCTCCACGTCGGCGGCGACCGAGGAGGGGAGCGAGGAGAAGACGAGGTCGAGATCGTCCGGCACCGCGTCGGGCTCGGTGGCGACGACCTCCATCTCCGCCACGTCGTCCGGGATAGGGGTGTCGACCCGCCACTTGGCCGCGTCGCGGTAGCTCCGGCCGACGCTCGACTCGCTGGCGGTGACCGCCGCGAGTTCGAACGTCGGGTGGTCGTCGAGAAGCTGGATGAATCGCTGTCCGACTGCTCCGGTGGCGCCGAGGACGCCGACACGTACTGCCATTGGCCACGATACGTCGCTACGGCACTAAGGGGGTTTGGATTGTGGCCGTTCTTCCGGTGGCTCTCGGACGGCTGACAGGCGCGACGTGGGGGCTCGCATCGGGATGGACATGGGGGCTCGCATCGGGACGGCGACGCGGTCGCGAGCGACGCCGAACGGAGGGATTTAGTTTCGTCGCCGCCAACCTCGGCCTGCGCACCTTTAGTCCCCGCCCGAGTCTTCCCGCTTCGGGAGCGATGACAGCGCGGCGAACCCGGGTGTGCAACAGGTATCGTCGCCGGACCTACTCGGCGACCGCCCGGCACGAGGGTTATCCGACCGACGCGGCACGCCGCCACGGGATGAGGTCGGAAGTTAGTGTTCCGGGCGACAACCAACGCTTGCCTGAGATACGTCTCTACTGCTTCTACGACGCGTGCCGGCCGTGAACGAGGCACACCGAAAGTTCGGACTCGAACTCCAGCTACCGCGGCTCGACGCGGAGTCGCTCCTCCCGGGAGTGCGACTCCGCGGCGTCCAACTCCTCCGCCTCGACCGGTCGTGCCTCCTCCAGACAGCGGTCGTAGACGGCCTCCGCCCACTCGCGAGCCTCGGGAGAGGCCGTGTCGATGACGGCCCGAAGTTGGGCGGTGTCGGGGTCGTGGCCACAGATTCCGATGCAGTCGTCCATGACGTTGAGCCCGCAGCGTGCGTCGTCGGGCAGGGCGTCGTGCAGGAAGACGGTACAGTTGTCACGCTCGAACGCCCGAGCGGCCAACTCCGGATTCCACTCGACGATGGCTCGCAGGACCGGCGGCGAGTAGATGTACTCCGTCTCCATCCCCTCGACGACGCGCCGGCAGAACACGTCGAGGTTGCCCGACTTGTAGAGCGTCGTTCCGAGCCCTCGGATGGACTCGGTCGATTCGAGGAGTCGGGTGACCCGTTCCACGGGCGTGTACGGGTAGTTCGGGCCGGGATACGAGACCACGGCGTCTTCGAACTGCTCGACCGCGAACCCCTCCATCTCCCGGGGGAGCCACTGCCACACCTCCCGGAGCGTCTCGGCCGTCCCCATCCCGCGACGCAGTTCGAGGAACCGCTCGGTCACGAACTCGCCCAGAGCGGTGAGTTCGTACTGCGGTCCGTCGCGTGTCACCCACGACCGGTCCTCGAAGTCCCGAACGACGCGTCCGATAGTGGGGTCCGACGCGCCGGTCGCGGCGCGCAGGTCGCGCCTGTCGTGGCGCTCCTCCGAGAGGGCCTCCAGCGTCGCGACGCGGTGTTCGGACCGCGCCAGGAACTCGATGGCCTGAATCGCGGAACCCATGCTAAACGCTAGCAATCGAGGTATAAATCCCTTCGTTCACCGAAAGAACACCGTCACGTGCTCGCGCTCGATTCGTGTTCCGGACCACCGTCGGAACGCCCGGCCCCTCGCGACGGGAGGTGCGTGGGCGTCCGACAGCGGAGTCCGGCGACGCCGCCCGGCGGCGGCCCGATTCACTCCAGTTTTGCCTGAATGTGGTCGATGACCGCGGCGTGCTCCTCTTGCGGGCTGAACATGACGATCTCCGCGTCCTCGTTCGCCCGAACCGTGTGGCCGGGCGGCCAGTAGAACAGCTCGCCGGCTCGCGTCACCTCTTCGCGTCCGTCCGAGTATTCGGCAGTGAGCACGCCATCCAAGACGTACCCCCAGTGCGGACACTGACAGAGGTCGTCCTCCAGACCCTCCAGGAGCGGCGTGATGTCCGTCCCGGAGGCGAACGTGAAGTACTCTCCACTGAGCTCGCCGTAGCCGCTCGCGTCGCCGAAACCCATCTGCTGGCGGGCGACGGCGTCCGGTGTGTCGATTCTGACTGGTACTGCTCCCTTCTCCTGTCTCATCTCGTTCACCCGTGACCGAGAGGTGACCGGAACCCGCACAGCGACTCGCCCGAGGGTTCGTCTCGGACGACGTCGCTTCCTCCTCACGGGTCGACCGAGCCGTTCGTCCCGGTTCCCTCTCGGCGTGGTGTTGGGCCGATGAAAACGTGTAGTTACCTAGTGAATTTCTTCAGCAACTGAAAGAGATGCGCGCGAAGCGACACGACTGGCTGTGCCGAACGTTCTCCCACCGCCGTTCGCGATACGGACTCAATCCATCGGATGGCGAATCAACTGCCCGTGTTCGACCTTCATACACCGGTCCTGAACGACGTCGACCCCGGCCGCTTCCGCCTCGCGTGCCGCCTCGTCGTGGCTGATGCCCTGCTGTAGCCATATCGCCTTCACGTCGTCGCGGGCGAGCGCCGCCGCGACGATTCCGGGAACCTCCTCGCTCGGTCGGAAGACCTGAACGACGTCGACCGGCTCTTCGACGTCGGCGAGCGAGTCGTACGCCCGCTCGCCGAACACCTCGTCGGTGTTCGGGTTGACCGGCCGGAGTTCGTACCCGTGGCGCTGCAGGTACGCCGGGACGATGTGAGCGGCCTTCTCGTAGGAGGTCGACGCCCCGATGACTGCCACCCGTTCGTGGCCGAGAATCCGGCGCAGACCCTCGGCGTCTTCGATGGGCATACGTCGAGTTGTAGGAGGGAGGAAATCAGCGTGTCGCCGACCGACCCGTCCACTGGGGGCAGTGAGATCGGTCCCTCGCCGAGACGCGACGCGCCCTTCGTCGAGGACTCGCTCGGGGGCTGCTCTCCGGCGAACCGCGCTGACGAACGCACGCGCCGTCGCTTCCGCGTCCCGTTCCCCGTCGCCTTCGGAGACCACGTTCGGTCAGTGCCGTCCGACGGCCGATAAATACCTCGGCGACCCCGGAGCGGTCCGTCACCGCTCCGTCGGTTACCAGTCGAGACTCCCGCCGCTTTGGTACTCGGTCACTTGCGTCTCGAAGAAGTTCTTCTCCTTGTTGAGGTCGACCTGCTCGGACATCCACGGGAAGGGATTGGGCGTCCCGTACTGTTCGGGCAGGTCAAGCTGTTCGAGCCGCCGGTCAGCGACGTACTCGACGTACTCGACGAACCCCTCGGCGCTCATGCCGAGAATCTCGTCCGGACACGCCTCGCGAGCGTATATCTGCTCCAGTTCGACGGCTTCGAGAATCAGCTCGACGACCTCCTCTCCGAACGCGTCGGTCCAGACGCCCGGATTCTCCGTGCGAATCTGGCCGATGAGGTCGACCCCGAAGTTGAGGTGGAGCGACTCGTCGCGCATGATGTACTCGAACTGCTGGCCGACGCCGACCATCTTGTTCTGCCGTTTCAGTCCGAGCATCATCGCGAAGCCGGCGTAAAAGAAGATTCCCTCCATGATGACGTAGAAGCCGACGAGGTCGCGGAGGAGGTCGCGCAGGTCCGCATCCGTCTCGATGCTGAAATCGTCCTCGTCGACGACCCGGGTCAGGTCGACGACGAAGTCGTCCTTCTCCTCGATGGAGGGGACCCGGTCGTACATCCCGTACAGGTACTTGGGGTCGAACCCGAGGGAGTCACAGCAGTAGATGAACGTGTCCGTATGGACGGCCTCCTCGTAGGCCTGCCTGAGCAAGTACTGACGGCACTCCGGGGCGGTCACGTAGTCGTACACTGCGAGGACGATGTTGTTCGCGGTGAGGGACTCGGCCGTCGAGAAGAACCCGAGGTTCCACTCGACGAGCCGCCGCTCAGCATCGGAGAGGATGTCGCCGTTCCACTGCGTGACGTCGTCCTGCATCGGAATCTCCTCCGGGACCCAATTGTTGTTCACCCCCGCCTCGTAGTATTCGCGGGCCCAGTCGTAGTCGATGGGGAGTATCTTATTCGGGTCGTGTTCCGTGTCGGTGTTGAGTATCGGCATTGTCGGTGAGTGGGCGTCTGTTCGTTGATTACTGGCAGGACTCGCAGGTCGGGTCCTCGACTGTACAGAGGTCTTCGTCGTCGGAACGCGCATCGCCCGAATCGGGGTCCGGACCCGAATCGGAATCGGAGTCGGCGGACCGGCCGTCCCGGCGCTGGGTCCCCTCGTACTCAGCCATCTCTAGCGTGGACTTCTCGATCTGTGAGGCGCCGAGGGTCCGGAGGTAGTACGTCGTCTTCAGCCCCAGCTCCCACGCGGTCGTGTACACGTCGGTGAGGAGCGACCCGTCCGTCGACGGGAAGAAGACGTTGTGCGACACCGACTGGTCTATCCACGTCTGTCGGTGTGCGGTGAGCCGAAGCTGGTGTCGCGGGTCGATCTCGAACGCGCCCCGATACAGCTCTTGTAGGTGGTCGGGAATGGCGTCAATCTCCTGTACTGAACCATCGTGGTACTTGAGGCGGTCGCGAAACTTCTCGTCCCACAAACCTCGCTCCTGCAGGTCCGCGACGAGATGGTCGTTGACGACAGTGAAGTCGCCGGACATGTTCGACTTCACGTAGAGGTTCGAGTACATCGGCTCGATGGAGGGTGACGTACCGTTGATGGTCGAGACGGTCGCGGTCGGCGCGATAGCCATCGTGTTCGAGTTCCGCATCCCGTGTTCCGCGACGTGCTCGCGGACGACGTACCAGTCGAGCGTCTCCTCCCGGTCGGTGGGAATCTCCCGACCCCGCTCCTCCTCGAGACGGTCGACGGTGTCCTGGGGGAGCAGCCCCCGGTCCCACTTCGACCCCTCGTAGGAGGGGTACGACCCCCGCTCTGCGGCGAGCTTCGAGGAGTTGAGGACGGCGTGGTACGAGACGAACTCCTGCCAGCGGTTCGTCGCCTCGACGGCCTCCTCGGAGTCCATCGGGACGCCGAGGCGCATCAGGGCGTCGTGGAACCCCATGGTCCCCAGCCCGACGGGTCGGTGTCGCATGTTCGACCGTTCGGCCTCGTCGGTCGGGTAGAAACACAGGTCGACGACGTTGTCGAGCATCCGCATCGCCGTCTCGATAGTCTCCGCGAGGTGCTCGCGGTCGAGCTCCCCCTCGGAGACGTGGGTCGCGTAGTTCACGCTCCCGAGGTTGCAGACGGCGTGCTCGTCGGCGCTGGTGTTGAGGGTAATCTCCGTACAGAGGTTCGAGGAGTGGACCGTCCCGGCGTGGTCCTGTGGCGACCGGACGTTGCAGGGGTCCTTGAACGTCAGCCACGGGTGGCCGGTCTCGAACAGGCGCGTGAGTGTCCTCCGCCAGAGCTCCTCGGCGTCGACCCGCTCGTACTGTCTGAGTTCGCCCGCCTCGGCCTGCCGTTCGTACTCCCGATACCGTTCCTCGAAGGCCGACCCCGAGAGGTCGTGGAGGTCGGGGACCTCGTCGGGGCTGAACAGCGTCCACTCCTCGCCGGCCTCGACGCGTTTCATGAAGAGGTCGGGAATCCACGCGGCGGTGTTCATATCGGGCGTGCGGCGGCGCTCGTCGCCGGTGTTCCGCTTGAGGTCGGTGAACGCTGGAAAGTCGAGATGCCAACAGGCGAGGTACGCACACGCCGCACCTCGCCGCTTCCCGGAGCGGTTGATGGCCGACGTGACGTCGTTGCTGATGCGGAGGAAGGGGACCACGCCCGTCGATTCGACGCCGGTGCTCTCGATGAGCGCCCCCGCCGACCGGAGGTTCGTCCAGTCGTTCCCGAGGCCGCCGCTCCACTTCGAGAGCTGTGCGTGGTGCTTGTACGAGTCGAAGATGTCCTCCAGGCTGTCCTGGACCGTCGTCAGGTAGCACGACGAGAGCTGGGGATGGGTCGAGCCGCTGTGGAACAGCGTCGGCGTCGATGGGGTAAACTCCAGTTTCGAGAGAACGTCGTAGAACTCCTCGGCCCGTCGCTGCGGGTCATCCTCGCCGACGGCGAGACCCATCGCGACCCGCATCCAGAACGCCTGCGGCAGTTCGAGATGTTCGCCGCGTTGTTCGGTCTTGAGGAAGTACCGCTGGTACAGCGTCTCCATCGCCATGTACTCGAACGCCTCGTCACGGTCTGGTTCGAGGTAGTCGGCGAGGGCGTCGAGGTCGAACCGTTCGACGAGACGCTCGTCGAGGAGTTCCTCCCCGACGGCGCGTTCGAGGTTCTCGACGAACGTGGCTCGGTACGCCCGGTCGAGGTCGAACCCGGTGAGGTCCTCCCCGAGTACCTGGCGGTAGTAGCGCTGGCGGAAGACGTCGGCCGCCATCCGCTTGAACGCCGGTTCGCGCTCGATGCGTGCGGTCAGCGCCTGGAGCACGGCCTGATACACTTCGTCGGTCGGCGCTCCCTCGTAGAGAGTGCGTTCGATTTCGGTGACGAGGTCGTCCCGGTCGCCCGCCGGGAGAACCGCCTCGTAGCCTTCGCGTGCTCTGTCGAGTATCGACCCGATGTCCGGGGTCGTCGTAGTCGCTTGCTGGCTCATGTGTGTGTATGTATGTGTGGGGGTCCGCCAGGTCCCGCCGCCGGCCCGAGCCGTCGATTCCGGCGTCGGACGCCACGTCGTGTCGGAGAGGGGACTGCTCGTGGTCGTCACTACTCCTTCCTTCGTGTTTCTGGCCCGCGGACGGGACCGTCCGTCGTCCGGCCGCAACGTTTGGTGCCGCCCTCGTCCACATAAATCCTTCCCAATAGAGTTGATGTAGTACAATCTGAGTTGTATTAGGGCGGGGCGGCGTCAGAAACCCGTAATTCGGGCGCCAGCACAGGAACACGGCGCTTCGGCACTCACAGATTCGTACATCGGGCACAAGCGGTTTGCTCGCTGCCCGATTACACGACAGCCGATGCAGTCGGACGAAATCGACCCGCAGGCGAAGGCGGCGGTCGAACGCCAGGACCGGTTCCCGCTCCCGCACAGCCGTCGTGGGGTGAAACTCCTCCGCCTCCTCACCCGGCCGGCGATGTGGGTTCGGAACCGCGACCCGCCGAGCGTCGGTGCGACGGTCGACCGGACGATTCCCGGTCCCGCGGGCGACCTCGACACCCGGCTCTATCTCCCCGACACGGACGGCCCGTTTCCGACGGTCGTGTTCTTCCACGGCGGCGGGTTCGTCTACGGGAGCATCGCCACACACGACTGGCTCTGCCGACACCTCACGCGGGAGAGCGGCTGTGCCGTCCTCTCAGTGGATTACCGGCTCGCCCCCGAACACCCCTTCCCGGCGGCGGTCGAGGACGCCTACGCCGCCGTCGAGTGGGCGGCCGCGAACCCCGGCGCGGTCGGCGGGACCGGCGAACTCGCCGTCGCGGGCGACTCCGCGGGCGGGAACCTCGCCGCCGTCGTCGCCCTCATGGCCGCCGAGCGCGACGGGCCCGACCTCGCCCACCAGACGCTCCTCTACCCCGGGGTCGGCGTCGAGAACGACCAGCAGTCCGTTCGAGAGAACGCCGGCATCGTCCTCAGCGAGGCCGACCTGGACTGGTTCAGTCGCTGCTACTACGTCAACGACATCCACCGGCGCAACCCGTACGCCGACCCGACGAACGCCGGCGACCTCTCGGGCGTCGCCCCCGCGACGGTCGTCACCGCCGGCTACGACCCGCTTCGCGACGGCGGGAAGGCGTACGCCGAACAGCTCGTCCGCGACGGGGTTCCGACGCGCTACGAGAACTACGGCGACATGGTCCACGGGTTCCTGACGCTTCGGGGGGTCGACCGCACCCGGGAGGCGATTTCCGACATCGGCGCCGACCTCGCGGACGCCTTCGAGGGGGAGTGAGAGCTCGACTACGGGAAGTCGGCGACACGCCGCGTCGTGAGTCTCCTTCGAGAGCGAAAACAGCTCGACCGACCCGAGCGAGAGCGTTGTTGCCGACTCAGAGCCCCGCCACGTCCTCGATGGCGTCGGTCAGCTCCCGAATCGAGGCCACGTCGTGCTCTCCCATGTGGCCGATGCGGAACGTCTTCTCGCCGAGCGCCGACCCGTACCCGTTCGAGAACACCATGTCGTACTCCTCGGAGACCTGCTCGATGGTGCCCGCCACGTCGATTTCCTGCGTGTTCTCGATGCAGGCGACCGTCTGGGACTCGTACCCCGACTCGGGGAAGGTGTCGAAGTGCTCTCGCGCCCACTCGCGGGTGTACTCGGCCATCTCGCGGTGGCGCTCGCTGCGGCCCTCGTGGCCCTCCTCCAGCATGTGCTTCATCTGCTTGCGGTAGGCGAGCATCACCGGGATGGCCGGCGTCGAGTGCGTCTGACCCTTCCGGTCGTAGTAGTCGAGACAGCGCTCGAAGCCGCCGTACCACGAGGCGGAGTCCTTCGATTTCTCGCGCTCGTAGGCGTCGTCGCTGACGACGCAGACGGCGAGGCCGGGCGGCATCGCGAACGCCTTCTGGGTGGAGGCGAAGATGACGTCGATGCCGTGGGCGTCGATGTCGACGTAGTCGCCGCCGAGCGAGGAGACCGCGTCGACGACGAAGTACGTGTCCGGATACTCGGCGACCACGTCGCCGATTTCCTCGATGGGGTTGCGGACGCCGGTCGAACTCTCGTTCATGACGCAGGTGACCACGTCGTAACCCGTCTCGCTCGACTCCAGGGCCTCCCGAACGTCCTCGGGCTTGACCGCCCGGCCCCACTCGTACTCCAGTCGGTCGACGTCCTTCCCGAGTCGCTCGGCCACGTTGGCGTGGCGCTCGCTGAAGCTTCCACACGTCGTACAGAGGATGTTCTCGTCGACGAGGTTCAGCGTCGAGGCCTCCCAGAACTCCGTCCCCGACGCCGTGAGGATTATCACGTCGTTGTCGGTGCCGAGGAACTCCTTGGTGTCCTCGACGATGGTCGTGTAGAGGTCCGTCATCCGGTCCATGCGGTGACCGAACATCGGCCGGGCCATCGCCTGAATCACGTCTTCCCGCACCTCGGTCGGTCCCGGGATGTACAGCTTCTTCTCCGGATAGTCGTCCGTGTATTCGCGTTTCTCGGTCACAGAACCACCTGAGTACGGACCACTGTGTAGCGGGGTGTCATGGTAGTTGTGATTGGCCGCAGGTCGCGAGCGTGCCGACCGGTCGAACGGTCGAACGCGCCGGCCGGTCGAACGCGCCGGCCGAACGTGACGGGTCGTCGGACGCTCCGAAGGGACATCTCCCTGGGGACGCTACGTCTACGGATGGAGCGAGCAGTCACGGTCACGGCGGTCCTCCTCGCGCTGGCCGTCGTCCTCGCCGGCTGTGGAGCCACGCAGGAACCGGCGGGCGACGGCGGGACGACAACCGCGACAACCGCGACCGGGGAGACGACGACCGTCGACGGGTCGACGACGGCGACTACCACCACGACGGCACCGACCACGACGACGGCCGAGTCGGAGACTTCTACCGCCACCGACGGCGCCGAGCACGTCGGCTGTCAACCGGGAGAACTCGAGAAGGACGGGGAGTGTACGCCCGTCCTCTCTGGGAGCAACGCCGACATCTTCGACGCGACGGACCTCGTGGCCATCACGACGGCCGAGACGACCGTCGACGGGACACCCGGCTACCTCGCACGCCCCGCGGAGAACGGCACCTACCCGGCGGTCGTGATGATTCACGAGTGGTGGGGGTTGAACGACAACATCAGGCACATGGCGGACGTGCTCGCCGGCCACGGCTACGTCGTGTTCGCCGTCGACCTCTACGACGGCGAGGTGACGACGAACGCCTCACGCGCCGGCGAACTCGCCGGGCAGGTCCGCGACAACCCCGAAGAGGCGGTCGCGAAGATGAGCCGCGCCGTCTCGGGGCTCCGGGCGATGCCGTACACGACTGACGCGGTCGCCAGCCTCGGCTGGTGTTTCGGCGGCGGACAGAGCCTCCAACTGAGCCTGAGCGACGCCGACCTGAACGCGACGGTCGTCTACTACGGGAGTCTCGTCACCGACGCCGAGACGCTCCAGCGGGTCGACGGGCCGGTGCTCGGAGTCTTCGGGGCCGAAGACACCTCGATTCCCGTCGCCACCGTCCGCGAGTTCGACCGGACGCTCGACGAGGTCGGCGTCGACCACGAGATTCACGTCTACGAAGGGGCGCCCCACGCCTTCGCGAACCCGAGCGGCGAGCGGTTCCACCCCGAGGCGACCCGCGACGCCTGGGCGAAGACGCTACGCTTCCTCGAGGAGAGCCTCCGGGACTGAGGGAGTTGTCGCGTCGCTCGCGCCCGTTCGAGTGCGGAGCGGTTCGGAGTCCGGGCGCTCGAGAACAGTCGACTCCGGGGTCGAGGAACTCGACCGGAACGCTCGCCGTCGACCCACGATTGGGGCGTTACGCCGCCCGCTCGGCGACCGCGTCCCGCGTCTCTCGAATCAGCGCGTCGAGGTCGGCGGGTGCGTCTTCGAGTTCGGTGAGGACGTCGCCGTACCGGTCCCGGCCCACGTCGGAGTACGTGAACCGAGCGTACAGCTCTTCGACGGCGTCGACGACCGCCTCGGTCGTCTCGCAGGTCTGCAGGAAGTAGACGACGGGCGTCGTGTCGCCGTCGTCGAGGTCGCGCTCCACGTCCCCGATGTCCTTGAACAGGAGCCGACGGGCGCGATAGGCGCGGAGGTCCGCGCGGAGTCGGTCGGCGACGTCGGCGTCGACGTCCATCACCGCGGCCGGCAACTCGGCGAACGCGTCGATGTCGCGAGCGCGGTAGCGATACAGCGTCGCGGCCGCGTTCAACTGGAGGTGTCGCGAGGTCATCGCCTCCATGCGCTCGAACAGCGTGCGCTCGACGAGCGGAATCTGGAACACCGCGGTGAAGTAGTCGAGAAGCACCTCGTTCACCGCCTCCCGCGCGCCGGGCGGACAGCTCTCGACCATCGCGACCCCGGAGAACGCCGCGTTGACCGTGTAGGCGATCTTCGCCTCGGTGGTCAGCTCCCGGGTGTCGATGATGTCGTCGTACACGTTGATGATGGCGTCGAGTCCGGTTGCCAGTCGTTTCGTCTCCTCGGAGACCGGCCGGTCGAGCTCGCGAGCGAAGACGTTGCACACCGGGACGGTGCGCAGGGACTTCCGACCGCTCTCCCAGTTGTCGACGACGTCGTGGAGCAGGTCGCCGAGACCGGCGGTCGCGTCGAGCGGAAGGTCCTCGCCGAGGCGTCGCTCCCGTGCCGACACCTCGTCGGCGAGCGCGTCGTGGATTCGCCTGATTTCGTGGGGCTGGACGGGAACGTTAGTCATTCGGCAGACAGTTATGCTTGGTGATATATAATCGCTGTGTGCCGGTTCTCTGGCCTGATAATTGGAGGGTGGGACGGGGCGACTACGAAAGTGTTTGAGGCGCAAACATTACATATACGCAGACTTATCTCGATTCAAGACCATGGAATCGGCCCCCTCAGCGGAGACGGAGATCACCCCTCACGCGAGCACGGGTGACACCGTCCTCGATAGGATGCTCCGAGGCGGAATCCCACGGCGACGCTCGGTGTTGCTCAGCGGGGGTCCCGGCGCGGGCAAGAGTACCCTCGGGATGCAGTTCCTGCAGACCGGTATCGAAGCGGGTGAGGACGTGCTGTACGTTAGTACGGAACAGACCGAAGAGGAGATGCGGGACTCGTTCGGCGAGTTCGCCTTCGACCTCGACGCCCCCAACTGTCACGTCACCTCGATTCACGCCACGCCGGGGAGGACCATCGAGCGCGACGACGAGCTAATCATCAGCGACATCGGTGGCGACGGCCCGAACGAACAGACCGGCGACAGCCTCACCGGTGACGGGGGAGCTTCGCGGGTAACGGGTCCGGCGGCGTCTTCGAGTTCACCCGCCCGTTCGAGGTGAAGTACATCCGCGAGCGCCTCGCGGAGTACGCTCACTGCGACCGGGTCGTCTTCGACAGCGTCTCCGGACTCGCCCCGCTCGCCGACGACACGCCGCGGTTCCGGCGGAACCTCCTCGAACTCATCCGGACCTTCTCCGACGAGTTCGAGGCCGCCACCCTCCTCGTCGCCGAGGCGTCCTCCGAGCACCGCGACGTCCCGGCCGCCGAACTGCTCCAGTTCACCACCCACGGTGCGATTCAGGTGACCCGCGAGTGGGTCGCCGGCGAGTACCACCGATTCCTCGAGGTCTCGAAGATGCGCGGCACCGACCACGACACCGCCCCGCACGAGTTCGAAATCACGACCGGCGGGGTCGAGGTCCTCCCCCGGGACGACCGCCGGTCGGACCCCATCTCGGACGTGTCGAGCACCGGTTCGGCCGGGCTCGACCGGCTCACGGGCGGCGGCTACCCCGAGGGTGCTTCGACGGTCATCGAGCACGACGGCCGCGCGAACCTCGACGCGACCGTCTCCGCCGGGATGCTCGCGACGCTCGACGAGGGCCGGGTCATCGTGCTCTTCCCGACGCCGAACATCACGCCGACCTGGTTCCGTGAACACGTCGGGAACCACCGCGGCGGGATGGACCAGCTGCTCGACGACGACCGCCTGTTCGTCGTCGACTGGTCGAACACGTGGCCGGTAAACCACCGTAACGTGTTCGGCGTCCACCTCCCCGGGCTGCTGGGGCTCGTCTCGAAGAGCCAGCTCTACCTCACCCAGAAGCTCCTCCGGGTGTATCGCACCATCAAGGCCCGACGGACCGCGCCGCTGACGGCGTGGGTGTACACCGAGACGATGCTCCAGGACTTCGACGCGGCCGACGTCCGGTTCCAGTACAACTGGGCGCGAGGGAACATCTTCGACGAACAGGACAGCGTCGTGTTCATGCAGAACCCCACCTCGATGGGCGAGAAGCTCGCCGAGTTCTACATCCACGACGCACAGCAGGTGCTCCGCCAGTGGGTCCACGAGAACGGGATGGAGTACATCCGTCTCGAGAAGGGCGACGCCGGCCAGACGGACGTCAGTCGCCACGTCAGCTACCTCGACGAGCCGCCGTACCTCGAGGTCCGTGGGAGCAACGCGTCGGGGCCGGAGTAACGGAGCTTCGGGTCTCGCTCCAGTTTCGAAGACGGTTCGGCGTGGCACGTGTCGACGGGGCGCACCTTCTTCTCCGCTCGCCGACTACGTACCTCGATGGTTCTCCGGACGCTTCGGGACCGCCTCGCCTCGCATCTCCCACCGGTGCGGCTCGACCAGGCCCCCGAGTTCTGGGGGCCGACCGACATCAACGCCCAGTCGGGCAACGGGCGGCTGTCGGTCGCGCTCAACAGGACGGGGACGGTTACGGTGCTTCGCTGGCCCCGCCCGTCGTACTACGACCACGTAACCCACCACACCACACACCGGGACGCGCCGCGGTTCGGCGCGCACCCGAACGAGGGGTCTTTCCTCGGCCTCCGAGTGACGACCGTTGGTGACGCCGCCGACGCCGACGTTGCCACCGACATCACTGACGCCGCCGACGCCACCGATGCCAGCAACACCACCGACGCCGAGGACAGTGCTGACGCCGGCACCGCCGGAGGGACAAAGGCGGGGACCGACGCCGAGACCGAGACCCACTGGCTCCGGGACTGGCCGACCGAGCAGCGGTACGCGGACGAACGCTCGGACGCGGTCGTCACGACCCACCGGCACGACGGCCTCGGACTGTGTGTGCGGATCGGGGACGTGGTCGCCGCCGACGCCGACGCCCTCGTGCGCGAGGTGACCGTCGAGCGACGAGCCGACTCGCCCGTCATCGCCGCCTCGCTCGTCGTCTTCGCGAACCTCGACCTCGTCGTCTCCAAGCGCCCGCTGTCCCCGACGCAGGACCTCTACCGTCGCCTGACCGAACGCACTCGCGCGCGCTACCACCCGGACCTCGATGCGGTGGTGTTCTCGAAGGCCGGCGTCGACCGCTCGACGGACGACGCGAGTAGCGTCGCCATCGCCGTCGGGTTCGGCGACCCGTCGGGTACCACGAGGGGGTTCGAGGACCAGTCGGCAGACGACCCGTCGACTGCCGACCCACTGTCCGACGACCCGCCGTCCGACGAGCCGTCGTCGTACCACGTCGGCGCCGACGAGCGGCGCTCCGCCCGCGCCGGCGACCCGGTCGACGCCTACCGCGCGGCGTCCGCCGGAGCGCTTCCGGGCGGTCGCTTCCACGAGGGGAAGACGACCGCCGCCCTCGCGAGACCGCTGGTGTTCGCGGTCGACGGGGAGGGACCGGGCGACGACGGGCACGACCGTGCGGGGAAGCGACCGTCCGCCGCCGCGACGGCGACGGCGACCGTCCGCTACGCCGCCGCCACGACGGCCGACGCCGCCGGCGACCTGCTCGACGCGAACCGACGACGCTCCCCGGCGGACCTCCGGGCGGCGAAACGCGCGTGGTTCGACGACCGGCTCGGCGATGCACCGATGCCGGCCACCGATGACCCGGTCGTCACCGCCGTGGCGTGGCGCGGGTTGGTGACGCTCGTGACCAACTACGACCCCGAGTCGGGCGCGGTGGTCGCCTCCATCGCCACCCGGAGCCCCTACGCGCTCGACTGGCCGCGGGACGGGGCGTTCTGCAACCACGTGCTCGACCGTATCGGCCGGAGCGACTGGGCGCGAAAGCGCAACCGTTGGTACGCCTCCTTACAGGAGCGGTCGGGCCGGCACCTGCTCGGCGCGGCGCTCGTCCCCGCCGGCACGTGGGCGATGAACTACTACGGCGACGGCGTGACCGGCGGCCCCATCCCCTGGGAAATCGACCAGACCGGACTCGCGGTGTGGGCGCTCTGGGACCACTACCGAACGACGGGCGGGGTGGAGTACCTCCGGGAGGTGTACCCCGCCATCAGACGGGCGGCCGAGTTCCTCGGCGGCTACCGGGACCCGACCACCGGCCTCCCCCGGGCGGCCCACGAGGACGACAACCTCGTCCACTCCCGGACGGTCGTCGGCGCCAGTTCGGTGTGGCTCGCGCTCGACTCGGCGGTCCGCGCCGCGCGAGCGCTCGGCGAGGAGGAGGACGTGACCCGGTTCGGCCGCCGGCGCGACGAGCTCGCGGCGGCCATCGAGACGCACCTCTGGAGCCCCGGCGACGGCGCGTACAGCCGGACCGGGTCGCTCCTCCACCGACTGTTCGACCACCCGCGCGTCCCCGAGGTCGTCCGCGCGCTCCCCATCCTCCCGGGGACGCGCGGGGTCCCGACCCTGTCGTGGCCGGCCGACTACGCCGACGCCGACGACCCGCGGATGGCCCGCCACCTCGACCACGTCTGGGAGACGGTCGCGCCGTCGTTCGCCGAACCCGCCGCCGGTCGCCGACGCTTCGGGATGTACGAGTCGAAGGCGCTCGTCGCGCTGGCGAAGGCGTGGCGGGACGACCCGGAGAGGATGGCTCGCGTGTGCGAGGGGGTCCGCTGGATAGCTCACGAACACGCAACGAGCGACACGCACGTGCTCGGAGAAGGGTGGCTGCTGGAGGACGGCGACGTGGTGTCGGTCGTCTCCCAGCCGCACACCTTCACGGGGCTCCTGTTCTACTACGCGGCGCTGGAGGCGTTCCCACCCGCCGACGGGAGCTAAAACGGACACCGCGACCGATTCAGAGTCGGGTCGGCGACGGTGGGAAATCTGCCGGAAGCGAAGAGTGAGAGAATTGACCGCAGAGCGAACGGAGCGCCCGCTCAGTCGTCGGTCGGCGTCTGCACGAACTCCGCGACAGCACTCGGCGCTCCGGAGCGCGACCACCCCGGTCGTCGGCGGCTTGCCGACGCCGCGACTGCAGAACACCGGAACTGTGGCCTCGTCCCGACGCGCGGACGGGGGCCGTCGAAGGCGGGACGTACGCCTCGTCGTCCGGCATCCGACAAAAACGCCCACGTCAAAATATCGCGGCAGAAAACCCCGGCCGACGTCGACTCAGGCGGGGAGGCGTCGGTCGAACAGTCGACTGAGGGCGAATAGGACGACGGCGAGGCCGGCGGCGGAGAGGGTGACCCCGAGCACCGTGACGGGGACCGGTGTCGCCGCGAAGGGGTTCTCGCCGCCGGCTTCGAAGAACGCTGCCATCGCATCGCCGCCGTGGGCGAGCAGGAAGAACCCGTCGACGGCGGCGACGGCGGCCGCACCGGTGACGAGGCTTATCATCGAGGCCACGTCCTCGACGTTCAGCAACGTGCGGGCTTCGCGTTCGCTCAGCTCCGTCCCCTGCCGCAGCCGTCGGTAGCCGACGTAACAGAGTCCGACCGCCGCGACCACCTCGATGGCCCCCGCGTACGCACCCAACAGGAGAATCTTCGGCGCGGCCGCGAGCGGGTCGCCGCCGGCGAAGAGACGCCGGGTCGACGCCGGGAGCGTCGCCGCTAGCGGCAGGACCAGCGTCAACGCCCCGAGGATGGCGGCTTGCCAGGCGAGTTTCCGCGGGATGGACTGTTTGAACAGGCTGTACCGACGCGCCCGGAGCCGCTCGTAGGCCGACTCTCCGAGCACCGCCGACGCGATTGGGTCCTCTACGCGGTCCGTCCCGTCCATACTGTACGGGAGACGAATCTGCTACCACCCTACAAAACATCGTCGGTCCGTAAACTGTCGATGGTGCGGACGGTCAGCCGACCGCTCCCGCCGACGCGACCCCCGAACCGATACCCCTCGACGACTTCGACGCTCGGCCCGAAATAACTGTACATATACGGAGCAAATTAACACATACTGGTATGGCGGGCTGCTTATTTTCGTACAGAGGCTACATGCGTCCATGGCAACGCCAGGCGCAGAGTCACTGTGGCTGTGGATCGGCACCCTCGGGATGACGGTCGGCACGCTCTACTTCATCGGCCGCGGGCGCGGGGTCCGCGACCCGGAGATGCAGAAGTTCTACATCGCGACGATCTTCATCACGACGATCGCCGCGTCGATGTACCTGTTGATGGCGACCGGGTTCGGTCTCATCCAGGTGAACGTCGCCGGTGAGCCGCTGGACATCTACTGGGCGCGCTACGCCGACTGGGTGTTCACGACGCCGTTACTGTTGTTCGACCTCGCGCTCCTCGCGGGTGCGAACCGTAACACCATCGCGACGCTCGTCGGCCTCGACGTGTTCATGATCGCCACCGGCGTCATCGCGGCGCTCGAACCCACCCCGGCGTACCGCATCCTCTGGTGGGGCATCTCGACCGGCGCCCTGCTGGTCCTGCTGTACGTCCTCGTCGGCACCCTCTCCGAGCAGGCCCGCACGAAGTCCGCGGAGGTCGCGAGCCTCTTCGGCACCCTCCGGAACCTGACCATCGCGCTGTGGCTCCTGTACCCCGTCGTCTGGATTCTCGGCACCGAGGGCACCATCGGCGTCCTCCCCCTGTACTGGGAGACGGCCGCGTTCATGGTGCTCGACCTCTCGGCGAAGGTCGGCTTCGGCGTGCTCCTCCTGCGCTCGCGCAGCGTCCTCGAGGCCGCGACGAAGCCCACCGCGACGGGCGCGACGGCCGACTGAGAGCCGTCCGCGAGCGGGCCGTCCCGCTCTGACACCCCGTCGGATCGGCCGAGGCGCACGGCTTTTCGTACACCCATCGGGAGCCGACGCTCCTTCCCCACCACTCTCGATACACCGATGACACCCGAACTCACCTACCTCGGCTTCCTCGCGCTCGCGCTCGTCCCGCCGACGGCCGTACTGTTCGTGCTCGCACTCCGTCGGGGGCGAGCCCTCGACCGCCCGCTGGTCGCCGGAACGGCGCTCGTCACCTTCATCGGGTTCGTCTACACGGTCCCGTGGGACAACGCCCTCATCGCCCGCGGCGTCTGGTGGTACGGCGAGGGCGTGGTGTTCGCGACGATTCACCTCGCCCCCGTCGGCGAGTACCTGTTCATCCTGTCCCAGCCCCTCCTCACCGCGCTGTGGCTCGCTCTCCTACGAACGCGCGATTCGTCCGCGGACACCGAGGGGGCCGCGGCGACCGACGAGGTCACCCCATCAGTCCGGGTCTCCCGCCGACAGCGACTCGGCGGCGCGGTCGCCGGCGGTGCGGTCTCCGTCGTCGGTCTCGCGATGCTCGCCGCCGAGTCGACGTTCTATCTCGGCGCCATCCTCGCCTGGGCCGGCCCCGTCCTCGCGGTCCAGTGGGCGTTCGGCTGGCCGTACCTCCTGCGACACCGCCGGCGGGTCGCCCTCGCCGTGCTCGTCCCGACCGCCTACCTCGCCGCCGCGGACCGCGTCGCCATCGAACTCGGGCTGTGGACCATCTCGCCGCGGTTCACCACCGGGCTGACCGTCCTCGGACTGCCGGTCGAGGAGGGTGCGTTCTTCCTCCTGACCAACGTCTTCGTGATTCAGGGGCTCGTCCTCTTCCTGTGGGTGGTCGAGCGCCCGGACGCGGCGTCGTTCCGGTCCCGAAGCGGCGTCGCCGAACCGGTCGACACTGCCGAGACGGTCGAGGGGTCGTGACGCCGTGACGCCGGAGCACCCCGAACGCTCGGAGACGGATTCGCCGCTGCGCGGGCGGAACGACCGGCTCCGGGAGGTCGTCGACGCTACCGAGAAGTCGGACGGTACGGAGACGACCGCCGTCGCCTCCGACGTCGCATCCCCGTCGCCGTCTCGGGCCGCCCGCCGAACCGTGCTCCGTCGGACGGTCCTCCCGGTTTTGGTCGTCCTCGGGGCCGCCGCCCTCGCGTCGGCGGCGGGAGTGACACCGCCCGCGACGGTCGGCTACGCGCTCGTGCTCGTCTCGGTCGTCGTTCTCGGACTCCCTCACGGCGCCGTCGACCACCTCGTCGTCGCCCGCCTCGCCGGCATCTCCACGCGCCGCGCCCTCGCCGCCGTCTCCGCGCTCTATCTCGTCCTCGGCGGCGCGTACCTCGCGGCGTGGTATCTCACCCCCGCGGCGGCGTTCGCGTTCTTCGTCCTCCTGACGTGGCTCCACTGGGGACTCGGCGACCTGTACGCGACGACCGACCTCGTCGGCGGCGCTCACCTCCGGAGCCGACCCCAGCGCGCGCTCGCCGCCGCGGTCCGCGGGGCGCTCCCGATGCTGGTCCCGCTCGTCGCCCACCCGGCGGAGTTCCGGGCGGTCGCGGCGCTGGTGGTCGGCGTCTTCGCGCCCTCCGCCGCCGTGACCGCCACCGTGGGGTCCGGTCTCGGACCGCTCTCCGTGGTGTTCGACCCGACGGTCCGACTCGGCGTCGCGGTCGGCCTCGGCGTCGCCCTCCTCGTCGCCCTCCTCCTCGGGTACGTTCGGGCGCCCGAGAGCCCGTGGCGGGGGTCGTGGGCGGTCGACGCCGGCGAGACCCTCTTGCTCGTCGCCTTCTTCGCCGCCGTGCCGCCCGTGCTCGCCATCGGCCTCTACTTCCCGCTGTGGCACTCGTTGCGACACGTCCTGCGGACGGCGACGCTCGACCGGGAGAGCACCGCGGGGCTCGAACGCGGCGCCGTCACCCCGGCACTCCGCCGATTCGCTCGCGACGCGGCCCCACTGACGCTCGGTGCGCTCCTGCTGTTCGCCGGTCTGTTCGTCGTCGCGCCGTCGCCCACGACGGACCTCGGCGGGGTTCTCGCGCTGTACCTCGTCCTCCTCGCGGTGCTCACCCTCCCACACGCGGTCGTCGCCTGCTGGGCCGACCTGCGACAGGGTGTGTGGGGCTGACGCGGGAGGGAAACCGTCTTCCGGGCGCTACCCCACGCTCCGGTATGGAAGTCCGCGAAGTCGCCGAACTCTCCCCCGACGAGCGCGCCGCCCTCTTCGAGCGCGACGCCGGGGTGGAGGCCGTGCGGGGAGACGTACGCGAGGTCGTGAATCGAGTCCGCGAGGAGGGTGACGTGGCCGTCCGCGAGTACACTCGCGAGTTCGACGGCGTGGAGGTCGGGAGCCTCGACGTCACCGACGACGTGGCGCGCGCGGCCGAGACCGTCGACGACGACGTACGCGCCGCCATCGACGAAGCCGTCGCCAACGTCCGCGAGTTCCACGAGCGGCAGGTGCCGGCGGACTGGCGCGACGAGTTCGGTGGGGGAGAGGGTGGCGCCGACGCGGAGAAGAACGCCGGCACGCGCGAACTCGGTCGGCGCTTCCGACCTATCGACCGCGTCGGGGTGTACGTCCCCGGCGGCGCCGCGGCCTACCCCTCCAGCGCCATCATGGGCGTCGTCCCCGCGAAGGTGGCCGGCGTCGAGCACGTCGCCGTCGCGACGCCGCCGGCCGAGGAAGTGAACCCCGTGACCCTCGCGGCCATCGAGGCGGCGGGCGCCGACCGGGTCTACTCCATCGGCGGCGCGCAGGCCATCGCGGCGCTCGCGTACGGCACCGAGTCGGTCAACTCGGTGCGGAAGGTCGTCGGCCCCGGTAACAAGTGGGTGACGGCGGCGAAGGCCGAGGTGCGCGGCGACGTCGACATCGACTTCCTCGCCGGGCCGAGCGAGGTCCTCGTGCTCGCCGACGACTCCGCCGACCCCGAACTCGTCGCGAGCGACCTGCTCGCGCAAGCCGAACACGACCCGAACGCGTCGGTCGTCGCCGTCACCGACTCCCCGGAACTGGCCGAGTCGGTCGCCGACGCCGTCGAGACCGGAGTCGAGGGGCGCGAACGGGCCGACACCATCCGCGAGGCGCTCGACCACGACGCGAGCGGGGTCCTCCTCGCGCGGTCGATGCCCGAGGCGGTGCTGTTCGCGGAGGAGTACGCCGCCGAGCACCTCTCGATTCAGGCCCGCGACGACGAGGAGCTCCTCGACCGAATCACGAACGCGGGGAGCGTCTTCCTCGGACCGTACACCCCGGTCGCCGCCGGGGACTACGCCTCCGGGACGAACCACGTCCTGCCGACGAACGGCGGCGCGCGCCTCCACGGCGGCCTGTCGGTCGACAGCTTCCTGCGCTCGACGACGGTCCAGCGTCTCGACCGCGACGGCCTCGCCGCCATCTCGGAGACGGTCACCACTCTCGCCGAGGCGGAGGGGTTGGAGGCTCACGCCGAGAGCGTCCGGCGCCGGCTCCGCGACGAAGAGTGAACCACGAAGGAACGCACGGCTCGCGTCCGATATAAGCTTGCCATATCAACCAACTCCTCATGGTTTCGAGGTTTAATGGGCGCATAGTAAGGTCGGTCGGGTGTCCAGTGCGGCGCATGCGACCCATCGCCACGCTCCTCGGACGGTTCGGCCGGACCGACCGGCCGGACGCCGGGACACGAGGGGAGCAACCCCGGACGCCGACCGATGTCGACCGGGAGGCCGCAGGCACCGAGACGCCGGTCGGGCCGGACCGGCCGCCGGCGACGACCGACACGGTCGTCGGTGGGACCGACGGCGACGACGCAGTCGAAGACGGCGACGGACCCGAAGCCCGTGACAGGCCAGGAGCCGACGACGGGGTCGGCGATGGGGACGGAGCCACCGACGACACTCCGGCGTCACCGACGCACGTCTGTGCCATCTGTCGGAGTTCGTTCAGGCGCGAACCGGAGTCCTGCCCCGACTGCGGGAACACGGTCGTGACGCCCGTCGATGAGTGGGAGGACTCGGAGCTCATCAGACACCTCTGTGGCGGCGGCTGAGACCTTCTTCGACGACCCGAGAGCCGCGACTCGACACGAAGCCGCGAGGAGCGACGACACCCGCGGCCCCCGGTGACGTCCCGGCGGGGCACCCTCGGCCGCGGGTCGAATCGGCGTCACCGTTATCACGCTCTAGTGGGTAGGGGTGTCCATGAGTACGGACGCCGCGAACGGTGACTCCGACCCCGCCGTCACGGTGACGCCGGCGGCGGCCGAGGAGGCGCTGTCGCTACTGGAGGGAGAGGGGATGGACACGGACGTGGCCGGCCTGCGGCTGTTCGTCCAGCAAGGGGGCTGTGCCGGCCTCTCCTACGGGATGCGCTTCGACACCGAAGCCGAGGAGGACGACACCGTGATGGAGTTCCACGGCCTGCGCGTGTTCGTCGACCCCGCCAGCCGCAACTACATCGGCGGGAGCACGCTCGACTACGAGAGCGGGCTCCAGGCGAAGGGGTTCCACGTCGAGAACCCGAACGTCGTCAGCGAGTGCGGCTGCGGCGAGTCGTTCCGGACGTAACCCGTCGGTTTCCCGCTCTGCTGACTGGTAGTCGAGCGCCGAAAAAGGAATTTTTTGCCGCGTGCCGAACGGTGGTGCATGGCTACCAGCCAAAGCCTCGAAACCGAAATCCTCGGCCGTGACGTTCGATTCGACTACTCGGAGAGCTGGGTCGGCTACTCGCTGTTCACGCTACGTGTCGTGATGGGATGGGTCCTGTTCCAGGGCGGCATCACGAAGGTGCTCGACCCGGAGTGGACCGCCGCCGGCTTCCTGCTGAACGCCATCCCCGAAGGAAACCCGTTCACCGGCCTGTGGACGGCCCTCGCGAACGACTGGGTCTGGCTCGTCGACCCGCTCAACGCGTGGGGACTGACGCTCACCGGACTGGCGCTCATCGTCGGCGCGTTCGTCCGCTGGAGTGCGTTCTGGGGGGCGGTGATGATGCTGTTCTACTGGCTCGCGGCGCTGGAAGGCGGGCTACTGCAGGGTCTCCCGGTCGCACACGGCTGGGTCGTCGACGACCACGTCGTGTACGCGGTGCTCCTGTTCGGCCTCGGTGCGTTCGGGGCCGGGCGCATCCTCGGCGTCGACGCCTCCCTCGAACGGACCGACGTGGTCCGCGAGAACCGGTGGCTCCGATACCTCCTGGGGTGAGCGTCCGCCGGCCGGCTCCGTTCCGCGGCCTTCTCCCGGGTCGCTCCGACGGTCGACGGCAGTGAGTCGGAAAACAGGAGCTTTACCGCCGAGGTGCGTAGCCGGGCGCAGATGACCCTCGAAGCCGCCACGACTCCGAACGGGACCGACGTGTACGTCGACCACGGTACCGTCGAGAAGGGGTCGAACGGGCCGTTCCGCATCGTCTTTCTCTCCCCGGACCGGGACCGCCGCTGGGGGTTCTTCTGTAGCAACTGCGAGACGTTCGACAACGCGATGGACCCGATGGGTCGCATCCAGTGCAACGTCTGCGGGAACGTCCGCAAACCCGACGAGTGGGACGCCGCTCACGAGTAACGCGCCGTTGTTCTGTCGGGTAGTCGAGACTCGAGAGCTTCGACCGCCGACGGGCGCCGGACGCCCGTCCGGCGAGTCCGGCGTAGCCGGCGCTTCGCCCGGAATCGCCGGCTACACCATCCGACACGTTGACGTGTGCCAACCTTTATCAAGAAGCGTGTGGTATCTGAGGCTACATGGCCCCTGTTACCATGCCACCGGTCGAGGAGGCCAAGAGTATCTTCACGCGGCTCGGGTACGCCGTGTCCGGCGAGGGGACCGAGTTGCGCGCGGAGCGGAAGTGGCGGACAGTACACGTGACCGCAGTCGACGGCGAGACGGCGACCTCCGGAACCTGCCCCATCGCCGACGGCGGCCACACGGAGGACCACCTCCGCTGTTTCGTCACGTGGAAGACGTCGACGGCGGCGCTCCGCGACAGCCTCCGCAGCCTCCGACCGGGGTACGAGTGGGCCATCATCGGCGTCGACGACGCCGGCGACTACGAGGTCGTGCGCGACGAGCCGATTCCCGCCTGAGCTCGGCGCTCCGCGGGCGGTCGGGGGCGTGACTCCGGACAGGCGTTCGGGGTAGCGCCCCGGCACGACCGTCCGATTTTTCGACGCGGTGGACGACGGAGAGCGTATGCCACAGTCGTCGGCGTCGTCCACTCGGCGCTTCGCGCTCCAGACTGACACGCCGCTCGGTCCGTCGGGCCCGTCCACCGGCGAATCCGGCGTCGTCGGCGCCGTCCTACAGGCGCTCGACACGTTCGTCGCCGACCTCCTCGCCGCCCTCCCGAACCTCGTCGCCGGCGCCGTCTTCCTCGCCGTCGCCGCGGCGCTCGTCTGGGTCGTCATGCGGGTCGTCGAGTTCGGTCTCGTCCGCGCCTTCTCGACCGAGTCGCCGGTGTACCGCGACTTCGTCGCGACGGTCGTCCGGCTCTTTCTCTGGTTCGGCGTCGCGCTGACGTTCCTCTCCGTGCTGGGCCTCGACGAGATCGCCGCCTCGTTGGGCACGGCGACCGGGTTCGTCGCGCTCGGCGTCGCGTACGCCACCTCGGACATGATAGCGGACGCCGTCGCGGGCGTCTACCTCCTCCGCGACCCCGACTTCAACGTCGGCGACCACGTCGAGACGGCGAAGGTGACGGGCGTCGTCACCTCCATCGAACTCCGGAAGACCCGCTTCGAGGCCGAGGGTGACGTGGTAGTCGTCGGCAACGCCGCCATCGAGGACAACTGGCGGCAACTGACCGACGGGTCGGGGGGAGCCGAGGCGGGCGCCCCGCCGCCGGCCGACTCACTGTCGGCCGACTCGACGCCGACCGACTCACCATCGGCCGACGACTCGACGCCGACCGACGACGCCTGAGACCGGTCCGTCCGCCCCTTTCCGAGATATCTGCTAGCGATTCACACAACGCGCCGAGCGCCTTATCTTTCCGCACCGAGAACGTGGCTCCATGTTCGTCGGCCACGCGACGGCCGCCTTCGCCGTCGCCGCCGTCGCGGCGTCGATGGCGGGGTACTCCCGGGAGCGGGCGCTCGCCGTCGCGCTACTCGCGGGGGTCTTCGCGGCGATTCCGGACGTAGACATGAGTTACGCGCTCGTCGGGGTCGCCGGAACGGGGCTCCAGCCCGGCGACGCCGGGACGATGGCGCTCGCCCGGAGCTTCTGGCAGAGCGGCAACGTCGTCCACCGCGCGGTGACCCACTCGCTGGTCGTCGCGCCCGTCGTCGCGCTCGCCGCCGGCGCGTGGGTCCGGGGCCGGAACGTCGACGCCCGGCGTTTCCGGGGGACCGCGTGGGCGCTCCTCGTCGGACTCGTCGCCACCGCCGGGTTCGTCAGCGGCCCGCTCGGCGCGGCCGTGATGGGGCTGTTCGGACTCGCCGCCCTCGGCGCCAGCGAGGCGGCGGTCCACCTCACCGACTTCCGGCCGCGCGAGGTGTTCGCCGCCGCGCTGTTCGGGCTGGTTTCTCACCCCTTCGGCGACCTGTTCACCGGGGAGCCGCCGGCGATTCTCTATCCGCTCGACGTCGCGCTCGTCGCGGAGCGCGTCGCGTTGAGCGCGGACCCGACGCTCCACCTGCTCACGGCGTTCGGAATCGAACTGGCGACGCTGTGGGCAGCGCTGTTCGCGTATCTGGCGCTCCGCGGCCGTCGTCCACGGCGCGTGCTCGAACCTCGGGCGGCGCTCGGCGTCGGGTACGCCGTCAGCGTCCTGCTCATCCCGGCGCCGACGCTGGACCTCTCGTACCCGTTCGTGTTCTCGGTGCTCGCCGTCGGACTCGTCGGTGCCGTCCCGCGAGTCCGCCGGTTGGGCGAACGCCTGTCGGTCGAGCGCCCCGGAGCGGCCACCGCGGTCGTGACGGGGCTCGCCGCGGTGACGGTCGCGTGGCTCGCGTACGCGGTCGCTTATCTCCTCGCCTGATACGTCTCTTCGACTGACAAGCATCCTCGCCTGACACCCCCTCGCTCGGCTTCTACGTCGCCGAACGCCGGACGGTTCGGTTGCGAAACGTTTTCCCGGAACGTGCTCTACCACCGGATATGCACCCTCGCTCCGGCCTCCGCGACGTGGTCGAGAGCGAGCGGACCAACGCCGTCGCCGGGTGGCTCCTCGTGGTCTTCCTCAGTCTCACCGCCGGGTACGAAGTCGCCCGGGGCGAACTCCTCTGGGCGGGGTTCGTCCTCACGCTCGTGGGGCTCACGCTGCTCCCGGCCGTCGTCTCCCGTAACCCGGAGGCGATGCTCCCCGTCGAGGTGCTGGCCCTCGCGGCGCTCCCGCTGGTCGGACGCGTGCTCATCTCCGGGCAGTCCGTCGGCGGCGTTCTCCTCACGGGGCGGGTGACCACCTACCTCGCCGTGGCGGCCGTCGCGCTGGTCATCGCCGTCGAAATCGACGTGTTCACCCCCGTGAAGATGAACCACTCCTTCGCCGTGCTGTTCGTCGTCGTCGCGACGATGGCGGCCGCGGGCGTCTGGGCCGTCGCCCAGTGGCTCTCGGACCTCTACCTCGGGACGACGTTCCTGCTCGGCACCGGCCTCCCGGAGGACGCCGTCGAGGAGGCGCTGATGTGGGACTTCGTCGCCGCGACGGTCGCCGGCCTCGGCGCCGGCGTGCTGTTCGAGTACTACTTCCGGCGGCGGGCGAACGCCCGCGCTCGCGTCGCGGAGGCGTCGGGGACGGGACGTCCCAGTCGAACCGGGTCGAGAAGCACCACCCCGCCGAGCACCGTCTCGACGGGGAGCGACGGGAGCCACGACGAGTCGACACCGGGCGACGGCCGGGGGCGAGGGCGGGACTGATGCGCCTCCGGGACCACCTCGGAGTGAGCGCCCGCCGCCAGGAGCAGGCGAGCCACGCCATGCAGGTCGTGCTCGTCGGCATCTTCTTCGTCGGCCTCTACGACCTGAACGGAGGCGTCGTCGTCAACGCGGGGGTGGCGCTGGGTATCACCTACCTCCCGGCGCTCCTCGAACGCGACTACCAGATTCCGATGGACGCCGGGTTGACACTGTGGATAACCTCGGCCGTCTTCCTGCACGCGCTCGGCACCGTCGGACTCCCCGGGATGGAGGACAGCTTCTACCAGTCGGTGTGGTGGTGGGACCACCTCACCCACGCGCTCTCGGCGAGCGTCGTCGCCGCCGTGGGGTACACGACCGCTCGCGCCATCGACGAGCACACCGACGCCATCCACCTCCCGGGCCGGTTCATGTTCGTGTTCATCCTCCTGTTCGTGCTCGCCTTCGGCGTATTCTGGGAGGTCATCGAGTTCGCCGTGTCGCTCGCGGCGGCCGCCCTCGGCGCCGACTCCGTACTGACCCAGTACGGCCTCGACGACACCCTGTTGGACCTCGTGTTCAACACGCTCGGCGGTGTCGTCGTCGCCCTCTGGGGTACCGCCCACCTCTCGGACGTCGTCGGCGCGGTGACCGACCGGCTCGCCGAACGGCGTCCGGAGTAGCGCGGGACGGACGGGGCGCTCACCGGGCGCGGTCAGGAGGGTGAAGCGGGCCGGGCCGCCCGCGTCCCACGGTCTCGACTCCCGGGTCGGCGCGAAAGTATTTGCCACGGGAGTCCGACACACTCGAACGCAGATGGTATTCAAGAAGATCACCCTCATCGGGCGTAGCGACGAGAGCTTCGACGCCGCGGTCGACGACGCCGTGACGCGCGCCACCGACACCCTCAACAACGTCCACTGGGTCGAAGTGGAGAGCTTCGGCGTGGAGATCGCCTCTGTCGAGGGCCACCAGTACCAGGCCGAGGTCGAGGTCGCCTTCGAACTGGAGAGCGCCGAGGAGTAGACTGGACTCACCACCGACCCACCGCACCGACTCGCCGGACCGGCCCGTCGGCTCCGCCCGCCGCCCCGCCGCGGACCGACGGACTCTTCTCCGCCGACCCGTCAGTTCGCACAACTGAATGGTCCGGCTGCTCCACTACTCCGACATCGAGAACGTCTACGACGACCCGGAGCGCGCCGGCCGCCTCGCCGGCCGCCTTCGTGACCTCGACGGCGAGGACGCGCTCGTCGTCGGCACCGGCGACGACACCGCCCCGGGCGTGCTCGCGCTCGTCGCTCGCGGCGGGCAGGCGCTCGACTTCTTCGAGGCCGTCGACGCCCGCGTGGAGACGTTCGGCAACCACGACTTCGACTTCGGCGTCGCCCGCGCCCGCCAACTCGCCGGCGACGCCCCGCAGACGTGGGTGAGCGCCAACGTCCGGGACGAGGACGGGGACCGCTTCGGCGCCGACGTGGGGGTCGTCCCGTGGACCGTCGAGGAGGTCGCCGGCGAGCGCGTCGGCCTCTTCGGGCTCACCGACCCGGCGACGCCCTCCATCAACCCGATGGCGACCGACCTCACGTTCACCGACCCCTACGAGGCCGCCGCGGAGGCGGTGGATGCCCTCCGTGAACGGGGCGTCGACCACGTCGTCTGCTGTTCGCACCTCGGCGCCGGCGACGACGAACTCGCCCGTCGGTTCGACCTCGACGCGGTGCTCGGCGGCCACGTCCACAGCGAGCGCGCCGAGCACGTCGACGGGACGCTCTGCACCCGGCCGGGCGTCAACGGCCACGTCGTACTGGAAGTGGAGTTGGGGTCCACCGGGGACGGGAACGACGACTCGGGACGCGCCACCGCGACGCGCCACCCCGCCGCGGGCGCCCCCGTCGACGAACGCCTCGCCGCGGCCCTCGAGGCGCGGATGGCCGAGTCCGGTCTCAGGGCGGTCGTCGCGACGGTCGACGACCCCATCGAGCGCACCGAGGAGACCGTCTTCGGCGGCGAGTGCCGAATCGGGAACCTCGTCGCCGACGCCTACCGGTGGGCGGCCGACGCCGACGTGGGCATCCAGAACAGCGGCGGGGTCAGGACCGGTCCGGCGCTCGCGGGCGAGGTGACGACCGGCGACCTCGTCTCGGTCCTCCCCTTCGAGGAGCACGTCGTCGTCGCCGAACTGACGGGCCGGGAACTGGAGGCTGTCTTCCGCGAGTTCGCGGGCGCCAGGCTCGACTTCGGCGAGCCCGACTGGTGGCACGGCCACGTGAGCGGCGCCGAACTGGTGTGGGACGACACGGCGGGAGAACTCGTCGCGGCCCGCGTCGGCGGCGACCCGGTCGACCCCGAGGCGACCTACCGGGTCGCCACGAGCGAGTATCTGCTCCACACCGACCACGAACTCCCGACGCTCGGCGCGCGCCACCGCGCCGGGGAGTACGGCATCCAGCACGAGGTGCTCGCCGCGTACGTCCGCGAGACCGGCGCGGCGGTCGACGTCGAGGGGCGGATGCGGCGGGTGAACGCGAGAGGCGACGCCGACGACGCCAGCACCGGCGTCGATGCCACCGATTCCGACGCTGACACCGGTGCCGCCGATTCCGATACTGGCGCCGACGGCGACGGGCCGGGAGACGCCGGCGCCGGGGAGGGCCCCAGCCCGGACCCGGTCCCCGGCGAAGCGGGCACCGAAGAGTAAGCTTCAGGGAGCCGAGGCGAGGAGAGGGAGACGATGACGCTGGTCGTGGTCCCCGTCCGGTATCCGCTCACGCGCCACTCGCTGGCCACGCTCTCGGAGGCGATAGACGCCGCCCGGAAGCGCGACGCAGAGCTCACCGTCCTCCACGTCGACCTCTATCAGAACAGCCACGACGTGACCCGTTCGGAGCTGAAACGCGCCGTCGAGAGGGAGTTCGGCCCGCTCGAACGCACTCGATACGTCGTCCGCCGGGGGTTCCTCGTCGAGGAGACCATCCTCGAGGAGGTCGCCGCCGAGGGGGCCGACGTGGTCGTCATCGGCTCGAAACAGGCCGGGCGCTGGCGCCGCACCATCCGGAAGTTCCTCGACGACCCCGACATCGAGTCGTTCCTCAAGGGGAAGCTCGACTGTACGGTTATCACGGTGCGAGCGGACGACTGAATCCTCCACGACGGCACACGACGGCGTCTTCGGTTCAGACGACCAGCGCCCCGAGGTCGGGCTGTACCGTCACCAGCGCGACGCCGACCACGACGAGGGCGGCGCCGACGACGACCCCCCGCGTCACCGACTCCAGGTCACCGAGCAGGAAGTACGCGAAGACGGCGGTGAACAGCGGCGCGGTCGCCGCCAGCGGGTCGACGACCGCGACCGTCCCCTGCGGGTGGTTGAGCGCCGCGAACAGCGACAGCAGGGCGACCGCCGTCAGCGTCCCCGAGGCGGCGAAGTAGCGCGTCGACCGGTCCGGAAGGCCGATAGAGTCCCGTCCGAACCATCCCCGAACGCGGTCGGGGTCCCGCGCGAGGAGGTACGCCGACAGGACGACCAACGCGGCCGTCTCGTTGAGCGCGACGGCCTCCAGCGGCGTGGTGTCGAACGCCTGGAGGCCGTACCGTCGGAGCACGTTGCCGACCGCGAAGACGACCGCGGCCGCGACGGGAAAGAGCAGGTCGCGCGGGCGCCACCCCTCCACGTCGCCGCCCTTCGACAGCGTGAGCGCCGCGAGGCCGACGACGAGTACGAGGACGCCGAGCAGCGTCGCCGGACCGACGGCCTCGCCGAGGAAGCCGGCGGCGAGGAGCGTCGCGAACAGCGGCCGGGCGCTGATGACCGCCGAGTTGACGCTGGCGCCGACCCGGTCGACCCCGTTGAACACGGCGATGCGACCCAGCGCCGTGCCGAAAACGCCGGCGAGGGCGAAGATGCCGACGGCGACGGGTGTGAGCCCGGAGAAGGGGAGTCCGCCGCCGCGTACCGCGAGCGCGGCCCAGTACAGGGCCGAGTCGACCACGACGACGACGAGCGCCGCTTCGACCGCGTCGCCACCGGCGGCCATCCCGCGCTTCGAGAACACCGGGGAGAACCCCCACAGGAGGGCGGGGAGGAGGGCGAGCAGGTAGACGACCGGCGGGCCCGCGAGGAGTCCGTCCATGCGGGCCGGACGGGCGGCCCCGGAAAAGGCGACCCGATTGCGGCGAGGGAGGGTGCGGACCGGGTCGGGTGCAGGTCGGGTCCGGTCGGAGGTGCCCCGGCGGCCGTATCGATTATCGGGCCGCTGGCCCAATCCCCGCGCATGCCCGAACAGCGCGACCTGCCGCCGATTCTGGACTTCGACGACGAGCTGGACCGTCTCGAACGCGAGGCCGACGCGGACGTGAGCGACGACCTCGACGAACTCAGAACCCGGCTCGACGAGATGGCCGAGCGGGCCGCGAACGGGGAGGAGGTCGGCTCGCTGGTCAGCGACGCCGAGACCGACCTCTACGCCCTCCGCGAGCGCCTCTCGGGCGACGCCGACCGCCAGGCGGAGGCCATCCTGAACCGCCTCGAAATCTACGAGGACTCACAGGCGGAGCGGAGCGAGACGCTGAGCGTCGCCGACGCGCGCTTCGAGCAGGGCGGTCGGGAGGTCGACTTCGCGGACCACCGCGGCGAGCCGCTGACCTTCGCCGGCACCCTCACCAACGCCGGCGACATGGGCCACGCGCGCGTCAGGCTCAGCTTCTACGGTCACGACGACCGGACGGTGCGGGTCGTCGAGGTGCCCGAACGCGAGGTCGAGGCCGACGAGAAGCGCGAGGTCGAGGTCGAGGTGCTCGTCCCGGAGTCGGTCGAGTACTACGACGTGACCGTCGTCGACGAGACGACCGGGTCGTAACTGGACGACCGTGTCCGACTCCCCGCCGGCGAGCGTCCTCCTCCCCACCGTCAGGTGGACAGACGCCTGTCGGGAGGTCGCGGACCAACTCGACCCCGACGACGAACTGCTCGTGTTGTGCGACGACGAGACCGACCCCGTGGCCGCGCGACGAGACGAGTTGCCCCCGGACGTGCGACTCGTCCTCGCCGGCGAGCCTGTGGGCTGTTCCGGGAAGGCGAACGCCATCGCGGCCGGAATGCGCGCCGCCGAGCACGACCGACTCGTCTGGACCGACGACGACTTCCACCACCCGCCGGAGTGGCTCGCGACCCTCCAGGCCGACTACGGACGCCACGGACCCGTCACCGAACTCCCCTTCTTCGTCGGCCGCGACGCCCTCTCCGTGCTCCTAGAACCGTTGTACGCCGGTGGGGGGACACTCGGCGTCTACGCGAACGACAAAGTGTGGGGCGGCGCGGTGCTGTTCGAACGCGACGACCTCGACGAGGCTGCCTTCCTCCGCGACCTCGAACGCACCGTCAGCGACGACGGACTGCTCTCCGAGTACCTCGACGTGACGCCCCTGCGTCGCGCCCGGACGGTCGAAATCGGGGGGACGGTTCGGAAGTCCCTCGAACGTCACGTCCGCTTCACGCAGATCGTGTTTCGACACGAGCCGCTGATATCGGCCTTCTCGACCGTCGTCGCCCTCGTCGTCACGGCGCTTGCGCTCCTCTTTCCAGTCCCCGTCGTGGTCCTGGCGACGCTCCTGCACGCCCTCCTGTACGCGGCGTTCGACGTCCGCCGGCCGACGTTCCTCCTCGCGTATCCGGCCGGTCTCGCTCAGGTGCCGCTCACGGCCTACGGGCTGGCACGCCGGACGTTCGTCTGGGGCGGGCGGCGCTACCGCTGGCGGTCGAAGTACGACGTGGAAGTGGTGGAGCGGTCCGGTGCGGAGTAGGCTCAGGACGCCGCACGGCCCCGGCGGAAGCCGGCGGCCGCGAGCGCGACGACGGCGGCGGCGGCGGCGACGGTCGCCCAGAACCCGGCGGAGGCGGGGAGGCCGAGGCCGGTGAGCCACGCGGAGAAGCCGAGGGAGGTGAGCAGCGTAAAGAGGAGGAACAGCGGCAGCGCCACCCCGACGGCGAGACGCCACGGGTCCGCCAGAGAGGCCGCGAGGTCGCCGGCGCCGTTGCGGAACTCCGCGGTCGCCTCCCGACCGAGCACCCAGCCGACGAAGAGGAGGAACACGGTCAGGCCCGCGGTGAGGAGGAAGTCGACGACGGGGCCGGCGACGACACCGAACAGCGGCGGGCGGAGCGCGAGGACGGAGCCCGTGACGACGAGAACGACGACCGACCCGCCGACGGCGACGGGCCGGGAGACGCCGGCCTCGTCGACGAGGATGGACACCGGAATTTCCAACATCGAGATGGAGGAGGAGAGCGCCGCGAGCGTCACGACGAGGAAGAAGACGGTCGCGATGAGCGTCCCGGCCGGGAGCGTCGCGAACGCCTCCGCGAGGCCGACGAACAGCGCGCCGGGGCCGGGGCCGGTCGCGGACGGGTCGATGCCCTGCGCGAACATCAGCGGGAAGACGACGAGGCCGGCGAGCACCCCGACGGCGGTGTTGAGCACGGCGATGGTCGTCGCGTCGAAGGGGAGCGAGCGGTCCTCGCCGAGGTAGGAGGCGTAGGTGACCATCGTGCCGGCGCCGAGCGAGAGGGTAAACAGCGCCTGCCCCGCCGCGGGGCCGAGCACGTCGAAGAAGTTCGCCCGCAGGGTGTCGAGGTCGAACGCCAGCAGGAAGGCGTACCCTTCGCCTGCGCCGGCCCGCGTCGACGCCCAGAGGGCGAGGCCGACGAGGAAGACGGCGATGGCGGGCATCATCACGGTCGTCGCGCGCTCGATGCCCTTGCGGACGCCGCCGACGACGATGCCGGCGGTCAGCGCGAGAAACAGAACGTGGTAGGCGACCGCGTCGAGGCCCGACTCGACGCCGCCGAAGTACGCGCCCGGTTCAGCGAAGTACGGCGCGGGGCCGCCGGTGAGGAGGCCGAGTCCGGTCTCGACGGCGTATCGGAGTATCCAGCCGCCGACGACGCTGTAGAACGAGAGCAGGACGAGGGCGGTAACCGCGGAGAAGAGGCCGACGTACCCCCACGACCGGGAGCCGCCGAGGTCCCGGAGCGCGCCGACGGGGTTACGGCCGGAGCGCCGACCGATGACGAACTCGCCGAGCAGGCCGGGGACGCCGACGAGGAGGACGACGCCGAGGTAGACGGCGAGAAAGGCGCTGCCGCCGTTCTCGGCGGTCACCCACGGGAACCGCCAGATGTTCCCCAGTCCGACGGCGCTGCCGACCGCGGCGAGGATGAACCCCGCGCGTGTCGCCCAGGTCTCACGTGTCATTGCCACACGTTGGCGGGGTCCCACAAAAAGGCGTTTCGAAGCGACGAACCGTCAGCCGTCAAATATGACGGTTTCTCGTCGGTCAGCCGCCCGTTCGAGACGCAGAGGGACGGCGAGAAGCCGTCGGCGCCGACGATTCGTAACCGGCGGGGGAGAGCCCCTCCGCCGGCCGTCTCGGCCGACCGTCTCAGACGACGGGGTTCGCCAGCACGCCCGCCCGCAACGCGAGCGACTGGAGGCCGAGCAGGAGCGTCACGAGGACGCCGACCGGGACGACGACGCGAATCCACCAGAGCCAGCCGCGGTTGAACCCCTCGCCGAGCGTGGAGCCCTGTCGCAGTTCGCCGATGGCGCCGTCGGCGTACACCCAGCCGACGAACAGGAGCAGGAGGAGCACCGAGAGCGGAAGCAGGAGGTTGTACGCGATTGCGTTGTACCAGCCGAGGTTGGAGACGCCGAACGCCGACGGGACGCCGAGCAGGAAGATGCCCGTGCCGAGGGCGACGGCCACAGTCGGCCGACCGTAGTCGTAGTTGTCGACGACGTAGGAGGTGACGACCTCGAGGAGGCTGATGGCGCTGGACAGCGCCGCCAGCAGGAGGGTGAAGAAGAAGACGACGCCGAGGATGGCGCCGGTCGGGCTCGGGAGTTGGCCGAACGCGCCGGCGAGCATCTCGAAGGCGGCGCCGAGGCCGCTCTGGCTCGGCTCGATACCGATGGCGAAGAGAACCGGGAAGGCGACGAGACCGGCGAGGAGGCCGACGAGCGTGTTGAGCGCGACGATGGTGACGCCGTCGCCCGCGAGGCTGTCGTCCTCGCCGAGGTAGGAGGCGTAGGTTATCATCGCGCCCATCCCGAGCGAGAGCGTGAAGAACGCCTGCCCCACCGCGTTCGGCAGGATGCTCCAGAAGTTCGTGGTCAGCGCGCCGAGGTCGGGCGCGAGGTAGTAGGCGTAGCCGGGGCCGGAGCCCGGCAGGGTCGCGGCCCAGGCGCCGAGCCCGACGAGGAGGACGATGATGCTCGGAACCATCAACTTGGTCGCGCGCTCGATGCCGTCGTCGACGCCGGCGGCGACGATGCCGACCGTCAGCGCCATGAAGACGGCGTGGAGCGCGAGCGCGTCGGGGCCCGCGGCGATGGCCCCGAAGTACTCTGAGGGGGCGCCGAAGTACGCGCCCGTCGCGCTGCCGAAGATGTACCGGATGACCCAGCCGCCGACGACGCTGTAGAAGGAGAGAATCCAGAAGGCGGTGAACGCCGCGATGGCACCCGCGAACTTCCAGTTTCCGTGACCCAGCCTGCCGAACGCGTCGATGGGGTTGCGCTCGGCCCGCCGCCCGACGACGAACTCCGCCAGCATGGCCGGGAAGCCGATGGCGAGTACGGCGAGCAGGTAGACGACGAGGAACGCCGCCCCACCGTTCGTCGCGGTCTGGAACGGGAACTGCCAGATGTTGCCGAGCCCCACCGCGCTACCCACTGCGGCGAGGATGAACCCGAGTCGGGACGTCCACGTCTCTCGTTCACTCATGTGTAGCCGACTGGTTCGTGAAATTCGTTCATAAAAGCGCCGAATCGGCGGTGCTGAAATGGACACGCGTCCTCTTTTTGGGTGAAAATGCTGGGTGGTACCGTGGGTCTCGGACGGCGCCGTACCTCGCTCGTCGGAGCGACGGTCCGGCCGCCGTCGACGAGTCGTCCTCGCTCAGGCCTCGCCGTACACCGGCACCGCCGCCCCGCTCGTCACGGGGGTCGCGTCGCTACAGAGCGTGAGCATCGTCCGGGCGATGTCGGCCGGGTCGACCCACTTGTCGTGGTTGCTGTCGGGCATCGCTTCCCGGTTCGCCGGCGTGTCGATGACGCTCGGCATCACGGCGTTGACGCGGACGACCCCTTCGTTCTCCTCGGCGAGCGTCTCGGTCAGGAGGCGGACGCCGGCCTTCGCCGCGCGGTAGGGGCCGTCGCCCTCGCCGCCCTCCAGCGACGACCGGGCCGACACCGAGACGACCGCGCCCTCGCGCTCGTGGAGGTGGGGGAGGGCGTGCTTCGAGGTGAGGAACATCGTCCGGAGGTTCACGTCGAACAGCATGTCGAACGTCCCCTCGTCGGTCTCGTGGAGCGCGGTCCCGCCCTTCCACGTGCCGGCGACGTTGAGGAGGCAGTCGATGCCGCCGTGGTCGTCGACCACGTCGTCGACGACCCGCTCCACGTCGTCCTCGTCGGTGAGGTCGGCCTGGTAGAACTGGACGCCCCCGTCCTCGGTGGCGTCGAGGTGGGCGTCCTCCTCGCTCGGCTCGACCACGTCGACGGCGGCGACGGTCGCGCCGGCGTCCCGGAAGGCGGCCACGACGGCGCTGCCGAGGGCGCCGCTTGCGCCGGTGACGAGGGCTACACGGTCCGTGAAGTCGAACGAGACGGACATGCCTCTACGTGGGTCGGAGCCGACATAAAACGACGGGCGGGTGTCTCCGTCGGGGGTGTCGCCCCGGGACGGCGGCTACCGGTCTCCGCTCAGAGGACCTGCTGGACGACCCAGAGCACGAGCGCGACGACGATGAGCGTGATGCCGATTCCGGACGTGGCCGGCTCCGGGAACAGGAACAGGATGATGCCGACGAGCAGGAGCAGTCCGACCAGTCCGAGGCTGAGTCCGGCGACGTTTCGGGTTCGTGCCATACCTCCGTTTTCTCTGACGGATTTCAAGTAGGTTTGGGCCGACCTGCGGGACGACCGCCGCGGTGACGCCTGACGTACGGCGACGACGGCGATGTGAGGTGTCGGTCGGGTCGACGCTCGAATCACCCGCCCGGCCGGAAGCAGTTGCGGGGTGCCGGCGCCGAACCCGCCCGCTGTTGTGTGTCGTCCGCGACGTAACCACATCCAGTTACGAATCGGGTCGGCTCCCCCGGCCATTTAAGCACGACCGGGCGAAAGAACGGGCATAATGCTCGAGGACGAGTTCGGGCGCGCCGTCTCCGGGGTTCGGGTCTCTCTGACCGACCGTTGTAACTTCGACTGCGTCTACTGTCACAACGAGGGGCTCGGGGACACGCGGGGACCGATGGAACCGGGCGAGAACGAGATGTCGACCGACGACGTCGTGCGCTTTCTGGAGGTCGCCGCCGAGTACGACGTGGACTCGGTGAAGTTCACGGGTGGGGAGCCGATGCTCCGCGAGGACTTGGAGGAGATTATCCGCCGCACGCCCGACTCGATGGAGGTCTCGATGACGACGAACGGCACCTTCCTCCCGGGCCGCGCGGAGGGGCTGAAGGACGCCGGACTCGACCGCGTGAACGTCTCGCAGGACGCGCTCGACCCGGAGGCGTTCGCCGAAATCACGAAATCGGGCGCCTACGACAAGGTCATGGAGGGCGTCGAAGCCGCCCTCGACGCCGACCTCGCCCCGGTGAAGCTCAACATGGTCGTGTTCGAGCACACCGCCGGCTACGTCGAGCGGATGGTCGAGCACGTCGCCGACGAGGACGGACTCCAGCTCCAGCTCATCGAGTACATGCCCGAGCTGACGGGCAAACCCGAGTGGAACATCGATATCGGACGGGTACACGACTGGCTCGCCGACATCTCGGACAGGGTCGAACACCGCGAGATGCACGACCGGAAGCGGTACTGGGTCGGTGGGGACTCCGACGAAGGGGGCATGGTCGAAATCGTCGACCCCGTGGAGAACGCCGACTTCTGTGCGAACTGCGGCCGGGTCCGTGTCACCCACGAGGGGTACCTCAAGGGGTGTCTCAACCGCAACGACGACCTCAAGTCGATGGGCGAGATGACGAAACCCGAGATTCGCGAGGCGTTCGAGGCCGTCGTCGCGAACCGCGTGCCGTACTACGGCGAGTACCTCGTCAAGAACGACCAGGGCGAGTACGAGTTCAACGAGAAGTACATCGGCGCATAGCGACTCCGCCCTCGCTCGCCGGTCGTCACCGCCACCGGCAGCCCTCATCGTCGACCGTCTCCACCCTTCTTCGTCTCCACCTCTCCCAGTTCCTGCTCTCGGCAGTCTCTCCCATCGGTCTCCACCACCGACAGCTGCGCCGAGGGGAACGCATAGAACAGCAGGAACAGCCGGAGTAGGGAACAGCACAAACACCAATACGAAGGAACGACGAGAACAGGTATGGGGACCGAGTCGATAGACATCGCTACGTTCGAGGAGGCAGAGGAGGGGGAGTTCTCCGGCCGGGGGGCCACCGAGCGGGTCGTCAGGTTCCTCGCCGAGAACGACCGACGGGCGTGGAAGGCGACGGCCATCGCCGAACACGCCGACGTCGACCCCGACTCGGTGAGCACGCTCCTCACGCGGCTCCGGAATCGTGGTCTCGTTCGTCACAAGGAGCCGTACTGGGCGATCACCGACGACAGGGACCGGGTCGCGAACGCGTACCGACTGCACGAGGCGACGGAACGGTACGACGAACGCTACGGCGAGGAGGACTCCGCGGACTGGCGTCCCCTGGACCGCGGTACCGACGAGTAGCCGATGGGGCCCGCCAGAGGGGACGTCGTCTGGAGCGCCGACCCGTTCAGGAGTGGGGGCGGCGGGCGGCCGTGGCTCGTCGTCGGGACGGACGACGTGCCGTTCGGGGACGAACAGGTCATCTGCCTCGGTCTCACCTCGAAGACGTGGCACGAGGAATCGATTCGCATCGGGGTCGACGGGTGGCAGCGTGGTAGTGCGCCCGACGAGAGCTCGGTGATGCCTTGGGCGGTCGCCGTCGTCGACACCGAGGACATCGAGTACACCGTCGGTGAGCTAACCGATTCGGTCGTTCGACGGGCAGTCGGCCGACTGACCGAGTACGTCGGCGCTGCGAACGACGGCGACGTTACCGACGGCCGCTGATACGGCCGTATCCGAATCGACCCGCACTACTACGCTCACTACCACGATTCTCGGGGAGACGTGCGTCAGAGCGCGTCGTCTTGGACAGCCTCGTCCCCCTCAGTCGTCGCTCCCGGCGGCGCTCGCTCCTCGCTCCGTCAGGTCGGCCTCCCGCCACGACCCCGTCTTGAACCACAGGTACGCGACGGTGGCGCCGACGACGTTCGAGACGGCGAAGGAGAGCCAGATGCCGTTGGCGCCGACGACCGCGGCCGCCTCGACCGGGAGCCACGCGAGATTCGCCGGGTCCAGCCGCGCGAGCACCCACGCGAGCGGCAGGCGGACGACGCCGAGCATGAAGATGGACACCGCGGCGGCGACCATCGTCTTCCCGGCGCCGCGGAAGCCGCCGGTGTAGGCGCGCATCACCCCGATGAACCCGAAGGTCGGGGCGACGTACCGGAGGAAGGTGGTGCCGACCTCGAGCACTTCGGGGTCGTCGGTGAACACCGCGACGACGGGGCCGGCGGCGACCCACGTGACGACGCCGACGCCGGCGAGGACGAGGAACATCGCCTTCGCGGCGAAGTGGTTGGCGGCGGCCGCCCGGTCGGGTTTCTCCGCGCCGAGGTTCTGCCCGCTCATGGTCTCGACGCCGCGGGCGACGGCGATGGCGGGGAGGAACACCACGGAGAACACGCGGACGCCGATACCGTAGCCGGCGACGACGGTGGTGGGAAAGAGGCCGATGACGAACAGCATGAGGTTCACCGACAGCGCGCGCCCGCCGACCTCGACGGAGGCGGGGGCGCCGATTCTGACGAGGCGCTCGACGTAGCCGAAGTCCGGCGCCATGTCCGAGAGGTGAATCTCGACGCCGCGGTTCCCGCGGAACATGATAAGGAGGCCGACGACCATCGCGAGCGAGCGTGCGAACACGGTGGCGATGGCGGCGCCCGCGACGCCCGAGCCCCCGTACCCCGTCGCGGCGAAGAGGGACGCCTCCAGCCCCCGGAGGCTGAGCATCCCGAACAGCGGGTTCGACTCGAAGCCGAAGATGAGGAACGGGTCGATGGCGATGTTGACCACGACCGAGCCGAACATCACGAGCATCGGGGTGATGGTGTCGCCGTACCCGCGCATCAGCGAGACGAACACCCAGAAGCCGAACATGGAGACGAGCCCGAGCGAGATGATACGCATGTACCCCGTCGCCAGCGGGAGCACCTCCGGCGAGGCGCCGAGGACGGAGAGGAACGGCCCGACGACGACGTAGCCGACGGCCCCGAAGACGAGCGAGAACAGGACGGCGAACGTCACCGTCTGGGAGGCGGCGTACTCGGCCTTCCGCGGCTCGTCGGCGCCGGTGTGCTGGGCGACGAGCACGCTTCCCGCCACCGAGATACCCATCCCGAAGGAGATGAGCAGGAACACCATCGGGAACGCGAAGCTGATGGCCGCCAGCGCCTCCGTGGAGTACTGCCCGAGCCAGAAGGTGTCGGCGAGGTTGTACGCCGTCTGCATCAGGTTCGTGACGACGATGGGGAGAGAGAGGAAGAACAGCGGCTTCGCGATGCCGCCGGAGGTGAGGTCGAACTCCTCTCGGTCCTTGAAGAGGCTCACTGAGCGGACACCCCGGCGCGGCCGAACGCACCGGCCGCCGCGACGCAGTCCCCGCTGGACGCGTCTCGACCGGACGAATCCCGACCGAGAGCCGCATCGACGGACCGGTTGGTAGCGAACATCCCTTACTCGCACTGACCGGCTGGTCAGGCTAAAGCGTTCGGAACGACGGCCGGACTGCCGCCTCTTCGCCCGGAAGTATTTCAGGTCGCCTACCCACTCGACGCGCATGACAGACGAGACGCCCCCGGCGGAGGGTGACGTCGTCAGCTACTCGCGCACGTTCACCGAGGCGGACGTCCGGACGTTCACCGAACTGTCGAACGACCGCGGCGACCACCACCTCGAACCCGACGACGAGGGGCGACTGCTCGTCCACGGACTGCTCACCGCGACGCTCCCGACGAAGGTCGGCGGCGAGATGGACTTCCTCGCGCGGACGATGGAGTTCGACTTCCGTCGCCCCGTCTACACCGGCGAGAAGATCACCTGCCGCGTCACCATCGACCGCCTCGAGGAGCGTGAGGACCGGTACGTCGGCGCCTCGCTCGTCGAGTGTGAGAACGAAGCGGGCGAGACCGTGATGACCGGGTCGTTCGACGGCATCATCCGGAAGTAGTCGTCGCTCGGGAGAGCCTCTCACACGGTCATCACAGCCACGCTGTTCATCCCCGGAGGGGGTGTAGACCGCGTCGATGCGACAGGTCAACCTCCGCGTGTACGAGAAGGTCGCCGACGACGTCGAAGGGGTGCTGGAGGCCCACGGCCTGGACTACGTCTCGATACGGGACGACGGCGACGAGGACGAAGACCCCGGCAGGCTGTTCCTGTTCCCCCTGCCCAGCGAGGCCGTCTCCGACGTGTTCCACGACCTCACTGACGCCGGCGTCTCCGACGACGCGTACAACGTCCTCGCCGAGGCCTCTCACGCGGAGACACCCCGGTACGAGGAAATCCGGTCGGAGTACTCCACCGAACTCCGGGGGCTCTCTCGCCGGGAACTCCACTCGAAGATTCTGGAGATGCAGTGGCCCGAGACCACCTACTATCTCGGGACGATTCTCAGCGTCGTCGTCGCGACGGTCGGACTCCTCATCGACTCGCCGGCCGTCGTCGTCGGGTCGATGGTCATCGCGCCGCAGGTGAGTTCGGCGCTGTCGACGACAGCCGGCATCATCCACGGCGACTGGGAGATGTACGTCGGGAGCGCGAAGCGACAGGTGGTGGGGCTGGCCGTCGCCGTCCTCGCAGCGGCCGCGTTCACGCTGGTCGTCAGGTGGACCGGATTCGTCCCGACGACGGCGTCCATCACGTCGCTCGAACTGATGGGGTTCCGGTTCGCGCCGACGTTCCTCTCCTCGGTGGCGGCCCTCGCCGCAGGTGCGGTCGGTGCCTTCGGCTACATGACCGACCAGACGATGTCGCTCGTCGGCGTGATGATAGCCGCGGCCATCGTCCCGGCCGCGGCGGCCGGCGGCATCGCGCTCGCGTGGGGCGTCCCTCTCGTCGCGCTCGGTGCGCTCGCCCTGCTCGCGGTGAACGTCCTCGCCATCAACCTCGGCGCGATGGGAACGCTCCTCGCGCTCGGGTATCGGCCCGTCTGGGTCGACGAGACCCGGCTCGCGTACAGCCTCCCGAAGCGGAACCGCGGGACCGTCGGCGTGGTCGCCCTTCTCTTCACCCTCTCGGTGGTCGTCGCGGCGACACTCGGCGGCCTCCACGTCGGCTACGAGCGGTCGGTGAACGGTGCGGTCGACGAGACGTTCGACGACGCACGGTACGCGGGGGTGACGCTGGTATCGGTCTCGTCACAGTACGGTGGCGTCCCCGGGACGACGCCGAACGTCACCGTCACCGCGAGCCGGACCGTCGAGAGGTCTCACCCGTCGCTCCCGCCGACTGTCGAGCGGCGCATCGAAGAACGGACGGGGCGGGACGTCCGCGTCCAGGTGCAGTACACCGAGGTCCGGGAGTCGAACGCGAGCGTGAACGAGCGACGGGCGCGACTACCGGCTCCCGTTCGAGCTTCGTCGGGCCCGTCGAAGCTCCGTCCGCTCACCCAGTAGCTCCTCGCGGTGTTCGTCGAGGAGCGGCGCCCGCTGGCCTGGCCGGGTCGGTGTCGCGCTCAGCTTGATGGGCTGGCCGGCGACCTCAACGCGCTCCCCCGTGCCGGGCTGGTCGACCTCGACCAGCATCTCGCGGGCGCGGACGTGCGGGTCGGCGGCCACGTCGTCCGCGTCCTGCACCGGGGCACAGGGGACGTCGCCGTCGAGAGCGTCCACGACGGCGTCGCTCGACCGCCCGGCGGCCCAGTCGGCGAGCACCCCGCGAAGGTGGTCGCGCGCGTCGAGGCGAGCGGCGGCGTCCGGGTAGTCGGCGACGAGGTCGGGGCGGTCCATCGCGGCACAGAGCGCGCGCCAGTGGCCGTCGCCGAAGGCGGCTATCACGACGTGGCCGTCGGTCGTCTCGAAGGCGTCGTAGGGAAAGAGCGTCGGGTGGGAGTTCCCCTGTCGGGTCGGCGCCTCGCCGGTGTAGGAGCGCTGGTACGCCGTCCGCTCGCACATGCTCACCATGCTGTCGTACATCGCGGTGTCGACGAACTGGCCCTCACCCGTGCGCTCGCGGTGGTGGACGGCGGCGAGGATGCCCACCGCGTTGAGCGTCGCGGTGAAGAGGTCGCCGACGCCGGGACCGACCTTCGTGGGCGGGCCGTCCGCCTGGCCCGTAATCTCCATCACGCCGCCGAGCGCCTGCGCGACGAGGTCGAAACAGGGCCGACCCTGCCGGTCGGTCTCGCCCGTCCGCGGGTCGCCGAAGCCGCGGATGGCCGCGTAGATCAGCTCGGGATTGTGCTCGCGGAGCGTCTCGTAGCCGAGGTCGAAGCGCTCCATCGTCCCCGCGCGGTAGTTCTCGACGACCACGTCGGCGGTCTCGACCAGCGAGAGGAAGTCCGTCCTGTCCCGCCGGTCCCCGAGGTCCAGTTCGACGGAGCGCTTCCCCCGGTTGACGCTCTGGAAGTAGCCGCCGTAGGGCTGGTCCGCGGGGTCGGTGTCCCCGTCGTCGAGGAACGGCGGGTTCGGCCGGATGAGGTCGCCGCCGGGTCGTTCGACCTTCACCACGTCGGCCCCGAGGTCCGCCAAGAGCATGGTACAGTACGGGCCGGCGAGCACCTGCGTCAGGTCGACGACGCGGAGGTCCGAGAGCGCTCCCATGGCTCCGGCGTCGACGAGGCGACTCAAAAACATAACGAATAATCATGTTAATATCGCCTTCCACTGTACCCATACCTCCCGGGCCGGCGAAGGTGTCATAGGTATATTAACACGATAAACCATTACGTTTATCAAATCTATCACGGTCGTTCATGATGAATGCCTCGAACTCTCATACTGGGCGTCGTCGGTTCCGACGCCCACGTGGTCGGCATCACCATCCTCGAACACGCGCTGTCGGCGGCCGGGTTCGACGTGGTGAACCTCGGCGTCCAGACGAGTCAGGCGGAGTTCGTCGACGCGGCCCGCGAACACGACGCCGACGCGGTGCTCGTCTCCTCGCTGTACGGCCACGCGGCGCAGGACTGCGCCGGCTTCCACGAGCGCCTCGCCGGAGCCGACCTCGACCCGGTCACCTACGTCGGCGGCAACCTCGCCGTCGGTCAGGACGACCCCGAGGCCACCCGCGAGCGCTTCGAGGCGATGGGGTTCGACCGCGTCTTCGACGCCGAGACCGAACCCCACGAGGCCGTCGACGCCCTTCGGGCGGACCTCGACGTTCGGGTCACCGAGCGCGAACCGATACGGGTCGAGGGCTGACGTGTCCGACGATACGTCTCTCGAGGGGCTTCGCGACGAGCGCCTCCCCGAGTCCGAACTCCGCGCCGTCGCCGACTCCCTCCGCGGGGACTGGCCCACCGCCGACGCGGTCGACTTCGCGGAGGCGGTGGCCTACCACGAGTCCCTCCCCGAGCGCAAGCGGTTCGCCCCGGTGCTCGAATCGGCCGACACACCCCTGCTCCAGCCGAGAGCGGGCGTCCCTCGCCTCGACGACCAGTGCGCTCTGCTCGACTACCTCCGCCGAGAGGGCGGCGCCGACCTGTTGCCAACGACCATCGACTCGTACACCCGCGACAACGAGTACGGGAAGGCCCAGCAGGGGTTAGACGAGGCCCGAGAGACCGGCGAAGACACGCTCAACGGCTTTCCAGCCGTGAACCACGGCGTCGACGGCTGTCGGGAGCTTATCGAGCGCGTCGACGCGCCGGTCGAAGTGCGCCACGGCACCCCCGACGCCCGCCTGCTCGCGATGGTCACCTTCGCCGGCGGGTTCCAGTCCTTCGAGGGGGGCCCCGTCTCGTACAACATCCCGTACTGCAAGCGTCGCGACCTCGCCGAGACCATCGCCCACTGGCAGTTCGTCGACCGCCTCGCCGGTCTCTACACCGAGTTCGGCGTCCGCATCAACCGCGAGCCGTTCGGGCCGCTCACGGGGACGCTCGTCCCGCCCTGCATCGCCATCGCGGTGATGGTCGTCGAGGGCCTGCTCGCGGCCACCCAGGGCGTGAAGAGCCTCACGCTGGGGTACGGACAGGTCGGCAACCTCGTCCAGGACGTGGCCGCCCTCCGCGCCCTGCGCTCCTTGGGCGAGGCGTACCTCCCGGACGACGTGACCGTCACCACCGTCTTCCACGAGTGGATGGGCGGGTTCCCGCCCGACGAGGCTCGCGCCAGCGGCGTCATCGGTCTCGGCGGCGCGACGGCGGCTATCGCCCGGCCGGACAAGGTCATCACGAAGTCACCACAGGAGTTCCGGGGCGTCCCCACCCGCGAGGCGAACGCCGCCGGCCTCCGGACCACCAGACAGCTCATCGACATGCTCCTCGACCAGCGAGTCGACATCGACGGCATCGACGACGAACAGGCGTTCATCGAGCGTTCGACACGGCCGCTCGTCGAGGCGGTCCTCGACGCTGGCGACGGGGACGTCGCCCGCGGCGTCGTCCGCGCCTTCGAGACGGGGAGGCTCGACGTGCCGTTCGCCCCGAGCGAGAGCGCCAAGGGGGCCGTGCTCCCGGCACGCGACGACGACGGTCGGGTCCGGATTCTGGCGTTCGGCGACCTGGCGCTCCCGGCCGATATCAGGGAGGTCCACGAGAACCGCCTCGACGAGCGCGCCCGTACCGAGAACCGTCCGCGGTCGTTCCGGATGGTCGCCGACGACGTCGACGCCATCGGCGAAGGGCGACTCATCGGTCGACCGAGGACGGATGGTGACCCGGAGGACGCACCATCGGAGGAGGCGACGGTCGCCACAGGGGGTGACGACTCGACATGAGGATTCGAACGATTCGAGCGACGCCGACCGTCTCGGGGTTCTACACCGACGACCAGGCGGCCATCAAGGCCGGCGCCGAACGCGACGGGTTCGACTACCGCGGCGAACCGCGAACGGCGGGGTTCACCCGCGTCAGGCAGGCCGGCGAGGCGCTGTCGGTCGAACTCGACCTCGGCTCCCCCGCCGGACCGGACAGGAGCCTCGTCGCCCACGGCGACTGCTGTGCCGTCCAGTACTCGGGTGCCGGCGGGCGCGACCCGCCCTTCTTCGCCGGCGACCACCGCTCGACGGTCGAGGGTCCCGTCGCCGACAACCTCCGCGGGCGCGACGCGGCGGCGTTCCGCGAGAACGCGGCCCTGCTGGAGGCGATGCGCCCCGGCGGCGACCGACTCCACACCGCCGTCAGGTACGGTGTCTCGCAGGCGCTGTTACACGCGGCGGCGCTGGCCCGCGGGACGACGATGACCGACGTGCTCGCCGACGAGTTCGACCTCGACCCGGCGACCGAGCCGATTCCGGTGTTCGGGCAGTCCGGCGACGAACGCCGGCGCACCGCCGAGAAGATGCTGCTGAAGCGGACCCCCGTCCTCCCCCACGGGCTGTTCAACAGCGCCGAGGCGGTGGGCGAGGACGGGAGCCGACTCCGCGAGTACCTCGCGTGGCTCGCGGACCGGGCCGACGAGGCGGTCGCCGACGCGGCCGCGGCGGGTGAGGCGTACGAGCCCCGCTTCCACGTCGACGTGTACGGTACCCTCGGGGACCTGTTCGGCCCGCCGTACGACCGCGCCGAGGTGGTCGACTATCTCGCCGACCTGCGGGCGGCGGCCGCGCCGTACCCTCTGCAGGTCGAGGGGCCGATGGACGAGGGCGGACGGGCCGAGCAGATTCACGCGATGTGCGAACTCCGAGAGGGGCTTGCCGACGCCGGCGTCGCCGTCGACGTCGTCGCCGACGAGTGGTGTGACACCCTTGAGGACGTGCGGGCGTTCGTCGACGCCGGCGCCGCCGACCTCGTGCAGGTGAAGACGCCGGACCTCGGCGGCGTCGACCGCAGCGTCGCCGCCGTGCTGGCCTGCGAGGGCACCGACACCCGTGCGTACCTCGGCGGGACGTGCAACGAGACCGACCGCTCGGCGCGGGTCTGTGCCCACGTCGCGCTCGCGACCGACGCCGCGCAGACCCTCGCGAAACCCGGGATGGGGTTCGACGAGGGGTACATGGTCGTCGAGAACGAGATGCGCCGGACGGTCACACGGCGGGCGGACCGGCGGAAGCCGGGTTCGGAGCGGAGGCCGGGGCGCACGCCGACCGCCGCCGACGGGGGTGTCGACCGATGAACGGCGACGACCCGTTTCTCGCACGGACGGCTGACGCGCTCGCCCGCGCCCCAGTTCGCGAGAAGGGCCGGTACTTCGAGACGTTCACCGAGGGGGAGACCATCGACCACGAGCGCGGGATTCGCCTCACGCGGGCGGGGAGCGACTGCTGGGCGAGCCAGACGCTGAACCACGACCCGGCGTACTGGCGCCTCGACGCCGCCCGGGAGCGGGGGTACGATGCCCCGCCGACGCACCCGGACTACCTGCTCGCCTGCACGATGGGGCCGAGCGTCGAGGACCTCAGCGAGAAGGGCGGCTACTTCCTCGGTCGGACCGACGTGCGGTACCCTTCGGGCGCGGTCGCCCCCGGCACCGACCTCGTCGTCGAGTCCGAGACGGTCGTCACGCGGCCCTCATCGTCCCGCCCCGACTACGGCATCGTCACGTGGGAGACTCGGGGACTCGACGCCGACACCGGCGAGGTCGTCTGCGCTTACGAGCGGACGAACATGGTGCCGCGACGGGAGCCGACCGAGCCGCCGTCGACCGACGACGACCGTCGGGCGGCCACCGACGGCGGGGAAACCACCCCCGAGGAACGCTCGGAGCCGTCGCTCCCGGCCGACCTCGTCGCCCCCGAGGGGCCGTACTTCGAGGACTTCCGGACCGCCCTCGACCGGACGGACGGACGGGACGCCGCGGTCGCCTACCGCCACGAGCGCGGGCGCACCGTCGACGACTACCTGCTGTCGGTGCTCCCGCTGCGCACGCTCAACACCGCGAAGCAACACCACGACGCGCACGCGATGGCCGACTCGCCCTCGGGGGAACCGGTCGTCTACGGCGACGTGACCCGGTCGGTCGCGCTCGGCCACGCCCGCTCCGACGAGGCGACGTGGCGCGAGGAGCGATGCGAGGACGAGCGCTTCCACGACTTCATCGTCGCCGGCGACACCGTCTCGGCGGTCACGCGCGTGCTCGACGCCGACCCCGACACGGGCAGCGACGCGGCCGGCCGCGTCACGTTCAGACACTACGCCGTGAACCAGCGCGATGAGCCCGTCTACTCGGGGACGCGGACGGCGCTGATTCGGAGGAGACCATGACCCGATTCGACGACACTACCACGACCAGACTCACGCGAACGTTCCAGACCGCACCGGCCGCCGTGCCCCGCGAGAACACGGCGAAGTACCTCGACTCCGGCCTCCGGGCCGAGGGGTTCGAGCGCCCCGACTGGCTCGTCCCGGACCTCGAAGACGGCACGGCGCCCGACATGAAAGCGGAGGCCCTCGACAACGTCGTCGACCGGCTCCCGGGGGCCGACTTCGCCGGCGAGGTGTGGCCCCGCGTGGAGTGGAGCTACGCCGACGAGCGGCTCCGGCAGCGGGGGGCCGAGCAGATTCGGACGCTCGTCCGGGAGGTCGGCGAGCACGTTTCGGGGGTGGTCGTCCCGAAGGTCGGCCGGGTCGAGGACGTGGAACGCGCGGTCCGAGTCGTCGCCGACGCCGAGGCCGACGCAGGTCGGCCCGACGGGTCGGTCCGACTCGCGGTCATCGTCGAATCCGGCCGGGCCGTCTCGGACCTGCGGGAGATTGCCCGACTCGGCTCGAAGGACGCCGAGGCCGGAGCCGACGACCGACTCGACGCGCTCGTGTTCGGTCCCGTCGACTACACCGCGGAACTCGGCGGACGCGAGTTCGACGGCGAGCGTCCCCGCTGGGACGGGCTACTCGAACGGCTCTCGAACGAGGCGAGCGCGACCGAACTCGTCGCGGTCGGCGGCCCGTTCGACCGGCTGTTCGGCGAGCGCGCCGGGGTCCGGTTCTACAACGGCGACGCCTACGCCGACCAGGTCGAGCGCGAAGCGCAGGTCGGCCTCGACGGCTCGTGGTCGCTCCACCCAAATCAGACCGCGCAGGCGAACCGCCTCCACATGCCCTCCGAGGCGGAACTCGCCCGCGACGTGGACCGAATCGAGCGGTTCCACGCCGCGAAGGCCGAGGGGACGGGCGCCGTCACGGTCGACGGCCAGATGGTCGACGAGGCGACGTTCAAGACGTTCGCGAACACGGTGCGGACGGCGCTCGCCATCGCCGAGCGCGCGCCGACACAGGCCGAGACGGTGTACGACGCGGAGTCGCTGGAGCGGGCGCGACGCCTGCGTCTGAGCGGCTGAGACGGAGGCTCGTCCGCTCCTACTGTACGTTCGAACTCGACGCCCGGCCGAGGAGGTAGACGGCGACCGAGCCGAGGACGAGGTCGAGCGCGACCAGGACGGCGAGCGCGGGGACGAGCGTGTTCCAGAGGCCGCCGAAGGCCGATACCTCGATTACGGTCATCACGTCGGCGTCGAGCATGACCGCGCGAGCGGCGTCGACGCCGTAGGTGATGGGGTTGTACGTCGCGACGACCCGAATCCAGTCGGGAAGCGCCGACAGGGGGAGGAACGCGGTCGAGACGAACAGCAGCGGGAACTGGAGGAGGTTGACGCCGACGATGGTCGACTCCTGGTCCTTCGTGAGCACGGCCAGCGAGTTCGACAGCGAGACGAACCAGAACGAGAACAGCACGCCGATGGCCACGATGCCGAGCGCGCCCGGAACGCCGGTGGCGATGTCGGCGCCGAGCAGGACGCCGAGGCCGAGGATGATGCCGATTTGGAGGGCGATTCGGAGCACCTCGGCGGCGGTCTTCCCGACGAAAACGGCGGCGCGGTTCATCGGGCTGACCAACACCTTCTCGAACATCCCGTTCTCGATGTCGTTGACGAGTCCCACGCCCGAGGTGGCCGCCGCGGCCAGCGCCACCTGTATCGCGATGGCGGGGACGAGGTAGGTCTCGTAGCTGATGGCGGCGCCTCCGCCGCGGTTGATAGCGCTCGTGGCGACGTTGCCGAACACCTGCGTGAAGAGCACGAGGAAGATGATGGGCTGGACGAGCGAGACCACCAGGACGAACGGGTTCCGCACCGCTTTGAGGTTCCAGCGTTTGAAGTTGACCCAGACGTCGCCGAGAAAGGAGTTGCTCGACCGTCGGACCGGTTCGGAGTCGGTATCGCTCCCGGTGTCGACCGAAGCGGCGTCCGCCGTACCGCCGTCGGCTCGCGTCTTCTCGGTGGGGGTACTCATCGCGACGCCTCCGACTCCGTCGTCTCGGTCGCCCCGCTCGTCTCACCCCGTCCGTCGGCCTCGCTCGCGGTAGCTCCGTCGGTCTCGGTGTCGACCACACCGCCCGCCCCCGCGGTGTCGTCGCCGTCGGTAATCGCGAGGAACACGTCGTCGAGCGTCGGCGCGCGGACGTTGAACCCGGTGACCGTGACGCCGGCGTCGCGGAGCGCGACGAGGAGGTCCGTCCCCTTCGTCCGGGCCGCCCTCGAGGTGACGCTGAGACCCTTCTCCGTCGGTTCGACGGTCGCCTCGTCCTCGAAGAGGTCGGAGTCGCGCGCGACCGCGACGGCGCGCTCGGCGGACTCGGAGTCGCCGAGGTCGACGTCGAGGATTTCCCCGCCGACGCGCCGTTTGAGTTCGTCGGGCGAGCCGGTGGCGACGATTTCCCCCTCCAGGATGACCGCGAGGCGGTCACAGAGCTGGTCGGCCTCCTCCAGGTACTGCGTGGTGAGGAAGATGGTCGTCCCGCGGTCGTTGATGCGCTCGAAGTAGTCCCACAGCCGGTTGCGGGCCTTCGGGTCCAGCCCGGTCGTCGGCTCGTCGAGGAAGACCAGCGGCGGGCGGTGGACGAGCGCCGTCGCGGCGTCGAGGCGCTTCTTCATCCCGCCGGAGAACTCCTCGGCCTCCTTGTCGGCGGCGTCGACGAGGTCGACGAGGTCGAGCAGTTCGTCGATTCGGCTCTCGCGCTCGCCGCGGGGGACGCCGTACGCCTCGCAAGCGAACTTGATGTTCTCCCGCGCCGTGAGTTCGGGGTCGACGCTCGTCTCCTGGGCCATGTAGCCGATGGACTCCCGAACCTTCCGGGGGTCCGCGGTCGCGTCGAACCCGTTGACCTCGACCCGCCCGGCGGTCGGTGAGAGGAGGGTCGCGAGCACCTTGATAGTCGTCGTCTTCCCCACTCCGTTGGCACCGAGGAAGCCGAAAAACTCCCCCTCCGGGACCCGGAGGTCGACGCCACGGACCGCCTCCGTCCCGTCGGCGTACGTCAGTTCGAGGTCGGTCGTCTCGACGGCGTGCACGTGCGTCGGGTAGGACCCGACGGACATAACGGTCCGCCTCGTCCGGTCGTAGTCGCTTCGAGCGGTCGAAGTGAGGGGTTCGTCTTTCTCCGAGCGACGAGTTCGTTCCTCTCCAGTCCTTCGTCGCCGCGTCCGCACGGTGCCGCTCTCAACGGAGCGTCCCGCGCCACGGTCTCCCGAAGAGCGAAGTGGCGGTGTCCCCTGGGACGCCCATGAGCGATGCCGACACCGACGCGGACGCGGTCGAGAGGGCTGTCGAGGGGTGTCCCGCCGGCGGGAACGACGAGGGTCGGGACGGACACCCCGCGACCGATTTGTTCACCCTCCTCGGCCGGGCACACGCCGTGCCGATTCTCGCGCACCTCGTCCACGGGGGGTCGGGAGCGTGGCGCTTCAGCGAACTCGAATCCGCGCTCGACGTGGCGCCCAACACGCTGACGACGAGACTCCAGGAGTTCGCCGAGGCCGGCCTCGTCGAGCGCCGCTCCTACGACGAGATTCCGCCCCGCGTCGAGTACCAGGCGACCGACCGGGCGCGCGACCTCGACCCCGTGTTTCGCGCCCTCCACGACTGGATGGACGACCACGGCGAACCGGCCCTCGGCGTCGTCGTGGGCGACGAGTCGGCGAGCGACGACTGACCGGCGAGGCGGGTGACGGCCGCCCGACGTCCGCCGGACGAGCGAGCACCTGCGCCTCCCACTCCGCCTTTCGCTTCGCGCCCGACGAGTCACTTCCACCCCTCGAAGTCGACGACTTATCCCCTCGGCAGGGCTACAGGTTCCCGTGAAACTCGCAGTGTTCGGAGCCAGTGGTCGAACCGGCCGGCCGTTCGTCAGACAGGCGCTCGGCGCGGGCCACGAGGCGACGGCGTTCGTCCGCGACGCCGAGAAACTCGACGGCGACGTCCGGGACCACGACCGCGTGACCGTCGTCGAAGGCGACGTTTGTGACGCGGAAGCGGTCGCGGAGGCCATCGAGGGCGCCGACGCCGTGGTCTCGGTGCTCGGTCACGCCGAGGGGTCGCCCGACGACGTACTGACGCTCGCCGCCGACCACGTCCTCAGGGGGATGGAGCGGGCCGGCGTCTCCCGGCTCCTGTGGCTCTCGGGGGCCGGCGTCCGGACGGGGAAGGACCCCGAGCGGACGCTCGGCGGGCGACTGATGACGGGTGCGCTGAAACTCGTCGGCGGTGACCTCCTCGCGGACTCGAAGCGCGCCGTCGAGCGAATCGTCGACAGCGACACCGAGTGGACGGTCGTCCGCGCGCCGCGGCTCACCGACGGGGAACGCCGCGGCGAGTACCGGACCGGCTACCTCCAACTGGGGCCACGCGACTCCCTGTCGCGCGCCGACGCGGCCGACTTCCTGCTCCGCTGTGCCGTCGAGGGCGAGTGGACGAACGAGGCGCCGATGGCGAGTTACTGATGTCGCGGACCGTCCTCGTCACCGGCGCGACCGGGCGCGTCGGCGGCGCGGTCGTCGACGCGCTCGTAGGCGGCACGGGCGAAGACGCCGCCGACGTTCAGGTCCGCGCGGCCGTCCGCGACCCGGAGTACGCATCCCTCCCCGAGGGCGTCGACACGGTCGCGTTCGACTTCGCCCGGCCCGAGACGTGGGGGCCGGCGCTGGACGGCGTCGACGCGCTCTTTCTGATGCGCCCACCGTCGACCGGCGCCGACGAGGTGGTCGGGTTCGCCGAGGCGGCCGACCGGGTCGGCGTCGACCGAATCGTCTACCTCTCCGTGTTGGGCGCCGACCGCAACCGCCTGATTCCGCACTACCGAGTCGAGCGCCGACTCGAGTCCCTCGGGGCGGACCACACTTTCCTCCGGGCGGGGCAGTTCATGCAGAACCTCGCCGACGTGCACGCACCCGAGATTCGGGAGCGCGACGAGTTGTTCGTCCCCGCCGGCGACGGGCGGATGAGCTACGTCGACGCCCGCGACGTGGGCGCGGTCGGTGCGGCGGCGCTGGTCGTCGACTCCCCGGTGCCCGCGGCCTACGAGGTGACTGGCGCCGCCGCGCTCGACCACCACGAGGTCGCCCGGACGCTCACGGACGTGCTCGGTCGCCGAATCGAGTACGCCGACCCCTCCCCCGTGGCGTTCGTCCGCCGGATGCGAGACCGGGGGCTGGCGTGGGGAATGGTCGGCGTGATGCTCACGCTGTACACCTCGGCGCGGTTCGGACTCGGCGCACGAACCGGCGACGGCGTCGAACGGGCGCTCGGCCGGCCGCCCCGGACGCTCCGGGAGTTCGCGGAAGACCACCGCGACGCCTGGGAGCGGTGAGCGGGCCGCGCCGAAACGACCGCCGACCCGCGACGACACCGGCCGGGTGACACCGCCGTTACCGGGGGTTGATGCCCGCTCCGGCCCAGCCTCGGCCATGGCCGAACGCTGTCAACATCTCGACTACCGACGCGAGGGCGACGGGAAGGCGTTCGAGGTCGCTCGCGCGTACTGCACGGTCGCCGACCGGTTCGTCCAGCCGGTCACGGCGGACATCTGCAACGCGCGGTACGACCTCGACCCGACCGAGCACTGCGAAATCTACCTCGACCACCACGGGGTGGACGGCGAGGAGTCGGCCGGGGGGACCAGTGACAGCGACAGTGTCGGCGACGGCGAGGACGGGCGAAAGGGGAGCGACCCGTGACCTACGACGACTACCTCGACGGGAAGCCGGTGGTCGTCACGGCGGCGCTCACCGGCGGTATCCACGGGAAGGAGGCGAACCCGAATCTGCCCGAGACACCGGAGGAGATAGCGGAGGCGGCGGCCGCCTGTGAGGCGGCGGGCGCGAGCGTCCTCCACCTGCACGCGAGGGAGGCGAACGGCGAGCGGGCGTTCTCGACCGAGCGGTTCCAGACGGTGACCGACGCCGTCCGGGCGGCTACCGACGACGTCATCGTCCAGCATTCGACGGGCGGGACTGGCGCCCCAACCGAACTCCGAGCCGAACCGCTCCGCACCGACCCGGCGCCCGACATGGCCTCGCTCGACATGGGGCCGATGAACCGCGGGCAGCACCTGACGAGCGAGAACACGCGGGCGACGGTGGCGGCGCTCCACGAGGAGATGCGCGAGCGGGGAATCAAACCCGAAGTGGAGGTGTTCAACGACGGCCACCTCAACGAGGTGCTGGCCGTCGCAGACGACCTCGCGGCGCCGCCCTCCATCACGCTCATCCTCGGGCCGGGCACGCTCTCCGTCCCCTCCCCGCGGAGCCTGCTCCACCTCGTCGACCACCTCCCGGAGGGTGCTGAGTTCACGACGCTCGGGTTCGGCCGCCACCAGTTGCCGCTGACGACCCTTTCGGTGCTGCTCGGCGGGCACGTCCGCGTCGGACTGGAGGACAACGTCTACTACCGACGGGGAGAACTCGCAGAGAGCAACGCCCAGTTGGTCGAGCGGGCGGTGCGAATCGTCGAGGAGTTCGGGCGACCGCTGGCGACGACCGACGAGGCACGGGAGATTCTGGGGGTGTAACTTCCAGGGGCGTTGCTTCCGCGTCCCGACGGGTCACTCCCCGGCGTCCTCGTCCGTGTTCCCCTCCTCACCGACACCGACGTTGCTGGCCGCGCCGGCGAGGCCGGCGCCCCCGCCGAGGCCGGCGACGACCGGTTCGGGCTTCGAGGACCGGACGAGCAGGACGCCGCAGAGGACGAGCGCGGCGCCGCCGACCTGGACGGGGCCGACCGGCTCCCCGAGGAGGAGCGCTCCCCAAGCCGACGCGGGGACCGTCGTCCACGCGACGTCGCCGTAGGCCGGGAGCGCGAGGAGGTGTAACGCGGGAAGCGCGGCGAGCAGGCCGAACAGGGTGAGCGCGAGCGACGACACCGAGTCGAGCACTGGTCTGCTGAAGACGGTGTAGGCCCCCCAGACGACGGCGGCGAGGAGCACGGGAGCGTTCCCGACGAGCGACCCGGTGGCGGAACTGTCGCCCCCGACTCCGCCGGCCCCGACCACGGCGACGACGAGCGTGCCGGCGAGTGCGACGGCGAGGCCGACCCAGCCGCGAGTCCCGAGTCGGTCGATGCCCGCGAGTCGGCCGAAGACGGCGGTCCAGATGGGCGCGCTGGCGGCGATGAGTGCGGCGTCGCCGGCGGTGGTCGCGTCAACGCCGACGATGAACGCGGCCGGGTAGACGAACGACCCGAGGAGGCCGAGCGTGACGAGGCGCTTCGGCGCGGCGCGGAGCGGGGCAGTGAGTCCGCCCGTCTCGGGCCGGGTCACGTAGAGGGCCCCCAGCACCGCCGCCGAGACGGTGAAACGGAGCGCGTTGACCACGGTCGGCGGGAGGGCGTCGAGAGCGACTTTCAGGAACGCGAAGTTGGTAACCCCAAGCGAGCACCGTCGCGAGGAGGAGCGACTCGGTCCGACCGGCGCCGTCACCGGCACGGTCGCTCGTCGTGAGGGCTCCAGCCAGGAGGGACACGTCCCCGCCTGGACGCCGGACGCGCATAACCGTTCTCGCCGATGGACCGTATCCGGAGGTGATACGTCTTCACACGCGGACAGCGGGCGTTCCGTGACCCTTAAGTGCAGTAACCGTGAATCGGGGAACGCAGTCACTGTAGGGGCGTCGGGTCCCGAGTCCGACCGAACGCGGGTTCGGAGGGCGGCAATGAACACACGGTGTTGCGGTAGCCAAGCCTGGCCCAAGGCGCTGGGTTGCTAACTCAGTGGCGTCAAGCCTCCGGGGTTCGAATCCCCGCCGCAACGCTCGAACGCAGAACCACCAAGCTATGAGTGCAGAAGAACCAGAGGACGGCTCGCCGGAGGACGACGAGAACCTCCGATACTTCGTCCGCATCGGGCAGACAGACCTCGATGGGACGAAGGCGGTCGAGCGGTCCCTCACAGAGATGAAAGGTATCGGCAAGCGCATGGCGCGCATCGTCGCCGACACCGCGGGCGTGGACCGAACGGCGACGTTCGGTCGACTCGACGAAGACGAGATCGACTCGGTCGTCGACGTCGTGGAGAACCTCCACGACCACGTCCCGGAGTGGATGGCCAACCGCCGGAACGACTTCTTCACCGGCGAGACCAGCCACGTGATCGGCTCCGACCTACAGGAGAAGCGTCGCCACGACATCAACCGGATGAAGATGATCAGCTCCTACAAGGGCCAGCGCCACAAGCGTGGCCAGAAGGTCCGCGGCCAGCGCACGAAGTCCACTGGCCGGACGGAGGGCACCATCGGTGTCAACGTCGAGGAGATCCGGGAGGAGATGGAAGAAGAGGCCGCCGGCGGCGACGAGGAGGACGAGTAAATGGCAACCGGGAACAACACCAAGTTCTACGAGACGCCGAACCACCCCTTCCAGGGCGAACGCATCGCCCAGGAGGGCGACCTCCTCGGGCGCTACGGCCTGAAGAACAAACAGGAACTGTGGCGCGCACAGTCCCAGCTGCGTGAGTTCCGCCGCGAGGCGCGACGCCTCCTCGGCAACGCACAGGGCGACATCGACGTCGCCGAGCAGCAGGGCAGCGAGTTCCTCGGTCGGCTCCGCCGACTGGGCATCCTCAGCGAGAACGACGACATCTCGCAGGTCCTCTCGCTGGACGTCACCGACCTCCTGGAGCGTCGGCTCCAGACGGTCGCCTACCGCAAGGGCCTCGGCCACACGCCGAAGCAGGCGCGACAGTTCATCGTCCACGGTCACGTCACCGTCGACGGCGCGCGCGTCACCGTCCCCTCGCAGAAGGTCGAGGTGGACGACGAGGGCTCGGTGTCCTTCGACGAGAACAGCCCGCTGGCCGACGACCTCCACCCCGAGCGGGCGGAGGGGCAGGAGTAACTCACCATGAGCGAATCCGAACAGGAAGGCGGCGACAAGTGGGGCATCGCCCACGTCCACGCATCGTTCAACAACACCCTCATCACGGTCACCGACCAGACCGGCGCGGAGACCATCGCGAAGTCCTCCGGCGGGACGGTCGTCAAGCAGAACCGCGACGAGGCGTCGCCGTACGCCGCCATGCAGATGGCGGAGACGGTGGCGGAGGAGGTCAAGGCCGCCGGCATCGAGGGGCTGCACGTCCGCGTGCGCGGCCCCGGCGGCAACCTCACGAAGTCCCCCGGCCCCGGCGCGCAGGCGACTATCCGCGCGCTGGCCCGAGCGGGCCTCGAAATCGGGCGCATCGAGGACGTGACGCCGATCCCGCACGACGGGACGCGAGCGCCCAAGAACAAGCGAGTCTGATATGACCAACGAATTCGACGTCGAGATCATCGAACGCGACGACCGCTCCGCCCTGTTCGTCGTGCGCGGGCTCACCCCCGCGTTCGCGAACGGTATCCGGCGGGCGATGGTCGCCGACGTGCCGACGTTCTCGATTGACACCGTCCGGTTCGTCGAGAACTCCTCGGTGATGTTCGACGAGATGATCGGGCTGCGGCTCGGTCTCGTGCCGCTGACGACGCCGCTCGACGACTTCGAGGTCGGCGAGACGGTGACGCTGGCACTCGACGTCGAGGGGCCGGCCACCGCCTACTCCGGCGACATCGAGACGTCGGTGCCGGAGGTCGTCCCCGCCGACGAGAACATCCCCATCATCGAACTCAAAGAGAACCAGCGCCTCGAGTTCGAGGCGGACGCGGTTCTCGAGTCGGGCAAGGTCCACGCTAAACAGCAGGGCGGCGTGGCCGTCGGCTACCGACACCTCCAGCGAATCGAGGTCGTCGGCGACGCCCCCGAGTTCGACGAGCAGGAACCGAACATCCTCCGTGGCGTCATCGAGACGGAGGACGGCGAACTCGTCGTGACCGACGAGTTCGACAACGACCTCACCCAGCGATACCCCGGGAAGGAGGTCGAGGTCGTCGACGTGCCCGACACGTTCGTCTTCGACGTGGAGACGGACGGGTCGTTCACCGTCGACGAACTGGTGCTGCGCGCCATCGAGTCCATCGACGCGCGCGCGGCGGAACTGGAAGAGAAGGTCTCGGTCTGACTGATTCACCATGCACGCTCCCACGCGAACCACCACGACACGACCGCTCGCCCCCGCGCGAGCCGCGGCGCCCGGCGACGAGGCTTCGACGCCTCGCGCGCCCGGCGTCGGGGCGCTCGGGACGGCCCCCTCCGCCGCGACGACGCGGCGGGACGAGGTCGCTCGCGGCGGTCGTATCGAAACTGGTTTGAAGGGGCGTGCGGTATGGCGAAACGCGAGCAGGGATAGCCAAGTCAGGCCAACGGCGCAGCGTTCAGGGCGCTGTCTCGTAGGAGTCCGCAGGTTCAAATCCTGCTCCCTGCACTCTACTACGTTCAGTCGTAACCGATACGACGGACACGTCGCCTGTCGGCGACGGTCCGTGGAGGATACGACCGAACGCATCACCTTCCGAACCCCACCCCGACAGCGGAGCGCCCGCTTTCCGGCGGGCTTCGGAACTAGGAGGCAAATTCATGAGTAGCAACAAGACGAACCCGAGACTCCAGAGTCTCATCGCCGAGCTGAAGTCGGCGTCGCGCGGGTCCGACGTGAACGTCTGGTCCGACATCGCGACGCGACTCGAAAAGCCCCGGCGCACCCACGCGGAGGTCAACCTGGGCCGCATCGAGCGGTACGCCCAGGAGGACGAGACCGTGGTCGTCCCCGGCAAGGTGCTGGGCAGCGGTGTGCTGCAGAAGAACGTCACCGTCGCGGCCGTGGACTTCTCGTCCACCGCCAAGAAGAAAATCGACCAGGTCGGTGACGCCGTGGAGCTCGAACAGGCACTCGAACAGAACCCCGAAGGGTCGAACGTGCGGGTGATTCGATGAGCGCGAACGCCGCCGAGTTCGACGCGGACGTCGTCGTCGACGCCCGCGACTGCATCATGGGCCGCGTCGCCAGCGAGGTCGCCCAGCGCGCCCTCGCCGGCGAGACGGTCGCCGTGGTCAACGCCGAGCGCGCCGTCATCACCGGCTCCGAAGAGGACATCATGGGCGTCTACCGCAAGCGCCGCGACCTCGGGTCGGACTCCGGTCCGTACTACCCGAAGCGCCCCGACGGCATCTTCAAGCGCGCCATCCGCGGGATGGTGCCGTACAAGACCGACGAGGGCCGCGAGGCCTTCGAGAACGTCCGCGTCTACCTCGGCAACCCCTACGAGGGTGCCGACGACGCGGAGGCGGAGGTGCTCGAGGAGACCTCCATCGACCGACTGTCGACCATCAAGTTCGTCTCCCTCGGGGAGATCAGCGAGAACCTGGGTGCTAACGTCACATGGTAACGAACACGTCCGGTAAGAAGAAGACCGCCGTCGCCCGCGCCACCGTGCGCGACGGGAGCGGCAAGATTCGAGTCAACTCCCAGCCCGTCGAGCTGGTCGAGCCGGAGCTGTCCCGCCTGAAGATGCTGGAGCCGTTCCGCATCGCCGGTGAGGACCTCCGCGGCCAGGTCGACATCGAAGTCACCACCAACGGCGGCGGGTTCGCCGGGCAGGCAGACGCCGCCCGAACGGCCCTCGCCCGCGGGCTGGTGCAGCATCTCAACGACGCCGAACTCCGCGACGCGTTCATGGAGTTCGACCGGTCGCTGCTGGTCAACGACGTGCGTCAGTCCGAACCGAAGAAGTGGGGCGGACCCGGCGCGCGCGCCCGCTACCAGAAGTCCTACCGCTGAGGTGACCACGCCATGATGATACCCGTCCGGTGTTTCACGTGTGGAACCGTCGTCGGCGAGCACTGGGAGGAGTTCAAGGCTCGCGCCAAGGAGGGTGACGAGGACCCTGCCGAAGTGCTCGACGAGCTCGGCGTGAACCGCCACTGCTGCCGGCGGATGATGGTGAGTCACACCGACCTCGTGGACGTCGTCTCCCCCTACCAGTAACCATGAGCGCCCAACGCTACAACCGATACGAGAAGGCCCGCATCCTCGGTGCACGAGCGCTGCAGGTGTCCTACGGGGCACCCGTGCTCGTCGACACCGAGCAGTCCGAGCCGATACTCATCGCCGCGGAGGAGTACGACGCCGGCGTCCTCCCCTTCACGGTCAGGCGGGGTGAAGCGTGACGCTGATTACGTCGGTTCGGCTGCGTCGCGTGCTCGACTCGCGCGGGAACCCGACGGTCGAGGCCGACGTCCTCACCGAGTCGGGCGGCTTCGGCCGCGCGGCGGCGCCCTCCGGGGCGTCGACCGGCGAGTACGAGGCCATCGAACTGCCGCCGGGCGAGGCCATCGCCAACGCCCGGAAGCGCGCGGTGCCGCGCCTCGTCGACGAGGTGTACGCCGGCGACCAGCGCGCGGTCGACGCCGCGCTCCACGCGGCCGACGGCACCGACGACTTCTCCGACATCGGCGCCAACTCCGCCGTCGCCATCTCGATGGCGGCCGCGAAGGCCGGCGCAGACGTGCTCGGCGCGCCGCTGTACCAGCATCTCGGCGGCGCCTTCCGCGGCGACAACTTCCCGGTACCGCTCGGGAACGTCGTCGGCGGCGGCGAGCACGCGAAGGAGGCGACGTACATCCAGGAGTTCCTCTCGGCCCCCGTCGGCGCCCCGAGCGTCGAGGAGGCCGTCTTCGCCAACGCGCAGGTCCACGCCGCGGTCGGCGACGTGCTCGACGAGCGCGGCGTCCCCGCGGCGAAGGGTGACGAGGGCGCGTGGGCGCCCGCCATCGACGACAGCGAGGCGTTCGAGGTCGTCGAGGAGGCCGTCTCCCGCGTCGCGGACGACCGCGGCTTCGACATCAAGTTCGGTCTCGACGTCGCCGCGACGGAGCTGTACGACGCCGACGACGAGGTGTACCGCTACGGCGACGAGGAGCGCACGCCCGAGGAGCAGGTCGAGTACATGGCCGAACTGGTCGACGAGTACGACCTCGCGTACGTCGAGGACCCCCTCGACGAGAACGACTACGCGGGCACCGCCGACCTCACCGAGAAGGTCGGCGACCGCACGCTGATCTGCGGGGACGACCTGTTCGTCACCAACGTCGAGCGCCTGCAGACGGGTATCGACGAGGGTGCTGGGAACAGCATCCTCATCAAGCCGAACCAGATCGGCACCCTCAGCGACGCCTTCGACGCGGTGGAACTCGCGACGAAACACGGCTACGACGCCGTCATCTCCCACCGCTCGGGCGAGACCGAGGACACGACCATCGCACACCTCGCTGTCGCGACCGACGCGCCGTTCATCAAGACCGGCGCGGTCGCCGGCGAGCGAACCGCCAAGCTGAACGAACTCATCCGCATCGCGGAGGACGCTGTATGAGCAACAACGACAACGAGACACTGGAGACCGCCGAAGAGGAGGTCGACGCCGAGGCCGACGAACAGGCCGGGGCGGACCCGAGCGTCGACCCCGACGTGTCGGACGCGGACCTGCCCGAGGAGGGCGAGGTCGACGCCGACGCAGACGGCGACGTAGAAGCGACCGACTCGGCCGCCGCGGAGGCCGCCGAGGACGAAGAAGCCGAGGAGGCCACTGGGCCGATGTTCGACGAGGACGTCATGCCCGACGACGAGGCCGACCTCCTCATCCCCGTCGAGGACTACCTGCAGGCCGGTGCCCACATCGGCACCCAGCAGAAGACCAAGGACATGGAGCGGTTCATCCACCGCGTCCGTGACGACGGTCTGTACGTCCTCGACGTGAGCCAGACCGACCAGCGCATCCGCACGGCCGCGGACTTCCTCGGGAACTACGATCCCGAGCAGGTGCTCGTCACCTCCTCGCGCCAGTACGGTCGGTTCCCGGCGAAGAAGTTCGCCGACGCCATCGGCGCGCGCGCCCGCACCGGGCGCTTCATCCCGGGGACGCTGACGAACCCGCAGTACGCCGGCTACATCGAGCCGGACGTCGTAGTCGTCACCGACCCCATCGGCGACGCCCAGGCCGTCAAGGAAGCCATCACGGTCGGCATCCCGGTCATCGCGATGTGTGACTCCAACAACCAGACGAGCAACGTCGACCTCGTCGTCCCGACGAACAACAAGGGTCGACGTGCCCTGTCGGTCGTCTACTGGCTGCTCGCCAACGAGACGCTCGACCGCCGCGGCGCCGAGCCCGGCTACGCCCTCGAAGACTTCGAAGAGGGCATCTGAGGCGACCGTCGACTTCCGGTCGAAGAACGGTTTCGGATTTTCGTTTTCGCAGTCCCCAACTGTCGACGACTCGCTCCGTACTCGGCGAGCGCCAGCCGTCGACGACATGGAAAACGAGAGACGAGAACGGCGCGTCGTGTCCGGTCGGTCAGTTCCCGCCCGTCGACGACGCCCACCACGCGTGGCGTTTCCCGTCCGGCCGTGCTTCCCCGTAGAGGACGCGGAACTGCTCGACGGTGACGTCCTCGGGGAGGAGGAACATCATGTCGCCCTCGTGGCTCTCGCCGGCGTCGACCTTGCCGCCGACGTACTTCGCCGTCGGGCTCTTGTTGCGTCCCGGGTGGTAGACGATATCGCCGACGACGCCCCCGAAGTTCGACGTCAGCGGGAGTCGTACCGTCCGGTCGGCCGTGTTGCTGGCCCGGGTGTGGACGACCATCCACTGCTTGCCCTCGCCGGCCTCGACGGTCTGCTCCGCGCCGTCCTGTTCCCAGCGGTACTCCTGAATGGCCTCCGGTTCGGACAGCGTCACGTCCACCCGGGGGAGCGAGAGCGTCTCGCCGAACGAGAGGCGCTGGGCCCCCGACGGCGTGGTGCCGAGTGTCTTCGTCGGCTGGCCCCCGAGCTTCGCGTCGCCGCTGTCCTCCGGGTTGGTCCCCGCACAGCCAGCGAGACCGGTCGCCGCGAGTGCCGCGGTCGCGAGGTAGCTCCGTCTGTCCATCATCGGTCCAGGTACTCCCTGATTCCGAACCCGGTCTGTACGGCGATACCGAGCGCCAGCGGCCCGAGGTTCCAGAGGTTGGACTTGACGAACGCCGCGTCGAGGACGATCGGCTCCTTGACGACCGGCCACAGCGGCTTGACCGGCGGGGCGATGTCCGGACTCGTCAGCACGTCGCCGACGAGGTGGGCCATCATGCCGACGAACAGCGCCACCGCCACGAAGGCGTACACCCGCAGCGACGAGGGGGTCGTCCCGTCGCGGACCGCGAGGTACGCGCCCGTCACGACCGCGCCGATGACCAGCGCGGACGCGAGGAGGAAGAACACGCCGTGTGTCAGCCCGTGGTGTTCGATGAACAGGTACTTCACCAGTACGAGGTCGACGTCGGGGTACATTCCCATCGAGGCCGCCAGTCCGGCGAACGCGAAGTTGGTCTTCAGTCCGTGGAAGACCAACCACGCCGGAGCGGCGAACAGGAGCGCCAGCCCGATGTGGCCCGGTGATTGCATACCGTCGCGTTCTCCCGACCGGGGTAAAAGGCTTTTAGCGGATTTGACGTCCCGACGGCCGACCGCCGAAGCTATCACCCGTCACCGACCTACCGATAGTCGATACGCACCACGATGACCGACACACGCCGTGCCCTCCTCGACGCACTCGCCGCCGGCCCCGTCGCCGGCCCGTCTCTCGCCGACCGCCTCGGCGTCTCGCGGGCCGCCGTCTGGAAGCAGGTCGACGCCCTCCGAGAGGCCGGATTCGGCATCGACTCCGGCCCCGACGGCTACGTCGTCACCGACGTTCCGGCGTACAACGCCCCCGCGGTCGAGTTCGGCCTCGACGCGCCGTACACCGTGGAGTACCACGGCTCGGTCGGGAGCACGAACGACCGGGCGCGGGAGCTGGCGGGCGACGGCGCCGAGAACGTCGCCGTCGTCGCCGACGAACAGACCGGTGGACGCGGTCGGTTGCGGCGCGCATGGAGCGCCCCGGCGGGCGGGGTCTGGGTGTCGCTCGTCCTCCGACCGGACTGCCCGGCGGCACACGCCCCGTTGTACACGCTGGCGGCGGCGGTGGCGACCACCCGCGCCTGCCGGGAGGCCGGCGTCGACGCGTCGATAAAGTGGCCCAACGACGTGCTGATTTCCGACGCCGACGAGGACCGGGGCGGCCGCAAGCTCGCCGGCATCCTCACCGAGATGGAGGGGGAGGCGGACCGCGTCTCGTGGCTCGTCGTCGGCGTCGGCGTCAACGCCAACATCGACGCCGACGCCCTCCCCGAGGGTGCGACGAGTCTCCGGGCCGAACTCGGCCGCGACGTGGACCGCCGCGCGTTCGTCCAGCGCCTCTTGGAGACGTTCCACGAGGTGAGCGCCGACCGTGAGCGGGTGCTCGACGCCTGGCGCGAGCACGCCGCGACGCTCGGCCAGCGCGTCCGGGTCGACACCCCCGGCGGCGTCGTCGAAGGGACGGCGGTCGACGTGCGCTCCCCCGGTGCGCTCGTCGTCGACACCGACGACGGCGAAGTCGTCGTCCACGCCGGGGACTGTGAACATCTGCGGCCGGCCTGAACCCGGCCGCGACTCCGGAGCCGTCGCTCTCGACAGTGGCGGCCCGCCGGGCGCGCGGGTTCAGACCACGCTCTCGCCGGGATGCTCGTCGGCGAGGTCGAGGTCACCCTCGAAGTCGGCGTCGGCGCCGGCCTCCGCGGACGCCTCGGCGGGCGTACCTCCCTCGCCGTCTTCCCCGTCGACGTGGACGGTCATCACGGGTACGCGCGACGCCCGGACCACCTTCTCGGCGACGCTCCCCAACAGCAGGCGGTCGATGCCGCCGCGGCCGTGGGTTCCCATCACGACGAGGTCGCAGTCCTCGCTCTCGGCGAAGCGGACGATTTCGCGGTGCGGCGCGCCCTCGAGGACGCGCCCCGACGCCTCGACGCCACAGTCGCGCGCGCGACGCTCGACCGCCTCGACGGCGGCCTCGGCGTCCGACCGGAGCAGTTCGTCGACCCCCTCCCACGAGGACTCCATCGGGAGCCCGGCGAGCCCGCCGCTGTTCACGACGTACACCGCCTCGACGACCGCGTCGTGGGCGGCCGCCAGCCCGATGGCGTGGTCGACGGCGCGGCCGACACCCGTCGAGCCGTCCGTCGGAACCAGGATTCGGTCGTACATGTGCTATCTACCCACACGCTTGTCGTCGATAGATAATAGTTCTTCGTGCAGGATTCGAGGAGCGGGTAGCCGTATCCGGGTACACAGTACCGGCATCGAAGGTATCGAGCTACCAGTCCACGGAAGCCCCACCCGGGGTAGTTGTTCGGCCGGTCGTCGTCACCTCCACGACCGGTGGGGCGTTCAGGGAGGGCAGGGATTCACAGCAGCCGTCTTACGGGGACGCCGCGAGTCCGGATTCAGCGGTACACGCGTTCCACGTCGGCGTGGCCCGCCCGCCGGACGACCGCGCGGACGAGGTCCTGGGCGCCCGCGAGGTTGTCGGAGTCGCCGTCGAGGACGAGCAGGTTCGCGTCGCGGCCCGGTTCGACGGAGCCGCAGTTCAGCCCCGCCAGTTCGGCGCCGTTCAGGGTGGCCATCCGGAGCACCTCGGCGGCGCTCGTGTCGGTCAGCTTGGCCGTGAACTCCATCTCGCGGAACATCGACGGGGAGTTGAGCATCACGTTGTCCGTGCCGAGCGCGACGGTCGTGCGGTCCAGTAGGTCGCGGAGTGGCGGGACGCCGACGCCGGTGACGAGGTTCGACCGCGGGCAGACGACGACCGGGAACCCTTCCGACTCGATGCGGTCCAGATGGCCTGGCTCGGGGTGGACGACGTGGACGAGGAACTCGGGGTCGAGGTCCATCGCCGGGGTCAGGTCGTCCGGGTCGCGCTCGCCCGCGTGGATGCCGAACGTCTTGTTCGCCGCCCGCGTCGCCTCGCGTACCGCGTCGAAGTCCCCGTCTCGAGCGCCGCTGGCGCCGAACCCGTTCGCGGCGTGCATCGCGTCTTCCGTCTCGCGGCCGAGCACGACGCCGTCGAGACCGAGACCGGCCATCGCCTCCTCGATGCGGTCGACGCCCTCGACGCCGCCCTCGCGGAACTCGACGAAGCCGGTCGTCCCGCCGGCGAGCATGTATCGGAGGGAGCGCCGCATCGCCCCGACCATCTCCTCGCGGTCGGCGGCGCGGAGCAGTCGGTGCTTGAGCCCGTCCGGCGGCGCGACGAGTTCGTCGAGGCTCATCTCCCGACTTCCGGCCTCCTTCGCGATGGAGTCGCCGAGGTGGGTGTGGGCGTTGACGAACGTCGGGAGCACTACCGAAGTGGGGTCGACGGAGTCGTCCGCCTCGACCGCCTCGATTCGGCCCTCGTCGCCGACGACGACGCGTCCGACCGTCGGCTCGAAGTCGGGACCGACGAGTATCGTCCCCTCGACCGCTCCGGCCTCCGCGGCGGCGACGACGTGCTCGGGGGTATCGGTGCCGTCGCGGGTCGCCCCGCGGGCGTCGCTCTCGGTGTGTCGGTCGGCCTCGGCGGGTTCGTCGTTCATTCTCGCACCCCCGTCTCGAACTCGTCGAGGGTCGTTCGCATTCCGGTGCGAACGTCGCTGACGAGCGCGCCGCTCAGGTCGAGACCGAGGGCGTCGACGGCTTCCTTTCCGACCCTGTCCGCCACGTCCGCCGGGGCGTACACGCCGAGGCGCCACTGGTTCTCCTGAGCGGTGCGCAGGGCGCCGACGAGCGGTGACTGCCGGCCCAACCGGCGAATCTCGCCGTTGACCATCACCCGGGAGGTGGACTCCGTCATCGACGGCTCCGGCGGTACGTCGACCACGACGGCCTCCTCGTCGACGCCGGCCTCGGCGGCGACCTCGCGTTCGACCTCGCGGAGTTCGTCGTGGGGGAGGTCACGCACGCCGTCGGGCACGTCGGCGTACTCGGCCCAGACGCCGCGCTTGAACAGGTCGCGCTCGTCGAGCCGGCGCGCGAGTTCGGCGGTGTCGGGCGTGGCCCGGAGCGCGACGAGCAGGTCCGCGTCGTCCATTCTTCGCAACTGTTCGGCGGTGATGTCCGGCTGGTCGAGCAGGAGTTCGGAGGCGCGCCGGAGCATCGCCTTGCTGATGCGGGCGACGTGGTGCTGGTAGACGGTCGGGTTCATCAGCGCCCGGGCGAGGAGGAGCGACTCGGCGGTCTGGACGTTCCCCTCGTCGAGGACGAGTTCGCCTTCGACGAACCGCAGTTCGCGGACCAGGCGCTCGTGGTCGATGGTGCCGTAGGGGACGCCGGTGTGGTGGGCGTCGCGGACGAGGTAGTCCATCCGGTCGACGTCCAGTTCGCCCGAGACGAGCTGGCCGTACTGGCCCTCGCCGGCGACGAGCCCGGCCACTTCGGCCGGGTCGAGGTCGTGGTCGCGGAGCACGTCGCCGACGGCGCCCCGCGCGAGTAGCTCCTCGACGTCGTCGTGGTACTTCCCCGTGTGGCGATGGGTGAGGGACTCGACGTTGTGGCTGTAGGGGCCGTGACCCACGTCGTGGAGGACCGTCGCGGCGCGGACGCGCTCGGCGCGGGGTCCCTCCACGCCGAGGTGAGAGAGCGCCCGGTTCGCGAGGTGGTAGACGCCGAGGGAGTGCTCGAAACGGGTGTGGTTCGCGGAGGGGTAGACGAGCTGCACCGTCCCGAGCTGCTTGATGTGGCGGAGCCGCTGCACCTCCGGCGTGTCGAGGAGGGCCGCGGCGACGCCCTCGACCTCGATGTGGTCGTGGACGCTGTCCTTGATGGTGCTCATGGCCCCGGGTTCGGCCCGATTCGGTTTAAACGGTCGTACGTAGCTCCGAGGAGCGGTTCGAAGCCAGCGGCTCCGTCCTACGTCCCGTCCGACTCGCCGGCAGGGTGCGAATCGACCGCCCCTCCCTCCGTCCCCGTCTCCGCCTCGCCCCCGACCGCCAACTCCCACAGCGTCGCGTACCGCCCGCCCCGGTCGAGTAGGGCCCCGTGAGAACCGCACTCGGCGACCGCCCCGTCGTCGAGCACGACGATACGGTCCGCCTCGCGCACCGTGGAGAGTCGGTGGGCGACGACGAGTGTCGTCCGGTCGGCCGCGAGGTCGGCGAGGTTCTCCTGGAGCAGGCGCTCGGTCTCGCTGTCGACGTGGCTCGTCGCCTCGTCGAGGACGAGCACCGGCGGTTCGTCGACGACCGCCCGGGCGACGGCGAGTCGCTGGCGCTGGCCGCCCGAGAGTTTCACGCCGCGTTCGCCGACGCGCGTGTCGTACCCGTCGGGCAGGTCGCGGACGAACTCGTGGGCGCCGGCCAGCCGTGCGGCGGCCTCGACCCGGTCTGCGGGCACGTCGCCGGGCGCCGTCCCCGAGGCGCCGTACGCGACGTTGTATCGGACCGACCCGTCGAACAGGAACGACTCCTGGTCGACGTAGCCGACGGCCGCCCGGAGCCGTCGGACCGGGAGGTCCCGAACGTCGCGGCCGTCGACGGTCACCCGCCCGGTGTCTGCCTCGCGGAGCCGCAGGAGCAGGTCGACCAGCGTGGACTTCCCGGCACCGGTCGCGCCGACGACGCCGACCGTCTCCCCGAGTTCGACGACGAGGTCGACTCCGTCGAGTGCCGGGCGGTCGCTCCCCGGGTACGCGAACGTCGCGCCCTCGAAGGCGACGCGTCCGCCGTCGACGGCCGGTCGTCGTGACGACCCACTTTCCTCGTCGGACGACCGCTCCGGGTCGACGCCGGCGGTCAGCCCGTCGATGCGCTTCGCGGACGCCTTCGCGGAGGTGTACCCGTCGACGACGCCGGTCAGGTTCCTCAGCGGGAGCGTGAGCCGTTCCAAGTAGAAGAGGAACGGGACGAGTTCGCCCGCGGTCAGCGTCCCTGAGAATCCGGGCGGCGGCCCCTCGACGACCCAGTACGTCCCGAGCGCGAGCGTCAGGAGGAGCCACCCCCCGACGACGAGTCGGTTGACCGGCTCCTGTCGGAGCGCCGCCCGACGGCTCTCGTACCGCGAGCGAAAGAGGTCGCGGGAGGCGTCGGCGGCGCGGTCGCGCTCGAACGCCTCGGCGCCGAAGGACGTGACCACGTCGGTCCCGGAGAGCGTCGTTTCGAGGCGAGCGTTGAGCGTCCCGCGGCGCTCCCGGACGGCGTCTTGCAGGGGCTCCAGCCGACGCGAGAACCAGACGTTGAACCCGGCGACGAGCGGCGCCGCGAGCAGCACCACCAGCGCGAGTTGGGCGTTCAGGGCACCCATGTACGCGACGGCGCTGCCGAGCGTGACGGCTATCCAGATGCCGGCGCCGGCGATGGTGCTGAAGAAGCTGTCCAGCCGGTTCACGTCGTCGTTGAGGGCGCCGATTACGTCGCCGGTGCGCGCCCGGTCGAAGAACGCCGGCTCCCGGCGCTGCACGTCGTCGAAGACGGACACTCGAAGCTCGTGGAGGAACCGCTGGGTGAACAGTCCGGAGGCGTACTCGTCGACGAACCCGCCGAGGTTCGTGAGGACGTTGAGCGCGACGAGCAGCCCGGTGACGAACAGGAGCAACGGAATCGGCTCCGTCGGCACCCACGCCGCCGGCAGCCCCGGCACCGCGAACGGCTCGCCGTTGAACAGGGCGTCGATGCCCAGCCCGATGAGGTACACGTCGGCGAAGCTCAGAAACGTCGAGAGGGCGCCGGCGACGGACGCGGCGACGAAGTACCGTCGGTTGCCGCGGCCGTAGCGTCGAAACAGCGCGAGGAGCGGCCGGTCGGCCTCGGCCCGCTCGGCGAGCATGGCGTCGCTCATCGGCCAGCCTCCCGGGCGTCGTCAGTGTCTCTCGGCGCCGTTTTCTCGCCCCCGCCCCCGTCCGCGGCGGTGACGGCGCCGATCTGGGTCCGCCAGAGCCGAGCGTAGGTGCCGCCGGTCGCGACGAGGTCCTCGTGGCACCCGTCTTCGACCAGTCGGCCGTCCTCGACGACGAGAATCCGGTCGGCGTCGCGGACGGTCGACAGCCGGTGGGCGACCGCGAAGACGGTTCGGTCGCCGGCCATCGCCCGCAGGCAGCGGCGAATCTCGGCGCCGGTCTCGTTGTCGACGTGGCTCGTCGCCTCGTCGAGGACGAGAATCGGCGGGTCGACGAACAGCGCCCGCGCGAGGGCGAGTCGCTGGCGCTGGCCGCCCGAGAGCGACGCACCTCGCTCGCCGACCTCTGTGTCGTACCCGTCGGGCAGGGTGCGGACGAACTCGTCCGCACCCGCGAGCCGCGCGGCGTCGACGACCGCCTCGCGGTCGGGGTCGGCCTCGGCGTACGCGACGTTCTCGGCGACGGTCCCCGGGAAGAGAAACGGGTCCTGACTCACGTAGCCGACCCCCCGTCTGAGACTCGACAGCGTCACCGCGGACACGTCCCGACCGTCGATTCGGACCGTCCCCGCGTCGGGGTCGTACAGCCGGAACAGCAGCTTCAGCAGCGTCGACTTCCCGGCGCCGGTCGGGCCGACGACGCCGACGAACGCGCCGCCGTCGACCGAGAGGGAGACGTCGTCGATTGCCGGGGTGTCGGCCCCCGAGTACGCGAAGGAGACGCCGTCGTACTCGACGGCGCCCGCCTCGACAGCGAGGTCCGGGGCGTCGGGCCGCTCGTCGATGCGCTGGTCGCTCCGGAGAAGGGAGACGACGCGCCGACTCGACGCCGCCGCGCTCTCGTAGCGGTCGATCACGTCGACCGCGAGCCGGCGGGTCGGGTCGAGCACGGCGAAGCTGAAGAGGATGAACGTCAGGAGCGTCCCCGGCGTGAGCGGCTCGGAGAACCACAGGGGCGGGCCGGCGAGAATCCAGTAGCTCCCGAGCGCGAAGAGTCCCCAGATGCCGACGGCGGCGAGCGGCCAGGAGACGCGGTTGTAGACGGCCCGGAGGCGGAGGGCCGACCACTTCGCGTCCCGGTAGTCGGCCGACGCCGCGGCGACGCGCTCGCGCTCGGTAGCCTCACGGGTGAACGCCTTCACCGTCCGGATTCCCCCGACGGCGCCGGCGAGGCGGACGTTCACGGCGCCGACGCTCCCTCGGACGGCGTCGTAGCGCGGTTCGAGCAGCCGCGCGTACACTCGGCCGGTCGCGGCGATGAGCGCGGGGAGCGCCGCGAGGAGGAGCGCGAGTTCGTGGTGTAGCAGGAGCATGAAGGCGAACGCGGTGACGATTTCGCCCCCGTAGCGGACGCCGTCGCGGGTGCCGACGAACAGCGCCCGGAGGTTCGAGGCGTCGTCGACGAGCGTGCCGAGCACGTCGGCGTCCTCGCTCCCGTCGTGGAAGGCCGTCGACAGAGAGAGCGCGGCGTCGACTGCGGCGACGCGAATCTCGTGGAGTGCGCGCAGGCTCGCCTCGGCGTACCGGAGGCCGCCGTACCACTTCGCCGCGCTCTCGCCGACGACCGCGACCGCGAGAACGGCGAGCAGCAGCGCCGTCCGCCCACCTGTGGTCTCCGGCGTCAAATCGGCCGGGAGCAACGGGAGGGCGAACGGCCGGGCGTCGAGGAGCAGGGCGTCGAGCGCGACGCCGACGACGAACGCCGGCACCCGCTGGAGGGTGAGCCCGAGCAAGAGGAGGACGAGTCCGCCGAGGAACGCTCCCGAGCGCCGAGCGACGAAGCGACGGACGAGATACCGGACCGATGATGTCGACTCCTGCATCGTGACTGTCGTGTTCGACTCGCCGGTCGCTGGCCCGTTAAGCGTAATCCGCAGTCGATTACTGTTGGCAAAGTTACAACATCGGCGTCCACCGAAACCGACATGCCGGGCCGTGACAAGCCACGACGCATGAGCGACGGCGATCTCGACGACGACGGGTCCGATACCAGTGCCGACGGCGACGGCCGGGCCGACGGCGGCGACGGGGCCGACGGCGACAGCGACTTCGGCGGCGGTGACTCCTGTGCTGACACCATCACCGACGCCGACACCATCACCGACACCGGCACCATCACCGACGCCGACACCATCACCGACATCGACACAGAGCCGTCCGCGACCGTCGAGCGACGGTCGCCCGACGAGGCGTTCTCGCTGCTCGCGAGCGACCTCCGAATCGACGTGCTGCGCGCGCTCGGAGAGGAGCCGAACGACTCGCTCTCGTTCTCGGCGTTGTTCGACCGCGTCGCCATCACCGACAGCGGGAACTTCAACTACCACCTCGGGAAGCTGCTCGGGACGTTCGTCCGGAAGGACGACGGCGGCGACTACGAACTGACGCTGGCCGGCAAGCGGGTCGTCGGGGCGATGTACGCCGGGTCGTACACGGCGGCGGCGTCGGTCGACCCCATCCCGGTCGACTGGGACTGCACGCTCTGTGGCGGCGAGATGGTCGTCGAGTACGCCGAGGAACGGGCGACGTTCCGCTGTACGGGCTGTGACGCCGGCGCCAAGTTCTCCTTCCCGCCGGGAACCGTCGACCAGTTCGACCGCGAGGAGCTTCCGGAGGCCTTCTCGCGCTGGTACCACCGCCTCGCGACGCGCATCGCCGACGGGTTCTGTTCGTTCTGCGCCGGCCGCCTCGAGGGGGAACTCGTCCGACTCCCCGGGGGGACGGAGGCCGACCCGAAGCCGTCACAGGCGGCGTTCGTCTGCGACCGCTGCGGGAACGAGGCTCGACTGAGCGGGACGGGGCTCGCGACGACACACCCGGTCGTGCGGGGGTTCCTCGCCGAACACGGGTTCGACGTGGCCGCCCGCCACCCCTCGCAGATTTGGGCCGAGTTGGACGCCTTCGACACGGCGATTCTCGACGAGGAGCCGCCGCGACTCGAGGTGCGGTTCGTCGACGAGGGGGAGGCCGTGCTGGCGGTAATCGAACCGGACGCGACGGTGACGTCGGTCGAGCGTCGGTCGGTCGACGACCGCGAGTGTTGACGCCGAGGCGTGCTACGGAGTCGCCCGCACGCCCAGCACGTCGAGTGCCGCCCCGCGCACGTCGTCGACGACCGGCTCCGGCGCGTACACGCCGAGTCGCCACCCCGCCCGTTCGGTCGCCCGGAGCGCCCCGACGAGTTCGGAGGCGTCCTCCAGCCGACGGACGACGCCGTCGACGACGACGTGGGTGTTCGACTCCTTGATGCCCGGGCGAGACGGTGCGTCGACGATTACCTCGTGGTCGTCGACGCCGGCCGCCTCGGCGATATCACGCTCGGCGGCGCGCTGGTCGTCGTAGGAGAGGTCGGCGAGCGCGGCGTCGACCTCGTCGAGCCCCGCCCAGACGGCGCGCTTGTAGAGGTCGCGGCGCTCGATTCGCGCGCCGAGGTCGGGGACGTGCTCGCGGAGGGCGACGAGCAGGCCGTGGTCGGCCATCCGGGCGAACTCGTCGACTTCGGGGCCCGACTCGTGGGCGAGCAGGCGTTCGGACGCCCGGTCCAGCATCGCGCCGGCGATGCGGGAGACGTGGTGACGGTAGACGGTGCCGTTCATCAGCGCACGGGCGAGCAGGAGCGCCTCGGCGGTCCAGACGTTCCCCTCGGCGAGGGCGAGTTGGCCGTCCCGCAGGCGGAGTTCGCGGATGAGGCGCTCGTGGTCGATGGTGCCGTAGGGGACGCCGGTGTGGTGGGCGTCCCGGACGAGGTAGTCCATCCGGTCCACGTCGAGTTCGCCGGAGACGAGGCCGCCGAGGTCGCCCTCGCCGCGGACCAGCGCGGCGACGCGGTCGGGGTCGAGGCCGTGGTCCTCCAGGACCGTCCCCGCCTCGGTGGCGGGGAGCAGGTCGGCGATGTCGTCGTGGTGGCGGCCCGTGTGGCGCATGATGACGCGCTCGGTCTGGTGGCCGTAGGGGCCGTGGCCCACGTCGTGGAGCAGGGCGGCGGCGCGGACGTGAGCCGCCGTGTCGTCGTCGACGGCGAGGTGTGAGAGCGCGCGGTCGGCGAGGTGGTAGACGCCGAGGGAGTGTTCGAAGCGCGTGTGGGAGGCGGAGGGGTAGACGAGCCGGACCGTGGAGAGCTGTTTGATGTGGCGCAGCCGCTGGAACGCGGGGGTGTCGAGCAGGTCGGCCGCGACGGGGTCGAGCGTGATGTGGTCGTGGACGCTGTCCTTGATCGCTTTCATCGTTCTGTGGGCCTCTCGGGGTACGAGTTGGTTCGTCGGTGGGTGGGGTCGGCGTATGGGTGTTTCGTCTGTGGTCCGTGGTATCGGTGGTTGGTGGTGGAGTTCGTGTAGGGTCCGTGTCGGAGGCTTCCGAAAGCCCCCGGTGGCTGGACTCGCGCGCCTCGCTGTGCTCCTCGCTCGCTCCGCTCGTTGCGGTGCTTGCTTCGTCGTGCTTCGTCCAGTCACCGGCCCCTTTCGAAGCCCCACCCGACTGCACCGCAGCCACGTCCTCCCCAGCCGATTCGCTCGGTCGCTGACGCTCCCTCTCTCATCCACCGGAAGACTCCGCCGCGGACGGAGGTCCCGGCGAGCGGAGCGAGCGGGAAGCAGCGAGAGCAGCAGGCTCTCGCCAGCCAAGCACCGAAGGAGCGACCGGAGGGAGCGACGAGGAGCACAGCGAGTCAGACGACCCGAGGGAGCGACGGCTTTGCTGGGTCATCATCCCAATAATACTTGCCTCACATAACCCTCGGCATCTACTAGCTCCTCTAACTCGTAGCAAACGAACTCACACCCGTAACAAGCGTTATACGGCGCCGACTCCCAGAATCGGTAATGGACCTCTATCGCAGCGTCCGGGCGGTGACGAACGCCTCCGGCACGGGGTTCGTCGACTGGGCCGCCGTCGCGGAGGCCGCGAAAGCCTCGACGCCGCCGGGCGACCTCACCCTCACCCAGGAGGAGCGAACGGGGTACGCCACAGACGTGCGCGACGCCCGCCGCGAGGTGCGCCGCGTCGCCGAGGTGGAGTTCGACCTCCCCGACACCGTCGAGGTGCAGAACCGTCACCACTGGATAGACGCCAACGTCGCCACCTTCGAGCGCGTCATGCGCCCCATCGAGGAGAAGGGCGGCTCCTTCTTCCCCGGCGTCGCCCGCGTCGTCAACACCGGGACGATGGCGTTCATGCTCTCCTTCCTCGGGAAGAACGTCCTCGGACAGTACGACCCGCTTCTCCTAGCCGAGGGCGACCCCGACCACTCGCTGTACTTCGTCCGTCCGAACATCCAGAAGGTCGCGGCGATGCTCGACGTGGACTACCCGCGGTTCCGGCGCTGGATCGCCTTCCACGAGGTGACCCACGCCGCCGAGTTCGGCGCCGCGCCGTGGCTCTCCGGCTACCTCGAACAGCGCATGGAGGAGGGCGTCGACACCCTCGCCGAGGGCGGATTCGACCGCCACTCGTTCCAGGAACTCGACACCGCCATGACCGCCGTCGAGGGGTACGCGGAACTCCTGATGGACCGCGCCTTCGACGACGACTACGAGGACCTCCGCCGGAAGCTCGACGAACGCCGCCAAGGCGGCGGCCCGCTCGCCCGCCTCGTCCGGCGCGCGCTGGGCCTCGGGCTGAAACGCCGGCAGTACGAACGCGGCGCCGCCTTCTTCGAGGCCGTCGCCGACGCCCGCGGGGTGGCCGCCGCCTCGAAGGTGTGGGAGCGCCCGGAGAACCTCCCGACCGACGACGAACTCGACCACCCCGAGCAGTGGATGCGCCGGGTGGTCTGAGCGGGAGACGAGTCGGAACCGACCTCTACCTCACCTCACCTCACTCGTCGAGCGGCGGCGCCGTCTCCGGCGGGACGCGCGGGTCGGCCATCCGCTCGAAGGCGTGTGCGAGCGACAGCAGGGTCGACTCGCGGTAGGGCTTGCCGAGGAGTTCGACGCCGACCGGAAGCCCGTCGTCCGTCAGCCCCGCCGGAACCGACACCGCACAGAGGCCCGCCTGCGAGGCGACGACGGTGTTCGTCGGGAACGTCAGCGTGTCCAACTCGCCGGCTTCGATGGACTCGGCGGTCGGCGGCACCACCTGGGCGTCCGGACAGAGGAGGACGTCGAGGTCGTGCGCGGCGTAGACGTTCAGCACCGCCCGCTGGAACGCGGGCTGAGCGGCGACGGCCTCCCAGTACCCCGGGTCGTCCGTCGGGTCCTCGGGACCGTTTTCGGCGATGCCGACGAGGAGGTCGAGCACCTCGTGGTACTGCCCGGAGTCGTACAACTCCTCGACGGAGTCGACGGGGGCGTCGTCACGGGCGGCGAAGAACGCGTTCAGGTCGCGTTTGGACTGGAGGATGTATAGCGAGGTCGCCTCCAGGTGGACGTCGAGGTCCGGAATCGACACCGGGTCGACCACCTCCGCGCCCGCCTCGGCCATCGTCTCGATCGCCTCGTCGACCAGGCGCGTGACCGGCCCGCTCTCCGGGTCGTCGGCGTCGCCGAACGCGTCGCGGAGGACGCCGATGCGGGCACCCGACAGCGCGTCGGGGTCGAGCGAGTCGACGTAGCGCCCGGCGTCCTCGGTGAGTGCGGCGACGGCCGTGTACTCGTCGTCGGCGTCGTAGCCGACCGTCACGTCGAGCACCTGCGCCAGCTCCTTCGCAGTACGCGCCATCGGCCCCGGCGTGTCCTGGGAGACGACGAGCGGCGACATCCCGGTCCGACTGAGGAGCCCGGGCGTCACCCGGATGCCGAACAGGTTGTTGTACGCCGAGGGCAGGCGGATGGAGCCGCCGGTGTCCTCCCCGATGCCGACGAGACCGAGGTTGGCGGCGACCCCGGCGCCCGTCCCGCTGGAGGAGCCGCCGGGGTCGCGGGCGAGGTCGTAGGGGTTCTTCGTGCGCCCCGTAATCGAGGAGTAGCCGAACCAGGAGGTCGCCCAGTCGGGCAGGTTGGTCTTGGCGAGGACGACCGCGCCGGCGTCTTCCAGCCGGTCTATCAGCGTCGCGTTCTCGGCGGGGTGGTAGTCGGCGAACGCCTCGGACCCGAACGTGGTCCGCACGTCGGCCGTCTCGACCTGGTCCTTCACGAGAAACGGGACGCCGTGGAGCGGGCCGACGAACCCGTCCGCCTCGAACGCGGCGTCCAACTCGTCTGCGCGGGCCGTCGCGCGGTCGTTGACGGTGACTATCGCGTTGAGCGCCGGTCCGTCCCCGTCGTACGCCTCGATACGGTCGAGGTAGCGCTCGACGAGTTCGCGGCAGGTCAACTCGCCCGACTCGTAGGCGGCGTGCACGTCGTCGATGGTGGCCTCTGTCACGTCGAACATGGGAAACTCCGTAGGCGCCAATCCGCGGAGGCGGGGATAACTGTTCGTGCGACTCGTTCTCGCGCGTTGATGCGTCGGTGGGCACCCGATAGCTGTGCCGCGGGCCACAGCGTTTTGCCCCGAGAGACCCAGAACTCGGGTATGTCCGAAATCGACGCCGACGCCCTACTGCCGAACGACCGCGTGAAAGGCGCCGTGCAGAGCGGCGACATCTCCCAGATGACTCGTGGCGCGAGCAACCGCTACGCCGAGGAGGGCGACACGTTCACGCTCGACGACGACACCTTCCGCGTGACGAGCGTCGAGCACCGGACGCTCGGCGAGTTCACCGACGAGGACGCCCGACGGGAGGGGTCTGAGTCGCTCGAAGCCTACAAGGAGCGCATGGTGCGCGTCCACGGCGGCAACTTCGAGTGGGACGACTCGGACGAGGTGCTGACCTACCGCTTCGAGCGCGCGGACTGAGCCGTTCACGGGGGACGCCACGGCCGCTCCGTAGATGACAACGCTTTTACTCCCGATATCGGTAGCAGAGCAGTCCCATGACCCTCCCCGACGGCTGGAGCACGGGTACGCTCCGGACGAACGGTATCGACCTCCGCTACTACCGGACCGGCGACCCGACAGAGGACGCTCCCACCGTCGTCATGGCCCACGGCTTCTACGACGGCGGCCTCCGCTGGGTACCCCTCGCCGAGGCGCTCGCGGACGACTACGACGTGGTGACCTACGACGCCCGCGGCCACGGGAAGTCGGACGCTCCCGAGGACGGGTACGGCATCGAGGACCGCGTCGGCGACCTCGTCGGTCTCGTCCGGGGACTCGAAATCGAGGACCCGGTGCTCGTCGGCCACTCGATGGGCGCCGCGACGGTCGCGTGGGCGGCCGCCGAGCACCCCAGCCTCCCGCGTGCCCTCGTCCTGGAGGACCCCATCGGGATGCACGACACGCCGGACGTGAGCCCGGACGAGATGGCCGGTGTCGTCAGCGAGCGTCTCGACGCCGTGGCCGACGCGACGGTCGACGAACTCGTCGCCGAACACTACGAGGAGTGGGACGAAGCGCAGGCCCGCCGACTCGCGACGGCGACGACACAACTCTGCCCACGAATCGCCGAGATCGCACGCGAGGGCTACCCGAAACCCCTCCGGGCGGTGTTCCCCGACATCACGGCGCCGACGTTGATTCTCCGCTCCGACGGGGACGACGACCGGCGGACGAAGGACGGAGAGGCGGTCGAATCGCTCGCCGACGGACGACTGGCTCGATTCGACGACGCCGGCCACTACGTGCTCAACGACGCCTTCGACGCCGCCCTCGACGAGGTTCGAGCGTTTCTGGAGCGAGTGTAGCAACGGGTCGGCCGTCGTCGCATCCGACCGGTTCGGTCGTCGGCCGACCCGACACGGACCTCGTCGCCCCAATCAGACCCGAACGATAGTGTCGTCGCAGACGCGGCTATATGTCTGCCGCGACGAACCGGTACGCTATGGCAGACGACGATTCGTTCGACACCGAGAGTCGCGACGCTCGGGAAGTGGCAGCGGAGGCAGGGCGCGACACGGAGGAGTTCCTCTCGTTGCTCCCGCACTACTACCGCGGCGAGGTCGGGCAGATGTCGACCCACCTGGGTCGACTCGACCTGACGACCGACTGGGCTATCGCCCTCCTCACCGCCGTCCTCGCGCTCTCGTTCGGCAGCGCCGACAGCCCGCCGTACTTCATCCTCCTCGGGATGCTCGCGCTGATGATGTTCCTCCTGTTCGACCTCCGGCGCTATCGGACGTACGACGCGACCCGGTCGCGGGTGCGGCTCATCGAGGAGAACGTCTTCGCCAACGCGTTCGACCCGGCAGGAACGACCCACTCGAACTGGCGGGAGGGGCTCGGCAACGACTTGCGAAAGCCCACGCTGAAGGTCTCGACGCGGGAGGCGCTGTCCCGGCGGCTCAAACGCGTCTACTTCCCGCTGATCACCGTCCTGTCGCTCGCGTGGCTGTTCCGAATCACGATATTCGTCCCGGACGAGACCGTATTCGAGACGGCGGCAGTCCCAGGTATCCCCGGAACCGTGGTGGTCCTCGTCGTCGGAGTAGGTTACCTCGGCGCGGTAGTGCTGGCGGCGTGGCCGACCACCCGGGAGGCGAAAGGCGAGTTCCACGGCGAGGAGCCCGGCGAGTGGAAAACCGACGAGTAACGCCGGCGACCGTCGACGGCGAAGAGCCCGGCCCCCCTCTCGTGTGACCTCACACGTCCGGGAGTCGAACGTCTACGACGTGACGGAGGTGCGGTCGGAGTGAACGCCACCGGCAGGCGGCTCCCGGTCGCCGGGAGGGTCCGGTGGCCCACCCCGGGTCAGAGATTGCTCTTGCGGTAGCTCCTGACGAGCCAACGCACGAGGAGCCAGCCGACGAGGAGCCCGGCGGCGACCGACCCGGCGACCTGGAGGGGTGTGGGGTCGACCTGCAGCGAGACGAGGCCCGCCGAGATGCCGACGAGCACGACGAAGCCGATTCGGAGCCGGGCGTTCGCGCTGATACGCTCCTCGTCGGACATGGTGGGTCCGACCATCAGGCCGCCCCGCGACCCGCGTCGTCTCCGTCCTCGCCCTCGTTCCCGTCCCCCGAGTACGGCACACTGACGTGCATCCCGACGAACAGCCACTCCTCGCCGCTCCGTTCGAGCGTCCCGCTCCAGCGGGTGTCGAACTCGCGTTCGCGACCCGTCTCCGTGTCGTACCACCCCATGAACACGTCGTCGCTGAACCAAGCGTAGTCCTCGCGGGCGACGACGACCAGGTTTCGGCTCTTGACCGTCCAGTCGTCGGTCGTGCGAGTCTGCTCGCGCAGCCCCTCCGCGACCTCGTCGTACCCCGTCAGGCGCTCGCCGACCCCGAACTTCACCACGTCCGGCCGCTCGGCGAAGTACGGATACAGCGGCTCGCCGCGTCGGAGGGCCTCGTAGTAGTCTCTCACCGTCGCTTCGGCGCTCATGTCTCATCCCAGGGGCCGAGGGCTTTTCAACGTGTGCGAGACGGCCGTCCGGAGACTACTGGAACCCGCGGTCGACGCCGTCGTCCTCGACGAGGTCGTCGAGTTCGGCGTTCAGCAGCTCTTCGGCCGCCTCGAACTCGTCGGCGAGGCCGTCGAGGCGGTCCGGGCGGTCGGCGAACTCGTACTCCATCGGGCCGAACGCGGGGCTGTCGAGCGCCTCCATCACGTCGGTGAAGAGGTCCTCACCCGTCGTCGGCACCTCGCCGTGGACTCGCAGCGTCTCCTCCAGTCGGGTCGCCATCGACTTCGCCTCGTCCTCGTCCTCCGGCGGGCGATTGACCGCGAACCGGCCCGCCGACTCGCGGTCGGGGAGCAGCGGGTCGATGCCGTCGTCGACCTTCCTGGCCACGCGGGCGCCGACGCCCTTCACGTCGTAGGGGTTCTTCGAGTACGTCTTGAGGTGAAAGAGACCCCGGGCGGGGTGGCCGAGGCAGAGGTCCTCCCCGAGCCCCCGCTGTCGGTCGCCGGCGACGGCCCGCCAGCCGTCGGGGTCGACGCGCCCCTCGGTCACGTCGTCGAGGATGTCCTGCCACTCCCTGACACGCATCGTTCGTGCGACGGTTCGGGTGTGGCGGAGATGAGGATGCCGGTCCGTGAGCCGCCGTTCTCCTCGCCGCCCGTCCTCAGTCTCGTATCGCCAGTTCGCGGGTCAGGAGCACCGCACCGAGAACCAGGAGCGCGTACGTCACGAACCCCTGTCGGCCGGCGACGTAGTTGACGACGCCCCACGCGAGCACGCCCGCGTAGAGAGCGATGCGGAACCGCTTCGTGCCGGCGGCGTCACCGAGCACGCCCCACGCGGCGAGGGCGACGATGTAGACGCTGACGAGCGCCTCGGGGACCGCGGCCGCACCCCCGATGGAGACTTGCACCGCCGCGCCGAGCAGCACGAACGCGAGCAGCGCCCCCAAAGCGAGCTTCGCGCCCCACCCGAGGTTCCCGAACCTACCCCCGGTGGTCTTCACAGCCTCGTCGTTCTCCTCGCTCTCCGCACCCGCTGTGTCCTCTGTCACGGTCGCGTGGAGGCGGGCCGGGTACTTGCCGTCACCGGAACCGAATCGGAGAGCCCGGAAGCCGGGCCTCTCTTCAGGTGGTGACGTCGGCGCGTCGCTCGGCGGCCCCGGCGCAATCGTCGCACTTCACGTCGCGCCTGATACCGTCGATGTCGCCGTTGGCCGTCGCCGCCTGCCGACTGGAGACGCGTCCGCTCGACTCACAGTCCGTGCAGGTCAACGTCGGTGTGCCGCCGTCGGTGACGATACTGTCGAGCGTGGCTTCCCTCCCGGAGTCGGTGCCGAACCGGACGACCATCACGCTCCTGTTCGACATCAGTTCACTGCTCATGGTTCGAGATGACCGTTCGGGCATATAATTCGACTGGCGGTACACCATTAGGTGATAATATGGATTGGGAGGAGTCCGGAGGAGAGTCGCGCCGGATATCCGTTCGTCCGTCGAGCCGTAACCCGAGGGGTCCGGCTCCCGTCGCCCCTCCCTCCGACGACCGACAGCGTTTACCCACGCGCCGCGCTGGTCACCCACATTGAACGTCCGCGGCGAGATTATCGAGGTTCGGGAGCCCCGCGAGGTGTCGACGCAGTACGGCGAGCGGAGCCTCGCGGAACTGGTGATTCGTCCCGACCCGAACGGGAGTTCGCCGCCGTCGGGTGCCGCGAACTCCGACCGAAGCACCGCCGCGGTCACCCCCGAGCCGACGACGGTGACGCTCTGGGGGAAGTGGACCCACACCGCCGAGCACGCGCAGGCGGGCATGGAGTTGCTCCTCACGGACGCCGAGGAGAACGAGTACCAGGGGAACGTCGGGTACACGACCTCAAAGAACTCGTACGTCGTGCTCGAACCGGGGTTCCTCGTCAACGTGACCGACGTGCGCTCGTGGGTGCAGTGTCCCCGGATGTACTACCTCAACAAGCTCTCGGGCATCCCGCTCAACTACCCCGTGGCGAAGGGGACCATCGTCCACGAGGTGTTCGGCGACCTGCTCCGGGGCCGGGACCTGGAGGAGTCCATCGACGAGCGCGTCGCCGAGGCCGGCCTCGAGTTAGGCCTGCTCGGGAGGGAGGCCGAGGAGGTCAGAGACGAAGTGAGGAGAAACGCCGCCGCCATCGAGGGGTGGCTCTCGCAGGGGACGCTGACGGAGGAAGACGACTGGCGCTCGGAGTACACGCTCATCTCGCCGACATTCGGCATCAAGGGCCGTGCCGACGCCCTGCGGCGGGGGGCCCCGGTCGAACTGAAGACGGGGAAAAACACGAAGCGCGACCCGCGCTTCCAGGACAAGATTCAGGCCGCCTGTTACGCGCTGATGCTCGAAGAGCGCGGCGTCCCGGCCGACACCGGCACCCTCCTGTACACAAAGAACACGGCGCTCGACCGAAACGAGGCGACCGGCGACCTCTCGCCGGCGAAGGAGTTCTCGGTCGGGTCCGGCCTGCTCGACTTCGTCGTCCGCCAGCGCAACGAAATCGCGGCGATGGAGTTCGACTCGTCGGTGCCGACGGGGTACGAAGCGGACGCGAAGTGCGAGTACTGCTTCGAGAAGGACACCTGCATGGTCGTCGCCGGCCGCCTCGGCCAGGAGTCGAAGGCCGGCGCTATCGGCCAGGCGGTCCCCGAGGAGGAACGCGAGTACTTCGACCGGTTCTACCGCGCCCTCGAGGAGGAACGTCGCGAGACCCACACGGAGTACAGAAAACTGTGGGAACAGACCGCAGCGGAGCGCGCCGACGCCGACCGCGCGCTCGTAAACCTCGACCCGCAGGGGCGCCGCCAAATCGAGGGCGGGCGCTGGGAACTCCGCGCGAAGAAGCCCGGCGACGCCGTCTCCAAACTCCGGGAGGGCGACGTGGCGCTCGCCAGCGACGGCGACCCGGTGGAGGGACACGCGGAGCTGTGTCGCATCCGCAAACTAGGCGGAACGGCAGGCGACGAGGTCGTCGTCACCGTCGACGAACCGCTCTCCCTGCGCCGGCTGGACGTGTACCCCTCCGAGATATCCGTCGACCGGATGCTCACCGCGCTCCACGACGCGGTGCTGAAGGGGAGCGAGGAGCGCAAGGACGTGCTGTTCGGGCGGCGGGCGCCGGCGTTCTCCGGCGAGACGCGAACGTACATCGACAACAACGCGGCCCAGAACGAGGCGGTGAACCTCGCCACCCGGGCCGAGGACTGTGCGCTCATTCACGGCCCGCCGGGGACCGGCAAGACCTACACCATCGCCCGAACGATTCGGGCGCTCGTCGACCGCGGCGACCGCGTCCTCCTCTCGGCGTTCACGAATCGGGCGGTCGACAACGCGCTCGAAGCCCTCCGCGAACAGGGGTACGGGGACAGCGCGGAGCAGAGCTCCGCTGGCAACCGGACGCAGTCCGATTACGTGGTTCGATTCGGCACCGAGAACGGCGTCCGCGAGGACATGCAGGACCTCCGGCTGGTGAAGGAGGGCGAGCCGAACGACCGCGCCGCCGAGTTGAACGGGGCTTCGGTCGTCGCCGCGACGACCTCCTCCTGCGGGTCGCGACCGATGCGCGAGCAGTCCTTCGACGTGGCGCTCGTCGACGAGGCGTCCCAGTTGACGGAGCCGAACACCCTCGCCGCGGTCAACCTCGCCGACCGGTTCGTCCTCGTCGGCGACCACCAGCAGCTACCGCCGGTCGTCCGTGCGGAGAACGACCTCACGGAGTCCCTCTTCGAGCGGCTCATCGAGGCCTACCCCGACGCGTCGGTGATGCTCGACCGGCAGTACCGCATGAGCCAGCGCATCCAAGCGTTCGCCTCCGCGGAGTTCTACGACGGGGCGCTCCGACCCGCCACCGGCGAGGTCGCCGGCCAGCACCTCTCGGGATTGGGCGTCGACGTCGACGACCTGCCGCCCGAGATTCGGGACCCGGTCGCGTTCGTCGACCCCGACGGCTCGCGGGCCGGCAACACCAACCCCCGGGAGGCGGACCGCGTCGCCGAACTCGTTCGCGCCTACGTCGACGCCGGCGTCGACCCCGACGACATCGGCGTCATCGCCCCGTTCCGGGCGCAGGTGGCAGAAATCACCCGACGGGTCGACGTGACCGTCGACACCGTCGACCGCTTTCAGGGGTCGAGCAAGGAGGTCGTCCTCGTCTCGTTCGTCGCCACCGACAACATGGACGGCCCCATCTTCGAGGACACCCGCCGCGTGAACGTGGCGCTGACGCGAGCGAAGAAGGCGCTCGTCCTCGTCGGCGACGCGAGCGCACTGGAGAGCGACCCGTTCTACGGGCGGATGCTGGACTGGGCGCGGCGATAGACGCCTGTGGTGCGAGGGTGGGGCCCCTGAAGGGGCCGGACTCCGAAAGGCCAGGACAGACTGCTCGGGACGCCGAACGGAACGTCGCCTGACACACCGGGGGTCTTCGAACTACTCGTCCCGCGCCGCCAACTCCACCAGCGTCAGGTCTCGGCCCAGATGACAGTACTCGTGGGGTGGCTCCCCGATTATCTCGTCGATGCGGTACTCGGTGTCGAACTCGGCGCCCTCCGGCACACAGTACTCGTGGCTCGGACACTCCGTGTACGGACAGGGGCCGGCCAGTTGCGCCTTGCTCCCGGCGTAGGCACCGCGGGCGGGGACGTTCGCCGGGACGCTCGCAGGCTCGACCTCCACGGCCCGGACGCCCGTGTCGTGGACCGCACACTCGAGCGTCTGCCCGCCTTCGCGCACGCCCGTGACGCGGTAGCGGTTCCCGACCGTCAGATTGAGACACTGGTTCCGGTAGGGACACCCCTCGCACGCGCTCGACTCCCCCTCGTAGACGAACTCGGTCCCGACCGACGCGAGCCGAGTCCCGATGAGGGTCACCTTCGACATGACGCGAGATTCGCGGGGGGTCCGGATAAGGCTCCCGTCTACGCGCCTTCCCCGTTCCCGTCGTCCCCGTCCCCGCTTCGACCTCCACCGAGTAGCTCGTCCAACTTCGCGAGGTAGTCGTCGCGGGGCACCTGGTACAGCGCCCGGTGGTCGATTTCGCCCTCGGCGAACCGGCGGGCGTACTCGCGAGCCCCCTCGACCGCCGCCTCGCGGCTGTCGTACTCCTCGACCTCACCTGCGACCTCCGGCTCCAGATACAGGGTGACGTGCCAGGTGTCGGTGGCGACGTAGCGTGCCTCGGGCCGGTTCTTCCGCGAGCGGTTGCTGACGAACAGCGTCGGCATACACGGAGCCGGGAACGCGTCGGTGTCGAACACGTCGGGCCGGTAGGCGAGTATCGCCCGACCCTCGGTCTCGTCGGTCCAGACGGTCCACCCGTCCGGGAGGGAGTCGAAGCTCACGCCCGCCCTTGCCCGCCGTCGGGGATAGGACTCCCGCTTTCGACCACGAGGCGGGCGACCGCGAGTGTGGCGAGGAAACACGGTAACCGAACCTCACTGGCCTCCGGTTAGCACACCCTTGTAAAGGCTTTCGCTGACAGTGTCATGCCGGCGAACCCGAACCCGCCGCCGTCTCCGGGTTCCGTCCCCGGCAACGGGAGATTACGAACGAAATCGGGGCAAATGTTATGTGGTACCAAGCACCAACAAATTAATAGTCTCGGTCGACCGGACCGGACGACCGCCCCGCGTATCGTCGTCGAACGCGTCGCTTCCTGTCGAAGTCGTCGGTGTCGCCGTCGCTGACACCGGGGCATGTGGTATGGACAAACATGGCAAGGAACGGTCACCCGACCGCGGCGTTCGCCCGTGGGGTGAGCGGTGCCGTCGCTCCGAGTCAGTGTTTGGCCAGCGCCGACGGGTCGTCGGCGCCCGCCACGGTCCGGCCGCGACGACCGGGGGCGCGACGAAGTGAGAAATCCACCACCATGGAAGGGATACTCACGGGACTCGAAATCGGTGTAAAAATACTGGCAATCGTAGTTCACTCCCTTACGATCGCCATACTGTGGTACCAGCTCCACCGTGTAGACAAGGAGGGCCCAGAATAGTAGGCTAATCATCCGACAGCGACAATCACTGCCGATTTTGGTTATCAACCCTGCTTGGGCTACTATATATATTTGTAGGCTTCGATTGACACCCTATACGATTCCACTCCGTTCCGTACTGCGGTTTTCTATTAGTATGAACCAACTATGGCGGCAGTTGGGACAAACGTTATGTGGTACCAAGCACCAATACATTAATAGTCTCGGTCGACCGGACCGGACGACCGCCCCGCGTATCGTCGTCGAACGCGTCGCTTCCTGTCGAAGTCGTCGGTGTCGCCGTCGCTGACGCCGGGGCATGTGGTATGAATAAACATGGCAAGGAACGGTCACCCGACCGCGGCGTTCGCCCGTAGGGTGAGCGGTGCCGTCGCTCCGAGTCAGTGTTTGGCCAGCGCCGACGGGTCGTCGGCGCCCGCCACGGTCCGGCCGCGACGACCGGGGTCGCGACGAAGTGATTCCCGAGTGATACAATGACCGGTGAAAGAGAAACCCTCGAAGAGCTCAGTAGAAACTACAAAGAGTCGGTTCCCTCGGACCTGCGGGAGGCCAAGTCCTTCGACTGGTACCTCGAACAGGTGTACGAGGACCCGCGAATCGCCCGCAACGCCCACCAGCGCGTTGCCGACATGTTCGACCACTACGGTACGGAGTACGACGAGGAAGCGGGTATCGTCGAGTACCAGATGGCCTCGGAGGACCCGCTCCACGACGGGGAGAACGTCTTCTACGGCCGCGAGGTCCACGAGTCCATCCACGAGTTCGTCAACAAGGTGAAGTCCGGTGCCCGCGGACTCGGCCCCGAGAAACGCATCAAACTCCTCCTCGGTCCGGTGGGGTCGGGGAAGTCCCACTTCGACTGGATGGTCCGGCGGTACTTCGAGGACTACACGATGCGCGACGAGGGCCGGATGTACACCTTCCGGTGGACCAACCTCGGCGACGTCATCCGCGACCAGGACCCCGCCGACGACACGGTCCGGTCGCCGATGAACCAGGACCCGCTCGTCCTGCTCCCGCAGGCCCAGCGCGACCACGTCATCGACTCCATCAACGAGGCGTTCGACGCGCCGTACACCATCCGCAACGAGCAGTCGCTGGACCCCGCCAGCGAGTTCTACATGGACCGCCTGCTCACCGAGTACGACGACGACCTCCAGGCGGTGCTGGAGAACCACATCGAGATAATCCGGCTGGTCGCGAGCGAGAACAAGCGCCAGTGCGTCGAGACGTTCGAACCGAAGGACAAGAAGAACCAGGACGAGACCGAACTCACGGGCGACGTCAACTACTCGAAGCTCGCCATCTACGGCGAGTCCGACCCCCGCGCGTTCGACTACGCGGGGGCGTTCTGTAACGCCAATCGGGGGCTGTTCTCGGGCGAGGAGCTCCTCAAACTGCAGCGGGAGTTCCTCTACGACTTCCTGCACGCGACGCAGGAACAGACCATCAAGCCGAAGAACAACCCGCGTATCGACATCGACCAGGTCATCGTCGGCCGGACGAACATGCCCGAGTACCGGGACAAGAAGGGCGACGAGAAGATGGAGGCGTTCAACGACCGCACCAAGCGCATCGACTTCCCGTACGTCCTCGAGTACGACCACGAGGCCGACATCTACCGGAAGATGCTGCGCAACGCGGACGTGCCGAACATGCACATCGAGCCCCACGCCCTGGAGATGGCGGGGTTGTTCGGCGTCCTCACCCGCATCGAGGAGCCCGACGGCGAGCGCGTCACGCTCGTCCAGAAGGCCAAGGCCTACAACGGCGAAATCGACGACGGCGACGACGTCGACGTGAAGAAGCTCCGCGAGGAGGGCGAGGCGAAAGCCGACATCGCGGAGGGGATGTCCGGCGTCTCCGCGCGGTTCATCGGCGACGAGATCGCCGAGGCCATCATGGACTCCACCCACCGGGGGCGGAACTACCTGAGCCCGCTCACCATCTTCAACCACTTCGAGGAGAACTTGGAGAACCACGGCTCCATCCCCGAGGAGAACCTGGAGCGCTACCACCGCTACCTCGAACTCGTCCGCGAGGAGTACAAGGAGCGCGCCATCGAGGACGTGCGCCACGCGCTGGCCTACGACCTGGACGAGATACAGCGCCAGGGCGAGAAGTACATGGACCACGTGATGGCCTACATCGACGACGCCACCGTCGAGGACGAACTCACGGGCCGCGAACAGGAGCCGGACGAGAAGTTCCTGCGCTCCGTCGAGGAGAAACTCGACATCCCGAGCGACCGCAAGGACGACTTCCGCCAGGAGGTCTCGAACTGGGTCTCCCGACGCGCCCGCGAGGGGACGACGTTCAACCCGCAGGACAACGACCGCCTGCGCCGCGCCCTCGAACGCAAGCTCTGGGAGGACAAGAAGCACAACATCAACTTCTCGGCGCTGGTGTCGGCGAACGAACTCGACGACGACGAGCGCAACGCGTGGGTGACGGCGCTCGAAGAGCAGGGGTACTCGACCGAGGGCGCCCGCGAGGTGCTCGAGTTCGCCGGTGCGGAGGTGGCGAAAGCCGAGCTCGAGGACTGAGATGCGCCGAGACTACCTCCACGCGGCCGACGAGGAACTCGACGGGGCCTACGAGGAGCCGATGACCCTCGCCGAGTACGTCGACGCCGCGTTCGAGCGCCCCTCCATCGCCTCCCACGCCTCGAAGTACCTGCTGGAGGCCATCGAGTCGATGGGTACCCGGGCCGTGGTCGAGGAGGGCGAGGAGATAGAGCGCTACCGGTTCTTCGACGACCCGCACAACGACGGCGAGCACGCCATCCTCGGCAACACCCAGGTGCTCAACGGGTTCGTCGACGACCTGCGGACCATCGCCGCTCGTCGCGGGAAGGGCGAGAAGATACTCTGGTTCGACGGGCCGACCGCGACGGGCAAGTCCGAACTCAAGCGGTGTCTCATCAACGGACTGCGGGAGTACTCGAAGACGACCGAGGGCCGGCGCTACACCGTCGAGTGGAACGTCGCCAACGCCTCCGACACCAGGGGACTCTCCTACACCGACTCGGAGTTGGAGAGCGAAGACGACTGGTACGAGAGCCCCGTGCAGGCCCATCCGCTGTCGGTGTTCCCCCCCGAGGTCCGGCGGGCAATCGTCAGCGACCTCAACACCGAGTCGGGGGACCACATCCCGGTCGTCGCCGAGGAGGCGCTCGACCCGTTCTCCCGCGAGGCGTACAACTACCTCGAAGAGCAGTACCGCCGCGCCGGCAAGAGCGAGTTGTTCTCGAAGATTGCCGACGCCAAGCATCTGCGAGTGAAGAACTACGTCGTCGACGTGGGGAAGGGCATCGGCGTCCTCCACTCCGAGGACGACGGCTCGCCGAAGGAACGGCTCGTCGGCTCGTGGATGCCGGGGATGCTCCGCGAACTCGACTCGCGGGGCCGGAAGAACCCGCAGGCGTTCAGCTACGACGGCGTGCTGTCGCAGGGTAACGGCCTCCTCACGGTCGTCGAGGACGCGACCCAGCACTCGGACCTGCTCCAGAAGCTCCTGAACGTCCCCGACGAAGGCCACGTCAAGCTCGATAAAGGAATCGGGATGGACATCGACACCCAGCTCCTCATCATCTCGAACCCCGACCTCGACGTGGAACTGGACAAGTTCGCCGACCGCAACGGCCGCGACCCGCTCAAAGCCCTGAAGCGCAGGCTCGACCGCCACGAGTTCCGCTACCTGACGAACCACTCGCTGGAGACCGAACTCGTCAGACGCGAGCTCACGAACGAGACGAGCGTCTGGGAGACGGAGTCCTACGACGAACTCGCGGAGCGCATCCGCGCGCCGCTCAGACTGGACGTCCGCGACAGCGAGGGCGCGGTTCGGACCATCGAACTCGCCCCGCACGCGCTGGCGGCGGCGGCGCTGTACGCCGTCGTCACCCGGCTCGACGCCGAGGACGTGCCTGCCGGGTTGGACCTCGTCGACAAGGCCGTGCTGTTCGACCGCGGCTACCTGCAGGAGGGCGACGAACGCCGCTCCATAGACGAGTTCGACTTCGACCACGAGACCGACGGTCAGCACGGCATCCCCGTCACCTTCACGCGGGACGTGGTCGCAGACCTGCTCCACGTCGAGCGTGACCGTCACCACCCCGAACTACCCGTCGAGACCGTCGTCACGCCCGAGGACGTGCTCGACGCCATGGCGCAGGAGCTGACGGCGGCGCCGGTGTTCTCCCGCGCCGAGGCGACGGAGTACGAGGGGCGGCTGGCGGCGGTGAAGAGCCACCTGTTCGAGCTGCAGGAGGAGGACGTGCTCGACGCCCTGCTCGCCGAGAAAGGCGTCGAAGAGGAGACCGTCGCGGAGTACGTCGAGCACGTGTACGCCTGGGACGCCGAGGAGCAGATCGAGACCGAACACGGGCCGGTCGACCCGGACCCGCTCCTGATGAAGCTGTTCGAGACCGAACACCTCGGGCGGTTCCGCGAGGCCGACTACGCGGGCAACGAGCCCAGCGAGGCGGTCGAGGAGTTCCGCCACGAGAAGGTCATCACCGCGCTCAACCGCTACGCGTGGGAGAACCGCGACGAGGAGTTCTCGGTCGCGAACGTCGACTTCGCGCGCATCCCCGTCATCCAGGAAGTGTTGTCGACGCACTCCTGGACCGACGTGAAACGGCTGTTCGAGGACTTCGACCCGCGCCAGTGGGAGGACCCGCCGGCGAACACCGAAACCGCGCGCGTCAAGCGCGCCACGATAGACTACATGACCGACCACGGCTACAGCGAGGCCTCCGCGGAGTTGGCCTCGCGACACGTGATGCGCGAGGTGGCGTACAAATGGGACTGAGAGAGGACTTAGAGCGGTTCAGGGAGGTCGGCGACGAACGCCGACAGGACCTGAAGGAGTTCATCCGCCACGGCAACCTCGGCGGCTCCGGTCCCGACAGCATCCAGATTCCCATCAAGATCGTCGACCTGCCGGAGTTCGCCTACGACCAGCTCGACAAGGGCGGCGTCGGCCAGGGGCAGGGCGGGACGCCCGACGTGGGCCAGCCCGTCGGCCGCCCACAGCCCGGCGACGGCGACGAGGAGGGGAAGCCGGGCGAGGAAGGTGGCGAGCACGAGTACTACGAGATGGACCCCGAGGAGTTCGCCCAGGAGCTGGACGAGGAACTCGGACTGGACCTGGAACCGAAGGGGAAGCAGGTCGTCGAGGAGGTCGAGGGCGACTTCACCGAACTGACGAGGGCGGGGCCGAACTCCACCCTCGACTTCGAACAGCTGTTCAAGCGGGGGCTGAAGCGCAAGCTCGCGATGGACTTCGACGAGGACTACGTCCGCGAGGCCTGCAAGGTCGCCGGCGTCACCCCCCGAGAGGTGTTCGAGTGGGCCCGCGGCGAGCGAATCCTCGTCTCGCAGGCCTGGATAGAGGACGCGTTCTCCGACGTCCCCGAGGACGAACGAGGAACGTGGGGGAGCTTCGAGGAGATGATGGAGAACGTCGAGCGCACCACGACGCTCCAGCGCATCCGCCGGGACGGACTCCAGAGCGTCCCGTTCCGCCGGGAGGACGAGCGCTACCGCCACCCGGAGGTCGTCGAGAAGAAGGAGAAGAACGTCGTCGTCGTGAACATCCGCGACGTGTCCGGGTCGATGCGCGAGCAGAAGCGCGAACTCGTCGAACGAACGTTCACGCCGCTCGACTGGTATCTCACGGGCAAGTACGACAACGCCGAGTTCGTCTACATCGCCCACGACGCCGAGGCCTGGCGCGTCGAGCGCGAGGAGTTCTTCGGCATCCGCTCGGGTGGCGGGACGAAAATCTCGTCGGCGTACGAACTCGCGAAGGCCATCTTAGAGGAGGAGTACCCGTGGGCGGAGTGGAACCGCTACGTGTTCGCCGCCGGCGACTCGGAGAACTCCTCGAACGACACCAAGGAGCGCGTCATCCCGCTGATGGAGGAGATTCCGGCGAACCTCCACGCCTACGTGGAGACCCAACCCGGCGGCAACGCCATCAACGCGACCCACGCCGAGGAGGTGGAGTCGGCGCTGTCGGATACGGGCAACGTCGTCGTCGCCTACGTGAAGAGCCCCGAAGACGTGACCGACGCCATCTACCGCATCCTCAGCACGGAGGACGGGGAGGACTGACATGAGAGACAAGAGAGTCGAAGCCAGACGCGTCGCGGCGAGCCTCGAGGAGCCGGTCCGCGAGGCCGGCGCGCTCGCGCGCAAACTCGGACTCGAACCGTACCCGGTCAACTACTGGATCGTCGACCACGACGAGATGAACCAGCTCATCGCCTACGGCGGGTTCCAGCGCCGGTACCCGCACTGGCGCTGGGGGATGGGGTACGACCGTCAGCAGAAGACCGACCAGTTCGGGATGGGGAAGGCGTTCGAAATCGTCAACAACGACAACCCCTCGCACGCCTTCCTCCAGGAGTCGAACTCGCTGGCCGACCAGAAGGCGGTCATCACCCACGTCGAGGCTCACGCGGACTTCTTCGCGAACAACGAGTGGTTCGGCATGTTCGTCGAGGACGCCGCCTCCCCGGACGCGGCGGCGATGCTCGAACGCCACGCCGAGGCCATCGCGAACTACATGGAGGACCCCGAAATCGACCGGGGGGAGGTAGAGGCGTTCATCGACGCCGTGCTCTGCCTCGAGGACACCATCGACCAGCACCGCCCGTTCTCTGAAGCCGGCTCCCCCCGCGGGAGCGACGAGGTCGAAGACATCCGCGAGAAGCTCTCGGGGATGAACATCTCGGAGGACGTGCGTCGGCAGGTGTTCGACGAGGCGTGGCTCGAACGACAGGAGACCGAGTCGGCGGAGCCGACCCTCGAGGAGCCACGCAAGGACGTGCTCGCGTTCCTCCGTGAACACGGGATGCGCTACGACGAGGAGACCGAGCGGGCCGAGGAGATGGAGCCGTGGCAGAAGGACGTACTCGACATGCTCCGCGAGGAGGCGTACTACTTCGCCGCCCAGAAGATGACGAAGGTGATGAACGAGGGGTGGGCGGCGTACTGGGAGTCGCTGATGATGGGCGACGAGCGCTTCGCCGGTACCGACGAGTTCGTCACCTACGCCGACCACCAGTCCCGCGTCCTGGGGTCGCCAGGGCTCAACCCCTACAGTTTAGGAATGGACCTCTGGGAGTACGTCGAGAACTCCACCAACCGCCGCGAGGTCGCCGACAAACTCCTCCGGGTCGAGGGAATCACGTGGCGGAACTTCCACGACGCCGTCGACTTCGACGCGGTCGAGGCGCTGCTGAAGCCCCACCCGGCCATCGACGGTGTCACCGCGGCGACGCTCGAGGACCTGCTCGAACTCGGCCCCGACGACCCGCGGGTCGACCACGACGCCCTCGAACGAGCCATCGCGTCGCGGGACGGCGAGGTCGACCCCGAAGACGAAGACTACGTCGACGCCGACCGCTACCCCTGGAAGGTGCTCACCTACGAGGGGCTCGCGGAGCGGCACTTCTCGCTCAACAAGCGCCAGAACCGCGGGTTCCTCCGGCGGGTTCGCCGGTCGGAGCTGGAGCGGCTCACCCGGTACATGTTCGACGACGAGAAGTACGCGAGCGTGGAGGCCGCGCTCGAAGACGTGGACTACGGCGCCGGCTGGGACCGGATGCGCGAGATTCGCGAGAGCCACAACGACGTGACCTTTCTCGACGCGTTCCTCACCGAGGAGTTCGTCACCGAGAACCACTACTTCACGTACGAGTACACCCGCGCCAGCGGCGACTTCCGCGTCACCTCGAGTCAGTACGAGGACGTGAAGAAGAAGCTCCTGCTCCAGTTCACCAACTTCGGGAAACCGTCCGTCGCCGTCTACGACGACAACTTCGACAACCGGGGGGAGCTCCTCCTCGGCCACCAGTACAACGGCGTGATGCTGGACCTGAAGCAGGCCCGTGGCGTGCTCGAGCGGACGTACGACCTCTGGGGCCGACCGGTGAACCTCATGACCATCGTCAAGGAGTACGACGAACACGACCTCGAAATCGCCCGCCGGCGCAACCGCGAGCCGGAGCCGACGGAGGCGGGCAAGCGGGTCCGCTACGACGGGGAGTCCTTCGAGGTACACGAACTCGACGCCGACCTCGAGGAGCTGATTGCGGCGACCGACGTGGACTACGACACCAAGCCCGAGGATTGGCTGGCGTAGCGCCCCGTCGGCCGCCGATATCGGAGACAGAACGGAGCGCGCGGAGCCGAACTACCTGAACGAGTAAATTTCTCGAATACTTAAACGTTCGTGGGATGTGAACGTCAACGGCCGTCTTTCTGGAGGTAACGACAGATTAAACGACGCTCACGCGAGCCACAATTTTTGGATAGATTCATGTCACATCAGGTTCCAGGAACATTCGAATGAGTCTCGAATCGATTCCCCGGACCAGTTCCGACGCCGACCGCGAGCTGGACCAGGGGCAGATTCACGACGTCCTCCGGAACGCCCGGCGTCGGCTCGTGCTCGAGCGACTCCGGGAGACCGAGGACGCACAGACGGTTCGAGACCTCTCAGAGCACATCGCGAGCATCGAGTCCGGCGAGACCCCGCCACCCCGGAACGTCCGCCAGAGCGTGTACGTCTCGCTCCACCAGACCCACCTCCCGAAACTCGACGACCTCGGTATCGTCACGTACGACTCGAACGGGAAGGAGGTCTCGCTCGCCGAGCACGCGGACGAACTCACGGTGTACATGGAGGTCGTCCCGAAGTACGGGCTCTCCTGGGGGGAGTTCTACCTCGCGCTGGCGACGCTCGGACTGCTCCTACTGGTCGCCGACGGCGTCGGCGTCCCCCTTATCAGCGGGCTCGACGCATCGTTCATCGGCGGGGCGTTTCTCACCTTGGTCGCGCTCTCCGCGGCGTACCACGTGACGACCCAGCGCAGTTCGCTGTTACACCGCCTGCGCGACCGCTGAGACTCGCGGCGTGACCACCACGCGCCCCACCCCGCCTCCCGTTCCCCACCCTCCACCTCCCCCGTCCGCTTCACCCCCTCACCGCGTCGGCGACGACTCTTGACCTCGGGCGAGGACGACCAACCCGCCGGAGACGAGGAGGAAGGCGAGCAGCGACAGCCGCGGAATCGTGAGCAGGCCACCGGCCATCGGGTAGAGCACGGCCGCACACGCGCCGCCGAACGAACAGGTGATGCCGCTCGGAGTGACCTGCAAGTAGACGTGGTACGCCGCGACTACCGTCCCGAACGTCGAGAGCGGGAGCGCCATCCGCCACACCGTCGGGGTGCGGTCGACGGCCGCCACACCGAGGACGACCACGAGCGGGTACATCAGAATACGCTGGTACCAACAGAGTTCACAGGGGACCAGCCCGAGGACGAGGCTGAACCCGAGGCTCCCGAGCGTCGCGACGGCGGCGACGACGGTCGCGGCCACCAGGAGAGCGCGGGTTCGGTCCATCCCTGCGAACGTCTCACTGGCGTACGTGATGAGTTTTCCGGATACCGGAGCCGACCGAGCGGTCGGGGAGGCCGACTCCGAGAACTCGCTCAGTCGTCGTTCGCCAGCGCCGGGGGCCACTCCGACTCGCCGACCTCGCCGTCGGCCTCCCCGTCGTCGGCTCGCGTCGTCGACTGGACCGTCCCGGCTCGACTGTCCCAGTCGACGAACCCCAACCCGTGAAGCGCCGGGAGGTGCGACCGCTCGAGGCTGATTCGCACCGGCCCGCACTGTTCGGGCGTCACCCGCTCGGGACTGGCACCCGTCTCCTCGACGACGACGCCGACCGCGAGCTCCTCGACGCTGACCGGTTCCTCACACCCCGTGAGGTAGTCGAGAACGAGTCGCCGTCGCGGGGCTTCGAGCGCCCGCCGCACCATCCGTTTACTAACCCCCTCTGTGGCCATGTCGTTCCTCCTCCCTGCGTCGCTAGTTACCGTGCAGTACGCATCGTCCCGATGCTTTAGGAATCATGGTCTACTTTAGCTACGCGCGGTTCCGGCGGGCGCTCCGAGTCGTAGAGCGAGGTTCCGACTTCAACTGATGAGGCTCCTGAGCAGTCGAAGCGGGAACGTGATAATCTGGATGACGATACTGATCGCCTCCGAGGCGAACTTCCGGAGTGTTCCGACGATGCTCGACATACACGTCGGTACTCCCCCTACTGGGACCGTCTTTGAGGCTGTATTTGCAAGGTCGGCCGTCGACCGACTCACGACGGTCGCGGGCAATCGTCGTCGGCCCCGCTTGTGATTTCCGGGCTCGGTGCGTCGACCTTCTTCGGCCCGGCCGGCCGAGAGACGTCGACCAGGCCGCCGCCGACCGGACTGAACAGCGGTAGCTCGTGTGCGCGTTCCCCGAGGGTTACGACCCCCGCTTCGCGCCTCCAGTCGACGAGTCCGGCGTTGTCGAGCGCCGGCAGATGCACGTGCTGGAGGCTGACGTGAATCGTTCGTACTCGGTCGTCCGCCACCGACGCCGCCGACGAGGCGTGCTCCCGCTTCCCGACCTGTGTCGCGAGTTCGCCCACCCCGACCGACTCCCCCCGGCGATACAGGTGGTCGAGCACGTGGCGACGCCGCGACTCCGCGAGCATGCGGTACAGTTCTCCCCACTCGTCCCGCCCCTCTTCTATCGGACTTCGAGTCATCCTCTCGGGCTCCGCTTGTCCGTGACGAGGCTACCGGTAACGAGTTACTGCTTGGTCGGTCCGGCCGTATAACGGAGGGCGGCTTACCTCTCAGGTGCGTGTGAGTTGGCGACGCGCAACGTCGGCGAGAGGCCGAACTGAACGGCTCTGCCGGTCTCCCATATACAACGGTCCACAGAAGGGAGAGGATGGTCGGGATAGGATTCGAACCGCAGTCGCTTCGCTCACCCCGCTCTCTGGTTCGAAACTCTCTCTTGTACCCCTACTCGTCGCTTCGTTCACACGTGAACGTGCCGCGTTTTCCGGTTTGCGCACGCGATGCACGGCGAGGGAATCTACTACGGACTCGGTCCCAGCGGGATGTGACGCTGTTCTTAAACTCACAGTTCACTCACGATACCTGATACATGGCCAACAGTTCTTTTTGACTCTGATGTAGTGCGATAAATGACAATGCAGAAGCGTCGCTCGATACTCGCAGGACTCGGTGGAATGGCAGCAGTTGGTGCGCTCGGACTCGGGGGGACGGCACTCGCTCAGGAGGACCAGCCCGACTTTCTGGAGTTCACCGAGGTGAACAACGATGCGGAGTACGTCGTCCTCACGAACTATTCGAACGAGGACTTCGACCTCAGCAACTATGTCATCAACTTCGAGGCGAACAACCCCGAGGTCGACCAGACCAAGTCGTTCCCCTCGGGGACGGTCGTTCCCGCGAACGGGAGCATCAAAATCGCCACCGGGGCGGAGGACCAGACGGGGGACGTCGTCTTCGACTACGAGGGCCCGGTGATGAACAACGACGACCAGGACCTCATCGCCATCGAGACGCCCGACCGGTCCCGGACGGTCGTCGACGAGAACACCGAGGCGTCGACGCCGACGGCAACCCCGACCGCAGAGCCGACCGAAACGCAGACGGCGACGCCCGAACAGACCGAGACAGCCGAGCCGACGGAGACGGCTACCGAGACACCCGAGGAGACGACGACCCCGGAGCCGACTACGGCTGAAGAGACGACGGAGACGCCAGAGGAGACGACGGCAGAGACCCCCGAGACGACGAACGAGCCGACGACCGAGGAGCCCGAGCCTGAGCCCGTCGACTCCGACGGTGACGGCCTGACCGACGCCGAGGAGAAGGAACTCGGAACGGACCCGAACGACCCCGATACGGACGGCGACAAAATCTGGGACGGGAAGGAAGTCGACGAGTACGGTACCGACCCGACCGAGGCCGACAGCGACGGCGACGGCGTCAACGACTGCCGCGAAGTGAACATCTTCGGAACGGACCCGAACGACGCCGACGACACGCCGAACTAATCTAATCGCTTTCGGTGGCTCGTATCGTGTCCAGCTAGTGGGAACTGATACGGGATTCGAACTACGTTCGCGTCGTTCCCTGCTTCGAATCCCGCACGTCCCGCTTCCGCTCGTCACTACGTTCCTCGCAGAATGCTCGGTACGGGATTTGAACCCGTGTCATCGGCTCGAAAGGCCGATAAGTTCAATCTGACTGAATTCCGGATTTTGGCTCCGTAACGCGGTTTCTGACCCAATCAGCCTGTACAACTCGGACTGTACTTATAAAGACTCGTGACAGCCTAGGCCAATCGGCCCAACGCCGAATCTATAATTCTTGAACTGAATGGTTGAAATGAAAATCGGATATAAATGGAAGCTGTTTTATCGGAACGTACCTCTGTAGTCTTCAGCTAAAATGACAGATTCCAAACCAATGCTTTAAAACAGTTGGATTCCCCTATTTATATTGATCGTGAGAAGGACGGAGGAGAATGGTGGGCTAGTCGATAATTTTCATCAGGCAGTAATTAGTTATCACGACGAACTCGAGTCATTAGACGAAGAGATTGGTTCGTTTGTAAGCTCCGGAGACGCTCGAATATATGACGTTCGGCAATCATATGCTATGGAGGACGAATTTAATGACGTATGGCCTGACGCGGTATCTTCTCGACCTTCCGAGAAAGAGTGTTGGGAAGCGTATGAACGCGTCCGCGAGCAGCTAGGAGAAAGTGAGGGAGCAAGCGACGTAGGAGAATATGTCTCCGACGAGGCCTTTCATGTCCTCTGTGACGGCACTTTCAAAGATGTGATTTTCCCCATCCCAAACTATCCACATATACGGTTTGAGACGGATTTTGATAAGAATGATATACGTAATTACATAATGAGGATTCAAGAGTCTGATCTGGAATACGTTGACCGCGTTAGTTTGAATCCCACTACTGACGATACTTTGCGACTTGAAGAGATCAACGACGAAGATTTAGACGAACGAATTTTTGCTCCCGATGATACTTGGCCGCTTGTCTCGAGTTTTAGCCGTGAAGTATCTTCCAACTGGCCCGGCCAGAAACTTGTCACGATGTTCAGTTTTGTTTTACAAGATGACTTGGAAAGCACCGATGATTGGCTACCCTCTTCTATTGACCAACGTATTGATTCTTTGGTAGATAGAGAGGAGTATGAACAGTATCAAGACCACTTTGTGATGGAGGTAACTGCTGATGAGAACAGCGACGGTTACGCCCTAGAGTTCTCTGTTCCCCCAGGTAATTTTCAGTCAAAGATGGAGACCTTGGAGACCGCAGTCAAACTTTGGAAAGACGATGAGGATTAAATTAGTTCTGATATTTGATCTGAAAGCTCGAACCAGATATCGATTTTGAGCTGGGTCCAGCTCTCAAGCTGGTTCGTATTCAGCTCGTAGCTCTCTGTGTATATTTCAGAGAATTCTTCTATATCATACTCGGTGAGGGCTACAGCATCTTCTACTCCAAGATTTCTGATCCGCTCTGCATCCCCTGAGAAAACCGTCAAATACGGGACCTTATTCAATTCTTCTGGGCCATCAAGACAAGGAGGTGTAAGTATACAGTTATTTAGAGAGGTAATTGCAGCCACTCGTAGATGGTCAGAGTTCAGTTGAAGTGATTCCTGATAACCTCCGTCATTGACTTGGAGATCCATACTATTGGTGACAGCTGCCTCCGCTCCTCTTAATACCGAAATAGTTTGAATCCTCTCCGCGTCTTCCTCTGTGACTCCCTCTATCGTATACAGGAATTTTGAAGAGTATCTATGAGCGTATTCTTCCGCTTCAGGGGTTACAGCTATTCCACGCTCCTGAAGAAAATCGACAACTGCCGAATATGAATCTGCCATGCGACCTGATAACGTGCGTAAGGCTTTAATCCTTGCTACGAGCAATCCTATCGAGAACTCTGTATGAATTACCGCACATTTATAATGAGCTACTGGCCGATACCTACCTTCTTTCTGATATTCCCGATTTTGCTTATTTGGCTATTGTATCTATTCTCTGACGCCAATCTCAATCTCTCGATTGCCGGTTCGATCATTGCGATAATTTATAGCCTTATTCTTTCAGTAGAGTACGCCCTACGCTTGAACAACGAGGTCGCGGAAGAGACGCTAACCCGATATCCAGACCAATTTTCTACAATACGTTCTCTTTCTACCAATCTAATTACAGTCGTTGGTATCTTCATTTCCCTTCTCGGTTCTGGAGCGTTTTTCGGAGATACAGAAATCAATTCACTGATTATTGTGGCATTCGCCTCACTTGTATTCGCCCTTATAATCGGGTTCCTCGCTTTAGCAGAGATCTCCGGAGCGGTCAAAGAACAGGAGGACGGAAAGATCCTAGTTGGCTCGAAGGAGTGGGGTAGTATCTGGTTTTCCGCTCGATATCAACTACTATTGTTTATTTTCAGTCTGATTACGCTCATCAGCGGGATAGAACTATAATGTAAATCTTGGTTTTGAGGTCTAACGAGTAGATTCGACCAGTTTGAGGACATCTGACCGGATGCGGGAACGCATGAAGGGAAGGATGATTCTGAGTTTGACGTCAGCTCCATCGCCTGTTCCACCGCCGGTAACACTCACCCAATCCGTCTGCTGGTTATACGATACGGCAGGCCAGGCTCCTCCTGCCGCAAATAGTGCTTCGCCGGTTTTCCACACCGAGAGAACTGAGTTGATCTGCAGCCGAACGTCATCGAATTCGAACGTACGCTCCGTACCCTTCTTCACCTCGACCTCGATACTGAACGGACCTGTGGAAAATCGGCCAGAGAATCCCTGCGTCTGGACCTCCTTCGCTCCTTTGGGATTCGGTTCGTTGCCGGAGAACTCGCTCTGTCGCACCTGAGTAATCCCTTTCTGTTTCAGCTGGTCCTTGAAACTCGACCCGATATTACCCATCATCCAATCGACTGGGATACTACTGAGTAACGCTCCTTCGAGCTCGAACCGAGTTGCAAACCCAATTCCTACGGCCTGACCGAACTCTCCCTCAGTTTTCTTCTTTACTTGATTAGCTGCAGGCGAATGAGTGAAGGTCTGCGTTTTCCCGTGTACCGTCCCTAGTGTGACTGTTTTCTTGATTTTCCTCTCGATAGTGCCCTCGTCCTGCTTTTTCCAGGTCCCATTTAGAGTGTTCACCTTCGGCGGCTCCACTCCGTTCGACCCATCACTCCCTTCTACACTGCCTTCATCACCGCTGCATCCAGCCAAGCTGACTGACAATGCTGCCCCGGCACCCATCAGGACTGTTCTTCGGTCGACATTCTCCATATCCGAACGATTTCAACTATCCTGTATAAGTCTTCTGAGCAATAGAATATCTCGTCTCTTGTACATTCGACGCTTTCCAGGTAGCGAGAGATCAACGGTGATTTCATCAATCAGGGGCTGTCTCGCTTAAGAGAATGACTTCGGACGAACTGGAAATCCGGTTGAAATCCGTGAATAAGCATGTGGATTGGGACGATTCAGTAGATCTTCACATTCAGGCTGTCCTCTCCGAGAATAGCACTTTTGCTAAAAACACGTTCTTTTTCGACTGCGATCCGGTGGGAACCAACTGTAGGCGCTCCTATCTGGAGGTGGTTTTACCGGATCGCGAGGTCATCGATGACATCCATGAATTCCTGTCAAATCACCTGATAAAAGACGATGAAATCCGGCGATCAATCGAGATCCCGCTTGTAGAAGGCAAGAAGGCTAATTCATGACATGGAAGAGATAGGAAAGAAGTTGAGGGGATGGACCATCTTCGTATTGAGGCGAACTCGGAGGGTATTTCATTCGGTCCTTGGGGTTCGATGAATCCGAGCATCCGGTTTCATGAGACAGCGGATGAGGATGGTCCTCAGGATCGGAAGAATGGTGAAAAGCTGTTGAATTTTCTTGATGAGGTTAGACAGGGTGCCGAGAAAGGAAATACGATTGACTCTCTTCACGATGGGGAACTGATAGAACGGTGTCTGCCGCTCTTTGAGCAGGGAAAATATCCTGAGGCTGCTCGTCTCGCTGGACAAATTTTGGAAGAGCGTGTGGATGATGTTCCTATTGAGTCTCTAGAGAATTTTGGGGGGACGAATTTGATGCATCAAGCATTCTCTCCCGATGGCGGTCCAGTCCGGCTTGCCTCAGAGAATAGCGAACAGAAAGGGTTGATGTACTTGTTTGCCGGTGCGTATTTAGCGATTAGAAACCCGCTCAGCCATCGGACACCAGATCCAGAACGGAATCGATACTTAGACCAGATCGACCGAAATCAATCCCGAAACGCTATCCACACGATTGATTTTCTTTTAACTGTCTTGGAACGATATTCGAACATCGACTAATAAAACCAGAATTATTGAATTTTAATCTCTGAGTGACCAATCAGCTTCTTTCTTCACAAGTTCCCCACACTTTTCACAGCGCAGTATCCGGAAGCCGTTCACCTTACGTCCGCTCCTCGTTTGCTGGATGTCCAGATTCGGGCGATAATACCGGCCCTCGCTCGCCAGGGCGAACGGCTGTCTGCAACATTGGCACGTATAATCCGTCTCAAACTGGAGGTAGGCTAGAGGGGCAAACAGAAGCCCAACCGCAGGGAAAATCGAAACAATAGCAGCTCCGGTATCTACTGACAGCGGAGATAGTTGAGAGATAAATGTCATATAATTCGGCTTCAACCCGGATGACCCGATGACCTCTGCGAGTATCAAGAACAGCCACATCCCTCCGGTAGCTGAGATAGCGAAGAGGAGTAACATTATCCGCTTCCGGGTGATATGCGGTGATCCCAACGCAACTGAAGACAGCCAATCGAATACCTTCCCGAGCGATCTATAGCTCTCAAAAGCATTATCCTCGTAACTCCGCCAGTCTGGGCTGGTCTCCATTTCTTCCATCACCTCTTTATCAGTTAATTCCGACCAGTCTCGGCCACCGTCTGCCCTCTCGACCGGACTCCCTGCCGAGACAGTCTTGTGTTGGATCAGTTGAACGCGTGTACCCTTCCCTGGTTGCTCCACGTATTGATGGACTGCCAACATCGTACTGACAAGACTGAGAGGAAAGGTAAGAACTGGACTTACACTCAGATGTAATATACTCTCAAAGGCAATTGTGAGAAGTACAGAAACAACAACGGTTGCGATAATTGCCAACGCCAGGATAGCTGTCCTTCGATTTCTCATCTTTAGAATTGAGTAATAACCTGTCTATATCAATCAATCGCTCGGACCGGCCAGAGGAAAATTTCATAGATTAATTATTTTACAACAAGACTACTAAGTGAGGTTTAGAAAGGGCTTCTAACTTCCAGGAGTGGTTTCCGCCTTGCCAAAGCCACAACCAAGATTATAAACGTCTCCCGCTAAGCTAAATTCAGTTCGATGCCCGATAGCAGTTCCTCAAACGAGCCTATACAACGCCCTGTTGTAGAGGTAATAGCCGAATATATCAACAATGGGGTCGGGCACATTCATATCGCCGGAGAACCAGGAATCGGTAAGACAACGACACTACATCAAATCGCGGCCGCAGTTGACGACGGATATAATGTTGATATCCGGAATATCCGACCGAACCACGAACTCACCGATCTTTTTCGAGAGATCAATCATGCCTTGTTTGATCGTCTCCCAGATGACCTCACAGAAGAGGGACGGCAACTTACTGGCATCAGCGTTGGTCCGGTAGGGGGCGTTTCATGGGATTCTGATGCAGCCGATGTGAAGAGACCCCAGTCCGGTCACAGAGATATTCTTCGACGACTCGCAGCAGCCTTCCCGGACGACCAGCGCCTGCTGATCTGCGTCGACGATGTCCACGAACTAGGGGACGATGATCGTGCGATTAGAGGCGCAATGGAAGAAGCAGCCGACGCCCTGCCACCAAATGTCCTTCTAGTTACTGCAGGACGACTCACATACCAAAGTTTAGATACATCGGTCTGCCTTGATACTTTTACCGAAGAACAAACTGCGCAGCTGTTACGAAATGCATTCGAAGATATCACCGACGTGCAGATCCATGATATCCATAATCAGGTAGACGGCCATCCCCTCTATCTCGGCTTACTAATCGATTCGAACGATGACAGCACCTCATTGAACCTTCCGGACAACGATGTATTCCGTGAGATTGAACAGCGATATCTTCAATCTCTTTCACCCGACGAGCGCCGCCTTCTCCGGGCGACGGCCCCGTTGAGCGAACTGAATGAAGCCATCTGCACATACGTCCTGCCCGAAGGCTTTGACCTCGACCGCATCGATGTAGCTGACATCCTTGACTCACTTAGCAACCGCATCATCGTCCAGACCATCGGACGTACCCATAACGGTCTCAGAATATTCAAAGTCCACGATGTTTTCCGCGACTTCCTCAAGAGCCGTTGGGATCATACAGAAGAGACCGAACAAAAAGCGTTCCAGTACTACGCTGAGACCGTTATTGAACAGGCCGGCCATGATTTGTCGCTTGAAAGGGAAGTTAAATATATTACTTTATGCCTCGAATTTCTCTCAACCCCAGTTATTCAGGCCAAGGCTGAGGTACTATCTCATCTCATTGAACAGATCCTTACAGAGGAAGAACTCAGTTTCTACCCTACCTCATTACTACTAACCGACATAAAAACACGTGACACAACTGAGCTGCCGGACAAGGTTATCAAGACCGTTGTAGCCAACATCAATGTCCGGCAGAAGATTGCTAAAGACTTCTACGATGATCAGCTTCACCTCTCTTGGGCGAAACACCAGTTCAACCAAGGGTCATTCGAAGACCCATCCGGCAATCTACTTAGCTATCTCAATCGAATTTCCGACACCTATCCTTCGTTCGTTTCAGAAGTCATCGTGGAAACGACAACAGAGAATCCCCGGACACACCGATACCTCATCTCACTCGGCACCGAACTCCCCGCTGAGGACGCTATAGCCGTAGCCGAACAAGCAATCGAGTGGATTCAGGATACAACGGAGTACCACGAACTCGCAAGACCAGGACTGGAGTTAGTTACCTATCTCTGCGAGCAAAACGCATTCGATACTGCTCTGGAACTGCTGAACACTATTCTCACCCCGCGCCAAGGGAACAGCGAGGGCCAGCTGGAAGGCGCGCAGGGCATGACGCGCTACAACCTTATCCAAACGCTTGACGAGACATTTGATATACTCCTCACCGAGCGAGGCACCGCATTCATAGACCTGTTAAAAACCAATCTCGAAGCTGCACTTCGCATTGAAGAAGAGAGTCAGGTTGATCACGAGGTTATTGAAAACCACTTCGCAGTTACTGATCTCAACTATGCGGACGAGAACCGCGGGAACCTACAGCAGCTATTACTGGAGTATTTCACCCGCGCGTCCACAAAATGGCTTAGTGACGATCCAGATGGTACCGAGCGTCGGGAACTCATTGAAGAATTGTTGGATGGGCCGATCGTGTTCCGACGCGTCGGCTTTGTACTCCTGGCCTCACACCCAGAATCCTTTCGTGATACCGTCAAGATCACGTTACAGGAGGTTGATAACTACCGCAGCCTCCCGGCAGGGTACGAGTTCTATCAGCTCCTGAAATCCGGGTTTACCCAGTTGGATACGGCTGCTCAGGAACGCATCTGTGAAATTATTAGCGGGGGTCCTTACACCGCCTATGAAGAATGGGCCGAACAGCTCGCTGAAGAGCAGGAAGAACCAGCCAGTTATTTTGAGCAACGGATTGAGGAGACATGGCGGCGAGACCGATTCTACCTTATCCGCGAGGAATTGCCTGCTCCCTATGCGGACGTCCTTCCTGGTCTGATCGAAAAACATGGAGAGCCAGACCGCCTACCCACAGAATCACCCATCTCGAGGACGACTGGTGGATTTGTTAACCAACGGGGACCCGAACAGATTGAGGAATACCAGAACTGGCCTGCAGAAGAAGTTCTCAAATCTGCTGTCGAATGGGAACCACCCGAAGCGACAGGATGGGATACCAACGAACATGGCCGTTTTGAAGAACGGAACCATCTCGGGTTTTCGCGTCAACTTAGTGAGCTGATCAGAGAACACCCAACCCGTTACGCTCACGAAATCTCGATTCTTGAAGACGCCAATCCTCGGTATGCTGACGCAGCCTTCGGCGCATTCCGAAACCTCCTCGATGATGGGCAGACATTTCCTTGGAACTCTATCGTCGCACTCGCAACAGCCATCACCGAGGATCCAACAGAGTGGACTTCCAGTTGCCGGACAAATCTCGCGATGCTGTTGAACAAAGGAATAGCCGCCGATGAAACACCGTTCCCCCGAGACAATGCTGACGAAGTCCGCGCAATCTTATTGGTACTTCTGGGTGACCCAGACCCCGATCCGGAGCGGGACCAGCCCGAAGAAGGTGTGATGGGCCACGGTGACCCGGTTCAGGTCGCAATAAATTCTGTTCGCCCGATGGCGCTCAATGCCTTCATCACATTTCTCTGGTGGACTACACAACAAGGAGGTAACCTCGACCCCACGCTCTTAGATGCCGTCGAAAAGCGAATGACCGATGACCCAGCGCTCGCTGTTCGCACTGTGATTGGCCGCCGATTCGGAACATTATGGGAGCTCGATTCGGATCGAATTGAACGGTGTCTTGAGGATGTCTTTCCGAGGGGTGAGATGACAGTAGAACAGCGTCGGTTTACCGCTGCATGGAACTCATTCGTACGCCACAATGTCATGTGGGGATACGATGCCCTTCGACCGTACTACCGCCACGCCATTCAACTGCTGGACACTAGTGATGATGATATCTACGAAATCAATACCCGTTCAACCGCCACTCATGTCCTATCAGACTACTTATTTGGAGATGCATCGATCGCCGACGATAACAGCCTTATCAGGAGATACTACGATGCGGCCTCACCAGAGGAGGCGACAGAGCTGGCTATCAGCCTTGCGGACTCCTTCGATAATCCGGAGGTCGAAGACCGCTGGGACGCAATTAGAAATCTCTGGGATTGGCGTCTAGACCAAATTGAGAATGCCGGGACTACACCAGAACAAAAATATGCGGATGAGCTACGTCAGTTCTTGGACTGTGTACATGAGTCGTCTACAATCGACTTGACGCTCGAAAAGGGCCGGATACAGCGCTCACTACCTATTGTGATTTTAAGCGATTTGAACTGGCGGCGTATTGAAGACTGGTTGGCAGAACAATCAGATTCGTATTCAGCAACCTCTGTGGATCTGTATAGGACGATGGTTGAATCGGTCAACGATGAAAAGTGGTCCTCGTTGGCTCGTACAAGTCAGGATTCAAATCGCAAACGTATCTATGAGAAGGCTGCTGAGGAAGGCGAAGAATCGATTCAATCAGCACTTTGGATTGCAAACCAGTTCGCAGCTGAAGGGTACGAAACGGATCGTGAATTCTTGGATGACCATCTGTAACTACAAAAATCGAGTTTCTGAACGAAGATGAGTGGTGTAGCCAGAGTTCGTTCTCTGAAGATCCGGGAGAATTCAACTAGCGATCAGAAGCGAAGCATATCGCTTCATATGAAGTACACCAAACCTCTTCTCATATTTTTCTAGCCCATCAATTTCCTCTATGGAGTCTTCAAACAATTTAGATGAAGACGAGAAGTTACTCTCGAATGTAAGTTCCTGGTCGAAGGACGAAGTCAAGGCTATAAATGAGGTAAATCGGCTCTTGGACAATCTTGATAAGCGAATTCAATTAGTATATAGAGAAACAGACAGTTCTGAGATGAAGATAGAGTTGGAGGAGATTCTGGTTCAGCTGCGGGATGCTCGCCAGCTTTTGTTGAGTCGGAGGGATTTGGAGTAGCTGTTTTCTTGATGGTTACTGGGTTGAGTTCTCAGTCATCGATTTGCGGCCTTTGTCGGTGAGTTCGTAGTAGATTTTGTCTTCGTCTGGTTTTGTGACGAGTTCGTGGTTTTGGAGTTCTCTGAGTGCTCGTGTGATGGTTGATCGGGAGGGCGGTCGTTTCATGGTTCTCTCGAGTTCGTACTGGATTGCCCCGGCGGAGATGGCTATCCCGGCTTTGTGGAGTGTTTCGAGTACCGGGATGGAGGCGTCGTTCATCCAGGTTTTCCGCTGAGGCATGTTTCGAGTGAGGATTGGTCGGTACCTGTTTTTGACAGCCTCGATATAAAATTGAACTGACTAATAGTGGCTCAAATGAGCCAGTTTGAGTCAGAATTATTGTGGTGTGGACACTAACGGTGTGAGCATGGACTGGAGATTTTGGGGCTGGACCACCACAGAACATATAAAATTTTTGTTACTAAACAGTAATAGGTGCCCTCCCTCGATGAACAAAACACCGAACAGACGCCAATTCTTGAAAGCCACAGCAGCCACCGGAATCACCGGAATCGCAGGCTGCACCGACGGCAGCGGACAAACCGACGACAATACTACAACCCCACCAAACGACGACGATTCCACGCCAACAGATACCCCTACTGAAACCAGCACCTCAACATCGGAGCCCGGCTACGAATCTCAGATCAAGAAAGGTGAAGAGTTCGACTGGTTCATCGACCCTCGGGTACTAACACAAGAAAACGCGATCCGGGAACAAGCATACGGCGGCGACGAAGCCTACGAAGAAGTCCTTGCAAGTGTTCCATGGCAAATTTACAGAAACAATGATATCGTCGACGCAATCGACGAAGACACTCGAAAATATCTCGACGAGAACGCTCCACGGGTTACAGGCAGAGGATTTGTCGATGCCGACTGGAGCGAAACAGGTACCAAAGTCGTCGTAGGACTTGGCGAGCTCGGAGCGCTCGACCTCAAGAAATCGCCGGACGAGATCACCGGACTACTTGAGGAGAACTTTGAATCCGCAGGTATCGGGAACAGAACCACTTATAGAGGCAGTTTCCAGGATGAAGGCCGAGAACAAGAATACGAGGTCATCATCGGTCAGAACGGCTCCAACCTGATCTGGGCAGCCGACCGACCCGACGAATCGGTTAGCCCTCCCTTCCTCGGAGACCTCGAAACCGGCTACGAAGTACTCGAAAACACAGCAGCCGGCGACAGGGAATCCATCATTGACGCCAACGGCTACGGACCAAAGATAGTCAAAACTCTTCAGGCCCATTTCCCGAATGAAAAAGATGACCTTGGATTCGTAATCAGGGCTCAGGAGTCTGAGGGCGATATCCAAGCCCCATATGGAATGGGTGATTGGTCTGAAGAATCGTATCTTAGTACAACTGGCGCGATTATTGAGAAGGATGGAGAGTACGAGTTCTTTGTTGAGGATGGGTCACCGTCACAGACTCCTGTCGACGAACTGGCGAAAGACTACGACTGCGGATTCGATAACTCTTATACCTAAGCTTTGTTCAACAGCCGTCTACGTCCATTGTGGATAGATCGATGGTGTGGGTGTCCGTCACGCCGACGGGTTCCACCCATGCCTGTATCTCTACTTTGCAGTCATCCATTGCACCGAATTTCTTGGTGACTGTGAGCGGGTTAGTGGTGGTTTGGCCTGGTTCTAAATCCATGTTGGAGAATCTGGCCTCTCTGTGTTTGTCTGAGGTGTACTGCATTCGCAGGTTGTAGTAGCTCCCGCCTTTTCTCCCGGTATTAGCGATCCTTGCGTGGACTCGGAGCTTTTCAGTACCGAACAGGTCTGTCACAATCTCCTTCGACACCGTCCGAAGCTTCGCGTCGTACTCGCTCAATGCGTCATCGCATTCTTGAGGTGCTTGAACCGGAGTCAAATCCTCGACCTTGTCTACAGTAGCTCCTCCCTGTCTAATTTCGACATCGACGGAGCAGAGAGAGGCTTTGAACGGCCCGTTCGCTGCAGTCAATGTTTTCTGGCCGGCAGCAGGAATCTCTGCCTGCGCCCCTTTGATCTGATTGCCTTTCGAATCTATGACAACCAGCTCGACTTCTTTCGGAATTCCATATGTGCTTTCTACGGAGACCTCTGTTAGAAGCCGGCCGCGCTGAGTTTGCTTGCTGCTGTAGATGTTGACCGCGTTCTCTATGCTGATCGCTCGGTCATCAGCGCAGTTTTTCCCAAGCTCCGTTATCTGGATGAACCCGTACTTCGCAGCCTCTCCCGATTCTTCGATCGAACTTCCTACAGTTTCTCCGGCTTCTCCGTCGTTGGTAGGGTCCTTCCCCTTATTCATCTGAATATAGCCCTTGTCACCAGGACAGAGAATGACTGAAGCCGGTTTATCGGTTGAACCAGCCAAGAACGGGTCGACATGAGGCTTCTTTTTAGTTTTATCACCACAGTAGGGCTGTTTATCGCCGATCCCACCCTTCTTCGGTGAGTCGCTCATCCAGACTCCGGCTCGGTTGTCGGGTACGTCTCCGTTGAAGTATAGTGCGAAATTCTGCCGAGTGCCATGGAATTTTTCATCACTCTGACAGGAGGCGGTTCTAGTCTTGAAGCTGGTTTTTGATGCTAATATGAAGTTTTTCTCGAGCCAGGTGTCTCCCCTGTCTTTTGAGGGTTTGCTGCCGGTGATTTGACTGCCTGAGCTTTGTTCGTTGCCTGCGATCAGCACGACCTTCTTTTTCCCTTTGATTTCGAAGTATTCTCGGCTGTAGATGCCTTCCATGTCTTGGCCGAGCTTGCCGGTGGCTGATCCCTCTGTAACTCTTATCCCGGTGTCTTCTGCGCCGTAGCACTTCGGATACTGAGTTAGATAACTACCTTTGAGACCGGGGTATCCTGCCTGCCCTTCCCCGTCGTTAGCGGTCTGTGGAACGCCGTTCCTCCACTTCTTGATCTTGTTATTGTTCTGCTTCCAGACTGTAGGTCCTTTCAACCCCAGAGATTTCTTGTACGGACCTTCGGCGCAGCCATCGTTTGATGCCCGGTGATACACATACAATGCAAGATCCGACAACTGCTGATCAGGTGTAATATCGCCGTCCCCCTTGATCTCTATTGTGAAGTCGGAGTTCTTTTTGGTGATCTCTTGGCCTTGCCAGATTGCTTTTTCGAGCGGGCTGTTGGTGAACAGGGTGCCTATCAAGCCGGCGAACATTAATGCGCCAACTAAGACGAGAATAGTGTTGATGCCCATTCCTTTCCGATTTCCGAATTCCACGTAGAATGTTTTGGAATTCGGTATTTAAAATCGGATGCGTCAATTCTTTCTTATGGTGTTACGGTATGAGCCCGTTTTTTGATTCATCCCTCAAGATAGATATGCGGCTATCGCATAGACAGGTGGCAGGTTGGATAATTTCCATTTCAGTCCTTTTTGGAGTCCTCTTAGCTGCTCCAGTTAACTGGATGCATCCTTCTGTGGAGGTATCGGGGTGCTCAATGTACCCTGCTTTGGAACCCGGCGAAATCGTGATACTGGAACCAACCAGCACTTCAGATCTCAGCAAAGGCGATATAGTGGCTTTCAGAGCGATTGGTACCTTGGTAATCCACCGAGTAGTCGAGAAGAGAAATCGTACGGTAGGTACGAAAGGTGACTTGGCGCGGAAACAGTTCTGGTTCGAACAGAGAATTACTGACTCCCAGATTCTGGGCAGAAAGCTGTTCAGCATACCTCTGCCATGGAACCCGGATCGGCAGTGTCGAACATCACCTCCGTTATGAATCATAGAACATCTAATGTATCATTGCCTGAATCTCATCGGAACATTCTTCTTTAGCTAGATGATAACAAAGCACCTAGAACCAGGTAGTATGCGTGACGCCAACCCCAACCCAAAACAAACTTAAATGAGTGAGAGACTATAACACACATGACCTCAGATAACGATCTTCCGGAAGACGCCGCGGAGCGATTAGATGACTGGTTTGAGCAGAATTATACCTTGTTCCCAGATGGACTTGAAGGCTATAAGCTCCAAGAAGATCAGGAGGATGGTGTCTACGTTGTCCTGACTGAGGAGTTTGATACAGACCGGTTCGAAGATCTTTTAGAAGAGCGAGATGGGTTTGAGCCGTCTAATCCCAAAGGTGATTCTAATGCAGTCGCAGCGCAGAAAGTGGAGGAAATTGAAGGAGGATTTCTATACAAAAGTGCTTTCGGCACGACCTTTCACCGGTCGAAGTCAGTACCTCTTGGAGGATATGAGGAACCAATTGATTCTACTGGTGAGCCAGCGTCGACTTCTGTCGGTGAGACTTTAGAGATGCTGGTTTTTTATCTCGAAGATCGATATGCGTAGCAGATATTCACAGGAAAACAGAGCCGGATACCACGAGAAGCGCCCCGATTACGGAGGGTACTGATAGAGCTATCAGCTTTCGTCGTTCCAAACTTTGTTCTGAACCTCTCGGGTCGTTAGGATCGGGGTCGTACGTGTATTCTGCTGCAAATGCTGATGGTCCGGCTAATGAGAGCAGCAGAAATCCAAGCGAGACTACTATATCGCTCATAAGCTGATTGGGCGTGTTCAGGGATGTTGACCAAGGACAACCGATGCCCAGAATTTGGTTACTGGATTCTTGCTGTTACGGTTCTTTATTTCGATTTGGAGGTTATCATTGAATGGAAGACCCAAGCTCATTCCAACATTCCCGTAGTTACTTCCCCATCCAGATCCGATCTCTCCCTTCTGATCGATGTTGCCATCTATTTTAATCCGAACAACTGGAACCGCAGCGTATGCGTGAGTGACTCCAATTCCTTTCAGAACCCCTGGTCCATTAGTTGACACCAAGTTTTTCCATCCAGTCGTGTTGGCGTCCTCTACTTCCAGCTTGGGAACTGGACTCATACTGCAACAAACTCGTCGAACTATTGAAAACCGTTGTGCAATTACGCTTCTCAAGGTTTCATTCACCCCTGAAGCAAACGAATCACGACCACTCCTGAACCTCATATGTATCTGTGCGAGTATGTTCATTAATGAAATATTCAGAAGATTTGGCAGAGGTAGAACAGCTCCTTGTGAAGATCAGGTCGTGGTCTGATGAGGAAGTCGAACAGCTTCCACAGCTCTACCGAAAGAAGGCCGAGCAGTACCGCCGTCTAACGAACACTGGTCAAGAATAACTCACTACCCACTTCGCCACGATACGATCTACGGGGCGGCAGGATGGACTACTTCGACTACCTCAACAGGACTACTGACGACATTGAGACGCTGCTGGAGCGATCTCAGGAAAGAGAGGAGCAACGGATAGAGAATGAGCTTGAACGAGTCAACAAAGAGCTGAAGAGCAGAGAACAGATCCATGAAGAGATTATCGAAGACTTGGAGTCGAAGATTGACTGGTACGTAGAACGTCTCGGGCTAATTTACAAGCGGACAAGGAATCCAAGCCAGGTAGAGAAGTTGAAGAAGAGCCTGCGGAAGTTCTACCAAGAGCTGCGTGAGGAGCGACGTGAGAACTGGCGTGACCGGGAAAATCTCGAAGAATCTCGTCGAGAGCTGCTATCAGAACTTGACGAGCTTGAAGACGGTGATCTAACCGATTTCCTCTGATATCGAACCCAACTGGGAAAACTTACTCAGCCAAATCAACCAGGCAGGGCTTCAAGACGATGACCGAATTCAGAAACTGCTCAAGGCTGGTATCGCAACCAACAGTCCTTCCCTCCAGAATCGGATTCAGAAGCTGATTCAGCTGAGGCTGTCTCAGCACTCACAGTATCCGTTCCACCGAACTCCTGAGGGATACGGGTACGACCACCTGTTGTTGGGAACTTCGGCTACAGGCGCTCGTGTGTCGCTTAGAATCGATGACCTGGCGAAGCACTTGCTTGCAGTAGGTCAGTCGGGGTCCGGGAAGACTACCTTGTTCTATAATTTGATGAGCCAGCTTCCCGTTCCATTCTGGGCTTTTGATCGGAAGCAGGACTACCGTCACCTGCTGAACCAGCGGAGCGACCTTGTAGTGTTGCCGTGGAGTCAGCTCAGATTTAATCCGTTGAAGCCTCCAGAGGGTGTGGCTCCACGGCGTTGGGCGCAGGTCTTCTCCGAACTCTTCAGTCACTCCACAAGCCTGCTATCGGGTTCAACGAACTACCTGCTGAAGCAGGTTATTCAGCTCTACAAGCTCTATGAGTTGTTCAATGAGAACTCGCCGCCGTATCCTAGCTTGCATGAACTCGAGCTCTTGGTCAAGGAGGAGAAGGTGAACTACGTCCGGAAGACTTCGAATTATCGGGATACGGTTCTCAACCGGTTGGAGGCGATGAACCTGTCTGCGGGCACTATCTTCGACTGCAGCACCGGATACCCAGTACCTGAGCTGTTGAATCAGAATGTGGTGTTCGAGCTTGATGGTTTGAATCGGGATGTACAGAACTTCGTCACCGAGATCCTGTTCGCGTACGTCTACGAGTACCGGCTTTCACAGGCTCACCGGGATCAGGGATTGAATCATGTGTTCTTCTTGGATGAGGCGAAGCAAGTTTTCAGCGTCTACAAGGAGCGTCAGGATGCGGCTGGTATCCCGGAGATCGATGATATTACTGCGAAGATGCGGGAGTTCGGTGAAGCACTTGTAGTCGGTGATCAGGAAGCTTCGAAGCTGACCGAGTCGATCCGGGCGAATACCTACACCAAACTCTTGCTCTCTACAGGTGACCGAAACCAGTTCAACGCGGTTACGAAGGCGATGAATCTCTCAGAGCTTCAAACAGAGTACGCCAAACAGCTCGATGTCGGCGAAGCGGTCTACCAGTCAGGAAACGGTAGCCCTGTCCCAGTAAATCTCCGGAACTACCCACTCCAGAAAGACATCACCGACCAGGACCTGGAACGAAGAATGGCTGAGAAATGGAGCGAATTACCGTTTGAGGAACGGCAGCGACCGATCCGGTTCAAAGAGTACGTCGCGCCCGGCCGATCCAACGAACCACAGGAACCCAACATCGTCGAGGATCCACAGGAAGTAGATCTTTCCGACGACGCAAAGCGGTTCCTCCAAGACGTAGTCGACAACCCGTTCAAACCACTCACAGAGAGATACGAGAAGTTCTCCAGCCGATACAAAGGTAACAACGCTAAAAACGAACTCCTCGACAACGGCGTCGCAATCGAACGAAATCTCTCCACTAGCGACGGCCGGCTCAAACTACTGGAGTTCACCGACAAGGGACGCACTTATCTCGAAAGCCAGGGGATAGAGATCAAGCAAGAAGGTCGTGGAGGGGTCGTCCACCGATACTGGCAACATCACATCAAGCAGCTCTTCGAAAAAGCCGGCTGGACCGCTGAAATTGAAGTCTTCGACACCGATATCTACGTCCATATGGACGACTTCGAGCTGGCAGTAGAAATCGCGATGGGCAACAACGCAAGAGAGATCGAACACGTAGATAAACATCTCTCGAAGAACTTCGAAGTCTGGATTCTAACCCCGGACAAGAGCGTTCGAGAAAGATTAAAACAGAGGTTGAAGAACTCGGATACTTCATTGGATCATGTTGCCTTTCGTCTGCTCTACGACTTCACTGAATCGGATGCTATTCCATCTCAACAAGGCTAAGCGATTCCCTGGCTTCGTCGAATGTTCCGTATTGGACCCCATCAGATAATGCATCGGAGATCCTCAGATCGACGTGATCTGCAAGATCGATCCAGTGGGTAGATTCAATTGGCGAATTCGGATTTCGTCCGGACTTGATCAGGAGTAGCTCACGCAGTTCTCCATCTACCCTTACTGTCTGACCATCGAGATCTCGTTCTCCAGGTCCGAATTCTCGAGCTTGTTCGTCCGCCCACTCCCGTACTGTCTTTCTGAGGGCAGTCCCCTCAGATGATCGAATCAGGACTTGATCTGCACGGACCTTAGGAATATCCCGCAACCGGCTCCAAGAATCAGTCTGAGGATTGTCTACTACAATTCTATGCCGGAACTCCGGATACTGCAATGAGATCGATATCTCATCAATAGGAAGCTCTTTCTCGTAACCTTGAATGCTTTCCAGGACAAGAAGTCTGACCCCCATCCCCTTTGCGATTTTCTTCGCACCGGTTTGAAACCCGTTCTTCGCGACGAGAACCCCCTTGTCAGCCTCGGAGTGATCTAAATAGAATCCGAAGCTCGCCAGTACGTCTTGTTCGATTCTGTCTTTTTGGAACTTGCACTCGATAAGAGTCGTTGTCCCATCTGAGTCCTCCACTAAGACATCGATTTGTTTGGTATGGAATTCGTATTCGAAGTTCTTCTCGTCATGGGTTACTTTGTAGTCATTGTCTGCATGCTTTAGCTTCCCTGCGATTAGCCCTGCGACGAGCTTCTCATACTTCTTACAATCAAGGCCATCAAAATCGGTGGGGATATCATCGGTCATTGGCTCAGCTAACGGACTCAAACGTGTAGTGGTTACGTTGATCAACGGTTACGACTGCCGATTGGAAGCGGTGGGGTCTGTTATCTTCTCTCCTTGGAGATTACGAGTGGACGATAGGCTCTGAGTCTGCGGTGAATGGCTGGCTCAGACTGATTTTTCTGGTTTTCCCGTGTTGGCCTCCTCGGAAGTACTCGGCGTCGATAAATTGCAGTAGCTCTAATTCGGTGAGTACGTCGCTGATGCTGCGTTGACTAACTGAGTCCTCGGAGTATACGTCGCAGAGTGCTTTGTACCGTGAGTAGACTTTTCCGGTCCGCACAGTTCCAGGGGATTCCTTCAATAGCTCCATCACAGCTTGGAGCACCAGCCGATGATGGACAGAGAATTCCTGTAGCTGGTCGTCGAGATATCGGCGGAAGGCGTCCGGCTTCACATCTTCAACAACTGTAGTCGTGATTGTATTCCGGCGCTGACCCGCGACCTGAAGCCAGTAGAGCCCGATCGAGATATTCCGAGTAGTGTCCACGATGCTTTGAAGCGCGTCGTTGTGAAGCGAGTGTGAGGCTAACGCGGCTTCTGCTCGATCAGCTAAAATCGAAAACGCTTGCTTCTCAGAGTACTCCGACAGTTCAAGGCTGCGTGGTAGTAGAGAGCTGATCGCCCGGCCGTCAACCTGTTTCAGAGCCGACGGTGATGACGATGTTAGAATCAGTCGAACTGAATCAGATAGTCTTGAGAGGAAGTAGAGTAGATCGCTTCCATCATTCTGTACCAAGAACTCGAGGTCATCGAGTACAACCAGCAAGGGCTGAATCCCGACCCGGTTCTGTAGCTGGCGCTGTAACGAAGAGACGTGATGACCGGTATCTATCTCTTCATCGGTGAGAACACTCAGGATCTGACTCAATCCCTTGTACTGGGTGTTCGACTGACGGCAGTTGACGTAGCACGAGGCGACATCGTTGTGGGGTAGGTCTTCGAGCAATTTCCGTATGAAGTGGGTCTTTCCGGTTCCACGAGGACCCAAGATGAACATGTTTGATGCCGAGTTGAGATCTGAGCCGAACTCTTGATTCAGTGCTGATTTCAGTTCATTGCGGTTCTTCAGTTGGGTTGGAAGATGCCGGGTTTCCAAGGGCTGAAAGTTTTCAATACAACTCATGGCTAAAGCTGCTTCAACAGATTTCATATACACTATCACAGGAAAGCCCATTATCCGGGTCAAGCAGGCCTATAACGTTGTAGGATAGCTCATACGAACTCCTCTGTCTGACCAACCATTAGATAGTTGCCATAAATACAGTAGATGCATTGCAAAGGTGTAGCATAGTGTTCAAAGACAGAACAAGCAACAACGCAACCGTATTCCAATCCGAATCAGTCCTGACATCGGAACATCAACCAGAGGAACCCTTCAACCGGGACTCCGAGATCCAGAAAATTGCCGATGCCCTCCGACCACTCACCGACCAAGTAGAACCGGTGAACGTGCTCGCGTACGGCCCAGCAGGAACCGGGAAAACAACCTGTATAGAACACGTCTCCAACCGGCTAAAAGACGAAACCAGTATCAAGCCGATCTCTATCAACTGCTGGCAGTACAACACCCGGCCATCACTCCTCACACAGCTTCTCATCGAACTCGGATACCCGGCACCAAGAAAAGGCAAACCCATCGACGAACTGCTCAATAAACTCGAGGAATGGGCCGACAAAAGCCGGGGCCTCAGAGCACCGAAAGGCTACGCAATAATCCTCGACGAGTTCGACCAACTCAAACAGAAATCAGAAGTGATCTACGACATACAAAGACTCAACAGAGAAGTTAAATCCAAATTCGGCCTGGTGATGATCTCGAACCAGCAGCCAAGCAGACTCCAGCTTAATCGTCGAAGCAGAAGCCGAGTCCAGATAGAAGGTATCGAATTCCCCACTTACACCGCTGAACAACTGACCCAGATTCTGAAGCAACGTGCAGAGCAAGCATTCTACCCTGGCACCGTCGACGAAGACGTGATTCGAAAGGTGGCTGAAGCCGCAGTTAGAGATGGAGGTGACTGCCGTAGAGCAATACACTTACTCCGAAGGCTCGGCAGAGAAGCAGATAATAATGGTCTGACTGAGGTGAGTCAGGAGTTGTTGGATCAGATCCTTACTTAGGAATTGGGTCTGATGAGATGTTGCTGAGTTATTCACCTGAATATCTAAGCAAGGTCTCCAAATCAAGGTACCCTATGCCGCTTCTCTCTATCCCTTACCCAGATATTCCAAAGGAATTTATACTGTATATAGTGTAAAATATTAATAACAGATATATTAAAATTTAATTATATAATTTGATACTATAAATCATGTAGCCTAATTATTAGCTGAGGAAGGCGTCGAGCGTCCAGAAACGATAGCCACCACAATGACTTCATCTTCATACTTCATTTAGCTTCAGATATACTATCAATTATATTAAAAATACTATACCAGAAGTGCTTTAAGATGCTAAATCAATAGTGGAATCGCACTACTAATTCATACGATTTATAACGGTATAATTGTAGTGCAAGACTAAATACAATGGTCACACCCCATAACGAAACAGTCGTCCAAGGAACTTGGTCGGATGTTGTAACGGCAATCCAAAACGCTGAACCAGGGGCAACAGTTACGATTCATGAAAAATCTGATGGCTCGGCCTATCAACCTACGAATGACACTACTCCTGTAGAAATAAACAAAGATCTCACTATAGTAGGGTCAGGGGATGTTAGATTTGATTGGGATGATTGGGCGTACAAGTACCTCTTTGTAATTAAAGGATCGAAACGTTCTACAGAATCACTTGATTCCGATACGCAAGCTGGGGGAACGTATGATGATAGTTCAGATCAAGCCGATCATCTGGATTATCCTGCAAGCCTTACTGTACCAGGCGATCTGAATGTTATTCACGACGACGCATATTGGTCGTCTGACAACAGCTACCACCGAGGTGAATCTCACGTTGTTCAAGACGAAGCCGAAAATGGTGACGTGAGGGTTGAAGAATCACTAATTTATGACTATCTAACCAGCCGGAATGCAAAAGTAGAAGTAATTGAACCGGTGGAATTCCACCTAAAAAATGTTGAGCTCGACGGTCCTAGCGCAGTGGACAAAGATATCGATGGAGATGGATACAAGGACTTCTTTGAAGGTATAAAACTTAAGTGGTGTAAAGATAGCACACTAGAGAATGTCACGGTAAGGAATTGTTCGAGTATCGGACTACAAATTGACGAGTGTTACAATATCGATATAACAGACTCGAAGTTTGAGAAGTGTAAGAAGGATGGTATTGGATACGGGGTGGTCGTCTACAATGCAAGTGCCCACGTCTCAATTAAAGATTCACATTTAAACGAGTGTCGTCATGGCCTCTCAGTCGGAACAAATAGGTTTGGCCAATCCCGTAACGTATCGGTCGAAGACTGCGTCTTGGGTACGTCTACACTTCAGATTTTAGACGCCCATCCCACATGTGAATCACTACACGTGCAGAATTGCCACTTTCAGCTTGGTACTGAAATGCCCTTGTTCTCGGGCGCGAGATACACTAGCTTGGAGCGTAATCAAATATTCGACAGTTGGAAGGTAAACGTTCGTGGGAATCCTCCAAACCCAGTATTCAACGTAGAGAATAACACCTTTGTTCGGCCTAAGCAGACGCCAAGCGAGTGGAGTACTAGTGACCAGATGAATCTTCACCGAAACAATATCGTAGATACAATTTAAAATGCCAGAACTAAATCGCCGTACACTCCTCACGTCAGTCGGAATCGCAAGCACAGTAGGTAGTACCACACAGGTAAGCGCCTCATTCGGAATGCCTCCAAGTCCCAGTTGGTCTGTTGACTTAGGGAGCGGAGCGTTAACGACACCAGTCGTATCCGGGAACAGTGGTTTTACCGTTGGGCCATCGTCAGTCTTCTCAGTAAATATAAAAAGCGGGGACCTTCGGTGGGAGTTCCCGGTGAATATTGAGGGGACAGGTCTTACGGTACCTGCAGTGAATGAAGACTTGGTGTTCTTCGGAACTGAGGGACAGGGTATCCGAGCACTTGACAGAAGCAATGGAAAAGAAGTATGGGAAAATCCACTCAACTCCGTTATTGAAGGGGTAAAGCAGGGGTATAGTCACCCTGTGATCGCGGGAGACACGATATTAGTAGTAGAAAATGGGAACCCCAATTCTATCTCTCGGGATGGCGAATCTGCGGTTCGAGACCGCCTCTATGCTCTCGACTCTTCAACAGGAAAGGTGAAGTGGACATACGATGCTGGAATTGCTTGGGGACTCGAGCATGCGCACGCACCTCCGGTCGGGATAAGTGATGGAACTGTCTATTTGGCTGCTAATGATGTGCACGCGATTGACCTGAGCTCCGGAGAGGCTACTTGGGTGTCAGAAGCTGGTTCCAGCAGTTTCAAGAATAACAGAATTCTCTCACCTCCGATCGTAACTGGTAACACCGTCTTCCTTGGAGGCGGGTATACTGGCGAGGTTGTGGCGTTAAACAAGTCCGATGGCTCTCTGAGGTGGAAAAAGGCGCCGGCAGACGAGACGGAAACTTGGTCCGCGCCTACAGTAATCAGAGATCAAGTCTTTGTCGGCGCAATCGGTGGATCCGGACTTGATCGAGATAGTGCTCCTGTGGTTGCTCTAAGCGCTTCAGACGGATCTACTGTCTGGGAAAGCACTGCAGCACTACCAAGCGTTTATGACCCAACGGTTGCTCCAGTTGGAAAAGGAGAAGGAAGCGGAAAACTCTTCTTCGGGAACACAGCTCTCAACCAGAATACTGGGAAAAAACTCTACACGTTTGACCGAGACACATCTTCACCGACTGTTGCAAACGGAAGAATATATACCGGAGGATCCAACCTAAGCAAGCTGAAGTAAAACTTAGAAAACATAATTATTTTCTTCGCTCGGTAGCGTTGGAATCGGGTTTACCTACCATATAATAAGGTCCCGCTATGAGAGAAGGTTGTTATAGACCATGAGTTCATTCAGAGTCAATAGACGCCACTACCTCCGTACCGCTGCAGCCGGCATCAGCATTACAGCCCTCCCCAGCGTCTCAGGCCAAGGGTCAAATGGTCAGTTGGTGTTCGTGTACGACGATGGTCCGATCACCGATTATTCAAAAGCGTTTCCGATCCATCAAGAGAAAAACGCTCCTGCGTGTGTTGGTGCAGTTGTTAATCTTGTAAAGGCGGAAGATGATCTCGACGGTGAACACTTACTCGAAATGGAGGATGCAGGCTGGGAGATTCTCTCTCATACAATGGATCACAGAGCGCTCGGTCCCATCGAAATAACGAGAGACATCTCACCCGGCGATGAGAAAATTTACGTAAAAACCGATCTCCACGCCTGGAATCTAGGAGATACAATTCTTATCTCTGATGAGAATTCAGAAGAGGTAGCTACGGTGATTGGTGGAGAAAGTGACCAGAGCGGTGAGTACTTGCTCCTTGAGAACCCCGTCGAAAACTCTTACTCGGTAGAGAACGGAGCGCAGGAGCGACTAACCGATGATGTACTGAAAACTGCCATCGCAGAGTCAAAAAATCGACTTGAAGAGATGGGATTAGAAATCAATAATTTCGTGTATCCGTTCGGTCGTCATGGTCCTCGTTCTAACGAAATAATCAAAGATCATTATGATGGGGTCGCTAACTTCAATTATCAGGGTCTCAATCCTGGTCAAGGAATCGACCCATATGAGGTCGGTCGATCGTATTATCGGAAGGACAAGATGTCCGAAGAGAGATTGAAAGAGTTCCTTGATACTGTTGAAGAGGACGGTCTTTTAGGCATGTTCGCCGCCCATACTTGGTATCAAGATCTGACCGAGGACCGGATCCGACTCGCTATTCAAGAAGCCCAGAAGCGCGATATAGAGATAGTAACACTGACTGAAGCTTTTGAGGACCAAGGGGTACTAAAATCTGAATTTTCACCCAGCGAATCAACGACCTCTACCAAAGATTCTTCAGAGGAGAATACGTCAACAAGCACAAGTAGCTCTTCTACTACTGATAAACCAACAAGCACCAAGACCGCAGACCAGAGTACAAGCACCACTAATTCGGTGGAACCAACTCAAACTGCGGAACCGAGAGGTTCACCCCAATCACCGAGCTCAAATACCTCAGAACTTACTTCCGAATCAACTACTGCAGCAACTCCTACTACCTCTCAATCCACTATTAATAACACATCTGAACCCTTAGCACGTCCTGATAGTACTTCGTCAAATAACTCAGACTCTAACAAAGGGTTTTTCAATAACTTTGTTAACTGGTTAACTAGTCTATTCAAATAATATCTCTGTAATTAGATTAACTGAGGCCGTTTCCTTTCTCTGGGGTTTGTACCTATTAGCTTGTCCTGGTTGTCTGCATCAATCAAACTGAACATCGTAGTTCATTAGAACCGGCAGCTGCGTGGCTTATTCGATATAACGGGTGATGAAGGCTTATAACAATTTAGGATGGTGTTGCCAAACTCAAGCTTGAGAACAATTGATTTTTCTGAGTTGTCCGCTTGGCTGGATTTGAAAGGATGGCAATCCCTGGAACAGGGAGCACCCGGGTGTGAGTTCGGGTGTCCTGCCGGAATGCCGTTGACTCGCCAAATAAGTCAGTGTCCGCCGCCAACCCACCCAACGAGTCAGAGGTTTCTAAGGCACGAGATTTGTTAATAGTAATGGTCCAATCATGATTTTCACTTGTCTACACCTATATTCCGCTAACCCGAACAAGCCGAACACCTCCTCTGGAAGATTACTCCAGCTCCGGATACGGCCGAACTCGCCGAAAAACTGCTTAGAACTCTCTAGCTGCCAGCAGCCACCATCATTCAACTCATTGTCCAAAACTGGGTGAGAGAAATAATGGCACACATAGAACAGGATGTTGAATTCAACCGACAACCTGGGTGCTCACCGACAAGGGCGCTTCTGTAGAACGATTATACAACGAAAACGCTACTGAATGTGTCCTAACTGTCTTTATCGCGCCCGAGTCGAGCGCTGTCCGCCAGATCTTCACCAGTTGATGATTCAGTCTCAGTATCTGAGAGGCAGGCGTCCCCGGTAAGATTCTCCTTCGCTTCGTCAGTAGTTCCTATCTCGTCGTAGACACTGTCGTCGAGCTTCTGGTACCAACGGCTGGTGACGTCCGGCTGGTTCTCGTTCAGGTCCTGCCGGCGTTCGGCCAGCTCCCGATACCTCTCCTGCATAGTCTCCAACCCCGTGCTCTCATCCGCGAGATCGAGTTCGATGTAGTCTCGGAAGTCATCGAACAAGCGGTGGTAGGCGTTCGCCGCCCGGTAATACTCGTCGGCTTTCTTACCGGGCTTGATCATGCGCCTGAATCCCGAGAGAACTGCGGTTAAAATCGCCAACCCGATCAACCAGATCCGAGGTGTTGATCCCCAAATCAAAGCAGTTGTGAGCAGAGCAGAAATGCCGAAGACTATCCAGTCGGACGCCAAGTCTACCTTGCGGTAGAAATCGGCTGCCCTGTAGAAGGCCTTGAATGTCCAGAGAACGCTATCTGCAGCATTAGCCACCCTAGACCGCAAACGTTCGTGGACTTCGTAATCGAAATCAGCCTCCTGCGACTTCATCCCTTCATCGCCTCTCTGTACGGGCTCAATTGAATCCCTCTCCGTGAACCTCTCGGAGCAATTCCTTCGCCTTCTCGGTCTCGCCTTGCTTCTTCAGCTGTTTAGCCCGCTTCAGCTTCTCAGCCGCAGACTTCGCCTTCTTCGCCACCCGGTCCTTCTGCTCCCGACTCGTCCCACTATCTACGGCTTCATCGTAGACTGGCTCACGAGTAGTATTCTTCACCCGACTGGGAAGAGTATTGACGAAATCCCGTGTAAGAGATTCATACGAACTCGGGACAGGCTCGCCAGTTCTGGACTTCTCAGCGAAGTAGTTGTACACCATAATCTCCATATGGTAGGAACGGACCGGCACATCGTTGTTTTCCGACCACTTTTTCATCGTCCGGGTGAGACCTGAAACCCGACCGTTGTTCGCCTCGTCCCGTACCTCGAACATCTGCTTGTACCTCCGCGGGTTCGTACCCTGCCAGGACTGCTTCCCGTGGGTGTCCGGAATCGCATACCCGTCGCTCGCATCGTTGAACAGGTTCCAGCCGTCCTGCTTCGGGTGTTTTGCCTGCGGGACTTTACTGTAGTCGAACGCGGGCGCGATCTCGATCGTGGAGTCGTGGTACCGGACCTGCACAACATTCCGACGGACACGGACCTCTGTATCGGAGAACCGTGGGTCATTCTGGATTTGCCGCATGACTGCATTCAGGCAGTTCCGGGGACCGTTCTCCTGATGAATCCATTCGCGATGACGGTCGGCATCAAGCACGACCATGATATCCGCATCAGAGTCCTGGTTGAGCGGACCCACCATCGTATCTCGGGTGAAGGAACCAATCAACCGGCTATCCTCAACCTCCATGCTCTCCTCCAGAATGTTCACCAGTCGGTCACGCCGATCAGAGATCCGTTCCCCTTGACGGTCGGTGATCTTCGACCCCTCGGCGTAGTTCTCGTAGCAGTCCTCGACCTCGTTCTCTGTCGAGAGAATTTGGTCCAGGGTTCTATCGACCTCCGGGGTTTCGACCGGTGCTCTGCCGGCATGAGACTGCTGCGTCATCGAGGTCCGGTATCCGCCACCCATCACGCCATCACCTCCGTCGAGCTCCAAACACCGAGAGGCATCTGACCCTGACCCAGCTCTGATTCAACGTTCTCTTTCATGCTATCGTAAAGTGAATTGTTCTCAACGACTGAACGGTCACGAAGCTGTATCTCGCCAATCCAGCGCCGACCTACTGCCGCGACGACCTGAGGCGGCAGCTTCCGAAGGAGTCGAGGTGACTGCAGACCGAACAGCATGATGTTGAGATCCGGCTGCTCGGAAACGACCTGGCAGATGTCCTGCCGCAGCGGCTTGAAACCTTTCCTCGACGTGAAGTACTGCGTACCGTAGAACACTACGTAACCAGCGCCAAGGCTCTGGAAGACCTTGTAACATCGAAGACGCTCGTCAGGTGTCTCCCCCTTGACTAGCGGGATTAGCTCGACTCTCTGTAGTCGAGGAGAGAGCCAGAGCAAACCTCTGAGATAGTTCTCGACATGGTCTCTTCGTCGACCACCGTCATCTGACTTGTAGACCGGATAGTCACACGGGACATGGTAGTCAGGGTTGAACCGCTGAATCAAATCCCGCTCCTTCTCCCAGGTGAGATCTGCAAGGACTTGGTCGGAAACGGTTGTTGTGGTGATTACTGTCACATCTGGGCCGTAGAATGACTCCGCGGTGTGGTCCTTGTTCAGCAGCGTCTGCACGTGGTTGATCCGGAGCACGATCGTGAGCTGTCCTGGGTAGCCCTCGATGAACTCCTCGTGGGCGTTCTGCCTTTCAGCAAGCAGAATCAGGCCGCTATTCTTCTCGTTGAGCTCTGCGGGGTTGGATCCCGGGTGTGATTCGTTGGGGATCATGTTGTTCTGTGTTTTCGCACGTCTCCCGTACGCGTAAACAAAACAGACACGGAAACTTAAGTGTTTGCTCTAGGTCGGCCAAAACCTGAGTGTGAGCAAAATAGTTTGTCAGTAGGCCCGGTTCCGAATCCTTTTACCTCAATTGATGGCTTAGTCGGGAGTGGAAGGGAAGATAGCTCGATGAGTGAGACCGTTCATATAATTCCGGTCGGATTCGACTACGAACGACTGCTACTACCTATCTCCCAAGGGGGTTTAGAAGCGGACCGAATTCTACTCCTTCAATCCTCAGAGGATAGCGGTGAATCCGCCGAGGCAGTTATCGAGACAATGGTTGACCGGCTTGAGCATACTTTTCGGACTGTACTCGGGAAGGAAGTTGAAATCCAGCCGGTCAAAGACATCTACGACTACAAGAGCCTCTATCGAGAAGCTCATCGTCAAATCAGGGAGGAGGTTGACAGCGGGAATGATGTCTGGGTGAATATTTCGTCAATGCCTAGGACGGTCGCGTTTGCGTTCGCTACTGCGGCTAATTCTCTGATCGTAGAGCGCCCTGAACTCCGTGAATCTATTCACACGTACTATGTCTCACCTGAGGAGTATCTGGTTACTGAGATGATTGGGGAGCTACGCGAGCAGAAACAGATGCTTCAGGAACTGGGTGAAGATTATAACGATGACAGAATCCAGGATCGACTTCAAGCGGTCGATACTCTACTTGAGGAGGTTGACCAAAGCGGAGTGACGAAGGGCGCAAGCCGATTAGGTAATGGACAGATGTTCGTAGAATTCCCGGCAGCGCCGCTATCCGATCTACGAGAGTTTGAGCGGGAGATTCTATACTGTCTCTATGAAAATGGGCCAGCTTCTTCGACCTCAGCTTTAGCACGTCTGTTGGCGGAGCAACGCGAAGAGAAGTACCAGTCTCTGCGGAGTAAGGTCCAGTACAATGTGAGACAGCTCGAGGATGAGGGCTATATCCGTAGAACTGAGAAGAGCGGTGGCCACGAAACCCGGCTCTCAACAATAGGTGAACTCTGGGTAGAGACACATTTTAGAAGAAATTAAGTGTGACAAACCCACTCACCGTGTGAAAGTCATAATATGTGTGGCAGATTTCGGTAGATGTGAAGAAATTTTCGACGTAGTGCGATAGCGTTTATCATATAATGTTATCCTCAGCTATCATTTTCACTACCTTCTCCGTTTAGCCGCTTGATTTTTTCTTCGAATGTTTCCTCCTCATATTCGGAATACTCCTCCCAAGGGACGGTCTTTTGGTACTTCTCTTTGGCCTTCATCAATCGATACCAATACCCGCCTAATTGAGGTGTCGATTGGTTCAGACGGTGCCTCCTTCGGTTCAAGCGCTGGTACTTCTGTTTCAAATCATCAAATTCCGATTCTTGGTCAATAATCTCCATCTCGATGAAGTCATCCAGCTGGTCGTGCAGCTCTTGAATCTCTTGTCCCGCATTGTAATAGACTCTAGATCGTAGTTTCGGCCCGTAGAAAGCACTCAAGAGAGATCCGACCAAGATGATGATTGCTAAATCCGCTGGAGCGAATTCTATTAGGGAATTGAGAAGCTGATTTGTAGGAGATCCTTCTCGAGTCAACGCGTAGAGTAATACGGACCCGATGATTGCCGTAAACAGGTCGAGACCCCATCCAAATCGTCCGACCCATTCCGCGGCAACGAACATCCGCTTGTAGGTCCAAAACAACGAGTTTTTTCTATTACATGCTTGGTCGTGTAATTGACTCCGCTGTTGATACTCTTGCTGACCGAATCCGTACGTATTGTCTATTCTTTCGTATTCATTGCGGCCAGTCTCGGTCATACTTAGTAGATATATCGGTAGTCGCATAGTTGAGGAATAATTCTACTGGAGAACTAACAGAAACTGGTTCACAAGATTACAGTAGAAATTTCAATAATCAAATGTGTGTAATTTTAATTGACTACTTGACAAGAAGAAATTTCAAACACCTGATTTCAAATCCTGCTTCGACTTTGAATTCCGCCGAGCTCGCCAAATTACTGCTCATACCGCTTGAATCGCTGGTTCGTGAGATTATTTATTGATGAGTCATGGTTTTAGCGAGATACCACATCTTCATTCGATTTCTGCGGCCTTGTTTCGATTGAGTGCGACATGAGTATACATATACTAATAAATCTTGTTCAGACATATTGTATTGAAAATCAACCCAAGCGAAATCGGGCTTAGGGAAAAGTAAGACGGAACAGACCTGTAGACAGTAAATAACAGGGACTGAGGGTCCACTCCCACCAACCGTTCACTGGACTCCAAGTGAACGGTGGTCACCGACTACCAAACGAATCCTTGTTTTCCCCGCTCGATTTCTCCAACCAACTACTGAATCAAAGAATTATGTCAACCACAAAGTACGACGACGTACAGCGCAGTCTTCAAAATCTACGAGACGAACCCATTTCCCAGGGAAACATCGAGGCGGTAGAGACCTATATCGATGCCTCAGCTGCGGAAGGAGTCGGGAATTCCCAGCAGGTCCGGATGATCTACGCCTTCAAGACCCTGCTGAAGAAATTCGCTCCAGACGACTTCGAACTACGGGGAGCCACTGAATCTGAGCTGAAGACCGTGATCGCCCGTGTTAACCGGAGCGACTACGCCGAAGCATCGAAGCACAAGTTCCGTTGCGCGGTGAAGAAGTTCTACAAGATCGAAAACGGCGGGAAACACCCTGAGAAGGTCGAGTTCTTCTCAGTCCACAAGAAAGGCGCTAAGGCCTCACCCGTCACACGAAACGACCTCTTCACCGAAGAAGAACTCAAAAGCTTGTTTCAGGGCTTCCGAAGCACACGTGACCGGGCGTTCTTCAAACTGATGTACGAATCAGGCGGAAGACCCGGAGAAATCATCAATACCAGCATCGCCGACTTCACCTCGAACGGCAAAGGCGACTTCATCTTCCTCCAGGGACTCAAAGGAACACCTGATCGCACGAACCAGTTGATCCGGGCCGGAAGAACACTCCGAGAATGGCTGCTTGAACACCCTGTTGGAGGAACCATGGGCGATATCGAGGACTCGTCTGCGCCCTTGTTCGTGAAACGAGAGCAACAGGCGTGTAAGAACTGTGGCAACATACCGCATAACCACACCGATGATTGCACGGAGTACGTTCCGAATCCTCGTGACCGGATGAACTACGATGCGTTACGTCGACGGTTCAAGGATGCGTGTGAACGCGCTGAAATCCCTGAGAACAAGCAGCGGCCGTACAACCTCCGGCACACCCGTTTGACCGAGGTAGCGAAGTTCATGGGCTACGAGCAATTGAATAAGTTTGCAGGCTGGAAACCAGGTAGTGATAGGGCGAAAGTCTACGTCCACCTCAACAACGACGACGTCAACCAAGCCATCCGACAAGAATACGGTCTCAACACCGATAACAACGAATCAGAGACTGTGGACTGTCCTTTCTGTGGTCAAACAAACCAATCACACCACTCGGAATGCGGGAACTGCGGCAGACCACTCAGCCTCCAACAAAAGAACGAGCAGAGGTCGAAACAAGAGGTCATAGACAGACTCGTCGAACTCGAAGAGAAGGGTGTATTGGAGAAGCTGGATCAAATCTAATCTGACGGGTTCGTATTGTCCGCGGCGGCTGCGCTGAGGATATGTTTGAGTGCCATTACGTCGTCGCGGTTGTACTCCTGATACTTTTCCCAGTCCGGGGGCTCGCCGCTTGTGAGATATCTTGAGTACGCGCCCCCAATCTCGAATCCTGAGATATCGGGGTAGGTGAATTCGTAGTTGAGACTGGTTGCTATTGTGGAGAGGCGATGGCTGGGGGCTGGAACGAAGATATTCTTCCGGGCGATCGGGCAGACATCCACCCATTCTTCAACTACGTCGGATAGATTGATGTCGTGAGATTCCATTCGGTCCTGCAGGATCCGTTCGTCGAATCCCTGACCAGCATAGTATGCTACAACTGGCTGGCTCTGGGCTTGAAGATATTCGTAGAATGATTTGCAGAGCCCTGCTTCGTCATCGGGTTCAAGAAACTGGGTGAATTCCACATCTCGGTAGCTGTATGCTCCGATAAGCCAAATCCGATCTTGCCTCAGATTGGTTTCGATATCGACCAGTACGGGCTTACGGCTCTGTAGAGCAGCGAACGGCTCTGGTGTGACCACAAGAGGCTGGCCTGTTCGGTAGGCTTCGGCGTGGATGAGTATTTTGTCAGCTATATCCTCCCAGACGTGGTCGATTCTCAGGAGTTCTTCACGTCGATCCCGTGTGAATTGTCTGAGTTCTTCGAAGCCGGCTTCACGCAGAAGTTTTGCACGGGAATTTCCCACCTGATTGAGTTTAGTCAGAGGGTCCGCGAGCCGCTGATTGATAGTAGAGTGGTTGATCTCTGATCGGATGCTCGATAATTGGATTGTCGCGAACCGTCCGTCAGCATTCGGGTCGTCGTGCGAAGCCACATTGACAATAGGTCCGAACTTACTGAACTCGGTCTGTCCGCCGAACTGGTGTACATGCCCGCAGACGGTGAGCTCTGGACTCATTGACTCTATGAACTCGTAGACTGCTTTCGAACCAAGGTGTCGCTCCCCGAATCGCTGTCCGATATCAAGAATACCGTACGGAGGTGTGTGAGTCACGAGAATTATACGCTTCCTCTGGTAGCTCTCAGAGAACTCTCGGAGATGTTCTCGAACCTCTTGCTCTGAGTAAGTGAGCGGTCCGATCGCCTCAGACCCGATCGCTCCTTCCTGACCAACTACTACGTAATTGCCATGCTGGTACGGATTTCGGTGCAAATCGTGAACGCGATCAGTCTCAAGCTCAGGGCCTACAGCTGCCGGAAGATCGTCGTTTCCACGGACGAAGCCGAGATCTGCACCAGCTCGATCTGCTAACTCATCGAGATAGTTAGAACCCTCCTCAACAAACCGGCTGAGATCGTCACCACTGTAGAGTATTAGATCCAGATTCGTATTGATCGACTCAACTAATCTGTATAGATCATCGATCGGCTGTACACGCCAGTCAGAGAACGCCAGAATATCCATACCTGAGCCTCTAATACATATGGTCGCTGAAAAAACTATCCGCGTATATGGCGGTACTGGATCCGGACCATTTACTGGCTCCAGGATTCCTTCTATGGGTGGGAAAAAATCAATGGGGGGGAGAATCGTCTTTACAGCTCTTGGTCATCCGGTCCCTTGCAGTAGTAAGCTTCAGCGGCGCTCAATTGATGGTCGTGGTCCAGTAACTGTTCAGAATATTCTTCATGGATCGAGTATCCTCCGTCAGGTAGGTAGTCGTCGAGCCCGGATGAAGTTCGTAGAGGCTTTCGAGGAACCGTTCCGCATCCTCCAATGAATCGAAGAACGGGTTCGTGAGCTGGATACCATCTTTTTCGAGGACCGTGGTGGTGAGTGTGCCTTCTTTCTGGTTTCGGTCCTGCCAGTACCAGTGTTCTTCCCGTCGATCGATGGCTGCACCACCACTACTACGCGGTCAGACCGTGCTGGGCCATCAGCTCCTGAAGGGTTTCGTCCTCCTGATCCCAGTACCGCTCGATGTCTTGGTTTTCGATTACTTGGTTGGCACGTCTCTCGATGACCTGTTCGCCGAACTGCTCCGCATCCGGTAACTGGTTGTAGCCTGTGTCGAGTAGCCGGGCTGCCTCGTCGAAACCTCTGTCAAGTCTGTACTGAGGGACATCATCCTTTGCATGGTGGCTGAGTGCTCGTGTCATCGACTGGTACGCATCGTATAGCGAGATATCGTCTGCTTGGGTTTCTGCTTCGATTGACAGCGGGATATCTCCGATCGGTGTATCGAGGTAGTCCCCGATCATTTCATGCATCAGTAAGCGGAGTTCGTCTTTCCCACCGAGGAGGTATTCGTTTTGAGCTGCTTCCAAGCGTTGTTCAAGCTCTTCGGCTCCGTCAATGACTGCGTCGACGCCGTGATGGATTAATGCGGGTTGGTATTCTTCGCTGTGTGTTTGCTCGAAGGTTTTGTCCGCGACCCAGCCCATCATGCCGTTGCTGCAGATCTGGCGTAGCGCGGACGGCTGGATTTTGAGACCGTGGAAGCCTGAGTGCCCGGAGCGAATGTTTAATCCGGTTTGGATCGCGTCATCGTCTTCGAGATGGAGAGTGGTTTCGTCGCCGTCGAAGATGGTGTTCGCGGTCATCTTGTGGTAGTCATCTGCGAGCTCTACATAGCCGGATACGCCGAAGTTCAGGTCGTCGGTCTGTTGCTTCCGTCTGATCGCGTCAGCAGTATCATTGAGGATGTCATCGTACTGGATTACCTGGTAGAAGTCCTTGTTCTTGGAGACGTCGCCTGCCATCCGTCCATCCTCGGTGAATAACGCGGAACGGTACGGCCATTTCACCCAGCTATCGGTCTCTCCATCATAACCGTGGATTTCGGCCCGGTGAACCCGTTGGATACTGTCTTCAGAGATTTTCTCAAGTTCGTAAAGGTCGTCGAAGTCGTATTTTTCAGTAATCGGTGGATCACCCTTCTACTCATAGAATTGGAGATACTCGGTGTAATCAGACAAGAGACACCGCAATTCCCTTGCTACCAACTGCAATTATCCTATACGAAATTACCAATATCGTAGAATGACTTCGACTTTCTTTTAACCTAAACCGTCGTGATTCAGTTCCAGCAAAGAGAAGGTGAGTTCAGCTGATGCGGTACGCATTCGACAGTAAAGTTGGGATGGCGACTCCAATTCTGATTAGGATAGCTACTGAAAATCGGAGCACGTCCTGTCGTTCCTTGCCTCGCACGCTGATCAGGCGTTCCGACCAGTGAAAATTGCCGGAGTGACAGAAATCCTGCAGAATTCGATCAATTCAAACAAGATTCGGATTTAAACTCCGAGTCATCGCATGACGATGGAGGTGTCGCACCACGTCCGTGGCCGTTTATCAGTCCTGATGCTGTCCCGTTCTACCCTGAGCAGTAGCTCTGTCTCACGCTCATGACACGGACGTGGCACGATGAGTCGATTCCCTTTTGATGGAGAGCTGAGTAGAAGGCGGCGCGCCGGAAGATCGTCAATAATGCCGTGGTTCATTTCCGCGATTCAACATCGGTTCTTGGATACGACTGATGACCTCCTCGCTCGCCTCAATAGCATTCCCAACGACATCCCAGAGGATGATTATCAGGGCCAGCTCACCGACAAGGTCACCACCGAAGCCACGGAAGAGGTGGTCACATATTTTGAAGCGACACACATCACCTAATTCGAGACGAGGTCTGCGATAGAACGACACGTTTTCCAATCCAAGATACGGGCGTATAAAAAAGAACCACCCACTCAAACGGGGGAGATTCAAAAGGCGCGCTGATGAGCATCAGTTGATCTTCGAGCTGAGTTGAGGTCTTTACAGGCACCCCCGGAAAGAGGTCACGAGACAAATCTATCCTCCACGGTTGTGGGCACCCATCTTCCGAAAATCACCACATAGCTGCCAATGCTGGGTTTAATCGAGTCGAATACGGACTGGGTCCTTCGGTTGCGTCGTCAGCGACGGAACGACTTCCAGTGGCACCTCCGAAACTAACTCAAACTGATACTCTCGGAGGATCATCGCCAAGATGAGCTTCGCTTCCAACAGCGCGAACCGATCCCCGAGACATCGACGCGGCCCTGCCGCAAACGGAAAATATGCCCCTGGAGACAACGTGTCCTCGAACTTCTCCGTCCACCGACCCGGACGGAACTCGTCCGGCTGATCGAAGAATCGGTCGTCGCGATGGACGACCCACTGGTTGAGCGCAAGAATCGAACCCGATGGAATTCGATATCCTCCGAGGACGTCATCCGCGATTGGTTCTCGGAAAACTCCGTACACCGGTGGATACAGTCGCAGTGACTCTTTCACGACTCGGTCCAGCTCTACGCACTCCGCGACACCATCGACGAAGCCGTCGTCGAGCCCGCGAACCATCGACGTGATCCGCGCGGCCACACCAGGATTCCGTCCGAGTAGATACCCCGTGAACGTCAGCGCGAGCGCCGTCGTCTCATGCCCCGCCACAAGCAACGTCACAATCTCGTCCCGCATCTCGTCTTCACTCCACCCACCTTCATTTTCGAGCAAGTGAGTAACGACGGTTCGACGCCCAATCTTTCCGGTCCGGTGCGCGTCGATAATCTTCTGCACAGCAGCCTCCAGCGTGTCTAACGCACGCCGATATCTCATGTTCTCCGGAGTTGGAATCCACTCCGGGAGGTAAACATAGGTCTGGCTGATGCGCTCAAAGTGTCTCAGAACCCGTGTGAACGCGATTTCGAGTTCAGTTGCATCCTCGGCAAGATCGACGCCGAACAACGCGTCCGCGATGATACGGAGGGTTAGTCGTTTCATCTCTTCTTCGAGGTTGATGACATCGCCGGACGACCAGCTGTTCAGGAGGCGTTCGGTGTGCGAGCGAATCCGACGCGCGTAGCCTGGCATCCGGTCAGGGTGGAACGCCGGCTCCAGACCCCGACGATGAGTCCGCCACTCGTCACCTTCCGCGAGGACGAGGCCGTTGCCGAGAAGCGAGTTCGTCACGAGTTTCTGGAAACCTCCTTTCCGGTAGTTCTGGTTGTTTGCGATGAGGACGCGTTCAATATCGTCAGGATTCGAAAGCAGGATCACGGTTTGTCCGGCAACGTCGAGTTGGACGACATCACCGTACTCTACTGTGAGGTCTGTGAACCAGTCGAGGGGGTTCGCACGGAAGAATTGGATTGTGTGGCCGAGAACCGGTTGGCCGGGCGGACTGGGAGGATTGCCCGCGTTCGATGGATTTCCCCGACCGTCGATGGGTGTGGTCATTGGGGAGCGTCGACCGTGACGCGCGTTGCGTGATCAAGATATTGGGTATACTCTTCGCGAGCCCATCGGACTGCGTCCGTAGAATCGTTCGTCAACACGCCGCGCACACCCCCATTCTCGTGAACTGTGATGCCAGCGAGAGGGTGTTTATCGCGCTCCATGATCCAAAGCGCGTAAGGGAGCTCTTGATCAGTAACGTAGAAGTCGAAGTGGTCAGTCATATCCATCGCGCTGAATTGGTCTTGGTAGTACTCGCGGAGGGAGTCTAGCGTGCTTTCCTGGAGAAGGATTTCCGATTGAAGCCCATGATCACGGACGAGACTGGTGAGAACGTCCGTGTAGAGGGAAAGGATGACGGGAGCGAGACCAACGAGTCGATCGGTGGTTTCGAGCTGCGTGATACTCGCTTCGAGTGCTGACTCTGGGGCGTGGGGTGCGGCGGCCTGTACGGTAACTCCGTTAAAAAAGACAGGGTCGATATGGGCGTCATCAGGAAGAGCATTGAGGAAATCTCTTGCGCGGACAGCGCCGTCCATCGTCTCTTTGTAACGTTCGTGTTCAGTGAGGCTCACACGCCCGATTTGGGTGAGCTGGTAGTCACCTCTATGTCGTTCGATGCAACCTATCTCTTCGAGCGTGTTAATCGCTCGATCTATTGTCGAGCGGGATAAACCAACAGTCTCAATGAGTTGTGGCTTCGTCTGAGGCGTGGTCGCAAGAGCGGTGAGGACTTTGTGTCGTTTGTGGAGCGTTGCCCGGAGTTCAGTACTGTCCCCCGATTTGGGCATATTCCACGTCTCTAGTTCGAATCTAATAAATGTAATCACATCGATTAATCAAATGAAACGCCTCTGACTGTGAGCCATGTGCTACAGCAGGAGACTTACTGCGAGCCCGCCATTCAGGCACGTCGCGACCCACCCAATATGAAACCATCGTGAAACGTAGTCCGACTGTTCAAGTTCTGATTGTCCATTGATCAGTCGGTAGAGTTGTCCATACCATCCGGTCACCACTAAGAGCAGGACGCCTCCGGTGAAGTATCCCTGATTGAACACGAGCAAACTCGCAAAGAGAGTGAACACTGACGCAAGTAGGATACTTCGCGGAATGCCGAGTGTTTGCGTGAATGTCGAGAGGCCATACTCTCGATCGTAGAACGTATCGCCAGCTTGGTGTAGAACATGATAGGCAAACGTGTAGCAGATGATCGCGGTGAGCGTGAGCGCCAGTTCGAGAGTCAGGGGCGTCCCTGAGAGAATCGCGACTGGGAGAACGACACAGGCGACGTCAACACCCGTCGTCGTGATATGGTTGAAGACGCCGCGCTCCTTGACACGTGGTGGATACGAGTAAATAAATCCGAGAAACGTCATCGTTGCCCCGCAGGCGATGTAGAGGAAGGTTCCAGTCGTGCCCGTGAGCCAACTCCAGAGGACAAGTCCCAAAGTGATTTCAGAGACGAGGAGTGTGAATGCAGTGTCTCTGCCGAGGTGGGCCACGGCCTTTGCGATGTATGACTTTTCCGGGTTCTGAGAGTCGAGATCTTGGTCATGAAGTGCATCCGCGATGGAAGCCTGCATCTTCGATAGCATGACCGCGGTGAATATAACACCGATCGAGAAGAAGTGCTCATCGAGAGCGTCTAGCGGATAGGGGGCGAGTCCGAGTCCGACAGCGAAGTACGTAACATTGTAACCGAGAGTTTCGGAAAGGCGGTTGATATCAAATAATGCACGAAGTGTCTGTATCGTCGCGAATTCATCGTTTGAATTGGGAATGTATGACATATTCGGGACGTGTGAAACTCGCCGAACAAGCCAAATTAGCTCACCTACCGGTGAAATCACCGGGGGCCGGTGACCTGGTTATGGAATAATGGCATGACCATCGGGAAATGTAACGCTTATGAATCGAATAATATCTATTACCGTTCCAGGACAGCAAGTTTTCTTTCGATGTAAGCAGCTATCTTCAATTGATGAAGTTTTCAGATAGCGGTTATTTTACCAAAACGTGGGTGTTATACTATCCACCGTCTGTATATTCAGTAGTTAATGTAACGATGCCTGCCTCTAATCTCTCAATGCCGTATGACAGACCGAAACAACACATCGAAGCCCGTCAACCGCCGTCGCGTCCTGAAAATGACTGGTCTAGCTACTAGCGCTCTCACGATCCCTGGTGTTACTACTGCTCAATCGAATTCTTCCTCAACGGCCACGCCTACTTCCAGTCCCGAGGGTGACGAGCCAGAAATCACTGAGGAGGAGCGGAGGGAGATCAAGGAAAAACAGAAGGCACTAGAAAAGCAGATCCGAGAAGATTCTGAGCGTGTTTATCAAGAACGTCACAGAAAGATGATGGATGCTCAGAGATCCGGTTCTGGGGGTCCCTCAACGCAGGACATCGTCAGTAGTTCTACAGTCCCTGATCTGGACTGTGGCGGAAGTGTCGGAATTCAACAAGCAAACTGGGTGAACAGTAACTCCTCCACGTGGGCTCAAGTAGGCTCTTGGAGCAACTCGTACACCCAGCAGAGTGGGCTGACAAACAAAGCGTTCGCTGTTACTGACGCAGTCGCAGGAGACGATCTTTGGGCGTGGGCAGAAACCGGCCTTGTTTTCGACGCAAAAGGTACTGGTCGAGTGAAGGGTACCTCTCAGGGCTTTGTTCGTGGACAGAACTACCTCAAGGGATGCGGTGCAGGCTACGCTGACGCCAAACTCGACTACTATCTTCTGGGGTACAACCTGACTGACGGAAAGGTTGTCGATGGTCCGACAAATGGGACTCAAACAATCGAGAAGTTCGGTGTAGGGGTTGCAGGATTCCCAAAGAACAGGAATAAATCCTATAGCCAGTCACTTGAGTTCGATGTTGAGGCGGGTAAACGCTACCTCTTCGTCGCGAAGGTCTACAGTACAGCGCTTGCCATCGGCTGCTGGCAAGCCATCTCCGACTCAGACGATAAATACGAGGCTGTCCTCGACCCAGCAGACTGGAACGGTTACCACCAGATGTACAACATGGGTCTAAGCTGGCAATCTTGTAGGTAATCTGCACACAACATCTATACTTCTTCATATTGTAGAGATAGTATGAAACGAGAAACCACGCTGTCAGGAAGGGGGCTTATTAGCCTAATTGTAGGCTTCTTTCTCACAATGATTATTGATTGGGGAGCGTTAGAACCAATAGGGATCTCTGGCGTGATGAGGCTCTACACCCTTGGTGGAACATATCTTGCAATAGTAACCATCGTTTATATTGTAATCAGCTTTACTGAACCCATTGCAATCAAGAAAGGTCTTCCAGTTTCGACGACAATTAACGTAGTTTACGAGGTTGCAACCGCGGCAATATTCTGGACAATAGGCGTCTTTATCGGCGTTGGGGTGATAGATTATCTCTTCCCCCAGAGCAATTATCTTGTCGAAGGAGCAGCGGTTGTAGGTCTATTTGCTGTCATTCTGGGAGAATACACGTTATGGCGTGGTAGGATTGGGCGCAATAGAACTGCTAGCCCTTAACCGCCTCTTCACAATTCTTCCTTAGTCATAACGGGAAACCGTAGTAAAAATCATTTCTGGAGCGGTCAACACGAGGGCTTTTCTTCCAGTTTTGACCGAACACCAGAGTTCCATTCTAGAGAATACCTCCTTGGCCACTTTCCAGGGTCACAGCCTTGGATATAAGTCTCTCAAATCTCACTACCTCCTACCGAGCGAATTGCCAACGTTGAGCGCAAGGTTGAGATGGAGAATGATAATGGATAGGAAGTTGTGGTTGACTCGGTAATGTCTACGTCGGTCGCAGCCCGCCTACGATGCAGTTTCTATACGCTTCTTGGTTAATAGGCGAAGGTAGCTGTCTTTGCGTCGAATACTCTAGATTGGACTGGGTATGGCTAAGGCAGTCTACCTGGGCACTATCGGCGATATCGATTACGGTTGTACACTTTCGGCAATTGGTCTGCAGATCTATGACCGAAGAAAAAAGTGGTTAGAGTAGGTCAAACGGCTTTCTCTCGAGAAGAGCAGAGACGTTTTCACTGGTCTTGAGCTGGGTGTCACAGTCGAGGCAGTTGATTGAGTCGAACTCTATCTGGTTCAGTGGTTGGTGGCGGCCGCAGTTCGGGCATTCGAGCTCGACGTATTTGGTCCGGCTCATCACAAGTCCACCTCCGTTTCAACCCATTCAGAGCTACGATTCATTGTGTTTTAGCGATGCTTCTGTGTCCTTCATCGCTCCGAGCAGATGCCGATACTGTACCGGTACCATCGATCCTTTCTTTGTGGATTCGAGGGCTGACTGCCGAGTTGCATCTTTGACTACGCCCTCTAAGTCAGAAGCCGAGTAGCCTTGGCTCCAGTCAACCAGTTTCTCCCAGTCGATACCTTCCCAGTCAACTTCACGCTCGTCCTCCTCCAGTTGGACTTTGAGAATCTGTTTTCGTGCATCGCGGTTCGGCGGTCCGAGATGGAACTTTTTGTTGAAGCGACCAGTACGAGTGATCGCCGAGTCAAGGTCCTCGATTCTGTTTGTGGCCGCGATCACCAAGATTTGGCTGCCCTGGATATCTTGTAGCTGGGTGAGGAGTTCGTTGACGATCTGTCGCTCCGTCTGTGTCTTCCTGTTACCGGTGGATCGGTCGGAAGCCAATGAATCGATTTCGTCGATGAATACAACGCAGGGTTCACGACTTCGGGCCTCATCGAACAGCTTCCGCACTGTCTTCGGTGCCTCGCCAACGTATTTCGAGGTGATATCGCTGGCACTGATCTCAGCATAGTCGAATCCGAGTTCGCCCGCGAAACACTCCGCGAGATAGCTTTTCCCTGTACCCGGGGGACCAAAGAACAGGATTCCGTTTTCCATGCCTATTGCCTGTTTCCGGTAGAAATCTGGCTTCTCCAGCGGCATCTTCACGTCCTCGATGAGTTCCTGCTTCAGCTCCTCCATCCCGCCGACATCGCTGAGATCGACATCAGGAACATCGTCGAAAAACTTTGAATCAGACGTAGATGGATTTTGATTCGAAGAAGACTGGTCTCCGGTATTCTTCTCGCTATCGTTTTCAGTAGGGTCGGGGGTTTCTGTCTCGATGAGCCCCATTCTCTGCATTAGACGGTGCGAGTTGGCTCTGAGATCGTCTGCTTGGCAGAGGTGGGCCTTCACAACTTGTTGGCCCTGTACTTCGCTGGCAAGCCTCTCGTGGATTTCAGCGGCCTTCGAGAAATGGAATGCTGCTCTCTTCGGGTTTTCTCCTAGTGCTTTCTGGGCTTCCATCTTGTGCTCGTCAAGCTGTTCTTCCAGGATCTCCATCGCCTCTTCGCTCATCACCTCTTCTCACCTCCGAACAGTTCTTGGCGGCGTCTAACCCTCTCAGCCTTCTCGTCTATACGCCGCTTCTGCTTCATCCGGTACGTAGTATCGGTAGATTCCTTCCCGGCGAGATAGCTGTTCAACCGGGAGGCCCAGCTATAGCAGTACTGAGCACGTTCTGGATCAGATCTCTGCAATCGGTCTCCCCGGCCTTCATACCGGTCGGCGGATTTCTTCATCTCTGCAACCCGTTCACGGCTTGATTCAGTCATTGGCAGTCGGAGGGCCTTCTTCCCCGGGAGAACTGCCTGCACTACCTCCGGCTTCCAGGTTATTCAGCTCCTTTTCGATCTGGTCATCGATCGCAGAGTTGAGATCGCCGCCGAGCTCGAAGCTGTCCGATCGGATATCTTCGGCCTCCAGCATCTCGGCCTCTTTCTTAATGTCATCCAGGTCAAGGCTGATGCCGGTGGAGTCGTCCATCATGTCGAACTCCATCTGGATCTCCTCCATGGTCTGTCCGATCTCGTCCTGATTGAACGACGAACTCTGCAAGGCGTTAGAGATAGCGTCCGCGTTCATGCCTCCGATATCGATCTCGAAGCCGAACTCCTCCATCGGGGAGTCGAAGATCCGCTTTTCCTTCGCCTTCAGACTCAGCTTGGTGAGAAACAATTGTTGAGCCATCAGATTATCGAACAGCTCTGAGAAGAACGATTTGTGCATCTCCGCCTCTTTCGCCTTCGCAACGTACCTCAGCTTCCGCTGATTCTTCGACTCCACGGCCTTCTGCAAGTACTTCTTCTTCTGTCGATGATGCTTGTCCGCCTTCCGCTCGACCTTCTTAATCACCTTATCCCTATGATCCAGTTCGGTGTCGATATCTTCGAGCGTGTACCGCGTGCCGAACACACCGTTCGGCCTTTTCAATAGTCCAATGCTTTCGCGGAGCTGTTTTCGGAACTTCATAGGTTGATCTCACTATCAGATGGCTTTTCGGGGGTGTGACGGCTAAATTCGGGTTCTACTGCGAGGAAGACTGTGAATACCCCAAGTAGCACTCCGCAGAACGAGATGATCATGTAGACTTCTGGGTGCTGAACCAGGTCGTACACAACTGGTGGCGGGTTCTGCAGGTGCCAGTACTCTCCAAACCCGAACACACCGATTCCGAGGACTGCGGTCAATACTCCGAGGCCGTAATGGCGTTCCATCGCTCCATAGACCAGGAGCATTCCAGCGAATCCTGCGAATCCGTGGATTCCGAGCGTTACCAGTATTTCAGGTAGGAATCCGTTCTCGGTGACTGGAAGCAGCTGGGTCTGAAACATGGCTTCAGCTATTTGCATGGTTTCTTCAATTTCTCACCCGGGTATCTCGACATGGTTTGGTTCCTGAGAGCACGGCTGAGCGGAGAAAAACTGCCGGAACAAGCTGCCGGTTCGAGAGACCAAAATACGCTCCTCAGTAGATTATGGCTGAGATTTCGGGTTATTAGTTGATTCATTGTTGAGCATGGTTTTGAGAAGTCTTCGGTCGACTTCTCGACGCAGAATATACCGCCGAACTATGTTAAGACTTTTGCTTATTTATAGGATAAACCGCAAATCATTGCGGCGAAGATATACTGGGTGTATATCAACAATGGACCGAGAAACCTGTCTCAAGCTGATAATGAGTATTGAGCACCCTGAGGAAGTCGCCCAGATCTTATCTGCGCTGGATACTCCAAACCGAGTTCACACCTTCAACAAACTCCACAGTGACACCGCTCCGAAAGATATCGCAGACGAACTAGATGTGACTCGAAGCGCTATCCAACCATATCTCACCGACTTCAAAGAAGCTGACCTAGTAGAGGTCTCCGGGAAAGAATACCAGTTCACCGAGAAAGGAGAGAAAGTCTATCAGCTACTCGAACAGCTGGACCGAATGTTCCAAGACCTCACCGAACTACAAGAATTCCTTATCGAGAACCCGGAGATCATCCCCCAGGAGGTACTTGACGAGATTGAGAGACGACGTCAAAATAAGGGGAGCTAATGAGGACGACGTGCGATTCGATACTTGCGGGAGGATAAGAGCTCGTTGAGGAAGCATTTTGTCCGCCTCGAAAAAATCTGAGCCACTCAGATTTATCGGTCTGGTTCTGGCTGGTATAACGGTTTGGCGTTCTCCGCCCAATCTATGGTTTGCTGCATCTGGTCCATTTCCTCTTCATAGTTGTCGGGAAGGGCTTCTTCGAGTTGATCGTTCAATTCGGAAAGATTCTGTACTATTTTTGTGCTGGCTCCTGAGCTTGATCCGTCGCTAACGTCAATGACCTCGCAGAGGGCGCGTTCTATCTGTTGGAGGTCACTGAGATACTGCTGCCTAAGGATTTGCGCTTCCGCTTCTTGCTTCTCACGTAACTCGACGAAACGTTGGCCTTTCTCGTCCAGCTTCCTAAGCTTGGATCTCAAACCCTCGTTATCCAGTTTTCCATCAAGCTCAGATTCGAGAGAATTCCAAGTCTGTTCGAGTTGGTTACGAGCTCCGACGATTTCAGGAAGATCTACCTCACTCGTCCTGCAAGGGTCATTCTCGGCCTCCTCTGATTCAATTTGATCTCCTACCTTGTTACCGGTTGGGCTAACCGCTCGTTCTCGTATCTGTTCATCGTCAAATCCGAATGCCTGTCGAAGGAACTTGTCGTCAACTATTTCCTTAGACTCATCCGGAATATGGTCCTTCGTGTCGTCCCCGTTGTGAAACCAGTCAAGGAATCTCATTCTATCACAGTTATCTCAGTTGTCTGGTTGGTCGAGCTTTCTCCTGACGAACTTCTTAAAACCTGTAAGCTCGTTCTCTAACGAATCCACTCTCTTCTCCAGTTCACGTATAGTACAGCCTAGCTCCTGAGCATTCAGATCCTTGTACCGGGTGAGCTCTTCCCCGCTATTTCTCTCCAAATATTTCTTACCGGCATCAGTCAGTTCAGCTTGCTTCGGAGCCTCAAACTTTTGTAGAGTTCCGTTGATAACACGTTCCACCATTCCGTCCGGCTTCTCCACTGTGATCAGACTGAGGTCCTGCAGTTTCTGGAAACAGTAGTTCACCTCCGCATTCGACAACGTGGTCGCATCGGTGATCAACTGAATATCGTCGTCACCGTCGCTGATATACTGGAGGACAGTACGGTCCTTCTCACGGATCTGATCGAAGATGTCCGTCATCCGCTTTCACCTTCCAGAAGAACACACGGCTGACCGAGAGCGCTACAATAACCGTCTTCACGGTGAATGCAGTACTCCTCTAATTCCTCTTCGCTGAACTCGCCGAGCTCCGGGCACTCAATATCTACGCCATCCGTATGTTCAACGAGATCGTCTTCTCGGATTTCAAGCACCCGGTACTCAGCGTCCGCTAGTCGCTCAACATCAGTAAGCGGATCTCCATCTTCATCAGTGTAGTAATCAAAGCTGCCCTGCCCATCCTCATGCGTGTCTCCTCGTCGATTGACGGGGTCAGAGACTATATTCTCCAGCTTCGCCTGGTTACCTTCCTCAACCACGTAGAACACTTCGACACCGGCTTCGAGACCGCGCTCAAGATTCCGAAGTATCTTGACCGGCCGACTCAGAGTGCCGTGCTCTGCCTCCAGGAACCCGACCGTCTCACCGCTTGTATCGATTATTCGGCCGTCCGGTCTCTCCGTTCCCTCCGGCTGATCCAGGAGCGACACACGTCCCACCAGGTCACGTTGCTGCAACTGCTCCTTCGCCTGAATTAGTAGCTCCCGGTGTTTCTCCCCGCCAGCGTTCGCACTGCTGCCCAGAGACTGCTCCAGTTCGGTATGACTGGTCCGACCGCTCGAAGCACTTTGCTCTCGGAGCACCTGCTTCACCTTGTCACGGCTACGGTCTGCCGGCCACGGAGGCAGGGTCTTGATAAACGCCATCTCCTTTCGAGAACCGTTGCTGCTGGGCTTCGACACTGCTGCGCGGTAGTCACCAAGTGACTGCAGCTCCTCTTTTGACACATCGCGGAGCATCCGCGACAGCTTCGTCAAATCCTCGCTCTCCGCAGGATCGAACACCAGCTTAGTCCGGCAGTTCCCAGTAACGGCCTGCCGCATCGGCTTCGGCAGCTGATCGATATATTGGACTGCGCCCCAGAACCCGAACCTGTACTCGCGGCCCTCGGATAGGATCTCGTCGAACCCGGATCCCTCGCTGGCGAAGTTATCCAGCTCATCGACGTACAGGAAGTACGGCTCCCGCTCTTCTGCTGGCATACTCACCCTGCTCTGAATCGACGCCCATATTTTTGTGATTACCAAGCTGCCGACTAACTGGGAGACCTGTTTCCCGATTTCTCCCTTCTGAATCTCGACGAGAATGATCTTCTCGTCCTCAACAGCCTGCTTGAAATTGACCGACGATTGCTTAGCTGAAATGATTTCGCGGATAGTGGAGTCCATCACGAAGTCGTTCAGCCGACGCTGCAATGGCTCGAGCTCGTTCTTCCCGTAGTCGTCACGCACCGTTTTCAGCTGTTCACGAACAACCGGGTCCTCCACTTTGTCGATCAGTTCCTGGAGCGCCTCCTGCTCAGTAATACATCGGAAGACATCCAGCAGAGTGTACTCCTCATCGTGTTTCAGATTCTGATTGATAGTCGCCCGAAGCAGCGTCTCCAAGATACGACCGAACCGGTCACCCCAGTTCTCGCTCTGACGCTTGAACAAACCGATTAGATAGGAGACAACCAGGCCTTGCTGAGTATTCTTCTGCTGCTCGGTGAGATTGTCTGCGCTGTCTGATTTCAAGACGTTGATGCCGGGAATGCTCTTGCCAGCGGGATTGACGTAGATGATGTCGTCCAGCCGGTCCTCAGGTAGTTTAGCTACAAGCTCCTTGATCAGATCACCTTTCGGATTAATCAGGGTGAAGCCGTGGCCTTTCTCGGCGTCTTGGAGCGCGGCGTGCATCATTTCCGCGGACTTTCCGGTACCGGTAGCACCGATTTCAAGCGTGTGCTTCAGCCGTTGAGGATCGTCAATACCGATATCCGACTCGTATCCCTGATCGGTGCGGACACCGAGGTAGGTGGTATTACTATTCTTCGAGGATTTCACGAGCAGCTTGGTATCTTCAGGTTTCATGGACGGGCCTCCACGATATTCGACTGACTGCGGTCGGGAAGCGATGCGAGCGCTCCCACCTCCTCCACAGACGCTCGAAACCCAGCATCAAGGTCAGACAGCTGACGGTCCCTCACCGCTTTCAGCAGCCGGAAAATCGACACTGAACGAACCGATTTGAAACGTTTGACTCCGAGCTTCTGACGTGATTCTGAGTGATTGTACTGGTTGAAGCATCCTGCAAGCTCCCGAATCCGACTACCGGTGTACTCACCCGCCCCAATAGCTACGACTCTAAGCCGGACGTTGTACAATGGTCCGGCGGCTTTCTCCTCAAGCAGCTTCGCACGTTTCTTCTCCAGTGGAGTTGCGGTCCGTTCACCGACCAACAGCTGCTTCTTGTTTCGGAGCTTCCGGCCTCGGTTGAACGCCTCCCGCCGACTCCATCTCCGTCGGACTGGGTGACCTGCAACCGGTTGGAATAGGAGTTGGACGACGAACTTCGTGTCCTGCATTGCGTTCTGGTGAAGAGAACCCACCAGCTTGTTCACCGGCGGGCTATCGAAATCCGTCTCCAACGGGTTCCAGTCCCTCCTCAACAGCTCAGCCTGGCCGACGCCAATAGTCTCATCCTCAAAGACAGGCAGGCCATTGGTACTGCTTTCCTGGATTTCGGTCGTTGAAGCCGCATCTGTGAGGTGGTTACGAAGCTTTCGGTCCAGTCGAACTGAAGGGGTGCTGAACTGGAATTGGAGCTGCCCTGGTCGATGCCGCCGGATCTCGTAAGCGATGACCGGCGACGCATTTCGCAGGCCGAACCATTTTGTACTGGCCTCGGTCGCTCCTCTAATTACTGAGTCAAGTCGAGCTGGCGGAGTCTCACGTGGTGGCCGGACCTGGATGCTGTACCAGCCTTTGTTGCTGTGCTGGAGTTGCTGAGCCTGTTCCTCTGATGCCGTGATCTGAGACTTCCGAATTTTCATTGGTTTCTGATGGTAGCGGCGGATGAATCTGAAACGGTTCTACGGGCCTCCGATGCACTGATGATCAGGTCGTGCTCTTTGTCGGTAGATTGAACTCGGAGCTTGGCGTCAACCTGATCCGAGACTTTCAGCAGGGACTCGCTGTACGGTGCATCGTCCCCTGTGGCAAGGCCCTGAATCTTCTGAGCCTCCTGCTGAGAGAGATCGAAGTAGTCACGCATCGACTCCGTGACGTTATCGTGGTTCATCAGCACCTTCCCCGGCATGTTGTCGAGGATGTCCCTACCCTCCCGGTAGTCGGTGAAGTGTCGGGCACTCTGACTGATCGCCGTAATCGCCGTGTTCGTATCACGCGCCTCCAAGACAAACTGGTTGAACGCGTGGCGGCCGGCCTCATGCTCCAACAGCCGCTTCGCCTCGTCGATCAGGATCAGGGTCTTTCGGTCGTCACGGCTGGCAGCCGAGTACATCTGCTTCAACCCGTCAACCATGTGCTCAACGCTCTCCAGATCACCACGGTCCTCGGGGACCAACACGGCGTAATCCGAGTCGAAACTGTACTCGGTGTCACTCCCGAGAGTCTGCGCAGTACCGCCGAGGTAATTGATCAACGCAGCGTATTCCTGCTTCGGATCAACCGCGTACACCTGCAGATTTGGATGCACGAGCAAGAGTCGGAGCAGCTCCAGCTTCGCGGCGTACGACTTCCCAGAACCGGTTACTCCCATCCGAGCCATTGAATGACTTTTCCAGCCCCATCTATCGAGAACGACCGGCGTTCGGTCGCTGCTATCAACTCCGTAGACAACCCCAATATCCTCAATCCCGTGAGTGGCGAACGGGAACCCTGCCGCCGCTGAGATACCGGGCATCAGCAGCGACTCATCAAGCGGGTCACCGGTCAACGGGTTCTCAGTCCTCGCCGCAAGATCGGTCCGGGTAACCGGCTGCCGGTAGTCAATCTGAAGCGTGTCCAACCGCCGGACCAGCCTCTCGAACGTCTCGCGACATTCCTGCTTGTCCTCGCTATGGGCAGTCAAAACTGCCTCGTAATCAACGACAACGTCCTCCTGTTTCGCCAGCAGATCCTGAATCTGATCGATTTCCTCGCCTATCCGCCGCAATTTGCTGGTGCTGCGGCCGTTCGAGATGTGGGTAGAGAGCTCAGCGTCCTGCTTCCGCTTCAGCTTCTCCAACGTCTTCACAGCGTCCCCAGTCTTCCGAGGCTCGATGACCTGGGTGACATCGACCTTGCCGTCGATACGGAGCATAGACAGCGGCCATCCCAGCGGAACGTTGTTCGCGAACTCGTGGACGTAGACCGACTTCCGGTACCCATCCGCGTCGCTACCAGCCTTCTGAGTCCACGTTACCCCGGTCGAGAAGCTGTGGCTATTCGTCTCAACGAATTCCTCAAGTTGGTCTCCAGCCAGTCCATCGACGTTCAGACCTGCGGCCTCTAACTCGGTGCGTAGATGCTTGCACCGCCGGATAAGCCCCGAGACCTGACTACAATGGTCCTGCTCATTATCATCACCGACTCGATTACGGATGGTATCAGGAACCCAGCTCGACAGCCAGCCGGTTTTACCCTTCTCAACTCGGATTACGACGTAGTGAGTAGTCGCCGTCAGTCCACGGTCGGAGAGCGAATCCACGTACCTGCTGTAGCTCTCCTGCAGTTCCCCATGACCCGTGGCCTTCTCCTCAACGTACTCTCGGTAGTCATCGAGATCAAGATCCTGTTGACACGAGTAGACGTGCACGGGATGATCAACCGATTTGAATATATCCCGGTACGTCGCTCGTAGAGCCTTCTGCCGCCCCGGTTTCTGCATCTCCAGGTGCGTCGGATCAACCTCAAGGACTGCGGTTAGAGCGCTATCAGCACCGGAGAAATAACCGAGTTCCCGGCCCTCAACCTCGATAGAGCCGCGTGATTCACCGAGGTACCGCACAAAGTTTCCGATCAGGTTGTCCAGGGTCTGCCTGTACGGCCGTAGCCTCCACCACGCTAACCCTATTAGACCGGCTGCACCATACACGAGACCAGGATGAACCGGCGGCGCTGTCTGCACAACTGCGTGAGCTGCAGCTGCCGGCACTCCCATCCTGATGATGTCCTTCGGCGTGAAATAACCGAAAAACCGGATAGGAGTATTCAGTCGGCTGGGCATCCCGGTTTGAACGGTATCCTTAGTCATCGTTCTCCGACCAGTCGAAATCACCAAACTTGTTCGATCCACTCTCACCGCCGAACCGGGAACTCCGCCTCATCGAGTGATCCATACGGGAGCTACCGCTGGATCTGAAATCCCGAACCTGCCTCCGAGCGCTACGTTTTACCCCATTGCTCAGAATGTACGCCTGTCCGATCGCAGCCTGAGAGGCTCCGTACAGGTGATAGGGAACCAGCAGCATCAGCGTGAACGCCGCCAAGCTGTACACCCAGTTCTCGAGGGCCTGAATGCTCCCCGAGCTACCGGCGAGAGCCAAGCCGAACTTCAGCACCAGCATATCCAATGGAGCCATAGCTAATGCCGTCCACCACCCACTGATGAACGCATCCGCGTACTTCCGGCTGGTCGGGAACGCCCAGGCAACTGCGATCAAGGGGCTGATTGCCGCGACGAACAGCAGGTAGACGTTTCTGATCGCGAACGCAACGATCAGCACCAGCAGCAGCACGGCTTTCGCCGCGAGCAGGATAATCAGCTGAAACGTAACCGAGGATAGTTCTGTCTCCGTGAACATCAGCTTGTCAGGAGCGAAGCCCTGAGTCAACGCATTCGTCAAATCGACCGACAGCTGCAGCACCGGGAGAGAGACGGCCGCGAACCCGACCGCGATGACTATCCGGGGAAGCGTGGCCCGTAGCTTCTCGTAACTGACCAGCGGGAACACCCCGTCGGTGATGTAGAGCAGACCGGTCGCGGTGGCTGCTACCGTAGCGAACCCGAGAGCAACCGGCATCAATTCCCCGTGGACTTCCTGAACCGCAGAGTTCGGATGGACGTTGGGCGTATGCATTAGGATCTGCGGCAAGATCTGGAACAATTGAGTCAACAGGAACCGGACTGGATCCAAGATTAGCGCTTTCAACACCTCATCAACGGTCTCGCCGACCACCTCCTGCAACAAGTCCTCAAGACCGTCCAGCAGATCGTCCACTAATTCGTCGATGTCGATGACTTCGATCTCCGGCCCTCCGCTTGACTCACCTCCGCTCTCCGCCTCCGGCGTGTCGTCAGATTCGTGAGGCACTGTTGGAACTCTATGAAGGCGTTTAGCTGAGCGGTTGGGAGATGAACTGGATGGCGGCTCCTGCCGAAAGCAGGATGATGACGCCAATGATCGTCGACTTTCCGATGCTCTTCGCCGCCCCCGGTTTGTGCATGATGTACATGATTCCCGCTGCGGCCATGCCGACGACCGCGGCCGCCAGGCCAACGCTCTCCAGCAACTGGCTGATCCTATTCAGTAAGTCCACGATCTGCTGGAGGTCTCCCGTCCCGCTACCGGACTGGGCCAGCACAGGGCTCTGAGAAAGGACAAAACCTGCTGCACCTGCTACCAGATGCGTGATCTCCTGGTAGACAGCACTTCTACCGTTCGTATCGGGCTCTTTCGCCCCTCTACTCCTCTCAGCCAGGGTCTGCAATGGACCTTTCATGGCCTGACTCTGGATTGTAGCTATACTCAAAAATCAACATCCTAATTCGGATGTTTCGTCACCAAAGACAGATCTGGCTGCGATTGTAGTGTTCGAAACGCAGATAATGTCGAGGATGGAACTAAAGTCAGAACTGGTGTGGTAGTCCCTAACAGTTATGCATTTGATTCTGGTTAGAGTTTCGTAGATGAGCTCAGGAAGCAAGGAACCAGAGGGTCTGCTGCTCAGCTCCACGACTAGGGAGGGTAGTAAGCTGCCAATCCCGGAGAAGTGCCGCGAACACCTATGCGTCGGCTACCCTGATGACCCTACCTCACTCTGGGGCTACTTACCTGATCTTTCTTTGGCCCTACTCACCAAGACCTGGCCGCCCAGAATAGAGCAAGACGCTGTCCTAATTGGCACGTACGAGGTTAGCGACGGCCGAATCTTTATCGCTGATGAAATCGCAGAGAATACCCAGCTCAGTCAAGAGAGCGGCCAGACGGTCTACTTCTTCATAGACGGCGATATTGAGGGCGAGCAGATGGCTTTCGTAATGTCGGAAGTGCAAGCGTGGCGGCTTCTACCTGTTGATAACCTACCGGAAGATCCAGATATAGATCAGGAAGAATTTGAGGAGACGGTGATTAGAGACCAGCCTGGATTCCTGTCTGGACTGTAGAGGAATGAAAGTCAGCGAGCAGAGATGGCGTATCGAAGGTCAAGCCCTCTCTGCCAGTAAAGTACGAGACAGAATCCATGATTGCTGCGACGAATCAAGAACCGAATACTGGGAAAACGACGGCCAAGAAATCTGGTCCCAACCTCTAAAAAACGGGATACATCAACGAAAATTCCGGTACTCCCCAGCAGATGGCATTATCATAGAGGAGCTCCACACGGCAGACTGGACAAAATCTCTCGCCCCCTTCTTTGCCCTCGCCATAACTGTCTCAACAGCGTTCTTCCTTAGTCTCGACCGCCCGATCGTCCTCACCACGCTCAACGATACACACTCCTTCATCTTCCCGAAGCGACCTGCTCTGATTTCAGCTCTATTCTACTACTGCATCGGATTCCTCGCTCAGATTGGCTTAGATATAATCTCCGGTGGATATGGACTCAACTCGGATACCAGCTTCCGGCTCAAGATACCTGAAGACGCCAGAATCGAATCCATCAAATGGGACCGCTACTCACAGATCGCAACCTTCTCTCGATTCTCCCTCGTCTGGGTTGCCGGACTCGCCTTATTCGTTGACAACTTCCTGCTCAAAGTTTCGTTGCCTCTCTCCCTGGTAGTAGTCGGTGGACTCTACCTCGCTCAAACCTCTTTGAGCCAATCCAAATCTGTAAATTGGCCGACCGCACTAACCCTGATTCCATTCCTCAGCATGGCGTTCTTCGTATTCCCTCTCTTTACAAGTTGGCTGACTCCTCACTTCCTGCTGGCCGCGTACCTCCAACCCATAGTCTCTTGGGTATTTATCGTCACTACGATACTGGCGCTGTTCACAGGCATCGGATACGTCTGCAGAGGCTGCAACTTTCTGATACAGAATCTGAAGCAAAGCGAACCAAGCTGGTTCGAAAATAGAACGCTGGCCTACGCCGCCCTCACCGCTTACATAACTACAACTGCCCTTATCGTGACAGGGACCCTCATCTCACTCAACCAGCTCACTCTCGAGCTTACCAACTCTTCCTTCCTCCCAGCATTTCTCTCATCCCAACCCACGGAGAACATCTACTCGTCCGCGGCCAAATCCCTCGCTTCATCCGAGACCCCAGATTGGAGCCCGCTCAACTACACAACTGCGATATATACCATCCTCCTCTCACCAGTACTCATCTTCCTCGGAATGTGGATCTACAGCGTAGCAAACCATGCTCGTTCCCGACTACAATTAAACTCAGAACTCAAACACGGCGAAACCTTGCGATCCGAAGCAGTACCTCGAAGGGTCGATGCTGCAATCATAGAGGACGGTGGCTTCCCCGCTGCATACTCTGGATCACTATTCTTCGGCCTCAAACACTTCATCACCGTCAACCAGCCAATGGTCGATCTACTAAACGAGAAGGAACTGGACGCAATCATAGCCCACGAAGCCTACCACATCCAGAACCGGGACTGGGCAGCAAACCTCCTCGCCGGAATATTTTCACTATTATTCCTCGGCCGAAACACCCTGCTCGTATTCCGCGGCTACCCAGAGATAGAACAAAAAGCCGATGATCACGCCGCCCACACAGTCGGCAGTCACCACCTCAAATCCGCCCTACAGAAACTCGAACTCGAGAAACTGAAGCACCAACGCACACAAGACACCAGCCCGGGAGAAGCCGATCTCCCTCCGCTACAAGAAATCCTTACCGCAGCATATGCTCAGAAAACCCTTCAACCACTCACCCAGATCAAACAGTATCTCTACGCACCCTACGAACTGTTCTTCGGATCCATCATCTTCCAGTCCGCACACCACAGCCTCGAACAACGACAAAGGAGACTACAAAAATAGGGTTCGGCCAGGGTTCTGAACCACCGAACCCAGAGGGTTATCTCAGGCCCGGTCTCTCCCCGATAGGCTCCAGCCACAGGCCTCTGAAAGGGTTATTTCCAAGTAACGACTAAACGCTGTTCTGCGTTCTCCATATTTTCACTCTCCGCCAGAAAACAAAGGATAGACTCCGAGTACGATATCGATCAGAAACTGTCAGCAATGACTTCCCGATGGGTGTCAGGGTCGTCTGTCGTTCCAGTGTGGTGGTTTGCCGTATTTGTCTACAAACCGAGTGTAGTGTTTTCGTTCGAGCTTCTGATGACTTTGAAGCCATCCTGCAGTTTCGAAGCGGTACTTGTTCGGGCTTCGTTTTTCGAGATGGGTTAGCAGACGTTCCTGCAGATTCCGGCTGCTTCCAACGTAGACTTGTTCTCCGAACGATTTCAGTTCATAGACACCGCCCTTTGCCGGCACATTCGCTTCGATATGCTTTTTTGTCGCCTTGGACCAGTTCTTGTTTATCGGCATGAAATAGACGAGCAATATCCGTATATTTGAATATTCTGTCTCATAATTGAGCGATCAAGGCTGGTGCCGGCCTCCAAGAAGTTAGAGGCCAGTTGACATAAGTTCGGAAGGTTGGGATGGGTATAAACGTAACCGGGATGATTTCGAGGATTCACCGCGACATTCTCCACCTTGACGAAGAAGATAGGGATGATTTGGTAAGGCTAGTTTCAGAAGCCGAGTTCATTCATATGCGATGTAGTTTGGGTGAGCTATTCATAGCTATTTTCGTTACTCTTAAGCGCTTTAAATTACGAACGATTCAACACTATGGGCGGAGGGAGCGGCGGTTATCATCGACCGTCTGGAGGTGGTGAATCAGGAGGAGATACTGGGGGGTCTGGTCAGGATGAACCAGATAGTGTTCCTGCCCCTGGGTCAGGGCTTGAGGAAGAGACGACTGGAGACCAGACTGATGAGTCGGATGATTCAACCGACGAACCAGAAGAGACTCCAGACGACTCACCGCCAAGGGGTGGTGGAGGCGGTGGTGCACCAGTAGCTGGTCCCGGAGGAGATACTGATGGTGCACCTGAGGACGATGGTTCAGAGACTGGTGAAGAGGAAACGCCACAAGATGACAACGGTGAGAAGGAAGAAATAGAGAGCCCAGACGATCCGGTAGGTGACGAGGGGGCCGAGGAGGAGGAACGGACAGACCCAGGTACGGACGACGAACACGAAGAGCCCAATTCTGGAAGAGATGAACAAGTGGACGGTCAGCAAGATCGTGAGGAAGAGCAGGAAGGAGACCAAGAAGACGAGACGGACGACGAAGAGGACCAAGAGGAGGATGATAATGACGATGAGGATGATGAAGAAGAGGAGGACGAGTGCTTAATTGCGGAATCGGCGCTTCTCCACTCGCCAAACCCAGAACCGCTGGGAGATGCAACTGAAGGCGATATCTGTTCGGTATGCCTCCGAGAGCAGGTGGTCTGTGTCGTAGATTCGCAGGGCCGAACTATCGGTGCAATCGCTGAACCGTGGATTGACACATTGAAGCAGTGTATTGAGGAGGGCCGACAGTACCGCGCCCGGATTCTCGACATCGAGGGGGGAAAATGCGAAGTCCGGGTAACGAATAAGTGCCTTCTAAACCATAATTTCAACTTATATTTCATTAACACGGCTGTGCAAGACCAGCTTCACCCAGAACTCTCCCTTCTAGTCGAAGCGACTACCGAAGAGGTAGTTGTAGTCATGGCTGACGGCAGCCGAGTCGGTAACGTTCCTGATCCATGGGCGGAACTGCTCAGCGAGTGTATTGATGAAGGCAAGTCGTACAGGGCAGAGGTTCGTGACGTAACACCGGACTCTTGTACGGTTAATATCCGGAACGGCTCCATAGACGAATGATAATCACGGGTGGCGCGTACCACGAGCTGTGTCAGTTCCCTTCCGACTCAGCGTTCTTCGGCTCAGGGGTACGAGCAGCTGCGGCTACTGAGGGCATCGTCTCTTCCCGGAACCAACTCCACACCTGCATCGCCGCTGAAGACATAGAGACACTCAAGACCTACGCAGCTACGTTTAATTTCGACATCCATACAACTGAGATACCTGAGACAGTCACCTTCGACTACCTGCATAACCACTCGCATCCTACGCTTTCTCCACCAGACGCACCTGATTATGGTCGCAAGCTATCAGGAATTAATGGTGACGCTGTCCTGCGGTTCGGACTCGTTGAAGGGACTGCTATCGTCTCCGGCGAACGCGTGGTCTACGATCCTCAGTCCGCAGACCCGGTTCCATTCGACTCAAACGGCTCAACTGCCGATGAGCTTGCTCTCGTTCTGAACCGCCACGAAGCCGAGCAGCTGGCTGGAGAGGACGACGTAGAATCGATTCTCACAGACCTCATGGCAGGCACGACTGGTGCGGACGTGGTCGTCCTTAAGCGAGGCGCGAGAGGGGCACTCGTCAAAACAGCCAGCACGACGACTCAAATCCCAGTTTTTCAAACGGAGTCCGTTTGGGGAATTGGAAGCGGGGATGTGTTCAGTGCTGTCTTTGCTGGAGAGTGGGCAGAAAATGGCGAAGCTGCTGTAGACGCGGCACTGACAGCGTCGAAGGCGACAGCATACTACTGTAGACACCGTCACCTGCCGATTTCCAGAGAACTTATCGGAACAGTAACCAATAGTGCTTCATCAACGTTCATCTCACCAGACGCTACTCCTCCGACAATCTATCTGGCAGGACCGTTCTTTGACATTGGAGAGCGGTACGTCGTCGAGGAGGTCAAACACATCTTGGAGAGCGAGGGAGCCAACGTGATTTCTCCCGTTCACGATTTCGGACGAGCAGCCGACTACGACAGTGCTGAGGAGGTGGCGAAACAAGATCTGGAGGCAATTGAACGAGCGGATCTGGTGTTTGCGTTGTTGGATCATTTAGACTCGGGAACACACTTTGAGTTGGGATATGCTCGGAAGACTGGGATTCCAGTCGTCGGTTACGCGAACGATTTCGAAACCGGTAGTGAGACTATGATTAGCGGCTCTGGGTGCGAGGTGTACGAGGATCTGTCGTCAGCGATTTTCAATGCGATTTGGAGGGCGTATGTCTGAGTCCGTCTTACTATTATCAGGCGGGCTGGATTCTGCGACACTCGCGTATACACACCAACCGGATCTTACGGTGACAGTTGATTACGGGCAATGCTGTGCGGATGCGGAGATTCAAGCTTCATCACAAATCGCTGGTCAGCTTGGTCTGGACCACAAAGTAATCCAAGTGGACTGCCAGAGTCTCGGTGCTGGCACAATGGCAGGACGACAGGGAATCGACCTCGGTGATGCTCCAGAGTGGTGGCCGTATCGAAATCAGCTCGTAATCACACTGGTAGCAATGGATGTCGTCCGTCGAGGTGCAGATCGATTGCTTGTTGGAGCAGTTGCCGACGATCAGAGCCATGCTGACGGACAGGCAAAATTCTTCGAACTGATGGATTCACTACTCTCCTTTCAGGAAGGCAATCTCAGGGTTGAGACTCCTGCAATCGATAGAACAACAGAGGAGTTCGTACGCGAGGCGAACCCACCTGAATCACTCCTCGGGTGGACTCACTCCTGTACAGCATCGAACGCCGCTTGCGGCGAATGCCGTAGCTGCAAGAAACGGCAACGTGTCCTCACACGCATCTACTGACATTCCGCATGCTTGGATTTGGTGAAATATTCTTGGCATTTGCCGTCCCGGTTAGTCTTGACACCGTATTCGAAGCCGTAGAAAGGGTACTAATCAATTGAGCGCCGAGTTGGTGGATAGAATCAACCGCTATCGACTCGTTTCCCACTTCTGAATTGTAGACCTCTTCACTTTCACCCTACTCCCGCTACATATTTTTACAGACAGTACATGGATTCGATATGGCTACTCTCCCGTCCCTTTTCAAGCAATTCCTATCGGATATCCGTCCGACAGAAGAGAACAAGCAGGACTACAAGGACGGCCACGAGACGCTTCGTGAGCGGTTGCATGAGGACGACACGATGAGTGAGTACTACGTCGGAGATTTCCTCCAGGGTAGTTATCGACGCTGGACTGCCGTGAAGCCAATTGGAGACGAGAAATCCGACGTGGACATTATTCTCGTTACGAAACTCGACAAGAACGACCATTCTCCCGCCGAAGCGATGGAGAACTGCGAGCCCTTCCTGAAGGAACACTACAGCGGGCAATGGGAGCGGAAACACCGAGCCTACCAAATCGACGAAGAGAGCGTCGAACTCGACCTCGTGTTGACCGCCGCACCCAGTGAAGCGATGCAGGACGCGATAGGCCCAGACGGCTCCATCGGATCACTGTCAGTCGATGCAGCCTTGGACATGGGACAGACCGAAGAATTGTTGCAAGGGCTCGGATTCGAACCCGGCACGAAAAGCGACGAGTGGAAAGTCGATCCGCTCGACATCCCCGACCGCGAACTCGAAATCTGGGAGAAAACCCACCCACTCTACACCACCGCTTGGACCATCGACAAGAACGCCCGCACCAACAAGCACTACGTCAACGTCGTGAAGACCATCAAGTGGTGGCGGCGGACCCAAGTCTCAGAGCCAAAGCGCCCAAAGGGCTACCCCCTTGAGCACATCGTCGGCTGGTGCTGTCCGGACGACATCGAGAGCGTTGCAGAAGGTGTAACCCTCACCTTCGAAGACATCGCGCAGCGCTACGCCGCCCATGCACAGAACGAGGAAACACCATTCCTCGGAGCCAGGGGCCTCCCCGACAACAACGTCTTGGCCCGCATCGATGGCGAAGATTTCGCTGCGTTCCACGAGAACATCGTTGAAGCCGCCGAGGTCGCCCGGCAGGCCCTCGATGAGGAAGATCCGTCTACCTCCCGTGATTTGTGGCACTCTCTTCTCGGAGACGAATTCCCACCGTACGGGAGCGATGACGACGACAGCGACGGCGAGCGTCATTCTTCACAGTTCCGCTCTTCGTCAGGATCTACTAGTGTTTCCGACCAGCGATTCGCCTAATCCACTGCTGAACTAACGTATGCCTCCTAAGGAACTAACGCGAGCAGTAGATGCGCTTGACAAACTCGACGCAGTCACGGTGCGTGAAGACCTCCGACAGCAAGAGGACGGGCGTAAATGGATACTCAAGGTCCAGCTTCGCCTCACCGACCTCCCAGCGGACACGCAGGTTCCACGAGAGACCGACTGGTATGTCCTGATCGAAGATACCTATCCGTGGGGATCAATCGAGATTCATCCGTCTCAGGAAAATAGCATCACCGCAACCTTCCCCCATCAACGACGGAACCACCCCGGTAGTGAAGATGAGCCGTGGCGGAGGGGGAACATCTGTGTCTCTCAATACGGCCACATCCTTGGCCGGTCAGGTGCAATTGCCGAACCATACGACCCTGACGAACGGCTCTGGTGGCACCTAGAGAGAGCCCTCGCGTGGTTGGAGACTGCCGCGCACGGAAACCTTCAGCAGCCAGGCGATCCGTATGAAGTGCCAGAATTCGATATCGGAGCAGCCCCGAATCGAACGCTCGCGTTCAACGAGACCTACGACTCATTCGAAGACTGGGAATCAGTTAGCGAATCATGGGGCACTGTCGAACTTCGCCAGTTAGCCGAGCCCACGGGAACACTCGCCACCGGACAATTTAGAGATCAGGACGGTCACGTCGTTCATCACCCCGAGTGGGGCGACTACATCAAGGACAATACCGAGGACGTATTCCCAGGAGCTTGGATTCGCCTCGATTCGACACCGTTCGAACCACCCTGGGAAGCACCAGGAACATGGCGTGCACTGGAGAACGTCTTCGAAGATGCTCCCATTGAGCTGTACGAACTCATGGGAAAGGTCAGCTCAACTGTCACGGAGGAAGATGTTCAAATCCTACTCATTGGGTTTCCGATTCCCGAAGAGATTGGTGGCCCTGACGCTCTCATCCGGTGGCAGGCTGTCAAGCTTCTTAGTCTCAAACGACCAGTCGAGCACGTCGGTGGATATCGGAATACCGAGCGAAACCGCGAAATCCTTGCCCGGGTCGATTTAGTGAACAGGGAGATTCAATGGCTGGACTCGGAGAACTGGGCGCACGACCAACTCGCACGGCGTGGATCGCTGTCGAAGCCTCTCTCTGAGACGAAGGTACTTCTCATTGGGACTGGCGCGTTGGGAAGTACACTTGCGGAATGCCTTGTACGAGGAGGTGTTCAGGAGTTGACGCTCATCGATGGTGAAACATTCGAAATCGGGAATCTCGCGCGACACACGCTGACGCTCTCCGACGTTGGCGAAAAGAAAGCCACCGCGCTCGCTGAGCGACTTCAGTCACTCTCCCCGCACGCCTGCGTCGAAGCGATAACCGAGGATTTCCCACCGACCGGCGAATCACGGGATGCAGTCGCTTCATCAGAGATTGTTATCGATTGCACTGGGTCGAACGCCGTGCTGGAAGCACTTCGCCGCTTCCCGTGGAAGCACTCGACGCTGTTCACCTCCGCCTCAATGGGACGACGCGGTAACCGGCTGTTCGTCTATTCTACGTACGATACTGCCTTCCCACATGATCGCTTCCGGGAGGCACTCAAACCGTGGCTGCTCCAAGAACGATTAGAGTGGTCGCATGGCGAGGATGCTGTGCCGGAACGAGTTGGCTGTTGGCACCCGGCGTCCGTCGTTCGGATGGACCGAGTGACCACGTGGGCAGGGACGATCTCTCGCCTCCTCAACCAAGCAATAGACCTCGGGCACGGACAATCCGACCTCACTATTCTTGAAACCCAAGCAGAAGGCGAAGTACCACTTGTGTCTGAAGCCGAGCCGCCATTCCAAGACGCGATAGAGTGGACATCCGCAAACTCGTCGATTACTGTGAGACTCCCGGCGAATCGTCTCGCCGCTGTGAAAAACTTGTGTACCGAAGCAGGAGGGGTGGAAACCGGCGGGATTCTAGCGGGGACGTACTTCTCGGGGAGTGGAGCGCTCGTTGTTCGGGCGACAGATCCGCCGAGCGATTCGGCTCACGGGCCGACGACCTTTCACCGGGGAACCGAGCAAGTAGATGAATGGCTCAAAACGGCTAACGAACGCCTCGGCATCCAGTATCTCGGTGAGTGGCATTATCACCCGGCCGCGCCACCGGAAGCAAGTGATGACGACCAAGACGAGATGGTGTCCATCGCAACGAACGAGAGTTACCACTGCCCCGATCCAATCCTCGTCGTTGTCGGCGGAACACCACCCGATGACCTCTCCGTGAACGTGTACGTTTTCCACCGCGAAGGCGACTTCGAAGAACTCCATCGTGCGAACCCGGAGGACGAACCGGAAGATAGTCAGTGAGATACGAGTAACCATCTCTTCAGATCAACGGTGACCGACTATGACTAACCCGACGGGAAAAATGTTCGTCAGCTACCGAAGGAGCCAAGCTGACATCGCTGAAGCGCTCGTCACGTCGTTACACGAGCATGGGATACGGACTTGGCAGGATATTTCCGATCTGCGTACCGAGCCAACGCAGTCCGAGATCAGGGAAGTGTTAGAGGTGGAGAATCCTGAACTCGCCGGTGGTGTTGTACTGGTAAGTGGGGACGTTGTCGATTCTGGAATCATTCTCGAACTGGAACTCCCGGGCCTTCATAATCGGTGGAAGAACGAAGAAGAGTTCTTCGTGGTAGTCGCACTCTGTCCCGGAATTGACTATGATGACGCGAACGCAATCCTCTCTAAATCCCCTACACTGCTTGACTTCTCTGATTGGAACATGATTAAGCTGGGGTCTACAGCGGAGCCAGCAGCAGCCGATGACGTCGCCACGGCCGTTCTCTCTGAACGGGTTCGTCTCAACCATGAACGACTTGATACGGACCACCCGCTCGACGTATCTCTCGATACGTACGCTCCCCCCTCCTATGCATCTCAGCCAGCGATTACCATAGATTGGTCATCGTATTTCACAGACGGTCCTCCAACGTCTTATCGCTGGAATCGACGGCTTCTCCCCAGACTCCAGAGAGTCATCGACCTTGTGGAAGAATCTGCTCCCGGGAGATCTCTGCGCGTCCGCGGACAGGCTCACTTGCCAGCCGTGTTCGCACTTGGACGATGCCTGCGAACGACGAGAGGGATCGATGCGACGTGGCTGCAACACAGCGCAGGCCAGCATTGTCCATGGAACGTCCATACCGATCAGCAAGACAGTGGATTGGAGATCGACTTTCATGTGAATGACATTACTGGTTCTGACTTGGCCGTTCTGGTCAGTGTCACGAATGATGTAGACGCAGCTGTCGGGAGATCCAAATCATCGCTTCCTAATTTCGGCGGTGTTCTTGAACTCTCGCTTGGCGATGACAGCGGGTCGGTACTGAGTGCTTCAGAGGCCGCACATACTGCACATGTGTTTCGCCAAAAGGTTCAATCGGTATTGAATGAACTATCTGCCATATCTACAATACACCTCTTCATGGCGGTCCCAGCGGGCCTCGCGTTCCTATTCGGCCAACAGAGCAACACCTTCCCCGAAATCCAGACGTATCTCTTGGAGACTACGGACGGAGCAAGAACTTACCAACCTGCTGCCTCACTAGGAAATTGACTACACTCAAAAGCACCTTGTTGTGCCCAACTAAAGACTCCGGCAAAGATGACTGAGGACTCAAACGATTCAGAGAACTTTACAGACCTCTCAGACGAGGAGATTCAAGATCTCTCACAAGAATTTACCGAGGCAGTTCCAGAGGCGCTGGGAAGAACGTTGGGTCTAGACTTGTTTAGCGGTGCTAGAGCAAGTGAACCAGATGAGTTTGAGGAGGAATTCTCTGAGCGGATAGCGGGGTTTCTCACTGGGTTCCGAGATGCGATGGCTGCAGAATCAGAGGACGAGACGGTTATGGCCATATTCGACCTCCAAAGCGACGTGATCGAACAGTACATGATGGAGCCCGATGATCGACAGGAGTTCGATAGTGGTTTGACATTCATTACCGAGCAGCTTCGGTCATCTCTCGAAGTTAACCGTGAAGGGATGAAAGAACTCGGGCACGCCAACTACTTTGATTTACTTGATGAGTTTGCGAAGGAGATCGTAGAAGCCGGTCAGGCGGGTGACGTCAAGGAATTCTTTGACGGGTTGGAAAATGGTTCTCAGCAGATGATGTTACAGCGGTTATTTAATCCGGTTCTCACGGAATATTACGACTATCTTGAGGAACATTCTGAAATTTCAAGTGCCAACGAGGCTCGGCAGTACGCCGATATGTATCATAAATTGGCTGAGCTTGTTGGAGACATCCTCCCTCAGTTCATCGCGGTTCTACAGATCGTCAGCGGCCGAGAGGAGACGTATGAAGCATTGTCGAAGATGGGATTGAATAATCTACTCCAGAAATTACAGAGCAAGAAGTTCAACCGTTTCAACGAGCTTGCCGACGGTATTGATCGGGAGCTTCGGAACTCGATTGTTCACGGGGAGTTCATAGTGAATCCGATAGAGAACAGAATCGAGTTCTTTGACCGTGGTGACCCGGTAGCTGAACTAGATTACTCGGAGTTCCAAGACGAAGTCTTGAGATTACTCGCTTTGTTCAATGCTCTGTGGGTGTTCCGCCTAATGCTCATGTATTACCGCGTTCGACACCTTCCAGAGGTGGTTGAAAATCTACGTGAGGCCAATTCAAGTGAATAGAATTTGTACAGATTCAAAGCACGTAACCTCCAGATGTTCTACTGGAGCGTATCGTGTAGGCCGATTCAATCAGGATTGCCAATAGAGACCGAAACGACGGTGTGGGGGTTAATAGGCATGCCTTGAGATGGTAACCCCGTCATTCGAGTTTCTTTGTCGCTGCTGAGAATAGAGAGAATGTACTGTAACCGTGACCGACTAAAGGATTAGGAATTCGCGTCGTCTTCATCAAGGATGAATTCGTCAATTCTTCACTCCTTACCGATTAGCCGTCTTTTTGTGGCCAGTCGGCCTCTGCAGTTCCGAGTGGTGGGATCCTCTGATTCGCTATAAGTTATTAAGAGGAACTGGGGCTTAGTCTGCCGACATGACGCAGAGCGTTACCAGCGTCGACAGACCGCGGTAAGTCCGTCTCTTGCTACTCACGTTCAGTATAGTCGTGGTTGGGGTTGCTGGTCTAGCTGAATGACCTAGAGGACTATCGAGGACGACTTCCCCGACTCACCGGAGTCACGTGATCTTGCTCTGGTCTATCTCGCGAAGCACTACTCCTCCATTGGTCAGACATATCGTCGAGTGTGACTCCTCCGTCGTTCGCTCGCTCAATCCCGGTTAGTCAGGAAATGAGATGCGTAGGCCGGAGGGCATTGAGAACTACTCCGAGACGTGCTGAGTGACGAAATGTGGAGAGAACTTCATCAACTGATGCTCTGGGCTGGCGTGTAGTCCCCACGCCGCACTAGTGTAAGGTACCTGATTTGAAGGTACTGATTGAACTGATGAAGGCGTCAATACTATTCCCCCCACAAAATTACCAAATAAGCACTATTTTGTAGACTCGTACCTTTCGATCTTGTGTTGATGAGGTTCTGCTGTCCTTGTTCTTCCATCCGAAGCTTGGTCTGCCGGGGGTAGTGTGAATTTGCGGTGTTGTTTCTGCGGACATGGAGGTGTTTACTCTATTGCTGAATGGGCGGCACGCCACCAGCTGAAATCACTGAAGAGATGGATGACCGACTTCGGAATCGAACAAGAAGATCTCTCGGTGCTATTGAACCCTGAGATCAGGGAATACGATCTACGTACCGGTGAACAGTTGGAGCATCCGTACTGTGAAATCAGCATCCACGGCCGAGACCGGAAATATCTCTCACGAAAGGATTTGGGTGGCTATCGGTTCAACTCCACAGTCAGGTACAACGATATCAGCGTTGAAGAGTTCCTTGAAATCGAGTACCCGACGTACGTCGTGGTTTTCGAATCCGAATTACCCGGTGCAGAGCTCCAGTACCCGGTATTCGACTGAAGAAAGTCGAGAAACGGGTCGGTTCATGGTTAAGTACTCTAGCATAGCCGGTGCTAGGAGAGAATTAAAAGTTTCACACGCCAGAATAAGACACTCGAGGCGGCCAAACCGTGACTAACACAGTAGATGAGATTTTCAACAAATTCCCTGCTCAGGACAGCGAAGAGGATTTGATAGAGCTGGTCGACTCAATCCTGAAAGGCTCCGCAAATCAGCTGGACTCAGAACGGTTTCAAGAAGCTTACAGCCAGCTCAACTCAGTTGAGAGAGCAATTTTTCTGGCATATCTCTCCCGTTGCCTTCGAGACCAAGCCATCGAAAAAGTGCTGTCAAGCTGACCTATTCCTATGGTTGGCAGATTATAGACAGTAATAATTTTCTCTCTGCCAGTTATTGAGTTATAATGATGGACGCATCCAATATGGCTTGTGACGGAATTACTGTCGATTCTGACTGAATTCCAGCGCAGGCTGTATATGATTGCAGGTGTAACAGAATTGTTGGCTGAGAGAGTATGGGTTTTGCTTTGGGATTTGGAGGAGAGATGAAGGTAGCAATATAGCTTTCTGTCAATTCCAGCCGGCTAAATTGGGGCCAACGTATAAAAGTTTGCATGTCCAGTAGTACTTATGGCGGTTGATATGCGGGCTGAGAAGGTAGACGATCCAACGGAGTATATTAGAGAAGCCCGTGAGTCAGCCCAATTTGAAGCCATTTTGGATGAGACGGAGTCATATGTCGAAAGCCGTGAGGAGACAAATAATTCTGCTATCTGCCTCTACGATCGGGAAACCAATGAATCAGCGCATAGAGTCGATTTTCTATACGATGTAGTTGGAAGAGATGGGTCAGAGGACCTCTCTCTAAACGTTCAGGTCTTCTTCCCAGAAAAGGGTATGCAAGAGACAGTTGGTTACCTGCGAGACAGGAATCTTTTGCTAACCGAGTTTTATACAAACCATGAACTCATGCCGGATTGTGTAGTAGATGAGTGGGATGGCGATGTGGTGTTAGAGGCACGAGATTACGAGCTAGAAAATATATTAGAGTGATCTATTCTCGAGAACGGTCAGGAGTGGTAGATAACGATGTAGGACTGGCGTTGTCGGTCGGTTATCTGAACAAACCGATGGCTGGTGTCTACGGGAATCATCTGCAAGTATGTACTATCTATTCATTTGATGATAAGAAAGGTGGGTACTACTCTCCGGTTCTTCGGGATTTATCGATAACTGTGGAGGAGGTAAGCGGAATCAGTTCTGCTGAGACCGAGTTTAAGATACGCGATTCGAATGTACTTAGAGGCGGCTCAAGTCGTCTCAAGCAACTGGTTCCAAAGTGGGGGAAACCGTTGGTAATAGAAACTGCTAAATTCGCTGCAGGGAACGTGAACCCAATTTTTGGTATCTTCCTAAACGCAGCATTCGCACAAGTGGGTGGTAGCGGCCATATTGGGAAAACGGCAAGGAAGAAAATAACTGCAAAGGAGGAAAGAAAATGGAGCGTGAAAAAGTGGCGTCGAAGCCCCGGATCATTCTCAATTAACCTTGAAACCGCATTACTACTTGCATTACAATCAACAAATATGAATACGTCTGGATCGGTGGTATATCGACTAAAAGTGAGAGCCACCACAGGGAAGCAAATCCGTCAGAGCAAATTAGGAGATGCACTCCAGAAGACTGGAACTATCTCTGATCAGGTGAGATTCAAAATCGACTGGCAATAGGAAAAACCGAATTACATGTGGTCGAGTGCGTTTCTGCGTTCTTCGACGGGTGCATGGTCGTATTTCATTGTGGTTATTTCTGATTTGTGTCGAAGTTGTTCTTTGGCGGCTTTGAGGTCTTCTGCGTGGCGCATGTAGGTGCCGACGCTGTGGCGGATGGCGTACCAGGACATTCCTCGTTCGCTGCTTGTGGAGTCGTCGTTCCGGTGTGGAATACCGGCCTCAGTACACAGGCTTTCGAGTATCCGTTTGAGCGAGCTGCTGCCGTACGGGTTGCTATACCGGGTCAACCACAACTCATCTCGGTCGTTGTATTTGCTGTACTGGCTGCGTTCATCCAGCCAGCGGCTCAATATTTTCGCGGTGTCTCTGCGTAATGCGGGTGTCCAGTTGTCCCGGTTCTTCGCGGAGTCCTGCTTCGGAATCCGGAGCACGGCATTCTCAACGTCAACCCATTGGACGACTGCTCGTTCGACTTCGACTGGTCGTAGGCCTACATCGAGTGAGACCATTACCATGCTCGGGATTTTCCAGCTGTTCATCCGCTGCCAATCACTGGGTTTGACCTGGGTCTTCGGCTTATCCAACCGCTGGGCGATATACGCCTTCCACCGATCACGCTCCTCAGGACTCAGATCGTTGTAGGCCGGTATGCTGCCGTACTCTAATGCGGCTTCACGTACCTTTTGACGCTCTTCGAGAGTGAGGTAGTTCTGTGGCTGCGTAGGTTCAGAGGAGAAGCTGCGTTTCGGCTTCCAGAGCTCGCTGCTGCGTTCGTGGTGCCGCCATTTGAAGTACCGTTTCAACGCCTTCAGGCACTTGGATTTGTGGGAGTTGCTGTTCTCACCGTACGCCAAGTGATCGATATAGTTGCCCGCGTGCGTGTGTGTAATTGAGGTGGTGTAGCCGTCTTCTTGGCTCCAGACCCAGCGGTAGAACTGGTCGAGTCGGTAGGCGTCACGTTTGACTGTAGATTGGCTGTAGCCCTCGGCTTGATCGGGGTTCTTCCCGAGGTGGTAGAGCCATTCGAGGTAGGTTTCTCGGTGTGTTTCGTAGTCGAGTAGCTGGCGCTGGTTCAACTGTTTTTCTGCGGGTTTTGGTACGAGCTTGATGTCTTCTGGTAGGTTTGCCATAGGTTATCGCGTCTCCGTATGGCTAGAACTAGAATTCTTTCGGCCTGACTCTTTTAAAACCACGGGACGGCGTCGGGGTGGTACTTCCGAGTTATCGCATCGGCCTAACGGGTGCATTTGGTGAAACTCCTGAGTAGGCCGGAAACAGCGCGTAGAAGCCGTGAAAGTGCTCGGTACGGGATTTGAACCCGTGTCATCGGCTCGAAAGGCCGAAATGATTGGCCGGACTCCCGCGCCGAGGGCGCGGTATGTCGAGCGTAGAGCGCCGAAATCTGGCTTCTTTCAGCCGTGGATACTCATTAGACAACTCGTTGGTACTTAAAACCCACTATGTTGGCCCCCAGCCAAGTGACGTTGAGCCACACTTAGACTCGGTACATATTCATCGACGAAAAGTACTTGTGAAAATGAATGTATGGGTACTGGTAGGTTAGATATGGGAGAAGCAAAGAAGCAGTTCGGAGAACGGGCGGAGAAAATAGCAAATTCAGCGCAGCATTCTTCGGTAAAGCGTGGGATATTAGACAACACACTTGGGTTTCTAAACTCGACCCCACCTGTTGCTGTACTCTCTCGTGACGAATGCGTTCAGTTTGTTTTCTTTAATCGGAGCGAAGGCGTCCGAGGTGATCCACCGAACATCCCGGACTATTCACCAAGTGAGTCCCGAGGAACGATTTTGATAATCACGGACAAACGAGTGATTCTCCTGATCGGCGAGGAAGAAACCGACCGTGTGGTAAGCATTCCTCATGGAGTCATTCAGGGTAGTTCGTACAAAGCATCCTTACTCGGGTCGAACTGGATCGGAGTCGCAGGAGTTAGCCGAATCTCGATACAGACTGCCGATGGTGAATACTCGATTCCTGTAATACGGGCCACTTGGGAAGACGTTGAGCGAGGAAGCCATCATATCGAAGCTTACAGCCGCGAGTTCAACGGCGGGGAGATCGAGGAATTTGAACCAGAAGTCGAATATGACCCCCGAAGCGACGGTCCCGAATTGGAGACGATATTCGTTTGTCGGAAGTGCATGGAACAAGTGGATAGAAATATCGAACGTTGCCCGCATTGTAACTTCCATCCGCAGTCGGACACGAGAGGATTCGTGTGGCAGACCGTCAGTATCGGTCTCCTGATGACTCTTCTTGCACCTTTCGGAGTCGCGATGGAACATGACACATTCAAGAAGAGACGGCAAGCTAAGCGAGGTGTAGTTATACGGAAGACAGCCGGAGTCATGGAAAGTGACCACGAAGACGATGAACCGGATAGTTTGAACCAAAGCTCGGCTGACAAACTGAGAGAGCTGAGCGAATTACAGTCGGATGGTGTGATAAGTAGCGATGAATTCGAAAACAAGAAGTCGGAGATCCTGTCCGAATACTGAGGACGCTCCACTCATCCCCTGATCGGTGATGGTGGAACTTCATTGAGGTGCCGAGGTCAACCTCAGCTCTGTACGCAGACGAGAGGAGTGAAGCAGTAGGGTCGTTACTCTCTGTCCATGAACCGTATCGCCAAGGGGGACCGGGTTCGAGTCGATATTCCCGACGAAGCCGATCCCGACCACGACTTGCACCACGGGAGACACGGAACTGTGGTCAAAGTCATACAGGACGACGCATCGAGGACCACAGGAGACGACCGCGACGGAGCGCTGTTCCGCATCAAGTTCGACGAGGGTGGAACTGGAGATTTCCGACGACGCGACCTCCGTCCACCTCTCGAATGAGTACCCAACACATGACTTTTATTGGATGACTGTCTCGGGACGAAATATGCCCGACACATCGGCCATTCTCGATTCACTTCATGGAGTCGCGGCTCGACTTGATGACGACATGAGCGAGAAGGACGTTGAGAACGCCTTCCTCAACGAGGACTTCTACACTCTTCTTGGTTACAAGGGCGCAGGTACCGACCTCCGAAGTGAGTTCACTCTCCCTGACAATCGACGCCCCGACTATGTGACGCTTGACTCAAATGAAACGGTCACCGCCGTCTACGAGTTCAAGACCACCGGCCGAGATCTCGCTCCACACGAGGACCAGCTGTTTCACTACGTTGACGAGCTGAAGGCCGACTACGGTGTCCTGACGAACGGAGAGGAACTTCGGCTCTACCGACGAGAGAACCGCGCGCGTCTCCTCACAATCTCACTCGAAGAGGCGACGGAGAGTGACGCGGCTGATATCGGGTCGGCACTTCAGAAACCGGCCTGGGACGTTACAGACCCGGAGAGTGTCAGCCGGTACCTCGATGGTCTCGATGAAGTCGAACTCGATGGTGAACTTGGTCGAGACCACTTTTTCGACACCTTCCGCTTAGAGAAGGGTAGTCCCTTCGCCAGCCTCGTCACGGCGATGATGGACCTACTGGAGGAGCTACGCGACGAGCAGCACGCGAAGTTCGTCGAAGGAGCGTACGACTTCTGGGAGGCGAGCTACGCGAGCGAACCCGACGAGACTCCTGATTCGTGGGACTCGTTTATTGACGGGAAGCAGTCTCTCCGTGACTTCATGTTCTGCCTGGAGTCCGGGCACGCCCTTCTCGCTCGGCTACTACTGGCGAAAGCCACAGACGACCACGATTTCTTCCCCACCGAGAAGGGTCTCCGACGATACTTTGACGAACTTGGTGGCTTCAGCGGAACCATTACTCTCGACGCATACCCTATCGCGGCGAACGGCATGATCGAAGATATGCGGAACCAGCTCGTCGAGAGCCTCTTTGAGGACGACATCTTCATCTGGTGGACCGACGGCTACGGTGAGCAGACCGCCAGTCAGCACGAGAACCCCTACAACCGATTCCGAGAGGTCGCTGAGGAAGGGACAGACGTATCTCGTGTCACCCCTGCTACTCGGGAACGCTTCAGCCGTGCTATCGCAAACGTCTCGTTCGCCGTGCTGAAGTTCGACTTCTCGCGAATCGAAGGGGACCCACTTGGGAACCTCTACCAGCGCTACTTCGACCCCGAGACACGCAAAGCCCTGGGAGAGTTCTATACTCCACAGCCGGTGATCGACTACATTATGGACGGCGTGGACTACAACGTCGGTGTCTCCGGGGAGCGTATCATCGATCCCTCCTGTGGCTCGGGTACGTTCCTCGTTGAAGCGGTAAACCGTTATCTCGAAGACGTACGCCGGTACAACGACGACCCCGATTGGGCAAAGCACCTCTCCGAACTTTGTACCCGCCCGCATATCGTTGGACTTGACATCCATCCGTTCGCCGTCCTGATGGCGCAGATTCGGTTCATGGTGACGATTCTCCCTGAGTATAAGCAAGCTAAGCGGGGCAGGGAGGACTTCACCATTCGGCGGCTTCCCATCTTCCGTACGGACTCACTTCGTAACGAGCGCGAGCTGACCGGTATCAACCTCGGTGACGAGGGGAAGACGCAGATGACGTTCGACTCGATTACCGAGGACAACCAAGACGTAATGATTCCGGTGCCTCTTCCCATTGAGGTCGACGAGGACGAGGTAGACGAGTCGGATATCGAAGACGGGTTCCTCGTTCAGCGAGTTCGAATGCCGAAGTACGACACCGCGAAGGTGAACGCGGGAGTCCGAAACTTCGGGGAATACTTCGCCGCGTTGCAGGGTGTTCTCGACGTGGTGAAGTACCACATGCACGAAGGAATGTGGGAATACACAGGAGGTCTCGAAACGGGCATCAATCGGTACACAACGCGCGAGTACGAGGGGGTGGAGGACTTCTTCGAGCCGTACGTGAACGACGTGCTGGGTACGGTTCGATATCTTCGTGAGGACCACGGAGACGGGCGGCTGTTCAAGATGTTTGAAGACAGCGTCCTCGCGCTCGTCGTGAAGAACTACATGGAGTACGACTATGTCGTCGGCAATCCTCCTTATGTTCGAGTTCAGTATCTACCTGACGAGCAGAAGAAGGTACTAAACCAGCTCTACGACTCCACGACTGGCAATTATGATATCTATTGCACATTCTACGAGCGGGGACTGCAGCTTCTGAAAGAGGGTACCGGGAAACTCGGATACATTACGTCGAATCAGTTTTTGCTGACGGACTACGGTGAAGGTATCCGAGAAGTGTTACAAGACGAAGCAGCTATCGAGGAGGTGTATGATTTCCGAGACTCTGGGGTATTCGAAGATGCAGCGAACCTTCCTGTTATTTTATTTGCACGCGACGAGCCGGATGAGTCCGCTCGGCAAGAAAACAACATCCGATGTGTAAGAGTGAAATCAAATATTGGTGAACATAGTCAGAATCAACTGGATGAAGAAGTTGTTCTGAGCGTCCGAAAACATAATGATGACCCTGGGTACAGCGACGCATTTATTGATGTCTTTGACTTCCCTCAGTCAAAGCTTAATAAGCAATTCTGGTCGTTGATGCCACCCGAGGAGCTTGGTGTCTTCGAGAAACTCAAACAGGAACGTGATGCTACCTTAGGGGATGTAACTGATTCGATATCTTCAGGAACACAGACGAGTTCCAACAAGACCTATGTGGTCGTTCCCCAGGACGCTGATCGAATTGAGTCACACGATCGTGGGGACACGGTACGGATTGTACCGACCGGTGAGTCAAAAGAGTATGAAATCGAGACAGATTTGCTCCATCCGTGGCTGCAAGGAATCGATGTTCAGCGGTGGCGGGGTGATTGGGCAGGTCAACACGTTCTCTTCCCATACTCCATCGAAAAAGATGATAGTGGTGAATTTAGTGCCCGTTTGTATGGTGAAATGGAACTAAAAGAATCATACCCTAAAACCTGGAAGTTCCTGACTGAACATGAGGACACTCTTCGAGGAAGAGAGAGTGGCCGGTGGGAGAATAGCGATGTCTGGTGGGAGTTTGGTCGTCCACAGAATTTAGAAAAATTCCGACTTCCGAAGATCATCAATGCGGACATGGCGAGCAATGCTCGGTTCATGATTGATGAAGAAGGACATTGGTATTTCAAAACCCCATACGGAATCTACCTGAATGAAGACCTGCGACCGAATACTGAAAGTGTAGCATGTCTGGTGAACTCAAAGCCGCTTGACTTCTACCTAAAACACATAGCTCCAATGCTTCTTGGGGGAAAATACCGATACCAGGCTCGATATCTCAATGAACTTCCGTATACCGATGTGACCACTTTGTCGGCGGAGAAGCTACAAAACAGAGTTCGACCGATTCTGAATACTCTGGATGTCAAAAACAGAATGGAACGATTCCCTGAAGCATATCTCGGAGACTTTGACGGTGATCTCGGCTACATAGACTACGAGTGGCAAACACGGCGGTATCCAGTCAATGCGGACATCCAAGAGAAATCAGATGGTCGATTCGCAGTAACTGCCGGTCGCTCTGACGAAATCACCCACCAACAGATGGACAAGGGTGATCGAGAAGAAAAGAAACTCCGTTCGAGGTACGTTCATGCCGCCGTCAACGGTCGAAACATGAAGAAGGGTGAAGAGCAGACTATACCCATCCCCGAGTCCTCGACCGGCGTGAAGCAACTCATTGACGCCTTGGAGTCCGACCGTCGGACCGTTGAGGAGACCGACATCGAGGAACTGGAAGCCGAAATCGACCAAGTGGTGTACGACCTGTTCGACCTCACCCAGGACGAGAGGGCGGTCATCGAGGACTACCTCGAAGTGTTCTGACTCTGTATTTCTCTTCTAAGAGTCGATTGACGAGCTGTCCCTTGGTGGGCCAACCTGTCGAGAAAAGCCGTCTCCATTCATCCTGTTTCCGCACCTCCGTAACGGTCGAAATCACGGGGCGTTTCTTGGCACGAAGGGCGTTCAGAGTGCGGTGTTCGAAGCAGCTCTCTGAGAGGCGCCGAAGGTAATAGCCGGAAGATCAGCCGCGACGGCGCGATGGAAGTCGACGCCTCAAACCCGGACTTCTCCCGTATCGGGATTCCGGGCGGACTCGGAAAGGAACTCGACGAGTACGAGTGGACCGACGGCACCCCGAAGGGAGCCTCACCCCGAGCGGGGTTCTTCGGGAACACGTTCCTCAACGACGTGAACTTCGGAGAAGGGAACACGGTGAACCGACTCTACCTCAAGGGTGTGACGCTGGAGGCTGAGGACCGCGCCTTTAGAGTCGATACGATTGGGTACGAGCGCCCCGCCCAGCTCGCCCCAATTCGAGATAAAATCTCCCTGGACGTACCCCGAATGCGGGACGTGCTGATTCGCAACCCGATGGTGGATATCCTCGACGCGGTTGACGTGGATGTGGATGCAGCCATTGAGGGGCAGCAGCAGATGGGGCTGGCGGCCTTCGGAGGGGCGTAATGCCCTGCACCGTCTGTGGTGAGTCGGCCCGAGAGAAGTGCGGTGGGTACTGCTTCTGTTTCCGACGAGACGACGATGGAACCGCCCGATACATCTGTCTCGACTGTGGGAAGAAACAGATCGAAGAAGCTGCCGAGGGGAACACACCCCCGAACAGGAGAGACGAATGAGACACCCAACAGCACGACCGGCGAACTGGCCCGGAATCGACCGAGACGAAGATGAAGACGATGAGGAAATCGACCCTCTCCGAGTTTACGACGACGAGTGAAGACCCGATTGAGGGATTCAGTAACGGGTTAGACGCATCTCCCCCACGTGTACGCTCACACCCTCAATGCAACGAAATCGCTGATGGTAGTCCTCCTTCGAGGCGAGTGGGACGAACCGAGCGACGAGCTGTCGGCGTTGGCCGAGAAGTACGGCTTTGAATTCTACCCTCGACCCGGCGACAACCCACCGGGATTCTACTCGACGGTCAGCGACACGACGAACTTCAAGTATCGAGTTCCATAGCCCATTTCCCCTCACCCCACTCCGGGGTGGGGGGCCTTTTTTATTTAGAACAAGTGATGAAGCGAGCAATCATCGTTGGGTGTGGGAAGCAGAAGCGAGACGGGGAGAGCCGGGCGGAAGACCTCTACACTTCACCGTACTTCGCGTTCAAACGGCAGTACGCCGAGACGTTTTCAAACGGCAAGTGGTTCGTCGCCTCGGCGAAGCACGGCCTCCTCCCGCACTACCGGGAGGTTGAACCCTACGACAAGCACATCAAGGAGATGGACTACGACGAGCGAGTCGCCCTGTTCGAACACGGGACGCCGTTCGGGTCGGTCACGAGCGCATTCACCGATCTCTTCGAGTACGACGAGGTTGACGTACTCGCCGGGAAGGACTACGTGAAGCCGATTCGAGAGGCGTGTCGGAACACCAAGGACCGATGGGGGAAACTCAGCGACACGGCGTTTCAGGACCCGCCCACGGTCAATGGAGTGTTCCAGCAGGCGAACCTCGGGGGGATGGGCGAGCAGATATCGTGGATGAAGACGGCGCTGCGAGAGAATCTACGACAGCCCGGAGAGAAATACAACGGACAGGTCGGCCTCGACCGCTACAACTACGAGGTGGAGGTATGATGGAACTCCCCGAGGATACCCCGGAGTGCTGGCCGGAGAACGTCGAGACGAAGCATGGGCCGTTCCGGTTCGTCCGACTGTACCGGGCGCTCTCTCAGATGAACCACGGGGCGGTGGGATGTGGCTCAGTCCGACGACGAAACTCGGTGTGATGAAATACGGGGATGGGGAGGTGGGACTCTCAGCGATCCCCACTACTACGACCCCGACCAAGACTCCCACGTCTACGAAGAATACAAAAAGGACGTTCGCTGGTTCGAGGATATTCCGACGGCTCTTCGATACGCCGTGCGGTACATGGAAGGCGACGACTCGGTGATTCCACAGGCCGAGGTGTCAACCACACAGACCACATTCTCGTCAATACAGTCATAGAAATACTTATTTTAGGCTACGTTGTTATGTTGGGTGAGGCGGTTTCTCAGAGGGTTTGGTTTCATTGACCTGAGAGCAACCGCTGTAGCTGAAGAATGTTGGCTAAAGAAAATAATGATGCAAAGAGTTGCAACGCTATCGAATCACTCCGCCCGCAATTTTGCGAAGACCCTCGTCGGGAACCGCATGAGAAAGAGACAGCTATCCACTTGGAGGGAGACGCCAGCCGTGCAAGTGTCACCTCGTTCAAGAAGGTAACATACATGAAAATCCTTCAACATTCTGACTTTGACCTCCAGCGACTGAACATCCTTGACGAGACAGGACGTGAACGGACTGTACAGTCACTTGATGAAATCATTGATAGCCCCACTCTGAAGATTATCGGGGCTTCGGGAACCATTCCGGTGGGGTGTGTGTCCATTGGTTCAGGTCGAAACAGTGACAGCCATGCACTCATCGTGAAACCATAAGAAATGGTAGGACCCAGTAGCGGTCAGAGGGGTGGTTGAAGACACAATCCAACAACCCCCTCTCTGGTTCACGTTGCTGGCTCCTACTTTCCAATCGGAAAGTGTCTGTACAATCTGTTTTCCCAAGGACTGCACCACTTCAACGACTGATCCCGACCGAACATGATCCGCCTCCATCGATACTGACCATGATTGACACCGTCGACTCTGATGTTGCTACTGATACAATAACTAATACACCCTCAAAGAATACGCCATATGTTCGATACGGGTTCCCCGAAGGAATCAACAAACCTCGCCAAGCTCCAAGTCTTCGGTCAGTCGACGCGCCAGTCCCCGAGAAGGCCGAGACAGCCAGCCCAATCTACCTTCTCACAGACGAGCAACTTGATCGCCATCAGTCGTTCACGAATCCGTATGCCGTAGCAAATGCGAGCTGCATAGCAACCGCTCTACAAAACGAATGTGAACAGGCCGACCGGGTGGTATACCCTATCCATGTTGAAAGCGACGCATTCCCAGACATTCCATTTGAAAGAACAATCCAGCATATCGCCGAGTTTGTAGAAACCGAATTGGAATGTATGGTCGGTGATTGCACATTTTATTACTCAGGAAACCGCTCGATTCATGCTCATATCCCCCGTGTCGTCACGACTGAACGAACACGAGAACGACTCAAAGAGCGAGCTGCACGGTTTTCGGAGGAGGTCGGTTCGGAGTTTGACCTCGGTATTTACTCTCGGAAGCGTCAGTTCCGACTTCCTGGTGTTCTTCATCCGAAAACAGGCTTTCCGAAGGTCGAGGTCGAACCGGAGTGGGAGCATGACCGGATTATACAGGAAGCGACCAACAGCACCCCCAAAAGACCGGCAACATATGCTGAGGTGCTGTTGAGTGTGTTCGGTCCACCGCGCCGGCAGAACGCGGAGAGTGTCCCTTCAATTGGACCCAATGCACCAGCCTTGCTACAGAAACTTGGCGGTGACCTGGCCGTGCTGTCGTTCGGTAACACTCAGTGGGTGATAGATTGTCCCCTCATCGAGCAGGAACAACACCCGACTAATCCTACTGATGTTCCGAGGTGGGCGCAGTACAACTACCACGAATTTTCCCCGTACGCCCACTCCAGCGGGAATGGCAGAAGTGTTGCAGTTGTGAAAGTGAAGGGTGGAGCGTTCGCTCGGAGGGGAAAACGAAATGCGGCAACGATGGTGCCGGCGTACTTCTACGGGGCGCGAGGCTGCAACGGCGGAGAGTTCACGAAGGCTGATGAACACGCCCCGCTCCAACTCTCGGATCGAGACTTCGAGAAATGGGAATTCCATAACGGTGACCCGGTAGTCATCATTGGTGGTCAGAGTCGAAGCTCCCGCATCTTCACCGTAGAGTCGTGGCAGGCGACCGTCGCCGGTCACGCACTTACTGGTAAAGAGGGGAGTCGTCAAGCTGCTCTCGACTATTTGGTGGACGAAGGATACGACGTGGGCAGAGGTGGCGCCAGTGAGACAACAAGCGCCTCGGAGACCACGAGATCGAAAAAACGCCGCGACAACATCCCGCCCATTCGGACACCACGTTCCAAGGCCGCCAAACTCCAACAGCAGGCAGAACAGGAGGGAATCGAGACATTGACTCACATGGAAAAATGGCGCGTGGCTTGCCGACTTCTTCTGTATGGCTGGAACCCAGCATGGGAATGGTTCCAGTCACAGTTTGGGGCCGAATTCAGCCCCGAATTAACGCGAGAGCAGTTTCAGAGCGTCATTGGGTCATTCCCTGCAGACTACGATCACGTTGAGATTCCAGCCAACCTCTGATGCTGTGGATTCCGGGAGATTTCTTCATTTCTGTCACCTCCCTTGAGGTGTAACTCCTGATGAGTCTCTACTCCATCGTAGGACAAGCTCTCCCCCTATGTTATGATGCGAGAAGTGCAAGACGGCGGGGGGCCATACACTCTGACCCCCGCAGGTAGTATATAAAGTGGAAATGTCGGCATCTGAGGTGTGTAGAGCGATAGTTTATCGATATGATGGATTGCATCCGACCACTTCTCGTAGTTCGCCAGAGGTCAATAGGTGCCGAAGAATCCAGTAATCTGAGAGAAGGCATATTCTCGGGACGCTCCGAAAATCCGGAAAATTCTCGTGCCAGGTTCCCAATGATATACACTTACTATTCAACTGAATGTTCCAACCGGGGTGACTCACTTCATTGAGGTGGGGGTTAACCCCGAGTCCTTCACTAGGGGTCTTGTGGTGGTTAATGTCGGGAGAACGAGCCGTACCTCTACCCGGATTGATCGAAGGCTGTGTGGGTCACATATCGCTACGTGACCAGCCATCTGCACCTGTATCGTCATGGGAGTTGAAGCCGAGGGTGAGGATCAGGGAGCGCGAGCGGGTCCACAGGGCTTCGAAACGAGTGTCCCCCCTCGGATTTACTCGGATGGCGTCAGAAACGGACTACGGCCCACTCTCGACGACCTACGGGACTGGCACCGAGAGACTGCACCTGTACTCGCGCCCCGCTCAATGCCTCGAAGCACACGTATTCGCTCCACACCAGTAATCCCTCCCGCCGAAGTGGGAACATCATCTCCGTAGCCTACTGTGCTAAGACACTCAGAGCGAGTCAACGGCGTACCCGCTCTCTGCCAGCTCGATCTACGCTGTCAGCGGCATCTCGGCACGGTCAACGGCCTACAGCCAAGGGGTCGCTCGTCGTCTTCCATCCGGTTGATTCCTATCGAACATCGAAGCTACGATTATTTGTCAATTCGACTGGGACTCAAGCTCCTAAAATATCAAATTAAGTAACCATACAGAAGTTTTATAAGTAATTCGGAGAACTTGGTCACATGGCTCATTGCCGTGGATGCGGTACAGATGTCTCACGTTCTGGACTGGAGTGTCCAGGATGCGGACATCAATTGAAGTCAGTAAAGAATGTTGAAGAACCCAACCTGCGGTCAAACTGGTGGCATATTATCGCTGCGATGGCAGCGTACTTCCCCCTTGCAGTAGTTACGATTCTCACCCTTGGTGTTAATCCCTACATCTTCCAGCTACTGCTGGCTCTTCTTTACCCAATTGCAATTTGGCGAGATATGAACTTCATGCGAAAGACCTCCGAATGGAACCCTAGCTCAGGCAGATGGGTGATTGCGGGTATCTTCGTTACGCTGACGCTTGGAATCGGTTCGCTGATCATCTCACCGTACTATATGTACAAGCGACGAAACGCCGCGCGAGGGGGTCAATAATGAAGCTAACTCGTCGTGCTGCTCTCAGCTCTACTGCTGCCGGGTTCCTCTCAATTTCTGGATGCGCCAAAGTAGCAGTCAAGGGCGCTGACGAAGCTGCAAGCGGTGCGGATGAAGTAGCAAGTGGTGCAGACGATGTAGGCCAAGGCGTACCGAAGGGCGCTTCTGCACTTGATGACCTCGCAGAAGTAACTACCTCAGCGGAAACTACGCCGCACGAAACCGATACAGATTTCCAAGATATCAACGAGTTGCTTCCACTCTACTCTGCGGACGAAGATGTCGAAATTGAAGAAGGCTACTACCGTTATTGGGAGCTATTCTTTTCCGAGGATGCAGAACTGGACGTATCTGGTGTTGAACTCTCATATACTGTTGTCGTTCGGAATGGTCCCTCTGTTGACGTTGTGTTGACCTCCCGTGATGAATTCGAATACTTCCGTCAGGGACAATCGATTCAGTACTATCCTGAAGCAAGCCGACTTGATACTGAGTATGCCAACGTAACCGGGAACCTTCATACCGAAGACTATGTTCTCATTGTGGACAATAGTGGATACGGTGAAGCTAAAGGGTTACAAAAAGCGGAATTGTCTGTAGAGATATCTGGAGAGAGGATATAAAGACAGACGTCTAATATTAAGGGAGACCAATACATTGAGGCGCTACTGAGCGGGGATGGACGATGCTTGTTCAACCCGTTCGTCACTCGTCCTCAGCTAAAGAATCCTCGATAGTAGACCGAATGGGCGTGTCGCCCATTTCATGCAGGTACTGAAGCTCGTCGTCGGACAGCCCGGACGGGTCGAAGCGGTCGTCAGTCGATTCCGATTCGACCGACTGCTCGAACGCACCTAACTCCTCGGCTATCCGGAGCCGCGTGTACCGAGCGATATCCTTGTGCTGATGCCACATCGACTCGTGTATCTCTATCATCTCCTCAACGGACGCATCAACAGAGGGCCGCTCGTTGGGTCGAGGCACAGCAACGAATCCGACTGCCGTAGCGCGGATCTCCTCGTAAATCAGGTCCCGTGCTGGCCCGTCGTCCATCTCCCGATGAAGTCGAATGAGCGCCTTCATGAGAGCGGTTCCAGTCAGCCAACTATCTACCATGACTTCGTTCTCTTCGTTGTCTCCGTTCATCCCATGCGCTCCAAGGCTTCCCGTCGCTGTTCGATAGGCACGTTGTCGTACTTCATCGTCGTCTGTTCGCTCTTGTGTCGGAGCTGTGCCTTCGCCGCAGCGAGGTCGCGCTCGTGGGCCATCGCTGTCCCGGTCGAGTGCCGAAGGGCGTACCAGCTCATCTTCCGGTTCTCGGTTCGTATCTCGGCCAGGTCGCACAGCTTCAGCAGTAGCCGGCGGAGACTCTGCGATTGATACGGGTTCGCTTCACGCGTCAGCCACAGCGACTCAATGCCGTCGTACACAGCGTACCGGTCGCGCTCGTCGATCCACCGTTCGAGTGCGTCGGCCGTACGGTCCTGAAGTGCGACGACCCAGTCTCCCTCGTTCTTCGCAGAGTCCTCCTTCGGTATCCGGAGGACGCCGTTGTCGGTGTCCACCCACGAGGTCTTTGCCCGCTCGACCTCAACCGGCCGGAGGCCACAGTCGAGCGACACCCACACGAGCGAGGTGAACTTCCAGCTGTTCGCGGTGTCCCAATCGTCGGGGGTGACCTCGGACTTCGGCTTCCCGAAGCGCTGGGCGAGGTGTGCTTTCCACTCGCTTCGCTCTTCAGGGGAGACGCTGCTGTAGGAGGGAATCGACCCGTACCGCAGCGCCGCTTCACGGACCTTCTTGCGCTCCTCAATGGTCAGGAACTCCCGAGGCCCACTGCTCCCGTTCGAGCCGCTGAAGGACCGACTCGGCTCCCATTCGTCGCCGTTCTTCTCGAAGGAGAGCCACTTGTAGAAGCGCTTCAGCGACTTCTGGGTGTTCGCCTTGTGGGTGCTGGTAGTATCGGAGTACAGCAGCTCCTCCATGTACTCGTCAGCCTGTGCGTGCGTGAGGGACATGGTGTAGCCGTCTTCCTCCTGCCATACCCACCGGTTGAAGAGGTCAGTCCGGTACGCCGTGTTTTGAATTGTGTCCCGTCCGTACCCGACGGCCATGTCCGGGTTCTTCCCGAGGTGGATGAGCCACCGGAGGAAGTCAACTCGGTGACTCCGGTAGTCAATGAGTTCCTTCTCGGTGAGTAGTTCCCGGCTCTTCTTCGTCGTAATAGCGAAGTCCTCGGGGTCGTAGCTCACGGGCTACCCTCCGGGAATGTGTAGTAAGCCCGACGCGTCTCGAATCGCTGTACGGCGTCGGGGTGGCTGTTCGTTCGAATCGAATTGGCCTGTGGTGCGTTCATTTTCTCGCTCACACCACGACCGAAAAATGCCAGACGGCGTCGACTTGGGATGCTCGGTACGGGATTTGAACCCGTGTCATCGGCTCGAAAGGCCGAAATGATTGGCCGGACTACACCAACCGAGCGACGATTGAAACTGGCGCCGGGATTCGTTTAAAGATTCCGTTACGGGACGGCTACTTCCCCTCGAACTCGGGGTCGCGGTCCATCGAGAAGGCGGTGATGCCCTCCATCAGGTCGTCCGTCGACCGGAGGAGTCCGAAGGCGTTGGCCTCGACTTCCAGGCCGGCCTCCACGTCGTCCCAGCCTTTGTGCATCGCGCGCTTGGTGTGGCGCTGGGCAATCGGCGGGCCGCCGGCCAGACTCGTCGCGAGCTCCATCGCCCGGTCGAGGAGTTCGTCGTCGGCGACGACCTCGTTGACGAACCCGTAGTCGGCCATCGTCTCCGCGTCGAAGCGTTCTGCGGTGAAGATAATCTCCTTCGCGCGACCCATGCCGACGATGCGCTGGAGACGCTGGGTGCCGCCCCACCCCGGAATCAGACCGAGGTTGTGCTCCGGCTGGCCGAACTGGGAGCGCTCGCTGGCGACCCGAAGGTCCGCACACGTCGCGAGCTCCATCCCGCCGCCGAGACAGTAGCCGTCGATGCCGGCGACGACCGGCTTTCCGCACTCCTCCAGCTTTCCGAAGGTGTGCTGACCCTTCCGGGAGAACTCCGTCGCCGTCGCGGCGTCGGCGAGGCTCGGGATGTTGCTCTGGACGTCGGCGCCGGCGGAGAACGCCCGGTCGCCGTCGCCGGTGACGAGGAGTGCCCGGACTTCGTCGTCCTCGGCCAGGCGGTCGACCGCGTCGCTCAGCTCGTCGAGCAGTTCGTCGCTGATGCTGTTCATCCGGTGGGCGCGGTCGATGACGAGGTGGCCGACGCGGTCCTCGACCTCGACGCGGAGCGTGTCGTAGTCGTAGCCCTCGCCCGCGTCGGCGCCGGCGCCGTCGCCGCGGAAGCCGGCGCCCGACTCGGCGAGCTCGCGGAGGTAGTCGTTCGCCTCGTAGCGCGCGGCGCCGGTCTCCTCGTGGAGCTCGTCCAGCTTCTCGACGAGCGGGGCGATGCCGTGGTCGTCGGCGAGCTTCGCCGGGCCGTCCGGGTAGCCGGCGCCGAGCTGCATCGCGCGGTCGATGGCGTCGGGGTCGGCCACGTCGCCGCCGACGAGCGCGGCGACCTCGTTGGCCGTCACGGCGAGCAGGCGCTCCTCCACGTCCTCGCGAACCTCGTCGGTCGGGACCTGTGCGCCCTCGCCGTCCTCGTAGTCGTAGAACCCCTTCCCGGACTTCTTCCCGAGGTTCCCCTCCTCGACTTTCTCCGCCAGTAGGGGGCACGGTTCGTAGGCGTCGCCGAGAGTCTCGTGCATGTACTCGAGGACGTGATAGCCCACGTCGATGCCGACCTGGTCGGCGAGTTCGAACGCGCCCATCGGGAGGCCGAGGCCGTACTTCGAGGTGCTGTCGACCTCGCTCATCGTCGCGGCGTCCTCGTGGAGAATCCACGCCGCCTCGTTCATCTGCGGGACGAGGATGCGGTTGACGATGAACCCAGGGCTGTCCTTGCGGACGCGGACGGGGGTCTTGTCCATCGACTCCGCGAGCTCGGTGATGAGGTCGAGCGTCTCGTCCGAGGAGTGCGCCCCCGAGATGACTTCGACGAGGTCCATCCGGACGGGCGGGTTGAAGAAGTGCATCCCGCAGAACTGCTCGGGACGGTCGGTGACCTCGGACAGCTCGGTGATAGAGAGGCTGGAGGTATTGGTGGCGAAGACGGCCCGGTCGGGGGCGTGTTCCTCGACCTCGCCGTACACCTCCTTCTTGATGTCCATCTTCTCGGGGACGGCCTCGATGACGACGTCGGCGTCGGCGACGGCCTCGCCGAGGTCGACCAGCGGCGTGACGCGGTCGAGGGCGGCCTCGGCCTCGTCGGCGCCGATGCGCTCCTTCTCGGCGAGCTTGTTCAGGCTCCACTCGATGCTGTCGTACCCGTTCTGGACGAACTCCTCCTTTATATCGCGGAGGTTCACCGTGTAGCCCGCGAGCGCGGCCACTTCGGCGATACCGTGACCCATGTTTCCGGCGCCGAGTACGGCGATCGTCTCGACCTCGTCGAGTTCCATGGGGGAACCCACAGACGTGAATCGTTTCAACGTTCCCCTTTCACGATTTTTCAACGGGGTTCCTGTTTACCGCTTCCATCGACCGGGATCGGGGCGAGAAGTCCTATGAGGGGCGAAAAAGCCCATCTGCCGGAGCGAGAGACGTTCACCGTGACACGGCGACGCTCGCTTCTCGGACTGAGTGGTACCGCGCGCGCGGTCGCTTTCTACGAGCCGATTCCGGCGCCGATGCGCCGCGGTACCGACGCCGAACCCGCTCGCGTGTCGGCGGCCGGGGGCGACCCGGGCTTAGAGCGGATGTGGACGGCGGTCGACCCGGGGTGTGGCCTCCTCCGTCGAAACCGCCGCAGACTCGCCTTCCACGGTGTCCGACCGACGAGCCCGAAACCCCTATTTCTCGACGACGCGACTGACCGGTGTGACCGACGACGACTCCGACGCCGGAGCTGGCCGGGGCTCGGACGGCGACACCGGCGACACGACGATTCGAGCGACGGAACCGGACCACGAGGCCGTCCTCCGGGAGGACCCCGTGATGGCCCGCCTCGTCGACCGCCACGGTCCGCTTGACCCCCCGACGACGGACAACGAGTACGAGCGGCTGGTCGTCTCCATCGTCAACCAGCAGCTGTCGACCGCCTCGGCGGACGCCGTCCGCGAGCGGGTGTTCGCGCTGTTCGACGGGGACGTCACGCCGGCGGCGATGCTCGACGCCGACGAGAACGCGCTCCGCGATGCGGGGCTCTCGGCCTCGAAGGTGGAGTACGTTCGCAACGCCGCGACGGCGTTCCGCGAGAAGGACTACACGCGGGCGGGGATGGCGCACCTGGACGACGACGAGGTCGTCGACGCGCTCACCGACATCCGCGGCGTCGGCGACTGGACCGCTCGGATGTATCTCCTGTTCGTGCTCGGGCGCGAGGACGTGCTCCCGCTCGGCGACCTCGCGGTTCGACGGGGTATCGAGAAGCTATACGGCGACGGCGAGGAGCTGACGCGGGCGGAGATGCGCGAGGTCGCCGAAGCGTGGCGACCGTACCGCTCGTTCGGCACCCGGTACGTCTGGCGGGCGTACGAGTCGGACTGAGTCGCACGTACGACTTCGACCGGTCCACACACGACTCCGACCGAAGCATCCGCGGACTCCGTCCGGGGCCCGTTCGCCGGACCCTCCTTTTTACCGGCGGGCCGAGAACTCAGACCGATGCACGTCACCGTCCTCAGTACGGGAGGAACCATCGCCAGCAGCGACGACGCGGCGGGCGCCGGCGCGGCGCCGACGAAGAGCGGCGCCGAACTGCTCGACGCGGTGCCCGGCCTCGACGCCTACGCCACCGCCGACGTTGAGGAGGTCGCGCAGGTGCCGAGCTTCGAAATCGACCGGGAGACCCTCGAACGCGTCGGCGACCGGGTCGCCGCGCTCAATGCCGACTCCGACGTCGACGCGGTCGTCGTCACCCACGGCACCGACACGCTGGAGGAGACGGGGTTCTACCTCGACGCCGCGCTCCGACCGTCGACGCCGGTGGTCCTCACCGGTGCCCAGCGGATGCCCGACGAGGTGAGCCCGGACGGGCCCGCGAACCTCCTCGCGGCGTTCCGCGCCGCCGCGGCGATTCACGAACGGGACGGCTCGGGCGTCTTCGTCGCGTTCAACGAGTCGCTCCACGCCGCACGGGTCGCGACGAAGGCCCACACCTCGAAGCTGGAGACGTTCGCCTCGCCCGGTCCTGGTCCGGTCGCCACGCTCGACCACGCGGGCGTGCAGTTTCACCGCCCACCCCGAAACGAGGCCGACCACGTCCCGGCCACCGACCTGGGCGCGACGGTCCACGTCGTCGCCAGCGGGAGCGGCGTCGACGCCGACCTCTTCGACGCCGCCGTCGACGACGGCGCCGGCGGAATCGTCCTCCAGGCGACCGGCCTCGGCAACACCACGACGGCGCTGGGTCGGGCCGTCGAGCGGACCGCACCCGACCTCCCGGTCGTGGTCGCCTCCCGGAGCGCCGCGGGCCGGACCGTCCCCGTCTACGGCAGCGTCGGCGGCGGCGAGAAACTCCGCGAGTACGGCGCGCTGTTCGCCGGCGACCTCCCGGCGCACAAGGCCCGGCTGAAACTCCAACTGGCGCTCGCCGCCGACGGCGTCGAGCCGCGGGACGTGTTCGAGACGTTCGAAGCGCACGGGGACTGACCACGACGCGGCTGACCGCCCGGGAGGCGCGAACTGGTCGGGATACGGCGGGCGGACCGGAACAGGGCGGGCGGACCGGAACAGGGCGGGCGGACCCGGACGAGGTGGCGGCCGCGACGCCTTTGCCCGCCGACTCCCGAGTGCCACCCGTGAGTGAACCCACGGAGCTCGACGACTTCGGCGAGGGAGACGAGGCCACCGGCTCCGAGAGCGGCGTCGGCGCCGACCCGACGACCGCCGCCGCGTCGGACGCCTACGACCACCTCCGCGGGACCGACCTCGCGCCGCTGGTCGAGGAGTACGGTGAACTGTCGCTATCGACGCGGGGGGACCTCTTCGAGCGCCTCGTCGTCTCTATCGTCCGCCAACTCATCTCGACCGAGCAGGCCGACCGCATCGTCGCCGACCTGCGGGAACGCTACGAGATTACGCCGGCGACGATGCTCGACGCCGACGAGGGCGACCTCCGCAAACTGGGGCTGTCGGGACAGAAAATCGAGTACATCCACAACGCGGCGCGCTGGTGGCGAGAGCACGACCCGGACCGGGAGACGTTCGAGACGATGAGCGACGGTGCAGTCGTCGGATACCTCACCGAGATTTCGGGCGTCGGCGATTGGACCGCGAACATGGTGCTCATGTTGGGGCTCGAACGACCCGACGTGTTCCCGGTCGGGGACTACGCGCTCCGGAAGGGGGTCGAACGCCTGGTCGCGGACGGTGCGGAGCTGACGAAGGCCGAAATCAGGGAGGCGGCGGAGCCGTGGGCGCCGTTCCGGTCGTACGCGACGCTGTACGTCTGGTGGTGGTACGTCGACGAGGAACTGGGGGTGGACCCGGAGGAACTGGTCCTGTAGCGGTGTCGGGCGGTGTGACGCGGGTGTCGCGGAGGCGACCTGGTGGGAGCTACTCCTCCAAGAACTCCTCGTCGTCCCTGTCGGCCGGGTTGTCGCGGTCCGCGCGGCGTCGCACGTCGACGCGGTAGTGTTCGAGGATGTCGCGGCCGAGCAGGATGGGGTAGTCCATGTGACTGCGGTCCTCGACGCTGGCGGTGACGGTGTGTTGGTTGCCGCCGATGCCGATGACGAGGTCGACGACGGGGCGGGCCTTCCCGCCCTTCAGACTCCCCGACTTGACGCGGGTCATGCTCTTGATGGGGCCGGCGCCGATTTCCGCGGCCAGCGAGGTGTCGATGCTGGTTCGGGTCGCGCCCGTGTCGGACTTGGCGAACGTCTGCTTCGAGCCGCTGGTGCCGCTGACGACGACCTCCTCGATGTAGCCGGCGATGGGCGCCTCCTCCTGTTCGGGCGGGGCGACCCGCGGCTTGCAGGACGGCTCGGAGTCGTCGAGCGTCGCCGAGAGGTCCTCGACGCGCTCTTCGTCCACCTCGCCGCCGGCGCGCTCGATGGCGGCCTTGGCGATGTAGGGCGCCGGGCTTCGACTCGTCGCCTGGTAGAGTCCCTTGAAGCCGGCCGTCGGGTTCACTTCGAGCACGAACCAGCCGTCCTCGCCCTCGATGAGGTCGACGCCGGCGTAGTCGAGACCCATCACCTCGGCGGCGTACAGCGCGGTCTCCTTCGCGTCCTCGGGCATCTCGTCGGTGGCGTCGGCCACGTCGCCGCCGAGGGCGACGTTGGTCCGCCAGTCGCCCTCCGGGGCGTAGCGGTACATCGCGCCGATGAGCTCGCCGTCGACGATGTAGACGCGCAGGTCGCGGTGGCGCTGCTCGTCGCGCTCGATGAGCGACTGGAGGAACGCCTGCCGGTTGCCGACTTTCGGGTTGACGGGTTCGGTGAGGTCGACCTTCCACGTGCCGCCGCCGTGGGTGCCGATGGCGGTCTTGTAGACGCCGACCTCGCCGAAGCGTTCGCGGTCCTGGTTGAGCCGCTCGTTCGAGAGCGCGAGCAGCGCGTCGGGGACCTTGATGTTCCAGTTCGTCAGCGTCGCCGCGGTGGCGAACTTATGGATGGCCGTGAGGACGGGTTCCGGCTCGTTCAGCATCGGCCGGATGCGGTTGAACGTCGTCGCCAGCCCGAGCAGTTCGGCGGGCTCCTCCGTGTTCGACAGCAGGAGGCGGTTGGCGACCACGTCGACCTCCGGTTCGAGCGTGAGTTCGCCGTCCTCGACGTTGATGGCGGTGTTCTCCTGGCGTAGCCACTCGGGTTTGTGCCCGAGGTCCTCGACCGCGTTCAGGATGGCCTTCGTCTCCTTACTGTTGTGTAGGCTCAGCACCCCGACTCGGACCTTGTCGTCGTCTCCGGTGGCCATATACCCCGGGTTTCCCGCCGGGCTTTCAAATGCGTGCCGGTATCTCAACCCAGATGTATCACGAGTAGAGAACGTCTCGCCGGCGACGACGGGTGGTTCGGGGCAGGGAGGTCGGAGGGGCCGTCGCCGGTCTCCGGAGATTCCTCGCTCCGCGCGGGGCGAGAACCGCTGCACGGCTACGACGACCCCTATCGGCGCCCGGCACCGGGACTCCCGAGAACGACAGGTTAAGAACGGCGCTGGAGTATCGGACAGTATGAGCGACGAGCGGGCCTTCACCTACAACGGGGGGAAGGTCGAGCCTGGCGACGTGCAGAACGTCCGCTACGGCATCAGCGAGACGTATCTCGGCGACCCCATCCGCATCCCGGTGACCATCATCAACGGGGCGCGCGACGGGCCGACGGTGTTCCTGTCGGCGGCGGCACACGGCGACGAACTGAACGGCATCGAGGTCGTCCGCGAAGTGGCCTTCGAGTGGGACCTCTCGGACCTCGCGGGCACCCTCATCTGCATGCCCGTTCTCAACGTCCCGGGGTTCCTCTTCCAACAGCGGTATCTCCCCATCTACGACCGCGACCTGAACCGCTCGTTCCCGGGCAGAGAGGACTCCACGAGCGCGAAACGCATGGCCCACCGCATCTTCGCGAACTTCATCGAACCCTGCGACTACGGCCTCGACTTCCACACCTCGACGCGGGGTCGGACGAACATGATTCACGTCCGGGCGGACATGGCTCGCCCCGACACCGCCCGACTCGCCAAGGCGTTCGGGACGAACGTCGTCATCGACAGCGAGGGGCCCGAAGGGACCCTCAGACGGGAGGCGACCGACGTGGGCGTTCCGACCATCACCATCGAGATGGGCGAGGCCCACCGCTTCGAGCGCCGCCTCATCGACGAGGCGCTCGCCGGCGTGGAGTCGGTGTTCGCGGAGTACGGCCTCCGGGACACCTCCGCCGTCCGGTGGCCCGGGTGGCGGACGGTCATCACGGGCGACAAGGAGAAGACGTGGATTCGCGCCGACGTGGGCGGCATCGTCGACATGCACTTCGACCGCGGGGCGCTCGTCCACGCGGGCGACCGCATCTGCACCATCACGAACCCGTTCAAGGACGACAACACCTACGTCGAGGCGCCGTTCACCGGCCTGCTCGTCGGGGTGCTCGAGAACCCCGTCGTCTACCCGGGGAACCCCCTCTGTCACCTCGTCGAACTCGGCGGCCCGACCCTGCAGGTGGTCGAACAGGAGCAGTCGCCCGAGGTGGAGGGCCGGACCTGAGAAAATAGGACTCGGAACCGAGTTAGTGTTCGGTCAGAGCCGGCGCTTCGCGCGCACACGTTAAACCTTATGCCGCACCGCCCCCGAGTCCCGGACGAGTATGAGTCAGTCTTACAATCGAGGGCTCGTCGAGGACTTCGGGCGGTGGCGCGAGTTCTCTGCCGGGATGTGGGCCTGGATATTCCACAAGTTCACCGGGTGGGTGCTGATCGGCTACCTGTTCACGCACATCGCCGTCCTGTCGACGGCCCTGCAGGGCGACGCCGCGTACACGAACACCATCGTCGCGCTGGAGAGCCTGGCGGTCGTGCGGCTGCTGGAGGTCGGTCTCCTCGCCGTCGCCGTCTTCCACATCCTGAACGGGCTCCGTCTGCTCCTCGTCGACCTCGGCGTCGGGCTGGACTCCCAGGACAAGAGCTTCTACGCATCGCTGGTGCTGACGGGTGCCATCGTCGTCGCGTCGGTGCCGACGTTCATCTCGGGGGTGTTCTGAGATGGCGGAACGCTACTCCTCGTTCAACCCGGGCGGGACCCTGTGGCTGCTCCAGCGCATCACCGCGGCGTTCCTCGTGGTGGTGCTGGCGTTCCACTTCTTCCTGCTGCACTTCGTCCACCACGCGGACGAGGTGACCTTCGGGATGAGCCAGGCGCGCATGAGCTCCATCGCGTACTTCTCGCTGATGATTACGTTCCTCGTGACGGCGACGTTCCACGGGTCGAACGGCATCTACAACGCGCTGGTCAACCAGGGGCTCAGCGGCACGAAGAAGACGGTCGTGAAGTGGACGCTCGTCGTCGCCAGCGTCGTCCTCGTCGTCAACGGCGTGCTGACGGCCATCGCGTGGAGCGACCTCATCAACATCGGCGTGCAGGGCATCTTCGGTTAATCAGCAATCAATGAGCACACAAGTACCCGAACAACAGGCCGAGGAGACCGAGGCCGAACAGAGCGCACAGGCACACGAACAGACCCCGCAGCAGAAGCGCCAGGACAAGAAGCGCGAGCGGCAGGAGGACGCCGCGAAGCGCCTGCAAGAGGAGGAACAGCGCCGGGAGATGGACGCGGACGACACCTACCACCTGAAGGTGTTCCGCTTCGACCCCGAGGTGGCGGCGAAACAGGAGCCGCGTTTCGACGACTTCTACGTCCCCTTCGAGAAGGGGATGACCGTCCTCGACGCGCTGATGTACGCCCGCGACCACTACGACTCGTCGCTCACCTTCCGGCACTCCTGCCGACAGGCCGTCTGTGGCTCCGACGCGCTGTTCGTCAACGGCAGTCAACGATTAGGGTGTCAGACCCAGCTCTCCGACCTGGAGGAGCCGGTTCGCATCGAGCCGCTCCCCCACCAGGACGTGGTGAAGGACCTCGTCGTGGACATGGAACACTTCTACGAGCAGATGCACTCGGTGCAGCCGTACTTCGACCCCGAGGAGACCCCGGAGGGCGAGCAGCGCCAGAGCAAGGAGAACCACGAGAAAATCAAGATGTCCACGCGCTGCATCTGGTGTGCGGCCTGCATGTCCTCGTGTAACATCGCCGCCGGCGACAACGAGTACCTCGGGCCGGCGGCCATCAACAAGGCCTACCGGTTCGCGATGGACGAACGCGAGGGCGAGAACCGCATGCAGGAGCGCATGGAAATCGTCGAGCAGAACCACGGCGTCTGGCGGTGTCAGACCCAGTTCTCCTGCACCAACGTCTGCCCCAAGGACATCCCCCTGACCGAGCACATCCAGGAGCTCAAGCGCGAAGCGGTGAAGCGAAACCTGAAGTTCTGGTAACCCTCAGCCAACCTATGAGCACGAATACCACGATGTACGAACACGACGTCCTCGTCGTCGGCGCCGGCGGCGCGGGACTGCGCGCCGCGGTCGCCGCCCACGAGGCGGGCGCCGACGTGGCGATGGTGACGAAACTCCACCCCGTCCGCTCGCACACGGGTGCGGCGGAGGGCGGCATCAACGCCGCGCTCCGCGAGGGCGACTCGTGGGACCTGCACGCCTACGACACGATGAAGGGGTCCGACTACCTCGGCGACGCCGCCGCCATCGAGACGCTGGCGAAGGACGCCCCCGACGAGGTCATCCAGATCGAACACTGGGGGATGCCGTTCTCCCGCGAGGACGACGGCCGCGTCTCCCAGCGACCGTTCGGCGGCCTCTCGTTCCCGCGTACCACGTACGCGGGCGCCGAGACGGGCCACCACCTGCTGCACACCCTGTACGAGCAGGTCGTCAAGCGGGGTATCACCGTCTACGACGAGTGGTACGTGATGAACGTCGCCGTCACCGACGAGCAGGACCCCCGCGACCGAAGCTGTCACGGGGTCGTCGCCTACGACGTGCAGACCGGCGAAATCGCCGGGTTCAAAGCCAGCGGCGGGGTCATCCTCGCGACCGGCGGTCCCGGGCAGGCGTTCGACCACACCACCAACGCCGTCTCCTGTACCGGCGACGGACAGGCGATGGCCTACCGCGCCGGCGTCCCGATGGAGGACATGGAGTTCGTCCAGTTCCACCCGACCACCCTGCCGTCGACGGGCGTCCTCATCTCCGAGGGGGTCCGCGGCGAGGGCGGTATCCTCTACAATAAGGACGGCGAGCGGTTCATGTTCGAACACGGGTACGCGAACAACGACGGGGAACTCGCCTCCCGCGACGTTGTCGCCCGCGCGGAACTCACCGAGGTCAACGAGGGCCGCGGCATCGAGGACGAGTACGTCCACCTCGACATGCGTCACCTCGGCGAGGAGCGCATCCTCGACCGACTGGAGAACATCCTCCACCTCGCGCGCGACTTCGAGGGCGTCAACGGCCTCGAGGAGCCGATGCCGGTCAAGCCTGGCCAGCACTACGAGATGGGCGGTATCGAGACCGACGAGCACGGCGAGACCTGTATCTCCGGACTCTACGCCGCCGGCGAGTGTGCCTGCGTCTCCGTCCACGGTTCCAACCGACTGGGCGGCAACGCGCTGCCCGAACTCATCGTGTTCGGCAAGCGTGCTGGCCTGCACGCGGCCGGCCAGGACCTCGGCGAGCCGACGCTCACGACGGGCCGCACCGGCGACGAGGAGATCGGCGAGGTCGACTCACCGGTGACCCTCGGCGAGGCCGGCATCACGGCCGGGCCAGCGACGGACGGCGGCGAACGCGACCGCGCGGCCGACGGCGGCGCCACCCTCGCCGACGCCGACGCGATCATCTCCCGCGCCGTCGACCGCGAGGTCGAGCGCGTCGAGTACCTCATGAACAAGGACACCGGCGTCCAGCACGCCGAAATCCGCGCGAAGGTCCAGAAGGCGATGACCCGCTGGGTGAACGTCTTCCGCGAGGAGGAGGGCCTGAAGAAGGCGCTGGAGGTCATCCGCGAGGCCCGCGAGGAGTACGCCGACGTGTACGTCGCCGACCCCTCGAAGACGTTCAACACGGACCTGCAGATGACCTACGAGACGCGCAACGTCATCGACGTGGCTGAGGCCATCACCGTCGGCGCGCTCGCCCGCGAGGAGTTCCGCGGCGCCCACTGGCGCAAGGAGCACCAGGAGCGCAAGGACGACGAGTGGCTCAAGCACACGCTGCTCGACTGGAACGAGGGCTCCCCACAGCTCTACTACAAGCCGGTCGACCTCCAGGGCGAGGAGAAGGAGTACGAGCCCAAAGAGCGGAGCTACTGAGCCTCGCGCTCGCTGACGCAGCGCCTTCTCGCTCTCTCTCGTGGCACCGACGACAGACCATCCGACCGACCGCCGACACCGTCACCGTCGCCTGACCGTCCTCCGCGCGCTCGTCGAGATGAGTCGACCGGACCAACTCCTGTTGATGGTCGTCGTCTACGGGATGGGCGTCGCGGCGGCGGTTGCGGACGGACGACTCCTGCCCACGGGTCGCGTCGCTCTCGCCTTTCTCGCGTACCTCCCGCTCGCGGCCGGCGTCCACTACGCGAACGAGTTCGCCGACTACGGCACCGACCTGCTCACCGAGCGGACCCGCTTCTCGGGCGGGAGCGGAGCGCTCGCACGCACCGGACTCTCCCGTCGACTCGCGCTCAGGGCGACCGCAGCGTCGCTCCTGCTCGGGACCGTCGCGACTCTGACCCTCGCCACCGTCGGCGTCCTCGGCGGGCCGGTGCTCGCGCTCCTGCTCGGGGTCGTCGTCTTCGGCGTCGGCTACTCGTTGCCGCCGCTCGCGCTCGCTTGGCGTGGACTCGGCGAGGTCGACAACGCCACACTCGGTGGGCTAGTGCTCCCGACCTACGGCTTCGTCGCCGTCGCGGGGTCGCTTTCCCTCGACGCAGTGGTCGCGTTCGTCCCGTTCGCACTGTTCGTGTTCGCGAACCTGCTCGCGACCGGGTGGCCCGACCGCGAGGCGGACGCGGCGGTGGGAAAGCGGACGCTCCCGACGCGGCTCCCGACCTCGACGCTCCGCTGGCTCCACGCCGGCGCGCTTCTGGCCGGGTTCGTCGCGCTCGGCGTCCTCCACGGGGGTCACGTGCCCACGGTGGTCTGCTGGGCGACGATGCTCGCGGCGCCGCCGTTCCTCTGGGGGGTGCTCGTGTTCACCCGCCAACGCTCCCCGCTCCCGACGGTCGCGGGGATGGTCGTGGTCGCGCTCGCGCAGTTCGGCGGGTGGGTCGCCGTCGTGTTGTGAAACGTATTTGACCGGGGCGGTCCAAAGCGAGTTTGGAAGGGTAGCTCAGTGGTAGAGCGTCACCGTACCGGGGCCCTCGTGGCCTATCGACGGTGGAGACGACTCTCGCGTGGTTCGACTCCCGCCCCTTCCCTGCTGGCGCGAACGACAGTGAGCGCCAGCGGTGTACGAAGGGAGTCGAATCAGAGAGCGGAGCGAACGAAGTGAGCGAAGCGACCGTGGTTCGACTCCCGCCCCTTCCCTTCGACCGCCGAGCGACAGCGAGGCGTGTCGTGAACCGGAAGGGAGCCGAACCCTGCCGGTCGCAGCGCCCGAGCGGGGCGAGCGGCGAAGCCGCGAGACGAAGCGAGGGCGACCGTCCGGCTCCGGTTCGACTCCCGCCCCTTCCCTGTTTCTGCGAACGATAGCGACTGGGCCCATCGACGGTGGTCGAAATCGACGGGTGTCCGGGGCGTCGAAGCCGAGTGGCAATTGTTCACTCGAACGTGAAGTAATCGGCGCTCGTCGCGACGAGGACCCCGAAATCCCCGGGTTCGAGAGTTCGACGATTGTCGAGGCAGAGATTTATTATCGTCGAATGTCTGGTGGCTCTCACGATGATGCAGAAGCCGACACAGCGGACGCGGATGCCGGGGGATATCGACTCGTCGAGCGCGAAGCTCGTCTACCTGTACCTCTCGACACAGGGCGACGCGACGGTCGAGGAGCTCGGCGACGGGCTCGAGATGCAGAAACTCTCGCTGTTCAGCGTCCTCAAGACCCTCCGCAAGCGCGACTTGGTCGAGCGCGACGGCGAGCGCTACGTCGCCAACTGAGTCTCGCTCTTCACAGGCTCGTCTATCGAGCGCTCGGTAGCGGATGGGTGGGCTCGTATCAACGTTTATGCGCCTGCGGGTGGTGGTGAATTCAATGTCCCAGCCTCGCGCCCGGTCGACGGCGGTCCCCGTCGAGGTAGTACGACCGATGAACGACCACGGCGCCATGACGGTCGAGGTGACTCATCGAAACGAGGCGCGCCACGTCGTCGAGTACGCCTCGGAGTCGACCCGCGAGACCCTCAGTCGACTTCCGAGTGGCTCGTCGATTCCGCTCGAACTCGAGCCGCTCGGCCCCCGTGCCAACGTCTGGCGCGTGCTCCGAATCGCTTGAGGTCGAAGGCGACTCCGTACTCCCGACCGATTCTCGGCGCTGATTCTCCCGGCGCCACGTTCAAATATCGAGACTGTACAATATTTGTATATGAATCGGCGAGCGGCGTTGAAGATGGGGGCACTGGGTGGAATCACACTCACGGCGGGCTGCAACGGGGTCCGGTCGGGGAGCGCGAGCGCGTCGGACGCGACGTTCCTCCCGCCGGTGGTCGCCGAGGGTGCGCTGGAGGGGTGGGCGCAGGTCGGCGACGTCCAGGAGACCGAACTCGACGTGCCGGTACCGGGGCTGTCGGTGTACCAGTCCATGGCGCTGTTCGAGAACCGGGCGTTTCTCGAAGAGATGTCGACGCTCGCGATGGCCGACATCTCGGCGCCGCTGAGCACGTTCTTCGTCACGCGGGTCAACTTCGTCGGTCCGCTGGGTGGCGTCGCGGTCCCCGACCTCGTGGAGACGCAGGTGACGCCCGTGGTGAAAGACCAACTCCGGTCACAGGGCGTGGAGGACCTCGGCGAGCGACGGCCGGCGACCGGGAGCGTCGAGAAAACCGACGACCTCTACGCCATCGAAGGGGCGTTTCACGTCGACGGCCAGACGATGCGCGGCTACCCGCTCCCGGACGGGAAGACGACCGAGGTGACCGTCGAGGCGGCGACGGTCGACATGCGACTCGTCTACGGCATTTGGGCCCCCCGGAGCGGCGAGGTGTACGTCGCGGGTGGGGCGTTCCCCACCTCGCCGTACCAGTCCGTCTCGGACCCCGTCTCGCTCACCGGCGACGACGAGACCGGGGTGACCGTGACCGCCGAGGTCTCTCTCCCGCTCGACCGACCCGACCACCGCGGGGCACTGCTCTCGCTGGTCGACGCGGTCGGTGAACGCGGATAGGAACGCTCTTCAGGCCGGCCACGCGTCGATTGTGACGGACTTCCCCGTGCGCCCGACCCTCCCTATCCCCTCCAGCGACCGGCCCCGGCCGATTCTCAAGTACTATCTCTACCGGGCGACCGGCCGGGCCAGCTTCTTCTACCCCATCTACACGCTGTTCCTCCTGGCGAACGGGCTCTCGTTCACGCAGATCGGCGCCATCGCGAGCGTCCAGTCGGTGGTCGTCGTCGCCGGCGAGGTGCCGACGGGGTATCTCGGCGACCGCATCGGTCGGCGGAACAGCCTCGTCGTGGCGTCGGTACTCTTCCTGATATCGAGTGCGAGCTACCTCGTCGCGACCGACTTCGTCGGCTTCCTCTTCACCTTCACCACGCTCTCGCTCGGACAGACGTTCGTCTCGGGGAGTGCGAGCGCGTGGCTCTACGACACGCTCGACGAGTACGACCTGACCGGCGAGTTCACGTACATCAGCGGCCGTGCCAGCGCGCTCGGCCAGTGGGTGAGTGTGGTCACGCTCATCGCCGGCGGGCTACTGTACGTCGTCGACCCACTCTACCCGTTCATGGCCGCCGTCTGCCTCGGGGCCGTCAACGTCGGCGTCGTGCTCACGCTTCCGAAGAACCGACAGTACGCGAACCGAACCGAACCGCCGACGGACTGGTCGGGCGCCGACGCCGCTGGGGACGACGACGCCGAGAGCGCCGAGGGCGCCGAAAGCGCGGAGAACGTAGACGTGGGCGGTGACGCCGAACCCGCCGATGACGGGGCCGACGGGAGTGAGGGCGAGCGCGACGGTGACGACGAGGACGAGGCCGACGAGGACGAGACCGACGACGACGGCCCGCTCACCATCGTCGAGGCGCTCCCGGTCGTCAAAGAACAGCTCTCCAAGCCGAGCATGCGCTCGTTCATCGTCTACATGGCGCTGGTCGGCGGCGCGCTGATGACCGCGGACATGTACATCCAGCCGATGGCGACCAACGCGCTCGAATCGAGCCTCGGGTCGACGTTGGACTCGTGGGGCGTCCCCGAGCCGGCGACTCTCGGCGTGCTGTACGCGGCGTTCTCGGTCGTCGGGGCCATCGTCAGCGACTACGCCGGCGACGTGGAGGAGCGCTTCGGCGCCCGGAAAGTGCTGCTCTTCCTCCCGCTCGGCATCGCCGTCTTCTACCTCCTGCCGGCGTTCGTCCCCCTGCTCGTCTTCCCGATGTTCTTCGCGATGAAGGGCGGATTCACGCTCGTCTGGCCCATCTCGAGTCGGTACATGAACGACCGCATCGAGTCGGTCGGGCGGGCCACGGTGCTCAGCGTCGTCTCGATGCTGCGGGCGGTGGCGGGCATCCCCTTCCGCATCGGGAGCGGGGTCGTCGCCGACATGACCTCCACGCTCGTCGCGGCCGCAGCGCTCGGGGCCGCGTTCATCGTCGGCGTCCTCGTGCTCCAGGCGGTGACGACGCCCATCAAGACGGACGGGGGGACGGGTGTCTCGGCGGACTGACGCCGACGGTGCTGGCCGGGAGTAGTGTCGAACGAGTGCGGCCGGGAACGAGGTGCTGCCCGGAAAGGATTATCAACGATAGTCCACGGGTGTGACGTAGGTATGAGAGAGGTACTGGTGACAGGGGCGTTCGGCTGCGTCGGAACCGCGATAATCGACCACCTCGCGGACCAGTACTCGTTCACGTACCTGGACCGGCGGCCGGACCCCGACCACGACGCCCGAGTCGCGGACGTCGCCGACTTGGACGCTATCGCCCCTGCGTTCGAGGGGCAGGACGCAGTCGTCCACCTGGCCGGCGACCCCTCCACCGACGCCGACTGGGGGTCGGTCCTTCGGAACAACGTCGTCGGCACGTACAACTGCCTCGAGGCCGCTCGGCGGGCGGAGGTGGAGTCGTTCGTGTTCGCCTCCTCGAACCACGTCGTCGGGATGTACGAGGAGGAGTTCGCTCCCGCGATATACGACCCCGGCTTCGACCTGGTCCTCGACCACACCGTCCCGCCCAGGCCGGACTCGTTCTACGGCACCTCGAAACTGTTCGGCGAGGGGCTCGGACGACAGTACGTCGAGAACTTCGAGTTCCCGCGGCGGTTCTACGCGCTCCGTATCGCGAGCGTCCGCCCGCCGCGGTACGACCACCCGTACGGGGACGCAGAGCGCGGTGTCGACGCCGGGGCGTTCGACCCCGACAGCGACGCGTACGACCGGGCGGTCCGCCGTCTGCGCGCCACGTGGCACTCCCGGCGGGACCTCGCGCAACTGGTCGAGTGTTGTCTGGCGGACGACGAGGTCGCGTTCGATACCTTCTACGGGGTCAGTGACAACCGGTCCCGGTGGTTCGACCTCGAGCACGCCCGTGCCGTGCTCGGCTACCGACCCCGGGACCGGGCCGAGGACTGGTCCCGACCGCCGGAAGAGGAGACCCGGTCGCGATGAGCGCCACCGAACCGGGGGAGACGTCGTACGTGCCCTCCGACGTGTGCGTGTACGAGCAGTACTGGCTGCACGCCCGTCACGTCGAGAACCAGATGTGGTCCGACACCCGTATCTGGGCTCTCGTCCTCACCGGCCTCTTCACGGTAATCGGGTCGAACCTCCCCAGGACCGCGAAGGCGTCCGTCGCGCTCTTCGGCGTCGTACTCTCCGTACTCGGGTTCTTTCTCGTCTACTCGCTCCGGCTCCCGTTTCTCGCCTTCGCACTCTCGTCGGAGGCGTTCGCCATCAACGAACTCGACCTCCCGCGGAAGTACTGGCGCTTCTTCAGGAGCGGGTCGGACTCCGAGGCGGAGAAGACGCTCGACATGCCCCACGTCCTGCTGTTGGTTTACGGGTTCGTCTCGGTTCTCCTCCTCGTCGTCGCCAGCGGGCTGTACGGGGAGACGGCCGTCGGTGTGGGCGTCGGCGGGCTGCTCGGAGTCGTGCTCTTCGGTCTGTACTCGCGCGTCGTGAGTCCGAAGTTCGAGGCGGAGAAAGACGTGGGGCGCGCGAAGGTGGACTCCGAACGGTCGTAACCGCGTCCGCGGTGACGCTCGGCCCCGAAGCCAGGGGTGGGATTCGAACCCACGAAGTCTCGATTACAAGTCGAGTGCATGAACCACCCATGCTCCCCTGGCGCGAACAGCCCGGGCTACTCAGCCCTCCCTTGAGTCAGTATCGTTTTCGGAGCTCACCCGCTTCTCCAGTTCGACGCGGTGTGTGGCGTACCCGCGCGCCTCGTAGAACCGCCTCGCGTCGGCGTTTCGCGCGAGCACTTCGAGGCTCACCACGTCCACGCCGGACGCTTCGAGGTCGCGTTCGGCGGCGGCGAGGAGGTCGCTGCCGACCCCCCGCCCGCGGTGCTCGGCGGCGACGAAGATGTTGCGCACGACGCCGCGATTCACGTCCTGTCTGTACCCGTCGAGCTCCGGGCCGAACATGACGAACCCGGCGATCGGACCGGGGTCGTCGCCACTGTCGTCGCGTGCGTCCGCCGACTCACGCGCGACCAGTAGCCCGCCGGTGACGACGTGCTGGAGGACGGACTCCCGGATAGCCTCCCGGTTGGCGTCGGCGAGGAGGTGCGAGCCGTGCGCTCGCTGTCCCTCGGCGAGGTCGACCCACAGGTCGACGACGCGGTCGGCGTCGTCCGTCACGGCGGGAGAGACCTCCATCGTGTGTCCTCCTGCGCGCCCGGGTGGGTTATTGTTACCGATTGTTTCACTACGAAACGAGAAACCCTCCGCAGAGGCCTTCGAAAAGGCTTTTATGGCTCTGAGTGGGGAACTCTAACATGTGGTGCATTATCAATGGGGATAGCTGATAACTACTCCCGCGGTCGTCGACTGCTCGTCGAGCGTCCCGGGCAGGCGCTCGCCGCGGTCGTCGGCGTGCTCTTGGTACTGGCGCTGTTCGCCGACTTGGCCGCCAAGCTGGGCTCGGGGGCGCTCGGCGTCGGCGACGTGGTTCTCCTCGCGTGGCGCGGGGTCGTCAACGGGCTCGTCATCGGGCTCGCGGGCGTCGGCCTCTCGATGACGTACAGCATCCTGAACTTCGCGAACTTCGCACACGGCGACTACATCACGGGCGGCGCCTTCGTCGGCTGGGCCGTCGCGTGGCTCGTCGCCGGGCTCGGCGAGTACGACATCGGGAGCCTCCTCAGTCTCGGGCTGGGTGCCGACGTGTACGCCCCACAGCTGGGGACGAGCATCTTCGGGGCGCCGCTGGCACTGCTGTTGGGGCTCGTCGCGGCCGGCGTCGGTGCCATCGCCATCGCGCTGCTCATCGACAAGCTCGTCTACGAGCCGATGCGCGGCCAGGACGGCATCGCGCTGCTCATCGCCTCCATCGGCGTCGCGTTCATCCTCCGATACCTCATCGTCTTCGTGTGGGGCACGAGCGTCACCTCTGTGGCCGACGAGGCCGGCGGACTCAGACCAACCGTCGGCGGAGTCACGTTCAGCTTCGGCTACCACGAGCTGACGCTCGTCGTCTGTGCCGTGGTGCTGATGGTGGGCGTCCACGTCCTGCTCCAGCGCACCAAGCTCGGCAAGGCGATGCGCGCGATGTCCGACAACCAGGACCTCGCGCGGGTCACGGGCATCCCGACCGAGCGCGTCATCAAGTGGACGTGGATCATCGGCGCCGGTCTCGCCGGCGTCGCCGGCTACTTGCTCATCCTCGAGGCGGGCACCATCGCGTACAGTCGCGGGTGGATTCTCCTCCTGCTCATCTTCGCCGCCGTCATCCTCGGGGGCATCGGCTCGGTCTACGGCGCCATCTTCGGCGGGCTCGTCATCGGACTCGCCGACTCGATGTCCATCATCTGGATCCCGAGTGACTTCACCAAGGCCGCGGCGTTCGCCCTGATGATTCTCATCCTGCTGTTCAGACCGTCGGGACTGTTCGCCGGGAGGACGACCGCATGAGCGTCCGCGACTACCTCGACCGGCTCACTGGAACCGGTCGGGCCGACACCGACGCCGGCGCCCCGGGCGACGGCGCCGCCGGGACCGACCTCGGCATCGTCGTCGGGCTCATGCTCGCGGTGTACGTCGTCTTCGTCGCCATCGGGGTCGTACTCGGCTACGACACGAACGGCATCGTGAACGCGCTCTCGCAGGTGACGTTCCTCACCGCGGTGTACGCGCTGGTCGTGCTCGCGCTGAACCTCCACTGGGGGTACACCGGGCTGTTCAACATCGGCGTCGCCGGCTTCATGGCCGTCGGCACCTACACGATGGCGATGGCGACGGCCGCCCCGGACGCTCGCGTCCCGGGTCTCGGCCTCCCGATCTGGGCTGGGATAGCCCTCGGGATGGCCGCGGCGGCGGTCATCGGTCTCGTCGCCGCGCTCCCGGCGCTGCGCCTGCGCGCGGACTACCTCGCCATCGTCACCATCGCCCTGGCGGAGATCATTCGGCTCACGTACCTCTCCTCGGCGGTTCAGACGTTCACCGTGTTCGGGACGCAACTCGGCACCGGCGGGGGAAGCGGCATCGGCATCGAGGCCGACCCCGACACCGTCGTCGTGGAGTTCCTCGCCTCGGTGCCGGGGCTGAACGTCCTGTTCGACGCCTTCGGGAGCGTTCTCTCCGGCATGGGGGTCCAACAGAGCGTCATCAACAACTGGTACTACGCGTTCGTCCTGCTCGTCGTCGTCGTCGCGTACTACTGGCTCCTCCAGCGCATCGGTCACTCGCCGTTCGGCCGCGTGCTGAAGTCCATCCGGGAGGACGAGGACGTGGCCCGCGCGCTCGGAAAGAACACCCGGCTGTTCAAGATCAAATCGTTCATGGTCGGCTGCTCGCTGATGGGGCTGGCCGGCATCCTCTGGTTCGGGAGCTACGGGTTCATCAACCCGAACACGTTCCTCCCGCAGGTGACCTTCTTCGTCTGGATCGCGCTCATCATCGGCGGCGCCGGCTCGAACACCGGCGGCGTCGTCGGCGCCGCGATGTTCGCGGCCGTCCTCTTCGAACTCCCGCGCTACCTCGCCAGCATCGCCGGCGACACCGGGGGGCTCCCCTCCGCGCCGCCGACGTTCGCGCGGGCGGTCGGCGCGCTGTTCGACCTCGAACCGCTCGCCTTCGTCGCGTACGGCATCGACAACATCGGGCCGCTTCGGCTGGTCCTCGTCGGCGTCGTGCTCATCGTCCTGATGCAGCGTCGCCCCGAGGGGCTGTTGGGCCACCGCAAGGAGACCGCCGCCAGCATCGGGCTCTCGCGGCCGAACCGGAGCCGCGAGACGACGGACGCCACCGCCGCGACCGACGGGGGTGAGGAGCAGTGAGCTCCGACACCGCCGGGAGCGGGTCGGCCGCCGGCGACGAGCCGACCGCCGAATCGGACGCGTCCGGTGCCGACACCGACGCCGAAGCGCCCGCCTCCGCGACCGGCCGCGACGACGACGCCGGCGTGACGGCCACGGGCCGCGAGGCCGACGAGGTCGGCGCCCACATCGACGGGACGCCGGCGCTGGCCGTGAAGAACCTGCGCAAGACCTTCGGCGGCATCACCGCCGTCGACGGCACCTCCTTCGCCGTCGAGGCGGGGAAGATGACGGGTCTCATCGGCCCGAACGGCGCCGGGAAGTCGACGACGTTCAACCTCATCACGGGGTTCAACCGCCCGGACTCCGGGCAGGTGCTCCTGAACGGGGACGACATCACGGGGAAACAGCCCTACGAAATCGCCGACCGCGGGCTCGTCCGGACGTTCCAAATCGCCCGCGAGCTGGAGGAGATGACCGTCCTCGAGAACATGATGCTCGGCCCGCAACACCAGTCCGGGGAGTCCCTCTGGCGCGCGGTGACGCCCGGGGTCCGGTCGAGCGTCAAGCGTGACGAGGAGAAAGTCCTCGAACGCGTCTGGGAGATGCTCGACTTCTTCGACATCGCCCACCTCGCCGAGGAGTACGCCGGGAACCTCTCGGGCGGCCAGCGCAAGCTACTGGAACTCGCCCGGGCGCTGATGACCGACCCGGACATCCTGCTCCTGGACGAGCCGTTCGCGGGGGTCAACCCCTCCCTCGAGAACCGACTGCTCGAACACGTCCACGAACTGCGCGAGCAGGGGTACACGTTCCTGCTCGTCGAACACGACATCGACCTCATCATGGAGAACTGCTCGCGCGTGCTGGTGTTACACCAGGGCAAGCTACTGGCGGACGGCGAACCGGCCGAAATCAAGGCGGACGAACGCGTCATCGAGGCGTACCTCGGGGGTGAGGTCGAGTGAGCGAGAGCGAGACGGCCGCCGCGGACATCGAGGCCGAGGAGACCCGTGCGCGGGAGACCCTCCTCGAGGTGTCGAACCTCGACGCCGGCTACGGCGACCTCCAGATTCTCACCGACCTCGAGATGACGGTCGGGCGGGGTGAGTACGTCACCATCGTCGGCCCCAACGGCGCCGGGAAGTCGACGGCGATGAAGTCCGTCTTCGGGCTCACCTCCCACATGGGCGGCACCGTCACCTTCGACGGCACCGACATCACGCAGATGGTCCCCGAGGAGATAATCCACCACGGGCTCGGTTACGTCCCGCAGAACGACAACGTGTTCTCGTCGCTGACGGTGCGCGAGAACTTGGAGATGGGCGCGTACATCCTCGACGAAGTGCCCGAGGACGCCCTGCAGGCGGTGTTCGACCGCTTTCCCATCCTCGAACGCCGCCAGGAGCAGAAGGCCGGCACGATGTCCGGCGGCCAACAGCAGATGCTCGCGATGGGTCGGGCGCTGATGCTCGAGCCGAAACTCCTGTTGCTCGACGAGCCCTCTGCCGGGCTCGCACCCGACCTCGTCGCCGACATGTTCGACCGCATCGACGACATCAACGACGCCGGCACGGCGATTCTGATGGTCGAGCAGAACGCAAAGGAGGCACTGCGGCGCTGTGACCGGGGGTACGTGCTCGTCAACGGGAAGAACGGGTACGTCGGCAGCGGTCGGGACCTCCTCGACGACGAGGAGGTCCGCCAGCGGTTCCTCGGCGGCTGAGCGGCGCTCGACGCTCCGCTCCCGGTCTCCGTTCGTCGTCGACGTCTCAGCGCGAGCCACGCGGGCCGGCGTCGGTCGGCCGTCGAGCCCCGGCCGAGCCGCCGGTACGTCCGCTCTCGCTCGGTGGTCGCCACGGCTGGCGCTCGGGGGCGTTGCGGCCGAAAGAGTACCGTTCTGGAGCGACCCGAGCCGACTACTTCTCGAAGTCGATGGTCTCGGAGACCTCGATGCCGGACTCGGAGTCGGGGGCGAACTTCCACACGTCGTAGGAGACCGAAGCCATGTCGCCGGCGTCGTCGAAGTCGACGGGACTGGACGCGCCCTGGTACATGACCGGTTCGCCGTTCGCGGCCATCTGGACGCCCTCCGCGAGGTTCTCGACGGTGACCTCCGTCCCCTCGGGGTTGGCGACCTCCGGCATCATCTCGGCGACCTTCTCGCCGGAGTTCTCTCCGGCCATCGCGTTGGCGAGGACGAGAACGGCGGAGGCGTCGTAGGCGTGGGCGTTGAACACGCCGGGTTCGCGGCTGTACTCCTCCTGGTACAGCTGCGCGAACGCGTCGGCGGCTGGACCGACGGGCGCCGGCGCCGTGCCGGTGACGTTCTCCATCGGGTTGCCGACCTGCTTCTGCATCGCCGGGTCCTTCATCCCGTCCGTCAGAAGCACGTCGAAGTTGCTCGCGTCGAAGTCCGCGTAGAAGTCTTTGAATATCTGGATGCCGGACGCCGGGTAGCCGATGACGATGAGCAGGTCCGGCTCGTCGCCGAGCGCGCTCTGGAGCTTCGAGGTGTAGGAAGACTGCTCCTTCTCGAAGGAGACCTGGTTGTTGACGGAGCCGCCGGCCTCCTCGAAGGCGGAGACGAACGACTCGGAGAGCAGTTGCCCGTAGTCGTTGTTGACGTACATCGTCGCGGCCGTCGACGAGCCGAGGTTCTCGTTCGCGACCTGTGCCATCACCTGGCCCTGCAGGGCGTCGGAGGGAGCGGTCCGGAAGATGAACCCGTCGTCTTCGAGGTCCGTGACGCTCGGCGCCGTCGAGGACGGCGAACAGCCCACGACCCCGTTCGGGATGAACACCTGCTTGCTCACTTGGATGTTCACACCGGAGGAGGCCGGTCCGCAGATGCCGGGGACGCCGGCGTTGACGAGGCTGTTGGCGGCGCTGATACCCGCCTGCGGGGAGGTCTGGGTGTCCTCCTCCTGGTACTCGACCGAGAGGCCGCCCATGTCGGCGTTCTGGAGCTGTTTACCGACCAGCGTCGCCGCGTCGCGAATCGGCTTCCCCACCGAGGCGAGGTCGCCCGTGGTCGGGAGCAACACGCCGTAGCGAATCGGCTCGCTGCGGGAGGCGCTCCCGCCGGAGCCGCCGGAGTCGGAGCCGGTCGTGGTGCCGTCCCCGGAGCCGCCGGAGTCGGTACCGGTCGTCGTCTCCTCGCCGTCGGAGCCGTTGTCGCTGCCACCGCCACCGCCGCCGGTACAGCCGGCGAGTCCGACGATGCCTGCGGTCCCGACCCCTTTCACGAAGTCGCGTCGTTCGATATCACGAACCATACCCCACGGATTGTGGCACCTGCGTATAAAGGTACCCTATTTGTTACACGATAACGTGGGGAAAACCAGCAGGTGACGACGGTTACGTACACGTCGGGTCGTTACCCTCCAACGATGTGCGTTACGAACCGGCCCTGGTGACCGCCGGGTCGACAGAGCGGAGGTGGCGGCGTCGAAAACTCCCGTCTCCGTCGCGACCGTTTCAGACCTCGCGGCAGTCGGCACAGACCAACTGGCCGTTGCGGTTCGAGAGCTCTCGAGAGAGCGCGCCACAGACCTCACAGATGCTCTGGTTCGAGTAGTCCGAGTCGACGGGGGCCGACTCCTCGACGTCGAACCCGCCGTTGGTCTCGATGACGTCCGCTTCGGACATCGACTCCGGTCCTCGGGAGCTCGTCGCGGCCATCACGTCCCGTTCGGTCAGTACGCCGACGATGTCGTCGCCGTCGACGACGAGGAGGTGGGTGGCGGACTCGGAGAGCAGTCGGTCGACCGCCTCGTCGACGTCCGCACGAGCGTCGATCCGCGCCGCCGCCTCGTCCATCACCGAGCCGACGGTGACCGTCTCTCCCCGCTCGGGGCCGCCGTCGAGAAGCGCCTCGACCGCGTCGCGAGCGGTCATCTCCCCGACCGGTTCGCGACCGCGCACCACCACCACGAAGTCGACCTCCTCCTCGACGAGTAACTCCGCCGCGTCGACGACGGAGTCGGATTCGCTCACCCCCACGAACTCCCGGCCCATGAGGTCGTATACCGTGGTGTCTTCACGCATACCCGAGAGTTCGAACGACGACGGCTAAAGTCTACCTCCGGCAGGCTTAAGCGCCGAGGCGGGGTAATCCTACCTTCGGTGTGAGCGCTGCGACGGAGAGCCGAAGGACCGGTCGTGAGGGTGGTGCGAACCGGGCCGGGCTGGGCCTCCGGCCGAAACAGTAGGTTCAAACCCCGCGCTGTTCGTACTGAGAGCAATGAGTATCCCGTCGTTTGTCATCGGGATTGCCGGGGGGACGGGAGCCGGGAAGACCACCGTCGCCCGCCTCGTCACGGAGAACGTCGGCGAGTCGGTGACACGGATTCCGCTGGACAACTACTACGAGGACCTGAGCCACCTCGACATCGAGGAGCGCGAGGAGGTGAACTACGACCACCCCTCGGCGTTCGAATGGGAGCTGTTGCGCGAACACCTCCGCGAGCTACTAGAGGGTCGTGCCGTCGACATGCCCCAGTACGATTTCGAACTACACAACCGCAAGGACGAGACCGTCCGCGTCGAGCCGACCGACGTTATCGTCCTCGAAGGGATTCTGGCCCTGTACGACGAAGCGGTCAACGACATGCTCGACCTCCGGCTGTACGTCGAGACCGACGCCGACGTGCGCATCCTTCGGCGCATCCAGCGCGACGTCATCGACCGCGGGCGCGACCTCGAAGGGGTCATCGACCAGTACCTCTCGACGGTGAAACCGATGCACGAACAGTTCATCGAGCCCTCGAAGAAACACGCGGACCTCATCATCCCCGAGGGGGCCAACAGCGTCGCCGTCGAACTGCTGGAGGAGAAGATTCAGGCGGAGGCGAACGGCGGTGAGACGCGCACGTGGGAGCGTCTGGACGCCGAAGGCGACGCGAAAGACGTAAACGACGTGAAGGGAGTCGCCGGACCCGGTGGCCTCACCGACGACGAGAACTGAGACTCACCCCACTCGCTCCCACCCGACCGACCGACCGACCGACCGCTCAGCGGCTCTTTTTCGCGACGAACTCCTCGGCCCCTTCGTAGAACCAGTACCCCTTCTCGCGCATGTTGCGTCCGAGGGCCCTGTGGAGGTCCGGGAAGTCCTCGTACTCGTCCTGGTCGATGCCGTCGAAGACGTCGCGGACGGAGACGACCGTCTCGTAGTCGATGCGCACGGGGTCGTCGCCGTACTCCGCGACGAACTCCTCCCGGGAGAGCGGGAAGTCCTCGTCTTCGTCTATCTTCTTCGCAATCACGGCGTGTCCGTACTTCCGGCCGCCCTCGCTCCCCTCCTCGCCGTCGGGGTCGTGTGGCCAGTCGGCGCTCATACCGGAGCCTTGGCAGGACGGGACAAAGCCGTTACGCTCTCCACCGTTCGCGACCGGGAGACCGCGACCGGGGAACGACGCTCACGACGCCGAGTCGCCCACCGTCGGGACCGAACCGATAAACCCCTCGGGCGACCAGTGTGAGCCATGTCGAACCCGGACCGCCGCTCGGCCGTCCTCGACACCGTCCGCGACGTGCTCGTCAGCCCGGAGTACGTCGGCGAGAACCGGTGTGCACCCTGCACCGTCGTCAACGCCGCCGTCGTCGCGCTCGCGGTCGGTCTCCTCGCGCCGCTGTGGGCATCGCTCGCGGCGCTGGTCGCCGTCGGCGGCGCGCTCGCAATCGGGCTTCGCGGGTACGTCGTCCCCTACACCCCCGCGTTCGCGCCACGACTCGTCGCCGCGCTCCCGGTCGACGCGGCCGCCCTCGGCTTCGAGCACGAAGGGGCCGACCCGGACGCGGCGGCCGTCGCTCGGGAGTCCGACAGCCTCACCGCCGGCGACGGTGATGGTGGCGCCGGCGCCTCCGACGCGGCCGCTTCCGACCCCGAAGCCGTCAGCGGCGCCCTCGTCGAGGCGGGCGTGCTCGCCGTCGACGGTCCCGACCTCTCCCCGAGTGACGCGTTCTACGACGCGTGGGAGGCCGAAATGGCCGACCTCCGGGACGCCTCGGACGACGAACTCGCCGCCGCCGTCGCCGACGCGGCGGCGTTCGACGCTCCCGCTCGGGTCGAGGACGGCGGCGTCCTGCTCGACGGCGGCACCTCCGAGCGCTTCGCGTGGCTCTCTCGGCCCGTCGCAATCGCCGAGACGGCCGCCGTGCGGGCCCTCGCGGAGTACGACCTCCCGGACGGGATTCGGACCGCCGCGGCCCGGCCGCTCCGGCTGTTCACGCCCGTCTGCCCCGTCTGTGCGGGCCGACTCGCCGAGACCGTCGCCGCCGACTGCTGTGGCGGGACGTCGGGAATCTACGACACGCCGGGACAGGAACTGCTCGCCTGCGAAGCGTGTGACGCCGTCGTCTACGAGTTCTGAACGGCCGACTCCGTGAGGAGAACTCGTCCCGTCCCCAAAACACTGCTCGCCTCCCCGTACCCATGCCCCCCGCAGACCCCATCGACCCCACCGATCCTACCGACCCTACCGACCCCGCCGACCGCTTCGCCAGCACCGAGTCCCACTACGCGGCGCATCGGCCGGCGTACGGCGACCAGGCCCTCGATTACCTCCGGGACCGCTTCGCCCTCGACGACGACGCCCGCGTCCTCGACCTCGGCTGTGGCACCGGCCAGCTCTCGATTCCCCTCGCCCCGTCCGTCGGGCAGGTCGTCGGCGTCGATCCGAACGAAGCCATGCTGGAGGAAGCCCGCCGGGGGGCCGAGGCCGCCGGCGTCGACAACGCCGAGTGGGTCGTCGGCTCCGACGCCGACCTCGGCACGATGCGCGACGACCTCGCACCGCTCCGACTCACGACGATGGGTCGGTCGTTCCACTGGATGGACCAGGGGCGAACCCTCGACCACCTCCACGGAGCGACCGAACCCGGCGGCGGCGTCGCGCTGGTCACCGACGGCGAGTGGCTCACGAAGGGCCGCGAGTCGTGGCAGGAGGAGGTGTACGCCGTCGCTGCCGACTACCTCGACGACCTGCCGGAGCGCGTGGACCCCGACTCGGTCGAGTACGACGACCCGTGGGACGCGAAGCTCGAAGCGTTCGGCTTCGACGACACCGAGACGCGCGTCTTCGCGGTCGACCGCGAGTGGAGCGTCGACGGCGTCGTCGGCTACGTGTTCTCGCTCTCCTTCGCGTCGCCGGCGACGTTCGGCGGCCGGAAGGAGGCGTTCGAGGTCGACCTTCGGGAACGACTGACGGCTCTCGGCGGGGGGCCGTTCACACAGCGCGCCCGGGTCGAAGTGATTTCGGGGAAAACGTCCGCCTGAGTTGGCGCGCCGTTCATCGGCGCTCCGGCGGTCGGGGCGGCTCTACCTCCACGCCAGTGATAGGCGAGCCGACGAGCGGCTCGCCGTTCATCGGCGCTCCGGCGGCTCTACCTCCACGACGGTAAGTTGCGCGGCAGCGCGAGAGCAAGCTCTCGCTGGCCCCCGCTCGCTACACTCGCGGGAACGACGAACGCCGCGCGTTCACTGTCGTTCCGGCACTTCGTCCCGCCCGAGGAGGATGTCCTGGCCCTCGATGTCCTCGAGCGCGGCGACTAGGCCGCCGACGCTGTACTCGTCGCCCTCTTCGGTCTCGACGACCATCGAGGCGACCTCCTCGCTCTCCTCGAAGTCTATCGAGACGACCATCCCCTGGACGGTGATGTCGTTGCCGGTCTCGACGTGTCGGCCCTCGACGGTGGCGTAGAACTCCCCGCCGAGTTCGCGGATGTCCTTGACGGCGCGACGGATGGAGGAGTACCGACGCGGGAACGGCTGGTCGGTCTGGTTCGAGACGAGCGGCTCGGCGGTGGTCCACAGCACGGTGCCGAAGAACCCGGAGACGAGGAACCCGAGCGCGGAGCGGTTGAAGATGACGCCGTAGCGGTCGCGGTCGTCGCGCAGGGCGTCCTGCGTGGCGTAGACGGAGTACTCCCCGTCGGCGACGGCGACGACGGGCGTCGTGATGCCGCGGCGGGCGCGGACGTGAGTCGCGACCGTGAGATAGTCGAACTCCTCCGGGTCGGGGGCACGACTGGCGGGCGTCACGAGCAGGTCGACGCTCACCCCTCGGTCGACGGCGGCTTCGAGGTCCTCGTAGAACCGTCGGAGCAGGTCCGGCGTCAGCGAGAGCACGAGTTCGAACTCCGCGTTCTCGACGACCTCTTCGACGTACCGGAGGATGGTCGAGCGCGACTTCACGAGCGAGACGGCCTCGGTGTCGCGTGCGGGTGCGGTGTAACGTGCACCGAGCTCGTCGACCAGGTTCGTCAGCGAGTCCTGGATGTTGCCGAAGGCGTCGTCGGGGTCGACGGCGACGATCTTCATCGGGCGGGACTCCCGAAGCTCGACCAGTCCGCGGTCCGAGAGGCTTCGGACGGTGTCGTACACGCGTGGCTGGGGGATGTCCGTCGAGTCGGCGATTTCGCTCGCGGTGAGCTCGCCGTGTTCGAGCACCGCGAGGTACGCCTCGATTTCGTACTCGCCGAGGTTGAACCGCTCCCCGACGCGTTCCATCGTCACGCGGAGGTCGTCTGCCATACGGGCACCACCGACCTCCGCACGTAAGTGGTTTACTGACTTCCGAGTAGCACGTACTTTCGGAAGCCGGTTGTATCAGAAACGTCCTCGCAGGTTCGTCCCGTCTGACCGTCGACGGGGCGACGGCGCGGCTACTGTCACATGTACATCCGGTCGCCCGGCTCCTCGGTCTCGCGATCCTCCAGTCGGCTGGCCAGCTCTCGGTAGTACTGGCTCACCTCCGAGGCGAACGACGCCAGCGGCTCGGTGTCCACCCCGAGGTCGTACACCGACTCCACCGCGTCGACGAGCCGGACCGCCGCCTCGACGTCCGGGGCCTGCCGGTGAACCGGCGTGAGGTACACACAGACACCCAGCGGCGAGGAGAGCCCCCGTTCCATCAGCGCCCCGCGGGTGCCGTCGAGGAACCCGGCGCCCATCGCTTCGATGTCGGTGTCGCCCAACCGGCGCTCGCGGTAGTCGTCGCTGGCGACGTAGTAGGCCCGGTGGCCCTCGGGGCCGTGGGCGACCGGGATGCCGGCGAGCACGGCCACCTCCTCGACGCCGCTCCCCTCGGTCCAGTCGAGGACGGCCTCGCTGAACGGGCCGGCGACCCCCGGCGGGACGTACAGCTCGCCGACGAGGACGGTCACGTCGAGGTCGTCGCGCGAGTAGAGCCGCGTGGGATGTCGCGGCTTGCCGTCCGCGAACGGGGTTATCGAGGGGAGTCCCGCCGCGGTGATGTGGCCGGTCTCCTCCAGGTCGAGGTGGTCGACGAGGAAGTCGACCGCGGTGAGTCCGGCGAGGCCGAACTCCGAGAACCCGGCGAGGAGCGTCCCGCCGGGTGTCGAGTCGTGTGAGACGGTGAAGTCGGGAAGCCGCCGGTCTCCGAAGAGCATGGACCGTGGTACTCGCGCCCCGTGCTTAGCCGTTGCCCGGCGTCGAGGGCAGTGCCCTCCAGCCCCATCCGACGCGGTTCGGGACGTCCGGCCCGGACGGGGACGAGCGGTGGCGACCAGTAGCGACAACGTTTTTTCACGCGGGCCGGAGGGGCGAACGTGACACTCGGTTCGGCGCTCGGCGGGGTCGCGCAGGCCGGACAGGCGTCGGACCCGGTACGGGCGTTCCTCCGCCAGTACCTCGCGAGGGAGTTCGTCCCCTTCGTCCAGGTCGCCCTCGGGGTCCTGACGCTCCTCGCGTTCTACTACCTCTCGACGTACCTCGTCAGACTGCTGGGCCGACCAATCGCTCGGCGATTCCAGCGACAGAGCGTCGCTCAGACGGTGCTGCGCGGGATTCGACTCGGAACGCTCGTTCTCGGGTCGGTCGCCACCGGCGCCATTCTCGGCCTCGGCTTCCCCGACATCGTCCTCTCCGTGACGGTGTTCTCCGCCGTCCTGGGTCTCGTGCTCGCGCCCATCATCGGGAGCCTCATCGGCGGGCTGTTCGTCCTCGCGGACCAGCCCTACGAGGTGGGCGACATGGTCGAACTCGACTCCGGCCAGCGAGGGTTCGTCGAGGACATCACGCTTCGGTACACGAAACTCATCACCCTCGACAACACGTTCCTCGTCATCCCGAACTCCGACATCCGCGAACGGGACGTCATCAACTACTCTGCGGAGGACACTAGGACCCGACTCCGACTCAGCATCCTCGTCACCTACGAGTCGGACATCCCACAGGCCCGCGACGTGATAGAGTCCGCCGCCGGCGGCGTGGACGACGTGGTCGAAGGAGGGCCGGACATTCGTATCGGTGCGGCCCGCTACCCGGCGAAGCCCACCTGCTACATCGACGAGTACGGCGACCACGGCGTCCTCCTCACCCTTCGGTACTGGGCGAAGACCCCCTACAAGCTGCTGACGGTCCGCTCGAAGGTCCAGACGCGACTCTGGGGCCGACTCCACGAACCCGACGTCGACGTGGAGATACCCTACCCGCACCAGCACCTCGTCTTCGACGAGACCAGCGGCGAGGCGGCCGTCGCGGTCAGGGACGGGGAGCGGCGGGCGGCGGAGCCGACGGCGGACGAACCGCCGTCGGCGAGCCGGGTGGACGGTGACGGAAACGGGGTCGGCGACGGCCGAGACCCCGACCACGGCGATGGAACTGGTCTCGACGGCGCCGAGGGTGCCGGGGACGACCGCTGAGCGCCGAAGGTCCCACCCACGGCTGGCGGGCAGTCCGGGGGTGAACCGGCCGAGAACCGCCGCTTCCACCGGTCTTCCGGTACGTTTAATAGTCGGACGGGACGCGTTGAACCCATGAGCGGCCGACCTCTCGACGTGCTCGAGGCATCTCTCGACGAACCGGTGACCGTCTCCCTGAAGGACGGCACCGCCTTCTTCGGGGTGCTCGCCGGGTACGACCAGCACATGAACGTGGTGCTGGAAGACGCTGCGGACGCCCCGACCCTCGACGACGCCCTGGGCGACCTGGACGTCGAGTCGGTCGAAGACACAACGATTATCCGTGGCGACAACGTCGTCGCAATCAAAGCATGACGGGCGCCGGAACACCCACCCAGGGCAAGAAGAACAAGAAGGTCCACGTGAAGTGTCGTCGCTGCGGCGAGAAGTCCTACCACAAGAAGAAGAAGGTCTGCTCCTCCTGTGGCTTCGGCAAGTCGGCGAAGCGTCGGAGCTACGAGTGGCAGTCGAAGAAGGGCGAGTAACACCCCGGCTTTCTCTCTCGTTCTCCACCCCGTCGAGCGGCGGTGCTCCCATCTGGTAGTCGCGGCGACGCTCGTCGCGGACCGCGCCCTTTTTCTTTTAGGTCTGCCTAATCCGGCTCGATGGACGGAGCCACGCGACGCGGCCGCGAGTTCGACGCGGAGGAAATCGTGCGGGAGGAGCGCTCACGGCCCGATGTCTCGGTCTGTGAGAGCTGTCCCGACCGGTCGGTGTTCCTCGAGTCGGGCAACACCGACGGTTGGATATCGAGCGACCTGACCGTTCCCCTCCGCCGGTAGTGCGCTGTTAACACGGCCCGCTAGCGAGGGTCAACGAGTCACGGCACCGGCGACCGGGGTCGCGGGTCGACGACGGGCCGGTCGAGAGACCGAGCGCTCTCGGTCGACGGGGACCCGACCGCTCACTCGACGAGCGTGTCGCTCTCGAGGTAGTGGTCGATGACGTGGGCGTGTTCTTCGACCTCGATGAGTTGTTCGCGGAGCATGTGGGCCGTCGCGTGGTCGCCGAGCCCCTGCGCGAGTTCGATGTGTTCGCGGTAGCTCTCGATGATGTCGCCGTACATCTCGAGGTCGTTCGTCAGGGAGGTGCGGATGTCGTACACGTCCTCGTCCTCGGGTTCGACGGTCGCGACCTCGGCGAGGACCCTCATGCTCGCGTTAGGGACGCCGCCCATGGCCTGCACGCGCTCGGCGATTTCGTCGGCCGCGTGCTCGATCTCCTCGTAGGCCTCCTGCAGGAAGCGGTGGATGTCGAGGTGCTCGGCGCCGGCGACGTTCCAGTGGTGCTTGTGGAGCTGGTGGTAGAGGGTGTAGGCGTCGGCGAGGTCGACGTTGAGCGCGGCGATTATCTGCTCGGTCTTCTCCTGGTCGAGACGCAGGGGGTTCGTTCCGACCGAGCCGGCTTCCGCTCTGACGTGCTTCTGAGTGCTCATCTCGACGCCCAGTACGTCGGCTCGAGAGATAACCGTTCTTCGACGTGCTGTGACCTATCTCGGCGGCTGTCCGTTGACTGAGCGAGCCGTCGTTCGACTCCCTCTATGTATGCACGAACGCGAATATTTCTCCGCTCCGAACTGGAGATACGAGCACGATGACGGGGGTTTTTATGCTTCCCCACCCGACGATTGCCCATGTCTGATGGGCGGGTCCGACCCACCGGGATGACCGAGAAGTGCGGCGTCGTCGGCGTCTCCCTCGCCGACCGGGCCGCCGCACGGCCGCTCTACTACTCCCTGTACGCGCTCCAACACCGCGGCCAGGAGTCAGCGGGCATCGTCACCCACGACGGGTTCCAGCAGCACAGCCGCGTCGAGATGGGGCTCGTCGGCGACGTGTTCGACGAGGGCGACCTCGACTCCCTCAACGGGAGCGCCGGCATCGGTCACGTCCGCTACCCGACGGCCGGCGGCGTCAACAACTGCTGTGCTCAGCCCTTCGCCGTCTCGTTCAAGTCCGGGTCGCTCGGTCTCGCGCACAATGGGAACCTCGTCAACGCCGACGAACTGCGCGACGAACTCGAAGGGATGGGCCACGCGTTCACCTCCGAGGGCGACACCGAGGTCATCGCCCACGACCTCGCCCGGAACCTGCTGGAGGAGGACCTCGTTCGCGCCGTCAAACGCACGATGGGGCGCATCCACGGCTCCTACGCCCTCACCGTGATGCACGACGACGTGGTGCTCGGCGTTCGCGACCCCGAGGGGAACCGCCCGCTCTGCATCGGGGAGGTGGAGGACGGCTACGTCCTCGCCAGCGAGTCCGCCGCCATCGACACGCTCGACGGCGACCTCGTCCGCGACGTGAAGCCCGGTGAACTCGTCGTGTTGGAGAAGGGAGGCACCGGGTTCGACACCTATCAGCTCGTGGAGCGCGACCACACCGCCCACTGCTTCTTCGAGCACGTCTACTTCGCCCGCCCCGACTCCGTCATCGACGACACGCTCGTCTACGAGGCCCGGCGCGACCTCGGGCGGGCTCTGTGGGAGGAGAGCGGCGTCGAGACCGACGTAGTGATGCCCGTCCCCGACTCCGGACGGGCGTTCGCCTCGGGGTACGCCGAGGCCGCGAACGAGGACGCGACCACCGACGACGACCTCGTCGAGTTCGCGGAGGGGCTGATGAAGAACCGCTACGTCGGTCGGACGTTCATCATGCCGACGCAGGACGAACGCGAGCGCGCCGTCCGCCTCAAGCTCAACCCCATCCGCTCGACCGTCGAGGGGAAGTCGGTGACGCTCATCGACGACAGCATCGTCCGCGGCACCACCTCGACACAGCTCGTCGACCTGCTGAAGGACGCCGGCGCGGAGGCGGTCCACATGCGCATCGGCGCGCCGCCCATCGTCGCCCCCTGCTACATGGGCATCGACATGGCGAGCCGCGAGGAGCTCATCGCCGCCGGCGGGGAGACGGAGGACGTGCGCGAAGCCATCGGCGCCGACAGCCTCTCCTATCTCTCCATCGACGCCGTCGCCGACGCGCTCTCCTCGACCCGTGACGACCTCTGTCTCGGCTGTGTGACCGGGGAGTACCCCTACGACATCGACGGCGAACCGTCGGACCGCGACGTGACGCGACCGGACGTGGGGACCGAGGCGGCACCTGCGGACGATTAGTCCGAAGCGACCGTAGCCGGGACGCGGTCCGTCGCGTCCCGACACCGTCACCGTGGTGTGACCGAGCGGCCGGACTCAACAGCAGAACATGAAGGGGTAGACGAGTGCGACGCGGTCCCCGTCGCGCAGTTCGGTGTCGAACCCGTCGAGGTTCTCGTTGAATCGGCCGTTGACCAGGATACGTGCGTACGGTCGGGACTGTTCGCCCGCGGGGTTCTTCCGCCACGTCCCTGGCGGGTCACGGTCGAGTTTGACCCATCCCCGGGGCGTCGCTTCCGCTTCCCCCTCGGCGAGGAGCATGCCGCGCAGGTCGTACTCCGCGAAGAACGCGTCGAGGAACGCCCGCAGCGTGGACCCCGAGAACGTGAACTCGAACCGGGAACGGCCGAGTGCCGTCCGGACGTGACCGGTCGCGTGGACCTCGACCGTCGTGTCGGGTCCGCTGTCCTCCTCCGCGTCGTCTCCGGGAACGGTCGTCGGTTCGGTTCGTATCGTCATGGATACGGCTACGCTCCGGGGCGACAAGGGAGCCGCGACGATTGTCGAATGTCGGGAATCCGTAGCAGGGCCGGAGACCGACGACCGGGAGGGTCAGTACACCACGTACAACAGGAGGTACACCACCTCGCCCAGCACGAACGAGACGAGCCACAGCGCCGCCGCCACGCGGCCGACCCGCCGGTGGTTCGACGCCCGGATGGCCGCGACCGGTCGGGTCAGTCCGAGGAGAGCCACGTAGTAGAGGAGCGGGATGCAGACGACCGCGAGCAGGATGTGGACTCCCAGCACCGGGAGGTAGACGAACCGGTAGACGGCCTCCGGACCGGGAAACGCCGCGGTCCCCGTCAGCGCGACCTTGTAGAGGTAGCAGACGAGAAAGACCGCGAAGAGGCCGAAGGAAGCCAGCATGAGCGTCCGGTGGCGTTCGACCCGACCGGCCCGAATCGCCCGGACGCCGGCGACGATGGTGCCGATGGCGAGGGCGCTGACGACCGCGTTGACGTGCGGGATGGCGTCGAGGACGGCGGGAGGAGCCCGCGGGACGCGGTCGACCGGGATAGCGCCGAGGACGGCGCCGAACACGAGTGCGAGCGAGACGACGCTGAGGAGAGCGGTGAGCGCCGGGACGTGCCGGCGCGCTCGCAGTTCCATGGCTGTCGAAAGGAAGCGAGCGGACGAAAACGGTTCGGTCGGGGAGAGCCGTGCGGGTACGAACTGTGTCGATGCGGGGGTGCGGGACGAAAATGCGTTCGTGAGGGCGGGCGCCGGTTACAGAATGATCGCGACGATCGCGAGCACCACGAACAGGAGCACGAAGATTCGGGCGATCTCCATCGAGATACCCGCGACGCCGCGGAAGCCGACGAAGGCCGCGACGAGCGCGAGGACGAAGAAGACCAGCGCGTAGTAGAGGAACTCGCCGCTGAACTGGAGGGGAGCCAGTAGACCCACGAAGGAGTCGAGGTTGAAGGTGTTGCTCATGTGTATCACCGAGGTCCCCAGCGCCGGCGCACCCGCGGCTCGCGTGAGCGAGGGCCTGGTAGAACTCGACCGTATATTCGCCGGCCGAGAGAATAATCCTTGCTCAGACTCCCGTGACCGTCCGGGATTCCGGCCGACCGACGGGCGGCCTCGTGACGGGGGTGAGAGACCCCGACAGGGACGGGACGAAAGGGAAGGGATTTTAATGGAGCGTCGGGAACGTGGTAGTGCGGAAAGACACACGGCGCGTGGGTAGCCAAGCCAGGCCAACGGCGCAGCGTTGAGGGCGCTGTCCTGTAGAGGTCCGCCGGTTCAAATCCGGTCCCACGCACTGTCACCATACAGTGCGGTGACGTCCGCTACACGGACATCACCCGCGCACAATCCTACCGAACTCGCTTCGAAGAGCGGCTGCTCGGCCCGTAGTGTGTATCAGCTCTAACGCTCCGGAGCCACGCCGCTCGTCGGCTTTTGCGCCTGTCGGCCGCTCGCCGCCACGACGTACGCCGGAAGCCCCCACCACCGGACCTATCGCGACTGCAGACGGTGGTTACCGGAACGGTATTCCGAGCGTACATCAGATAGTCGACACATAACAATTACCCCTGCTCCGCGCTCCCCAGCCGTGAACGACACGGAAGCCACGAACGCGGGGCCGAATCCGGGCGACCCGACCCCTCCGTCTTCGCCCGAAGAGGGGAGGCGGCCCGACGCGTCGATCGACTCGCTGTCGACTATCTACGAACGCGACCTCCCTGACCCCGTCGCGGGTCTGGTGCGGGAGTACGACGAGGTGGTCGGCATTCGCGACTCCTTCGTCTGGAAGTGGTACTACACCATCGCCCCCGAGTACCGACTGTCCTGCGTCGCGCCCGAACGCGAGCGAGCGGTCCGGCAGGACAAACTCATCGCCGTCCTGTTCACCACGCTGCTCGACGACTTCGCCGAACGCGAGGGCCACGACGACACCTTCGCGACGGCGAAGCGCATCCCGTTCGCCGCCGAGCAAGTCGACCCGGACGCCGTCGCCGGCGACACCGAGCACGTTCGGTTCACGGCCGCGGTCTGGGACGCTCTGATCGACCGGCTCGCGGACGCGCCTCGACACGAGGAGTTTGCGGACGTCCTCCGGTTCGACCTCGGACAGACGGTGACCAGCATGGAGTACGCGGAGTTGGCGAGCGCGAAGCCGGCGCTCGCCAACCCGACGGAGTCGATGCGCTACGGCGCACAGAACATGATGATGTTCGTCACCCTCGCAATCGACCTGATGAACTCGCCCGGCTTCGACACGGACGACCTCGGCACGCTCCGAGCGGTCACCCAGGAGGTCCAGAAGCTCGCCCGCATCGGGAACTGGGTCAGCACCTGGGAGCGCGAACTGGACGAGGGGGACGTGGCCGCCGGCGTGTTCGCCCACGCGCTCGACCGTGGCGTCGTCACCCACGAGGAGCTCGCGGCGTTGGAAGCTGACACCGGGTCGGCCGCGCTCAGGGCCGCCGTCCGCGGCCGCATCGACGAGGCGGGCACGGAGACCCGACTCCTGGCGGAGTGGTGGGAGCGCTACGACGCGCTCCGGGCCCGCGAGTTCGACGTCGAGTCGGTCGACCTCGACGCCTACGTCGCCGGAATGGAGCCGATTCTGGGGTACCACCTCGCGAGTCGGGGACACAAGTAGTCGAGCGGGGTGTCGATACGAACCGTCGGCTCCGCCGCCCTGCAGTCGGGCGTCCGGGCGGAGGACGACCCGACCAGGCCAGTGGACTCATGCGCCCGACGGACGACCGCACAGAGGTATGAGTTCGCGGAAGCGGCCGCCGCTCGAACAGCAGGTCGACCGGCTCCGCGCCATCGAGTCGCTCGGTGACCTCTCGGAGCGACAGCGGAAGGTACTGAAGTTCGGGACCGGTCTCGTGGCGCTCCTCCTGGTGTACACCTTCATCTATCAGGTCGGTATGGCCCGCCTCGAGGGGAGGCCCCGGTCGTTCCCTCACTCGCTCCAAATTATCGTCCAGACGATGACCACGACCGGGTTCGGCGGGGACGCACCGTGGGAGACGGCGCCGATGAACCTGCTCATGACGTGGTATCAGATCACCGGCGTCGTGATCGGCTTCGTGACGCTCCGCATCCTCATCATCCCGCTGTTCGAACGCGCCCCCGTCGTCCTCGACGAGCGCCTGACCACCAAGCGCGGTCACGTGGTCGTCTGCGAGTACGGGCGCGGCAAGGACGTCCTCCTCGACGAACTGGAGGCGTCCGACGCCGAGTACGTCCTCGTCGACTCCGACGAGGAGGAGGCCATCGCGCTCTCGAACCGGGACTACCAGGCCATCGACGGCGACCCGACCGAGACGGCGACGCTCGAACGCGCCTCCGTCGGCGACGCCGCGTTCGTCGTCACCGACGCGCACGACCGAAACGCGAGCGTCACGCTAACCGCCCGCCAGCTGAACGACGACGCCCGAGCGGTCTGTCTGACCGAGACCGAGACCAGACGCGAGGCCCTCGAGCGGGTCGGCGCGGACCGGGTGGTGTGCCCCCCGCGGCTCGTCGGGGAGCGGTTGGCCGAGAAGGCGGCGTTCGCCGTCGGCCAGTCGGACGAGTCGGCCGAACTCGGCGGCGACGTCGTGGTTCGCGAACTGCCCGTCCGTCGCGGCGGCCCGCTCGACGGGACGAGAGTCGGCGACACCCCGGTCGCCGCCGACCCCGACCTCTCCGTGGTCGCCGCCTGGGTGGACGGCGACCTCCACCTCCCTCCGCGCCCCGACGAGCGACTCCCGTCGAACGGGACGCTGGTGGTCATCGGCCCCGAGTCGGCGTTCGAGTCCCTCTACGACGCGCTCGGTGGAACCACTCGACCGGCCGTCCCCGAACGCGTCGTCGTGGTGGGGCTCGGCGAAGCGGGACGGGCGGCCGTGGACGCGCTCCCCGACCGGGTGGCGGTAACGACGGTCGACGTCCGGGACGACGCCGGGGCGGACATCGTCGGCGACGCGACCGAGCGGTCGACGCTGGTGGACGCCGGGCTGGGGAGTGACGAGTCGACGGCGCTTCTCGTCGCGGTGAACGACGACGACACGACGCTGTTGACGGTCGCCATGGCCCGCGCGATGGACGACGACACCGAGGTACTCGCCCGGGTGGCCGACGCGGAGAACGTCCGGAAGGCGTTCGACGCGGGTGCGGACTACGCCCTCTCGGAGCAGTCGACGACGGCGCGGACGCTCGCGGCCGAGATTCACGGCGACCCCGACCTCCACCCGGTCGGCGAGGTCCGATTCGTCCGACTCGACGGCGACTCGTTCGCCGGGCGGGCCCTCGGGGAGGTGACCCGCGACTGGGAGGCGGGAGTGGCGGCCGTCGGCGTCCGGCGCGACGGAGCGTTGCTCGTCGACGACGGCGTACAGGTCGACGCCGACGACGAGGTCGTGCTCGTCGGGACCGACGAGCGGCTCCGCGGGCTCGGCAGCGACGTCGTCACCGAGTGACGACCGCGAGACTGCAGCGTGTGATGGGCCACCGAGGTGACGTACCACGGAGTGCGACGTGTCACCGAACATCGCACGCTGTCGAGTGCCGCGTCGCTCACCCTCCACGCGCGTACGCCTCGAACTCCCGGCCGAACAACGCGAAGAAGCCGACGCCGGCGAGGCCGACGACCGTCGCGACGGTGAAGGCGGTCTCGGGGCTCCCGGCGTACAGCCACCCGCCGAGCGCCGCACTCGGGATGACGACCGTGTTTCGGACGAGGTAGTACGTCCCCGTCACGCGGCCGCCGGCGTCGGCCTCGGCCGGGCCGACGATGAGCGCCTTGTGTGCCGGGAGGCCGGCGAAACGGAGCCCGGAGAAGGCAAAGAGCGCCACCAGCGCCCACTGGCTGGCCGGCGCGTTGATGAGCGCGACCGGGAAGACGGCGTAGACGAGGAAGCCGAGGCCGACCACCGGTTTCAGCCCCGTCCACTCCGCGAGTTTCGAGACGGGGACCTTGGTGAGGATGGCGACGACCATCTCGACGCCGAGCAGGACGCCGAAGAACGCGTCCGGACGCAGGCTGACGCCGAACCCCTGGAAGCCGACGCCGTTGCCGCCGAGGAAGTCGGTGACGACGATGACGAAAAAGACGTACACCATCCCGTTGCCGAAGCGAATCAGGGTGTCCGCGACCAGAAGGGGACGGAGCGTCGCCGGCATCGACCGGAGGTCGGCGACGACGCCGCCCAGGCCGTCGAAGGACTTCCCGAAGGAGTCCTCGCTCGCGTCGTAGAGGACGTGTTGGGCGACGGTCGCCCCCGCCCCGAACAACAGCGCGACGACGAGAACGGCTTGGAAGCCGCCGACGAACGTGGCGGTGGTCGCGAGCAGCGCGGCCGCGATGAGCGGCCCGACGAGGAAGCCGATGCGGCGGAATATCTCGGTGCTCGCAAAACCCAACGCCAGCCGACTCGGCGGGACGCTCTGCTTGACGATGGCGAACGTCGCCCCCAGTCCGAACGACTTCCACGCCTGCGTGAGAAAGAGGCCGACGAAAATCCAGACCCACGCCGGAATCGCGACCCCACCGACGACGAGCGTGCCGAGTTCAGGTGCGAGGAGCCAGACGCCGAAGCCGAGCGTGGTGACGACGGCGAAGCCGGTCAGCGCGTAGCGCGAGCCGACGCGGTCCGAGAGCGCGCCGCCGGGGTAGGGGTAGACGGCGCCGATGAGGTTCCCGACGCTCCCGTACAGGCCGATGACGCCCGCGCCGGCGCCGAGGACGCGCAGGTACTCCGGTACGTACCGGCTGGTCATCTGGAACGCGAGGCTGAACGCGAACATCGCGACCGACAGCACGAGCACGTCGCGGCGCAGGGAGACGAACTGTCGGAACGAGCCGAAGGTGTCGACCCCGTCGTCGGCGGTGGCGTCGCTGCCCGACATCCGAGTCCGGTCAGTCGGTCCGCTCGTCGGTGGTCGTGGCCGTCGCCGTCTCGGCCAGCAGTTCGTCGAACAGCGCCGAAACGCGCGCCTCGATGGTGTCGCGAATCTCTCGTACCTCCTGCGGGTCCCGACCATCGGGGTCGTCGAGGTCCCAGTCGCGGTTCTCGCCGCTCCACGAGGCCGGACAGACCGACTCGGCCGAACAGCCCATCGTGACGACGTAGTCCACCGACTGGAGTTCCTCGAACGTGACCTCGCGGGGTGTCCGGTCGGCGAGGTCGAAACCCACCTCCTCCATGACCCCGACGACCTCCTCGTGGACGTGGTCGGCGGGCTGTGTCCCGCCGGTGACGACCTCGATTTGCTCCTCGACGCCTCGCTCCCGGCGCTCCCGCTCGGCGAACGCCGTCGCCATCTGGCTCCGACCGGCGTTCTGCACACAGACGAACGCGACTCTCATACACCCAGTCGCGGATTCCCGGCGGTTAGCTCTTGTCCTCGTACAGTACCGTTGGGACAATAGCTCTCGGGAGCGTGGAGAAGCGCCCCGACCGTCCCGCCTCGTAGGTCCCCGCCGCCACCGGCGTCGTTCGCGCCGGCCGGCGCCGCCGTCACGACGGGCGGCCGACGGGACGACAGCGACCGAGACAGTCCGCGCTGCCCACCACAACGCTTGAGCCTCGGTGCCGTGATGTGTGGGAGAGGTAGCATGACACGGAAGTCGGTCGTGGCAGTGCTCGTCGTCGTGGTGCTCGCCGGATGCGGGGCCGCGGTCAGCGACGGGGACGGGACGACCGGCGTGGAGGAGTCGACGCCGACCGCGACGCAGACCACGGGTTCGGCGACCGTCGAGACCGGGGGGACGGTGACGTCGACGGTCACGTCTTCCGGCCCCGCCCCGGGAGACGCGGCCGCGGACCTGTCGAGGGAGCGGTCGGGTTCCGGTACGTCGGAGGAGCCCGCGGACGTCGCGAGCGGGAGCGCTTCCGACCGCGGGGAGCCGGTTCGTACGACCGAGTCGACGACGCCCGGCGCCGGCGGGTCGACGACGCTCGCACAGGACCGGATGGAGGTACGCGCCGCGACGGCCGGACGGTCGGTCGTGCTGACGGTGCGGGCGAACACCTCGATGGCGTACGCCGACAGGGAAACGGAGAACCCCGGTGAACCCCTGCTCGTCGTCCTCCACGAGGGGCGACAACTGGTCAGGACGGACCTCGAACGGGGGCCGAACACGGCCGTCGAGGTCGTGATACCGGCCGACGACTTCCCCGCCGGGGTTCGGGGCGGACGGACCGAGGTGACGGTGCGACTGCTCGACCGGGACTCGCTGTTCGACGACCTGCTGGCGACGTGGACCGGGTCGGTCGACGTGCCGGCGCCGGAGACGACGGCTGGGGGCGAAGAATCACCCGCGACAGCGACGACCACGACCAGGGTGCCCTCGACCGCGACGACTGAGGCCGCGACGACCACGACGACCACGACGACCGAGGCCGCGACGGCCGGGACCACCACCGTCGCGACCGCCACCGGGACCGCGACGACGGCCGAATCGACCGCCCGCCGGCTCGGCGGAGCCGCGGAGTTTTAAGTCGGGGACCCGGTACAGGGTGGTATGGCCAAGTACTCCACCGGACGCGGTGGCGGCGACGACGACGGCGACGCCTGCGAACTCTGTGGCAAGGAGAGCGGGAAGCTCCGACGCGCGAACGTGGCGGGGGCGAACCTGCTCGTCTGTCCCGACTGCGCGCCACACGACGACAGCCGGAAGTCGAGCGGCGGCGGGCGCGGTCGTGCCACCGGAAGCGGCGGTGGCGGAAGCGGGGGCGGCGCCGGGAGCGACGACTACGACTCGGGTCCAAAGAGCCGCAAGCAGGAGGTGGCCCAGAAGGCCGCGAAGATGTACGACGCGGGCAAGGGCGACTCGAAGCGCTGGGAGAAGGAGGGGACGAGCTACGAGAAGGACCGACTCCCCTACCTCGTCTCGGACTACGGCGACGTCGTCGAGCAGGCCCGACAGGACGCCGGCCTGACCGTGGAAGACCTCGCCGCCGAACTCGACGTCGACGAGGACGACCTGCTCGCCGTCGAGCAGAACCGGGCGACCCGCGCGGGCGTCGGCGGGTCGGTCATCTCGAAGCTCGAAGACCGTCTCGGCGTCGAACTCGCCGACGAGTAGCGGACTCCATCGCTTGCGGACCGCCGCGCGGACGACGCACACTTTTCCGGACGCGCACCCACGAGAGCGCATGGCACAACTCGCAGCGCTCGAACCCGACGTTCGGGAGTTCGAGGCGACGGCCGACACCGTCGACGGTCGGACGGTCGTCCTCGACCGCACCTACTTCTACGCGGAGAGCGGCGGCCAGCCTGCCGACCGCGGCACCCTCGCCGGCGTCCCGGTCGAGTCCGTTCGGAAAGACGAGGACGGTCACGTCGTCCACGAACTCGCCGAGGCCCCCGACGCCGACGAGGGCGACCGCGTCGTCGGCGTCGTCGACGACGACTTCCGGACGTACACGATGCGGGCACACACCGCCAGTCACGTGCTGTACGGCGCCGGTCGGCACGTCCTCGAGGAGCTCGGCTACGCCGGCTTCGACATCGGCGAGGAGAAGGTTCGCGTCGACTTCGAGACGACGACCGACCTCGACGACTCGGTGCTCGCCGAACTCGAGCGGCTCGTCAACCGCGCCGTCTGGGACTCCCGGGCGGTGACGTGGGAGGAGGTGCCCGTCGCCGAGGCCCAGGAGCGGGAGGGAATCGCCTTCAACACGAAGACCGAGGAGGGCGTGATGGCCGACGACGAGATGGTGCGCGTCGTCACCGTCGGCCCCGTCGAGGGCGAGGCGGACGGCGTCGCGTGGGACGCGGCGGCCTGCGGGGGCACCCACGTCTCGAACACGAGCGAAATCGGCCCGGTCGAACTGCTCGGCCGCTCGAACCCCGGCGAGGGCGTCACCCGCGTCGAGTTCGCGGTCGGCCCGGCCGCCATCGAGCGCCGTCACCGGGTCCGACAGGCCACCGACGCCACGGCTCGTGCCCTCGGGACGAGCGTCGAGGGGATGGCCGACGAGGCCGAACGTCTCCGCGACGAACGCGACGGCCTCGAAGCCGAACTCGCGGACCTCCGCGGGCAGGTGCTCCGGAGCCGTCTGGAGGGGCTGGAGACCGTCGAGCGCGACGGGCGGACGTGGGCGGTCGGCGTCGTTTCCGGGTTCGGCCCGAACGACGTGGGTGACCGCCTCGGCGAGTACGCGGGCGACGTGGCCGACGTGCTCGCCGTCGCCGGGGAACAGGGGTCGACGTTCGTCGTCGTCGCGGTCGGCGACGACGCGACGGACGAGGTGGCCGCCGGTGACGTGGTCGGGGACGTAACCGACGCGTTCGGGGGCGGTGGCGGGGGTGCTGCGTCGTTCGCCCAGGGCGGCGGCCTCGACGCCGACCCCGAGGACGTGGCGGCGTACCTCCGGGAGTGACCCGTCGTTCCCGTTGCTGTCACCGTCGCTGTCCCAATCGTCGTCGCCGTCGACAGCGACGGGCTACTCCCCTCGTTCCTGCGTCCGCGACCGTCGGCGCAGGCGGTCGATTCGCTCGTCTATCGACGGGTGCGTGTCGAACAGCCACGCGAGCGGGAGCCGGCCGAGGCGGTTCGACCCGTCGGACCGGACACGGCCGGGCTCGGCGATGGCGAACGCCGCGACCTCGGTTCGCCGCAGGTCGGTCGACGGACGGTCGCCGAACGCCCGGTCGATTCGCCGGAGCGCGCTGGCGAGCGCCGCCGGGTTCCCGGTCAGAGCCGTCGCCGCGCGGTCCGCGGTGAACTCCCGGCTCCGGGAGAGCGACGCCCAGAGGAGGAACGTACAGAGGGCGACCGGCGCGGCGAACAGGAGTCCGACCGTCACGAGTCCGTCGGCGAGGTCGGCCCGGCTGGCCGTCCCGTGTTGGACGCCGGTCGTCGGACCCGAGAGCAGGTCGAACACGCGTCCTGCGGCTCCGACCGGGAGGGCGGCGGCGGTCAGCACCGCGGTGTCGCGGTTCTTGACGTGTGCGACCTCGTGGGCGACGACGGCTTCGAGCTCGGCTTCGTCGAGGCGTTCGAGCAACCCCTCGCTGAGGACCAGCCGCGACGACCCGGGACGGAACCCGGTGGTGAGCGACAGCGGCGTCCGACTCGGGGTGACGTAGAGGGCGGGAACGGGCGTGTCGGCCTGCTGTGCGACGGCCCGCACGAGCCTCCGGAGTTCGGGTCGGTCGTCCGCGTCGACCGGGGTGGCACCCAGTAGTGCCACCGTGTGCGCCGGCGCCTTTCGTTCGCCGTACACGACCAGCGCCAGCGTCGCGACGGCCACGAGGGCCACGACGAGGAGGACGGCTATGGTCGGGACACCCGTCGTCAGCGTGAGGCTCACCCAGAGAAGGGAGAGCGCGAGCACGACCGCCACCCCGGTCACGACCGCCTCGACGAGGGCGGTGAGGACGAGTGCGAGGAGGGTCGCCGCCATCCGAACCCGTAGGAGGGTGTCTCGGGAACGGGTCACATCCGGCGGTTCGTGACGACGCGAAAAAAGGTGACGGTCGCACGACCGGCCTCGCGGACACCTCGGGGCGACGGTCAGTCACGCCGGCGAACATCCGGACCATTAATAGCCTCGTAGGGCAGGGTACGGAGTATGAAACGCGTCGACGTCGCAATCGTCGGCGGGGGGCCTGCGGGGACGGCGGCAGCACACGCCGCCGCCTCGAACGGCGCCTCCGCGATGGTGCTCGAAAAGGGGGTGCCCCGTGCCGACCGACCCTCGGGGTTGGGGCCGGACTCGACCGACGCCGCCGGCATCCTCGACTACTGGGTAGACATCATGGACATCCACCCCGACGAGTTCCCCGAGGGCGTGCTGTTGCACGAACTCGACCGCGCCGAGTTCGTCGGGCCGAACCGGACGGTGACGATGCGCCACACCGGCATCGAATCGTCCTACGACGAGTTCGGCTACACGTTCCACCGCGCCCGCTTCGACGACTGGCTCCGCGGGCGCTGTGAGGAGGCCGGCGCCGAGTACCACGTCAAGACCTCGGTCAAGGACGTAGAGACCGACCTCGACGCCGCCGGCGGGGAGGCAGAGCCGCGTCATCTCCTCCGCGTGAAGAACGGGACGAACGTCGGCGCGGATTTCCTCGTGCTCGCCGACGGCCCCCAGCGCACCCTCACGATGCCCGTCCTCGACAGGCTGCTCCCAGACGGGAAGAAAGCCTCCGACGTGCTCGGTCCCCGGAAGGCCAACCACATCGCGTACCAGGAACACCGCGAGTTGCCCCCCGAAGTGGCCGAGGAGGTCCGCGGCGCGCTCAAGTTCTGGTGGGGGTACATGCCCGGCCACACCGCCTATCCGTGGGTGTTCCCGAACGACGGCGAGATGGCCCGCGTCGGACTGACCATGCCCATCGGGATGGACTTAGACGAAGTCGAGGGCCGCGAGAAGTACGCCCTGCTCCGCCCGGAGGACGAACGCATCCCGACCGGGAAGGAGTACGTCCGGCGCATCCTCGAACACGAGTACGGCGACGAGTACGACGTCGAGGCCGACTTCCCGCTCGCCGAGGACCGCGGAAAGCGCGGCGGCACCGAGACGTACGCCATCTCCTCGACGCGACCCGTCGACTCGCCGACCGCTGCGGGTATCGCCGTCACCGGCGGGGCGATGGGGGCGACCTCGGCGTTCCACGAAGGTGGGGACCACCTCGCCGTCCGGACGGGCGCCATCGCCGGCGAACTCGCCGCCGCCGGCGACCTCTCGGCGTACAACGACCGCTGGAAGGAGGCCACCGGCGACGAGGTACTCCGCAACGTCTCCTTCGCGGACGTGGTCCACGACTACGGGCCCGACGACTGGGACCGGACGTTCAAGCACGTGAACACCCTCATGACCGACGAGGGGTCGAACGGGCTCATCGACACGAGCAAGGCGGTCGCCGGCTTCGGCGCCGCGAAACTCGCCATCGCCTATAAACGCCGCAAGCGGAAGTTCCGAAACGGGAAGTACGTCCAACTGCGCGAGAGCGACTACGTCGTCTGAGGCGAGGTCGGAGGGCGACTCGGGTCCGGGTCGGGTTCGGGCCGGGTCCGGGGCGGGTCGGTCGCGGATTCAGTCCAGCGTCACCCACGTCAGGAACCCGAGCGCCAGCGTCTCGAGGACGTGGAACAGCAGCATCGCCCGCCACGCGACGGCCGGAACCGCGCTGTCGAACCAGACCGACAGCGTCGGGTCGGCGAGGTAGTAGTACAGCGCGAAGGCGTTCTCGCCGGCGAGGAGGACGGCGAACAGCGACATCCCGAGGGTGTGTTTCGACCGAAACGCGAGGTAGTTTCGCCCCCAGACGGCCACGAGCAGTGCGAGCAGGAGGACGTTGACGGCGGCGGCGACCCGCGCCGCGTCGAGCCAGACGCTCATCGCCTTACCTCCGAGCGACGGGGGCGAACACGGTCGGGTGTGAGTCCGGTCATGGTACGGAAAGAGGGTGGAGGCCACGGGCACAGCGGGGTCCGTGTCGGCCCGACGACGGCCCGACGGCGGCGGCATGGCGAACGCCGCCGTCGGGCCGCCACGGGCCGGGGTCACAGGGCGGCGTGTCGGTCCGGGTGGCACCGTCCGGAGCGACGGGGGACGACAGAGCGAGGCCCTGGGAACGCTCTCAGAGGAGTTCTCGTAGCTCCGATCAGTTCGAGACGATGAACTGGCCGGCTATCTCCTGCACCTCGCTCATCGACTTCGGTTCGTCGACGCCCTTCGGGAACGGCGACTTCGCGTTCACCTCGTTCAGCAGCGCCGCGTGGCGGGCCTCGACGCTGTGGATGCCGATGGCGGCCGCGAACACGTCGTCGTTGGCGACGGTCGGGGCCGCGCCCTTGTAGGCCGCGACGCCGGTGTTCTCGAGCGCGCGGGCGACGCCGAGGAACTCCGAAGGGGTCTCGTAGCCGAAGTCGTACTCCGCCTCCGAGACGGGCGTCCCACCGAGTTGCTTCACGGTCTTCGTGATGGCGTCGACGTGGGCCTTCTCGTGGGCGCCGGCCGTCTGCAGATGCTCCGGCACCATCGTGCGGAACTCCTCGCTGTAGTCCGCGAGCGCGTCACAGTTCGCGATTCGCTCGGCGGAGAACTCCTCCAGACCCTCGCGGTAGAAGGCGTTCTCGAGGTGTTCGAGCGTCAGCGCGTAGTTGAGCACGTCCACGTCGCTCGTGTCGTCCTCCTCCTTGCGCGCCGGCACCGGACGGTCCTCGCTCAGTTCGTAGACGCTCGGGTCGACCTCGCTGGTGACGAACCCGCCGGCGATTTCGAGCACCTCGCTCACCGACTTCGCCTCGTCGACGGCGTTCGGGAACGGCGACGAGGAGTTCACGAGGTTGAGGAAGCTCGCGTGGCGGGCCTCGACGCTGTGGATGCCCGCGGCGACGGTGAGCAACTCCTCGCTCACGATGGAGGGAGCGGCGCCGGCGTAGGCCGCGACACCGGTGTTCTCGAGCGCCTTCGCGACCTGCATGAACTCCGTGGGGGTCTCGTAGCCGAAGTCGTACTCGCCCTCGCCGACCGGGTCGCCGCCGAGGTCCGAGATGGTCGCCGTCAGCGCGTCGACGTGGGCCTTCTCGTGGGCCCCGACCGTCTTCAGGTAGCCGGGCACCTCCATGCGGAGGGACTCGCTGAACGTCGAGAGCGCGTCGGCCTCCATCAGCTCGTCGTTCGAGAACGTCGCCAGCCCGTCGCGGTAGAAGGCGTTCTCGAGGTGTTCGAGCGTCAGCGCGTAGTTGAGAATCGGCACGTCGGGGGCGGCCTGGGGCTCCGACTCGGTCGTCGTCGGCTCCTCGGTCGGCGTGGCCGTCTCGGTCGTCGTCTCCGTCGTGGTCATCTCCTCGGTCGTCGTCTCGCTCGACCCACCGCCGTTCTCGCTACTGCCGGTACACCCGGCGAGGGCGAACGTCGTCGCGGCGGCGGTCGCACCGAGGAAGTTGCGTCGGGTCCGTCGGGGGTTGCCGTTCTGACTCATTGTCCACTCTCGTTGAGCACCTACCCTCCTAAACGGATTTTCCGAGTTTACGCCGGGGTGGTGCCGGAATGCCCCCGAGGTCGCGCGGAACTCTCACCCAGATTCGTCCCGGATTGGTTGATTATAGAGACTGTAGTCGGTTCGTGACGAATTCGACTCGGCGCAGTCCCGTGGCTGGGCGACGCGGTTCACCGAGCGACGAGGTGTCGCCGGCCGACCACGAACCGGTATCGAGGTCTTCGAGCGTCGCGAACACGGAGGCGGCTCAAGAGTCGGCCGAACGGACGGGCGAAACCGTCATACTCGACCGCCCCCGAGCCGAGAACGACTCACCGTGCCCGACACCGACAGCGTCGCCGAGGTCGTCGACTGGCTCCGCGAGCGCCCCTACTACGAGGGGCAGATTGCGGACCACCGCCGCCTCCCGGCTCGCGACCCCGAGTTCGCCGACGTCGACCTCGAACCGCGCCTCGACTCGGCGCTCCAGTCACGCGGCATCGGCCGGCTGTACCGCCACCAAGCCGAGGCCATCGAGGCCGTGCGAGAGGGGAGGAACGTCGTGCTCGCCACCGAGACGGCGAGCGGGAAGAGCCTCGCCTACACCGTCCCGGCGTTCGAGCGGGCGATGGACCACGGCGGGCGAACGCTCTACCTCGGCCCGCAGAACGCGCTCGTCGCCGACCAGGAGGAGACGCTCGACTCCCTCGCCCGCGACCTCGGGTTCGGCTCCCGGGTCTCCGTGGCGCAGTACACAGGCCGACAGTCGAAGACGGAGAAACGGGAGGTGCGCGACCGCGCGCCCACGGTCCTGCTGTCGAACCCCGACATGGTCCACTACGCGCTCCTGCCACACGCCCACCGGCTCTGGGAGTGGTTCTTCGCCTCGCTGGAGACGGTCGTCGTCGACGAGGTCCACACCTACCGGGGCGTGTTCGGGAGCCACGTCGCGCTCACGCTCCGGCGGCTCCAGCGCGTCTGCGAGCGGTTCGGGTCGGACCCGCAGTACGTCTGTTGCTCGGCAACCATCGGCAACCCCGTCGAGCACGCGGCGCGCGTGACGGGTCGGTCGGAGTCGTCGTTCACGCTCGTCGACGAGGACACCTCGGGTCGCGGCCCGCGCCACTGGGTGTTGTGGAACCCGCCCGAGTACCGCGACGCCGACGCGCGAAGCGGCCGGCGACGGTCCTCTCACACCGAGACGAAGCGGCTGTTCGTCGACCTCGTCTCGAAGGACCTCCAGACGTTGACGTTCACGCGGGCGCGACAGGCCGCGGAACGCTACGCCACCGAGAGCTCGACGGAACTCCGAGAGCGGGGCCACCACGACCTCTCGCGTGGGGTCCGGGCGTACCAGGCCGCGCTCAGAAACGAGGAGCGTCGGGAGATAGAGGACGCGCTCCACGCCGGCGACCTGCGGGGCGTGTGGTCGACGAACGCGCTCGAACTCGGCGTCGACGTGGGCGGGCTGGACGCGGTCGTCCTCGACAGCTACCCCGGCACCCGGATGTCCGCGTGGCAGCAGGCCGGGCGGGCCGGACGGGGCGAGGACCCCGCGCTCGTGGTGCTCGTCGGCGGCGAAGACCAGCTGGACCAGTACTTCATGCGCAACCCGGGGGAGTTCTTCGACGGCGACCCGGAGGACGCCGTCTCCGACCCGGAGAACGACGAACTGCTCCCCGACCACGTCGCCAGCGCCGCCGCCGAGAACTGGCTGCAGACGGCGGACGAGGACTACTTCGGGGCGACGTTCCCGGACGTCGTCGCCGACCTCGAGTCCGCCGGCGAACTCGCGCGGCGGGCGACCGACGACGGAACGCGCTGGACGTTCGCCGGCGACGGCAGCCCGCAACACCGAATGAGCCTCCGGAGTATCGACTCCCGGGAGGTGGACCTGCTCGACGCCCGGACGAACGACGTGGTCGCCTCGCTGTCGCTCTCCGACGCCATGCGCGACGCCCACCCCGGCGCCGTCTACCACCAGCAGGGCCAGTCCTACGAGGTGGCCGACCTCGACCTCGACCGCGACGTGGCGAAACTCCAGCCGACGTGGGCGGACTACTACACGAAGACGCTCCACGAGAAGGAGGTCGTCGTCGAGGACGACGTGACCGAGAAGGCCCTCTCCGCGCGACCCGACACGGCGGTGCGCTTCGCCGACGTGACCGTCTCCATCGAGATTACGGGGTTCGAACGCCGAGACGCCGCCAGCGGCGAGACGCTCGGACGAGAGGCGCTCGACCTCCCGAAGACCCACCTCCGGACGAAGGCGCTGTACTTCACCGTCCCGCCGGACGTGGAGCGCGACCTGCTCGGCGAGCACGACCAGTGGGGGTTCGACGGTGGCATCCACGCCGCCGAACACGGGATGATTTCGCTGTTCCCCCTCCACCTGCTCTGTGACCGCGGGGACATCGGCGGGCTGTCGACGCCGTATCACCCGCACACCGAGCGCAGCACGATATTCATCTACGACGGCTATCCCGGCGGCGTGGGTCTCACGCGAGCGGGGTACGGTCGCGTCGAGGAGTTGATGGCGCGGACGGCGACGCTGATCGACGACTGCGACTGCGCCGACGGCTGTCCGTCCTGCGTCCAGTCACCCCAGTGTGGGAACGCGAACGAACCGCTCGCGAAGGCGCCGGCGGTGACGCTGCTCCGGGCGCTGACCGAGGAGTGAGCGGACGGGTTCTCCGGCGGGTTCGCCCACCGACAGATATAGGGTCGACCATCACATTGACACGTAGTGCCATGCCGGAATGCCTCAACTGCGGCGGCTTCGTGACGGAGAAGTACGTCAGAGTGTTCGCACCGGACGGGTTCACGGACGTGCGGGTGTGCCCAGGATGCGAAGACGTGGTCCGAGACGGCGCGTCGGTCCGCGAGGCGCGCTCGAAGCGCGTCTAGCCGGACGCTGACGCGACAGAGACAGGGGAAACGCTCGCGTCGCGGGGTTTTTTCTTCGTCCGTTAGCCCCCGGTCCGCCGGCACGTCGGGAGCCGTCGACCCAAAACGAAAGTAGTTTTAGGTAGGCCTAAAGATACACACCCGATGAGCCGCGACATCTGCGTCGTCGTGCCGACGATCCGCGAGTACGAGTGTATCCGCTCGTACGTCGCCAACGCCCGTCGGCACGGGTTCGACCTCGACCGCCTCTTTTTCGTGTTGGTTACGGAGGACTTCTGTGACACCGAATCGATGGAGACCATGCTCGAGGAGGAGGGCGTCGAAGGCGTCGTCTTCGACGGGTCGGCACGCGAGGCCTGGTACGAAGCCCACGGCGTGAGCGAGTACGCTCACGTCGTCCCGGCCGCCAGCCACGCCGAGACGAGTTTCGGCCTCTTGTACCTCTGGGCGAACGAGGGGTTCGAGTACGGCGTGTTCATCGACGACGACACGCTCCCGCACGACGAGTGGGACTTCTTCGGTCGCCACATGGAGAACCTCGCCTTCGAGGGGGAGCTGGAGAGCGTCCGCTCGGACGAGAACTGGGTGAACGTCCTCTATCAGAACGCCGAGGAGCACGGGCTCTACCCCCGTGGGTACCCCTACGGCGCGATGGACGAGACCGTCGAGACGCACACCCGAGAGGTCGGCGACGTGGTCGCCTCGCAGGGGCTGTGGACGAACGTCCCCGACCTCGACGCCGTCCGCATCCTGATGGACGGCGACCTGGAGGGGCAGGCCCAGACGCGGACCACGAAGGAGGACTTCGCGGGCGACTTCGTCGTCGACCCCGGGCAGTACCTCACGGTCTGTTCGATGAACCTCGCCTTCGAGCGGGAGGTGGTCCCCGCGTTCTACCAACTTCCGATGGACGACAACGAGTGGGACGTGGGCCGTTTCGACGACATCTGGTCGGGCGTGTTCCTCAAGCGCGCGGCCGACGTGCTCGGCAAGGAGATTCTGACGGGGTACCCTCTCTGTGAGCACAACAAGGCGGCCCGACCCACGTTCGACGACCTGAACAACGAGGTGCCCGGGCTCCAGCTGAACGAACACCTCTGGAAACATATCGACGACGTGGGCGGGGACGCGGATTCGTATGCAGAGGTGTTTCGGGCGATGGCGGACGAACTCGCCGAGGACGACTTCGAGGAGTACGCGAACGGGGAGTTCTTCAACTACGTCGGCGAGCACATGCGCGACTGGCTCGCGTGCCTCGAGCAGTTGGAGGCGGTGGACGCGAGTCCCGAGCCGGTGCCGGCAGACGACTGAGCGCAACGACGGCCGGCCACAGGGGCCGGCCGACTCGCTGACGCGGTGGTGTTGCAGACTACAAACGGACGATTCGCCCGGAACGACCGCATCCGCGGCGCCCCCGTGGCGCCGCGACGTGCCGTCGCGAAGGTGCGACTGAGCGCAACGACGAGCACGCGTTCAGGCGTGCTCGTCTCGCTGACGCGCTGGTGTGAGCGTGAATAGCGGGTGTCCCGTCGCCTCGGGTTCGACGTCTGCGTGGTAGCCCCCGATGTCACCGTCCGTTTCGAGTCGTCGGGTTCGGTGTCGGGACGACAGTCCCGTATTTCCGTGGCGAGACGAGCCAGCACATACTAACCCGTCTAGCGTGAACGAGGAGGTATCGAAATCGATGAATCCAGCTGAGATCGGCCTCCGACTCGTCGCGGGTGTACTACTCATCCTCGCGAACGGTTTCTTCGTCGCGATCGAGTTCGCGCTGACGCGAGCGAGACAGTTCACCGAGGACGAGTTCGTCGACGGCAACCCCAAGCTCGAACGCGCGTGGGAGATGACGCAGGACCTCGAGCTGTATCTCACCACCTGCCAGGTCGGAATCACCGCGTCGAGCATCGCCGTCGGTATCGTCGCCGAACCGGCGCTGGCCGCTCTCTTCGAACCCCTGTTCGGCGGGACGTGGCTCGCGAGCGTCGGCGCCGGAGCGCTCATCGCGTACTTCATCATCAACCTCATCCACCTGACCCACGGCGAGCAGACGCCGACGTACCTCGGGGTCGAGCGGTCCCGTTGGGTCTGTCGGTACGGTGCGGCGCCGCTGTACTGGTTCTACGTCGTCATCTCCCCGCTCATCACGTTCGGCGACAAGATCGCCAAGTGGACGCTGCGCCTGTTCGGTATCGAGATGACCGGGGCGTGGCTGGAAGCCGAAGAGGACGCCATCGAGAGCCGGGCGCAGTTCCGTAATCGGGTGAGCTCCCTGCTGAAGCGCGGCGAAATCTCGGGCGAGCGCCACGACGAGATTCTCAACGCGTTGGAGGCGGGGACCATCCAGGTCCGCGACGTGATGGTCGACGAGCCGGAGGTCGTCTTCCTCTCGTCCGACGACTCGGTCGAGACCAACCTCGAGCGCGTCTCCGAGACGCCACACACGCGCTACCCGCTCCTGAGTGCCGGCGACGAGGAGTTCGAGGGGGTCGTCTACGTCCCGAGCGTCGTCAGCCACATCGAGGAGTTGAAAGCCGGCGACATCGAGTTCGCCGACATCGCGACGGCACCGATGACGATTTCGGCGGAGACGACCGTCAGCGACGCCATCGACGAGTTCCAGGCCGAACACCAGGAGCTGGCCCTCGTTCTGTCCGAGGGCGAGGTCGTCGGACTGCTGACCGCGACCGACGCGATGGAGGCCGTGATGGGCGAGCTCGAGGACCCGCTCGATAGAGCGAACCCCTCCGGACGGACCGGTCGGGGGCAACCGTCCCTCGACTGAGGGTCTCCGCGGGACACTCTCCGATTCACACCGGAACTTCCAGACGGAGGACAGCTCCGAATCTGTCCGTATCGCCGGTCCGGGACGGTCTCGGGGGGCTCTTCCCCCGGTTTCTCGGCCGCCGCCGTGGTGCTCTCGCTCGACTCGTCGCTCCGCCGAACCGGCAGCTATAAGTGATTTAGGCCGGCCTAAAACAACTATGACGAACGACGGCGAGCAACGCTGTCGGAGCCGGCGGCGGTTCCTGGCAGCGGCCTCGACGGCCGGAATCGCAGGATTGGCTGGATGTAACGGGCTCTTCGGTTCGGGCGGGGAGAGCACGACGACGAGCACGGGCAACGGCTCGGGGACGGGGAACGCCACGAACGGCACCGCCGGAAGCGCCGGGCAGATCGGCTCCGGGCGGTCGCCGTTCGGCGACCGGAACCTCGAGGGCGGCGTTTCGATGGCGGAGATGCCCGAGCTCTCCGGCGAGCTGACCCTCTACTCCGGGCGCGGCGAGCCGCTCGTCGGGACGCTCATCGAGTACATCGAGGAGCTGTACCCCGACTTCGCCGTCCGGACGAAGTACGGCTCCGCCATCGAACTCGTCAACCTCATCCAGACGGAGGGGCAGTCGAGCCCGGCGGACGTGTTCTTCTCGGTCAACGCGGGCGCGCTCGGTCAGCTCGCGAACGCCGGACGGACGACGTCGCTTCCGGAGGAGATACTCGACTTCGTCCCCCAGGAGTTCCGCGACCCGAGCGGCAACTGGGTCGGCACCTCCGGGCGAGCGCGCTCGGTGCCGTACAACACGAACCAGTTCTCCGAGTCGGACATCCCGACGAAGATTATGGAGTTCCCGAACACCGAGGCGCTCCAGGGACAGATGGGGTGGGCGCCGACGTACTCCTCCTTCCAGGCGTTCATCACGGCCATGCGTATCCTGGAGGGCGAGGACGCGACCCGACAGTGGCTGAACGGGATGCAGGAGCTCGGCGTCCAGCAGTACAACGACGAGTTCCTCGTCTCGCAGGCGGTCGCCGACGGCGAGCTCGCCGCCGGGTTCGCGAACCACTACTACACCCTGCGGGTGCAGGCCGGTCGGGCGAACGCCCCCATCGCGCTCGCGTTCACCGAGAACGACGCCGGCTCGGTGTTCAACGTCGCCGGCGGCGCCGTCGTCGACACCGCGAGCGACGACACGCTGGCGGCGAACTTCGTCCGACATCTGCTCTCGGCGGAGGCACAGGACTACTTCGCCCGGGAGACCTACGAGTACCCGACGGTCCCCGAAATCGAGCCGCTCGGTCGGCTCCCCGCCATCGACCAGCTCAGCCCGCCCGAGGAGCTGGACCTCACGCAGCTCTCCGAGCTGGAGGAGACCGTGTCGCTCTTACGTGACGTGGGCGTCCTGTGAAGTGACGTAACACCGAACTATGGGCACCGAACGTCGAACCTCGACCGCGACCGCGTCCGACGCCGACGAGGCGAGCGGCCGCGGCGACTCCCTCCCGCTGGCGCCGACGCTGGCGAGTGCGGCCGTCGCCGCCGCCGTCCTCCTGCCGCTCGTCTGGCTGGTCCGGCGCGCGCTCGACGTTCCGACGACCGAACTGCTCCCCCTGTTCTCTCGCAGCACCGAGTTCGTCGCCAACAGTCTCGCGCTCGTGGCGGCGACGACGGTCGCGTCGCTCCTCATCGGCGTCCCGCTCGCGTACCTCACGGTGCGTACGGACCTCCCGTTCAAGCGGGGGTTCACCGTCGCCGCCTCGCTCCCCCTCGTCATCCCGAGCTACATCGGCGCGTTCGCGTTCGTCTCGGCGCTCGGACCGCGGGGCATCGCCCAGCGCGCGCTCGGCGTCGAGTCGCTCCCCTCTATCTACGGGTTCGGGGGCGCGGCGCTGGTGATGACGCTGTACACCTACCCCTACGTGTACATCACCGTCCGCGCCGCGCTGAAGTCGATGGACACGACGCTCATCGACGCCGCGCGGACGCTGAAGCAGTCGCGCTGGGAGGCGTTCAAGCGCGTCACCGTCCCCCAGATTCGGCCGGCGGCGGCCGCAGGTGCGCTGCTGGTCGCGCTGTACACCCTCTCGGACTTCGGGACGCCCGCCATCATGCGCTTCGACGCGATGACGCGGGAGGTGTACCTCGCGTTCAACTCCTTCGACCGGGACCTCGCGGGGCTCCTCTCGCTCCAACTCGTCGGCGTGACGCTGTTCATTCTCGCACTGGAGTCGTGGGTCCGCGGCGGCGACCCGCTCCACTCGGGCCGACAGGGCGGCCGCACGGACGACGTGGTCCGTCTCGGGAAGTGGAAGCTCCCGGCGATGCTCGCAACGGCCGCGGTGCCCGCACTCGCGCTGGTCGTCCCGCTCGCCGTCCTGCTGGGCTGGTGGGCGGCCGGGACGACGGACACCGGCGCGTCGCTGGCGCTGACGCCGTCACACGTGTTCAACTCCGTCGGCGTCGCCGGCGCCGCCGCGCTGGTCGCGGCGCTGGCGGGGTTGCCGGTGGCGTACCTCTCGGCGCGCTATCGGTCCAAACTGGCGGGCGTCTTCGACCGCGCGACGTACGTCGGCTACGCGGTCCCGGGTGTCGCGCTCGGGCTGGCGCTCGTCTACCTCGGCACCGAGGTGTCGGGCGTCCTCCCCATCTACCAGACCGTCTGGCTGCTGGTGTTCGCGTACCTCGTGCGCTTCCTCCCGCAGGCCGTCGGCTCGATGCGCGCCTCGTTCCTGCGCGTGAACCCGGCGCTCCCCGAGGCCGCCCGCACGCTGGGGCGTACCTCGGTCGGTGCGTTTCGGTCGGTGACGATGCCGCTCATCGCGCCGGGCGTCGTCGGCGGCGCCGCGCTCGTGTTTCTCACGACGATGAAGGAGCTTCCGGCGACGCTGATGCTCGCACCCCCCGGCTTCGAGACGCTCGTCCTCCGGGTGTGGGCGGCATACGACCAGGGGTACTTCGGCTACGCGGCGGTCCCGGCGCTCGTGCTGCTCGGCGTCTCGGGGCTCTCGATGCTGGTCATCATCTCTCAGGAGGGTTACGATGTCAAGTGAACTCACGCGGAAGACTGACGTACTGAACGAGACCGACGTAAGCGACGCCGTGCTCGAACTCGACGGCGTCTCGAAGCGATTCGGGAGCGAGACCGTCATCGACGACATGTCGCTGTCGGTGCGCGAGGGGGAGATCGTCACCCTCCTCGGCCCCTCGGGCTGTGGGAAGACCACCACCCTGCGGCTCGTCTCGGGGCTCGAACGCCCCGACGGCGGCGACATTCGGCTCCGCGGGGAGTCCGTGGCCGGCTCGGGCTCGTTCGTCGCCCCCGAACAGCGAGGCGTCGGCGTCGTCTTCCAGGAGTTCGCGCTGTTTCCCCACCTCACGGCTCGCGAGAACATCGCCTTCGGGCTGAAGGAGTGGCCGGCCGACGAGCGCGAGGCCCGCGTCGACGAGATGCTGTCGCTCGTCGGCCTCGAAGACCAGCACGACTCCCACCCGAGCGAGCTATCGGGGGGACAACAACAGCGCGTCGCCCTCGCGCGCTCGCTCGCCCCCGAACCGGAGATGCTGCTGCTCGACGAGCCGTTCTCGAACCTCGACGTGGACCTGCGCGTGAAGATGCGCGAGGAGGTACGGAGAATCCTGAAGGAGGCCGGCGTCACCGCCGTCTCCGTCACCCACGACCAGGAGGAGGCGCTCTCGATTTCGGACCGCGTCGCCGTCGTCAACGACGGCCGCATCGAGCAGATCGGCACGCCCGAGGGGGTGTTTCAGCACCCCGAGTCCCGCTTCGTCGCGGGCTTCCTCGGCCACGCCAGCTTCCTCTCGGCGACGGTCGACGGCGGTACCGTCCGAACCGGCGTCGGCTCGCTCCCGCGCGACCAGATTCACGGCCTCGCACCGGAGTACGACGACACCGACATCGACGTGCTCGTCCGCCCGGACGACGTGAGCGCGACGCCCGTCGCCGTCGCCGACGGCGACCGTTCCGGTGAGGCCGCCGAGACCGCCGCGAACGGCCGCGTCGTCTCCCGGCGCTACCTCGGGCCGACCATCCTCTACGAGGTGGAACTCGACAACGGCGACCGCGTCCAGTGCATGCACAACCACGACGACCAGGTCGACCTCGACACCCCGGTCACGGTCTCGGTCGAATCCGACCACGAACTCTCGTGGTTCCCGGCCGAACAGCGCGCCGACGGCGGCGCCGACACGACGGCCGTGGCCGGCGCCGGGGCGGACGGGCCGGACCCGACCGAGACGCCGGCCGACGACTGACCGATGGGCGGTGCAGGTGAGGAGACTGGTGACGGCTCCGTCGACGTCCTCCCGGCGCGTCTCCGTGGTGCGGTTCCGACCCGACTGCGCGGGGCGACCGGCGCCCGCCTGTTGGCCGCCGCCGTCTCCCTCCTCGCGGCCGTCCTCGTCCTCTGGTTCGCGACCGACCTGTTCGCCTACCGGTCGGTGAACGACGACGAGGGGGTCTACCTCTACCAGGCCGCGATGCTCCTCGAGGGACGGCTGTTCCTCCACCCCCCCGAAGCCGCCGCGTCGCAACTCCGCCCGTGGTTCTTCGTCGTCGACCGCGCGGGCGACGGGCTCCGGATGTACCCGAAGTACTCGCCCGTCGCCGCCGGGGTCTTCGCGCTCGGGAAGGCGGTCACCGGGAGCTTCGCCGCCGCGCTCGTCGCCGTCGCCGCCGGGAGCACGGCGCTCGTCTACGCCGTCTCGGCGGCGGCGACCGACCGCCGGACCGGGCTGGTCGCCGCGCTCGCGCTGGTCGGCTCCCCGCTCTTTCTCGTCTCCTCGTCGGTGTTCCTCTCGTACGCGCCGACGACGTTCCTGAACCTCGCCTTCGCCTACGGCTACGTCAGAGCGGCGCGGGCCGACCGCCTCGGCGCGGTCCCGCGACGGGCACTCGGCTGGGGGGTTCTCGCGGGCGTCGCCGTCGGCCTCGCCGCCTTCTCCCGACCCTTCACCGCCCTGCTGTTCGCGCTCCCCTTCGTGTTCCACGCGGTCGCCGTCCTCGCGCGGGCGTGGCGGACCGGCGGCGTCGACCGACTCCGCACCGCGCTCCCGCGCTACCTCGCGGTCGGCGTCCCCGGGACCCTCTTCGTCGGCGTCACCTTCGCGTACAACGTCGTCGTCACCGGCGACCCGTTCGTCTTCCCCTACATGGCGTTCGGCCCGCAGGACGGCATCGGGTTCGGCTACCACGAGCTCCTGAACTACGGCGTCGACTACACGCCCGCCCTCGCCGCCGAGACGACCGTCGAGGTGGTCGAGGAGCTCCTCGTCGACTGGTTCGTCGCCGGCACCGTAGGGGTGGCCCTCGCCGCGGTCGGCCTCGCGTGGGTCGTCGTCGACGCTGGCCGGGCGTGGCTCTCCCTCGCCCGGCGGCGCCGGAAGGAGGACGGGCGACTCCCGCTCCCGACCGCCTCCCTCGCCGGCATGAGCGACCGGGAGGTCCGCGTCGTCGTCCTCGCGCTCGTCCCCAGCGTCGTCCTCGGCGAGGCGTACTTCTGGGGGACGCTCAACGGGCTCCGTAACGACCTCATCGAACTGCTCGGCCCGTACTACCACTTCGACCTGCTCCTGCCGCTCTCGCTGTTCGTCGCCGTCGGCGTCGTCGCTCTCACCCGTGGGCTCTTTCGGGCCGTTCACCGCCTCCGCGACGACCCTCGGCAGGTGCGCGCGCTCGTCCTCGTCGCGCTCCTGCTCGCGGCGCCGGTCGTCGCGAGCGCCGAGGCGGGCGTGCTCGCCGAACCGCTCACGGAACACCGCGAGCGCACGGAGAACCTCGAAACCGCCTACGAGCCCATCGAGCGCGCCGACTTCGAGCACGCCCTCGTCTTCACCCCCGACACGTACGGCGACTGGCAGGCCCACCCGTTCCAGCACCTCCGGTCGGACCCGGGGTACGACGGCGAGGTCGTGTACGCGACCGACGGCGGGCCCGCCGACGACTTCGCCGTGCTCTCCGCGTTCGGGAACCGGACACCCTACCGCTACACCTACCGGGGCGAGTGGGCGGGGGCGACCCGGGCCGTAAACCCCGAACTGGAGCGTCTGCGGGTGCTCCGGGGGGAGCGCGTCCGGGCGAGCACGACCTTCGGCGTCCCGACCGGGGCGACGAGCGCGTCGGTGCGACTGGAGACCGCCGACGGCGACGCTGGGTCGGAGTCGGGGGCGACGTACGCCCGCTACCGCGTCGGCGACCTGTCCGACCGGGAGTCGCTGACCGTGAACTGGTCCGTCTCCCCGGACCGCACGCGCGTGCGGAACCTGCCGTTCGCGGCCGGGAGCGAGTCGCTCGCTCCGCCGCCGGGCGCCAGCGAGGTGGACCTCGTCGTCACCTTCGTCGGCACCGGCGGGTCGACGGTGACTTACCGACAGGAGCTGACGGTCGAGCGCTCCGAGGGGTCGATTCGGGCCGTCTGGCCGCCCGAGACGCGCGTGTGCCGACTGACGACCGAGTGCGGACGCGAGGGGACGTACGTCGGCCCCGACGGCGACTACGTCTCCGGGGTGTCTGTAGAGGCGTCGGCGCGGGCGACGAACGAATCCAGCTAAGGGTTCGGCGCGTGGCGGACGTTTCCGCTCCCGGAACCCTTTTGCCGCCTGTGGGGGACGGGAAAGACAATGACAGACGGTGGTCCCGAATGACGATGGAGGACCGCATCGACGAACTCCGCGAGAAGCGCGAGGAGGCGCTCCTCGGCGGCGGCGAGGACCGAATCGAGTCCCAGCACGACCGCGGGAAGATGACCGCCCGCGAGCGCATCGACTACTTCCTCGACGACGGGACGTTCAAGGAGTTCGACCGGTTCCGGACCCACGACACCCACAAGTTCGGGATGGAGGAGAAGAAGCTGTACGGCGACGGCGTCGTCACCGGTTACGGCGAGGTGAACGGCCGCAAGGTGTTCGTCTTCGCCCACGACTTCACGATCTTCGGCGGCTCGCTCGGCGAGGTGTTCGCCGAGAAGATCTGCAAGCTGATGGACAAGGCGGTGGAGGTCGGCGCGCCCGTCGTCGGCCTCAACGACTCCGCCGGCGCCCGCATCCAGGAGGGCGTGAAATCCCTCGGCGGGTTCGGCGAAATCTTCCGGCGCAACACCGAGGCGTCCGGCGTCGTCCCGCAGATTTCGGCCATCATGGGTCCCTGCGCCGGCGGAGCGGTCTACTCGCCCGCGCTGACGGACTTCACGTTCATGGTGAAGGACACCAGCCACATGTTCATCACCGGGCCGGACGTCATCAAGACGGTCACCGGCGAGGAGGTCACCTTCGAGGAACTCGGCGGCGCGAAGACCCACGCCGGCACCTCCGGGGTCGCCCACTTCGCCGAGGACGGCGAGGAGGAGACCCTCGACCACATCGCCCGCCTGCTCTCTTACCTCCCGCAGAACAACGTCGAGGACCCGCCGCGGGTAGAGCCGTGGGACGACCCCGAGCGCGCCGACGAGGAACTCACCGAAATCGTCCCCGACCAGCCCCGGAAGCCGTACGACATCACGGACGTTATCGAGTCGGTCGCCGACGAGGGGTCGTTCTTCGAGGTGCAGGCGCGCTTCGCGAAGAACGTCGTCGTCGGCTTCGCCCGCCTCGACGGCCGTTCCGTCGGCGTGGTCGCCAACCAGCCCCGCGTCAACGCCGGGACGCTCGACATCGAGGCCAGCGAGAAGGCCTCGCGGTTCGTCCGCACCTGCGACTCGTTCAACGTCCCCATCCTCACCTTCGTCGACGTGCCCGGCTTCCTCCCCGGCACCGACCAGGAGCACAACGGCATCATCCGCCACGGCGCGAAACTCCTCTACGCCTACTCCGAAGCGACGGTTCCGCTGATGACCGTCATCACGCGGAAAGCCTACGGCGGCGCCTACGACGTGATGGCCTCGAAGCATCTCGGCGCCGACGTGAACTACGCGTGGCCCACCGCGGAAATCGCCGTCATGGGCCCCCAGGGCGCCGTCAACATCCTCTACAGCGAAGAACTGGAGGACGCGGAGGACCCCGACGCCCGCCGCGACGAACTCATCGAGGAGTACCGCCAGGAGTTCGCGAACCCCTACACCGCCGCCGACAAGGGGTTCATCGACGACGTCATCGAGCCGACGGAGACGCGCGCTCGCCTGGTCTCGGACCTCGAGATGCTCAAGAGCAAGCGCGATTCGCTCCCGGACAAGAAACACGGCAACATCCCGCTCTGAGATGGCCGGAGAGAACGAGGACGGGACGGGACAGGCCGTCGACGACCCGGCGACGCTCGGCGACGCCCTGACGCTCCCGGACGACGCGGACTCGGAGGAGGCCGCCGCCATCGTCGCCGCGCTCGGCGCGCACCTCCGCGACCAGGCCGCCGCCGCGGCCGCCGCGGGCGGCGAGGAGGACGAAGAGACGTGGCAGGACCGCAAGTGGGCCTACGCGGGGCGCATCGAGTCGCTCCAAGGTCGCCGGATTCGGGTTCCCAGCGGTGCGCCGACCGACGGGTGGGCCGCGTCCGGTCGAGCGGACCGATTTTAGAGGCGCCCTCGCGTCGCCGTCCTCTCGACGGTATCGTTGGTACCGCGCTGGGTGACGGTGACCCGGTTCGGTAGTTCTTCTCCGCTCGCGACGACGACCCGGTAGTGCTGGAGAGCGGCGTCGCACACGACAGCCGTCTCGCCCGTCCGCTCCGGCCCCTCTCCTCGACGAACGACCAGTTTCAGACCGTCCTCGTCGGCCTCGACCGACGCGAGCGACGCGCCCCAGCAGGTGTAGAGGTAGCCGTTCACGACGACCCGTCCCGGCTCGAACGCGATTCGGACCGTCGCCCGCCTAGGCATCTCCGAGTAGTCGGTGTCGATTTCGGTGAGTCTGGCGGTCAGAGGTCCGTGCTCGCGACAGCGAGCGGTCCCCGATTCGTCGCCCGCCCGGGTCGAGTCCGGAGTCTCACAGGGTGAGACGGCGGTCGCCGTGTCGGTCGAGGCGCTTTCGGGGCCGTCGGTCTCGGTGGACGGGACGGAGCCGAGGCAGCCTGCGGCCGCGAACGGGAGGAGGGCCAGCAGCGAGCGGCGGCGCATGGGTGGCGCTCGGAACCGTCCGACAAGTGTCTTCCCCTCGGTCGGTCGGCGACCGACCAGCGTGCGGAGGGGTACTCGACTCAGCGTCGGCGGAGCGCGTAGAGCGTCTGATACGCCGCGGTCGACAGGACGAGCCCACCGACCAGCGCACCGACGAGGAGGAGCGGTGAGCCGGTCAGTCCGGAGAAGCGGCCGCCGAGCGCGTTCGTGACGCCGGGTCCGCCGAGGTCACCGATGCCGCCGGTCGACGTGGCGTTCCCCGCGTCGTCCACCGACGCGGCGGGCGTCCCGGTCCTCTGCGTCCGGTTCGCGTCCGCCGTTCCGTTCTCGGTCGTCGTCCCGTTCCCGACCGCAGTCCGGTTCTCGGCCGTCGACTGGGTCGTCTCCGGCGTCTCGTTCGCGCTCGTCGTCGCGTCCTCGGCCACTGTCCCGTTCTCCGGCGTCCGCGTCACCGTCGTCGTCTCGTTCGAGACGCGAACCCGAATCGAGTCGCTCGTGCCGACGACCCGGTCGCCGGCGTAGACCTCGGCGTACACTCGGTAGCTCCCGGGGTCGAGAGTCGCCAGCGCGGTGTAGTTACCATCCCCCGACTCGGTCGCGTTCATCCGAGAGATACCGTCGGGACCGCGGACGACCACCCGAACGTCGTCGACCGCCGGCGCGGCGGTCACCTCGCGGGGGGTGACCGAGAACACCGTCGGTCCGTAGCCCGCGGACCCGCGTACCGACAGCGTCGTCTCGTACCCGGCGACGACGACCGGCACCGCGTCCTCCGTGGTGCCGTTCTCGTCCCGGGTCGACACGACGTACTCGCCGGGCGCGAGCCCCCTCGTCGACAGGGTCACCGAGTCGTCGCCCCGAACGCGGCGCTCCGTGACGACCGACCCGTTCCCGTCGGAGAGACGGAGCGACTGGACCTCCGACGGTACCGTGACGAGCGCCGTCAGCGGGTCGCCAGCCTGGACGCGACCCACGGAGGAGACGGTGTGCGTCTCGTTCGCGTACGAGACGGTCCGCGTCTCGGTCTGGACCGAACTCTCGAGCACGATTTGTCCCTCACCCTGTGCGACCACGCCGAGAGAGACGGCCGACAGGCCGGTCACGGCGAGCAGGAGCAACCCTATCCGTTTGCTGGGGACGTTCACGCCCCTTCCTGTCAGGTCGTCCGGTAAAATCTTTTCAATATCTACTTTTGATTAGTCAGTGCTGATAGGTTCGTCCCGGTAACGGTGGTCGACAGCGGGCCACGGTGGACCACAGCGACGGGCGACCGCCTCGAGGGTCGCGTCGCGGGGTCCTGTCCGCGACGGTGTAAACGATATTTCGGACGGTCACCGCGTCCGGACCCGCATCCGGACCTCGCCGGGGTCGAGCACGAGGCGCGGTGCCGGCTCGACGGCGCCGGCGCGCTCGAAGCGAACCCGTCGTGCGATAGTCGCGAGCGCGAGTTTCGTCTCCATCGTCGCGAACCGCATGCCGATGCAGTGTCTGGGACCGCCGCCGAACGGGAAGTAGGCGTACTCCGGTCGGTCGGCGTCGCCGTCGTCGCTCACGCCGCCGTCGCCCCCGCTGCCGCTCTCGAAATCTCCGCTCAGCCACCGCTCCGGTCTGAACTCGCCGGGGGCGTCCCACCACCGCGAGTCGCGCTGGACGTGATACGTCGCGAGCTGGAGCGTCGCGTCCGCGGGAATCGCGTAGCCGCCGAGCGTCGTGTCCGTCTTCGGCTGCCGGTAGAGGCTGTAGACGGGTGGGAAGAGCCGCATCGCCTCCCGCACGACGGCCTCGGTGTAGTCGAGCGCCGGGAGGTCCGCGAGCGTCGGGTCGCGCCCGTCGAGCACGCCCGCCAGTTCCTCGTCGAGTCGGGAGCGGACCTGCGGGTGGCCGCCGAGCAGCCAGCAGGCGTACGAGAGCGCCGTCGCGGTGGTCTCGTGGCCGGCGAAGAGGAACGTGACCAGTTGGTCGCGCACCGTCGACTCGTCCATCGTCGACCCGTCCGGGAACGCGGCGTCGAGCATCGCCGTCAGCAGGTCGTCGTGCTCGCTACCGTCGCCGGGCGCCCCGCGGCGCTCCTCGATTAGTGTCCCGACGAGGTCGTCGAGGTCGGCCATGGCCCGCCGGTAGCGGCGCTCCGGCGGGGTCGGGAGCCAGTCGGGGGCGAACGACCAGGCGCTCGTCGTCAGCCCGGCGATGGAGTCGGCGGCCTCGCGGACGGTCGCGCCGCGCTCGGCGTCGAGGTCCACGTCGAGGAGCGTCCGGGCGAGCACCGACAGCGTGTACGACGACAGGTCGTCGCGAAGCGAGACGACCTCGCCGTCCGCCCAGCCGTCGGTCATCGTCGCCGCGTCGTCGACCATCGTCTCGGCGAACGTCCCGAGTCGCGCGGGCGTGAACGCAGGCTGGAGCAGCCGACGCTGGCGGCGCCAGCGCTCGCCCTCGACGGTGGCGAGCCCCTCCGGCGCGAGCAACGAGAGGAATTCGGTCTCGTACTCCCCCTTCCGGAACTCGTCGCTCCGGGAGACGAGCACCGCCTCGACGAGCGCGGGGTCGAAGACGGCGACGAACCGCTCGCCCAGCGCGTCGTAGGCGACCACGTCCCCCCGCTCCTGCAGACGGTCGCCGAACGCGAGCCCCTCCCGGAGCAGCGCGGGGGTGCTACCGAGGAGTGGAAGCCCGTCGTGCTCCGGCGGCGATGGAGCGACTTCGGGGTCGTCGCGCTCCGAATCGATGGCGGCCGCTGCGGGCGCCGGTGACTCCTCCCGGTCGGTCGGCGCTCGGGAACGTCGGTCGGCGAGTGGGTCTGCGTCGGTCATCACGTCGAAGTCGGCGGCGGACCCCCCTCGTCGTTGCCGCGAACGGCTGAACCTTTTTATCAGTCCCGCCGCGACTCGGGGCGTGAAGTCCCTCGACGTGACGCTCCGGCTCCCGCCGCCGATGCGTCTTCCGGTCCCCGAGTCGGCGGAGGCGGCCGTCGAACGCGAGGAGATGGTCGCGTGGCAGGGCCATGCGGACGGCACCGTCTCCTTTCTCTCCGTCGTCGCCGGCGACCTCGCGGTCGTCAGGGCGGCCGTCGCCGACCTCGACCCGGTACAGTCGGTCGAGTTCGCCCCCATCGACGACGACACGTTCTACCTCTACGCCGAGATGGAGACGACGCCCGCCGACGTGGCCCTCTGGGAGACGTTCGAGGAGCGCCGGCTCGTCGTCGTCCCGCCGGTCGTGTATCTGGACACCGACGTCGTCCGGCTGACCGTCCTCGGCGACCCCGACGCCCTCCGCGGGGTCGTCGCCGACCTCCCCGACGAGGTCGGCGTCGAGGTCGACCGCCTGAGCGACCATCGCCACCCCGCGACCTCGCTCGCGGGGCGGCTCACGAACCGACAGTTCGAGGCCGTCCGGACCGCCCGCGAACTCGGGTACTACGAGGTCCCGCGCGAGGCGTCGCTCGCGGCGGTCGCCGACGCGCTCGACTGCTCGGAGAGCGCGGCGTCGACGCTGCTGCGGAAGGGTGAGCGGGCGCTCGTCGACGCGGCGTTCCCGGGGTAGAAGCGAAAAAGGGTGCGGTGAGGAGTTACTGGGACGCCTCGACCGTCTGCTGGTCGAACTGCTCGGTGAGTTCCGCGACCTCGTCCAGCGCCTGCTCTTCCTCGCGGAGGATGCTCTCGAGGGTATCGGCGGCGTCGTCGTGGCCGAGCTTCTCGGCCAGCGACGTGAGCGTCCCGTAGGAGGCGATTTCGTAGTGCTCCGACTTCTGTGCGGCGAGCATGTTGTAGCGGTCGAGCGCCTCGGCGTCCGGGTCGCCGTCGACGAACTCCTCGTGCTGCCGAATCATCGCGTCGACGACGGGGTCCTCGTGCGCCTCGGCCTCGTGGCCGATGGAGTCGAAGACCTCCTCCAGCCGCTCGACGTGACGCTGCGTCTCCTCGCGGTGCTCGGAGAAGGCGTTCTTCGCGTCTTCACTCGACGAACTGGACTCGAGGTCCTCCAGCGCGTCCGTAAGCTGCTGTTCCGTGTAGTACATCTCCTGCAGACCTTCGACGAACAGGTCCTCGATAGACTGAGCGGACATTGCGATAGAAACCGCGCGCGAAACGTGCTTGGACGCGGGGGCTGTGAGTATCGGGGATTTATCCGTCTCCCGACGCAGTCTGTCGATTTCGACTCGGCACCCCCGTCACTCCGTCCGCGACCGAACCCGGACCCGAACTGGCTCCTCGGGCCGCATCGTCCCCGCCGCGACGAAGTCGGGGTCCGGGTCCGAACGAAGGTCGAACGCCCATCGACGGACGAACGTCGCCAGTGCGAGTTTCATCTCCAGCGTGGCGAAGCGCATCCCGATGCAGTGGCGCGGCCCGCCGCCGAACGGGAAGTACGCGTACTCGGGGAGGTCGGCCTCCATCTCGTCGGTCCAGCGCTCGGGACGGAACGCGTCGGGGTCGTCGTACCAGCGCGGGTCGTTGTGGATGCGAAACGCCGGGAGCGTGAGCGTGGTGCCGGGGGCGACCCGGTAGCCGCCGACCGTCGTCGGCTCGACCGGTTCGCGGAACAGCACGGCGGCGGGCGGGTAGCGCCGCAGCGTCTCCGTCAGCACCCGGTCGGTGTAGTCGAGGTGACGAACGTCGGCGGCGCCGAGTCGGCCGTCGCCGGCGACCGTCTCGACCTCCTCGCGCAGTCGGTCGGCCTTCTCGGGGTGTTGTGAGAGCAAGAGAATCGCGTACGACAGCGCCAGCGAGGAGGTCTCGTGGCCGGCAAAGAGCATCGTGACGAGGTGGTCCCGGAGTTTCCGGTCGGACAGCCCCGACCCGTCCTCGAAGGAGACGGCGAGCAGGAGCGAGAGGAGGTCCTCGCCCGGCGGGTCGCCGGCCTCGTCGCTCGTCGAGGCGCGCCGTTCGGCGATTAGCTCCCCGACGAGGTCGTCGAACGCGGCCGTCGCGCGGTCGAACCGCCGGTTCGCGGGCGTCGGCACCCAGTTGGGGAGGAACGCCGTCAACGAAGAGGCGTCGGCGCGCTCCTGTACGGCGAGCGTCGCGTCGTGGATGACCTCGGCGCGTTCGTCCATCTCCACGTCGAACAGCGTCTTCGTCAGCACGTCGAGGGTGAACGCCGACAACTCCTCGGTCAGGTCGAGCACCTCGCCGTCTCGCCACGAGTCGGCGCGCCCCTCGGCGATTCGCGCCATCGACTCGCCGTAGGCCTCGATGCGCTCGCGGTAGAACGTCGGCTGCATCGCCGTGCGGTTCCGACGCCACTCCTCGCCGTCCTGCAGGAACAGTCCCTCCTCGATGAACGACCCGCCGGAGCGTCGCAGGAGGTCCGGCTTGCGGAACTCGGCCACGTCGTTCTCGAGGACGCGCTTGACGTACTCGGGACGCAGCAGGGTGACGAACTCGTTGCCGGCGATGCTGTAGCCGGCCACGTCCCCCTCGCGGGCGAGCGTCTCGTAGTAGCCGTACGGGTCGCGCAGGAACTGGAACGTGTTGCCGACGAGGGGCCACCCGTCGGGTCGAGGCGGACGCGGGGCCGACGGCGGGTCGAGGCGGTCCGAGTCCGCCGCATCCGGGGCGGGCCGTTTCGCGTCGCCGATGGTCGCGTCGTCGTCGCCGATGGTCGCGTCGTCGGCGGGAGCCACCTCGTCGGCCCTGGTGTCGGCGTCGGGGGCAGTCTCGTTCATACACGTGTGTTCGTCGCTCCGGCCCTTCGACGTTCGGTCGTGCATGTGGGGTTATTTATCAGCCACCTCCTATCACCGAGCCGTGAAGTACCTGCATCTCACGCTCCGGGAACCGCCGGAGACGCGTCACCCGATGCAGAGCTTCCTCGTCGAACACGACGGGATGGAGCGCGAGGACCTGCTCATCTGGAACTTCGGCGCCGACGAGGACCACGAGGACGCGCTGTTCTACGTGGTCGGCGATATCGACGCCTACGAGGCGGCCATCGACGACGTGGAGTCCGTGGCCGACTACGACCTCACGCCCGTCGACGACCGTTCCTTCTACTCGTACGTCCACCAGCGAACCCGCGAGAGCGACCTGGCCTTCCGGGAGGCGTTCGCCCGGCGCAACCTCGTGGTCGTCCCGCCCGTCGTGTACGCGAAGGACGGCGCGACGAAGTTCACCGTCGTCGGCGAGGGCGAGGACCTCTCGGCGGTCGTCGACGCTATCCCCGACTCGATGGCCGTCGAGGTCGACCGCGTCGGCGAGTACGACCGCCGACACGCCCGCGTCGGCGCCGCGCTCACCGACCACCAGCGCGAGGTCGTCGCGGCCGCGGTCGACCTGGGGTACTACGCCGTCCCGCGGGAGGCCACCCTGGAGGAGCTCGGGGCGGCGCTCTCGCTCTCGCCGAGCACCGTCTCGGACCACCTCCGGAAGGCCGAAGCCGCGGTGATGGAACGGTTGGTGGAGTAGCACGGCTCGGTCCGGTGTGTCGTCACGCGCCGAGGCGGTGGCACCCGGCGACTCACCGCTCCTGGCGGTGACGACGACCGGTGGAGCAGCCGGCAGGGCGGGAGTTTTCGAGAGCGCTCTCGTGGGCTATCGACCCGGCTCTCGTACTACCGACACGCTCTCAGTCGGACTCCGAAGCCACCGAGACGACCGAATCGCCGACGGCTATCTCGCCGCTCTCGACGATTCGGGCCCGCAATCCGCCCCGGTGGACCAGCGCGTCCTCGACGCCCCGCTTCGACAGACTCCGTTCGAGGTAGTTACAGGGCTCACAGAGTTCGACGCCCTCGCAGACGGCCTCGCCCACGCGGAAGCGTCGACCGACGAGGTGGTTGAGCGCGACGCCGCGGACGGTCACGTTCCGTCGGTGTTCGCCCGGTTCCAGCCCGATGTCGTAGTCGTCCTCGACCGCGTCGAGCGCCTCGGCCTCGATGAGGGTGACCGCGCGGTCGGCGGTGTCGTCGTCGCTCCCCTGCGAGAAGGCGCCCTCGGCGCCGAAGTAGCGGTCGCCGCGGAGGCCGCGACCAGCGACGGCCTCGACGCGCTCGCGCGACTCGACGGCGGCACCGCTCTCGGGTGCCAGGTGGACGTGCTCGACGATGCCGGTCATAGTGGTGTCTACTCGTGAGAGGCCGTTACGGGGTGATAAGACCTCGTGTCGTTCGAAGCGGTGGCCAGTCGAGCAGGCGGAGTACGACGGTCGATTTCGTCCTCCACGGAAGCCCCCGGTCCTCCACGGAAGCCCCCGGGTCCTTTCCGGAGCGCCGCCCGTGACGGTCGTCGGGTCCGTCGTCTGCCAGGTATCCGGCGGGTCGTCGCCGCCGCTCGGGGGGTCGCCGAATCCACCTCGGGTCGTCAACCCCGACTGGGTGTGAGTTGACGTGAACCCCTCCGCTCCCCCTCCACCCCCCACCGAGGACCGATAGAATCAGGTGGGCCATGCATGAATTGGATTCCAAGGAATGTTCAGCAAGGTTCTCGTCGCCAACCGAGGGGAGATCGCCGTCCGGGTGATGCGCGCCTGCGAGGAACTGGGCGTCAGAACTGTCGCCGTCTACAGCGACGCCGACAAGCACAGCGGCCACGTGCGCTACGCGGACGAGGCGTACAACGTCGGCCCCGCCCGCGCAGCCGACTCGTACCTCGACCACGAGGCCGTCATCGAGGCGGGCCGGAAGGCCGGCGCCGACGCCGTCCACCCGGGGTACGGGTTCCTCGCCGAGAACGCCGAGTTCGCCGCGAAGGTCGAGGAGTCCGAGATGACGTGGGTCGGCCCGTCCGCCGACGCGATGGAGCGCCTCGGCGAGAAGACCAAGGCACGGAAGCTGATGCAGGAGGCAGACGTGCCGGTCGTCCCCGGTACGACCGACCCCGTCGAGTCCGCCGAGGAGGTCAAGGAGATAGCCGACGAGTACGGCTACCCGGTCGCAATCAAGGCCGAGGGTGGCGGCGGCGGCCGCGGGCTGAAGGTCGTGCAGAACGAGGCGGAGGTCGAAGAGCAGTTGGAGACGGCCCAGCGCGAGGGTGAGGCGTACTTCGACAACGCCTCGGTCTACGTCGAGAAGTACCTCGAAGCGCCGAAACACATCGAGGTGCAGATTCTCGCCGACCACCACGACAACGCCCGCCACCTGGGTGAACGCGACTGCTCGCTCCAGCGCCGTCACCAGAAGGTCATCGAGGAGGCGCCGTCGCCCGCGCTCGACGAGGAACTCCGCGAGGAGATCGGTAACGCGGCTCGCCGCGGGGTGAAGGCCGCCGACTACACCAACGCGGGGACGGTCGAGTTCCTCGTCGAGGACGGGGAGTTCTACTTCATGGAGGTGAACACCCGCATCCAGGTCGAGCACACCTGTACCGAGCAGGTCACCGGCATCGACATCGTGAAGTGGCAGATTCGCGTCGCCAGCGGCGAGGAACTGGCCTTCTCGCAGGACGACGTGGAGATAGAGGGCCACTCGATGGAGTTCCGCATCAACGCGGAGAACGCGGCGAACAACTTCGCACCCGCACCGGGTGGCAAACTGGAGACGTACGACCCACCGGGCGGCATCGGCGTCCGCATGGACGACGCCATCAGACAGGGCGACGACCTGGTGACGGACTACGACTCGATGATCGCGAAACTCATCGTCACCGCCTCCGACCGCGAGGAGTGTCTCGCGCGTTCGGAGCGCGCGCTCGCCGAGTTCGAGATCGAAGGCTTCCACACGATCATCCCGTTCCACCGGTTGATGCTCACCGACGAGCGCTTCCGCGAGGGGAACCACACGACGAAGTACCTCGACGAGGAACTCGACAAGTCCCGCATTCAGGCGGCCGTCGACGAGTGGGGCCCACAGGGTGGGAGCGACGGCGACGACGAGGACGAGGAGGTCACGGAGCGTGACTTCACCGTCGAGGTGAACGGCAAGCGCTTCCAAGTCTCCCTGGAGGAGCGCGGCGCCCCCGCCATCCCGACGGGCAGCGGCGGTCGCTCGGGCGGCTCCGGCGGTCGGAAGCGCCCGCCGCAGGCGACGAGCGACGACGACGGCGGGAGCGACGCCGTCGAAATCGAGGGCGACGGCGAGACCGTCGAGGCCGAGATGCAGGGGACCATCCTCTCCGTCGAGGTCGGCGAGGGTGACGAGGTCGAATCCGGCGACGTGCTCTGCGTGCTGGAGGCGATGAAGATGGAGAACGACGTGGTCGCCGAGTCCGGCGGCACCGTCACGCAGGTGCTCGTCGAGGAGGGCGAGAGCGTCGACATGGGCGACGTGCTGGTCGTCATCGAGTAGTCGATTCCGACCCGACTCTCGTACTCCGGGACTCGTCGGTCACCTAGACTAAAACCGTTCTTTGACCGTACGCAGGGGCTATATCTTCGTCCGGCGTAGCGAAGCGTGCATGGTCGGCGGGCCTCCCCCCGCTCGTCGTCCGGTGCCCCGCCGACGTGCGGTCCGGCCCTCCCTCCGTTCTGCCCCGTCCGCTCACGGACGGGACCCCCTTCCCGAAACCACTACAAACCGACCTATCGAGTATCCGACCGATGGTCCCCTCCTCCCGACGACGGCTCCTTCGACTCTCCGGCGTCGCCGCGCTCCCGCTGCTCGCCGGCTGTACCGACACCCCGTTCGAACAGCCACGGGGCGCCCAGGTGGTCAACGACGACGACACCGACCACGAGGTCACGGTTACGGTCGTGGTCGACGGTGACACGAAGATAGACGAGCGCCTCGACGTGGCCGCCGGCGAGACGGCGACCGTCGACCGGCAGCTCCCCGGACCGGGCCTCCTGTTCGCTCGGCAGTTCGAGGCGGGCGCCCGGCTCGAAAACGGGGAGACCGCGAGCGCCTCCGCGGGGTTCTGCGGGAGCGACGGGTTCGACGAGGTGGAGGTGTACGTCGACGACGGGTCGGTGTCGGTCGAGTTCGCGGACGGCGTGTAGGCGCGTCGTCGCCGACGAGGCCCCATGGTCAGCGCACCAACTGCTATACCCCCGCCGCCCCGAGTCCCGACCATGACCGGCGTCTACGAACGTGCTCTCGGCGGCGAGGCCGAAGCCCTCCACCCCATGGTCCGCGACCGCTACGCCCTCGACTCCGACGACCCCGCCGTCTGCGTCGGCCGCGGGGAGATGGACATCAGTCGCGGCACGCACGTCCTCCCCGCGCTGTACGCCATGACCGCGGAGGACCTGCTCTTTCCCGAGGCCGGCCACGACGTGCCGTTCGCGGTGACGACGGCAGGCTATCGGAGCGAGGCGGGCCACGAGGTACTCACGACGCGCCGGGAGTTCGTCTTCCCCGGGCGGCGCCGGCGCTTCGACTCCTCGACGGTGTGGGACGCCGGGAACGACCGCCTGCTCGACTTCCTCGGCCGGATGGGGCGCATCGCCACCGAACTCCACCCCCGCGTGGAGGCCGGCGCGCTCGTCGTCGAGGCGGGGCGACAGTGGCTCCACGTCGGCGACCGGTACGTCCCGCTCCCGGAGGCCCTAGCCGCCTCGGTCGAGGTGCGCGACCGCTACGACGAGGCCGACGAGCGTTTCCACGTGCTCGCGACCGTCGAGAACCCGCTGGCCGGTCATATCCTCAGTTACCGGGGAAGCTTCACACAGGAGACGCGCGCGGTCGACTCGGTGCCCGACGACCTCAGACTCGACCCGGGACTCTCGACGCTGCCGCCGGCGTGAGGCGCCGTTCGCTTCGCACCGGCGGGACCGACGCTACCGCGAGTCGATTCGCGTCCCCGGCGAGCCGCCGTCGAGGAACTCGTCGATGGCGTCGGGGCCGAACACGTGGGCCGGGACGCCGGTCTCGAGGAGGGTGCGGACCTTGCCGGCCATCCCGCCGGTCACGTCGGTGGCGTCGCTCCCGCCGAGGTAGTCGTGGACGTCCTCGAAGGCGCCGATTTCGGGGACGACGGCGCCGTCGAGGTCGAGAACGCCCGGGACGGTCGAACAGAGGCCGACCCGGTCGGCGTCGAGGTCGGCCGCGAGTCGGACGACCAGTTCGTCGCCGGAGAGCACCGACACGCCCTCGCCCGCGTGGACGACGCCGTCGCCGTGGAGGACGGGGACGAACCCCTCGCCGAGCATCGTCTCGACGGTGTCGACGGCGTACGAGAGGGTTCCGTCCTCGTCGCGGGCCGCCGCCGAGAGCGGGTGGACGGGGAGCGCGGGGACGTTCCGGTCGTGGAGTCGGGAGAGCACGGCCTCGTTGAGCGTCAGCATCGCGCCGTGGATGTCCATGGCGGCGCGGAAGTCGCTCGTCCCCTCCGCGGTCGTCACGCCGTGTTCCTTGGCGTGTGGGTGACCGAAGCTCCCGCCGCCGTGGACGAGCACGAGGTCCGAAGTCGCCGGGTCGGGGCCGACGACCGCCGCGGCGACGGCGTCCGCCGCCTCGGTCAGCGTCCGCTCGTCGACCGTCTCCGGGCGCTCCTTTCGCGTGATGACGCTCCCGCCGAGTTTGAGGACGGTGACCATCCTACGGTGCCTCCACCCGGACGCCCTCCTCGGCGAGTTCGGCCCGGAAGGCGTCTTCACAGCCGGGAGTGAACTTCAGCGCCGTCTCGGTCTCCTCGGTCGGGTCGAGCGCGACGATACAGCCCCCGCCGCCGGCGCCGGTGAGCTTCGCGCCGTGGGCCTCCGCCGTCCGCGCGGCCCACACCATCGCGTCCAGCGAGCGCGAGGAGACGCCCAGGGCTTCGAGCAGGCCGTGGTTGAAGTCCATCAGCCCGCCGAGTTCGGCGAGCAGGTCGGCGCTCGCCGGCTCGTCCGGGTCGGCGTCGGCGAGGAGAGCCTCCCCTTCGCGGACGAGGTCGCCGATGGTTCTCACGGTGTCGGCGGCGAATCCGTACTCCTCGCGGAGTTCGCGCACGCCAGCCACCAGTTCGCCGGTGTCGCCCGCGCCGCCGTCGAAGCCGACGACGAGCGGGAGCGAGGGAGTGTCGATGGGGTCGCAGTCGTCGCCTTCGACTCGCACTGCGCCGCCCATCGCCGAGCAGAAGGTGTCGGCGCGGGAAGCCTGTCCTTCCTGCACCTCGTGTTCGGCGCGGTAGGCCCGGTCGGCGAGTTCGCGGTCGTCCAAGGGTTCGCCGCAGGCGCGGGTCGCGGCGTCGATGCCGGCGACGACGACGGCGGCGGAGGAGCCCAACCCGGCGCCGAGGGGGATGTCGCTCTCGACGGTGATGTCGAACCCCTTCTCGGGGGCGTCGAGCGCGTCGCGGGCCTGTGCGACTGCTTCGTCGACGTACCCCACCGCGGCCTCGACGAGGGGGGTCGGGACGTCGACGTCGGGACGCTCGCCGGTCGAGCCGGCGTACTCGACGGTGAACCCGTTGAGCGAGAGGTCGCGGGCCTCGACGCGGATGCGGTCGTCGTCGCGCGGTTCGACGGCGACGGTCGCCCGGCGCTCGATGGCACAGGGGACGGCGGGCTCCCCGTAGACGACGGCGTGCTCCCCGAAGAGGTAGACCTTGCCCGGGGCGCTGCAGACGGTCATTGTTCTATCCTATCGAGGAGACGGCGGGCGCTTAAGGGTACTGTACTGGGTGTTCTGATTCTTCGGCGTTCACGACGGAGTTGATGGCTTCCACGTCGCCGGAATCGCTGTACCGAAGAAGACCCACGAAAGCCCCCGCACGCTCGGCGGTTCTGTCTCGCTGCGCGCCTCGGTCGCTTCGCTCCCTGCGGTGCTTACTTCGGCAGAACCGCCGACCGCACGGCCCCTTTCGGAGCCCCACCCGACAGCAACCCCCCTCGTCCTCCCCAACCGCTTCCTTCGCTCACTTCGTTCGCTCAGTCAGCCCTCGCACGGGTGCGGCAGCCAACGCGAGACTCGCTTTGCTCGCCTCGCTGGCTCCCGTTTCGCCTTCGGCTCACGGGAACCACGGAGGGGCTGCCGGCGCGCGCCGACGCGACCCCCGTGTCGCGTCGGATTCGCGTGAGGGACCACGGCCGCGCTCCGTCGCGGCCGCTCGGAGGTTGGGGAGGCGTGAGGCTGTGCGGTGTGGTGGGCGGGGCTCCGAAAGGGGCCGGTCGCTGGTCGAAGCACGGCGACGTAAGCACCGCAGGGAGTGAACGAAGTGAGCGACCGAGGCGCGCAACGAGCCGCGCGAGGCCAGCGGCCGGGGGCTTTCGAGGGTCGTCTCCGACTCCGTCTCAACTGCCCCCGAGCTAGCTTCAGTCACGCCGAACCCACATCACCCTGAATACACGGACACAACCGACTTACGCACGGAATCCTACGACACCAACAGATACGTGATGAACGGACGGGAGCTGTTGGTCGACGCCGCCTCGGACCCCGACACCGACTTCGACTTCGACCCCGAGACGGTCGCCATCGACGACGAACCCGTCCTCGACCTGCTCGAACCCGCCACGCGGGAGTGGTGGGTCGACGAGTTCGGCGAGTACGTCGGCGGCAACGACGGCTTCTTTACCCCCCCGCAGCGCGAGGCCATTCCCCTCATCCACGAGGGGCAGAACGCGCTCGTCTGTGCGCCCACCGGCTCCGGCAAGACGCTGGCCTCCTTCACCGCCATCATCAACGAACTGTTCCGCCGGGACAGGGAACAGGAGGAGGGCCTCGACAACGCCGTCTACTGCCTCTACGTCTCCCCGCTGAAGTCCCTCGCCAACGACATCCACCGGAACCTGACGGTGCCCCTCGAAGGCATCTCCGAGCGCATGGCCGAGCGCGGCGTCGACACCGAGATTCGCCACGCCATCCGCCACGGCGACACCGCCTCCAGCGAGCGCCAGAAGATGCTTTCGACGACGCCACACATCCTCAACACGACGCCGGAGACGCTCGCCATCCTGCTCAACTCCCCGAAGTTCAAGGAGAAACTGCGCTCGGTGGAGTACGTCGTCGTCGACGAGATACACAGCCTCGCCGAGAACAAGCGCGGCACGCACCTCTCGGTGTCGCTCGAACGCCTCGAAGCGATGGCCGACGGCTCCCCGACCCGCATCGGCTGCTCGGCGACGGTCGAACCCCTCACGACCGTGGCGGAGTACCTCGTCGGCCGCGACGAGCGCGGCGACCCGCGAGAGTACGACATCGTCGACACGCGGTTCGTCCGGGACCTCGACGTGCGCCTCGAGTGCCCGACGGACGACCTCATCGGTACCCCGAGAGGGGAGGTGCAGGAGGAGTTCTACGACGGCCTCCACGAACAGATTCAGAATCACACGAACACGCTCGTGTTCACCAACACTCGCTCGGGCGCCGAGCGCGTCCTGCACAACCTCCGGGAGAATCATCCGGACGTCTACGACGAGTCGAACTCGGGCTGTCACCACGGCTCCCTGTCGAAGGAGCGCAGACAGGAGGTCGAGAGCCAACTCAAGGCGGGCGACCTCGACGTGGTCACGACCTCCACCTCGCTCGAACTCGGCATCGACATGCCCCACATCGACCTCGTCGTGCAGGTCGGCTCCCCGAAGTCCGTCGCCTCCCTCCTCCAGCGCGTCGGCCGCGCGGGCCACCAGCTCGGCCAGACCGTCGAGGGCCGCGTGGTGGCGCTCGACCGCGACGAACTCGTCGAGTGCGCGGTGATGCTCAAGAAGGCCACCGAAGGGTTCGTCGACCGCGTGTTCGTCCCCGAGAACGCCTACGACGTGGCCGCCCAGCAGGTGTACGGGATGGCCATCAACGCGATTCGACCCGAGTCCGAAGTCAGAGACATCCTCTCTCGGGCGTACCCCTACCGGAACTTCGACGACACCGACTTCGAGCGCCTCTTCTCGTACCTCACCGCCGACTACGAGGGGTTGGAGGAGAAGAACGTCTACGCGAAGATATGGCGCGACACCAACGACCCCCCTGACGGTGAGTTCCACTACGAGGAGTTCCCGGTCGGGGAACCCCTCGTCGGCAAGCGCGGCCGGATGGCCCGCGTCATCTACATGACGAACATCGGCACCATCCCGGACTCGTTCACCTGCGACGTCTACATCCGGGGGGAGAAGTCCTGGGTCGGTAACTTAGACGAGAACTACCTCGACACGCTCGAAAAGGGCGACGTGTTCGTCCTCGGGGGAGACAACTTCGAGTTCCGGTACCGGAGGGGGTCGAAGGTGTACGTCGACCGCACCGCGTCGCGCCCGACGGTCCCCTCGTGGTTCTCCGAGCGCCTCCCGCTCTCGTACGACCTCGGCCGCGAGATACTCGCGTTCCAGGGTGACCTCCTCGACCGCCTCGAATCGGGCGGCCAACCGGCAGTCCGCGACTGGCTCCGCGGGTTCCCGCTCGACGAGAACTCCGTCCGCGCCGTCTCCCGGACCTTCGACGAACAGGTCCGCTACACGGGTCTCGATTCGGTCTCCACCGACGGGCGACTCGCCGTCGAGGAGGAGTTGAACCGCGAGGAGTACCGCCGGCACTTCTACGTCCACTCGAACTACGGCCGGCGGTTCAACGACGGCCTCTCCCGACTCGTCGCGTACCACTGCGCCCGACAGGCGAACACGAACGTCCAGGTCGCCGTCGCCGACAACGGGTTCTCGGTGTCGATGCCGCTCAACAGGAAAGTCGACGTGGCGGGCGTCCTCCGGAGCCTCGACCCCGAACAGGTGAGCGCGGACCTCCGCTCCGCCCTCGGCGGCACCGACCTCCTCAAACGCTACTTCCGCATCAACGCGACGCGGTCGCTGATGATTCTCAAACGCTACAAGGGGTACGAGAAGTCCGCCGCCGAACAGCAGGTGTCCAGCGAGATGCTGCTCTCCTTCGCCGAGGGGCTCGACTCCTTCGCCGTGATGGAGGAGACCTACCGCGAGATTCTGGAGGACAAACTGAACGTCGCGGGTATCCGCGAGGTGCTCGAGGCCGTCGGCGACGGCGAAATCGAAGTCGTCCACCGCGAGGTCGACTCGCCCTCCCCCCGAGCGTTCGGCCTCGCCACGCTGATGGCGAGCGACGTGGTGCTCGCCGAGGACGAGTCGGCGGCCCTGCAGGAGTTCCACGCCCGCGTCGTGGCGGAAATCGGCGACGACGAGGAGGGTGAGGACCGGGCGTTCGCGAACGCGGAGTGAGCGGGTTCGGTTCGACGGGCGGCAGTCTGCCGCCCTCGGTCGAATCGGCGAGGACCGCCTCTCGGCACCTCCCGAGTCGGCACACTCAAGGGACGCTCCGGATACGGTGGGTCGTGAGACGCCCCACGTCGGACACGCTGCCCGCCCTCGGCGGGTGTGGGCTGTATCTCGCCGGTCTACCGCTCGGTGCGTCGATATGGGGCCGGGGGAACCTCATCTACCCGTTCCTGGCGCTCGCGATGGGACTGTCGCTCCTCGGCGTCGTACCCGCGATTCGGCTTCTGCCGGCCGCCCCTTCGAGCGAGCGGGCCGCCCGCGGACTGCTGGCCGTCTCGGGGGGGACTCTGGCCACGAACGGGCTGTATCTGGCCGGCGCGGCGCTTCTCGGGGGCGGCGAGTTGGCGCCGCTGGCTCTCTGGGGCGGCGTTCTCGTCGCCGCGGTCGGTGGTGCCGTTCTCGGATACCATCGAACCAGACCCGAACTGTGACGACGGCGACGGCTCCGAGGGGACGAATCGGCCGAGTGTCGGCGTCGTCGCCGGTCCCGTCCCGTCGAAGCAGTAGGTTCAGCCGGTACCCACACCCCCGGCGGACTCGGAGCCTGCGACGGCTCGCGGTCGATGCGGACGCGAGGTCCATGTGTTCCGACTCGGTCGGGTTACCGGCTCACGTCGACTGTCCCCTCCCGCGGGGAGTGGGAGTCGAGCGACGGACCGCTGATTGGGGTCGTAGTGCTTCGCTCCGTCACGAAGGTCGTCAACCCGTTCGGCGTCGGCGTCGCCGTGGTGATGCTGTTCGGGCAGTTCCTCGCGGTCGGACTGGAGCCACAGTTTGCTACCTGGGAGGTACTGACGGCGGCGTCGCTCCTTTCCGTTTCGAGTCGGGTGTCCGGCGACGTCGCCGAGAGCCATAGAGCGGCCGCACCGCCGGAACCCGACGACCGCCCTTCGACTCGACCGGACACGGTCGGACGGCCCTGCTCCCGCTCAGTTCAGTTCCCGTCGAGCGGGACGAACGGCAGCGAGGCGAGCGCCTCGGCGTCGTAGGCGAGCGCCGCCGACTGGCTCACGTCCTCGGGCGTGGCGAGGTCCATGATTCGCGGGGCGTTACCCACCGCACCGGCCTTCGCACCGCCGAAGACGAACCCGGACGCCTCGACGTCGACCGCGCGGAGGCCGCCGAAGTCCTCGGACTGGACCATCGGAATCGCTTCGAGGGCGGTCGTCTCGACGTCGCCGAAGGCGCTCCGGTCGAAGGTGAGGGTGACGGTTCCGGCCTCGGTGTCGGCGGCGACCCGCGGCGTCACGCGGTTCCCCTCGTCGTCGGTCACGGCGCCGCCGGCACTGTTCACGAGGTCGACGTTGAAGCCGTCGACGCGCAGACGGTAGTGCCACGGCTTCTCGAAGGTGACGTTCGCACCGAGGTCGTCGAGGCTCTCGGTCGACCCGCCGGCCTTCGTCGGGTCGCGGACCCAGACGACGAACATGTGCGGCGAGAAGCCGTTGGTACCGCCGAAGGTGTTGTAGAGGGTGTCCACTTCGAGGGTGAACTGGAGCAGCGACGCCGTCTCCTTGACCTCGGTCGACCGCAGGTCGAACGCGCCGGGTCGGAACGCCCCGTCCGTCGGGTACGTGTACTCGCCGGGGCCGAAGTCGTCACCCGCCGGGTCGGACAGGGTGGCGACGGTCGCCGGCGGGGTGATGGTCACCGTTCGACTGGCGAGCGTCCCGCCGCTCGCGCGTCGGACGGCCACCCGGTACTCGCCGGGCGAGTCGATGGCGAAGTCGAACTCGACGGTCACGTCGTCAGCGTTCGGCGGCAGGCGGACGTTCTGCTCCGCCTCGACTTCGCCGTCGACGAGGATTTCGACGTCGGTGCCGCCGACGAAGTCGCTGTCGTTCGACCCGGTCGCGGTCACGAACGGCTCCTGGACGAACGCCTCGCCGTCGATGTCCACGTCGAACTCCTGTGTCGGCCGCTCGTACTCGGGGAGGTCGTCGACCTCGCCCGACTCGGGCGGCCGGATGCGGACGGCGGTCCCGCCGCCCCGGACCATCGACGCCAGCAGCGTCGTCGAGGGGTCCACGACCGCCTCGTCGATGCGCACGTCGGTGAGGTTCCGCTCGCTCGCCCCGTCGAGACCGTCGGAGTAGATTTCGGCGACGTACTTCGGCCCGCTCGGGACGCGTCCGTCCGACGGCCCGGCGTCCTCGGGTGGCCCGGCCCGTTCGGGCCGTCCAGCGTGTTCTGGCGGCCCACCGTCCGACGGCGGCCCGGCGTCGCCGTTCGCCCCGGACTTCCCTCTCGGCTTGCGGTTCCCCTCGGGCGTCCCGTTGCCGTTCCCCGTGGGCGTTCCGTTGCGCTTCCCAGGGGAGTCGGGCGGCCCCTGCCCCTCGCCGGGTCGGTCGTCGCCGCCACGGTCGGGTGCGAGGAAGTCGAGGGGTACGTCGAGCGCCCGCCCGAACTCGTCGGTCATCGCGCCGACGAACCACTCGTCGTCCTTCCGGCGGGCGGTGACGACGTAGTCGCCGATGGCGGCCGAGAGGACGCTGGTGTCGTCCCAGCCGCCGGCCGGAACGTCGCTGATGAACGCGAACTCCGGTTCGGCGTCGAAGTTCTCGTTCTCGGGGGTGTACCCCTCGTACGCCGCGGGTACCGGGGACGGCTCGCCCGTCTCGGTGACGGCGACCGTGTTGACGTTCAGCCCGCCCACGTCGCCGGTGAACTCGCCCTCGTCGTCGTAGTCGAGTTCGATGGCGACCTCGTTGTCGCCGGCGTCGAGCGTCACGGACGTGGTGTACACCTGCCAGTCGTCCCAGTAGGACGTGAACTCGGGCGCCACCGTCCGCGTCTCGTCGTTCACGCGGAGCGTGAACTCCGGTCCGCCGGCCTCGACGACGCGCGGCGAGTTCTCCTCCGGGGCGCTCGCGTAACGCAGGTGGAGGTCGTACTCGCCGGCCGCGGGCACGTCCCGAACGGTGTAGGAGACCGACGACCCGGACGCCACGCGGTTCGGGTCGACGGGGACGTAGTGAGCACCGAAGGCGTTGCGCCACACGTCCGCGGTGATGAACCCGTCCAACTCGCCGGCCTGCGCCTGGAGACACTGGCCCACCTCGAACTCGGGGCTGATGTACGCCTCCAGTCGGTCGGCGGCCATCTGGATGCCGGCGAAGTAGTTCGGGTACATCGCCAACTGCTTCGCGCGGGTGGTCACGATGCGCCCGCCCGTCGAGTCGTTGAACGTGATGTCGAAGATGCCCGGCTGGTAGCTCATCGGACCCGCGAGCATCCGGGTGAACGGGAGGGTGACGTGGTGGTCGAAGTCGACGTCGGACCCCAGCGCGCCGAACCCGTCGTACTCCTGTGCCTTGACGACCTCGGCGGCCGCCAGGCTGGGGTACTGCCGACGCCTGCCCGTCGGCTTCACCGCCTCGTGGCGTTCGAGGAGCTGTCTGTTCGCGGTGGCCTCCTTCGTCACCAACTCGTGGTGGTTGACCGCGAGCTGGCTGTGCTGGTTGGTGTCGGGAGCGACGTCGCCCCGGACGTTGAGCCCCTGGTTCGAGACGTACCCGTTCTTGATGGAGCGGATGTGGTTCTCTTCGTACCCCTCGAAGATGTCGTCCTCGAGTATCTGCTCCTCGTAGTTGACGGCGTTGCCGGCCGTCTCGTTGTGGATGGTCATCTCGACCGGGGTGTCGAGGGACTGCCCGTAGTCCGTCACCGCCGGCACGTCGAAGTCCGGCGTGGAGCCGTCGACGGAGAAGTCGAATCCGGACCCGTCTCCCGGGTAGGTGTCCCACCCCTCGTTCCACCCCTCCACGAGCACGGAGTCGATGTTCTGCTGGCTCGCGAAGCTCATGTACCGCTTCATCCGCTCGGTCTTCGCGCCGTGGATGTACTGCGCCGGGTTGCCGCCGGCCGCGCGGACCTCCGCGTCCGTCTTGTACTCCCAGTTGGCGCTGCCCGCAATCATCAGCCACCAGATGCCAAGATACTTCTTCGGCTGCGCCCAGTCGGTCGAGGGTTCGCCGCCGACCGTCGGCAGGACGGACGTGTCGAGGTCGTCGTTGAGCAGCGGGAGCAGCGACGACTCCACAAGGTCGCCGGGGTCGCGACCGAGCTGAATCGTCCGCCACGGCGTCACGTGCGGCGCCCTCGCCGACACCTTCGTCCCGTCGGGAAGCGGCGCGAGCGTCGCCGAGAACGTCGTGCTCCCCGCCGACTGCGGCGACAGCGAGAGCGTCGCGTAGTCGACCAGGTCCGCCTCGTGGACGCTGAGATAGGCGTCCTCCGCGGCTCTCATCGTCAGCGGCGTGTGAGCACCCTCCTTCGTCGGCGTCCCGCTCGGAATCTGGGGTTCGGTCCCCGACGGAATCTCGCTCAGGGGGGTCTCCTGGTACTCCGCCTCGAACCGGCCCGGCTCCCCGTCGGGCTGTGCGAACCGGTTCTCTATCCACCAACTCGTGTAGTCGCCGGCGAAGTCGAACTCGGTGTTCTCGGACGTGACGACGAACCGGTCGTCGCTCGCCCCGAAGTCCTCGGTGAACCAGAACCGGAAGCCGAGACCGTCGTCGAAGACTCGGAGTTCGAGCGTCCCGCGGCGCCCGGGCGAGGCCGTCTCCTCGAGCCCGAGGCGGAGGTACGAGTAGTCCTCGGAGACGCGGTCGTACTGGTCCCACACCGGCGTCCAGCGCTCGGTCTCCACCCCGCTCTCGCTGCCGGTGACCCCGACGGGCGCTACGGTCCCGGACCCGGCGGTGGCGCCGAAGGCGGGTTGTCGACGGAAGTCGAATCCCAGCGCGGACGACCGTACCAGGGTTCGCCCGTCGAAGGTGAGGTCGTAGCTCGGGCGGCCGTCGGAGACGTCGACCGTCACCGCGACTGTCCCGTCGGGGGAGGTGACGGTCCGTGTCGGCGCGTCCTCGTCGTTCACGACGACCGACGCGTCCTCCGCGGATACGTCCCGAGAGAACGCCGCCGCCGCGAGCACCCCCGAGAGGCCACCGAGGAAGCCGCGACGACTCTGCTTCAGGAATGGTTCGTCATTGCGTGCCATTACGTGAGCACTTGAAGAAGCATTACATTAAACTTCATGGTTGTTCTCAGCATTCATCCACACACCGTCGAGGGCGCGACACGCTCCGGCGGAGACGAGGCGGCGTCCCGGCGCCACCGCGTCGGCAGTCGAGTCGGCGCCCGCGCCGGGCCGATCCCCCGCGTCGAACCCGTCCTCGGCGTCGAGTTCGGTGCCGCGGACCGCGAAGGTTCAAGTCACTCCGCCGACTCCCGACGGTCGTGTCCGGCACGCTCGCAGTCGACATCGAGACGGTCAGTCCCGGCCGCGAACCGCGGGGCGAGCAGTTCCGCGACTCGACGTTCTTCGAGTTACTCGCGGTCGGCCTCGGCCACCGACCCGCGCCCGGAGAGCCCGTCGAGACGACCGTCCGCTTCCGCGAGGACGACACCCCCGAGTCGGAACTCGCGCTCCTCGACGCGGTCTGTGACTGGGCGGAGAAACGCGACCCCGACTCCCTCCTCACCTACAACGGCACCGGGTTCGACTTCCTCCACCTCCCCGGTCGCGCCGACCTCGCAGGTGAGGAAGTCGGCGACGCCGGCCCCGGCGACCGCCTCGACGCGCTCCTCGCGCTCCCGCACGACGACCTGATGGACGACGTGCGCGAGGCGTGGGGCCACAGGCTGAAACTGGGCGACGCCTGCGCGGAGCTGGGAATCGACTGTCCGGAGACGCTGTGGGCCGACTACGAGACGGGACTCGACCCCGAGACATGGCGCTTCGGTCGGGCGCGCGGGGCGGCGTTCGTCACGAACTCCGACGTGCCGCAGGTGGGCGAGCGCTACCTCGCGCTGGCGAGCGTCGACGCCCGCGAGACGCTCACGTTCCGGGAACTCCACGGACTGCTCGAACACTACACCGTCGCTGACATCGAACCGCTGTACGAACTGGCTGACCGGCGGCCGTTCGCGGTCGAGTAGCTCAGTCTTCGTTCTCGGGTTCCCACTCGCCGCCGACCCGGTCGTACCCCATCATCTCGTCGCCGTCGTGCTCGGTGAAAGTGACCGTCATGTTCGGCTCGGGCACCTTCCAGCGGGCCTTCGCGGCGTCCATGACGGCGCGGGCGAACTCGCGGCGCCGGTCGGTGGGGCGCCCCCGCCGAACGTGGGCGTCGAGGAGGAGAATCGGCCCCGGCTCCGCCCGCCCCAGGTGGAGTTCCGCGTCTTCGCGGGCGCGGATGCTCACCACCACGTCCTCGCTCGTCGTCTCGAACAGCTCGGTGTACAACTCCGTCACCTCGTTCGCGAACGACCGCTTCTCGCCGGCCGTCATCGCAACCGACGTGTCGAACTGGAGGAGAGGCATGGTCGGGGGTCGACGCTCCGGACACGTGAATCCTGTCCCGGGGTCCGCGTCGCCTTCTCACCTCGTCGACCGAGTGGGTTCCACAGCGACCGGTGCGGGCGCGGGCCGGGAGAAGCTGTCGTCGAACGGAGAACGTCGGTCGGCGGCTACCCTTCCACTCGGCCGAGGCTCACGCCGTCCTCGGTCACGAAGCGTGCGGTCCCCCGCTCGACGAGGGAGGGGAACCGGTCCATGACCGCCATCCCGAGTCTGGTGGACCAGTCGGCCGCGACCACCGGCCCGGTGGATTCGATTTTCGCCGCCAGCTTCCGACCGACTTCGGCGGGCTCCTTGACCGCGTACGACGGGTAGCCGAGGCGGGCCGCGGAGCGGGTGTTCGTCGCCGGCGGGTACATCAGCGTGACCGAAATCGGCTCGTGGCGCAGTTCCAGCCGGAGCGACCGAACGAGCGCCTCTATCGCGGCCTTCGAGGAGGCGTACCCCGACAGCCCCGGGTGACCGGTGGAGCCGACGCCGGAGGACACGCAGTGGACGATGCCGCCGCCCTGCTTCCGCATCTGGGGGAGGACGGCTCGAATGGCGCGGAGGTAGCCGAAGTAGTTCACCTCGAACTCGCGTCTGGTGTCGTCCAGGCTCCGGTCCTCGACGGAGCCGAAGCTGAACACCGCGGCGTTGTTGAGGAGCACGTCGATACGACCCCACTCCGCGACCACGGCGTCGACCGCGCTCTGTACGTCTCCGTCGACCGTCACGTCACAGCGGTGGTAGCGCGCGTGGTCGGGGTAGGCGTCTTCGAGCGCCTCGAACCCCTCACCGTCGACGTCGAACCCGGCGACGCGGTACCCTCGTTCGAGCAACGCCGCCGACGTGTGGTAGCCGATGCCCTCGTTCGCGCCGGTGACGACGACGACGCGCCCCTTCCCGGAAGTTCCTCGCTTCATCGGCGGGCGTATACGCTCGCTGTAGCAATTAGGCTGTTGACACAAACGGGAGGGAAGAGCCAGGTTCGGCGGGAAGGGACGGTGAGCCGGGCGTGGTTCGGAACCGAAGTCGTCCGACAGTCAGATTTCGTACACCGGAATCGTCGCCATCCGGCCGTAGATGTAGCCGAGGACGGCGCCGTAGACGACGTGGGCGACGAAGGTCAGCGCGAGGTACAGCGCGAGCGCCGTCCCGGTCTGTCCGGAGTAGAACGCGATGGCGAACCCGGTCCAGACGATGACCGCGTGGACGACACCGCGCCGCGGGAGCGTCTCTCCGGGGAAAAACAGCGCCCACGCGACGAAGAGGAGCGGGAGCGTGGTCGCGCCGCCACCGAGGAAGATGAGCGCGCCCAGCGGGAAACTGGAGCCGAGGCCGACGATTTGGGCGAGGCCGGCGAACGCCGAGGGCTCCAGCGCGCCGAGCGCCCAGGCGAGCAGGAGGACGGGCGACATGGCGAGCATGCCGAGCAGACCCGCGAAGCCGGCGATGACCGCCCGCCCGACCGCGGAGGACTCCTTGCGGTCCGCGTCGAGGAGGGCCGATTGGAAGGTGGAGAGGTCCATACTCCAGTGTCGTCGGGAACTCCCATAGCCGCGGCGGCCTACCAGTAAGGTGGTCGGTCAGAGGTTCGCGGGGATGACCGCGAACTGGCCGTAGACGTAACCGAGGACGGCGCCGTACACCCAGTGAGCCACGAGCGTCAGAGCGAGGTAGACGAAGAGGAGCGTCCCCTGTTGGCCGGAGTAGAACGCCAACGCGAATCCGGTCCAGACGATGGTGGCGTACACCATTCCGCGGACGGCGAGGGTCCGGCCCGGGAGGAAGCCGGCCCACGCGAGGAAGACGAGCGCCAGCGGAATCGCCCCGCCGCCCAAGAAGATGAACGCGCCGACGGGGAGACTCGGCCCGAGGCCGACGAGGGTCGACAGCCCGGTGAACGCCACCGGGTCGAGTGCGCCGGCCCGCCACGCGAGCACGAACAGCGGAGCCATCGCGACCGTCGCGACGGCGCCGGCGCCGACCGCGATGGCGACTTCGCGAACGCCGTACTGCTCGACAGTCTCGAACGTTGCCGCCGTCTCCGACGGCTCGAACGAGTCTTCCACGTCGGCGACCCCAGGGACGACGCTCTCGGGTTCGGATGCCATGGGGTACGTTAGCGTCCTTCAGAGATATAGTTCGCTGCCGGTGATGGCGTCGGTCGCGGCGTCTCAGTCGACGTACGTCGGGCGTTCGGCGTACTCGATGGGGTCGCGGACGCCGACGGACTGGAACGCCTCCAGCCGGTAGGCACAGGAGTCACAGGTGCCACAGGCGGGCGCCTCGTCGCGGTAACAGCTCCAGGTGTGCTCGAAGGGGACCGACAGCGAGACGCCGCGCTCGACGATGTCGCGCTTCGCGTCCTCCACGAACGGCACCTCGATTCCGATTCCCGTCTCCGGCTTCGTCCCCTCGTCGACGACGCGCTCGAACGCCTCGAAGAACTCGGGGCGACAGTCGGGGTAGCCGGCGTAATCCTCGCTGTGGGCGCCGACGAAGACGGCGTCGGCGCCCTGCGCCTCGGCGTAGGAGACGGCCATCGACAGCAGGTTGGCGTTACGAAACGGGACGTACGTGTCCGGAATCTCGTCGCTCTCCGTGTCCGCATCTTCGACTTCGATGCCGTCGTCGGTGAGCGCGGAGGCGCCGATGTCGGCGAGGTGGCCGGTCTCGACGTGGAGGAAGTCGCGCACGTCGAGTTCCGCCGCCAGCCGCCGGGCGCACTCGTACTCCTTCGTCTCCGTGCGCTGGCCGTAGGAGGTGTGCAGGACGTAGAGGTCGTACCCCCTATCGGCGGCCTCGTAGGCGGTCGTCGCGCTGTCCATCCCGCCGGAGAGGAGGACGACGGCCGTCTTCGGTTCCGTCTCGTCGGTGGTGTCGTGGTCGGTGTGTTCGGTCATGGTTTTGCGGTTGTGATGGGGTCGCACCGCGAGGGCCGAAGGCCCGAGCGGACTCGGAACCCTCCCGTTGGTCGGGTTCCGGAGCTTTGGTCCAGGTTTTGCCAGCGAGGGCGCTTCGCGCCGCGAACGCAGCAAAACGCGGGTCTCAGGTGTTCGGCGCGTCGTTCCAGAGGTCGACGTGCAGGCGCGGCGTGTAGCGGTAGCCGTGTTCGAGGGCGAGGTCGGCGACGACCCGCCGGGTCGACTCCAACTCCTCGCGCGTCTGGCCCTCGGGCATCAGGAGCACGTCGGTGTCTCGCACCTCGGCGGTCGCCGCCTCGCGCACGTCGGCGACGAGCGACTCGATTTCGGGGAGGTCGTCGGGGCCGGTGACGACGAACTTCAACTGGGTCTCGTAGCGGTCGACGAGCGTCGCCAGCGCGTCGAGGTCGAGCCGGCGGGCCTCGTGACGTTCGGCCCACGTCTCGGCGTCGACGTTCTCGGCTCCGTCGCCACCATCGCCGCCGCCGGAGGGCGGCCGCTCGGGACCCGGCGTCGACGACGCCAGCTTCGGGCTGACGCTCGCGAGGTCGACGGGGACGGGACCGTCGTCGTCCTCGGGCAGAATCGTCCCGTTGGTCTCGACGGTGACGTGGTACCCTCGGTCGTCGAGCTCGCGCAGGAGCGTCGTGCTCGCGTCGTGAATCAACGGTTCGCCGCCGGTGAACACGACGTGGTTCGGGCCGCGAGCGTCGATTTCGTCGAGAATTTCGTCGACCCCGTACCACGCGCCGGTGGGTTCCCAGGACGTGTGATAGGAGTCACAGAACCAGCAGCGGAGGTTACAGCCGCTGGTGCGGACGAAGGTAGAGGGGACGCCGGCGAGGGTCCCTTCACCCTGGAGCGAGGTGAACAGCTCGTTGATGGGGAGGGCGGGCCCCTCGGGTCGCGACCCGGCGTCGTCGTCCGCTCCGGTTCGCTGGCCGTCGACCGACGAGGAGACCGGCATCAGTTGGTGCAGAGCTCGCTCGTCTCGCGCACGGAGACGGACACCTCGTGAACGGTGTCGGGCAGGGTGTCGGCGAGCTTCCGTTCGAGGACGACGGCCATCACCTCGGCCGTCGGCGGCGCGTCGAGGACGACCAGGGCGTCGCCGTCGCCGCTCGCCTCGAACGCCTCGACGAGAGGGTCGCCGCGTTCGAGCAGGAAACGGTGGTCCCACTCGTCGACGACCGCCGTCACGTCGCCCTTGTCGACGACCCACCCCTCCTCGGTGAGGTCGCCGACGACCGTCACGTCGACCTCGTAGTTGTGCCCGTGCGGGCGGCTACATTTCCCGTCGTGGTGTTGCAGCCGGTGGCCCGCACTGATGCGCAGCGGCCGGTCCCGACCCACGTGGAGGGTCCGCGACCCGACGTCGGCGAGGAGCGGTCGTTCCTCCTCGGATATGCTCTGGCTCATACTGAGGGATTATCGAGTCGGCACTTAGGTATGTCGGGCTCGCTGTCGGAGACGACTCTCCGGCGGGACAGTTTCCGCGCGGCCCCAATTCTCAACTCGAAATAATTTCGGGCGAGCTTTTATGTTTGGCCACTGCGGAGCTACGCGGAAATGCCGGCACGTGTCCTGATCGTCGACGACTCCGCGTTCATGCGCTCGCATCTCCGGCAGATTCTCGAAGTGGAGTACGAGGTCGTCGCGGAGGCCGAGACCGGCGAGGGAGCGGTGACGGCGTACGCCGAGCACGACCCGGACGTGGTGACGATGGACATCGTCATGCCCGAGGTGGACGGCATCGAGGCGACGCTCCGCATCAGGGACGCCGACCCGGAGGCGTGTGTCGTGATGTGTACGAGCGTCAGTCAGGCCGAGAAGATGCGTGCGGCCGTCGACGCCGGCGCCGCCAGCTACGTCACCAAACCGTTCGACGGCCCGGAGGTGCTCGACGCCGTGGGAGAGGTGGTGTGAGGGTTCTGGTCGTCGACGACTCGGGGTTCATGCGGACGCTCGTCCGCGAGGCGCTCGAAGAGGCCGGCCACGAGACACTGGAAGCCGAAGACGGACGCGACGCGCTCCGGACGGTGCTCCGGGCCGAACCGGACGCCGTCACGATGGACGTGGAGATGCCCCGGATGAACGGGCTGGAGGCCGTTCGAGCGATCATGTCGAGCCGGCCGACGCCGATTCTGATGCTCTCTTCGCACACCGAGCGGGGCGCGTCGGTCACCCTCGACGCCCTCTCGGCCGGGGCCGTCGACTTCCTCCCGAAGCCCGACGACGCGACCGCCCGGGAGGCCCTGGACGAACGGCTCGCCGCCAAGATTTCGGCCGTCGCGTCCGCCGACGTCTCGGTCGTCGGTGGAGGAGACGTCGGCGGGGTGGACGGGACCGGCGGCTTCGAGTTCGGACAGGGCACCGACGGGACGGGCGACACCGACGAGAGGGGTGGCGCCGCCGTGGCGGGTGACGCCGCCGTGACGAGCGGCGTCGACGTCGACGACGGAGGACCGGTCGACGGCGACGACCCGGCGGGCACCGACTCGACGACGGACACCGATTCGACGGCCGTCCGGGAGGCCGGCGCGGGCGACGTCGCCGCGGCGGTCTCGGCGGTCGAGTCGGGCGCAACTCCGGCGAGGCCGGGGACTTCAGGCGGCGCTCCCGCCCCGACACCCGCGGCGAGCGAGCGGTCGGTGCCGACGGTCGTGGTCGGCGCCGGCACCGGCGGCCCTCGGGTACTCGCGCGACTGCTGTACGACCTCCCGCACGGGCTCGACGCCCGACTCCTCGTCGTCCAGCAGATGCCGGCGGGGTTCACCGCCGGGTTGGCGGAGCGACTGGACGACGTGTCGGCCTACGACGTTCGTGAAGCGCAGGCCGGCGCGAGCGTCGGGCCGGGGGAGGCGGTGCTCGCGCGCGGTGGCGAACACCTCGTCGTCGCCGCCGACGCGGGCGGTCGACTCGCGGCCGACCCGACCGACGACCCGCCGGTCGCGGACGCCCGACCCGCCGTCGACGTGACGATGTCGAGTGCGGCCTCGGTCGTCGACGGGCCGCTCGTCGGCGTGCTCTGCACCGGGATGGGAACCGACGGGACCCGCGGACTGCGTGCGGTCTCCGAGGCCGGCGGCGCGACGGTCGCACAGGACGAAGCAAGTTCGACGCTGTCGGAGATGCCGACGGCGGCCGTCGAGGCCGGACACGTCGACGCCGTCGCCCCGGCGGCGGAGCTCGCGACGGCGGTCGAACGCGCGGTGGTAGCGCTCGCCGCCGACGAGCGGTGACCGGCGTGGGGTAGCGCGGGTTGCCGTGAGTATCGTCGCTACTGGGGCTGTCGAGACTCCTCGGTCGTCTTCAGCCGGTCGCCTTCGAACTCACGAATCAGCTCGCGCCACTCGTCGGGAACCGGCCGAGGTCGACCGTCGTCGCCGACGACGACCTGCGTCGTCTCGGCGGTCGCGGCCACCTGGTCGCCGTCGCGGACCGCGTAGCACATCCGGAGGCTGGAACGACCCATCGAGGCGACCCACACCGTGACGCGGAGGTCCGACTCGACCGTCAGCGAGCGCTCGTAGTCGACTTCGAGGCTCGCGACGACGTTGTCGAGGTCGTCGACCCCGAGGCCCACGACCTCCCGGAAGTAGTCGACGCGCGCCTGTTCGAGGTAGGTGACGTAGACGGCGTTGTTGACGTGGCCCATCTCGTCCACGTCGCGGTACCGGACGTCGAGGTCGGCGACGAAGGTGTCGTCCGAGTCGGGAACGTTCATCGGCCGATTCGGCGCGGCCCGACGGGTAAAGCCCCCCGGTTCCCGTCCGCGGTCGGCGTACTCGTTCCCCGTTCCGGCGCCGTCCGCCTGCTCCGTCCGCGCTGGCTACCGACCGCTCGCCCGCCGAGGCTCGGGTGCGCCGACGCGCCAGACGTTCGCCCGACCCTCGATGGGCGTCATGAGTACCCGGAGGGCCGACCCCTGTGGGAGCGCCGCGAGCGTGCGCTCGACTCGGTCGGTGTCGTACTCGACGATGTGTCGTGTCGAATGCTGGTCTGCGACCTCGACGGTCATCGACCGGTGGTCGTTCATCGGGCGAACGACCTTCGCGACGACGGTCCCCTCCTCGGAACGGACGCTGGATTCCGGCATGGGGAACGACTCGACGGGCAGACACTTAATATCTCGTGTCATTCATTATATTCGGACAGTTTCGACACACTTCGGTCGCTCGCCCGTTACGGCCTGCTGAACTGAAACGGCTCGGTGGATTTCGTGCCGCACGGCTCACTCGCTCCGCTCGTTCGCGTAGTCTACTGGAGAAGTCCGGGTTCCACGATTTGAACTCGTCGAGACGGTCCGACTCACTCCCTTCGGTCGTTCGTCGGCTGCGGCTCGCCTGCCCAAATCGGCCCACGTCTGATTCTGCGGTGGACGGCTCGGTCGCTTCGCTCCCTCGCGTGGTCCACTGCAAAAGTCCGGGTTCCCCGATTTGAACGGAGTCAGACGTTCCTGCTCGCTTCGCTGCGCGGGCTGCGACTGACAGGCTCAAATCGGCTCACAGAGGCTTCACAGTCGCCGCTGGCTCGGTCGCTACGCTCCCTCGCATAGCGGCGACAGAATCAGTCCGGGTTCCCCGATTTGAACGGGGGACAAGCCGATCTACAGTCGGCTGCTCTGCCAGGCTGAGCTAAACCCGGTACAGTACAACGTAGTCCCCGGTTCGGACTTAAAAATTCCCATTCGGTGACGGGGTGGGAGACGGAACCACGCCTCCCTCGGTCGCTCCACAGCGGTTTTCCCCGGGGACGCCGACGGGCGAGCTATGGGCGAGGACCGACAGGCCACGTTCGGCACCGACGGGGAGGTACGCGCCGACACGCCGCCGGAGGCGGCCGGGACCGACGACTTCGGCGAGGAGAAGGGCGCCGACGCGACCGACGGCGGCTACAACCGCTACGTCGTCTCGAGTCTGCTCCAGAAGGCCGTCCGCCGCTCCGACGAGGAGATAGCCGCGTGGGCGGCCTGGGAGCTGGCGCGCTCCGGCTACGGCTGGAACCTCTGGGAGCGGCTCAACCTCTTCGTCGTCGAGGACCTCCGCGCCGGCGAGGACGCCGCCCTGACGGTCGCCCGTTACGAGGAACTCGCCGACGAGTGGGGCGAGGAGTCCTGGCGCGGCCGCCTCTGTGCGATTCACGCCGCGCTGGCCTGCGCCCGCGCCCGCTCCTCGCGGGAGGCGGCCAACGCCGACGAGTACTTCCGCCGTGTCGCGGAGGGTCGCGCCGAGGCGAAGGCGGCGGGCGAGGAGCCGGCTCACGACTTCCCCGTCGGCGACCTCGAACCGGGCGGCCCCTACGACGTCATCTTCGATACGCACACCGCCGAGGGGAAGCGCCTCGGCCGCGACACCGAGTTCTTCAAGCGGTTCGGCGCCCGCGTCGGCCCCGAGGGAGAAGACGACCGGAGCGCCCGCTGGCAGCGACTCGCGATGCTCCTCGCCGACGAGGAGTACACCCAGGAGGAAATCGACCACGCGGTGGAGCCCGTCTCGGAAGACAGCCGCTGGGACGACCCCGAGGAGCCGACCGACCGACGCTGAGCGGGACCGGTCGCCCGACGCTCGCCGAACGGCCGGCACGGGTGGGGGTCCGGAAGGGCCGGCTTCCGTAGTGTTCTCTAGCGGGACTCGACCAGCGAGCGGTACGGTTCTCCCCGTGCGGTCACTTCCGGATACTCACTCCCAAAGCGCGTACATGCCGTCCTCGACCGCTTCCGCGCGCAACTCCCCGTCGAGGAGGACACCCGGTCCGTCCCCTCCGGCCACCGCTTCGACCCGCCCAACCTCCGCCGCCTCGATTCCTTCGCGCTCCAAGGCCGAGAGCGCCTCGTCGGCTTCGGCCTCGGGAACCGCCGCGAGCATCGCCCCGGACCCGAGCACCGAGAGCGGGTCGAGGCTCATCGCGTCACAACAGTCCCGGGTCTCCTCGCGGACGGGCACCGCCTCGCGCGCGATGTCGAGGACGACGCCCGAGGCGCGGGCGAGTTCGACGGCCCCGCCGAGTACGCCGCCCTCGGTCGGATCGTGCATCGCGGTCGCGACCGCCGAGAGCACGACAGACTCGGGGAGGACGCTCAGGTCGTCGAAGTACCCTTCCGCGCGGTCGACGACCGCGGCGTCGACACCGGCGTCGAGCAGGTCTCCACGGAAGTCACTCGCCAACACCGCCGTCGCCTCGACGCCGGCGCCCTTCGTCAGGAGGACGCGGTCGCCGGGCTCGGCACCCGAAGTCGGGACGTACCGCTCTGCCGGCCCCATGCAGGTCAACGAGAGGAGCGGGCGCTCCAGCCCGGAGACGGACTCGGTGTGCCCGCCGACGACCGTGATTCCCAGGCGGTCGGCCTCGGCGTCGACCTGCGCCGTAATCGTGTCGAGGCGCTCCGGGTCGAGGTCCGGGAGCAGAATCGTCGAGACGAGCCACTCCGGCATCCCGCCACAGGCGGCCACGTCGTTCGAGGCGACGACGACGCCGAGTTGGCCGATGCGCTCGGCCGCGAGCGAGATGGGGTCGCTGCTGACGACCATCGTTCCCTCGTCGACGCGGACGGCGGCGGCGTCCTCCCCGTACGCCGGTCCGACGAGCAGGTCCTCGTTGGTCGCCCCCGTCCGTGAGAAGACGTATCGGTCGAGGTCCGCGGGCGTGAGTTTGCTCATGGCCCGAGCGTCGGCGCGGCGGTGGTTGTAGGCTTCGCTCTCGGGTCGGAGGCCGACGGATTCTCTGGCGGGGTCGGTGGTCGAGGCCACCGGACTCATCCCGTCCCCCGGCGACGATACGGTGTGAGCTATCGCACGACCGCCGGCTGGTCACTCATCGTCTCCGGAATCGTCACGCTGGCCCTCGTCTATCTCCCCTACGACTCCTTCTACTGGGGAATCGGCTTCATCGTCGTCGGCCTGCTCGTGTTCGTCACGCGGCGAATCGTCTGAAGGAGAGTCGGCGACGGCCGCAGTCGCCCCGCTTACGGCTCGCGCGTCCAGACCACCGCCGTCGCGTTCGTCAGCGTCACCGGGTCGTCGGCGGTCGTCTCTTCCCCGGCTTCTACGTCGAGCGACGGTGCCGCGAGCGCGACGGTCCAGCCGTCCCGTGGGAGGTCCGGCACGTCGAGGCTCTCGGGCGAGACGTCGACCGGGACGCCCTCCATGTTCGCGGCGAACAGCAGCTGCTCGTCCCCGTCGGGCGATTCGCGCAGACCGAAGTAGAGCACCGTCCCGTCGGTCGGATGTCGATACGTGAAGAACTCCGACTCGGAGACGTCCTCGCGGAGCCACGGGCGCTCGTGGCGGAACCGTCGCGTCCGGAGACGGAACGCCGTTCGCTCCTCGTCCTGGTCGTCGGCCCAGTGTGCGAGGTTGGCGAAGTCGTGGACGTCCTGCATCCACGCGTAGGCGAACGCTTCGAGGTCGGTGGCGGTGGGGCCGCCGGTCCCGTCCTCACCCGTGAACGGCGTGTCGAGCGCCGACAGCATCTCGGCCATCGCGTCGAGGTCGTAGTCGGTGGCGTCGACCGCCGCCGAGAGGGCGTTCATGAACGTGCCCAACTGCTCCTCGTCCTCGAAGCCGAGTCCCTTCACGCGCGTGAAGTGCTCGGGGTCGTGGAACTCCTCCGGGCGCAGTTGCCAGTCGACGAAGCTCGACTCGTCGGAGACGACCTTCACGTTCCAGGTCTCGTCGGTGTCGCGGACGAACCCCCACGGGGCGCGGGCGTTGGCGTGGACGAAGTCCATCGGGACGCCGGGCGAGGCGCAGTAGAAGAACATCGCCGCCGCGGCGTTGTCGTACGCCTCGTCGAGGACGTTCGGCAGCGACTCGCCGAGGTAGGGGTTCACCGGCGACTGGTTGAACTCGACGTGGGGGTCGATTTGGGTGCCGCGCCGGATGGTGTCGTGGTTGGCGACGCCGGTGAGCCAGTGACCGCCGAAGTCGAGCACCTCGCGGACGCGCCACCACTTCGTCGCCCAGAACGTCAACAGCGCGGGCGTGTTGTGCGCGAACGTGATGGGCGACCACTGGAACGAGTGGGGGTGTTGCTCGATGAGCGACCGGTAGGTGGCGGCGAGTTCCCAGTCCTCACGGGGCCACGGCCGGCCGTCCTCGAACACCATCCACGGGCGGTACTCGGTGCCGGCGACCTCCTGGGTGACGGCGTCCATCTCCGCGAGGAACGCGTCGTCGTGGACGTTCTCGTCCAGCCCGGGGTCGTAGTAGGTGAAGTCCTGCGCGCCGTCGACGCGGATGCCGTCGGCGCCGAAGTCCATCTTCCGGCGCTGCATCTCGAGCAGCATCGCCCGGACGGTCGGATGCGGGTAGTTGAGGTGCTGGCCGTACATCCCCGGCCCCTCGAAGAACGGGGAGGGGAGGGTGTTCAGCCCGCCGTTGTCGGCGTGACCGAGCGCCACGTCGAAGACGACCCGGATGGGGTCCGGCATCGCGTGGCAGGCGGCGATGAAGTCCACCAGTTCGTCGGGGCGGCCGGTCTCCAGAATCGCGGGGTTCACCGCGGAGAACGCGGAGACGACGATGTCGTACCCCCAGTTTATCATGTCCGGATGGGAGACGGTCACCTCGACGGTCTCGGGGTCGTCGTCTGCAGTCCCCACCGGCGTCGGGTCGTTCGAGCTACTGCTGTCCCCCGCGGGTCGCCAGAAGTCGTGGATGTCGGGGTTCTCCGTGATTGGCTCGACCGGCATCAGCTGGATGCCGTCGTAGCCGACGAAGTTGCGGTCGGCGGGGTCGAGTTCGTCGCCGCGGTGGAGCTTCCCGCCGATGTCCTCGTAGCGTTCCGCCAGCCCCTTCAGCGAGCCCGACTCCGTGGCCGTGCCGGGGTGAATCTCCAGCATGCTGTTCGCCGGAGAGACTCGCGGGAGGCCGTCGTGTTCGGTCGTCTCGACGCGCTCCTCGTCGGTGCCGAGCGTTTCGAAGTAGGCGCGGTCGGGACGCTCGTCGTCCAGCCGCTCCATGTCGTAGAACTCGGCGGGCGCGAACGCGCCGAAGGGCACCGAGTACGCGAGGGGGTCCGGGACGGCGTGCCAGCCGTCGTCGTCCTCGTAGACGAGTTGGTACAGCGAGCCGACCACGTCCCGGGTGCCGGCGCGCATCCCGGCGACGACCCCCCAGTGGAACTCGCCCTTCCGGCGCAGGGGGACGCGCTCGCGCTGGAACTCGGCGGTCGTCTCCTCGGCGGCGAGGTCCACCGGCGTCGTCGAGGTGAGCACCTCGAGGTACACGTCGGTCTCGGGGACGCCGGCCTCGACGAGGTCGGGCGTCCAGAAGCCGACGGCGGCGGCGACTTCGCCGTCCTCCGTCTCGGTGACGTGCGCCCCGAGGCGGGTCGCGAGTTCCTTCGCCGCCTCGAAGTCGTCCTCGTGGGACTCGCGCACGTCGTCGTGCCACGCGAGCAGGTCGGCGGTCTGTTCGTCCAGCAGTCGGCACTCCTGTGTCGTGTCCATGTCTGTGGTCGGGTGGGTGTCCGTGTGGTCCGGTGTCGGCATCGTCGGCGTTGGCGGCGCCGACGGCGTCGGCGTCGGTCGGCATCGGTCGGTGTGCGGTTCGAAGGAGCCGGCGAAGCGGCGGGTGGCGCGAGTCGGCTCAGCCCGTAATCGGCAGGACGGCCACGTCCTCGACGGTCAGTTCGCCGTCACGCAGGACGCTCTCGCCGGAGACGAGGTCCGTCGTGTCGACCTCGGGGCCGGTCTCGAACGTCGCCGGGTCGTCGCCGAAGTTCAGTGCGACGAGGTGGCGGTCCCCCTCGTCGCCCCGAACGAAGCACGTGACGGCGTCCGAGTCGGACTCGTAGTCGACGCGCGCGAAGTCGCCCTCGTACTGGAGCGCCGGCGTCGACCCGCGGGCGTCGATGAGGCGTTCGTAGTGGTTCTGGATGGTCTCGTTCGCCTGGTCCCAGGCCAGCGGGTCGCGCCGGCCGAGTTGGCCGATCTCCTGGCCGCCGTACAGCATCGGGACGCCCGGGAGCGTGAACAGCGCGCCGGCGGAGGCGCGGGCGGCGGGCTCGCCGCACTCGACGACGAAGCGCGTCTCGTCGTGGTTCTCCTGGTACAGCATGAACGCCGCGTGGTCCGGGAAGCCGACCTCGGTGCGCTGTTCGATGGCGTCGAGGATGGCGTCGGCGGGCTGGTTCCCGTTGCCGACCTGCCGGAGCGTGAAGTACAGCGTCGTGTCGAAGTGCATGTCGAACATCCCGTCGTGGAAGTCCGCGATGTACGGGATGGTCTCGTCGAGCAGGAGGAACTCGGGGTCGGTCTCCTTCACCCGCTCGCGCATCTCCTGCCAGAACGACTTGGGGACGGCCCACGCCATGTCACAGCGGAACCCGTCGACGTACTCGGCCCACTTGTCGACCGCCTCGAGGAGGTGCTTGCGGACCCGCAGGTTGTCGAAGTTCCAGTTCGCGATGTACTCCCAGTCGAAGTACGTGCCCGGCTCGCCGCTGTCCTGCCACTCGTACCAGTCGTAGTACTCGGATTTGGGGTTCTTGTAGGCGTCCTGGAAGTACGGGTGGTCGCGCGCCGAGTGGTTGAGCACGAGGTCGAACAGCACCTTCATCCCGCGGTCGTGGGCGGCGGCGACGAACTCCTTGTAGGCCTCGTCGTCGCCGAGGTCCTCCGCGATGGAGAAGAAGTCGACGATGTTGTACCCGTGTGGCGCGTGGTCGTTCTGCAGGACGGGCGTGAGCCAGAGGCAGTCGACGCCGAGGTCGGCGAGGTAGTCGAGTCGCTTCGTCAGCGCCTCGAAGGTGTTCTCGGCCTCGTCGTCGTCGGAGGCGTAGCCGCGGACGTAAATCTCGTACAGCGTCACCGACTTCGCCCACTCGGGCGGGTCGTTGAGGCGGACGCTCTTGAGGTCGCCGCGTACCTCGCGCTCGGCGGTCGCGCCGCTCTCGGCGCCGTCGTCGGCGACGACGCCGCCGTCGGTCCGCGTTGCTTCCCTCCCTGCTCCCGACTCGCTCCGCTCGTCGGGACCGCCGTCGGTCCGCGGACTCCGTCCGCTCCTCGACGAGGTCCCGTTCGCGCCGCTCACGGGACCGCCGTCGGTCCTAAAATCCGAACCCCCGTCCGTGGCGAACCCCTCGCTCCCCTCGGCGTCGTCGGGTTCGATGGAGATGGCGTCGGGCACCGAGTACGAGTCGTCGATGGCGACGGCGTGGACCCGCACCCGCCCGCGGAGGTTCTTGTAGGGGATGCGCAGTTCGCGGTCGCCCTTCTGTACGTCGCCCTCGCTCACGTCGTCGCGGTCGTCGAGGAGGAACTCGACGCCGATGTCGTCGGGGTCGGTCGACGCGTTCGGGTTCGGCTTCACGTGCGCCTCGACGACGACGGCGTCGTCCTCGAACCGGGCGTGGAGCTGGATGCGCGGTCGGCCGCCGCCCTGGCCCTCGCGGCTGGCACCGAGCGTGCCGCTCCCCGAGCCGCTGACGCCGGAGAGCCCCGACATCCCGGAGACGCCCGAAACGCCCGAGACGCCGGACATCCCGGAGAAGCCGCTCATCCCGGAGACGCCGCCGGCGCCGGCGACCGGGCTCATCTCGCCGGGGAACACCCGAATCGTCAACTCGTGGAGCCCGTCGGGGGCGTCGAGCTCGACGGTGTAGCTCCCGGCCTCGTCGGGGGTGAAGTCGATTACGTTCTCGGTCCCGAGCGAGACGCGACTCGCGACGGGGGCGCTCTTGATTCGCCAGCTGTACGTCGCCTCGGGGTCGGGGTCCCGCGGCGCCAGTTCGACGGACTCGCCCGCGGCCATGAACCGCGGCGGGCCTGGGTGGTGCATAGAGGTAGCATTCCGCCCCACGACTTTGACTTTTCTCATTCGGCGACTTTTTACACTCGTCGTAGTAAACACGGGACGGCGTGGGGGACGAATGCCGACGCCCGGTGTCGCCTCGTCGACAACACAACGGCCGTCACGGACTGTCTCGTCGGCACTGAGGGCCGGTGGCGTAGATTGCGGAATCCGCCAATACTTATGTTCCCTCCGGCGGGGGTAGTGATATGAGACTACGGACGGCGTTGAACGACTACAAGCGGGCACGAGGCACCCGCTTTCCGGAGGAGTGTCCCACCCAGTGGGGTGCCTTCTCCGGCCACGGCGACCGCCTCGTCTACGTCGACCCCGGTGGGTACATCCGCGACTACTCCTCCTCGTTGTCGGGACTGTACGGCATCGACCGGTCGCGCTTCGGCATCGAAACCGAGGACCGGACGCTGTGGTTCGACGACCTCAACCCGGTGCGCCAGCACTACTACCGGGAGACGAACGTCGTCGAGACGGAGTACGACGCCGGGAAGTTCACCGTCCACCAGTACGACCTCACGCTCGGCCGGGCACACCTCACGCACGTCGAACTCCGCGGGGCCATCCCCGCCGACGCGCACCTGACGGCGTTTCTCACGTTCGCCCCCGGCGGCCGCGAGACCCGCGTCGGGCGGCTCATCCACGAGGGCGCCGGCCCGAACGGCTCGAAGGCCGTCGAGGTGTTCCACCGGAAGGAACACGACTACGTGACGGCGTCGACCGGGCTGACGGACGTTCGCGGGCAGATTCCCGAGCGCTTCGAGGAGATTCTCTCCGACGAGTACTTCGAGTTCCCGCGGGAGGCCGTCCTCCAGCGCTACGAGGACACCCACCTGAGCGGCGACGTGGTCGTCAGCGCGCCCCTCGAACGGAAGGGCCGGGCCGCCCAGACGACGCTCGTCACCCAGCTGTCGAACCACGACGAGGTCGGTCGGGGCGAGGCGCTCGCGGACCTCAAACACTGCGCCCAGCACAACGCCACGGCCGACGCCCTGCGCGACGCCGGCCGCGCCCGCGCCGAGGTGTCGGTGCCGGAGAACGCGCCCAACTCGGGTCTCGTCCGCTCTGACCTCCGGGTGCTCTCGCTGCTCACTGCGCCGACGGGCGCCCACATCGCCGGTCCCGAGTTCGACCCCTTCTTCTCGCACACCGGCGGGTACGGGTTCACCTGGTTCCGCGACGACTCCGAGGTGGCGACGTTCCTGCTCGAGTCCGACAACCTGCTCGACCTCGACATCGACGACCAGCTCCAGACGAGCGCGCAGTTCTACTGTGACACCCAGCTCGACGACGGCACGTGGCCCCACCGCGTCTGGGCCTCGGACGGCTCGCTCGCCCCCGGGTGGGCACACGCCCGCGTCGAGGGCGCGGAGAAGCCCGAGTACCAGGCCGACCAGACCGCGAGCGTCGTGACCTACCTCGCCACCCTCCTGCGCGACCGGGGGAACGGCCTACCCCACGCCCTCGCCAGCGACGTCCGCGGGACCATCCACGACGGCATCGGCGGGCTCGACGACACGCTGGAGTCGGACGGGCTCCCCGAGACCTGCCAGAACCTCTGGGAGAACATGAACGGCCGCTTCGTCCACACCGCCGCGACCTACCTCCGCGCTTACTCGGCGGTCGCCCGCGCGCCGGTCGAGGAAGGCCTGCGCGAACACGCGCTCTCGCAGGCAGAACAGGTCCGCGAGGGCCTCGACGCGCTGTGGGACGAGGGCGAGGGCGTGTACGGCCTCCGACTGACGGGGGGCGACCTCGACACCCGCGTCGACTCCGCGTCCTGTGCGCTCGCCGACGCCTACATCGAGTACGACGGCGTCGCCGACGGCGAGGACCTCACGGAGGAGGAGCTCGACCGCCTCGACTCGCACTTCGGCATCATGCTCGACCGGCTGTACCGGGACCCGCCGAACACCCCCACGGCCGGCCTCATCAGGTTCGAGGAGGACTTCTGGCGCTCGGGGAGTCAGGACTTCGAGAAGGTGTGGTCGGTGTCGACGGGCTGGGGGGCGAACGCCGCCGCGAAGCTCTCGACTCTGCTCGAACGCTACGGTCGCGACGGCTCCGACTACCTCGGCTGGGCCTCGGACCTCTACGACCTGCTGAAGGCCGACGGCCCGTACGCGACCAACGCCGGCTACCTCGCCGAGCAGATATTCGACGACGGAACGCCCGACAGCGCGACGCCGCTCGGCTGGTCGCACGCCATCCGCCTGCACACGACGGCGTACCTGCGCGAACTCGACGCGCTGCCGGCGACGAAGCCGGCGCCCTCCGGGCCGGAGACCCGCCCGCGCTGGACCACCGGCGAGAAGTACGGGGTCGGCACCGTCGCCGACCACACCTCCGACGACCCCTCGAAGGTGTGGTACACCCTCACCGAGGGTGCGCTGACGGAGGTCAGGTTCCCGCGCGTCGACCTGATGAACATGCGGACGCTCGACTTCCTCGTCGTCGACGCCGACGAGGACTCCTCGTACACGGCCCGGAGCCACAACGAGACGCGTCGCGACGACGACGCCGACACCGTTTCGCGCCGGACGGAGATGGTCGAGGACGACGCGCTCGTCTTCCGCCAGACCGTCGCGGAGCGGGGTGACGGCCGCGGCCACGAGTGGACGCTCACCGCCGAGTACGCGACCGACCCCGAACACGACGCGCTGCTCGCCGACCTGACGTTCGAGGCCGACGACGACAACGAGTACGAGGTGTACGTCGTCGGCGACGTGGCGCTCACGAACACCGGCACGCAGGACCGCGGGCTCCGCCTCGGTCGGGAAGAGGATTACCACCTCGTCGCCCGGGACTCGGAGGCCCACGACGCCGGTCACAGCGAGGACCCGCTGCTCGTCGACGAGGACGGGGAGCGATACAGCATCGCCGTGGCGCTGACGGCGAGCGACCGCTTCGAGTGGGCGACGGTCGGTGTCGGCGGTTCGGACTACCTCGGCGGGCTGTTCGGCGCCGGCGAGGTGCCCGACCCGAAGGAGCGCGTCGACGACGAGAACGTCGTCCTCATCGGCCGCGTCGGGGAGGGCACGAGCGTCTCCGAGACGCTCGCGCTTGGCTTCGCCCGGAACGCCGACACCGCGGCGGCGCTCGGGGAGGCCGTGGGGGCGCTCACCCGCGGCTACGAGACCGTACGCGAGGCGTACGTCGACTCGTGGGACGAGTTCCTCGCGGACAAGGAAGTCCCCGCCAGCGCCCGCGAGGAGCCGGCGCTCGAACGCCAGTACAAGGCGTCGCTGATGGGACTCCGCGCGGTGGAGGACAAGACGTTCCTCGGCGCCGGCATCGCCTCCCCCTCGGTGCCGTGGGGCGAGGCCGTCTCCGCCGAGGAGTCGAAGGGGTACGGCTACAACTTCGTCTGGTCGCGCGACCTGTATCAGGTGTTCACGGTGTTCGAGGCCGTCGACGACCTGGAGACCGCGACGGCGGCGCTGGAGTACGTCTACACTCTCCAGCAGGACGACCGCGGGTTCATCCCGCAGAACACCTACGTCAACGGGAAGACCCGCTGGGGCGGCGAGCAGATAGACAACATCTCGTTCCCGCAGGTGATGGCCTACCAGCTCTACGAGAAGGGCGTCACCTTCGACGAGGCCGACTACGGCTTCGAGAACGTGAAAGCCTCCGCGGACTACGTCGCCCGCAACGGCCCCGCGACGGCCCAGGAGCGCTGGGAGGAGGAGGCCGGCTACTCGCCCTCCTCCATCGCGGCCGAAATCGCCGGCTTGGGCTGTGCCGCCGCGCTCGCCCTCGAAGAGGGGTACGACGCCGACGCGCTCGTCTGGCTCGCGCTGGCCGACGACTGGACCCGCGGCGTCGAGGGGTGGACGGCGACGGAGACCGGCACCGACCTCCACACGAACACGCCGTACTACGTCCGCGTCACCCGCGACGGCGACCCCGAGGCGGGCCACCTCCGGACGCTCGCGAACAACGGGCCGACGCTCGACGAGCGAGAAATCATCGACGGCGGCTTCCTCGAACTCGTCCGCCTCGGCGTGCTCCCCCACGACGACGAGGTGATTCTGAACACCCTCGCCGAGGCCGACGACACCATCCGCGTCGACACGCCCCCCGGCCCCGCCTTCTACCGCTACAACGGCGACGGCTATGGCGAGCAGGACGGCGACAACGAGGGCGCGCCGTGGACCATCGAGACGAAGGGCAAAGGTCGTCTCTGGCCCATCTTCACCGGCGAGCGCGGCGAGTACGAACTCGTCGCCGGGACGGAAGACGGCGAACTCGCCCCCCGGAACCTCCTCCGGACGATGCAGGGGTTCGCCAACTCCGGGCGCATGCTCCCCGAGCAGGTGTGGGACCGCGAACACGAGACGAACTACAACTGGGAGTTCGGCAAGGGGACCGGCGCGGCGACCCCGCTCGCGTGGTCGTTCGCGCAGTACTGTCGGCTCGCTCACGGCATCGACGCCGGCCAGCCGGTCGAGATGCCGACGTTCGTCCGCGAACGCTACGTCGAGAGCGAGCGCCCCGACGGCCCGTCGCTCCGGGTGAACACCAACTTCGCCGGCGACCAACTCGTCGTCGACGGCGAGACCGAGGGCGTCCTCGTCGCCGTGCGCACGGAACAGGAGACGACGCTCGTCGAGCCCGAGGACGGCGCGTTCGAGACCCGCGTCGACATCGACTACGGCGAGAACCAGGTGACCGTCGCGGCCGCGACCCACGAGGACCTGACGCAGGCCGGGACGAGCGTGAAGCGGTTCACGCTGTAGCGGTCGGCGCCTCGGTCTCCTTCTCGCGGACGTAGATATAGAACAGGTAGAGGATAATGCCGGGGACGAACCACATGAGGAAGCCGCCCGTGACGGCCAACCCCCAGATGGGGGCGTGGTCCATCCCGTGTGCCTTCGCGTCGTTGTACACCCAGATGCCGACCCCGAGCGGGAGGAGGAAGACGAGGCCGAGAATCAGGAACTCGGGGCCGCCGGGAATCGCACCGAACAGCGGTCGGAGGGGAACCATACGAAACGCTGACGTGTTCGGCCGATAGCTCTTGTGGTGCGGGCGCCGGTCGTGTTTCGTTTGTGAGGACTTAGTGTCTGAGTAGCTGTGGCAGGGTTTCACGGAAGCCCCCGGTCGCTCGACTCGGGCGGCTGGCGAGACTCGTTCCACTCGTCTCGCTGCTTCCCGTTCGCAACGCTCACGGGAATCTCGCTGCGCTCCTCGGCTCGCTCACTGCGTTCGCTCGCCTGCGGTGCTTGCGTCGCCGTCCTTCGCCGAGCGACCGGCCCCTTCCGAAGTCCCTCCCAACACCGGCTGTTCGGCCGGTTGTCGCCCCTCTTTGCTCGGTGAGTCGCGTAACTAAACACGACCCGGACGCCGGGTCGGCGCCGTAGAGGGCTGGAGCGCCGGGTCGACGCCGACCGAGGTCGAGCCACCGCGCGACGAACCGGCGAGTGGCCTTTTGCTCCTCGCGTCCCTACGACCGAACAGATGGCGAACTACCACCGGCAGGTCCGGGTGGCGGCGCCGCTCGACGAGGTGTGGGCGTTTCACTCCCGCATCGAGGGACTCACCGAGCTGACGCCCGAGTGGATGAACATGCGCGTCGAGGGCGTCCGGGGGCCGGACGGCGACCCCGACCCCGAGGTGCTGGAGGCCGGGTCGCAGGCTCGGCTCTCGGTGCGGCCCCTCGGCATCGGTCCGCGCCAGCGCTGGACCTCGAAGATCGTCTACCGCGACGAAGACGAGGAGAGCGCCGTCTTCCGGGACACGATGGAGGACGGCCCGTTCCGGGAGTGGGTCCACACCCACCGGTTCGTCGCCGCCGGCGGCGACACGATTGTCCACGACGACGTGGAGTACCGGCTCCCGCTCGACGGGCTCGGCGACCTCGCGTCACCGTTCGCCGTGGTGGGCTTCGAGCCGATGTTCCGCTACCGGCACCGAAAGACGAAGGAGCACTTCGAGGGTGGTGGCCGTGGCTGAGGACGCCGACGAATTCGACGGTGCAAGCGCGGGCGACGGCGAGACCGGAGACGGGAGCGACGGTCTCGACCTCGACGTCGTCGACCTCGACCACGTCGCCCTCCGCGTCTCGGACCTCGACCGGGCGCTCTCCTTCTACCGCGACCTGCTCGGTCTTCCCGTGCGCGACCGCGAGCGTTACGAGGCCGGCGAGGTGCCCTACGTCGCAGTCGTCGCCGGGGGCCGGCACCTCCACCTCGTGCCGACCGACGAGCCGTTCGACGTCGACGGCGAACACGTCTGTCTCCTGCTCAGGGGGAGCGCGGTCGACACCGAGGACGAAGTTCGTGCGCTCCTCGACGACCTCCGCGAGCGGGGGGTCGAAGTGGAGGACGGCGAACCGTACAAGCGATACGGCGCCTACGGCCGGGCGTGGGCCGCCTACGTCCGCGACCCCGACGGCCGGCGGGTCGAGTTGAAACTGCACTGAGCGGGGACGTCGTCGCGCGGTCGACCGGGGTGGACGCTCGACCCGGCGGCCCGGTCGGCGGAACGACCGGCCCTCAGTCGTCCGTCGATTGCTCCGGCGCGTCCTCCGTCACGTGTGCGTCCCGCAGGTCGTCGGACCCGGCAGACCGCTCCGGCTCACCGGGTGCGTCCGGGCTCGCGACCCCCGAGCCTTCCGACCCCGCCGACTCCCGAGCGCCGCCGGTTCGCACCTCGAAGCGGGCGCCGCCGTGCTCGCTCGCCTCGACGGCGACGCTCCACCCGTGGGCTTCGACGACGCGGTCGACGATGGCGAGGCCGAAGCCCGTCCCGTCCTCGCTCCCGGTGTGGCCCCGGTCGAACACGCGTGCCCGGTCGGCGGGCGGGATGCCGTCCCCGTCGTCGGCGACGAAGAACCCGCCCGCCGAGAGCGAGCCGACGGTGACCGTGACCGTCGGGCCGGCGTGCTCGACCGCGTTGCGAAAGAGGTTCTCGAACACGGCCCTGAGTCGCGGCTCGTCGGCGGAGAGCCGACCGAGGTGAGGCTCCGCGTCGAGTGTCGCCTCCCGAGTGTCGACCGCGTTCCAGGCGCGCTGGACCGCTCCGTCCAGTTCCACGGCGCTCGTCTCGCCCACCGCCCGTCCCTGCCGAGCCAGCGAGAGGAGGTCGTCGACGAGGAGCTCCATGCGGTCGACCGCGGTCTCGACGCGGTCGAGGTGTGAGAGCTCCCCCGTCTCCTGTGCGAGCGAGAGGAAGCCGGCGGCGACGTTGAGCGGGTTCCGGAGGTCGTGTGAGACGCTGGAGGCGAACTCGTCGAGCTGTCGGTTCCGGCGTTCGAGCTCGCGCATCCGCCGCTGACGGGCGAGGGTGTGTGCCACCATGTCGGCGAGCCGGCGGAGCGTGTACACCTCGTGGTCGTGCCACGCGCGGTCGGCGTCGGTCACCTCGAAGGCGAGGGCGCCCACCAGCTCCCACTCGCTCACGAGCGGAACGACTAGGAAGGAGCCGATACCGGCTTCGGCACACCGGTCCCGGAGCGGCGCCGCCTCCGCCGGCAGGTCGGCCGTCCGCTCGACGCGGACGTTCTCGAAGCGTTCGAGCCGCGAGACGAGCCAGCCGAGCGCTCCCTCCGGGTGGGCGTCGATAGAGAGACCGCGGGGCTCGACGCCGGCGGCGGTCCACTGGTGGGTCGGGTCGAAGACGGCGTGGTCCGCGTCGTACTGGAGCACCCGGCAGCGGTCGGCGCCGACGAACTCGGCGACGGTCGCCAGCGTCCACTCGATCTTCGTGTCAACCTCGTCGGGCGCGGCGCTCATCAGCATCGTCGACGCACCGAGGACGCGGTCTTCGAGTCCCCTGCAGGCGCCGTGGTCGCCCGACTCGCGGTCGGTCACGACGGCCGCTCCGAGCCCGTCCGTCGGGTCGCCCGAGTCGCCCGAGTCGGTCGGGTCGCCCGGGTTGGTCGAGTCGGTCGGGTTGGTCGGGTCGCCTCCGTCGACCGCATCGAGGGTCTCGTCCGTCCCGGCGTAGAACCCCGCGACCGACTCCCGGACGCTGGTCGCGAGCGTCGCGTACCGGTCCTCCCCCGTTCCCTTCTGTACGTAGTCGGTCACACCGGCACGGAAGGCGTCGCGTGCGACCGTCTCGCTCCCGCGCCCCGTGAAGAGTACCACCGGAACCGACGGAACCCGGCTCCGGACCGCCCGGAGCAGTTCGACCCCGTCCGTGCCGGGCATCCCGTAGTCGGTGACGACACAGTCCGGTACACGGCTGCCGAGTCGGTCGAGCGCACCCCTCGGGTCGCTCGCAGCTTCCACGCGGAGCGGACGCCCGCCGTCGTCCGCCTCGAGTCGCCTCGCGGCCAGCGCGGCGAAGTCGTCGTCGTCGTCGACGAGGAGTACATCGATGACGTCCGACGACCGGTCCATACTCACTCTCCCCCGTCCCGCCCTATCAGTATTCGGACTGAATTATCAGTGGTGATACCCTCCGGCCGTTCGGCGTTTTCTCGTCCCGTCGGCGCCTCCGGGTCAGTCCTCGTCGACGCCGCGGTCGGTCGCTCCGGTCGCCCCTGTCGCGGACCGGTCGCTCGCCGTCGGGTCGGTCGCGGAGCTATCGCTCGTGGAAGCGTCGTCGGAGTCGCCGGACCGCGCGGCCGTGAGGCCGATACCGGCGAGGACGACGCAGCCGCCGACCACCGTCGCGGCCGTCGGCACCTCCGCGAGGAGGACGAGCGCGAGGAGCGTACTCCCGACAGGTTCTCCGAGTAGGGAGACGGAGACGACGCTCGACTCGACGTGGGCGAGCGCCCAGTTGATGACCGTGTGGCCGAACAGCCCGGGGCCGACGGCCATCCCGAGAAAGAGGAGCCACTCCGTCGCCGGGTAGCCCAACAGTGGGAGGCCGCGGGCGAGCGCGACACAGAGCAGGACGAGCGCGCAGACGCCGTAGACGACGGTGACGTAGGGCAGGAGCGCGACGCGCTGGCGCAGGGAACGCCCGGCGAGCACGTAGCCGGCGGCCGTGACGGCCCCGAGGAGCGCGAGCGCGTTGCCGTACAGCGTCACCTGCCCGTCGCCGGCGGCCGAGATGGCGGCCGCGGGGTCGGCGAGGAGGAACGCGGGCGAGGTCACCAGCGCGTCGCCGAAGGACATCGCCGCCATGCCGGCGACGGCGACGAGGATACCGACCACCGTGCGGGAACCGACGCGCTCGTCCAGTAGCGCCCACGCGCCGGCGGCGACGAACAGCGGCTGGGCCTGGACGAGCGTGACGCTCGCGGCGACGCTCGTGTGGTTCAGGCTCTCGAACCACGAGGCGAAGTGGAGCGCGAGGGCGGCGCCGGCGGCCACCGCGACGACCCCATCCCGAAGACGGATGCGCCGGAAGTCGGCCCCGTTCCGCGAGACGGCGAGCGGGGCGAGCAGCAGGGTCGTGAACAGGACGCGGTAGAACGCCTTGACGACGCTCGGCGCCTCGCTCCAGCGGACGAGGATGGCGCTGGTGCTGACGGCGAGGACGGCGACTATCAGCGCGGCCCGCGGGGGCGTCCGCTCCGCGAGAGTGGATTCGAGCGTGGCGAGGCGACGGGTGGCGTCCACGGGTTTCCGTATCGTGGTAGGGGTTTACGGGTTGCGGAGCGTCGGTGAGGGGTTCTTGGCGATGGGGGTTCGGCTCGGGTGGTCGCTTGTCGCTGGAGTTCTGTTGTGACTGGGCTTTCTGTGACTCCCGAAAGCCCACCCGACCGTACCGCGCCTCGTCCTCCCCAACCGCCTCCCTCCTTCACTTCGTTCGGTCGGTCAGCCCTCGCACGGCTGCAGCCGCCCACAGAGGGGCGGCTGGCGCGCGCCGCCGCGGCTCCGTCCGCGGCGGAGTCGCGCGAGGGACCGTGGCCGACCTCCGTGTCGGCCATGCGGAGGCTGGGGAGGTGTGAGGCTGTCGGGTGGGAATCGAAAAGGAGCGGCGTCGCCGGAAGCAGAGCTTCCGGCTGCTCGCGAGAGCTCTGCTCTCGCGTTGGGCTCGGTCAGCGAGCCGATGTAAGCACCGCAGGGAGCGAGCGAAGCGAGTGACCGAGGCGCGCAGCGGCCGAGCCCGTCGGGGCTTTTCAGAGTCGTGTCGTTGAATCGTGTCTTGCGAGTTGTTTTCACGGAATCACGGTGTGGCTCAGCTTCTGGAGTCGTGCCGCGTATCCAGCGAATCTTGATACACTAAGGAAGGAGCACCGATAGAGATAATTACCAGAGTTCGTGTTTCTGCAATATGAGTCCTGAACTTTGGTTCGTCCTCCTCCTCTTCGCTTTGGTGACTGTTCCGCTCTTTCTCGGTGCTATAACCCTCTTCAATCGCACGTCAAGTGGGGAAGACGAAAAAGAATTAGAGGGGTTGAAGCAGCGAGTCGAACAGCTTGAATCGGACCAGGACTAAACGAGACACACGCTCTGAGTTTAGGAGCTGAGTCACACCGACAGACGCTGGAAGAAACTCCCTTTGTTCCGACCTGGTTAGACGTGACTCAGCTTCTAGAGGCGTGCCGCGTATCTAGCAGAGCTTCCGAATGAGTCGCTAACAGTTATATGACATCTGACTAGATAGCATATGACCAAAAACAACAAATATGGAACTAATCAAGAGATGGGTCTCCGCATCAATCGCTGGAACTCTATCGATGCTAGTCGGGGGAGTCATCACCGTAGTTGGACTCTGGTACGTTGTAGTTCCCATTCTCATCGACATTTTCACACCCCCATCGCCGGGGCCGACGCCTGCTGGTGGCCATTCCGTATGGGCATTCGGATTGTTGATTATAGTGGTCGGAGCGGTGTTCTTGGTAATCGGGCTTCAACTAATCTACTACCGGGAATGAGAGACACGCTCTGTTTCTAGGAGCTGAGTCACCACGAACCTCTATGAAAGAAACCCCTCTCCACGGGACGCCCCCTCTACAAATCACACGGAAACCGTAACCCAAGCAGTTTTTACGACCGGGCAAAGAAGCCCTATACAACCGCTCCCGCGGGCAAGTGCGACCGGTCCCCCAGACGTACGACGGACCGGTCGCATAGCGGGGACCACCGACCGACGTGCTGTAAGACGCCGGGGCCGCTGGCCCCCGATTCGGAGACGCGGGCGGGTTTACGTACGAGAATCGCCGCTTCGCGGCGTTTCAGTGTTCAACAATGGAAATCGAAATCGCAACCATCGGCGGCTACGAGGAAGTCGGTCGACAGATGACGGCCGTTCGCGCGGGCGACGACATCGTCATCTTCGACATGGGGCTGAACCTCTCGCAGGTTCTCATCCACGACAACGTCGAGACCGAGAAGATGCACAGCCTCGACCTGATCGACATGGGCGCCATCCCCGACGACCGGGTGATGAGCGAACTCGAAGGTGACGTGCAGGCCATCGTGCCGACCCACGGCCACCTCGACCACATCGGCGCCATCTCGAAGCTGGCCCACCGCTACGACGCCCCCGTCGTCGCGACGCCCTTTACCATCGAGCTCGTCAAGCAGCAGCTCCAGGGCGAGTCGAAGTTCAACGTCGAGAACGACCTGCAGAAGATGTCCGCCGGTGAGACGATGTCCATCGGCGAGCGCTGCGAACTGGAGTTCGTCCACGTCACCCACTCCATCATCGACGCCATCAACCCCGTCCTCCACACGCCGGAGGGCGCGGTCGTCTACGGCCTCGACAAGCGCATGGACCACTCGCCGGTCGTCGAGGACCCCATCGACATGGAGCGCTTCCGCGAAATCGGTCGCGAGGGCGAGGGCGTCCTCTGTTACATCGAGGACTGCACGAACGCCGGTCGGAAGGGCCGCACGCCCTCCGAGTCCGTCGCGCGTCGCCACCTGAAGGACGTGATGACCTCGGTCGAGGACTACGACGGCGGCATCGTCGCCACGACGTTCTCCTCGCACATCTCCCGGGTCACCTCGCTCGTCGAGTTCGCGAAGGACATCGGCCGCCAGCCCGTCCTGCTCGGTCGCTCGATGGAGAAGTACTCCGGCACGGCCGAGCGCCTGAACTACGTCGACTTCCCGGACGACCTCGGGATGTACGGCCACCGCAAGTCCGTCGACCGCACGTTCAAGCGCATCATGAAGGAGGGGAAGGAGAAGTACCTCCCCATCGTGACGGGTCACCAGGGCGAGCCCCGTGCGATGCTCACCCGGATGGGTCGCGGCGAGACGCCGTACGAACTGGACGACGGCGACAAGGTCATCTTCTCGGCGCGGGTCATCCCGGAGCCGACCAACGAGGGCCAGCGCTACCAGTCCGAGCGCCTCCTGAAGATGCAGGGCGCGCGCATCTACGACGACATCCACGTCTCCGGCCACCTCCGCGAGGAGGGCCACTACCAGATGCTCGACGCGCTGCAGCCGAAGCACCTCATCCCGGCCCACCAGGACCTCAAAGGGTTCGCGCCGTACGTGAACCTCGCCAGCGGCATGGGGTACGAGGTCGGCCGCGACATCCACCTCACGCAGAACGGGAACGTCATCCAGCTGGTGGAGTGATGAACCAGGACGCGACGGAGCAGCGGGTGCTCGGGGCCGTCGGCGAGCGGCGCGAACTCGTCAACGCGGCCATCGACGAGGACCTGCCGATGGCCGAGCCGAAGCGGCTGTACGAGGCCGCCCGCTACCTGCTCGAGGCCGGCGGGAAGCGCCTCCGCCCGACGGTGACGCTGCTCGCGGCGGAGGCCGTCTCCGACGTCGAGCCGCTGTCGGCCGACTACCGCGCGTTCCCGTCGCTGTACGACGAGCCGGTCGACGTGATGGCCGCCGCGGTGAGCCTCGAGGTCATCCAGTCGTTCACGCTCATCCACGACGACATCATGGACGACGACGACCTCCGCCGGGGCGTCCCCGCCGTGCACAAGGCCTACGACACCGAGACGGCCATCCTCGCCGGCGACACCCTCTACTCGAAGGCGTTCGAAATCATGGCCGACACCGGCGCCCACGCCGAGAACGGCCTGGAGGCGGTGCGCATGCTCGCCTCGACCTGCACCCGCATCTGCGAGGGGCAGGCGCTCGACGTGCAGTTCGAGACGGAAGGCGACATCGACCCCGACCAGTACCTCGAGATGGTGGAGTTCAAGACCGCCGTCCTCTACGGCGCCGCGGCCGCCACGCCGGCCGTGTTGCTCGGCGCCGACGACGAGGTCGTCGAGGCCCTCTATCGGTACGGCATCGACTCCGGCAGCGCGTTCCAGATTCAGGACGACGTGCTCGACCTCACCGTCCCCAGCGACAAGCTGGGCAAGCAGCGCGGGTCGGACCTCGTCGAGGAGAAGGAGACGCTCATCGCACTCCACGCTCGCCAGCAGGGCGTCGACGTGGACGGGCTCGTCGCTGCCACGGACCCCGAGAACGTCACCGACGCCGAAATCGAGGACGCCGTCGCAGCGTTGGAGGCCGCCGGCAGCATCGACTACGCTCGCGAGACGGCCCGCGACCTCACCGAGCAGGCCAAGAGCCGCCTCGAAATCCTCCCCGACAACGAGGCTCGCTCCCTGCTCGAAGACATCGCGGACTACCTCATCACCCGAGGGTACTGAGCGGCGTCCCGGCCGCGACGGTGGCCGCCGCTCGCCCCGTCGTACTGCACCACCGACCCGGCGGTTTTATGTGTGCGAGGCGGCTCAGTGTCGACCCACGCGTTCCGCCGAACCCCGACGCCGTCGCCGGTGAACGGTAAACTCCGTAGCCGTTGCTTTCATCGGAAACGTGGTGTGTTCCGCACGTCGAGCCGTAGTGCGCGGCGCCGCCGGCCCGTCGGGTGGGCCGTCCGCTCAGGAGAGGTCGTTCAGAATCGTCATCGCGTGGTCCTCCGGGTCGACGCCCTCGTAGACCTCGACGACGTCGCCCTCGGGTCCGACGACGTACGTGTTGCGGAACACGCCGTCGAACGTCTTGCCGAACATGTTCTTCTCCCCGTAGGAGTCGTAGGCGCTCGCGACCTCGCCGGACTCGTCGGAGAGCAGGCGGAAGGGGAGGTCGTGTTTCTCCGCGAAGTCGGCGAGGTCGTCGACTGGGTCGTCGCTGATGCCGAGGACGGTGACGTCCCGGTTCTCGAATTCGTCGATGGCGTCGCGGAAGCCACAGGCCTCCGTCGTACAGCCCGGCGTGTCCGCGCGGGGGTAGAAGTAGACCACGACGTGCTCGCCGCGGTAGTCCGAGAGCGAGACGCGCTCGCCGTTCTGGTCTGGCAGTTCGAACTCGGGGGCTTCGTCGCCGACGCTGAGCATACGCGGGTCGTCGGGTGGGAGGGAGAAACCGTTTCGGTATCAGGTCAGTCCAGCCGCTCGGCGGCGTCGCGCTGGACGAGCGGCTCTGCGTTCGCGCTCGGGAGCGTCACCACGTCCTCCTCGGCGAGGTCGTACTCGCGCTCGTCGACGCCGAGGATGCTCCCCACGTCGCGGGTGATGCGGACGGTCGTCCGGTCGTCGTCCGCTCGGCCGGACGCCGGTTCGGTCTCGCTTCCCGTTTCCCCGTCCGTCCCCGTCCCCCCGCCGGGCGTGTCCGGCGGCGTCGGCGGCGTGTCGTCCCCGTCGGCGTTCTTCGGACCGTTTCCGGTGGCGTCGGCGACGCCGTCGCCGTCGGCCGGTACGGTGTCAGGGTCGCCGGCGTCGACACGGCCGGTCGAGGCGTCGGGTGCGGGTGCGACCGACTCGTCGTCGCCGACCGTGAGGTCGCGCTCCCCGTCCATCGCCTGCGAGAGGACGTCCGGCGTCGACTCCTCGTCGGCGGTCGCCGGCGTCCCGGCGTCCGTGTCGTCGGCCCCGGTCCCTCCGACCGGCGCGGCGTCGGGAGCCGTCGGGTCCGACTCGGACGCCCGGGAACCGCTCGCCTCTCTCACCTCGCTCGCCGACGCCGACCCGTTCCCGGAGAGGATGTCGAGCACCGTCGTCTTGTTCTGCTCGATGCGCGCGACGAGGTCCTCGAACAGCTCGCGCTCCTGTGTCGTCATCCCCTCCTCGTCGACCGGCATGTCGGCGGCCGCGAAGGAGGCGAGCTTCACCACCTTGCCGACGCGGCGCTCGTAGACGGCCTCGACGACCTCCTCTGCGGTCTCGATTTCGTCGGTGAGCCGGGAGACCTCCGGGGAGGAGAAGGGGTCGTCGGCGGTCGCCGCGACCTCCTTTCGCTCGGCCTTCAAATCGCTGATGTAGCCGGCGACGTCCTCGTAGAAGGCGTCGCGGAGATGCTGCAGACTGTCCTTCCGGCGTTCCTTCGACTGGACCGTCTGTAGCTCGTTGAGGTTCATTCTGTGGCTTTCTCCGCGGCGCCGCGCGTCATGAGGAAGACGCCGACGCACTCACGAACTGTGTTCTCACCGGCTGATATATTAGTCGTTTCGCCGCCGAGGTCGACGGTCGCCGACTCGGCCGCCTCGACGGTAATCTCGCGCCCGGTGAACCGGTCGGGGACGGCGTCGACGAGCGGGTCGAAGTCGGCGACCGACCGGCGCGGGATGCGCCGGACGGCGAGGCCGGTGCCGCCGTGGAGGCTCCCCGGAAGTCGGATGAGCCGCCGGAGGTCGGTCGTGACGGGTTCGTCGATGGGCGAGGTCTCGTCGGCGACGACCTCCGGGAGGAGCTTCTTCACCAGCCGCTTCGCCCCGCCGGCCTCCATGTTGCCCGCTTCGAGCGCCTCGCGGTTCTCCCGAAAGGCAGTCAGCAGGTTCCCGGCGGTCTTCTCGCCGACGCCGTCGAACTCGCGGAGGCGCTCCAGCGCCTCGTCGTCGTCCATCCCCTCGATTTCGTCGGCCAGCGCGAGGATTCGGCGGTGGACCCGTCGACCCCAGCCACCCTCCGCCCGGAGGGTGTCACGCAGGGTGCCCGTCTCGTTCGGGCGCGTCTCCATGAGTGCGTCCTCGTCGAGGTCGATGGCGCGTACGTAGTCGACGATTTCGCGCCGCGCCTCGCTGTCCAACTCTCGCACGGACTCGTCGCGGACGTGGACGTGGTATCCCCGCCCGCCCGAGAACACCACGTCGAGGTGGTCGAACGCGAAGTCGTCTTCGAGAAAGTCGAGGAGGTTCACCAGCGCCGCCTTCCCCTCGGCGAGCATGTCGGCGTAGGCCGTCTCCTCGGGGTCGACGCCCGGGAGGTGGTCGGCGTCGAGGTCGAAGACGAGGTCGGCCTCGTCCCACCCCTTCGCGTCCATCGTACTCGCACCGGGGTCGTCGTAGCGCGCCGCGGAGAAGTAGACGTGCCGCGGCGCCTCCCGCGCGAGGTAGCTCCCGAGGTCGCCCAGGTCCAGCAGCGACTGGTGGCGAATCATCGTCGTGCCGCTGCCGGCGGTCCAGGGGATGTGGCCCCACTCGCGCTCGCCGGCGGCGGGTGGCGGCGTGAGCTCCGCTCGGCGGTAGTAGTCGCCGAAGCGGCCGGTGAGGTACTCGCGCGTCCGTTCGTCCATCGCTCTCCGGTGGTATGCGAGTGGTCGGTTTAGTCGTTGTCGTTGACGGTCGTTCTCAGTTAGATACGTCGCCCCCGTCGACAGACGTGTCTCGGAGACTGCTCCCGGAAGCCCCCGGCGTCTCGGCTCGCGCGACTCGCTGCGCGCCTCAGTCGCTCGCTCGCTCCCTACGGTGCTTGCTTCGTCGTGCGTCCCCGAGACGCCGGCCCCTTCCGAAGTCCCACCCGGCGGTTGGCCGGCCGGTCGTCGTCCCTGCACGCCCGGTGAGGCGCCTACCCCTCGGCCGTCGAGCGCCGTACGAGTCTTCAAATACGAGACCGCGACCACTCCCCCGCGATGGAGTTCCTCGGCGTCCGGTTCGTGCTCGCCCCCGGGACGGCGTCGGCGACGCTCGCCTTCGCGCTCGGTGGCGTCCTCCTGGGAACCCTCAGCGGACTCACGCCGGGGCTCCACGCCAACAACTTCGCCATGCTACTCGCGGCGGTCGCTCCTGCCGTCCCCGCGTCGCCGACGCTCGTGGGCGGCGCGATGCTCGCCGCCGGCGTCGTCCACACGTTCCTCGACGTGGTGCCGGCACTGGCGCTCGGCGTCCCCGACGCCGCGATGGCCGCCTCGGCGCTCCCGGGTCACCAGCTCGTCGTCGACGGCCGCGGCCGCGAAGCCCTGCGACTCTCCGCCGCCGGGAGCCTCGCGGCCGTCGCGCTCGCGGCCCCGCTGGCCATCCCCATCACGGCGCTCGCGAGCGCCGGCTACCCCGCTCTCAGGGCGAACCTCCCGCTGGTCCTCGGCGCCGTCGTCTGCTACCTCGTCCTGACCGAACCCACCCGCCGCGGGATGGTGGGCGGTCTCGTCGCCTTCGGGCTGAGCGCCGCCCTCGGCGCGGCGACGCTCGACCTCTCACCCGCCGCGCCGCTCGCCGTCGGCGGCGTGCTCGCCCCGCTCTTTGGAGGGTTGTTCGGGGCTCCGGTGCTCCTCGACGCGCTCGGCGGGGCCGGCGTCCCGCCACAGGCCGACCCGGAAATCTCGATGGACCGCCGGCGCTTCGGCGGAACGGCGACCGCCGGCACCGTCGCGGGTGCGATGGTCGGCTTCGTCCCCGGCGTCTCCGCCGCGGTCGCCTCCGTCGTCGCGCTCCCGTTCGTCCCCGGCCGCGGCGGCGCCCGCGAGTTCGTCGTCGCCACAAGCGGCGCCAACACGGCGAACGCCGTCTTCGCGCTCGTCGCACTCGTCGTCCTCGGCACCCCCCGGACGGGTGTCACCGTCGCGATCGACGACGCGGGCGCGGTCGCCGGACCGGCCGCCCTCGCCCGACTCCTCCCGGTCGTCGGCGTCGCCGCCGTCGCCGGATTCGCCCTCGTCGTCGTCCTCGGCGACCGCTACCTCGCGTTCGTGGGCCGGGTCGACCAGACTCGACTCGTCCTCGTCGTCCTCGGTGGGCTGGTCGGCGTCTGCTATCTGTTCGCCGGCGTCGTCGGCGTCGGGCTCCTCCTCGTCGCCACGGTCGTCGGGCTCGTCCCCCCGCGGGTCGGCTGTCGCCGCGTTCACCTGATGGGGGTGCTGATCGGGCCGCTGGTGTTGGGTGTCTGAGCCGGCGAGACGGCCGAACGCGCCGGACCTTCGGGAGGCCGCCAGCGACGACCTCGCATCGAAAGACAACCGTTAAAAGTCGGCGCCGGGAATTCGAAGGTATGAGCCAGTCGGAACAGCGACAGGAGCGACAGTGTATCTCCTGTGGCATCAACATCTCCGGGATGAGCGCGGCGAAGTTCAAGTGTCCGGACTGCGGACACATGATTTACCGCTGTGCGACGTGCCGCAAGCAGAGCAACCTCTACGAGTGCCCCGACTGCGGGTTCCGGGGGCCGTAACGATGGGGAAGGTCGCCGCGAAGATGAAGGTCATGCCGCAGAGCCCCGAAATCGACCTCGACGAGCTTCAGGAACTGCTGGAGGACTCGCTCCCCGAGGGGGCGAAAATCAACGGCTTCGAGCGTGACGAGGTCGCCTTCGGCCTCGTCGCCCTCCTGCCGACGGTCATCGTCCCCGACGACGCCGGCGGCACCGAGGCCGTCGAGGAGCGCTTCATGAACGTCGACGGCGTCGAGTCGGTCGCCGTCGAGAACGTCGGTCGAATCTAAGGCACCGACCTTTTTCTTCGTCGGGTGGCCTCCGGCCACCGCTCTTCACGGGTCGCCGCCGGCGACCCGTGGAGAAGCGAGACGGCTCCGCCGTCTCGCCCATCCTCGAAAAAGCTCGACGAAAAAGAGCCGCTCGCTCGGCCTCCGGCCTCGCTCGCGGTCGACGACGCCGACGACCACCGTACTACAAGACCGGACTCCCGCACAGCGACGCCCTCGCACCGACACCGCATCGACACTGCCCCGACTACTCCGCGCCCATCTCCTCGTGAACGCGCCGAACCTCCGCCGCGTCGGCGTCGACGACCCCGCCGTGGTAGCAGACGATTCGGTCGATTTCGAAGTTCGCGAGCTTTCGAACCGACGTGCGGGCCTCCTCCCAGTCGGGCGTGAAGTGGGGAACCGGCGCGTCCAGCCGCCCGTCCTCGGCGGTGAGCGCGTCCCCGGCCAGCAGGAGGTCCCGGTCCGGGAAGAACAGCGAGACGTGTCCGGGTGTGTGTCCCGGCGTGTTGACGACGCGCATCGGGCCGGCGCGGGTTCGAACGCTCTCGTCGCCGACGAGTTCGAGGTCGACCGGGACGGGTTCGTAGCGCTCCCCGCCGCCGCCACCCTTCGAAATCGGCTCCTCCCGACCGTCGATTGCCGGCGCCTCGGCGGCGTGGGCGACGACGAGCGGGTCGAACCCTTCGGCGTCCGCGACGAGGTCGTGGAACCCGTCGACGTGGTCCGAGTCCTGGTGGGTGAAGAGGACGAGGTCGACGTCGGCGAGGTCGAAGCCGGCGTCGTCGAGGTGGGCCTCGACTCGGTCACGCGCGCCCGGGAGGCCGGCGTCGACGAGGAGGAGGCCGCGGTCGGTCTCGACGACCGTCGGATGAATCGTCATCGCCCGGTCGTCGAAGTCGTACTCGAGCGGGAGGACGTGGACGCCGTCTGTGACCTGCATAGAGACGGATGGGCGTCGACGTGGTTAGTTCTACGCGCCGCGGCGAGCCGCGGATTACTCGAACTCGCCGCCGCCGCCGTCCTGGCCATCGTCGTCGCCGAGGTTGTCGGACGCGGCGAAGGCGGCACCCAGAGCGGCACCCAACGCGATGCCTACGCCGACCCACAGACCCATATCGCCGGTCGCGGCGCCGACGGCGGCGCCGACGCCCGCACCGAGCGCGACTCCGAGACCGATGCTCACGCCGGTTCGTTCCCCGTCCGTCGACCGCTCCCCGTCCGACCGCCCGTCCTCAGTGGTGCCCATACGAGGGGGTCGGCGGCGACCGGGATAGTCCTGTGCCCGTCGCGCTCAGTCTATAGTAGCGTCTGCAAGTCACGGCACATCCGACCGCCCGCCGCCGTGCGGTCGAGTGTGCAGATAGTTGCAGACGCTACTATAGCGCCGCCGCGAACGCCGCGTCGAGGTCGGCCTTCAGGTCGTCGAGGTGCTCGATGCCGACGCTCACCCGAATCAGCCCGTCGGCGAGGCCGGCGGCGACGCGCTCCTCGCGCGGGATGGCCGCGTGGGTCATCGCCGCCGGCTGTTCGATGAGGCTCTCGACGCCGCCGAGGGATTCGGCGAGCGCGAACACCTCGGTCGACTCGACGACCGTCGACGCCTGCGAGAGCGTGCCGTCGAGTTCGAACGAGAGCATCCCGCCGAAGTCGTCCATCTGCTCGGCGGCGAGGTCGTGCTGTGGATGCGACGCCAGACCGGGGTAGTGGACGGTGTCGACGGCGTCGTGGTCGTCGAGCCACCGAGCGAGTTCGCGGGCGTTCTCGCAGTGGCGGTCCATCCGCACGGGCAGGGTCTTCGTCCCGCGGAGGACGAGGAAGCAGTCGAACGGGCTGGGCGTCGCCCCCACGGAGTTCTGGTAGAAGCCGAACTCCTCGTCGAGTTCCTCGCTGTCGGTGACGAGCGCGCCGCCGACCACGTCGGAATGGCCGCCGAGATACTTCGTCAGGGAGTGACAGACCGCGTCGGCGCCGTGTTCCAGCGGGCGCTGGAGAGCGGGCGTCGCGAACGTGTTGTCCACGACACAGAGCGCGTCGTCCTCGTGGGCGATTTCGGCGAGGGCGCCGATGTCGTTGACTCGCATCAGCGGGTTCGTGGGAGTCTCGACCCAGACGAGTTCGGTCTCGGGGCGCGTCGCCTCGCGGACGGCGTCGAGGTCGGTGGTGTCGACGAAGTCGAACTCGATATCGTACTTCTCGTACACCTGCGTGAAGATGCGGTGGGTGCCGCCGTACACGTCGTCGCCGGTGACGACGTGGTCGCCGGACTCGAGCAGGTTGAGCACGGTGTTGATGGCGCCCATCCCCGAGGAGAAACAGCGCCCGAACTCGGCGCCTTCCAGCGCCGCGAGGTTCTCCTCCAGGTCGGTGCGGGTGGGGTTGCCCGTCCGGGAGTACTCGTACCCGCGGTGTTCGCCGGGAGCGTCCTGTTCGTACGTCGAGTTGGCGAAGATGGGCGTCATCAGCGCCCCCGTCTCGGGGTCGGGCTCCTGCCCGGCGTGGATGGCACGGGTCTCGATGTGGCCGCCTTCTTCGGGGGTGGCGTCGGCCTCCTCGTCGTGCTCGTGGTCGTCCATGCGCGCCCATCTGTCGCAGTCGGCTAAAGGTTGGCTGAACGCGCGTCCCGCCCTCACGAGTCGCCGAAGCGGTCGACGATGCGCTCACCCTCGTAGCCGCTGCCGTGGCCGGCGGCAGGGAGGACCGTCTGTACACCGCGTGCCGTGTCCCCGACCCACGAGAACCCTTCCGGAGCTCTCGGCGGAGAACGCACCTTTTATAACGCTGAGCGAGGTACACCGCGTTACGACTATGCCGAGTTCCAACGGTCCGATGACGGGGACGCGGAACAAGCTGAAGAACAAGCCCCGAGAGCGCGGCACCTCGCCGCCCCAGCGTGCGATTCAGGAGTACGACGAGGGCCAGAAGGTCCACCTGAAGATCGACCCGTCGGTCCAGAAGGGTCGCTTCCACGCCCGCTTTAACGGCCAGACGGGGGAGGTCGTCGGCAAGCAGGGCTCCGCGTTCAAGGTCCAGATCGTCGACGGCGGCAAGGAGAAGGTCCTCATCGTCGGGGCCGCTCACCTGCGCGAGCAGAAGCAGCAGTAAGCGCCGATGACGATCTTCAAGGAGAAGGTCAGCGAGGAGTACATGACCACCCCCGAGGTCAAGGAGCTCCTCGCCGACGTGGAAGCCGACCGCGCGGCGGACGAAGAGCGCGAGCTGCGCTACGAACTCGCCCGCGCCATCGAGCACGTCAACCGCTTCGCCGTGCTCGACCCCGAGGAGTCCCGCGAACTCGTCGCCGAACTGGAGGAACTGGAGAAGGTCGACGAGAAGACCGCCTTCAAGATCGCCGACCTGCTTCCCCAGGACCGGACCGAACTGCGGGCCGTCTTCGCCAAGGAACGCTACGCCCTCGACGGCGACGAACTCGACGAAGTGCTGAACGTCGTCGCGAAGTACGTCTGAACCGGCCCGGTTTTTAAATACTCTGTAGCCATACTGTCGTGGTATGACTCCCGCTGAGAGCGACGATTCTTCCGGCGGTTCCGACACCCGGTACGCCGTCGTCCTCGACTACCTGCCCCACGGGCGGGCCGACGACGACCGGCCCCAGTACCAGAAGGAGCCACTGGCGTACGCCCTCGGTGAAACGGACTTCCGACTCGTCGAACTCACCTTCGGCGACGGCGCCGACGCCGGTATCGGCGACCGCGTCCCCATCGCCCCCGAGGAGGAGCGCGAGGACGCGGCGGTCGAGCGAATCCGCGACATCGAGTTCGACGACCTCTCGAACGGCGCCCGCACCGAGTTGGAGTACGTCGTCGAGGAGGTCATCGAGGCGAACGAGCGTCGGTTCGTCGACTTCTACAACGACGCCCAGCCCATCACCCTGCGGCTCCACCAGCTCAACCTCCTGCCGGGCATCGGGAAGAAACTCCGCAACAACATCCTCGACGAGCGAAAGCGCGGCCCCTTCGAGAGCTTCGAGGGGCTCGAAGAGCGCGTCTCGGGACTGCACCGCCCGAAGGAGGTGCTCGTCGAGCGCATCATCGAGGAGCTCCGCGACGACGACCTGAAGTACAAGGCGTTCGTCCGCCGCGAGGAGTAACCGACGGTCCTCGGCTCCCGGCGTCGTCGACCGCGGCCGACGGCGTGGCTACGGGCCGAGTCGACAAGCGAGACGTTTACCCGCCGTCGGCGTGAATCACGGACAATGACCGAGCCGGACGGCGCCGCCGGCGACACCGCGCCCGCGACCCAGTCGTTTCGCGACCCCGACCAGCTGATTCGCCGCGCGGGCCTCCGCGGCGACCCCGACCAGGACCAACACTTCCTCGTCGACGACCGCGTCCTGGACCGAATCCCGACGTATCTCCCGGAGGACGCCGACGCCTCGCACCTGCTCGAAATCGGCGCCGGGACGGGGGCGCTCACCGACCGCCTGCTCGCCCGCGGCGAGCGCGTGACGGTCGTCGAGCGCGACCGCCGCCTCGCCGCCTTCCTCCGCGAGGAGTTCGCCGACGCCGTCGGCGACGGGCGGCTCTCGGTTCTCGAGGGCGACGCCCTCGACGTGTCGCTTCCGGAGTTCTCGGCCTGCGTGTCGAACCTCCCCTACGGCGTCTCCTCGGAGATCGCCTTCCGCCTCCTCCCCGAGAAGAAACCCCTCGTGTTGATGTTCCAGCGGGAGTTCGCCGAGCGGATGGCCGCCGACCCCGGCACCGACGAGTACGGTCGGTTGTCGGTGTCGGCCCAGCACTACGCCGACGTGGAGTTGGTCGAACACGTTCCACCGGCGGCGTTCTCGCCGCAGCCACAGGTCGACAGTGCGGTCGTCCGGACGACGCCGCGGGAGCCGGAGTACGAGGTCCGAGACGAGGCGTTCTTCCTCGACTTCGTGAAGGCGCTGTTCACCCAGCGTCGCAAGACCATCAGGAACGGTATCCGGAACACGACCCACATCACCGGCATCGAGGACGCCGCGGCGGTCGTCGACGCGGTCGACGAGGACCTGCTCCGGCGGCGGGCCGGGAAGCTCACGCCGACGCAGTTCGCGGAGTTGGCGACCGTCGCCGACAGGGTGGGTCGCGGGGGCGACTGATCGGGATGGCCGGTAGTTGGTTGGCACAGCAGGGGAACGGCTCCGGCAACAACGGCTCCGGAGGCAACGGGTCGGGGGGGAACGTCACCGGAGACGGCCCTACCATCGACCCGCCGGCGTCCGTCAACGACAGCATCGACGTGCTGTCCGGGTTCTCCTTCGTCGAGCAGCTGCTCCTCACGCTCGTCATCGTCGTCGCCATCGTGGCCGTCCGATACTTCTCCAAGCGCTGGCACAGCACGCACGACCGCGAGGGGTGGCAACATCTCACCGTCTCCGGGACGGTCGCGGTCGTCACCGCGGTCGCCATCTTCCTGCTCGTCGACCTCTGGGACCAGGTGGGCGAACTGGGCCGGGCCATACAGAACTTCGGCGGCCAGGAGATGGCGGGGACGGTGCTCATCGCCGTCGTCATTCTCGGAGCGACGTACGCCATCACGAGCTTCGTCGGCCGCGCCATCCAGATAACGGCGACCCGTGCGGGCGGCGTGAGCGAGCACCAGCGTGAGGTGGTGTACCGGCTCTCACAGATAATCCTCTACACGCTGGGCATCCTCATCACCATCAGCCTGTTCACGAACCTCGGGAGCGTCCTGGTCGGGGCCGGCTTCCTCGGCATCATCGTCGGGATGGCCGCCCGGCAGACGCTCGGCGCCGTGCTCGCCGGCTTCGTGCTGATGTTCTCCCGCCCGTTCGAGATCGGCGACTGGGTGGAGTTCGACGAGACGGAGGGCGTCGTCACCGACATCGGCATCGTCAACACCCGCGTCCAGACGTTCGACGGCGAACTCGTCACCCTCCCGAACGACCAGGTGAGCGCGAACACCATCATCAACCGCACGCGGAAGGGGCGCTACCGCATCGAGGTGGAGGTCGGCGCCGACTACGACGACGAGCCGGAGCGAGCCGTCCAGACCGCCTTGGAGGCCGTCTCCGACCTCGACGAGGTACTCGACGTGCCTTCCCCGCAGGTGGTCACCAAGCGCTTCGGGGACTCGGCGGTCGTCTTCGGCGTGCGCTGTTGGATAGACAACCCGAGCAAGCGCCGGATGTGGCGCGCCCGGAGCGCGATGATCGACGCGATTTACACCGCCTTCAGCGACGCGGGCGTCAAGATTCCCTTCCCACAGCGCGAGCTGATGGCCCGCAACGAGGAGGGTGGCTTCCGGCTCACTCGTGAGACGGCCGCCCGGGAAGCTCCCGCAGGCGACGAGCCGACGCGCGAGGAGTCGGGGGACGACGAAGCGTCGACGAGCGACGAGGGGTCGGCGGACGAAGAGTCCTCGAGCGGCGAGGCGTCGACCGCGACGACCGACGGCGGCGACGCGGTCGCCACGGGGGAGGTCGAGGAGCCGAACGTCGAGCGGACCGCGGACGCGGCGGACGCGGAGGGCGGCGTGGAGCCGAAGGGCGTCGACCGGAACGCGGGCGGAGACGACACGGACGACGAGGAGGGCCGGGAGTGACCGACCCGGACGGCGGTGCCGACGACCGGACGCCCGACGCGGGCGGGTCGGCCGCCGAATCGACTGACTCCGCCGCCGAATCGGGCGAATCCGCCGACTCCCTGGCCGAGCGTCGCGGACTCGACGTCGACGTGTACCAGCCCGCCGAAGACTCCGGTCTGCTGGCCCGTGCGGCGACCGAGGACGGCCGACTCGGTCCCGACGACGTGGCGCTCGAGGTGGGCACCGGGTCGGGCTGGGTCGCGGCCACGGTGGCTGAGGAGACCGGCGCCCGCACCCTCGGGAGCGACGTGAACCCCCACGCCGCCGAGCAGGCGCGCGAGCGCGGGGTCGAGGCGCTCCGGGCCGACCTCGTCTCACCCGTCCGCGACGGTGCGCTCGACGCGGTGCTGTTCAACCCGCCGTACCTCCCGACCGACCCCGAGAACGAGTGGAGCGACTGGATGGAGCGGGCGCTCTCGGGCGGGGAGTCGGGTCGCGCGCTCATCGACCCCTTCCTCGACTCGGTCGGTCGGGTGCTCGCCCCGGACGGCGCGGTGTACCTGCTCGTCAGTAGCCTCACGGGGTTCGACGAGGTGGTCGCCCGCGCGGCGGAGAACGGGTTCGCCGTCGAAACGGTCGTCCAGGAGTCGTACCCCTTCGAGACCCTGTCGGTGCTCCGACTGACGTCCGAGTAGGCTCGTCGAATTACCGAGAAGCATTTTCGCATAACGGAAATATTAAGCACCGGCATTCCGTAGCCCCGGTCGATGACCGACCTAGTGGCCACGACACCGGGGCTGTACCCGCTCCCGGACGCGGCCAAACAGCGGCTGTCGGACCTGAAAGGACACCAGAAGGGCGACCTCGTCTCCGGCGACGAGGGGCCGGAAATCGCCGCCGCCTACGAGGAGGCGCGCGGCGAACTTATCGCCGACCAGCGCACGGCCGGCCTCGACCGAATCGTGGAGGGGCAGGCCCGCTGGGACGACATGCTCGCCCATCCCCTGACGGTCCACGAGAACGTCGAGACCGGAGGTATCGTCCGCTACTACGACAACAACAACTTCTACCGCGACCCGCAGGTGCGCGGCGACCTCACCGCGTCGGGCGACGTCGCGGCCGAACTCGACGCGGCGACGGAACTGCTCGGCGACGACGAGTCCCTGCAGGCAGTGCTTCCGGGGCCGTACTCGCTCGCGGACCTCGCGACCGACGAGCACTACGGGGACGAGGCGGAGTTCCTCGACGCCGTCGGCGACTTCCTCGCCGGCGAGGTCGAGGCGTTCCCCGCCCACGAGACGCTGTTCCTCCTCGAGCCGTCGCTGGTGACGAACCCGCCCGCGGACGACGGCACCGACGACCTCGCGAGCGAGGTCGTCGACCGCGTCGCCGGCGCGACCGACGGCGACGTGGTCGTACAGGGGTACTGGGGCGCCTTCGAGGAGAAGACGTACGCCCACCTGATGGACGCCGACGTGGACGCCTTCGGCTTCGACCTCGTCGCCGGCGACCGCGAGCAGGACCTCTACAACGTCAACGAGTACGGCGCGAAAGACGAGGTCTCTTTGGGGCTCGTCGACGGCCAGAACACGCTGGTCGAGAGCCCGGAGACCGTCCGCGAGCGCGTCGACTGGTTCCAGGACCAGGTGCCCGCGACCGACTTCGAGCGCGTCTACCTGACGACCAACACCGAGACGTTCTACCTCCCCGTCTCGAAACATAAGGAGAAGCTGGTGGCGCTCGCCGAGGCCGCCGTCGCCGAATCCGAGGTGACCCAATGAGCCGCAACCCCGAGAACCGCGAACAGTTCCGACCGGAGAACCACCCGTCCGACCACTTCCTGCTGACGACGGTCGTCGGCTCCTACCCGAAGCCCAAGTGGCTCAACCGCGCGGGCGAACTCGCCGAGGACGAGGAATCGAAGTTCGACGCCGACGACCTCCACGAGGCCCACGACGACGCCTGTCGGCTCATCACCGAGGAGCACGAGCGCGCCGGTCTCGACACGGTCGTCGACGGCGAGATGCGCCGCGAGGAGATGGTGGAGTTCTTCGCTCACCGAATCGACGGCTACGAGTTCCACGGCCCGGTGAAGGTGTGGGGGCACAACTACTTCGACAAGCCCTCCGTCGTCGACGCGGTCGAGTACGACGAGCCGTGGCTGGTCGACGAGTTCGAGTTCACCGCCGCCGCCGCGGAGAGGCCAGTCAAAGTGCCCATCACGGGACCCTACACGCTCGCCAACTGGGCGTTCAACGAGCACTACGACACGGAGGAGGACCTCGCGTACGCCCTCGCCGACCTCGTCAACGAGGAGGTCGAGAAGCTCGTCGAGGCCGGCGCGCGCTACGTCCAGATAGACGAACCCGCCCTCGCCACGACGCCGGACGACCACGCTATCGTCGGGGAGTGTCTGGAGCGTATCGTCGCCGGCATCGACGAGGAGGTCCGCATCGGCCTCCACGTCTGCTACGGCGACTACTCGCGCATCTACCCCGAAATCAACGACTACCCCATCGACGAGTTCGACGTCGAACTCTGCAACGGCGACTACGAACAGATCGAGACGTTCGCGGACGGGCAGTTCGCACCGGACCTCGCCCTCGGCGTCGTCGACGCCCACACCGCCGAAGTCGAGCCCGTCGAGGACATCAAGGAGAACATCCTGCAGGGGCTGAAGGTCGTGCCCCCGGAGAAGCTCACCGTCTCGCCCGACTGCGGGCTGAAGCTCCTCCCCCGCGATATCGCCTACGGGAAGATGGAGAACATGGTCGAGGCCGCCCGACAGGTCGAGGCCGAACTCGACGCCGGCGACATTTCGGTGGAGTCGGTGCGGGCGCCGGCCGACGACTGACGGATTGAGCGCCACGACGGGCGCGCGTTCGGGCGCGCCCGACTCGCCGACGCAGTCGTGTGACGATTAGTCCGTTTTCGTACGTCCGGGGACGTTCGTCGTCCGGACCGCAGGGTGACCGACGACCGCAGAGTGCCGACCCGAGCCGTTCGGGACGGAATCGTCGGCGTCGTCGACGACCGCTTCTGGACCGTCGTCGCGGCCGTCGCCGTCTGGGTCGAGCCGCCGTATTCGTCGCCGTGGAGTCGTGACGCTCGCGGGAGCGCTCCGGGCGTCGTTCCTCGTCGGGAGCGGTCTCCTGCTTCTGTGTCCCGTCCCGTTCCGCTGTTGGTAGCGACGGTTACTCGCCGGGTTCCGCCTCGACCATCACTTCGGTCGCCTTGACCACGGCGTTGACTTCCTTGCCCTCCTCGATGCCCAGTCGTTCGACGGAGCCGCTCGTGATGACTGCCGTGACCTCCTGTCCGTCGCCGAGTTCGACCGTCACTTCGGCCATCAGGCCGTCAGTTTCGACGCCGGTGACGGTGCCGGCGAGTCGGTTGCGCGCGCTGAGTGACATGACGCTAGAGACAGGGTTTCGTCCGACATAACCGTAGTGGCGACCGAGACACGGCGACTCCAGCGGCCCGTACCCCCCGGACGTTTTGTCGCTCCGGTCCCAACCCAGTGGGTATGTCCTCGGACGACACCGGGCCTCAGTCCTTCGCGGACCGCATCGACGACCTGCTCCACGCGGAGACGCAGGTCCACGACCGCGGCGTCGACCTCACCGCCGCCGAGATAGCGGTCGTCGACCTTCCCGGCCGCGTCGACTTCGGTGGGGGCGAGTTGGAGGCCGCGGCCACCTCGCCCGTGGAGACGCACTACCGGAGCGAGGACGACGATTACGCCTGGTGGCATCTCGACGCCGGCCAGTACCTCCTCTCGTTCAACGAATCGCTCTCGGGCGAGGGTGACGTACTGATGCAGACGCGCGACGCGATGCGACGCGCCGGGGTGTTCCACCCGACGCTCGTGGTTTCGGCGTTCGAGCCGGTTCCCCTGTCGGTCGGGGAGGGTGGCGTGCGCATCAAGGAGAACGCGCGGGTGACGACGGTGTTGGAGTCGGGTTCTATCTCCGAATCTCGGTGATTTGGTGACGAATGCGAGACGGAAATCTGATTTGTCATGACCGGGGCGTCGAAGCAAAGCCCTCCCGCTCTCGCCGCCTCTGACCCGCCGCGCTCCTCGCTCCGCTCGCTTCGCTGCGGTGCTCGCGCCGTCAGAAGTCGAGCGAGAGCGCTCGCCCTTTGCGAGTTGCTCACTGAGCGAAGCTCAGTGGCATCGCAGAAAGCTCCGTTTTCTGCAGACCGCCAGGCCGGCGACCGCACGGCACCGCACCTCACACCTCCCCAACCTCGGGGCGGCCGACACGGGGTCGGCCGCGGTCCCTCGCGCGACACCTCGTCGCGATGAAACGCGACTCGGCGCGCACCTTGCGCCGGTCCATCGGCACAAGCGCCGTGCGAGGTCTTCGCGAACGGAGTGAGCGAATCGGTTGGGGAAGGTGTGGCGGTGCGGTCGGGTGGGGCTCCGGAAGGGGCCGGCGTCTGGACGAAGGACGGCGAAGTAAGCACGCGAACGGAGTGAGCGCGCGCAGCGAGCCGCACGAGTCCAGACGCTAAGGGATTTCGAGGGGCTACTGCATCACGACACTTCCTCCAACCGCTCCCTCAAATCACCGAGAGTGAGCCACAGCCACCCACTCTCACCCCGACTTCCGCGCCTTCAGCGAGAAGGTAAAGGGCACGTCGTACTCCGGATGGCGCCACCAGCCGTCGTCGCCCTGCACCATCCCCTCCACCTGCCGGTGGTCGGTCCGGTCGAACTCGTGGAGGAACTCGACACGGAGACCGGCCTCGGCGACCGCGCTGACGATCTCGCCCATCGAGTGGGGCCACTGGTAGTTCACCTGGTTCTCCAGTTCGGCGTCGGGGTCGGCGTAGGTGCCCTGCTCGTCGATGCGGTGCGGGCCGTCGTTCCAGTAGGGCCACCCACCGTCCTCCGAGCCGTCCGATTCGACCTGCCACAGCGCGGAGACGAGCGGGTGACCGTCGACGAGGTAGAACGCGCCCCCGGGGGCGAGACAGTCGGCGGCCACCTCGGCGAGGCGCTCGAGGTCGGGGAGCCAACCTAGCACCCCGTAAGTGGCGACCACAAGGTCGTAGCTTCCGACGTCGGGCACCGTCTCGGCGGCGTCGTACACGTCGCTCTCGACGAACCGGGCGCGCTCGGGGTCGATGCCGGCGGCGTCCCGAATCTCGCGGGCCGTCGCAAGCGCCGTGGCCGAGAAGTCCAGTCCCACCACGTCGGCGCCTTCGCGGGCCCACGACAGCGTGTCGAGCCCGTTGTGACACATGAGGTGGAGCAGGCGCGTCCCCTCGACGGCCAACTCCTCGCGTTCGATGTCCTTCAGGCTCGACTCGCCGGCGAGGAACCCTTCGACGTCGTAGTAGTCGGCGTCCGGGTGAATCTCGGCGCGTTCGTCCCAGTTGCGCCGGTTGACCTCGCGGCGCTCCGAGTCGCCTCCCGCGTCGTCACGGTTGCCCTCCGTGTCGTCCATCAGGTCGTCGCCGTCGCTCACGTCCCGAGGAGCGCGCCCCACCGAAAAACGCGTTGTGGTGCCGTGCGGGAGGCTACCGAGGCTGACGTCGTCGCCGAGGCTACCGCAGGTCGTAGGCCATCATCACCTCGTCGACGTAGTCGTCGTCGATACGGTAGTGGTCCTCGCGGACGGCCTCCGTCTCCCACCCCTTCGATTCGAGAAACGCGATGGCGCTCTCGTTCACCGCGGGGACGCTGTTGTACAGCTTCTCGAACCCGTGGTCCGCGGCCCACGCGACCCCCCGGTCGAGGAGGGTCGAGCCGACGCCCTCACCCCGGAACTCCGGCCGAACGCCGACGGTGAGGACGGCGGTGTGACTCAGTTTCTCCGCGGTCGGGAGGTCGAGGTGGACCCAGCCGGCGACTGTGTCGCCGACGGTGGCGACGAAGAACATCCGCGAGCCGATGGCGTTGTGTCTGAGGACGACCTCCTCCTGGTCGACCATCGCCGCGACCGTCTCGGCCTCGATGTAGCGCCCCTCCTCGGTGACCGTCCGCATCGCGTCGGTGAGTCCCTCTCGGTCGGTCTCGTCGGCGGCCCGGATGGTGTACTCGACGTCCTCTCCCTCGTGGTGTGTCTCCTCCTCGTCGGTGTAGGCGACCTGGAGCTTGTTGCCGACCTTCCGGACGTAGCCGTCCCGCCGGAGAATGGTCACGTGGTGGCCCAGCGCCGCCGGGTCGAGGTTCAGCGCCCGCCTGACCTCGTCCTCCCGGACGGTTCCGTGACTCTCGACGTAGTCGTAGATGTCCTTGCGGTCCTTGTGGCTGAAGTTCAGACTCTCGGTTAGCTCCATGCAATGAGGTACCACACACCACTACTTAACGCTTTTTCGTGATGAACTCGGTGAACGACCCCGTCGCTGACAGGTAGGTTCGGGGAACGCTCGGCGACTTCGGCCGCTGTCGACGCATCGCGGTGGGCCCGGCGGGCCAGTGGGGCGGCGGGGCCGCGCTCCCCGTGCTCCCGACGTTCTCGCTGCACCGGCGCACTCAGGCCCCGGCTACTCGTTTCGCGGCTCCGGCGACGCGTTCGATTCGGGCGCGGCCCGCCGCTCGCTCGGGGGGACGCCCGCCGCGTCCTCGTACACCGCCCGGGTCCGGGCGGCGATGCCGTCCCAGTCGTACTCGCGGACCCGCTCGAAGTTCCGACGGCCGGCGTCCTCGAGGTCCGCTTCCCGGGCCTCGCTGAGCGCCTCGTACAGCGCGTCCGGCTCGTCGGGGTCGTACAGCAACTCGGGGGTCGCGGCGAGCACGTCCGGCAGACAGCCGATTCGCGGCGCGACGACCGCACGCCCGAACGACATTCCGAGGATGGCACTCCCGGAGGTGAGCACCTCGTCGAAGGGCAACACCAGCGCGTCGGCGGCGTTCATGTAGCGCTGGATGTCCGCCTCGGGGACGAACTGGAACACCGTCGAGATGCGGTCGTCCTCGGCGCACGCCGCTCTGAGACGGGCGTCGGCCGCGTCGTCGTCCAGCGCCCGCCCGACGACGAACAGCCTCGCGTCGCCGTCGAGACGCTTGAACGCCGCCACGAGGTCGTCGACGCCCTTGTACGGACGGACGTTCCCGAAGAAGAGGAACACGGGTTCGTCGCCGACGCCGAGCCACTCGCGGGCCGCCTCGCGGCTCACGTCGTTCTCGTAGCTGTCGACGAAGTGGCCGTGAGGAACGACGACGACGGCCGGACCGCCCCCGTCCATCGGCACGTCGTAGGCGTCGACGACCCGGCCCTGCGCACAGGCGCTGTGGAGCACGAGCGCGTCACAGAGTCGCGCCACGAGGCGCCGGAAGAACAGTTCGAGTCTCGGTTGGGGCTTCTCGTGGTGGAGGACGTTGTGGACCGTCCAGACGACACCGACACCGAGCAGACGACAGACGGCGAGTTCGAACAGCAGTCGGAGGCCCAGCAGTACCGAGAAGACGGGGTTGTGTGAGACGAGGAGGTTGTCGAGCCAGTGGAGGTGGACGACGTCCGGCCGGCCGTGCCGGAACCGGCCGAGGACGGGGAGGTACTCCGTGTGGTCGCCCGTCCGGACGCGCACCCCGTGGTCGGCCAGGGCGTCGCGAAGCTCCACCTGGTACGGGTTGTCGTCGAAGGCACAGAGAAACAACACCTCCATGTCGTTCGCTGGGGACGTCACAGGTCAGTCGGGCCGACGGCTCCGACCGTCATAAGTACTGTTGCAAGGCCGTAAACAGGTGGCTCGCGGTATCGAGAAACACGACATCCCGTCCCGGCCGATTCCGACGTGAACCACCAGTCCCGGTGTCGGTCGCCGGTCTCGATGCCGGCTATCGGTCCCCGTGTCGACCGCCGCCGCCGAACTCAGCGGCCGTCCGCTCGGTCCGGGACGCCGGTGAGCACCCGCGCCACGTCGTGCGCGCTGTGGGTCTCGAGTAGTATCTCGGCCGCCGACCGAACCGTCGCACCGTACTCCCCCTCGACGCCGTAGCAGCGGGCGTACAGCGCCAGCCAGTCGTCGAGGGTCCGACCCAGTAGGTCGAACTCCTCGGGGGGGAACCGAACCCGCCGGCCACCGGTCCGCGCCTCGAGATACACCGCAACGGTCGGCCCGACGCCCTCCCGGCAGTAGCGGACGGCCCGCTCCGCTCTCGCATCCGACGGCGGTGGCGTGAACCCCTCGCGCTCGTCCGCGGCCGCCTCGGCGAGGGTCTCGATGCGGGGTCGAAAGCGGGTCACCGTCGGCCCCTCACCCCTGCCTGAACTCGACGCCCTTCCCGCCGCGGGGGTGCTCCCACGCCGTGTCGGCGACGATGGCGCAGGTGCCACACTCGACGCAGGGCTGGGTGTCGAGGCTGACGACGGTCTCCTCGCTCCCGTTCGTCCGGACGGTTTCGGTCCGGTAACAGCCGCCGCCGAACCCCTCGGCGCTGACCGGGCAGGCCGAGACGGCGGCGCCGCTCGCCTCGTAGGAGGCGTCCCGCAGCCGGATGTGCGGGTGGCCGATGTCCGTGTCGTAGGTGAGGTCGCCGATGCGCTCCTCCAGGCTCGGCGGCTCGACGGTGTTTACGTCGGTGATGGGCTCGCCCAGCTCCTCCGCGATGGCGGTCGGGAGCGTGACGTACGGCGTCCGGGTGTCGGGGACCATCATCGAGAGGTACGGCGAGCCGTACAGCCGCTCCAGCCGTCCGCCGAGCGCGCGGAGCGCGCCGCGCCCCACACGCGAGTCGACGAGCCGGTCGGTGAGCCCAGACGCGCGGTCGTTCTCCCCGACGACCCGCGCCGCCTCGTAGCGTCGCGGACGGAGCTTGTCCATCACGCCCTCGGAGCGGAGCTTCTCGGCGTACAGCGTCCCGGCCGTCCGGGTGTCGCCGCGGGCCTTCGCCTCGGCGTACGCCTCCGCGGCGAGCGCGCCCGCCGTCACGGCGTGGTTCATCCCCTTGATGATGGGTCCCTGCGCCTGCATCTGGCCGGCGGCGTCGCCGACCAGCACGAGTCGGTCGCGGTGTGGCTCTCGGAGAGCGACCTTCTTCGAGTCCGGGACCAACTTCGCGGAGTACTCCAACTCCTCGTACTCGTCGCCGAGCCACTGCGCGAGCAAGGGGTGCGTGAGCAGCGCGTCGAGCAGTTCGTGGGGCTCCGCCTGCTCGGCGACGAGGCTGTCGAGGTGGAACACCGTCCCGATGGAGAGGGTGTCGCGGTTCGTGTAGAGGAAGCCGCCGCCGCGCACGTCGTCGAAGAGGTCCCCCGAGAACAGGTGGGCGACCCCCTCGTCGTCGTCGACGCCGAAGCGCTCCTCGATGGCCCCCTCCGGCATGTCGACGACCGCCTTGACGCCCTGGAACCACTCCTCGGGCTCCGCCCAGTCCATCAACCCGGCGTCGCGGGCGAGTTCGGAGTTGACGCCGTCGGCGGCGACGACGAGGTCCGCGCGGATGGGGTCCAGTTCGTCGCAGGTGACGCCGACGATTTCGCCCTGCTCGCGCAGGAGCCCGTTCACGCGCACCTCGGTGAGCAGGCCGCCGCCGGTCTCGCGGGTGAGTTCGTGGACGCGCTCGGCGAGCCACGAGTCCATCTTCCGGCGGAGGACGGCGTCACACCACTCCGTGTCGTGTTCGTGGAGGTCGGTGATGTCGAAGGACTTGACCCGGTCGCCGGCGACGTTGTGGAGGTGGTAGTCGGTGACGGGGCGCTCGGCCGCCTCCTCGCGGAACCCTTCGAACAGCCGGTCTATCGTGTACGGCGCGGACTCCTCGGCGTAGATGAGCCCGCCGGAGACGTTCTTCGAGCCGGCGTCGACGCCGCGTTCCAGAACGAGCGTCTCGACGCCGTAGCTGGCGAGCGCCGCCGCGGCGGCCGCCCCGCCGGGACCGGCGCCGACGACGACCGCCTCGTAGTGCTCGGCGTCGGCCGCGTCGGCGTCCGAGGGCGAGGAACTCACCGTCGTTCACCCCCATCCGCGGCGGCCTTCAGGTCCAACTCGCCCGCCTCCATCGCGTCGACGAGCCGCGGGAGCACCTCGAAGAGGTCGCCCTCGACGAAGTAGTCCGACCAGTCCCTGATTCTGGCTTCCGGGTCGGTGTTGATGGCGACGATGGTCTCTGCCTCGTCACAGCCCACCTTGTGCTGGACCGCCCCGGAGATGCCGGCGGCGATGTAGAGTTTGGGGGCGATGACCTGCCCCGTCTCGCCGATTTGGCGGTCCTCCTGCGTGTACTGCTCGACGTGGCCGTCGAACTGGTACGAGCCGGTGACGATGCCGCGGGAGACGCCCACGTCGGCGTCGTCGAACCCCTCGGCGAGTTCGAGCGCGAGTTCGATTCCCCTGGTAGGGTCGTCGCCGATGCCGCGGCCGACCGCGACGACGACCTCGCGGCCGGTGAGGTCGACGCCCTCGTCCAGTTGGTCGTACTCCGTGACGCGGACCCGGAACCAGTCGTCGTCGAGGTCGAACTCGTGGCGGACGACCTCGCCCTCGCGGGAGTCGTCGTACTCGGGGACCTCGAAGCTCCCCGGGATGACCGACGCGCCCTGCGGGTGGAACTCGCGGTTCGGGTTGTCGATACAGAGGATGGTGGAGTACTCGAAGCCGGAGAAGTCCGGACGCTTCATGTGAAGGATGCGCTCGAACTCCTTTTTCGACCCCGGCTCGCCGGTCTTGACGGGGTTTGAGATGACCGAGTTCTCGATGTAGAGGCCCGAACAGTCCGATGCCAGTCCGGAGTCCAACTCGGCTTGCACCTGCGCCGAGAGGTCCCGCCCGTTGTTCGTCGCCGGGAAGAGGACGTAGCGCGGCTCGTCGTAGTCGCGCCAGTCCGCCTCGTCGGGGTTCCCCTCGCCGGGGTCACCACCCCAGCGGGCCATGTCGGCGACGATTTCGGTGTAGGCCTTGTGCGAGAAGCGCTCGAGGCGCTCGTCCTCGTGGACCACGACGACGTCGGCGCCGAAGCCGATACAGCCCTGGGCGTGCTTCTCCACGTCGTCGCCGACGAGGACGGCGACGACCTTCTCCTCCTCGCCGTCCTCGTTGCCCCCGTACGTCTCGTTGTAGTCGTCCATCAGCTGGCGGGCCTTCCCGAGCATCTCCTTCGAGACGTCGATGAGCTCGCCCGCCTGCGTCTCACAGTACACCCACGTGTCGCCGTAGGCTCCGTCCTGCAGGGCGCGGACGTGGCGCTTGTCGGCCGTCGGGTGCGAGAGGTCCGGGTGGCGTTCCTCGGGGGTCTGTGCCTCCTCGGCCTCGTCCGCCTCCTCGTCCTCGTCGCTCCCCTGGACGGAGTCGATACGGTTCTGAATCAGTCGCTTCACGGAGTCGCGGTCTTCTCCGTTCTCCTCCTGCTCCAGCAGGGATTCGAGGCGCTCGACGGAGTCGAGTTTCATCACCGCGTTGCCCACGTCGGCGGTCGACAGTTCGGCGAGGTCCAACTCGTCGGTGTCGACCTCCCCCTCGTCCTCGTACTTCTCGATGCGGGACTCGATGAGCGTGACGACCTGCGGGCGATTCTGTCCGCGTTCCTCTCTGTCGAGGACGCCGCGGAGCTCCTCGAGGTCCTCGATGTCCTTCAGCTTGGGGCCGAGGTCGGCGATTTCGTAGTCGCCGGGGTCGAAGCCGTTCGGAGTGTCGCCGTTCTCCCCTGCCATCGTCACTCACCCCCCGTCTCGCCGTCGCTCGTGTCGCGGTCGTCGCTCCCGCCGGTTCGACCGCCGTCGGCGACCGCCTCGGCTCCGCCGCCACCCCCGCTCGCGCCGGCGGCGAACGGGAGCATCTCGTCGACGAGTTCGGTCATCCCGTCTGCGTCGTCCGGGGCGACGACGGTCGCCTCGCGTTCGGCAGGCTGTTTCGGGATGGGGTCGACCGAGGAGACGATGGTCGGCGACCCGTCCAGCCCGATGTAGTCCGGGTCGAGGTTCAGGTCCGAGTGGTCCCAGACGGTGAGGTGGTCCTCGAACGCCTCGGCCCGCCTCGCCGTCCGCTCGCGGAGGTCCTTCAGTTCGAGGCGGTGGGACGCGGTTCGATAGGAGGGGACGAACTCGGGGTCGGCGACGACGAAGCAGGGGAGTTCGGCCTCGACGGTCTCTATCTCCTCGATGTCGCCCTCGACGAGCCGCTTCGCGCGGAGCGTCCGCGCCTCGGGGTCGATGTCGAGCGAGACGACGTGGGTGACGACCGGCATGTCCAGACACCAGCAGGTCTGCGGACCGGTGTGGCCGGTCTCCCCGTCGGCGGTTTTGAACCCCGCGAACACGAGGTCGGGCATGGCGTCCTCGTCGCGACCGTCGCCCTCGTTCGTCCCCGCCGCCATCTTCTCGATGCCGGTCGCAAGCGTGATTGAAGTGGCCCAGGTGTCGGCGGCGGCCATCTCCCGGTCCGAGAGGAGGTAGAGGTCGTCGGCGTACACGTCCGCCATCGCCTCGCGGAGTACGTCCTTGTACCCCGGCGGCCCCATGCTCATCACGCTCACCCGACCACCGTGGCGAACCCGGGTCTGGAGGGCGGCCCTGAGTGCGAACTTGTCGTTGGGGTTCATCACCGTCGGCGTCTTCCCCCGCTCCAAGTGGCCGTTCTCGTCGAACGACACCTGGCCCTCCCGGAAGTCGGGGACGCCCTTCGTCAGGACGACTGTGTGTATTGGTGCCATGTACCTATGGTGGTCTGGTTCGTGTCCGTAATAGTCTTTTGTGCTAGTCGCGGTGCGGTCGCGTCTCGGACGGACGATATCGCCCGTCGGGGGTGGTACGAGGTGCCACGCCGCGGTGGCAATTTCTTTAGGTACCGGAGTTAGGCACGGTTGCCGCCTCGATACGGCGTATGGAGGCGGTCGACGACCTGGAAGAGCGGTATCGAGGCGACACCGTAGAGTACCGCGGGGCGAGGTGGCGAATCGAGTCGGTGTTCGCCACGCACAACGCCACCGGCCACCCGGCGGAGTGTGCGGCGTCCGGGCGGACCGTCCCGGTCGACGGGGCGCATCTCGTCGTCGGCGCCGAGCGCCTGGAGTACTCGTACGACTTCGACCACCGGACGGCGTTCGTCGTCGGCTGTCCGGAGACGCTCCGCTCCTGGGTCGGCACCGGTGTCGAGCGAACAAGCGGAGCCGACGGGGCCGACAGTACCGAGACCGACGCCGACGCCACCACGGACACGCCGGCCCCGGCGCCGAACTGAGCGCGGTCGTCGACCCCCGACGGCCGGTGACGAGGCTCCCGGCGAACGCTCCCCGTCGTCACAGGCTGACGGACTCGACCGTACCGACCACACGAATTCCGTGAGAAGCGACTGTCCGTCCCGCGCCGCCGCTGTCGCCGCCACGGGGAGAGACCGTCGGCCACGCCGGCGTTCGTCTCTCGGTGTCGGGAAAGTGGACCCGGTTCGCTCAGACGCGGCCCGCGCGGCCGGGGTCCACGTCGATGGCGTCGACCGGACAGACGTCGACACAGAGCATGCAGTCGATACACTGAGCCTCGTTGGCCGGGTCGGCCTTGATTTCGCTCTCGGGGTGACCCGGGGAGTCGACCCACTCGAAGACGTCGACGGGACAGTCCTCCAGACAGGCGCCGTCGGCGAGACAGATGTCGAAGTCGACGGCGACGTGGGTGCCGTGGATGCCGAGCGTCTCCGGTTCCTCGACCGGTCCCCACACGTCGTGGCCGTTGTGCTCCTCGACGACCTCCCGGTTCTGTTCGAAGTTCGAATCGATGGGCATTGCTAGCTTCGACCACTTCACCGAGCAATGTAAAACCATACGGCGCGGACCCGACCCCCACCGTCTCGGTCGGTCGCGCCTGCGCAGATGCCGCCACCGCCCGCCACCGCCGCGGGGTTTTTCGCCGACGGGAGCGACGGACGGCTATGGCCGACCTGCTCGTCCTGGTCGCGTTCGCCCTCCTCGTCCTCGGCGTCGTCGGGAGCGTGGTCCCGGGTCTCCCGGGGGCCCTCGCTTCGCTCGCCGGCGTCGGTCTCTACTGGTACACGAGGGGGTTCGCCGACCCGAGTCTCCCCGTCCTCGTCGTCCTCCTCGCCGTGGGTCTCGCCGCGGCCGTCGTGGAGTTCGCCGGCGGCGCCGTCGCGGCCCGGGCCGGCGGCGCGTCGACGCGGACCACCGTCCTCGCGACGCTCGTCGGACTCGTGCTCGCGCTCGTCACCGGCCCGGTCGGCCTCGTCGCCGGCGTCGCCGGCACCGTCTTCGCCGTCGAGTTCGCCCGCAACGACGACGCCGACGCGAGCGCCCGGACCGCGCTGTACGCCACGGTCGGCGTCCTCGCGTCGACGGCCGTACAGGCGCTGCTGACGCTGTCGATGCTCGGCGCGATGGTGCTGGTCTACGTGTACTGAACCGCCGTGGCTCCGTCCCGTCGAGCGTCACTCCGCCGTCACCGCCACCGCCCGCACCGGCGAGCCGTCGGCGTCGATGCCGAGGGGATACGCTCGGAGTTCGAACCGTTCGGGCACCCGGTCGAGTCCGGTCAGGTTCTCCACGACGAGCAAGCCGCGCCCGAGGAGCGCGCGGTGGGCCGGGACGCCGTCGGGTTCGTCGGCGGTGTCGACGTCCTCCACCGACAGCTCACCGTGGCCGACCGGTGTCGGGTCCGGACTCGCCGCGTCGAGACCGACGGCGACCCCGAGGTCGGCACAGCGTTCGGCGGCGGCCGGGCCCAGGTACGGATGGTCCCAGTAGCGCGCCTCGCCCCAGTGGGCGGCCCAGCCGGTCCGGAAGAGCAGTAGCTCCGCGTCCGTCGACTCCGGCACCGCCTCGGGCCCGATAGCCTCCCGCGAGTCACAGGGCCCACAGTCGACGAGCCGCGCGTCGAAGACGAAGTCGGCGGGGTCGAACGCGGCGAGGCTCGCGCCGTTCGGTTCGGTGTGGCTCGGCGCGTCGACGTGGGTGCCGGCGTGACTGCCGAGGCGGAGGTCGGTGACGCGGTAGCCGTCGGCCTCCACGGTCGCGTGCGGGTCGAGTTCGACCGGCGGGTCGCCCGGATACGTCGGCGTCCCGGCGTCGAGAGGATGGGTGAGGTCGTAGGTGGCCACGGGTTCGGTCCCGAATTCGTCCGCCGACACCTACCCTTTTCCGCCCGGCCGACCCACGCACCGGCATGCACCTGACCTTCCTCGGCACCGGGAGCGCGATGCCGACGCCCGACCGCGTCCAGACCGGCCTGCTCCTCGAACGCGCCGCCGAGGGGACGACACAGCGCCTCCTCGTCGACTGCGGGAGCGGCGTCCTCTCGCGGCTCGCCGGCACCGAGGCCGGCTACGAGAGTGTCGCCTCGGTGCTCCTCACACACCACCACCTCGACCACGTCGCTGACCTCCTCCCCCTGCTGAAGGCTCGGTGGCTCGCCGGCGAGGAGCACCTCGAAGTCGTCGGTCCGACGGGGACGAAGGCCCTCCTCGACGACCTGCTCGCCGTCCACGACTACCTCCAGGACCGGGTCGACCTCCGGGTGCGCGAGGTGACCGCCGACTCGACGTTCGAAGTCGCCGGCTTCGAAGTCGAGAGCTACGAGACCCGCCACTCGATGCCGTGTCTCGCCTACCGGTTCGCGGGCCACCGGGGCGACGGGAGCGACGGGGGCGACGGGGGCGACGGGAGTGGCGAAGCGGCGGACGCCGACGAACCCGGACGCGACGTGGTGTTCGGCGCCGACAGCGAGGCGTTCGCGGGGCTCGCGAACTTCGCCGACGGCGCCGGAGTGCTGATTCACGACTGCTCGTTCCCCGACGAGGTGGACGTGTCGAACCACCCGACGCCGACCCAACTGGGCGAGGCCCTCGCCGGCCACGACTACGGCCGAGTGTACCTCACGCACCTCTACCCCCACACGGAGGGCAAACACGAGGAGATGCTCGAATCCGTGGCACGAAACTACGACGGGGACGTGCGGTTCGCGAAGGACGGCCTGCGAATCGAGATGTGACGCGGACCACGGGGCTCGCCGGCCGGGTGCGGACCGGTCCGACGTTCAAGTCGCCGGGGCTCTACGGTGGGGTATGGTCTCCCGCGAGAACACAGTAATCGCCGGCTGCCTCGCCTTCGCCATCCTCCTGGCGCTGACTCTGGACACGTACACGTCGCTCCCGTTCTCGCTCGTCATGGGCGCGTTGTTGCTCTTCGGCGTCGTCGTCCCGACGGCGACCAACGAGTACCTCGACCGGCAGTCGACGGATTGACCGGGAAGTCACCGCAATCGATACGGCGACAGCCGTCGCTGGTCGGTCGAGCGGCGTCAAAAAACGCGGGACTGCGAAGAGAGGTTCGCGAGGTACGGCGCTGTTTACCCGAAGACTGCTCCGGTAGCGACTGACCGGTTCAGCCGAACAGCTCGCCGAGACCCTCGCCGCCGTCGTCGTCCTCGTCTTCCTCGTCGTCCTCGGCCTCTGCCTCGGCCTCGTCGTCCGTCGTGTCGAGCTCCTCGCTGTCGGCTTCGTCGTCGCCGGCGGAACCGCCGGACGCGCCGCCGGCCGCTGCGGCGGGCGCCGCGGCGGCCGTGTCGATGGCCTCCTCGATGTCGACGTCCTCCAGCGCGGCGACGAGGGCCTTGACGCGGGACTCCTCGACGTCGACGCCGGCGGCCTCGAGGACCGCGGTGACGTTGTCTTCGTTGATCTCCTCGCCCGATTCGTTCAGGATGAGTGCTGCGTAGACGTATTCCATTGTTGTGAGTCTCCGTTGAAGTGATTAACCGAACATCGCGCCGAGGCCCTCGCCACCGTCGTCGTCGCCGTCGTCGTCGTCGGCGGCGTCCTCGTCGGCGTCAGCCTCGGCTTCCGTGTCTTCGTCTGCCTGTTCCTCGGTGTCCTCGCTCTCCTCGGCGGCCGGGGCCGCCGGCTCGACGCCGCGGAGCTCCTCGGGGAGGGCCTCCTCGTCGTCGATGAGCGCGGCGAGCGCCCGAAGCTGGGAGTCGGCCTTGCGCACGAGGTCGGGCATGAGCTCCTCGTCCTCGATGGCCGCCTGCAGGCCGACCGACTTGGCCTCCATGGCGCCCTTCGAGAGGAGCTGACCCGCGGTCCGCGAGGTCGGGTAGACGGCGTTGACCGAGAGGTTGGTCGCCGCCGCGACGCCGGCCTTGAGGTCCGCCTCGTACTCCTCGACGTCGATGTCGAGGTCCTCGGGGTCGAACAGCGTTCCCTCGCTGTACACCGAGCGGAGGTCGAGACCGACCTCCTTCGGCTCGATTCCGAGTTCGTTGAGGACGTTCGCCAGCTGCGCGCTGACCTCCTCGCCGGCCTCGAGGACCGTCGAGTCCTCGGTGACCTTGATGGAGCCGTCCATGATGCGCGCCGACGCGCCGACCTGCTGGAGCTCGCCCACGAACGGACCCGGGTCGACCCCGGTGTCACCCTCGGGGATGACGACGTCGTTGGGGGCGACCTCGCCCGCGTTGATGGGTGCGGGGGTCTTCGAGGCCTCCAGCTTCTTGAACAGCGCGAACGGGTTGTCGTTGGTTCCGACGAACGCGACCTGCCCCGAGATGTGCTCGACGAGCTCCTCGAAGCCGGAGTCGACCTCCTCCAGCGCACGCGTCATGAGCGTGTTTCGGCTCATGCGCAGCGCGGCGCTGCCGTGGAGGTCGCGACGCATCGCCTGGAGCTGTCGGCTCGGGATGCCCGTGACGCTCACGACGCCGACCGAGTTGTAGCTCTCGACGAAGTCGACGAGCTCGTCGACCTCTTCCTCCTTCCACTGCGGGAGGTTCTCGGTCTTGCGAACGGACTCGCTCTCCGCGCTCATGCGGGCACCTCCACCGAGGGACCCATCGTCGTCTTGACGTACATGGAGTCGATGTTGAGCGGCCCCTTCTCGAGGCTCGCTTCCAGACGCCGGACGATGGTGTCGATGTTGGACGCGATTTCGTCCGCGGACATGTCGTTGGCGCCGACGCGCGTGTGGAACGTACGCCGGTCACGCGAACGAAGCTGGACCGTGTTCTTCATCCGGTTGACGGTCTCGACGACGTCGTCGTCCGGCTGGAGCGGGGTCGGCATCTTCCCGCGCGGCCCGAGGACGGTCCCCAGGTAGCGACCGATGTCCTGCATCAGGTTCGCTTCCGCGATGAAGAAGTCCGTTTCTCCCGCGAGGTCCTTGGCGGCGTCCGTGTCGTCGCCCAGGTCTTCGAGGTCTTCTTTGGAGAGTACCTTGTCTGCTACGTCCTCGGCGCGAAGCGCCGTCTCGCCGGATGCGAACACCACGATCTGGGTGTCCTGGCCGGTGCCGGACGGTAGCACGATACCCTCGTCGATTCGGTTCGACGGGTCGTTGAGGTCAAGGTCGCGCAGGTTGATCGCGAGGTCCACCGTCTCGCGGAAGTTCCGCTCAGGTGCGTCCTCGAGTGCGCGAGAGACCGCTTGCTCTATCGTATCTTCTGCCATCTTTCACCTCCGTAGTACGCAGGCTGCACTCCGGCTTCACGCCGGGTCGCGTGCTCCTACGGGTCAGTGAAACAGGCGGAGCCTGTCTCACGTGGAGTGTCGGTCATCCCGGCCTTAAACCCGTCGAACCTCTCGGCGGTACGAAAGGGCCTCTCACGGGGTCTTGGGCGCCAGATAGCGCCCTGTGAGTCCAGCAGTGAGCACGGCGCCCGCCGCGGTGACGGCCACGACGATGCCGCCCACGAGCCAGGGGTGTATCCACCCCGTTCGGACGGTCGACGAGACTGCGACCGCCACGAGACAGCCGAACCCGAGGCCACCGCCGAGGAGCGCGCCCGTCGATACGCGGGCCGGTGAGCGGCACAGACGGAACCCGCCGGCGGCCGCGAGTGACGACCCGAGCGCGAGGAGCGCGAGGAAGGCGACCTGGTCGACGAAGCCGAACGGGCCGTTCTGTGGCAGGAGGGCGTATCGCGTCCCTTCGTAGCTGATGAGGTACATTCCGTCCCCCCAGTTCGGAGCGTCGGTGTACACGAAGTCCGGCGGCCGGTTCGGCTCGCCGTAGACGACGCCGTCGCCGTCGAGTCCGTCGAGAAACGCTCGCTTCCCCTTCGGGCTGAGCGACTCGAACGGTCGCGGCGTCACGTCCGCCGGGACGTCGTACCCCGGGTCCGCGGAGTCGACGGAATCGACGGAGTGACCGTACCTCTCCGCGCCGGCGTGTGGATACGAGACACCGGCGACGACGAAGAGCGAGAGGGCGGCGGCGAGCAGAAGGAGGGCGGAGACGTCCGAGTGGTCGACCATCGACCGCGACTCGTCGGAGTCGTGATAAATGCTTTCCGCCGGGCCAGTGGCGGTGTGTCGGTCAGTCCCCGCCGCTCGCACGGTCGAGCGACGCTCGCGCTTCCGCCAGCAGCCACGCCAGGTCGTCGGTCCCGAACCGGTCGCGGTGGGACGCCCGCAGGGAGCGGTCGGACGACTCGAACTCGGCGGGCGTGAAGAAGCGAGCGTCGGTCGCGTCGGACCCGGCGTCGAGCGTGCCCGTCGTCTCCGAGCGCCACACCGCGAAGTCGACGTTTGCCATGTACTGTTCCGGCACCGGCTCGCCGGCGTTGTCGGCGAAGTAGACGAGGTCGTCGGGGTCGACGACGAGCCCCGTCTCCTCCGCCAGTTCGCGGGCGACCCCCTCGCGCGGCGACTCGCCGCACTCGATTCGGCCCTCCGGAAGCTTCCACTCGTCCGTGCTCCGGAAGTCCTCGACGAGGAGGATGCGGTCCGCGTCGTCGGCGTCGCCGCCTCGGCTGTCGTCGTTGTCACCGCCGCTCGTCCGGTCGACGACCGCGGCGCCGCCGCCCGGACAGGGGTTGTGGAACACGCGGTCGTCACACGCCGCACACCGAAAGACCGTCGGCGGGTCGACCGGATCGAGCGCCGTCCCGCAGTACGGACAGTAGTCGGGCGGGCGGTTGCTCATGCCCGTGACTCTCTCGTGACGTGTGTTAACACTTTTCTCGGCGGGCGGTGACGGAGTTCGAGAATCGGAGTCGTCACTCGTCGGTCGGAGAGCGACCCGCAGAGCGGGCCGGAGAGAACTGGTCGGCCCGAGTCAGGCCGCCGCTTCTTCGGCGAAGTAGTCGTCGTACTCGCCGTCGTCGAGGCGCTTCTTGAACTCGCGGGGGTCGTTCCCCTCGATGGTGACGCCGAGCGACGTGCAGGTCCCGACGACCTCCTTCGCGGCGTTCTTCAGGTCGTAGGCGAGCAGGTCCGAGGACTTCTGCTCCGCGACCTTCTTCACCTGGTCGATGCTCATGTCGGCGACGAACTCCGACTGGGGCGTACCGCTGCCCGTGTCGAACCCGGCCTCGTCCTTGACGAGGGCGGCCGTCGGCGGGACGCCGACCTCGATGGTGAACGAGCCGTCGTCCTCGTACTCGACCGTCACGGGGACTTCCATCCCGTCGAACGCGGCGGTCTGTTCGTTTATCTCGTTGACGACGTCCTGGACGTTCACCGGCGTCGGACCGAGCTCCGGCCCGAGGGGCGGGCCAGGGTTGGCCTGCCCGCCGGGAACGAGGGCTTCGATAGTTCCGGCCATGCACGAAGCATCCCTTCGGCGACTTTTAACGGTTGTCTTTCGACCGGACCGTGTGGGACGCTCCCCCGGTCTCCGGGACCCCGAACCCGACCTCACGCTGTCGGAGTCGCGTGGCCCCTTGCCCCCCCGAGCGACGCTGCCGACGGACGGTCCGGCGTTCCGGCTCGACGGGCCGTCTCGTCGGCGGACGCGGCCCCGACGAGACGACCCGTAGCGGTCGCTCCGGGACCGTGTCGAGTTCGGAGAACGGTGTCGTCGTCGGTCGTGTCCGTCGTGTCAGTCGTCGGCCGGCGCGATGCCCGACCCGCCGGTGTCCGGGAACGTCACCCGACCGCCGTGGCCGTAGTCGTGGATGCGGGCGCGGTACTGGATGCCCTCGGCCAGCGTCGCGGCCTGCACGTAGCTCGTTCCCCGGTCGCAGACGACCGCCCAGTCTCCGGTGACCCCCGAGATGTCCCGCGATTCGACGCCGTGGAGCTGTGCGACGACCTCGTCGTCGTACTCGTCCAACTCGACCTCGGCGGTCAGGTGGTCGCCCTCGGTGGTCAGTATCTTGATCCGGGTCCCATCTACGCTCGGTGCCAGCATACTCGCAGACAATACATTCCCTTACTTTAACTTATCGACGGGAGGGGGTGTTCGCAATAGTTAGGTGTCGAAATCCGGCAGTGCGGGTCACGAGAACCCGCAGTATCGATATACAGTCGGCACCGACACCACCGTCTCGGCGGACGCCGTCGCCGTCCGCCGTATCCGTTCAGACGTCGACGCCGAACGACGTTCGCTCGGCCGCCCGGTCGACGAACGCACCGAGTAAGTCGGCGACGGCGACGAGGTCCCCGGTGTCGACGACCTCGACCGGGGTGTGCATGTAGCGGTTCGGCACCCCGACCGAGAGCGACGGGGTGCCGCCCCGGGCCGTGTAGAACGCGTCGGTGTCGGTGCCGGTTCGCACGCCGGCCGCCTCCAACTGGACCTCGATGTCTGCCTCGCTCGCGGCCGCGCGTGCGAGGTCGACGAGCACCGGATGGTTCGAACTGCCGCGCTTGAGCGCCGGGCCCGCGCCGAGTTCGACCGGGCCGCTCGGCCGGAGCGCGAAGTCGGGGGAGTCCGTCGCGTGGGTCACGTCGACGGCGACGACGGCGTCCGGGTCGAGGTCGAAGGCGACCATCTCCGCGCCGCGCAGGCCGACCTCCTCCTGGACCGTCGAGACGGCGTACACCGTCGCCTCCGTCTCCGACTCGACCGCTCGTCGGAACCCCTCCGCGGCGGCCCACGTGCCGACCCGGTTGTCCATCCCTCGAGCGGCGAGGCGACCGCTCGCCAGCTCCCGCACCCGCGTCTCCACCGTGACCGGGTCGCCGACCTCGACCAGGTCGCGGGCGCCCGCGTCGCTCTCGGCGCCCACGTCGACGAACTGCTCGTCGAGGTCGTCGTACTCCTCCTCGCCGACGTCGCGGAGGTGGATGGCCCGCTGGCCGACGACGCCCGACACGGGGCCGTCGTCGGTGTGGATGGTGACGCCCTGTCCTTTCGTCACCGTCCGGTCGGCGCCGCCGATGGGGCCGATGCGGAGGAACCCCTCGTCGGTCACGTCGCGCACGATGAGGCCGATTTCGTCGGCGTGGCCCGCGAGCGCGATGTCAGGGCCGTCGCCGCTCCCCTCGTGGACCGCCACCGCGTTACCGTAGTCGTCGACGCGTACCCCGTCGGCGAACGCCTCGACGTAGTCGAGCCACACCCGCTGGCCGGCCGTCTCGTAGCCGGAGGGGCTGGGTGTCGTGAGCAGGTCGTCGAGGAAGCGCCGTCGGTCGTCGTCCATCGGGCCGTTCATGATTGCGTTGTGGGACCTCGACACAAGAAGCCGCGTGAGACGGCGACCCGGGCCGCTTTTCGAGTAGCGCCGACGGCCGACGGCGAACGGCCGACTCCCCTCACTTTTGGCACAACGGATAAGGGACGCCTCGTCGTACCTCGGACATGGTCAACTTCACGCTGATCGAAGTCCACCTCGACGACGGCAACCTCCAGCTCGGCCCCTCGGGCGTCGGCTACGTCCCCGACGAGGACGCCGAATTCGACGAAGGCGAGGCCACCGAAATCGAGGTCGACGGCGACGAGGAGTCCTCCGGCGGCCGCGGACTCCTCTCGTACCTGCTCGTGCTCGCCGTCCTCGCCGGCGTCGCGTTCGCCGCGAAGCAGTTCCTCGGCGGCGGTGCCGACGAGGGGTTCGAGGAGCTAGAGGAGCTCGACGACCTCGCCGACGAGGCCTGAGCCGCGCCGGCGGTTCACCCGAGTCGCGACCGCGCGAGACCGAACAACGCAACGCCCTTTGTTCGACCCCGCGAACCCGGAGCCGATGAGTGACGACCCTCGTAGTCCGGTCGAGACGGTCGCCCGCGACCTCCGGGCCGCCGCCGTCCGCGACCGCCAGCGCCGACTGCTGGTGTTCGCCGGCGACCGCGACGCCGGCATCGACGCCGCCTACGACGCCCTCGCGGCGGCCGGGTTCGACGAGGCCGCCGATGGTGACGGCGACGCGAACGAGGCCACAGACGGTAACGACGACACGGACGAGGACACAGACCGAGACGGAGACGACGAAGACGCCGTCACCATCGTGACGACGCGCGAGGGGTTTCGCTACGACCGGGTCGACCCGGTTCACGCCGGCGAACTGCTGGGGACGACCCGCGACGCCGTCGTTCTCGACTGCCACGAGGGGTTCTCGCCGAACGCGCTCGGCCGGGTCGTCGGCGCCGTCGACGCCGGGGGTCTGCTCGTCCTCCTGACGCCACCGCTCGACGAGTGGCCCGACCGGCGGGACGAGTTCGACGAGGGGCTCGCCGTCCCGCCGTTCTCTGTCGACGACGTGGACGGCCGATTCCGGCGCCGGCTCGTCGCGACGCTCCGGAACCACCCCGGCGTCGCTGTCGTCGACGTGGACGAGGGGGCTGTCGAGCGGGCGCCCGCGGACGACCCGGGTCTCACGCTCGACTACGGCGGGCGCCGACCCGCCCCGCCGACCGACGCCGCCTTCCCGGCCGCCGCGTACCGCGCCTGCCTGACCGCGGACCAGGGCCACGCGGTCGCCGAGTTGGAGGCCCTACTCGACCCGGGACACGCGGTCGTCGTCGAGGCCGACCGGGGTCGGGGGAAGTCGAGCGCCGCCGGCATCGCGGCCGGCGCGCTCGCCGCCGCCGGGAAGGACGTACTCGTGACCGCGCCGAGGTACCGCAACGCTCGGGAGGTGTTCGCCCGCGCCCGCGCGTTGCTCGCCGCCCCCGACCTCGACGCACTGGCCGGGGCCGGTCCCGACCCGGAGCACCCGCGAACACTCACCTCGACCTCGGGCGGGCGGGTTCGCTTCGCTCCACCGCCGGCGGCCGCGACGCTCCCGGAGGACCCGGACGTCGTAATCGTCGACGAGGCCGCGGCGCTCCCGGTCCGACTGCTCGCGCGCTTCCTCGACGCCCCGTCGGTCGCCTTCGCGACGACGGTCCACGGCTACGAGGGCGCGGGACGCGGCTTCTCCGTGCGCTTTCGCGACCGCCTCGGCGACTCGGGGCTCGCCGTCTCGGAGACGCACCTCGACAAGCCCATCCGCTACGCCGCCGGCGACCCGGTCGAGTCGTGGGCGTTCCGGGCGCTCCTGCTCGACGCACGACCGCCGGTGAAACCGCTCGTCGTCGACGCGACGCTCGACTCGGTCAGCTACCGAGAACTCGACCCCGAGACCCTCCTCGCGGACGAACACCGCCTGCGCGAGGCGTTCGGCCTGCTCGTCTTGGCGCACTACCGGACCGAACCCGACGACCTCGCGCGCCTCCTCGACGCCCCGAACCTCACCTGCCGGGCGCTGTGTCACGACGGCCACGTCGTGAGCGTCGCCCTGCTCGCCCGCGAGGGTGCGCTCGACGCCGACACCCGGAGGCGGATGTACGACGGCGGGCGGATTCGCGGGAACATGCTCCCGGACGTGTTCACGAGCCAACTCCGCGACGAGGCCGCGGGGGTGCCGGTCGGCTACCGGGTGATGCGCATCGCCACCCACCACGCCGTCCGCTCGCGCGGGTTCGGCTCGCGCCTGCTCGACGAAGTCGAAGCCGAACTCGGAACCGAAACCGACTGGCTCGGTGTCGGCTACGGCGCCACCCCCGAACTGCTCCGGTTCTGGGACCGCAACGGGTTCGACACGGTCCACCTCTCGACCTCCCGCAACGACACCAGCGGGGAGTACTCGGCGCTGATGCTCCGGCCGACGAGCGACGCCGGTCGCGACCTCCGGGAGCGCCACGACCGCTGGTTCCGCGGGCGGGTGGCCGGGGTGCTCTCGGACCCGCTCCGGGACCTCGACGCCGACGTGGCCCGCGCGGCGCTCGGTGCGACCGCCGGCGTCTCGGCGCCCGACCTTGACGACCGCGGCTGGCGAATCGTCGTCGACTCCTCCTACGGCCCCGGCCTCTACTCGACACATCCCGAGGCGTTCCGCCGGGTCGCCCTCGCCCACCTCACCGACCCCGGCTCGACCGGGCTCGACCCCCGAGAGGAGCGTCTGCTCGTCCGGAAGGTGCTCCAAGGGGAGTCGTGGGACGCGGTCGCCGACGAACTCGACTACGTCTCCACGGGCCAGTGCATGCGGGCGCTCGGCGACGCCTTCCGGCCCCTCGTGGACCGCTACGGCACGGCGTTCGCCCACGACCTGCGCGGGCGGTACGAGAAGTAGCGACCGGCGACACACCGATTACTCCGGCCGCGCTATCGATGCGCATGAGCGAGTGCGCCGAGGACGGCTGTCCGAACGAGGCGGCCGTCCGAGTGTACGTCCCGTGGGAGGCGGACCGTGACGTGTGTACGGCCCACGCGCGGTCCATCGTCCAGCAGGACGGCGTGGTGGCCGAACCGCTGGAGGGGTCCGAGAAGAACTGGCGCTGAGCCGTCGTCGTCGGGTCGGCGACCGTCGGCTCTCCCGCTACTTCCACGGGTTCGAGACGAGGTCGGCCGCCACGTCGGTGCCGACCTCGACCTCGGAGTCGGCCCGCGGTTCGGCGATACAGAGCAGGGCGTACCCGGCGTCGAGATGTCGTCCTTTGAGCGCTCGCGGCGGTCGTCGATGCGCCAGTTCGCCCGCGACGACCTGCCCGGTACAGGTCCCGCACGCGCCGGTCCGACAGCCGAACGGGAGCGCCACGTCGGCGGCGTCGGCCGCGTCGAGCACCGTCTCGTCGGCGTCGACGGCGATGCGCTCCTCGCGACCCGAACGCCACCGGAGGTCGACGGTGAACCGTTCGGCGTCGCTCCCGCTCACAGCCACACGTCGCTCGTGCAGTCGCCGTCGGGCCACCGTATCTCGTGGGCGCGCGCGGGCCCGTCCGGGAGGTCGCCGAAGTCGACGAGGAAGTCGGGGTCGAGCGACATCGTCCCCTTTCTGGGGTCCACGTCGGCTTTGAGCATCACCGACCCCAGTTCGCCCTCCTCGGGGTAGAACTGCGCGTCCCACGAGGAGAACAGCGAGGTCGTCCAGTAGAGGCGGGTGCCGTCGAGGCTCAACTGGAGCATCTGTGGGCCGCCGACCACGGCGCGCTCCCCGTCGATGGGGTGACGCGGCCCGAAGTGGCCGCCGGCCCACAGCTGGTCGGCGAGCCGCGGGTTGGCGGGGTCGCTCACGTCGTACATCCGCACGTCGCCGTGGAGCCAGTTCGAGAAGAACAGGTAGCGGTCGTCCATGGAGACGAGCAGGTCGGTGACGAGCCCCGGAACGGGCATCTCCCAGTCCTCGTGCTCGCGGGACTCCACGTCGATGGCCTTGTCCGCGCGCCACTCACCGTCGCGCTCGTACACGTGGAAGACGTTCGAGGACAGCGCCGCGCCGACGTAGGCGTGGGTCGACTCGGGGCTGTGGAGGAAGCGAACTTCGAGCGGGATGTGGCCCTCCTCCCCGAGGTCGAGCGTCTGGACGACCTCCCGCTCCGACCAGTTCCAGACGTTGAGTTTACGGCCGTACTTCCCGGCCTCCACGTCCTCGAGGTCGAACCCGGGGAGAAACGTCTTCGGCGCGGCCCACTCGCTCGATATCATCACGTCGTGGCGCGGCTGGTACCAGTAGTCGTAGTTCATGCCGATTTCGCCCGGCGGGTCCCAGCGGCCGGTCACCTCGAAGTCGTCGTTCAACAGGAGGAACCCGCCCGGGAGGTCGCCGTCCGCGTCCCCGAGCATCGAAATCAGTATCTCCCCGTCCGGGATGCAGTGGACGGTGTGAGGCGTCGACAGGTCGTGTTCGAACACCTCTTCGGGTTCGATGACCTTCACTATCTCCGGGTTCCGGCGGTTCTTCGTGTCGACGACGTGGAGACGCGAAGAGCGCACGCCGGGAACCACGAGGTGGCGCCGTTCCAACCCCTCGACGTGACAGGAGGACGAACAGGCGTTCCAGCCGAAGTGGTGGAGCTCGTCGCCGCGGTTCGGCATCTCGACGCGGTCGATTATCTCGCAGTAGGTGTCGGAGGCGGGGTCGACGTCGACGACGGCGACGAAGTCCGGCGCGTCCACGTCGGTGCCGGTGTAGAGCCCCATCACGTACGCCACCGTCTCGGGCTCCGACTCCTCGATTGCGGCCTGTGGGGTGCTGTATCCGGGCCCCTCGTGGCCGTGGTGCTCGTGGTCCGCGTGGTCGTGGCTGGCATCATCGTGAGGTGTGTCAGCGTCGCTCATGGCCGGAAGAAGAGAGGTGACGTGCCTGCTTTTAGATTCGGTTCGGTCGGGTATCGGGACGGTCGGTCGACCCGGCCAGTTCGCGCCGAGTTTCCCCACCGAGTCGGTGCTGGGTCTGCTCAGTGCATCAGCGCTCGAAGTCGCTCGAGCGTCGCCCCCGGCTCGGCGAGGGCGCCGACGTAGTCCAGTCCCCGCACCTCGTCGGGGGCGAGCTCCGGCGACGAGGCGGCGACGCTGTCGACGCCCGCGCTGTCGAGCAGGCGCGCCATCGCGGAGGTGGCGACGGTCCACGCTTCGACTTTCATCCCGGCCGCGTGGGCGCGCTCGACGACGTCGGTCCCGAGAGCGAGCGACCAGTGCGGGCTGACGTACTCACAGTCGAGCAGCCGGGCCGTCGTCATGTTCCGGTCGGCGCGTACGTCGAACAGGTACGAGAGTGGAATCTCGTCGTCGATGTCGCGGGCCTCCCAGAGCGCGTCGGCGTAGAACGAGGAGAGTAGAACGTCGTTGTCGACGGCGCGCGCGAGGTCGACGACGTCCTCTCCGAGCGCCGGTCCCTTGAGGTCGAGTCGGAGCGGGGTGTCGTCCGGAACCGCCGCCGCGATGTCCGCGACCAGCGGGACGCCCTCGCCGGAGCCGCCGACGGACAGCGCGGCCAACTCGTCGACCGAGAGCTCCCCCACCCGCCCGCTCCCGTCGGTCGTGAACCCGACCCGGTCGAAGTGGGTGGCGACGAGTTCGCCCGAGCCACAGCGCCGGACGTCGACCTCGACGCGGTCGGCGTCCGCGGCGGCTCGGCTCGCGGCCTCGACGGTGTTCTCCGGGTACGCCTCCTCGAACCCGCGGTGCGCCGTTATCTCCATCGTGTCGGGCCGAGGGCCAGCAGGGGGATAGTACCGACGGCCCGGGAGGCGGATGTCGGCCCGACCGGCGGGGGTCGACACGACCGGTGGCTATCGACCCTACCGGCGGGTGTCGACCCCGGCCGACTACCGACCCAGCCCCCGGAGCCGTTCGAGCACCGACGAGACCTCGGTGAGCACTCTCGCCCGTTCCAGTCTCCCCACGTCGTCGGGCGTCAGCGTCGGCGAGGTCACCGCGAGGCTGTCGACGCCCTCCGTCCCCAGAAAGTCGGCGACGGCGGACGACGCGACGGCCCACGGCTCGACTTTCATCCCCTCGTCGTGAGCGCGGTCGACGACGTCGGTCCCGAGGGCGAGCGACCAGTGCGGGCTGACGTACTCGCAGTCGAGCAGACGGGCCGTCGTCATGTTCCGGTCGAGCCGCACGTCGAAGTGATACGAGAGTGGAATCCCGCTGTCGACGTCGCGGGCCTCCCAGAGCGCGTCGGCGTAAAACGAGGCGACAACCACGTCGTTGTCGATACGCTCGGCCAGTCCGATAGTGTCGCTCGCGACTCCCGGCTGCTTGAGGTCGAAGGCGATGGCAGTGTCCGAGGGTACCGCGGCGGCGACGTCTTCGAGCTCCCGAATCCCCTCGTCGGAGCCTTGGACGGACAGCGCGGCCAGTTCGCCGACCGAGAGGTTCCGGACCCGACCGGTGCCGTCGGAGACGACCCGTACCCGGTCGAAGTGGCTCGCGACGAGTTCGCCCGACCCACAGCGTCGCACGTCGATTTCCACGCGGTCCGCCAGCTCTCCGGCGCGCTCGGCCGCCTTCACCGTGTTCTCGGGGTACGCCTCCCCGAATCCGCGGTGCGCCGTGACTTCCATATAGGGGTTACGACGTGCGGCAGGCGCAAAGGAGCGGTGGCCTGGCTCCACGTGGAACCAGAATCAGCGGGGTCAGCGACGGTGTGGTGGCGGCGCAGTAGCGAGGCGGTGGGGCCGCGCAACGGTGATGCGGCCGCTGTACGGAGCGGTAGCTGTGCGGGGTGGAGGCTGTACGGGAGCGGAAGCTGTATGTGGCAATCGTCTCCAGGCCGCAGAACCGCGAGCGAGGCTCGAAGAGCCGAGCGAGCGGCCTTTTTTCGTCCAGGTTTTTTGTCGGGGTTCGAGCGCGGCGAAGCCGCGCGAGGACCCCGATAAAAAAGGTGGGTGCTTAGTGGTCTTCGTCTTCGTAGACCCACTCGGCGTCGGAGCGCTCGTAGTCGACGAGCTCCTCTTCGTCGAAGAAGAGGTCGATCTCGCGCTCGTTGGCGCCCTCGTCCTCGTGGTCCGAGCCGTGGATGACGTTCTGACCGAGGTCGAGCCCGTAGTCGCCACGGATAGTGCCGGGTGCGGACTCGGCGGGGTCGGTCTCGCCCATCATCTTGCGGACCTGCTGGGTGGCGTCCGCGCCCTCCCAGACCATCGCGAAGACCGGTCCGGAGGTGATGAACTCGACGAGGCCGTCGAAGAACGGCTTGCCCTCGTGCTCGCCGTAGTGTTCGTGGGCGAGCTCCTCGTCGATCTGCATGAACTTGCCGGCGACCATCTTGAGACCGCGTTCCTCGAAGCGGGAGACGATGTCCCCGATGAGGCCGCGCTGGACGCCGTCGGGCTTTACCATCACGAAGGTGCGTTCGTCGTGGTGGCTCATCTATTCCTCACTCCGTGCGCGTCGGGAGCCGCCCTCCTCGGTCCACTCGAGGTCGCGGGCCTCGCGGCCGAGGTCGGCGTTCTTCTCACACTTCGACGAGCAGAAGTGGATGACGGTACCGTTCGTGCGGACAAACATCGTGCCCGTGCCGGGCTCGATGTCGGCGCCGCAGTAGTCACAGTCTCGAGTCTGGGGCATTATCGGCCTCCGATGGAGTCCGCGTCACGCTGGGTCTCGCGGAGCTGGAGGACGTCCCCCTCGCGGATGGGACCCAGCACGTTGCGCGTGATGATTCGGCCCTGGTTCGAGCCTTCCTGGATGCGGCACTTGACCTGCATGGCCTCGCCGTGCATCCCTGTCTTGCCGACGACCTCGATGACCTCGGCGGAGGTGGAGTCGTCGGTGCTCTCTTCGGCTGACATGGTCGCTTACTGCAGGTCCTCGACCTTCTGGGAGATGTCTTCGACGTCGTCCTCGGCGTCGCCGGCGTCGACGATGGCGGCGGCCGCGGAGCCGACCTCGAGGCCGGCGGCGTGACCGACGTCGTCCTGCGTCTCCACGTAGACGAACGGGATGCCCTTCTCCTCGCAGAGCTCGGGGAGGTGCATGACGATCTCCTCGGGGGAGACGTCCTCCGCGATGTAGACGAGTTGGGCGTTGCCGCGCTCGATGGACTTGGTCGTCTCGTTCGTTCCCTTCTTCACCGTGCCGGTGTCTCGGGCGACCTCGAGGGCCTCGATGGCTCGCTCCTGAAGGTCGGCCGGGACTTCGAATTCTACGTATACGGGCATTGTTGGTCTCCTCCTGCTCGCGGGCTCGACTGCCTCGCCGGGCGCCGACCACGCTGGCCGTGGCGCATATCCATGCCGACGAGGAGTATCATCAACCCCGGGCAGGCTCTACGCCTTCGTTGTCCGTGACCCCATAAAAGCGCTTTCAATGGAGACACGGCGTGTGAGGCCGCCGCATGGGCGTCGTGGCGGGGTTCCGTCAGTTGGGTCACGCGTTCGGCCAGCGTCCGATGGCCTCTCTCGTCGGCGTCGAACCACCGACTCCGGCCCCGGAGTGGGACCATCTGGCACGCCCGCGACACGCTTTTTCGCCCGGGCTTCGCGGATAGGGTATGGACGTGGTGGGCCTGGTCGCAGACACGAACACGCCGACGCCCGGGGGTCGGTGAACGCGTGACGGGCGCCGACCAGGGAGGCTCCGGCGAGTCCGACCCGGCCCGGGGCGCCGGTCGGGCCGACCGCGGCTGGCTCGTCGTCGCCGGCCTGTTCACCCTCTCGGCCGCCGCCGCCGCCTTCGAAATCGCCCCCGCGAGCGTTACCCCGCTGCTGATGGACGGCATGTCCGTCGGGCCGACCGCCGCCGGGTGGCTGGTGAGCGTGATGTACGCCACGGCGGTCGTCGCGAGCGTCCCGGTCGGCGTCGGCCTCGACCGGACCGACGCCCGACTCGCCGTCGGCGCCGCGGCGCTCGCCCTGCTCGTCGCCGGCGCCTGGAGCTACGTCGCGGCGACGGGCGATGCGTACGCCTCCCTCGTCGCGGCGCGGGTGGTCGGCGGACTCTCCTACGTCACCCTCTGGAACGCGGGTGCGACCCTCTCGGGCGTCGTGGTCGACGCCGACCGTCGGGCGACGGCGGTCGGAATCTTCACCGCCAGCGCGCCGCTCGGGTTCGCGCTCGGGCAGTTCGGCGGGCCGCTCGTCGCCGAAGTGGCCGGCTGGGCGGCGACGTTCCCCGCCTTCGCCGCGCTCGGCGCCGTCGGGTTCGCGCTGTTCGCGGCCGGCGGCCCGCCGCGGCAGGCGGGCGTCGGCGACCCGCCGGACCGCGCCGCGCTCGGTCGCGTCCTCGCGAACCGGGCGGTGTGGACGGTGAGCCTCCTCGGGACGCTCGCATACGGGCTGTACCTCTTTCTCAACAGCTGGATGCCGACGTACCTCACCGAGACGACCGCGCTGACGCTCGGTCAGAGCGGGGCTCTCGTCGCGGTCTTCCCCGCGGTCGGGCTCGTCGCCCGCTCGGGGAGCGGCGTCCTCTCGGACCGGGCCTTCGGTGGGCGCCGCCGACCGGTCGTCCTCGGGGCGTACCTCCTCGTCCTCTCGGCGACGGCCGGGTTCCTCGTCGTCGAGGGCGTCCCGGCGCTGTTCGCCTGCCTGCTGCTCGCCGGGTTCGGCGTCCAACTCGCCATCGGCCTCGTGTTCACCTACGTCCGCGAACTCGTCGACCCGAGCGTCGCCGGGACGGCCGTCTCGCTCGTCACCGCCGTCGCGCTGGCCGGAGCGTTCGCCGCCCCGCTCCTCGCCGGCGCGGCCGTCGAACGCACGGGGTCGTTCCGGCTCGCGTTCGTCGGGGCGCTCGTCCTCGCCGTGGCTGGCGTCGGGTTGGCGACGGTCGCCCCCGAGCCCCGCGAGTCGGCGTGAGGGCGAGTAGGTCCGAGACCCACCCGGAGCGCCGTGCCGGACCGTCGCTCGGACGGGCGTTCGTACGTCCGTGAAATCGGTAGAATCGGACGGTAGAACCCTCCGAGACGCGAAGACCCGATGATGTGCCGTCACCAGCAAGTTTTTCGGCGCCCTCTCCCTGAATGGACACAATGGTCGAATCTACGCTTTCGGAGAGTGCCCCGGCACCCGGCCCCCCACTGGAGTGGTGTCACGGCGTCGTCGACGACGTGTCGCGGACGTTCGCCATCTCCATCAACATGCTCGACGAGCCCATGTCCAGCTACATCTGCGTGGGCTACCTCCTCTGTCGGGTGCCCGACACCGTCGAGGACGCAAAGCACATCCCGAACGACGCCAAAGCCCGCCTACTCACGCAGTACGACGCCGCCCTCGACCCGGAGGACGACACCTCCCCGGAGGCGTTCGTCGACGCCGTCGAGGAGTGGGTGCCCGATGAACCCGCCGACCCGGCCGACTGGGACGTGGTCGAGAACGTCGCCCGCGTGTTCGGGGCCTACGAGGCGTTCGACGCCGACGCGCGGGAGGCGATGCGTCCGCCCATCCGCGAGCTCGTCGAGGGGATGGCGACGTTCGTCGAGCGCTCCGACGACGACCGCGGCCTGCGCATCGCCGACCGCGAGGAGCTCGACCGATACTGCTACTTCGTCGCCGGGACGGTCGGTCACCTCATCACCAACCTCACCGCCCTCGAGACCGACGACGGTACCGAGAGCTACCTCCGCGAGCGCGCCGAGAGCTTCGGGCTCCTTCTCCAGCTCGTCAACATCGCGAAGGACGTCCACACCGACTTCCGCGACGAGGACAACGTGTACGTCCCCGCCGAGTGGCTCCGCGCCCACGGCGTCCCGCAGGACCGCATCCTCGCCCCCGAGTACCGCGCCGGCGCCGGCGTCGCCGTCAAGCGCGTCATCGACCACGCTCGCTCGTTCCGCGGCGAAGCCCGCGAGTACCTCCACCGGCTCGGCCGCACGACCGAGGGCCACCTCTCGGCGTGGGCGCTCCCGTACCTCCTCGCGGTCGCCACGCTCCGCGACCTCGACGCCAACCTCGACCAAGTGTTCACCGAGTCGTCGGTGAAGGTGTCTCGCGAGGAGGTCACCCGCCTCATCGCCGCGTTCACCACCTCGTCGCCGGACGTGGACCTCCTGCGCGACCTCGAACAGTCCATCGACGCCGAGTAACTCTCCGGCCACGGCGGTCTCTCCCTTTTCGGCCCACAGCGCGCACGTCCGTCGCTTTCACGAGTTCCTCGAGAAACGCCTCGCTCACCGTACATTCGAATCACAGGAACGGAGGTGCGAGGAGAGGTGTGGTACGGTCGATGGGGATGACAGACTTCCTCCCCTCGCTCCTCACTACGCCCGTGATAGTGCATAGCGTGTGGGTTTGGGCAACACTCTCCACAGTCGATAGTCGGCGCCGGCGCCGCGACTCGTCGCGAGGAATGTCTCTCCTGTGATTATAGCCGCCGAACCGAGAACGACCGAACTGTCGACTGACAATCGTCTCGTGAATCGAACGTCGAAGCCCGCCCGGAGTGTACGATTGTTTGCTTCCCGGGCGACCGTAGCGGCCGGCCGCGGATTCGCGCGTCTGAAAAACCCAGAGGGCGTTTATCGGCGTTTCCGGGGTGAGGGGCCGTCACGAACGTGGAACCGGTGACCGAATATAAACGGACGGAATCATCGAGCCACGGGGGAGTCGAGCAGGGTACGACGGCCGGCTGAATCCGAGTCACAGCAGGTCGAGTATCCACCGAGTGAGGTTGATTGCCACGAGCGCCGCACCCTCGAGCCGTCCGAGTTGTCCCCTCGTCCCGAGGAGCACGGCGGCGAGGACCGAGAGTCCGAGGAGCCACGTCGTGGTTCCGATGGCGGTGTCGACGACCTGGAGCGGCGTCAGCGTGGACGCGATACCCAGGATGAACAGGGCGTTGAACACGTTGCTCCCGATGAGGTTGCCCGCGGCGATGTCGCCCATCCCCTTCCGCGCGGCGGCGACGGACGCGACGACCTCCGGCGTTGAGGTGCCGACCGCGACGACGGTCTCGCCGATGACCCACTCGGAGAGCCCTCCGGCGCGGGCGATGGCGACGGCCGACTCGACGAGGAAGTGCGCGCCGCCGACGATGACGCCGAGTCCGGTCAGCAGGAGTACCGCCGCTCGTACTCCCACCGTCTCGGTCCCGCCGTTCGACTCGACGCCGTCGACGGGCCGGAGGAACAGCCAGGCGAGGTAGCCCGCGAACGCGAGGAGTAGTACCGCGCCCTCGAGACGGGTCAGCCGGAGGTCGAGGAGGAAGAGGAGCACCAGCACGGTCGACCCGACCATCACGGCCCCGTCGCGGCGGACCATCTGGCGAGAGCTCCGGACGCCTACGGCTGCCGCGATGCCCCCGAGGACGATGCCGATGTTGAAGAGGTTCGACCCGACGACGTTGGCGACGGCGATGTCGCCGGTCCCGACGAGCGCGGCGTCGACGCTGACGGCGACCTCCGGGGCCGACGTCCCGAGTGCGACGACGGTGAGTCCGACGACCAGCTCCGAGAGGCCGAATCGCCGGGCGATACGCGCCGCGTTCGTGACGAACAGCTCCGCACCGAGCCAGAGCGCCGCGACGCTGAGGAGGAAGACGACCGACGCGGCGAGGGTTCCATCGACCATCGGGTTCGGCTTCGTCTCAGCACGGTAAGTGGGTTTGGCCCGACAGCGGCCCGCTCAGGTCCGCAGTCGCCCCGGCTACAGCCCTACCGACGTGCCGACCTTCGTGTACCGGTCCCGGACGTCGGCCGAATTCCGGTTTCGGGGTGCCTGGCGTCTCGTCACGGCTCCCGGTCACGTCTCGCGGTTCACTCGGGCGAGAGATACGCCACGGGAGGCGTAGTCGAGTCGTGGCGACCGAAAGACGGTGTCCACTCCGTTCCCACTCCGTTCCGACAGTCCGCGCGACGGCCGCTCCCGAGCGCGACTCAGGCGGCGCTCTGAGCGTCGTCGCGCATCTCGGCGGGGTTGCTCATCCCCTCCTTGACGCCGTACTTCACGAGCACGACGTTGACCGGCCAGGCGACGAGGAAGCCGATGGAGAGCGAGAACGCGAGGGCCGTCCAGAACAGAATCTCGCCCATGTGGGTCTGGCTGGCGAGCAGGAGTTCGGTGCCGATGGCGAAAATCTCCATCAGGGTAATCGACGGTGTCTCGCTCAGCAGCGCGTCCCACGTCGCCTCCCCGAGTCCGACCCCGTCCTGCATCAGCGGGCCGATGGTGAGCGCGTAGCCGAACAGGTACGCGAACGCGAAGGTGACGGCCGCAACCCAGCCGACGGTGAGTGCGAGGATTCCCTGTGCGAGCGTGATGCCCACGACCTCTCCGGCGCCACACCCCGAATAGCAGTGGCTCGTCGACCGAAAGCCGCGCCGCCAGACCGAGTCGTTGGGAATCTGCGTTCGACCCGAGTACCAGTAGATGGCGAGACCGAACGGCCCCGAGTAGAGCACACAGAGCGTCCAGACGCCCTTCATCATGGAGCCGAGCATCTCGTTGTTGGTCCGGAGGTCCCACCGCAGAGTACCGGCCGAGGCGAGTACGAGCACCAGCCACACGCCGGCGACGAGCGGGTCGGAGAGGAATGGCACGAGTACCTCCCGTGCAGGCTCGAACGCCCGCTCTATCGCGCCGACGAGTTCGGCGACTCCTCCGGGCGACTGGAGCGGCGATACACCGATGTCGAGACCGGCGGTCTCTGACATTCTCGGTGCGTGTTTTCGGGCGGCTCTACTAACCCGGTTCCGGCTGTGATTCGGAAGTCACCTCCCCGCAGAACGTTCGACTCTTCGACTGAGGTGCCCCTCGACACACGAATCACTAGCCCTGGCGGAGCGCACACCCGATACTGTTCGCTCACGCGCCGAGGTTCGCTCGGCAGCGGTAACTAAAAAAAGCGGAAGGGCGGGAGTCGTCCGGCGTTACGCCATCGAGCGGCAGGTCTCCGCGCACTCGCGGAGCGGCTCGACGCAGGCCTGACAGTGGTCGTGGTCGTGACCCTCACACTCGTCGGCGCAGGCCTCACAGACCTCCGCGCAAATCTCGGCGACCTGGGAGTTGAACTGCGAGTCGCGGGCGCACAGCTTCGCGCACGTCGAGGCGATCTCGGCGACGTCGCGGCAGAGTCGGATACACTCCGCCATGTCCTCGCCGTGGCCGGCACAGGCGTCGGCGCAGTTCTCACAGACCTTCACCGCTTCGTGACAGTTGTCGATACACTCCTCCATCGAACCCTCGAACTGCTCGCTGACTGATGACATTGCATACAATACAACGGCCGTCTCCCTCTACCCTATTGTGGCTCTGATTCGGTCCCGACTCCCCCGCCGTACTTTCGATTGTTAAGGTGCAGGCCGGTCCACGATACGAACCGAAGCCTGGCGCCTCAGCGGTCGGAGTGCGACACTGCTTCGGTGCGTTCGTCTGTCGACTGTGGTCCCAGGCGACGAAGGCCAACGTACCGATGACGGCGGTTTTGCCGTCCGCTGTCGGCTCTCCCCCTTCAGGACCGCAACCGGGTGACCTCTCGAATCCAAGCCAATAGTGGGATAAGCACACAATACCAACTCGAAGCGAGGACTACGTTCCCCGTCGAAAACAGTTGCCGGTTGGTGAATCGACGAACCCGGCTCCCGTCGTCGACGACCGAACCAGTCCCCACAGATACCGAAATGAGACGAACGCCGCCTTCCCCCACGTGGACCCGACGCGAGTTGCTCGGCTCGTTGACCGCCGGTTCGCTCGCCGCGCTCGCTGGCTGTAGTGCGAGTACCCCGCTCGGGAGTAACGACGGAACCACGACCGACAGCGCGTCGGAATCGACTGCCGCTCCCGACTCCCGGATGGAACCCGACCGGACGGTCCAGTTGCGAGCGACCGGCGGGTCACACTCGGTCACCGCCGACCGTTCGTGGAACACGTGGGCGTACGGTGACGGCGTCCCCGGCCCCGAACTCAGGGTCGCGGAAGGGGACGTGCTCAGAGCGACCGTCACTAACGACCTGCAGGAGGAGACGACGGTCCACTGGCACGGCGTTCCGGTCAGGAACGCGATGGACGGTGTCCCCGGCCTCACCCAGCCCCCCATCGACCCTGGGTCGTCGTTCGAGTACACGTTCCGAGCCGAACCGGCGGGGACGTACTTCTACCACAGCCACGTCGGACTACAGCTGGACAGGGGACTCTACGGGCCGCTGATTATCGAGGAGTCGGACCCCCACGTCGAGTACGACCGTGAGTTCGTCCTCGTCCTCGACGATTTCCTCCCCGGTGAGCCGCGATTACCAGAGGGGTTCGGTGGCGGCATGGGCGGTTCTGGTGGGATGGGCGGGTCCGGTGGCATGATGGGCGACACGCGACCGCCGTACGAAGGACTCCTCGTCAACGGGCACCTCCCTTCGGACCCGCCCGAGTTCACCGTCGAGGAGAGTGAACGGGTTCGACTCCGGTTCATCAACGCCTCCAGCGCGACGGTGTTCCAGGTCGGTGTCGCGGGTCACGACCTCTCGGTTTCCCACGCGGACGGGCGGCCGGTCGAACCGGTCAGTGCCGGGTCGTTCGTCTTCGGTGCCGGGGAGCGTTACGACGCCATCGCCGAGGTGGCCGAACCGGGCTCGTGGGAGATTCGCGCCTCGGCGGTCGACGGGAACGAACCCCCGGCGAGAGCGGTTCTCCGAGCCGGTGACGGCGATAGCTCGCCGACGGCACTGCAGTCGTTCGGCAGTCGGCTTCGCTACTCGGACCTCCGTGCGCTCTCACCCGTCGAGGGCGTCGACGGCCGACCGGACCGGACGTTCGACCTGACGCTCTCGGCTGGCGGTGGCGGGTCGTATTCGTGGGCCATCGGTGGGCAGACGTACCCGGACGCGGACCCGCTCCGAATCGCCGAGGGTGACCACGTCCGCGTCCGGATGGCGAACCGAAGTCCGGTGCTCCACCCGATGCATCTCCACGGGCACTTCTTCCAGGTCGGAGATGCGGTCAAGGATACCGTGCTCGTCCCCGGTCACATGGGGGAGGTCACGTTCGACTTCGTCGCCGACAACCCCGGCGAGTGGCTGTTCCACTGCCACAACCTGTACCACCTCCACGCGGGGATGGCACGGGTGTTCGAGTATCGGTAACCGGAGCCGAAGCGACCGACGAGCCACCTGTCGGCCGCGTTCCTAACGCGTGGGAATTGCGCCGCGCAGTTATCCCCGACCGGATGCTATCGCTAGATAGGTGAGTAGACGATGGTAACTGCAAAGCAGCTCTTCACCTGGACCGCTGGCGGGCTCGCCCTCCTAACTGTGTTCGTGCTCGGCATGGCGGCCGCCGCCGGGAACCAGTTCAGTGGTGGCCGGTGGATGCCCCACATGTGGGGCGGCTGGATGGGGATGGGCGCCTGGGGGTTCGGCATGATGTTCGTCGGCCTCCTCTGGATGGCCCTCCTCGTCGCGCTCCCCGTGGCGCTCGTCTACTGGCTGCTCACCACGCGTGAAGCGTCCCATCCCGACTCGGCGATGGAGACCCTCCGCGAGGAGTACGCGCGAGGGGAGATAGACGAGGAGGAGTTCGAGTCTCGGCGTCGTCGGCTGTCCGGGCAGTAACGTCCCGGACTATCGGCGCCGGGCAGGAGTCGGGGGCGTGTCAGGGGTACCCCGATTCGCCCCCTGCAAAGGGAGCGACGGAGGCGTTTCGCTGTGCGACCCACGCGAGTCGGAGGACGAAGGCGAACAGCACCGCGAGCGGGGCGAACCCGGCGACCAGCGTGACGACGACGACCGGAAGCAACCCGTTCGGCTGGAGAATTCCGACTTCGACGCCGCCGTAGATGGCGAGCATCGCCGCCGTCGCGACCTCGGCCGGAATCCCGACGTACAGCATCACTCGGGAGAAGTACGACAGCTCCTTCTCGGTGTAGACGGTCCGGAAGTACTTCCGGGCGACGTCGATGTAGAGCAGGAGCTCCCGGAGCGCGTCGAGGTGCTCGCGCTGCCGGTTCGTCAGAGCGTCCCGTTCCGAGGTGAGCAAGCGGTCGATTCGACGGAGTTGACCCGCGTGATTGGTTCCGAGCGTCGCGGCGACGACCTCGAAGACGCGACTCGAGGCCGAGCGTCCATCCCCGCCCTCGCTCGAGTCGATGGTGCTAACGACGTCGTTCGCGTCTGATTCGAGGTCACCGGCCAGTTCCTCGACTTTACGGGCCAGCTCGTCGGTTCGGCCGTCGTCTCGTGTCGCCTCGGAGAGCGCCTCGGCCATCTCTGCCAGCGACTCGTGGAGACGGAGGAGGAAGTCGGCCGGCGCGACCGGACTCGCCGCGTCTCCGGTAATCCGCTCGACGTCTTCCCGGAACGCGTCCGCCTTCTCTATCCGTTCCCGGAGGTCGCCGGGCGCACCCAGTTCCCGAGAGAGGACGAGCTGGTTGATGGAGATGACCACCGTGATGAGCGTGAGGTTCCCGCCCAGTATCGCGCTGTAGAGGAAGTACATCGGGCTCGAAGGGACCGGCGTCAGAAAGCCGACCGCAGCGAGTACGAGAGAGAGGAGAGTAATCCCTCCGAGCACGTACGCCGCAACCCACAGGCGACTCGCGTCGACGAGTAGCCAACGGAAGAACCGACCCGAGAGTCCTCCGCCGTTTGTGTTCACCGTCACGACTACTCCTGCTGGTCTCGCCGTCTCAGGCGAAACTGTAGAGCGTCATCCGAACGAGCACGAAGTACGAGGTGTATCGTCGTCTCCGACACGGTACTACCCTGTACTGTTTGGACCGTCTCACGGTTTGTGGCTCAGATTCCAAAGCGGTCACTCGCCGGCGGAGACCTCGAACGCGGCCGTAATCAGCTCCCCGTCCGGCCTCGCCTGAGGGAAGCGACGGTACCGACCGTCGCTCGGGAACCGTGCGCCGAACTTCACCTCCCCGTGTCGATGCGTAGTCGTCACGTCGAAAACGAAGGCTACGTGTGAGAATGGGGTTGTCTCGGAACAGTCGTTCTTCGAGGTAGTTCGGGCCGTTCGCTCGCCCCGTCAGCCAGCCGGCCTCGCGTCGACGGCGAGACTCGGGTCGTGAGTCACGCTCTGGCTCGACTCCGCCAACTCGGTCCGGCGGAGCGTCTGTGCGTTGACCGCGACGATAACGGTCGACAGCGACATCAGCAACGCGCCGACGGCCGGGGAGAGCAGGATGCCCCACGGAGCGAGGACGCCGGCCGCGAGCGGGATGGCGAACACGTTGTAGCCGGCCGCCCACACCAGGTTCTGCTGCATCTTCCGGTAGCTCGCCCGCGAGAGGCGGATGAGGCCGACCACGTCCCGCGGGTCGTTCTGCACGAGGACGACGTCAGCGGATTCGACCGCGACGTCGGTGCCGCTCCCGATGGCGATGCCGACGTTGGCGCGAGTGAGTGCGGGCGCGTCGTTGACGCCGTCGCCGACCATCGCGACGCGCTTCCCCCGTGACTGTAGCTCGGCGATCTTCGAGTCTTTGTCCTCGGGAAGCACCTCGGCGAAGTACGTGTCGATGCCGAGGTCGGACGCGACCGCCCGGGCGACGTCCTCGGAGTCGCCGGTGAGCATCGCCACCTCGACGCCGAGGTCGTGAAGTGCCTCGATTGCGGCGCGGCTCTCCTCGCGAACGACGTCCGCGAGCGCGACCGCCGCGACAGCCTCCCCTTCGCGGACGAGGTAGACGACCGTCTGTGCGTTCGCACCCGCCTCCGAGGCGAACCGGGCGAGTTCCGGGGCCGGTTCGACGTCGAGCGCTACGAGGAGGTTCGGTCCGCCGACGTGGACCGTCTCGCCGTCGACGGTCGCGCGGACGCCTCGGCCTTTGATGGCCTCGAACGAAGTCGGTTCGGGAAGTGGGAGGCCGCGCTCGTGAGCGGCCGTCCGAATCGCTCGCGCGATGACGTGCTCCGAATCACCCTCCACGGCGGCCGTGAGCGCGAGTGCTTCGTCTTCGTCGACGCCTCCCACGGTCTCGACGGCGACGACGCCCTGTTCGCCGCGCGTGAGCGTCCCGGTCTTGTCGAACACCACGATGTCGAGTTTTCGGGCTTCCTCCATCGCGATGCGGTCGCGGACGAGCATCCCGTTCTGCGCCGCCAGCGAAGTGTTGATGGCGATGACGAGCGGAACAGCGAGACCAAGCGCGTGGGGGCAGGCGATGACCAGCACCGTCACGACGCGCTCGACGACCTCGACGTCGAACGAGACGGCGACGGTCCAGGTGACGGCGGTGACGGCAGCGGCCGCGATGGCCGCGTAGAACAGCCAGCCCGCCGCACGGTCGGCCAGTACCTGGGTTCGAGATTTGCTCGACTGTGCCTCCGCGACGAGTCGCATGATACCCGAGAGGGCGGTGTCGTCGCCGACGGCTGTGACCCGGACACGGAGGCTCCCCTCGCCGTTGATGGTGCCGGCGATGACCTCGTCGCCGCCCTCCTTCGAGACCGGCTTGGACTCGCCGGTGACCATCGCCTCGTTCACGTCGGAGTCGCCGTCCTCAACGACACCGTCGGCGGGGACGCTCCCACCGGGGCGGACCAGTACGAGGTCACCCGTCCTGAGGTCGTCGACGCGGACCTCCTCGACGCTTCCGTCCTCACCGATTCGTTCGGCGGTGTCGGGAAGCAGCGCGGCGAGTTCGTCGAGCGCACCGGAGGCCTGCCGAACCGAGCGCATCTCGATCCAGTGGCCTAGCAGCATGATGTCGACGAGCGTCGCCAGCTCCCAGAAGAAGTCCATCCCGATGGGCGTCACGACGGTCGCGAGACTGTAGGTGAACGCGACGGTGATGGCCATCGAGACGAGCGTCATCATCCCTGGCTCACGCGCCCGGACTTCGGGCACGGCCATTCGGAGGAAGGGCACCCCACCGTACGCGAAGATAACCGTGGCGAACAGCGGGCTCACCCACTCGCTCCCGGGGAACGCGGGTGCGGAGAACCCGAGCAGGCGCTGAAGCCCCTCACTGTACAGTAGGACAGGTATCGAGAGGACTACCGAGACGAAGAAGCGCCGACGGAACATCGCTTCGTGACCGGCGTGTATCCCGCCGCGTCCATCGTGTTCACCCCGGTCACCGTGGACGGCGCGTTCGTGGGAACCCTGGCCGTGGGTCGGGGCAGGGTAGCCCTCGTTCCCATCCGGTCGGCGCTGGGCCGCTGTGATTTCGCGTTCGTCCGGTCCGCCCTTGCTCGGGTCGATGCGGTCGTCGCCTGCCTCTTGATGTCGGTCGCCGCTCGTGTGGTGTGAATCGTGATTCGACGGGTCGCTCATGTGAGCACGCTCCGTCACCGCCAGCCCTCATGTCCCGGCTCGGAAACGTTCTCGCAGACGAGAACGCGCCCGTGAGCGAGTCTCCGGGACTGGTCAGTGTCGGACTTGTATACGTCTGCGCAGTTCATCTCCGTACCGGGCTCGAATCGAAAACGGATGGCTCGCGGAGTTACGAACCGAGTCCTCCGGGATGAAGCGGACTCCCGATTCGGAAGCGATGACGCTTCGACCCCCGTCGGTCAGTGTGAGCGGTCCGTAGAATCGTTCGGAGGCGAGTCGGTGTCCGTCGACACCGGTTCGGTGTCCCGAGGCGTGCGCTACGACGTGCTGCGGCCTCTCCGGACTCGCCGCCGAGGGAGTCCGAGTTACCCGAAGACTGCCGTCGAAGGCGGCGTCCGAAGTCGTCTATACAGCGACTCTGTTTCGTACTTACTTGTGCGCGAAGTACGCCACGCTCTCGTCCTCGCCGTGGTCGTCGACCCGAGCGAAGCCGATGCGCTCGAACTGCACCATCTCGTCGGCGTCGACCTCGGCGAACGCCGGTTCGGCCTCGCCTTCCACGTCGCCGTCGGGGGTGCGGAGGCGGGTCGGCACGCTCCCCTCGGCGGGCACCCAGTGGACGACCTGCACGCCCTCTTCGCGCACCGCGCTGATGTCGTCGCCGGTGTACTCGAAGGCGTCGCGGGTGTGACGCACGCAGCCGTACCCTTTGAGCCAGACACGCTCGCCGTTGGTGGGTACGTCCTCGGGTTCGACCCGCACGCCGCCGGTCACCGGGATGACGCGCGGGCCGCGGTCCTGGTGGTCGGGATGCAGCGGCGGCTTCCCTTCCTCGGGACCGCCGACGACCTGCTTGTCGACGCCGTCGCGGACGAAGAAGTAGCGATTCGCCCCGTCGTCGACCAGTTCGCGGTTGTTCGCGTAGATGGCCGACATCGATAGCTCGACGTTGCTCGTCGACGTGCCGAGTTCGATCATGGCGTCGACGATGGCCGACCCGCGGATACCCCGCCGTCGCAGGCTCTTGATGGTCGGCGCGCGCGGGTCGTCCCAGCCGGCGAGCTCCCCGCCCTCGACGAGCTCCTTGATGGTCGACGTCGACATCTTCACGTCGTACTCGTCGACCTGGACGTGACCCCAGTGGATGACCTCCGGGTACTCCCAGTCGAAGTAGTCGTAGACGAACTGCTGACGCTTCGCGGAGTCCTGCAGGTCGATGCCCCGGATGATGTGGGTGACGCCCGTGAGGTGGTCGTCGACGCCGGACTGGAAGTCGAGCATCGGCCAGCAGCGGTACTCCGCCGCTTCCTCGCGCGGGTGGGGCGTGTCTATCATCCGGAAGGCGACCCAGTCCCGGAGGGCGGGGTTCTTGTGCTCGATGTCTGTCCGGACGCGGAGCACCATCTCGCCGGCGCCGTACTCGCCGTCGACCATGGCCTCGAACTCCTCACGCGTCGTCTCCGCGTCCTTGTCGCGGTGCGGGCAGGCCTCGGCGCTGTTCTTCAGGTCCGAGAACTCCTCGCCGGAACAGGAGCAGGTGTACGCCCCGCCGAGGTCGATGAGTTCGCGCGCGTGGTCGTAGTACGTCTCCACGCGGTCGGAGGCGCGGATGACCTCGTCGGGCTCGAAGCCGAGGTACTCGATGTCCGAGAGGATGGCGTCGTAGGCGTCGAGGTCCGGGCGCTTGGTCTCCGGGTCGGTGTCGTCGAAGCGGACGACGAACGACCCGTCGTAGCGCTCCTTGTACGTCCCGATGACGGAGGGCATCCGCGCGTGGCCGATGTGCCACGGGCCGTTCGGGTTCGGCGCCTGGCGCATCCGAATCTCCTCGTACTCGCCGGCGTTCGGCAGGTCGGGGAGCGTGTGCTCGTCCTCCTGCTCCTCTTCTTCCAACTCGGCGACGAGTTCGGGGTCGAGTTCGAGGAGGCGCTCCAGCCGCTCCTCCCCGTCCATCGCGTTCACGTCGGCGACGACGCCGCCGACGACGCCCGGAATCTCGTCGCCGTGTGGCCGAAAGTCGGGGTTCTCACCCATCAGCGGCCCCATCACGGCGCCCACGTCGGCCTCGCTCTCGTACTTCACCGCGTTGAACAGCGCGTGTTTCTCCGCCTCGGTCCGCACGCGCTCGCGAAGGTCGTCGTCCATTACCCGGTCCTTTCCGGCGCGCCCTAAAAACGGGTGTGGATTCCGCGGTGGGCCCGACCCGGAACTCAGCCGTCGCTCCCGAGCGCCCGTATCGCGTCGGCGTCGTGGACGCCTCGACACGTCGGGTCGAGCGCGGCACGCAACGCCGCACGACCGACGGTCTCGACCGGGAGCGGACGGTGTTCGACCCGCCGGCCCAGCGTGTCGACCCGGTCGACGAGTGCGAACGCGCGGTCGAGGAGCCACGGGAAGTGGGGGTCGCCGGCGCCGTACACGGCACCGGAACGGAGCGCCACCGTCCGCAGGTCGAGGTCGGCGACCGACCGCTCCGCTCGGCGCTTCGCGTCGAGATACGCGTCACGCGTCCGGGGCGGTTTCGTCGCCGCCGAGAGCAGGACGAGCGCGTCGGCGCCGGCTCGCTCCGCTTCGAGGCCGACGACGACTCCGGCGTCGCCGTTGATACGCTCGAAGGTGACTCCTTCCTTCGGAGACTCCTCGACGATGCCGACCGAGTGGACGACGCTGTCGGCGTCGCGGAGCGCCCACCGCCAGCCCGCCGGGTCGAGGGCGTCACCGGCGACCCAGCGCACGCCGTCGACCCACTCACCGGCGTCCGCGGGCCGGCCGCTCCGCGAGACGCTGGTGACGCGCTCGACGGCCGAGTGGTCGACCGCGGCGCGACACGTCCGGCGGCCGATCAACCCGTTCCCGCCGACGACGAGGAGGTGCATACCGGCCGGTAGGACCGGGTCGGAAGATAGGTTTCGGCCGTCTTGCCTCGACGCGGCCCGACCGCGTACTCCCTCGCAACCCTCCGTTCCGGCCGTGACTGTCGACACCGACCGCTGGACGGAGCTAGAGGGCGCACAGCCGACGGGTACGATGCCGCGTCGTACTACCGGCCCGCGGCGCCCGAACGATAACCCTGCCGTCGGTCGCAGGTCGGGCACCGACGCGGACTGCGCCCGGATTCGTCCGGGAGCGGCGCCGCTCGCTCGGTCGCGGCGCGACCGGCAACAGCACCTACGTCGGTCGACTCCTTCGTTCGACTCGCATGAGCGATTCCGATGCAGACGGAGGCGACGTCGAAGAGATGGTGCGCAACGTCGACGGGGAGATGGCCGACCTCGCGAAGGCCGTCTCCGACGACGTACAGGAACTGCTGGACGTGGAGACGGAGTACGTCTCCTCGGAGTACGACTACGACCACGAGACCCACGAGAAAACTGCGACCGTGCGTGTCGACGTGGGGCTCGCCGACGAACTGCGCGAGCGCTACCCCGGCGTGAAACTCGGCGACAGCGGGCAGGTCGAACTCCACCTGACGGTCGACGCCGACCGGGCGTAGGCTCACCTGGTGGGGGTCACTGGAGCGAACAGCCGACACCGTTCCCGCCCGCGCGACGGCGTGCCGGACACCCGCCGTCCGTCGCGCGGCGACGCTCAGGTCACGCCGCGAGGTGGTCCCGTCCTCACTGATAACCGTTCGTCCCGGAGCGACACGACACGGTCGTCGCGGCGGGACTGAGAGCGGAAGTAGAACGGGAGGTGTCGGAGAAGTAGCCGCCGGACGTTACTGCGACAGGACTCGCGCTGACGTCGTACCGCGAGCGAGGGCCGGCAGGCCCGAACGAGCGGGTTCTCCCTCACGAAGCTCTTCTACCGGCGTGTCCGAGCGAGTGTGCATCAGCGCGCTCGCGGAGCCCTCGGCGAAGAAAGGCTCACTGGAAGGTCCGGCCGATCGCTTCCTCGCCCTCCTTCTGGACCTCGCTCTTCTTGAAGCGCTCTTCGATCTCCTCGTAGCGCTGCTTGGTCTCCTCGGTGACGCTCGCGACGACCTCGTCGAGGGCGTCCTCGAAGTGGTCCATCGTGATGCGGACGTTGCCGACGCCGCCCTCGATGTCCTCGGGGGAGACCGACTCGATGAACTCGCGGGAGGCGTTCATCGCGGCTTCGCGGGCCAGCGCCTCGATGTCGGCGCCGACGTACCCCTCGGTGCGGCGAGCGAGCTTCTCGAGGTCCACGTCGTCCGCGAGCGGCTTGTTCCGCGTGTGGACTTCGAATATCTTCCGGCGGGCCTCCTCGTCGGGCACGGGCACGTGGACGTGGCGGTCCAGCCGACCGGGCCGCAGCAGGGCGGAATCGATGAGGTCGGGACGGTTCGTGGTGGCGATGACGACCACGTCTTCGAGGGCTTCGAGTCCGTCCAACTCGGTCAGGAGCTGGGAGACGACGCGCTCGGAGACGCCCGAGTCGCCCGAGTTGCGCCCGCGCTCGGTGGCGATGGCGTCTATCTCGTCGAAGAAGATGACGGTCGGCGCGTTCTGGCGGGCCTTCTTGAATATCTCGCGGACGCCTTTCTCTGACTCCCCGACGAACTTGTTGAGCAGTTCGGGCCCCTTCACCGAGATGAAGTTGGACTCGGACTCGTTGGCGACGGCCTTCGCCAGCAGGGTCTTCCCCGTGCCGGGCGGGCCGTACATCAGCACGCCCTTCGCGGCGTCCATGTCCATCGCCTGGAACACCTCGGGGTAGTCGAGCGGCCACTGGATGGTCTCGCGGAGGCGTTTCTTCGTCCCTTCGAGGCCGCCGACGTCCTCCCAAGTGACGTTCGGCACCTCGACGAACACCTCGCGGAGCGCGGAGGGCTCGATACCCTTCATCGCCTCCTTGAAGTCGTCGTCGGTGACCTGCAGGGCGTCGAGTACGTCGGCGTCGATTTCGTCGGCCTCGAGGTCGATTTCGGGGCGGATACGCCGCAGGGCGTTCATCGCCCCCTCCTTGGCGAGGGACTCGAGGTCGGCGCCGACGAACCCGTGCGTGCTGTCGGCGTACTCGTCGAGGTTCACCGAGTCCGCGAGCGGCATGTTCCGCGTGTGGACCTGCATGATTTCCTTGCGGCCCTCACGGTCGGGGACGCCGATTTCGATTTCGCGGTCGAAGCGGCCGCCGCGACGGAGCGCGGGGTCGATGGCGTCGATGCGGTTGGTCGCGCCGATGACGACGACCTGCCCGCGCTCCTCCAGCCCGTCCATCAGGCTGAGTAGTTGGGCGACGACCCGGCGCTCCACGTCGCCGCCGGCCTCTTCGCGCTTGGCGGCGATGGAGTCCAGCTCGTCCATGAAGACGATGGCCGGGGCGTTCTCCGTGGCCTCCTCGAAGATATCGCGGAGTTGCTCCTCGGACTCCCCGTAGTACTTCGACATGATCTCGGGGCCCGAGATGGTGTGGAAGGAGGCGTCTATCTCGTTGGCGACGGCCTTCGCGATGAGCGTCTTCCCCGTGCCGGGCGGCCCGTGGAGGAGGACGCCCTTCGGCGGCTCGATGCCGAGGCGCTTGAACAGTTCCGGGTGGCGCATCGGCAGTTCGATCATCTCGCGGACCTGCTCGAGTTCGCCTTCGAGGCCGCCGATGTCCTCGTAGGTCACGTCGGGACCGTCGCCGGTGGCGCCGCTCGGGGCGCCGCGAATCTGCTCGGCGGGCTTCTCGCTGATCTGCACGTCGGTGGAGTCGTTGATGACGACCGTTCCGCTGGGTTTCGTCTTCGCGATTTTGAGGGGGACGGACTGGCTCTGGGAGGCCATGAAGCCGAAGCCGAACGGAATCTGGACGGACTGGCCCTTCGTGACGGGCTGACCCGAGAGCTTGTCGCGGATGTGCGGACCGACGTTGCCCGAGATGCGGAGGTTCTGCGGGAGGGCGATGACGACCTCCTCGGCGGGCTTGACGTCGGCCTTCTCGACGGACACCTTGTCGTCGATGCCGACGTTCGCCTGCTGACGGAGTCGGCCGTCGATGCGGACGACGCCGCTGCCGTCGTCTTCGGGGTAGCCCGGCCAGACGCGGGCGATGGCGGTGCCTTCCTTGCCTTCGATGCGGATGAAGTCGCCTCCGGTCAGACCGAGTTCGTCGGCGGCCTGCCGGTCGATCGCGGCCAGTCCGCGGCCGGCGTCCTTCTGTTTGAGGGGTTTGACGGTGAGTTTCATGACTGAATAATCGGAATCCGGGTCGGAGACGCGACGGGACGTTTACAGGTCAGGTCGGTCGTCGCCGACGTCGTGGTTATCTGCTACCGGTTATGGTGAGCACGCCGTTTCGCATAAGCACTTCCGCCTCGGCACCGGGGAGTTCGAACTCGAACTCGGCCTCGGCCTCGTCTTCGCGCTCGACGACGACGATCGCCGTCGACCCGACCACGTCGACATCGACACGGTCGTCCGCGACGCCGAGGTCGCCCGCGACGACCCACTGGTCGTCGTACTCGTAGCGACGGAGGAAACGCTCGTCGGGATTGGCGAACTGCTGGAGACTCATACTATACCTAACCCTAAGTTAGGGTCCGAAGAATATAAATCTTCGCTAGCGTAATCGGGTGACGGCGTCCGGTCAGACTTCGTTCGGTAGAATAGCGGTTCGGGGTTGGCTGGTGGGTTCAGTCGCTCGGTTCGGTGACCCGTGGTCTCTTTGCACTCCCACCCCGTCGGTCGTGGCATGGACGGGGTCACACACCACGGACGGCGGACGGTCTACCGACGGTTCGACAGATCGGGAGGGGACGATGGGGACGGCGAGGACACGGGCGACCGGGACGGGAACGGCGGGAGCGAACCGGGGGCGATGCTCTGCATCCACGGGAGCGGCGGGTCGAGCGGGGTCTGGAAGGCCCAGTCGCGGCTGGCCGACCGGCGGCCGGTCGTCGCGCTGGACCTGAGCGGTCACGGCGAGAGCGAGGACGTGGACGCCGACCCCGGGTACGGCTGTCTCTCCGCTTACGCCGACGACGTCGTCGCGGTCGCCCGCGAGACCGACGCGCGCGTACTCGTCGGCAACTCCCTCGGCGGAGCGGTCGCGATGACCGTCGCGCTCGAACGCGGCGGCGATCTCGACCTCGACGGACTCGTCCTCGCCGGCACCGGCGCGCGACTGGCCGTCCTCGACGACCTGCTCCACTGGCTGGAGGGCGACTTCGAACGCGCCGTCGAGTTCCTACACGCGCCCGACCGGCTGTTCCACGACCCCGACGAGCGGTATCTGTCGGAGTCCCGAGAGGCGATGTTGGAGGCCGGGCAGGCTGTGACGAGTCGGGACTTCCACACCTGCCACGTGTTCGACGTTCGGGACCGCCTCGGCGACGTCGACGTGCCGGCCCTGGCGGTCGTCGGCGAGCACGACCAACTCACGCCGCCGTACTACCACGAGTTCCTCGCCGAGGAGATGCCGGACTGCGACCTCGCCGTCGTCGAGGACGCCGCCCACCTCGCCATGGTCGAACAGCCGGAGGCGTTCAACGCCGCGCTGGAGGAGTTCTTCGAGCGGTTGTGACGGACCGAGCGCAGAGAGCGGTCATCCGCCGCTGGCGACCTACCGACCATCCGATAGGGTGGGGCTCCGGAAGGGGCCGGCTTCTGGACGACGCACGCCGACGCAAGGACCGCAGGAGCGAACGCAGTGAGCGACGAGGACCACAGCGAGACGCGCGAGTCCAGAAGTCGGGGCTTCCGAGACACTGCACCGTCCGGCTCGCAGTCGCACCGGAACCGGTGATGGTCCAGAAGTAATGGAAGCCGAAACCGGCACGCCTTAGCCGCCGGCGCCGAACACGCATCCGTGCAACCCGTCGAGCGAACCGACCCGGACGGCGTCGACTTCGGCTGGGTGATGCAGACGACGTTCGTCCTCACCATCGTCGTCGGCGCCCCCGTCGTCGCCCTCCTCTCGATGGCCGTCGAGCTCTCCTCGTGGGGCCAGTGGGCCTCCTTCGCGGTCCGCGTCGGCGCCGCGGTCTGGTTCGTCACCGCCGTCGCGACCTACCTCTACGCGCGGCGCCGGGAGGCCCGAGAGGATGCCCCCGACGCGGCAGAGGTCGCCGACGCCGGCGACGACTGACTCGCCTTTCTTCTCGCGCACCGCCAATCAACCGAGGTCGACGTCCTCGACCAGCCCCGCGAGCGTCGCCGAGTCGAGGTGTTCGTGGCCGACCGACAGCGGCGAGACGCTGACCGCGCCGTCCATCATCGCGACGCGGTCGCCGTCCTCCGGGTAGCGGTGGCGGTGTTCCTCCGCGCCGGGGAAGGGGTTCTCGAACCCCTCGATGTGGGGCCAGGAGCGATCGACGAGTCGGACGGCACGTTCGTCTTCGTCGCTCGCGCTCCCCCTGTCCTCCTCGCTCTCCGACACCGACTCCCCGCCGTCTGCAGCCTCGAAGCTCACGCGCTGGCCGTAGTCGGCGACGGGCCGGGTGACCCGCGTCCCGGTCGGCTCGGCGTCGACGGGTGCGTTGAGGTTCAACACGTCCACCTCGTCGAAGACGCCCGATTCGAGCCCCCTCTCGACGAACCGGCGGGCGACCCGAGCCGGTCGGTTGAAGTCGTACTGCTCCGCGTCGGGGTGGAACAGCTCGGTGTGGTAGGCGGAGACGGCGACGGCGGGGACGCCGAGGAAAGCGGCCTCGATGCCGGCGCCGACCGTCCCGGAGCGGCCGACGACGTAGTTGCCGGCGTTCGGGCCGTCGTTGACGCCGGAGACGACCACGTCGAAGGGGTGCGTCGCGGTGCCGTCGACGTCGACGCCGGGCGCCTCGATGTCGTCGTCGGCCAGGCCGCCGCCGAGACCGAACGCGACGCAGTCGGCTGGCGTCCCCGCCAGCGCGTACCCCCACGGGTGCTCGCGGACGGTGGCGCGGCCGTTGCGCGTGCGGCCGACGCCGCTCTGGTTCGTCGCGGGCGCGACGACCGTCACCTCGCCGAGCGCGGAGAGTTCCTCGTACAGCGATGCGATGCCCGGAGCGTCGATTCCGTCGTCGTTGGTGACGAGGATGCGCGGCTCGCTCGTGTCGCTCATTCGTCCGGTGGTGGGCGGTGGGTCGGCTAAGTGCTGTCGGATACGTTCCTGGGAGAGGCTCGGTGCGATACTGACTCATCCGAGTCTGTGACCCTCGGAAGCCCCCGACCTCTCGACTCCGGGGCCTCGCGGTGCTCCTCGGCTCACTCGCTCCGCTCGCTCGCCTGTGGTGCTTGCGTCGGCCGCGTTCGTCGGGAGGTCGGCCCCTTCCGGAGTCCCGCCCTGGCGGCTGGTTCGCCGTCGTCGCTAGTGGTCGCTCGGCTGTCGTCGTCGTGACGACTGTTCGGCCGGTCGTCAGTCTATCGAAAACAGCCGAAATCGAGCCGCCGTCAGACGCCGAACGTCGCGCGGAGCATGTCCCGGGTGCCGGGGCCGAGACCGACGGCGACGATGGCGACCAGCATGAGGATGGTGTAGCGCGGCGACTCCTCGAAGACGGTGTCGTCGAACAGCCAGACGACCGCGGTGGCGGCCACGAGCTTGATGAGCAGGAACGGCCACGCGTCGCCCGTCACCGCGAGAATCGACTGGGGGAGGACGGAGCCGGTGAAGTCCACGACGAACTGGTTGACGGGGTGTTTCGGCACGAGGTTCCGGCCGGCGTTCAGCGCCGGCATGAAGTCGAGGCCGACCACGTTGGCGACGCCGTCGACGGCGTGGCCCCAGAGGACGACGAAGCCGATGAGGCCGGTGCCGGCGTTTATCTCGGGTTTGAACTCCTCGATGAGCCACCACGTCGCCGCGGCGGAGGCGGTCGCCCCGAGGAGGACGACGACGAGCACCTGCGGGTAGAACTCGACGCCCTGCGCGTCCGTGACCGCGAGCACGAGCAGGTAGCCCACACAGAGGCCGACGAGGGCGGTTCCGACGCCGGCGAGCGGGCGGACGTAGTCGTCGATGGCGCCGTTCCGGTCCGCCCACACCGTCGCGACGACCGCCGCGAGGGTGATGAAGAAGACGGTGAAGTAGATGACCGGACTGATGACGAACGTGTTCAGCGGGTAGGATATCAGCGCCTCGCCCGCCGGAATCGCGTCGTTCGCGTCCTCGACGACGCGCAGGGCGCCCCCGAAGAACATGAACGGGACGAGCGCGAAGAAGAACGGGCGGTCCTCGCCGATCTCCAGTTTGCGCAGGAGGAGCACGACGCCCATCAACGCGATGAGGAGTGTGACGACGTAGCCCGCCTCGGAGACGAGGGTGTAGCCCGGGTAGGCGACCGGCTCCGCGGCGGCCGCACAGGCGTCCGCGCTCCGGAGGTACGACACCTGTCCGGCGTCGATGACCGCGCAGGTCGCCGAGTTGGCGTCGGCCTGCACGGGGCCCCAGAAGTAGTGCCAGAGGAATCCGTCCCAGACGATACGCGGGAAGAGTACCGAGCCACCGACGAGGGCGGCGAGGAGGGCGAGCACCGTCACGCCCCAGAGCCGCTCGGGCTCCATGCCGACGCGCTCAGCGACCGTTGCCATACCCCGAACGCCGTCTGCGGAGCGTTTTATCGTTCCGGTCTCGTGCGTCGGTGTCGGCCACCCCGCGTCCGGGACGCTGTCGACGGCCAGCGCCGCCGTACGTATTGATATCGCCGGCCGGCGTCAGTAGCTCGATCTACGATGACTTCCAGCCGCGTCGGCCTCGGCCTTCTCAACCTCCTCGGCGGACTCCTCACGGCGGGCATCGCCGTGTTCTTCGCACTCGGCGCGTACGTCGTGGCCGTCGGCACCGATGCCATCACCCTCGAATTCGTTCTGTTCGCGGTCGCCCTCCTGACCGGACTGTTCGGATTCGCGTTCGCGTTCGTCCCGGCGGTCGTGGGGTGGCTCGCGCGCGGCGTCTCCGACGCGTTCGTGGCCCGGACCTCGACGGCCGGCCTCGTGTTCGCGGGGCTCAGCGTCTTCGGCGTCGCGCTGGGTGGCCTCACGGCGACAGCAGTCGCCGTCTCGGCGGCCGTCGCCGCCCTCCTCGCGATTCCACTCGCCCTCAACGTGCTGGTCGTCCGCTCGGCGGCCCGCCGGGACGCCGGCGGCGACGACCGCGACGACGATGACGACGACGGCGGCGGCGGCGACCCCCTCGTCGAGTCGGGGACCGGCGCCGAGAACGGCCTCCGGCCCTCGGTGTGAGTCGGACGCGTCCTCCCCGAGCGTCTCCCGCTCCGCCCCCTCGCCCGTCGGCACCGCCCGCCCGGTCCGGGCCTCTCTCTCTCTTCGCCCGTAGCTCCGTTTTAGCCGCGTCTCCCGGCCCGTTCGCGTCTCTCGACTCGTTCTACCGAACCGACCCGACGGTCGGGGTGCCGGCGCGTCACTCGTCTTTGAGCGGCAGTACCGGGTCGTCGTAGTCGGTGCCGAGCACGACCATCGTCTGGGAGCGCGCGAACCCGCCCATCCCGGCGATGCCCTCGAACATCAGTTCGCGGAGCTCGTCGGTGTCGGCCGCGTACACCCGGAGGAGCACGTCCCACTCGCCGGTCGTGAGGTGGACCTCGCGGACGCCCTCTATCTCGCGGAGGCGTTCGAGGGTCTCCTCCTCGTGGCCCTGTTGGACCCGGAGGCCGACGAACGCCGACGTGCCGAGGCCGATTTCGCGAGGGTTCAGCTTGGCGTGGTACCCCTCGATGACACCGGCCTCCTCCAGCCTGCCGACCCGGTCGTGGACGGTCGCGCTCGACATGTCGATGCGACGCGCGATCTCCGAGAAGGGGGTCCGGGCGTCCTCCTGGAGGATGCGGAGGATGGCCCGGTCCGTGTCGTCCAGTTCCATGTGTCGGTGGTTGCTTCCGTGGGTCTTTGGCCTTGCGAATGGCGCGATTTCGCGTGGTCGTTCGTGTGAGTTCGGTTCGTGGGTTGGGTGACGTAGTGGCAAGCTCCCTCGTTCAGCTACGGAAAGACCCGCTACGTCGCCGGCGGCTTCACCGCCGGCTTCCAGCGGGACAGAAGGTCCCACTCTGCTCGCGAAGGCGGCCACGGAGGGCGCGAGCCGCGCCGACGCGACCTCGTGTCGGACGAGGGGGTTGCTGGGCCACCGTCGTCACCAGTTCCCGACGGATACCGGCTTCTGCAGCCACGGGGAATCGGACCCGAGGACACAACCCTTATTCGCCACACACCCGGACCTCGAAGCATGAACGAAGCGGACGTGCGCGAGCGGCTCCGGGCCGTCGAGGACCCCGACCTCGGCGACGACATCGTCTCCCTCGGCCTCGTCAACGCGGTGGAGGTCTCGGAGGACGGCGACACCGTCAGAATCTCCCTCGCCCTCGGTGCCCCGTACTCCCCACACGAGACCACCATCGCGGCCCGCGTGCGCGAGGAACTGGCCGACGAGTTCGCGGAGGTGGACCTCTCGGCGTCCATCCCCTCCGACCTCGGCACCGAGGAGCAGGTGCTGCCGGGCGTGAAGAACGTCATCGCCGTCGCCTCCGGGAAGGGCGGCGTCGGCAAGTCCACCGTCGCGGTGAACCTCGCGGCCGGCCTCTCGGCGCTCGGCGCTCGCGTCGGCCTGTTCGACGCCGACGTGTACGGCCCGAACGTCCCCCGGATGGTCGCCGCCGACGAGGCGCCGAAGGCCACGGCCGACGAGACCATCATCCCGCCGGAGAAGTACGGGGTGAAGCTCATGTCGATGGCCTTCCTCGTCGGCGAGGACGACCCCGTCATCTGGCGCGGTCCGATGGTCCACAAGGTGCTGACCCAACTCACCGAGGACGTGCAGTGGGGCGAACTCGACTACATGGTGCTCGACCTCCCGCCGGGGACGGGCGACACCCAGCTCACGGTCCTCCAGACGCTCCCGCTCACCGGCGCGGTGGTCGTCACGACCCCGCAGGACGTGGCCGTCGACGACGCCCGGAAGGCCCTCCAGATGTTCGGGAAGCACGAGACCAACGTGCTCGGCATCGCCGAGAACATGGCCGGCTTCCGCTGTCCCGACTGCGGGTCGACCCACGACATCTTCGGCACCGGCGGCGGCCGCGCGCTCGCGGACGAGTCGAACATGCCCTACCTCGGCGGCATCCCGCTCGACCCGCAGGTCCGGGCCGGCGGCGACGGCGGGAAGCCGGTCGTCCTCGAAGGGGGCGAAGAGGAGGGTGAGGAGAACGAGACCGCCGACGCCTTCCGCCTGCTCGTCGAGAACGTCGCCAACAACGTCGGCGTCGTCAAGCGCCGCCGGGTGACCGGGCGATGAGCGACGGGGGCGACGACGGTGCCCCGACGGCCGGGGATGGAATCGAGGCGAGTGCCAACTCAGGCGACTCGGCGGAGGACGACGAGGTCGACTGGGAGATGGCACCCGACTCCGAGAGGAGTTTCGAGACCGACCCCGAGACGGTCCGCCTGCTCCGGGACGTCGGCGACGACATCTACGGTGACTCCTCGGAGAGCCGACAGCTGTCGGCCATCGTGTACCGCATCTCGGACCTGTACGACGCGGAGGGCGACACCTCACCCGAGGAGATATATCTGAACGTCCGCCACATCATGAACATCAAAGAACAGGGCGGCCTCCGACCCGACTCGTAGTCCGGGAGCCCCACGCCGGCGCCGCGGGTAGTTCGTTCTCACACGCCCGCCGTCCGGTTCGCCGTCCCTCTCAGCCGACGGGAACGAACCGTCGTCGCGAGAGGCTCTCCTCGTCGAGCAGGTCGAACAGCGTCCGCACCGCCGAATCCTCCTCCTCCAACGTCGTGGCGGCGTCGGCGTTCTCCGGGCGCTCCCAGTGGACGACGTCGAGGTACCCGTCCTCGCCCTTGAACACCTCTCGCGAGACGTAGCCGGGACACTCCTTCATCGCGAGCTGCGTCTGGGCCGAGGCCGCCATGAACGCCTTCTCCTCCACACCGTCACCGAGTCGGTACTCCCGGACTTCGACGACGCCGGTGTCGGGATTGAGCACAGAAGAGGTATACCACCCACCCGAATAGGGATTCACCCTAATCAACCAACTCGGCCGCGTCGCCGACGGCGTGAGGCGCTGAATCGCCGGGGCGACGGGTCGGCGAGCCGTCCTGCCGTCGGATTGGTATCCGCCGGTCGGGTGTCGGCGTACCGCCGAATCGGCGTCCGGTGGCAGAGGTGTCGGCGTGCTTACAAGCACGGTGTCGCCGACCCCGCTCGTTTTTCCGCTCCCGCTCGAAGACCGACTATGGACGCCCACCAGGAGAGCCTCGAGAACCCGTTCAACATGGACGAGGACTGTCGCAACTGCCCGGCACTCTGTGAGACGCGGGAGTCGGTCGTCCACGGGTACGGGGACGTCGGCGGCGAGTTCGTCTTCGTCGGCGAGATGCCGAGCGAGGGGGCCGACGCGGCCGGCGTCCCGTTCGTCGGCGACGCGGACGGCGAGCGTCTCCAGCGGATGCTCGGCGAACTCGGCTTCTCCCGGTCGCCGCCGGACGCGCTCGAACCGGAGCTTCAGAACTGCGTCCTCACCTACCTCTCCCGCTGTCGACACCCCGACCGCGACCCCACCGCCGAGGAACTCGCGAACTGCGAGCCCTACCTCAACGCGGAGCTGCGGATGATAAACCCGGAGATAATCGTCCCCATCGGCCAACGGGCACTGGAGGCCCTGGCCATCGAGTACACGACCCGCGCCCCGGAGTCGTTCGACGTCGAGGCCGAGCACGCGACGACCGTCCGCGGGCGAGGGTTCGAACTCCTCCCGATGCTCGAACTCGACCGGCAGACGGACGCCGACAGCGAGGCGTGGGTCGACCACGTCCGCGAGAACGTGTTCGGTCGGGACTACAGACAGACGAAGGGTCGACGGAGCCGCTGAGCGTTCGACTCCCGCGTGGAGGGGTTACCAGTATACGGTGTCGTCGCGGCCGGCCCCCTGCTGTCCGAGTCGGTAGAGGCCGAAGACGGCCCCGGCGAGGAGCCAGAGGACGAGCAACGTCGGAGTGAAGAATGCCCTGTTCTCGGAGCCGGCGAACCCGGTGAAGAGGGTGAACAGCCCGCCGAGCAGCAGGACTGCGATCGCCGCCACGACCAGGCGCGAGAGGAGGCCTGCGAGGGTCATCGGTGGGACAGACGGCACTGCCGAGGTTAAGTCCCGGGGTCGCTACATAAAAACCCCGTACTGACAGGCAGGGAGGCTACCTGCACGCCGCCTCCCGTTTCGGACGGTCGCGATGCCGGCGGACGCGACCGCAAGCGAAGCGTCGTCTCGGGGTGGTGCGCTCGGGAATCCCAGGAGCCCATCGTCATCGCCCTTGCCGCCGGATTTCGGTCGGCACGTCGTCACCGCCGACCACGTCTCTCTTCGCCGACGGGTTCTCTGTCCGCTTCCTTCCTTCGCCACTCTTCGCTTCCCGTCCCCTCGGGGTCGAATCGACTCGCAGTCCCTCGGTTTCGCCGGTCACCCGTCCCGACCGTTCGCGCCCGTCACCACCGTCGGGCGCTACCGTTCGGACCCGGGTCCGACGGCCGGCGTCGGCTCGACCGGACCAGCGGCTTCAAGGCGGGGCCGACCCCACGTCGGGACATGACCGTCATCGCCGTTCTCGCGTCGCCGCCCCGCCCCGGTCTCGTCCTTCCGGAACTCGCCGCCGACGGACCTCTCACGGAGTCGGAGGCCGCGAAGCTCTACGCCGCGATGCTCCGAGACACCTTCGCGGCCGTCGACAACTCCGGTGGGGACCTGCTAGTGAACTACCGTGCCGACGAGGGCCTCCCCGAGGAGTACGCCGCCGGCGACGACGAGGAGTCCGCCGAGGCCGAACTCCGGGCGCTCGTCGCCGACGAACTCGGCGGAACCGGGGACGCCCGCTTTGAGGTGCAGGTCGGCTCCTCCTTCGCCGCCCGCGCTGGCAACACCGTCACTCACCTCCTGCGCGACGAGTCGGTCGCCTCCGCCGCCGTCGTCCGGGGGACCGCGCCGTTTCTCTTCCGGTCCGTCGTCGACTCCGCGGCGATGAAGCTTCGCCGGAGCCCGGTCGTACTCGGTCCGAGCACGGAGGGGCGGACGTACTACGCCGGGTTCACCGAGCCGATAGACTTCGACGGGGCCTTCGCAGTCCCCGAACTGGAGACCCTGACGACCCGCGCGGCCGACGCCGGCCACGCTGCCGACTTCCTCCAGACCGTCCCGACACTCGAACGACCCGAGGACCTTACGACGGTGCTCCCGTTGCTCGAATCCCGGGTCGCCGCCGAGCGAATCGTCCCGGTCAACACGGCCACGTGCGTGCGGGACCTCGGCCTGCAGGTCGTCGACGGCGACGACGGGCCCGAGGTCGTCCGCGCCGACAACTGAAGGGAGCGAGTGAAACGGGAGACGCGACCGAGGCCGGTACAGGTTAAAACGGACCGGACGTAGGCACGTTCAGCGATGGACGCGCGAACATCGACCGTGAGCCGTTCGCTCGGAGGTGAAGGCGACCGGTGACCGCCGTCGAGTTCCCGCCGGCTCTCTTTCTCGCGGCCGCAGTCGCGCTGGCGCTCGTCCACCTCTTCGCCGGACGGTTGACCGTCCTCGATCGCATCCCGCGGAGCGGGTGGCTCTCCTTCGGCGGCGGAATCTCGGTCGCCTACGTGTTCGTCCACCTGCTCCCGGAGGTCGAAGCGGGCGGCGAACACGTCGCCGAGTGGCTCCCGCTCGCCTTCCTCGAACACCACGTCTACCTCGTGGCGCTCGCCGGGTTCGTCGCGTTCTACGGGTTGGAGCGGATGGCCGTCCGGTCGGGGGGGAGTCGGGGGGACCCCGACGGAGACACCGCCGGCGGTCGCGGCGGACCCGGGGACGAGAGCGAGGGCGACGGGGTCGGAGGGGCCGAGGAGGCCGAGAAGAGCACGGGCGTGTTCTGGATTCACATCGCCTCGTTCACCGTCTACAACTTCCTCATCGGGTACACCCTCCACCACCGAAGCGACGCCGCGTCGCTCGCGCTGTTCACCGTCGCGATGGGGTTGCACTTCGTCGTCAACGACGACAGCCTCCGGGAACACCACCGACACCGCTACCACGAAGTCGGGCGGTGGCTGGTCTCGGTCGCCGTCGTCGCCGGAACGGCCCTCGCGTTCGTCTACCCGCTCGACGACGCGTTGTTCGCGACCGTGCTCGCCTTCCTCGCGGGCGGAATCGTCCTGAACGTCATCAAAGAGGAGATTCCGGAGGAGCGCCAGAGCCGGTTCTCGGCCTTCGCGGTCGGTGCCGCGGCGTACACCGCGGTGTTGTTGCTCGTCTGAACCGAGGGACGACCGGTAGGCATTTGGCCGACCCATCGGTACACGGAGACGCGGTGGGATGGCAGAGTGGCCTATTGCGCCTGCCTTGAAAGCAGGTAGCCTTTCGGCTTCCTGGGTTCAAATCCCAGTCCCACCGTCTCAGCGCCGCTCCGCGGCGAACGAAGTGAGCCGCCAGCGGCGCGTGCGAGGTATCGGCTGGTGATTTGAACCGGAGAGTGTAGCGAGCGCAGCGAGCGGAACGACCGTGGTTCAAATCCCAGTCCCACCGTTTTCGAGGCGCTACGCGACGAGCCGTGCGGGACGGCGACGCCGTCCCGCTGGAGGCCGGCGGGCGAGGCCGACGGCGACGCAGCGAGTCGCCGGCGCCGAATCGAAGGTGCCGCGGGGACTTGAATCAAGGAGCGTCGCGAACGAAGTGAGCAGCGCGACCGTGGTTCAAATCCCAGTCCCACCGGTTCTGCGCGACAGTACGTGGCGAGCGCAGCGAGCCACCCTGCCGTGCTGAGAGGAATGTACTGGCGATTTTAACCCTGCCAGTCGCAGCGCGCGAACGAAGTGAGCGCGACCGTCTGGCTCCGGTTCAAATCCCAGTCCCACCGGCTCGCTCGAAAGACGACTCACAGCCGGCGCGCGACGTACCTGTCGACTCGCTCGACGCGGTCGCGGTCGAAGGTCCACATCCCGTGCCACTCGTTGGGTGCGAGTTCGGTGGCGACGAGCGCGGCGTGGCGGCAGTCCGGCTCCTCGGGGACGTAGACGACGAACCACGAGCGGCGGTACTCCTCGGAGTCGTTCGCGTGTACCGTCGCGTCGACGGACGGCGGGAGGTCGCAGTCGGGGACGCCGTACACGTGAACGTCGAGGTCGGTGGCGCCGAGCTGTGCGTACACCTGTCGGGTCCCGCGCTCGTCCTCGATGCGGGAGAGCCGCTGGAACGCCGAGCGCAGACTTCCCGACCCACCCTCCCACGCGAGCCGTTCGACGTAGCGCGAGAGCAGTATCATGGGGAGCTTCTCCGAGTTCGACGCCGGGTACCCCCTGACGCGGAACGCCGTGTCCCGGAGCGCGGTGAGGACGGCCGGCGGGTCGGTGGCGCCGACGCCGCCGGTTCCGGTGATGTAGCGGTCCGAGTTGACGAGCAGTACCGACCGTTCGAGCGCGTCGAGCGTCGAGGCGGCGACGACGGCATCGTCCCTGAGAAGCAGGACCACGTCGTCGTCGAGGTCGGCGACGGCCGCCTCCCGAACCGACACCGACTGTCCCTCGAACAGGGAGTCGAGCATCCGCTGGATGGGGTCGGGCTCCGTCCGGTTGACCACGACGAGTGTGGGACCACAGCCCTCACCCCCGCCGCCGTCGTCGTCGGCCGCCTCCACCTCGTCGACGAACTGGTTCAACGCCGAGTGTGACACGGGTACACTCCTCGTCGGAATGGTAGGATAATATACCTGTCGTCTGCCGTACTTTTCGGTGTGTACTCTGCCGCCTGACCCACCTTTTTCGGTGGGCCGGGTGAACTCCGGAACATGACCGACATGGAGTACACCAAGCTCGGGAGCACCGGCCTCGACGTCTCCCGGTTCTGTCTCGGGTGTATGAACTTCGGCTCCGGCGCCGAGTGGATGATGAACGACCGCGAGGCGAGCGTGGACCTGATTCGGGAGGCCATCGACGCCGGGGTGAACTTCCTCGACACCGCGAACGTCTACTCTCGGGGCGAGAGCGAGGAGATAGTCGGCGACGCCATCGCGGAGTACGACCGCGACGAGCTCGTCATCGCCTCGAAGGTGTTCGGCCGGATGGGCGACGGGCCGAACCGACAGGGGCTCTCCCGGAAACACATCCTCGACCAGGTGGAGGCGAGCCTCGACCGACTCGGCGTCGACTACCTCGACCTGTACCAGATTCACCGCTGGGACGAGGAGACCGACATCGAGGAGACGCTGTCGGCGCTCTCACACCTGGTCGAGACCGGGAAGGTGCGCTATATCGGCGCGAGCACGATGACGTCCTACCAGTTCACGAAGGCGCTGTACACGAGCGACGTGGCGGACTACGAGCGCTTCGCGTGTATGCAACCCGAGTACAACGCCGTCGACCGCCACGAGGAGGCGAACCTCCTCCCCGTCTGTGCGGGTGAGGGCGTCGGCGTCATCCCCTGGTCGCCGCTCGCGGGCGGGTTTCTCACAGGGAAGTACGACCGCGACGAAGACCCCGAGGAGGGGCTCCGGGCGAGCGGCGACCAGTACACGCGCAACCGGTTCACCGAGGAGAACTGGGCGGTGCTCGACGAGATTCGGTCGATTGCAGAGGCGGAGGACGCGAGTCCCGCACAGGTGTCGCTGGCGTGGCTCCTCTCGAAGGAGGTCGTCGACGCCCCCATCGTCGGCCCGCGCAGTACCGAGCACCTTCGGGAGAACCTCTCCGCGCTGGAGCTCTCACTCGACGACGACCAGGTCGAGCGCATCGAGGCACCCAAGACGCCGCGGTGGCCGGCGCCCGGAAAAGACTGACAGGCGGCCGAGTATTTACTCGAATCTGAAAACTCCTCCTATACTAAGCGGGAAAATCGGCAGACGGAATCGGTGTCGGAAATGAAAACACTCGAAAGAAATAACAGATTTTGTCATTAGTTATAAATAATCATGCCCCGTGGTCACAAAGTGATGGACGGAGGTGATTCAGCGGACGGACGGCAGCGAACCGTCTCGAGACGGCGTTTCGTCGAGGCTGCTGGCGCGACGGGCGTCACAGCGGGGCTGGCGGGCTGTACAAGCCTGCACCCCCTCGCGCTCACGGAAGACGAGACGTCGAGACGGACGATTCGTTGGGCAGCAGACTCGCGTGCGGCGGACAACGCCGACGCGCTTCGCCAAGCAATGTGGGACGCTGGCCTGCCACAGGACATCTACGTAGAGATCGTGGCAGGGGCGACCCAGACGGGCGCTCGCCAGTCGCAGTACCAACGTTGGCTGTCGGCCGACTTAGAGGAGCCCGACATGCTACTGATGGACAGCGGGTGGGCGTTGACGTTCATCCAACGCGACCAGCTCCTCAATCTCGACGACAACCTGCCGAGCTCGCTCACGAACCGCATCAAGAACGAGTACTTCGAGGCCAGCGTCAACACGGCCACCGGCGAGGACGGCAGCCTGTACGCCATGCCGCTGTTCCCGGACTTCCCGACCATGCAGTACCGGAAGGACCTCGTGCGGGAGGCCGGGTACGACCCGGACGGGAACAACTGGGCGACGGAGACGATGGACTGGCAGCGGTTCTCCGAGGTCACGGCCGACGTGATGGAACAGACCGACACGGACATGGGGTTCACCTTCCAGGCGGACAACTACGAGGGGCTCTCGTGTTGTGACTTCAACGAGTTCATGACCTCCTTCGGGGGCGCCTACTTCGGCAACCCGGAGGAGTACCTGTTCGGACCCATCGGCGACCGCCCAGTCACGGTCGACGAAGACCCAGTCGTTCAGGCGACGCAGTTGATGCGGACGTTCATCAACGGCCCCGACGCCCCGGACACGCTCGACGGGTACGCGGGCCCCATCTCCCCACAGGGGGTGCTCGGGTGGGCCGAGGAGCCCTCCCGTCGCCCGTTCACGTCCGGGGACGCGGTCATGCACCGGAACTGGCCGTACTCCATCGTCATCAACGGCGCCGAAGACGTGTTCGGCGAGGACCTCGGCGTGATGCCCATCCCGTACGGCGTCACCGCCGACGAGGCGCAGTACCCGATGACGGGTGGCCCGGTCGCCGCCCTCGGGGGTTGGCACATGACCATCAACCCCAACTCGGAGAAGATCGACATGGCCATCCAGGTCTTCGAAGCGATGGCACAGCAGAGCTTCAAGCTCAGCCTCTTCGAGACCATCGGCTGGATTCCGCCGGAGCCGTCACTGCTCGACACACAGGAGGCGCGGGACGTCCCCATCGTCGGGCGATACATCGACGCGCTCAAGGTCGCCGGGCAGAACGCGATTCCCCGGCCCGCGACGGCCGTCTGGCCGCTGGAGTCGACGAAGATTGCACAGCGGGTCCACGCGGCGCTCACCGGTCAAGAGACCTCCCAGGAGGCACTGGGGACGCTCAAGAGCGAGCTGGAGCAGATCGAACAGTTCAACGCCGTCGACTGATTTCGAAGGAGAACCACACATATGTCTACAGAACAATCGACGGAACAGACTCGAAGCCGAGGCGGGTCCGGAGCGTTCTCCGGAGCCACTCGGTGGGTAGAGAACCTCAACGACACCCAGTTCGCGTACCTGCTGTTGACGCCGACGTTGCTGCTGCTGGGCGTCATCTCCATCTGGCCGCTCCTGAGCACGTTCATCATGTCGTTCCAGGCGGACAGCATCCGCGGGGCGGCGCAGATCGGCGAGTTCGTCGGACTGGAGAACTACATCGGCGTCCTCTCCGGAGCGTACAACACGGTCGTGCTTCCACAGCCGTTCTTCGACCTGAGTTCGCCGTTCACGAGCGCCCTCATCGTGACGTTCATCTTCGTCGTCATCAGCGTCTCCTTCGAGACGCTCATCGGCTTCGGACAGGCGCTCGTGCTGGACCAGGACTTCCGGGGTCGACGCTGGGTCCGAGTGGCCATCATCCTGCCGTGGGCCATCCCGCTGGTCATCCAGGGGCTCATCTTCTACCTGCTGTTCCAGCCCGGTATCAGCTTCCTCCCGGACATGCTGTACAACCTGTTCGGCGGGCTGGGCTGGTCCCAGACGCCGTTGGTGAGCAGTTCGAACGCGCTGCTCATCGTCATCCTCGCCGACATCTGGAAGACGTCGGCGTTCATGGCGCTGCTCATCCTCGCCGGGCTCCAGAGCGTCGACCGGAGCCTCTACGACGTGGCGAAGGTCGCCGGCGCCTCGAAGTGGCAGTCGTTCAAGCTGATCACGTTCCCGCTCGTGCTTCCCACCGTCCTGGTCGCGATGCTGTTCCGCACCATCCAGGCGGCGCGCGTGTACGGGCTCATCGAGACGATGGCGAGCTGTACCACCGTCCCGTCGCTGTCCTGTCTCGTGGTCTCGACGTTCAGCGTCCGGCGCTACGGCACCGCCGCGGCCATCGCGTTCATCACGGCCGCCATCATCGCCGTCATCGTCAGCGTGTACATCATCAAGTTCCGCGACGAGGGAGGTGTCTGAGATGGCGAGTGAAGGAGGGACGGCGACGAGGTCCAGCGACTCCGACTCCCAGGGCGGCTACGAGGGCTGGGTGCAGTCCTCGATTCAGAACCCCGACCGGGCGTACCGGGCGGCGTTCTACGTCGTGATGATATTCTTCCTCGTCACGACGCTGTTCCCGCTGTACTGGCTGTTCATCCTCGCGGTAACGCCGAACAACATGATCAGTAACATGGGCCTCCTGCCGAAGGGGTTCAACCCGGGCGCGTTCGTCGAGGTGTTCACGACGCTCCCCTTCCACTGGTACATGTTCAACAGCTTCATCCTGGCGCTGATCACGACGGTCATCGTCCTGATTCTCGCCAGTCTCGCCGGCTACGTGTTCGGTCGGTTCGACTTCAAGGGACGAGGAGCGTTGATGCTACTCATCCTCGCCATCTCGTACTTCCCGCCGGCGGCGTTCCTGCTGCCGCTGTTCCGGCTGTTCACCGGGAACATCGAGATTCTCGGCCTCAGTAGCCCGATGCTGTACAACACGCCGGGAGCGCTGTTCCTCCCGTTCAGCGCGCTGTCGTTGCCGCTGGCCATCTTCATCCTCACCACGTTCTACGCCCAGATTCCGGACGGGCTCGAGGACGCGGCGCGGGTCGAAGGGACCACGCGGCTCGGCGCGCTGTTCAGGGTCATCGTTCCGCTGTCGGCGCCGGGCGTGGCGACGGCGGCGGTGCTGACGTTCATCTGGGTGTACAACGAGTTCTTCTTCTCGTTCCTCATGGTGGACGGGCAGGCCAAGAACTGGGCGCCGATCGTCTGGGGCATCCTGGGGTACCAGGGCCAGTACTCGGCGTCGTACAACCTGATGGCGGCCGCGGGTCTGATCGGGGTGCTCCCCATCGCGATCCTGGTCGTCATCGCACAGGAGAAGATCGTGAGCGGACTGACTGCGGGCGCACTCAAGGAGTAAATCATGGGAGACGTCAAACTCGAGAACGTAACGAAGCGATACGAGGACGTAACGGCGGTCGACAACATGAACATCCAAATCCACGACGGGGAGTTCGTCTGTCTCGTCGGCCCCTCGGGCTGTGGAAAGTCCACGACCATGGAGATGGTCGCCGGGCTGACCATGCCCACCGAGGGGACGGTCCACATCGCCGGCCGCGAGGTGACGAACCTGCCGCCGAAGGACCGCGGGGTCGCGATGGTGTTCCAGAACATCGCGCTGTTCCCGCACATGGACGTGTACGACAACATCTCCTTCGGGCTCCGACTGCGGAACTTCGAGAAGGACGAAATCGACCGCCGCGTCGACAAGGCGGCCGAGGTCGTCCAGCTCGAGGGGATGCTCGACCGGATGCCGGACGAGATGTCCGGCGGCCAGCGCCAGCGCGTCGCCATCGCCCGCGCCATCGTGCGTCAGCCGGACGTGTTCCTGATGGACGAGCCGCTCGCCAACCTGGACGCGAAGCTCCGCGTCCACATGCGCACGGAGCTCCAGCGGCTCCACAAGGACCTGGAGACCACGGTCATCTACGTCACGCACGACCAGGCGGAGGCGATGACGATGTCCGACCGCATCGCCATCATCGACGGCGGGCAACTCCAGCAGATAGACCCGCCGCTGGAGTGTTACAACCAGCCCGCGAACCTGTTCGTCGCCGGCTTCATCGGCTCGCCGTCCATGAACTTCGTCGAGGGGGAAGTCACCGAGAACGGCTTCACCTCGGAGTACATGGACGTCGAGTTCGACCCGTCGAACTACGGCGTCTCGGCCGGCGACAAGGTGACCCTCGGCGTCCGCCCCGAGGACATCTACCCGGCGGAGTCCGGCCGAAGCATCTCCTCGCCGACCGGCGAGATTCGGACGAAGACCGACGTCATCGAGCCGATGGGTGACGAAATCTTCATCTACCTGCTCCTCTCCGAGGAGGTCGAGACGGACCTCGAGGACCCGGCCGCCAGCAACCAACTCCTCATCAGCGTCCCCCCGGACTCCGACGTCGAGGAGGACCAGGACATGTCGGTCGTGCTCGACCGAAACAAGATTCACCTGTTCGACACCGAGAGCGGGCAGGCCATCGAGCACAGCCTCGTCGCCTCCCCCGCCGCGAGTGGGGCGTCGGGTACGTCGGGCGCGGAGAGCGACGACTGAGCGCCACGACGGCCGGCGTCCGTCGCCAGCCGCCTCGCTGACGCGGTGGTGTGAGCGGCTACTACTCTCACCGAATCCGGTCGCTCCCGCGAGCGACCGGCGCTCGCGAGCACGCGCCGCCGCCGACTCGCACACAACGACTAAACGGCCGCGTGTCGAAGGCTGTCGTATGCCAACGACCGCCGGCTGGCTGTTCCTCGTCGGAGGGACGCTCCTGTTCTTCTTCTGGGCGTACGGCTTCGTCCGGTTCGTCATGGACGTGAAACAGATTTACATCCCGAAGGGTCGCCAGTTCCTCCGGGGACGTCGCCGACTCAAAGAGGAGAAACGCCGCGAAGAGGAGCGTGAGGAGCGGGAGAAGCAGCTGTACTGAGAATATATAACATTTCCTTATAGTCTCTGTCGGAACACTTTTGCGGTCGCTCGGCGACGGACCGACAGTGCCGGTACGTTCGACCGCGCGGTTCGGGGTGGCGACGGTGGGGCTGGTAGCCCTGACGTTACCGCTCGCGGTTCTCCTCCCGGCGGACCCGGTGACGACGGTCGGCGTCCGCTCGATGCTCGTCATCGGCGTCAGCCTCGTGCTCGCGGCCGGGTACGCCCGCGGGCGGCGGTCGCTGCGGCGCCTCGCAGCGTTCATCGTCGTCGTCCAGTTCCTCTCGATGACGCTCGTTCCAGGGTTCGTCCTCGGCTACGCCGCGCTCGCGGCGCTCCGGTCGGTCCCGGGCGGTCTCGTACTCCTCGGACTCATCAACCGACTCGTCTCGGTCGTCCGCCCGGTCGGGACGACGGTCGTCGTCGTCAGCCGCTACGGGTTGGCGTACTACGTGGTGTACCGCGAGGGCTCCGAGGCTCTCACTCGCTGGCTCCCGGTCTGACCGATTCGCGGCGGGTCGTCGACCTCGTCGGACGCCCCGACCGACGACGGCCCCGGACGTTTATCCTCGCCGTGCGTGTAGCGTCCACATGGACGTAGGTGTCCTCACCGTTCCCCTCGGCGACCAGTCCCGTGCCGACGCGTTCGAATACCTCGCCGGACTCGGCGTGAACGCGGTCGAACTCGGCTGCGGCGGCCACCCGGGCGACGCTCATCTCCCGCGCGAGGAGTTCCTCGACGACGACGACGCCCAGTCGGAACTCCACGACTTACTCGACGAGCACGACCTCCGCGTGTCCGCGCTGGCGACCCACAACAACCCGCTCCACCCGGACGAGGCGCGCGCGAGCGAGGCCGACACCGAACTGCGCGAGGCCATCACCCTCGCCGACCAGCTCGGCGTCGACGCCGTCACCTGCTTCTCGGGGCTCCCCGCGGGCGGACCGAACGACGAGACGCCGAACTGGATTACCGCACCGTGGCCGACCGAGCACGCCGAGGCGCTCGAGTACCAGTGGGAGGAGGTCGCGATTCCGTACTGGTCCGACCTCGCCGAGCACGCCGCCGACCACGACGTGAAGGTCGCGGTCGAGATGCACCCGAACATGCTCGTCTACGAGCCGACGGGGATGATGCGCCTGCGCGAGGCGACCAACGAGTACGTCGGCGCCAACTTCGACCCCTCGCACCTCTACTGGCAGGGCATCGACCCGATGGAGGCGGTCCGCTTCCTCGGCGAGTGGGGCGCCATCCACCACGTCCACGCGAAGGACACGCGGGTGTACGAGACCAACGCCGAGTTGAAAGGCGTTCTCGACACGGAGCCGTACACCTACGAGACGGACCGCTCGTGGCTCTTTCGAACGGTCGGCTACGGCCACGACGAGAACCACTGGAAGGAGATGGTCTCGACGCTCCGGATGGTCGGCTACGACGGCGCGCTCTCCATCGAACACGAGGACTCGCTCACCTCCTCGCGTGAGGGCCTCGAGAAGGCCGTCGACGTGCTCCAGCGGGCGGTGTTCCGTACGACGCCCGGCGAGGCCTACTGGACGGAGTGACGGCGCGGCTCGGAGGCCGCCTCAGAGGCGCCCCGCCAACCCCTCGGGGTGCAGCGTCTCGCCGCCGTCGGTGAACGCCGAGACCGGTTTCCACAGACAGTCGAACTCCTCGCCGGTCTCGGGGTCGGCGGCCGGGAACGAATCGAGCCGGTAGGGCCAGCGCTGGGCGATGCCGGCCTCGTACACGAGTGCGACCTCGTGGTGTCGCGCTCCGCCGCAGTCGAACACGTCCTCGAACGTTCCGAACTCGCCGACACCCTCCAGTTCGACCTCCAACTTCTCGCGGAACTCTCGGCGCAGAGCGTCCACGCTGTCCTCGCCGAAGCGCACACCGCCGCCGAGTGGTCGGTAGTAGACGCCGGACTCGGGCGACTCGCCTTCGAACACCAGTATCTCGTTCCCGCTCTCCCCCTCGCTCCCGCGCCGGACGACACCGAGGGCGAGGACGCGGATGGTCCGGTCCCCGGAGCCGTCGCGCTGCTCGCTCATACTCGACAGCGAGGACGCTCCGGAACATGAGTACCGCGGTCCGGCGTGGGCCGGTCCGACGGCGCCCGACGGCCTCCCGACCGTGGTGGCCACATCAACGCATAAGCCCCCGCCGCGAACAGATACATCCATGACACTGAACGTCGGCGTCCTCGGTTACCGCTTCATGGGCAAGGCTCACGCCAACGCGCTCGCTCGCCTCCCGATGTTCTTCCCGGACGCGCCCGAGGTCAATCGCCACACGCTCGTCGGCCGCGACGAGGAGGCGCTCGCGGGAGCCGCGGACCGTCTCGGCTTCGAACACACCGCGACCGACTGGGAGTCGGTCGTCGACGAGGTGGACGCCTTCTACAACCTCGGCCCGAACCACGTCCACGAGGAGCCCTCCGTGGACGCGCTCGACGCGGGGACGCCCGTGCTCTGTGAGAAACCCCTCGCACCGACGCTCGACGGGGCCGAGCGGATGCGCGATGCGGCCGCCGCGAGCGACGCCGTCGCCGGCTGTGCGTTCAACTACCGGTTCGTCCCGGCCATCCGCTACGCACGGAACCTCGTCGAGGCCGGCGAACTCGGCGAGATTCGACACGTCCGCGGGCGCTACCTCCAGGACTGGCTCGTCGACGCCGACGCCCCGTGGTCGTGGCGCAACGACGAGGAACTGGCCGGGTCGGGCGCGCTCGGCGACCTCGGCGCCCACACTATCGACCTCGCACGCTTCCTCGTCGGCGACGAGGTCGGCGAGGTCGACCGCCTCTCCGGCCACTGCCGCACGTTCGTCGACGAGCGTCCGGTGGAAGGAGGCGACGGGGAGGGTGAGACGGAGACCCGCGAGGTGACCGTCGACGACGCCTACACGGCGCAGGTCGAGTACGACTCCGGTGCGATGGGGAGCTTCGAGGCGTCGCGGACCGCGACGGGTCACAAGAACGACCACACGGTCGAGATTCACGGTTCCGAGGGGAGCCTGAAGTTCTCGCTCGAACGCCTCAACGAACTGGAGGTCCTGACCGGGGACGCTCGCGGCTACGAGACCGTCCTCGTCACCGACGCCGACGACCCCTACGTCGAACACTGGTGGCCGCCGGGGCACGTCCTCGGCTGGGAGCACACGTTCGTCCACGAGAACTACGAGTTCCTCTCTGCCGTGGAGAGCGGCGACGAGTTCCACCCCTCGTTCGACGACGCCTACGAGGTCCAGCGCGTGCTGGACGCCGTGCAGCGCAGCGACGAGAAGGGGGAGTGGGTCGGGCTGGACTAAGCCGGAGACGAGGCGTTCTGTCCCTCGCGCCGTCGCGTCGCCCCGGCGTTCGCGCCACTCCTCGGCGAGGAGCCCGTAGTAGCGGTCGTCGACGAGGTCGTGGAGGAAGGGGCGGTCGTCTTCCTCGACCACGTGGGGGGAGACGGACTCGCCGTCGAGAGAGGGCGAACCGGACACGAGAGCGGTACGCGCGGGAGACGGGTAACCGCCGCGTCAGCGAGAGCCGACGCCTCAGAACTCTCGGACGCCGTCGTCCGTGAGCACTTGGTCGATGAGTTCGACCGGCGTCGCGTCGTAGGCGGGGTTCTCTATTTCGACGCCTTCGGTGGGTTCGAGCATCACCTCGTAGTTGGGACGGTCCTCGTTCTCGAAGACGAATCCCTCGGTGATGATCTTCGCGCCGCTGCCGACGACGGTGACGGGCACGTCGAGGTGGTGAGCGGTCGCGACGATGGGGAACGTGCCGACGCGGTTGTACAGCGTGTCCTCGACGATGCAGTCCATCCCGACGACGACGCGGTCCACGTCGGGGAGCACCGATCCGCAGGCCCCGTCGACGAGGAGGTGGGGTTCGACGTTCTCGATGCCGACGAGCTCCCGGACGGTCTTCCGCCCGAGGAAGCGCGGCCGTGCCTCGGTGACGTACGCCGTCAGCCCCTTGCCGTCCGCCGCGGCCCGGTCGATGGCCTCCAGCACCGTCGAGGAGTAGTCGTGTGTGAGGAACGTCTCGCCGTCGTCGAAGGTCTCGGCGGCGTGGACCGCCGCGCGGTGTTTTCCGGACTCGACGTCCTCGACGACGCGCTCGATGGTCGAGCGCGTTATCTTCTTCGCGGAGTCGACGGTGTCGGCGCGGCCGACGACGCTCCGGGTCACCTCCCGCATCGCGTTGTGGAGAGAGGCGTGTGAGGGGTTCGCCCGCCTGAGCGCCCCCGTGTTGCGTTCGAGGTCGCGTTCGAACTCCTCGACCGAGGTGTACTCCCGGTCGAGCAGCGCGGTGAGGGCCTCCGTGGCCTTCACCGCGACGACCGAGGAGGAGTGGCTCTGCATCTCGCGGATCTCCTCGATGGTCTCGTCGATCATACCTCATCGTCCGTGGGTCGGTGCAAAGGTCTTCCGGGGCCGGGCGGCGGTCGTCGGGCGTCGGTTGTCGGGCGGCGATTGTCGGACGTCGATTGCCGGGCGTCGACTGTCTGTGACGGACCGACCGACGTCGGTCGGCGTCACGCCACCGGGTCCGACCCACCACGCGCGTTAAACCCCCTGCGTCCCTACCGTCGGCCGATGAGCTACCCCGTCACCTACTACTGTCCCGCCTGTGGAACCCTCGTCGAACTCCAGCGCGAGGGGTACCTCGCGGACAAGGCGGTGACCCCCTACCCGCTGGAGGGGTGGAGCTACGCGGACCCCGACGAACCGTTCGAAGCGGACGGGTCGGGGACCGACGGTGAGGACGTGGACGCCGACGGTGTTCGCTTCGTCTGTGGCGAGAGCGAGGCCGGCGGCCTCCGCTGGACCGGCGAGCACGCTCCCGACGGCGACCCCTCGCTCGTTCCCGAGGGCGCCGACGGCTGTGGCGAGCCGTTCTACCTCAGTTTCGTCCGCTACGAGGACGGTCAGGAGGTCGACCCCGGCGACCCGACGGAGTTCGTGGAGGTCGCGAGCGACCGTCCGAGCGGTCCTCGTGGCCCCTCCGGCCCGGGGTTAGGGTTCTGAGCCGCGGTGGCGGAAGCCGGTAACGGTTGCCGCGACATCGGGGCCAAACTGTTGGGGGACAGCCCCTATCCTTCACTCGCCCTAACTAATGGGTGTAGCATGGAAGAAAAACCGGAATGCCACACGACGTCGACGGCCCCTGCTCAGGGTCGCCAGGAGCGTGAATCGTGGGTCTCGCAGAGCGTCGACGAGACCGCAGACGGCTCTCGCCTCGTCATCGCGGACCTGACGACGGACGACGCGTGGATATCGATGGACGCGGACGCCTGCCCTACGGTCGCCGAGGAGGTCTGACCGTGAGCGCCGGGACGCGTAGCCTCCCCGACTTCAGCGAGATGCAGAGACAGCTCGCCCGCCTCGACAACGACGCGGCGACGAGCGAACCCCTCCCCGAACCGTCCGGCGACGAGGAGTGACCCCCCGGACGGTCGACGCAGTTTCTTCACACCGGTGAGCGGCGTCGCCGTCGGCCGGGTCGGACGCGTTCGACCTCGGCGACTGGCGACGTGGCGAGTGCCACGTCACCCCTTGATGTTGCAGACGGGGAACGTCCGCGCGACCTTGTCGCCGATGCCGAGTTCGTCGGAGACGCGCACGACCTCGTCTACGTCCTTGTAGACGCCGGGTGCCTCCTCGGCGATGGTCGCTCCCGACTGCGCCTTCACGTAGATTTTCTGTTGGTCTTCCAGCTCCTGCTGGACCGTCTCGCCCCAGTAGTCCTTCTTCGCCTGCGTCCGGGACATCACCCGGCCGGCGCCGTGGGCCGTCGAGCCGAACGTCTCCGCCATCGACGCCGCTCCACCACGAAGAACGTAGCTCCCGGCGCCCATGCTCCCGGGGATGATGATGGGTTGTCCCACGTCGCGGTAGGCTTCCGGAACTTCGGGTCGGCCCGCCGGGAACGCCCGCGTCGCCCCCTTCCGGTGGACGTACAGTTCCCGCTCCTCGCCGTCGACGTCGTGGACCTCCTTCTTCGCGATGTTGTGGGCCACGTCGTACAGCAGGTACATCTCCATCTCCTCCCAGTCCCGGCCGAACACGCGCTCGAACACCCGTCGGGTGCGGTGCATGATGAGCTGACGGTTCGTCCACGCGTAGTTGATGGCGGCACACATCGCGCCGTAGTACTCTTCCGCGAGGTCGGAGCCGGCCGGCGCCGCCGCGAGCTCCTTGTCCGGTAACTGCGCGAGCAGGTCCCCGTGTTCCTTCTCGATGCGCCTGAGGTAGTCGTTGCAGGTCTGGTGGCCCAGCCCGCGGGAGCCACAGTGGATGAGCACGACGACCTGGTCCGGTTCGAGACCGAACGAGTCGGCCACGTCCTCGCGGTAGATGTCGGTCACCCGCTGGACTTCGAGAAAGTGGTTGCCCGACCCGAGCGAGCCGAGCTGGTTCTTCCCCCGGTCTTTGGCCTTCTGTGTGATGGCGCTCGGGTCCGCATCGTAGCGCACCCCTTCGTCCTCGCAGTGCTTGAGGTCGTCCTCGACGGCGTGTCCCTCCTCCAGCGCCCACTCCATCCCGCGGTCGAGGACGGCCTCGACCGTCGCGGCGTCTCCCTCGACGACGCCGCCGCCGCCGAGCCCGGACGGAACGTTCGCGAACAGGGTGTCGACGAGTTCCTCCTCCTTCCCCTGGAGGTCGTCGTACGACAGGTTGGTTTTCATCATTCTCACCCCACAGTTTATATCGTATCCGACAGAGCCGGGGGAGATACAGCCGGTCTCCGTGTCCGTCGCGCCGACGCCGCCGACGGGGAAGCCGTACCCCTGGTGGCCGTCGGGCATGCAGACCGCGTACTTCGTCATGCCCGGGAGCTGGGTCGCGTTCTTCAGCTGTTGGAGGGTCTTGTCGTCGCCGATCTGTTCGAGCAGGGGTTCGCTCGCGAGCACGCGGGCGGGGACGCGCATGTCGCCCTCCTTCGGAATCTCCCAGACGTGTTCGCGGACGCGCTCCAGCTCGATGCCCTGGAACTCGCGTGTGGTCATGGTGGAGCGTTGGCTCCCGGTCCCCAAATAGCGTCCCCTCTCGCGTCGGCGACCGCGAGTGTATCGACGGCCGGAGGGTCGTCCGAGACGACGGGGGGTCGACCGGTACTCGACGACGACACGGGGCGACGGTCGACGGGAGACAGTATATGCCTCCCGAGCGGCTACGGGACGTGTGGACCTCCTCGCCCTCCTCGTCGTGTTCGTCGTCGGCTACCTCGCCGGTCGGCTCACCAGCTGGCTCGCCGGGCTCGCGGCGCTCCTCGCGCTCGGCCTGTTCGTCCTCGGACTCGCCGTGCCGGCGTCCGTGACCGGTGTCGTCGACAGCGTGCTCACCGGGTTCTACGAGGGCAACGAGTTGCTCTTCCTCTCGGGGTTCCTGTTCGGCGTCGCCGGCGGCAGGAAGGTCGTGAGGCAGACGCGGACGGTCGTCAGTCGTCGGCGACGCGACTGACGGAGCGATCGGCGGCCTCTCCCCCGGTCGCCTTCTCACCCCCGGTCTCGTGCTCCGAGAGCCACGCGTCGACCGAGAGCGGGCCGGCGCCCGTCACGAGCAGTGCCGAGACGAGCCCGAACAGCGAGATGTGCGCGACGACCGGGTCGTCCGGGAGGCCGAACAGCGTCGTCGTGAAGAGGAGAAAGGCGACGAGCGACGAGGCCCGGACGAACGCCCCGACGACGAGGAGGGTGCCGACGAGCGCCTCGGTGAGGCCGGCGCCGACGACCCACAGCTCGGGGGCCACGGGGACGACGCCCGTCAGCCCGTACTTCTCGACGACGGCGAGCGCCTCGCCGGGGTTCATCAGCTTCTGGCTGATTCCGAGGTAGAGGAAGGCGACCCCGAGGCCGACGCGGACCACCGTCGGGACGTAGTCGCGATACGGCGCCACTCGCGCGGCGAACGGCTCGGCGACCTCGTGGTAGGCGAGGTCGAACCGGGAGTACACCGTCGAGTGGTCGGCCGCGAGGGTCGCGAGCACGTCGTCGGCGCTCGGGCGGCCCGGACCGACGAGAAGCACCGCCAGAAATCCCGGCAAGTACTCGACGGCGAGCAGGAGCGCGGGGTTCACCACGAGACCGACGACGTACACGAGGAGGCCCACGGCGGCGACGAACCGCGTCGCCAGTCCGAACAGCAACAGGAACCCGACCGTGATGCCGAACAGTCTGACGAAGACGGCGTTCGCCGGTTCGACAGCGGGAGAGAACAGGTATCCCGAGAAGCCGGCGCCGACGAGCGGGAGTCCGAGCGAGAGTCGGAGCAGCCACGGGAGGAGGTCCTCGTACCCCGCAAGCGACTCGCGGAAGAGGTTCACGTCGCGGCGGAGGGGCCGGACCTTGAGGTAGGCGGCGACGGTCAGGCCGACGACCACGCCGCCGGAGCCGAGGACGAACAGGTTGAACGGGTCCGACAGCGCCGTCGCGAGGAACTCGGCGACGGCGACCGGGTCGGCCCCCGGAGTCACGTACTTCACGTGGGCGCTCGCGAGGCCCGCGGTCGCGAGCAACCCAACGAGGGCGAGGCTCGCGGTCAGGGGTCGTCTCATAGCCGTAACTCGGAACCGGAGTAATAAGTCGACGACGTCCGTTCTCGGGAACTGAGAACCCGTCCGGAACGACGCGGATTTCGACCGCGGAATCGGACAGCCGTCAACATCTCTCGCGAGGACGGACACTCGGCGAGCGTCCGGCCTCAGACGTCGAAGACGACGTAGGCGCGCCACCCGTCGTCGGTCTCCTCAACGGTCATCTCCGAGTAAGTGACGGCCTTGATTTCGCGGGCCACGACCGCCGACAGAGGGACGCCGCGCGCGCTCGCCGCGACGGTCCACTCGCCGGTCGCCGGGTCCTCGGTGACCGTCGCCTCGTGGTCGACCGGGAGCACGTCTCGAACGTCCCGTTCGTAGATGAGCTGGTCGAGGTAGTCGAACAGCGCGGCCTCCAGCCCCTCGGCGGTCACCTCGACGGCGAACCGGTCGCCGTCGTCCGGCACCGACTCGCACATACAGGCGGTCAGGCCGTTCGCGACGCCCGCGAACAGCTCGTCGAGGTCCGAACCGGTCGCTTCGACCCCGACGTCTGCGGTGTGGTCGCGCAACGAGTACGGCACGACGTCGGGTTTCGTGGCGTGGGACAAGTCGGTTACGCTCGGCGGACGGAGACAATCGGCTGGGTCACTGGCTCGGGAGCTCTCTCTCTCTCTCCGATTCGTGCGCTCCGGCCCAGGCTCGCTGGCGCTCGCCTGAGCCGACGGTGGAGTTATATTCCTCTCCGTGTTACGTGCGTGGTAGTGAGCGTCAACGTCGAGAACCGGGTCGACGAGCCGGGTGCGGACGACCACGCTACCGAGGCGTGGGAGTTGAAAGAGCGCATCCGGCGAAGCGAGGGGGTCCTCAAGCAGCAGCGACGATTCTTCATGGACGCCTATCGCCGGTCGACCACCCACCTGCTGTTCGAGGAGGACGCCCTCGTCGGGTTCGCCTCCGTCCGCCGCGACGGCTACATCCTCTTTCTCGCGGTCCACCCGGAACGACGCGGCGAGGGGTACGGCGAACGCCTCGTCGCCGAAGTCGCGAAGGACCACCGCACCGTCACCTGTCACGCCCGCACGACCAACGAGTCCGCCTTGGAGTTCTACGAGCACATCGGATTCGAGGTCAAGCGCCGCATCGACAGCTACTACGAGGACGGCGGCGACGCCTACTACCTCAAGCTCGGCCCCGACAGCAGTCTGAAGGACAAGCTCTCCGAGTTCATGCGGCGGTAGTCGGGTCGACCGCCGACCGCTCGACCACCCGGGTCGGCCCTGGTTTGGCCCGCTCGCCCTCCCAGCCGGTCGGCTCGGCCCCGCTCGACCCCGCTGACCGGCCGGTCGGTGCCGTGAGAGGGGCAGATACAAGACGCGACCGTACTAACGTGTCCTGACATGGTTACGTTCCTCGCCGGCGGAACCGGGACCCCGAAGCTCCTCGACGGGGCGCTCTCGGTCTTCGACCCCGAGTCCGTGACCGTCGTCGGCAACACCGGCGACGACGTCGAACTCGGCGGGGTGCTCGTCTGTCCGGACCTCGACACCGTCCTGTTCTACGGCGGCGGCGTGCTCGACCGCGAGCGGTGGTGGGGCATCGAGAACGACACGACCGAGACCGACGACGAACTCCACCGACTCGCCGAGGCCGCCGGCCTCGACGCCGGCCCGCGCTACCTCCCCGCCGAACAGCAGGTGACGGGCCGTGAGATAAGTCAATGGCGACGCTTCTCCGGCGTCGCCGAGTTCATGGAGTTGGGCGACCGCGACCGCGCCGTCCACGTCACCCGGACGGGCCTGCTCGACGAGGGGTACAGTCTCACGGAGGTGACTCGACTCCTCGCCGACGCGTTCGACCTCGCGTTCGCGCTCCTGCCGATGTCGAACGACCCCGTCGCGACGATGGTCCACACCGACGAGGGGACGATGCACTTCCAGGAGTTCTGGGTCGCCCGCCGGGCCGAGCCGACCGTCGAGGACGTGGAGTTCCGCGGACACCAGCAGGCTAGCCCGACCCCCGCGGTGCTCGACGCCCTCGACGACCGGGTCGTCGTCGGCCCCTCGAATCCCGTGACGAGCATCGGACCGATGCTGTCGGTGTGGGGAGTCGAGGAGGCGCTGGAGCGGACGCCCGTCGTCGCCGTCTCCCCGTTCGTCGAGGACGAGGTCTTCTCGGGCCCCGCCGCGGCGTTGATGGCGGGCGTCGGCTACGAGCCGAGCACTGCGGGCGTCGCCGACGCGTACCCCTTCGCCGACGCGTTCGTCCTCGACGACGAGGACGGCACCGACCTCGACCGCCCCGTCGTCCGCACCGACACCCGAATCGACGACGCGGCCGACGCCGAGCGCGTCACCCGGGCGGTCGAGGAGGCGTTCGAACGCGTCGGGGCGACCGGCGCCGACCCGGCCGAGGTGACGGGGGTGGCCGAATGAGCGGCCCGCCGGACCGGCTCACGGTCGACGCCGACCTCCACGCTCGCTTCGACCCGCGCGTCGCCGTCGCGAGCCTCAGCGGCGAGTCCGACGCGTCGTGGGCACGCGCCGCCGCGCCCCACGTCGGCGCCGCGTTCCTCGGCGGAATCGCGCTCGACGCCGACGCCAGGGCGGCCGCCCGAGCGCTCGTCGCTCGCGGTCGGAACGAGTTCCTCCCCGACGACCCGACGGCGTTCGTCGACCGACAGCTCGCGACCCTCGCCGACGCCCCCGATGCGCCCCCGGTCGTCGGCGTCAACGTCCGCAGCGCGACCCTCGCGCCGATTCGAGAGGTCGCCGGCGTCTGTGCGGACTACGGCGCCGTCCTGGAGGTGAACGCCCACTGCCGACAGGAGGAGCTGTGTGCGGCCGGTTGCGGCGAGACGCTCCTTCGCGACACCGAGCGTCTCCGTCGGTACGTCGCCGCCGCGGGAGACGCCGGCGCGACGACGAGCGTGAAGCTCCGCGCCGAGGTCGAGGGGGTCGACCTCCCGACGCTCGCTCCCCGACTGGTCGACGCCGGCGCCGACGTCCTCCACGTCGACGCGATGGACTCGGAGGCCGTCGTCGCCGACGTGGTCGACGCCGCGCCCGACGCCGTCGTAGTCGCCAACAACGGCGTCCGCGACCGCGAGACGGTCCGGGAGTATCTCGATTACGGCGCCGACGCGGTGAGCGTCGGTCGGCCGAGCGACGACCCGACCGTGCTCCGCCGGGTCCGGGCGGCCGCCGACGAGTGGGCCGCCGAGCGCCGAGTCGAGAACGGGGAGGTGACGCCGTGAGTGACGACCGCGACGGGTCGGTCCGGGAGTTCAGCCGTTCCCTCCCGCTCGACCACCCGCGGCCGGGGTACTCGCCCGCCGACCACGCCCAACTCGCGCTCCTGCTCGAGGTCGCCGGAACGCCGAAGCCGGGGAACGTCGACCGCCGGCGTGACCTCGACGACCTCCGGTTCGAGCAGTTCCTCGCCGGGGGCGTCGGGTCGGGTCGGGGACTCCGACGCGCCGCCGGCGGAGCGCCGGTCGGCGAGGCGTTCGAACGCGCCGTGGACGGGATGAGCCAGCAGTCCGGCGGCAACACGCAGTTCGGCTGTCTCCTCCTGCTCGTCCCGCTCGTCCGAGCGGCCGCGGCGGGCGACCTCTCCCCGGCGGGCGTCACCGACGTCGTCGAGGGGACCACCGTCGAGGACGCGGCGGACTTCTACCGCGCGTTCGACCACGTCGCGGTCGCGGTCGGCGACCCGCCCGCGGACGCCCCCGACCTCGACGTGCGCCACGGGAGCGACGCGGTGTCCGCCGTCCGGGAGCGGGGGGTGACCCTCTACGACGTGATGGAGTTGGCCGTCGAGCGCGGGGACGGCTCCTCGGGCGACGGGAACGCCCGCGAGTGGGTCTCCGGGTTCCCCCGGACGTTTCGCGCGGCGGAGTCGATAGGCGCCGACGAGGGGCCGGTGCTCGACCGCGCCGCCCGGGCGTTCGTCGACCTGCTCGCCGACGACGCCGAGTTGGACACGCTCGTCGCGACCCAGCACGGCCCGGAGCGCGCCCGCGAGGTCCGGCGTCGGGCGCGAGAGGTGGGTGGCGACCCCCAGTCCACGGAGCCGCCCGTGGAGCGCATCGACCTCGACGCCGCCGAGGCGCTCGCCGAGGAGTTCGCCGCCGACGGCGTGAACCCGGGGACGACCGCCGACGCCGTCGCCGCGGCGCTGTTCGTCGCGCTGGAGCGCGGGGTCACCGTCTAATGGGTGACGACGGACACGAGACGGAGACGGCCGAGGGGTGGCCCGTTTCCCTCCGGGGTGTCACCGAGTCGGTCGTGACGACGCTCGGGCCGAACGAACTGTGGAACGCCGCCGCGCTGGGACTGCACGCGCCCGACGACGCGGACGCTCCCGTCACGGCGACGACATGGGGTCGAACCCGCACCCGCCGGAACTTCGAGCGCCGAGGGAGCGGCGTCGTGCAGTTCGTCACCGACCCCCGGGAGTTCGTCGACGCCGCGCTCACGATTCGGGAGGAAGAGGGGCCAATACTCCCGAGCGCGGACGCGTGGGTCGAAGTCGAAGTCGAGCGCCTCGACGCGGGCGTGGAAGGTGGCGCCTCGGACGACGGCACCGAGTGGGTCGAGTGGGCGCTGCACCCCGTCGAGAGCGCGGTGCTCGCGGAGCGACCCCTCACCATCAACCGGGGGTTCTACGCCGTCGTCGACGCCACCGTCGCGGCCTCCAGACTGGACGTGCCCGCCTACGACACCGACGAACTGCTCGACCGCCTCGCCTACTTCGCCGAGACCGTCGGGAAGTGTGGCGGCCCCGAGGAGCGCGAGGCGTTCGAGACGCTGGGCGAGGTGACGGGGTGGCGGGAGCGGCGCGAGAGCAGGGGGTGAACGTTGAGCGCGCGCTGGCGAGCAGTCCCGTCTGCGTTCCCGCGAGCGACGGCGAGCGTCCGGGGGCTTTCGAGGAACACCACGGAACCGTCAGCAGGCCTGAAGAGACCACGAAAGGCGCCACGCCCCAATGGCGACGGAACGAATCGTTTTAGTGCGTCTCTACGGAATCTTCCCGCATGGCTATCAAACCCAAGTACGTCAAGCAGATGGGGAACCTCCTGCTGGAGCGCTACCCGGAGGCGTTCAACACCGACTTCGAGACCAACAAGCAGAACGTCAACGAGCTCACCAACGTCGAGTCCAAGGGCGTCCGTAACCGCATCGCCGGCTACGTCACGCGCAAGAAGCAGAGCCAGGCCGCCGAAGCGTAATCCGAGCCGATTTTTCGGCTGTTCCTTTCCTCACACTATCCATTCCGAGCCGCGGGCTACTGAATATCAAAACTGCTGTTCTCAGCACATAGACACCAAGCTGAAAATATAAACCGAATTTACATCATTGGCTCATATAAGTAGACTATGCACATCAGGAATGATTTCGATAATAGTCTGGTTCGGAAAGCGCAGAACGAGTTTGAGATAGCTGAATCAAGACTCGACTCGGCTCTGAAATCCACAGGAGAGGAACGAGGTACAAGTCATAGTACTAGATTTGTTGATGCTCAGCGTTCAATAGAGCGAAGTACCAAAGCTATTTTTGAACTGATGAATGTTCAGTATCCTCCGGATCATGCGATCAACCCAAAATCGCAATCCGGTCTCAATCTACTGAACGCCATCTCAGCTGAGGTTGATAGTATCGAATATTTTGAACAGAAGAGAGGGCACATAACTCAAGAGGAACTGAAACGGATGCACACCGGTGAGGTCGGTCGTCTGATGTTCTTATGTTACATGTATGGAAACGTATACAGTCTTGTTTCGTATGGAATTAACGAGGAGAGATTCAGTTTGTCACCGGATGATTTCGTAAGTTACAGTGACCACGAATGCGCCATCGAGAGCGCGCTCGCCGGACTGAGAATATCTGATGTAATCATTGACTCAATAGCAACTGGCGAGTTGCCGTATACTGACCCTCCCACAGGAACCGGTCCACTCGAAAAGCGTTCAAAAATTAGAGGTGACTTCTATGGAGTACGGTTGCCGGAGACAGACTATGACCCAGTACCGGAGTATCGTCGAGAACTCTGACGTATAGTTTGCAGTCGCAATCTCAGACAGACTACCGCGACAGCGGCGTCCGCCGGTACAGCGACTGCATCGTCCGGAACATCCCCGTCGCCCCGCGCAGCGCGCCCGTCTTCGCGTAGTACGCACTGCGGAGACCGCCCTTCTTGGCGTAGTAGGCGCTGGTGATGGCGCCGGTCTTCGCGTAGTACGCGCTCCTGATTGCGCCGGCCTTCGCGTAGTAGCCGCTCTTGCGGGCCGCGCCGACGCCGTAGTGGTGCGCCGAGACGGGGATAGGCTGGCGCCGACCCTGTACGGCGGTGTCGCCCTCGCGGATGGCGTCGAGGAGCACGTCGGCGGTCAACTCGGCCCGCGAGACGCCCTCGACCTCGATTTCGGTGAACGCCCGCCCGATGCTCGGCACGTGGTGGGCGTCGCTGCCGGCGACGCCCGGGTAGCCGTGCTTGTCGGCGAAGCGCCGCGCGCGGCGGTTCTTGTACCCGGTGAACAGCCACGAGTTGTACACCTCGATGGCGTCCACGTCGCAGTCGGCGAGCGGACGCTTTCGCACACCGTGGCGGGAACGCTGGAACGGGTGCGGGACGATGGCGACGCCGCCGCGGTCGCGGACCCACGCGACGGTCTCGTCGAGCGGGCGCCGGCGCGGCGGCATCTCCTCGACGCCGACCGCGAGCAGGTGGCCGTCGGCGGTCGACACCTCGACGCCCGGAATCCCGACGAGCCCGTACTCGGACGCCAACTCGGCGGCGCGGAGCGATTCGTGGAGCACGTCGTGGTCCGTGACGACGACGGCGTCGAGGCCGATCTCCGCGGCCTGTTCGAGGATCAGCTCGACGGGGTCTGTCGCGTCGTACGACGCCTCGGAGTGGACGTGCGGGTCGACGCAGACGGTCAGTGTCTCGGACACGTTAGGGGAGGTAGGTCCTCGGTCGGCAATAAGTGTCGCGATTAAGAGGCAAATTTCCAACAAAAACGCCGTTCCGCGAAGCGTTTTATCCCGTCGTTCGGTACCTCGTGGCATGGCAGACACACCGAACGAACCGGCGGCGGGAACCGAGGGCCGGGGGGACGGGGAAGAGACGACGTTCGTCGAGGCCCTCCCGCTCCCCGACCTCGAAGCCGAGGGGCGGAGACTCCTGACCCGCGGCGGACACGCCATCGCACTGTTCCACCACGAAGGCGAGGTGCGCGCCGTCGACAACCGCTGTCCGCACATGGGGTTCCCCCTCACGGAGGGGACCGTCGACGACGGGGTTCTCACCTGTCACTGGCACCACGCGCGCTTCGAACTCTCCTGTGGCGACACGTTCGACCCGTGGGCCGACGACGTGCCGACCTACCCCGTCGAGGTGCGCGACGGCGTCGTCTACGTGAAACCCGAGCCGGTCCGAACGGAGCCGCCCGCCGTCCACTGGGCCGAACGGCTGGAGGACGGCCTCGAACGCAACCTCCGGCTCGTCCTCGCGAAGTCCGCCATCGGCCTGCTCGACGCCGGCGTCGGAGCCGAAGAACAGGTCGAGACGAGCGTGCTGTTCGGGACCCGGTATCGCGAGGGTGGCTGGTCCTCGGGACTCACCATCCTCACCCTGCTCGCGAACGTCCTCCCCGACCTCCGGCCCGCGGACCGCAAGCGGGCGCTGTACCACGGCCACGTCCACGTCGCGAGCGACTGTGCGGACCAGCCCCCGAAGTTCGACCAGGAGGCGTTCGCCGCCCGCGACATTCCGTTCGCGCGCCTGAAGTCCTGGTTCCGCGAGACGGTCGAGGTGCGCGACGCCGACGGCGCGGAACGCTGCCTGCGGACCGCCATCGCCTCGGGCCGTTCGGACGCCGAGCTCGCCGAACTGCTCGTCGCCGCCGGCACCGACCACCGCTACCTCGACACGGGCCACACCCTCGACTTCGTGAACAAGGCCTGCGAGGCGCTCGACCTGATCGGCTGGGACCACGCCGAGGCCGTCCTCCCGTCGCTCGTCGAGGGGCTCGCGAGCGCCGACCGCGCCGAGGAGCGCTCCTCGTGGCGCCAACCCGTCGACCTCGCGGCGATGCTGGCGGAGTCGTTCGACCGGCTGGACGCCCTCGGGGAGGAGGGCGAGAACAGCGAGTGGACCGAACCCGACGAGTTCACCGAGACCCTCCTCGCCGACGACCCCGAACGCGTCGTCGACGCCCTCGAAGGTGCGATTCGGGACGGGGCGACCGTCGAACAGCTCGCCGCCGCGGTGGCCTTCGCGGCCGGCACCCGCGTCGCGCGCTTCTCGACGGTGAACGAGTTCTCCGACTGGAACACCGTCCACCACACGTTTACGTACGCCAACGCAGTCCACCGGCTCGCCGAGCGCACCGACGCGACCGAACTCTACCGCGGCGTGTTCGACGCCGCCGCCAACGTCTACCTCGACCGGTTCCTCAACACGCCGCCCGCGGACCTCCCGGCCGAGGGGCCGGCCGACGCCGACCCCGACGCGCTCCTCGACGACCTCCTCGCGACGTTCGACGTGGAGGGTGAGGTGAACGACGCGGGACGACTCGCCGGCCACTACCTCGACGCCGGCGGCGACCCGGCCCGTCTTCGCGAGCGACTCGGCGAGGGACTGCTCCGGGAGGACGCCGGCTTCCACACCTACCAGGCGCTCGAAGCGGCGTTCTCGCAGGTCGACCGCCGGGCGGACCCCGAGGAGCGTCGAACCCTCCTCGTCGCGGCCGCCCGCTACCTCGCGGCGCACTCCCCGACGCGTCGGGAACGCGAACAGACGTTCACCATCGCCTCGCGACTCCATCGGGGTGAGAAGGTCCACGAGTCCGCCGAGTGACCGACCCGGGGATGGATTCGGCCCGCTCAACCGGCCTCATGTCAAGTGAATAATCAGCACTGTTATAATGCTAGCGTAGCGACGTGTGGGCGCAACCCGATTCGCTTCCCTGCCCAGAGGACGGTTTCGGGTTGCGGCATTCCGGCACCCGCTTCGGCGGGTGTTTCTGCTCCGAGAGACGTCCTGAGCGGCGCGTAGCGACTCGCTCCGGCCGATTCTGCGACAAAGTACTTCACAGCCGGTCGCGTACCCCATCGCGTCCGCGCGCTCGTCGCGTGGACATCTCGGAATGTCGAGCCCCCTCTGGGCAGGGGGTTTCCGCCGAACGGTGGTCGGCGTTCCGAACGGTAGGTGGGTGTTCGCTCCCGCGTCGGGACCGAACGCCTGCTTGCTGTCTCGAGGGCGACGCGCCGCAGTCAGTTTCTCCCGCCGAGCCACCGGCTCGCGAGATACGTCGCCAGCGCGGTCGACCCGCCCGTGAGCGCGCCGGTTCGGAGGGCGAGTCGGCGCTCACGGCCGACGGCGAACGTAGTCACCGTCGAGACGGCGAAGGCGACCGTTCCGTTGCGGAGCGCGCGTGAAGCGGATGTGGAGAGCACGCGTCGACTACCCCCCGAAGTCGGTGACGACCTCGACGCCCTCGGTCTCGTAGTTCGTCATCCCCGCCAGCCGCTCGGGGACCGCCGAGAGCGACACCTCCCGACCGACGAGCCGACCGGGGTCGATGGCTCCGGCCTCCAACATACCGAACAGTTCGTCGTAGCGCGAGGGTGGCATCCCGCGCGAACCGTGGAAGGAGCGTTCCGCCATCGCCAGCGTGTCGACCGGAAGCGACACCTCGCCCTTCTCGGCGTCGGTCGTCAGCCCGACCTGGACGTGTTCGCCGCGAATTCGGAGACAGCGGACGGAGTTCCGGCAGGTCTCTGCCCGCCCCAGCGCGTCCATCGAGACGTGGGCGCCGCCGTCCGTGATGCCCTTGATTTCGCGGACCACGTCGGTCTCCCGGCCGTCGACGACGGCGTCGGCGCCGAGGTCTCGAGCCCGAGAGAGCGCCGACTCGCGAACGTCGACGGCGACGACTCGGGCGCCCAGCGCGTCTGCGAGGTGGACCGCCGAGAGGCCGACGCCGCCACAGCCGTGGACGGCGACCCAGTTCCCGGGGTGGAACCCCGTCCTGTGGACCAACGCGTGGTACGCCGTCATGACTCGACAGCCGACCGTCGCCACGTCGCGGGCGGCGACCCCCTCGGGCAGGGCCATCGCGTTGTGGTCGGCCCACGGGAGGTGGACGCGCTCGGCGAACGCCCCCGGCGCTTCGGGGCCGAAGCCGAGCGCCCGCCCGTTCAGACAGACGTTGCCGTGTCCGGTGCGACACAGCGGACAGGCGCCGTCGCCGAGGTTGAACGGCAGGGCGACGCGGTCGCCCTCCCGGACCGTCTCGACTCGGTCGCCCACCTCGACGACCGTACCGGCCGGCTCGTGGCCCAGAATCTGCCCTCGCGGCACGTCGTCGCCGGCCCACTCCCCGTGGCCCTGCCAGGCGTGCCAGTCGCTCCGGCAGATTCCGCAGGCTTCGACGTCGACGACGACGCCGTGGGGTTCGAGCGTCGGTTCGGGGACCTCCTCGATTTCGAGCGGTTCGCCGTACTCTCTCAGGACCGCGGCGCGCATGGCTCGCCGGTTGGTGCGGGTGTGACAAAAAGGCGCGTGCGGGCCGCGTTCGTCGTCTCCGAGGAACCGAAGAGCGAGCCATCGCGGTAGTTGCCGACACCGGTGCGTCGCTCGCCGTCGAGGGGGAGCCAGCCGTCTTGACCGCCGCGGTAGGCCGCTCCGAAGCGTTCGTCGTACTCGTTGTAGCTGTTGTAGAGGCCGAAGCCGTACTCGTTCCAGCCGGAGAACTCCACCCGGAGGTCGACGACGGCCGCGTCGCTCGCCTCGTACTCGGCGTAGACGAGGCTCCGGACGGCGAAGCATCGCTCCACGTCGCTCACGGACGGCCCCTCACAGGCGACCGCTTCGGCCGCGCCGCGGGGGGAGAGCGTCGCCGCGTTGGCGACGGGGTCGCGCGTGTCGATGCGTTCGTCGACCGTCAGGGAGACGCTCAGCTCGTAGGTCGTCGGGAACGGTCGCACGCGGACCGTAGACGAGGCGGCGGGGCGGTTCTCGGCGTCGACGACCTCCCAGCGCTCCAGATTCCCGTCCTCGTCGAAGTAGTGGACGGCGTACCGTTCGGGGGCGATGAGCTCGGCAGCCTCGACGGCCAGCATCGGCCCCTGTTCGGTGTCGACGACGCTCGCCGCGTGGGTCGCGTTCACCCGCGTCTCCAGCCAGGGGTAGGGCTCGTCGGCCGCGAGCGTCGCGTTCGCGACGAGCGGCGTCCCGTTCTCCATCGGAACCGGGAGGTACAGCGTGACGTTCTCGAGCGTCTCGTTGGTCGAGAGCGAGACGTCGTAGTGGTAGCTGCTGTAGTAACTGTCCTCGATTCGCCAGTCGACGAAGAGATAGAGCCCCCCGACCGCGGCCGCGAGGACGAGGAGGAGGGCGCCGAGGACGGCGCCGACCGTGCGGAGTCGCATCGTGTGTCACCGTCGGATGGTACGGTTCGACGGCGTATATCGGCGCGCGCCGGTTCCCGGCGGGTGGGAACGCTCCGCGTCGGGACGGGGAGCCGGAGGCGTCCGGCACCTCACTCCGAGAACGAGGGCAGCACCTCCTCCTCGTAGAACTCGAAGAAGGACTCCTGGTCGGGGCCGACCTGGTGGACGTACACGTGGTCGAACCCGGCGTCGATGGCCTGCTGGATGCCGTCGATGTGTTCGTCCGCGTCGGGCGTCGTCGGGGTGCTCGACTCCCGAACGTCGTCCTCGCTCACCATCTCGCAGGCCTGCTCGAAGTGCTTCGGAGTCGGGAGGAGCTGGTTCAGCTCGCCTGGAAGGAAGCTCTGGGGCCAGTGTTCGTACATCGTCGACACCGCCTCGTCCTCCGTGTCGGCGTAGCAGACCGAGAGCTGGGTGATCTTCGGCCCGTCGGCGCCGCCGGCCTCCTCGTAGACGTCGAGCAAGTCGCCCGACGGGCCGGTCGTCCAGAACCCGTCGCCGAACTCGGCGGCCGCCTCCGCCGCCTGCTCGCCGAACGCCGAGATGCAGACGTTCGGGAGCATCTCCGGGTCGTCCGGCTTCGTGAAGATGGTCGCGTTCTCGACCGTGAAATGCTCGCCGCGGTGGGTGACGTTCGTCCCCTGCCAGAGCTTGCGGATGACCTCCACGGCCTCGCGCGTGCGGTCCATCCGCTCCTCGTAGTTCGGCCAGCGGTGGCCGAACACGTGCTCGTTCAGGTCCTCGCCGGTGCCGACGCCGAAGTGGAACTTCCGGCCCTCGAACATCGTCGCCGCCGTCGCCGCCGCCTGCGCGTAGAGTGCCGGGCCGAGCCGGAACGCGGGGGCCGCGACGCCGACGCCGACGGGTACCTCGTCGGTGGCCTGCGCGACGCCGCCGAGGGTGCCCCAGACGAACGGGGACTCCCCCTGCGTGCGCGTCCACGGGTGGAAGTGGTCGGAGATGGAGAGGAACTCGAAGCCCACCTCCTCGGCGCGGGCCGCGTTGTCGACCAGTTCGTTCGGTCCGAACTCTTCGCTGGAGAGGGTGTAGCCGATTCGTGTCATGGGTGGGTCGGGGTGGCCGTCGCTGTGGGTTGTCGTGGGTGTTCGGGACCATCGGTCGATTCGACGGCCACGGGGGCCGACGGCCGCTCGACCGTCGCTTCGAACGGTTCGGGCGTAAGTCTACTTGCCGCGCCGAGGTCAGAAGTCGCTGAAGCTCATCTGTCCGTCGTCCCCCTCGTCGCCGGTCTCGGCGGCGTCCGCGGTCGCTTCGCCGGCCTCGACAGCCTCGGCGTCCGTCTCGTCGGTCGGCGCCTCGGCCTCGACGGTGCCGCCCGCGCCCGCCCCGTCCTCTTCGCCCTCGTCGACCGACCGCGTCGCACCCACGAACGCGCCGCCGGAGTGCTCTTCCATCAGTTCGTCGCGTAGCTCTTGGGCGTCCTCGACGATGTCCTGCACCTTGTTCGTCGACTCGCCGCTGCCGGTGACGAAGGCGACGTGTTCCGCCTCGAACTCGTAGGCGGCGGCCATCGCGACGGTGAGTTCGCGCGGCTTGCAGTGGTGGGTCATCGCCGAGAGGAAAGGGAGCAGTTCGCGGCGGGCGGTCGCCATGCTCGTGCCGCTCCGTTCCGCGAGCTTCCGCACGACGTAGTCGGCGGTCTTGTCCGAGGAGGGCCAGAACTGCGGCGGGCCGCCGTACTGGGTCCACCCACCGGAGGTACCGTCGCGGGCGGCGGCGACGCCGGCGGCGAGGTTGTCCGTCGCGTAGCGCCAGTAGGAGTAGTTCTGGGTGGCCATCACGCGGCCGAGCCACTTGTCGGCGTTCGCGAGCGCGTCGTAGGCGCGGGCGAGTTCCGGCCCCTCGTACAGCATCGACACCTTGTCCTCTATCCACCGGGTGAGGTCGTCCGGCGTCTCGTCCACGTCGTAGGCGGTGTACAGCGCCTCCTGTGCGCCCTTCTCTTTGAGCACCGCGTCGAGGAACGTCCAGATGTCGACCGTGTCGTCACGGCCCCCGGTGACCACGTCCTCCTCGGTGAGGCGGTCTTTCCCCTCCGCCACCGCCTGCAGGTCGTTGACGGCCCCGCGCAGGTCGCCGTTGTTCATGTCGGCGATGCGCTGGAGCGCGTCCGAGTCGTACTCGATGCCCTCGCGGCGACAGAGGTCGCGCAGGACGGGGACGATGGAGCGCGCGGACACGTCGCGGAACTCGATGTCCTCGCAGGCGTTGCGCAGGCCCCGGGACATGTCGTAGAACTCGTTGGCGATGAGGACGATGGGCTGGCCGGCCTCCTTCACGAGGCGCGTGATGGCCTGTGCGCCGCCGCGGTCGTAGTTGCCGTGGATGTTGTCGGCCTCGTCCAGAATCACGAGCTGGCGGCCGGGCCCGTCGGCGCCGTCACCCGGTCCGGCCGCGGCGCCGGCGAGGGTGGTGTTCTTGGCCGCGCGGCCGGCGAACCGCTCGATGACGTCGGCGGTGCGCTGGTCGGAGGCGTTGAGTTCGACCGTCTCCCACCCCATGTCGGCGGCGAGCGCGTGGGCCGCGCTCGTCTTCCCGACGCCCGGTCTCCCGTGGAGGATGACGGCCTTCCGGTGGTCGTCCCACGAGCGCGCCCACTCGGCGAAGGCGTCGCGGGCTTTGTCGTTCCCGCGGACCTCGGAGAGCGTCGAGGGGCGGTACTTCTCCGTCCAGTCGGTCATTGTCGAAGCGAGGGGTGAAGCGCGTTTAGTGGTTGCGGAGCGCTACTCCTCGGTCGTCCCTCTCGGACCGAGTCGGGACCGAACCCTCCGTACCACGTCGTGGAACGACAACCCGCCAATGTCCGGTCCCGGTCCGTCCCGGTCCGTCCCGGTCCGGTCCGATTCGGAGAGAGAGAGAGCGCCGACTCGTTCGGACACACCTTTGAGTGAGTGTCGACAACCCTCCCTCACATGGTCGGCGTACTCGCCTCTGTGGTCATCGCCGTCGTCGCGACGGCCGTCATCTGGAAGGGGAGCGGGCTCCTCGAACGTTCCGCCGAGTCCCTCAGCAGGTACTACGGGCTCCCGGCGGCCGTCCACGGCGCCGTCGTCGTCGCCGTCGGGTCGAGCTTCCCCGAACTCAGTTCGGTCGTCATCAGCACGCTCCTGCACAGCGAGTTCTCCCTCGGCGTCGGCGCCATCGTCGGGAGCGCCATCTTCAACCTCCTCGTGATTCCGGCGCTCTCGGCGCTCGCCAGCACCCGTCTCGAGGCGACTCGCGACATCGTCCACAAGGACGCGCAGTTCTACATCATCAGCATCCTCGTCCTGTTCATCGTCTTCGCCCTCGGGGCGACCTACGTCCCCGGCGGGACCAACGAGGCCGCTATCCTGACGCCGACGCTGGCCGTCCTCCCGCTCGCCACGTACGCCGTCTACGTCTTCCTCCACCAGCAGGACGTCAGCGAACACGCGGTAGACGAATCGTTCGACGTCGACCCGCTCCGCGAGTGGGGGGCGCTCCTCCTCAGCCTCGCCGTCATCGCCGTCGGCGTGGAGGGCCTCGTCCGCGCCGCGCTGAACTTCGGTGCGGCCTTCGACACGCCGCCGTTTCTCTGGGGGCTGACCGTCATCGCCGCGGGGACCAGCCTCCCGGACGCGTTCATCAGCGTCCGCGCCGCCAGAAACGGCGAGAGCGTCACCAGCCTCACGAACGTCCTCGGGAGCAACACGTTCAACCTGCTCGTCGCCATCCCCGTCGGCGTCCTCCTGGCGGGGTCCGCGACTATCAACTTCCTGACCGCCATCCCGACGATGGGCTTTCTGGCGTTCGCGACGTTCGTCTTCATCGTCTTCACCCGCACCCACCTCGTACTCACCGACGCCGAGGCGTACGGGTTCCTCGGGCTGTACGCGCTGTTTCTCCTCTGGATGACGCTCGAATCGACGGGCGTCATCGAGACCGTCCGAGGAATCTGACCGACTCCCGGTGTCGGGCCCGAAACGGGCGGGAGGGACCTCGACCCACGGAGAAGTACATCGACCGAACGCACCGTCGATTTGAACGTTTCGCTCGGTAGACAGTCTCGGGAATCACGGCGCACCTCTTTGCCCTGTGCGGACGTACCTTCGACCATGGACGACGTACGTTCCGTCCGGATGGACGAAGAGACGCGAAACGAGTTCCTCGGCACCGGCGGCACCGGCGTCGTCTCCTTCGCCCCCGACGAGGCGGGGGAGGCGCCGTTCTCGCTCCCGGTGTCGTACGGCTACGACGCCGAATCCGGCGACTTTTACTTCCGACTGGCGACCGGTCCGGACGCGGGTAAGGCCGACTTCGTCGACCGGCGGACGCCGGTGTCGTTCGTCGCCTACGAGACGCTCGACGGGCGCTGGGAGAGCGTCGTCGCGACCGGCCGGCTGGAGGAGGTGACCGAGGCGGCTATCGATTCCGACGTCGTCCAAGCGATGCGCAACGTGGAGATTCCGCTCGTCGACGTCTTCGACCGCCACCCCCGCGAGGTGGAGTTCGGATTCTACCGGCTCGTCCCCGAGGAGGTGACGGGGAAGCGCGAGGCGCGGACGGAGGACTGAGTCGGCCGGAGGGTCGAGTCGGACCGCGCCCCTCTGAGCGGTCGGCCGAGGGGTGGCAGCCGTCGGAGGCGACTCAGCGGCGGGAGCGCCACCGACGGTTCGTCCGGACCTGACTCAGCACCGAGAGCCGCGCACCGAGCGACTGCGCCGCGACGATGACGAGCATACACGCACCGATCATCGCCGGCCAGACCAGCGCCTGCGCGAGGATTCCGTGGGGAACCATCGTGTAGAGGAAGCCGACCGCGAACACGGTCGCACCGAAGGAGAACGCCCCCATCGCGACGACGCGCCTCGGCATCTGTCGGAGTTCGTACTCGGTCGGCGGGTCGACGACACGGCCGGTGACGAGGAAACCGGCGAGCCACACCAGCGAACGGCGGACCAACGACGAGCGGTGTCTGTTTCGACTCACGGTGGGTGCTCGGAGCGACGACACTTCAACGTTTGTGGACTGTCCACACGACGCTTCCGGCCGCGTTTCCGTCGCTCGAGCGCCTCGCTCGGGCACCCTTCGCGGCGCCTCCGGCTCACTCGGCCCACCGCTCGTCGGACCGACGCCGGTGGCGAACCGAGACGCGGTAACCGACGCCCTGGACGGCGAGGACGAGGAGCGTACAGGCGCCCAGTAGCAACGGCCAGACGAGCGCCGAGGCGAGAATCCCGTTCGGAACCCACACGTAGAGGTGGTACACCGCGGCACACGTCGTCGCGAAGCAGAACGTCCCGTACAGCGCTTCGACGACCGAGGTCCGCTTGAGTTCGTACCACGTGGGCGTGTGCAGGACGCGTCCGAGGACGACGAACGCGGCGAGCCACACGAGGAGACGGCGGGGCATCGACGGCTTGTGAGGGTACCGAGCCACGAACGGCTCGTCCTGCTCCCGCCCCGAATTATAAAATTTCATATATTGATTGATGGAATCGGAATCCTGCCGCAGGCGGCCGGGCCGTGGCGCTCACGGAGCCGTGTCAGTCGAGTCCACGCCCGGGTAACGCTTTTTTGTCGGTGACACGTCGGCAGGCGCATGTTCCCCGTCGGAATCGACACCGACCGCCTGCGACTCCGCCGGCTGACGCGCGAGGAGCTTCCGCCGCTCGTCGGGTACGAACATCTCGGGCGACGCCGCAGCGACGCCGTCGCGGAGGAGACGCGGTTTCTCTCGTGGAGCCCCCACGAGACGCCGAAGGAGACCCACGACTACCTGGAGCGCGTCGAGGACTCCTGGGACGACCGCGGGGCCGCCCACTACGCCGTGTATCCGCGCGAGGGCGAGGATGGCGCGGGCGAGTTCGCGGGGACGACCGCCCTCGACGTCGACTGGGAGAAACAGACCGCGACGCTCGGCATCTGGCTTCGCAGGCGGTTCTGGGGTCGGGGTTACTCGGGTGAACGTGCCGCCGCCCTGTTCCGTCTCGCCTTCGGCCGACTGGACCTCGACCTCGTCGCCGTCTTTCACCACCCCGAGAACGAGCAGTCGAGACGGGCCGTCGAGAAGTACGTCGACGCCTACGGCGGGTGCCACGAGGGCGTCCTCCGGAACTGGGCCGTCGACGCCGACGGCGAGCCGGCGGACCGTCACCGCTACAGCGTCTCGCGGGCGGAGTGGCGCGAGGCGGTCGAAGGCGGGGGAGGAGTGGGGACCGGAGCCGACGCCGGCACGACCAGGTTCCTCGACGAGTGCGAGACGGACACCAGGGATGAGTGACCCGGCCCCACTCCTCCCGAGTCACGTCGAGACGGAGCGCCTTCGGCTGACACCTCGGACGCCAGCACACGTCGACACCGGCGCGCTCTATCGAATCTGTTCCAGCGAAGGGATGGAGGAGGTGACCAAGTGGATGCCCTGGAGCGCTCACGAGACGCCGAATGAGACCCACGAGTTCCTCGAAGACGGCCGGGAGGCGTGGGACGAGGCGACGAGCGCCGCGTACGTCGTCCGTCCGGGACCGGAGGAGGACGGCGCGGGCGAAATCGCCGGGGCCGCCGACCTCCACCTCGACTGGGAGCGTCGCGTCGGCACGCTCGGGCTCTGGCTCCGCAGGCGGTTCTGGGGCCGCGGCTACTCCGGCGAACGCGCAGCCGCGATGGTCGAACTCGCCTTCGACCGACTGGGTCTCGAGGTCGTCCGGGTGAGTCACGACCCGCGCAACGGGAACTCGCGACGGGCCATCGAGCGGTACGTGGACCGCCTCGGTGGCCGGCGCGACGGGACCTTCCGGCGCATCCACCCGGACCCGGACGAGACGGCCGTCGACCAGACGTACTACTCCATCGACCGGGACGACTGGCGCGACGCCGTGGGCGACGAGCGGGTCGCGACCGTTCGGTGGGGGTAGTCGGTCCTCAACGAACGGACGGCCGATCGCTACGCCGACGGCAGCGACCCGGAGACCACCCGTCCGTCCTTCAGAACGGCGACGGGGTCGGTGAGCCGGCTGAGGTCCGCCGTCGGGTCGCCATCCACCACGAGGAGGTCGGCGGGCGTCCCGTCGGCGAGCGTTCCCGACCCGTCGAGTCCCGCCACCGAGGCGGCGGTCTCGGTCATCGCTCGGATGGCGTCGAGCGGGCCCATCCCGTGGGTCGCCATGAACTCGACCTCGACGGCGTTCGACCCGTGGTGGTTGAACGGCGTGCCGGCGTCGGTGCCGCCGGCGACACGGACCCCGGCCTCGACCGCACGCTCGAAGGACTCGACGTGTCGCTCGTAGATGGCGCGGGTCTTCCGGGTGTCCTCCTCGGTCGCCGCCTCGACGTTGCGGACGATGTGGTGGGGCGCCGAGAGGGTGGGAACGAGCGTCACGTCGTGACGCAGGAGGGCGTCGATAGCGTCGTCGTCGAGGAACGTGCCGTGCTCGACCGTGTCCACGCCCGCCTGTGCCGCCGCGACGGCGCCCTCGGCGCCGTGGACGTGTGTCGCCGTCGGCAGCCCCCGGCGGTGGGCCTCGTCGACCAGCGCGTCCAGTTCGTCGTCGGTGAGCGCGACGCTGTCGGGGTCGCTTCCGGGCGTCGTCACCCCGCCGGTCGTCATGAACTTCACGAAGTCGGCGCCGCGCTTCGCCTGCTCGCGCACCGCCTTCCGAGCGTCGTGCGGGCCGTCTATCTCCCGACCGAGGTGGTGGCCGTGCCCGCCGGTGACGGTTATCGACCGGCAGCTCGCGGTCATCCGCGGTCCCGGGAGGTCGCCGACGGCGACGGCGTCGCGGACCACCGGGTCGACGCCGGCGGCGCCCATGACGCGGAGCCCCGTGACGCCCGCCTCCAGCGTCTTCCGTGCGTTCCGCGCCTCGACGAGCGCCAGTTCGGCGTCGCTCATCCCGACCACGTCCTCGACGCTCCGCTCGCCCGACAGCGACAGGTGGACGTGGGCGTCGACCAGCCCCGGAAGCACCGTGTAGCCCTCGAGCGAGACGACCCGCTCACCGTCCAGTCGCTCCGGGTCGCCCGTCGCCCGGATGGTTCCGGTCTCTCGGTCGACCGCGATGGCACCCCTCTCGACCTCGCCCCCGTCGACGAGCGTCGCGTTCCGCAACAACATGGCTCCGCGGTTCCGAGCGTCGCCGCTTAACGCCCTCGATACTCCTCGCCGGTCGGTGACACCGCCTCAGAGCTCCCGGGCGACCATCTCGCCCCAGTGTTCGAAGCCGTGGCGGTCGTAGAACGCCCGCGCCCGGTCGTTCTCGCGGTCCACGTCGAGGACGAGGCGGTCGAGCGGGAGCGTCTGGTCGCGGGCGGCGTCGAGGACGGCCGCCATCAGGTCGTCCGCGAGGCCCGTCCCCCGGTGCTCGGGTGCGACGAACAGCTCGTTCAACACCGCCGCGTCCCAGACGAATGCCATCGACTCGGGGAGGAGGAACGCGTAGCCGACGAGGTCGCCTCCGCTGGCGTCGGCGGCGTCGTCTTCGCCGCCGGCTCCGTCGGCTTCGTCGGCTCCGACGCCGCCGTCGCGCCCGTCGCCCGACTCCCCGGTCTCGGCGACGACGATGCAGTCCGCGTCCTCCTCGACACACCGGTCGGCCCACGCGAGCCAGCGCTCCCGGTAGTCGTCGGTGAGTTTCCCTTCGTACGTCTCGCGCTTCTCCTCGCCACCGGTACCCGAGCCGAGGCCGAGTTCGAACGCCCGCTTCAGCGCCCAGAGGCCGGCTCTGTCGTCCGGGTCGTCGCCCCGGTACGGTCGCACGTCGACGGTCATAGGCCCTCTCCGAGCGGCGGCGACAAGAGTGGTTCCGTCGGCGTCGGCGACGAGGCGGGTCGTCCCGTCCGCCGGCGTCGACGGTGTTGACGGCGGCGTAGCGAGGGGCGCAGGACGCTACCGGCGGCCGTCCGCGGTCTCCGCTCGCGTGCCGCGCGTCCCTCGTGTCTCCCACAGTCGGACGCCGAGCGTCACGGCGCCGACGATGACGAGCATGAGCTGCCAGCCGCCGTTGACCACCGGGAACACCCGCTCGACGGTCGCCGACTCGGCGCCCGGCGAGGGGTCGACGCCGGTGCGGTAGTGGAGGTTCTCCGTCGTGTGGACGGTCTCCGGCGGCCCCTGTACGAACGACTGGACGAGCCCCCGCTGATTGGACAGCGCGAGCCGTCCGTCGACGGTGTAGAACCGGTCGTGGAGCGGATAGAACGCGTTCACGCCGTTGGTGAACAGGTCGGGGAAGATACCCGCGAACAGCACCGCGGCCGCGACGACCCACGCGACCCGCACGGCGCCGGAACCCCACCGCTCCCGGAGCGCCGACCGCTCTCGGAGGCGGGTGTCGACGAGGAGCGCGACCCCGAGTACGAGCGGGAGGAGGAGCGTGTGAAAGAGCGAGCGGTGGGCACCGGGGAGGTAGAGCCCGACGAACGCGTCGGCGTCGACCAGCGCCACCGCGAGGAGGACGACGGCGACGGTTCGCGGGCGGAACTCCCGGCCGAGCAGGGCCGTGGCGAGGAGGGCGGCCACGGCGAGATGGACGACTGTCGACGGCACGACCGCCGGTTTCGACCGGGGCGGGATGAACCTTGCGCGGCGGCCGCACCGACGGCCCGTCTCGCCCGAACGGTGACTCGACGGGGACGACTCCAGCGGCCGTCGGGTTCGACGGTCGACGAACCCCGCCTTCGATACGTTTTTCGGCTCGACAGCCGGACGTGGCGGCATGGCCGAGAGGGTCGAGACGGTCGAATATGGCGAGGCACACGAGTCGAACCGACGGGGAGACGAGGGATGAGCGGGCACGGCGGTGACACCCCGCGGACGGACCTCGCGCGGCGCATCGCGGGGGAAATCACCCTCAGTGACGACCCCGGCGCCACGCTCCGGAAGTGGCGGACGGACTTCGACGTCTCCCAGACCCAGCTCGCCGACCACCTCGACGTCTCCTCGTCGGTCGTCTCGGACTACGAGAGCGGCCGGCGCAAGAGCCCCGGCATCGGCGTCGTCAGTCGGATGGTGGAGGGACTGCTCGACATCGACGAGTCCCGCGGCGGCGGGCGTATCCGGCAGTACGCCCGCGTGCTGTCGGCGGGGTTCGAGTCGGACATCGTCCATGACCTCCGGGAGTACCCGACGAGCGTCCCGCTCGACCGGCTCTGGGAGGCGATGGACGCGACCGAACTCGTGCGCGGCGACACCGACTACGTGAGCGGCCACACCGTCATCGACAGCATCCAGGCCATCACCCGACTGTCGAGCGACGAGTTCTACCGGCTGTACGGACAGAGCACGAACCGCGTCCTCGCGTTCACCGGCGTCACGCGCGGGGAGTCGCCGCTGGTGGCGATGCGCGTCGTGAACCCGACGCCGAACGCGGTCGTCCTCCACGGCGTCACGGAGGAGGAGCTGTGGCCCCACGCGCCGAAGCTGGCGCGCATCGACGGCTTCTCGCTCGCCGTCTCGACCCGCGACCTTGACGCGATGCTCGACGACCTTCGAGCACTCCCCTAACTGGGGAGCGACGCGCCGGCCTGGCGGGGCCGGCTCGGTCTGCCGGCGAGCGACGCGACCGGATGGTCCTCTCAGGCGGCCGTCCGGCCTCGGCCGATGAGCCACTGGGAGGCCATGACGGCTCCGACGACCACCGACGCCGCAACGACCGTGTACGCGAGCACGATAGCGAGGCTCGCAAACACGTTCAGCATCGCGGTGTTGTCGGGGTTCCCGGGCTCAAGGAGCGCGAGCCCGACCCCGGCCACCAGCAAGGCGGCCACGGTGAAGAGGAGCTTCACGACCACCGGATGGTCGTTCACCGCTCCTCGTAGCTGATTACGGGCCGAGTCCACGACATCGTTCGGCGAGTCGACCCCGTCGACCGTGCCACGAACAAGTTCACCCATAATCCACGCGGAGTGTCGAGCGCCAGCCACAAGAAGGCGGTTCGGAGCTTCACCGACTGAAGCTACCGTCGGGGCGCGACGCGGACCGACGCTCGGACTGACGGCTCGACTAAGCACCCTCGACGCCGACACCGACTCTGACTCGACGACCGCTGTCGTCGGCCAGCCCTTTAGTGACTCACCGCCCACGTGCCACCATGGCCCACGGGTGGGAGGCAGGGTCGCTGTTCGACCTGCTCGGCGACGGGGTGGCACGGGAGATTCTCGCGCTGACGGACGCCGAGTCGCGCTCGGCGGACGACCTCGCCGAGCACTGCGCGGCCTCGGGGCCGACCGTCTACCGGCGGTTGGACGCCCTCTGTGAGCACGACGCGCTCGCCGAGTCCGTCGCCTACGACGAGGACGGAAACCACTACCGGACCTACGAGTGTCGGCTCGAGGAGGTCCGCGTCCGCGTCGACGGTGGCTCGGTCGCGTTGGACGTGCGCTTCGACGACGGTCGAGAGGGTGCCCGTGCGGGTCGAAACGGCGACGACGGGAATCGAGACGACGACGAGAACCGAGACGAGAGGCCCGACTGAGAGCGCCGGGAGCGGTCGACCGAGTCGAACGCGCCGGCCGAGCTAGGCGGGTCGGAGAACGAGGTCGGTTCTGCGGCGGGTGGCTACTCGACGTAACTGTACTTGCGCTGGTTCATGTCGCCCCAGCCGTCGAAGACGAACTCGCCGCTGGGCTGGGTGAAGGAGTCGATGTCGATCCCCTTGTCGTGGTTGTGCACGTCGTGAATCTCCTCGTACTCCTCGTACTCGATGTCGTGGCGACGGGCCAGCTGTTCGTCGACGTTGAGGTCGGATATCTCATCCTTCCAGCCGTCCTGAACCGTCTCGGCGTGAATCTCGGCCTGCGCGCCGGAGCCGTAGGAGCCGACGAGGAGCTTCTCACCGGAGAGCTTCCGGCCGGTCTCGGCGGCGTTCTTCAGCGCGGAGGCGCGGGCGACGTGGACGGAGCCGGTGTACCAGTTGCCGACGTTGCGGGCGATGGTGAGCGTCGGGTCGATGACGCGGCCGTACCAGTCGCGGTACGCGTCGGTCTCCTTCAGGTCGTCCATGTACTCGCGGATGGCGCCCTCGTAGGCCTCCCAGGAGTCGAACTCCTCCTCGCGGGGCTGACGACCGATTTCGCCGGCCAGTTCGTCCTCGATTTCGGTGTCACGAATCATGTGCCGATATCCGAGGAGGCCGGCCCGCCGGACCATCCCCGGGAACGGGGTGTGGAAGGGGATGTACGCGAAGTCGTCGGGGTGGGTGTCGCCGGCGACGCTCTCGAAGTCCTCCAGGGCCTCGCGCATCCGGGCGAGGTACACCTGCATCGAACGCTTCCCGTCGACGCTGGGGAACTGCTGGTTGGGCTTGAGGAAGTCCGTCTCGTCGGCGCTGCCGTACCCCTGCTCGGTCGACAGCGCGGCCACGTCCGGGTCCTCGGAGATGAGCATCGCGACGGCGCCGGCGCCCTGGGTCGCCTCGCCGGGGTCCCCGCGGGCGTACAGCGCGGTGTCGGTGGCGACGACCAGTGCGGAGCGTCCTCGGTGGCGCCCGGCCTTGATCCAGTTGTACGCGTCGTCGATGGACTGCGTGCCGGCGACGCAGGCGAACTTCCGCTCGCCCTTGTTCGCGTGGTGGAGGTTCCCCTCGAAGCGCTGTTCGAGACAGCCCGCGATGTACGTCGAGACGGGCTTCGAGTTGTCGAAGGAGGACTCGGTCGCCACGTCGATGCGGCCGATGTCGTCGAGTTCCAGCCCGCGTCGCTCCATCAGGCGTTTGGCGGCGTTGGCGCCCATCGTGACGATGTCCTCGTGGACGTCCGGGAACGAGGAGGACTCCAGCCCGAGCCCCTTCGTGTACTTCTCGGGGTCCTCGTCCTTCGCGGGTGCGAAGGTGTTCGGCAGGTCCAGTTTCAGCTTGCCGGTCCAGATTTCGATGGCGTCGATGCCGACCTCGGTCATGACCGTTCACTTGCACCTGCGGTATTTGGGCCTGTCGATGGCGAGTACGTCGTCCGTCGAAACGGCGAGGGACCGTGGGGCGACCGGTCAGGCGTCGTCGACGGTCGCGCCCGAGAACGTCGGGCTCTTCGAGGGGCTCGTCGTGTCGAGTTCGACCCGCAGGCGGAACGTCCCGCTGTCCGCCGTCAGGCCGGAGACGACGTACGGCCCGCCGCTCCCGTCGAGTTCGACCGGGTCGCTCGTCTCCTCTACGACGCCGTCCCCGTCCGTGTCGCTCTCGACGTACACCGTCGCGGACGTGCCGGGCGGAATAGACGCCTCGACGTCCTCCAGTCGCAGGCTCCCGACGTCGTGTGTCCCGTCGGTGGTCTTCCAGTCGGTCCTGAACTCACCGGTGCTCCCGGCGAGGTGCATGTCCTCGACTTCGCTCGCCGAGAGGCCGCGGTCGTAGACGCGTACCTCGTCGAGATTACCGTCGAGGGACTGTGCGCCGCTGGGGTTTGCCGCGAGCGCGACCGGCACTTCGGAGTTTGTCGAGACGGTACCTGTCTTCTGCTTGACCGCGACCTGCGTTCCGTCAACGTAGATTCGCATGTGACCGCCGTCGTACGTCGCCACCATGTGCACCCACTCGCCCGCCGGGACGGTCGACGACGCCACCAGTTTCGTCGTGGAGCCGCCGGTCTTCAGTCGGAACCGCGGGTTCTTCGTCTGCGCTTCGCTCAGCATCCAGTAGTGGTCGGGGTCCTGCTCCCCGGTCGCCTTCGAGATGATACGTTGGTCGCCGTTCGTATTCCACGAGTCGGCCTTCACCCACGCCGAGAGGGTGAGCCCGGAGCCCGCGACGTCCATGTTGGTGTCGACGTCGACGCGCTCACCGGTGCCGGCGAATCGGTAGCCGTTCGAGCCGTGAGCCCCCGCTGCGCCGATCGACCCGCCCGCGTTCGTCCCGTCGTTCGAGCCGACGGCGTCGCGGACGGTCGACCCGGACGGCTCGTCGAGCGCCCAGTAGCTCACGAGACTGGAGTCCTCGGCGGTGTAGCCGAGTCGGAGCGTCCCGGCGTCCGTCCAGTCGGTGCCGGGGAGTTCCTCGTGCACGACGCTCCGCCCGTCGCCGGCGTTCCAGTCGGCCGCACTCTCCCAGCGGAGGCCGGCGACGGGCGGACTGCTGTCGTCCGTGTCGCGCAGTTCGACCTCGAAGTCGACGCGCTCTGCCGCGTTCGACCCGCGGTCACCGCCGGCGTCCGGGCCGTCGAACCCGAGCGCGAACTCGTCGGTCTGCGTGCTGTGGACGGGCCCGTCGGGTTCGTAGACGAACGTCGCGCGTCCGTCTTCGTCCGTGCGGACGACGCCGTCGTCTCCGCCGGGGGCCGAGACGGTTCCGAGCGTCGCAGGGTCGGTGACCGTCACGGGAACGCCGCTTTTCGGCCCGTTGTACGCGTCGCGCACCTCGACGGTGACCCGCTGTGTCCCGTCCTCCGGGACCGCCGCCCCGTCACCCGCCACGTCGACGGCGTACTGCGGGGGTTCGTCGCTCACCTCGCTTCCGACCCCGACCTTCGCGAGCGACAGGTCGTACTCGACGCCCTTCTCGAGGACCAGATACACGTAGTCTTGGCCTTCGTAGGTGTAGTAGTCCCAGTTCGCGACGTGACCGCCGTTCCCGGTTCGTTCCGGTTCGATGATGGTCGCCCACTCGGACTTCGGGAGTTCGGTCGGATAGTGGAGGAGGATGGGGTCGCTCCCGCCGTTCTCGACAGTCACCGTCCGCGTGTCGGCGCTGACCGGTTCGACGTCGACGTTCTCCGTCCCCGAGTGGGCGGTCGACAGCGAGCCGTTGACGAGCACCAGTCGGATTCGGCGCCCGTCGATAGGCGACCGTGACGACCGCTTGACGGGGGTCCCGTCGTACTCGCTGTAGAACCCGGGCGGGTCGAGCACGACCCGCCAGTCACCCGTGTCGGCGTGGTAGTTCGGGTGGTACTCGACCGCCCGGTGGGAGTGAATCCACCACCCCTCCTGCTCGCGTGCGAAACCCGGGTCGTGATTCTGCACCGCGTCGTAGACGTCGTGGTAGTTCGCCGCCCGCCAGAAGTCTCCGGTCTCGCCGTCCGCCTCGGCGTTGATGAGACCGACGAACCGGTCGTCGGTCGTCGAGAGCCGTCCGGCGGGGTCCGGCGGGTTGACGAAGAACGTCCGCTGTGGGTACTGAGTACCGAGGCTCACGGACACCGACCGTAGGGCGTCGGTGGCGGCCACCTCTCCGACGGTGCCGTGGAGGCGAACGAGGTCCGCCTGCACCGACTGGCTGTGCTTGAACTCCACCTCCTCGTTGGCCGCCGGGACGATGGTCGCCTGGTACATCGACATCGAGACGATGAGGAAGCCGAACAGCAACACGGCCCCGACCGTCTCCGAGACCGCACGCTCGTCTCCCCGGAACATGAGTTACCGGTGTGAAAAGGTAGAGGGGTAGAAAAGTCTTCCTTCCGTGAATGTAGTCCCCGGACCGACGGGCCCGCTCGATTTGCTCGGTCCGAGTCGGCCTGACGCGACTCAGGCCTCGTCTTCTTCGACGAGTTCGGGGTCGCTCATGGCGCTCTGGAGGCTGTCGAGTCCGTTGACCCACTCGGAGACGAGTCCGTACTCGATTTCCTCGACGACGGCCATGTCGAGCTCCTCGCCGTCGATGATGAGGGTGCCGGCCTGCACGCAGTAGCCGAGCGCGGTGTCGAGGTCCTCTTCGGCCTCGGCGCTGGCGGCGGCGCGGACGAAGTCGTCGACGGTGCCCTCCTCGGCGGGGCCGGCGGCGATGAACTCCTCGGCGGAGTAGAACGCCGGGACGAGGCTGGTCTGGACGCCGTCGATGAGCATCATCTTCTCCTCGTCGTCGAAGTCGACCTCGGTGAGGACGATGTCGCGCACCTGATTCAGCTCCTCGACGGCCTCCTCCTGGCCGAGGCGGTCGTCCTCGTAGGCCGAGACGATCTTCGCGATGGCGATGGCGGCGTCGTCCTGGAGGTTCAGGAGGAGCCGCGCGGAGTCCTCGTTCTCGGGGTCGAGTTCCTCGTCTTCGACACGCGTCAACCAGTTCTGCCACCGTTCCTCGGTGTAGAACTGCTCGGGAGCTTCGTCTGACATACCTCCACCCTCACTCTGGTCATTCAAAGGCCTTTCCTATCGGCAAAGGTCACCCATCCATCGAACCCCCCGAGACCCCGTCGACGCGACGCCTATCGCCGGAACCCAGCCGTTCACTCCGACAGCGTCGCCTCGGTGTCGATGCCGTAGACGAGTTCGGGCGTCTCGACGTGTGCGTTCCTGACCGCGTCCTCGTGACCCTCCTCCAGCAACCACCGCACGCGACGCGGGACCGTCTTCGGCCCGAGCACCGCACCCGGTCGGTCCGGGTCGTCGACGAAGTCGGTCTCCATCAAGAACGGCGCCCCGTTCTCCACCGCGTCGAGCAGGCGGTCCTTCTCGCTCATCACGCTCGGCGTGGGCCCCTTTAGCCGACCGAGCGCGTAGTGCTTGACGACCTTCTCGCGCGCGAGGCCGCGTTCCTCGGCCCACGCCGCGACCTCCGTGAGGTCGTCGGTCCCCTCGGTGTGGAGTTGCACCGCACAGTCGCCCTCGGCGCCCAACGCCAGCCCGTGTTTGAGCACGTCGTTGGAGGCCTCCCAGACGGCGTCCGTCACCTCGTAGTGCGGGCGCCCGGTCTTCAGCGCGAGCGCGTCGCAGTCGTCGTCCGCGACGTACTCCGCGGCCACGTCGAGGCCGGTCTGCATGGTGTCGCGCGCCTCCTCGGGGGTGAACCCGCGGTCGTCGACGAGTTTCGAGACGAGCCCGGGGTGGACGCCGAGGACGGGCCACGCCCTGCCTCGAAGGACCGAGTCGGCGTCGGAAACGGCGTCGAGCGTCTCCTCGAAGACGGCTCGGAAGTCGTCTCTCGGGTCGTCCTTCTCCGGCTCGACGCCGAGGAGCCAGGAAGGTTTGTTGACGACGAGCAGGTGCGTCCCTCCCAAGTGTGCGAAGTCCTCGACGGCGTCGATGCCTCTGCCGTGACGCGGGTCGAGGTGGAGGTGGTTGTCCAGTACCGGGGTACCGAGGTCTTCCATTTTGCTGGTTCGGGGTTGTCGGTGGAGGAGTAAAGGCGAGTCGGGTTCGAGTCGGGTCGGTGGCGCCGACGGCTACGAGGTCAGTCGACGTCCGGCGACGACTCTCGAGGGTCCCCGCCGCGTCGACTCCGGGGACTCGCTGTGCGCTTCGCTCCCTTCGGTCGCGCCAGCACGCGCCACGAGACCGGTGCCACGGGACCGTTCCACCGCTCGTCGACCACCTGACCCCACCATCGCCGTTTTGCTCCCGGCCCACCTCACTCGACCCATGACCACCGAACGCCGATGCCCGGACTGCGGGGTCGACATGGCGAAGACGACTCCCGTGACGACGTTTCAGGGGGACTCCCTCCGCCTGCGCACGGGGAAGTCGAGAGGCGGCGTCCTCGGCAAACTCGGCTTCGAGGAGGAGGTTCAGCCGTTCGCATACGTCTGCCCGGAGTGTGGGCTGACGCGGTTCTACGTCGACCCCGAGGAGTGACCCCGGCTCGGAACCTACCGAACCGACTTTTAGCCGAGCGCGAGTCGACCCGCCAATGGGACTGAAACGCTGGGGGATGGTGCTGTTCGGCGTGGGGTTGCTCGCGAGCAGTCTCTGGTACGTCTACCCGCTCGGGGTCTGCTCGCTCGCGTCCTACCCCGACGTCGGCCCGACGGCGACGCTGACCGGCTTCGACCCGTCGACGTTCTTCGTGCTGTACGCCGAGGGTGAGACCCGCTGTGGGTCGCCGCTGGCGACGGTCTTCGGTGCTCTCCTGGTCCTCGGTGTCGTCGTCGGTGGGGCAGGTGTCGCTCGGGACGTCTTGAACGAGGACTGAGCCCCGTCCTCGAACCCTACCGAACCGCCTTTGACTCGGGGGCGAGTCCGGCCACCAATGGGACTCAAGCGATGGGGGATGTCGCTGTTCGGCGTGGGCCTCCTCGTCGGGTCGGTCGCGTGGCTGTTCGGCGTCGAGTGGGGCTGTGAGGCCGGCACCTGCGGCGGCCGCGGCGCTCCCTCGGCGGGCACCGTCCTCGGCGTCGACCCCGGGACGCTCGCGGTCGAGGTGGCCGGCGCGAGTTGTGGCGACGTGTGTACGTACAACGCCGTCGTCGCCCTCGGCGCGGTGCTGGTCCTCCTCGGCGTTCTCGTGGGCGGGGTCGGCGTCGCCCGCGACGCGCTGGACGTGGAGTGACCGCCGCGTCGTAGTGGGCCCACCGCCGCCCGGACCCGCTCGACACCGGCCCTGACTCGGCTTCGAGTACCCTTTTCCAGAACCGGCAAGGCCCCTGTGGCGTGGCAACGCTCGCCCCGTACCGCCGGGATTTAAGCCCGGACGCCGCCCGCATAGGGACGCATGAAACTCCACGAGTACCAGGCGAAGGAGGTCTTCGCCGAGGCCGGGATTCCGGTACCGGACTCCCAGTTGGCCGAGAGCGTCGACGAGGCCGTGGCGGCGGCCGAGGAGATCGGCTACCCCGTCGCGGTGAAGGCACAGGTCCACGTCGGCGGCCGCGGGAAGGCCGGCGGTATCAAACTGGCCGAGAACGAGGAGGAGGCCCGCGAGGCCGCAGAAGCCATCCTCGGGATGGACCTCAAGGGGTACACCGTCGAATCGGTCCTCGTCGAGGCCGGCGTCGACTTCGTGAACGAACTGTACGTCGGCGTCACGATGGACCGCGGCGAGGGCAAGCCCGTCGCCATGGTCTCGACGCAGGGTGGCGTCAACATCGAGGAGGTCGCCGAGGAGAACCCGGAGGCCATCGCCCGCGAGCACGTCGACCCCGCGTTCGGGATGCATCCCTACCAGGCCCGCAAAGCGGTGTACGACGCCGGCGTCGACCGCGAGCACAGCCGCGACGTGGCCTCGATTCTCACGACCCTCTACGACCTCTACGAGGAGCGCGACGCCTCCGACATCGAGGTGAACCCGGTGATGATTACGAGCGACGGCGACGTAATCGCCGCCGACGCCGTGATGAACATCGACGACGACGCGCTGTTCCGCCAGCCCGACCTCGAGGAGATGCAGGAGGCGGCCTACGAGAACGACCTCGAACGCAAGGCCGGCGAGTACGGCTTCGACTACGTCCGACTGGAGGGGAACGTCGGCATCATCGGCAACGGCGCCGGCCTCGTCATGACGACACTCGACCTCGTGGACTACTACGGCGGACAGCCCGCCAACTTCCTCGACATCGGCGGCGGCGCCAAGGCCGAGCGCGTCACCAACGCGCTGGACATGGTGTTCTCCGACGAGAACGTCGACAGCGTCGTGTTCAACATCTTCGGCGGCATCACCCGCGGTGACGAGGTGGCGAAGGGTATCAACGAGGCGCTGGAGCAGTTCGACGAGATTCCGAAGCCCGTCACCGTCCGCCTCGCCGGCACCAACGCCGAGGAGGGGATGGAGATTCTGAACACCGACCTCGTGAAAGTGGAGAAGACACTCGAAGACGCCGTGCAGCGTGCGGTCAGCGACGCTGAGGAGGTCAACCAATGAGCATTCTCGTCGACGACGACACCCGCGTCGTGGTGCAGGGCATCACCGGCGGGGAAGGGAAGTTCCACGCGGGACAGATGATAGAGTACGGGACGAACGTCGTGGCCGGCGCGGTCCCCGGAAAGGGCGGCCAGGAGGTCCACGGCGTCCCCGTCTACGACACGGTCCACCAGGCCGTCGAGGCGGAGGACGCCGACGCCTCGGTCGTGTTCGTGCCGCCAGCGTTCGCCGGCGACGCGCTGTTCGAGGCGCTCGACACCGACCTCGACCTCGTCGTCGCTATCACCGAGGGTATCCCGACCCAGGACATGGCGAAGGTGTACAAGCGCCTCTCGGAGGTCGACACCCGCCTCATCGGCCCGAACTGCCCCGGCATCATCACCCCCGGCGAGGCCAAACTCGGCATCCTCCCGGGCAACATCTTCGAGTCCGGCAACGTCGGGCTGGTCTCGCGTTCGGGCACGCTGACCTACCAGGTCGTCTCGAACCTCACCGACCGCGGCATCGGCCAGACGACAGCCATCGGCATCGGCGGCGACCCCATCATCGGAACGGACTTCGTCGACGCCCTCGAACTGTTCGAGGAGGACGAGGACACCGACGCGGTCGTGATGTGCGGCGAAATCGGCGGCGAGGACGAGGAGGAGGCGGCCGCCTACATCGCCGAACACATGGACACGCCCGTCGCCGGCTTCATCGCCGGCCGCACGGCGCCCCCGGGCAAGCGCATGGGCCACGCCGGCGCCATCGTCTCCGGCTCCGGCACCGGCACGGCGCAGTCGAAAATCGACGCCCTCAACGACGCGGGCGTCCCCGTCGGCGACACCCCCGAGGAGGTCGCCGACCACATCGAGGACTTCCTGTAGGGTCCCGTCGCGGTTCGAGGATGCGGCTTTTCTTTTGTGACTCACCGAGCGTAGGGGGTGCGGCGACTTCTGGCCTACCACCGTCGGGTGGGGGTTCGGAAGGGGCCGGGTCGCCGGAAGCGGAGGCTCCGGCTGCTCGCGAGAGCTTCGCTCTCGCTCAGCTCTGGACGAAGCACACCGACGCAAGCACCGTGGTTCGGGAGAGCGAAGCTCTCCCGTCATTGCCGGACTGCGTCCGGCAAGCAGTCGGAAGCCAACGGCTTCCGACGACATCACCGGAACGCCTCGCGTTCCGGTTAGCAGCCGGAGCCGTTGGCTCCGGCGACATCACGAGAGGCGCGTAGCGCCTCTCGAACGACAGGGAGTGAGCGAAGCGAACGACCGAGGCGCGCAGCGAGGTGCGCGAGTCCAGAGGTCGGGGGCTTGCGGGAGCTACCGACCCAGAGCTGGTGTTGTCGATTCCACCAGCACCGTTCTCTTTACACCATCATACTCGCGACAGACACTCGTGACAGTACCGGGACCCCTCGGCGTTGGGCGCGCCACACTGGTCACACACGACGAAGTCGACCCGCGCCGGCACCTTCTGGTCGCTTCCGGGAACCACGCTCCGGGGGACGATGGTCGGTCCGACGTACGGTTCGTTCCAGTCGTCGCTGGTTCGGTCTATCAGGTCGTCGTCGCGCAACCGCATCAGCCCCCGCCAGAGCCCGAGGAACAGTAGCGACGGCGCCACGCAGATGCCCGCCGCCATGAGGACCTTCTGCCAGACTTCCATATAGCGTACAAGGGTTCATCGTGTTAGTCGTTGACGGTCCCCGTACTGGTTCGCCGGAGTTAGAGAGCCCGGAGCCGTCGGGTTCGGAGATGGCTGTTAGAGGACCGTGAGGCATCGCGGACCGACACAAGGGCTTAGGGCGCCGCGGGACAAGCCCACCCGTGACATTCGACCCGAACGCGCCGCAGCTAGACGCAGAAGAGGTACGGAGTCGTGTCGACGGAGCCATCGCCGACAACGAGGTCGTGCTGTTCATGAAGGGGACTGCGCACATGCCACAGTGTGGCTACTCGAAACGGGCGCTCGGTTTGATTCGGCAGTACCGTGACGACGTCGCGACGGTCGACGTCCTCCAAAACATCGACGCGTTCCGGGAGGCGCTCGCCGCACACAGCGACTGGGAGACGACCCCACAGACGTTCGTCGACGGCGAGTTCGTCGGTGGGAGTGACATCCTCGCCGAACTCGACGAGCGCGGACAGCTCGCCGAGACGCTGAACGCCGACCCGGACGTACTCGAAAGCGACACGTCTTCGACCGACGACTCGAGCGTGAACGCGCCGTTCTGACCGCCGTCGGTCGCGGCTCCGCTCACGCCGTTTCGAGGCTGCTCTCGCCGCTCCCGGTAGCTCTCTCTCGCAGCGCATGTCTCTTTTTTTATAGAAACTCTTACATTCTATAGGTAATTTCTGCTCCAGTATAATGTTCAGTAGAAGAAAGTTTCTCTCCTCTGTGATGGTCTCCGCCGGCGTCGCCGCGGTCGGACGGAACGCCGCTGTCGGTACCGTCGCCGCGGAGGAGCCCGTCCGCGCCGCTCCGTCGCAGTACGAGTACGAACCCCCGGAACTACTCACGCAGGGTCGCCCGCTCGGCGGCGGTCCGTGGGTCGGGAAGGTGGCCGGCACCGGCGCACAGTCCCCTCACATCCGGTACTTCGAGGCGGGTCCGACGGTTCGGCCGGGGGACGCGACGCACGTCGCGGAGACGCCCGACGAACTCGTCGAGGCCGTGGAGGGGGCGCGCCCCGGCGACGTGATCTGGCTGCCGGAGAACCGGTTCGACTTCACCGCGTTCCGTCGTCGCGCACCTCTCACGATTTCGACCGATAACGTCACCGTCGCGTCCGGACGCGGTATTACGGGCCACGGCGCGCGCCTCTTTACGGCGAACGAGACGGACCCCCTCATCCGGGTGACCGGGGACGGTGTGCGACTCACCGGCATGCGTATCGAGGCGGACTGGCCGGAGTACGTGCCTCGGTCGCAGCAACGGTCGCTGGACTGGGCGACCGGTGTCTCCATCGAGGGACACGACGTCGCCGTCGACAACTGCGTCGTACGGGGCTGGACGCAGGCCGGCATCGAAATCGGACGACACGGTACCGTCAATGATTACCCGCTCGGCACGTTCGTCCACAACAACGACATCGTCGACAACGCCTGCTACCGACGCGGCTACGGCGTAGTGGTGTACCGCGGCGAACCGTTCGTCTGGCAGAACTACTTCGACCACAACCGCCACGCGGTCGCCTCGAGTGGCGCACCCCGGTGTTCGTACCACCTCCGTCGCAACCTGATCGGGAGTCGGACGACCTCTCACCACATCGATATGCACGACTACTCGGAGGTCACGGGCGACGCGAGCGACGCCGGCGCCGGTCAGCGCATCACGGTCCACGAGAACACCGTGCTCGCCGGGGTGGACGTCCACGGCGGCGAGTACTACCGGAGTGCGGTGCGCATCCGGGGGGAGCCGCGGAGCTACGCCTCGATTCGGGACAACGTCCTCGCGTACCCCGACTCGATGCGGACCGCTCGCGACAACAGCGTCGCCGCGATTCGGGCGACGACCCCCGACGGACGCGAGCACGACCCGTCGGACCTCGGGATTTCGGTGGCGGGGAACCGGTACGGCTCGCTCTACCCGGTGCGCGTCGGGGTGAACGGGGACCGGATTCTGGAGCGGCGTGAGATGGCCGTCGTCGGGACGGGGAACGGGTCGACGTACGTGGTCCGAGTGTCCGGCGAGATTTCCGGGACGTCCGACACCGAGCGTGGAGAGGACTGGACCGGGACGTCGGTCGCAGAGGGGAACGTTCGCTGGCTGAGTGACAACTACCACTACACCGGTGAAATCACCGGGTTCGAGGTCTTGAGCGGCGACCCGGACGTAGACGTCTGGGCGAACGGCTCGAAGTACGCTCCGTGGGCGTTCCCGGACGTGACGACGCGGAGCGGTGACAGCGACGGGTCCAGCCTCGACGGGGACGGAACGGCGTCCGACCCGGTCGTAGTGTCGGACATCGCGGTGGTCGGCTCCGGTACCCGGACCCGATATCGCTTCGAGGTGTCCGGCGACCTCGAGGCGGGGGACAACCTGGAGTCCGGGGACGACGTGGTACGCGGTCCCGTCGCCGAAGGGTCGGTGAAGTGGTCGTCGGACACGTACCGGTTCTCCGGGTTCGTCACCGACTTCGAGGTGCTGTCCGGTGATCCCGGAGTCGACATCTGGGTCGACGGGGCGAAGTTCGCCGCCGAGGAGTTCTGACTGCCGGACCTCGTTCGAACCCTATACAGCCGTCCCGCATCACGGACCGCTCGCTGACTCACGACTTCGCCGTTCGCTATTCCGAGGCGTTCACTTCGTTCACGCCTCCCATCGCTCGTCGTTGCGAAGAATCGGAAAGTGGGTTGGGGCAGATTTGAACTGCCGGCCTCCTCCATGTCAAGGAGGTGTCATAACCAGACTAGACCACCAACCCGCCTGGTTTCGCTTGCTGCTGCACTCCTTCGTTTCCCAGGAACCTAATTAAGGGTTCCGGAATCCGGTGCCGCGTGTCGGTTTGCTCCCGAACCACACGCCCCCGAGGCCCCCAGACACGCCACTGCGACACTGACTATCACACTCTCCAACACGCTTAAGTCGATGTACGTATTTGTACATCGTAATACGAAGACGTACATCGGTGTTCCACAATGCAGGACTACATCAGACGGGTGACCGACGGGGAGGACCTGACCGTGGACGAGGCACGCGACGCGGCGCGCCTCGTCTTCGAGGAGGCGACGGAGGCACAGATGGGTGCGCTGTTGGCGGCGCTCCGCGCGAAGGGCGAGACGGAGGCCGAAATCGCCGGCTTCGCACAGGGGATGCGCGACGCGGCCCGCACCATCGACCCCGACCGGCGCCCGCTGGTCGACACCTGTGGCACCGGCGGCGACGACTACGACACCATCAACGTCTCGACGACGAGCGCGATGGTCGCCGCCGGCGCGGATGCCGCGGTGGCCAAACACGGCAACTACTCCGTCTCCTCCTCGTCGGGGAGCGCGGACGTGCTCGAAGTCGCGGGCGTGAACGTCGAGGCCGAACCGGACGACGTCGAGGACGCCATCGAACGCGACGGCATCGGCTTCATGCTCGCGCCGGTGTTCCACCCGGCGATGAAGGCCGTCATCGGCCCGCGCAAGGAGTTGGGGATGCGGACGCTGTTCAACGTGCTCGGGCCGCTGACGAACCCCGCCGGCGCCGAGGCGCAGGTGCTCGGCGTCTACGACCCGGACCTCGTCCCCGTCGTCGCCCGCGCGCTGAAGCACATGCCCGTCGAGCGCGCGCTCGTCGTCCACGGCTCCGGCATGGACGAAATCTGCATCCACGACGAGACGGTCGTCGCGGAGGTCGACGGCGACCAGGTCGAGACGTACTCCCTCACCGCCGAGGACCTCGGTCTCGACCCCGCGCCGGTCTCCGAGGTCGCCGGCGGCACGCCCCAGGAGAACGCCGACGACATGACCGGCATCCTCACGGGCGACGTGACCGGGCCGAAGCGCGACCTCATCCTCGCGAACGCCGGCGCGGCAGTGTACGTCGCCGGCCTCGAAGACACGCTCGAAGCGGGCGTCGACCGGGCCCGGGAGGCTATCGACTCCGGCGCCGCCGCCGAGAAACTGGACGACCTGCGCGGGGTCGCGCCCGCGACGCAGGCCGACTGAGATGGTCGGTGTCAAGGTCTGCGGCGTGACCCGCGCGGCCGACCTCCGGGCGGTGGCCGACGCCGGCGCCGACGCGGTCGGCGTCATCGCCGACGTGTCCGTCGACACCCCCCGCGAGGTCGACCCGAGCGAGGCCGCCTCGCTGGTCGCGAGCGCCCCGCCGTTCCTCACGACGACGCTCGTCACGATGCCCGACTCGCCCGAGCGCGCGGTCGAACTCGCCGAAATCGTCCAGCCGGACGTCCTCCAGCTTCACGCGGACTTCGACCCCGACGAGTTCCGGTTCGTCCGCGCCGAGACTCGCTCGCGACTCGTCGCGGTCGTCCCGAGCGACGAGCCGAACCGCGCGCTCGACCTCGAAGGCGCCGTCGACGCGGTGCTCGTCGACTCCGTGAGCGAGGATGGCGCCGGCGGGACCGGCCGCACCCACGACTGGGAGCGGACCCGAGAACTGGCGGCGTCGCTTCCGATGCCGCTGATTCTCGCCGGCGGGCTCGACCCCGACAACGTCGCCGACGCGGTCGAGGCTGTCGGGCCGTACGCCGTCGACGTGGCGAGCGGTGTGGAGGCCTCGGGCGGGGTGAAGGACCACGACGCCGTCCGCGCGTTCGTCCGCAGCGCGAAGCGGGCGGGCGAGGCGGTCCGGGAGGACACCGACTCGGAGGTGGCCCTGTGACGGACGGGGCCGACACCGATGGCTCGGTCGGCTCCGACACCAGCGCTGGAGCCGGCGCCGGAGCGTCCGAGGCGCCCCTCGACACCACCCGCGAGGCGTTCGTCGAGGGCGTCGAGCGCGTCGACGGCCCCGCGGTCGTCCACCTCGCGGCCGACCTCGACCTCGACGTGGCCCCGCTCGCCGCCTACACCGCCCTCGCCGACCGGAGCGACTACGGGTTCCTGCTCGAGAGCGCGGAGAAAGTCGCCTCCTCGGACCCGGACGGCGCCTTCGCCCCGTCACCGAGTCCGGCAGGCGTCGATACCAGAGAAGACGCGAGCGGCGGCGCCGACCGCCACGCGCGCTTCTCCTTCGTCGGCTACGACCCGGAGGCCGTCGTCTCCGTCGGCGCCGACGGCGCGAACGTCGAGTCGTTGGGGGGCCGCGCGGCGGACCTCGTCCGCGAGGGCGTCGAACGCGTCGACGACGACGGCGGCGACACGCTCGACCGGCTCCGCGGGGCGCTCCCGGACGTGACCCGCGTCGGCTTTCCCGACACCGAACGGCGCCACCTCGACGGCGGCCTCGTCGGCTTCCTCGCCTACGACGCGGTGTACGACCTCTGGCTGGACGAGGTCGGAGTGGAACGGGGGGCGACCGACTCGGAGCTCCCGGACGGGGACGGTAGCGAGTTACCGTCCGCCGACCTCCCGGACGCGGAGTTCGTCCTCACGACCCGCACGCTCGTCTTCGACGACGAGGCCGACTCGGCGTCGCTCGTGTTCACGCCCGTCGTCCGACCGGCGGACGACCCCGACGCGGTGTACGACGAGCTCCTCGCCGAGGTCGACAGGGTATCGACGACCCTCGCCGCGGCCGAGGAGCCGGACCCGGGCGAGTTCGTGAAGACCGGCGAGACAGCCGGCTCCCGCGAGGCCTACGAGGACGCGGTCCGCCGTGCGAAAGAACACGTCCTCGACGGTGACGTGTACCAGGCCGTCATCTCTCGCACGCGCGAACTACGCGGCGAAATCGACCCCGTCGGGTTGTACGCCGCCCTTCGCGCGGTGAACCCATCGCCGTACATGTACCTGCTTCGCCACGGCGACCGCTCGGTCGTCGGCGCCAGCCCCGAGACGCTCGTCTCCGTCGAGGGCGACCGCGTCGTCTCGAACCCCATCGCGGGCACCTGCCCGCGCGGGTCGAGCCCCGTCGAGGACCGCCGCCTCGCCGGCGAGATGCTCGCCGACGCGAAGGAGCGCGCCGAGCACACGATGCTCGTCGACCTCGCGCGAAACGACGTGCGCCGGGTCTCCGAGGCCGGCAGCGTCCGCGTCGAGGAGTTCATGAACGTGCTGAAGTACTCCCACGTCCAGCACATCGAGTCGACCGTGACGGGTCGACTCGCCGCCGACCGCGACGCCTTCGACGCCGTCCGGGTGTCGTTCCCGGCCGGCACCCTCACCGGCGCGCCGAAGGTGCGCGCGATGGAACTCGTCGACGAACTGGAGGAGACCCCCCGCGGCGTCTACGGTGGCGGCGTCGGCTACTTCTCGTGGCACGGGGACGCCGACCTCGCCATCGTCATCCGGACCGCGACGGTCGACGAGTCCGGCGACGAGGACCGGGTCACCGTCCGCGCCGGCGCCGGCATCGTCGCCGACAGCGACCCCGGCGCCGAGTACGAGGAGACCGAGAAGAAGATGGGCGGCGTGCTGGCGGCGCTCGAACGTATCGAGCGTTCGGATGCTGGCGGCGCCGGCCTCGACCACGGCGAGACCGCCCCGGAGGCGAGCCGATGACCGCCGACCGCGGCTCGGACGCCGGGGTCGGTACCGACACCGGGGTCGACGCCGACGGCGAGCGCCTCCGCGTCGTCGTCGTCGACAACTACGACTCGTTCACCTACAACCTCGTCGAGTACCTCTCCGACACCCGCCTGCCCGGCGGACCCCCGGAGGTCGAGGTGGTGAAGAACACCGCTTCGCTCGAGGAGATTCGCGGGCTCGACCCCGACGCGCTCGTGGTGAGCCCCGGGCCGGGCCATCCCGAGAACGACCGCGACGTTGGCGTCTCCGCCGAGGTCCTGCGTACACTCTCACCGACGATACCGACACTCGGCGTCTGTCTCGGACTGGAGGCCGCCGTCCACGAGTACGGCGGGACGGTCGGCCACGCGCCCGAGCCGGTCCACGGGAAGGCGTTCGCCGTCGACCACGACGGCGAGGGCGTCTTTACGGGGCTCCCGCAGGGGTTCCAGGCGGGGCGCTACCACTCGCTGGTCGCCACCGAGGTGCCCGACTGCTTCGACATGTCGGCGACGACGCGCCACGGCGACGTCGAACTGGTGATGGGGGTTCGCCACCGGGAGTACCCCATCGAGTGCGTGCAGTTCCACCCGGAGAGCGTGCTCACGGCGGTGGGACACGACGTGCTCAGGAACTTCCTGGTGGAGTGCGTCTCGAAAGCGGAGGCGTCGGCTCGGCTCGAAGCCGAGTAGTCGCGGGTCGGTTCTGTCGGAGGGAGGCGCCGACCGGTCAGAATCCGATGCCGAGCATCGACACCGCGAGCGCGGCGGCGACGAGCACGATTCCGATGGTGACGACGCGCCAGGCCATCCGGAGGAACAGTCGACCGACGAGCAACACCAGCGCGAGCGCGACGAGCGCCGCGAGCAACTGACCGAGCGGGGTGTTCAGGACACCAGCCTGAAGCACCGGAAGTGTGGCACCGAGTACGGACATATCGGATGGATACTCACGCCCGGCTATAAGTTTTGGGTGCGTGCCCAAGACCGCCGTACGCCGCCGGAGATAGGTGGTTTCGGCCGGGGGGAACTGTCGAGACGGACCACTTTCGGTCCGGTCTGAATAGCCTTATACCGCCCCGGAGTGTACCCACGAACGAGCAGAAATTTGGCCCGGTTCGCACTATCAGAGCCAAGAGGCATCGCTACACAATCACACTTGGATTAGCGCAAACGAAGCTGTTATGGGGATGGCTTCGTATCGATTGCCCGTCACAGGATGAACGGATGCACGACGATTACAGGAGACAAAATCGGCCGGTCGGAGGGTGCTGCCGGCCCGGAGGCACAGTACCGATGAACGGCGAGTTCGACGCGGCGGTCCGCGGGGCGCTCCGCGACGGCGAGTCGGGGTGGTCGGCGTGAGCCGGTCCGAGGTCGACGCCGACGAGATTCGTCTGCCCATCAAGCGGACCGAGGGCGACACGCTCGAAGCGCGGATGACCGGCAACGCGTACCAGAACATCCTGCCGGCCCGCTACCTCCGCAAGGACGCGGACGGCGAACTCATCGAGACGCAGGAGGAGCTGTTCGTCCGCGTCGCGAAGAACATCTCGCTCGCGGAGGCCGTCTACGAGGCCGAGAAACGGGACGTCGAGGTCACGGTGACGCCTGACCAGCTCAAGCCCGACCACCCGCGCCGCGACGAACTCGCGGCCGAGGTGTTCGGCAAGGGCGTCTCCGTCGGCGACGACGCCGAGACCCAGTTGACGGTGTACAACGTCTCGAAGTTCTCCTACGACACCGTCGTCCCCGAGCTCCCCGAGGAGATTCGGAGCCACGTCGAGGACGTGCGCGACGAGTTCCGCGAATCGATGGAGTCGCTGTCGTTCATGCCGAACTCGCCGACGCTGATGAACGCGGGCGACGAACTCCAGCAGCTCTCGGCCTGCTTCGTCGACTCCCCCGAGGACGACATCACCGACATCCACGAGACGATGCAGGAGGCCGCGGAAGTGTTCCAGTCCGGCGGCGGGATGGGGTACGCCTTCTGGAAGCTCCGCCCGTACGGCGACGCGGTCGGCTCGACCGGCGGCATCGCCTCGGGGCCTATCACGTTCATGCGCACGTACGACCAGATGTGCGAGACCATCGCGCAGGGCGGCGCCCGCCGCGGCGCCCAGATGGGCGTCATGCGCGTCTCGCACCCGGACGTCATCCAGTTCATCCACGCGAAAAACAAGGACGTCTCGCTGGCACACTCGCTGCGGCTGAACGACCCCGACGACTACACCCACACCTCCTTCGCCGACGCGCTGGAGGAGGCCCGCGAGCTCATCGACGAGGAGGGGCGCGTCCCGAAGCACCTCCGCAACGCCGTCGAGGGTCACCTCTCGAACTTCAACATCTCCGTCGGCGTCACCGACGACTTCATGGACGCCCTCTACGCGGACGAGGAGTTCGTCTTCACGAACCCACGCACGGAGGAGCCCCACGTCGCCACGCCCCAGACGAAGGAGCTGTACGAGATGTTCGGCCTCGGCGAGCACGTCGAGGTCGGCGAGGTGTTGTCGGTCCCTGCGACGGAAATCTGGGACCACATGGTGAGTGGTGCCCACGAGAACGGCGAACCGGGCGTCATCTACCTCGAGCGCGTCAACAAGGAACACTCCTTCGACGTGGAGGAGCACCCCGACCACCAGATTCTCGCGACGAACCCCTGCGGCGAGCAACCCCTGGAGGAGTACGAGGCCTGTAACCTCGGCCACATCAACCTCTCGACGCTCGCCGCCCTCGACGCGCCCGACTGGCGCGTCTGGCACGAGGAGCACGGCGACGAGTACGACTCCCACGAAGCGGCCGTCGCGGCGTTCCTCGGCGACGCCATCGACTGGGACGAGTTCGACCACCGTATCGAGTACGGCACCCGGTTCCTGGAGAACGTCGTCACGATGTCGGACTTCCCGGTGCCCGAAATCGAACAGAAGGTCCGCGAGATGCGAAAAATCGGCCTCGGCGTCATGGGGCTCGCCCAGCTCTACATCCAGCTCGGCGTGCGCTACGGCTCCGACGCCGGCAACGAGGTCGCCCGACAGCTCATGACCCACATCAACCACGGGTCGAAGGCGGCCTCCCACGAACTCGCCGAGGAGCGCGGCTCCTTCGAGGACTGGGGCCACTCGAAGTACGCGAACCCGACCGAGTACCGCGAGTGGTTCGAGAAGCAGACCGGCGAGTCCGCGGACGACTGGGCCGAGGGGTACCCGGTTCGCAACCACAACACGACGACCATCGCGCCGACCGGCACCACCTCGATGGTCGGCAACACGACCGGCGGCTGCGAGCCCATCTACAACGTCGCCTACTACAAGAACGTCTCCGACGACGTGCAGGGCGACGAGATGCTCGTCGAGTTCGACGACTACTTCCTGCGCACCCTGGAGGCCAACGACGTCGACGTCGACGCCGTGAAGGAGGAGGCCCAGGAGCAGATGGCGACCAACCGCTTCGACGGCGTCGAGGGGCTCGACACCGTTCCGGACGCCATCGGCGAACTGTTCGTCGTCACCGGCGACCTCTCCGGCATCGAACACGCGTCGGTGCAGTGTGCCTGCCAGGAGGGCGTCGACTCCGCCATCTCGAAGACCTGCAACTTCCCGAACTCCGCCTCGGCCGAGGACATGGACGAGGTGTACCGCTACATCTACGACAACGGCGGGAAGGGCGTCACCGTCTACCGCGACGGCACCCGCTCGAAACAGGTGCTGACGACGCGCGCCGACAACGCCGAGTTCGCCGACGACGAGGAGGCCGCCGAGGCCATCGTCGAGCAGATTCAGGCCGTCTTCGGCGGGCTCGAAGGGTTCCTCGACAGCGAGGAGGTCCGCGCCCAGCTCCAGACCGACGTGGCCGAGCTGATGGAGGGCGTCGAACCCGAGTACGCCGAGAAGCAGGCGCGTCCGGACGTGCTCCACGGCGTCACCCAGCGCATCGACACCGGCTACGGCAAGGTGTACGTGAGCATCAACGAGGACGAGAACGGTCGTCCGTTCGAACTGTTCGCGAACATCGGCCACTCCGGCGGGTTCACCAACTCCTTCACCGAGGCACTGGCGAAGGTCATCTCGACGGCCCTGCGCTCGGGCGTCGACCCCGAGGAAATCGTCGACGAGCTGAAGGGCACCCGCAGTCCGAAGGTCGCCTGGGACAAGGGCGAGCAGATAAACTCCATCCCGGACGCCATCGGTACGGCGATGCGCCGCTACCTCGACGACGAGATCGACAAGCCGTACCCCAAACAGCAGAGTCTGACCGAAGTCGAGGGTGAGACGAGTGACGCCTCGGCCTCGGAGACCGACGGCGGCGCCGCGGTCGACGCCTCGGCGGTCGATACGGACGCCAGCGTGGACGCCGCCACGCCCGACGACGGCCCCTCGGCCGAGGACTTCGAAGACGCGACCGACGAACTGCTCGCGAAGGGTGAGAGTCCGGAGTGCCCCGAGTGTGGCTCGATGAGCCTCTACTTCTCGGAAGGGTGCAAGACCTGCGAGTCCTGCGGCTGGTCCGAGTGCTAGTCTGAGCAGTTCGCGTCTGCTGTGACCTTTCTGCGGCTCTTCTCTCCGCTGTTCTCGTCTTCGTGAGCGCCGTGGCGGTCTCGTAGCGTACCGAAGCCCCCGGGTGCTGAACTCGCGCGGGTCGCTGCGCTCCCCACCGCTCGCCTCGCTCGCGGTTGCGGTGCTTGCTTCCCCGTGTTTCGTCCAGCACCCAGCCCCTTCGGAAGTCCACCCCAACGGGTAGCTGGTCGGGGTCGTCACCGGCGAGGCTGACGGCTATCGTCCCCTGCGCCCGCCGGTTCTCGAACGTCGGGACTCGGCGTCGCACGGGTGGTCAGCCAGTCGAGCGCCCCGCGAGTGGTTCGGGCGCGCTCCCCGGAGGAAAACGCTTAGCCGCCCCGGCGCCGAGAACCGAGCGTGAGCGAGGAGACGGAGACGGTCGACCACGGCGGTCGCCCCTGCCCGATGTGTGGCGAGCCGATGTACCACCGCCACTGCAAGTACGTCTGCCCGCAGCACGGCGTCGTCTTCGACTGCGCGGACACGTTCTACTGACCGTCTCGAGGCGACGGAACCGCAGTCACGACGGCCGGCGCACGAACTGTTATGTCAGGTCCGGCCCTAGCTTACGAGAGTGATGAGCCGCCCGACACGTAGCACCGGACGGACGGGAGCCCGTCGAGCCCCCCACCTCCACCCGTCATGGTGAGCGACGACGAGGTCGCCCGGAGCAAGGCGATACAACGACGAACCGGGAAGACGTTCCACTTCGCGACCCGCCTCCTCCCCGAGCGGGTGCGTCACCCGACGTACGTGCTGTACGCGTTCTTCCGGCTCGCCGACGAGGTCGTCGACGCCGCCGAGACCGCTCCCCCGGAGGAACAGCGCGAGCGCCTCGAACGGCTCCGAGCGGAGGCGCTGGGCCGACAGGAGACGAACGACTCCGGCGACAGCGAGTGGTCGCCTCCGAGCGCCGACCCGGTGCTCCGGGCGTTCTCCGAACTCCGGGAACGGTACGGCATCGCCGACGACGACGTGAACGTGTTCGTCGACGCCATGCTGTCCGACATCGACACGGACCGCTACGCGACCTACGAGGAGTTGGAGGCCTACATGGACGGCTCGGCGGCCGCCGTCGGCCGGATGATGGTCGCCATCATGGAGCCCGAGAACCCCGACCGAGCGCTCCCGCACGCCACCGCCCTCGGCGAGGCGTTTCAGCTCACGAACTTCGTGCGCGACGTGCGCGAGGACGTGGTCGACCGGGACCGGGTCTACCTCCCCGAGGAGACCCTGCACGCCCACGGCGTCGACCCCGAACAGGTTCGCCGGCTGGAGTTCGACGACCGGGTCGCCGGCGCGGTTCGGACAGAGCTCCGGCGCGCCGAGGGGCTGTACCGGGACGGCGTCGCCGGTATCCAGTACCTCCCGGAGGACTGCCAGTTCGCCGTGTTGCTCTCGGCGGTGCTGTACGCCGAACACCACCGCCTCATCAGAAAGCGGGGGTACGACGTGGTGAGTGCTACCCCCCAACTCGGCCGCCTGCGGATGGTCGCCGCGCTGGCTCGCACCCGGATGCACTGGGCGCTCTCCTCGGACCCGACGACCGTGTTCGAGCGGGTGAGCGCCGTGCGCTCGGACGACCGGGTGCCGGAAGTGGACCACACCGAGGGGCTCCCGACGCAGTAGCCGCGGTCACGACGGAGCGGTGGCGTCGGTGGAGCGGTGGTGTCGACCTCAGCGGCCGACGCCGACCGCACCGAGGAGGTCGGCGTCGAAGCGCTCCGTCCGGAGCAGTCCGGCTCCGAGGCCGACGGCGACGAGGACGGGAATCCAGTTGCCGTAGACGGCGTTGACGCCGCCCCAGAGGATGACGAAGCTCACGAGGTCGTCGAGCATGAACGCACAGCGCTCCAGTCGGGCGCGGAGGGCGGCGTGGTCGAAGGCGGCGTCCATGACGAAGACGGTGAGCGTCGCGGAGACGACCCAGCCGGCGTAGTTAGAGAGGGGAACGCCGTAGAACGCCCCGCCGTTCGGGTACACCCAGAAGCCGAGCGCGACGGCGCCGGGGTCGAGCACCACGTCCATCAGGAGCACGACGAGAATCACGCTCACGAGCCGGCGCGCTCTGCTGTCCGCGCTCGGGCCGAGCAGCAGCAGACAGAGCAGATAGGCGTTCATCACCAGCGGCAGGAAGAACACGGGGAGTCCCAGCGGCACCCCGCCGACGGTCGGCCCGAGGTCGACGCCGTAGTAGAACTCGCCGTAGGGGAACCCCGTCTGGATGCCGACGTACTCCACCGCGTAGGCGTAGCCACAGAGCGCGAGCACGCCCGCCGTCGCCCGCCGGGTCATGAGCGGGAACACTCCCGCCAGCAGGGGTGAACGCATGACGAGCACGCCCGAGAGCACGAGCCACGGGTTGAACGCGAGCGGCTCCGGGAGGAGCCCCTCGGCGCTCGCGAGCAGGAGGACGGCGCCGACGAGCGGGAAGACGACCGCGATTTCGAAGCGGTGCTCGCGGACGAGGTCGTCGGCGAGGCGCTCGGCCTCGAAGCGGTCCGAGGGGAGCCGCTCTCTGAGCCCGCCGAGCGAGCGGCCCGACGAGGTCTCGCCGTCAGCCACGGACCAGCCCCCACAGCCCGCCGAGGGTGATGAGCATCCCGACCAGCGTGTTCAGCGCCGGGAACCACCAGTAGGCGCGGGAGACGGCTACGTCGGAACGGGCGACGCCGACGACGAACAGCGGGTAGACGAGCAGCAGCGCCCCGAGCCGGTAGTCGACGAGGCCGAACGCCCCCGCGGCCAGCAGCCAGACGCCGGCGCAGTAGGCGTAGGTGTGGGACTTCCCGAGGTACGTCGCGGTCGTCTCGATGCCGGCCTCGCGGTCCGGTTCGATGTCCGGAATCGCGGAGAACGTGTGCATCCCCATCGTCCAGAGCCAGCCGCCGGCGACGGCCAGTATCGGGGGCGCCGACCCCGCGAGCGCGGCGTAGGTGGCGACGCCCGGCAGGACGTACAGTCCGTTCGACAGCGAGTCGAGAAACGGCGTCGTCTTGAACCGGAACGGCGGCGCGCTGTACTCGACCGCGAGCAGGAAGAACCCCGCGAGCCACGGCCACGCGGCCGGGTCCGTGAGGGGGAAGAGTGCGACGCCGAGCAGGCCGGAGAGAATCACCGCGGCGACGACCCCGCGGCTCCCCCGGTAGCGCGCCTCCCGCCCCTCCTTCTTCGGGTTCCCGGCGTCCACGTCGGCGTCGAACACGTCGTTGACGCCGTACAACAGGACGTTCGCCGGGAGGAGGAAGTACGCGAACAGGAGGAGGGCGACGGGGGCGAACAGCTCCGCCACCGACCCGGCGCCGAAGGTCACCCCGACGACGACGGGGCCGGCGAGGTAGAACCAGAAGCGCGGTCTGGAGAGGGTGAGGAGGTAGCGGGCGCTGGCGGCGAGCCCTCGGTCGGCGACGCCGTTTGCGTTCACCGCCGACTCGCGCGGCGTCGACTCGCGAGACTCCTCGCCGCGGGTGGTCGCCCCCTGCCCCTGCCCCTGCCCGTCGGCGTTCTCGGTCACGGCTCCCTCCGAGTCACGGCTGCGGTCACGCCGACCGCTTCGCCTCGCGTTCCAGTTCGCCCATCTTCTCGGCGGTCAGCAGTCCGCTGATGAGACACATCGGGACGCCGATACCGGGCGTCGTGAACGACCCCGTGAAGTAGAGGCCGGGCACGGTCTCCGAGGTGTTGGGCGGGCGGAAGAGGGCGGTCTGTCGGAGCGTGTGAGCGAGTCCGAGGGCGGTCCCCTGCGTGCTGTTGTAGCGGTCGGCGAAGTCGTTCACGCAGAAGGTCTCCTCCATGACGATTCGGTCCCGGAGGTCGACGCCGGTGTTCTCGGCGATATCGTCGAGGACGAGGTCCCGGTACTCCGCGCGAATCTCGGGGGTGTCCTCCAAGCCGGCCGCGATGGGGACGAGCGCGAAGAGGTTGCTGTGGCCCTCGGGGGCGACCGTGTCGTCGGTCTTCGAGGGGACACAGAGGTAGTAGGCGGGGTCGTCGGGCCACGCCGGGTCGTCGAAGATGGTTTCGAAGTGGTCGTCCCAGTCGGTCGGCAGGACGAGCGTGTGGTGGGCCAACTCCTCGACGTCCCCCTCGACACCGAGGTACAGCAGGAACGCGGAGGGCGCGTACGTGCGCGAGTCCCAGTAGTCGGCGTCGTACTGGCGCTTCTCGGGCGCGAGCAGTTCCTGCTCGGTGTGGGCGTAGTCGGCGTCGCTGACGACGAGGTCCGGAAAGAACTCCCGGCCCGCGCCGCTCCCGGCGTCGGTGGATACGACGCCGGAGCCGTCGGTCTCGGCGGGTTCGGTCGCGCCGGCTTCGGTGGTCACGACGCCGGTGTCCACGCTCCCCGTGGCCGCCTCGTCCGCGTCGTCGGCCCCGACAGTGCGGACGACGAACCCGCCGCGCCGACCGCGAATCTCGGTCACTTCGGCGCCGGTGTGGAAGGTGACGCCCAGTTCGCGGGCGAGGTCGACGATGCCGTCGACGACGGCGCCGATGCCGCCGTCGGGGTAGTAGACGCCGAGGTCGAAGTCGACGTGGCTCATCAGATTGTACAGCGCCGGCGTGTTGTTCGGCGCGCCCCCGAGGAAGACGAGGGTGTACTGCATTATCTGCTGGAGTTTCGGGTGGTCGAAGTAGTTCTCGACGTGGTCCTGCATCGACCCGACGAGCGACAACCCCCAGGCGTACTTCGCGAGGCGGGGGTCGAGGAAGTCCGACACCGACGAGCGGTCCTCGTAGACGAAGTGGCGCATGCCGATTTCGTAGTTGCGCTTGGACTTCTCGAGGTACTCCTCGAACGCCTCGCCGGCGCCGGGTTCGTACGCCTCGAACGTCTCCCGGTTCGTCTCCCGGTCGGGGACCATGTCGACCCGGTCGCCGTCCTTGAAGAAGATGCGGTAGTGTGGGTCGAGTCTGGAGAGGCTGTAGTACTCCTCGGGGCGCTTTCCGAAGTGCCCGAAGAACGTCTCGAACACGTCGGGCATGAGATACCAGGAGGGGCCCATGTCGAAGCGGAACCCGTCCTTCTCGAGGCGGGAGGCGCGTCCGCCGAGTTGTTCGTTCTTCTCGAGGACGGTCACGTCGGCGCCGGCGGCGGCGAGGTAGCAGGCGGTCGAGAGGCCGCCGAAGCCGCTGCCGACGACGACGACGGACTGGCCCGAGAGCGAGGAGAGGTCAGAGACCGGTCGCATGTCGTGACCTAAGGGCGTCCGTATTATAAAGCGACTGACCCGACCTGTCGGGTACCGTCGTCCGCTCGAGTACCGGTTGGCGAACGCTTAGGGTCCGAACGACCCAACGGCGCCGTATGAACGGACAGACCGTGGTCGTCACCGGCGGGAGCCGAGGGATCGGAGCGGCGCTGGTCCGAGCGTTCGCGGCGGAAGGGGCGACGGTCGTCGCCTGCGCCCGCGACGAGGAGGCGCTGGCAGCCGTCGTCGACGACGCGGCGGACGTCGCCGCGGGGCCGGACGCCGTCCAGGGCGTCCACGCCGACGTCCGCGACGAGTTCGACGCGGAGCGCCTGATGGAGACCGCGGCCCGCGCCGGCGACGGGAACGGCGTCGACGTCGTCGTCGCCAACGCCGCCGTCATCCACGGCGCACCGGGGGAGATGCCCATGGACGAAGAGTCCTACAGCGCCTTCGACGACGCCCTCCGGACGAACGTCCGCGGCGTGTTCGCGACGGTTCGCGAGGCGCTCCCGCACATGCCCGCCGACGGGCGAGTGCTCGTCCCCTCCGGGTCGGTCGCCCACGAGGCGAAAGCCGGAATGGGCGCCTACGCCGTCTCGAAGGCGGGCGCCGAGGCCGTCGCCCGCGGGTTCGCCGTCGACTGCGAGCAGGTCGTGACCGTCGTCGACCCCGGTCTCGTCGCCACCGACCTCACCGGCGGGAACGGCCACGACCCCGAGGACGCCGCCGCCCAGTTCGTCTGGGTCGCTACCGACGCGTCGGCCGAGGAGATAGACGGCGCCCGCGTCGACCGCAAGGCGTGGCGGAAGGCGACGCGCTGAAGCGACGGCTCACCGGTCGCGGTCGGCGGGGGTGTGGGAGAACCCTAAGAGCCGACGTGGCTCACCGTTAGCGGACGCTCACGGACGAACGACTCGCGAAGAGAACTCCCGAGAACGGGGGCCTACTCGTCGTCGACGAGGACGGCGTTGACGTGGCCGACCTGGCCGGGACGCGAGGTGACGCGAGCCGTGCCCTCGCTCGTCTCGATGACGGCGCCCTTCGTGATGATGTTCCGGCGGATGTAGTTGACGTTCGCCGGGTTGTCGACGACGTTCTCTATCTCGGCCTCGACCGTCTCGCCGCCCGTGGCGACCTGCGCGACGTTCGTCGAGAGCGCACGGACCTTCTTCTCGTTGCCGCGCGAGTCGATGACGCGGAACCGCGGCTCGCCCACGGTCGTCTCGGTCGGCTGGCGGCCGAGCTGGTAGCGCTTCTTGTTCCGGAACCGCTTGCGACGGCCCCCGGTTCGCTTCCGCTTGGAGCGTCCCTGGTGCTTCATATCCGGTAAAACTGCTACGACATACTTGAATCGCTCGGAACGGGGCTCACGCCGTCGGCGGTCCAGCCGCAAGATACCACGGCTCTCGGCGGGTTTGTGTTTCTTCCGGGAGTAAAATGCCTGGAATGACTACGGATACACCGCCACGGGAGCCGTCAGCGTCCGTCACCGAACGGCAGCGGAACGCGACGACCCATCTCGGCACGACGGTCGCGTTCGCGGTGAGCGACGCGACGGGGGTCCCGGTCACCGAACTCGACGTGGTCCTGAACGACTACGTCGACCCGGACGCCCTCCACGCGCTGTTCGCGCCCAAGGACGACGGTACCCCTCGGCCTCAGGGGTCGGTCAGCTTCACCGTCGGCGACTGCGAGGTGACGGTGTTCGGCGACCACCGTGTCGTCGCGACGCCCAGCGGACCCGGTCACCCCGGTGGTTCGGAGGCTCCCGACGCCCTCGACGGCTTCGACGCCCCGGACCGCACCGTTCACGCCGACGGCGATTATCCCGGCGGCGACGGGTCGGCACCGGTCTGAGACGTGTCTCGGAGACTATCGTCCGGTCCTCGGCGCGCTCGACGAGTAGCAAGCTTTAGTGTTCCCTTGCCCCGTCTCCCGGACGATGAGTCTCGAGGTGACCGTCGCAGTCCCCTTCCGCCAGCGCGGTAAAGAGCGTCTCGGGGAGGGGGAGTTCGTCGTGGCGCTCTCGCTGGACCGTGACTGGTTCTCCCCCGACCAGGCGAAGCGTCTCATCGACGTCGCCGCCGGCCGCGGCCTCCTCGACCGGGAGGACGGCGACGTGGTCGTCACGTTCGACCCCGACGAGGTGGCGGTGCCCGACGAGTTCGTCCCCGACGAGTCCGTCCTCCGCGAGCAGTCCACCTTCGAGCGCGCCCTCGACGCGCTCGTCGCCGCCGGCGAGGACAAACAGGAGACGGTCGCGGCGGTCAACCGAAAGCAGGCCGAACTCGGCGTCACCCTCGAGACCGCCGCCGTCCTGTACGCACTCCGGCGCGGCGTCGACGTCGGCGACGTGGCCGAGCGGACGAAGCGAGGACTGCGTGAGGGCGGAGGCTGAGCGCCGGCCGACACTTCATATACGAGGACGCGACCAGACCGCCCGTGAGCTAATCAGCGGTACGGGGTGGTCCCGGCAGGTGCGCGGCGCGCCACCCCGTTCTTCCAGCCCACGCACCGCCTGTTCGTCACGCACCGGGGCGTCTGCTGTCGAGGGCGACGGAAAGGCGTAACCCCACGCCGCGAGAGCCACCGGTATGGTGCAGGACCGCCTCCGCGACGGGAAGCGCATCGCCCAACTCCTCGCCTCCGAAGTCGAGGGCGACCGGGGCGTACTCGGTTCGCTCTCCGTCGTCGACGCCGACCCGGACGTCGAGCCGACGACCGACGGCGCCTTCGCGTTCGCCCTCTCTCGCAGGGACGAGACCGACGCCGAACCCGAGCGCGTCGCCGAAGTGTACGTTCAGCCCGACCGTGCCCGCGTCGAGTTCCTCGTCCAGCCCGACGTCGCGGCGGCGGCCGCGACCGACGCCGACCTCCGTGTTCGACCGAAGGCCGTTCGGCCGCCGCGGACGCTCGTCTTTCTCGAAGACGGCGCCGACGCCAAGCGCGTGCTCCCGGTCTTCGAGGCCGTCGTCGAGGGGTGAACGCCGACGCGAAGCGTTATCTATCAGCGGTGGGACCGGTTCCGCGTGTCCTCCACGTCGACGCTCCCCATCGGCCGCCGCGGGCTCGCGCTCGCGGTCGGTTTCCTCGTCCTCTCGTTCCTGTACAGCGTCCTCGTCGCCGGCCAGATTCTCGCGTGGGTGGTGTTCGTCGTCTACCTGGGTGGCGGCGCAGTCGCGCTGTGGCTGCTCTGGCGGTTCGTCGTCGCCGTCGAGCGCATCGCAGGGGCGGCGGAGAAGATGGCCCGAGACGAACGCGGTCGACCCGAACCCGCCGACCGCGTTCGCGACCGCGACCGCACCGAGGAGTGACCCGCACCTTTTAGCCCCCTGGCATCCCTCGGCCGGAACGTGACGCTCGACCCCGTCCACGTCAACGGAATCGCGCGCCTCGCGGGGTTCATCGCCGAGGACGCCGACGACAGCGACCACCAGGCGCTCGCCCGAACGGTCTGGGAGGAGTGGCTCGACCCGCTCCGCGCGGGCGGCCGGACCGTCGTGGAACCGGTCGGCGAGCAGCGGCTTCGGGCGGCCGCCGTCGACGAGGTGGCACTCGTCGACCCGCCGTATCCGACCGTCCACGGACTCGACTCGGGCACTATCAACCCCACGTCGTTCAAGAACGGCCTCGTCCTCGACGTGGCGCAGGCGGCGATGGCCGCCGTCCCCTCCCAGTTGGACCTCCACCGCATGCGCAGCCAGGTTGCGACCGTTCACACCCGCGGGGTCGCCGCCAACCACGACCGCGCCTGGGAGAGCTACGACGACGAGTACGGCCGACTGCGGGTGCTCCACGCCCCCCGAGTCAACCGGTACGCGGAGGGGGTCGTCCACGCGCTGTCGCTGTACCTCGCAGAGAGCTCCCACGCGCGCCACTGCGCCGGAGCCGTCGACGACCTGCTGGTGCTCGACGGGCCGCTGTACCCCAAAGAACTCCTGAACTGGCAGGACCGCGACGCCGAACTCGCCGAACTCGCGCGGGAGGCGAAACCCCGCGCCATCGTGGAGAACTACGTCCGCCTCGTCGAGGAGTTCGTCGAGCGCGACGTGCCGCTCTGTGGCTTCGTGAAGAACCCCTCCGCGAAGCTCATCACGCGGAGCCTGGACGACCGCGATGTCGAGGCGCCGTGGGTCGACGATACGGCGATGTTCACCCGCCTGCTCGAACGCCGGTCGGGCGGCGAGCGCGACACGACCGACCTCACGTTCACCTCGTGGTTCGTCTCCCGCGGCGGCTCGGACCGCACGCTCGCGGCCGACGGCGACGCGCTCGGCATCGAGCGGGAACTCGAGCCCGACAGCTACGAGGTGACGTTCTTCGTCGTCTACGACCCGCGCGAGGACCTCTGTTACAAGGTGGAGGCCCCGTACGCCTTCACGAAGGACGAGGAGCGCCGCGAGGCGTTGACGACGCAGATTCTCCACGACGTGGCCGCGACCCGGGGGCCGCCGCCGGCCGTGGCGAAGGCAGACGAACTGGCGCGCATCAGCGCGGCCGAGAAGGCGGCGCTCCGTCGGAAGTTCGAGGAGCGCTTCGACTCCGAGCTCCTGCGCACCTACGACGACTCGCGGTGGGGCGCGGAGTACGAGTAGGGGTTCGAGGTCGCCAACGCCGGCGACCGACTCAGTCCTGTCCGGTCTCGATGTCCACGTCCTCGAACGTCACGGAGACCGACTCGCCGTAGCGGTCGCCGTTCTGCTCGTCGTGGCGCATGAACGTCGGCGCATCGACCTCGACGTGGAGGTCGTACGTGCCGCCCTCCGGGAGTTCGACGTTCTTCCCGTAGTGGAACAGCCCGGGGTGCCAGAGGAAGTCGGCCTCGTGGGGGCCGAACTCCTCGCCGTCGCGTTCGAGCGTGAACTCGATGTCGAGTTCGGGTATCATCCGCTTGTCCTCGGCGTCCATCGCGGTCACCTCGACGTGACAGTTATCGTCGCCGGGGGCGACCCACTCGAACTCGCCCTCGGATTCGAGCCGGTACATCCCCTCGGCTTCCTCCTGTGCGAAGGCGACGATAATCTCGTCGGCCTCCTGGTGGTCGCCGGTGTGAGCCACCTCGTTCGCCATGTACTCGACGGCCTCGAAGTAGGCGTCGCCGGCCTTCTTCGCCAGTTCGAGCTGCTTTTCGTCGACCTCCTCGCTGGTCTGTTTTTGGGGGTTCTCGGGCATGTTCGCGCTGGGCTACTACCGGCGAAATTTCAAAAAACGTGCTGGCCCTCCCGGTAGGGCTGGCCGCTACTCACGCCCCGCTCTCGGCTCAGGCCCGGCCCGGCTCCGACTTCGTCACTTCCATCTCGACGGTGTCCTCGGCGACGCCGACCCGGGCGAACTGGGTCCGGATGTGCTCCTTCGCCGCGTCGAGCGCCTGTTCGCGCGTCTCGAACCCGCGCGGCATGGGCGACTCGAAGGCGATGCGAATCTCTTTCCCGTCGATGACGGTCGCCGACCCGCCGCTCTCGACCTCGTAGAACTCGTCACAGACCCAGACGTAGGGTGCGTCCTCGTCGGGGGCCCCGCGGAACGACGGGGCGGTCTCGCCGCGCTCGTAGATCGTTCCCGTGAGCGCCGTCCCGCCGCCGCTACCGCGGACTAGTATCATACCGATACGTAGGTGACGAGCGGTAAAAAGCGCCGTGTGACGGGCGTCGGACGCGCACGTTCGTGTGAATTCGGGACGATTCGACCGTCCGACCTGTCGATTCGATGAAAACGACTCGTCGGCACCGAGGGGGGAAACCTGTCGGATTCGAGGGAAAGGTCCTTGACGGGCGCTCCCGTGGACCGCCACATGACTCTGGAGGACTTCACGGACTTCGGCGGCGACGACGCCGAGGGGGACGACGGCCCGCGTGAGAACGGCGAGGGAGCCGCTCGGGCGGACGCCGACGAGGCCGACTCCGCGAGCGACGTCGGCACCGGCGGCGACCGGAAGACCGTCGACGACTTCGAGCGCCTCCCGTTCGACGACCTCGGCGCCGACACGGGCATCGGCGCCGTCTCGGTCTCGGGGGGACTCCGAGTGTCGGAGGACGGCGACGAGACGACCCTCCGGGCGTACGTCACCACCGACAACCGCGAACTCGTTCGCCTCGGGAAGTACCTGCTCGTCCCCTACCCCGACGACGAACTCCTCTTCTCCCGCATCGTCGCGCTAGAGTACGCCCAGGAGTTCGAGGCCGACGACGCCACCGAGATTCACGCCCGGCGGGCGATGCGCCGGGACGAGTTCGAGGAGCGCGACTACAAGTTCGTCGCCGACCTCGAACCCGTCGCCGTTCTCTACCGCGAGGACGGCGACCTGAAGCGACGGATGACCGACCGCGTGCCCAAGCCGGGCGCCGTCGTCCGCGAGGCGACCGACGGCGAGCAGATAAAGACCGGACTGAAGATTCCGGAGGAGGGCGTCTTCCTCGGCCACCTCTCGGTCGGGGGGGAGAAGGTCAGGACGGCCGCCGAACCGCCGACGGTGGACTACCGCCTGAAGGACGACTACGCCGACGGCGACCCGCTCGTCTTCCGGCACACGCTCGTCGCCGGTGGGACCGGGTCGGGCAAGACCCACGCCTCGAAGAACATCCTCCGGCAGTACCTCGACGCCTCGCTCTCGTACCCGATGAACGACGGGCGCACGGTGCGCCCGGCGGTCGTCCAGTTCGACCCGCAGGACGAGTACAGCCAGATGCACGACGACAACCCCGACCTCGACGCCGGCTTCGCCCGGACACTCGACCGCGAGGGGGTCGCCCACGGCGGCCACGACGACACCGTCGCCATGGTACCGAAGGTCGGCGGCGCCACCTACCCCGGCGAGGGCCACCGCGCCGAGCAGGTCCGCTTCACGATTCCGTTCTCGATGGTGAAGCGGCGGCCGTGGCTCGTCGCCGGCGCCAGCCTCAACGACAACCAGTACAACGCGCTCACACTGTTGCTCGACCGCTTCTTCTCGAAGGGTGGGTCGACGTACGGCGGGTTCGTGGACTTCCTCGACGACCCCGCCCTCCGGGAGGAGCTCGACGAGTCGGGTCGGGTCCACGAGGCGACCTACGACGCGGTGATGCGGAAGACCCGGACGAAGGCCGCGAACCAGGTGTTCGACCGGGACGCGCGGCCCATCACGGACCTCGTCCACGAACTCGTCCGGCCCGGCGGGCTCTCCTGTGTCCCGACGTACCACATCAACGACTCGCGGGCGACCGAAATCGTCGTTCTCGCGGTGGCGAGCCTCCTCGTCGACGAGAAGCTCTCGAACAGCCCCCAGCACCAGCGCATCAAGGATACCCCGCTGGTCGTCGGAATGGACGAGGCCCACAACTTCCTCGCCGACGCCGAGAGCGTGCAGGCCCGGAAGGTAGTCACGAAGTTCACCGAGGCGGCGAAGCAGGGCCGAAAGGAGCGACTGGGTCTCTTCCTCATCACCCAGGACCCACAGGACGTGGCCGAGGCGGTGTTCAAGCAGGTGAACACGAAGGTCGTGCTCAACCTCGGCGACGAGGACGCCATCAAGTCGGTGAACATCCCCGCCTCGCTCGCCGACAAGGTGCCCTATATGGAGAAGGGCCAGATGGTGGTGTACTCGCCGGACAACTCCGAGCCGGTGGAGCTGACCGGGCTGTCGAAGTGTGTGACCCGACACGGCGATTGACTGCCGTGGCGGTGTGTGACCCGACACGGGGACTGACCATCCGAGAGGCCGCCGCGGGTCGGCCGCGTCAGCGCATCGTGTTTTTTGACCGGTCGGCGTCTACTGGTACCTATGGGCAAGCGCATCCTGGTGCCGTTCGACGGGTCGCCGCCGTCGGAGCGCGCGCTCGAGTTTGCGACGAGCGAGTGGCCGGAGGCGACCGTGACGCTCCTGAACGTCATCAACCCGGGCGAGGCGGGGTACACCGCCGGGTCGGGAGTGCCGAGCGGCGCGGAACAGTGGTTCGAGTCGGCGAAGGCCGACGCCGAGGAACTCCTCGCCGAGGCGACCACCGGGCTGGAGGGCCGCGTCGACACCATGGTCGAGGTCGGTCGCCCGGCCGGAACCATCGTCGAAGTCGCCGACGAGGCGGGGTACACCCACGTCGTCATGGGGAGCCACGGCCGCGAGGGCATCCGGCGGGTCCTCCTCGGGAGCGTCACCGAGGCGGTCATCCGCGACACGGTGGTTCCGGTCACGGTCGTCCCGTAGTGTGTGCTGACCGCTAGCGTTCGACACCAAAAATTACGTCCTGCTTGAGGGGACAGAACCGGTCGATTCGACCGCCTCCGCGGGCGGTAATTACGACCAACCCTTCGACCCCGGCACGATGGACTACGACGAAGTCGTCACTACGCGACGGTCCGTGCACGACTACGCAGACGAGACGGTCGACCGCGAGACGGTCGAGGCGATCTTCGAGGAGGTGCGCTACGCGCCCTCGGGGTACAACCTCCAGCCGTGGGAGTTCCTCGTGCTGACCGACGACGAGGACCGCGAGCGCCTGCAGGAGGTCGCAGGCGGGCAGGAGCACGTCACCGACGCCTCCGCCGCGGTGGTCGTTCTCGGCAACGAGGACCCGACGGCCCACGTCGACCGCGTGCTCGACGACTGGGTGGAGAAGGACTACCTGCCGGACGAGGACGCGAAGGAGGCCGTCCGCGAGAACGTCGAGGGGATGGCCGACATGGCCGAGGACGAGCGCCGCGTCTGGACCACGCGCTCGACCTCGCTGGCGGCGATGGCGCTGATGAACGCCGCGTGGAGCCACGGGGTCGCCTCCTGTCCGATGGAGGGGTTCGACGCCGAGGCGCTGGTCGAGGAGTTCGACATCGGCGAGGGGTACGAGCCGGTGATGCTCGTCACGCTCGGCTACCCCGCCGACGACGCCGACGACGTGGAGAACGCCCGGAAGTTCCGCCGTCCGGTCGACGAAATCGTCCACTTCGGGGAGTTCGACCCGGTAGCAGACGGCGAGGGGGAGCAGGCGGCGACGACGCCGGCGACGGGGGACGACTGAGCGCCACGAGCAGCGGCGGTTTATCGCCGCTCCTCTCGCTGACGCGGAGGTGTGGACGACTAGCCTGAAGCGACAGCAGTCGGGGTACGGCACGTCGTGCTCCGACACGCCGTCGCGGAAGTGCGACTGAGCGCCACGACGGCCAGCCACAAGCGCTGGCCGACTCGCTGCCGCGATATTTTTGCTCTCGGCCGACGACTATCCCGAGTGTCTACGTTTCGCGGTCTCGTCTTCGGCGTCGTCGTCGCCCTCCTCGTCGAGTCCGCCCTGTTTCTCGCCCTCGGGTACCTCACCCCCGTCGGCGGCCTCCTCGGGAGCGCCGTGGCCGGCCGCTGGGCCGACGGGTCGGTGCGGCGCGGCGCCGCGGTCGGCCTCGCCGTCGCCGTCGCGTGGGGGGTCCCCCTGGTCGTCGCCGCGGCGTACCTCGCGCTCGCGACCGGCGAGCCCACCCTGTGGCTCTTCTCGGGTGTCGTTCGCACGGTCGACCCGGCCCTCGCGGTGGCTATCGTCGTTCTCGGACTGACCCTCCCGAACGCGCTCGTCGGCGCCGGCGGGGCGTTCGCGCGTCGCGACTGGGAGACTGGCCTTACTGTCCAGTAACTCCGAATAGTCACTCAGACGTGCGCGAACTTACAAGTGCGTTCAGTGCCGAGCGATGGCCAATGAGCGCTCCACGCGACCCGGCCCCCCGGACGGACGACGAACAGGAGCGGCCCGACCCCGAGGAGTTCCCGTCGGCCTCGCTCGAGTTCGCGTTCAACCCGCGAGCGGGCGACTTCCCCGCCCCGGTGGAGTTCGCGCCGGACGAGCTCGTCGTGTACGAGTCGCAGGCGGCGGCGACCGGCGGTGCGTGGCTGTCGGCCGAGCGCGGCACGTACGCCGGCCTCGACGAGATGCGCTGACGGCGGTATGGCGTTATGGCGTTGGAAGGCCTGCCCGCGTCACCAGCTTCATAGCCTCGTCGTGCCGACTGTGAGCCATGACAGTCGCACGCACCGTCGAACTGCAGGGGCATATCATCGACTCGGGGATGATGCAGCGCTGTTTCGGCGTCGTCATGGACATGGGCGGCGCCTTCGAGGTCGAGGAGTTCGACGTCGGCCGCCACAAGGACGAGGAGACGTACTGCCGGATGACCGTCAGCGCCGACGCGGAGGAGGACCTCGTCGGTATCCTCCACGAACTCCACCAGAACGGCGCGACGCTCGCGGACCCCCGCGACGCGACGCTGAAGCCGGCGCCCGCCGACCAAGTCGTCCCCGACGCCTTCTACTCGACGACGAACCACCCGACGGAGGTGCGCGTCGACGGCGAGTGGGTGTCGGTCGACCGAATCGAGATGGACTGCGCCGTCGTCGTAGACCCCGGGGAGGGTGACGAACCGACCACGGCCCGGACGAAGGTGCTCAACGCCATCGACGAGGGCGACCTCGTCGTCGTGGGGGAGACGGGCATCCGCGTCAAGCCCCCCGAGCGCCCCCGCGACGCCTCCGGCCCCTTCGGGTTCATGCAGGGCGGCGTCTCCTCCGAGCGCCCCTCCGAGTCGCTCATCCGGCAGGTCGCGGAGGCACTCGCGGAGACCAAAGAACGCGGCGGGAAAGTGCTCGTGGTGGCGGGTCCGGCGGTCATCCACTCCGGCGCGGGCGACGCCCTCGCCCGCCTCGTCCGCGAGGGGTACGTCGACATGCTCTCTGCGGGCAACGGCTTCGCCACCCACGACATCGAGCGCAACCTGTACGGCACCTCGCTGGGGATGGACATGGAGACGATGGAGCACCCTCGAAAGGGCCACAAACACCACATCTACACCATCAGCGAGGTGATTCGGGCGGGCGGCATCGCCGAGGCCGTCGACGAGGGTCTCATCACCGAGGGCGTGATGTACGAGTGCATCGAGAGCGGCGTCGACTACGTGCTCGCGGGCTCCATCCGTGACGACGGGCCGCTGCCGGACACCATCACCGACGCCGTCGAGGCGCAGAACGCCATCCGCGAGCAGGCCCACGAGGCCGACCTCGTGGTGATGCTCTCGACGCTGCTGCACTCGGTCGCGGTCGGCAACTGCCTCCCCTCCACCACGCGGGTCGTCTGTGTGGACATCAACCCCGCCACCGTCACCCAACTGCTGGACCGCGGGAGTTCGCAGGCCATCGGGATGGTCACCGACGTGGGGACGTTCGTGCCGAGTCTGGCGGACCAGGTGCTCGGCTCGGAGGCGTGCGGGGGCGCGGAGGAGCGCTCGGAGGCCGGGGAGTAGGTCCGTTTATCCCGACGCCGGACGGTGTCGGCCCATGGAACCGGCCCTCCGCCGCCGACTCGACGCACTCATCCTCCTCTGTTCGGCCCTGCTCGGGACCGTCTTGGCGTACACCCTCCTGAGCAGTCGCGCCGGGCCGGGCTTTCTCGTCCTCGCGCTCCTGCCGAGCGCGGTCGTCGCGACCGCCGTCTTCTGGTTCGTCAACCAGTCGCCGGCCCCGCTCACCGGCTCTCAGGACTGAGCCGTCGGTCCCTCTCAGACCTCCTCGCGTGGCACCACCCGCATCGGTACGTTCGCGTTCAGGAGGATGTCCTGTGCGACGCTCCCGAAGACGACCTTCGCGGTCGGGTTGCGCTTGCGGACGCCCACGACGAGCTCGTCGGCGTCGACCTCCTCGACGTACTGGAGCACGTCCTCGGCCGGGTCGTTTCCGCGCACGAGCTGCTCGGTTTCGACGGTCGCGACCCCGCCGAGCCGGGCCCGGACCGCGTTCAGCGCGTCTTCCCCGTCGCGCACGTCGTCGGCGCCGGTCTCGTCACCGCCGCGCTGGGAGTTGACGGCGTAGACGACGTCGTCGGACGCCAGTCGTGATTCGAGGTAGTCACAGAGCGTCGCGCTGGTGTGGACGGAATTGGTCGCGAGCACGAACGTCGACATATAGGCTCTCGCGAGTCGAGACGGCATAAATCGTGGCGTTAGACTCTACGAGCGGTCGCCGGCCGTCGGGCCGTGGACGACAGCTACTTTCGCGGAGGACCGGGAGCCGGCGCCCGGATACGCCGGCTACAACGCGACGAATTTCGGGGTCCGGGGGTTCTCGGAGGCGCTTCGGACGGAGATCGGCGAGAGGGTCCGGGTCACCCTCGTCTCGCCCGGGCTGGTGGAGACCGACCTCCCCGACGAGCACGGGCCGCTCGGCGACCGGCTGGACGAGATTACCCCGCTGTGCTCCGGCGACGTTGCCTCGGCCGTCCGCTACGCCGTCGAACGACCGCCGCGAGTCGCGGTGAACGAACTGGTGATCCGTCCGGCCGAACGGGAGCGCTGAGAGGTGCGGGCCGACCGGCGCCTCGAAGTCGCTCAGAACAGCAGCAGCGCGCCGCCGACGAGAGCCGAGAGGTAGACCGTCAGCCCGGCAGCGTACGTCAGATACCGCCGCCAGCCGAAGCCGCGTACTCCCAGCACGCCGAGGAAGATGAAACCGACCCAGAGGTTCGACACGCCGGCTCCGTACATCGTAGACACGAGGAGCGCGTCGGCGCCCGCCGCCGTCGTCGTGGCGGCGGGAGCGAGCAGCACCCAGACGGAGCCGGGGTCGGGGACGAGGAGTCCGAGTCCGAGCGCGGCCAGATACGACGCGACGGCCGGGAGCCCCGTCGCGGCGAGCGCGTCGCCGATCGGCGCGTACAGTTCGCTCTCCGAGAGAAGGGCGTACACGCCGCCGTAGAGGAGGAACGGGACGACGAGATGCTCGACCCATCGGGTGGCGTCCGACGCCGCCGCGACGAAGCCGAGCGGGCGAACCTGCGTCGCCATCCCGAGCATCATTAGGGCGAAGAGGACACCGAGCAGGGAGACGTTCGCCCCGAGCAACCACTGCCAGCCGATGGACACCGCGCCGACGGCCACGACGACCGCGGTGAGGAGCCGGGAGCGTTCGAGGCGGTCGGCGGGGACGGTCTCCTCGTCACCCTCCACGTCGGTCTCGGGCGACTCCGTCTCCTCGTCGCCGGTCCGGGCGAGCACGTTGCGGATGGAGTCGCCGAGCAGGGGCTCCACCTCGTCGACGGTGGTGACGCCGGAGCGGCCATCGTCGTCGCTCGCGTCCCGGTCGCCCTCACCAGTCGGCGCGACGAGCGCGAGTCCGGCGGGGAGCGTGACCAACATCGCCCCGAGGACGACCAGGTTGGCGGGGTGGAGGACGAACGCGCCGAGCGGGACGACGCCGACCGAGTCGGCGAGGAAGTTCGTCGTCCCGGACTCGTCGGCCATCAGGAGCGCGGCGGGGCTGGTGAGGCCGACGGTGGCGGTGACGAGCGAGAGGAGCGCGCCGACGAGCACCGCGGGGTAGTGAACCGGGGTGCCCGCGTCGGCGGCGCGTCGGCAGAGTCGCCGGCCGACGAGGACGGCGCCGACGAGACCGAGCGCCCAGTTCACCCAGCCGAGGACGAGCCCGAGGAGGGCGGTCCCGGCGACGGCGCTCCGCGGGCCGGCGGGCATCGTAGCCGCCAGCCGGTCGAGAGCGGCGCCGACGTAGGGGGACTCGACGGCCGTCGCCGATAACACCCACCAGAGGACGAGCGCCATCTGCACGGCGAACAGCCCGTAGAACCCCGTCGCGAGCTGTTCGAGGCCGGTCACGAGCCCAAGTCGGGGAAGCGTCGCCAGCAGCACGGCGAGAGCCAGTAGCGCGGCGAGAGCCAGCGCCGTGGGGTGGTACGAGCCGAACTCGGGGACGAACCGGGTCGGTCCGCCGTCGCCGGCGTAGGGCCCGCTTCGGGTCGCGCCGTCGGTCGTCGACTCCTCGGTCGCCATCAGTACACCACCCCCATGAGGAGCGCCCCGGCACCCATGACGAGGCCGCTGAACACGAACAGCACCGCCGCGTACCCCATCATGTCGCGGATGGAGAGCCCGGCGATGCTGAGCACGGGGATGGCCCAGAACGGCTGAATCATGTTCGTCCACTGATCGCCCATGCCGAACGCGACGATCATGAGATTCTGATTCGCGCCGGGAATCTGCTGTGTGGCGTCGATGAGCACCTGCCCGGTGACGACCCACTGGCCGCCGCCGCTCGGGACGAAGAAGTTCACGATGCCGGCGGCGAGGAAGGTAAAGAGGTACCAGGTCGTGCTGGTCGCCTGCGCGGCGAACGTCGAGGCGATGAGTTCGGCGAGCCCCGACCACGCCATGATACCCATGATGCCGCCGTAGAACTGGAACTGGATCATGATCTGGCTGGCCCCCTCGACGGCCCGTCTGAGCACGTCGACGTAGCTCCGGAGCCGCCAGTGAAAGAGCAGACCGAGTGCGAACAGGAAGGAGATGAACACGTTGAGGTTGAACACCTGCATGAACGGGTTCGTCGCGAGGAGGTAGACGAGGTACGCGCCGATCAGCAGGCCGACGCCCCCGCCGAGGAGGGGGGTGTCGAGGAGCGCGTCCCGGAGCGAACTCGACCGCAGGTCGTCGCTCCGGGACGCAGCGCCCCCGTCGGCCATCATCGTTCCCGCCTCCCGTAGCTTCGACTGCGGGACCGTGACGATGTTCTCCCGCCGGTCGGGCGTCATCATCGGCATGACGAGCACCGTCGTCAGGACGACGGCGGCGACGATGAGCAGGTTGGCGGGGTGGAAGATGGTCTGTGAGACGGGGACCACGCCGATCTCGCCGGCGAAGAGGTGACCCTCGGTCGCGACGAGCAGTGACGAGGCCGCGGAGAGCCCCTGGTGCCACGGGAGCAGCCCCGCGTAGCCGGCGGCCACCAGCAGCGGATAGTGGACGTCGATGTCCTTCCGATCCATCGCGATGCCGATCTCGCGGGCGAGGATGGCGCTCCCGATGAGGACGACACCCCAGTGGAACAGCCCGAGCAGTTGGCCGACGAGTGCCGTGACGAACACCGCCTGAAACTGGGATTCGGGGACGTTGGCGATGCGGCCGAGAACCCGCTTGACCGGCGGGGAGTCCGCGAACACCCACCCCGTGATGAGCGCGAGTGAGGACTGCATCGAGAACGTCAACACGAACCAGAACCCGTCCGACCAGTGGCGTGCCACGTCAGCGGGCCCCTTCGGCGTGAGACCGACCGCGAGCACCATCGTCGCCAACGTCAACAGTAAGGCGAAGATGAACGCGTCCGGGAGGTAACGCTGTACGACTCGACTGGCTACGTCGCCGAGCCGCGTAAAGAACCGGGAGACGACGTTGCTGCTCGCTATCGACGACGACCGACCCATGGAATAGCGGGGTTTATCGACGGCTCGCTTGAAAGCGTGGGGGCCGGTTTCGAGCGGCCCCCCAGCTCCCGGGTCGATCAGGACCGAACGCGGGACGTACACGCTCGACAGAAGCGGTACTCCCCCGCGTTCTCCGCACCGCACCTGGGGCAGGTGGCCGTCGAACCGTCGCCCGGAGCAGAACGGTCGGTTCGGTCGGGGCTGTTCGGTCGGTCGGGTCGGGACCCGGTCGCGGCGGTCGACCGCTTCGCGGCCGGGCTAGACGGTTCCGGGTAGTGATAGAGGAGCACCACCAGTAGCCACGTGGCGAAGAGCGCGGCGCCGAGAAAGAGCGGGCTGTCGACGAACATATCTCCACGTCGGGGACGGGGGGTTAAGCGACCACCGTTCCGACGGCGCCTGGATAGACTCTCACACGCAGGCGACCGAGTCGCCGCTCGGACGAGTCGCTGCCCAATCGTGCCGTTCCGGCCGTGACGGTCCCTGCGAGGGCGGTCGCCCACCCCGGCCGACCCGGCCGCTTAGGTGTCCTCGGCGGCAACGCCCTCCCATGAGCCTCCTCGACAGCGTCCGCACCCTCCTCGGCGGCGCCTCGGCCGACGACGGTCGACGAACCGTCGACCGCGGCGGCGCGTCCGGACCCTCGCCGACCGACTTCCCGCCGGACGACCCGCTCCGGGAGTTCGGCGACCGCTGGGAACCGGTCGAAGGCGGGATGGACAACTTCGTGGTTTTCCCGCCCGCGGAGAGTCCGACCGACTCGATTCGGCGGTGCTCGACGGTCGACGAGACGCGCCGACGACTGGAGTTCTGGTACGGCGAGGACGCGACCGGAGAACCCGGCACGAAAACGCCCTGAACGCCGACTACACCGGCCGCATAACGGTCGCCGACGGGTCACCGGAGTTCGGACGACACCGAGGCGGACGAGTGGCCGGACGCCGACCGGCCGCTCCAGGTCGTCGACGCACAGGCCGTCTCTGCCGTGCGAGTAGGTCGACGGGAGCAGGAGCACCGGTCGCGGTGCGGACGCGACCCCACCTCACACAACTGGCCGACTCCACACGGCCGGGTGACCCCACCTCACACAACTGGCCGACTCCACACAGCCGAGCGTTTACTACCTGCGGGCGCGAGGCGCCGCCATGCACAGCTTCCTGTTCGTCTCTCACGACGGGCTGATCGGCGACATCGCCTGGCGCGTCCAGGAGGAGGGCCACGAGGTCCGGTACTACATCGGGAACGCGGACGAGCGCGAGATAGCGAACGGGTTCGTCCCGAAGGTCGAAGACTGGGAGGCCCACGTGGACTGGGCGGACACGGTCGTGTTCGACGACGTGTTCGGCTTCGGCGAGCACGCGGAGCGTCTCCGTACCGAGGGCCACCACGTCGTCGGCGGCACCGAGTACACCGACCGGCTGGAGGACGACCGGGACTTCGGCCAGTCCGAACTGGCGCGGATGGGGGTGAACGTCCTCCCACACCGCGAGTTCCGCGACTTCGACGAGGCCATCGCGTTCGTGGAGGAGAACCCCGACCCGTACGTCATCAAGCCGAGCGGGCAGGTCCAGAACGTGAAACGGCTGGTGTACGTCGGCGACGAGGCGGACGGCTCCGACGTGATTCGCGTGCTCCGGGCGTATCAGAAATCGTGGGGCGAGAAGATCGAACGCTTCCAACTTCAGAAGCGCGCCGACGGCGTCGAGGTCGCCGTGGGCGGCTTCTTCGACGGGTCGCGGTTCGTCGGCCCGGTGAACCTCAACTTCGAGCACAAGAAGCTGTTCCCGGGGAACGTCGGTCCCTCGACGGGCGAGATGGGGACGAGCATGACGTGGACCGGTCGGAATCGGCTGTTCGACCGAACCCTCGAACGGCTGGAGTCGACGCTCGCCGAGGAGGGGTACGTCGGCTACATCGACCTCAACTGCATCGTCAACGCGGCCGGGGTCTACCCGCTCGAGTTCACGCCGCGCTTCGGCTACCCCACCATCTTCCTGATGGAGGAGGGGATGAAGACCCCCATCGGCGACTTCTTCCACGGGCTCGCGCGGGGCGACGCCCCGCCGCTCGACGTGCACACCGGGTTCCAAATCGCGGTGCGGGTCTGTCTCCCCCCGTTCCCCTACACCGACCCGGGGACGTTCGCGGAGTTCGCCCAGGACGCCGCCATCGGCTTCGAGAGCCGCCCGGCCCGGGAGTGGACCGACCGCGACCGGCTGGCGAACGCCCCCGAGGGCGTCCACGTCGAGGACGTGAAGTGCGAGGACGACCAGTGGCGCGTCGCCGGCACCTCCGGCGTGGTGCTCGTCGTCACCGGGAAGGGGACGACGATGCAGGGCGCCCGCCGACAGGCCTACCGTCGCGTCGACGACGTAATCCTGCCCAACATGTACTACCGCGACGACATCGGCGAGCGGTGGGTGAACGGCGAGGGGGACAAACTCCACGCGTGGGGATATCTCGGGGGAGCGTGACCCGGCTGCGGACGGTCGAAAGAGGGAGCGCGTGGGGGACTACGCCGCGGTCGACTGTCGCGGCTTCTCCGCGACCGCCTCCAGAATCGAAATCTCGGGCACCCCGCGGACCCCGGCCTCGGCCATCCGCTCGTGCCACTCCTCGGAGCCCGTGAACGCCCTGATCGCGTCGGGGTCGTCGAACTCGAGGAGTACGACGACCTCGGTCGAGTCGTCGAGCGACCGGAACGTCCGGTAGCTCCGCTGGCCCTGCTCGGTACGGAAGGTGTCGTTGCGGTCGAAGTACGCCTGCCACTCGTCGAAGTCGGCAACCGTGAACTGGGTGAGGAGATACGCCATCGTATTCACCGGTCCTTCTAGAAGGTAGGTCAGCGGATATCCTCGTCGCCAGTCACTCCGCCGACGGCGGGCCGTTCAGTTGTCGCCGACCGTAGCCGCCGTCCGCGGTCGGGTGTTCGCCCTGCTCCCGTCGGTGACCCCGAGCACCGACTCGTCGGCGTCAGCGACGCGAGGGAGCGTACGGAGACCTGGGTGGAGCACGAAGAAGGACGCGTAGAACAGCGAAGCGAGGCCGAGCGACCCGACGACGGCGGCCGGGCCGACGACGGTCGCGAGCCAGCCGCCGACCAGCGCGCCGACGGGCATCATCGCCGAACTGGCCGCGTTGCGGACGGACATCACCCGCCCGAGCACCGCGTCGTCGACGGCCGACTGGAGCATCGAGGAGCCGACGACGCCAGTCGCTCCCGACGGGACGAAGAACGCGAAGAACAGCGCGACGGTGGGGAGGAGGCCCGGGAGGAGTACCGCCGCGGTGATACAGCCGGCGGAGACGACGCTGGCGGCCACCTGGAGGCGTCCGTAGGGGAGGTCCTCGACGTACGAGGCCCCGAGCGCGCCGGCGAGGCTACCGGCCCCGAGCGCGGCCGTCAGGAGGCCGTAGGCGGTCGGGCCGCCGAGGGTGTCGGCGAACGCCGGAAGGGCGGCGACGGCCATCCCGAACGCGCCGTTGACGACCGCCGACCCCAGCACCATCGGGAGGACCAGCGACCCCCGGACGTAGCCGAACCCCTCCCGGAGGTCGCCGAGGTAGGAGCCATCGTCGGCGTCGTCGCCACCGTAGTCATCGCTGTCGGTGGTGTCTGCGCTGTCTGCGGTGTCCGCGGTGTCACCGGCTCCGTCCTCCTCGACTTCGGATTCGGGGACGACCACCTCGACGAACAGCACCAGCGCGAGCGCGAACGTGACGGCGTCGACGAGGTAGAGCGTCACGGCGCCGACGAGGACGATGAGCGCCCCGGCGGCGGCGTTGAACGCCATGTCGACGCCCTGGTACGCGAAGGAGAACAGGGAGTTCGCCCGGACGAGTTGGTCGTCGTCGACGATACTGGGCAGCGCCGCGTGCTGTGCCGGGTAGACGAACTGATTGAGGAGCGCGAGCAGGGGCATCAGGCCGAGCACGAGCCACACCGAGAGGTGCCCCGTCGCGGCGGCCGCCGGGACGAGCAGGACGCCGACCAGTTGGACGGCCTGCGTGCCGAGGAGAACCGAGCGAAGGGACCACCGGTCGGCGAGCGGGCCGAGGAACACCTGCAGCACCTGCGTGCTGAACGTGAGAAAGCCGGCGACTCCGGTGTACAGCGCGGAGCCGGTGAGGTCGTAGACGAGCCACATCGCGGCGACGGAGTAGAGGCTGTCGCCGGCGTTGGTGACGACCCGCCCGAGGAGCAGTCGGACGAACGTCCCGTTCGAGCGTAACGAAGCCATGCACGAGTGTCCAGGGGAGCGCCCGCCTTAACTGTCCGCAGAATTACATTTCTATCGGCGAGGTGGCAGAAACGCGTTTCTATCCGCGTGCTGTCAGTTCCGGCTCCCTCGCCGCTCCGCGACCACCTCACCGTCGCGGTCCAGCGTCAGGACGAGCGTCTCGCCGTCGAGTTCGACCGGAACTTCGACGCGGAGCGGGTGCTCGCTCGCGACCCGCCCGCCCGCCACGCTCAGCTACGGGAGTTCCCACCGTGGCGTCTCGCGGAGGTCGACCCCGTGTTCCCAGTGGAAGGCGACGACGGCCGGGTGGTCCGTGACCGCAGCGGCGACCGAGGAGTGCCAGCCGTAGCCACACCGGGCGCAACGGTCGCGTACGGTCACCTCTGCGCCCGCCTCGCCGGTGAGCCAGTCGGGGGCGTCGTCGTCGGTCGAGACGAGAAACCGGCGCTCGAAGGGGCCGTCACACACCTCACAGAAGCCGTGTTCGGCGACCGCGCTCCCGCGTTTGAGCCAGCGGTCGACGAGTTCGGGGACCGCCTCGTGGGGGCGGCCCTCCAGCGCTCCCGGCGGGATTTCGGGGTTCGTGAAGTCGAACGGGCAGTCGTCACAGCCGACGCGAACGCCGTGGTCGCGGAACTGCGCCCGCATCGCCGCGCCGCAGTTGGGGCAGTCGGCGTCGACGGGGACGGGGTCGGCGTCGCCATCGAGTCCCTTGGTCGTCCCCCCGGACAGGACCGCGCCGACCATCCGTCGGCCGGGCATGGTGAGTTCGTACCCCTCGACCGTGTCGGGTGCAGCGGTCAACGAGGCTCGCGTGCCGCTCTCGGCCGCCCCGTCGACCTTCCGGACGTACCGGCCGACGAGCTTTCCGAGATGGTAGTTGAACCCGCCGGGGTCGTCGGCGCCGACGCGCTCGCGCAACTCGGAGAACGCGAGCGGGCCGTCGGCGGCGCTGAGGGTTTCGAGGGTCCGCAGGCGCGTCTCGTGGCCGAGCAGCGAGAACGCCTCTTCGGGCGAGAGGCGGGAGACGACGGTGTCACCCCGCTCGTCCGTCGAGTCGTCGCCGCGGGTCCCCTCCCGGTCGCCGCTGTGGCCGGCGTGTTCGGACTCCGCGTCGCGGTCGGCGCCGGGGTCGCTCATACGGTCGTCTATCGACCCGAAGACATGAACGCGGCGGTCCGGGCGTGCGGGTCGACGGTCGTTACCGGGGTCGCTGACGCGTCTCCACCCAGTCGACGAACTCGCCGAGGTCGACGTCGCAGGCGACGACGGGCTTGAACCCGCCGAGCGACACCGACTCCTCCTCGGGGACCGGGTCGCCGTCGCGGTCGAGGGGTCGCAGGGCCTCCTGGACTGCGGGCGAGAGGCGGAACATCCGCCGTTCGAGGCGGTCGGTCAGCTTCACCGCCCGGTCGAGCAGGCCGCCGGGCGCCCGCCCGTCGACGATTACGACCGGCTTTACCGGCGCGTCGGTGTCGGGGTCCTGGTAGTAGAGCGCGCCACGGGCCTCGAACCGTTTCGTGTGGGCGTTGTGCGGGTGCCGCCGCAGGAGGTCGCGCTTCTCCGCGACGGGGAGGTCGGGGTCGACGACGGTGACGGCGGCGACGGCGAAGTAGCCGACGAGGTAGCGGTGTTTCTTCCCGCCGTCCTCCGGTCGGAGGCCCGTGTAGAACGCGACGGCGTCGCCCGGGTCGAGCGCGGCGAGGGTCTGGACGTACGGGGAGGGTCGTCGCCGGTGCTCGCCGTAGGTGAGGTGTTCGAAGTTCGGGTCGTGGTGGAGCGGGTGGGTGGCGACGACCTCCGGACGCCCGCCGTCGTAGTCCCCTCTCGACTGGAGCCAGTCGACCCGGTCGGCGAGGGTGCCGTCGCCGTGTCGAAGCGGGGTCGTGCCGTAACTCCTCGACTCGGTAGTGTCGCACTTCTCGGGAATCGGGACGTACTCGAAGCGTCCGTCGGGGTCGACAGTCGGGTCGGGGGCGACGTTGCCGGCGTCGCCGCCGACGCCACAGAGAACGACGGTCATCGGTTCGTCCGGACCTCGCCCGCGGGGCGCTTGCGCGTTGCGGTCGGTCGGTGGGAGCGTTCGGCCGTCAGAAGTAGCGCTGGAGCGCCCAGAAGACGGCGACCGCGACCGCGAGGGCGACGACGCCGAAGACGGCGAGGCCGACAAGGTGCCCGAGGAACTCGACTTGGAGAGCCGTCGCGGTCATCGGTCGTCCCGACTGCTCCGGCTCTGGACGCTCTGCATCGGCTCGTACTCGGCGTGTGCGGCGTCCTCCTTTCTGGCGGCGTAGCCCGCGACGAGGCTGAGGAGGAAGGAGAGAACCGAGAGGACCCCGAGCAGGAGCGGAACGCGTAGCCCCCACAGGTCGCCCGTGGCGCCGTAGTAGGCGGCGCCCGGCAGGAGCACGACGATGGCCGCGATGGCGACCTGGACCGCGAGTTCGGACGCCCGCGCGCTGACGGCGTGTGGTTCGAACGACATCGTTCGACTGTGGAATGTGCGGATGAAAAACATACCGCCGGAGTCGAACGACCTCGAAGCGGGAGTCGAGAGGGAGGTGAGACGGCTCAGGCGATGGCGACCCACGAAAGCAGGACGACCGCTCCCCCGACGGCCGTACTGGCGACGGCGTGGACGCGCAGACGGTCCAGGATGTGGTGGGCCTCGCCGTCGACCGAGAGCGCGTCGTGGACCTCGCTGCCGATCTCACAGCGCGGGAGGAAGTCCATGGCGACGTGGAGGAAGACGCCGGTCGCGAAGCCGAAGACGACGCCGCGGACGGCCGGTGCGGCCGGGAGCGCGACGAGGCTCGCGGCGATGGCGGTGAGACCGACGCCGGCGGCGGGGAGCAGGAGGACGGACCAGTCGCGGCCGTCGCGGACGAGCCGACCCGCGGCGGCGTAGCCGGCCGGGCCCTTGTGGGAGACGATGGAGAGGCCGAGCAGGAGGCTCACGTTCATGTTGCCGTAGACGACGCCGATGATGGCGCCCGCCGAGAGCGCGTGGGCGGTGAGCTCGGCGACCGTGCGGTCCATCGGGAGGTCCATGTGCGCGAGGCGGTGGCCGACGGTGTGGGCCCCGTAGCCGATGAGGAGTCCGGAGGCGACGCCGACGCCGCCCCACTGGGCCTGGTGGTTGATGGCCGTCGGGAGGAGGAAGACGGCCGCGCTCGTCACCATCGCACCGGCGGCGAGCCCGTTGCCCCACACGAGCGTACCGGCCGAGCGGTCGCCGGTCCGGGCGCCCAGCGCGCCGGCGACCGTCATGGCTCCGAAGGCCACCCACGCGACGACGAGGAGCTTCCCGGCGTTGTCGATGTCGGCGTACATCGCGAGCGTCGACAGTACGAGCAGACAGCCTGCGCCGACGAGACCGAGCACTGAGGGTCGTCGCATTCGATTGTGAATTCCTACTTCGGAGTTAATAACGCTCACGTTGTTAATCTGCTCGGTTTCGTTAATAAAGTTGGTGGTCGGAGAGAGTCGGAGGAGTTCGGAAGTCGGGGGGAGCCGGAGGACGTCGGGGGAAGTCGAGTTCGCCCTCACGCGGTGAAGCGTGAACACTACCACCATCCCGAGCGACGACCACCCATGTCGCTCGAATCCGAGAGTCGTGCCCGCGTCGACGGCCTCGTCGAGTCGCTCCGGGCCGACTACGGCGACGCGCCGGTCTACGACGAGGAGATGACGGTGTCGCCGGGCCGCTTTCGGGACATGGCCCGGGTCGTCGCCGACGGCGTCCTCGACGGCGGGGCCGCGTACGTCCGCGACGACGAGGGCCGACTGCTCCTCCAGCGCGCGACCGGAAGCGGGACGTGGTCCGTACCGGGCGGTGGACTAGAGGGAGGCGAGACGCTCGTCGAGTCGGCCGTACGGGAGGTCAGAGAGGAGACCGGCGTCGACTGCGAGGTGACGGGACTGCGCTTCTGCCGACGGGTTCGACTCGTCGCCGACGGCGAGGGGTCGGCGACGGACGACGCGTTGTACCGACTCGGCGCGTTCTTCGAGGGGCGATACGTCGGCGGCACGGTCGGGACCGACGACCCGGAGGTCGCCGACGTTCGGTGGGTCGAGTCGCTTCCTGACGACGTCGACCCGGCCGTCGCGCGGTACGCGGACCTGGATTGAGATGGCGCCGAACGGGATTGAAGTAGCGCCGGACGGACAGGACGGGAGCCCGCGCTCAGCTGTTCGCCGCCTCGATTCGGTCGATGATTCCCTCGGCCTCGGCGCGGGCGGCCGCGACGTGTTCGTCGGCGCCGGAGTCGCCCGTCTCGTCGACGTTCGAGAGTAGTTCCCGGACGTGGCCGACGCGCTCGGCGACGACCGACTCGTCGACGTCCTCCCCCGCGGCCAGCGCCGCAACGTCCCCGGCGACCGCCTCGGCCTCGCCTATCCAGCGGTTTGCGGTCGCGTCGATGGGCTGTTCCTCGGTCGCTTCGAGATGAGCGTGCAGGTCGGCGGTGCGGTCTGCCAGGGTCGGCGTCTCGTCGGTGGACATGGTCGAAGACGAGGCCCCAGCCGCATGAAGCCGGTGGCCCGGGGCGTCGCCTCACGTGCCGACCGGAGGTCCCCGAGACGGCAGTCCGGCTCACGCCCGGAAATCTCGAAGCTCTTACCCGCGGCGCCCTCCGACGACGGGGCATGGACGACGACACGCGCGTCGAGTGGCGCGAGTGGGGCGCCGAGGCGTTCGCCGAGGCCGACCGGACGGGTAAGCCGGTGTTGCTCTCTCTCTCCGCGACGTGGTGTGGGGACTGCCACGAGATGGACGTGGAGACGTACGCCGAGCCGCGAATCGCCGCCAACGTCAACGACGGGTTCGTCCCCGTTCGGGTCGACGTGGACCGGCATCCCCGGGTACGCGAACGATACAACATGGGCGGGTTCCCCTCGACGGTGTTCACCACGCCCTCCGGAAAGCTCCTGACCGGGGCGACGTACCTCGGGCCCGGCGGGATGCGACAGGTGCTCGACCGCGTGCGCGAGACGTGGGACGCGAAGGGCGAGTCCGGCGGTCGGGTCCCGCGGGCGCTCGCCGGCGAGCCGACTCCCAGAGGGCCGGTCGACGACCGCATCGAGGCCCACGTCGCGGGCCAGTTGGGCGACAAGTACGACGGGGAGTTCGCCGGCTGGGGGAGCGACGCGAAGTTCCCGCTCCCCCGGACGGTCGAGTTCGCGCTCAAGCGCGAGCGCGAGCAGGCCCTGCGGACCCTCGACGCGATTACGCGCAACCTCTCCGACGGGGTGGCGGGCGGGTTCTTCCGGTACGCCGGCGCGCGCAACTGGGGCGACGTGAACCACGAGAAACTGCTGGACTCGAACGCGGCGCTCCTGCGGGCGTTCGCGAACGCCTACCTCTACACGGGCGACGAGAGCTACCGCGACACCGCCGACGCCGCCGTCGACTTCCTGACCGACGGGCTCTGGACCGGCGTCGCCTTCGGCGGGAGCGTCGGTCCGGCGGGCGGGCGCTCGTACTACGAACTCGACGCCGAGGAGCGCGAGTCGGCGACCGGGCCGCGCCGCGACCTGACCGCCTACGCCGGCGCCAACGCGCTCGCCGTCGACGCCCTCCTGACGTACCACGCCTACACCGACGACGAGCGCACCCGGGAGTACGCAGAGCGGACGATGGCGTACCTCGAAGACGAACTGCTCGTCGACCCCGAGAGCCTCGCCGACGACGAACGGTTCGCGGACGGCGCCGTCGACGCCGACGCACCCGGTCTCGCCGTCGTCCACTACCGGGAGAGCGACGAGGTGGGCGAAGCCGGCCTGTTGGCCGACCAGGCCCGCGTCGCCGCCGCGTTCGCCCGCGCGGAGACGGTGCTCGGAGAGGGGTTGGACGTGGCTCGCGACGCCGCCGACTACGCGCTCGCGACGCTGTTCGACGACGAGGAGGGGAGCTTCCGCGACGGCCCGGCGGCCGGACCGGGGCTCCTCGACCGCCCGCTCCGCCCGCTCGACGACACCGTCGAGATGGCCGACGCGTTGCTCGACCTGGCGGTCCTCGCCGACGACCCCCGATACCGGGAGGTCGCGCGCGAGGCGGTGGGCGCGTTCGCCGGCGCGTGGGACCGAATCGGCGTGCAGGTCGCCGGCTACGGTGCCGTCGCCGGCCGGCTCTGTCGCGACCCGCTCGTCGTCGCCCTCGATGCGCCCGTCGGCTCCGACCTCCACCGGGCGGCCCTCCGCGTCGCCGACCACGAGAAGGTCGTCGTCCCGAACGCCACCGCCCAACTAGAGGGACGTGTCGGCCCCGAGGAGACGACCGGCGACGCCGCGTACCTGCTCGTCGGCGACGACGCACACCGCGCGGAGACGCCCGACGACCTGATGGCGCTGGTCGCCGAGCACGCGTCGGGGTGAGGCCGACCTCGGCCGGTCGGCGACTGAGCGGCACAGCGACGCACTGGCACCCCCGGCGTGGTGGGCACTTGCCCGGCGAAAACGAGCGACACGGACACCGGAGTGTAAACGCTCGATGGGTTTTTGAAGGGGGAGACGAAGGGTACTCCATGGCCGACCTCCGCGACCTCGGGCTCTCCGAGTACGAGGAACGAGCGTACCGGTCCCTCCTCCGAACGGGACCGACAACGGCGAAGGAGTTGTCCCGGGCGAGCGACGTGCCGATGGGCCGCATCTACGACGTCCTCAACAGTCTGGAGCAGTACAACCTCGTGCGGAGTCAGGCGGCGAGCCGCCCGAAGAAGTACGTCGCCGTCGAGCCCGACGCGGCGCTCGACCGGCTCCTCGCCGACAAGAAGCGCGAACTCGACGAGAAGGCGGAGCAGTACGAGGAAATCGTCGAGGAGCTCTCCGACGAACTGGAGGCCGCCGAGCCCATCGAGGGGCAGTTCTGGACTGCCGCGGTCGGACTGGAGGAGTCGTTGGACCTCCTGCTCGAACGTCTCGCCGCCGCCGACCAGTACATCGTCATGGTGGCCGGCCACTCCTCTATCCAGTTCGACCTCGGGGAGGTCGGCGACCGCATCGCCGAGCAGCTCGAGAGCGCCCTCGACAGGGGTGTCGAGGTGTCGCTGCTGATGACGCCCGAGCACGTCGAGTCGCTCCCGCCGAGCGTCGGCGAGCGGTACGTCGAGCGCCTCGCGCCCCACCCGTCGTTCGAGGTGCGGACGTGTTCGAGCGTCCCGGGGACGTTCAACCTCATCGACGACGTGGAGGTGTGTATCGAGGTGCCGAACCCGCTCGACCCCGACGAGGCGTTCGCCATGATAGACCTCAAGGACCCCGAGTTCGCCACGGAGGTCGCCGGGGCGTTCGAGCCGCGGTGGCTCGACGCGGAGCCGCTCGACCTCGACCCGGCGAGTTTCGACCCGACGAGTTTCGAGGACTGACGGGTCGAGCCGCCTCGATGTCCGTCGGCGGTCGAGGTCGAACGTCGAGCCTCGACCGGGGACGGTCCGACGAAAAGGCCTATGACCGGCCGACGAGAACCCGCACGCATGAAGCCGCGCTACCTGATAGCGCTCCTGCTGTTGATCCCGCTCGCGGACTCGCTGGCGCTGGTGGCGCTCGCGGGGTTCGTCCTCGACCCGCTGGTCGTGGTCGCGCTCGTCGTCCTGACGGGACTGATTGGGATGCTACTGGTCCGGGCGGAGGGGCGTCACACGATGCGAAAGCTGGAGCGGAAGCTGTCGAGCGGACAGCTCCCGACCGACCAGCTCATCGACGGCGGGATGCTCATCGCCGCCGGGGCGTTCCTACTCACGCCCGGCGTCGTCACCGACCTCATCGGGTTCCTGTTCGCCGTCCCGGTGACCCGCTACCCCATCCGCGAGGTGGTGAAACGCTACGTGGCGAAGCCGTACCTCGACAGGAAGATGGACGGGTTCGTCTCCGGCGGAACGTGGACGGGCGGGTTCCCGAAACAGGAGACGTACGACGTCGACCCCAACTCGTACCGGTTCGACCGGGACGAGGAGTCGGAGTCTAACTGAACGACCGACGCGGACGGCGACGCCTTCGCCGCTCGATGTCTCCGAGTTACCGTCTCGACGCCTCCGCGACGGCGTCGGGTGCGTAGACGACACCCGCCCCGAGGTCGGCGCTACTCTTGCCTTTGCTGTACCGGGCCGTGTTCTGGACGATGCTCTGGACCTGCTTCGCGTTCAGGTCGGGGTTCACTTCGCGGACGAGCGCCACCAACCCGGCGACCTGCGGCGCGGCCATCGAGGTGCCGGCGTAGTAGGCGTACTGCTTCCCGTCGTTGAGGTCCGCGGGGACCGTCGAGAGGACGAGGTTCGTCGGGTACGGCCACTCGGTGTCGCTCGCGAGGGTCTTCTCGAGGGTGCCGTAGCCGCCGCCGGGGGCGCCCACGTCGATGTCGCTCGTGCCGTAGTTCGAGTAGAACGCGAGTTCGTTGCTCGGTCCCGTCGCGGAGACGCTCACCGACCCGGGGACGCTGTTCGGCAGCGTGTAGTACCCCTCGTGCTGCAGGTCGGCGTCGGCGTTGCCGGCGCTCGTCGTGACGACCGTCCCGCGCTGGACGGCCGACTGGACCACGCGCTGGTAGGCGACGTGTTCGCCGCTCGCGTGTGCCGAGCCCTTCAGCACTCCACCACCGAGGCTCATGTTCGCGGCGTCGACCTCCTGCTCCGCCGCGTAGTCGATGGCGCTCAGGATGTCGAAGTCGGTCGTCCACAGCGTCGTGACGGTGACCTCCTCCTGTTCGCCGTCGTCGTCCGTGTCCAGTGGGTACCCCTCGTACTCCTTCCAGTAGAAGACGCGCATCGGTACTGCGGACGCGTCGGGAGCCATCCCGGCGATGCCGGTCGTCCCGTCGTGGACGCCGGTCGCGATGCCTGCACAGTGGGTACCGTGAGAGTCCACGTCGTCGCCAGCGGGCTGTGACCGCGTGGCCGGCGACCCGAGGTAGGTGTAGGCCGCGACCTCCTCGCCGTTCGGCGGGAGTCGAGCCTCGACGGTCGTGTCGCCGTCGACGGTGGGCGACCCGTCCGGGGCGCTCGCGCCGTCGGCGCGAAAGAGCTTTCCGCGGCTCATCTCGGCGGCGACATCGGGGTGGTCTGGAGCGATACCCGTGTCGATGATGGCGACGGAGCGCTCGGCCCCCGTCGCGGTGTCGTGGGCTTCGAACGCGCCGGTCGTCTCGGCGTGCTTGTCCCACTGGTCCTCGGCGAGCGTATCGTTCCACGAGTCCTCCGTGGACTGATGGGCCGGCCCGACGGCCTGGTACCCCACGTTCGGCTCGACGGACCGGACGCCGGAGACGTCGCGGACCGCCTCGCCGGACGGCGCCTCGACCAGCGCGACCGTGTCGTCGGCGACGGTCGCTCGAACGGTGACCCCCGCCTTCTCCAGACGCGTTCGTACCTGCCCGGTGGCGGTCACGACGTACTGCTCCGCGTCGCTCTCCGGGTCGGCGGCGCTCGTCACGCCCATCCCGGCCAGTGCGATGCCACCTGCCGCTGCGGTTCCGAGGAACGTTCGCCTGTCGAGGTCTGTCATTGCCTCCGTCATTGAATGGTGTGGACTCAAGTATTTGTTTGAAGAGTATTACTACTATCGTTGAACTTGATACATACTCTCCGAGTAAATCCGAGAGTTGTCGCGCGCGTCTCCTCTCCCGGCGGTCGCGGTCCGTCGCGGCTCGCCCCGCGTTTCGGCTATCCACACGCAACGCACGCGCAACGCGGCCGAAATCGAACCACGTAAGGGGAATGCCGAACGGAAACGCTTAAACAGAATCCGGCGGAAGTGGTGAATGCGCTCACCTGGGCCAATAGCTCAGTCAGGTTGAGCGCTCGGCTGATAACCGGGAGGTCCGCGGTTCAAATCCGCGTTGGCCCACATCGAAGTAATTCCCACCCTCGGTGGGAATTTAGGGGCCGGGACAACTCCCCAGCCACCTAACTCGGTTCTACAACTCCGGAGCGGCTGCTACAGGGGTTATTTGACGCTCGATAAATCGCGTCGGACACGTCCCGTCGAGCAGACATCTTCTCGCGCTCTGAACGCATATCATAGTGTTTCCCCAGTACAGACGGCGTGACGTTCATCGGCTCACACGCACCCTGTTCGGCCACTCGCTCGGAAAGCGCGACACCACCTGACGAAGTGCGACAGCCGGTACTCGTGTGCGTGGATCGTCGCATCGCTCAGGGCCTCCTCCCGTCGCGTCTGGAGGTACTCCGCAACCGCCGTTTCGGGGTCGATGCTTCTCGCGACCTGCTCTTCGTGGCGTGTAGCCATTCGTCGCCTCCACCCTTGGAGGTGACGAGAGATTCTCCTCGACGTACCCTCGTGCCCCACGCCAACAGAACCGAGTCAATCACGACGAATGCGAAGTACCCTACAATCGGTGACAGCGGTCGAACAGCGAGTAGAGTCGGTTTCGTCGGACAAGCGGCCCTATTTCGATAATTACAATCGGTCATATCCTCCGGTAGAGACCAGTAATGGGCAGGCGGAACGGAACTAGGATAGGATGTGATACAGGTGGAATCACAGAGAGACGGGTGCGAGGTGCTCGATTTGGGACTATCCGAGCGTGAACCATAACTCGTGGCCCGGTCCCATAGCACCACAGATCTTCACAATCGGTTCCCGTCTGGCGATTTGCGTGGGTCGTCACCGCCGCCTCGAAACACACCTGCTACTCGAAACGCCCGAATTCGAGCGCCTGAACCACTTTGTGTGGTCTTCTCTGTCGATTCCCCTCCGTGGTCACGTTCCGTCCCAGATGCGTTTCGATACAGGCTGAACAGGTCTCCACCGGACGATTCGACCGATTGTGACCTCCGATTCGACGACGCTGATCGGACGAGAGCGTCTCTCGACGGAGTCCGACACGGAGAGTCGAGTGTGGAAATGCCTCGGAGCGTCTCCGAAACCTGCCAAGCAACTATCCAAAATGCAGACACTCAGATTCCGATGGATTTTATTTGTCTACCCCGTAGGACCAACAATGTCAACCATTCCGGAATCAATCCGGCTGTTGTTCGAAGCCTCTATCGAACGCGACGGCGACCGCTACGTCGTCCCGATTCCCGAGGAACTCGTCCAGAACGGGTCGCTGGACGAAACCGAGTTGTATCGGATTGCACTCCTCGACGGGGCGACGTCCACGGCTGCGTCCTCTGGGCGTCCCAGTTCGACACAGGGTTCGGGTTCCGAGCAGCCCTCCACGCAATCGACGTCGACGTCGACCTCGTCACGGTCGCGGCCGAACGCCCAATCACCGCCCGTCAGCGAGGGGGAGATCCGCTCGGTGACCATCGAGACCCTCGGGGACCAGGGCGACGGCCTCGCCCGCGTCGAGCGTGGGTTCATCGTCATCGTCTCGGGGACCGAACCCGGTGACGAAGTGGAAGTGGAGATCACCGACGTGAAGGAGACGGTGGCGTTCGCCGAGCCGATTTAGCGCTCCGGTCGATGGGTTCGAGAGTGCAGTCCCACATTCGAAATCGACACCGAGTACTGGCTCGATAGCTGCCTGTCACGACACCCGTATGGGGGAAGCACGCTGGGATGGATGTGGAGTAGAGAATCACATCGGTCGAAAGAAGCGTGAGCGGGACCGATCCCTTCCTATGCAACGGCTGCATGCACTCTTTCGCCCCGTCGAGCGATATGCGGATGCGTTCTCCTCTCGAACCCACGGTGTAGTCGCCGGTGTATCATTCTGTGTCTTCGTCGGGGTGATTGTCCTGGGGTTCGTCCCGGTGACACGCCAAATCGAAACCACCGGCTATTCGACTACGGATTTACAGGCGGCGACGACCCGAGCGGAAGTGGATGCGATACTGCAGGCTTTCGACCCCGTCATGGACTCCGTGATGCTGCTCTCGATTCTCGATTACGTCTTCATCGTCGCGGGGTTCTTGTTGTTTTTCTCGCTCCACTCGATCGCCCTCAAGACGCTTGAGTTCCACGACTGGTTGGGACTGATTCCGAAGGTCGGGATGGGCCTGACGTTCTTCTCTCGACTCTTTGATTCGTTGGAGAACCTCTGGGTCATCCTGATCTACACGAACCCCGACGACTACGCGACCATCCTGATTAGTCTCATGAACGCCTCCGAAACGGTGAAGTGGGCGCTCGTCAGCGTCGAATATCCGACGCTCGGAATCGCTATCGCGCTCGCGTTGCTGGTACGGTTTACCTCACTATTCGACGGTCGCTCAGAGCGTCCACAGTAGTCGCTCAGACAGCCTATTCTGAAATAGCCTATCTCGAGATTGGCTATCTCAGAGTCCTTTCCGGAGCCACTCCATATAGAGATGCTCTAATCCAGCGGACGTCACGACTCCCTCCGTTTGATGATCTTGGATTGATTCTCTCTATCTCGAAACCGTACTTTAGTATCCCAAACTAAAGTTTATTAATTAACAGCGAGGACTAATACCGACAGCTACGAACGATTCATGGTATGGGAACAGCTAACACACTATCCGCCGGCGACTATACGTTCGAGTCGATTCAGACCCTCCTCGCGAAGGCTAACGAGCCAAAGACGGGGGACGAGCTTGCGAACCTCGCGGCGGACTCAGATGCCGAGCGCGTCGCTGCAAAGCGTGCGCTGAGCCAAACGACCCTCGAGAGACTGCGTGAGAATCCAGTAGTTCCCTACGACGAAGACGAGGTGACGAGAGTCATCCAGGATGCGGTCCGAGAGCCGATTTACGAGCGGATCCGAGACTGGACAGTCGCCGATTTGCGCGAATTTCTCGTCGACTCATCGACAACCGACCGGGAGGTTCGCGCAATCCGTTCCGGACTGACGAGCGAGATGATCGCGGCTGTCACGAAGATCATGTCGAACATGGATCTCGTGTTGGTCACCTCGAAGATGGAGGTGACTGCGCGCTGTAACAACACCATCGGCACCGAGGGGACGCTGTCGTTCAGACTGCAGCCGAACGACCCGGCGGACGACGTCGACCGGATCCTCGACTCGACGCGAGAAGGTCTGTCGTATGGTGTCGGTGACGCAGTCATCGGCATCAACCCCGTCGAGGACAACGTGGGCACGACGACGCGCATTCTAGAGGGGACACACGAGTTTATCGAGGAGTGGGGGATTCCGACCCAGAACTGCTGTCTTGCGCATGTAACAACGCAGATGAACGCCATCCGGGACGGCGCGCCGGCGGATCTAATCTTCCAAAGTTTGGCCGGGACTCAGGTTGGCAACGACGAGTTCGGCATCGACGTCGAGCTGCTCGACGAGGCTCACGACCTCGCCGAGCGCCGCTGTACGTCCAGTGGACCGAACGTGATGTACTTCGAGACGGGGCAGGGCGCAGAGCTCTCGGGCGACGCACACGAGGGCGTCGACCAGCTCACGCTGGAGGCGCGTTGTTATGGGCTAGCGAAACGGTACGACCCGTTCATCGTCAACACCGTCGTCGGGTTCATCGGCCCCGAATACCTGTATGACGGTCGTCAGGTAATCCGGGCCGGGCTCGAGGACGTGTTCATGGGGCAACTCCACGGCATCTCGATGGGAATCGACGCCTGCTACACCAACCACATCGACGCCGACCAGAACGACATCGAGAACCTCGCCGTCCTCCTGAGTGCCGCCGGTGCAAACTATTTCATTACAGTGCCGATGGGCGACGATGTCATGCTGAACTACCAATCCAATAGTTACCACGACGCCGCAGCGCTGTGGGAGATTTTCGACCTCGGTCCAGCACCCGAATTCCGAACGTGGCTCGAAGAGATGGACATCTGGCACGACGGCACGCTGACCGACCGTGCGGGCGATCCGACCATCTTCACATGACCATGACTCCAATTGACGACACACCCACGGGGCGTAACGAGGCTGGAGACAGCCCCGACGAAAACGGACTCGAACGCATCGTATCGCGCAACCCCTCCCGACTCGGTGTCGGGAGGGCCGGTCCGCGCCCACGAACGGAGACGATGCTCACCTTCCAAGCAGACCACGGCCGCGCCCGCGACGCGGTCCTGACGACCGTCAGCGACGCCTTCGTCGAAGACCTCGATCTCGTGAAGGTTCGGACGCTGGTCGAGGACAAAGACCAGTACCTCGCTCGGCCGGACCTCGGTGCGGAGATCCCCGAAGAGACTGTCGAGTACCTCCACACACAGTGTCAGCAACACCCGGACGTCCAGGTGATTATCACCGACGGGCTGAGTTCGACTGCGATCGAAGCGAACATCCCGGACCTGTTGCCGGCGCTCATCGACGAACTCGACGAACGTGGGCTGTCGGTGGGCACACCCGTCTTCGTCGAGTTCGGGCGGGTCGATGTGATGGACGCCATCGGCGAGGAACTGGACGCTGAGTGTTGTGTCAACTTAATCGGCGAGCGCCCCGGCCTGCGAACTGCCGAGAGCCTGAGTGCGTACATGGTTTACGGCCCCAAACGCGGTGCCCCAACGGCGAAGAAGTCGGTCATCTCGAACATCCACGCTGGCGGTCTACCGCCGGTCGAGGCCGGTGCGAAAATCGCCGATATGCTGGCAGCAATGGTCGAACAGGAGGCCAGCGGACTAGACCTCTCCGAGGGCGACCGGGAGTTCCAGAAAGGCTGAACGCTTTCGTCCCGAAATGGTAGTAACGAGCCAATGAGCGAGGATCTGCTGACGAGCGTCGGGATAGACGTCGGAACCACGACGACGCAGGTGATCCTGAGCCGGCTTCGGGTCGCCTCGACCGGTCCGGGCAGCGCCGGCAAATTGGCGATCACCGACCGGAAGATTCTCTTCCGCGGTGAGATTCACGAGACGCCGCTGATTGACGCAGAGACGATCGATGCCGCCGGTGTGGCAGCAATCGTCGAGGAGGAGCTCGAACGCGCTGGCGTCTCCCGAGCAGAGATCGACACCGGTGCGGTGATCGTTACGGGTGAGACCGCACGGCGGTCTAACGCCGCAGCGCTGGTCAGCGAGCTGGCCCTTGAGTTAGGCGAGTTCGTCGTCGAGACCGCAGGCGCGCACTTAGAGGCAGTCCTTGCCGGTCGAGGATCCGGGGCCGCAGCCTACGCCAACCGCGAGAACGCGACGGTCGCCAACATCGATGTCGGTGGCGGCACGACCAACATCGCGATCTTCGACGGCGACGCAGTCCGGGAGACGCGATGCTGTCGAATCGGCGGCCGCCTCGTCGAGGTCGACGACGGAACCGTGCAGGGAGTCGCCGAGACGCTCCGACCGCTACTTGACCACCTCGACATGACGCTTGCAGTCGGCGACGACCTCACTGCAGAGAAACTCGACCGCCTCGGGGAGTCGATGGCCGACTGTCTCGCGGATTTACTCACTGGTCCTCCGTACCCCGACCCGCTCGCCGAACTGGCAATCGGCGAACTGCCCGACGAGCGGGTCGACCTCGATGTGGTGGCGTTTACCGGCGGCGTGGGGTCGCTCGTCTCGACCCCGACTGACGGCACCGTCAACCGTAGCGCCTACGGCGACATCGGCGTCGCGCTCGCGAGAGCTATCCGGGACCACGACCGTCTCAGCGACTGGCCGCGACTCGAGCCGTCCGAAGACATTCGGGCAACGGTGGTTGGAACGGGGACTGCGACCACCCGCCTTAGTGGGCGGACGGTCGGTCTCAACGCACAGGTGCTCCCACTCCGGAACGTTCCCGTGCTCTCGGTGCCCCTGCTTCCGGCCGCCGATACTGTGCGTCGCCGGGCGGGCAACGAGGATGGCCCACCCGGCGAGAGCAACGCTCTCAGTGAAGAGATCCGAGACTACGTCGAGCAGGGCATCGCTTTCTATGGTGACGATGCTGACCCCGGAGCCGCCGAGAAGGCCAGCGAGGAGTGGTTCTTTCTTGCGTTCGAGGATATCGGGGAACTGACGTACGACCGAATCGAAGCCCTCGCCGAGGGAATCGTCACCGCGTACGACAACGCCCCGTACACGGGTCCGATCTTGCTCCTGCTCGCCCAGAACTGTGGGAAAGCACTCGCCCAGTCGATTCGGCGGGGGCAAGAGTCCTCTCGGCCCGTAGTTGTTCTCGACGAACTGTCCGTCGAGCAGGGCACCTATATCGACGTTGGCGAGCCTATCTCTGATGACGACACCGTACCCGTCGTAGTGAAGACGTTAGTTTTCGAGGAGTGACAGTAGACCATCTCCCTGAGTGGAGTATATTGCTCCGACGAGACACATCGGCAGCTACTCGATATCGATACCAAACTCGTCTGAGATAGTCTCGATTACAGCCTCAGCATCGTAGTCACATTTGTACTCGTTGTACGTCCCACCAGCACGGCCCTCGTTACGCTCATATTTGATGAGAAAGCCCATCATCGACAGGTCGTTCAAGTGATTGTTGATGCTCTTCTTGGTGGTTAACTGACTGAAGTCAGTAATTTTCTCCGTGATGGTGTTGTACGCGTCGAAGATATCGTCTGTGCGGGCGGGGGTACGATCGTTGATATCCAGATACGCGGTCGCTGTGAGAACCATCTTGGCCTGCTCGGTTAGGGTTCGCATGTTTTTGCGAACTCTCCCTCGCTCCACCCGCTCTTTCGCCGCTTCAACGTCCGCTGTCGTGATAACAGCATGTCCACTCCTGTCTGCGATCTCGCCTGCTTCTCGAAGAATATCGATTCCCTGTCGTGCATCGCCCTTGTCTTGTGCACCAAAAGCTGCACAGAGTTGGATGACCCCTTCGTCGTAGGCATCCTCAAATAATGCCTCTGTAGCCCGCTTGTTCAGGATCTTCTGGAGGTCAAGTGCGTCGTATGGCTCGAAGACGATTTCGCGCTCTTTGAGCGCTCCTGCGACCTTTGCTCCGAGGTTATTGTGGAAATTCAGGTCGTTGCTGATGCCGATGACGGTAATGGCACTCTCCTCGTTGGTGATGTTCCCCACACTCTTTGCACGGGTGAGTTCGTACAGCAGCGTATCTGAGTCCGCTACGTGATCGATCTCGTCGAAGGCGAAGACGAACCGGCCACCCATCTCGTCGATCTTCTCGTATAGCGCGTCGAAGGCGTCTGCGACGGAGAGACCACGTCGTGGAAACTCCGCTTCGTTCGGCCCACGCAGTTCGTTCACCAACGCACGCACTACGCTGAATACGGTGTTGCTATTGCAGTTGTGATGGACGACGTGAAGTTCGTCTTCCTGGCCACGCTCTTTCATCACACGCTCGAGCTCACCAAGAACGTGTTTGGTTACGACGGTTTTTCCGACACCTGTATTTCCGTACGTGATGATATCGCGAGGAGATTGCCCTTTTACAACGGGTTGTAACGTCTCTTCGTATTTCTCTATCTCCCCTTCACGATTGTAGATATCCTCGGGCTGGTAGTCTTCAGTAAGTACATCCCGGTTTCTGAAGATGTTGTCTTCGACGTCCTCGAATAGCGCGGCCATTACTGGGGTCTACAGCAGCCTTCAGCACAACAGTACATAAGGGTGGCTTTCTAACGTTTCCCACGTTGTGCTTGTTTATATATGGGTGTGGGAGTGGATTTCTGACGTTGTAAGTCACACACCAACTGGATGGGGGAGACTCTGGGGTTGCCGATATGAGTAGAGATATTATGGTCTGACAGAGGTCCGATTCACGCACGGCATAGACTCTCTTCTCTACAGTTACGTGAGAAACCTACTCCCCCTCTCCACAATCAATCGACCGACGATGCCGTCTGCTGCGATGCAGAACGTGAGAAATGTACTCTCCCTCAATCGGCAATCGGGTGGGTTGCTCTACCTGAGAACGTGAGAAACCCACTCCCTTCACGATCAGTTGGCCGACCCACCTTGGTCCGCTGAAACGAAGAACGTGAGAAAGCTACTCTCTCACGCCGGCCGAATGGAGAGAGATACTGGAGTGGGTGGGTTGAATCCGTTACACACAGCGAGCATGCCACACATACCAAATTGAGCGCTAGACAGCTACATACCCCACTGAGAAGAGCGAACTTGGTCCCACCGAGAGAACTATACTTCCTATTATCCGACGTCTAGGCATGGTCAACAGACCACCGGAGTTCTGTCCCTACTGCGGCGAAGCACTCTCCCCTGTTGATCCGCCGACGACTCACTACTGTGCGGCCTGCGATGATGCCGTCTTTTACAATCCGATTCCGACCACACGCCTTGCGGTCCTCGATGGGGAGTCGATTCTCCTCGTGAAAGTGGACTCCCCTGATGCTGACCTGTGGGGGACGCCGGGTGGGATGGTCGAAGCCGGCGAGAACCCCGACGAAGCAGGTGCGCGTGAACTAAAGGAGGAGACGACCCTCACCGTGAACCCCGACGACCTCGTGCTCTTCGACGTCCGGTCGTTCGCCAAGTTCGGGACGACCCACAAGACGGTGCTGGCCTACGCGGTCGACGTTACAGATGTGCGTGGCACCCCAAAGGCGGACAACGAAGTCGCTGCCGCTCGGTTCTGGTCGGCCTCGGAACTGGCGCGTGTCGAGGACCGACTCCTCACGAGTTGGCCGACTGCGTACAAGGATGTCGGCTGGTGGGTCGAGAACGCACGAGCGGCGTTGGAGTGAATGAGTAGTGGTGTAGCCGTCCTGTCCCCTTCGACGGCCTGTCGAAAGCCGCCTGCCGGGGCCGGGGCAGGCGACTCGGCGTCCCCCCCTCGCGCAGTTCAGACGTGACGACGGATAGCCGGTGGTCAGCCGGAATGCCAGCGGCACCCAGATCGCTCCGAGTACCGCATCGGAAAATGTATTTCACGTATCCAAAGCATCGACCCCAATACGATTTGGTCAGCAGAGCAACATGATTTTCACGAAACGCTAGAAGAACGGTCGGGGCCCTGGTAGTGGATTAGTACAGACGACACTGAACGGGAGCCGCGCATCGAACTCCCTCTCTGTTCGGCGAACTCACGGACCGGGGAGTCAGTCGTCAGCCGGCACCACTTCGGTATCGGCCTGTCCACGCCAGAGGTCCGCGTAGATCCCATCGGCCGTGACGAGGTCGTCGTGTGAGCCCTGTTCGGCGACTCGGCCGTCGTCCAGAACGACGATTTCGTCGGCGTCTCGAATGGTCGAGAGCCGATGTGCGATGATGAAGGCGGTCCGCTCTTCGACCAGTCGCTCCAAACTCTCCTGGATGAGTTCCTCTGTCTCCGTGTCTACGTCCGAGGTCGCTTCGTCGAAGATGATGATCGCCGGATCGTTCAGGAGGGCGCGGGCAATCGCGAGACGCTGGCGCTGCCCGCCGGAGAGCTTCACGCCCCGTTCGCCGACGCGCGTGTCGTACCCGTCGGGGAGCTCCCGGATGAATCGGTCTGCCGCTGCCGCCTTCGCGACCGAAACCACGCGTTCACGGGTCGAGTCGCCGCTCGGAGCGGGACTGTCGCGCTCGCCGGCATCGCTGTCTCTGTTCCACTCGGCGTCGAGCGTGGTGCGGTCGCCGTAGGCGATGTTCTCGGCGACGGTCCCCGAGAAGAGATACGGGTCCTGCTCGACGATGGCGATCTCGTCGCGGAGTGCCTGGAGGTCGTACTCGCGGACGTCGGTACCGTCGACCTGAACCGAGCCCTCGTCTACGTCGTCGGAATCGCCGGACGATTCCGATTGGCGAACGGGAGCGCCGCTCCCGTCGACGTCGTGGAACCGGGCGATGAGCTTCAGCAGGGTCGATTTCCCGGCACCCGTCGGCCCCGCGAGGCCGACGGTGTCACCGGCGTCCACCGCGAGCGAGACGTCCTGAAGCACCGGCTCGCGCTCCCCATACGAGAACGTCACGTCGTCGAACTCGACACGGCCCTCGATGTCGTCCGGACTGTGTGCCGCGGTGGGACTCGTGATGGTTGGCTCTCGTCCGAGCAGTCCAAACACCCGTTCGGCGCTCGCCTTGGCGAGTTGGTACTTGTTCGCCGATTTCCCGATTCGACGCATCGGGGAGTAGAGGCGGCGAAGCAGGAGGAAAAAGAGCGCGAACCCACCCAGCGTCAGTGCACCGTTCTCGCCGGGCGACCCGCTGATGATGTCCGTCCCGCCGATGTAGAGGACGAGTACGAAGACGACGCCGGTGAGCAATCTGAGGGCGGCGAAGAACCCACGACGGATGCGGAGAGCAGCGATCTTCTCGTCGTGGTAGGCCTCGCTCTGGCGGGCGACTCGCTCCCGTTCGAATTCGTAGCGGTCGAAGGCCTTGATGACGGCTGCGCCGCCGAGGTTGTTCTCGAGGCGCGTGTTCAGTCGCGAAACAGTCTCCCGAATCGATTTGTATCGGGGTTCGATACGGTCGAGGAACCGACCGCTCGCGAGCCCGATTATCGGCACGGGCGCGAGCGCGACCGCGGCGAGTTTCGGCGAGTACGTCCACAGGATGACCGCGATGCCGCCGACGGTCGCGAACACGCGGATGAGCTGTCGGAACTCCGTGTTGAGAAACTGCTCGAGGCGGTTGATGTCGCTGTTGAGGACGGACATCAGCCCGCCCGTCTGGTGGTCGACGAAGAAATCCATCGAGAGGTGCTGGATGTGGTCGTAGGTGTCGTTCCGGAGGTCACGTTGCACCTTCTGGGCGGTCGACTGCAGGAGGTATCGCGAGGCGAACCGCGTGACGGACCGAACGAGGTACGCGAGAACGGCGATGCCGACGAGCTGTTCGAGCACCGCGAGCCGTGCCGCCTGTCCGGAGATTTGCCCGGGGGAGAGAAGCCCGATATCGGTCAGGAGCCCGGCCTCGCCGGACCCCCTGATGGCGCGGTCGATCGCGGCCGCGACGACGACCGGCGGAACGAGTCGAGCGAAGCGGGTGAGGAATGCGGCAGCCACGCCGAGCGTCAGTCGAATCCAGTAGGTGCGAGCGTACGAGAGGAGGCTCACCATCGAGTGGCCGTCGACGTTGTCTCGAACGTGTTCGAGGCCACCGTGGTCGTCCGGCATCACTCGTCGTATCGGGTGCAGACGCAAGTATCCCGGGACTGCAGCAAGCGACCGGTCCCCTCAGGTCGACGGGGCTTCGCTTCGAGATGTGCTGGCCGTCGTCGCGTCCGCGACGAGCCCGTACAACCATCGTTGGCGACTTCGCTCCCTGCACGTCAATCCGAGGGGAACGCCACCGAGAGCGTCGTCCGAGGCGGTCACTCGACTCGGCCACGACGAGGGCATCCTGGAAGCCAAACGAGCGTTGTTACTACGGGCTGGGAGGAGATTCCTCGAGGGGTTCGGTGCTGTGCTGCGAGCCGGTCGTGAATCGACGACAACGATCGACAGACGTCCCCTAGGGACACGTCACCTAATTCGACGCGCGCTCGCTGCACGGGACACCCCTCCCGCAGAGTGAATTCGAGTGGTCTGTCCGGTCCGGGCGCGAGCTCGTGTCCGGAGCGAAGCACCACGTCCGGGAATCACGTGCTGGGCTGCGGTCACACTTCCACCGCCGGTCGTAACAGAGTTCACACCGCGCACCGGAGGAGATACATGGCGCGACTGGCCGGGGCACTGGACGCGACGAAGACCGTCGTCGGGGTGCTGTACGAACAGGACATCAAGTATCCGGCGGCGGCAATCGCGTACTACGCGTTCCTCTCGTTCGTCCCGTTGCTGTTGCTCGTGGTCGCCCTCCTCGGGCGACGGTTCGCCTTCGAGGTGTACACGGGGTCGGCACGGTTCGTGACACCGGAGACCCAGCAGCTTCTCTACCAAGCGCTGACGACCGCTTCGGGCCGAACCGGGGCGATGGTCCTCTCCGTCGGTGCCATCGCCTGGGGTGGAGCGAACGTCGCCGTCGGCTTCCTCACGGTGGTCGAACGCGTCGAGGGCGCCGTCGAGCAGCCGCTCTCGACACAGGTGCGCGACGGTGGGGTGGTCCTCGGGGCGCTGTCGGTCGCCATCCTCGCTATCTTCGCCCAGAGTGTCGCGCTCTCCGTCTCCTCCGTCGGGCTCCTCGAGACGCTCGTCGGGTTCGGCTTGCTCCTGCTCGTCCTCACGGGAGCGCTGCTCCCGCTTTACTACGTGCCCTCGCGGGTCGTAGTCTCTCCCCGGGAGGCTCTCCCGGGCGCACTCACCGCCGCGTCCGGCTGGACCGTTCTCCACGCCGGAATTCAGTTCTACACCGCGAACGCGGCACAGTACGCGATATACGGCGTCGTCAGCGGTATCGTCATCATCCTCACGACGACGTACATCGCCGCAGTCGTCCTGATGGCGGGACTCGTCGTCAACGCTGTGCGGACCACCGACTGGGAGCGGCTCCCGCCAACGTGATGCGGGTCGTCGAGGGGGGAACGGCGATGTGTAAACCGGGACTTGTCGTACCGGTCGGAGGTCGTGGCGCCGTTCCGGCGTATCGGCCGTGTTCCCGACGCCGATTCCTCGGGTACGCGCCGACGGCGGTGGCCGCGACGAGCGCCGCGGGCGGACAACCGCGAAAGTGGGCCCGCAACTCGGATGCCGCTTCGGCCCGGTGTGCCACCGATGTTCGCCACTCGGGTGGGCGGGCGGTTTCACCGGAAATATAGTGTGAATTGGGGAGCGCTCCGGAGCACCCAATCGTCCGGACGAGACGGGACCGAACCGAACGACAGCGTGGGGTCGGAGCGTCTGCGCGACACGACACCCACCCGAGAGGGACGGTGGACCGCCGAGCCACACCCAGGCCATCCCCGGCGACGTAGCGTCGTCGTAGATGTGTTTCACGATGGAGGTGTGCGTTCGTTCACCGGCCTCTCCCCTCGACACCCTATGGTCCGTCACGCACCTTCCTGTCTCGCGCCGGTAAAAATATCAGAAATGATAATTTCGCCTGAAGAATCACGACGAACCGGACATCGTACACGAGCCGAGGCGCTGAATTTTGGACATATGAGTCCTAAAAAGCACGATTACGACTAATAGTTAATTTTCCTACATTACGCACCAATCTTTTATAGCAGACAGACATTCTGCTAAAACAGACACATCAGCGACGGAGTGGGAAGGGGAGGTGACGTTCGCCTCCGCCCGGACGCTCTCGGTGCCTCTGTCCGGGCGCGAACCTCCGACACCTGGTGGGTCAGGGAGACAACAACACATGGAATTCAAGAAACTGTTCGCAGGCGACGACAGGGCAGTCAGCCCCGTCATCGGTGTGATTCTGATGGTAGCGATTACGGTCATCCTGGCCGCTGTGATCGGGACGTTCGTCCTCGGTCTCGGTGAGCAGGTCGGGCCGAGTGCGCCGCAGGCGTCGTTCTCGTTTGACCAGGCTGGAAGCGACGTGACCATTAGCCACGACGGTGGCGACAAGATCGAGGGCGCTGACCTCGAGATTCGTGTTGATGGTACGGCAGTCGCTGATGGAGAGCAGTACACTGACGGCTCTACTATCGGTGCAGGAAACAAGCATACTGTGACGGGGGTTTCGGGCGACGAGCTGCAGGTCGTCTATACGGGCTCCAGCGGTAAGGAGTCCATCATCGCCTCGTACCAGATCGAGTAAGCTCTCGACCCAGCGATTTTCTTTCGACGCAACGCCGATTAGCAACAGCGCTACCCTATTTTGAGGACCGCCACGTCCGAACTGCGTGGCCAACCAGAACCGACGACGTGACTGCGTACGGAAGCCCTCGGCCTCTCGGCTCCGGGGGCTCGCTGTCGCGCGAGAGCGAAGCTCTCGCTGGATACCAAGAAGCGCCGTCGGCGCTTCTCGAGCACGCTCCTCGGTCGCTCACTTCGTTCGCTCCCTGTGGTGCTTACGGCGCCCGCGTTCGCCGAGAGGCCGGCCCCTTCCGGAGCCCCACCCGTGGTGGTCACTGGGTTCACGTCGCTCACTCTCTGACAGGTGAGGCGTTACTCTAGGGATGGGGTCCAGCGAAGAGAGAAAGACACCAGAGCGTCCGTCCGGTCCGAAAGGACTCCTCAGAGCAGACTACTAAACGCCTGCACGACAGGAATCGCGAGCTCGCCGAACGGGAAGTACAGCACGCGACTCACCAGCACGAACGCGGTCGTCAGCCCGCCACAGACACCGAGGCCGACGGCCCCGACGCGGGTCCAGTCGTCGCCCCGCATTCGAGCGGAGAGCACCCACATCGCAAGCACCCCCGCACCGACGAGGTTCACGAGCGCGTGCAACTGCACCGATTCGCCGACGGACATTCCCGACGCCACCGACGTAAGGACGAACAGCTGTCCGCCGACCAACACCGTCCCGAGGTAGCTCAACCCGAGCGTCCAGCCGTGGTCGAGGCAGCGACGGACGACCGACAGCCGAGCGAGGGCGTACACGGCGAGCGGCATGACAGAAGCCAGATACCGCACCGTCACCATCGCGTGAAGCGGCAGAGCCTGCAGGTAGAGCAGACAGAGAAGGAGTGTGTAGGTGCCTGCGAGCAGGTCGGTCGGGGTGAACCTCAGCGTGCGGCCCCGTCGCCACTCACCGAGCAGGGACGGGACGGCCGCCAGCCCGGCGAGCAACGGCATCGACTCGAGTACGGAGAGGCGCACCGCCTCGCCGCCGTCCTCGGCCGCGAGCTCGGCGTTGTACCCGCCGCGGACGAAAATCTCGTACAGCCGTCCGGGGTCGACGAACACACCCAGACTCCGAACGAGGTAGCCGACCAGCCGGCGGACGATGGATTCGAGCTGACCGAGGAGGAGGGTCGCGAGCGACACGTGTGAGCCCGAGTCACCAACCACGGCTCCACCACCGGTCGCTAGCTCGCCGTCGAACCGCGGAAGCATCCGCGGGGGTCGAATCGGGTTCCCGCTGATGGCCGTGTTCAGGACGAGGAAGGGGCCGAGGGCGAGCAGGAACGCCCCGCCGACGGTGACGACCGTCCGGCGGTCGACCTCGCGGTGTGTCCCGACGTCCGCGACCAGCAGCGAACAGCAGAGCAACAGCGCAATCGCGGCGTGGACGGTCGTGGTCAGCGCGACGACGGCGTAGGCACCGGCCCGGAACCGAGCGTCGGGAGCGCCGCCTTCGTCCATCCCCTCCCGACTCCGGTGAAAACAGTACAGCGTCGCGAGGACGAGCGCGGCGACGAAGGCGTGACGCTTCGGAATCGAGGCCCAGAACCCGACCGGGGTGCAGAGGGCGCCGGCGACGCCGGCGGCGAACCCGGTCCGTCGGTCGTACGTTCGGGTCAGGAGTCGATAGAGCAGGACGCCGACGAGGGCGGCCGCGACCATCGTCGCCATCTGGAGGCTGACGAGCGCGAGGGTCGACGGGTCGAAGTCGGCGGCGAACGGGAGGTTGACACCGAACGCGAGGAGCGCCACTGCGGCGCCGACCCGGTCCCCGAGTCGACGACGACCGAGCGCCCGTCCGGCGGCGACCCCCGTCCAGAGCGCGGTAGCGGCCCAGAGTCCTACGAGGACGAGCCGGAGGTCGGCCACGGCCCCGACGGCCCGAAGCACGTAGAGCACGGGGAGGGCGGCGAAGACGGTCCCGTAGTTCCGACCGTACAGCCGCCCGTCGACGACGTTCATCCCCGGCGTCACAGCCGACTCCGGCCCGTACTCGATTCGGTCGACGTACAGGTGGCCGTCGGCGACGCCGACGAGCGTGTTCGCGACGGTGTACGTGTCGGTGATGAACACCCCGACGGCCCAGTACACCCCGAAGACGAACAGGAGTCCGGCGAACAGCGCCTCGCCGAGGCCGTCACCGAACAGCGAACGCCGGAGACCGGCCAGTCGGCCGTCCGACTCCTGTTCCACCTCCGTCACGCCTCTACCTCCACCTCGACCACTCTCTCGTACAGCACCCGCTCCGTGCCGTCGGCGCGGACGAACACCGTCACCTCACCCCGGAAGGCACTCCCCTCGACACGCTCGGGCGCGAAGGGTTTCCGGTCGAGTTCCAGCGTCGTCGTCCCCGTGTCCTCCGGCGAGAGGAACGCGACGGTGCTCCCGGCGTACCCCAGGTCGGAAATCCGGAGTCGGTAGCCGAGCATCGGCGACCCGGACACCGACTCGACGGCGACCGTCGCGGAAGGGGCGTCGAGGTAGTACGCACCCGACCCGTACCGCCCCTGGTCGAGGGACGCCGTCTCGCCGGAGAGAGTCACGGACCCGGCCGCCACGCGACCGTCGCCGACGGCATCGACCGGGCCGGCGTCGGACGACGTGGTGAAGTCGAGACCCGAAACGAGCGGCCCGCTCACGAGGGCTACCGCCAGGAACACGACCAGTGTCGCTCTCGCTCCGGTCCACATCGTTCCGGTGACGGACGTATCGACGAATAAACCCGTCGACTACCTGACCTGGAGGATGGAAGTCGAAGAGGTCTCTCCGAGCGGCCGACCGCGCCTCATAAACCACTCACGGTTCTCAACGCAGACTCCTATACTTCCGAAGCGAGTAGTCACAGGTGTCCGCCGTCGGGTCCGCGCTCGTCGAAGCGCATCCAAGCGACCCACCTACGGCCGAGTCCTCGCTGGGTCACCGACTCGACGGCGGACCGAAGAGAGCGACCCCGCTTCGAAGAGGGAGGAACGACGCGACAGGGACCCGCACCGGCGTGCGACGAGCGCTTGGCATTCCGGCTTCGAGCACGCCGGTGCGGGTCCGTCAGGCGGTGCCGACGACCGGGGCGGGCGTCGGAACGCTCGCCCACCGACGGCCGCACGGCGATGGAAACGACGGCCGTCACCCGGCCTGTTCGGGTCGGAGACGTAACTTCGGATTCTGTGTGTACGGGAGACCGAGGTGAGCCTGTCGGACGGGAGTCGAGGCCGACGCATACCCCGGACCCGGTCCGCAGGACGGCACACGTAGAGCCATTTCGTCGCGACTGCTTCTCGGAAGTCGGGTGGGAGGAGACGCCGATACGTGGGGTGATTATCGTTGACCTCAGTCGAGCGGAACGGCGTCGCCACGGTCAGGTCGGTCGTTCGAACGTCAGCCCGCCGACGAGGGCGTTCATGGCCCGTCGAAGTCGCTGGGAGACCGCCTGCTCGCTCACGTCGAAGCGCTCGGCGAGGTCGGTGAGCGTCACCCGGCGGGGGACCTCGAAGTAGCCGAGTCGGTGGGCGGCCGTGAGCGTCTCCCACTGGACGGGCGTGAGGCGTTCCTCCGGCGACGGGACGTGGGGGTTGTACACGCCCTTCACCTCCGTCGATATCTCCTCGTCGGTGCAGATTTCGCTGAACCTCCGGAGCCGTTCGTGGTCGGGAAACCGGAGCCGGAGCTCCCACCGGCCGGACTGACCCTGTCCCTCGAGGATGACGCCGCCCGTGTCCATCAGCGCGTCGACGAGACCGTTGACATTGCTGTTCCAAGTGACTTGGTACAGATGCCGGTCGTCGACTTCCGTCAGTCGGGTGACCGACTCGACGATGGACTGCGTTATCAGCGCCTCCTCGATGTGTTCGTCCGAGCCGTCCGAGACCCAGAAGAACGGGAGAACCTGGTCCCCGAGTGGTACCAGCCGTTCGATTTCGATGTGGATGTCCGGGTGCTCCGCGAGCAGTCCGCTCAGCGCGAACGAGTCCCCCGGAAGCGCGACGTCGATGATGACTGGCATTAGGACTCCCCCCTTCGTGATTCACGATACGATATCAATACGTAAAGTAGGTGCCTTTAGTGTCGAAGTCCGGGTTTACATCACAACGCCCTGTTTATAAGATTCGTCGCTGGGGCTTCGCCGCCGACGGTCCTCGACCGGACCCGCGGCGGCGACCCGATGACGGCGGTCGACTGCAGGACGACGGTCGCGAGTCGGGAGCACGAGACGGACGTCGCTCGCGGGACGGGCGTCGCTCGCGGGACGGGCGTCGCTCGCGGGGCGAATCGATCGACGCCGGGGACTCGCTCGTGTCTCTACGGTGGACAGAGCGGTCACGGTCCGACCGGACTTCGAACTCGAAGGCGGAGCACCCCCGAGAGCGAACGGGCCACCGAGGAGGCCGATGCCGGCGGTGGAGACGCAGCCTCCCTTGTCGTTCGAACGCTCTTCACAGGAGGGGACGGCAACGGCCTCCGCGACGGAGGCTCACGCTCGGTTTACATGTAACGGATGTGTATTTGTCTCTGGGAGTCGAAGGTTTACTCGAGAACCACGCGTTCGGACCGCAGGTCGTGAACGACTAGTTCGAGACGGAGCGCCCGACATGATTCCCATCGTCGATATCACGATTCCCGCGAACGCGTTCGAACTGGGTAGTCTGCTGGACGAAATCCCTGATATCCACGTCGAACTCGAACGCATCGTCCCCATCTACGACTCCATCATCCCGCTGTTCTGGGTCTCGAACGGCGACGAGGACGAAATCGTCGCCACGCTTCAGCGCTCACCGCTCACCGAGAGCGTTCAGTCTCTCACCGACGACGGGAAGCGACAGCTGTTCGAGGTCCGGTGGACCCTCGACGCCGACGAGTTCGTCCAGACCCTCATCGAGACTCGGGCGCGAATGCTCGAGGGAGAGAGCATCGGTGAGGGGTGGGAGTTCCGCCTTCAGTTCCACAGCCACGACGAACTCGGCGACTTCCGCGACCAGTGCAGTACGAAGGACATCCCGGTGCTGGTCCGCCGGGTGTACAACCCGCATTACCCGCACGAGGGGAACCCGATGTCCTCAGAACAGCACGAGGCGCTGGTGGCCGCCTACGAACGGGGGTACTTCGACATCCCGCGCGGGACGACCATCGGCGAACTCGCGAAGACGTTCGACATCAGCGACAACGCCTTCTCCCAGCGTCTCCGCCGGGGGCTGGCCTCGCTCGTCTACGAGACGATGATAGACCAGTGACTCACGCGGCCGGGTCCCCTCGGCCGTCGGCGCTCAGGCCCCGGGAGCGTCCGACTCGCCGAACGCCAACCCGGCGACCACGACGTTCATCGCACGGCGGAGGCGCTGGGATATCGCCTGCTCGCTCACGTCGAACTCGGCTGCGAGGTCCGAAAGCGTCGCGCGGCGTGGCACCTCGAAGTACCCCTTCTCGTGGGCCGCCATCAGGGTGTCCCACTGAACGCTGGTGAGGCGGCTCTCGTCTCCCGGTGGGTGCGGGTTGTAGACGCCCTCTACGTCGAATGCGACGTCGCTCTCCGTACACAGGGCGGTGAACTGCCGGAGCTGGTAGTGGTCGGGAAAGCGGAGCCGGAACTTCCAGCTCCCACGGACGGCCTTCCCGCTGACGATAGCGCCGTCCGTCTCGAGCAGGGCGTCGACGACGCCGTTCACCGCGTCGGTCCACTCGACCTGCAGGAGCGCCCGGTTCTCGACTTCGGTCAGAACCTCGACCGACGCGACCAACGAACGGTCGTCCAACGCCTCGACGGCGGCGTCTACGGACCCGGCAGGAACCCAGAAGAAGGGGAGCACGGCGTTCCCGGTGGGGACCAGCCGCTCGAACTCGACGGTGAAAGAGTCGTCGAGTTCGAGGAGATGACCGAGCGGGAACGAGTCGCCGGAGAGAGAGATGTCAGTAACGACTGGCATACGCTGTGAGTAGATGGACCGTCTCGTCGAATCGTGATAATGGACAGCTTGAGATGTGAGGTAGTTTATGTACTCCCGCGTCGAGACCCATTCATCAGAGGGTCGCTCCGGACGCGGACGGGCCGCTCTGCGGTGCCGGCTCGGCCCCGGTGTGGTTCGCCGAATCGCTTGCCGACGCGATTCGGTGGTGACGCCGAAACGGCCCGAGGGCACCGTCGAGCGGCGTGACCCGGCGACGCCCTCGCAGTCTCACTCCTCGGTCAGTTCGGTCTCCAACGTCTCGAGCGAGTAGCTCCCGAGCGCCCGGGGAGAGTCCCGGAGCGTCGACACCGCGAACGTCGAGTTCGTGCGGTCGACCTCGGGAATGGTCTCGAAGTCCGAGATGAGCCGTTCGACGGCGTCCGCGTTCGGGAGCCGGGCGATGACGATGAAGTCCGTCTCCCCCATCGTGAAGAACGCCTGCGTGACGCCCTCGATGGCGAGAATCTTGTTGCCCACGTCCTCGTAGGAGCCCTGGTAGTCGGCGAGCACCTCGACGATGACCGTCACGCCGAGGCCGGCCTTCTCGAGGTCCACGTCGTACAGGTCGTTGGTGATGATTCCCTCCTCGCGGAGATTGTTGAGTCGGTAATGAATCGTCGACACCGGAATGCCGGTGCGCTCGTGGAGCTTCTCCGGACTGCCGGTGCCCAGGTCAGAGATGGCCTTCAGGAGGCGGACGTCGCGTTCGTCCATCGTTCTACCGTCCGCGTGTGGCGTGTTAATTGTTACCCGAGTCGAATCGGGTTCGACTCGCGCCGCCGAAGTCGACACGTGGTTCGACGTGCCCCCGGAGCCGTCGAAGACGTCCGCCCACGGGCGGGCGGGAACGTGCCCGCCGGTTGCGTCGGTACGGCGGCTCGGCCGGTCCGTCCGGGTCCGCCGGCGACTCGACCGGGGCGCCGTACTGTTAGTTATCAGAACGGTCCGCGTTCGGCGAGTGAGGAGTGCAACACTGGTGCGAATACCTAATGTTCTATCCAATCAAAGCCGGACTCGTTGTAGAAGAATTTAACAACGTGAGGCGATTAGCGCTGAACTGAGAACCATGCGCTCGCAACTGAATTGGACAAACCTCTCACGGATCCCGGTGCTGTTCGCACTGCTCGCACTGTTCTGGGGGACGTCGTTCGTCGCCATCGAAGTCGGGCTGGAGTTCTTCCCGCCGGTGCTGTTCGCGGCCATCCGCTACGGCGCCGCCGGGGCCATCGTCCTCGCCTACGCCGTCGCGACGGTCGACGACCCACTGCCGCGCACGAAGAACGACCTGCTCGCCGTCGCGACCGTCGGGACCTTCGTCATCGCCGGGTACCACGCGCTGCTGTACCTCGGCGAACTGCAGGTGTCCGGCGCGGTCGCCTCCGTCGTCGTCTCGTTGTCGCCGGTCCTGACGGCCGCCTTCGCCGCACCGCTGTTCGTCGAGGAGCATCTCGACCGCCTCGGCGTCGCCGGCCTCGTCGCCGGCTTCGTCGGTGTCGCCGTCGTCGCCAACCCCGGCGCGACCTCGATGCTGTCGTCGAGCGTCGGCGGGCTCGGCCTCGTCCTCCTCGGCGCCGCCTCCTTCGCCGTCGGCGCGGTGCTCACCCGCGCGTTCGACGCCGAGATGCCGCTCCGCGCGCTGGAGGGGTGGGGGATGCTGCTCGGTAGCGGCGTGCTCTGGGTCGTCTCGCTCGTCCGCGGGGAGTCGATGTCGGCCATCCACTGGACCGACACCGCCGTGTTCTCGCTGGTCTATCTCACCCTCGTCTCGGGCGTCGTCGCCTTCCTCATCTACTTCGAGCTGCTCTCGCGGGTCGGCGCGACGGAGATCAACCTCGTCGGCTACCTCGAACCCGTCGTCGCGACGGCGATGAGTTGGCTCCTGCTCGGCCACCTCGTCGCGGCGTCGACGCTCGCGGGTTTCGTCGCCATCTTCGCCGGCTTCGCCCTCCTGAAACACCGCGCCGTCGGTCGGTTCCTCAGGTCGGTGCCGCTTCCGACACCGCTGTCGAACCGCCGGTACTGACCGTCGGTCGACCTCGCCGCGTCGTCTGCGCTTCTCCCGCCGCGTTCGTCCTCGCGCCCATCGCGCCGGTCGACGGCACTCCCTCGACCGGCGCCGTATCCCCGGACGGCTCCTCGCCGTCAGCCGGCCTGTAGTCGACGAACTTCACCCGCACCTCGACGTGCCGGTCCGACCGCCGGCCGACCCGCTCTTCGATCGTCCTCGCCAGCGCCGGGTACGGTTGGTCGGTCGTCCGCGCGAGCGTCACCGTCGCCGTCGAGGTGGCGTCCACGAACGGGCCGCCGCCGTACCCCAACTCGACGGTGACGAGCGAGAGCTCCCCGTAGCGCTCCTCGGCGAGCGTCTCCGCGACCGCGCCGTTGACCGTCCGCTCGAGGCGCACCTGTTCGTAGGTCGGCACTGCCGCCCCGACGACGAACGCGACGGCGACCAAGCCGACGAACAGGAGCGTGAGCGCCGCCCGCGACGAGTCCGGGACGGGGAGTCCCGACGGGTTCCGGCTCCGGTAGCCGAGCCCCCGGAGGGTGAGCAGGACGCCGAGGTTGATGGTGACGACGTTCATCGCGAGCAGGGTGAGCGCCCCGACCGCGACCGTGGGCTCGCCGAGGGCGACGCCGACACCCACCGCGGCGGCCGCGGGGATGAGCGCGATGGCGATGGCGACGCCGGCGAGCGCGACCGGGAGGGCGGTCGCGAGCGCGAGCGCCCCCGCCGCGCCGGCGGCGAGCGCGAGGAGGAGCGCCGGGAGCGTCGGCGACGTGATGGCGGACACCTGTGCGATTTCGGAGACGTTCGTCCGCGGCGGAACGACGTAGACCGCCCGGAGTCCGGCCGTGAGGGCGGCGGCGCCGAGGACGGCGACGACGGTCCCCAGCAGTTGCGAGACGACGCCGTCGAGCGCCACGTCGCGGTCGTCGGTGAGCAGGCCGATATTCGTCGCGAGGATGGCGCCGACGAACGGCGACACCACCATCGCGCCGGCGACCGCGAGCGCGGAGTCACGCAGGAGCCCCACCGTCGCGATGACCGTCGAGCAGAGCGCGAGCAGGGAGAACGCCCGTCGCGTGAGCCGGGCTTCGAGGGCCTTCGTGCGCATCTCGTCGTAGGCGATGGTCTCCTCGTCTTCCTCCCGGGCGAAGCGGTCCTGGAGCGCGCCGAAGTTCGGCGTCGTCACCGACTCGGCGCTCGTGACGACCGTGTACCCCTCGTCGGGGAGGCCGACCTCGTGGAGCGCTCCCAACACCGACTCGACGGCCTCGGGCGGGAGCGGAAAGCGGAGAAGCACGGTGCCGTCGTCCCCGCCGCCGCGGACGTGGTCGACGCCCTCCTCGTCGAGCACGTCTCGGACCGCGGACTCGTGGGCGTCGTCGACGAGCACCTCGACGTAGCGCATTTGCGGAGGCGACGACGGGGGAGGGGAAAAAGATGGACCGAGTCGGTTCGAGTCGGTCGAGTTGGTTCGAGTCGGTTCGAGTCGGGTCGGCTACTGCACCCCGGCGCTCTCGCGCCCACCTCCTCTCCGACGCGACGGTCCGAGTCCGCGGACGCTCAGGGGTAACTGGGCGTTCCGACGCCCCAAGACGGGGCTTCCACATTCCAAGGTAGGGCTTCCATCCGGTAAGTAGAGCTTGCCATTTCAACCCCATACGAAAGAAGAACTTGCCACACAGTTGTTCCGGCGAACTGGGGAGAACTGTCTAGACGCCTTATCTTCGCCGAGAACGCTTCTATGGTGCGCAGTACGGCAACCACCCACACACCACCCCCAACCATGCACCCCAGACAGTTCGGAGCGTTGACGGTCGCGACGGTCGTCGTCGTCGCCGTCTCGCTCGCACTCGCAGTACCGACCGGCGTCTTCGCCCAACAGGACGCCGAGACCCAGTCGTTCGCCGTGGACGACGCGACCGCCCCCGACCTCGTCACACCGGAGGCGGACTTCACCGTGACAGCCGTCGTCTCCAACCCGAACGACGCCACGTCGACACAGGAGGTCGCCCTCCGCTCCGGCGGTGTGGTCCTCTCGCGGCTCTCCGTGACGCTGCCGGCGGGCGAGAACGTGACCGTCGAGTACAACGTCTCGGCGACGTCGCTCCCGCTCGGCACGAACTTCCTCGGCGTCTACACCCAGGACGAGGGTGAAGTCACCGCCGTCGAGGTCGCCGAGTCCTACGCCGTCGAGAGCGTCTCGGCGCCCGCCAACGTCACCGCCGGCGACCCCGTCGAGGTGAGCGCCGTCGTGACCAACCCGAACGACTTCGAGACCACCCAGCGCGTCGACTACCGCTTCGACGGCGACGTGGTGAACGACACCGACCTCACGCTCGCCGAAGGCGAGTCCGCCGAGGTGAACTTCACGTTCGACACGAACGACACCGAACCCGGCGACTACGTCCACAGCGTGTTCACCCACAGCGACGGGTTAGTCGCCGAGATTACCGTCGAGAACGCCACCGAACCCGAGCCCCCGACCCAGAACGCCTCGGTGACCTTCGAGGACCAGAACACGACCGGCGAATCGGTCGTCGTCGCCAACGCTACCCTCCCCGAGGGTGGCTTCATCGCCGTCCTCAACGAGTCGGGTGACGTGGTCGGCGCCACCGAGTACCTCGAGAACGGCACCAGCGAGAACGTCTCCGTTCCCTTCCTGACGCCCCTCGACGAGAACGACTCGGGCACCTACACGGCCCAACTCCACATGGACACCAACGACAACCAGGAGTTGGACTTCCTCACCAGCAACGGCACCGAGGACACCCCGTACCTCGACGAGGCTAACGAGGCCGTCGCCGACGACGCCGAAGTGACCGTCGAAGCCAACGTGACCGAACCCGAACCCGAGAACGCCTCGGTGAGTTTCGAGGACCAGAACACGACCGGCGAGTCGGTCACCGTCGCCAACGCCACCCTCCCCGAGGGCGGCTTCATCGCTGTCCTCAACGAGTCGGGTGACGTGGTCGGTGCGACCGACTACCTCGAGAACGGTACCAGCGAGAACGTCACCGTCTCACTTCTGACACCGTTGGACGAGAACGACTCGGGCGTCTACACCGCACAGCTCCACGAGGACACCAACGACAACCAGGAACTCGACTTCCTCACCAGCAACGGCACCGAGGACACGCCCTATCTCGACGAGAACGGAACCGCCGTCGCTGACAGCGCGAACGTCACCGTCGAAGCCGACGTGACCGAGCCCGAACCCGAGAACGCCTCGGTGACCTTCGAGGACCAGAACACGACCGGCGAGTCGGTCGTCGTCGCCAACGCTACCCTCCCCGAGGGCGGCTTCATCGCGATTCTCAACGAGTCGGGTGACGTGGTCGGCGCCACCGAGTACCTCGAGAACGGCACCAGTGAGAACGTCTCCGTAGCCCTGCTCGAACCGCTCGACGAGAACGACTCGGGCAGCTACACCGCTCAGCTCCACATGGACACTAACGACAACCAGGAGTTGGACTTCCTCACCAGTGACGGCACCGAGGACACGCCCTACGAGGACGAGTCCGGCGAGGCCGTCGCCGACGACGCCGAGGTGACCGTCGAGGCGGCCGACGGGAACGAGACCGCGGCACTCGCACCGATGCGCCTGTAGCGTCGCCGTCGACCACCCGTCCGATTTCTTTGGTCTCCGTTCCGTCAGTGCACGTCATATGTCCGGAGAGCGTACAGCGGTCGTGGCAGACGATTTCAGCAAGGTGACAGGCCTCCCGGACGACCTCGGCATCGAGGACGACCTCCGGCGGAGCGAGGAGGTGCTCACGGTCAGAACCGACACCCGACGGTACGGGAAGGCGATGACGATAATCGAGGGGTTCGAGGACGGCGAGGACCTCCGGGAACTCGCCTCCTCGCTCAAGCGGTCGCTCGCCTGCGGGGGGACGGTCGAGGGCGACACCATCGAACTCCAGGGGAACCACGTCGCCCGCGTCCCGGACCTGCTCCGGGAGCACGGGTACGCGGTCGAAGAGCGCTAGCCGTCGACGGACGGGCCGAGCGTCCCGGCTGTCGCCTCGGCGAAGACCTCGTCGTCGACGACGGTCCTTCCACGAGCCGACGCTCTCGTCGGACGATTCACAGACCGCGTCGAACAGCGTAGGCCGGTCGCCGCGCTACGCACCACCGCCGGCCAAACGTTCGGTTCGCTGTCGGGTATCGCAGTGCGAGCTGGCAACAGGCACAAATAGCTCTCCCGCGTCGCTTCGACCGATGGCGGAACTCCCCGCGAGCCTCGGTCCGGTGGTGAAGGCCACGGAGACGGCGAAGGTGTTCGCCGACCGAGCGCCCTCGCCGCGCGAGCTGGTTGCGAACCGCGACGCCCGCTTCGAACGAGTCCACGCGGTCCTCCCCGCGGACGCCGACGCCGGAGCGGCCGTCTCGCTCTCCGTGCAGGCGTGGGACCAGTGTGAGCGCCTGCTCTCCGACTTCGAGGGGACTTTCGGGCTCGCGTCCACCGACCCGGAGGCGATCCTCCCCGAGACGGTGTCGTTCGACCCGCCGAACGGCGGCCTCGTCCGCGTCGACGCGGTCGAGTTTCACACCCCGGGCGTCCAGTACCTCGTCCTCGACCACCGGGAAACCGGTCGCCGGTTCGTGACGAACCCCGTACGCGTCCATCCGCGCGACGCCGACCCGGAGTACCGGACCTACTGGGGGGACCTCCACCTCCACTCGGCGCTGTCGGACGGCACCGGCACCCCCGAGCGCGGCCTCGCGTTCGGGCGTGAGGTGATGAACCTCGATGTGGTCGCCTACACCGACCACGACACGATGGGCTTCTTCATCCCGCCGAGCACGCAGCGAAAGCGGATGCACCGGCGGTACTTCGACCGGACGCGCGAGGCCGTCGAGGCCGCGAACGACCCCGGCGAGTTCGTCTCCCTGATGGCCTACGAGTGGACCAAACAGCCGAACCAGGGCGGCCACGTCAACGTCTACTTCGACGACCCCGCGGACGCGACGCTCTTTGACTCCCTCGACGCCGACACCGACACCTACGAGAAGCTGTTCGCGCGCCTCCGGGCGTTCAACGACGACGGGTCGGGCGAGGCGCTCGCGATTCCGCACCACCCCGCGGAGTCGATGTACCCCTTCGACTTCTCGGCGGTCGACTACGACGACGAGGTGGCCCCGCTCGTCGAAGTGTACTCCCAGTGGGGGTCGAGCGAGCGCCCCGGCCGGGAGGGGAACCGGTTCCCCCTCCGGATGGGCCAGGGGGAGGTCGACGAGCCCGGCCACTACGTGCAGGACGCCCTCCGGATGGGCTACCGCGTCGGGATGATGGCCTCGGCGGACTACCACGGCCCACACCCCGGCCACTCGCTCATCCACACCCGGCCGCACCTGCCGAGCCTCCACGATTGGGTCCAGGCCGGACTCGGCTGGAGCAACGTCTGGCGGGTGTGGGACGAACAGAGCTACCCCGGCGGGCTGGTCGCGATTCGCGCGCCCGAACTCACCCGCGAGGCCGTCTTCGACGCGTTGCGCTCCCGACGGGTGTACGGGACGACCCAGCCCAACCGGACCCTCGTCGAGTTCACGGTCGACGGCGTCGGCGTCGGAGAGGCGGAGAGCACGGCCGTCGTCGACGACCCGACCGCCGAACGGGAGGTGACGGTCGAGGTCGCCGGCGACGCGCCGCTCGACTCGGTCACGGTCGTGAAGAACGCCGAACCCTGGCGGACGTGGGAGCCGGAGTCGGCGAGCGGCGAGAAGCAGTGGGCCGCCCCGCCCGTGAGTGCGGCCGACGGCGGCCGCGACACGGTGACGCTCTCCGGGTTCACCTGCGAGGCGTCGTGGACCGACGACGACCCGGTCGAGGGGATGGCCTGGGACGACGCGCGCGGGAGCGACGCCGACGCCTACTACGTCCGCGTCGAACAGGTCGACGGCGGGGCCGCGTGGGCCGGTCCGGTGTGGGTCGCGGTCGGCAGGGATTGAGGCCCCGAGCGCCCGCGGAGACGACGGCTATTTATCAATTCGAGAGAACGTACCGGGCATGACTGCCCTCCACGCGGTCCCCGGTCGCCGAGCGGAATCGATACTGCAACCGTCCTGCTACTCGACGCGCGCACCGCCGAGGTGTCGGTGATGCCCTCCTTCGCCGAGCGCCTCGAGGACGGTTGGGAGCGCGCGGCGTCGAACCTCCCGCTCGCGCTCGTTCCGTTCGTCGTCTCGCTCCTCCAGTTCGATGACATCGCGACGGTCGCGGCGTTCGACGGGGTTCGGCTCGGCGTTCGGTTCGGCCTTCCGGGCCCCGTCGTCGGCCTCTGGCAGTTCGTGAACGTCCCGGTTCGGGGGGCGACGGCCGATACCGGTCTCCCCGTCGGCGTCGGTCCGGGGTCGGAGGTCGGTGCTGCGCTCGGCCTCCTCGGGGTCGTCCTCGTCGTTACACCGCTGTACGCGGCCGTGACTGCGGCGCTCGCCGCCGGCTACCTCGGGAGCGTGAGGACGGTGCTGGCGACCGGGCGATACGAGTTCGTCGAGGGCGTCCGCCGACACTTCGTCCCGCTGTTCCTCTACGCACTCGCCGTGCTCGCGCTGCAGCTCGCTCTGCTGGTTCCGGCGCTGTTCCTGCTCGGGGCGGGCGGGTTCGGCGCGGGCTACCTCCTCGTCGTCCTCGCCGTCCCCGTTTTCTTCGCCCTGGCCTACCTGTTCTACGCCGCGCCGTTCCTCGTGGTGCTTCGGGGGGCGGGGCTCCTCGACGCGCTCCGCGGGAGCTACGAACTGGCGACGGACGGGGGGCCGTACCTCCGCTTCGCCGTCGGCTACTGCGTCCTCGTCGTCGCGCTCTCGATCGTCGCCACGCCGGTCGTGGTCGGCCTCGGCGTCGCCGGCGTCCTGTTCGGGGCGGTCGCGACCGCGCCGGTCTCGCTCACGCTCGCGTTCACGACGGTCCGCTTTCTCGCCGACGTCGACCCGCAGTCGCCGACGTTCGGTGTGGAACCGGGGTCGGGACCGAGACTGGAGGATGGCTTCGAGGGAACCGACACGGCCGACTGACGGCCCGGACGCGCCGTCTCACCCCGCCAACAGCCGCGTCACCCCGACGGCTTCCGCGACCAGCCACGCGATGAACAGCCCGTACATGCCGAGCAGAAGGTACGCCTCCCAGCGGGCCAGCGAGAGGTCGGTCCGGAGCGCGGCGAAGAAGACGACGCTCGCGGCGACGAGAAAGCCCAGCAGCGGGACGACGGCGGCGAAGTCGATGGGGACGCCCCCGGCGGCGAGTACGCCGGCGGGGAGGGCGATGAGGAGCGCGAACACGTTGCTCCCGAGCACGTTGGCGAGGCTGAGCGAGTCCCCGCCGGAGCGCGCGGCGACGACGCTGACGAACGTGTCGGGGAGGCTCGTCCCGGCGGCGACCACGGTGAGCCCCCAGAGCACGTCCGGGGTGTCGAAGAACGCGCCGAAGCCGACGGCCGCCCGGACGAGCAGTTCGGCGCCGACCACGACGAGCGCGAGCGAGGCGAGAAGTGTGAGCCACGGGCGACCCCCCACGTCGGTCGTGGGTATCTCCGGGACGTACTCGACCGCGTCGGCGTACTGGATGAAGATGTAGAGCCCGTACAGCCCGACGAGCAGGAGGGCGAGAAGTGGGGTCAGCCGCCCGTCGAGGGCCGTCGTCGTCGAGGAGACCGGGAAGTAGATGACGCCGAGCGACAGCACGAGCAACAGGGTGGCGAGCGAGATGAGGTAGAACTGCGCCTCCTTGTAGACGAGGTCGCGGTTCGCGGAGAGCGCCCCGCCGCGGCTCAGCGTCGCGACGGCGGGGATGACGAGGATGTTGTAGACGCCGGAGCCGAGAACGGCGCCCAGTCCCAGTTCGAACGTTCCGTACTGGGAGACGGCGATGACGGTGCTCGCGAACTCCGGGAAGCTCGACCCCGCCGCGGCGATGACCGCCCCTTGGACGACCGGTGGGACGCCGTAGCGCTCGCCCAGCGCGTCGGAGGCGGCGACGAGGAGTTCGCTCCCCTTCCAGGCGAACCCCGTCCCGAGGGCGGTGAAGAGAACGAGTGCGAGGAGGTCGAACACGTCCTCACTGGCGGCGCACGTGACAAAAGGCTATCCGACGAGGCCGGCGGACGGCGCGGTACACCGACAGGTGCCGGAGCGCCGCGGTCGTGGCCGCTCCGAGCTAGAACACCTCCGCGGTGGCGAGTACTCGCGCCACAGAGGCGCTCGTGTCGCGACCGCTCGGGGCTAGAACCCCTCCCGCAGGAACGGCGCCGGCTCCTCGGGGGGGAACATCGCGGCCAACGTCTCGGCGCCGGTCTCGGAGACGACCGTCAGGTCGCCGTAGGTCTCCAGTCGGTCGACCGAGAGGAAGCCGGCGACGAGTTGGGAGAGGGCACCCACGTCGAGTTCCACGTCGGCCTCGGCGTCGGTCGGCTCGCAGGTCCCTCCGCCGCCGGCGACCGAAAGCTCGAACCGGCCGTCGTTCCACGGGAGGTGGTCGTCGTCGACGGCGAGGACGACCGACCCCTCGGCGTCGGCGGGAAACGAGAGGTCGGCGACGGCGGCTTCGAGGTCGACGACGCGGACCATCGGACCCGGTCTGAACTCCAACTCCGCGGCCCGGGGGTCCTCCAACGTCTCCAGCAGGTACGTCTCCGTCGGCCCAGCGAACGTCACGGTCTCGACCTGCGAGTCGTGGTCGCGGAGGAACCGATACAGCTGTCTCCGACCCTCGTCGTCGGCGTGTGCGAACTCCCACACCTGGAGGGTGCGACCGTCGTCGTCGCCGTCCTGCACCCGGTAGACGGCGTAGGCCCGCGGCTCCCCGTCGTCGTCCTCCCAGAGGTAGACGTACGGGTCCTCCTGCCACCCTGTCAGGACCCGATGGCGCCAGTACCCCTCCGTGCGGTCCATGGCGAGCGAGTCGGGGCCCCACGCCTCGTACACCGCCGCGAGGTCCGCCCAGTCGTCGGGGTCGACCCGTCGGAACCGACCGGCCGGGTCGGCGACGACGGCGCTCAGTTCGTCCGGCGCGATTTCGGCGTGCGCGTACTCCGTCGCCGTCGCGTACCCGTACCGCCGATAGAACGAGTACTTGAACGGCCAGAGGGCGGCGAGGGCGACTCCCTCCTCGCGGAGCTCCTCGTGGAGCTCGCGAAGCAGTCGGCCGACGTGGCCCTGCCGTCGAATCTCGGGCGGCGAGGCGACGGCCGACACGCCGCCGACGCGGTGAAACTCGCCTCGGACGCGGAGGGAGAAGTCGTAGTACGCACAGACGACGACCATGTCGTCGGCGTCGAGGTCGTCGTCCGGGGCCCCGGAGTCGACATCGTACAGCGCGCGGGGGTGGTAGATGTCCGGATGCTCCGGGCGGTCCTCCTCGTCCTCCTCGTCCGGCGGGCCGGCCTGCGGGCGGAAGGCGTAGCGGAGGAGCCGACCGAAGGCGTCGCGGTGGTCGTCGGGGATGGGACGGTACTCCATGACGGGGGCGACGACGCGGCCCGTTAAATCGTTCCGGGTGGCGCGTGAGGCGGTGACACTGTCCAGCGTCGCCGCCGATTCGGTCGGGTGGGAGCGACTCGAGCGACTCGACCCGGAGCCGAACCGAGCCATTCAGGGCCATCCGTCACCGAGGGGCCGACATGAACACACCCGACTGGCTGCCGCGGGACGCCCTCCTCGCGGCCCTCGTGCTGTTCGTCGGTATCGCGGGAACGGGTATCCTTCGGCGGTTCCTCGGCGAACTCGGCTACAACGGCGTGGGCCGAATCGTCTTCGTGCTCGGCTACGGCGGGATGGTGTTCGTACTCTGGTACGGCTGGGTTCGGCCGCTCGATATCACCGGTCCGACCGAGGAGTGACGGCGTCGGCGCGTGATTCGTGTTTTGGCGCCGGCAGCGACGGACCGACGAGGCGAACGACAGAGCGGAACTTTAAAGCGGGATTCGGGGCGAGTTAGGACAACGAATGCTCCCGTTACAGGTCATCGACAGTTTCCTGCTCAACTACAACGTGGGGCAGGCGCTGCTCCTCGGATTCGTCCTCACGACGCTCGCACTCCTCCCGCTGAAGTCGGTGAAGGCGGTCGCCATCAACAGCGTCCTCTTCGGCGTGATATTCCTCCTGACGCCGCAGTCACTCGCCCCGGCGCACTACCTCTTCCTCGGTATCGCGCTGGTCGTCGTCGGCCCCATGCTGTTCGTCATGGGCGACTGACCGCCCGAGCGGAGCCCCGGCGAGCCGCCGGGACAGTCGCGAAACTCGGCGCCGTGTCGCCGCACGAACCGCGGCGAACGCAAGCGTTTTCCGGAGACTCGCGGAAGTGAGAGCATGATCACGGTCCGGGCCCCGGCGACCAGCGCGAACCTCGGGAGCGGGTTCGACGTCTTCGGAGTGGCCCTCGACCGGCCGGCCGACTTCGTCCGCGTCTCCCGTGCCGAGGAGACCACCATCGAGGTGACGGGCGCCGGCGCCCAGTACATCCCCGAGGACCCGAAGAAGAACACCGTCGGCGCCGTCGCGGAGGCACTCGACGCCCCCGCCCACATCGAGATCGACAAGGGAGTCCGTCCCGCCTCCGGACTCGGCTCCTCCGCCGCCAGCGCCGCCGGCGCCGCCCTCGCGCTCAACGAACTGTACGACCGCGGACTCTCGCGCTCGGCGCTCGTCCCCATCGCCGGCGAGGGCGAGGCCGTCGTCTCCGGCGAGGCCCACGTCGACAACGTCGCGCCCGCCCTCCTGGGAGGATTCACCGTCGCCGTCGAGGGCGACGTCCACGCCGTCGACGCGAGCGTCCCGCTCGTCGCCTGTCTCCCGGAAATCGCCGTCTCGACGCGCGACGCCCGCCGGGTCGTGCCCGAGACGGCCGCGATGGACGACGTGGTCCACACCGTCGGTCGGGCGGCCACCCTCACGATGGGGATGTGCCGAGACGACCCCGACCTCGTCGGCGAGGGGATGCACGACACGGTCGTCACGCCCGCCAGAGCGGACCTCATCACCGGCTACGATGGGGTGCGCGAGGCAGCCCTCGACGCGGGGGCGACGGGCGTCACCGTCTCCGGTGCCGGCCCGAGCGTCCTGGCCGCCTGTCACCCGGGCGACCGGCGGCGAATCGGCGCGACGATGTTGGAGGCGTTCGCCGAGGAGGGCGTTACCGGCCGCGTCTACCAGACCGAAATCGGCCGCGGCGCCGAGGTCGTCGCTCGGGAGTAAGTCGGCGACGGCGACGACCCCCCGCAGTCGCTCGGTTTCGAACGGTTTTTCACGGTCGATGATGACTTCGGCTCCATGCAACGAGGACTGGTCGTCGTCACCCCGACAGACCGCGGACAGCGCATCATGCGCGAGGCCGGGCAGTTCGCCGCCGGGACCGAGGCCGAACTGGTGTTGCTATCGATCACGCCGCAGTCGGCGTACGGCGAGACCCGGACGGCCGTCGAGTCCATCGACGGGAGCGCCGACTACTCGCTCGACCAGGCCGAGGACGAGGCCGAGCGGGAGGCACGCCAGCTGGCACAGGAGGCGTTCGACGGGATGAACGTCACCTTCGACGTCGTCGGCACCGTCGGCGACGAGGTCGACCGCATCCTCGGCGTCGCCGAGGAGCGCGAGTGTGACCACCTGTTCCTCTCCGGCCAACGCCGCTCCCCGACCGGGAAGGCCCTCTTCGGCGACTTGACCCAGCGCGCCCTGCTCAACTTCGAGGGGCCGGTGACGGTGCTGCTCGGCGAGGACGAGGAGTAAGGTCGTCGCGGTGGCGGTGGCGGGTGCGGACGCGGTAGCGGTGGGAGTGCTGAGGGGCTGTATCCGTGTTCTACCGCGAGCGAGGGCCGTCAGGCCCGAGCGAGTGGCCTTTTTCGCCGAGCTTTTTGGCCGGGGGTCGAGGCCGGCGAAGCCGGCCGAGTCCCCCGGTGAAAAAGGTCGTTGCTAAACCCCGCGGCCCTGCAGTTTGTCCTCGTCGGCCATACCGGTGTTGGACTCGCCTTTCATCCCCTTGCCGATGCCGGCGGCGATGTCGGCGAGGCGCTCGGGGTCGTCCCAGTTGTTGACGGCCTCGACGATGGCTTCGCCCATCCGCTCGGGGTCCTCGGCGCCGAAGATGCCGGAGCCGACGAAGATGCCGTCACACTCGTGGTGCATCATCAGCGCGGCGTCCGCCGGGGTGGCGATGCCGCCGGCGGCGAAGTTCACCACGGGAAGACGGCCCATCTCGTGGGTCTCGTGGACGAGGTCGGCGGGCGCCTCGTGCTTCCGTGCCCACGCCTCGCGCTCCTCGTGGTTCATCCCGACGAGCTTTCGGATGGCGCTCTTGATGGTGCGCTGGTGGTGGACGGCCTGGTTCACGTCGCCCGTGCCGGCCTCGCCCTTGGTGCGAATCATGGCGGCGCCCTCGTCGATGCGCCGGAGCGCCTCGCCGAGGTTCCGTGCGCCACAGACGAACGGCGAGGTGAACTCGCGCTTGTCGATGTGGTAGGCGTCGTCGGCGGGCGTGAGCACCTCGCTCTCGTCGACCATGTCGACGCCGATGGCCTCCAGAATCTGGGCCTCGGTGTGGTGGCCGATGCGAGCCTTCCCCATCACGGGGATGGAAACCTCGTCGATTATCGCCTCGACCTGTGCCGGGTCGGGCATCCGAGCGACCCCGCCGCGCTTGCGGATGTCGGCCGGGACCGCCTCGAGGGCCATGACGGCGACCGCGCCCGCGTCCTCGGCGATTCGGGCCTGCTCGGGGGTGACGACGTCCATGATGACCCCGCCCTTCTGCATCTGTGCGAACCCGCGCTTGACGAGGTCGGTTCCCCGCCGCAGGTCCTCCAAGTCGGTCTCCTCTGGCATATCCGAGCCTTGGTGTGGACGCACTTAACGGACTCCCTTCCGGAGTCCACCGGCCACCGACACCGGTTTCGAGCGTCTCCCGCGACGGGTCGCAGCTCAGCGCGACACCGCGATGTGGCCGTACTTGAGCAGCGCCACGAAGACGACCCCGCCGACGGCGTTGCCGGCGGTCGACAGGCCGAGGAAGACGACGTAGTCGACGAGGCCGTACTTCGGCCCGGCGAGGACGGCCATGATTATCTCCACGTTGCCCGCGATGGAGTGGGGCAGGTGGAGGAGCCCGATTGCGGCCGTCACGACCCAGACGAAGACGATGCGGCTGAGCGTCTCCTGTGCCGCCGACAGCAGCCACGCGAGCAGTCCCATCATCCAGCCGGCGAGGATGGCGGCGAAGAAGAACTCGGTGTTGCCGTATCCGAGCAGGGTGTCCCCGAGGTGGACGAACGCGTTGGGGGTGGCAATCCCGTAGTCCGGCGCGAACAGCACCGCCGGGACGGCGAAGATTGCGCCGCCGACGATGTTGCCGGCGTACACCAGCGCCCAGAGGCGGGCGAGACCGCTGATGGAGGACCGGCCGTCGATGACGGGAAGTGCCGCGAGCGTCGTGTGCTCGGTGAACAGCTCCGAGCGGCCCAGAACGACGAAGATGAAGCCGACGGCGTACGCGTTGGCGACGAACAGCGTCGTCAGCGGCTCGCCCCACGGTTCGCTGACGAGGGTGTACACCGCCACCATGAGCAGGGGTCCGAACCCGATGTCGAGACCGGCCGAGAGCCCCGACAACGCCAGCCCCAGCGAGCTGCGCTCGGTCTCTTCGAACCCCTGGTCTATCAGCTGTTCGAGGATGGTTCCCTTGTCAGTCTGCGTCGTCATACCCGACCCGTCGGTCATCGGTGGCCCGACTTCCTCCGGTGGGCCGTCCGACCCCGCTTCGGGGGATGCATCGCTCATCTACTCGGAGTTCGTGGTGGGGATACGTAGCCGTTATCGCCGTTGCGTCATCGACCGCACGAGTCGGGTGGGGGTTCAGGCCCGCTCGACTTCCAGCACGGTGAGCGACTCGTCGAGCCGCACGGAGAGCGTGTCGCCGTCACAGGGGATATCGAGGCGGACCTCCATCGGGTTCGCTTCGAGCACCGTCGTCCGCTCGTCGCTCACACACCAGTCGAACGTCCAGAACGGCTGGGTCGAGAGGTCGACGCCGCGTTCGGCGTGGAACGTCATCACGTCGGCGTTGTCGAGCAGGTTCAGCCCGACCGCCGAGTGGAGCCGGTTGTTACAGCGCTGACAGACGTGGCTCACCTGCACGTCGAGTCCGGGCAAGTCGCACTCGGGGCAGTTCGTGATGGTCGTCTCCATCTTCCCCATGCACTCCGGACAGACGCCGTCGGCGGCGAGACAGTAGTGGTGGCGGACGTGGTGGTGGAACGCCTGTAGCAACTCCTCGGGCGTGCGGTCGTCCAGGCCGCCCGGCGGGAACGGGTAGGAGACGTGTGGGGTGTCACAGTCCGCGCAGGCGATGGTGAGGTGCTCGTCGAGGTACCACGCTTCCAGGTCGCCGCCGCAGTCGAAGCAGGACCCCTCGGTCGGGAACGGGTCGAGTTGGGCCACCTCGTTGAACGTCCCGGCGAACACCGACCGGACGACCTTCCAGCCGGGGTACTGGAACTCGTAGCCCTCGTCGGTGCGTCGGACGAAGTGGTCGGTGAGTTTCTTCAGGTGGTAGTTGAAGTGGGCGCTGTCGTCGACGCTGACGCGGTCGTACAGCTCCGAGAAGGGGACCGGCCCCTCGTCGCCGCCGGCGTCGAGGAGCGCCTGGAGGATTTCGATGCGGGTCTCGTTGCCGAGGAGGGCGAACGCTTCGGACGGCGCGAGCCCCGCCGACTTCGGTGGGGCCACCGAGTCGCTCTCGGCCTGGTGACTCATGTGTGGTAGATTGTCTACCGCCCCACAAAATCGTTGCGTCGAGCGACGGGGGCCGGTCCTGGCTGACCGACCGAGCCGGTAGCTACTTCCCGCCGCCGGAAGCACCGTCGCCCATGTTACAGGTCCCGGGCGGTCCGGAGCTACTCGTCGTCCTCCTCGTCCTGCTGGTGCTGTTCGGACCAGTCGTCCTCGCAGTCGTCGCGGTCCTCCGGTACACGGAACGCGGAGGAGAAGACGACGGACGCGTCGACGACCTGGAAGCGCGCGTCGCCGAGCTGGAGCGTGAGACCGGTGTCGAGGACGAATCCGGAGTCGACGGCGAGGGTCGTGCCGGCGCCGACGACGGGACCGACGACGCCGACGTCACCGCCGACTCGGAGGGCGGCACCGACCGCGACGGCGGGGAGAACACGGCGGACGGAGTCCGCTGACCGTTCGGATTCGACGCCTCGCTACCTGTGAGGTCGTGGACTGGCGGACGAACGGACCGCGAGAAGACGACGTCGTTCGGCCCGGCCACCGCCCGAGCCCGTGTGGCACCGTGCGTGTGGTTTCGGTCGGGTCGGCACGTGGGCGAGGCGGTGTCTCGGGGGCGAGGCCCATCTACTGCTGTAGGCGGACACCTCTTGATTATGTTCCGTCGAACACTCAGTAACGAAGAATTGTCTCTCCCCCATATACGTGGAACGTTCGGACAACGTGACGTTTCGTCCGCGTTCTGTATCACGGTTCCGGATACGTCGGTCGGGCCGGCCGGCGGGGAGGGGAACCGCTAACTCCCCCCGCTCCCCACACCCGGGGATGACAGCGCCGTTCTTCGCCCGGCTTCGCGAGCGCATCGACCGCGTCGACAGCGTCGTCTCCGTCGGCCTCGACCCGGACCCGGCCCGCCTGCCCGAGCACCTCCGAGAACACGACCTCCCCCGGTGGGCGTTCAACCGGCGCATCATCGACGCGACGCACGAACACGCGGCCTGCTACAAGCCCAACGCCGCCTTCTACGAGGACCCCGACGGGTGGCGGGCGCTCCGCGAGACGGTCGCGTACGCCCACGGGAAGGACGTGCCCGTCCTCCTCGACGCCAAGCGCGGCGACATCGGGAACACGGCCCGTCAGTACGCGAAGCTGCTCGACGACGTGGACGCCATCACGGCGAACCCCTACCTCGGCCGCGACTCGCTCGACCCCTTTCTCTCCCGTGAAGACAAGGGCGTGTTCGTCCTCTGTCGCACCTCCAACCCCGGCGGCTCGGACCTGCAGGACCTGGAACTCGCCTCGGGGGAGCCGCTGTACGAGCGCGTCGCCGCCCTCGCCGACCTCTGGAACGCGAACGGGAACGTCGGGCTCGTCGTCGGCGCGACGGCGCCCGAGGAGCTCGAACGGGTGCGCGAACTCGTCCCCGACCTCCCCTTCCTCGTTCCGGGGGTCGGCGCACAGGGCGGCGACGCCGAGGCGGCCGTCGAGCACGGTCTCGCGGACGGGACCGGCCTCGTCAACTCCTCGCGGGGCATCATCTTCGCCGGCGAGGGTGAGACCTTCGACAGGGCGGCAGGACAGGCGGCGAAGCGACTGAAGGCTCGGTTGAACCAGTACCGAAGCGGCTGAAGGAAGTTCGATACCGAACCGGCATCCTGCTACGCGCGGCGGCGTTTGACGACGCCGCCTACGACGCGTCCGACCAGGAGGCCAGCGAGCACGACGGCGTAGCAGACGGCGAGGAATACGCCCACGAGTTCGAGCGCCGGGACGGCTCCGTAGATGGGGTACGCCATCCCCAGCACGAGCAGTCCCATGAAGAGGATGGGGAGTACGAACCAGCGAACCACCCAGTGCTCGTCGATGAAGTCGCTGACGCGGCGGAGGGTCTTCGAGTAGAGCAGGCGGTCGCTCAGTCTCATACTACTGACAGCTCGTGCGTGGCTATGAGTGTTGGGGTGGTTCGTCGGGTCGTGTCTCTACAGGAGCGCCGACGGGCCAATCGGGCCCACCCCCACCGAGTTCCCTCACTCGAAGTCCGCCGCAGACCGTTTCAGCAGTACCTTGCGGAGGACGGTGTCGGCACCACGGCGGACGCGCTCGGAGGCGGCCTGCGAGCTGATGCCCAGTTCGTCGGCGATGTCGTCGAGGGTGGCCCCGCGCGGGACGCCGAAGTAGCCCGATTCGACGGCGAGCAGGATGGCCTCCTGCTGTTCGGGCGTGAGGTCGAGGTTGTACTTCGCGCCGTACTCCTCGTCGACGGTGTAGATGCGCTCCACGTGGAAGCCGATGTCCGCCTCGGTAGCGAGGTTGTGAAACTCGGTCAACCCCTTGTGGTCGCGGAATCGGAGTCGGAAGAACCAGTGGCCGTTCCCCCGGGCTTCGAGGATGGTCGCGTGACACCTCGCGAGCACGGTCGTGAGGCTCTCGGCGATGTCGCCCCACACCACCTGGTAGAGCACCCGGTCGTCGACACGGGCCAGCGCGCTGAGGTCCTCGACCAGTTCGTTCTCGCGAACGTGGCGCTCGAAGGCGTCGAAGTCGTCGGGGGTGCCACCGGTCGCCCAGAAGAAGGGCATCACGCCCTCTCCCATCGGAACGACCCGCTCGAGTTCGATGCGGAGGTCCTCGGTGGTTTGTGTGACCCGCCCCAAGTCGAACTCCTCCGACGGGATGGTAATCTCGGCGATAACGGTCATACCTACTGGAGGCGAGGAGGCGGATTAGCTGTAGCGGCGAAATCCGACCTCAGCCAGATATCTACGGCTAGCAAACGCGTGAAGCCTCAGTACACAAGCCCGACGCTGTAGACGTGGTCTCGGAGGGTAGTCTCGTCGGGGAACGACCGACCGCAGTTCTCACACACGTACGTCTCTGCCATGTGTCGAGAACGTGCCGCGGCGGCATCCCTGTTGCGGCGGGCTGTGCGGGCCGGGGCCGGAGTCCGTGACGCGCGTTCGGCGGCGAGGACGGCGGGTGGGCGGCGCCACTGACGCCGAGGGGAGGGGCCGCCGGCGGTCGCGTTACTGCATCCCCACGTCGGGTTCGGCGCCCCCGCCGCCGCGGGGACTCGGCCGACAGTCCCCACAGCGACGGGACTTCCGGTCGAAGTGTGAGGTACAGACGAACGCGCCGCACTGCTCGCACGCGTAGTCGGCTTCCGCGCTCTCACAGACCTGACAGACGCCACTGAAACTCATACCCGTGAAACGGCCCGGCGCCACTTGAGTGCAGGGGCCAAGACGCCGAAACGTTCGGAATACGGGACCGTACGTCGGCGGCGAAGGTCCGAGGCGGCGGTCGCCGGCCGGTCACCGCCGACCGTCCGACCGCGGACCGGTCACCGACCGTCGACCACGGACGGGCCGCCGACTGACTGTCGACTGCCGGTCCCGACGGGACGTGAGCCTTACGTCGGTCGGGTCCATAGCCGGGGTGTGGACCGGGACCGCCTGCTACTGGGACTCGCCTCGGTGTTCGCCGGCCTCACGGTCACGTTCGTCGTGACGGGGCTCGCGTACAACCCTTTCCTGCTCCTGCTCTCGCTCCCGTTCGGTGCGACGACCTACTTCCTCTGGTACCAGGCCACCGGTCGGCTTCAGAAGCGCGCCCGTCGACGGCGCGAACGGGGGTTCGACCGCGAGCGCCACTCGGGGTTCGGCGCCGGCGCCCGACGCGAGGCGGCACGCGACGCGGCCGGCGTCGGCTCCCGGTTCCGTGGCGGTCCGGGTGGAGTCGGTGGTCCCACCGGTCCCGGGGGTGACGGTCGCCGGCGTCGGGCGAACGCCAACCGTCGGCGTGCCCGCGGCGGTGTCAGGGAACGGTCGGGTCCCTCGCGGGCGGAGGCCTACCGAACCCTCGGCCTCGACACCGACGCCGACCAAGCGGCCGTCAAGCGCGCCTACCGTTCGAAGGTGAAGGAGGTCCACCCGGACACCGAGTCGGGCGACGAGGAGTCGTTCAAGCGCGTGAACCGCGCCTACGAGCGGCTCACCGACTGACCGAGCCTTTCCCGTCGACCGCGCGGACGGTCGCTCTCAGTAGCTCGTTGCTCCCGTGTCGAAGGCAGTCTGGTTCGTCGATTCGTTCCCGGCTTCGGTCCCGTTCCGCGGCGTCTCTTCCCGACCACTGGTCCCCGGCGGGCCCGTCAGGACGGACCCTTGCATCGCCTGTGGGTGGAACTTACAGCGGTAGCTGGCCATCCGTTCGGTCGCTTCGACCCGGAGGACGCGAGTGGCTCCCTTCTCCCTCGCGGGCTCGGAGGTGTCGAGGGCCGTCCCTTCGGGGTCGACGAGGACGAACTGGTGAGGCTGGCCGTCGAGGTTGAGCCACCTGATTTCGTACGTCTCTCCGGGTCGCATTCGGAACGTCGGGTTCGTCTGACCCCTGAGCGACTCGGGCTGTCGGCCGCGCCACCCCTGTACCGTCGCACCCAACTCGACGACCGTCGGGCCCGCTGTCGTCGTGGTGCCGGTCGCGGTTTCGTTCCTGGACGCCGAGTCGTCGGCCGCCGTCGCGTTCTCCGCGGCGGCTTCGGTCGCGGCAGTCGACTCGCTATCTGTCGTCCCCGTTCCCGTCTCCTCGGTCGCCGCGGCTCCCGCGGTGGTCGACGAGGTCTCCCCTCCGTCGGTGCCCGCCCCGGTCGTACCGCCGTCGTTCGTCCCCGAGGAACAGCCTGCTAACCCCCCGGTGACGGCGAGCGCCGCTGACCGCGCGAGGAGGCCTCGACGCGTCGAGTCGCCCGGCCCCCCGTCGTCCGAACTCATGGGCGTACGCACGCGACCGAGAAGGTAGGCGTTTCGGGCCACGAGACGACCCGGCGTCGTGCGGCGGAGGCGTAGTCGACGCCGCGTGTCGGCCGTCGCGTTCGACGGCGGCCGACCGCCGCCGCGACCTACCCCGCCCTCACCGCCGCCCGTCGAACGGCTCACGAGCGCTCCGGAGTCGACCGATTCGGTCCCGTGTCATGGGAACGCCCGGCACGAAAAGGGATATAAAAGGTCATCCCCAACGAACCCCCATGAGTGCCGACCGGGCCGCGCTGGACGAGGCCCTCGAGCTCGGAGAGGAGGAGGGCGGACACGTGGAGTTCAAAGAACGGCTCTCGCGGGAGGTCCACCTCGCGAGCGGTCGGATGGAGAGCCTCGCGGCCCAGCTCCGTCACCGGGTGCTGTCGGGTGACGGGGAGGCCACCTACGTCGTCGGCGTCACCGACGACGGCGGCATCGCCGGCATCTCCCCCGACGCCTTCTCCGAGTCCCTCGACGTCCTCTCGCTGCTCGCCGAGGAGGCCGGCGCCCACATCGAGGACGTGGAGACGTGGGGCGTCGGCGACGGCGACGGCGCCGAGAAGGGGTTGGTCGGCGTCGCCACCGTCCGCGAGGGCGCCATCCTGGAGACCGACGACGAGCACATCGTCGTCGGCACCGCGGGCCACGTCGACCACGGGAAGTCGACGCTCGTCGGCTCGCTCGTCACCGGCGAGCGAGACGACGGCAACGGCGCCACCCGGGGGTTCCTCGACGTCCAACCTCACGAGATAGAGCGGGGGCTCTCGGCGGACCTCTCGTACGCCGTCTACGGCTTCGACGCGAACGGCCCGGTCCACATGGACAACCCCCACCGGAAGTCCGACCGCGCCCGCATCGTCGAGAGCTCCGACCGACTCGTCTCATTCGTCGACACGGTCGGCCACGAGCCATGGCTCCGCACGACGATTCGGGGCCTCGTGGGACAGAAGCTCGACTACGGCCTGCTCGTCGTCGCCGCCGACGACGGGCCGACGCGGACGACCCGAGAGCATCTCGGCATCCTGCTCGCGACCGACCTGCCGACGATGGTCGCCATCACGAAGGTCGACGCGGTGAGCGAGGAGCGCGCCGAGGAGGTCGAGCGCGAGGTCGAGCGACTCCTGCGCGACGTGGGGAAGACGCCGCTCCGGGTCGAGCGCCACGGCGTCGAGGCCGCGGTCGACGAGATAAGCGAGTCGGTCGTCCCCATCCTGCGGACCAGTGCGGTGACGGGTGAGGGGCTCGACGACCTCGACCACCTGTTCGAACTCCTCCCGAAGACGACCGACGCCGGCGGCGAGTTCCGGATGTACGTCGACCGTAGCTACTCCGTCACCGGCGTCGGCGCCGTCGCCTCCGGCACCGTCAACTCGGGGACCGTCGAGGCCGGCGACGAGCTCCTGCTCGGGCCGATGGCCGACGGGAGCTTCCGCGAGGTGGAGGTGCGTTCCATCGAGATGCACTACCACCGCGTCGACCGGGCGCAGGCCGGCCGCATCGTCGGCATCGCGCTCAAGGGCGTCAAGGAAGAGGAGATAGAGCGCGGGATGGTGCTCGTTCCGCGGGACGCGGAACCCCAGCCCGTCCGCTCGTTCGAGGCGGAGGTGATGGTGCTCAACCACCCGACCCGCATCGGCACCGGGTACGAGCCGGTCGTCCACCTCGAAACGGTGAGCGAGGCCGCCGTCTTCGAACCCGAGGGCGGGCGCCTCCTCCCGGGCGACACCGGGACGACGACGGTCCGGTTCAAGTTCCGGCCGTACCTCGTCGAGCCGGGTCAGAAGTTCGTCTTCCGCGAAGGTCGGAGCAAGGGCGTCGGCACCGTCGTCGACGTGCACACGGAGTGAGGCGTACACGGGAGGACGGGGCGGTCTATCGCTCGGCCCGAGGCTGGGGGTTACCGCGTCCGAGTCCCGTCATCGCGACTCGGGCGTCGTCGACGGCGTCCCACCTCTCCCGACGCGGTCGGTTCGCTACCCTGTCGTGACTTCGACGGGTCGATAGCGGCGCTCCGCGTCGTCCCCCGGGCCAACCCCGTCGGCGACGACGTCGACCAGTCCCAACAGCGCGGCCCACGCCAGTCGCCGCTCGACCCCTTCGCGCCAGAACGCTTCCCAGTCGCGACGGCGGCTCCGTTCCCACTCGGGTACGCGGTCGCGGACGCGCTCGAAGGTCTCTTCGGCGGTGGCTCCCGGTTCGGTGTCGTCTCCCCGCACCTCCTCACTCCCCGAAAGCGCGTCGAGCACGTCGTCCGCGAGGTAGACTCGCTCGCGGAACGCCGTCCGCAGGCGTTGGAGGTCGGCCTCGGCGTCGGTCCGCCGGAACCCCGAGGCGGTCTCCTCGGCCAGCCCCAGCGCGCGGAGGAAGGTGAGCCACTCGCGAGCCACGTCGCGGCTGGGCAGGTCGAGCCGACGCACGAGCCGGGCACAGCAGTCGTCCTCGTCGCCGGGGACGAGCGGAACGGCGCGCTGGGCGTCGGCCACGAACTCTAGGCTCTCGGGCGCAGGCGGGACGGGTTTCAGTCGCATCTCGGTTTCTCCGGGGTCAGAACCCGAACGACTGCTTCAGGAGCGTCTCGCTCGGCTCGCCGAGGACATGTGTCGGGCCGTCGGCCACGTCGACGGTGACCTGCGCCGGGGCGAACACCGACTCGTCGACCTCGTAGAAGTCCCAGTCGGCGTCCTCGAATATCTGCTCGAACGGCGTGCCGTACTCCTCGGCCGCACTGGAGGGGAGCTCGTCGAAGCGGTCGAACTCCTCCGCGACGTGGAGGTACACCCGCCCGCCGTAGGCGAGCGCGTCGTTGGTGCGACCCATCGCCGTCGCCTCGTCGTAGCTGACGGGGGCGACCGGGGCGGACCCCTGTGCGGAGATGACGTCGTTCGGGTCGTACCCCAGTTCGGAGAGCCGGAAGACGGCGAGTTCGCAGGCGCGCGCGGCGGTGGCGACGCTCCCACAGAGGCTCCCCGTGGCGTAGGCCGGGAGGAAGACGGCGGAGGGTTCGACACCCGTCCGCTCGGCGACGTGTTCGGCGACGGCGTCGCCGGGCAGGCTCTCGCCCTCGACGGAGAGGACGGTCAGGTCGAACTCGTCGTAGTAGCCGACGCGCTCGAAGTCGGTCTCCTCGCCGACGAGTGCGCGGGCGGGGCCGCCCCCGAGCCCCTCGTAGCCGTCGATGGAGAGCTCCCAGCCGGCCTTCTGCGAGCAGAGGAGCACCACGCCGGGGTGGTCAGTCGACAGTTCGACGTGGGGAACCGTCGCACCGCCGATTTCGTCCATCCGGGTCTGGATGGTCGCCAACCCCGCCGTCTGAATCTCCGCGAGGAGCAGTCCCGCCTCCATCCCGCCCGCGGCCTCGACGCCGAAGTCGAGCACCGTCGCCCCCGAATCGAGTTCGTAGGCGGCGATGCCGAGTTCGTCGACGAAGTCGAGCGCCTCGTCGACGAGTTCGATGGCCATCCGGTTGATGCTGTCCATACGCGGGCTTCGGCGTTCTCGGGGAAAGGGTTTGTCAGTGCGGGCGCGCTTCGGACGCGCGGGACGGCGAGAGCGTCGCGGGAGCCGTCGGACCCATATCCTCGGCAGGCGTCTCTCTACCCGTGCTCGAACTCTACCAGGCCGAGTCCTGTCCCCACTCGGCGGACGTACGCGAGGCACTGACCCACCTCGGGCTCTCCTACGTGGTCCACAACCCGCGACTCCCCGGCGACGAGGGCGGCGACGTGCTGAACGAACAGACCTACGAGGAGCTCTTAGAACTCGGCGGCGAGGACGAAATCCCGTTCCTCGTCGACCACGCCCGCGGCGAGAGCCACTACGGGAGCGAGGAGATAATCGATTACGTGGAGAACCACTACGGCTGAGGGAATCGTGGCCGGGGTTGGGGGCGACGTCGTCGACGGCCGACCTGCTCGGTTCGTGGCGGCTCGTCGCAGGTCGTGGCGGCTCGTCGCGGGTCGTCACGGCTCGTCGACTTCGACGACGGACCCCTCCCGGTTCAGCGTCACCGAGAGCGTCTCCCCCTCGCGTTCGACGTCGATTCGCAGTCGGAGCGGTCGTTCCCCGACGACCACCTCGTGGCCCGGCCGGCAGAAGTCGACCGTCCAGAACGGCGTCGAGCCGAGGTCGGCGCCGCGCTCGTGGAGGAACGCCGTCGTCACCGGGAGCCGGCGGACCAGCGCGCCGACCGTGTACCCGCCGAGGAAGCCACAGCGGTCACACTCGGCCGCGAAGTGGTAGCCGTGGGCATCCGGGTCGGTCTCGTGGCGTCGAATCTCGCCGTCGACTTGGCCCTCACAGTCGGGGCAGACGCCCTCCCGCACCAGTTCGGCCTCCTGGGCCATCACCAGCCCGACGCGTGAGAGCGCCTCCTCGCCGCTGCAGCCCGCCACCAGACTCGGCGACGAGGGGAGGAGCAACTCGTGGTCCGCGTCGCCACAGCCGAGACCGAGACGGCCGTCGGTGTACCGAAGCCGGAGCGAGTCGCCACAGAAGCGACACTCGCCCGGGACGTCGACCGGGCCCCACGTCCAGTCCTCGTCGAAGACGCCGGCGGCGACGGCGACGACGACCGCCCGTCCGACCGGCGTGACCGCGTAGCCGTCCGACCCGTTCTCCACGAGCCCGTCCAGCCGGCCGAGGTGGTAGTTGAAGTTCCCCTTGTCGGGGGCGCCGACCCGGTCGCGCAGGTCCGAGTACGACACCCACGGCTCGCGCGGCGTCTCGTAGACGGCGTCGACCAGCTCTCGGAGGACCGCCAGTCGCGTCGGGTCGCTCACGAGTTCGAACACGTCGGTCGAGGGGTCCGACGACCCACCCTCGGACCGGTCGGCGCGGTCGGCGCTCGTAGCGTGGTCCGGGCGGTCTGAGCGGTCCGGGGGGTCGGCCATACGTCGTCCCCGGGCGGCCCGACGGAAAACGTTCCGAGAAGCGTCAACTACATTGGAGAATTCGCCTGCTCCGAGCGACTATCCTCTCCCCCGCCGAACCGATGACCGATGGCACCACGGCGACCACGCGCCGCCCCGACGGTCGAACGAATCGCCAGGAGCTACGAACCCGACCGCCGGTTCGTCGAGGCCGAGTCGCGTGCGGAGCGGGGTGACGAGTGAACGACGCCGACCGACGGCAGTTGCTCGACGAGGTGGACCGGCCGGGGGCGACGGTCGGAAAGGCGGTCCCCGAACGAGTCACGGTCCAGGGCGAGTCGCTCGCCCTCCGGGAGTTCGTCTTCGAGGCGAAGCGCCACGAGGTCGTCCCCGACGACCTCGAAGAGGAAGTCGAGGAGACGAAGCGGGAACTCCGTCGCGAGCGGCTCCGGCGCTACCAGCGAACCGAGCGCGAGGAGCTCTCGGTCGAGGAGGGCCGCCGACTGGTCGACAGCATCCACGGCATCGACCGCGCGCTCAATGCGCTGTCGACCCTCGAGCCGGTCGACTTGGAAGACGAGATGCGGGACGCGGCGGTCGAGAGCCACCGCGAGTGGTTCTCCTTCCTCCGGCAGATTCTGTGAAACGGCGGGTCCGCTTCGTCGGGTGCGCCGCCTCACTCGCGCTCACGCTTCGCCGGCCGGCCGAGTTCGCGTTCGACGGCGTCGACTTTCTCCCTCGCCGAACGGTCGTCCGTCCGCTTGTCGTCGACCTTCAGGAACGTACTGACGCGGTCGCCGTCGACGGCACGGTGGGCGGCCGCGGCGGCGGCGAACAGCTCGTCGGCGTCGTCGGCCTCGACGACGGTCCCCATCGGGTTGGTCTCGTAGGACACGTCGAAGGCGTCGAGGGCGGCGACGGCCTTCGCGACCTCCCCGGCCATGCTTCCCTCCCTGACCGGTGCGACGGAGAGTAGTGCGATGACAGTCATGGGGAGCAGGTCGACGCGAACGCGCCTAACTCTGTGGGTCGTCCGAACGAGTTACTCGCTCGACTTGCCACTCCCATCGCCGACGAAAACGCCGAGGAGACAGATGACGAGTCCGAGGAACAGTCCCCACGTGATGGGTGTCTGTGCCGGACCACCAGTTCGTCCCGCGACGACCGCGCTCACCAGATAGAAGCCGCTCACGAGGACGACCGCGACTCCGAACAGCATGAGGCGAACGCCGCGCACACATCACGCCTCCGGCGGGGGCGCATAAGCTCACCGACTCGTCGGGACGAGGAGTGTCCGATGGAGACGGACGGATACGGACGGGCCTGTTTTTCAAGCAACGGGGGGAACGCAGGAGTAGATGAATCCGAGTCCACGGGTCGAGCGCGCCCTCGAGGTCGGACGGGCCGTCGTCTTCGAGGCGCGCGCGGAGAAGGTGACGTTCCTCGCGGGCAGCGTCGCCTATCACGCGTTCGTCTCGCTGCTGCCCCTGTTCGTGCTCGTGTTGACAGTCGTCTCGACCGTCGGCAGTGAGCCGTTACAGGCGCAGTTTCTCGACGTGGTCGCCGCGATGGTCACGCCGGGGGCGAGAGACCTCCTCCTCGCCGAACTCGAGAGCGCCGACAGCGGTCTCACGCTGGTCGGCGGCGCCCTCCTCGTCTGGGGGACGCTCCGCATCTTCCGGGGGCTCGACACCGCGTTCTCGGACGTGTACGAGACCGAGGCCGAGAACACCTTCGCCGACCAACTCGTCGACGGCGTCGTCGTCCTCGTCACCTTCGCGTTCGCCATCGTCCTCGCCTCGGTGCTCCAGTCGATGCTCCCCGCCGGCGACGGCCTCCTCCCGTGGCTCCTGCGTCGACTGGGGCTCGCCGTCGGGCTGACGCTGACGTTCCTACCGATGTTCTACATTTTCCCCGACACGGAGCTGTCGGTCGTCGAGGTACTCCCCGGCGCGCTGTTCACGGGAGCGGGTCTCACCGCCCTGGAGTCGCTGTTCCGGGTCTACGTCGCCACCCGCGACCCCGGCAGCAGCGCCATCGCCGGGATTCTCGTCCTGCTGACGTGGCTGTACGTCAGCGGGCTCGTACTCCTGCTCGGCGTCGTCGTCAACGCGGTGCTGACGAACCGCAGCGCCGACGTGAACATCGAGCCGGTCATCGGGACTCATCGGCCGACACCCGAACCAGACCGTGCCGACCGGGCGATGCTCGTCAGGAGCCTCGGTGACCTCGACGGCCTGCTCGGCCGCGGCCGAGCGCTGACGGTCAGCGTCGACGGCGAGTCGGTGACGCTCCCGCCGCCCCAGCGGGTCGCGACCGACACCGACTCCGCGCTCGATGGCGTCGGCGACCCCGGACTCGGCCTCGAACTCCGGTGGGTTCCTCGGGACGACCGCGGACGGCGGAGTAGCGAACGGAGTCCCAGCGAATAGAGCCGTCGTCCGCCGACCCGTCCGACCTGTCGGAACCCCAGAAGCGGGGGTTATGTTCTCACAGCGCGTCGTATACACGTGTCTTCACAGTCTCTACCACCCCGAACCGACCGACGGCTCCGAGCGTCCGCGCGGCCGTCGAGGACGACGCTCACCAGCGACCACACCTCCGCGGGCGCCATCCCTCGGGGGGTTTCGCTCAGACACGAACGCCTCCCCCAGCAGGGGTTCGGCGAGGCGTTCCTCGTCTGGCGCTGTCTCGACTGCGGCGCGACGGGCGACCTCGAGGCGTTCCCGACCGCATGTGCGGACTGTGGCTCGCCGCGGGAACACCTCTACTACTACACCGAGGACTGACCGGGGCCGTCGCAACCGCGTGGCACCGGTCGTCGGCGCCGGTCGACACCGCGCCCGTACCACACCGCTCTTGAGCCACGCTCGCCTCACCAGTGACGTGTACCTCTCTCACCCCGTCCGGCGGATGCGCGACGAGCCACGTGACGGCGAGTCGGTCGCGCTGGTCGTCGAGCCTACGGCCGAGCCAACCGACGGCGCCGACGGTACCGAGGACACCGCCGACGCCGACGACGCGGTCGCGGCGGCCGTCGCCGACCTCGGTGGTACGGTGGAGCGACCGCTCCCCTTCGGCGCGCTCCTCGTCTCCATCCCACAGGAGGGAGTCGGGTCGCTCTGTGCGCGCGACGACATCGCCCGAATCGAGACCGCGGACACGCTCGGTTACGGAATCGACGAGGGCTGAGTCTCTCCCTTTCGGCACGCTACCATGGTATATCATGGGGGGCCTGCAACGGCGCCCATCAGACTTATCGACGTATCTCACGCAGTTTTCGGTGCGGTTCGGCACGAACCACGAGTTCAAGGGTCGGATGGCGTGCCGCACCGCACGCATTCCGGTTCGCGCCCGCTCGGGCGGCGTCCCGTCGACGCCTCCCGAGGGTGCGACTGCCCGTCCGGCCGACCCGCCGATGCCGGCACGTGCAAGGCCGACGGTGTGACCCATACGATTGTTGCAGGTATATACCGGAGCGACCGGTCCGGGCAGTCGGTCCGCGTCGTCAGCGGCGCCGTCGGCGGTGTCGACGGTGTCGCCGTGCCGTCCGAGCCGAACGGAACGGTGTCGTCATCCCCGGGGTCACCGTCGCGACAAGCACTCGACCGGCGAGTCCGACGGTGGACTGGGGCGAGCCAGCAGGTCGGAGGGTCCGCCGGCACTCTCGTCGTTACCCCGGCTCGTCGCCCGGGGGGTATCGTCGTAGCCAGTAGCTACTTCTGCCCGGTGCGCGTCGTTTCGGATACCGTTCGAGTTCACCTGACACGGGTGCGAACGGTTGTGCATTCCGGTCGGAACGTCTGAGCCGCGTTCCACTCGGGAGCCCCCCATTCCGGGGCTCCCATCACTTGTCATAACAAGCGGCACGCTCATGTAGGAACTTTTCTTAGCTACGAACGCGCACGTCGTCACTCGATTCCGACCGGAATGCAAATCGGCTCACTCGTGTCCGGACTCGTGGAGCGGCGACGTGCGACTCTCTCGAGAGAGCGACACCGAGTCCCGAGCGACGGCCCCACCCATCGCCGGTTCGAACGGGTCGGATGCTCCTCTCGTGACTCGTCGAACGGTACGAGAGCACTGCGAGGGGGGCCTCACGCGACCACGGGTTTCCGTTCGCCGATAGACACCACATCCGTTCCTTCAACATCTACCACTTACTCGAGCGATTGCGTGCCGAACGTCTCGAAAGTCTTCTTCGAATCAAAGGTGTTCTAGGTGTATAGCGACGACTCAGGACAAACGCTAAATACTGAGGGAGGTTCGGTAGAGATGCGAAGAACAGCACGCCAATCGAAACGAGAGCGACGACGGGCCCCGTGCGGTCGTATCGACCGGTCTTCGGGGCTCTCCGCGTTCCGCCGCGGACTCCGTCCATCACGACTCCGCGGCGCTTGTCATGGTCGAAGGGCGCGTACTACACCCTTCTCGAATCGAACAGACCCGAACCTCCGTCGACCGCCGCCCAGACCCGGGCGGCGGTTCACATTCCTTCTTTGCGCCCGCGCGAAACCGAGCGCGAGGAGGTCGAACCGACGCCGACCCAGCCGCCGTGTTCGCCGGTCGGCTCCTTCCAAACCCGCGTTCGACGAGGAACACTTCGTGTTGCGCGACTGGCGGGCGAAGGTGTCGTACTCGCGCATCGGTGTGACCGCCGACATTACCTCGCGAAGTGACCACTCGTCGAATTCGCCGACAACCGTTCGAGCGCCTCGTAGCACTCCTCGAACCGACCTCCCCGGAGTCGGGCGAGGAAGTGCGCCGGCTTGGATTCGAACCACGGTCGCTCCGCTCACTTCGTTCGCGTCGCTCCCTGTTTCGAATCCCTTCGGTCCGACTTCGACTCGTACCGCGGGCGAGCGACACGCACGGCGGTCGCTCGTGGGGTAGCTTCGTCAGAAGTGCGCTGGCTGGGATTTGAACCACGGTCGTTTCGCTCGCTTGGCTGGCTGCACTCTCTGGTTCAAATCACAGCGTTCCGCATACAGCGGACTCGGGCACGTCGCGGCGCGACCAGACGCGCCGCTTGGTGTGTGAGTCCTGTAGAAGTGCGCTGGCTGGGATTTGAACCCAGGTTGTGACCATGGCAAGGTCACGTGATACCACTACACTACCAGCGCGTTCACGCGTTCTGCGCATTTCATGCTGAGTGCCGGACCGTTATTAAGCGTTCCGGAATCTCCCCAAAATCGGGGGACGACGTGGGGGTTCCTCCCACGAGATGGCGACGCACGAAACCCCGGTCGCCGTGGGTGTGACGCCCTCTCAGCCCGCCATCGTTTCGCTACCCTTTTAGGCGCGTATCGGGAATCATCGTCACAGTCTAGTGGCGCGGCGACCCTACGAGGGCCATGACACACACCGTGTGCATCCCGTCCTCGCTCGTCCGCGAGGCCGAAGACAAACGCGAGGCAACTCGCAAGGTCGGCTACGTCGCCCGCGCGGCGACGATATTCAACGCGGACCGGGTCGTCGTCTTCCCTGATCGAACGGGGGAGCGCCGCTGGGGTGAAGGCTTCGTCGTCACCGTGCTCCGGTACGCCGCGACGCCCCCACACCTCCGTCAGGAGGCGTGGGACGTTCGCGACGAACTGGAGTACGCCGGCGTGCTACCGCCCCTGCGCGTCGCGTCACAGACCGGCTCTGCCCCCGACGGGTCGGAGTCGTTAACACAGGGAATCGTGACCGAGGTCGGACCTGAAGGCCGCGTTCGGGTCACTTGCGGACTGCAACACCCGATCTCCCTCCACGCTCCGGACGGAATGGAGCCCTCGGAGGGGGAGCGCGTCACCGTCAGGATCTCTTCGCGAGAACCGGTCCGTGCCCGCCTCGTCGACGAGCCCCAGCCGGGGTACGTCGTCGAACGGACGGACCTCACGGAAGTCCTCGGCCGCAGGGACGCCGGCGTCCGCATCGCGACGTCGCGACACGGACAGCCGCTCACCGTCCCGTGGCTGGGAGACCTGACCCGGGACGTCGAGGCAGACGGGATGACCGTCGCCTTCGGCGCCCCCGGTCGAGGACTGCCGGACATCCTCGGCATCGACGTCGACGACGTCGGCGCCGCTGCCGGGACCGCCGCCGGCGCCGGGGGGAAGGACTCCCCCGGACCCGGCGGAGTCGAACCCGTTGCCGATCCGGGGTTCGACCTCTGGCTGAATACGATTCCGCGGCAAGGCAGCGAGGTCGTGCGAACGGAAGAGGCTCTGTTCGCCTCCCTCGCCTGCCTCACACTCACGGAGTGATCACATGCCACAACCAAGCAGACCACGAAAAGGCTCGCTGGGCTTCGGCCCGCGTACGCGAGCGGCCAGTGAGGTGCCACGAATCCGTTCGTGGCCCGACGACGACGGGTCGCCCGCACTGCAGGGGTTCGCCGGCTACAAGGCCGGGATGACCCACGTCGTGATGGTCAACGACGAGTCCAACTCCCCGCGCGAGGGGATGGAGGAGTCGGTGCCCGTCACGGTCGTCGAGACCCCGCCGATGCGCGCCGTCGCGCTCCGAGCCTACGAAGAGACGCCGTATGGAAAGAAACCGCTCACCGAGGTCTGGACGTCCGAGTTCCACGAGGAGCTCGACCGGACGCTCAGCCTGCCGGAGGAGGACACGTTCGACGACGACGCGGACGAGCTGCGCTCGCTCATCGACGACGGACGCGTCTCGGACCTGCGCGTCGTCACGCACACCGTCCCCTCCGACGTCGTGAACGTGCCGAAGAAGAAACCCGACGTGATGGAGACTCGCGTCGGCGGCGGCTCGCTCTCCGAGCGCGCCGACTTCGCACTCGACCTCGTTTCCGAGGGCGGCGAACACGCCATGGAGGACGTGTTCCGCCCCGGCGAGTACCTCGACGTCAGCGGCATCACGAAGGGGAAGGGCACCCAGGGCCCCGTCAAGCGCTGGGGCGTCCAGAAGCGGAAGGGTAAGCACGCCCGCCAGGGGTGGCGGCGCCGAATCGGTAACCTCGGCCCGTGGAACCCCTCCCGCGTGCGCTCGACCGTCCCCCAGCAGGGCCAGACGGGCTACCACCAGCGCACCGAGCTCAACAAGCGCCTCATCGACGTCGGCGACGACGACGAAGCCTCCGTCGACGGCGGCTTCGTCGATTACGGTGTCGTCGACGGCCCGTACGCGCTCGTGAAGGGCTCGCTGCCCGGCCCCGACAAGCGGCTCCTGCGGTTCCGCCCGGCCATCCGGCCGAACGACCAGCCGCGCCTCGACCCCGAGGTGCGCTACGTCTCCACCGCCTCGAACCAGGGATAACTCATGGAAGCGAACATTCGAGACCTGGACGGCGAGGACGCGGGCACGCTCGACCTGCCCGAGGTATTCGAGACGGCCTACCGGCCGGACCTCATCGAGCGAGCCGTCGTCGCCGCCCAGGCAAACCGGAAGCAGAAGTACGGCGCCGACCCCTACGCGGGCATGCGGACGCCCGCAGAGTCCCTCGGCTCCGGTCGCGGCATGGCCCACGTCCCCCGTGAGAACGGGCAGGGTCGCCGCGTCCCGCAAACCGTGGGTGGCCGCAAGGCCCACCCGCCGAAAGCCGAGAAGGACTGGGGGAAGAAAGTGAACAAGAAGGAGCGCAAGCTCGCCGTCCGCTCGGCCATCGCGGCCACGACGGACGCCGAACTCGTCGCCGAACGCGGTCACCGCTTCGACGACGACCTCGCGCTCCCGCTCGTCGTCAGCGACGACTTCGAGGACCTCGTGAAGACCAAGGAGGTCGTCTCGTTCCTCGAAGCCGTCGGCATCCACCAGGACGTCGAGCACGCCGACGAGAACCGCCGAATTCGGGCCGGCCGCGGGAAGACCCGCGGACGGAAGTACACGCGCCCGACCTCGGTCCTGTTCGTCACGAGCGGCGAGCCGTCGAAGGCCGCCCGCAACCTGGCGGGCGTCGACGTCGCCACCGCGAGCGACGTGAACGCCGAGGACCTGGCGCCCGGCACGCACGCCGGCCGCCTGACGGTGTGGACCGAGAGCGCAGTCGAGGAGGTGGCCGACCGATGAGTTCCGTCGCACGCGGTGCGTACGACGACCTCATCGTTCTCACCGGAGGTGAGAGCCGATGAGCGTCATCGAGCACCCGCTGGTCACCGAGAAGGCGATGAACCAGATGGACTTCGACAACAAGCTCCAGTTCATGGTCGACCTCGACGCGCACAAGCCCGAGATCAAAGAGGAAGTCGAGTCCCGCTACGACGTGTCCGTCGTCAAGCTCAACACGCAGGTGACCCCGCAGGGGAGAAAGAAGGCGACGCTCACGCTGAGCGAGGACGACGACGCACAGGAGATCGCCTCGCGCATCGGGGTGTTCTGACAATGGGACGACGAATTCAGGGACAGCGACGTGGTCGCGGGGGCTCCACCTTCCGCGCCCCGTCGCACCGATACAAAGCAGAGCTCACGCACAAGAAGGCCGAGGAGTCGGACACCGTCGCGGGCGAGGTCGTCGACATCGAGCACGACCCCGCACGCAGCGCGCCGCTCGCGGCCGTCCAGTTCGAGGACGGGGACCAGCGCCTCGTGCTCGCCCCGGAGGGCGTCGGCGTCGGCGACCGACTGCAGGTCGGCGTCTCCGCCGAAATCAAGCCCGGCAACACGCTCCCGCTCGCGGAGATTCCCGAGGGGGTTCCGGTGTGTAACGTCGAGCGCCAGCCCGGCGACGGCGGCAAGTTCGCCCGCGCCTCGGGCGTCTCGGCGCAGCTGCTCTCTCACGACCGCCGCGTCGCGGTCGTGAAGCTGCCCAGCGGCGAGGTCAAGCGCCTCAACCCGCAGTGTCGCGCCACCATCGGCGTGGTCGCCGGCGGCGGTCGGACGGAGAAGCCGTTCGTCAAGGCCGGCAACAAGTACCACAAGATGAAGGCTCGCGGGACGAAGTACCCGCGCGTCCGCGGTGTCGCCATGAACGCCGTCGACCACCCGTTCGGTGGCGGCGGCCGACAGCACCCCGGCAAGCCCAAGTCCGTCTCGCGGGACGCCCCGCCGGGACGCAAGGTCGGAGACATCGCCTCGCGGCGCACGGGCCGCGGCGGCAAAGGAGGTAACAAACAATGAGTCAGGAGTACCGAACCGGCCGCGAAGGTGAGTTCACCTACCGCGGTCACACGCTCGACGAACTGCAGGAGATGGACGTCGACGAGGTCGCCGAACTGCTGCCCGCTCGCCAGCGGCGAACCATCCAGCGAGGCCTCACCCAGGAGCACGAGAAGCTCATCGAGAAGGCCGAGCGACTCGACGCGGAGGAGTCCGCGAACAACCCGATTCGGACGCACCTGCGCGACATGCCGGTGCTTCCGGCGTTCGTCGACAAGACGTTCGCCATCTACACGGGCCAGTCGTTCGAGCGCGTCCGCATCGAGCCCGAGATGATCGGACACTACCTGGGCGAGTTCCAGTTGACGCGCAAGTCCGTCTCGCACGGCCAGGCCGGCATCGGCGCGACCCGGTCCTCGAAGTTCGTGCCCCTCAAGTAACACCATGGGAATCAACTACAGCGTCGAGGCCGACCCCGACACGACGGCGAAAGCCATGCTCCGGGAGCGGCCCATCAGCCTGAAGCACAGCAAGGCCATCGCGAAGGCCATCAAGGGCAAGACGGTCGCCGAGGCCGAGGCGTACCTGCAGGACGTCGTCGACGAGAAGCAGTCGGTGCCGTTCAAGCAGCACAACTCCGGGGTCGGTCACCGCTCGGACATCGACGGCTGGGACGCCGGACGCTACCCCGAGAAGGCCAGCGAGGACTTCCTCAAACTGCTCGAGAACGTCTCGAACAACGCCGACGAGCAGGGGTTCGACGGCGAGTCCATGGTCATCGCACACGTCGCTCCCCACAAGGTGGGCGAGCGCATGGGTCGACAGCCGCGCGCGTTCGGTCGCGCCGACCCGTGGAACACGACGCTCTGTGACGTCGAGATAATCATCGCAGAGGAGGACGCCGAATAATGGCAGACGAACACCAGTTCATCGAGAACGGGCTCCAGCGCTCGCAGATCGACGAGTTCTTCGCCAGCGAACTCGGCCGAGCCGGCTACGGCGGCATGGACGTCGCCAAGACGCCGATGGGCACGCAGATCGTGCTCAAGGCCGAGAAACCCGGGATGGTCATCGGGAAAGGTGGGAAGAACATTCGGAAGGTCACCCGCGAGCTCGAGGAGCGATTCGACCTCGATGACCCACAGATCGACGTACAGGAGGTCGACGAGCCGGACCTGAACGCCCGCATCGTCGCCGACCGCCTCGCCAACGCGCTCGAGCGCGGCTGGTACTTCCGCAAGGCGGGTCACACGACCATCGACCGCATCATGGACGCCGGCGCGCTCGGCGCCGAGATCAAGCTCAACGGCAAGGTCACGGGCGCCCGCTCGCGCGACGAGAAGTTCAACCGCGGCTACATCAAGCACAACGGCGAGCCCGCCGAGTCCGTCGTGGACACGGGCCAGGGCGTCGCCGTGATGAAGCTCGGCACCATCGGCGTCACGGTGAAGATCATCCCGCCGGGTGCGCAGCTGCCCGACGACTTCGCCGTCGCCGAGGACGCCGAGGTCGAGGCCGTCGAGCAGGTCGAGCCCAGCGAGGGTGTCGAGGGTCTACTCGAGGAGCCCGACGACGAGAAGCTCCCCGACGAGGGCGAGGACGCCGACGACGTGCCCGGCGAGCACGCGGGCGAGGAGTCCGCGGAGGAGGTCATCGACGAGGACGTCGTCGAGGAGGTCATCGAGGAGACCGGCGACGTCGCCTCCCGCAGCGAGTCCGCCGAGCCGGAACCGCAGGAGGCTCCGGAGGCAACCGGCGACGTCGAGGAGGACGAACCCGACCTCGACGAGGCCGGCGCCGACGAGTCCGAGGTCGAAGAGACCACGCCCGAGGCCGACGAGGCCGACATCGACGAGGAGGTCGAGCAGGAGGCTGCCGACCTCGTCGCCGAGATGGAGGGTGAGGAGGACGCCGACGTCGACGTCGACGCCGACGAGGAGGAGTCGACCGACGGCTCCGCGGCGGCCGACACGGAGGACGACGAATAATGGCCATCCTCCACACCGAGGAGATCCGCGACATGACGCCCGCCGAGCGAGAGGCGGAACTCGAGGAGATGGAGACGGAAATCCTCAACGCGAAGGCCGTGCAGGCGGCCGGTGGCGCCCCGGAGAACCCGGGTCGCATCGGCGAACTGAAGCGGACGGTCGCCCGAATCAAGACGATTCAGCGCGAAGAAGGCGACTTCAACGACGAGTAACACCACGATGAGCCTGACACCCGAGACCCTCACGCGACACGAACTCAACGGCCTCTCCGCGCGGGTGGTCGACGCCGACAACCCCGACCTCGTCGGGGTAGCCGGCCGTGTCGTCGTCGAGACCCAGCAGACGCTGCATCTCGACGACGGGACTCGGGTCCGTCAGGTCCCCAAGCGGGGGACGGCGTTCGAGTTCGAGCTCGTCGATGACGACGCGCTCGGGTTCGAACACGGCGCCGACACACGGTCGGCGTCCGAAACGGCCGGCGACGGCCCGGGAGCCGCCACGGAGGCGGACCGGGTCGACGCGCCGACAGCCACAGATGAAGCCGCGGAGCGCCGCAAGGCCTCCGGGTCCGTGTCCAAACGGGGGTCGGAAACTCCCGGGGTCCGCCCCGGGCAGTCTGGCTCGACCCACGAGGGCTCGCGCGACGCCGATTCCGCGTCGCGTGACCGCCAGGATACGGTCTACGTTACGGTGGATGGGGTAACACTGCTCTCACGACCCGCTCATCGCACCGAAACCACAGGTGATTCCAGATGGCGATAGGACTGAACGTACCGGAACCGGAGGAGACCTGCTCCGACGCGGACTGCCCGTTCCACGGCTCGCTCGCCGTGCGAGGGCAGACGCTCGAGGGCACCGTCGCCTCCACTGACATGGAGAAGACCGTGGTCGTCGAACGCGAGTACGACGTGTTCGTGCCGAAGTACGACCGATACATGAAACGTCGTTCCCGCGTCCCAGCTCACGCACCGCCGTGCCTCGAGCTGAACCGCGGCGACACGGTCCAGATAGTTGAGACCCGACCGCTCTCGAAGACGAAATCGCACGTCGTCGTCGAGAAGCTGGAGTCCGCGGACCCGGCCGACCTGGTCGAGTCCGTCGACCCGAGCCAGCACGCCGACGAGGCGGTCGAAGAGACCACCGGCAACGTGACCGAGGGGGCTTCCGACGAACGGAGCCCGGAGGGTAACTGATGGAGGCTCTCAAGGCCGACGTCACCCAGGGCCTCGAGAAGGGCTCGCTCGTCACGTGCGCCGACAACACCGGAGCCCGGCAGCTGAAGGTTATCAGCGTCGCCGGCTACTCCGGGACGAAGAACCGACACCCCAAAGCCGGGATCGGCGACAAGGTGACCGTCTCGGTCACCAAGGGCACGCCGGAGATGCGACGACAGGTCCTCGAGGCCGTCGTCGTTCGCCAGCGCAAGTCCATCCGCCGCCCCGACGGCACTCGCCTCAAGTTCGAGGACAACGCGGCCGTCCTCATCGACGACATGCAGGAGCCCCGCGGCACGGAGATCAAGGGCCCCATCGCACGCGAGGTCGCCGAGCGCTTCGGGAGCATCGCAAGCACCGCCACGATGATCGTATGACGCGACAACCACGCAAACAGCGAAACCAGCGACGCGACGCGCCGCTGCACGAGCGCCAGAAGCAGGTCCGTGCACCGCTGTCGCCCGAACTCCGCGACGAGTACGGGCGCCGGAACGTGCGTGTCAACGCGGGCGACACCGTCGAGGTGCTCCGCGGCGACTTCGCCGGCACCGAGGCCGAGGTGGCCGAGGTCGACCTCACGGACGAGGTCATCCGAGTCGAAGACGTCGTCGTCGAGAAGGCGGACGGGGAGGAGGTTCTCCGGCCGCTGGACGCCTCGAACGTCCGCGTCGTCGAGCTGGACCTCGAAGACGAGCGCCGCGAGGCCCGTCTCGAATCCGACTCTGACACGGAGGGTGACGAATGACGAAACACCAGAAGCGACTCTCGGTACCGAACTCCTGGCCGGTCGAACGGAAGGAGGAGACGTTCACCGTCAAGGCGGGCGCGGGCCCGCACGGTGAGGCCGGCGTCCCGCTGGTCATCGTCCTGCGGGACGTGCTCGGCTACGTCGACTCCGTCAAGGAAGCGCGCTACGCGCTGAATCAGGGCACCGTGCTCGTCAACGGCGACGCCGTGTCGGACCACCGCCGTCCCATCGGCATGTTCGACATCATCGCGTTCACCGAGCGCGGCGAGTACTACCGCGTCTTCCCCGACGAGGGCGGTCGGCTCGCGCTGACCCCCATCGACGAGGGCGACGCGGAGTCCCGTCTCGGGAAGGTCGTCGGCAAGCGCAACGTCCCCGGCGGGGACGTCCAGCTCTCGCTGCACGACGGGACGACGCTCGTCGTCGACGACGACGCCGAGTACGCCGGCGGCGACTCGCTCGTCGTCGACTCCGAGTCGAAGGACGTCGTCGCCCACTTCGTCTACGAGGAGGGCGCGCTCGTCACGGCCGTCGACGGCGCCCACGCGGGCAAGGTCGGCACGCTCGACGAGATCAGGGTGACGCCCGGCTCCGGGTCGAACACCGTCTCCGTCTCCCAGGACGAGGGCGACGGCTTCGAGACCGTCGAGGAGTACCTCGTCGTCATCGACGAGAACTTCGTCGGCGACGAGGAGGACGCGGTCACGACGACCGACACCGACGACGACTCCCGCATCGAGGCGGCGGACGAAAGCGAGGACGAGGACGAGGTGACTGAGGAATGAGCGCCGACTCCGAGTTCGACAACGAGATGCGCGAACCCACCGTCGAGAAGGTCGTCGTCCACATGGGCGTCGGCGAAGGTGGGCGCGAGCTCGCCAAGGCCGAGGACATCCTCGAAGCGGTCACCGGTCAGGAGAGCGTCCGGACCCAGTCCGGGCGCGCCGGACAGGACTTCGGCGTCCGGCGGGGGACTCCCGTCGGCGCGAAGGTGACCCTGCGCGGCGACACCGCCGAGGAGTTCCTCGAGACGGCGCTCCCGCTGACGGACCTGAAGCGCTCGCAGTTCGACGACGCGGGCAACTTCTCGTTCGGCGTCGAGGAGCACACCGAGTTCCCGAGCCAGGAGTACGACCCGAACGTCGGCATCTACGGGCTCGACGTGACGGTGAACCTGGTCCGGCCGGGCTACCGCGTCGCCAAGCGCGACAAGGTGACCCGTTCCATCCCCTCGGGGCACAAGCTGACCGTGGACGACGCGGTCGCCTACCTCGAGGCGAACTTCGACGTGGAGGTAGACGAATGAGCGAGAGCCAGCACGACGAACAGACCCCGGACGGCGACGTGACGGGGGAGCACACGGGCCGACGCACCGGCAATCAGAACGAGTGCCGGCGCTGTGGCCGCAAGCAGGGGCTCGTCGGGAAGTACGACATCAACCTCTGCCGGCAGTGCTTCCGCGAGGTCGCCCGCTCGATGGGCTTCAAGAAGTACCGATAACCATGGCGGAAAACGACCCACTCAGTGGCGCGCTCTCCGGCGTCGACAACGCCGAGAGCGTCGGCCACCTGACGCACACGGTAGAGCCCGCCTCGAACATCATCGGCTCCGTCCTCGAGGTCTTCTACGACCGCGGGTACATCGACGGCTTCGAGTTCGTCGAAGACGGCAAGTCGGGGAAGTTCGAGGTCGAACTGACCGGCGCCATCAATCGATGCGGCGCGGTCAAGCCCCGCTACTCGGCGGGCGCGAACGACTTCGAGAAGTGGGAGAAGCGGTTCCTCCCCGCCCGCGACTACGGGGCACTCGTCGTCACGACCAGCCACGGCGTCATGAGCCACTACGAGGCCCGCGACCAGGGCATCGGTGGCCAGGTCATCGCATACGTATACTGACCATGTCAGAGAACCGAATCGAAATCGAGATCCCCGAGGACGTGTCCGCCGAGGTCGACCACTTCGACCTGACGGTGGAGGGGCCGAACGGGTCCGTCACGCGACGGCTCTGGTTCCCGAACGTCTCGGTGGACGTAGCAGAGACCGAGAGCGAGGACGGCGAGACCGTCGACGCGGTCGTCGTCTCCTCGCCCGAGACCGACGCCAAGACGAACGCGACGCTCGGCACCTTCGCCTCCCACATCCGGAACGCCTTCCACGGCGTCACCGACGGTTGGGAGTACGAGATGGAAGTGTTCTACAACCACTTCCCGATGCAGGTCGACGTCGAGGGCGACGAAGTCGTCATCTCGAACTTCCTCGGCGAGAAGGCCGACCGCCGGACGACCGTCCGCGGGGACACGCAGGTCCAGGTCGACGGCGAGGAGCTCACGCTCTCCGGTCCGAGCAAGGAGGACGTGGGCCAGACCGCCGCCGACATCGAACAGCTCACGCGCGTCAAGGGCAAAGACACCCGCGTCTTCCAGGACGGCGTGTACATCACCCAGAAACCCACGAAGGCAGGTGAGGCCTGATGGCTGACGACATCGAGAACGTAACTGACATCGACGGCGTCGGTCCCTCCAAGGCCGAGGCGCTCGCGGACGCCGGCTACGAATCGGTCGACGACCTGCGCGAGGCCACGGCCGAGGAGCTGACCGAGGTCGAGGGTATCAGCGAGGCCCTCGCCGCCGACATCGTCGCCCAGCTGTCGGGCGTCGAGTCGGAGCTCGACGAGGACGAGGAAGTCGTCGTCGACGAGGACGAAGACGAGGGTCCCGAGGACCTCGAGGACATCAGCGGTGTCGGCCCGTCGAAGGCCGACGCGCTGCGCGAGGCCGGCTACGAGTCCGTCGAGGACGTCAAGGCCGCGAGCCAGTCCGAGCTGGCCGACGTCGAGGGCATCGGTAACGCCCTCGCCGCCCGTATCAAGGCGGACGTCGGCGGGCTCGAAGTCCGCGAGGAGGACGAGACCGAGGCCGAAGTCGAAGACGAGGGCGAACCCGAGGAGCCCGAGGAGGACGTGGAGACGGAACTGCGTCCCCGCGGACACGCCGACAAGACGCCCGAACTCGACGACGAGACGGCTCGTGCACTCGGCCAGAAGCACCGGGAGTCCACGCCGCAGTTCAACCGGCAGGACTACCACAAGAAAAAGCGCGTCCCGACCTCGTGGCGCCGCCCCCGCGGTCAGCTCTCGAAGCAGCGCCGCGGCATCAAGGGGAAGGGCGACACGGTCGAGGCGGGCTTCCGCTCGCCGACGGCCGCCCGTGGTCTGCACCCGAGCGGCTTCGAGGAGGTCCGTGTGCACAACACGAACGACCTCGAGGGCGTCGACCCCGACACGCAGGCGGTCCGTATCGCCAGCGGCGTCGGCGGTCGCAAGCGCGAGCGTATCGAGGACGAGTGTGAGGACCGCGAGATTCGCGTCCTCAACCCGACCTACGTCGAAGTGGAGGTCGACGGATGACTGACCTGAAGGCACAGAAGCGAATGGCCGCCGACATCCTCGACGTCGGGAAGAACAGCGTCTGGTTCGACCCCGAGGCTCAGGCGGAGATCGCCGAGGCCATCACGCGCGAGGACGTTCGCGAGCTGGTCGACCAGGGGACCATCCGGGCCGAGGAGGCCAAGGGGAACTCCCGCGGTCGCGCCCGCGAGCGCAACGAGAAGCGCGCCTACGGCCACCGGAAGGGCCCGGGCTCCCGCAAGGGGAAGTCCGGCGGCCGCCAGAACTCGAAGGACGAATGGATCAGCCGAATCCGCGCCCAGCGGGCTCGCCTCAAGGAGCTCCGCGACGACGGACCCCTCGACCGGACCCAGTACAGAACGCTGTACAACAAGGCGTCCGGCGGGGAGTTCGACAGCGTGGACCGGCTCGAAGCGTACATCCGGAACAACTACGGCATCACGCTGGAGGACGAGTAAAATGGCAACAGGACCACGATACCGCGTCCCGATGCGTCGCCGTCGCGAGGTTCGGACCGACTACCATCAGAGGTTGCGCCTGCTGAAATCCGGCAAGCCGCGCCTCGTCGCGCGCCTGTCGAACAAGCACGTCAGGGCGCAGCTGGCGACACCCGGTCCGAACGGCGACGAGATTCACGCCGCCGCGACCAGCGAGGACCTGTCGGAGTACGGCTGGGAGGCGCCGACCGCGAACCTCCCCGCAGCGTACCTGACGGGCTACCTCGCCGGCACGCGCGCGGTCGAGGCCGGCCTCGAGGAGGCGGTCCTCGACATCGGTCTCAACACGGCGACGCCGGGAAGCAAAGCGTTCGCAGTACAGGAAGGCGCAATCGACGCGGGGCTCGAGATTCCCCACAACGAGAGCGTGCTGGCGGACTGGTCGCGTAACCGCGGCGAGCACATCGCCGAGTACGCAGAGCAGCTCGACGAGCCGCTCTACGGCGGGGAGTTCGACGCCACCGAACTGCCCGAGCACTTCGACGACGTGCTCGGTCGACTGCAGGAGGACGACTCATGAGCCGAAACAACAACGGCTGGGAGCCGCGCACGCGGCTCGGCCGCAAGGTACAGGACGGCGACATCACCGACATGCAGCAGGCCCTCGACTCGGGCCTGCCACTGAAGGAGTCCGAGATCGTCGACCAGCTCCTCCCCGGACTGGACGACGAGGTGCTGGACATCAACATGGTCCAGCGCATGACCGACTCCGGTCGGCGCGTGAAGTTCCGGTGTGTCTGTGCGGTGGGCAACCGGGACGGGTTCCTCGGCTACGCCGAGGCTCGCGACGACCAGGTCGGCTCGGCCATCCAGAAGGCCATCAACGTCGCCAAGCTGAACATCATCTCCGTGGACCGCGGCTCCGGTTCGTGGGAGGACCGCCCCGGCGGCGTCAACTCCCTCACCCGGAAGGCCGAGGGGAAGGCCGGCTCGGTCACCGTCGAGATCATCCCCGCCCCGCAGGGACTGGGGCTCGCGGCGGCGCCGACCGTCCGTAACATCCTCGAACTCGCCGGCGTGCAGGACGCCTGGACGCAGTCCAACGGGAACACGCGTACAACGGTCAACCTCGCGAAGGCGACCTACAACGCGCTGACCAACGCCTCGCAGTCGCGGATGCCCCGACGGGCCCGCGAGAAGCGCCGCGAGGTGGAGCGATGAAAGCGGTCGTGCAGCTCCGCGGCGAGAAGGACCTGCCGCAGGACAAGCGCGACACGCTGAAGATGCTCAACATCCACAACGTGAACCACTGCGTGTTCATCCCCGAGAGCGACACGTACACCGGGATGGTGACGAAGGTCAACGACCACGTCGCCTACGGCGAACCCTCAGTGGAGACGGTCGCCACCCTGCTCGCGAAGCGCGCCGAACCCCTCCAGGGGAAGGAGGCCGTCGACGAGCAGTGGCTCGCCGACAACACGGAGTACGACTCCTTCGAGGCGCTCGCCGAGGCCATCCACGCCGAGGAGACGCACCTCAAGGAGCAGGGGCTCTCGCCTGCGCTCCGCCTCCACCCGCCGCGCGGCGGGCACCGTGGCATCAAGCACCCGACCAAGGAGGGCGGTCAGCTCGGGAAGCACACGACCGAGCAGATCGACGAACTCCTGGAGGACATGCGATGACGGACAAGAAGCGACGCCAGCGCGGCTCGCGCACGCACGGCGGCGGCACGCACAAGAACCGGCGCGGCGCCGGAAACCGCGGCGGTCGCGGGAAGGCGGGCCGCGACAAGCACGAGATGCACAACTACCCCTCCCGTGAGAAGCACGGGTTCAAGCGCCCCGAGGACGCCCAGGAGGACGTCCTCGAGGTGCGCGTGCAGAAGCTCGACGAGGACGCGGCGCTGTACGCCGCCGACGGTCTCGCCGAGGAGGAGGGTGACGGCTACCGTCTCGACGCCCGCGATGTCGTCGAGGACGCCTACGACGCCGACGTGGTGAAGGTGCTCGCCGGCGGGCAGGTCCGCCAGGAGCTGCACGTCGTCGCCGACGCGTTCACCGACCGCGCCCGCGAACTCATCGAGGACGCGGGCGGCAGCGCGGAGCTCTCCGAGCGCGGCGAGGAGCGCGCGGAGCGGATGGCGGCGTCCGACGAGGACGACGACGAGTCGGACGAGTAAGCCGGCCTTTTCCCTTCACCGTCGTTTCGCCGTTTTCGGATTTTGGTCACGCGAAGTACGCTTCGTGAGCGTCGCCGCTCCGTTCACGACCGGGTCGGTCGTGTGACTTCGACCCTGGTAGTATCGACTCCGAGTGCGTTCGTGTCTAGCAAACCGAGAGTAGAGCGAGCTACAGTTTCCGGACGAATTGACGAAAGCCCCCGCCGTCTCGGCGGTTCTGACTCGCTGTGCGCCTCGGCTCACTCACTCCGTTCGTTCGCCTCCGGTGCTTGCTTCGTCAGCTACCGCCGAGACGACGGCCCCTTTCGAAGTCCCACCTACAGCACAGCCTCACACCTCCCCAGCCTCCGGACGGCCGCCACGGGAGCGGCCGCGGTCCTTCGCGCGAGAGCCGACGCGACACAGAGGTCGCGTCGGCGCGCGCCGCCGCGACTCAGCCACTGGCGTCGCCGACGACGGTGCCGCCGGCTGCAAGCGGGACCTTCGGTCCCGCACGGCTCCCTACTCCCGGCTCACTCCAGCGCGTCCACCACCACGGAAGACTCCCAAACATCCGCGAACTCTCGGTACAGGTGCGCCAGCGCGGCGCGGTGATTCTCCTCCGCCGTCAACGACACGTCGCCCGGCCCCTCGCGGGCGAACGTCGCCGTCGCGTCCGAGACGAGCACCACGTCGAACCCCCGGTTCTCGGCCATCCGCGTCGTCGTCGACACGCAGTGGTCGGTCGTCAGCCCGCAGACGACGAGCGTCCCCACGCCGCGCCCGGTCAGCCACTCCTCCAGACCGGTCCCGGCGAACGCGCCGTTCACCCGCTTGACGACGGTGTGTTCGTCCTCCTCCGGCTCCAGTCCCGGCTTCCAGTCGAATCCCGGCCCGTCGCCGCGGAGCGGCGAGTCGGCCTCCTGTGAGTCGTGGCGAACGTGGACGACCGGCCGGCCGGACTCGCGCCATCCGACGAGGAGGTCGGCGGCGCGGCTCTCTGCGTCGGGATTGTTGCGCTCGCCCCAGACGGCGTCGTCGAAGCCGACCTGGAAGTCGACGAGGACGAGCGCGGCGTCGGGTGGGAGGTCGAGGTCGTCCGCGTTCGGCGTCGTCGCCTCCGAACCCGCGCTCGAATCCGCCACGCCTCAGTCCCCCAAGACCGCCCACTGCTCGGGGACGGTCGCCTTCGGGTGTTGGCGGGTCACCCGCAGCGGACACTCGTCGGGCGCCTGGTCGGGGTCCCCCGAGAGGAGGTACTGCGGCCACTCGCGGTCGCCATCGACGCCCCAGTCACCGATGTCGGCGTGGGGACAGACCGCGTCGTAGGCCTCAATGCGGGACTGGATGACCTCGCGGGCGTGCTGGCCCGCTTCGGTGTCGGCCGTGATGCCGTCGAACAGCGCCCGCGGTTGGAACGTGATTTCGAGGCCGACCGGGCAGTACCGACTCATCCGAGCGTCGTAGAACGGCGCCCGACAGGTCGGGAACATCGGCGTCCCGGCGAAGCAGAACTCCCAGCGCGAGTCGTCGGGGTCGGTCGGGATGTCCGCCGGCCACGGCTCGGGGTCGTGGACGTGGAGGAACTCGAGGACGTTCCAGAGGCGCTCGTGGTAGTCCGCCTCGGTCGTCACCTCGGGGTCGGGCCGGAAGAAGGCGACGAGGGGCGACGGGGCGTCACGCTTGGGGAAGCGGTCGAGATACTCGAGCAGGGTGCGCCGGAGGGTGAACAGCGCGTCGGGGTGCGTCGTCGACTCGACGAAGGTGTAGAAGTTGTCGCCCGCCCGTTCTGACTCGACGCCGAAGTAACAGGGGAACGGCTCGCCGTCGCGCTCGCCGAGCATCCCCTCGCGGAAGGAGTCGTAGTGCTCGACAGCCCAGTCGGGGAGGTAACCCGCCGTCTGTCGGTCGTGGAGCGTCTCCTGGTCGAGGAGCGCTCCGGTCTCCGCCTCGTTCATACCGGTACGCGGGACCGGAGGGTTATCGCGGTTACGCCTCGGCGCGGAGGGGACCACACCCAGTGGCGTCGGGCCGGGCCGCCCAGTGTCGGTAGTCGTCCGTCGACCAGTGTCTATCCCGGTTAGGCAACCGACGAACGAGCGTATTGAAGAAAAATTCTCTTCGGTATCTTCTATTGGTGGCTTCAATCCAAACATACTAAGTCAGGTGACTCCTACTGACCGGTACGCGATATGGCACGACAGAATCCGTCGACCTCGTCGGCGACCGACGGCGGCACCGTCTCGGTGTCACAGGTGATGGACCGCATCCCGGTGGGGCGCTACCACCGCAAACTGCTCGCCATCTGTGGGAGCGCGTGGGCGTTCGACGGGATGGAGGTCATCATCATCAGCTTCACCCTCCCCGTTCTCATCGGCGCGTGGGGGCTCTCCGGGTTCGCGGCCGGCCTGCTCGGCGCCGCGAGCCTGATGGGGATGATCGTCGGCAACTGGGGCTGGGGCTGGTACGCCGACCGCTACGGCCGTAAAGGGGCGTTCCAGTGGACCGTCCTCACCTACTCGCTGTTTGCCGGGCTGACGGCGTTCGCGACGGGGTTCGGCTCCGGGTTCGCCCTGCGATTCCTCACCGGCGTCGGCCTCGGCGGCGCGCTCGCGGTCGACACCTCCTACCTCTCGGAACACCTGCCGACCGACCGGCGGGGCCGCTACCTCGTCTACCTCGACGCGTTCTGGCCCATCGGCAACATCCTCGCGGTCGCCCTCGCGTGGACGTTCCTCGCCGCGTTGCCCGGCGAGGCTGGCACCATCGCGGTTCCCGTCCTCGGTGAGGTCGCTGGCTGGCGGCTCCTGTTCGCGAGTTCGGCGTTCCCCGCCCTGCTCGTGTTCGTCATCCGTTCTCAGCTCCGCGAGACGCCGTACTTCCTCGCCCGCACGGGCGACGTGGCGGGCGCGAACGAGCGCATCCGCGAAATCGCCGAGGCGAACGGCGAGGAGTACACCCCCATCGACGCCGCCGACGTGCGGGAGACGCCCGCCGCGGACTTCTCGCGGCTGTTCGAGGCCGACATCAGAACGCAGACCGTGATGATCGCCGCCGCGTGGTTCGCCATCAACTTCGGCTACTACGGCGTGTTCATCTGGCTGCCCCAGACCGTCGGCGCGGCGAACGTCGTCGGCAACGTCTACCTCTACTTCGTGCTCATCGGGCTGGTGCAGATTCCGGGGTACTTCAGCGCCGCGTACCTCGTCGAGAAGGTCGGCCGCAAGGCGACGCTCGGCTCGTACCTCCTCCTCTCGGGGGTGTTCACGTTCGTCTTCGCGGCGGCGATGCCGGGCGTTGGCCTGTTCGGCCTCGGACTCTCCGGCTTCTGGCCGTTCTTCGGCGGCCTGCTCGCGGCGAGTTTCTTCACCCTCGGCGCGTGGGGCGCCATCTACGCCTACACCCCAGAACTGTTCCCGACCGAGGCCCGCGCGACGGGTAACGGGTTCGCGGGCGGCGTCGGCAAGATCGCGGCCGTCGTCGGCCCCATCCTGGCCGGCGCGCTCGTCACCGACGGCTACCTGCTCGCGCTGACCCCCCTCGCCGTGGCGTTCGTCCTCGGCGGGCTCGTCGTTCTCGCGTTCGGCCGCGAGACGATGGGCGAGCCGCTGTTCTGAGTCCGGTCCATCCCCCCTTTTCGCCCGCCGTCCCGGACGACCCGCTTAAACCGTTCTCCAGTACGATAGGTATTTCCGGCGGGGGCAACTTATATAAGGACGAGCGGTTTCACCCGTCTCGGATTCACCATCATCACCCCACGGAGGGGATTCCATCATGGACGACACATCCAAATACCTCATTCACGCGGCGATCACGGCAGACGGCGTCGTCGAGCGGAGCGACGTCGTCGGTGCCGTCTTCGGGCAGACCGAGGGGTTGCTCGGGGACGACCTCGACCTCCGCGACCTCCAGCAGTCCTCGAAAGTCGGGCGTATCGACGTCGAAATCGGCAGCGAGAACGGCCAGTCCTTCGGCGAAATCACCATCGCCAGCAGCCTCGACAAGGTCGAGACGGCCATCCTCGCCGCCGCCCTCGAGACTATCAGTCGGGTCGGCCCCTGCCGCGCCCGGGTCGAAGTCACCGAGGTCGAGGACGTGCGCGCCGCCAAACGGCGTGAGGTCGTCGACCGCGCGAAGGAGCTGCTCGGCGAGGCGTTCGACGACAGCGTGATGAGCTCCCGGGAGATACTCGACGAGGTCCGCGAGTCGGTCCGCGTCGAGGACATCACCGAGTACGCCGGCTACCCGGCCGGCCCCCACGTCGAGAGCTCCGACGCCGTCATCGTCGTCGAGGGGCGTGCGGACGTGCTCACCCTCCTGCGCTACGGCATCAAGAACGCCGTCGCCGTCGAGGGGACGAACGTCCCCGACGCGGTCGCGGCCCTGTCGGAGGAGCGCAACGTCACCGCCTTCCTCGACGGCGACCGCGGCGGGAAGCTCATCCTCCGCGAACTCGCGCAGGTCGGGGACGTGGACTACGTCGCCTTCGCCCCCGAGGGTCGCTCCGTCGAGGACCTCGCCCGCCACGAGGTGATGACGGCCCTGCGCGGGAAGGTACCGTACGAGCGCTACGTCGCCGACGAGGGCGTCGAGGTCGAAAGCGACGAGGGGACCGCGGCGGCCGCCACCGCCGACACGCCGCCCGACCCCTCGACGGCCGTCGCGGCCACGGACGGGAGCGCCACGCCCGCCCCGGAGGAACCCACGGACCCTCGGACGGAGTCGCCGGAGACGACTGACGCTCCCGCGACTCCCACCCCCGACTCGGAGACCGAAACCGAGACCGACGAGCCCACCGGCGGCGGCTCGGCCGGTGACGAGTCGACCGGCGACGAACCGAACGGCGAATCGACCCCGGAAGCCGACGAGTCCGGTGACGGCGACGCCGAGACGACTGCCGAGACCGAAGCCGGGGTCGACTCGGCGTCGGCCGCCGGCAACGAACCGGACGACCCCGACCGGCCCCCGACGCTCGCCGAGCACGTCGAGCAGGTCGTCGACGCCGATTCCGGGCTCGTACGGCTGCTCGACGCCGACCTCGGGACGGTCGACGAGGCGTCGGTCGGCGACGCCTTCGACGCGGTCCGCGACGCAGACCCCGTCCCGCACGTCGTCGTCGTCGACGGCGAGTTGACTCAGCGCGTGCTCGACGTGGCCGCCCAGCGCGGCGTCGCCCACGTCGTCGCCCGCTCGACCGGCGAGTTCGTGAAGAAGCCGGTGAGCGTGCGGATTCGGACGGCCGACCAGCTGAAAGTGGACTGACGGGACGTTCGTCCGCCGGACACGTCGACGCCGGGAGCGAAGTCCCGCTCACCGGGCCGCACAGACCGGCCCGCCACCGGCCGAGTTCTTCGCGGAGACGCTGAACGCCGCTGTCAGCCCCTTGTCCACCGGGTCGGGCACCTCGGCGACCCACGCGTACTCGCCGGGGTGCAGGTCGACGTGGACGTACTGGGTGACCGGCTCCCCGTCGAGCAGGTCCGGCGTGAGAACCGTCTCCGCCCCGCCGAGAAACGGCCCCGGTTCGGTCCCGTCGGACACCAGCCCGTCGGCCGTCATCCAGTTCGTCCAGTCGTTCACCGCGTCGACGGTGGTGTCGGCCAGCGACACGAGGTGGGCATCGTGGCCAAGGTCCTTCGAGGCGACCCCCATCGACGACAACTGCTCGCTGTGTGGCGCTCCAACGACCCTCACGTACCGCGACGGCTGGCTCTTCCTCTCCTGTACGGCCTGTGAGGGGTTCTTCGGCGACCGGGAGGATTTCCCGCCGGGGACGAACATCGCGACGACGTTCGACCCGGGTGGCGCCGCCGGTCGCGAACCCCTCGAGATGCTCCGTGCGGCCCGTCTCCGCGCGCAGTGGGCCTTCGAGTGTTCCCTCGAAGGGGTGTGTAACACCTGCTCGGGCCCCATCGAGGCCCGGCTCGACTGCTGTCCCGACCACGCCTCGGATGGTGTCTGTCCGACCTGTGAGCGCCGGAAACGCGCCATGGCACAGTTCACGTGCCCCGTCTGCAAGCAGCATCGCGAGTGTTCGCCCTGGGGTGCCTGCCTGCTCCACCCGGCGGTGGTCGCGTTCTTCTACGACCGCGACGTCCTGCTGACACACAGCCCCGCCGGCGTCGGCGAACCCACCCGCGCATCGCGCTGAAGACCGACGCGGCGGTCGAGGAGGAACTCGTCTCGACCGACCCGCCGCGGGTTCGCATCACGTTCGGGTACGACGGGGACGAACTGGAACTGACGGTCGGCGACACGCTCGCGGTCACGGACGTGAGCCGACCTGCCTGAGTCGAAGCGGGGTCAGACGCTCGGGCGCGAACCGCTCACCGGCCGTCCGTCGTCTCGGCTTCCCGCTCCCGCGACACCGACCGCGACAACACCAACGCCGGCCCGCCTGCGAAGTACCCCTCGCGCTCCTCGACGACCTCGAAGCCGTACCCCTCGTACAGCGCCAGCGCGGCGTCGTTGTCCGGAGCGACGGCGATGGTCACCTCGTCGCCCGGCGGGAGGGAGTCGAACAGCGCGTCGAGCAGCGCCGTGGCGCGCCCCTCCCGGCGGTGGTTCTCGCCGACGACGAGTTCGGCGACGTGGGCGCCGTCGCCGTGGGCCGGGAGGAGGTAGCCGACCGGCCGTCCCCCCGCCGTGGAGACGAGCACGTCGCCGACGACGACGCCGTAGTCGAGGAGTTCGGGACTGCGCTCGGGGAGGCGTCGCTGGAGGTCGACGAGGGTCGGGCGGTCGGCGGTGGTCGCCCGGCGAATCTCGGCACCTCCGGCCGGTTCTCTCGAAGCGCCCGTCACGGAACCACCACGAACAGGGCGACGAGCGTGGCGGCGACGGCGCCCGCGAGCGTCGCGAGGAAGTTCACGGCCTCGTTGCCGACGCGGTCGCCCTCGACGAGCGCGCCGAGGAGGCTGTCGACGGTCATCCCCACCACGCCGCCGACGAGGACGACCCCGGCGCCGAGGAGGTCGACGCGCTCGAACAGCGCGAAGGCGATGAGCGCGACGAGCGCGGCGCCGGCGACGCCCGCGAGTTCGCCCTGCCACGTCACACCGCCGTCGGTGCCGGGTTCCACGCGTTCGAGGGAGGTGATGAGTCGGGGCGTGTCGAAGAGGCCGCCGATCTCCGAGGAGAGGGTGTCGCTCATCGCCGCCGCGAGCGAGCCGGCGAACGCGAAGAGAAACAGCGTGGCGTCGACCGGGAGGCCGGCGCTGGCGGCGTAGGCGAGGACGGCCGCGAGGGCGACCGCGGAGTTGCCGAGTACGTTGCCCGTGCCGCGGGCGCCCTCGTTCTCCTCGGCGACGCCGCGGCTCAGCTTCGCGTCGTAGCGGAACTTCGTCGAGAGGCCGCCGACCGCGAAGAAGGTGATGAGGACGGCGAACCAGCCGACGCCGCCGAGGACGATAGTCAGCAGGCTGAGGAGGACGCCGGTGAGCATCCCCTCGATGGAGGCCGTCTGGAGCACGTAGGAGACGATGCCGAGGCCGACGGTGACCGCGAGCGCGACCGCGACACCGGTCGTCGTCACGTTCGTCGGGAGGTAGCTGAGAAACCACAGGAGCAGCCCGACCGAGAGCATCACGAGCGGGTCGTCGCGTTCGAACAGCATCGACCGGAGGAGCGCGGCCGTCAGCGCCCCGGCGGCGGCGAGAAAGGCGGCGTCGGCGACGGTCACCGTGACGACGGGACCGGCTCCGGCCCCGGCGTCGATGCCGGCGACACGGCCGACCGTCGAGACGACAAGCTGACCGAGGAACGCCGCGAGAAAGCCGACGACGGTGAAGCCGGCGGCAGAGAGGAAGGGGTCGTCGCGGACCGTCTGGACCAGTCGCTCGCCGAGGTTCCCGTAGCCGAGAACGAGCACGCCCGCGACGAAGGCGTAGACGGGGAGCGGTGCCCCAGTCTCCCGGGAGAACTGCGGAGCCGTCGCGAACAGCGACAGCCCGGCCGCCGCCAGCGAGAACCCGAGGAGGCCGTTGAGCCGGCCGTCCTCGCGGTCGCCGACGCGGGCGAACAGTTCGAACAGGGGTCCGTCGTCGACGAGGAACGCGACCGCGGCGACGGCGCCGAACGCGACGGCGATTCCGACGCCGAGCGGCGCCGCGGCGAGCGAGAGCGTCCCCACGGCGGCGAACCCGCCGGCACGACGGAGTGGGGTCGTCACGCCCGGAGATTCCGCAGAGGGCCACTTAACCCTCCCGACACGAAGCCGTTTAGGCGTTCGACCGCGACGTGCGGCCGTGGGACTGTACGACGCCTACCTCGCCGTCCGCCACCGCCGACACGACGCGCCGCCCCCGGCTCACGTCGCCGTCGTCATCACGGAGCGTGACCTGCTGGAGAACGGCGCCTACGACACCCTCGCGGAGTTTCTCGACTGGGCGTTCGAGTACGGCGCCGACCGCGTCACCATCTCCGTCTCGGTGCTCGACGAGGCCGTCGTCCCGACGCTCGAACGCGAACTCCGGGAGGTCGACGCCCCGCGGTCCGTCGCCGTCCGGAGCCCGGGCGACACCGAACGCGCCGACGCGCCCATCCAGGTGAGCATCGGCCTCGGCGGCAAGCGCGAGTTCGCGGAGGCCGTCCGGGGGGTCGCCCAGGAGGTCGCCGCCGGCGAGGTCGACCCCGAGGAAATCGACGAGACGGACGTAGAGTCCCGACTCGTCTTCCCCGAGGAGCCGGACCTCGTCATCAAGACCGGCGCCGAACGCCTCTCCGACTTCATGATATGGCAGTCGGTCTACTCGGAACTGTACTTCACCGACGTGAACTGGCGGGACTTCCGCAAACGCGACTACCTCCGGGCGGTGCTCGACTACCAGAACCGCTTGCGGCGGTTCGGACGCTGAACGAAGTGAGGCGTCCGAGCCTCGTCGCGAACGAGGTGAGCGACGGCGGTTCGGGCGTTGAGCGTAGCGAGACGCCCGAAACTCGGTGAGCACAGCTCACCGGTGGTTCGGGCGGTAGGCCGAAACGTGGCGAGCCGTGCTTCCCAGGCTCGGCCGAGACACCGACCCCCGTCTCGGCTCGCCCGACCGACCTCGTCTCCGTACCGAACCGTGTGAAACAGTGACCAACTCTCCCGGGAGTTTATGACAGGTGCACCCATACGACGCGTTGGTCGGTAACACGGCACACTCACTACGGTGATTCCCATGCAATGTACCCAGTGCGGACACGTCAGCGACTGGATCGGCGCCGAGAGCGACTGGAACCCCGTCGGCGAGGGGAGCGCCCACTCGATGTACCAGTGCGGCCAGTGCGGCCACGCACAGCACGGCCGCTGAACGGCCGGTTCGTTCCTGTCCCTCGAACTCGGGACTACTCGACGCCTCGTCGACGCCCGCCAGCCGCCGGCTACTCCGTCGCGTCCTGCCGTTCCAACTCGGCGGACACCTGCTTCGCCCCGCCGCTGGGGAGCTGTTCGCGGAGCCGCGCGGCGACGGTGCTCGCCTCCTCCAGTTCGACGCCCGCGATGGCCCGGACCAGCGCGACGGCCCGTTCGGTGCGGGTGCGCTGCCACGACGCTTCCCGCGACTGGTAGGTGCGGATGCCCCGCAGGAGGTCGACCTTCGAGAACTCCGGCCAGTAGGGCGCACAGAAGTAGACGGCGGCCTCGTTCCCGTTCGCGTGCCACGGGAGGAAGTTGGAGGTACGCTCGTCGCCGCCGGTACGGATGATGAGGTCGACGTCGCGGACGCTCCCGCGGTAGAGCCGGCGTTCGACCTCTTCTGCCGTGACCTCCTCGGGGTCGAGCCCCTCCTCCTTCACGGCGGTCGCCACGTCGCGGGCGGCCCGGAGCAGTTCGTTCCGGCCGCCGTAGGCGAGCGCGACGTTCAGCGTGAGTTCGTCGTAGTCGGCCGTCCGCGCCTCGGCGTAGTCGACGGCCTCGCGGACGCGCTCGGGGAGCCGTTCGATGTCGCCGATGGCGCGGATGCGGATGTTCCCGTCGTGGACGCGCTCGGCGTCCGCGAACTCGTACAGCTTGTCCTCGATGAGGTCGAAGAGCGGTTCGCGCTCCTCGGGCGGGCGCTCGAAGTTCTCCGTCGAGAAGGTGTAGAGGGTGAGCTCCTCGACGCCGAGCTCCTTGCACCACTCGGAGACCTGCTCGGTGGTCCGGGCGCCGGCGCGGTGGCCCTCCGGCGCGTCGTCCCCCTGACTGCGGGCGTAGCGGCGGTTGCCGTCCTGGATGATGGCGACGTGACTCGGACCCTCGCCCACCTCCCCCTCCCGGTGGAGCAGTCGCTCGTAGGCCCTGACGAACCCCGACCGCGCCCGACGCAACATACCCGCACCGTCGCCGTCGGGGTTGATGTGTCTTGTGCAACGGACGACGGCTGGCCGACGCGGGCCGTCGTCGGAGGGGCCTCGGAGGTGACCGGACGTCGACGGCTGCGGCGCGACCCCCGCCGACGAACCGCCACCCGTATTACCGACCGGCGGCCACCGTAGGCCATGAGCGACACGCTCGACGACGACCTCTACCGCCGGACGAAGGCGCTGCTCGAACCCGGCGACATCCAGCTCAACGGGCTCATCGTCCACACCGACCTCGGGAGCGACGAGGACCTCGAGATGCACGAACTCACCGTCGAGCTCAACGACGCCATCGCCGAGCACGCCGGCAAGGGCGAGACGTACATCTACGCTGGCAACGACGACACGAACTTCGCGTCGAACCAGTTCCACGGCCTGACACTGGAGGACGACGAGTTCGTCTGGGAGTGTCAACAGCTGCTGCGCGAGGGGACGTTCGACATCGTGTTCTACTACGAGGCCGACGCCGACCAGGACGCCCTCGTCGCCGACGTGGAAGAGCGCGGCTACCGCGTCACGAGCGTCCTCGGCGACTGAACGACGCGCCCGCGGTCGGCCGGCATGCAACCTGGGGCGGCGTCCACACACTTGTCGAAAAATCTGTATGTGACGAAGATTTATGTACTGGGGGTGCTTCGCTTCGCGTGCTTCTCACCAGGGATGGGAAGTCCGGGAGTCGTCGGGTGGTCCAGCGGGGACCGGGGGAAACGCACCTGACGCCCCACGCCGCATCGAGTCGTCGAGCGGCGGCTCCGAGACGCTTATCCCGCGTCCGTCCCGAGCCTCGCGTATGCAACGCGAACGGGTCGACGCCGACCTCTCCACGCTCGACCGCGCCGTCCTCAACGCCTTCCAGGGCGGGTTCCCGGTCGTCGAACGCCCCTTCGAGCCGGCCGCCGCCGCCCTGCGCGAACGCGGCGTCGAGGTGTCGGCGGTCGAGCTCTGTGCCCGCGTCCGCGACCTCGACGAGCGCGGCGTCCTCTCGCGGTTCGGCGCGCTCGTCAACGCCGAGGAAATCGGCGGCGCGGCGACGCTCGTCGCCACCCACGCCCCGCCCGAGCGCTTCGACGAGCACGCCGAACTCGTCAACGCCCACCGCGAGGTCGCACACAACTACGAGCGCGCCCATCCGCACCTCAACATGTGGTTCGTCGTCTCGGTCGCCGACCCCGACCGCGTCGACGAGGTGCTCGCCGAAATCGAGGAGGAGACGGGCGAGGAGACGTACAACCTCCCCAAGGAGCGGGAGTTCCGCGTCGAGGCGAAGTTCCTCCTCGACGGTCCCATCCCCGACGGCAACGTAAACCTCTCTGACCTCGGTCCCGCGGTCGAGCGCTCCGGCCGCGACTCGCTCACCCCCGAGGAGCGCGACCTCGTCCTGGAGATTCAGGGCGGACTCCCGGTCACGGAGACCCCCTACGCCGACGTGGCCGACGCGCTCGGCACGGACACCGAGTGGGTCGTCCGGACCATAAAACGGTTCGAGCGGGAGGGGAAGGTCCGCCGCGTCGGGGTCGTCCCCAACCACTACGCGCTCGGCTACACGGAGAACGGGATGACCGTCTGGGACGTCCCCGACGACCTCGTCGCCGAGGTCGGTCCCGAAATCGCCTCGCTGGACTTCGTCACCCACTGCTATCAGCGCCCGCGCCACGAGGGCGTCTGGCCGTACAACTTCTTCGCGATGACCCACGGCCGAAGCGAGGCGGAGAGCGGGGAGCGCATCGAACAGGTGCGCGACCGGATGGCCGACTTCTGGGCGGTAGACGAGGAACCGGCCACGGAGGCCGACGGCGAGTCGAACTGGGACACGCTGTTCTCGACGCGCATCCTGAAGAAGACGGGCATCAGGCTGGACGAGCGCGCCGCGGCGAACACCTTGGAGTGAATCGTTTCGGGATGAGCAGGAATCGTCATCGGGCCATTCACCGAAGCCGTGATGCACGCGAAAGCCCCCCGGCTCTCGGGTCGGGGGCCTCGCCGTGCTCCTCAGTCGCTCGCGTTGCTCGCTCCCTGCGGTGCCTGTGTCGGCCGCCTTCCCCGAGAGCCGGGCCCCTTTCGAAACCCCACCCGACCACGGGTGTGGCGGCTCGCGTCGTCGCCGGCTGTCAGGCCCGAGTCGACGCCGACTGCGGCGCTCGCACCGTCACCCACCGCGGGGGTCGTCGCCGATGATACCCCTGTTCCACGACTTCGCGGGTGAGACCGTGCTCGTCGTCGGCGGCGGCTCCGTTGGGGCACGGAAGGCCCGGCGGTTCGCCCGGGAAGCGCGCGTGGTCGTCGTCAGCCCCGCGTTCGACGCGCGGTTCGACGACGCCGAGTCGTGGGGCGACGACGTGGAGGGCGAGGGTGCCGGCGTCGACCTCGTGCGAGCGGCGCCGACGCCCGATTCCGTCGGCGAGTGGGTCCGGCGGGCGGAGCCGGTCCTCGTCGTCGCCGCCACCGACGACGGCGAGTTGAACGCCGCGGTCGAACGGGCGGCCCGCGAGGCGGGTGCGCTCGTCAATCGGACCGACCAGTCCGGAGGTCGGGAGGCCGGGAGCGTCGTCGTCCCGGCGACGGTCCGCGACGACCCCGTGACGGTGGCGATATCGACCGGCGGGGGGAGTCCCGCGCTCTCGAAACACCTGCGCGAGCGTCTCGAGGACGAACTAGCCGGCGCCGGGGCGATGGCGACGCTGAGCGCCGAGGTACGGGCCGACCTGAAGGCTCGCGGAATCGCCCCGGAGCGACGGCGAACGGCCGTCAGAGCGGTGGTTCGGAGCGATACTGTTTGGAAGGCTTTACGTACGGGGGATTCCAAGGCGGGGCAAGAGGCAGCGCGCGTGATACGGAACGAACTCGACGAACTCGACGCCGAAGATGTGGGGAACAGCGGGGGTGACCCGTCACGGTGACCGCCGGAGTCATCTCGAGCGTCAGCGTCTCGCACCGGCGCGCGGGCGTCGACGAAATCGAGGCCGTGGCGCCGACCGACGAACGGACGGCCGTCTCGGACCTCTTGGGACGCGACGGCGTCTCGGAGGCGTTCGTCCTCGTCACGTGCAACCGCGTCGAGGCGTACGTCGTGAGCGACGACGCCCCCGCCGGCCGTGCGGCGCTCGAGGATTTCGTCCCTCTGGCCCGCGAGGACGCCGTCGAGCGCTTCGGTCACGAGGAGTCCATCCGCCACCTGATGCGTGTCGCCTGCGGGCTGGAGTCGCTCGTCGTCGGCGAGGACCAGATAATCGGCCAAGTGAAGACGGCGATGGCGGAGGCCGGCGCCGTCGGCGGCCTCGGCCCGACGCTCGAGGACGCCCTCACCAAGGCCGTCCACGTCGGCGAGCGCGCCCGCACCGAGACCGCCATCAACGAAGGGGTCGTCTCGCTGGCGAGCGCCGCCGTCGAACTGGCCGCCCGGGAGACCGACCTCGACGGCGTGACCGCGCTCGTCGTCGGCGCCGGCGAGATGGGGACGCTCGCGGCCCGGTCGCTGACCGCCGCCGGCGTCGGCACCGTGCTCGTCGCCAACCGCACCGTCCCCCACGCCGAGCACGTCGCCGAGGAGTTAGCGACCGAGGCCCGAGCCGTCGGCCTCGACGCGGCCCCCGCCGCCGCCACGGAGGCGGACGTCGTCATCACGGCGACCGGGGCCCCCGAGTACGTCCTCGACCGGTCGGCGCTCGAAGCCGCCGGCCGGACCGTCGTCGTCGACATCGCCCAGCCCCGCGACGTGGCGCCCGGCGTGGAGGCGGTCGACGACGTGGTCGTGCACGACATCGACGCCCTCGAAGCCGTCACCGACGAGACGAAGGCCCACCGCGAGGCGGCCGCCCGCGAGGTGGAGGCGCTCATCGACGACGAGCTCGACCGCCTGCTGGACTCGTTCAAGCGCAAGCGCGCCGACGAGGCCGTCAGCGCCATGTACGAGGGTGCAGAGCGCGTCAAGAGCCGCGAGCTGGAGACGGCACTGAACAAGCTCGAATCGCAGGGCGAGCTCACCGACGAACAGCGCGAGACGGTCGCCGCCCTCGCCGACTCGCTGGTCGGTCAACTGCTCGCGGCGCCGACGAAGAGCCTCCGGGACGCCGCCGCCGAGGACGACTGGTCGACCATCCACACCGCGATGAAGCTGTTCGACCCCGAGTTCGACCGCGCGCCCGAGTTCGCCCCGTCGGCGGTGCCCGAGGACGCGGACATCCCCGAGAGCGTCGTCGAAGGGTTCGCAGACGACTGATTCTCCCCTCGACGAGCACGTTCTAGCACTTTCTCCCACCGTCCACGGGCAAACCATTAACCGCCCACCGGTCGACAGTGCGGCCATGGCCGAAGTACTCGACGCCGACGAGGTCGACAACCGCGTGCCCGAAGGCTGGGAACGGGAGGACGACGAGATCGTCCGCGTCTACGAGTTCGACGACTACCTCAAGGGCGTCTCCTTCGCTCAGAGCGTCGGTGAGGTCGCGGAGGAGGAGTTCCACCACCCGACCATCACCATCCGGTACGAGGAGGTCGAGGTCCGCCTCACCAGCCACGAGGAGGGCGGCATCACCGAGAAGGACATCCGCCTCGCCGGGCTGTTCGACGACGAGTTCTGAGCCGCCGGAGAGGACGAATGAACGCCGCCTACGTCTTTCGCGTCCGCTTCCGCCTCGACCCCGAGGGGGCCCGCGTCGACCCGAACGAGTTCGAGACCGTGCTTCGGATACCCGCCGACCCGCCGGGCGAGGACGGCTGGCTGTTCTTCCGTGACAACCTCTGGCGCGGCGAGGCGGGCGACGAGCGCCACCTCCGTGACGAGGCGGAGTCGCTGCTCTCGGTTCCCGTCTCCTCGGTGCGGTTCAGCGAACTCGAGACCGACCCCGAGTACCTCTCGGCGCTGAAGCGTGCCATCGAGGACGATATCGAGGGAACCGACGGGACGAACAGCTTCAACGCGACGACCGTCGACGAGACCCTCTCGAAGTACCTCGGCAGTTCGATTCGGGTGCGCGAGAGCGACCGGGGCGAGTGAGTCGGCAGGGGCAACGGCTCGAACTGCAGAACACGAATCGTGAGTCCGGACCGGACCGCGGCGGCGACACGGGCCGGGCAACCGGTGTCGGACCGGCGGTCGGTTCGGTCGTCCCTCGTTCGGAGACCGTCCGGGAGTTCCCGGACGAGTCAGAGGTAGGAGTCGCCGACGAGGTGCTGCTCTCTGCGACGTACAACGGCTTGATTCGTCGCGTTGGGGGATGAAGGCCGTTAGATACCGTCGGGGAACCGTGCGGTCCGTCGACAGGACGCCGACCGGGTCGTGTGTGGGAGTGACACGGGCTCGAAACCGACTTTACCACCCGGCTCCTACTCACGAAATCCGAACGATGGTGGAGGACTACGAGTTCTGGCTGTTCGACCTCGACGGGACGCTGGTCGACGCGGACTGGGCGTACACCCGGGACGTGTACGACCGGGTGGGCGACCGGTTGAACCACGAGTTCACCGACCGTGAGGCGGAGCTACTCTGGCACGGGCTCTCCGGGGCGCGGAACCCGCTCCTTCGCGAGTGGGGGTTCGACCCCGAGGCGTTCTGGCCGGCGTTCCACGCCGAGGAGGACCCCCAGCGCCGCGCGCGGGCGACGTACCTCCACGACGACGCCGAACGCCTGCTCGACGCGCTCGAGGACCGCGACGTGCCGATGGGCGTGGTGACCCACTGCCAGCGCTTCCTCGCGGAGCCGGTGCTCGACAGGCTCGGCCTCGCGGAGCGCTTCGACGCGGTCGTCTGCTGTACCGACGAGGTGGGCTGGAAACCGGACCCGGCGCCCGTCCGTCACGCCATGGCCGAACTCGGGGTCGCCGACTCGGGGACCGCCGAGGGCGGCTCGGGGACGGACGCCGTCAGGAGCGACGGCGGAAGCGACGTCGGGACCGGGGACGCCACCGGAACCGTCCCGGACCACCGTGGGGTGCTCGTCGGCGACGGCCCGAACGACATCGGAGCGGCCTGGAACGCCGGGCTCGACGGGGTCCACGTCGAGCGCCACGGCGCCGACCGGCGTGGCTGGTGTGTGCTCGGCGACCGCCGCGTCTCGTCGCTCGACGAACTGCTCGACGCGTCCGCTAGCTCGTCCTGAACGGTCCGTCGACCGCCGGTCACCTACCGGTCGTCGAAGACGTCGACCGCCGGTGTCCGTCTGACTGCGACCGCGCCCGCGCTCGTGACGGCGAGGTCGAGGCCGCGGTAGGGGAACCGGACGACGGTCGTCCCGTCGTCGCCCCGTCGGTGGCGGAGCAGGTCCTCGAGCGCTTCGCCGTTGACCACGTCGTAGAGGGTCGTTCGACCGTCGTCCGACCCGAGAATCCCGTCGACGGCGTCGACGACGGTGACGACGAGCTCCGCATCCGCGTCCCAGTCGTGCGTCGCGACCACCACCCAGTCGTCGCCGAGCGCACCGGCCACGACCGGGTCGGCCGCACCTCTCACCTCGCCGGTCCCGGCCAGCTCTCCCGTCTCGTGTGGCTCTCCGGCCTCAGTCGGTCCTGCCGCCTCGCCCGGGTCGTCGGTCGACGTCCGACGGTCGCTCACGTCGGTCGCGACCGCCGCCAACTCCTGCTCGAGGGTCTCGACCGACGTCTCGCCGCTCTTCTGGACGTACGCCGTCACGCCGGCTCGCTGCGCGTCGTCGGCGACGCGGTCCCACTCGGCTCCGGTGAAGAGGACGACCGGGAGGTCCGGATACTGTCGGCGGAGCGCGACGACGAACGACTCCCCGTCGCTCGTCCGAATCGAGTCGCTGACGACGCAGTCGAACCGCCCGCCGTCGAGGAGCGAGAACGCCTCTTCGGCGGTCGTAGCCGTCACGAACCGGGTACGGTACTCCTCCGCGTCGATGCGGCGACCGGTGAGCCGGAGGAAGGATGGGTCGTCGTCGACGTGGAGAACGCTCAACTGCCGGTCCATGGGTACGGTCTCGCCGGGGGCGATATAAAGTCTGGTGTAAAAATCTCACCAGCCGTCTCAGCGGTCGGTCGTCCCGGTGAGCCCGTCGATGTGCTCGGCTACGTGCTCCAGTTCCCGCTCCAGCGCGGCGACGCTCGACTTGTCGGTTCGGGCGGGGTTCGCGAGGACGGTCACGGGCTGGTCCCCGAGGGGGACGAACGAGAGTCCGAGGCTCTCGGCCGTCGCTCGGAGGCCCAGGCCGGCGTCGGCCTTCCCGGCGAGCACCTTCCGTGCGGGGCTCTCGTAAGCCTTCGCCGCGAGGTCGAACCCGTCGATTGCGTCGACGAGGTCGTGACGCGTCGACCCACGCTCCTCGGCGAGGGCGGCGAGGGCGTTCGAGAGGTCGGTTCGGAGCCCGGAGTTCGTGTCCCGGTTGACGAACCGGAGGTCGCGGTCGACGAGGTCTGCGAGCCCCGACACCGACTCGGGGTTGCCCGCGGGGACGACGAGCCCCCACTCGCGGCGCCACCCGCCGAGGTCGACGCCGTCGACGTCGCGCTCTCGCTCGCCGGCGACGACGGCCACGTCGGGAACGCCGCCACGCAGCCGGCGGAGTCCCTCGCGGCTCCCGACGGCGAGGTAGCGCGGGCGGTCCAGGCGGTCGAGCAGGCGGTTGAGGACCGGGTCGTCCTCGCCGACGCCGAGGAGGGTCGGCGGGCGCACGTCCGGCGAGAACAGTTGGACCTCGACCCGCTCGCCCTCGGCGAGGTACTCTGTGTCGGGGTGGACGGCGACGACCCCGTCGGCCTCGACGAGGCTCGTCGTCGCCCCGCTCCCCTTGTCGACGGGGTAGACCAGCGGCGCTTCGTCCCCGTCGCCGTCGGAGTCGCCTTCGAGCAGTCCCACCGGCATGTAGCGCAGTCGCCCCTCCGCGTAGCGCTCCCGGACGGCCATCCGCCCCGCGACGGTGGCGGTTCGGGGCTCGGGGAGCCCCGCCGCCTCCCGAATCGCCGGCGCGACGAACGTCCGGAAGATGGTGAGCGCCGAGACGGGGTAGCCGGGGAGGCCGACGTACGCCGAGTCGGCGAGGCGACCGACGAGCATCGGCTTCCCGGGCTTGACGGCGACGCCGTGAAGCAGGAGTTCGCCGCGCTCTTCGACGACGCGGTAGATGACGTCGACGGCGCTCGCCGACGTGGAACCCGAGGAGAGCACGAGGTCACACTCCGCGGCGGCCTCCCGGAGCACGCGCTCCATCTCGTCGTAGTCGTCGCCGGCGTGGGGGTAGAGGACGGCTTCGCCGCCGGCCTCCTCGACGCCCGCGGCGACCGTCGTGGAGTTCACGTCGTATATCTGGCCGGCCTCGCTGTCGAGTTCGTCGCCGGGCCGGACGAGTTCGTCGCCGGTCGAGACGATGCCGACCGTCGGTCGGCCGCGAACGGGCACCTCGTCGACGCCGAGCGCGGAGAGGAGACCGATTTCGCGAGGGGTGAGGAGGGTCCCGGGGCCGAGCGCCCGGCCGCCGGCGGCGATGTCGGCGCCGGCGAGCATCACGTGGTCGCCGGGCGCGACCGAGGTGCGGAACGCGATTCTCTCCCCCTCGTCGCGCTCGTCGGTCCGTTCGACCATCACCACGGCGTCGGCTCCCTCGGGCATCACGGCGCCGGTCGATATCTCGACGCAGGAGCCGGATTCGACCGCGAGACCCGGCCTCTCGCCGGCGTGGACCGCCCCGGTGAGGTCGAGGACGACCGGGTCGGCCTCGTCGGCGCCGAAGGTGTCGCGGGCGCGGACGGCGTACCCGTCCATGCTCGCCCGGTCGAACCCCGGCACGTCGAGTTCGGCGTCGACACGCTCGGCGAGCACCCGGCCGCGGGCGTCCGATAGCGGGACCGTCTCGGCCTCGGGCGTCAGGTCGAGCGACGCGATGGCGTCGTGGGCCGCCTCCGGTTCCGCGAGGTCGCGGAACTCCTTGCGGTCGCTCACGCGAGCCACCCCCCGCTGGCTCGCGTGCCGTCCGAGGGCGCGGAGCGTCCGAGTGAACTCACGCGGACCACTCCCAGTTCTCGACGGCGACGGTGTCGCCCGCGGCGTACCCCTCGACGGACTCGGGGACGACGACCCAACCGTCCGCGAGCGCGACCGAGGAGAGGACCCCGGAGCCGGAGACGCGGGTCGGCTCGGCCACGCGCTCGACGGTCCCGTCCTCGTCGGTCGTCTCGTCGAGCCTGACCCGGACGAACGTCCGCGTGCCGGGTTCGCTCGTCACCTTCCGACTCAACCGAGCCTCGACGCTCGGGTGGGCCTCGCGGGGCATTCCGCCGACGGCCTTCAGGGCGGGTCGGAGGAACTGGACGGCGTTGACGATGCAGGCGACGGGGTAGCCCGGCAGGGCGAGCACCGGGGTGTCCTCGACGACACCGAGCGCGACGGGGTGGCCCGGTTTGAGCGCGACGCCGTGAACCAGCACCTCGCCGAGGTCGTCGACGACTTCGTGGGTGTAGTCGCGCTCGCCGACCGAGGAGCCGCCGGTGAGCACCACGGCGTCTTTCGTCAGGTCGCGCTCGATGGCGACCCGGATGGCCTCGGGGTCGTCCGTCACGGTGTCGCGGTAGGTCGCCACGCCGCCCCAGCGTTCGACGAGCCGGGAGACGGTGAGCCCGTTGGTCTCGACGATTTCGCCCGGTTCGGGCTCCGACTGGACGAGCTCCTCGCCGGTCGGCACGACGCCCACGGTCGGGCGCTCGAAGATGGGCACCTCGCGCAGTCCCACCGACTTCAGGAGGCCGAGGTCGGAGGGTCGAAGGCGGTGGCCCGGCTCGTACAGCGTCGCGCCGGCGGCTACGTCCTCCCCCGTCGGGCCGACGTTCTCGCCCTCCGCGACGGCGTCGAACACCTCCAGTTCGGAGGCGGGGTCGCCGACCGCCTCGACGTGTTCGACCATCACCACGGCGTCGGCGCCGGCGGGGAGTTCGCTTCCCGTGTGGACACGGACGGCGTTCCCCGGGGAGACCGCCTCCGATTCGGGGGCGACGCGCAGAATCTCGGGCGACCGGTCCGACGCGCCGAAGGTGTCGGCGGCACGGACGGCGTATCCGTCCATCGCGGCCCGGTCGTAGTTCGGGACGGGGTTCGGCGCCGTCAGGGGCTCGGCGACGGTCCGTCCGTCGGCGTCGGCGACGCCAACCCGTTCCGTCCGGCCGTGCGGGACTACTGCGTCGAGCAGCGCCTCGCGGGCCTCGGCCACTCGGGTTCGCTCCTTGAACCCGGCGTGGCGAAGGTCGTCGTGACTCATGTCCTCGGGTTGCGGTCCCACGGTGAAAGCGTCTCCCCTCCCGCCTTGCCGGTTGGTGAGCGGGACCGCGAACGCTTGGCCCTGTCCAGTTACCGAGGTTCGGTGTCGGGTGAACGAGTCGGTGGACACGGAAGCCCCCGTCCGAAGTCCCGCCCGACTGCGGCTGTCGGGTGGTCGGTGTTTCCTCTCCGCTCGGTGGGAAGCGTAACCAAATATCGCCGAACCGGCTGGGGGAAGACACTTACTCCGTCGATTGAGTCGGTACGCCATGCACCGTCGCGCCCTCCTCACCGCCGCCGTCGCCGCCGGAGCCGGCTGTCTCGGGGCGTCGACGCAACGAGGGGATTCGGCGTCGCCGACGAGCGGCGAAACAGCGGTCGAGGAGCCGACCACGAAAGAACCGACGGGAAGCGCCACGTCGACACCCGAAGATGGCATCACGACCCACGAGTCGCTGACCGCCGGCGGGAAGGAGCTCTTCGGCGTGCTCCTCGAGGAGGGCTCGGTCGACCGTCCGTCGACCGAGGTTCCGACCGGCCTGTGGGAGGCGACGGCCGTCCGCTACGAGGGGACCACGTACACGCTGTCGAGGGAGCCACGGGAGTCCGTCGCCGTCTACTCGACGAGCGCGTCGGCCGTGACCCGCGAGACCGTGGCCGACGACGAACTGGTGCGGTACGGCGACCTCTCTCCGGATGCCCAGCGCGTCTTCGATGACGCGGCCGACAGCGGGTCGTACGACGGCCCGCCGCCCGGCGTGTTACGCGACGCCCAGTACGTCGAACGCGACGGTCGGTACTACCGGCTTCGCGTCGCGACCGGTGACGTCCGCGTGTGGCGCCTCTCCGTATCGAAGCGCTCTCTCTGGGAGTAGTCGGCCCAAGAGCTATACCGACCGCCGACGCAGCGCCGACATGGTCAGAGCCCTCCCGACGCACGGCCACACGTCGAAGCTGGTCGCCTTCTGGGTCGTCGTCCTCGCCTGGGCCGCGGTCGTGGCGGCGTCGTCGACGCTGTTCGACCCCACGTGGACCCTCGCCGTCGCAGTCGTCGCGCTGGTCGCCCTGAGCGCCGCGTCGTACCCAGTCTTCCGACGGCTCTGAGGCGCTCCTGAACCGACCGCACGACCCCCGACGACCGCAACCCTTGTAACCCCGGCCCGTTCACCACCTGCTGAACGTCCGTGAACCGCAACGACGTGGACCCGACGGCGACGCTCGTGACCCTGTGGCGGCCCGTCCTCCTCGGGGTCGTCGGCGGTGCCGCGCTGTACGTGCTCTCCGGGCAACTCGACGGTCTCTCCCTGCCGGCGGTCGCCGCGCTCCCGCATCCGACCGAGGAGCCGGTTCGGAGCGCCGTCTTCGTCGCGGCCGTCCTCGCGCTGGCGACGCTCGTCGACCGAGTCGAATCGCTGTTCGGCGTCGGCCGGGGCGGTCGGCGGGACGCCGCTACCGCGGGGTTTTTCGACCCCGCGACCGTAGACGCGTCCATGACAGCCCTGCGCGACGCGCTCCGTGAGCTGCCCGAGGCGGTGTTCGCCGACCTCCTCGAGAGCGACGACGCCTACCTCCTGGTGCTCGACCTCCCCGGCGTGTCCGCCGACTCCACGGACGTCCGTGCCGAACGCGGCCGCCTCCGCATCGAGGCCCGCCGCGAGAAGGAGCTCCCCCCGGAGTACCGCTACGTCCGGGAGGACCGCTCGCTCTTCCTCGACGCGGAACTCCCGCTCCCGCCGGACGCCTCCGACGCCGGTGCCGAGGCGACCGTCGACCGGGGCGTCCTCGAAGTGCGACTCCCGAAGCGGGAGGCCGCACCGGAGCGCTCGATACCCATCTCGGACAGCTCGTAGGCCGAGGTGGTTACGCTGGTCAACCTGCGCGCCTACTGGCGGTTCCTGATCGTCTTCTACCAGTTCTCGCCCCTCATCGTCGCCTACACGCGCGACCGCCGACGATACTTCCTGTTCGGCGGGCGCCGGCGCGTCGACCCCGAGGAGCGGGTGCGCCGGGCGGAGATTCTCCTCGACTCCCTGCTCACGCTGGGGCCCACGTTCATCAAACTCGGTCAGCTGTTGTCGACCCGGCCGGACATCCTCCCGCCGCAGTACATCGACGTACTGTCGAGCCTGCAGGACGACGTACCCGCCGCAGAGTGGAGCGAAGCCCAGCAGGTGCTCGAAGCCGAGTTGGGTCCCGTCGACGCCGTCTTCGACGAGTTCGACCGCGAGGCCATCAGCGGCGCGAGCCTCGGACAGGTGTACAAGGCCACGTACGACGGGGAACCGGTCGCGGTGAAGGTTCGCCGTCCCGGCATCGAGGCGCTCGTCGAGGCCGACCTCCGGGTCATCCGCTGGTCGCTCCCGCTGATTCAGCGATTCATCGGGCAGGGCCGGGCGTTCTCCCTCGAGAACCTCGCCGACGAGTTCGCGAAGACCATCCGACAGGAGATGGACTACACCCGCGAGAAGCGGATGTTGGAGGAGATTCGGGGGAACTTCGAGGGCGACGAGAATATCCGCATCCCCGACCCCTACGACGAGGCGTCGGGGCCGCGCGTGCTGACGATGGAGTACCTCCCGGGCGTGAAGATTTCGGACGTGACCGCGCTCGACGAACTCGGCGTCGACCGACACGACCTCGCCGAGCGCCTCGACCGCATCTACCTCCAGATGATTATCGAGGACGGCGTGTTCCACGCCGACCCGCACCCCGGGAACCTCGCCGTACAGGAGGACGGCTCCATCGTGTTCTACGACTTCGGGATGTCCGGGCGCGTCGACCCGTTCATCCAGGACAAGATCGTCGAGTTCTACATCGCCGTCGCGAACCAGAACATCGACGGCATCCTCGACACGCTCATCGAGATGGGGACGCTGTCGCCCGAGGCCGACCGGCAGGTGATGTCGGACGTGATGGAGCTCGCCATCGCCGACGCCCGCGGGGAGGACATCGAGACCTACCGCGTCCAGCAGATAATCGAGCAGGTGGAGTCGACCATCTACGAGTTCCCGCTTCGCCTCCCGAGGAACCTCGCGCTCGTCCTCCGCGTCGCCACCGTCGTCGAGGGGGTCTGTGTGACGCTCGACGAGAGCTTCGACTTCATCTCGGTGGCGACGGAGTACCTCTCCGAGGAGGGGTACCGCGAGGAGACGGTGAAGCAGGTCGTCGAGGAGACGGCCGACCAGTTCAACCGGACGGCGCAGTCGCTGGTGCGGGTGCCGCCGAAACTGGAACGTACCCTCGACCGGGCCGAGCGCGGCAACCTCACGTTCAACGTCCGCGTGGACGACAAGAACAGCGTGTTCGACCGTCTCGCGAAGCGGCTCATGTACGTCTTCTTCGTCGCCACCGGCGCGCTGTCGACAGCCATCCTCTACTCGTTCGTTCCAGACGACCCGATTCCCGCCGTCGTCGCCGCCGTCCTCACGCTCCCGTTCGCGTTTCTGCTGTATCGCGCGTTCAAGTCGAAGAGCGGCCTCCGCGCGACCCCCCAGTTCACCCGACAGAACCTCCGAGACCGACGCGAGGAGTAGGGAGGCTCCGGCCGCTGAACGTTTTTCCGCCCACGCCGCGTAGAGCGACCGACGCGAGATGCACTCCCGCACGCGCTTCGTGCTCGCGGCCGGCTTCGTCGCCGTCGCCGGCGCCGTGAGCGTCCTCGCCGCCCCCGCGCTTCCCGAGCGAATCGTGACGAACTGGAACGCCGCCGGGGAACCGAGTGGGACGATGTCGACGCCGCTCGCGCTGGCGCTCGTCCCGCTTCTCGGCGCGGTCCTCGTCGGTCTGTTCGCGCTCCTCCCCCGGGTCGACCCGCTTCGGGCGAACGTCGCCGACTTCCGCGTCTACTACGACTGGTTCGTCGTCGTCTTCGCGGCCTACCTGCTGGTCGTCCACGCGGCCCTCGTGGCGTTCAACCTCGGCTACCCCGTCGACGTCACCCAGTTGATTCTCGCCGCCGTCGGCGTCCTCCTGTTCTACGCCGGCGTCGTGTTGAACCATGTGGAGCCGAACTGGTTCGTCGGTATCCGGACGCCGTGGACACTCAGCGACGACCGGGTGTGGGACCGAACCCATCGACTCGGCGCGCCGCTGTTCAAACTCTGTGGCGTCCTCGCGCTCGTCGGCCTCCTGTTCGGCGAGTACGCCGTCTACTTCGTCCTCGTGCCCGTGCTCGCCACCGCCGCCGTCACCGTGGTGTACTCGTACGTGCTGTACGAGCGGCTGAACCGCGACGGGGAAGTGGGACCCGGAGGCAGACGTGACGGCGACGATTCGTCGTTCTGAGCCCGGAACTGTTCGACTTTCCGAACCCCGAAGACGCCTCCCCCACGAAGCGACTCGACGCTCGACGGTCGTCGCCGAAGCTGTCAATTCTTAAATCCCTCCCCGCCGTGTGACCGACCGATGCCCTCCACTCGCCCGACTCGCCGAGCGGCGCTCGCCGGCCTCGGAGCCGTCGTCGCCGGTCTCGCCGGGTGTCCCTCCCGGCCGACCGGGGACCCCGACCCAGCCATCGACGCGCCCGACGTGGCGCCCGTCGGCGACGACCTCGGCCTCCGTATCCACGGGCTCGACCCCGCCTCGACCGTGACGCTCCGGGCGGCTACGCTCGTCGGCCAGGACCGGTTCGGTTCGTACGCGACGTTCGAGGCCGACGCCGACGGCGCCGTCGACCTCGCCGAGGACGCGCCGACCGCCGGAACGTACGACGGGGTCGCACCGATGGGGCCGGTCTGGTCGATGCGTCCGCGCGAGGGCCTGCCGGCTGCGGAGCGGCTGGCTAAACCCGAGGGCGCCTCCGACGGGGAGACGGTGTTCCGGGCGTCCGTGGACGGGGAGCACGTCGCGTCGACGCGGGTCCGAAGGCGGGTCGCGCCACCGTCGGTCGAGCAGGTCGACAGCCCCGACGGCCTCGTCGGGCGGGCGTACCTCCCCGATACGGAGGAGCCGAGTCCGGGCGTCCTCGTACTCCACGGCGGCGGCCCGGGGCGGGCGATGGACCGCCCGGCGAGACAGCTCGCCGCCTGCGGGTTCGCCGCGTTCGCGCTCCGGTACGTCGGTCCGGGGGCGGCGATTCCGTCGCGACCCCGTACGATTCCGCTCTCGTACTTCGGTCGCGGAATCGAGTGGCTGACCGGACTGGACGGCGTCGTCGACGGGGCCGTCGGCACCGTCGGCTGGTCGCTCGGCGGTCAGTTGGCGCTTCTGCTCGGGGCGCGCCGGGACGACGTCGGCGCCGTCGTCTCGTACAACGGTTCCAGTTTCGTGACGCACTTCGCGACCTTCGGGGCGTCCCCGTGGGCGGTCGACGGGGAGCCGCTCCCGTACCTCCCGGTCGACGTCGCCGAACACGGCGAGCACCGGCCGGTCGGCGGGGACGGCGTCCGGGCGTTTCACACCCGACCGGCCTACGAGGCGGCGTTCTCGGAAGCCGACGAGGTGACGCTCGAACCGACGCGAATCCCTGTCGAGCGCGTCGACGGCCCGGTGCTGTACGTCGCCGGCGCGGACGACGCCGTGCTCCCCGCCGACGAGGCTGGTCGTCGGGTGGTCGACCGCCTCGACGACGCCGACCACCCGCACCGCTACGACGCGCTCGTCTACGAGGACGCCGGCCACCGCATCGGCTTCCCCTATCGGCCCACGACCGGTCGTGCCGTCGCCCGCCAGCCGAAGGGAAACCGGGCCTTCGGCGGGACTCCCGCCGGCTACGCCCGGGCGGAGGCGGACTCGTGGGAGACGGTGCAGTCGTACCTGCGGGCCGGGCTCGGGGGCGGTCAGTCGGCGTAGAACAGCACCCGGCGACACTTCGGACGGAGGTAGGCCCGAACGTCGGTCGCGCCCCCGAAATGGAAACGGACGCGAGCCACAGCCGCGGTGACTAAGGTGTCGGTGCGGCCTTCTGCAGCGCCGTCTCGGCGATGTTGCCGCCGTAGTCGGCCGCTCGCGAGACGGAGTCGACGATGAGCCCGAGCATCTGGGCGCGGGTCGGGTCCAGCTCACGGAGGAGTTCGTCGATGGCGCGGGCGCGCTCGTCTATCTCTTGGACTGCCTCGCGGGCGTCGTTGGCCATCCGGGTCGCCTCGACGCTCTCCTCCTCGAAGAGGGCGTCCATCCCGGCGTCGACCACGTCGCGGGTCTCCTCGTACAGCTTCATGAGCGCCTCCGCCACGTCGTCGGGGACGGACTCCTCCAGCGTGAGCGTGAGATGAGCGATCTTCGTCGCGTGGTCGGCGATGCGTTCGAGCTGGCGGGCCGAGGAGTGGTAGTCGAAGCAGGTCTCGCGCGGGAGGCCGAGCTCCTCCGCGGCCTTCGGGGTACGAAGCGTCGAGCGGAAGATGCGCGAGACGACCATGTAGAGGCGGTCCACGTCGTCGTCGCGCTGGATGACGTCGCGGGCCATGTCCTGGTCGCGGTCGGCGAGTGCGGCGACGGCGTCCTCGAGCATCGAGAGGGCGATGAGCCGCATACGGGTGACGGCGTTGTGAATCGAGAGCTCGGAGGAGTCGAGCAGGTCCCGGATGACGACCCGGTCGCGGGTCTCCTCCAGCACTTCGAGCCCGACGAGACTCTGAGTGGCCTGCCGGATGGTGCGGCGCTGGTCGTTCGAGATGCGGCTGTTCTCCAGCGCGATGATGTCGAAACCGCTGACGTACATCGTCATCACCGCGCGCGTGAGCTCGTCACCGCCCAGTCCGGAGATGTCGAGTGTCCCCTCGGTGCGCTCGTCCTCGGAGCGTGGAGTGAGAAACAGCGAGTCACCCTCCGGGTAGAACTCCACCTCGCTCCCGGCGCTGACCCCGTTCTCGGTCGCCCAGTCCTTCGGGATGGAGACCGTGTACGTCGACCCACCCGTCACCTGCACCTTCCGGGTTTCGACCATGTGAACAGATGACTCGCTCTCCCCTATAAAGATGCCTGTTTCTATATACCTGGGCGGACGGTGGCGGTAGGCCCCGCCCGTATCGGGGGTTCGGCAGTCGTCAACGGAGTTAGAACAGGGCGTCTTCCGGCTCCACCACTCGGACCTGAACGGCCGTCGGTTGCATCCACGAGGCTCGAGTCGACAGTCGAGTCGGGAGGACACCGGACGCGATATCTGACTCCACGAGCGAAACCCATTACCATACCCAATACTATATAGTTGTCATAGCAGGGTATTTACTCGTCAGTCGTCTCCGTTGGGACGATGACGGAGGAATCCTCGGACAAGGGCGTCTCGCGGCGCAAACTCATCGCGGCGGCCGGAACCGTCGGTGCTGTCGGCATCGCCGGCTGTACGAGCAACACGAACGCGGGCGGGGAGTCGGGCGGGAGCGAAAACGGCTCCGGCTCCGAGGGCGGCTCCGGCAACGAATCGGGTAACGAGTCCGGCTCCGGTCAGCTCTCGGGCACCATCGACGTCGCGGGTAGTTCCACCGTGTTCCCGCTCGCGACGGCGATGGCCGAGGAGTTCCGCAAGGACCACCCCGACGTGAAGATCAACATCCAGTCGACCGGTTCCGGCGGCGGGTTCGCGAACCACTTCTGTCCCGGCCGGACGGACTTCAACAACGCCTCCCGTCCCATCAAAGAGGAAGAGAAGGCGAGCTGTCAGCAGAGCGACATCAACCCCGTCGAGCTCAACGTCGCCACCGACGCGCTGACGGTCGTCGTCAGCCCGGAGAACGATTTCATCGACTGTCTCACCCTCGAACAGCTCAAGCAGATATGGTCCGGCGAGAGCAAGCCCACCACGTGGAGCGAGGTGAACTCCGACTGGCCCGACGAGCAGATCGAGCTGTTCGGACCGACGGACGCCTCGGGGACGTTCGACTACTTCAAGGAGGCCGTCCTCGGCGAGGAGACGAACCACCGCAACGACTACCAGTCGACCGAGCAGGACCGCACCATCATCCAGGGCGTCTCGAAGTCGCAGTACGCCATCGGCTACCTCGGCTACGCCTACTACAGCGAGAACAAGGACACGGTGAAGGCGGTCAGCATCGACAACGGTGACGGGCAGTGCGTGAAGCCCTCGCTGGAGACCGCGAAGTCCGGGAAGTACAAGCCGCTCTCGCGGCCGCTGTTCACCTACCCCGCCAAGGAGTCGCTGGCGGAGGAGCACGTCGCCGAGTTCGCGAAGTTCTGGATCGAGAACGCGACGAGTGAGGAGATCGTCGCCGACCAGGTCGGCTACGTCCCGCTCGACGAGGAGCAGCAGAAAGAGCAGATGACGAAGCTGGAGTCGGCCATCAGCGAGGCACAGGGGAACTGAGACCCCTCTCTCCGGCTGCCTGACAGCATCACCGACGCACAACGAAGCGTTTTTTCGACCAAACCGATACGACCAATGCGATGAGCACGGACGACCTAGAAAACGACCTCACGAGGCGGACGGAGAACGCGCCACAGGAGCTAGTGACACGCTCCTTCTTCTTCCTCTGTGCGGTGCTCTCCGTCGCGACGACGCTCGCTATCGTCGTCCTCCTCGTGACGGAGGCGGCCAAGTTCTTCGACATGACCGCCCCGTTGATGGGTGTCACGGGAAAGACGGTATCGATCGCCGACTTCCTCACGGGAACCGAGTGGAACATCCAGGGCGAGCAGTTCGGCGTTCTCGCGCTCGTGTCCGCGACCGTGATGGTCACGCTCGGGTCGGCCGTGGTCGCCATCCCGCTCGGCACCGCGACCGCCATCTACCTGAGCGAGTACGCGGGCCCACAGGTCAGGTCGCTGCTGAAGCCGGCGCTCGAAGTTCTCGCCGGCATCCCGACGGTCGTCTACGGCTTCTTCGCGCTCGTGTACGTCACGCCCGCGCTCAGGGTCCTGTTCCCCGAAATCGAGTTCTTCAACCTCGCCTCCGCGTCCCTGCTCGTCGGCGTCCTCATCATCCCGATGGTCGCATCCATCAGCGAGGACGCGATGAGCGCCGTGCCGGACGAACTCCGGCAGGCCGGCTACGGTATGGGGGCGACGAAGTTCGAGGTGTCGACGGGCATCGTCGTGCCGGCGGCCATCTCCGGTATCATCTCCTCGTACATCCTCGCGCTGTCGCGGGCCATCGGGGAGACGATGATCGTCGTCGTCGCCGCCGGCTCCGCGGCGAAGTTCCTGCTCCCGCTCCCGTCCTCGTACCTCGAAGGGGCACTCCCCATGACGGCCGCGATGGTGAAGCTCCTGACGGGGGACATCACCGGCGGCGGCCTCGCCTACCGCAGCCTGTTCGCCATCGGCCTGACGCTGTTCTTCCTCACGCTCACCATGAACGTCATCAGCGACCTCGTCGCTCAGCGATACCGGGAGGAGTACTGAGATGGCAACCGACACCAACCGAATCGAGAGCTTCGGCACGGTGAGCCGGACCGTCGGCACCGCCTTCCGCTACCTGCTGCTGGCGGCGACGCTGTTCGGCATCGTCATGCTCGCGGTGTTCCTCGTACAGGTGTTCAACGACGCCATCCAGCCGCTGACCGCCGACGCCGGCTGGCATCTCACCTTCCTCCTGACGCTCGTGGTCCCCACCGTCGCGCTCTCCGGATACCTCTACCTGCGGACCCCGAGCGCGCTGAGGCTGGGCGCCGCCGTCGTCGGGACACTCGTCGTCACCCTCATGTTCGGCGCCGGCCTGGCGATGGTGTTCGTCGACGTCGTCGTCCCGCTCGTCTGGCTCTCGTACGTCGTCGCGCTGGCGATACCGGCCGTCACCGTCGTCGGCCTCGAAGCGGCAGACAGGCGGCTCCCCTTCACGGTCCGTACGGGCCTGACCGTCGCCGTCGCGGCCCTCTCGCTCCTGTTCGTTCCCGGGGTCGTCCAGACCGTCCCGTTCGTCCCGACCGACTGGATGATTGTCGCGCTCACCATCGGCGGCCCGCTGGCGCTCGTCGTCGCCGGGCGCTTCGGGAGCCTGACGGACCGGCGTGGAGGGCTCGCCGCCGGCGTCGTCGCGCTCGGCGCCGTGGCCGTCCTCTCGCTGCTGGGGCCGTTCGTCGGCATCGACCCGCTCCCGATGTCGGTGCTCGCCGCCGTCGCCTTCGTCCCGACCGCGGCGTACGCCGCGAGCGCAGCGCTCTCACGCCCGGCCGACCGGGCCGGCCTCGCGCTCCCGGTCGTCGTCGTCGGCGGGGCGTTCCTCGGGGCGTTCGTCGCGAACCTCGCCGGCTTCGCCGGCCCCGAGTCGTGGGTCGACTGGCAGTTCCTCACGAGCGCCCACAGCTCCGACCCGGTCGCCGCCGGGCTGTACCCCGCCATCGCCGGCTCCATCCTGCTGATGGTCACCGTCGCCGCGCTGTCGTTCCCGCTCGGGGTCGGCGCCGCGGTGTACCTGGAGGAGTACGCCCCCGACAATCGCCTCACCCGACTCATCGACGTGAACATCTCGAACCTCGCCGGCGTCCCCTCCGTCGTCTACGGGCTACTCGGCCTCGGGGTGTTCGTCACCTACCTCGGCCAGTCGACCGGGACGGTGCTCCTCGGGGGTGCGACGCTCGCGCTGCTCATCCTTCCCGTCGTCATCATCTCCTCGCGCGAGGCCATCCGGTCCGTGCCCGAGGAGATGCGACAGGCGTCCTACGGGATGGGGGCGACGCGCTGGCAGACGGTGAAGAACGTCATCCTCCCCCGGGCGTTCCCGGGTATCCTGACGGGAACCATCCTCTCGCTCGGTCGTGCCATCGGCGAGACGGCGCCGCTTATCATGATCGGCGCGCCGAACGTGCTGTTCAGCACCCCGACCGAACTGTCGGACAAAGTCAGTGCGATGCCCCTGCAGGTGTACTCCTGGGCGACGACGTTCGCCGGCGACGACTTCTACAACGGACTCGTCCCGGCGGGCGTCGTCGTGCTGCTGGTCGTGCTGCTGGCGATGAACTCCGTGGCTATCGTGCTACGCAACAAGTATCAGACCGAGGCGTGAACCAATGAGCAACGACACACCCATGACACAGAACGAGGAGGCGAGCACCGAGAGCGAGACCGGGAGCGCGGACCCGACCGGCGACACGCTGGTCGAGACCGACGTGAGTTCGGGGCTCGACGGCGGGACCCCCCAGCGGAGCACCTCCCGGACCCTCATCGAGTCGAAGAACGTCAACGTCTGGTACAACGACGACCAGGCGCTCAAAGACATCTCGATGGAGATTCCCGAGAACCGCGTCACCGCGATGATCGGCCCCTCGGGCTGCGGGAAGTCCACGTTCCTGCGCTGCATCAACCGGATGAACGACCTCATCGACGCCGCGCGCGTCGAAGGCGAACTGACGCTCCGCGGGAAGAACGTCTACGACGACGACGTCGACCCCGTCGCCCTGCGCCGGCGCGTCGGGATGGTGTTCCAGAAGCCCAACCCGTTCCCGAAGAGCATCTACGACAACGTCGCCTACGGGCTCGAAATACAGAACAAGTCCGGCGACCACGACGAGATCGTCGAGCAGTCCCTCAAGCGCGCGGCACTGTGGGACGAGGTGAAGGACCGACTCGACGAATCCGGCCTCGAACTCTCCGGCGGCCAACAGCAGCGCCTCTGCATCGCGCGCGCCATCGCGCCCGACCCCGAGGTGCTGCTGATGGACGAGCCCGCCTCCGCGCTCGACCCCGTGGCGACCTCACAGATCGAGGACCTCATCGCCGACCTCGCCGAGGAGTACACGGTCGTCATCGTCACGCACAACATGCAGCAGGCGGCGCGCATCTCCGACAAGACCGCCGTCTTCCTCACCGGCGGCGAGCTCGTGGAGTTCGCAGACACCCAGAAGGTGTTCGAGAACCCCGAGAGCCAGCGCGTCGAAGATTACATCACGGGGAAGTTCGGGTAGCCGGTCGTTCTACTCCCGCCTCGGTCACCTCCCCGTCCACCGAAACCCATGCCACGTCGCGACTACCAGGACCAACTCGACGCGCTTCGACAGGACATCTGTGACCTCGGTGACGACGTCGCCGACCGACTCGCCGTCACTCTCGCCTGCTACGAGCGCGAAGACACGACCGCGGCGAGCGCCGTTCGCGACGGCGACGGCGAGATAAACCAGCGATACCTCGACCTCGAGTCCGACTGCATCGACCTGGTCGCACTCCAACAGCCCGTCGCGGGCGACCTCCGACTCGTCACCGCCTCGTTCAAGATTCTCACCGACATCGAGCGTGTCGGCGACATCGCCACCAACCTCGCCGCCTACGCCGAGGACGCTCCCTTTGGCTACGCGGAGCTGAACCTCGTCGACCTCGGTCTCGTCGCCCACGAGATGTTCGAGCGTGCGGTCACGGCCTACGCCAACGGCGACGTGGAGGCCTGCCGCGAGATTGCGGCCCGCGACGAGGAACTCGACGCGATGTGTACGGAGGTGACCGACCGCGTCATTCGGGGGCTCGCGACCGCCTCGGGCCGTGCGGACATCGAACGCGCCGCCGAGGACGTCGAGAGCGTCCTGATGACGGTCCGGGACGTCGAACGCGTCGGCGACCACGCGGTGAACGTCGCCGCCCGGACGCTGTACATGGTCGAGAACGACGACGAACTGCTGTTCTGAGCCGTCCTGTCGGCCGTCCGAACCGCCGTGCGCCGGTCGAAGAGTACATAAGTCGGCCCGTCAGAAGTTGCCGATATGCCCCGAAACGACTACCAGAAGAAGCTCTCCGAGCTCCGCGACGACGTGCTCTACATGAGCGAGGTCGTCGCCGAGCGCCTCCGGATGGGCCTCGACGCGCTCGAACAGAAAGACGAGGAGTTGGCCGACCAAGTGATTCAGGGTGACGGTGAGATAAACCGAATGTATCTCGACCTCGAACAGGACTGTGTCGACCTGCTCGCGCTCCAGCAGCCCGTCGCGGGCGACCTCAGATTCATCGCCGCCTCGTTCAAGATAATCACCGACCTCGAGCGCATCGCCGACCTCGCGACCAACCTCGGCGGCTACGCCATCGAGGCCGAGAAGGACGTCTTCCCGGACGTGGACGTCCAGCGACTCGGCGAGTACACCCTCGACATGCTCGACGGCGCGATGCACGCCTACAGCGAGGAGGTCCCCGACGAGTGTCGTGCCGTCGCCGAAGCCGACGAGGACCTGGACGCGATGTGTGGTGCCGCCAGCGAGACGGTCGTCCGCGACCTCATCGAGACCGACGAGTTCGACGCCGGTGCGGAGACGAGCGACGGAGAGATGGAAACGCTGATGCAGGACGTCTCCCGGCTCCTCCTCACGATTCGTGACCTCGAACGCGTCGGCGACCACGCCGTCAACATCGCCGCCCGGACGCTGTACATGATCGAGAGCGACGACGAGCTTATCTACTAAACCCACCTTTTTTGCGGGGGTCCTCGCGCGGCGAAGCCGCGCTCGAACCCCCGCAAAAAATCTGGACCAAAAAAGGCCGCTCGCTCGGCCTTCGGCCTCGCTCGCGGTGCGATGCGGTGGCTGCTCCGCACAGTACCGAGACGGCCTTCGCCGTAACCCGCCGCCGAGAGGGTTCCCTTCGTCGAGTGCGACCCAGCAGAAAGTACTTGTTACACTTACCTGAAACGACGGTATGCGCCGACGCAGCCTCCTCTCCCTCCTCGCTACCGGTCCGTTCCTCGGCGGGTGTGCTGGTCGAACGCCCGCGTCCGAACCGTCGAACGCGACCACCCCGTCGAGCGGTTCGACCACGACGGTGTCGACGACGACAGCGACCGAGACGGCCACACCGCAACCGACGTCTGCACCAGCGACACCGAGGAGTCCCGCCGAACTCGCCACGCCCGACTCGGTGGACTGTGCGGACACCGAACCGCTCGGCGAGTACTTCGACTCGGCAGGTGGCTCCGGCGACGTGACCCACAATCGAGCCGACGGGTTCGTCCTCTCCGCTTCGCCGTCGGCGGTGTCGAAGGGCGAGGCGCTCGTTCTCACGCTGGAGAACGTCTCTGCCGAGACTCTGGAGACCGGCGGCTACGGGCAGTTCGCGATTCAGCGACGGACCGACGACGGATGGAAACACGTCCTCTCGCTCCGGCGGTCGAACTTCACGAGTATCGCGTTCCGACACCGGCCCGGCGGCGGCTTTCGCTGGGCGTTCACCGTCAGCGAGCGCGGCTTCTCGAAGGGGCAGTACACGATGTGCACCCCATTGAAACCCGGCGAGTACCGATTCGTCTACTGGGGGTTGTCGGGAGAGAAGGCAGTGGCGACGCGATTCAGAATCGGGGAGTGAGCGTGTGCGGTGCGGTCGGCGTAGTGGTAGTACCGCGAGTGAGGGCCGTCAGGCCCGAACGAGCGGCTTTTTGTCGCCAGAAACCGGAGGTTTCTGGCTGGATAGCCAGAACGCGTCGCGTTCTGGCGAGGGCCGAGCTTTTTCGAGGAGCGGTTCCGCAGCGCGGCTTCGCCGCGCGAGGAAACCCGACGAAGAAAAAGGTCGAGGTTATTACTGGAAGCCGATTCTTCCGTCCCGCCGTTCCGCGAACTCCTCGCCGCCGCCGCCCTTGAACCGCTCCTGCATCTGCTCGTAGTACTCCATCAGGTCGTCTGTGATGGTCGGGCGCACCGACTCCATCGCCTTGCGGAAGTGACGCATCTCGACCTCGTCGGCGTCGTCGTTCTCGCGCAGCGCCTCGATGGCGGCCTCGCGGGCGATGCTCTCGAGGTCGGAGCCGACGTATCCGTCGGTGATCTCGGCGACCTCGTGGAGGCTCACGTCGGGCGCGAGCGGCATCCCGCCGGTGTGGATGTCGAGAATCTGCTCGCGGCCCTCCGCGCTGGGTTCGCCGATGAGCACCAGGCGGTCGAAGCGACCCGAGCGGATGAGCGCGGGGTCTATCATGTCCGGCCGGTTGGTGGCGCCGATAATCATCACGTCGCCCATCTCCTCCAGCCCGTCCAGTTCGGTCAACAGCTGGTTGACGACGCGCTCGGAGACGTTGTTGCCCATGTCCTGTCCGCGGGCGGGCGCCAGCGCGTCCAACTCGTCGAAGAACACGATGGTCGGGGAGACCTGCCGCGCCTTGCGGAACGTCTGGCGAATGGCCTTCTCGGACTCGCCGACCCACTTCGACAGCAGCTGCGGGCCGCGCACGGAGATGAAGTTCGCGTTCGTCTCGTTGGCGACGGCCTTCGCCATGAGCGTCTTGCCGGTGCCCGGCGGCCCGTAGAGGAGCACGCCCTTCGGCGGCTCGATGCCCATGCGCTGGAACTTCTCCCGGGCGGTGAGCGGCCACTCGACGGACTCCTTGACCTGCTGCTTGGCGTTGTCGAGTCCCCCCACGTCGTTCCAGGTAATCTTCGGGAGTTCGACCAGCACCTCGCGCATGGCGCTGGGTTCGACCTCGCCGAGCGCGCCGCCGAAGTCGTCGCGCTTGACGATCATCCGGTCGATGAGGCTCGGCGGGATGTCCTCCTCGTCCAAGTCGATCTCGGGTAGGTACCGCCGGAGGGCCTTCATCGCGGCCTCCTTGGTGAGGGACTCGATGTCGGCGCCGACGAACCCGTGGGTCTCGTCGGCGAGGTGGTCGAGGCTCACGTCGTCCGACAGCGGCATCCCGCGGGTGTGAATCTGGAGAATCTCCTTGCGGCCGATCTCGTCGGGGACGCCGATCTCGATCTCGCGGTCGAACCGGCCCGGCCGACGGAGTGCGGGGTCGACGGAGTCGACGCGGTTCGTCGCGGCGATGACGATGACCTGGCCCCTCGTTTCGAGCCCGTCCATCATCGTCAGCAGCTGGGCGACGACGCGACGTTCGACCTCGCCGGTCACGTCCTCGCGCTTGGGCGCGATGGAGTCGAGTTCGTCGATGAAGATGATGGCCGGCGACTCCTCCTTCGCGTCCTCGAATATCTCCCGCAGTTGCTGTTCGGATTCGCCGTAGTACTTCGAGATGATTTCCGGACCCGCGATGGAGAAGAAGCTCGCGGAGGTCTCGTTGGCGACCGCTTTGGCGAGGAGGGTCTTCCCGGTGCCCGGCGGGCCGTGCAGCAGCACACCCTGTGGCGGCTCGATGCCGAGCTTCTTGAATATCTGCGGATGCTTCATCGGGAGCTCCACCATCTCCCGAACGCGCTGAATCTCGTTCTGGAGGCCGCCGATGTCCTCGTAGGTGATGCCGCCGCCGGTCTTCTCGAAGCCGGAGATTGGCTCCTCGCGGAGTTCGACCTCGGTGTCCTCGGTGATGAGACAGACGCCCTCGGGGTCGGTCTCGACGGCGATGAGCGGGATGGCCTGGCCCGGCGAGCGCATGAATGGGTGATTCGTGCTCGACATCACGGGGACGATGTCGCGCTCGACGACCGGGCGCTTCAGAATCTGCCGTTTCACCATGCCGGCGGCGTCGCTGCCGAACTGGACGCTCGCCTCCTCCGGCGGGGCCAGCGTGAGCTTCTTGGCCTTCTTGGCCTCGGCCTTGCGGATGGTCACGCGCTCGCCGATACCCACGTCGGCGTTCTGGCGGGTGAACCCGTCGATGCGGACCGTGTCCGTGTTCCAGTCTTGCCGGTCTGCACGCCACACCTTCGCGGCGGTGGTCTCGCCGCCCTCGATCTCGATGATGTCGCCGGGGGAGAGCTTTAGATGGAGTAGCGTGTCCGGGTCAAGACGGGCGATGCCGCGACCCGAGTCGTTCGGGTACGCTTTCGCCACCTCGAGTTGGACTTCGTTCATGATTCTCTCGCGGAGATACTGTTGAGTCCGCGCGGACGATGGATAAGTGCTTTGTTACCCCCGAGTGTCAGAGTCTAGCTTGGGTTATAGTGTCATGGTGTGAGAATCGCCGGACGAGAGGCCGTTGGACTCTGTAGGGTCCCGTTTACCGGGTCGCTCGACGGGGCCTCCGCGGTCGGGTCGCGCACTCGGAAGGGCAGTCTCGTGACGGCGGGACTTTTGTCCGCGGCCGACCCTCTTCGACCATGACCACGCTCGCATTCGACGGCCGGATGGGCGCGAGCGGCGACATGCTGCTCGCCGCGCTCGTTGCCGCCGGCGCCGACCCCGCGGTCCTCACGCCCGTCGAGGGGACACTGGACGTACAGTACGTCTTCGGAGAGGTCGGCAAGAACGGTATCGCCGCGACGACCGCGGCGGTCCTCCTCAACGAGGACGGGGAAGGCGCGCCGGAGGGCGACGACGGTCACGACGACCGTTCCGACCGGAGCGACGGTGACGACGCGGCTCACGGGCACGGAAACGGTGGCGACGACCGAGAGAGCCACGCCCACCACCACGACGGCGGCGAGGACGGTCACGACCACGACCATCACGACCACCACCACGACCACGACCATCACGACCACCACGACGACCACCACCACGACCACCACCACGACGACCACCACCACGACCACCACCACGGGACTCCGGGAACCCCCGCCGAGGGTCACGGCCCCTACCGGAGCTACCGCGAGGTCGTCGGACTCGTCGAGTCGATGGGCCTCCCGTCGAGCGTCGAGCGCGACGCGCTGGCGACGTTCGAACTGCTCGGCGAGGCCGAGGCGTCGGTCCACGGGACGACCCTCGACGAGATTCACTTCCACGAGGTCGGCGCCGACGACGCCATCGCCGACGTGGTCGGGGCGTTTCTCCTGTTCGACGACCTCGGCGTCGACCGGGTCGTGACCACACCGCTCTCGACCGGCGGAGGGGAGGTGTCGATGGCGCACGGCACGTACCCCGTCCCCGCCCCCGCCGTCGTCGAAATCGCCGGACGCGCGGACTGGTCGCTGAAAGGCGGTCCCGTCGAAGCCGAACTGCTCACCCCGACGGGCGCCGCGATTCTCGCTCACGCCGCCGAGGGGGTCGAGTCCCTCCCGCCGCTCCGCGTTCGCGCGTCGGGGTACGGCGCCGGCGGCTACGACTTTCCGGACCGGCCGAACGTCCTCCGCGCGCTCGTCGGCGACGGCAGCGGGTCCCTCGCGCGCGACGAGATTACTGTTCTCGAGACGAACATCGACGACGCCCCGCCGGAGGTGCTCGGTGGCCTCCAGGAGACGCTCGCCGAAGTCGGCGCGCGCGACGTGTCGATTCTCCCGGCGACGATGAAGAAGTCCCGACCCGGCCACCTCGTGAAGGTGGTCGTCAAACCCGAAGACGCCGAACGCGTCGCCCGGAGACTCGCCGAGGAGACCGGGACCCTGGGCGTTCGCGAGCACGGCGCCGGCCACCGCTGGGTCGCCGACCGCGACTTCCGGACCGCGACGGTCGCCCTCGACGGCGACGACTACGAGGTGAGCGTGAAGGTCGCGAGTGACACCGCCGGCGACGTGTACGACGTGAGCGCCGAGTTCGACGACGCGATAGCGGTCGCTCGGGAGACCGGACTGTCGGTCCGCGAGGTGATGTATCGCGCCGAACGGGCGGTCCACGAAGCCGAGGAGGGTCGGGAGGCCGACGAGCGTCACGAGGAGTAGGCGTTCACCAAGGCGTTCACCACCCGGTGGGTCGCCAACGTTGAAGTACGAGGGCGGGACCACGGCGACCCGTGCCCGACTGACCCGTGTCGGGACGGTTCGCGACGGCGCGACGCCACCGTCTCGGCCGTCGACCCCCGTCGGTGTCGCCAGTCAGCCAGTTCCGGCCCCCGTTAGTCCCGTCCCGACAGATGCTATGCCGGCGCCGACCGGCGCTCGAACGCCGCGCGGACGGCCTCCGGTGGGTCGAGTTTACGAAGCTCTGCGGCGACGTCTACCGCCGCGTACGGTTCGGTGCCGTCGGCGCGCTTCTGGAGGACGCTCACCTGATAGAGGTAAGAGAGCCGGAGGAGCCACCGCGCCCGGTCGTAGTCGGCCTCCGTGCGGAGCATGAACGTGGTCCAGCCGGAGTCGGTGAGGAGGTGGTGGACGCCGGTGAGGTCGGCGTCGACGAGCACGTCGCGCAGGCGTCGGAGGAAGTTCACGTCGAGCATCCCCCACCCGTGGACGTGACCGATCTCTCGTGAGGCGACGAGGAACTCCGTTCCGCCGAACCGGTGGTCACCGACCGTCACGCCGGGCCACGAGCCCGCTTCTCGAATCAGCCGCTCGACGAGCGGTGAGTTCCGTCGAATCATCACCAGTTCCGTAGGCGCGCCGAGGAGATAACCGTGGCTCGCTGTGGTGGACACACCTGCCCGCCCGACCGCCGGCCGACTGGGTCGGACGACGGCGGTTCCGGGCCGGAGGGCGACCGTCGGCTCTCGACTCGGGGCGCTCGGCCGTCGCTCAGTCCGCCACGTCGACGTCGTCTTCGTCGCCCGGCAGTCCGTCCAGGAACGCCCGAACGAGCGGGGCGAGGTCGGGACCCATCTCCTCCTGGACGTAGTGGCCGACTCCGTCGAGTTCGTGGACCGTCGCGTCGGGGAACAACGCCTGCCACACTCGGAGCATTCCGGCGTCGAACCCGGGGTCCTCCATCCCCCAAACGAGCAGCGCCGGGTAGTCGGCGAGCGCTCCGCGACGGTCCCACAGCGAGGCGAGCCACTCGGTCTCGCCGAGAATCTCGCGGGGGAACACCCACGAGCCGCGTCGGTCCTCGGGCCTCGAGAGCGGTTCGAGGTAGTGGCGGTGAATCTCGGGGGTGAGCCGCGACGGGTCGGCGTAGAGCCGCGGCATCACGTAGCGGGCGAAGACGTTGTACCGCTTCGACAGCCCCCGTCCGAGCGGCCCGCCGAGCAGTCGGCTGAACGCGCGGGTCACCCGGTCGTCGTCGATAGGCCAGACCCACGTGTTCATGACGACGAGCGCCCGGACGTTCTCCGGGTGGTCCAGGGCGTACGAGAGGCCGATGGGGCCGCCCCAGTCCTGAACGACGAGCGTGAGGTCGGTCAGCCCCAACTCCGCGACGAACTCCGCGACGACGGCGGCGTGGTCCTCGGGTCGGTAGGAGAACCCCGGCGGGCGTTCCGAGAGCCCGAACCCGAGGTAGTCGAGCGCGATACAACGGTACTCGTCGCCGAGTCCTCGGACGAGGTGACGGTAGAGGAACGACCACGTCGGGTTGCCGTGGAGCATGAGCAGCGTCCCGCGACCGCCGTCCTCGGGGCCCTCGTCGACGTAGTGAACGGCACCGGCCGAGAGACCGACGCAGTGCGAGTCGAAGGGGTACGCCTCTCGGTCGAGCCAGGCCGTGTCGCGGCCGTGGGCCGTGTCCCGCTCGTCGGCCGACTCGCCACGAGGGGTGCTCACCGCGCTGTCGCGGTCGGCGGAGGCGTCCGTGGCGTCGGCGGCCGAGGGGACCGCCCCGGTCGAACTGTCGGAAGTCATCGCTACCAGAGTACGACAGCGGACGGCATAAGGCGTCGTTCGGGTGGCGCCGGTTCGTATCTCCCCTGTCGCCCCCGGCTCGGTCGCTCCTCGTCTCGTCGTCGGTGCACCCTCGTCCACCGCGGTCGCCCCCGCTGTCGGTTGTCCTCGGTCGCCTCAGTCGCGGTCGTCCGGGTTGTTCTCTTCGCTTTCGGCCGCTTCGTCGCTCGCTTCCCGGCGCCTCCGGTGCTCGGCGAGCGCCTCGTCGACGGTGAGTTCCCCGGCGGCGACGCGGCGGGCGAGCGCCTCGTCGATGGTCACCTCGCCCGCCGACAGCTCCCGCGAGCGGCTCTTGATGCGCTGAATCTCGCCGGCGGTGGGGTCGACCGCTCGCCCCTCGACCCGCTCGCCCGCGCGGCGGGCGATGTTGACGGCGGCGAGTACGTCCCCCATCCCTCGGGCGCCTTCGCCGAGGTACGGGGTGGTGCCGGTTTCGTCGACGAGTTCGACGGGGACGTCGTCGAGGTCGTTGACGATTCGGGCGCTCTGGAGCCGAGCGCCGTCGCCGACGCGGACGAGCGGGTCGGCCGCGTCCTCGACCTCGCGGCGGACGAGCGCCACGGCGTCGGCGAGGGGGACTTGGAAGACGGAGACGACGGTGTCGCCCACGAGGACCGCGATTCCGGGGCGAGTGCCGGGGTCGACGCCGACGACCGTCCGACCCTCCTCCCCACGGAGTGCCGTCATAGCCGCCTCGACGGCGCGTCTGGCGGCGGTTTCTGCGTCGTCTTCGGGGGCGGTGCCGGCGACGACGACCGCCACGTCCGACGCGGTCTCGGCCGCGAGGCGCTCCTCGACGCCGTCGTCGACGCCAGTGATGACGACCGAGGTTCGCTCGGGGAGGGGCGCGTCCGGTTCGACGGTCGTGAAGACGGCGCCGCGGTCGCGCAGGAGGGAGACGAGGGCGTGATACAGCGCGAAGTCCTCGGTGGCGACGACGATCACGACACGCACTCGCTCGGCTCCGGGGTAAAGCGTTGTCGTGTGAGTAGGGTCCCGGTGTCCGTCCGAGTCCCGAGCCACGAGAAAAGCCATTAGGAATGAAAGTCAGTAAATAAAAACACTATTAGTGGGGTGTCCGTTACCTCGAGACACCGCACATGTGAGTCGACACCGTTCGCGTGCCAGTGACCGACGTCCCTCGCCGTGCGGTTCTCATCTACTCCGTTTCTGAACGCAGTTCGCTTCGACTCGATTCGACCCCATTCGTCGGGTTCGGCCCCGACCGACACCCGGACGGAGAGCCACCGGAACCGACACCGGACGGTTTTTGCGCGGGCCCGCACAAGAGCGCTCGTGACCGACGTAGACGTCCACGCCGACGCGGACGCCGCCTCGCCGGTGGCGACGGGCTGTACCCCCATCGACGACCTGCTGGGCGGCGGGTTCGAGCGCGGCACCGTCACCCAGGTGTACGGCCCGCCGGCCGCCGGGAAGACGAACGTCGCCCTCACCGCCGCCGTCGAGGTCGCGGCGGCCGGGGGGACGGTCGTCTACATCGACACCGAGGGGCTGTCGCTGGACCGGTTCCGCCAGCTCGTCGAGGCCCGTGCCACCGACGAGCCCGTCGAGGAGGTCGCCTCCCGCATCGTCGTCACCGAGGCGTTCGACTTCGAGGAGCAGGAGCAGGCCGTCCGCGACGCGGAGGAGTTCGCCGAACGCGCAGATCTCATCGTCCTCGACAGCGCGACCGGGTTCTACCGGCTGGAGCGCGTCGGCGACGGCGACGGCGGGGAGTCCCTCCGCCGGGTGGCTCGGCAGGTGACCCACCTCCTGTCGCTCGCCCGAAAACACGACATCGCGGTCGTCCTGACGAACCAGGTGTACACCGACCCCGACTCCGACCGGACCCGCCCGCTCGGCGGCCACACGCTCGAACACTGGACCGGCGCCGTGCTCAGACTCGACCGCTTCCGTGGCGGGAACCGGCGCGCGACGCTTGAGAAACACCGGGCGAGACCCGCCGGCGAGAAGGCGACGTTCCGCATCACCGAGACGGGCCTCGCGGCGGCCGACGACGTCTGAACCGGGAGAGTAGCGTCGCTGAGGACGTCGGAATCGGAATCGGAGTCGTGGTCGGCCTTCGACGGAGCGACGAGTGCCGACCGGCGTCGGACGCCGAGAGGGGGAACCGGTCCCCGGGTGGCCGACCCCCGAGACGAGAAGACGAGTGCGGACCGCAGAGCGCGGGCCGCGGAGGCGACTGTCGGTGGCTCCCTTACAGTTCGTCGAGCTTCCGGAGGAGCTGGCCGCGGTACTCCTCGTCGGCGTTGAGTCCCTTCATCTCGAGCACGTTGCGCTCGAGCTTGTCGAGGGCGACGCGGAAGGCGTGTTCGGCGCCGTACCCCTCGCCGGAGCCGGCGACCTGCCCGTGACTGGAGCGCACCCGGACCTGCGCCTGGATGAGCGGGGTGCCGCGGAGCTTCTCCTTGTGTTCGTGGAAGCGGACGTGGACGTGGTGGACCTGCATCTCCTGGTACTTGTCCACGACCTCGGTGATGGCGGCGACCATGTCCTCGCGAGTCATCGTGTCCAGCAGGCCGATGTTCGTCACCTGGATGTCCATCTGCTCCTGCTGGGTGTAGGTGAGCGCACGCAGCACGTCGGTCTTCGTGAGGATGCCCGAGACGTGGGCGTCGTCGTCGCTCGGGGTGACGACGAGGCCGGCGACGTTCTGCTCGAACATGCGCTCGACGGCGTCCTGCACCGACTCGCCGGGGGTCGCGGTGAACACCGGACTGCTCATCAGGTCGTAGACGGGGAGGTCGAGCATCCGGTCGATGTCGCCGCTCCGGTCGCCCTTCCCCTGTCGGTCCATCTTCCGGGTGACGAAGTCGACGATGTCCTGCGTCGTGAGGACACCCGTGAGCTGACCGTTCTCGTTGAGGACGGGGAGTCGGGAGATGCCGTTCTCGCGGAGGCGGTTGATGGCCTGCCCGAGGCGGTCCTCCTCGCGGACGGTGACGACGTCCTCGGTGTAGATTTGTTCGACGGTGATGGCGTCGAGGTTGTCGACGACGGCCTCGAGGATGCCGTCGGTCGTGACGACGCCCCACAGATTGTCGCCCTCGAAGACGGGGGCGATCTGCACGTCGCCCTCGACGAGCATCCGGGCGGTCTCCCGGACGTCCTCGTGGCGGTCGACCTTCGGCGCCGACTTCATGATGGCGGCGGCCTTCGTGCTCTCCTCGATGTGAGACTGGATGAGCTGCTTCTGGCCGATGACGCCGGCGTACTCGCCATCGTTGGAGACGATGATGCCCTTGGGATTCTCCCGTTCGAAGATAGAACGGATCTTCCCCAGTCGCTTGTCGACGTCGACCTCGACGAACTCCGGGGTCGCGATATCAGTGATATCCATACTCCAACCTGGGGGTACACCGGCTCGCGTCTTCAAACTTGTTGCGGGTGAAATCGACCACGTCACCCGACAACGCCCCTGTTCCGACAGGTACGGCCGGTCAGTCGTCGGCCGGTCCCACCACGTCGGCGTCCGCCGGCCCCTGCGCGTCGAACTCGGCGACCAACCGGTCGACGGCGTCGGCCTCGTTGCCGGCAACGAGCGGTTCCTCGGCCGTCCGGCACTTCGCGTCGACGCCGAGGGCCGCACAGACCCGGTCGGTCGCCGCCTCCGCCATCAGTCGATGGGTCGTGAGCTTCCCGCCGACGACGCTGAGGAAGTTCTCGACGCCGTCGTCGGTACCCGGCCCCCCGCCGTTCCCGGCGTCGCTCCCGCCCTTCGCTCCGCCGTCCGACCCGTCCAGCAGGAAGAACCCGCGGGAGATGCCCCGTTCCCCGCCACGGGAGTCCTCGTCGGGGGCGTACAGGGGTCGGACGCCCCAGTACGTGTCGAGTCGCTCGACGTCCGCGACTGACGGGAGCATCGCCGCGCACTCGCGAATCGTCCGTTCGACCTCGTCCGGGTCCTCGACCATCTCGTCCGGGTCGTCGATGGCGACGCTGGTCGTCCCGAGGACGACCCGGTCGTCGTGGGGGATGACGATGTCGCCGTCGTCGGGGTCCCGACACCGGTTGAGGACGGGGCCGAGCCTCGGGTAGTCGACGCCGACCATCACGCCCTGTGTCGGACGCATCTCGACGTCGAGGCCGGCGAGCGCCGCACACTCCCCCGCCCACGCGCCGGCGGCGTTGACGACGTACTCCGGCTCGATACGGGCGTCGAGTTCGCCGCCCACCTCGGCGGCGACGACGCGACCGCCCTCGACCTCGAAGTCGAGTAACGGCGAACCGGTCGCGATTCGTGCGCCGTGTTCGCGGGCGTCCGCCCCGGTGGCGGCCACCAGCCGTGAGGGGTAGACGACCCCGTCGGGGACCTCGAAGACGCGTTCCGCGTCGTCGGCGAGGTCCGGAACGCGCTCGCGGGCCGCCTCGGGGGAGAGCTCCTCGACCGGGATGTCGTGCTCGCGGCAGGCGTCCCGCTTGGCCTCGTAGTACGCCGGGTCGTCCGATTCGAGCGAGACGAACAGGCCGCCGCTGTCGCGGACGCACGCCGGGGCGATATCTCGGATGATGCGGTTCTCCGCGATACACTCGCGTGCCCCCTGCGGGTCGGCCTCGGCGTAGCGGGCGCCGCTGTGAAGCAGGCCGTGTGAGCGACCGGAGGTGCCGCTCCCGAGCCCACCGCGTTCGACGAGCGTCACGTCGACGCCGCGCATCGCGAGGTCGCGGGCGACGCCGACACCCGTGGCGCCGCCGCCGACGACGAGGACCGTCGTGTCCATGTCGGACACTCGGCAGCGAGCGGGCAAGACCCGTCCGCTTCCGGCGTCGCCCGCCGGCTACGTGGGGGTGAAGTGTGTGCAGACCTAGCGGGGTCGAGGTCCACCGTCCGTTCCCGTCAACTCGGGTTCACTGACCCCCCTTCCCACTCGTCGCGACACGACTCGTCGCAGAAGGAGTACAGTTCCACGTCGCCGTCGTCGTGGTCGGTAACGACCGGGTAGGAGGTTCCCGGCTCGAACGGTTCGTCACAGTGGTCGCAGGTCGTAAAGAACGGGGTCGAGTTCTCACCTTCCATCGAGTCCCACTCGGTCGCGCGATACTCGGCGATTCATCATAAAATTTCACCTCTACTCGGGGTCGTCGAAGCGAGTAGACGACGGGAAGGGCAGTTCGTCGCACCCGGTCGGTCGCAGTCGACTCGGCGCGAGAAGCGGTGTGAGGGGGTCGAACGACACGTCTCCCGTCCGCGGTTACGGCCGACCCGCGGTTCGTCGTCAGGTGAGCGTCGACCTCGCCCGCCTCGCTTCGTGATGGCCTCCGAAGTCGGACTTCTCCGTCCCGGCCCTCGATACTACGGACGCCTCGTTATTGCTCGTCGTTGCGAAGAATCCGAGGATGGGTCGGGGCAGATTCGAACTAATCGAGAGACGGTCGCTCCCGTTGGTCGCGCTGCGTCTCTCTGAGTTCGAATCTTCCGTACTCGGATTTCACGCCACGGACCGCTCGCTGGCGCTCGCGGTCGTTGTGGCGCGAAAATGGGTTGGGGCAGATTCGAACTGCCGACCTGCTCCGTGTGAAGGAGCCGTCATAACCGGACTAGACCACCAACCCGGCACCAGAACGTACCTCCGGTCCGGACTTAAGGGTTGTCTTGTCTGCCGGCTACCTGCCGGGATTTAGGTGAGCCGAAAACACAACGCTTTTTAAAGAATTAGGCATACCTAAAGTCGATGCGTCGCCGCGAGGCCGCATCGCGTCTGTCCCGACCGTGGGCATCAATGGTCGGTTCAGCTCCCCTATCATTCTCTCACCGATGACGGTCAGAACTCCACAAGCGTCGGGTTTATCGCGCGCTCGGTCGTCGGGTAGGGTATGACCTCCCCGAAGGTGCTCGTAACCGACCCCGTCGGAGCCGTCGGGTCGGCGGTCGTCGACCACCTTCTCTCCGCCGAGCGGGAGGGCGAACGGACACTCGACACGACCCCTCACGGCGCGACCGACGCCCGGCCCATCGTCTACGCGCTCGTCGACGACCCCGACACCGAGGCCGGTCGTCGACTCGCCGGACGCGGCGTCCGACTCGTCCGCGGGACCCTCTGGAACCGACCCTCCCTCGACCGGGCGATGCGCGGGATGGACGGCGTGTTCCTCACGACACCCACCGACCGCGGGACCCAGCCCGAAATCGCGGCCGGCGAGAACGCCGTCGACGCGGCGGCCGCCGCCGGGGTCGCCCACCTCGTCTTCTGCTCGTCGACGGGGGCGGCAGTGTCACCCCCGGACGGTCGTCCCGACCCGAAGCGACCGGTCGAGGGGTACCTCCGCGAGTTGGGGCTCCCCTCGACGGTGTTGCGTCCGACCTTCCGCATGGACCGGTTCCGGTCGTACTGGGCGGACGCACTCGACGGGACCATCGGTCTCCCGCTCCCGGAGGGCGTCCGCCTCTCGATGGTCGACGCCCGGGGAGTGGGTGCGGTCGCCGCGGCGGTCCTCCGGGAACCCGGCCGGTTCGTCGGGCGCGACATCACCGTCGCCGGCGACCGACTGACGCTCCCCGAAATCGCCGAGGAGTTCTCGCTCGTCCTCGGACGGCCGGTCCGGCCCGTCCACCTACCCCCGGAGTCGGCAGAGGAGCTGTTCGGTGTCGAAGCCGCCGCGGAGTTCCGGTCGTTCGAGGCCACCGACCGGGAGGTCGACACCTCGGCGCTCGAACGCGAGACCGGCGTCGAGCTACGCACGCTGAAGGAGTATCTCGGCGACGCGGAGTGGGCCGAGCGCCCCTCCGAAGCACACGAGCGGTGAGAAGTCGGCGGCCGAGAGCGGCGGCGACCGGTTCGCGGTTCAGTACGTCGGCCGTTCTTCTTTCTCCCCGTCGCGCTGGTTGACCAGTCGGCCGAGGGTGAAGAGGAGGTCCGACAGCCGGTTGAGGTAGGTGACGGCCTCCGGGTTGACCGCCTCGTCGCCGGCGAGGCGCACCGAGCGCCGTTCGGCCCGGCGCACGACCGCCCGGGCGTGGTGGAGCGCCGCCCCCGCCTCGCTCCCGCCGGGGAGGACGAACGACCGGAGTGGCTCCAGCTCCTCGTCGGCCTCGTCGATCCACGCTTCGAGTCGCTCGACCTGCGCTTCGTCGACCTGCGGGTCGTCCTCGTCGGCGTCGGGGTTCGCGAAGTCCGCCTGCACGACGAACAGGTGGTTCTGTACCGCTTCGAGGGTTTCGTCCACGTCGTCGTACCCGGTCGGGCGCACGGTGCCGACGAGTGCGTTCGCCTCGTCGACCGTCCCGTAGGCTTCGATTCGCGGACTCGTCTTCGACACGCGGGACATGTCCCGCAGGTCGGTCATCCCCTCGTCGCCGCGGCCGGTGTAGATGGTCATCGGGCCAGCGTCTGCTCGACGTAGCGGAGGATGTTCTCGCTCTCGCTCATGGTGACGCCGTGGTCGTCGTCGACGAGCACCGGGACGCCGCGCTGGCCGCTCACGCGCTTGACCTCGTCTCGCTTCGAGTGGAGCGCCTCGACCCACTCGGTCTCGTACTCGACGCCGTTCTCGTCGAGGGCGTCGTGGACCTTCTCACAGTACGGACAACCGTCCAGCGAGTACAGCGTAATCGCCATAGCCTCGCTTGGGTCGGGCGAGAGAAGTACCTTGGCCTCGCGGCGCCGGGGAGCCGCCCCCGTCTTCGCGTTCGACCGCGCCGCCCGCACCGACCGCGTCGGCCCCACCGACCCCGGAACCAACATCTTCAACACGTCCCCTCCCGGATTCGTTGCTATGAGCCTGGAGATGGAGCACGACTGTCCGCAGTGTGGCGGGAGTCGCGAGTTCTACCGTTCCGCGAGCACGACCCTCCACCTCGGCGAGAAGTCGAAGTGGCGCTGCACCGACTGTGGCTACGGTTTCGTCCGCATCGGCGACGAGATAGACAGCTCGGCCTGAGTCGCCGCTCGCCACTTCCCGCTCTCCCGTTCCCCCGTGAGCGACGGCTCCGGGCGTCGTCGCGTCTCGAACGGACCGACTCGCCGGCGACCCGGCTGGCTCCCGTCTACGCCGACTCGGTCGCCTCGACCTGTTCGTCGTAGTCGGGTCGGGTCTCGGGGACGCCGTTCGCGACCTCGTCCGTGAAGCCGGGTACGACGTCGTCTTCGAACGCCGTCTCCGAACCCGAAGTTCGCGTGTGGCTGAACGACGGGGAGCGAGGGAGGCGACGGAGACTCACGCCACCGACTCGAACAGTCCGCCGTACCCCTCGTCCTGTGGCAGCTGCGAGAGCACGTCCGCTATCTCGGTCTCCCGCCCGAGCGCCTCCTGCAGGGTTCGAACGACGGCGTTCGTCGCGTCCTCGGGGTGTTCGGCGACGGCGTCGTGCTCGGCCCGGTCGGCGACCCGTTCGAGGAACGTCTCGAAGTCGAACTGCTCCCCGTGGTCACCGCCGGTCAGATGCTCGCCCACCTCGGCCGGAAGCTGGGCTGCGAGATCCTCGGCCTCGCCCTCGTCGATGCGTTCGCCGAGGGTCGCGAGCGTCGCCCGGGTCGCGCTCACTGCCTCGCCGCTCCCCGCGTACTCGCCGTGCTGCTGGACGGTGCCGATGAAGCTGTCGTAGTCCATTGCGGTCACGGCTAGGGACCAGTTCGGGGAGTGGTTTGTGGCCGCGGGAAACCGCCCGACTGCGGGCCGACGACTGTGTGTATTTCCTCCGGCCGTCGACCCACGTCGCCGCACCTGTCCGCCGGGTCGGGAACCGGGCTGTCGACCCCCGACGCCGCTCGGCGGCCGAACTCAGTCCTCGCCGTCGTCCTCGCCCTCGTCGGCGAGCGCCTGCCACGACAGTCGGGGACTGCGCGCCGCACTAACCTGGTCGATGCGGCGGGCGGTCGTCCGGCGGGGCGCCTCGGCGAGCGTCTCGTCGTCGTCGGCGACGGCCTCGTTGAACGCGGCCGCGAGGTCGTCGAGGGAGGCGCGGCTCTCTATCTCCGTCGGTTCGGTGAGCATCGCCTCCGACACCATCTCTGGCCACTTCGTCGTCGGCGGGTGGACGCCGTAGTCGAGCATCCCCTTCGCCACTTCGGCGGCGTCCCGGTCGCCCGCGGTCGCCGCGAACTCGTGGTGGAACGGGCCGTACGGGATGTCGAGGTCGATGCGGTCGGCGAGGTAGTTCGCGTTGAGGACGGCCTTCGCGCTGGCGTCGCGCAGGCCGGCGTCGCCGAGCCGGGCGATGTACGCCCACGCCTTCACCAGTACGAGCCAGTTGCCGGCGAACCCGTGGACCTTCCCGACCGAGCTCTCGGGGGCGTAGGTCTCGTAGACGCCGTCGTCGGTCTCGCGCACGTGTGGGTCCGGCAGGAACTCGGCGAGTTCCTCGACGACGCCGACCGGGCCGGCGCCGGGGCCGCCGCCGCCGTGGGGCGTGGCGAACGTCTTGTGGACGTTGTAGTGCATGATGTCGAAGCCCATGTCGCCGGGTCGGGCGCGGCCCAACAGCGCGTTGAGGTTCGCGCCGTCGTAGTACAGCAGGCCGCCGGCGTCGTGGACGATGTCCGCGATGTGTTCGATGTCGCGCTCGAACAGTCCCACCGTGTTCGGGTTGGTGAGCATCAGCGCGGCGGTCTCCTCGCTCACCGCCGCTTCCAGCGCCTCCACGTCGACGCGCCCGTCCTCGCCGGAGGGGAGTTCGACGACCTCGTACCCCGCCATCGCCGCCGTGGCGAAGTTCGTGCCGTGGGCGGAGGCGGGGATGACGACCTCGCTTCGGTCGTCGCCGCGAGCCTCGTGGTACGCCTTCGCCACGAGGATGCCCGTTAACTCGCCCGCGGCCCCGGCGGGGGGCTGGAGCGTCACCGCGTCCATCCCGCCGATGCGTCCGAGGTAGTCCTGCAGGCGGTGGTACGCCTCGAGGACGCCCTGCGAGGCGGCGTCGGAGCGGTCGGGGTGGACCGCGCCCTGCGGGAGCGCGGCCACGTCCTCGGTGAACTTCGGATTGTACTTCATCGTACACGACCCCAGGGGGTACGGTCCCGAGTCGATGGACCAGTTCATCTGCGAGAGCCGGGTGTAGTGGCGGGCGAGTTCGGGTTCGGAGAGGGAGGGGAGCGTCACCTCGTCGCGGGTCAACTCCTCGGGGAGCGGTGAGTCGTCGTCACCGACCTCGACGGTCGTCTCGTCCTTCTCCGAGAGCAGCGGTTCGTACAGGTCCTCGCGGCTGTATCTGGCTTGGTCGTAGTCCATCGGCATCTCAACGCACCTCCTTCATCGCCGCGACGAACTCGTCGACGGCGCCTCTGTTCGCGTCGGTCACACACACCTGAATCAGGTGTTCGCCGACGACGTGGACGGCGAATCCCTCGGTCTCTAGGTCGCCCGCGACCGCCTTCGCCGGTTGGTCGACGTGGGCGACGAACTCCCGGAAGTGGTGGCGGTCGTGGTGCGGCGCGATGACCCCGTCGATGTCAGTCAGCCGGCCGGCGAGTTCGCGGGGGAGACGGACGCACTCCTCCGCGAGGTCGACCAGCCCGTCGGCGCCGAGCCAGTTCGCGTGCATCGCCGTCCGAAGTGCGACCCACGCCTGGTTCGTGCAGATGTTGCTCGTCGCGCGCTCCTTGCGGATGTGCTGTTCGCGGGTCTGGAGCGTGAGGGTGTACGCCCGCTTCTCGGCGGCGTCCTCGCCGACGCCGACCAGACGACCCGGAACTTGCCGGAGGAAGTCGTCCCGACAGGCGAAGAGGCCGAGACCCATCCCGTAGGCCGTCGGCAGCCCGAGCACGCCCGCCTCGCCGACGACCACGTCGGCGCCGACGCTCGCCGGCTCCTGCAGGAGCGCCATCGCGAGCAGGTCGGTGCCGAGACAGAACAGCGCGTCGTGCTCCTCGGCGAGGTCACCGACCGCCGAGAGACCCTCCTCGATACTCCCCCGAACGGTGGGGTTCTCGACGTACACCATCGCCACGTCGTCGGCCATCGCCTCCGCGAGGGCGTCGCGGTCGACGTTGCCGTCCTCGAACGGGTACGTGTCGAGTTCGAGGTCGGTACCGCCGACGTAGTTCTCGAGGACGCCGCGCTTGCCCGCCCGGAGGAACGCCGCCTCGGGAACCAGAACCCGGTCACCGTCGAAGTCCCGCAGGCGGTTGGCGAGGCGTGCGGCCTCGCCGAGTGCCGTCGCGGCGTCGTACATCGAGCAGTTCGCCACCGGGAGCCCCGTCAGCTCCACGAGGAGGGACTGGTACTCGAACAGGGCTTGCAGGAACCCCTGCGTGATTTCGGGCTGGTACTGCGTGTAGCTCGTCAGGAACTCCGCCCGGTCGGCGAGGTGGTCGACGAACGACGGGACGTAGTGGTCGTAGTGGCCTCGACCGAGAAACTCCGTCAGGTCGCGGTTCTTTCCGAGCGTCTCGGCGGCCTCCTGACGGATTCCCCGCTCCGTGCGGGGCTCGATGCCGAACTCGCCCTCGAACGATACGCCGTCGGGGATGTCGAACAGGGCGGCCTCGTCGTCGACGCCGACGGCGTCGAGCATCGCCCGCGTCTCGTCCGGCGTGTGCGGGGCGAACGGCGTCCCGCGCGGTCGGTTCCCGCTCATCGGACCGTACGGCCTCCGGTGTGTGAGATTCGGACCATCTGCGCTTGTTCGGTACTACGGCCGGGGGCACATAGACGTGCCGGGATTGGGCCGCACGTACGGGGATGGAGGCCACGTGCGTGCACACTCTCGTAAAATATTGCCGCGACTGTCGGTCGTCGACACACGGACGTGTATCCCCCGGCCAGTGGGGTCCCGGCGCTACCCGGCCGGTCGGTGCGCACCCGGACCGCCGTGGCTGTCACTCGGTGACGGAGGAGTGCGCGTCGGGGGCGAACCGAGTCGGGTCGGCTGGGTGGGGGTCCAATCGACCGAAGGGTACCGGCGCGACGCCCGTTACTCGATCTGGTCGCGGTACTCGTCGGCCGACAGCAGGTCGTCGAACTCGTCGGGGTCGCTCGGGTCGACCTCGAGCATCCACCCGTCGCCGTAGGGGTCGTCGTTGACGAGTTCGGGCTCGTCGAACAGCGCCTCGTTGACGGCGACGACCTCGCCCGAGACGGGGGCGTAGAGGTCGGAGACGGCCTTGATGGACTCGACGACGCCGAACTCGGCGTCCTTCTCGATGGTGTCGCCCTCGTCGGGGAGTTCGACGAACACCACGTCGCCCAGCTCGTCCTGGGCGAAGTCCGAGATGCCGACTCGGACGGAACTGTCGCCGGTCTGTGTCCACTCGTGCGATTCCAGGTATCGAAGGTCGTCGGGTACGTCGAAGCTCATGGTTGGTGTCGATGGGGAGAGTCGTTATCCGTCGATGAACGGGGTCGTGGTGACTTCCGCGCGTTTCTCGCTGCCGCGGACGACGACGCCGACGCGCGTGCCGGGGTCGGCGTGCTCGACCGGGAGGTAGCCGAGGGCGATGGGTTCGCCCAGCGTAGGGCTCATCGTGCCGCTCGTGACCGCCCCGACGACGTGGCCGTCGGTGTCGACCACGTCGTAGCCGTGGCGGGGGACACCGCGCTCGAGGAGTCTGATGCCGACGAAGCGCTCGTCGGGGCCGTCCTCGTTCACGCGGGCGAGTGCGTCGCGCCCGACGAACTCGGTGTCCAGTTTCACGGTGAACCCGATGCCGGCCTCGTAGGGGTTCCGCGGGTCGTCCTCGGGGTCGAAGTCCTGCCCGGAGAGGAGGTAGCCCATCTCCAAGCGAAGCGTGTCGCGGGCGCCGAGGCCACAGGGGGTCGCCGCCGTGTCGCCGCTCGCCTCGTCCGCTCCCTCGGCGCCCTCGCCGTCGCCGCCGGCGACGAACGCCGACCAGACCTCGGTCGCGTCGTCCCACGGAGCGAGCACCTCGAAGCCGTCCTCGCCGGTGTAGCCCGTGCGGGCGACCCAGCAGCGGGCGCCGGCGACCGTGGCGTACGTCGCCTGGAACTTCGAGAGGTCGCGCACGTCCTCGACCGCGGTGCCGCCGCCCCCGTCGGCGTCGGCATCGAGCACGTCGGCGGCGTCGCCGACGAGGTCGGCCGCGTCGGGGCCCTGCACGGCGAACATCGCCCAGTCCTCGGTGCGGTCCTCGACGGTCGCGTCGAGGTCCCAGCGGTCGCGGTGGGTGACCCACCGGTCGTGCATCTCGACGTCGTGGCCCGCGTTGGGGATGAACAGGTAGCGGGTCGTTCCCGTCGCCGCGTCGTCGGCGTCCGTGGCGTCGGGAAGCCGGTAGACGACGGTGTCGTCGAGGATGACGCCGTCTTCGTCGGTAATGGCGGCGTACTGGGAGTCGCCGGGGTCGAGACGGGTCACGTCGTTCGTGGTGAGACGCTGCATCAACGCCGTGGCGTCCGGGCCGGCGACCACGACCTCGCCCATGTGCGAGACGTCGAAGGCGCCGACCGCCTCCCGGACCGCGGCGTGCTCCGCGCGGATGGAGTCGAACTCCACCGGCATGTCCCACCCGCCGAACTCCGTGAACTTCGCCCCGCGAGCGGCGTGTTCCTCGCGCAACGGCGGTTTGCGAAGGGCCATACCCGCACGTCGAATGGGGGGTAGGTAATGGTTTTGTATCCGGGCAGTCGGTAGGTGGGTCGGCACTGACCCGACACGGAACGAACGCGCCGCGGTCCCGTCGAACCCCATTCAGGGCTAGTTTTATATACTTCGAGCCCATCTGAATTGAGTATGAACGTAGTAACTTTTTCTGAGGCCGACGCGGCGACGACCGACGCGACCGGTGCGGGCGACCTGGCGGCCGGTTCGAACGAGCGCACGACGGGGCGGCAGACCGCCACCTACGCCGAGATGTCGCGGGCGCTCCAGTCGTTCTGAGTCGGGGGGTCGCACGGCGAGCCGACCGCGGTCAGTCATCTTTTTCGGTGCGGGACCGAAGGTCGGGGTATGAACCTGACCGGACCCGACTCCGCGCTCACCGGCGAGCAGCGGGCCATCCGCGACGTGGTCCACGAGTTCGCCGTCGAGGAGCTCCGACCCGGTGCCGAGGAGGCCGACCGCGAGGAGACGTTCCCGGAGGACGCCTGGGACGCGCTCGCCGACCTGGACCTGACCGGCCTCACCGTCCCCGAGGAGTACGGCGGCTTCGACGCCGACCGGACGACGTACAGCGTCGTCAACGAGCAGGTCGCCTACGGCCAACTCGCCGTCGCCACCGCGCTCTCGGTGCACTGTCTCGCCACCTCCTGCATCGCGAAGTTCGGGAGCGAGTCCGTCAAGGACGAGTGGCTCCCCGAGATGGTCGACGGCCGCCCCGTCGGGGCGTTCTGCCTCTCCGAGCCCCAGGCCGGGTCGAACCCCGCGGAGATGACTACCTCGGCGACGAAGGACGGCGACGAGTACGTCGTCTCCGGCGAGAAGCAGTGGATAACCAACGGCGAGCGCGCGGGCGTCTACATCGTCTTCGCGAAGGTCGACGGCGCCGACGACGGCATCACGCAGTTCCTGGTTCCCGCCGACTACGACGGCGTGACGGTGGGCAAGAAAGAGGAGAAACTCGGCCTGCGCGCCAGCGACACGACCGGGATGACGTTCGACTCGGTGCGGGTTCCCGAGGAGTACCGTCTCACCGAGGAAGGTCGCGGGCTCTCGGCGGCGTTCACCATCCTCACCGGCGGGCGCATCGGCATCGCCTCGCAGGCCGTCGGCCTCGCCCAGGCCGCCTTCGACGAGGCCAAGTCGTACGCCGCAGAGCGCGAGCAGTTCGGGAAGCCCATCGGCGACATCGACGCCGTGCGGAACAAGTTCGCCGACATGGCGACGCAGCTGCAGGCCTCCCGCCTGCTCGTCCGCGAGGCGGCCCGACAGGAGGACGAAGGCGAGGACAACCGGGTCGCCGCGTCGATGGCGAAGTACTTCGCCAGCGAGGCCGCCGTCGACGTGACCAACGAGGCCGTGCAGATTCACGGCGGCTACGGCTACATGAGCGAGTTCGACGTGGAGCGCTTCTACCGCGACTCGAAGATTACGACCATCTACGAGGGGACGAGCGAGATTCAGCAGAAAATCATCGCACGCGGCGTGCTGGACTGAGTCTGGTTCGGGTCGAGGCAGGCTGGGGAGGAGCGCCACTCACCGGCGGAGCGTCAACACGACGGCGGCCCACGCGGCCGCGACACCGAACAGGAGGGCAACCGAATCGGTTCCGTCGCCGAAACGCCAGCCGAAGAGGAGGTAACCGGCGAGGCCGACGACAAACGTCGCGACGCCGAGGTAGAAGCCGAGACCGCGCGAGTCGGGGTCGGAACCCATACACGTCACTCACTCTCGGTCGGGAAAGGACCCACGGCTCGGCGGACCCGAAGCGGGACGCCGGCGCGATTTACCGGCCTCTTAAGACTCTCTTGGCGTCCAGGTAACTAAAGCGGATACTCGGGAAGGCGAGCACAGTATGTCCGAGAGACCATCGGTCAGCAGGCGTACTGTCCTGAAAACCCTCGGCACCGTGGGCGTTTTCGGTGCCGTCGCGAGCGTCCCCTCCGTCGCCGACACCGCTACCTCCTCGAACGCCGATACGACCGTCACCTGGGAGCGACGCTACCGAAAGACGCTGGACGACGAACTGTTCATCGACGGCGTGCAGGACGTCGTCGACCTCGACGACGGGTACCTCCTCGGCGGCGGCGCCCGCCCGTATCGTGGCCCCGGGATGGGGTACGTCTGGCTCGCCCGGACCGACGAGGCCGGCAATCGCCGGTGGGAACGAACGCACCCGACGGGACGCGAGTCCGAACTCGACTATGTGACGATGGGCCGAACCGCCGACGGCGGGTTCGCCGTCGGGGCGAACGGTGCCGGTGACGACGGGAAGCTCCACGGGTACGGGCTGAAAGTAGACGCCTCGGGCGAGTCCGTGTGGACGGCCGATTTCGGGCCGAGCAACATCGGTGCCGTCGCCGCCGGCGACGGCGCGGCCTTCGCCGGCGTCCGGTACCGGCAGGACGACGAGGGCCAGCCCTACCCCCTGTTCGTCACCAAACGGGCTTCCGACGGGTCCGAGTCCTGGACCTGGGCCGGGTCGGTCGACCCCGAAGACAACTCCGAGACCGACAGGTCGCCGAAGCACGACGCCACCGCGGCCATCGGAACCGACGACGGCGGCGTTCTCGTCGCCGGCGTCACCCGCTACAGTCGAGCCGGTGCGGTCGAGGGCCTGCTGAAGTTCTCGGCCGAGGGCGACCTCGAGTGGCGGTCCGTCGCCATCGACGACCGATACGGGGGTGAATCCGGCGACGTCGACGACCTGCTGCAGCTCGGGGACGGTGGGTACGCCGTGCTCGGCGATTCGGGCAGTTACGAGGACGGGGACGTCGTCGTCACCCGCGTCAGCGACGAGGGCGAGGTCGTCGGCGCCGCGTCTCTGGAGGGACCGACCGAGGGCTCGGACGACGCGTCGGCGTTCGTTCGGTCCGGGACCGGGTACACCATCTCGTCGCACGTGGACGGCGACCCCGACAGAGCACAGGTGATGCAGACGACGGACGGCACGTCGGTCGAGTGGACGGCGCTCCTCGAGGACCCCGAGTTCGACCTGTACGCCGGCGACGTCGTGGACGCCGGAAGCGGAGTCGTCGTCGGCGGCAACTTCGGCCAAGTCAAGCAGGACAACGGCGCATTCCTGCTGAAACTCGTCGAAAGCGACGCCGAGGGAGGGGCCGACGGGACGACACCCGACGAGACCACGACACCGGAGTCTGAGCCCGACGAGACCACGACGCCGGAATCGGAGCCGGACGAAAACACGACCGAGGAGCCGAGCCGCGACGAATCCGAGGAGACGACTCCCGAGAGCCCGGAGGAGCCGACCTCGGACGAGACGACGGCGGACGAGCGGTCGGACGCCGGTGCGGGCGAGACGACGCCCGAAGAGACTCCCTCGGAAACGACCGACGAGGTCGACGAAGACGGTGACGGCTGTCCGAAGAACGACTGACCCGGAGGTCCGTAGTCGAGGGGCGGTTCGGCGCCGACTCCGGCTCTTCGCCGGTCAGTTGTACCCGCGCCACCGATAGCCGCACTCCTTGCACTTGAAGAAGCGCGTCGGCGGCTCGTCGGCGGCGCCGGTCTGCTTGATGGTGTACCACGCCTCGCCGTGCCCACAGCGGTCGCAGGTCACGTCGGTGGCGGTGGGTTTGCCCTCGAACTCGGCGCCCTCCTCGGTCTCGATGAGTTCGTCGCCGCTCTGCTCCTCGGTCGAGACGAACTCGGCGGCCCGGTCGGCGTCCTGCTCGGCGGAGGCGCCACAGCTCCGACACACCATGGTGCCGTCCTCGTTCATCATCATGGAGCCGCAGTCGTCGCAGAACTGCATGGGCCGCCTTCGCGCTCGCCCCACTAGGGGCTGTCGGAACCCCGGTGTCGTCACTCCGTACGCGGAATCGAACCGGGGCCGTCCTCGCCGCCGTACTCGGCGACCATCGGACAGGCGCGAACCCGAAAGCGGTCGAAGTCGACAACCTCGACGACCTCCGCCCGGTCGTGGCTACAGGCCGACACCGGCGGGTCGGTGAAGTGCGGACAGCGCTGGCAGAACGCGCGCTTGTCCACGACGTGTTCGGGGTCCGACCCGTCGGCGTCGACGGCGTCGACGGGGCCGACGACGCCCGCGTCGGCGAACAGGTCCGCCCAGACGGCGTCCGTGTCGACGGCCTCGACCTCGACCGACTCGAAGAACTCGTCGGCGGCATCGCCTTCGCGGTCCTCCGGGGACGCCCGTCGGCGACGAACGTCGTCCGCGAGTCCGTCGAGCGGAGGGTCGGCCGCCGGGTCACGCTCGTGCTCGCTCGCCGGCGTCGACTCCGAGGCCGTCGGCTCCGGACTCGCTGAGTCCGGACTCGTCGACTCCGAACCTTCCGACTGTGGTCCCGACCCGACCCCGGACTCGACGCCGGTCTCGGCACTGGGCACCTCCTCGATTAGCTCCTCGACCTCTCGGTCGTCGCTCACGGCTGGGCCTCCCGGCCGTCGGCGGAGCGTCCGTCTCGGCCGTCGGTCGGGCGCCCGTCCGGGTCCTCGTCGTCGACGGGGTCGCGTCGACCCACACTCGCGGGAGTATCCGTCAGGTCCTCAGCCGTCGCGGGGGAAGCGTCGTCGTCGCCCGCCGGCGGGTCGTCGAAGAAGTCGTCCGGTTCCTCGGAGCGGTCGGCGTCGAGGGTCTTCCCCTCCAGCGCCGGCGGGTCGCCGGGGACGAGTCGGGTCGACCCGAAGAACCGGCGGCCGGGCTCGAAGTCGACGAAGCCGACCCCGCAGTGGGGACAGGTCGGCTCGTCGAGCAGTCCGACGTGGACGGTCGAACCGCAGTCCCCGCAGTCGGGGGTGGCGGCGCCGTGGCGGGCCGCCTCGCGACGGAGCTCCTCCATCGCGGCGCGGGCGCTCGCCCGCCGTTCGAGCTCCCCGACCCGCGCCCGTAGGTCGACGACGGCCCTCGCTAGCTGTGTCGCCTTCCGGTCGAGGACGTCGCGCTCGTCGCGGAGGTACGAGCACACCTCCTCGAAGTTGTCGAACCCGTCCTCTACACGGGCGTCGAGTTCGGCGACCGCTTCGGCCAGGGCGTCGCTCCTGGTCGACGCGGTCTCGACGGCGTCACGGAGCTCCGCGTGGTCGTGCTCGGCGGGCGCCTTCGCGTCGGTCTCGCGTTTGACCTGAATCACCCGCGAGCGCACGTCCTCGACTTTCGTCTGTACGTCGTCCTCGACGGCGGTGACCCGCGAGAGGAGCCCCTCCACGTCGTCCTCGACGCTCGTCTGTCTCCGCTCGAGCGCGGCGGGGTCGACCGACGACTCCTCTCCCTCGACCTCCTCGAGGAGCCGGTACGCCTCGACCGCGCGCGAGAGCATGGTCTCGCGGTCGAGGCCGCGTTCCCACGCCTCCCCGTCGAGCCACTCCACCTGTTCGTCCGACAGCGCCTCGATGTGCTCCCCCGGCATCTGTCACCCCCGTTTCGCCTTCCGGTAGTTAAGTATTGCCCGTGGTGACTGTCACTCTACGGAACTAAAAAGAACGAGGTGGTCGACGGCGGCGACACCGGTCACCGACAGTGCCCCACGCGGGCCGCCGGTGGTCAGTCGGCGACCCGCCGACGGCACCCGCTCAGCGAATCTTCCGCACGTCGCTCACGTCGAAGCCGCCCTCGTGAATCTCGGTCTCGAAGCGGACGATGTTCTCCGATTCGAGCTGTGAGAGCACCCCGCGGAAGGAACGGACGACCATCGTCCGGGCGCGCTTGGATCCGCCGGACTCCCACTCGAACTGGAGGGTGCCGCCGGCGGCGTCCATCAGGTAGCCCAACTCGGTCGCCTCGAGGGTGTCGACGCTGGCGAGGAGGAGGATGAGCCCGCCCCAGTCGTGGGCCGCCTTCGTCAGCCCCTTCACGAGCATGGCCACGTCGGTCCACGCCACGTCGTCGACGGCGCCGACGAGGTCGGAGACGGCGTCGATACAGACGAGGTTCCCCTCGGCGTTCGCGCTGAGGTAGTCCCCGAGCGCCTCCAAGACGTCTCCCTGGCCCTCGCGCGCCCCGAGGTCCTGGATGGAGGTCGTCTCGTCGTCGTACCAGTCGCGGGGGATGGGACTGAGCTGGAAGTACTCGGGCGAGAGGTCCTCGAAGTGGACGGCTCGGCTCGCCGCCTCGACGATTTCGTCGTCCATCACGTAGGACATCTCGCGTTCGACGTGAGCGCGGTCGGCCGTGAAGGAGAGGTAGTGAACCTCGGGTGGGACGCTCGCCCCCCCGTCGAGGTCACCGTAGTGAAGGTCGAACAGCGCCGGGTCCGCCGACGCGAGGGCGTTCATCGCCGCGCTGGTGTAGATGAACTCGCGGGCGCCGGCGCCGGCCTCCCCGGCCAGCAACACCACGGTCCCCGACGGGGCGCCGCCGCCGATGATGGAGTCCAGTCGCGGAACCCCGAACGGGATTTCGTCCATGCCCCCGCCTTTCGTTCGGACTTCTTATGTGTTGCGTCGACGAGGCGCTACCGAACGCTTATTACTTAGTGATATCACTAGGTAATCGCAATGTCGTTCCAGGGATTCAGCCAGGCCGGCGAAGCACAGATTACTCGCGCCATCGGCGACGCGTGGCACGAGGAGTTCCAGGAACTCACCGACAGCGACGTGGTCGTCGTCGGCGGCGGCCCTTCGGGGCTGGTGGCGGCGAAGGAACTCGCCCATCGCGGGGTCGACGTGACGCTCCTCGAGAAGAACAACTACCTCGGCGGCGGCTTCTGGCTCGGCGGCTTCCTCATGAACAAGCTCACCGTCCGCGACCCGGCCCACGAGGTTCTCGACGAACTCGGCGTCCCGTACGAGGAGAGCGACGAGGCGGAGGGGCTGTACGTCACCGACGCGCCCCACGCGTGCTCGTCGCTCATCCGAGCGGCCTGCGAGGCCGGCGTCCGGGTCCAGAACATGACCGAGTTCACCGACGTGGTCGTCCGCGAGGACCACCGCGTCGCCGGCGTCGTAATGAACTGGACGCCGGTCCACGCGCTCCCCCGGGAACTCACCTGCGTCGACCCCGTCGCCATCGAGTCCGACCTCGTCGTCGACGCCACCGGCCACGAGGCGCTCGTCGCCTCGAAGCTCCGCGAGCGCGGCGTGCTCGACGCTCCCGGTCTCGACCACGCCGCCGAGCACAACACTGGGATGGACGGCTCGGCGGACAACGAGTTCGGCGCCCCGGGCCACGACTCCCCCGGTCACGACTCCATGTGGGTCGACGAGTCCGAGGACGTGGTCGTCGAGGAGGCCGGAAAGGTCCACGAAGGACTCCTCACCACGGGACTCTCGACGGCGTCGGTCCACGGCCTCCCCCGGATGGGACCGACGTTCGGCGCGATGCTGCTCTCCGGCCGCCGAACCGCACAGGTCGCCCTCGACGAACTCGGCGTCGACGCCACGGTCGACCTCACCGGCCGGTCGCCGACGCCGGCGGACGACTGAGGTGAGCGAGATGGGTAAGACGAGTCGCGACGACGCCGGCCGACGTCCGTCGCAGGTCCACGAGTCCTCGACTGACGTCGCCTCCCCTCCGCCCTCGGTATCCCCCGTCGACCGGGCGCCGATCGCCCTCACCGTCGCCGGCTCCGACAGCGGCGGCGGCGCCGGTGTGGGGGCCGACCTGAAGACGATGGAGGCCCTCGACACGTTCGGCACCTCGGCGGTGACGGCCGTCACCGCCCAGAACACGACCGGAGTCTCGGCGGTCACACCGGTCCCCCACGAGACGGTCCGCGAACAGGTCGCCGCCGTCGCCGAGGACCTCCCGGTCGCGGCCGCGAAGACCGGGATGCTCGTCGACGGCGAGACGGTCCGTGCGGTCACCGACGCGTTCCGCGAGTGGGGCGTCGGGCGCGACGCGCCGCTCGTCGTCGACCCCGTCGTGCTCGCCGAGTCCGGCGACCGACTGCTCGAACCGGGCGGGGTCGACGCCCTCCGTGAGCGTCTGCTCCCCGAGGCGACGCTCGTCACGCCGAATCGGCCGGAAGCGAACCTCCTGGTCGGCCGCCCGGTTACGGACACGACCGACGCCGCGGCGGCGGCCCGTGCCCTCCGGAATCTCGGCGCCGACGCGGCGCTCGTCACCGGCGGGCACGTCGACGGCGCCGGCGCGGGCGACGACACCGAGGACGGCGACAGCGACGGCGCGGACAGGGTCGAGCGAGTCGGCAACGACGAGCCGGTCTCGGCCGTCGTCGACGTGCTCGCGACCGCCGACGGGGTCCGGCGGTTCAGACGCCCTCGCGTCGACACCGACGCGACCCACGGGAGCGGCTGCACCCTCTCGGCCGCCATCACGGCCCGCCTCGCTCGCGGCGACGACCTCGAGACGGCCGTCGAGACCGGAGCACGGTTCGTCGACCGTGCGGTCAGGTTCGCCCGCGCGGACCTCGGCGCCGGCGCCGGCCCGGTGAACCACGCGGCGACGCTCCGCTCTCGCGCCGGCGTCGCCGGGGCGCTCGCCGCCGTCGACGACGCGGTCCGGTCGTTCGAGCGGACGCCCGCGGCGGCTCGGCTCGTCCCCGAGGTCGGCCTGCAGTTCGCCGTCGCCCCGCCGTGTGCGCTCGACCCCGAGGAAGTCGCCGCCGTCGACGGACGACTCCATCGTGTCGGCGGGGGGGATGGTCGCGCGGACCCCTCGACCGTCGCGGTCCGGGCGACCGGGTCCGCCCGCCTCGGCGCCTCCGACCACCTCGCCCGACTCCTGCTCGGCGTCCGCGAGGCCGACCCGACCGTCCGAGCGGTGTGTAACGTCCGCCGGGACGAGGAGACGGTCGACGCCGTCGAGGAGCGCTTCGAGACCGTCCGCGTCGACCGGCGCGAGGAGCCGAGTCACGCCCCGGGGACGATGGACTGGGTCGCCGCGACGGCGCTCGCCGGTCGAGGCCGGGCGCCGGCGGCGATAGTCGGCGACGGCGACCACGGGAAGGAGCCGATGGTGCGCCTGCTCGGCCGGGAGCCGTCGAAACTCCGAGAGCGGGCGGTCGGGGTGGCCCGGGCGCTCGACGACTGAGCGGCGCGAGCCGTCGGGTCCGGACCCGGGTCGAACCCGGAGAAGCGTTATGACGCCGCGGACCCTCGTAGCCCCGATGGGATTCTTCAGAAAGCTCGGCCGGAACGTCGAGCAGTTCACCGAGGACGCGAAGGCCGCCGCCGAGGAGTACAACGAAGGGGCCGACCGAGACCAGGAGGCCGGCCAGGACCAGGAGGCCGGCCAGGACCAGGGGGTCAGTCGGGAGGGGGCGACCGGTCACGAGGCGGCGACGGTCGAGTGCGTCGACTGCAGCGCTCGCTACGAGGAGTCGGGCGACGCCTGCCCGGACTGCGGTTCGACGGAGAGTCGGACGGTCGGGGACGAGGAGTGAGTCAGTACCGCCGGTCGTCGCGGTAGTACAGGAGGGCGGCGCCAGCGACGAGCATCAACACGCCCCACCACAGCGAGTCGCCGGGGACGACCGCGAGCAGGAACGTGACGACCGCCGAGGTGACGAGCGACCAACCGAGCGTCGTCTGATAGGCCATACCCGTAATTCGAGCGCGGGCCGGTTACGTCCGGTGGCCGGTCGAGTCGAGGCCGGCGCTACACGTCCAGCGAGGCCCCGCCGTTCCGGCCCGCGACGACGAGCACGTCGCCGTCGACGCCGGCCGCGTCGAGTGCCGCCTCGCCGGCCGCACGGGCCGCGTCGGCTCGCTCCGAGTCGGTGACGCCGTACACCGCCGGCCCCCACGAGGACTGTCCGGCGCCGTAAATCGAGGGGTGGTCGTCGAGCGCCGCCACGACGCCGCCGACGGGCGGGCGGTAGACGCCGCCCTGTTCGTCGGCGTACCACGAGCCGTTGAGACGGCCGACCTCGGCGACGGCCCCGCCGAAGCGCTCGGCGCTCCCCTCGGCGACGGCCGGGAGTACTCGACGGGTGAGCACCCCGGCCACTCTGTCGGCCACCGCGGGGTCCGCGCGCTCGACCGCCGCCCGCATGCTCTCGTCCTCCCGCTCGTCGCTCCGACCGGGGTCCGCGTCGGGGAGGACGAGCAGGAAGCGCCAGTCCTCGGGAATCCGGTGGCGTGCGGCGACGGCGGGGACGGTCCAGTCGCCGTCCGCGGGCCGGTCGGTGGTGAACCGCGCCGTCGGGTGGCCGGCGTCGAGGACGAACCCCCCGTCTTCGAAGGCGGCGACGCCGATTCCCGACCGTCCGCCGCGACCGAGCGCCGGCGCGTGCGCACGGACCTGCGGGTCGAGGTCGTGTGCCCGCGCCACCGCCGCCAGCGTCGACAGCGCCAGCGCCGTCCCGCTCCCGAGGCCGACGTGTCGCGGGAGCGCCGCCTCGACGACGACGTCCGCCCCTTCGACCGGGTCACCGAGCAGGGAGACGGCGCGCTCGGCGTACTCGCGGGCGTCGGGGTGGGCGCAGTCGACGCCGGTCGCGGGTTCGGCGCGGACGACCGTCTCGGGTCCCGAGAGGGCGACCCCGAGCGCGCCGTACAGTCGCTCGTGGGCGAGACTCAGGTTGCCGAAGCCGAAGTGCAGGCGCCCGCCGACGGCGACGTGTGTCATATTCGTGGTTCGAATCGACGGGGGATGCCGGTTTCGACGGTGGCAACGCCGGCCGGGGCTGGCCGACGTGTGGCGTCTATCAGGCCGGAACATCGGATTACGCGACGGGCAACCTCGCTGTTATCTCCTGTATAAGTAGGTGCCTCGGAGAGAGAGCGAGCCTCGTAGTGAACCCCAGCTAACGACGACAGCCTCGGCAGGCGTTCGGCCCTCAAACTACTCGGCAGCCTCGGTGTCCTCGGCGCGGCGGGTACGGGTGTATCGCTCGCCCAGAGCGACGGCGGAAGCGGCGGTGGTACCCCCAATAGTTCCCCGACGGACGAAGGAACCGAAGTCCGCGTCGCGTGGGAGCGGCGATACCGGGAGACCGAGACGGGAATCAACGTAGAGGATGGAAAGCAGATACTCTTCGGCCTCGGCGTCGGGGACCTCGTGAAGACGGCCGACGGGTTCGCGCTCGCCGGCAGTCTCGGCAGTGTGGCGGGGGACGGCGCGAACGACTGGGACTCGGAGCGCATCTGGCTTGCCAAGACCGACGCCACCGGCACTCGACTGTGGGAGGACGCTTACCCTGTCGGCGACTCCAGCGACCCGGTTCGGTTCACCGCACTCGGAAAAAGCCCGGACGGGGAGTTCTACCTCGGGGGCGCGACGACACGAGGAACCGATGACCAGGACGCCGTCTACCTCGCGAAGGTCGCTCCGGACGGGAAGACAGTCTGGGAGAAGGTCCTCGCGGGAACCGACGTCAGCGATATCGTCGTCCTCGAGGACGGTACGCCGGTGTTCGTCATCGACACCGAGGAGAGTCGAATCCGACTCCACGCGACGACCGACGACGGCTCGACGAAGTGGGACCGAAGTGAAGACGTCATCGAGGACGAACGCGAGTCGGCCAGCGACGCCGTGGCGACCGCCGATGGAGGCCTCGCCGTCGTCGGCGGGAACGGCGGCGACCGCCTGCTCGTCAAGTACGATTCGACGGGGCACGTCGTCTGGTCCCAGACGTGGGACCGTGGCGTCCGCGAGAGCGCGGACGACGTCCTCCCCGGCTACCTCCGGAGCGTCGCACAGGCCCCTGACGGGAGCTACGCCATGACCGGGGTCGAACTGGGTGACATCCCGCTCGTCGTGACCGACGCCTCCGGCGAGAAGCAGTGGCAGAAGACGTACCAGGTCGCGGCGGAGGGCGACGAACACGGCCGAGGAGAGACCGGAGAGGACCTCACGGCGTTCGACGGCGGCTACGGACTCCTCGGTGCGAACGGCGGTCTCGAGTCCAACGACAACGAAGACGACGAGGACGGAAGCGTCGACGGCAACGTCCAGTTCGTCGAGACGGACGCGAGTGGGAACGTGCAGTGGACCTACTCCTACGACGGGGAGGGGTCGATGGCCCCGGAAAGTCTCGTCAAGACCGAAGATGGGTACGCGGCCGTCGGCGGGTTCGACACGACCCCGGGCGTCGACCGGGGCGAGGGCCTCGGCGCCTTCCTGGTGAAGGTGACCGTCGAAACAGTCGACGCCGACGACCCGACCGAGACGCCCGACGAGACGACCACCGAAGAGCCGACCGAGACGCCCGACGAGACGACGGAGTCGCCGGAAGAGACGACCACCGAGGAGCCTGCCCAGAGCCGCGACAGCGACGGCGACGGACTCACCGACAGCCGCGAGGAGGAACTCGGCACCGACCCGCACGACCCCGATACGGACGGCGACAAACTCTCCGACGAGAAGGAGCGCCAGAAGTACGGTACCGACCCGACCGAGGCCGACACCGACGGTGACGGCGTCAACGACTGCCGCGAAGTGAACGTCTACGGTACGGACCCGACCGACGCGAACGACACGCCGTAACTCGACCGACCGCGCCGCAGCAGCCGTTTCCGAGCCACTCTTTTCCGCTCCCGGCGTTTCGGAGCGACCGGACCATGACGAACCGCACACCCCTCGGCCGCGCCCGCGGCGCCCTCCTCGGACTGGCCTGCGGCGACGCCCTCGGGCGCCCGGTCGAGTTTCGCACCGCCGACGACATCGAGCGCGAGCACGGCCGCGTCACCGAGATGCTCGGAAACGGCACGTGGCACCAGCCTGCGGGGACCATCACCGACGACACGGAGATGGCGCTCTGCATCGCCCGGAGCCTCGCCGAGCGCGGGTCGTTCGCACCGACCGACGTGGCCGACCGCTTCGTCGCGTGGTACGAGTCGGGCCCCTTCGACGTGGGGAACATGACCGCCGACGCGATTCGGAACCTGCAGGACGGCGTCGCCCCCGACGAGGCCGGCGAGATGGTGTGGCACGCCCGACCGGAGGGGAAGAACGCCGGCAACGGGAGTGTCATGCGCTGTGTCCCCTACGCGCTGGCGTTCCACGACGACCTCGACAGTCTGGACCGCGCCAGTCGTCGGTCGTCGGCCATCACCCACGCCGACCCGCGCTGTCGCGCCGGCTGTGCCGTGCTGAACCGCACCGTCGCGGGTCTCCTCACTGGCGACGGGGACGAGGACCCCTACGCGCCGCTTCGGGGCGCCCTCGACGCGACCGACGTGCCCGACGACCTCCGGGCCGCGCTGGAGCCGGTCGCTCGCGGCGAGCGGCCCGGCCACCTGCGCTCGACGGGGTACGTCGTCGACACCCTGCAGACCGCGCTGTGGCTCGCGCTGAGCGCCGAGTCGGCGGAGGTGGCGATTGTCGACGCCGTGAACATGGGCGGCGACGCCGACACCGTCGGCGCGGTGACGGGTGCGGTCGCGGGAGCGCGCTTCGGCGCCGAGGCGTTGCCGGAACGATGGCTGGCCGAAATCGACGAGCGCGAGGAGTTGTGGGAGTCGGCGACGACGCTGTACGAGACGGCGTTTCCGGCAGTGGCGTGAGCACCTCGTGGTTCTCTCGACGCGGTACCCCCCGACGCGGATTCCGTCCTCGACGAGCGATAGGCGGGTTCGTTCCGCTTCCAGGGCCGAACGGTTCACAGGGGAATCCGAAGGGTCTAGCCAGACCTCAGCGGGTGGCTCGACGCGATACTTCCGTTCAGCCCGTCACCAACTGACTCAGCTCCGCGAGTCGTGCCGCGTATCCAGCGAGCGGCTCCCCGCAGAAGTACGATACAGTCCCGGTGGCCGTGCTGAATACGGAGGGTGTATGCAGCGACCTCAGACCCCCGAACGTCACTGTAGCAATCCGACAACGGCGGTCTCCTCAAACTACTTCCGTCTGCATACACAGCATATGCACATGAGTACGTCAATCCGCGTCTCCGACGAGACGAAGGAGAAACTGGCGCGGCTGAAGCGTGAAGACGAGAGTTGGGACGAGTTTCTCGACCGATTGGCGAACGAGGGATCGGGAATGAAGGCTGGTGCGTGGAAAGGAACTGACAAAGCCGAAAAGGCGCGCGAAGCAATCAAACGGTCTCGAGAGAGCTTCCAACAGTGACCTTTCTCGATTCGTCGGCTATCATCGATTACCTCGATGGTGTCGAGGACGTAGTCACGTTCGTCGATGAACGACCGACTTTGGTCACGTCCAGCATCTGTATCTATGAAGTTCTCGCTGGTGAGGTATTTTCAGCTGGTGAGACAGACCTCATCGGGGCGCGTGAGAACTTCGGCCGAGTCACTGCTCTCGACTTCTCCGAAGAGATCGCGTTTGAAGCTGCCCGGATGCAGAGCCGCCTTCTCGAATCTGGCAATCCTCTGTCGCCACGTGACCTCATGATTGCAGCTACGGCGCGATCCGAAGGGAAGGAACTGGTCGTCTCCGACGCTGACTTCGATACGGAAGGCCTCCGTGAACTCCTCTCCGTCCGGAGATTTGGGCCGTGTTAGTCCCTTCGGGCACTGCCTGTATGTGGTACGTCGGTCAGGCTCGGACCGACGACCGGCGACGAATCAAACGTGTAGATTCAGCGGACACAGTGACCAGTCCCGTAACTCAGCCTACCCCCATTGTACTAAGCCACGACTGGTAGCTGGTTCCGATAAGAAACCTGAGGAGATGGAACTCTGAATCGCCCGCCGACGTAGCACTACACCGCCGACAATAGCGACGGGGGCGAGACCTTGCAGGAGGCGACGTTTATTCACGTCCCCCAATCGGCGCAGGGATACCAAACCTACTCGGGAAAAGACAGAGAGAGGTTCGCCCGACTTGCGCTCTGTATGCAGCGGAGATACCCTGACAGCGACCGTTCAGTTCTGAACAGCGAAAATAGACACACGCTCTGACTCTTGCAGCTGAGTCAGACCGAATCACATTGAAACAAAGTCACCTATCGGCTCCGCCTTCGACGCGGTGCGTGACGCCCCCTTCAGTTCGGCAACGGACAGAGACTCGCCGTGAACACCACCGTCTCGTCGGTGTCGTTGCGGGCGCCGTGGACGACGCCGCGCTCGTGGAGCACGACGCCGGGGGCCTCGACCGCCTCCTCGTCGTCGCCCTGCAGGACCGTCACGGTCCCGCGCAGGACGTGGAAGACGTTCGTACTGTCGCCGTGTTCGTGGGCGTCGAGTTCGGCACCGGGGCCGAGTGCGAACGCCTTGACGAGCACGTCGTCGGTGACGACCAGTTCGGCCGTCTCGACCGCGCCGTCGTCTGGGTCGAGGTCGGCTTCGGCGTCGGGGAGTCTGTCGAGCATCAGTGGCCCTTGGTGGGGACCCTCCTATAGCGTGGCGCCCCCGAGCCGGTTCGGAGTACGCGTCGGCGGACCGCGAAGGGGCCTATGCACCCGCTAAACTGGTCAGCGAGCGTTCCTTTTCGACGATATCCACTGAAAGTATAAGTGGAGGCCCTCTGTACCCCGGAGCCATGCCTGCGATGAGTCTCCTCGACTGGGTCGGACTGGTCGGGCCGTACGCCCTGTTCTTCGTGATGCTGGTGGTGTACTACGTCTGGGAAGGCCGACGCGAGAAGGCGCTCCGCCGACAGTATCGGGAGGGCGGGGATGCAGAGTAGCGGCGGCATCGCCGGGGCGGCCGGCTTCTGGGTCCTGGTGACGTTCAGCGCCTACCTCGTCGTCCTCGTCGGCATCGGGCTCTGGTCGGCGAAGTTCATGGACGGGGTCGACGACTACGTCATCGGCGGCCGGCGCATCGGCCCGGTCGTGACGGGGTTCTCCGAGCGCGCCTCCGAGATGAGCGGCTGGCTCACCCTCGGGGTGCCCGCCGACGCGTTCAACTCCGGTATCATCGCCTTCTACAACGGGCTGGGCATGATTCCGGCCGACCTGTTCGCGTGGGCCGGCATCGCCAAGCGACTCCGGAAGTACACCGAAATCGTCCGCGCCGTCACCCTCCCCACCTTCTTCGAGACGCGCCTCCAGGACGGGACCGGCCTCGTCAAGGGCACCTCCGCGGTCGTCCTGATGCTGTTCGAGGGGGGGTACGTCGGTGCGCAAATCGTCGCCGCCGGGACGCTCCTGCAGGTGCTCACGGGCGTCTCCCCGCTGGTGGGTATCCTCGTCGGCGGCGTCATCGTCGTCGGCTACACCATGCTCGGCGGCTACTTCGCCGTCGCGTGGTCGGACTACTTCCAGGGCGCCATCATCCTCGCCGCGTTCGCCATCCTCCCGATTCTGGCGTTCAGTTCCTACGGGCTCCCCTTCGACGAACTCGCGGCCATCGGTGACGGGTCGCTGACGAGCATCTCGGCCGGACTGACCGGCTGGGCCGCGGTGTTCGGCATCATCAGCTACGCCGCCATCGGACTGGGCGTCCCCGGCAACCCCCACATCATGGTGCGGTTCATGGGTATCGACCGGGTGAAGAACGTCCGCCTCGCCGCGCTCGTCGCCCAGCTGTTCATGTTCGTCGCGTACGTCGGTGCCGCGCTCGTCGGCCTGTACGCGCTCGTCGCGTTCGGGCAGGGCGGGATTCAGGACGTGGACAACGTGATGCCCAGCCTCACCCTCGAACTGTTCCCCGGCGTCGTCGCCGGCATCATCCTCGCCGCCGCGCTCGCGGCGATGATGTCCAGTGCGGACTCCCAACTCCTCGTGGCGACCAGCGCCGTCGTCGAGGACGTCTACCACGGCTACGTCAACGAGGAGGCCAGCCAGGCCCAACTCGTCAGGTACTCCCGGTACGTCACGCTCGGCCTCGGCGGGCTCTCCATCGCCTTCGCCTGGGTCGCACGCAACACCGCCGTCTACACGCTCGTCCTCGACTACGCGTGGGGCGGGTTGGGGGCCGCACTCGGGCCGACCCTCATCGCCACGCTCTGGTGGAAGCGCGTCACCGCCGAGGGCGCCGTCGCCAGTATGGGCGTCGGCGCGACGACCATGATTATCTGGACGCAGTTGGGGGGCATCCTCAAGGCCGTCGGCGCCATGTCGGCCGTCGAGGCGTCCCCGTTCCTCACCGGCCTCGTCGGCGTCTACGGGCTCTTCCCGGCGTTCATCCTCTCGTCGTTGGCGCTCGTCACCGTCTCGCTCGCGACGACCCCCCCGACCGGCGTCGACGAGCACTTCGAGGTGTTCCAGAAGCCCCTCTCGGAACTGACGAACGAAGAGCGCGGCGGCGCCCCGGGCGGGGCTCCATCGTACGTCACCGACGGCGGTCGAGCGGGGGACGACGCCGGCCCGAAGGTCGTCACCGAGGCCGACAACATCCGCGCCCACGTCACCGCCAGCGGCTACTGGGACGAAGCCGAGGAGGGGACGGAGTAATCGTGTCGACCGGAGACGACACGACTGCGGACGCGGGCCACCCGCCCGTCGGCCGGCGTCGGGAGACGGCCACCCTCTCGGTCATCCCCCCGGCGGTCCCCCGCGAGGCGGTCGAGAGCACCGGCCGGGTCGGCGCCGTCGCCTACCCCTACCGCGTGTACGACGCCGCGGTTTCCATCGACCGCGCGTTCATGTCCCCCCGCCGTACGCGCTTCGTCGCCAGCGTCGACCGCTCGCGGCGGCTCGTCGTCCGCGCGGATACCTTCCCCGAGGTCGAGGAGCGGACGGTTGAGGACGTGCTCGTCCTGCCCTCGGAGTTGTCGGCCGAGGTTTGTCTGGAGCGCGCCGAGAAGTCGGTGTTTCAGTGGACGCTCCGGAAGTTCTCGACGAACGATGCACCTGACATCGAGATGGAGCGTACCGCGGACGTCTACAAGCTGTTCTGGCTGGCGCGGCGGCCGGAGGGCGACGTAATCGTCGACAGCGTGCGCGGGTCCGAGTCGCCGCTCGTGGAGTAGAGGCCGTCGCACGGTCGCGGACGCTCCGAGTCGTCCGCGCGAGCCCTGTCGCGGGCCAGCGAGTCGGGGGGTTGACGACCTCGAACCGGGCAACGGAGTTATACTCGGTCCCCCCGGCATCCACTGCATGTCCGACCGGGAGGCGCCGACGGCGGGCGGGGGAGCGAACGTCGGGAACGAGTCGCCCGTGATCGAGGCGACCGTCGAGACCGACGAGGCGACGATCACCGACGACTCGGAGCTCGAACGGACGCTCGGGCTCGCCGGCGGACTCGCCATCGGCGTCGGGACGATGATCGGTGCCGGCATCTTCGTCTTTCCCGGCTTGGCGGCGGGCCGAGCCGGACCCGCGGCCGCCGGGTCGTTCGCCATCGGGGCCGTCGTCGCCCTGCTCGTGGCGCTGCCGGCGTCGGAGCTGGCGACGGCGATGCCCAAGAGCGGCGGCGCGTACTACTTTATCTCGCGCGGGCTCGGTGCGCTCGCGGGGACCGTGGTGGGACTGTCGCTCTGGTTCGGCCTCGTGTTCGCGACGGCGTTCTACCTCGTCGGATTCGGCTACTACGCGGTCGACACGCTCACGGAGGTCGGGGTGAGCGTCGGCGACGGGTTCGTCGTCCCGCTCGCGGTGGCGCTCGGCGTCGCGTTCACCGTCCTGAACGCCACCGGGACCGAGAACGCCGCCAAGCTCCAGAACGGGGTCGTCGCGCTGCTCTTGTCCATCCTCGCCGTCTTCCTGACCTACGGCGGTCTGGACGCCCTGGGAGTGCTCGGGCGCCCGAGCCCTCCACAGACCTTCGTCCCGTTCGGGCTGGCGCCGGTGTTCACCACGGCGGCGCTCGTGTTCACCTCCTACCTCGGGTTCGCACAGGTGGCGACGGTCGCCGGTGAGATGAAGTCACCAGGCCGGAACCTACCGCTCGCGATGGTCGGCTCCGTCCTCGTCGTCGGCGTTCTCTACGTGGCGACCATCTTCGTGGCGACGAGCGCCTTCGAGAGTGCCCGCCTCGCATCGTTCGGCGAGACGGCGATGGTCGAGGTCGGTCGCCGGTTCCTGGGTCGGGCCGGGGCGGTCGCCATCGTGTTCGGCGGCCTGCTCGCGACGATGTCCAGCGCGAACGCGTCGGTCCTCAGCACGTCGCGGGCCATCTACGCCGTCTCCAAGGACGCGCTCCTCCCGCGATGGGCGAGCCGGATCAACCTCCGGTACGGCACGCCCCACGTCGCGCTCGGCATGGCCGGCGGCCCAATCGTGGTTCTCGCCGCGACCGGACGGGTCGAGATACTCGCCGAGGTCGCCTCCTTCCTCCACCTCGTCCTCTACGGCCTCCTCTGTGTCTCGCTCGTCGTACTCCGGCGCGACGAACCCGACTGGTACGACCCGGACTTCCGGACGCCCGGCTACCCTGTCGTCCCGGTGCTCGGCGCGCTCGCCAGTTTCGCGCTCATCGGGTTCATGCAACCGACGTCACAGGTCATCGGAGCCGGCATGATGGTCGTGAGTGCAGGGTGGTATTACTACTACGCTCGGGACGTACGGTTGAAGGGTGCTCTCTGATGACACGTGTACTCGTCCCGTTGGCCGTCCTCGAAGGGGAGTCGGTGTCGCTCGGGCTGATGAACCTGCTCGGGACGGTCGACGTGACCGTCCTCGGCTACCACGTGCTGCCCGAACAGACCCCACCCGACCAGGCCAGGCTCCAGTACGAGAAGCGGGCGAACGAGACGCTCGCCGACGTCGTAGAGGAGTTCCGCCTGGCCGGCGGCGCGGCCGACTCCAGGCTCGTGTTCACCCCCGACCGGACGAAGACGATTCGCCGAGTCGCTGACGAGGTCGGCGCGGCGGCGTACACCATCAAAGGGGCTACCGGCGCCGTCGAACGACTGCTCGTCCCGCTGAGCGGCGACGTCGACGTCGACCGGGTGTTGTCGTTCGTCGTCGACCTCGTCGCCGACCGAGACATCGGGGTGACACTGCTGCTCGTGACCGACGACGAATCCGAAGGTCGACGCTCGCTCGACGAGGCCGAGGCGACGCTGGCCGAGCGGGGGCTCGACGTCCGTACCGAACTCGTGGTCGGGGGGGACCCGTTCGACGCGCTCGTCGACGCCTCCCCGAGCCACGAAGCCGTCGTGATGGGCGAGCAGGCGCCGTCGCTCCGGTCGTCCCTGTTGGGTGAGGAGACAGACCGCGCGGCCGCCGAGTCCGTCAGTCCGGTGCTCGTCGTCCGGCGCGACCCCGAGAACGAGACGTAGGGGGAAGCCGACGACGAGCGCCGAGGTACCGGGACTCAGACGAGTTCTTCTGCGACCACGTCGGCGGCCAACAGGTCGGGGTCGACCGCGAGGTCGGCCTGGCCCTTCGCGAACTCCGGGAGGGAGTCGTGGGCGTAGAAGACGACCTTCACGTCGGGGTTACGGTCCTTCGCGATGGACACCGCGGTGGCGTCGTCCGCGTCGGTGACGACGAACAGGTCGGCGTCGTCGATGCCGGCGGCGTCGAGCGACTCGCCGGTGGCGACGCCCTCGACTCGCGTGACCTCGACGCCCTCGTCCTCGAGCGCCTCGCCCAGACCGTCCGCGTCGGCACCGGAGACGACCGCCTTCTTCGTGTCGGTCCCGCTCATCACTCGTACTCGATGGTCGCGGGCGGTTTGTGCGTCACGTCGTAGACGACGCGGGCGACGTTCTCGTTGGCGCCGGTGATACGGCTCTGGATGCGCTGGAGGGTCTCCCAATCGAGTTCCTGAGCACGGGCGGTCATCCCGTCGCGTGACTCGACGGAGCGGACGGCGACGATCCACCCGTGGACGCGGTTGTCACCCTTCACCCCCGTCCCCTTGCCGACGACGGCGGCGAGCGCCTGCCACGGGTCGTACTCCTCCAACTCCTCCTCGACGACGTGACAGGCGTCGCGGGCGACCGCGACCTTCTCCTTCGTCACCTCGCCGACGACGCGGACCGCGAGGCCGGGCCCGGGGAACGGCATGCGCTCGGCGACGACCGATTCGAGGCCGAGTTCGCGGGCCACCTCGCGCACCTCGTCCTTGTAGAGGTCGCGGACGGGTTCGACGATGCCCTCGAAGTCGACGACGTCGGGCAGGCCGCCGACGTTGTGGTGGGACTTGATTCCGCCTTCGCTTTCGATGCGGTCGGGGTAGATGGTCCCCTGGACGAGGTAGTCGGCGTCGGCCTCCTTCGCCTCGCGCTCGAACTCGCGGATGAACTCCCGGCCGATTATCTCTCGTTTCTCCTCTGGGTCGACGACCCCTTCGAGGGCGTCGAAGAAGCGGTCCTCGGCCTCGACGATTCGCAGGGAGGACATGTGCGAGAAGGTCTCTCTGACCTCCTCGGTCTCGCCCTTGCGCATCAGGCCGGTGTCGACGTAGACGGCAGTGAGGTTCTCCCCCAGCGCGCGGTACGCCAACTCGGCGGCGACGGAGGAGTCCACGCCACCCGAGAGGCCGATGACGGCGTGAGCGTCGCCGACCTCCTCGCGAATCTCGGCGACGGCCTCCTCGACGAACGACTCGGCGTCGACCATCAGTGGCTCACCTCCCGGGACTCGACGCCGGTGCGGTCGAGGACGGCGTCGAGTAGCCCGACGAACGGCGGGCTGGCGCGGTCCGGTCGCGAGCGGAACTCGGGGTGGAACTGCGTCCCGAGGAAGTACGGGTGGTCGTCGACCTCGACGATTTCCATACGGTTACCGGCCTTCCCCGAGAACGTGAGGCTTCCGGACTCCAGCTGCTCGATGTACTCGGGGTTCACCTCGTAGCGGTGGCGGTGGCGCTCCTCGCAGGCATCGGCGCCGTACACGCGGTGGGCGAGCGTCCCCGACTCGATGTCGGTCGAGTGGGTGCCGAGGCGCATCGTCCCGCCCATGTCGTCCATGTCGTACTGCTCGGGCAGGAGGTCGATGACGGGGTGGGGGGTCTCGGGGTCGATTTCGGCGGAGTGCGCGCCGTCGAGCCCGGCGACGTTACGGGCGTACTCCACGACCGCCATCTGGAAGCCCAGACAGAGGCCGAGGAAGGGGACGTCGTTCTCGCGGGCGTAGCGGATGGCCTCGATTTTGCCCGCCGTCCCTCGGGAGCCGAACCCGCCGGGGACGACCACGCCGTCCGCGTCGCGCAGGCGGTCGGCGTGCTGGTCGTGCATCTCGTCGGCATCGACCCAGTGGACGTTCACCTCGACGCCGTGTTCGATGCCGGCGTGCTTGAGCGACTCGTGGACCGACATGTACGCGTCTTCGAGGTCGTACTTTCCGACCAGCGCGACGTCCACCTCCCCGGAGCGCTCGCGGGTGACGAGCTCCCGCCACCGGCTGTCGCGCTCGCCGCGGGGAAGGGCCTCGTCGGCGACGTCGAGGTACTCCATCACGTACTCGTCGAGGCCCTCCTCCTCGACCATCAGCGGGACGTGGTAGATGTCCGCTACGTCGGGGTTCGAGAAGACGGCCTCGGTGGGCACGTCACAGAACAGGGCGATTTTGCGCTTGGTCTCGGGGTCGAGCTTGTCCGAACAGCGCCCGACGAGCACGTCCGGCTGGAGGCCGATGCTGCGAAGCTCCTTCACCGAGTGCTGAGTGGGCTTGGTCTTCTGCTCGCCGTTCTTCGAGTAGGGGACGAGCGTGACGTGCGCGAAGAGAATGTCGTCGTCGTCCTCCTCGTGGGCGAACTGGCGCAGTGCTTCGAGGTAGGGCATCCCCTCGATGTCGCCGACGGTCCCGCCGATTTCGACGAGACAGACGTCGGAGCCCTCGGCGGCCTCGCGGATGCGCCGCTTGATGTCGTCGGTGATGTGTGGGATGACCTGCACCGTCTTTCCGAGGTAGTCGCCGGCGCGCTCCTTCTCGATGACGTGTTTGTACGTCTTCCCCGTGGTGACGTTGTGGTCGGAGGTCATGTCGACCCCGAGGAACCGCTCGTAGTTCCCCAGGTCGAGGTCGACCTCCCCGCCGTCTTTCAGCACGTACACCTCCCCGTGCTGGTAGGGGTTCATCGTCCCCGCGTCCACGTTGAGATACGGGTCTATCTTCACCGCGGTGACGTCGAAGCCGGCGTTCGACAGGAGTCGGCCGGTGCTGGCGGCCGTGATACCCTTGCCGAGCCCGGACATGACGCCCCCGGTCACGAAAATGAACTTGCGCCCGAGGTCGGGGTCGTACCCCGTGTCGGCGTCCTTCGGCATACCGAGTGTCTGCGAGGCCGCTCCAAAACGGTTTCGAAGCGGTCAACGTGTGCGGGGTCGGCGCACGTTCAGGCTCGGTGGCGGGCGCGGCACCGTCCACGCTGATGGGCGCGGCGCCGCCCGCGCCGCGGCGGTAGTTTCTCACCCTCCCCCGACCTACCCCCGACCAACAGACCGTGTCCATCACCCACGACTACCACGTCCACTCGAACTACTCCGACGGGGAGTTCCTCTGGAAGATGCTCCGCGGCGCCGAGGCCGCCGGCCTCGACGCCGTCGGCTTCGCCGACCACTGCAACGTCGCCGACCGCGAGTCGATGCGCCTGGAGAAGTGCCAACTCGGGTTCACCCTCGACGAGACGTACGAACGCCGTCGCGCCGCCATCGAGTCGTTCCGGGATTCGTTCGACCTCACCGTCTACGACGCCGTCGAGATGGACTACGACCCCCGCGACGAAGCCCGCATCGAGGCGTTTCTCGACGAGGCAGACTTCGACTACGCGGTCGCGTCGGTCCACCACGTCGGCGACCGCAACGTCCAGTCGAAGGGGCCGTTCCGCGACCTGAGCGAGGCCGAACGCCGCGTCGTCGTCGACGACTACTTCGACGCGCTCGTCGCGCTCGCCGAGTCCGAACTGTTCGAGGTGATGGCCCACCCGGACCTCGTCGAGCGCAACCCCCTACTGCGGGGGTTCGCCACCGACGACCACTACGAACGGGTCGCCATCGCCCTCGCCGGCTCGCGGACGGTGCCCGAACTCAACGCCGGCCGCGTCCTCGACGACTACGGCGAGTTCCACCCCGCACCCGCCTTTCTGGAGGCGATTCTCGACCACGACGTGTCGGTGACGGTCGGCTCCGACTCCCACCGCCCGGAGGAGGTCGAGAAGCGGGTGCCGGTGCTCAAGGAGCGGTTCGCCGAACTGGACGTCGAGCCGGTTCGCATCGTCTGAGTCGGCTGCGGGGGCGCCGGGGGGTGAGGCGATCCGGCGGTCGGGCGAGCACGCCGGTCAGGTCGGTCGTGACCCCCGAAGGTGCCGCAGAATCGTCGGGAGCTTCGGCAGGTCCTTCGGTCGGAACGGGTAGAGTCGAGCCAGCGAGAGCGTGTCCAGTTCGTAGGTCCTGAGCCGTTCTGCCTTCCCCGGCGGTAACGCGGCGACGCGCTCGACGAAGGCGTCCTGCTGGGCGTCGTCGAAGTCGTACAGGAGTTCGCTCACGACCCGCTGGAGCTTCCACGCCCGGCCCCGACGGTCGTTCCACCGGCGCTCGTACGGCAGGAGCCACGGCCGGCTCACCTCGCCGGCTCGGAGCGCCGACAGCGCCACCTCGGCGGCCATCCGCGCCGACTCCATCCCCGGACGAATTCCCTCGCCGAAGAGGGGGTTGATGCTGGAGGCGGCGTCGCCGACCGCGAGGAAACCGTCCCCCGCCCGGCGGTTCATCGAGTCGTTCCACACCGCCTCGCCGGCGTGTCTGGCCCGGACGGTCTCGACCTTCCAGCGCGGGTCGGTCTCGACCCAGCGCTCGACGTAGTCGGTGATGGTGCGCCCGTCGGGGCGGGCCGCGCGGAACTCGTCGACCCAGCAGACGCCCGCCTTGAACACCTCCTCGCCCGCCGGGAACGTCCACGCGTACCCACCCGGGGCGTCGGCGTGGTCGAAACTGAACAGGAGCGTGTCGTCGGTGTCGTAGCGGCCTTCGGCCTCGATTTCGAGCCCGATGCCGCGGTGGGCAGTCCCGGTGTCGAAGTAGCCGAGCGGGTCGGAGAGGGTCGCGGCCGGGCCGGTCGCGTCGACCGTGATTCGAGCGCGGAGCGTCCCGTCCTCGCCGTCGGCGGTGCGGTAGCGCACGCCGCGGACGGTGCCGTTCTCGACGACCGGGCCGGTCACCCGGTGGCCGGTCAGCACGTCGGCACCGTCGCTCGCGGCGTCCTCGCCGAGGAACTCGAGGAAGTGGGGGAAGTCGAGGACGTAGGTGTCCATCGGGTGTCGACAGCCGTTGTTGGGGCTCTCGAAGGTGACCGACCCCGCCTCGGCCATCACCACGTTGTCGGGGACGCCGTACCCCTCGACGACCTCGGGAAACGTCCCGCCGGTCGACTTGTCGTTGTCCGAGAGGGCGGCGTTGCGTTCGAGGACGGCGACCGACCGGTCCGAGTTCGAGACGACCTCCCGCGCGAACTGGAGGCCGGCGGGACCCGCACCGGCGACGACGAAATCGTACTCGGGGTCCATACCGAAAACGAGACAGCAGACACACATGACCGTTCCGTTCCGGGTCGGTGCGGACCACTCCGGTCCCCGACGCTACCGGCCGTCGTCCTCGTCTTTGAACCCGTAGACCCCCTCGACGTCGAGGACGAGTTCGGAGCCGAACGCGCCGGCGGGCGTCTGGAACCCGGTCGGTGCGTCGCCGTCGAGGACGCGGCTCGTACACTCGAGGGCGGCGCGAGCGGTGAGCGTAATCGGGTGTGGCGTCCGCAGCCGGGAGACGACCGTCTTCGAGCCGTTCGTCGCCTCACCCCACACCCAGGCGAACCCCTGCTCCCGGGCGGCCTCGTCCGGGCCGCTCACGGTCCTGTCGACGAGCCACGAGAGCCCGCCGCGGACGGCGTCGCTTTTGAGCGCCGGTCCGAGGAGGCGCTCGGCCCGGAAGAAGAGCCGGAGACCGCGGCCGGCGGCCATGTAGACGACGACGTTCGGCACGCCGGTGGTGTGGTACGCCGTCGACACGTCACCCCAGGGGACAGTGACGGCGCGGCGACGCCCCCGCCCGAAGTCGATGGTCCGGGTGCGCCAGCCGGCGGGCACCTCCTTCAGCCGGCCCGACTGGCGGACGATGCCGCCGCGACCGAGCCGCTGAATGCCGGTTCGAAGGGTCCCCGGACCGACGCCGCCCTGCGCGTCGAAGCCGAGTTCGAGACCCGTCGCGTCGGGCAGACGCGCCGCGAGGTGGGCGGCGAGGCAGTCGGTGGGAACCACGTCGAAGCCGGCGCCCGGGAGGAGCGTGACGCCGGCCTCCGTGGCGGCGGCGTCGCGCCGGCGGAGTTTCTCGAAGACGCCGATTTCGCCGGTGATGTCGAGGTAGTGGGTGCCGGTGTCGACGCAGGCTTCGACGAGGGGCCACGCCGTCGTCGAGAACGGCCCGGCGCAGTTGAGCACGGCGTCCACGTCGGCGAGGCGGTTCCCCGCCTCGTCGAGGTCGAACACCCGAGCGGGGAGGTCGAGGTCGTCCGCCTGGGCCGTGACGGCGTCCGCGTCGCGGCCGGCGAGGACGGGCTCGAACCCCCGGTCGACCGCCTCGCGAGCCACGAGGCGGCCGGTGTAGCCGTACGAGCCGTAGATGAGGAGGTCGCCCATACCGGAGGGGTCGACCGCGGGGCGGTAAACACTACTGGTTGCGCCACATTCGCCGCGGAAGGAAGGTCGAGGGACGGAACCGAGAGGCGCCGGCGCGCGAGTCACGGTCGGCGCTCACCCGCCAGCCGAGGGATTCACGGGGCCGCCGGTCGACGGGCCGGTATGAACGACTCCGACGAGATGCCGCGGTTGGGTCTCGGCACCTACCAGAACGAGGACCACGACCAGTGTGTCGAGAGCGTCCGCACCGCCCTCGACGTCGGCTACCGGCACGTCGACACCGCGCAGGGGTACGACAACGAGGACGCCGTCGGCGAGGGCATCGCCGCCGCCGGCGTGGACCGCGACGACGTGTTCCTCGCCTCGAAGGTCCAGACCGACAACCTCGGCTACCGCGACACGCTGGAGTCGACCCGCGAGTCCGCGGAGAGACTCGGCGTCGACACGGTCGACCTGATGTACGTCCACTGGCCGCTCGACGCCTACGACCCCGAGGAGACCCTACCCGCCCTCGACGAACTGCGCGAGGCGGGGACGATTCGACACGTCGGCCTCTCGAACTTCCGGCCGGACCAGCTCGACGAGGCCAAGGAGCACCTCGACGCCCCCATCTATGCCCACCAGGTGGAGATGCACCCGCTGCTCCAGCAGGAGGAACTCCACGAGTACGCCGTCGAGGACGACCACCTGCTCGTCGCCTACTGTCCCATCGCCCGCGCGAAGGTCGAGGACGTCGAGGAGGTCGTCGAGGTGGCGGAGAAACACGACGCCTCCCCGGTGCAGGTGAGCCTCGCGTGGCTCACGGCGAAGGAGAACGTCGCCGCGATTCCGAAGGCGACCGGCGAGGAGCACATCCGCGAGAACTTCGAGGCGCGGGAAATTGAGTTAGATGAGGAGGACGTGGCGCTGATTGACTCCATCGAGCAGGAGGAGCGCATCGTCGACTTCGACGAGGCGCCCTGGAATCAAGTGTAGTTCTCAGAGGTGGACTGTTATTCGGGCGAGATATTATTATTTCGATACATAAAGCGTCCACCGATGGGTATTGGCTCGAACTACTTTTTCGGGATGCTGTTCAGTAGAATGGCGATTTATGCATATTTAGCTGGTAGTGGTATCACTACTGGGTTGTTATACATCGGAACAGTCCTAAATGTCGTTTCTATTCAAACGAGGCTAGCGGAGAGTCTACCTCTTTTCATCGAAATCTACGCGAGGGTCATGATTCCTCTCTGGGTCCCTCCTATCACTCAAACAGACATCACTGCCTTCGCATTCAACGTCTTCTTCGGAGTAATAGTCCTGATGTATTGGACTGTGAAGTACACCTCTGCGATGGGGCGAAGAGGATTCTAAGGCAGTCCACCGTCTGCTTTTGCACTTCTTACAAATTCGATTAGATGAGATAGCAGCTCGTTTCTCTCAAAAGCCCCCGCACGTTCGGCGGTTCTGTCTCGCTGTGCTCCTCAGTCGCTTCGCTCTCCCGAACCACGGTGCTTGCGTCGGCAGAACCGCCGACCGCTGGGCGAGAGCGAAGCTCTCGCGAGCAACCGGAAGCGAAGCTTCCGGTGACGCAGCCCCTTTCGAAGCCCCGCCCACAGCACCGCATCCGCAGCCACGTCCTCCCCAGCCGATTCGCTCGCTCCGCTCACTCATCCCTCGCACGACCTCGCCGCGGACGGAGCCGCGGCGGCGCGCGCCGACGCGACCTCTGTGTCGCGTCGAATTCGTGCGAGGGACCGCGGCCGCGCTTGTCGCGGCCGCTCGGAGGTTGGGGAGGTGTGAGGCGCGGTGCTGACCTGGTGGGCTTGCAAAGGGCGAGCGCTGTCGGCGGTTTCTCGCGACGTAAGCACTGGAGCGAGTGAGCGCAGCGAACGAGCGAAGCGCACAGCGAGCGAGAACCGGCGAGAGCGCGAGGGCTTTGCTGGGTCACCGAGTCGCCTGTCGGTGGAACGTACGAAGTATCGCGTGGACTGCCGTCGCCGAAAACGAACCCCGCAACCTCTTTGACGCCGACAGCCACAGTCAGAACCACCAATGCCCATCGGACCCCTGGACGACGACGCCGTCGAGAAGCACCGAGAGGCCGGCGAGGCCCTCCGCACCGCCTTCGACGAGACGGCCGAGATGATAGAGCCGGGCGTCACCCACCTCGAAGTCGCGGAGTACGCCGAGGAGCGGATAAACGAACTCGCCGACGGCAACGCCTTCCCGGCGAACATCAGCGTCGACGAGGAGGCGTCCCACGCGACCCCCTCACGCGACGACGAGACGGAGTTCGGCGAGGAGATGGTGTGTCTCGACCTCGGCGCCCACGTCGACGGCTACATCGCCGACGCCGCGATGACCGTCGACATGACGGGGAACGACGAACTCGTCGAGGCCGCCGAGGAGGCCCTCGACGCCGCGCTCGACGCGGTGGGCCCGGGCGTCGAGACCGGCGAGGTCGGCGCCGAAATCGAGGACGTCATCCGCGGCTACGGCTACACGCCCGTCCTCAACCTCTCGGGCCACGGCGTCGAGCGCTTCGACGCCCACACCGGACCGAACATCCCGAACCGCGGCACCGAACGCGGCGTCGAACTCGAAGTGGGCGACGTGGTCGCCATCGAGCCGTTCGCCACGACGGGAAGCGGGAAGGTCACCGAGGGGGCCAAGGAGGAGATATACGAGGTCGTTGCCGAGCGCTCCGTGCGCGACCGCTCCGCGCGGCAGGTGCTCGAACAGGCCGAAGAAGAGTTCCAGGGGCTCCCCTTCGCGGCCCGCTGGCTCGACTCCTCGCGCTCGGAGATGGCCCTACGCCGACTGAAGCAGAACGGGATTCTCCGCGGGTACCCGGTGCTGAAGGAGGACGACGGCGAACTCGTCAGTCAGGCCGAGCACACCGTCATCGTCACCGAGGACGGCTGCGAAATCACGACGGAGTAGGCGAACGTCGAAGCCGGCAGGAGGACGCCCCGACTCCCGCTTCGGCTCGGCCGCGTCGCTGTGCGGTCGCTGTCGGGGTCGAAAAAACTGGAAAAGACGCCATGCGGCCGTTCGTCGTCGTCCGAATCACCGGCCGGGGTGGCCGTCGGGGGCCGACGCCGAACGGTCTATCGCCCGTTTCGTCGGAACCGCCGTAACCGTATCCCGGTACTCGCCGACCCGCGCCGGCGAGGGACCGGATGGCTCACGGCAGGGCCGTTCAGGCGTTGTTCATCCGCTGGGTCGTCTCGTTTCCGCAGTCCATGCAGGTCGCGACGCGGTACGGTTCGCGGGAGAACTGCGAGTTCTCCTGCTTGGAACTCTCCGTTCTGAGTTCCACCCGTACCTTGTGGGTCGTATCACGGGTGCATTCCGGGCATGATTCGGTTACCCCGTCAAGGTCGGATGGCTGAGTCGCCATTGCATCCTGTCGGACGGGCGGAGACGGGATAAAGCGGTCTCTCCGTCCCGGACGCTTCCAACCGTTTCACCGCTCGGAACGGCCGTATTCGTGGTATTGACCGCCCTACCACCACGGAGTGACCGACCCACGATGCTCTCGAATACCCCACTCACGTCGGGTGGTTTTCCCCCACCTAAGTTCGGCCAGATGGACGGTAAAGCGGACGTATATCCCGTGAGAGGGGTCACCGACATCCCACCCGACCGCACGGTCTCGATTCCGGACACGTGCCACGACGTGTTGGTCAGCGCTCCCCGCGGCGACCGACGCGATAGACTCTCCGCGGCGACCGACACCTATACCTCGCCGCCGGCGGTCGCGAGCGCATGGACCGCATCTTCGCGCCGTGGCGAATCGAGTGGGTCGAACGCGACGACGAGGAGGGGGTCGACGGGTGCCCGTTCTGCGTCCTCCCCGAGCGCGAGAACGACCGCGAGAACCGGGTGGTCGCCCGGAGCGAACACAGCCTCGTCCTCCTCAACAACTACCCCTACAACCCGGGCCACGCCATGGTCATCCCGAAGCGCCACGCGACCGAGTACCCCGACCTCACGGACGACGAACTGCTGGACCACGGCCGGCTCAAACAGCGCACGCTCCGCGCCCTCGACGAGGCGATGGGGCCGGACGGGTTCAACACCGGGCTCAACCTCGGCGGGGCGGCCGCCGGTGGCTCGGTCGACCACCTCCACACCCACGTCGTGCCGCGCTGGACCGGCGACACCAGCTTCATGCCGGTCGTCGGCGACACGAAGGTGATCGTCGAGGAGTTGGAGCGCACGTACAGTCACCTCCACGACGCGTTCGCGGACCTCGACGGGGCCACGGTCCCGGAGGACGAACAGGCGGCGGTTCGGTTCGACTGACTCGGGCCGCCCGAGCCACCCGAGTCGCCCGAGTCGCCCGAACCGGCCGACCCGTCCGGAGCGACGACGGCCGGGATTTCTACGCCTCGAAACCCGCGTTTCTTCGGGGCTAAACCCCCGACACGCCCCGAAGCGCCTTTGACCCCCGGCCGTCTACTCGGCACCGACAGCATGAACCGGAGCTCGACAGTCAGATACGTCGGGCTCCTCGTCCTCGGGGCGAACCTCGTGCTCGCCCTCGCGAAAGGGGCCGTCTGGTACTCCACCGGGAGCCTCGCGGTCGGCTCCGAGGCGGTCAACAGCCTCGCCGACTCGGCGTACAGCCTCGTCGTCCTCGGCGGACTCTACCTCACCACCCAGCCGCCGGACTTCGAGCATCCACACGGCCACGAGCGCATCGAGCCGTTCGTCTCCCTCTTTGTCGCCCTCGGCGTGTTCGCCGCCGGCGCGAGCGTCATGTACCAGTCGGCCACGGCCGTCCTGTCGGGGTCGTTCGGCGGGACGACGAGCCTCCTCGCGGTCGGCGTGCTCGTCGGCACCGCCATAGCGAAGTACCTGCTCTACCGGTACTGCCTCCGCGTCGGCGAGGAGGCCCACTCGCCGGCCATCGTCGCGACCGCGAAGGACAACCGGATAGACATCCTCACCGCCGCGGCGGCGCTCGTCGGTGTCCTCGGCGCCAGCGTCGGCGTCCCCATCCTCGACCCGGTCGCCGCCGGCGTCGTCGCCGTGGGTATCCTCTACACCGGGTTCGAAATCGTCCGCGACAACGTCGGCTACCTCGTCGGCACCGCCCCGCCCGAGGAGCTCAGAACGAAGATTCTCGAACGGGCCCTCGAACACCCGAAGGTGCAGGGCGCCCACGACGTGGTCGCCCACTACGTCGGCCCCGAGGTCGACGTGAGCCTCCACGTCGAGGTCGAAGGGGAGATGACGCTGCGAGAGGCCCACGCCATCGAGACGGACATCGTGCAGGCCATCCGCGAGCTCCCGGAGGTCGACGACGTGTTCGTCCACGTCGACCCGAAGGAGCTCGGCGAGTGGAAGGCGGACCCGACGACCGACCGGCTCGCGGGACCGCTCGAACGGGCCGAGGGCGACGGAATCGAGAGCGACGAGGCGTACGACGACCGGCGAAAGCGGGAGCACCGGGACCGCGAGAAGGGACCGCCGCGGGCGGGGAGCGGGTGAGTCTCGGGCGGAGCCTCAGACCGGCCGACCGAACGCGTACACCGTCTGGTGGCCCGTAATCTCCACGTCGAGGAAGTTGCCGGGTTCGACGCCGTGCTCGCTCGCGTTCTGGACGATGACCTGCCGGTAGGCATCGTCGCGACACTTCACGGAGTCGCCGGTGCCCTCCTCGACGACGAGGACGCGCCGCTCGGTGCCGACCATCGACTCGTACGCCTCGCCGACGACGTCCATCTTCAACTCGGACATCGCCTTCGAGCGCTCCTTCTTCACCGTGCCGCCGAGTCCCTTCATGTCGGCGGCGTCGGTGCCGGGTCGCTTCGAGAAGCGCGTGACGTTGATTTTCTCGGGCCTGACCTCCCTGAGCAGGGCCATCGACTGCTCGTGGTCGGCGTCGGTCTCGGTGGGGAAGCCGACGATGAAGTCGGTCGACAGGGTCCACTCGTCGAGCGCGTCGTCGAACGTCTCGACGACCTCGACGAACTCCCGGACCTGGTGCTGGCGGCGCATGTCGCCGAGCACGTCGTTCGAGCCGGACTGCACGGGCGCGTGGATGAAGTTGTACAGTCTCTCGTTCTCGGCGAACACGGTCGCGAGTTCCTCGCGGATACCGTGGACGCCCTTCGGGTTCGCCATCCCGAGTCGGACCCGGAACTCGCCCTCGATGTCGCAGACCCGGTCGAGCAGTTCGTGGAGGACGCGCTCGCCCTGCTCCCACCCGTAGACGCCGGTGTCCTGGCCCGTGATGCGAATCTCCTTCGCGCCGGCGTGGACCAACGCGCGGGCCTTCTCGACGTTCTCCTCGATGGGGGGTGAGTCTATCTTCCCCGTCGCCTGCTTCGTGATGCAGTACGAGCAGTCGGACATACAGCCGCGGGCGATGGGGAGGATGCCGATGACGCCGTCCAGAATCGGCTCGGCGTCGGGCGTCGGGGTCGGACACTCGCCGTTCATCGCGGCGGCGGGCACCTCGTCCCAGTGGAGCACCTGTGCGTCGACGCCGGCCTCGCGGAACTCCTCGCCCTGGGCGAGCGCCATGCAGCCCGTGACGATGAGTTCGGCCGTCTCCGCTTCTAACTCCTGGGCCCGGCGGAGCATGTTGCGCTCCGTCTTCTCGACCACGGTGCAGCTGTTCAGGATGGCGACGTCGGCGTCTTCGGGACCCGCCGCGGGGGCGTGACCCCCGTCGCGGAGCGCCCGCTCTATCTGCCGACTCTCACCCCGGTTGGCGGTGCAGCCGTAGGTCTCGATGTGGTACCGGGCCATCGTTTCCTGAACCTGGGCGGCAGAGGGCCAAAAGCGGCGTGGTCTCGGGTCGGCGTCGGCGGTCGTCGGCCGGTACTAAATGCTGTCGGCTCAGATTCATACGCTCGGCGCCCGTAACGGGACCGTAGGGTGACTCACATGGTACCAGAGACGGCCGACGAACGAACCGACGGACCGAGACGACGTGCTGTGAAGGGGCGACGGGAGGTGTCGCGCTGATGGACCCCGTCCTCCTGCAGGCCGGCGAAGCCGGGCTCCTCGGACCCGTCGTGGTGTTCCTCATCAGCTTCGTCGTCGGCGTCGTCGGCATCTACGTCGGTGCCCAGCTGGTCATCGACCGCGACGTGGGGTGGACGCGGGCAGCCATCGCGGCGCTGGTCGGCGCGCTGGCGTGGGCGGTCGTGCTCGCCTTCGTCGGCTGGATTCCGCTGCTGGGTCCGATTCTCGCGCTACTCGCGTGGGTCGGCATCATCAACTGGAGCTACCCCGGAGGGTGGGGGACGGCGGCAGCTATCGGTCTCATCGCGTGGGTCGTCGCCTCCGTCATCATCTACTTCCTGGGTGACCTCCTCGGCATCGGCCTCAGCGCCTTCGGCATCCCGGGGGCGTAACGAGCGTACCCGGGCGGGGTCGGCGTCGCCCCGCCCTCATTCGTATCAATAGAGGAGAAGATTCATGTCGGTCGAGCGCGCGCTCCCGGTCGATGCCCTCCAGACGACGATACCTCGCGGCGCTCGGCACCGCCGGCTCGGTCGGCGGTGCGGGCTGTCTCGGCACGCTCGGTGTCGATGGGAACGGTGGCGACGACGAGGCGACCGGCCCGGCGAGTGACGACACTGACTGGCCGACCGTCGGTCGCGACTCGCGCCGGTCGAGTCACGCTCCCGACGCGCGGGTGCCCGCCGACCCAGCCGAGGCGTGGTCGGTCGAAGTCTCACGACACGTGGGCCTCGCCGCCGCGGGCGACGCGGTCCTCCTCGCCTCGTGGGACGGCGTGACCGCGCTCGACGCCGCGACCGGCGACCGACTGTGGCGCGCCGCGCCGGCCGACGACGGCACCTTCCACACCGTGCCGACGGTCCACGACGGCACCGTCTACGTCGGGTCGGACCGGGGCCTCGTCACACTCGACCCCCGGACGGGGGAACGTCGGTGGGCCGTCGACCTCCCGGAGGGCGTGCTGGTCCCACCGGCGGTCGGCTACGACGGCGAGTCCCTCCTCGTCGCCGGCGGCCACACCGTCGCCGAAGTCGAACTCGCCGACCGGTCGGTGCGGTGGACGACCGAGGTGGCGATGCCCGTCTCACAGCCGCTCACCTACTTCGACGGGAGTCTCTTCGTCGGCGCCGAGGGCGGCGAGCTGTACGGACTAACCCCCGCCGCCGAGGGCCACCTCTCGTGGCGCCAGAAGCTCCCGGGGCGGCTGTTCGGCGCGCCCGCGGCGGGGCCGAACGACTGGCTCTACGTCGACACCAACGACGGCTACGTCCACGCCGTCTCGCCGAACCGCGCCGGCGGGGTCGTCTGGTCCTCGGCCGAGCGCGCCGCCAGTAGCGGGACGCTCGCCGTCGCGCACACCACCGCCTACGTCGCCGGCGCCGGGGGCGTGATGGCGCTCGACGCGTACGACGGGACGACCCGGTGGCGCGCCGGCGAGGGGTTCTTCTGCCCGCCCGTCCTCGCCGGCGAGACGCTCTGTGTCGGCGACGAGCGCGGCGGGGTCGTCGCGTTCGACGCCTCGAACGGGACGCTCGCGGGCGTGGGCGGTCGGCAGCGCTGGCGCCACCAGCACGGCGGTCGGGTGCGCCGCCTCGTCGCCGCCGGCGGTCGCCTGTTCGGTGCGACCGAACCTGCCGAGGGCGAGCCGACGCTGTTCGCACTGGAGTGAGAATCCGGCGAGGACAAGAGACTTATCGTCCGCCGAGAACGTCGGGACGATGCCCTCCAGACGACAGGTCCTGGCCGGTGCCGGCGTCGCGGGGGCCGGTTGGCTCGGATGGAATTGGTCCCAACTGAGTGCCACAGACACGTACTACGACGGCCAGGACCCGCCCGACACGGAGTGGTGGCCCCAGCCGCGCTTCGACCGCATGGGAACGTGCTTCAACCCTCGCCAGGTCGGCCCGCGCGAGGGCGTCCGCGAGCGCTGGAGCGTCGACGTCGGCGGCCCCTCGGCCCGGCCCGTCGTCGCCGACGGCACGGCCTACTTCCCGACCGCGGGAGGGTTGCTGGCGCTCGACGCCCGCAGCGGCGAGGAGCGCTGGCGGGTCGACCGCGACCAGCCGCGGTCGATGTGGCCGTACGACGCCGTCTTCCACGACGGACTGCTGTACGTCGCCTCGGGCGACGACCCCTCGCTGCTCGCGCTCGACGCCGAGAGCGGCGACCGCGAGTGGACGTTCCACCCGGACAGCTTCTCGGTGACGGCGCTGCTGGTCGACCCGCGACGACCGACGCTGTTCGCCGGCGACTACGAGGGAAACGTGTACGGTCTCGACCCGGCGACCGGCGAGGTGCGGTGGGAGTCCGAGGTGTTCGGCGTCGTCACGCAGTTCGCCCTCGGCATCCCCGGACTCGCCGTCGGCACCGAGGCCGGGGAGGTCCACGCGCTGTACCCCGACGACGGTCGGCACCTCTGGCGGCGGAAGCTCCCCGGCCGGGTGCGTGCGCTGGCGACGGCGAACGGCCGCGGCGTCTTCGCGGGCGTCTTCGGCGGGCCGACGGTCGAACTCGACACGAGCAGGGCGGGGGGGACGACGTGGCGAAGCGACCGCTGGACCAGCGACTCGTTCGCGCTCGCCGGCAACACGCTGTTCACCACGGGCGGCCGCCTGACCGCGCTCGACGTGCGCGGCGGTGACCGCCGCTGGACGGGCGGCAGAACGACGCAGTGCGGTCCGGCGATGGCCGGCGACACCGTCTACGCCGCCTCCGAGACCGACGTCTCGGGGTACGCTTTCCGCGGCGGAGTCGGCGTCGGACCGCTCCGAGTCGGCGCGAAGCGGTGGTCCCACCCCGTCGAGGGGCGCCCGGAGCAGGGGTTCGCCGTCGCCGACGACGCGCTGTTCTTCATGACGGAAGGTGGCGGCGAGGAGACGCGGTCGAAAGCGTACGCGCTGGAGTCGGCCTGAGTCTTCACCGTTCCGAGAGTCCGGGCCGTCACCGTTCTCGCCGCCCAAAAATCCCGGCGTCGTCGTCCTCGCCGTTCCGAGACCCTCAGTCGTCGCCGTCCTCGTCGAGGCTCTCGACGATTTCGACGCCGCTCGACGCGCCGATGCGAACCGCCCCGGCGTCGAGCATCGCGAGCGCCTCCGCGGCGTTCCCGACGCCGCCGCTGGCCTTGACGGGAAGATACTCCGCCATCAGTTCCACGTCCGCGACGGTGGCGCCGCCGTTCGCGAAGCCGGTCGAGGTCTTCACCATGTCGGCGTCGGCCTGCGCGGCCGCCTCGCAGGCGCGGTGTTTCTCCCCCTCGTTGAGGAGCGCGGTTTCGATGATAACCTTCACCGGGATGGGGACGGCGGCGACGACCTCTTCGAGGTCCTCGGCGACGCGCTCGTCCTCGCCGGCTTTCAGCCGCCCGACGTTGACGACCACGTCCAGTTCGTCGGCGCCGTCCTCCCACGCCCGGACGCCCTCGTCGCGCTTCGCGCCGGTGGCGTTCTGGCCGTGGGGGAAGCCGACGACCGTGGCGAGTGTCACGTCGGGGGTATACTCGGCCGCCTCCGCGACGTAGCACGGGGGGATGCAGGCGTTCATTCCGTACTCCGCGGCCTCGTCGAGCACCGTCTCCACGTTTGCGAGCGTCGTCTCCGGGCCCAACACCGTGTGGTCGATGTGGGCGGCGAGTTCGCGTCGGTCCATGTGCGGTGGGTCGCGGTCGGGGATGAAAACGTGTTCGTCTCCGCACGGGGTGCGGACGGTCTCGCCGCTCGGGGGCGTTCGCTCGACCTCGGCGCCCCCGATTCCGCAAGGCCCTTGTCCCGCCGCCGCGCCCTCCCGCCCATGCAGGTGCTGCCCGAGGGGTTCTCGCTCCCGCCCGTCCCCTACCTCCTCGCCCTCTTGCTCGCGCTCGGCGTCGTCGCGTTCGGTCTCTACCGCCGCCGTCCGACCGTCACGGAGCGTCACGTCCTCGCGCTCGCGCCGTGGATGGTCGCCGGCTCCGCGTTCCACGTGCTCTACGCGCTCAACGCGCTCCCGGCCGCGCTCCGCCCGTTGGGGGGGACTGCCGCGGTGTACCTGGTGGTCGCCGTCCTCGCGGGGGCGACGTGGCTCCTCGCGGACCGCGCCGGCGACGGCGGACTCGCCGTGCCGGTCGCGCTCGCGTCGACGGGCGCGGTCGCGTTTCTCGCGTCCGCCGCCGTGGCCCTCGCCTGGGGCGTCGACAACGGCTCGCTCCGCCTCGGCTGGGCCGCCCTCATCCTCGTTGGCGGGTGTGTCGTCGCCGCCGCGACCTGGGCCGTTCTCGCCCGAGTCCGCCCCGCGGCCACGTCCGTGACCGGGTGGGTCGGCGTCCTCGCCGTCTTCGGGCACGCCCTCGACGCCGTCTCCACGGCCGTCGGCATCGACATCCTCGGCTTCGCCGAGCGCACCCCCGCCTCGCGGTTCATCATCGAGGTGGGTAACTCGCTGCCGACGGCGGAGTTCGTCGGCGGCGCGTGGCTGTTCGTCCTCGTCAAGCTGCTCGTCGCCGGGGCGATCGTGACGCTGTTCGCCGACTACGTCCGCGAGGAGCCGACGGAGGGGTACCTCCTGCTCGGCCTGGTCGCCGCGGTCGGACTCGGCCCCGGCGCGCACAACGTCGTGCTGTTCACCGTGGCGTAATCGGTCCGCTCCAGCAGTCGAGGAGGCGCCTCGTCTCCCGCCAGCAGCGGTCGCACTTCAGCACTCGGTACGGCACCAGGTCCCGGGACGGACTCGACGGGTCCGACGACGGCGCCTCCACCAGTTCGAGTTCGGCACCGATGTGGGTCGTGACGCGGTTGCACCGCTCACAGAACCGCCCCTCACCCGTCCGTTCGGACTCCCGTCGCATCTGACTCACCGTCCCGCGTCCCGGACCGTGACTGCCCCGTCGGCCCGTCACTGAGCACCGCATCCGTTCTCCCGGGTTTCTGAGGAATCGTACGTCGTTTTCGGAGATAAACTAGATGGTAGTTTTCGACGCTCAACGTGTCCTTTCCTCCGGTTCGTTCACCGGACGGTCCGGGTCGCCGACTCGACGGTGAGGGTGTCCACCCCGCTTATATCGTTCCCCGTCGACTCCCGAAGGGACGGCATGCCACGGGTCATCTGTGCGGGTCACGTCAACTGGGACATCACCCTCCGGGTCGACCACCTCCCCGAACCCGACGGGGAGGCGGTCGTCGAGCGGCGGACGGGCGCCGGCGGCGGGAGCGCGGCGAACGTCGCGGCCGGCCTCGCCGGACTGGAGACCGACGTGACCCTGCTCGGGAGCGTCGGCGAGGACGACGACGGCGAGGCCGCCCTCGACGAACTCGCGACCGTCGGCGTCGACTGCGGGCCGGTCCAGCGCGTCCCCGACGGCGAGACGGCGACGAAGTACCTCGTCGTCGACGCCGACGGCGAGGTGATGGTGCTCGGACGCGACGGCGTCAACGAGGCGTTCGGCGCCGGCCACCTCCCGGACGACGCCCTCGACCGCGCCGACCACCTCCACCTCACCAGCCAGCGCCCCGACACCGCCGCCCGGTTGGTCGACCGGGCCGCCGAGGCCGGCGTGACGGTGAGCTTCGACCCCGGTCGCCGCGTCGGCTCCCGCGACTACTCGGTCGCGCTCTCCCGAGCCGACGTGGTGTTCCTCAACGACCGCGAGGCCGCCGCGGCGCTCGGCGACGCCCTCGGCGAGACGCTCGAGGACGCCCTCCACTGCCGGCCGGCGGGGTACGGCGCCGGCGAGCGCACGCTCGTCCTGAAACACGGTCCCCGGGGGGCGGAGGTCCGAACTGCGACGGGGAGCGTCACCCACCCCGGGTTCGCCGTCGACGTGGCCGACACGACGGGCGCCGGCGACGCCTTCGCCGCCGGGTTCATCGCCGCCCGGACGCGCGGGGAGTCGCTCGCGGCGGCGCTCGAGACGGCGAACGCCTGCGGGGCGGTCGCCTCCCGGACGATGGGAGCCCGGACCGCCCTCGACTGGGCGGCCGTCGAGTCCCTAGTCGAGCGTTGAGGCGCCCGGTTCGGCGTTCTCCCCGGCTCCGACCCTGTGCCGGCGGATTGTTGCACCGACGACGGAACCGCACGTTTATACGTACCGGGGCGGTTCACCTCCGGTATGGATTTTGGACTCCTCTCGGGGCTCCCCGCGGCGCTCTCCGCGCCGACCGTCGCCGACCCCCTCTTGGGGGCCGGCGCCGCCGCGAGCAGGGAGGTCGCAGTGTCGCTCCTCTCGCGCGTGAGTCCGATGCTCCTCTCGCCCGTGCTCGGGGCGGTCGCCGGACTCGTGGCGGCAGTGGCGATGACGGTCCCGATGTCGAAGCAGTCCGAGGGGTTCACGCCGGCGTACGTCGCGGCCGCGGCGCTTCGCGGGTCCCGCCCCGACGACGTCCGTTTCCGGGACGCCGTCCTCGCTCACCACGTCGCCGGCCTCCTCGTCGGCGCGGCGTACGGGTTCCTCTTCGCGCTCCTCGGCGCCCTCCTCCCGCGACTCGTCGCCGTCGCCGACGGGGTCGCGCTTCTCCCCCACGTCGCGAGCGTCGCCCTCGTCGTGGCGTTCGTCTACGTCTTCTTCGCCTACCTGGTCCTCCCGCGAACCGGCGGCGTCGTCTACGAGGAGCAGGCGACCGCCGTCCGCGGCCAGTGGCTCCGCTCGACGCTCGTCTTCGGTGCGGCGTTGTCGGTGGTCGGCCCGCTACTGGTGACCGTGGGCGGGTGAGCGGACGAACGCACGAGCGAACCGAAGCGGGTCGCTCGTCGGGCGGAAACGGGAGGGACCCGTCACCTTCGCGGCGCATCGCGCTCCGACAGAACAGTCGGACCTCCGTGAGGAGCACGGAACGGCGGAGCGCTACGGCTGACACCCGCCGCCCGCCGAATCGCGCGTTTTTTGCCGGCGACGCGTGAGGCTCGGACATGGCAAAACAGCCCCACCTGCTCGTCGAGGACGGCGACGTGAACGACATCGCGCTCGTACCGGGCGACCCCGGCCGCGTCGACCGAATCGCGAAGCAGTGTGAGAACGTCGAGGAGGTCGCCGCCAACCGCGAGTACAAGGTCGTCAACGCCACCTACGACGGCGTCCCCCTCACCATCTGCTCGACGGGCATCGGCTGTCCCTCCGCCGCCATCGCCATCGAGGAGCTGTGCAACGTCGGCGTCGACACCGTCGTCCGGGTCGGCACCATCGGCGCGCTCCAGGAGGATATCGAAATCGGCGACATGATAGTCGCCACCGGCGCCGCGAAGGAGGAGGGCACCTCGAAGCGCTACGAGTCCGAGGTGTACCCGGCGGTGCCGACCTACGAGGTGCTCACGTCGCTGGTCGACGCCGCGGAGGAGAACGACGAGGACGTCCACGTCGGCCCCATCGTCTCCGACGACGCCTTCTACAACGAGTCCGAGGAGTTCGTCGCCGACTGGAACGACGCCGGCCTGCTCGCAATCGAGATGGAGGCGGCCACGGTGTTCTCGCTGGCGCGCCGGCGCGGGATGCGCGCGGGCGCCATCTGCACCGTCGACGGCAACCTCGTCGCCGGCACGCAGAAGGGTGCCGACTCCGACGAGGAGCTGCCCGAGAAGGCGAAGAACAACGTCGAGCGCGCTATCGCCATCACCCTCGACGCGGTGACGGAGCTCGCCTGAGCGGCCCATGGACGGGGTCGACGGGGTCGAGCGGCGGCTCGCCGAAGTCGGACGGCGCGTGGCCGAGATTGGACGACGCATCCGGCGCCTCGAACGCCGGGAGGTCGCGGAGTTCGGCCGCTGGGTGGAGAACACGGACAACCTCATCCACCTCACCGTCCTCCTCGTCGTCCCGTTGCTCATCGCGCTCGTCACGTTCCTCTCGAGTGCGCTCGTCGAACTCTCCTTTCTGCTCTTCCCGCCGCTCGCGTCGGGCACCTACACGCTGTTCGCCGACCCGGAGGGTCGGTACGCCTCCCCCCGGACGTTCGTCGGCGGGATGACCCTCGGCGCCCTCTGTGGCTGGGTCGCGCTGGTGCTCTCGGCGACGTACGTCTACCACGAGCCGCCGAACGCGCTGGGCGCTCACGCCGGCGCCGCCGCCCTCGCGGTGTTTCTGGTCGGTGCCGCGACGTGGGCGTTCGACTTCGAGCTCCCCACCGCGTTCTCGACGGCGCTGCTCGTGCTTCTCACGGGCGAAGTCGACGTCGCCGTCCTCGACCTGCCGTTCGAGTCGGCGTTCGTCTACACCGTGAGCGTCGCGCTGTCGACCTCCGTCGTCGCGCTCGTCTTCTCGGTGTGGCGCCGGGAGTTCTACGAGCAGCGCGCCGAACTGCTGTACGGGACGACTCACGGCGACGACCACGTGCTCGTCCCGATGCGCGGCGAGACCGCGACCCTGACGGCCCTGTTCGGCGCCCGGCTCGCGGCCGCCCACGAGGCCGGAAAGGTCGTCCTCCTCGACGTGGTCGACGACGAGAAGCGCGCCGCCGCCGAACGGGAACTGCTCGCCGGCGAGCGTCCACAGAGCCGCAGCGCCGCCGACATCGAGGCGGCGATGGCCGACGACGGCGACGGGGCGGGCGAGTCCGACGACGACGGCGGCGACCAGACGACCGTCGAGGAGACCGCCGAGAACGCCGACGAGCCGATGGTCGAGTCCGTCGAGGACCGGGCCGCCCGCCGCGCCGCCGCCGAGGCCGCGGACCGGTTGGAGGCACAGGCCCGGCGGGTCCGGACGCGCCTCGGCGTCCCCTGTGAGGTCGTCGTCGCCAGCGGCGACCCGGGGAAGTCGACCATCAAGACCGCCCGCGCGACCAACTGCGACCTCGTCGTCACCCCCTACGAGGAGGACCGCGGTTCGCTCTCGGAGTTCGTCCGCACCGTCTTCCGCGGCCCCTTCGACGCCGTCGCCTTCCGGTCGACGACCGGCGCCGAACGCTGGCGACGCGTGCTCGTCACCGTCGCCCGCCCCGGCGACACTGCCCACGCCATGATAGACTTCGCCACGCGCCTCGCGGGGCCGAACGGGAGCGTCAGCGTCTGCACCTGCATCTCCTCGGAGGTGGAGCGCCGGCCCGCCGAGAGTCGCCTCGCCAACCTCGTCGAGACGGTCACCGAGCGCGGCACCGTCGAGACGAGAGTGGCTCGGACGGACGTGAAGGACTTCATCGACGCCAACGCCGCGAGCTACGACCTCGTCGTGCTCGGCTCCAGCGGCGACCGCAGCGCCGCCTCGCGGTTCGTCTCGCCGCCGACGTTCGAGCGACTGCGAGGCGTCGACTGTGACGTGGCCGTCGTCGACCGCGGCCAGTTCTGACCCCGAGCGGCGTCAGGTGACCGCCGCCAGCCGCCGGTCCATCTCGGCGTCGACCCACGCCGCGAGCTCCTCCTCCGGTTCGTCGACGTACTCGGCGAGCTTCGGGAAGTACCCCGAGTTGCCGAGGTGTCTGACGGCTTCGTACACCGGGCGTCGCGCCTCGTAGCCGTCCGGCAAGCCGTCGGCTCGCTCCCGGTAGCCGTCGAAGAACGCGTCGACGCCCGGTTCGGGGGCGGGGTCGCGCAGCCCGTCGAACCCCTGGTCGCGGGCGCGGTAGAGGTCCCGAACCGGGTCGCCGACGTGGGCCATCTCCCAGCCGAGAAAGCCGACCGTGGTGGTGGTGTCGGTGTCGGCGCCGGCGGAACTGTCGACGGCGCCGTCGGCACCCCCATCGGTCAGCACGCAGTTCGGCATCGCCGGGTCGCCGTGGAGGAGCACTGCGGGCGCCTCGTTCAGCAGGTCCCGGTTCGTCTCGGCGGCGTCGACGACCCGGTCGAAGTGGTCGTCGAAGCGGGCTGAGGGGGCCATCGCCCGCATCTCCTCGACGGTCCGAACGAGCACGTCCGTCCAGGGCGCCCGGTCGAGGTCGAGTCCCGGACCCCCGTCTCTCCCCGCGCCGACCGCGTCGCCGCGCCCGACGACCGTCCCGTGCGCGTCGAAGCGGAGTTCGTGGACCCCCGCGAGCGAGCGACCCATCGCGCGGGCGAGGCGCTCCCGCCGGGCTTCGCCGGCGTCGCCCCACGCTCGAACGAAGCTCCGGCCGACGGGTTCGGTGACGAGATACGGTATCGTCCCGTCGGTGTCGGCGTCGAGAACCGCCGGCACCGACACGTCGGCGTTCGCCCCGACGTAGTCGAGGACGGCCCGCTCGCGGGCGAGTCTGCGCCCGTCGCCCTCGACGTTCAGTTTGAGGTACGCCGCCCTGCCGTCGTCGAAGCCGACGCGGACCGTCCGGTTACTGTCGTTCCAAGAGGGGCCGGTCGCGCCGACCTCGGCGACCGACCGGTCGGGGAACGCGCGGCCGAGCGCCGCGTCGACCGGGTCCGCCGGACCGTTCGGTTCGTCCATGCGTTCCGGTTCCGCGACGGCAGAAAAGGCCTTGTGGTGGTGTGTGAACCCGCCGCTCGCCGGGGGACTCGCCGCTCGCGAGAGGGGCTTACCCGCCGCTCACGGGCGGGAACAGCGCAAGTTCGTCGCCCGCGTCGACGGCCGTCTCCAGTCCGTCTTCGTTGAACACGTTCGTCCCCTCGCGGAGCACGTTGATGTGCTCGCGCAGTTCGCCGTCGTCGTCGAGCACGCGGTCACGAAGCGCCGGGCGGTCCTCCAGCAGGGCGTCGAGCGCGTCGCCGACCGTCGCCGTCCCCTCGTCCTCGCCGTCGACCGGGACGACCACGTGCCGGTCGCCGGCGACCTCGGCGAGGTCCGCGAAGAGCTTCCACTCCATACGGTCACTCCTCCGTCCCCGGAGTTGAGGATTGCGTCTCGCGGCGGGGCCGGTCGTCGGGGTCGGTGCCGGCGCCGGCACCGCTCCCGTCGTCGGTCGTATCCGTGTTCGAGTCCGAGTCCGACCCCGAGTCCGAATCCACGTCCCCGGGCGCGGTCGCCGGCGTCGACGCCTCCGTCTCCAGTCGCCGAACCGTCTCGGGTCGGGCGACGACGTACAGCGTGTCGGCGGCGGCGAGCGTACGCGAGCGAGGTGGTACGGCCGTGGCCGACCCCGACGCCGGCTTCACCGCGACGACGGTCCCGTCGAGGTCGCCGACGCGTCCGCCGACCAGCGCGCTCCCCGCCGCGACCGTCAGGACGCCCATCGTCTCGTCGGCCGCGCGCAACAGCGACGCGAACTCCCGGTCGGCCTGCGGTTCGGCCGGGAGCGTCACGAGCCGGTAGGGGCCGTCGCCGTCGAGCGAGGCTACGTCGGCCTCGTCGGCCGCGAGGGTGACCACGTCACCGTCGACCCCCCGCAGCTCCGCGGTCAGGAGGCGGTCCGGCCCGTCGTCCGTACCGGTGTCGCCCGTCGATTTCCCTTTTGCCGACCTCTTGCCCGCCGATTCGCCGTTCGTCGACCCACCGTTCGTCGACCCACCGTTCCCCGACCCGGTCCCGGTCTCCCAGACCTGCACGACGTCCCCCGGCGAGGCGCCGGCGGGCGGGTCGGCTCTGACCGCCACCGCCGCGGTGCTCGGGGCGAGGGTCGGGCCGATGCCGCGCAGGCGACTCCCGACGCCGAGGTACGTCACCTCGCCGTCCGCGGCGAGTTCGACGTCGACGTGACCGACGCCGAAGTCCTCCTTGAGGCGGGTCACGAGGCGCTCGCGGAGGTCGGCCTGGTCGAGCCGCCGGGGGAAGGTGAACGTCTTCCCGGCGAGCGCGTCCTTCGTCGACTCCGGGACGGGGTCGTAGCTCTCCATGTCGGCGACCTCCTCGGGCAACTCGACGGTCGTCACGCGGCCGACCGACCGGACGACCGCCCCGAGGTCGCCGTCGAGGTCGCGGACCGCGGCGACGGAGAAGAGGTTCGAACCGGCGGCGTCGCCGACGCGGAGACCGACCGGCGCGGCCGCGAGGGCGGCGCCGATGGCGAGAACGTTGAACAGGGCGCTCTCGAGGGTGAACAGCTCGGCCGAGCCGGGACCCGTCAGGGAGCTCAGCTTCGCCGTCTGGAGGACGGTAGCGACGGCGCTGACCCCGACGAGCGCGGCCACGCCCTCGCCGACCCGCTCGCGGAAGTACCACCGGTAGACGAGCGCGACGAGGAAGGTCGTCGCCGCCGACAGGAGGAGGTAGCCGAGCACGGACGCGACCATCGCCTGTGGCGTCTCGGGCGTGCCGGCGACGGGGTCGGCCGCCTGCATCGGGAGCGAAACGAGCGTCGCAATCGCCGACAGGAAGACACTCACGCCGCCACCTCCGAGAGCGCTTCCAGCGCGTCACGGGGGCCGACCACGAACAACTCGTCGGCGGCGCCGAGTTCGGTGCTCCCGTGGGGGTCGAAGCGCCAGCGCCCGTTGCCGCGCTTCACGGCGAGGACGCCCACGCCGTAGCTCTCGCGAACGGACGCCTCGCCGATGGTCGTCCCGTCGAGGGGGCCGCCCTCGCGGACCGAAACCCGACGGAACCGGTTGCCCGCCCGCCTGAGGAGGGCGGCCAGTTCGAACTCCCGGCGGGTGCCGCGGGCGCCGACGACCAGTCGCGCGCCGTCGGCCGCGAGCAGGGTCTCGGCGTCCCGGCGGTCGACCGCGAGCGCGACGCGGCCCTCACCGCCCTCGACCGCCGGGTCGGCCGGCCCCGTCGTCGACGCGGATTCCCCCTCGTCGACGCCGCCGTCGGTCGCGACGTCGTCCGCGGCCGAGGTAGGGCCGTCGTCTCTGCCGGTCCCGGGGCTCGTGGCGGCGAGTTTCGCACTCAGGACCGTCCCTGCGACCGTGCCACCGTCGGTGACGACGCGGACCTCGTCGTCGCGGGCGAGCCCGCTCGGGAGGAGCGCCTCGACGGAGACGGCGCGCTTCCCGCTCGGCACGCGCTTCGAGAAGCCGCCGACCGGCGGGGCGGCGTGGACCGTCGCCCGCGCGCGCTCGTCGAGCCGAACCTGTACGTCCGCGAGGTCGTGGTCCTCGGCGAGGCGGTCGGCGAGGCGGGACTCCAACTCGGCGAGGGGGACGTCGGCGGGGAACGTCCACTCCCCCTCGCGAATCGCCGCTCGGAGGTCGGCGGGGAGCGACGGGTACCCCTCCACGTCACCGACCTCGCCGGCAACGGTGACGCGGACCTGCCCGCGGCCGCCGACGAGTTCCACGACGTCCGTCGACAGCGTGCGCTCGGCGAGTGACTTGAGAGTGAGTCGGCGCGGGGCGCCGCCGCCGAGTTTGTCCCCCTGTGCGTGGGCGTACAGGGTGAGCATCAGGACGACGAGGATGGCGACGACGAGCGCGACGCCGTGCTGGGACTGGACGATCTCCGGGTCCGCGAGCGCGAGCAGGCCGCCGTTGACGCCGGCGACCGCGAGCGCGAGGACGATGACACCGAAGCCGGGGATGGAGACGTCGGTGAAGTACTTGAACACGAAGCCGAGCGTCCCGGCGATGAGCGCCGGGACGATGCCGGTGAGGACCCCCAGATAGATTCCGAAGAGAATCTCTACCGGGAGCGAGGCGCCAGCCATACTCGGGGCTGTCACTCGGCGTATAAACACCTATCGTCGTCGGGAACTGTCTCCAGAGCCTTTTATACGAAGCCGCGACCAGCGGACGGTATGGAAGTCAGTCGGGAGTGGCTCGGCGCGCGGGCGACGGTGTTGTTCACAGCCGTCGCCGCGGTGCTGTCGGTCGTGACGGGCGTCGTCGCCATCACGACGACCGCGAGCGGCCCGCTCGCCGAGTTCGTCCCGCCGGTCGTTCGGGACACCGTCGGGTTCACCGGGACGCTGACGGGGTTCCTCCTCTTGACCGGCGTGTACGCGCTCCGCGGCGGCTACCGGGCCGGCTGGTACATGGCCGTCGTGTTGCTCCCCCTGACGGCGGCACAGGGGCTGTTGCAGTCCAGTCCGTACTCCTTCCCGCTGGTCGTGCTGTCGCTGGTCGGCCTGGTCGTCACGCTACTCAACTACCGGCGCTTCGACCGCGACCTCGACCTGACGCCGACGCAGCTGGCCGCGCTCGTCGCCATCGTCGGCGCTCAGGCGTACGGCACGGTCGGGACGTTCGCCCTGCGCGAGGACTTTCCCGGCGTGGACAACCTCGTGGACGCCTTCTGGTTCACGCTCGTCACGGCCAGCACCGTTGGGTACGGCGACATCACGCCGGCGACCCCGGGGGCGAAGCTGTTCGCCGCGAGCGTGCTCGTCGTCTCCGTCGCGTCGTTCGCCGTCGCCCTCGGTGTCCTCTTGACGCCCGCCATCGAAGCCCGACTCACCAAGGTACTCGGAGGTATGACCGACTCACAACTCGACTTGCTGGAGAATCACGTCCTCGTGCTCGGCTACGGGGACCTCACGGAACCGATACTCGAAGAACTCCTCGACGACGCCATCCCGTTTCTCGTCGTCACCGAGGACGCGGAGAAGGTCCGCCACCTCGGCGAGCGCGGCGTCGACGCGTTCGCCGCCGACCCGAGCGACGACGAGCCGCTCCACCGCGCCAAGATTTCGGAGGCCCGCGCGGTCGTGGTCGCGACCAACGACGACGCTCAGGACGCACTCACCATCCTGACCGCCCGGGAGCTCAACCCCGACGTTCGAATCGTCGCCGCCGCGACCAACCGCGAGAACGTCGAGAAGCTCCGCCGGGCCGGCGCCGACAGCGTCATCAGCCCGGCCACCATCGGCGGTCACCTGCTCGCCGAGTCCGCGCTCGGCGACGACGACACCGAGCGCATCGCCGACGAGTTGGCCGGCGACGGCGGCGACGACCGCGACGACCGGTGAGGCGACCGCGGCGACCGCGACGGCCGCACCGAGCACGGCGGCCGCGGCGGCCGGCGGGCGACCGCCTCAGGTCATCGCGTCGGGGTCGATGTCGGGGTTCGCCCGCATGAACTCGACCAGCGTCGCCGCGTAGGTCTCGATAGGTGGACACTCGACGTCCGTCCCCCGCAGGTCACGCACCGTGTTCGCGCAGGTGTAGCGCGTCGGATGCGTGAAGTAGTCCAGCGTGGCGGGCTCGACGGCCACGCGCTCGCGAAGTTCGGGCACCCGGTGGAACGCCCCTTTCGCCAGCCCGCGGGTCATCGGCACCGGGACAGGCGTGGTGTCCGCGGCGTCGGCGAACAGCCGGAGGAGCTTGCTCGCCGTGGCGGGCGCGGGGTCTGCCAACTGATAGGTGACACCTTCCGAGCGCTCCATCGCGCTCAGTTCGTCGATGGCGTCGACCACGAAGTCCCGGGGGACGACGTTCACCTCGACGCCCGAGGAGCCGAGCATCGCCGGGGTGAGCGCGTAGTCGCCCTGCCGCAGGAGGAGTTGGAGCACGTAGTACGGGCCGTCGTACTTCTGGGTCTCGCCGGTCTCGCTGTCGCCGACGGTGATGGCCGGCCGGTAGACGGTTGCGGGGAGCCCTTCGTCCATCGCCTCGCGGACGAGGACCTCCGCCTCGTGTTTCGACGACTCGTAGTGGTTGTGGAACGGGCCGGCCTCTTCGAGCATCGACTCGGTGAACAGCCCGTCGTAGCGGCCGGAGACGTAGCACGTCGAGACGTACTGGAAGCGCCGCAGGTCGGGGCAGTTCTCGGCGAAGTGCAACACGTGGCGGGTTCCGTCGACGTTGACGCGCTTTCCGACCGCCTCGCTCACCCCCACGTCGTAGACGGCGGCGAGGTGGTACACCTCGACGGTGTCGAGTTCGAGGTCCGCGTACTCGTCGGGGTCGAGGCCGAGGTCGCCCTCCGTGATGTCGCCCTCGTACAGCGCGATGCGCTCGTCCCAGTCGTCGCCGGCGATACTCCTCGCTCTGTCCTCGGCGTCGTCGCGGTACTTCGACTGCACGAGACACGCCAACTCGACCTCGTCGTCGTAGCGGTCGAGCAGGCGGCCGAGCAGGGCCGACCCCAGAAAGCCGGGGAAGCCGGTGAGGAAGACGGTCGTCACTTCGACCACCCCAGTTTCCGGCGGGCCCGGAGGTACGCGGTCATCCCGCGCTCCCACCACGCCCCGGGGAACCCACTCGGCGACCCGCCGAGGACGGGACCGTCGTTGACGGCGACGGTCTGACTCTCGGTGAACTTCAACAGCCCCTCGGGGCCGTGGCGTCGGCCCAGCCCCGAGTCGTTCATCCCGCCCATCGGCGCGTCGACGGCGCCCCACGTCGCGAGGTAGGCGTCGTTGACGTTCACCGTCCCGCACTCCAGATGCTCGGCGACATGCTCGCCGAGCCGTTCGTCCTCGGTCCAGACGCTCCCGTTGAGCCCGTAGGGGGAGTCGTTGGCGCGTCGGACCGCCTCCTTCACGTCGTCGACCTCGTAGACGGCGACGAGGGGGCCGAACGTCTCCTCGCGGTACAGCGTCATCTCCTCGGTGACGCCCGTGAGGACGGTCGGTTCGTGGACGTACGGTCCCACGTCGGGCCGCTCGCGACCGCCGGTCAGGACCTCGGCACCCTTCTCTACGGCGTCGTCGAGGTGCTCACGGGTCTTCGAGAGCTGGTCTGCGTTCTGCAACGACCCCATCTCGGCGTCGTAGTCGTAGCCGACGCCGAGGTCGAGGTCGCGGGTCGCGCCGACGAAGGCGTCGAGAAAGTCGTCGTACACGTCGGTGTGGACGTAGAGGCGTTCGGCGGCGATACAGAGCTGACCGGCGTTCGAGAAGCAGGCCGTGACGGCCCCCGAGGCGGTCTTCTCCACGTCGGCGTCGGCGAGGACGAGCAGGGGGTTCTTGCCGCCGAGTTCCATCGAGGCGGGGGTCAGCTCCCGGCCGGCCCGCTCGGCCACCTCCTTGCCGACCGCGGTCGACCCGGTGAACTGGACGAAGTCGACGGCCTCCACGAGCGCGGGGCCGAGTTCGGGCCCCTCGCCGGTGACGACGGGGAACAGTCCCTCGGGGAGCCCACAGCCCCGGAGGAGGTCGGCCACCCACAGCGCGGTGTACGGCGTCTCCTCGTCGGGTTTGAGGAGGACGGCGTTGCCGGCGAGCAGCGCCGGGAGGAGGTCCGAGACCGCGAGCGTGAGCGGGTAGTTCCACGGCGAGATGGCGCCGACGACGCCGACCGGACGGTGGTGGACGCGGGTTCGGGTCGCTCCCGGGACGGCGGGTGCTCGGTCCTCCGACTCGAGGGTCGACTCGGCCTCGTTCGCGTAGTATCGGGCGGTGTTCGCCACGTCGAGCACCTCGGACATGGCGTCCATCCGGGCTTTCCCGCTCTCTAGCTGGACGAGGTCGAGCGCCTCCTCGCGTCGGTCGAGCAGTCGGTCGTGGAAGCGTTCGAGGACGGCCGCCCGGGCGCGGGCGGACCGGTCTGTCCATTCGCGGCGCGCCTCGCGAGCGCGCTCGACCGCGCGGTCGAGGTCGGCGGCGGTACAGGCCGGTACCTCGCCGACGACCTCGCCGGTAGCGGGGGCTTCGACTTCGAGGGTGTCGTCGGCGTCGGTGTCGACGGTGGCCGCGAGGTCCCGCAGGCGGTCGCGGGAGGTCGTGGACGGTAACGACTCGGGGTTCATACCGGTCCGTCGGCCGGGGAGGTGTTGAATCCTCCCGCCGGGACGAGGGTCGAAGACGGTGCGGAGAACGGTCGGGTTTCGAAACGTCGAGCCGCCGCGGCGACGCGTGGAACCGCTACTGGGGCCGGGGGAGTGCGGTGAACAGCGTCTCCGTGACGCTGAACGGCTGGTACACCGACTGGTGGCACTGACAGTACACCGCGTTCTCGGCGTTGAACGTCGCCGAGCCGGCGAGCTGTTTCCACCCCGGGACACAACAGAAGTGGGTGCACTTGTTGAGCCACGCGATGAACCCCTGCGGACAGGCGGCCTGAATCCAGCTCTGGATGTCCCCGGTGGCCTCGAACGTCTGGCCGAGGACGGTGGTGCTCCCCGTCTGTGCGAGCTCCTCGATGTGCGGGCTGCGGATGACCTGGATGGGCATCGTGGACTCGGTGTCCTGTGAGCGCCACGTCCCGGTCGCCGGTTTCCCGAGGCCGCCGGCGCCGATGCCGGTGTCGTAGCTCCCGTAGTCGTCGAACATGCTCACGTTCAGCGGGTCGCCCTCGCTGACCGCGTCGGACTGCCAGTCGTAGGCGGTGCCGGAGTCCGCTCGAAAGAGGTTGTCGCCCTCGTAGTCCGGGGAGAGCCCCTGGTAGGACTGGACCCCGCAGTACTGGAACCACTCGGCGGAGTACTGCTTGCCGGTCCCTTTGAAGTCCTCGACGCGGGCGATCTGCGACGTGAGTCCGCCCTCCGTAATCTCCTCCCACTCGGGGAAGACGCCGCGGAGGTCCCCGTTGGACTCGATTTCGATGGGGATCATCGGCATCCCGCGCGGGGCCGGCCCGGCGGTGTTCTCGATGGCCATCGCCCGCGTGGTCCCACCACCCTGTCCGGTGGACATGGTGATGCTGTTCATGGCGGCGGTCCCGGTGGCACCGACCCCCGCGAGCGCCGACCCCCCGACGACGCCCTTGACGAACCGCCGACGGCCGGACTCGGCGGGATACTTGTCGTCGTTGTCGCTCATGTCCGGAACCTGGGAGCGCCCGGTAAAAAGGGTGACGAAACCCCCGGCCACCTTCGACCGGCGTTCGGGGCGAGCACGGCCGATTTCGGTAGCCTCGGCCGCTCACGTGGACCGGAGGACCGGCGTCACGGCGTCGCGGCCCCGGCGACGGCGCCATCCGCTCCGACGGCGGGTCGGGCGCGGTGGTCGCCGAGGCGGCCGGTCGGCGGCGAGCGCGGCGGTCCGGATCCGTCACCAGTCCTCCGGAGCGCTATAGTTCGCTCTTAGCGACCTTCTTCACCCCGTGTCCCCCTCCCTGCACTGGCGGGTCTACAGAGACCGCTTCGCCGTCGGTCACCGACCGTCGTCCCGCCGGTCCGCCAGCCACGGACCACAGCCTGTCATCCGAACTGCGTCGGGCGACCGCCCCATCGGTCGCCACACCCGCCGCCACGGGCTCCGCCGGCGCCACGTCGGTGTCGTGTCGGCGCCGGACGGACTCAGCCACCCGTCGGGCCACCCGACGCGCCCACCGTCCCCCGTCTATCGCCCGTCGTCTATCATTATTGACTCACACCCGAGGCAATACTTCGAAGGATACCTCGTTTTTAGCCCGTGCCATCCGTACGCACGACTATGCAACTCCACAACCGGACGGTCCGACAGGACGTCCGTGAACTGGGTGCGTTGCTGGGGGACGTACTCGAAGAACAGACCTCGACGGCCGACTTCGAGACGGTCGAGGAGCTCCGGACGGCCGCCATCGCCTACCGCGAGGGCTCCGCGCCGTCGCGCGACCCGCTCCACGAGGTGCTCGACGGGCTCGACCCCGACGACGAGACCGTCGTCGCCCGCGCGTTCACCTCCTACTTCGAACTCATCAACCTCGCCGAGGAGCGCGAGCGGGTGCGGGCGGTGCGGCGGGCCTCACAGGAGGGGACGCTCGCCGACAGCCTCGACAAGACCGTCGCCGACCTCGCCGGCGAGGGGGTCGGGGACGACGAGGACGCCGACTCGCTCCCGCCGGAGCGCGAAGACGGCCACGTCGACGCCGAGGTCGTCCAGCAGTTACTCGACGACACGCTCGTCGAGCCGACGTTCACCGCCCACCCGACGGAGGCACGCCGGAAGACGGTGAAGGCGAAGCTCCGCTCCATCGCCGAGCACGTCGAGACCCTCGACGAGCGTCGGCTCACCGACCGGGAGTCCGGGCACGTCTGGGACGCCGTCGACGCCGAGGTGACGAGCCTCTGGCAGACCCCCCAAGTGCGGAACCGCCGACCGGAGCCACAGGACGAAGCCCGGAACGTCCAGTGGTACCTCGAGAACACCCTGTTCGACGTGGTCGGCGAGGTGTACAAGGAGTTAGAGGAGATAGTCGCCGAGGAGTATCCGGAGGTCGACGTGCCCAAGCTGTTCGAGTTCCGCTCGTGGGCCGGCAGCGACCGCGACGGCAACCCGTACGTCACCCCGGAAGTGACCGACGACACGCTCGCCCGCCAGCGCTCGGTCGTCCTGGAGAAGTACCGCACCGCCCTGAAGCGTCTCTCGGGCGTGCTGAGTCAGGACGGCGAGCGCCTCGACGTGGGCGACGCCTTCGAGGACTCGCTGGCCGCCGACCGCGACCGGCTCCCGGCCGTCGCCGAGTCGGCCGCGGAACGCTACCCGGACGAGCCGTACCGTCAGAAGCTCAAACTGATGCGCGAGCGCGTCGAGCGCGTCGAGGACGTGCGCCCCGGCGGCTACGCCGACCACGGCGAACTCATCGACGACCTGGAGGCGCTGGCGTCGAGCCTCCGGGGGAACGGCGCCGGCAACGTCGTCGACACCTACCTCAGCCCGCTGATTCGGCAGGTCGACACGTTCGGCTTCGCGCTCGCGAGCCTCGACCTCCGCGACCACCAGGAGAACCACACCCTCGCCATCGCCGAGGCGCTGGAGGGCGAGGACGTGGACTACCGCGCGATGGACGAGGCGGAGCGCGTCGACTTTCTCACGGAGGCGATTCTGCAGGACGAGCCCGTGTTCGACATCGAGGAGCCGGGCGACGTGTCGGACACTGCCGGCCGCGTCTGTGAGCTGTTCGCCAACCTCGGCGAGTGGCAGCGCGAGTACGGCGTCGCCGCCATCGACACCTACTGCATCTCGATGACGGACGAGCCGAGCCACGTGCTCGAAGTGCTGTTCCTCGCCGACCAGGCCGGTGTCGTCTCCCTGCCGGAGCACTGCGGCATCGACGTGGTGCCCCTGCTCGAGACCGAGCGCGCGCTGAAGGGCGCCCGTCGCATCATGGGCGACCTGTTCGAGAACGAGGCGTACGCCGCCGCGCTGGAGGCCAGGAACGGCGTCCAGGAGATAATGCTCGGCTACTCCGACTCGAACAAGGAGAACGGCCCGCTCGCGGCCGGCTGGGACCTCCACAAGAACCAGCGCCGCCTGGCGGACATCTGTGACGACCACGACGTGACGATGCGGCTGTTCCACGGCCGCGGCGGCTCCATCTCCCGCGGCGGCGGGCCGATGAACGAGGCGATGCTCGCGCTGCCCAGCGAGACGGTGACGGGCCAGATCAAGTTCACCGAGCAGGGGGAGGCCATCGCCGAGAAGTACGCGAACCCACGCATCGCGGAGCGTAACCTCGAACAGATGCTGGACGCCCAGATTCGAGCGCGCTACCGCTCGATTCGGGAGCACGGCGAGTCCGTTCCCGAGGAGTGGACCGACGCGATGGAGACGATGGCGGAGGCCGCCCGCTCGGAGTACCGGGACCTACTGAACACGGAGGGGTTCGTCCCCTACTTCGAGCAGGCGACGCCCATCACCGTCATCGAGGACCTCAACCTCGGCTCCCGGCCGGCCTCGCGCTCCGGCGAGCGCACGGTCGAGGACCTCCGGGCCATCCCGTGGGTGTTCTCGTGGACGCAGTCCCGCTGTATCCTCCCGGGGTGGTACTCCCTGGCGTCCGGGATGGAGGCCTACCTCGACGGCGGCGGCGACGAGGAGACCCTGAAGGAGATGTACGAGGGGTGGCCCTTCTTCCGCACCACGCTCGACAACGCCGCGCTGTCGCTGGCGCGGACCGAGATGGAGATCGCCGAGGAGTACGCCGCGCTCGCCCCCGAGGAGTTGCGCGAGCGGTTCTTCCCGCGCATCCGCGACGAGTACGAGACCGCCGTCGAGCGCGTCCTCTCGGTCAGCGGCCGCCGCCGGCTCCTCAAGCGCGAGTGGCTCGGTGAGAGCCTCCGCCGGCGCAACCCGTACGTCGACCCGCTGAACCTGCTCCAGACCCATCTGCTCGGACAGACTCACCGGACCCCCGAAGAGGAGCGGACGCTCCGGCTCACGGTGAAGGGTATCGCCGCGGGGATGAAGAACACCGGCTAAGTCCGTGCGTCGAGGGGCGTCGGGACCCCGAGGCACAAGCTTCATGTCCCGCACTCGCGACACCAACTACATGATTAATGTAATGAAAAAGCCACGTTCGCCGGGGAGCCAGGTCGTGCGGTCCCGAAGGGAGGTGAGCGGCTGGGCGACCGAACCATGATCATCGTCGAGTTCCGAACCGACCCGACCATCTTCGAGCAGTCGTTCGCCCGGAACCCGGAGACGACCGTCGAGTGGGAGCGCTCGAACGCCGTCGACGGCGACCGTCTCCGGGCGCTCGTGTGGGCGACCGGTGGCGACCTCGACGCCTTCGGTGCCGACCTCGCATCGGACCCCACGGTGCTGCGTGTCGAACCCCTCACCGACGTCGGCAACCGCCGGCTGTTCCAGGTCGAACTCGGAAGCGATGGCGTCGACGCCAGCGTCTACCGACACCTCGTCGAGGTCGGCGGCATCGTCCAGAAACTCGTCGGCACCGACCGGGGGTGGGAGTTCCGCGTGAAATTCCCGACCCGCGGTGCGGTCGACCGTTTCTTCGACGCCTGCAGGGCCAAGGGCACAGACCCGACGGTCCGACGCCTGTACGAGGAACGCACGACCGAGCACGGGCGCCAGGAGTACGGCCTGACCGAGCCACAGCGCGATGCGCTCCTCGAAGCGGTGCGGGCTGGCTACCTCGAGGTCCCCCGGAAGGCCGACCTCCAGGAGCTGGGAGCGAGCCTGGGCGTCTCCGATACGGCCGCTTCACAGCGACTGCGACGGGGGATGAAGACCCTGGTCGAACACACCCTCCAGTCGGGCACGGACGACGACGGGGAAGCAGCGTCGGAGACCGGCGAGTGACGCCAACTGACGGCGGGTGGCGGTGGGCCGAGTAGGGGTGAGCCGAGGCGACGGTGAGGCCGGCCGTGGTGCCCGACGCGCCCCCCTGCCGGCGTGGACCTGAATATCGCTCCCTACGTCTATATAGCGGTCGGGAACCCTCTTAGCAACGGTTTATCCGGCTCGAGCACGTCACCTATCGACAGCACAGCATGACTCCTCGTTTCAGCGACGACATCGAAGCCTACCACCGACGCGTCGACATCGACGAGTGGAACGACGTGTACGTCGTCGGCGACGTACACGGCTGTCTGCGGGAGCTCGAGGCGCTACTCGACGACCTCGACCCCGGAGCGGACGACTTGGTCGTCTTCGTCGGCGACCTCGTCCGGAAGGGCCCGGACAACCACGGCGTCGTCGACCTCGTGCGCTCCGCGGACAACATGCTCAGCGTCCGCGGCAACAACGAGGAGAAGATTCTCCGCGGGAACAAGGACCCGGACGACCTCACGGAGGCCGACAAGGAGTGGCTCGCTTCGCTCCCGGTCGCCATCTCTTGGGAAGGAACGCTCGTCACCCACGCCGGCGTCGACCCGCGAAAGCCGCTCGACGAGCACACCGTCGACGACCTCCAGAACGTCCGGTCGATGGTGCCCGACGCCAGCTACCAGCCGCCGTTCTGGTTCGACCGCTACGACGGGCCCGACCGCGTCTTCTTCGGCCACACCGTCCTCGAGGAGCCGGTCGTCCGCGAGTACGCCGTCGGCCTCGACACCGGCTGCGTCTACGGCGGGGAGCTCACCGCCTACGACTGGCGCCGGGACGAACTCGTGACCGTCGACACCGACCGCACGGTCGAACACCGCGACCCCGAGAAGTTCATCGCGCCGGCGCCGCTGGCGTAGGTTCATGAGCGACGGGCACCTTCCCGACGACATGAGCGGCGAGTCGACGGACGGAGCCGACGACCGGACGGAGCCGGACGGGGGTGACGCCTCCGAGACGGAGTCGGAGTCGTCCCCTGCCGAGACGGAGTCGAGAACGGAACCGGTCGACGCCGACGCCGTCGATTCGAACGGCGGCGACGGAGCCACCGAGCCCGAACCCGCCGCCACCGACACCGACGACGCCCCCGTCGACACCGACATCGTCGACAACGAGCACGTCGACACCGACACTGTCGACGACGAGCCCGTCGACCTCGACGACCCACGATACTACCTCAACCGCGAGCTGAGCGAACTCGCCTTCCAGCGGCGGGTGCTCCACGAGGCGCTCGACGAGCGAAACCCCCTGCTCGAGCGCACGAAGTTTCTCGCCATCTTCACTCAGAACATGGACGAGTTCTTCATGAAGCGGGTGGGGGGGCTGAAACAGCAGATGGACGCCGGGGTCACCGAGCTGACGCCCGACGGCCGGACGCCCGAGGAGCAGTGGGCCGAGATTCTGGAGGAGAGCCGCGGACTGTTCCGCGACCAGGCGGACTGCTTCGAGAACGCCGTGCGGCCGGCGCTCGCCGAGGCGGGGGTTCGCATCGTCGACCACGACGCGGTGGACGACGACCAGCGGGCGGCGCTCAGAGAGTACTTCGAGTCCTCGGTGCTGCCGACGCTGACCCCCCTCACCTTCGACCCCGCGCACCCGTTCCCGTTCATCTCGAACCTCTCGCTCTCGCTCGCGGTGTTGACGCGAGGCGACGAGGACGGCGACGGCGAGCCCGACGAGACGAAGTTCTCGCGGGTGAAGATTCCGAAGAACCGCCCGCGGTTCGTCGACGCCGACGACCCGGGTGCGCGCGTCGAGGGGCGGGAGTCGGCGACGCTCGTCCCGCTGGAGCAGGTCGTCGAGGCGAACCTCGACCTCCTCTTTCCGAACGTCGAGGTCGTGGACACCTCGCTGTTCCGGGTGACGCGCAACGCCGAGGTCCGGCGCAACGAGGAGGTCGCGGAGGGGCTCATCGAGATGATAGAGGACGTGCTCCGCCAGCGCCGGTTCGCCACCGTCGTCCGCCTAGAGGTGGACGACGACATGCCGCCCGAGGTGCGGGAACTGCTCGTCGACCAGCTCGGCGTCGACGAGGCCGAGGTGTACGACCGGTCGGGCCTGCTCGACTACAAGGACCTGTTCGACCTCGTCGGGCTCGACCGCGCGGACCTGAAACTCGACCCGTGGACGCCGCAGGTCCACCCGCGCTTTGCGAACCTCGACCCCGACCGCCCCGACGAGCTGTTCGACGAGATTCGCCGCGGCGACGTGCTCGTCCACCACCCGTACCACTCGTTCACCAACACGGTCCAGACGTTCCTCGACGCCGCCGTCAACGACCCGGACGTGCTCGCCATCAAGGCGGCCATCTACCGGACCGCGAGCGACTCGCAGGTCATCGAGAGCCTCATCGAGGCCGCCCGGAACGGGAAGCAGGTCGCGGTGATGGTCGAGCTGAAGGCGCGCTTCGACGAGGAGAACAACCTCCGCTGGGTCAAGCGCCTGGAGGAGGAGGGCATCCACGTCGCCTACGGCACCATCGGACTGAAGACTCACAGCAAGACCGCCCTCGTCGTCCGCGACGAGGGTGACGAGGTCCAGCTGTACTCGCACGTCGCCACCGGCAACTACCACTCCGAGACGGCGAAGACGTACGTCGACCTCGGGCTCCTGACCGCGGACCGCGACATCGGTCAGGACCTGGTGAAGCTGTTCAACTACTTCACGGGCCACTCGCTCCACGAGCAGTACCGCAAGCTGCTCGTCGGGCCCGAGAACATGCGCGACCGGTTCAGCCGGCTCGTCGACCGCGAGGCCGAACACGCACGCGCCGGCCGGGACGCCCGCATCGTCGCGAAGCTGAACTCCCTCGAGGACCCGGAGATGGTGAAGAAGCTGTACGAGGCCTCGATGGCCGGGGTCGAGGTCGACCTCGTCGTGCGGGGCATCTGTCGACTCAGGCCCGGCATCGAGGGCGTGAGCGACACCGTCTCCGTGTCGAGCGTCGTCGGCCGGTTCCTCGAACACTCGCGCATCTACTACTTCGAGAACGGCGGGGGGTCGAAGACCCCCCAAGCAACCGACGAAGCCGGCGAAGCCGGCGAAGTCGGCGACGAGGCCGACCCCGAGTACTACCTCGGGTCGGCCGACTGGATGACGCGGAACCTCGACCGGCGCGTGGAGGCCGTCACCCCCGTCGAGGACCCCGACATCCGCGCGGAGCTGGAGTTCGTCCTCGACACGATGCTCTCCGACAACCGCAAGCGCTGGGTGATGGACGAGGACGGAAACTACGAACAGTGCCGCCCCGAGGAGGGCGACCCCGTCGTCAACACCCACCGCCGGCTGATGCACCGCGCGAAGGAGTCGGTGCCGGAGGAAGAGCCGCTCACGGAGCACACCCGCCGCGAGCCGGCTCGCGAACCCAGCGTCGACCTGGAAGGGACGTTCACCGACGGCCAGCCCTGAGCGGCGCCGAGGCCGCGTTCTCACGCCTGCGAGAGCGCCGGACCGGCGAGCCGTAGGCGCGGCGTGCCCACTGTCGAGGGACGCTACCCGGAAACGCGGAGCCGAAAACCGAATCTGGAGAACGACGACCCGGTCCTCAGCCGAGGTACGCGGGGTCGTACTTCTCGCCGTCTATCCACACCTCGACCCGGCCGTCGACCGAGAAGTCGGTGACGGTGCCCGAGAACTGGTAGTTGTCGGAGTACCAGCGCACCGAACCGGAGCCCGACGAGCCGCTCACCGAGTCGTCCGACTCCGTGTTGTCGGTCGCTCGGAGGTCGCCGGAGACGGTGAAGTCGTAGTCCGCGTCGTCACCCGTCCCGAGAATCGACATCTCGCGGTCGTAGGTGCCCGCGTCGCCGCCGGAGCCCGAGTCGTCGGCGCCGAACTCGGCGGGGTCGCGCTTCTCGCCGTCGACCCACAGGTCGACCGGCCCGTCGACTTCGAAGGACGTGATGTCGCCGGCGAAGCGGTAGTTGTCGGAGCGCCACTGCACCGACCCGCTGGCGGTGGTGTCGCTCACGCCGTCGCCGGACTCCGTGTTGTCGGTCGGGCCGACGCCGTCGGCGACGGTGAAGCGGTAGGTCGCGTCCTCGCCGGTGCCGACGACGGAGAGTTCGCGGTCGTAGCTCCCGTCGTCGGTCGACCCGCCCGAACCACCGGAGCCGCCCGACCCGGCGTCGCCGACCGTCACCGCCTCGCCGTCGACGAGCACGCTGACGGTGGCCACGTCGCCCTCGGTGACGGTGAAGTCGGTGAGGTCGCCGGTGAAGGTGTACCCGTCGCTGTAGCCGTTGCCGACGACGCCGGCGCCGCCGCCGTCGAGCACCGTGTCGCTGTCCTCCAGCGTGCCGGTCGGCTTCACGCCGCCGGAGACGGAGAACTTGTAGTCCACCACGCCGTCCTCGCCGACGACGGTGAGCGTGTGCCACTCCTGGCCGAGGTCGACGGGGTCGTACCGCTCGCCGTTTATCCACACCGCTACCGGTCCGTCGGCGGTGAACTCGGTGAACTCGCCGGAGAACTGGTAGTTGTCCGAGCGCCACTGCACCGACCCGGAGGCGGAGGAGCCGCTCACCGAGTCGCCGGACTCGACGTTGTCGGTCGCCCGGAGGTCGCCGCTGACGGTGAAGTCGTAGGACACGTCGTCGCCGGTGCCGACGATAGCCATCTCGCGGTCGTACGTGCCCGCGTCGCCCGACCCGGAGCCCGAGGAGCCGGACGACCCGACCTCGGGGAAGTCACTCGGGGCGTACTTCGCGCCCTCGACCCAGATGTCGACGTCCTCGTCGCCCGAGCGCACCGTGAACGCCTCCAGGTCGCCGGAGAAGTGGTAGTTGTCCGACCGCCACTGCACCGTCCCGGTCGCGTCGACCCCGTCGACGAGGTCGCCGCTCTCGGTGTTGTCGCCGCGTACGAGGTCCGCCGTGACGACGAACTCGTACTCGGTGGGGTCGCCCGTCCCGACGACGGCGAGGGTCTTGTCGCCGCCCGACCCCGACGACCCCGAACCGTCGTCCGCGTCCGAGCCGTCACCGGAGCCGGACCCCGACGAGCCGTCGTCGCCGCCGCCGTAGTCGTAGGACTCGCGGTACACGTCGATGCCGCGCGCGGCGCGCATCCCGTCGTCCAGCTGGTTGCCCGTGACGTACACCGAGCCGTCACCGTCGAAGGCGAGCGAGCGCGTCTCGGCGCCGCGGACGACGCAGTTCTCGACGAGCGTCTGCTGCTGGCTCTGGAGGTCGTAGCCGATCCAGACGCCGTAGTCGCCGCCGACTTCGAGCGTGGCGTCGTGGACGCGGACGCGCCGGACGGCGTCCCCGCGGAGGAGACAGATTCCGGAGCCGCCGTGGTTCCAGATGTCGGCGCCGAAGTCCAGCCCGTCGATGACGCCGCTGTCACGGTAGGTCGCGTGGACCGCGATGTCCGTGTTGTCGGGCGAGGAGCGAAGCGCCCCGTCGACGGCCACGTCGGCGACCGTCACGCCGTTCATGTCGAAGGCGTAGAATCGGTTGTCCGAGGTGATGTCGAGGTCGAAGTCGAGGTTCGAGATGTCCTCCTCGGGGTGGATGACGACCGCGGCGTTGCGGAAGGTGTTCCCCTCGTCGCGGACCGTCCCCTGCACGGAGACGTTGCTAGCGTCGTCTTTGACCTTCACCGCGGGACCGCTCCCGCCCTCGGCCTTGCCGACGATGGTCACGTCGCGGGCCTCGAAGTTCGCCCCCTCGATTGCGAGCCCGGTCGCCCCCGTCGTCACCCGCGTGCCGACGACCGTGGTGTCGCCGTCGGCGTGGGAGATGCCGGTGCTGACCGTCTCGATGTCGCCGCCCTCGATGCGGACCGTCCCGGCCCGGAACTCGTCGGTGTTCGGGTGCTGACCGACGCCGACGAGCGAGCAGTCCCGGACCGTCGGGTTCTTCACGAGTACGTCGGTCGTCCCCTGTCCCACGTCGACGCCGCGCCGGCAGTCGACGGTCGTCGTCGAGAGCGCCGTCACGCCGGTGCAGTGCTCGGCCTTGAGCGGCTCGCCCTTCCCCGGCCCCTTGCTCTGGGCGTGGCGCGCCGTGACGTTGTCCCACGTCACGTTCTTGCAGTCGAAGAAGTAGAAGCCCGCCGAGAAGTAGTTCTCGACGGTAGAGTCGGCGAAGACGCCGTCGCGAACCCACTGCATCTCGAACATGTCGCGGGTGTACTCCCGCCGGGACATGTAGTCGATATCGGGGTCGTTGTTGTCGCCGACCATCGTGAGCCCCTCGATGCGGGGGCCCGCGAGCAGGTCGACGCGCTCGACCTGCCCGTTCCAGGAGTCGTAGGCGAAGCGCGTCCCCTCGGCGACCTCGATGGCGCCGGAGCCGACGCCGGTCACCTCGGCGAGCTCGACGGCGAACTCGTTGGTGCCGCCGTCGCTCCCCGCGTCGTGGTAGTCGCCGGCGCGAATCTGGACGTAGTCGCCCGGCGCGACGTTCAGGGCACTCGCGTCCACGGGGACGCTGGTGCTCCCCCGCGGGACGTCGCCCGTCGTCTCGGCCCAGTCACCGGTGAGACCGTCGCCGACGAACCGGATGCCGATGTGCTCCGTCGTCCGGACGAGGCGGGCGCCGTCGGTGCCGGTGATGGTCAGCGACTTGCCGATGTGGTGGCTGCGAGAGATCTCGTACTCGCCGTCGCGGAATCGGACGGTGTCGCCCGGGTCCGCCCAGCCGACGACCTCGTCGAGCGCGCGGTCGGCGTCCCACCCGTTCGCCGCCATCACGTCCCGGACGTCCCAGGTCCGGCCGGCCGCCGCGGCCGACTCGCTCCCCGCGCCGGCGAGCGCCGCCGTCCCGGCCGCGAAGCCGGACAGCTGGAGGAACCGCCGTCGGCCGTAGTTGGTCTGTTCGTCCCCCGATTCCCCGTCGCGTGTGTCGTTGGTGCCTGACATACCCGTAGATTCCGCGTGTGCTCGACAGCGCCGCCGCTGTCGGGCGAGTTGCCCTGTGGTGTTCTCGTTCGGAGCTCGCCGGGGCTGTCGTGACGGAAACGAGAGATGAACCCCCCTGAATGTCACCCGCGGCGAACCGTCACTCCTGCCTGTGCGAGTCTCGGATAAAACATCTCCGACCGTTCACCTCAAAAGATTGACTGTTTCGCACTCTTGCACTACGTTTCAAGCTTCTGGCCGGTGGTGACCCGAATCGGCTCGAATCCGCGAAAACGGCGCTTAGGACGTTCGTATACGGGCGAATATCCATCTGAGCCGAGTGTACCGTGTGAACACACCTCATTTAGCCGAGGTCGACCGACGGCGGGGACCGGTCACTCGCGCGCGACGCCCGTCTGCATCCCGTCGCTGTTGAACGCGCTCCCGGCGCCGCCGTCGGCGTCGAGGACGATGAGGCCGGCCTCGCCGCCGGTCAACTCGGCGAACTCGGCGACGGCGCGGTCGGCGGCCCGCTGTGCGTCACACCCCGACTCGAGGTGCCGGACCGCGCGACGGGTGAGGGTAACGCGCGCGATATCCTCGCCGAACCCCGTGGCGCTCGCGGCGCCGGCCGGGGCGGCGTAGAACCCTGAACCGACCTGGGGGACGTCGCCGACACGCCCCGCGAGCGCGAACCAGCGCCCGCCGGTCGAAGTCGCCGCCGCGAACTCCTCGCCCGAACGCGCGACGGCGCCGACCGTGTCGTGACCGCCCCACACCTCGCGGAGCCACTGCAGATGCCGCTTCGGCCCTCCCTCCGGCGGCTCGGCGTCGGCCCACCGCGCCTCGCTCTCGTCGGTCAGGAGGTCGACGCCGGTGTCGACGCCGAAGTCCGCCGCGAGGTCGACGGCGTGGTCGCCGGCGACGAACACGTGGGGGGTCTCCTCGAGGACGACGCGGGCCGCGGAGACGGCGTCGCGGACGCCCGCCATCGACGCCGCCGCGCCGACCGAGCGGTCGCTCGTCATGACGCCCGCGTCGGTGCGGACGACCCCGTCCGCCTGCACCGCCCCGCCGTAGCCGGCGTTGAACCGGTCGTCGGCTTCGAGGACGTTCAGCGCCGCCTCGACGGCGTCGAGGGGGGTCGCCGTCGAGGTGCCCTCCCGGGCCGCCTCGTCGAGGACGGCCTGTCTGGGTTCCGGTTCGTCGGGGTCGCTACCGGCGCCGCCGTGGACGATGACCTGCATGCTCTCTCGGACTCCGGTCTGTGGGATAAGCGTCGGGATTCAGGGTCGTGCACCCACCCCCCACGACTCGCGTTCACACCCCCGGCTCCGTGCGAATCTTGCCACTGCCGTCCGCAAACGGCAGTCCTTTAACGGCGCCGGGAAAACCCGCTATCGTTCATGAGCCACGAGTACGAGAAGGTCGAGGTCCCCGCGGACGGCGAGCAGATCACCGCCAACGACGACGGCACGCTGAACGTCCCCGAGAACCCGGTCATCCCGATTATTCACGGCGACGGGATCGGACAGGACGTGGGTCCGGCCGCTCAGAAGGTGCTCGACGCGGCCGCCGAGGCCACGGGTCGCTCGGTCGAGTGGATGCGCGTCTACGCCGGCCAGTCCGCCCGCGACAAGTACGACGAGAACCTCCCCGACGACACCGTCGAGGCCATCAAGGAGTTCCACGTCGCCATCAAGGGCCCGCTCACGACGCCCGTCGGCGCCGGCTTCCGTTCGCTGAACGTCGCGCTCCGCCAGAAGCTCGACCTGTACGCGAACGTCCGACCGACCTACCACCTCGACGGCGTCCCGTCGCCGGTCAAGAACCCCGGCGCGATGGACATGGTGTTCTTCCGCGAGAACACCGAGGACGTGTACGCCGGCATTGAGTGGGAGGCCGGCACCGACGAGGTCCAGCAGGTCAAGGAGTTCGTCGAGGGGGAGATGGGCTTCGACGAGACGATGCACGACGGTCCCATCGGTATCGGTCTCAAGCCCATCTCGGAGTTCGGGACGAAGCGTCTCGTCCGCGAGTCCATCGACTACGCCCTGGAGAACGACCGGGACTCGGTCACGCTGGTCCACAAGGGCAACATCATGAAGTTCACCGAGGGCGCCTTCCGGGACTGGGGCTACGAAGTCGCGGAGGAGGAGTACGGCGAGGACGTCATCACCGAGGACACGCTGTGGGAGGAACACGACGGCGAACAGCCCGAGGGCACGCTCGTCGTGAAAGACCGCATCGCCGACAACATGCTCCAGCAGCTCCTCACGCGTACGGGTGACTACGACGTCATCGCGACGATGAACCTGAACGGGGACTACATGTCCGACGCCGCGGGCGCCCAGATCGGCGGCCTCGGCATCGCGCCCGGCGCGAACTTCGGCGAGACCCGCTGTCTTGCGGAACCCGTCCACGGCTCGGCCCCGAAGCACGCCGGCAAGGACAAGGCCAACCCGACCGCCCTCATCCTCTCGGGCCGCCTCATGTTCGAGTACATGGGCTGGGACGACGCCGGGAAGCTCATCCGCGACGCCGTCGAGGAGTCCATCTCCTCCGGCAAGGTCACCTACGACCTGGAGCGTCAGATCGAAGGCGGCGAGAAGCTGAAGGCCAGCGAGTTCGCCGAGAACGTCGTCGAGAACATCCACGAACTCTCGTAGAGCGCTTCCGGGACCTTCGCGGCTCTCAGCGCTTTCGCGGTTCGCAGTTCGCACTTTTCTCGGACTCCTCTCCCGAGCCGCGGCGCCGCCGTCCACAACGCCCCAGTGGACACAGCGGACCGCCGAAAACGGACCTACCGCCCGTCGTACACTACGTCGCCGCCGACTACGGTCGTCGCCACGTCGATGTCCCGAATCGACTCCTCGTGTGCCCAGGGCGACCGCTCCAGCGCGACGAGGTCGGCGCACTTCCCCACTTCTATCGTCCCGGTCCGGTCCTCGTCGAAGCCGGCGTACGACCCGCCGAGCGTGTACGCCCGCAGGGCTTCGGTGACGGTCAGTCGCTGGCCCTCCGCGGGCGCGTTGACGGCGTGGTGTACCCCCAGAAGCGGGTCGAGCGGCATACAGTCGCTCCCGAAGGCGAGGTGGACGCCGGCGTCCAGCAGGTCGCGGTACCGGTTGGTCTCGGTCCGGCGGTCGCCGAGCCGGTCTTCGTACAGCCCGCCCTCGCCGGCCCACTTGAGGAAGTTGGGCTGGACGGAGGCGACGACGCCGGTCTCGGCGAACCGCGCTATCGCCTCGTCGCTGGCGAGTTCGACGTGCTCGACGCGGTGGCGCGAGTCGCCCGGGTCGGCGCAGTCCGCGTAGGCGTCAAGCGTGGCGTCGACCGCCTCGTCGCCGATGGCGTGGGCGGTGAACTGGAGGCCGGCGTCGTCCGCGCGGGCGACGAGTTCGTCCAGTTCGTCGGGGTCGACGACCCACTGCCCGTAGCCGTCACCGGGCGGGTCGTCGACCGCGTCGGCGTCCGCGTACGGCTCGGAGAGCTTCGCCGTCCGGCCGCCGAAGGAGCCGTCGGTGAACGACTTGATGGCGCCCGTCCGAACCCGGTCGCTCCCCGCGTTGGTGCGGAGTCCGGTCTCGAGGACGGCGTCGAGGTGGTCCGTCCAGTAGTTGATGCGCACGCGTAGGGGGAGTTCGCCCGCCGTGTCGAGGTCGCGGTAGACGCGGGGCGCGTGGGAGTTCCGCACCATGTCGTGGACGGCGGTGACACCGAGTTCGTTCGCGCGGGCGGCGGCGGCGCGAACGAGTTCGCTCGTCCGCTCGGGGTCCGGTTCGATAGCCGCCCAGACCGCGTCGACGGCCTCCTCGACGACGACGCCGGTCGGCCGGCCCCCTTCGCGCTGCACGTCCGCTTCGGGCATCTCGTCGAGCAGGCGCTCGAGCGCGACCGAGTTCAACGAGGCGGTGTGCATATCCTCACGCACCGCGACGACCGGGCGGTCGTCGGCGACCCCGTCCAACTCGTCGCGAGTGAGGTACTCGCGTTCGCGCCACGTGCTCTCGTCGTAGCCGAAGCCGAGCACCCAGTCGTCGTCCCCGCTCCCGTCGTCGTCCCCCCGGCGGAGCTCGGCGGCGCGCTCCCGGAGTGCGTCGAGTGCCGCCCCCCGGTCGGCGACGGAGAGGTCGGCGTTCACCAGCGAGCGGCCCGTCATCGGCAGGTGGGTGTGGGCGTCGACGAACCCGGGGAGGAGCACGCGGCCGTCCAGGTCCACGACCTCGGTCTCGACGCCGACGAGGAAGTCGACCTCGTAGGCGTCGCCGACGCGGACGATGCGCCCGTCGCGGACGGCGACGGCCTCCGAAACCGAATCAGGGTCGGTCAGGCTGTGGACCTCGGCGTTCGTCAGCACGAGGTCCGCGGGAGCGGTCATACCGGGAGGGGAGCGGGAGCGGACAAAACCGTTCGGGATGCCGCCCCGTGAACCGACAACCCTTAGCGACCGCCGCGACGACTGCGGGCCATGAGCGACGACGCCGCTACCGACTCCGAGACGCCGGAGGACGCCGAGGCGCTCGCCGAGCGCGTCCGCGACGGCGAACTCCGACTCCACGAACTCGAAGACCACGCCGACGCCGACACCGCGGCGACGGCCCGGCGCCTGCTGGTCGAGACGCAGTCCGGGGCCGACCTCGGGACGGTCGGTGACTACGCGTTCCCGGCGGCTGAGGCCGATAGCGCCATCGAGAACATGGTCGGCACCGTGCAGGTACCCCTGGGCGTCGCCGGCCCCGTCCGAATCCACGGCGCCGCCCTCGACGGCGAGCGCTACCTGCCGCTCGCGACGACCGAAGGGGCGTTGCTGGCGAGCGTCAACCGCGGCTGTTCGGTGCTGAACGACGCCGGCGGGTCGGCGGCGCGCGTGACGAAGTCCGGGATGACGCGCGCCCCCGTCTTCCGCGTCGCCGACGTGGCCGAGGCCGAGGCGCTCGTCTCGTGGGTGCGCGACAACGAGGGCGCCCTCGCCGAGGCGGCCGAGGAGACGACGAATCACGGCGAGCTGCTCGACGTGACCCCCTACGTCGTCGGCAACTCCGTCTACCTCCGCTTCCGGTACGACACCAAGGACGCGATGGGGATGAACATGGCCACCATCGCGACCCGCGCCGCCGCCGACGTGGTCGAGGCCGAGACCGAGGCGTCGCTGGTCGCGCTCTCGGGGAACCTCTGTTCGGACAAGAAGCCCGCCGCGGTCAACGCCGTCGAGGGGCGCGGTCGCTCCGTAACGGCGGACGTGACGATTCCCCAGGAAACCGTCGAGGAGCGCCTCCACACGACGCCGGAGGCGATTGCGGAGGTGAACACCCGCAAGAACCTCGTCGGCTCCGCGAAGGCGGCGAGCCTCGGCTTCAACGCCCACGTCGCCAACGTCGTCGCCGCGATGTTCCTCGCGACCGGCCAGGACGCCGCGCAGGTCGTCGAGGGCGCGAACGCGATTACGACGATGGAGGTCGTCGACGGGGGTCTCTACGCCTCCGTCTCGCTCGCGAGCCTCGAAGTCGGCACCGTCGGCGGCGGGACGAAGCTCCCCACGCAGAACGAGGGGCTCTCCGTGCTCGGCGTCGCCGGCGGCGGCGACCCCGCCGGCTCGAACGCGGACGCGCTGGCGGAGGCCGTCGCGGTCGGGTCGCTGGCGGGGGAGCTCTCCCTCCTCTCGGCCCTCGCCTCGCGGCACCTCTCGAGCGCCCACGAGGACCTCGGGCGCTGATACTGTCGGTTGCACGTTCTGGAACTTCTCGGTATTCGGGGCGCCGAGGCGTTCCAAATGGGTACGGCCGACAGTGCGAGGCTCGACAGCGTAGCTGACAGGCAGTGAATCTCTCCCGTGAGCGGCACACCGCGCGCCCGCTTCGACCGACTCACGCCCGCTCGTCAGGTCATGTCGGGGGTGGTCCCCGCACCGTTGGTAAACGTTCGCACCCGCGAGGCCAACGTTTTTGCGCTCGACGGTTCGTCAGTGAGCCATGGACTGGTCCCTGTTCGGCCGCTACTTCCTCTGGTACGGTGTCGGTGCCGGTGCGGTCGTGGCGGTCGTACTCCTGGGAACGGCGTCGGTCGCCGGATTCCCACTCGGTCTCGCCGCGACGGTTCTGTTCCTCGGGTCGTCGGCCGTCGCCGCCGCGCTGTTCGGCACCTCGGACACCGGCATCGAGACCGCCTCCTCGGGCGCGCTCGTCGGGTTCGGCTCGTCGAACCCGATGGACTTCCAGCCCGAGTCGCTGCCGGGGTTCGACCGGGCCGCCGTCGCCTGTCTCTTCCTCGGCACGGCGCTGTACGGCGGCGTCGTGGTCGCCGTGCTGCTGGCTGGATGAGGGGAGCGTCCGACGCTCGCTCACCTCCCGTTTTCGCGTCCCTCCGTTCTCGTCCTCGGGTCACAGTCCCGGTAGCCGACCTTCTCAGGCGTCCTCGTCGCGGACGTCGAGCACCTCGGCCGCCCCCTCGGCGGTCAGCCGGTCGACGGTCGCCTGGAGGCGGTCCATCGACGCCGCGATGTCGCCGACGAGCGCCGACTGCTCCCCGTTCGCGGCGTCGACCGTGTCGACCTCCTCTCGGACCTGACTCGAACGCTCGGAGGCGGCCTCGACGATGCTCGCCACTTCCTCCGTGCGCACCGCCTGGTCCTCGGTCGCGGCCGCGATGTCGTCCATCCCGCTCGACGTGACGTCTACGGCCTCGACGATTTCCGACTGGTTGTCGACCATCTCGTCGACGGCCTCGGTGCTGTGGCGAATCTCCTCGGTGACCGACTCGATGCCGTCGACCGCCGTCTCGGCGTTCTCGCGGGTCTCCCGGATGATGGTCTCGATTCGTTCGGACTCCGACTGGACCTCCTCGGCGAGGTTCTTCACCTCGTTCGCCACCACGGCGAACCCCTCGCCGGCCTCGCCCGCGCGGGCGGCCTCGATGTTCGCGTTGAGCGCGAGCAGGTTCGTCTGGTCCGCGACGTCGTTGATGACTTCGACGATTGCGTCGACCTCTGCGACCTGCGCCGCGAGCGCGCGGGTCTGTTCGGCGACCTCGTCGCTACTCTCGACGACGCTCTCCAAGCGCTCGGTGGCTGTCTCGCCGGCGTCGGTGCTCGCGGTCGCGAGCCGGCCGGCCTCCCGAGCACAGTCGCTGATCTCCGTGGCCGAGGCGGCCACTTCCTCGACGGTCGCCGCGAGCGACTCCACTTCCGCCGACACCTCCTCCATGTTCTCGGCCTGCATCTCGGCCAGCGCCTCCGCCTCCTCGACCGCCGTCTCGACGCACTCGGTCGTCTCCGACGCTCGCGCCGCCTTCGTGCCGACCTCCTCGGAGACCTGCGCCTGCACCTTCGCCATCGCCTGCTGGCGCTCGACGTGGTCCGTGGCGTCGACGCCGACCTCGAAGCCGCCCACGACTTCGCCCTCCGGGTTCCGTAGCGGGACGGCGCTCGACCGGACCCACCCTTCCCCGTCGGCCGTCGAGATGCGCCGGAACTCCTCCTCGCGTCGCGCCTCGCCCAGCCGGGTCACCGTCTGTGCCTGCGTCTCCACACCCTCCGGGATGGGGAGCACGTCGTGGATGTACTCGCCGACGACCGCCGCGCTGGGGAACCCCAACTGGGCCTCGGCGATGGGGTTGTAGTACGCCACCTCGTCGTCTGCGTCTATCACCCAGGCGAACTCCGGATACGACTCGACCACCTGCTCGAACAGTCCGCGCCAGTAGTTCCGCTCGTAGCGGAGGCGTTCCGTCTCCTCGGTCGCCCCCGGTGTCGGACGAAGTCCACCCGGTGACCCCGATGACTCCGGACGCGACGCTGACGACGGCGACGACTGCGTCCCCCCGGTCGCTCCCTCGGCGACGGCCCCGCCGTCGGTTCGTTCAGCCGGAGCGTCCGTCGCGGCGTCACCGCCGGTCGACCGCTCGTCGACTCCGTCATCGGACCTTCCTACCCCACGGATACGCCGAAGTCGCTCTCTCATACGGTTCTCGTCGTGTCGAATATCATAACGGTTGCGCGCCAACTATCACGTCCGATACTGCTGACACGACCGCCGGCCGGACGACGTGACCAGCGGCCGGGCGTCGTGATCAGTTCCGCCGGCAGCCACACCCCGGATTCCGGCGGCTCACCGCGTCCGAGGCGCCGGTTTCGAGCGCACTTCGGCGTTCACTTTCACCACGCGGCCATGGCGCGCCTTTAATTCGAACGTTCCACAAACGTACAATGTGCCCGTTCGGCGAGCACCGGCGGGCACTCCACCATGTCCCAGGATACTCGCCACCCGCGTCGCTGTCTGAGCGACGACCACGACTGCCCCGACGACGCGGACGACCCGGCCGCGACGACCGCCTACCGCTGGCTCCGCGTCGCGAAGCTCCTGCTGGGCGCCCTCGTCTCGCTGCTGACGGCGCTGCAGCTGTTGGGGATGCTCCCGTAGCCCCCACGTCGACGCTCAGAGCAGTCGGTACCGACCCCGACTCTCGCTTACCTCCCCCCGTCGCGTCAGCTTCGTCAGCAGGTCCCGCGCGGCCTCCTCGGGGACGCCGTATTCGGTCGCGTAGGCGACGACCGCCGCCTCGGTCGGCCGGTCGCCCTCGCGAATCGCGTCCTCGACCACCTCACGGCGACTCCGCGAGGCTCCCGAGCCGGCTCCGACGCTCGTCGACTCGCCGGCGGCGGCGACCTCGTCGGCGTCCAGCCCGGACGCTTCGAGGTACTCGCGGTCGTCGACCCCGCTGTCCTCGACCTGTCGGCCCATCTCGGCGACGGAGTCGAGGTCGGCGAACGTCTCGCTCTCGTCGCGTTTCTTCGCGAGGATGGCCGCCCGAGCCTGTCGAGCGGCGTCGCGCTGGTCGGTCTCGATGAACTTCTTCAGCTTCTTCACTTGGTGGCGTTTCCGACAGCGGGGACACTGCGCCGTCTCCCCGGGGTCCGAGAGAATCCAGTAGGTGCCGCAGTTGTTGCAGCCGACGACCGCGTACATGTCCCGCCCTTTGGTCGGTTCTCGGTTTGAATCCACCGCCGGTGAGCCGCGACTCGCTGGCGTCGGCCGCAGTACGGCGATAAGGCTCATTGTGGTCTCCGAGAGATACCGGGTGTGGAGGTCTGCAGCACATGAGTCTCACGACGGACGCGCGAAGAATCGTTGCCACGGTGCGTGACAGAGACGTGACGTTTATGGCGGCGAGTTTTGCCCACTACGCGCTCGCCTCGCTCATCCCACTGTTGCTCGTCGCGCTCGCGCTCCTCTCGTACTTCGGGGCCGCCGACGCGCTCATCGAGGTGCTCAGGCAGAACCTCTCCGACAGCGGCGCGCAGGTCGTCAACCGCATCCTGCAGGTCGAGAGCGGACGAGGGGTCGCCGGCGGAATCGGGCTTCTGCTCTCGCTGTGGAGCGGACTGAAGGTGTTCCGCGGGCTCTCCATCGCCTTCGCGGAGGTGTACGACACCGCCTCGGAGCCCGGGTTGGTCGAGCAACTGAAGAAGGGGTTACTCGTGCTCGGACTGTTCCTCCTCGCGTTCGCCCTGCTCGTCACGACCGGCGTGGTACTCGCGACGGTGAACCTCACGATTCCCGCCCCGCGGCTGTTCGGCAACCTCGTCGCCGTCGTCGCCCTCGTGCTCGCCTTTCTTCCGCTGTACTACGTCCTCCCACCGGTCCCGGTGACGGTCCGCCACGCGCTCCCCGGGACGCTGTTCGCGGCGGTCGGCTGGGTCGTACTCCAGGTGGGATTCAGCTACTACACGCAGACGGCCGGGAAGTACGCGGCCTACGGCATCGTCGGCGCCCTGCTCCTGTTCGTCCTCTTTCTCTACTTCGGCGGCATCGTCCTCCTCGTCGGCGCGGTAATCAACGTCGTCATCGACCGTAGTACCCCGACGGCGTCGCTCCGGACGCCCCGGTGAGGACGTTTCGGACGCTCGAAGACGGCACTTCGAACGCTTCGGTGACGACGCGTCGCCCCACCGTGTGCGGATATCGACCCGGAGGTCCGTTCGACACGTCCCCGCCGAGGGACGACATCTTCGGCTCGCCGCGGCTCGACCCCGACCGGGCGGAGTAGCGCCCGACCTCGGGACGTTCCAAACGGTTTATACCGCCGTCCCGATAACGCGCTCCCATGGCGAAAGAGCAGAAGCAGGTCCGCGAACTGCAGGAGGGAAGCTACCTGATGATGGAGGACTCCCCCTGTAAAATCAACGCCTACAGTACGGCCAAGCCGGGCAAGCACGGCAGTGCGAAGGCCCGTATCGAGGGGAAGGGCGTGTTCGACGGCAAGAAGCGTAGCCTGAGCCAGCCCGTCGACGCCAAAGTCTGGGTGCCCATCATCGAGCGAAAGGGGGGCCAAGTCGTCTCCGTCAGCGGCAACGACGCGCAGGTCATGGACCTCGACACCTACCAGACGTTCACGATGCGCGTCCCCGAGGACGAGGACTTCTCGCCGGACGACGAGATCGAGTACCTTGAGTACGAGGGCCAGCGGAAGGTCGTCTGAACGGCGCGACCCGACTTCTTTATCTCGACTACGATGTTCCCCGGGGCAACGGCCGACCGCGAGACCGCCGACTACGTCGTCGTCGGCGCGCCGCTCGACGTCTCGACCACGTTCCAGCCGGGCACCCGCTTCGGTCCCGAGCGCGTCCGGCGGTTCGCCGAGACGTTCGACGACTACGACCGCCGGACCGACCTGCGCTTCTCCGAGCTATCGGTCCACGACGCTGGCGACGTGCGGGCGTGGGACGACGCCCCCGACTATCTCGACTACCTCGAAGGGACCTGTCGGGACGTCGTCTGGGACGACGCCGTTCCCCTCCTCCTCGGCGGCGAGCACACCGTCACGTCGGCGGGCGCCCGCGCCGTCGCCCCCGACGTCCTCGTCGTCCTCGACGCTCACCTCGACCTCCGGACGGCGTACGACGGGAACCCGTGGAGCCACGCGACGGTCACCCGGCGCCTGCTCGACGGCGACCCCGGCGTCGGCGACGACCCGGACGAGGACGACGGTCCGGTCGACGAGGCGGTGATTCTGGGCGCCCGCACCGGCTCCGAGGCGGAGTGGGAGCGCGCCGACGAACCGGACGTGACCGTCGTCCCGCCCGAGGACGTCGCCGACTGGGAACCCGACTTCGGCGACCGGTCGGTGTACCTCTCGGTCGACATCGACGGCGCGGACCCGGCGTTCGCTCCCGGAACGGGGACGATGGAGCCGTTCGGCCTCTCGCCCCGGGAGATGCGCGATGTCGTCCGCGCGGTCGCCCCGCACGCCGCCGGCTTCGACGTCGTCGAGGTGAACGACCGCGACGACGGGCAGGCCGCGTCGCTGGCGGGGAAACTGCTGAAGGAGTTCGTGTTCGCTCACGCGGCCGGGGACTGACCGGTAGCGCACGTCGAACGTATCGACCGGGCGAGACGGAGCCGGGGCTCGTCGATTCGGTGTCGAAACGGAGCGGCTTCCAGCAGGCGTCGGCTCGTGCCTGACCTACCGGAACAGACGGCGTACTTTGCGTTTGATGCGTTTCTGCGTCTTCCTCGGGAGACGTCGCCACGCGTACAGTGCCTTGCGGAACTTACCCATGACAGTTTCACCCTGCTTGACCGCTCGCGGCCGCTCCCACACAAGGAACGGTAACTCCGACTACGCCGGTGTCCCCGATAAGGCTGCTGGCAGAGTTGACGCTTCGATTTCACGACTCGACGGTGTCGGCGACCCGGACCGCCGGCTACAAACCCCGTCCGGCCCATCGACGTCGCATGAAGCTATCCGACGTCGTCGACCGTTACGACGAGCGCCTCCGGACCGACGCCTACGCCGACCTCGACGCCAGCCCGAACGGCCTGCAGGTCGGCCCGCGCGAGGCCGAGGTGGAGCACGTCGCGTTCGCCGTCGACGCCGCGGTCTCGACGATGGAGACCGCCGTCGACGCCGGCGCCGACCTCCTCGTCACCCACCACGGCGTCGTCTGGGGTGGCCTCGACCGCGTGACCGGCCGTGCGTACGACCGCGTCGCCCCGCTGGTCGAGAACGACCTCCCGCTGTACGTCTCGCACCTCCCGCTCGACGGCCATGGGGAACTCGGCAACGCCGCCGGCCTCGCCGACCTGCTCGACCTCGGCGGTCGGGAGCCGTTCGGCGAGCTGGGGCCGGAGCACATCGGTCAGCGGGGTCGACTCCCCGAGTCGATGTCGGTCTCGCGGCTGGCGACGACGCTCGACGCCGAACTCGACACCGGGGCCCAAGGCGTACAGGTGCTCGACTTCAGGCCCGACGAGGTCGAGGACGTGGCGGTCGTCACGGGGAGCGGCGTCGACTGGCTGGACGAGGCCGTCGAGGTCGGCGCCGACGTCCTCGTCACCGGCGAGGGGAAGCAGAAAGCGTACCACGAGGCGAAGGAGGCCGGCCTGAACGTCGTTCTCGCCGGTCACTACGCGACCGAGACGTTCGGCGTCCGTTCCCTGATGGGGCTGGCCGAGGGGTGGGGGCTGGAGACGACGTACGTCGACGAGCCGACGGGGCTGTAGGGGTTCGGCGCGGGTGGGGCTTCGAAACGGCCGGGAACCTCGGAGAGGCGACAGTACGGTGACCGGGGGACGCTCGGTCACGACGAACCGCGCTTCTCCAACCGCGGCGTTCAACTTCCCCGCCCGCACACCTCCCTGCATGACAGACGACGCCGGACACGACCCCGAGACGGACGCCGATTCTGCTTCCGAGGGTGGCCACGGCCACGACGACCGGGACGACCGCGACGAACACGGCCACCACACCCCCCACCGCGAGACGTTCGACCACGACCCCGTCTCCCACGCCGAGGTGCGCGCCGGGATGACGGTCGGCGACCTCGCCGGCGAGTACGGGAAGGCCGGCATCGGCGCCGCCAAGATGCACGAGGCGGTCGACGTGACGGCGGAGATGTTCGCCGACGAGGACTGTACGGTCTTTCTCTCGCTGGCCGGCGCGATGGTACCGACCGGGATGCGCCGCATCGTCTCGGACCTGATTCGCGACGGGTACGTCGACGCTCTCGTCACGACCGGGGCGAACCTCACCCACGACGCCATCGAGGCCATCGGCGGCAAGCACCACCACGGGGCCGAGCACGCCGAGGGGAAGACGACGCGCGAACACGACGAGACGCTGCGCGACGAGGGAGTGGACCGCATCTTCAACGTCTACCTCCCACAGGAGTACTTCGCTCACTTCGAGTCCCACCTGCGCGAGGAGGTGTTCCCGCCCCTGGCGGAGGAGGGGGTCGTGAGCATCGAGCGGTTCGTCCGCGAACTCGGGCGGGCGAACGCCGAGGTGAACGAGCGGGAGGAGGTCGAAGAGGACGCCGGCGTCGCCGCCGCGGCCTACGAGTCGGACGTGCCAATCTACTGTCCGGCGGTGCAGGACTCCGTCCTCGGCCTGCAGGCGTGGATGTACGCACAGACCTCCGACTTCTCGCTCGACGCGCTCGCGGACATGACCCCCCTCACCGACCTCGCCTTCGAGGCCGAGACGGCGGGTTGTCTGCTCGTCGGCGGCGGCGTCCCGAAGAACTTCACGCTCCAGACGATGCTCGTCACGCCCGGAGCCTACGACTACGGCGTCCAGTTAACGATGGACCACGAGGCCACCGGCGGGCTCTCCGGGGCGACACTGGACGAGGCGCGCTCGTGGGGGAAACTGGAGAAGGACGCCCGCAACGTCACCGTCGTCGGCGACGCGACCATCACGCTCCCGTTGCTCGTGGCGGCGAGTCTCGAAGCCATCGAGCGGCCGGAATAGCGGCCACCTAAGCCGCGGTTGAGGACCGTTGCGGACAGATTCGACAAGTCCGGTCGATGACTAGTCACTTCCAGTGCCGGTTTAGCACGGCTATAGTAAACCGGGTCGGGGCCCTCCGATGAAACGCCGCAGCGTTGCGTCGTCTCCCCACCCGGCGCGGCGCGTAAGGCACCACCCACCCACCCCCGTCCGCGACTCACCCCCGTGGACACCCGTTTTGGACACGGTAGTCGGGAGGAAAACGTCCGTTCTTCGACGACTCCGGACCGCCGAGTCCCTGCGCCGTCGCTCCCGAGTCGGGAACAAGAGCTTTCGAGCCGGCGGGCACACGCACAGTCGTGTCCGACTTCGACCTCGACATCGACGACTTGACCGCCCGCGACTGGGAGGGAGAGACCGACGCCGAACCGGTCCGCTTCGCCCTCGTCGGCCTCGGCTGGTGGACCCGCGAGCAGGCGATTCCCGCGATGGTCGACGCCGACTACGCCGAGCCGACGGTGCTGGTCAGCGGGTCGCCCGAGAAGGCCGAGGACGTCGCCGCCGACCTCGACACGGTGACGGCGACGCTCGACTACGACGAGTACGCCGACGGCGACGCGACCGACGACTACGACGCCGTCTACGTCTGCACGCCGAACGCGCTCCACCCCGAGCACGTCGAGGCCGCCGCCGACCACGGAAAGGCCGTGCTCTGTGAGAAGCCCCTCGCTGCGGACCTGGAGGGCGCCGAGACGGCCGTCGACGCCTGTCGCTCGGCCGACGTGCCGCTGATGGTCGCGTACCGCGTCCTCACGAGCCCGCTCGCTCGCCGCGCGCGCGAACTCGTGCGAGACGGCGCCATCGGCGAAGTCGTCTCCGTGCTCGGGCACATGTCCGACACCATCCTCGACTCGGCCGGGCCGGACTCCTGGCGCCTCGACCCGGAGCTCTCGGGCGGCACCACCATCAACGACATCGGCATCTACCCCCTCAGCACGATGCGGTTCGTGCTCGACGCGGACCCACGGGCCGTGCAGGCGACGACGACCGCCGCACAGGAGGCGTTCGAGGGCGTCGACGAGCACACCGCCTTCACGCTTGAGTTCTCGGATTCCCTGCTCGCGGCCTGCACCGCGAGTCACAGCGCCGAGGTGGTCTCCAGCCTGCGCTTCGTCGGCACCGAGGGCGAGTTGACGCTGGAGGGGCCGTTCTTCCCCGACTCCGAGAAGACCCTCCGACTGTCGACCGGCGACACCGAGAGCGAGTTCCGCCCCGACACCGCGAACCAGATGCGCGAGGAGTTCGACTACTTCGCCAACCACCTCCAACGCGACGAGCCGTTCGAGCCGGACGGCGAGACCGGGTTGGTCGACATGCGACTGATCGAGGCGCTGTACGAGTCGGCGGAGAGCGGTGAGCGCGTCGAGGTGGACGCGTAAGCGGAACGAAACCTCAAATTACTTCGACGGCGCAGGGCTATCCGAAGACGGCCGATGACGATAGCACCACTCCGAGCCGGGGTGGCTCCCGGCGACGACGAGCCCTATGAGTGCCGAGGCCCGTTTTCCGGACACAGCTCTCTCGCCGAGAGCAGGGTAACCTCGCGTCACGGAGTCGCTCCGTCGTGTGCGACACGCTACTGTGAATCGGTGCAGCGCCGCTAACGGCGAGGGAAGCTGGTTCAGTTACGCCGGGGTTAGCGCGTATTCAAGCCCCCGATGGCGTCTCTCCGGTATGTCAATCAACTCCCCGACTCGAACAACCCCCTCGTTCACCTGCCCGTTCTGCCGTCGACAGGAGTCGGTCCACAACCGACCGCTGCACCTCCGAACCTGTTCCGAGGTCGACCACGACGTACAGATCGAGCGGGTCCAGCGCAATACCATCGACGCCGAGTACGACCGCGCGTTCGGGGAGTGCCGGTAGCGAGGACGCGCGAGTCGCGTCCCGTATGATAGCACACGTCGTTGCTAGATTATGCTCGATTCCGACCGATACTGAGGGATGGCAACAGGAGCCACATTAGGACCGACCGCGAGCGTAGCGACCGAGACCGACTGCCCCGCGTACTGGACCGCCGGCGCGTTGATGATAGTCAAGGCCGACGCCGAGACGACCGACGGCGCGTACGCGCTCGTCGACCACCTCGCGGCCCCCGGCTGGGAGTCGCCGTACCACGTCCACCACGGTGAGGACGAGGTGTTCCACGTCGTCTCGGGCGAAATCGAGTGCGTCGCCGGCGACGACGCCGACGAGCGCTTCCGTGCCGGCCCGAACGACACCGTGTTTCTGCCCCGAGACGTACCCCACGGGTTCCGCGTCGTCGGCGACGAGCCCTGCCGGATGCTGATTCAGGTGACCCCCGCCGGCTTCGAGGGGTTCGTGGCCGGGGCCGGCCAGCCGGCGGAGCGACTGGAGACGCCGCCGCCGGCGGAACCGGACGTGTCCGCCCTGACCGCGGCGGCCGCGGAGTACGGACTCGACATCCTCGGCCCGCTTCCGGAGTGATTCCCCGTCGGCACCCCTGTGAACGGCTGTGATGGTGTCGATTCGACAGAAGTACGGCCGCGGACTGTCGGACCGGGAGGGACCAGACGGGGGAACTGCTGGTTTGGCCGAACGACTGACTCGAACCGGCGATTCGAGATATTTGTCCAATCTAATCCAGAATTTGCGGACGAATACGGAACACTTACCCGTGTGACTCGATTGGATTCAATTGCAATGGCAAACGGTAAGGTCGACTTCTTCAACGACACTGGCGGCTACGGTTTCATCAAGACGGACGACGCTGACGACGACGTGTTCTTCCACATGGAGGACGTTGGCGGCGAGGACCTCACCGAGGGGACCGAGATCGAGTTCGACATCGAGGACGCCCCGAAGGGCCCCCGCGCGACGAACGTCGTCCGTAACTAACGGCTGATTTGCACCGTCGCCGACCGCGACGGAGCAGACGCTCGTTTCTCCGAATCATATATCGCTCGCCACCGAACGGTCAGTTCTCGTCGGATGTTCACCGACACGAGTCACTCACTCACCATCGGACAGCGGACGCTGACGACGACGCTCGTCGGTGTTCGGCGTCGACACCTCGACTTCAGCCAGCTTCGCCTGGACGCGGTCGACCGTCGCCTCGATTCCGTGACCGACCAGTGCCCGCCGAATCGCCAGCCCGTAGCCGTCGAGGGGAATCGGCAGCAGGTCGCGCACGTCGCCGTCGTCGGCGACGACCTCGTTCTCCAGTCCCTTGACGAGCGGTCGGACGACCTCGCCCGGAAGCTCCGTCGCGAGACCGGCGAGGCGTGCCGCGTGGTCGGGTCGGAGCCACGAGACCGGCACGACCCGTGTGGGCCAGCCGCCGACGCGGCCCGTCCGAGTCAGGAGGTCTCTCCACGTGACGACCCGCGGACCGCCCACGTCGTAGACCCCGCCGGCCGTCTCGGCGGACTCGAGCGCGCCGACGAGGTAGGCAATCACGTCGGCGGCGGCGATCGGCTGGCAGTCGACGCGGACCCACCGTGGAGTCACGAGTACGGGGAACCGCCGGACGAGCTGGGAGACGACCTCGAAACTCGTGTTCCCGGCGCCGATGACCACCGCCGCGCGCAGGACGGTGAGCTCGTAGCTCCCCTCGACGAGCACCCGTTCGACTTCCCGGCGCGAGGCGAGGTGAGCCGACAGCTCCTCGTCCTCCTCGTCGCCGAGGCCGCTGAGATAGAGCACGCGGCCGACGCCCGCCTCGGTGGCTGCGTCCCGGAAGTTCGTCGCGGCCCGGCGGTCGGTCTCCGCAAAGTCCTCGTCACCGCTCTCCCCCATCGAGTGGATGAGGTAGAACGCCGCGTCGACGTCGGCGAGCGCCGCCTCGAAGCTCCCCCGTTCCAGTACGTCACCCTCGACGACCGCGTCCGCCGGACCGTCGTAGCCGTCCGCGTCCCGAGTCAGGACCGTGATGTGGTGGTCCCGTTCGGTCAGGACGGGGACGAGTCGACTCCCGACGAACCCGGTCGCGCCGGTGACGAGAACGCGCATCGCCGGGGGTTCGATCGGACCTCGTTTACGTGTTGTCACTGCCGCAATGACTGGGGTTGAGAGCCGCAACAGCCGGTGAACTAGGGCTCGGAGACGAAAAGACGGTCAGTCGGCACTCGGTTTCGGGGGGAGCCGGTCGAGCTTCGACAGCACGCGGTCGCGCTTCGTCGGCTCGTCCGAACCGGCGTCGAGTGCCCGTCGAATCGCCGGCCCATAGTCGTCGAGGTCGACGGGAACGGCCTCACGGATAGCTGCGTCGTCGGCGACGACCTCGTTCTCCAGCCCCTTGACGAGGGGTCGGACGACGTCACCGGGGAGGCTCGTGGCGAGAGATGCGAGATACGCCGCCACCCCAGGCGTCATCAACGGCGTGGGGACGATCCGCGGCGTTCGGCCGGCGACCAGCCCGGTGCGTTCGAGCAGCCCGCCGTAGGTGATGACCTCGGGTCCGCCCACGCCGTAGACGCCCGCCGCCGTCTCGGGGACTTCGAGGGCGCCGACGAGGTAGGCGATGACGTCGTCGACGGCGATAGGCTGACAGTCGACACCGACCCAGTCGGGCGTGAGGAGGAAGGGGAACCGCCGTGCGAGTTGGGAGACGAGTTCGAAGCTCGTGTTCCCCTCACCGATGATGACCGCCGCCCGGAGGACGGTGAGGTCGAACGACCCCTCCGAGAGCACCCGTTCGACCTCCCGACGCGAGGCGAGGTGCGGGGAGAGGTCCGCGTCCTCGTCACCGAGGCCGCTGAGGTAGACGACGCGCTCGATGCCCGCCTCGCTCGCGGCGTCGCGGAAGTTCTCCGCCCCGCGGCGGTCCCGCTCCGCGAAGTCGTCGCTCGCCCCCATCGAGTGGATAAGGTAGTACGCGGCGTCGACACCCTCCAGGGCGGACTCGAAGCTCCCGGGCTCGAGCACGTCACCCTCGTACACCGCGTCCGCCTCGCCCTCGTACCCGTCGGCGTCGCGGGTCAGAACCGTGACGTGGTGGCCGCGAGCCGAGAGAACGGGAACGAGCCGACTGCCGATGAAGCCGGTCGCTCCGGTGACGAGAACGTGCATTGGGGGTCTTACGGTCGACGTCGGTTTACGTCTTCTCGCCGGCACGAAGTCGGGGAAGGGGTCGTCGTCGGAGTCACCGGAACCGTGAGTCATAACCCCCGCCGGGCCGAGCATCGAGGAGTGAACAGTCGCGCCGTCGCGGTCTCCCTCTTCGCCCTCCTCGCGACGCTCTGGGGGTTCTCCTTCCCGGCGATTACCGTCGGACTCCGGTCGCTGGACCCCGTCTTGTTCGCCGCGTTCCGATACGACATCGCGGCGGTCCTGCTCGTCGGACTCGCCGTCCTCCGGACGACCGACTCGCTCCCGCGCCGGCGCAACGACGCCCTCGCCGTCCTCGCCGGGGGCGTGTTCCTCGTCGCCGGGAACGCCTTCCTCTTCGTGGGCCAGCAGACGGTCCCGGCCGGCGTCGCGGCGGTGATGCAGAGCCTCGTCCCCGTCGCGACCGCGCTGTGGGCGTTCGGCATCCTCCCGGAGGAGCGCCTCTCCGCGACCGGGGCCGCCGGAGTCCTCCTCGCGTTCGTCGGCGTCGCCCTCGTCGTCCGACCGGACCCGGCGAACCTGTTCGTCGGCGACACGCTCGGCAAACTGCTCGTGCTCACACAGGTTGCGTCGGTGTCGCTCGGGGGCGTCCTGATTCAGCGCGCGAAACCGACGCTCGACCGGGCCGCGCTCTCGGGCTGGTCGATGGCGGTCGGTGGACTGATTCTCCACGCGGTCAGTCTCGCGGTCGGCGAGGCGTTCGCGGTACCGAGCGCGTTCGACGCCCGGGTCGCGGTGCTCTACCTCGGCGTGTTCGCCACCGCCGTCGCGTTCTACATCTACTACACCCTGCTCTCCGTGCGCGGCGCGCTGGAGACGAGCCTCGTCGCTTACCTCGTCCCCGTCGTCGCGACCGTCGCGGGCGTGTTCTTCCTCGGGGAGGAGGCCACCGCCTTCACCGTGGCCGGCTTCGCCCTCGTGTTCGTCGGCTTCCTCGTCCTGAAACGTCGGTCGCTGGCGTCGCTCGTCGCCGGCGCGGGACGCGGGGCGCCGGACGGGTGACCGTCGGGGTTCGACTGACGGACTCCGGTCTCGGCACCGACGGCCGTGGTCGCCGGGGCTTTAGCCGACCCGTCCGAACCGGAGACCATGACGGACGGCGACCACACGGACCACGACCGCGAGGAGACGGACCCGAGTGACCTCATCGACACGTCGGAGCCGACGCCAGCGGGCGACGACACCGGTACCGACGCCGACGAGGCGACCGCCGACACCGAGGGCGGGGGCGACGCCGCGAGCGACTTCGACCGTGTCCGCGAACGGGCGGTCGACGCGCTCGGCGAGGACGACCTCACGTCGGTATACGTCGGGCTGATTCACGACGACGGGCGCAACGAGTTCTTCTTCGGCAACGACGTCGACGAGTCGGAACTCCAGTCGACGGCGACGCGCCAGTTGGGGATGCTGACCCGCGTGCTCGCCGACGGGTCGAACGCGAGCGTCGAGGAGATTACCGACCTCGCGGCCGACGCGGCCCGCGAGTTGGACATGCAGTAGGCGGTCGCATGGGGACGGACGCCGACTGGACCGTCCGGGGGTCTATCCAGTCCGGCGCGGGGCCGAGGACTCCGGCGAGTCGGCGCCCGTCGACGACCCGGACCGTCCCGCCACCCCCCCGTCGTAGAGCGCGTACACGGCGACGACGACGGTGGCAGCGACGAGGAACCCCCCGACCGCCTGCGGCCAGGTGTGAGCGCCGACGACCGGTCGGTTCGGGACCATCACGACCGGAACGGCCAGCGTCGGCCAGTACTGGCGGTCGAGGAGGACGAGGAAGGCGGCGGGCGTCGTCGAGAGGAGGACGTGACCCGAGATGTTCCAGAACGGCGAGAGGACGACGTACGGGACGGCGACGGCGGCGTAGGCGACCACGAGGGCGGGGACCACGTCGCCCCAGTCGAAACGCCGCCAGAGCGCCCACGTCGCGCCCGCGGCGAGGAAGATGCCGCCGGCGACGAGCGTGTCGACCTGCGGTCCGTTGCCCTGCATCGTCTCTACCGGCCCCTGTCCCGTCACGAGCATGTACGCGAGTGAGGGGACGAGCGACGCGGCGCCCGCGGCGAGGAAGGTCCCCCACCGGCGGTACAGCGCCGACCGTCCGAGGTCCGTGCGCGCCCACTCCCAGTGGACGGTCAACAGTGCTCCCAATCCCAGCACGACGGCCGGGTGGAACAGGTACGCGTAGTACTGCATCACCGTCTCGAGGAGAGTCATACCGCTCGTTGGGTAGCACGGAGCGCCTCAAAGGCCTGCGGGCCGACGGGGTTCCCGACCGGTCAGAGGTCGGTCGTAGTCCCCATCGGTCGCGACGTCGGCCGTAGCCTCGGTCTGTCGCGATCAGTCGCAGTCGCGCCCGTAGCTCCCCGACCCGTCGGTCAGGACGGGACCGGAGCGGCCGTCGTCGGAGAACCGTTCGACGACGGCGGGCCACAGGCGACGGGCCGTCGTCGCGAGCGTGTCGCCGCCGAGCACCGCGAAGCCGAGGAAGACCACCGCGAAGCCGGCGACCGTCGTGGCCGACACCGACTCGCCGAGCAGCGCCCAGCCGGCGACCGTCGTGACGACCGGCACGACGTAGAACACCAGGTTGGCCTTGATGGCGCCCGTCTCGTCGAGCAGGCCGAAGAAGGCGACGTAGGCGACCGCGCCCGCGAAGACGGCGACGTACCCCAGCGCGAGCAGGGCCGTCGGCGTCCACTGGACCGTCGCGACCGACTCCCCGGCGGCGACGCTCATCCCGTGGGTGAGGGCGGCCGCGAAGGGGAGCGCCCACGCCGTCCGGACGGTGCTCGACACGTCGGTGTCGGCCCACCGGATGAGCACGCTCCCGAGCGCGCCGCTGACGGCCCCGAGAAAGAGGATTCCCTTCCCGAGGGCGTCGCCGCCGAGGAGGTTCGCCGGGTCCGGACTCACGACGAGACCGACACCGAGCAGGCCGAGCACCATCCCGACCGCCCCGCGCCGCGAGAGGCGCTCGTCGGAGAGGAGCACCGCCGCGAACACCGGCGTCAGGATGGGGTTGAGGCTGAACACGACGGACGCGACCGCGCTGGTCGCGTACTGCTGGCCGACGAACAACAGCGCGTTCGCGAGCCCGATGGCGAACACGCCGGTGGCGAGGACGCCGACCCAGTCGCCGCGGGTCCGGGGCAGGAGCTCACCCAGGTCGGTGGCGACGGCGGCGTAGGCGAACAGGACGACCGCCGCGATGTCGAAGCGGAACGCGACGAACAGGAGGGGCGGGAAGTACTCGAGACCGGCTTTCGCGCCGACGAACGTCCCGCCGAACAGCAGGCTCGCCAACACGAACAGGCCGAGGGTACGGCGCTCGACCACTACTCGCTCGCCTCCGTCGGCTGTTCGGCTACCGATGCGCCACCGACGACCGGCGAGTCACCGACGACCGGCGTGATTCCGGCCGGAGAGAGAAACGTGGAGTTCATCTTAGTCACCACTACGGGAGCCGGGGTTATACCTTTGTTCAGAAATATTTTCAAAGAAAGAAATTGGTGCGGGGCGCGACTGTCGTTCACACCGTGAAAGGGTTTCACAGCTCGAAACCGTTATCCGCTCCGACCGAGAGGGGACGGTATGGAGTCGGTGCTCGAAGATATCGAGTTCCTCGCGCTGTCGGCTAACCGAGTTACGGCGTTGACCCGGCTCGCCGAGGGACCGCGGAGCCGGGGGGAGTTGGCCGCGGCCACTGGAGCGTCCCAGCCCACGCTCGGGCGCATCCTCGGCGACTTCGAGGAGCGCCGATGGGTTCGGCGGACCGACGACGGCCGGTACGTCGCCACCCCGACGGGTCGGCTCGTCGCGGACGGGTTCGACGAGCTCGTCGACACCTTCGAGACCGAACGGACGCTCAGGTCGGTCGTTCAGTGGCTGCCGACCGAGGGAATGGAGTTCGACCTCCGGCGGCTGCGGGGGGCGACCATCACAGCACCCAGCCGAACCAGGCCCAACGCGCCGGTACAGGGACTGCTCGACCTGCTCGAACGCACCGACCACGTCCGCTTTCTCTCACACGCGTTCAACGAACAGACGCTCGAAGTCGTCGAGCGGCGAACCGCGGCCGGCGACCAGCGCCTCGACGGCGTGTTCTCCCCGGGTGCCATCGAGGCGCTCGCGGACGACGCCGGACTCCGCGAACACCTCCGCGGACTGCTCGACACGGAGCGCGCCGAAATCCGCATCTGCGAGGCGGAGGTTCCCCTCGCGGTCACCATCGCCGACGACACCGTCCACCTGCTGCTGCGCGACGACCGCGGAATCCTGCAGGCGTCGCTCGAATCGGAGGACGAGGCGGTGCGCGAGTGGGCGCTCGCGGCCCACGAACGGTACTGGGAGGGAGCGACGCCGCTCGACCCGTCGGCGCTCGACGGCTAACCGGCCGGCTCCAGGGAATCGGACATCGGACGGTTCTCGCGGCCGAGTCGGGGCGTAGCCGTCGCTCGTCGGGGACGGCGGTGGTCACTCCGGGAAAACGGTCGACGGACTCGCGGCTACACGGCGGCGCTCGCCCTCGCAGTTCGAAAACTAACGCTCAGTCGATGTGGCCTTCGCGACGGAGCTGCTCCGCGTCCTGGCCGCTGTAGCGCCACTCGATGTTGGCTTTCTCGTCCTGCCAGTCCCACGGCTCGACGAGGACGACGTCGCCCTCGTTGATCCAGGTGCGGTACTTCATGCGGCCGGGGATGCGGCCCATGCGGTTCTTCCCGTCCTCGCAGCGGACGCGGACGTGGTTCCCGCCGTTGTGTTCGGTCACGACGGCGAACAGCTCGTCACTGTTGGGCATTCGGAGGTTCTTTCGTCCCCCTGTGTCTTCACTCACGGGCTACCTAGAGGAGACAGCCTGATAAGTGATTGGCGATTCGAGCTAACAGGTCGCACTCCGCCTATCGCGGGGCATCTCTCCGCTCTATGCCGACTCTCCGTTCCGGACCACCCACTCCGTCGTTACTCTTCGTCTCGGACCACCCGGGTTCTGTCGTCCCCGTTCTCCACTCCGGTGGCCGACGCGACTGCGCCGTACAGCTCCGCGTCCTCCCCGAGCGGCGAGAGGCGGACCGCCGGCGGGTCGGCGAGGGTGTAGTCGTCGAGATGGCGCTCGATTCCCGACAGCGTCCGCTCCGGGTTCGAGAGCGCGACGGAGCCGCCGACCGCAACCACCCCGGGGTCGTACGCGTTCACCACCGCACCGACGCCGGCCGCGTTGTACCGCGCCACGCTGTCGAGGACGCGCTCCGCGACGGCGTCGCCCGCCTCGGCGGCCGCGAACACGTCCGGCGCGGTCAGGTCGCCGACGGTCCGAAGTCGGGACGGGTCCTCGGTCGCGCCGAGCACGCTCTCGGCGAACCGGGGGATGCCCCGACCCGAACAGTACGCCTCCCACGCGCCCCTGACGCCGGTGCTCCACAGCTCCCCCTCGGTCTCGACTGGGAACAGCCCGACCTCTGCGGCGTACCCGCGCTCGCCCCGAATCGGGCGGCCGTCCTCCACGACGCCGCCGCCGATGCCGGTGCCGAAGGTGACGTACGCGACGCTGTCGCACCCTCGGCCCGCACCGAAGGCCCACTCGCCGACGGCGGCGGCCGTGCAGTCGTTCTCGACGACCGTCGGGAGCGAGAACCGCTCGTCGACGGCCGCCGCGAGCCGGAGGTCGCGGACCGTCCCGCCGTCGGCCGTGTCGAACTCGACGATTGCGCCGCGGTCGGCGTCGACCAACCCGGTCGTCGCCACCGCGACACCTCGAAGTCCCCCGGTCGACCGACGCCGCACCCGGTCGACGGCGTCGAGGACCTGCTCGGTGAGCGCGTCCGCTCGCGTCGGCTCGGAACGCACGTCGACCGGCCCTCTGGGGGTCCCCCGGCCGTATCGGAGGCGGGTGCTGCCGATGTCGAGGACGGCGGCGTCGGCTGTCGCGGGTGTCACGGCCGGGCGTTCGCGACCCGTCGGCTTCAGTGTGGCTCCACCCGCTCGGTTCGGCGGGGGTCGGGACGACGACCGGGGACTACCGGTCTTCGGGCCACTCGGGAGCGCCCTCCGGTCGGCTCCCCGCCTCGGAGCCGGGGTGCGGGTCGGACCCGGGGTCGGAGGCGTGTTCGTGGTCGGGCTCGGACCCGGGGTCGGAGGCGTGTTCGTGGTCGGGTTCGGACCCGGAGTCGGAGTCGACCTCGCGGTCGGGGAGCGGTCCGGAGTCCGTCGCGGACTCCGCCTCCGCGGTCACGCTCGCCGGACCGGCGGAGACGGTGACCTCGAAGCGGGCGCCGCCGTCGACCCCGTTCGCGGCCGAGACGGTCCACTTGTGGGCTTCGACGACGTTCTTCACGATGGCGAGACCGAACCCCGTCCCGTCCGCTTCGGTGGTGTACCCCGACTCGAAGACGTGTCCGACGTCGGCCTCCGGGATGCCCGGGCCGTCGTCCTCGACGTAGAACCCGGCCCCGTCGGGCAACGCACCGACGGTGACGGTCGGGTGGTCGCCGTCCACGGAGCCGTGCTCGACCGGGTCGTCGGGCTTCGCCCGACTGCTCGTGGAACCGTGTTCCACGCTGTTCCGGAACAGGTTCTCGAACACCTGGACGAGCCGCGGACGGTCGGCCGCTACGGTCGGGAGGTCGTCGGCGACGACGAGGTCGGCGTCCCCCGTGTCGACGTTCGACCAGGCGGCCCGGGCGACCTCCCCCACGTCGACCGGTTCGGTCTCGCCGACGACCTTCCCCTGTCTGGTGAGCGTGAGCAACCCGTCGATGAGTTCGTTCGTCCGGGCGGCCGCCCGAGCGATGGCGTCGAGACGTTCCTCCGAGGGGTCAGTACGAGCCAGCTCGAGGTTCAGCGTGATGACGTCGAGGGGGTTGCGCAGGTCGTGTGAGACGATGGAGGCGAACTCGTCGAGCCGGGCGTTCTCGCGTTCGAGCTGGCGCTGGTACTCCACGCGCTCGAACTCGTAGCGAATCCACTGGGCCATGAGCGCGACGAACGTCTTCTCGGCCTCCGTCAACGGCTCGGACCGCGGCTCCGGGTCGACGAAGCAGAGCGTCCCGAAGGGGTCGCCGCCGACGGTCACTCGGGTCCCGACGTAGGTGCCGAACTCGCCGTCCGGGTCGTCCGAGTTGTCGACGACCACGTTCAGCCCCTCGCCGCGGACGGTGTCGTGACACGGGGTCGCAGAGAGCCTCGTCGTCGCGCCGGGTTCGGCCACCGACTCGTCGCCGCCGACCGCCACCACCTCGCGCAGGTCGGTCTCCGTCCGAACCCGGGTCAGGTGGGCGTTCGCGACCCCGAGCCGGTCACAGCCGATGGAGAGGATCTGCGGCAGCTTCTCCTCGAAGGTGAGGTCGCTCCGGGAGGCCGTCTCCGAGAGCCGCCTGAGCGCCCGCTCGCCCGTGCGGAGCTCCTCTTCGATGCGAACGCGCTCGGTGATGTCGGTGATGAACCCCTCCAGCGCGTCGACCCCGTCTCCGTCGTCGCCGACGCCGACCCCCTGCTCCCACACCCACCTGAGTTCGCCGTCCGCCGTCAGGATGCGGTACACCAGCTCGAACGGCTCGTCCCGGTCGAGGGCGGCCTGGACCGACTCCCAGACGCCCGCCTGGTCGTCCGGGTGGACGACGTCCTGACCGAAGGAGACCTCGCTCCGCTCGAGTTGTTCCCTCGCGTACCCCGTCAGCTCGGTACACCCCTCGCTGACGAACGACATCGGCCAGTCCGGCGTGTTCTCACAGCGGTAGGCCATCCCGGGGAGGTTCGACAGGAGCGTCGAGAACTTCCGGCGGCTCTCCCTGAGTTCGCGTTCGATGCGGACCCGCTCGGTGATGTCCCGGGCCTCGGGGATGAGCAACACCACCTCGCCGCTCTCGTCTCGGACGGGTTTGACGGAGAAGTCCGTGGTGGCGACGCGGTCGCTGCCGTGGACGTCGAGGGTGAGCCGGACGAACTCGCCGTCGGCGGCCCGCTCGACGACCCCTCGAAGGACGTCTCCGGTGTCCCCCGTCCGCGGGAACCAGTCCGTCTCCCACAGCGGCTTGCCGACCACGTCCTCCCGGTCGAGGTCGCCGAACTGGAGTGCGGTCTCGTTCGCCTCGAGGACCGTCCCGTCGGGCTCCAACAGCCCGGTGAACTGGTAGGTCTGGTTGAAGATGGCGTCGTACTGCCGCTCGCGCTCGACGCGCTCTGAGGCGTCGCGGACGACCCCGACGGTCCCCCGGAACTCGCCGTCGGGCCCGAGCGGCATGAGCGTCAGGTTCAGCTCACAGGGGAGGCGCGTGCCGCCCTTCCGGGTCAGCGTCACCTCGTAGCGGCGGACCCGCTCGCCCTCCCCCGCGAGGAGTTCGCGGATGCCCTCCTCACAGCGTTCGATGTCGGCCTCGTTCATCACGACCGAGACGTGTTCGCCGACGAGTTCGGTTCGGTCGTACCCCGTGATACTCTCGATGGCGCGGTTGCAGTCCCTGAACGTCCCGTCGGCGTCGAGCTTGTACACCCCGTCGCCCATCGTCTCGAATATCTGCGTGTAGCGGTACAGTTCGTCGCGGCGCTCCTCGCGCTCGGTCACGTCGACGAGCGAGCCGAGCACCGCGGGCCGACCGTCGTGGTCGATGCGGCTGTCGAGGGCCTCGACGTACACCAGTTCGCCGTCTGCACGGACGCCGGTGTACTCGTAGCGCAGGCGGTCGACACCGGCCGACCACTGGAGCCGGAGGTTGTCGACGACGCGGTCGCGGTCCTCGGCGGCGACGAGCTCGCTCGGCGGCGTCGAGAGCAGCGTCTTCCGGTCGTAGCCGAAGGTCTCTGCGAGACGGGGGTTCACGTAGACGAACGCCCCGTCCTGAACGATGTACACCCCGACGAGACTCTCCTCGACGAGCGTCCGGTAGCGCGATTCGACGAGCTCCCGCGCCGACCGTACGCGTTCGAGCTCCTCCGTCCGCTCGTGCACCTCGGAGAGGTCGTGGGTGACCGTCTCGAACCCCCAGTCCTCGTGAGTGCTATCGTCACCCAGCCGGCTGACGACCAGGTTCGCCCAGAAACGGCTGCCGTCCTTGCGGACGTGCCACCCCTCGTCCTCCGAGCGACCCTCCGACCGGGCGCGTGTGAGGAGTTCGTCGGGGCGCTCGTTCTCCGTGTACTCCTCGGGGAACAGAACGGAGAGGTGCTCGCCGATGACCTCCTCGGCCGTCCAGCCGGTGAGCTCGGTCGCGACGTCGTTCCACGTCGAGATGCGGCCCTCGGGGTCGAGCGTGCAGACGGCGTGGTCCTCGACGCTCGCGACCAGCAGGCGGTAGCGCTCGCGTTCGCGGTCCAGCTCCCGCTGGCGACGCTTCCGGTCCGAGACGTCGCTCGCGATGGCGAGCACCCGCGCCTCGCCGCCGAGTTCGACGCTCCGGAACCGAATCTCGGTCCAGCGGCGCCCCCCACTGGCCGTCTCGACGCACCACTCGAAGGTCTGCGGGCCGTCCTCCATCGCGCGAGAGATGACCGTCGAGATGCCGGCGCCCGTCGTCTCGGCCTCCTCCGGTGCGGTAATCGAGCCGATGGAACGTCCGAGAACCTCCGCCTCGGCGTATCCGAGCAGGTCACAGGCGAAGTCGTTCACTTCGACGATGCGTTCGGTGTCGGGGTCGACCACGAGGATCGCCTGGGAGACGGCGTCGAATATCTCCCGATAGCTCGTCTCCGCTCGCACCCGCGAGACGGACTCGGTGATGAGCTTCGCGAGGACGGTGTACTGGGCGGTCCCGCGCTCCTTCCGGAGGTACCCCGTCGCGCCGGCGGCGAACGCGTCGCTCGCGACCTCCTCGCTTCCCTTCCCGGTGAAGAGAATGAACGGGAGCTCCGGGCGGCGCTCGCGAACGGCCTCGAGAAAGGAGAGCCCGTCCATTCCCGGCATCTCGTAGTCGCTCACGACGCAGTCGATGTCGTCGTCGAGCCGGTCGAGCGCCTCGCGCGCGTCGGTGACCGGGACGACGGAGAGGCTGTCGTCCGCGCTGGAGAGCACCTCCGCGACCGTCTCGGCGAACCCCGGCTCGTCGTCGACGTGGAGCACGCTGACCGCCTGGGATTCCTGCCTCGCGACGGCCATCGCCTACGCGCCCGTCCCGACCGCGTCGCGGATTCGCTCGACCAGTCGGTCCGTTCCGCCGACGTCGCCCGCCTTCCGCAGGTAGTCGGTCGCGCCGATGGCGGCCGCCTCGCCCTCGACGGTTTCGTTTCCCTTGTTGGTGAACATGATGAAGGAGGTGTTCGGGTACTCGTCGCGGACCGCGGAGAGGAACTCCAGGCCGTCGACCGACGGCATCCGGTAGTCGCTGACGATGCAGTCGACCGGCTCCTCGTTGAGGACGGTGAACGCGTCGGGTGCGCTGGTGGCGGTCGACACCTCGATGTCCGGATACCGTCCGCCGAGGACGCCCGCGAGGGCGTCGAGGTAGTCCGGCGAGTCGTCGACGAGGAGGACGCGGATGTGCTCGGCTCGTCGCTCGTCTACGGCCCTGTCCGGGGTCTCTGTCGTGGTCATGGTTGGGAGTCCGCCCGCGACGACGCAGAGCGGCTCGTCGCGACCGCCCGGCGGCCGCAGGCGTCGCCCCCCGTCACCGCGCGTGTGTCGTGAACATTCAGCACGGTAGGTCTTAACGAAATGGTGCGATTATCGAAGAGGTTCTACACGGTCCATCACGGTCGGTCGCCCGCGACGGGGGGCAGACTCGTCGCCGGCGTCAACGGCCGACGCTGCCCTCGTCGGCCGTCGGGAGGCGGCCGTCGTCCGCCTCGGACAGCCAGCCGAACGCCAGCATGGCGAGCACGATTCCTCCGCCGAGGACGAGTCGCGGCCAGTAACTCGCCGTCCGGTACAGGACGACGGCGCCGGCGACGACGCTCGCCGCGACCGGCGTCGCGGCCGTGAGGAGCCCCACGAGCGCCACGTCGACGCCGCCGACCCCGCCCGGCAACGGGACGACCGCGGCCAACACGGCCGCGGGGACGACGGCGACGATGACACCCAGGGGCGCGGCGTGGCCCAGCGCGACGAACGAGAGCCACAACGCGAGGAGACTCGTCGCGTGAGCCAGCGCCATCAGGGCGACGACGGCGACGAGTCTGCGCCGCGGGGCCGCCCGGAGCCGGCCGAACGACCCGAGGAACCGGTCCACTCGGGCCTCGACCGCCGTCCGGTCGGGAACGGACACCCGGGGGAGCCGCCCGACCGTCGCGACGGCCCACCAGAGCAGGCCGGTTGCGACGGCGACGAGCCGGGTTCGCGACCGGTGGACGGCCGCGAGCGCCAGGAGACCGGCGGCGACGAGACTCACGACGAGCACGGCGACGTCGCCGGCCCTCGGCACCGCCGTCGCGAGGAGGTACCCAACGCCGACGAGACCGAAGAGGGCCACCATCGCGTTGGCGAGCAGACTCAGACTCACCACGGCCGCGACCCCCTCCTCGTAGTCGGCGTCGGCCGACCGGGCGACGAGCAGACCGCTGACGGGGGTGCCACCGGCCTGCCCGGACGGCGCCACGGTGTTCACGAACGCCGCCGCCGCGTAGGCCGTGAGCGCCCGCGGGAGCGACACCGGGCGGTCGAGCGCGCCGAGGACGACCCACAGCGCCGTCCCCCGAGCCGCGAGGGTCGCGAGCGCGAGCGCACCGACGGCGGCGGCGACCCCGCGGTCGACACCGGCGAGGGCGTCGACGAGCGTCTCGACGCCGACGACCCGCGCCGCCACGAGCACCACCGCGACGGAGCCGGCGAGCCAGACGGCCGCGCGTCCCGGTCGGCTCCCGAGCGTCGACCGGACGCCCCCGCTCACGTCCGGGCCTCCATCGTCGCGGGCCGCTTCGTCGACGGCTCTGACCTCCGGGACGGCGTCGACGGCGTCGCCTCCTGCGACGAAATCGACGGTTCGGACCGTCTCGACCGTCCCGACGGCCCGACAGGTCGACGGTCGTGACGTACCGCTCCACGGCTCGGTTGCATCTGACCCCTGTAGGGCGGGCGACGAGATAACCCTGTTCCGTCCGAGTGCGGCGGGCACACCACGGTCGACAGTGTCACGGCAGGGTCGACACCGTCACGAGTCCGGACGGACTCGTCGGACCGTCACAAGACTTACTCCCGCGGCCGGAGTACCTCACGGCCGACGAACAGTATGTCCCCTTCGCCATCGTGTCGTTCGGTCCTTCCGTCCAGGCAGCCCGCTCGCGACGCTCCGTCGGGGAGACGGGAGCGGGCGCCGTCGACTCGGGGCTCGACACCACTTCCCTCCAGCCGTGGCCACCGCTGACCGCCGGGCGTGGGCCGACCAGGTCGGATTCGCGCTCGTCTCGGCCGTCGTCGTGGTGGTCGGCTTCCTCCAAGGTCGCGCCTCGGTCGTCGTCCCGCTCGGCCTGCTCGCCGGGGTCGCCGACGCGGGGTCGCTCGTCCTCCTCAACGCCACGGTCGCCTGCCTCGTCTTCTCGACGACGCTCCTCCTGTCGGCGGCGGTCTTCTTCGCCGACGTCGTCCGGGGCGACGGCGGGCGGGCGCATCCGACGACCGGCCCGAGCGTCGCCGCCATCGTCCCCATCTACGGCGACGCCGCCGTCCTCGACCGGAGCGTCGGGAGCCTCCTCGCCTCCCGGTACGAGGACCTCGACGTGTACGTGGTGTGTGAACCGGGCGACGAGCCGACGGTCGAACGGGCCCGCGAGCTGGCGACCGCCCACGAACGCGTCCACTGTCTCGTCAACACCGACCACCCGGGGTCGAAGGCGGCGGCGGTCAACTTCGCCGCGCAGGTCGCCGACGAGGACTACCTCGGGGTGTTCGACGCCGACGAACGCGTCCACCCCGAATTCGTCGCCGCGGCGGTCGCCGGGCTCGACGACGCCGACCTCGTGCAGGGGCGCACCCTCCCCCGACCCGACGGGCTACTCGAGAACGTCGTCTACTACGAGTCCGTCGTGCTCGGCTATCTGACCCACCGCCTGCTGTCGGCGCTCACGGGGTTCCGGATGGCGACGAGCAACGTCCTCGTGATGCGTCGCGAGGCGTTCCGGCGCGTTGGCGGCTACGACCCGTCGATGCTCACCGAGGACTTCAACTTCGCCTTCCGGTGTTACGAGGAGGGAGTCAGGGTCGAGGAGCGCCTCGAGTACCCCTCCGAAATCGAGGCCGCCCACACCCCCACCGACTGGTGGGGCCAGCGGAAACGCTGGATGACCGGCTACGCGCAGGTGCTCCACCGACGACTGGAGGCGGTCGACCCCGTCGGCGCCCCGCGAACCGTCGTCTCCCTCCTCATCTGCGCCGGCGCGATTCTGGGGAACCTCTTTCTCCTCTCGCTGGCCTCGCAGGCGGCCGCGCTCGCCGCCGCCGGCGCGGTCGGAGTGCTCGCGCTCCCCGTCGCGACGGTGTGGGTCGTCTGCCTCGGGGTCCGGCTTATCGACGCCCGCGCCGGCCACGTCGAAGGGGTCGGTCTCGGCTGGCTGCTCGTGCCGGTGGTCGCACCGCTCTACAGCCTCGCGGCCATCAAGGGGTTCGTCGAGTACCCGCTCTCCTGGAGCGGCGAGTGGTACCGAGTGACGAAGCAGGGGTGAGGAGGGCCGAGCCCCGGTCGGCCGTCACTCTCCCAGCCGCGCCGACGGCCGGAGGTCCCGGGAGGACCGCCCGACGGCGACCGTGAACGCGTCGCGGTCGACGACCCACCCGCTCGCCCGCTCGTCGTAGACGGCGAACGCCCGGTCGGCGAGCGGAACCGACACGGTCCGGGACTCGCCCGGAGCGAGTTCGACCGACGTGAAGCCGGCCAGTTCGCGGGGCGGGCGAGGGAAGGGCTCGGACGTGCTCTTCGAGCCGTCGGCGCCGACGCTTCCCTCGGGTTCGACGTACGCCTGCACCACCTCCCGTCCCGCCCGGTCGCCGACGTTCTCGACGGTCGCCTCCGCCGTGGCGACCGAGTCGAGCGGCGTCGGTGACTCCCCCGCCGACCGAACCTCCGGAACCTCGCCGTCGACGACGAGGTCGCGGTACGCGAAGTTCGCGTACGACAGCCCGTGGCCGAACGGGAACAGCGGCGCCGTCCCGCCGGCGTCGAACCCGCGATACCCGACGAAGATGCCCTCGTCGTAGCGGGCCTCGCGGTACCCCGCTCGGCCCCTGACCCCGGGGTACTGTGCCCGCGTCTTCGCCGGGTAGTCGCCGGCGGCGGCGCCGAACGTCACCGGGAGTCGGCCGCCGGGGTCGTCGTCGCCGAACAGGACGCGGGCGAGGGCGTCGCCGGCTTCCTGCCCGGGGTACCACACTTCGACGACGGCGTCGACCGCGTCGAGCCACGGCATCTCCACGGGACCGCTCGTCGTGAGGACGACGACCGTCGGCGTCCCGGTGTCGGCGACGGCGCGTATCAGCCGGTCCTGTGCGCCCGGAAGCGAGAGGTCCGGGCGGTCCGCACCCTCGGTGGCGGCGTCGCCGGCGACGACGACCGCCACGTCGGCGCCCGCGGCCGCGTCGACCGCGTCCTCGAACCGCGGGTCGCGCTCGCGGAGTCGAGGGAGGAGGGGCACCTCGGGGAGCGGGAGGCGGCCGACCCGCGGGACGCCGCGCTCGAAGACCACCTCGCTCCCGGCGCCGACCCGCCGGCGGAGGCCGGAGAGCGGACTCACCCGTCGTCGCGGGGTCACCGCCGCGCTCCCGCCGCCGCTCGCCTTCGCCTCGTCCGCGTCGGCGCCGAGGAGGGCGACCGTCCCCGGGTCGGCGTCGAGCGGGAGCGTCCCCGCCGCGTTCTTCAGAAGGACCGTCCCGCGGACGGCGACTTCCCGGGCGAGGCGCCGCCAGCCGCCGGGGTCGGACTCGACGGCCACCCTGTCTCGCGCCCCCACTACTCCCAGCCGTTCGTACCGGCCGAGCAGGCGTTCCACCATCTCGTCGAGGCGCGCCGGCGAAAGTGCCCCCCGGTCGAGCGCCTCGGGGAGGTCCCGGGCGAACGGCGTCGGTCGGAGCAGTTCCCACGCGTCGGGTTCGTCGGCGGCGGGGGCGAAGACGGCCCGGAGGAGGTCTTCGCGGTCGCTCGGGAGCCAGATGGGCCACCGGCGTGCGAATCGGCGTGGACCGACCGGCCGCCCGCGGTCGTCGGTGAGCAGGTCGCGCGCGGAGACGCCGGGCATCTCGAGGTCGAGTCCGGCGATGGCCGCCTCGGCCCCGTCGTGGACGGCGCCCCAGTCCGACACCGTCACGCCCTCGAACCCCCACTCCTCGCGGAGGACGGCCGTGAGCAGGCGGCGGTGCTCGCTCGCGTAGACCCCGCCGACGCGGTTGTAGGCGGTCATCACTCCCCCGGCGCCAGCCCGGACCGCCGCTTCGAACCCCGGAAAGTACAACTCACGGAGCGCGCGCTCGCCGACCTCGGCGCTCACGGTGAGGCGGTCGCGCTCCTGGTGGTTCGCGACGAAGTGTTTGGCGACGGCGAGGGCGTCGCGGGACTCGATTCCACGGACGACCGCCGCGCCGACGCTCGACGTGAGGAGCGGGTCCTCGCCGAGGTACTCGAAGCTCCGGCCACAGCGCGGGTCCCGAAGGAGGTTCACGCCCGGACCGAGCACGGCGTCGAACCCCTTCGTCCGCGCCTCCGTCGCCAGCGCCGCCCCGAAGCGCTCGGCGAGTTCGGGGTCCCAGGCCGCCGCGAGCGCCATCGAGGCGGGGTACGCCGTCGACCGGCCGGCACGAACGCCGGTCGGGCCGTCGGTCATCGAGGAGGCGGGGATTCCGACTCGGGGAATCGGCGGGACGTACCCCGTCGCTCGGCCGTCCGGGTCGACGCCGCCACGGACGAGTCGGAGCTTCTCGCTCCGAGTGAGGCGGTCGAGGAGGTCGGCGACGGTGGCTGAGGGGGACATCGAATCTCGTCGCCGACGGTTCGAGTCCCGTCGGCTACAACCTGACGGCACCGGCGAGCGCCCGACCCGTCGACGACACGCCCGCGGGAGGGCTCAGTTCAGCGGCTCTACCTCGTCCGTGAGGTCCCTCGGGGCGTCGACCGGCCCGTTCACGAACAGCCCGTGGGCCATGATGAGCGCCGCGACGGCACCGGCGCCGAGAACGGCCAGCGGCAGTGATACCGCCGTGAACAGGCCGACCGTGGCTCCGGCGGTCATACTCAGGAAGATTCCGACCAGCACGACGTCGTAATACTGCCAGGTGTACGACACGCCGACCCATTGCCGCGCTACCGACAGGAAAGCCACGAATAGGTTCGAAGAGGTTGTTCGGGAAATTAAATCCGACACCCCCGCGCACCCCGCCGCCCCTGCCGTCCCGGCGCCGCGGTCAGTCGTACCGCTGGACGGTCGCCGACCCGACGTCGACCCGGACCAGCGTGTTCTCGCCGGCCCACGCGTCCTCGTCGACGCCGTACTTCCGGTTGATACGGCGGTTCGCCGCCCGGGTCGCGTCCGCGTCCTCGACGACGCTCGCGGTGCCGAGGAGCGTCACGCTCCACTCGGGCATCCCCTCGCGCTCGCGGGCGACCGACAGCGACACCCGGGGGTTCGCCCGGAGGTTCGACAGCTTCCGCCCGGTGGTGACCAACTCGACGGCCTCGTCGTCGGCGTCGTAGTGGAACCACACCGGCGCCGCGTGTGGTCGGCCGTCCCTACAGGTCGCGAGGTGGGCGAGCGACCGGGCGTCGGCGAGCAGGTCGGCGACCGCGTCGGGAACCGGGTCGGTCATGCGGTCGAACAGGACCGGAGGCGGAATAACGGTTCCGCGGGCGGTTTCGGCCCGTCGTCGGCGCGGGTGGCTACGGCCCGTCGACGGCGCGGGTGGCTACGGCCCGTCGACGGCGGGAACGCCACAACGGCTACGGCCGACCGGGGTGAACGCGTTCCCGTGAACGGAGGCGCCCCGGACGACCCCGACGGACCGGACCCGTCCGATACAGGCGAGCCCGACCCGCCCACGGTACGTGCCGCCGCACTCCTCGGGAGCGACGTCCGCGACACCGGCGAACTCGACGGTGGACAGGTGGGAACCGTCCACCGCGTCGAACTTGTCGACGGGCGGGTCGTCGTCGCGAAGACCGGGCCGGCGCCGCTGTCTATCGAGGCGGCGATGCTCCGCCACCTCGGTCGGGAGAGCGACCTCCCGGTGCCGGACGTACTCCACGCCGAGGACGACCTGCTCGTGATAGAGTACGTCGAGAACGACGGGCGGGTCACGCCGGCGGTGGAACGCGACGCCGCCGACCACCTCGCGGCGCTCCACGCCGAGACCGCCGGCGCGTTCGGCTTCGAGCGCGACACCCTCACCGGGCCGCTCCGCCAGCCCAACCCCTGGACCGACTCGTGGGTCGCGTTCTTCCGCGAGCACCGACTCTCCTCCATGGCCGACGAGGCGGCGGCGAACGGGCCGCTCCCGGCGTCGCTCCGCGAACGCGTCGCCGACGTGGCCGCCGACTGCGACGACCTCCTGACCGAACCGGAGACACCCTCCCTACTCCACGGTGACGTGTGGCGAACGAACGTGCTCGTCCGCGACGGCACGGTGGCGGCGTTCGTCGACCCGGCGTGCTACTACGGCCACCCGGAGGTCGAACTCGCGTACGTCGACTGGCTCGACACCTTCGGTCGGGCGTTCTTCGAGCGGTATCGGGAGCGCCGCGGGGTCGACCCCGGATTCGACCGCCGGAAACTGGTGTACGCGCTCTACCCGCAGTTGACACACGCCCGCCTGTTCGGCGGCCACTACGTCGACGTGGTCGACCGGACGCTGTCGTCGCTCGGCTACTGAGCCGGGACCCGCCCGTGGGGGCTTCAAACGCCCGTATTGGCGGCAGGCCGACACGAACGCGGCGTCGACGCCGATTTATCCGGGCCGTAAGTTCACACTGCGTCGACTCTCGGTATTTCCGACGACTTCTCGGAGGTCGGCACCGATGGCGCCGCTCGGCCCCTTATGAGCCGCATAAGCAAGTGCCGCCGGGACGAAGGAGGGGTCGATGACCAGTCGGGGACTCGCGGACGGTCGTCGCCGGGGGCGGTGCTACCGGGGAGCCACCGGCACGTGGACCGTCCGCCGCGACGGGCGGGTGGCCGGAACTGATTTCGGGGTGACATCCAGTGAGTAGCACGATTAATCCGTTCGCGTCCACTACCCGGCGGACGAGGCCCACGATGAACAAGGAGCTGTTCGGCGTCTTCGGCGGCCGGGACGCGCTGGAGCGGGTCCGCGGACCCGACGCGTTCGACGAGGTCGTCGCCGGCGACGCCGTCGCCGTCGGGCTCACCGACCCCGGACTCGACGTGTCCGGCCGGAGCGACTGCTACGACGGCCCGGAGGGGGTCTGTGCGGTGTTCGGGGAGGCGTTCGCCCCCGACGGCACGAGCGAGGTCGCCGAGTGGCTCGCGACGCGCTACGCCGAGGAGGGCCTCGACGCCGTCGCCGACCTCAACGGCTCCTACGTGGCGGTCGTCGACGACGGCGACCGGGCCCGCGTCGTCACCGACGCGATGCGCTCCTGGGAGGTGTTCTACGTCGACGTCGGTGGCCTCCGTCTGTTCGGCACCGACGTGGGTGCCCTCCGCTCGCAGGTCGACCGACCGGTGCTCTCCCGCGAAGCGCTTCTCGAGTACCTCCACGTCGGCACCGTGTTCGGCGAGCGGACGCTGTTCGCCGATATCCACCGGGTGCCGTTCGACGGCTACCTCGGTCCCGACGCGGTCGGCGAACTCGACCGGTTCGTCTACCGCCCCGAGTCGGGCCGGGCCGAGCGCCGGACGCTCGACGACCACGCGGCGGCGCTCGCCCACCGAATGCAACGGGCGCTCGCCCGCCGCTCGGGACTGCCGGGTCCCCGCGGGCTTCTCCTCTCCGGCGGGAAGGACTCCCGCGTGTTTCTCTCCCAGCTCGACATCGACCGCTGTTACACCATCGGCGACGCCGGGTCGCGCGAGGTGCGCGCGGCGTCGAAGGTGGCGGCCCAGTACGGCGCCGACCACACCATCCTCGAACCCGACGAGCGCTACCTCCGGGGCGACGGGAGCAAGGTCCGCTACGGCCAGTCCATCAAGGAGTCCCTGCACATCCACCACGCCGGCTACGACGACCACTTCGACGTGACGACGATGTACCACGGCGTCCTCTTCGACACTCTCCTCAAGGGGTACTTCCTCGAACGAGCCGGCGTCGAGGCGTTCGGCTCGAAGCTCCCCTCCGCGCGGCTGGCTTCCGACCCCGACCCCGTCGAGTCCCTGCTCGACACGCTCGGCTACTTCCCCGAGGAGAGCCCGACCGTCGCCGACGCCGTCGCGGAGACGTTCGACGGAGTCGCGTTCGACGACGGGGACTCCCTCCACCTCGACGACCCGGGTGACTTCCTCCGCGGACGACTCCGAGCGGAGCTCGACCGCGGCCGGGACCGCGCCGAGTCGGTCCACAACGCGATGGACCTGCTCGTCGTGCGCAACCAGCCGGTGCTCCCCTTCCGTACCCACCTGGCGGACAACTACCTCGAGAGCTTCGTCGCCGCCGACGCCGAACTGCTGGACTGGCATCTGACGACCCCCCCGGAACACCGCCGCGACGCGACGTTCTGGCGGGCGCTGGAGCGCATCGACACCTCCATCTTCCACCACCGGCCGCCGAGTCAGCCCCACGCCTCCCGCCGGCTCAACGAAATCGAGCGCTTCCTCCGCCGGAAGCTCCCCTTCTGTGAGTCGTTCGAGGCGGCGTGGCCCGACCGCGAACGGCTGTACGCCGACTGTGGGCTCGCGGAGGAGCTGTTCCCGGGACAGGCCGCGATGCACCGACTCCCCGCCCGACTCCAGCTCCGCGCGAACGACGCGCGCTGGTGGCTGGAGTAGGGTCCCGACCCCTCCCGCGAGGCCGAACCGGCCGGAACTACCCGTAGCTCTCGACGTTCCGGAACCGCTCGGGGATGCCGCCGTGTTCTGCGACCTCCTTCACCTGGTTCGCCATCGCGCCGATTCCGCAGATGAACAGTTCGAGCGAATCGGGGTCGAGGTTCGGCGTCTCGCCGCCGGCGAGTTCCTCGCCGACGAACCCCTGGAGCTTCTCCGGGAGGTCGTCGGTGTCGACGGCGTCCGGGTCGAGACACTTGAGGAACACCTGCTGGACGTAGTCGGTCTCGCCCTCCCAATCCGAGAGTCTCGACTCCCGCGACAGCGTCGGGAGGTAGTGGAAGTTCTCGCGTTCCTCGTCCATCTCCTGCCACTCCTCGTGGTACGCGAGGTCGTCCTCCCACGACGAGCCGAGGACGAGGTACACGTCCTGTGTCTCGCCGTCGGTCTCGTCCCACCCCTCCTCGAAGACGTAGTTGATCATGCTCCAAAAGGGGGCGACGCCGGTGCCCGTCGCGACGAACACGAGGTCCCGCTCGGTCGGCTCGTCGAGGCCGAAGTCGTCGCCGTAGGGGCCGCGGACGAACAGCTCGTCGCCGGGTTCGGCCTCCTCACAGAGGTGCGGGGTGAGCCCGCCGCCCGGGACGCGCCGGACGGTGAGTTCGATGTACTCCCGGTTGGGCGAACTGGCGATGGAGTACACCCGCGGCGGGTAGTCCTCGAAGGTGATGCGGGTGTAGTGGCCGGGGACGAACTCTATCTCCTCGTCGGGTTCGAAGCGGAGCTTCAACAGCGACGGGTAGGAGCGCTGTGCCCGGCTCACGAGGGTGTCGACGGTGTCGGCGAACCCCACGTCCGCCTCGGCGAGGGTGTCGCTGATACCGTTCCACTCCGCGACCCGCTCCGGCGGCTCCTCGGGGAGGTCCTCCGATTCGAGGGTCTCCTGGACCATCGGCCAGTGGTCCGCGAGCCGGTCGAGCACCTCCTCGGTGCGGTCTTCGTCCATCGCCTCGGCGAGCGTCACCGTGGCGTCCGTCTCGGTCAGCATCTGGTCGTGGGGCTCTACGTCCCCCTCGGCCTCCGCGTGAGCGACCGGGTCGTGTGGGTCCACGTCCTCCGGATTCTGCGCCATCGCTCGTCGGTTCGGCGAGCAGGAGGTTATCTCCAACGGCTGTCGCGAGCCGTCGTGGACGACGTACGGGTGGGTGAGATGCCGTTCCGACGGTCGTCGCCGACGACCTCGACCCGCTACTCGTCGTCTTCGAACGTCAGCGCGACCGAGTTGATGCAGAAGCGCTTGCCCGTCGGCGCCGGGCCGTCGTCGAACACGTGTCCGAGGTGGCTCTCGCAGTTCGCACACACGACCTCGATGCGGTGCATCCCGTGGCTGTGGTCCTCGCGGGTGTCGACGGCGGACTCCTCGGCGGCGTAGAACGCCGGCCACCCGCACGACGACTCGTACTTCGTCTCGGACTCGAACAGCACCTCGCCGCAGCCCTTACAGCGGTAGACGCCCGCCTCGTCGTGGTCGACGTACTCTCCCGAGAAACGGGCCTCGGTTCCCTGTTCGCGCAGGACGCGATACTCCTCCTCGGTCAGCTTCTCGCGCCACTCCTCGTCGGTCTCCGGTCGGCCGCGGCTGTCGGATTCGCTCACGGGGCAGGGTAGGGACCGCGCAGGGAAGTGCCGTTCGGCGCCGGAGGTTGAAGTGCGAAGACGCGACCATCCGGTCCCATGCGCTGACGAGTCGCCGCCGCGGGGCCGAGGTGGGTGCGTGACCGACCCCCGGTGGTGTGCTGTGGTCGCCCGTTCGCCCCTCCACAGCCGTGCCCCCGAGCCGGCTACCGCGTCGTCTCGCTACTCCCGAACGCGTTCGAGGACGAGCTGTTCCGCGAACGTCCCCCGCTCGCGGGCCTTCTCCCGGCCGATCTCCTGTAGCTCCTCCCGGTCCACGTCGCTCGCCCGGCAGATGGCGCCGACGACGGCGAGTACGTCGGCCAGCTCCTCCGGGTCGCGGCTCTCCGCGTACTCGCGGGCCTCCTCGACCAGCTTCTCGCCGAGCCGATGCTGGAACTCCGCGTCGTCGGCGACGTGTGTCTCCGGTTCGGCGCCCGTCTCGCGGACGATCTCGGGGACGTGGTCGCGGACGAGTTTGTCGTACTCGGTCGTCCGCTCCCCGACTGTCGGGTCCGCGGCTTCGGGTTCGCCACTGTCGTCGGTCATTCGGGGAACAGTTCCTCCTCGCGGTCGATAGCTTCGATGGCCGCGACGTCCTCGTCGTCGAGTTCGAGCTCCGCGGCGGCGAGGTTCGCCTCCAAGTGGGCTCGGCTCGACGCCTTCGGAATCGTGACGACGACGTCGAGGCCGGCGAGCCACGCGATGCTCACCGCGGCCTCCGTGGTGTCGTGTTTCTCGGCGACGTCGGTCAACTCCGGTACGTCGAAGACTCGCCCACCGGCCAGCGGCGAGTAGGCGACGAGCGGGTAGCCGCCCTCGCGGGCGTGCTCGACCAGCTTCGGGCGCTGAAAGAGCGGGTGGTACTCCGTCTGGTGGGCGCCGAGCGGCGAGTCGAGCAGCTCCCGTACCTCGTCCAGCTCTTCGACAGTGAAGTTGCTCACGCCGACGGCGCCGACGCGGCCGTCGTCGACGAACTCGTCCAGGACGGGGAGCGTGACCTCGGGGTCGTACGTCTCGATGGGCCGGTGGACGTACAGGAGGTCGACGGCGTCGACGCCGAGGCGGTCGAGGCTCGCCTCGACGCTCTCGCGCAGCGTCGTCGCCGGCGAGAGGCTGTCGGCCCACACCTTCGTCGCGAGGAGCACGTCCTCGCGCGGGACGGACGACGCGGCGAGACCGTCGCCGACGACCGACTCGTTGTCGTATATCTGTGCGGTGTCGAGGTGTCGGTAGCCGAGGTCGAGCGCCGTCGCGACCGCGTCGGCGCCCGTCGGGCCGTCGAGACCCATCGTCCCGAGACCGACCGGCGGAAGGTCGTACATACGGGCACCAGGGGTCGGGGCACTTAGGGCTCGTCGGTTCGCGCCGGGAGTCGGGTCCGACTCGGCCATCGCCGGGCCGGAACCCGTTCATCCGCCGTCGACGAGGTCCGGAAGCTCGTCGAGCCCGTCGAGTTCGTGGGTCGGGTCGGCGTCGAGGACGGCGTCCGCGCGGTGGGGCCGGCGGACGAACGCCGAGTCCAGCCCGGCGCGGTCGGCGGCGACCACGTCGGATTCGCTGTCGCCGACGAACAGCGTCGCCTCGGGGTCGGCGTCGAGGTCGGCGAGCGCCCGCCGGAGGTAGTGGGGGTTCGGCTTCTTCAGTTCGAGGCTCTCGGGCGTCGGCTCGCGGCCGTAGGCTGTCTCGAACAGGTGGTTCACGTCGTGATGGTCGAGGAGAAAGTCCACCGTCGCCTGCTGGTTCGAGGAGACGATTCCCATGGGGGTGTCGTCGCCGGCGACCGACCGAACGGCGTCGAAATCGTCGTACAGCCGCTTGCGGCCCGCGCGGACCTCGGCGACCTGCGCCTCCGAGGAGCGGCGGTCGCGGGCGGCCCAGAACGCGGTGCGGTCGACGCCGTATCGCTCGGCGAGCGAGCGCAGGGTGTCGGGGGCGACCCCGACGGTGAGCGCCTCCACGTCGTCCGGGTGCGGGTCGAGGTCGAAGTCCGCGAACGTCCGAGCGGCGGCCTCCCGGAGCACGGCGCGCTCGACGAGCGTCACGAGCACGCCGTCGTTGTCGAACAGAACTGCGTCGTAACTCACTACACGAGGGTTGGGTGTGCGCGGAAATGAGCGTTTCCCGGGGCCGACCCCACGGAGAGCTTCGCCACCGGTCGACACACACGGCCGGTAGTCGAACCCTTTTGCGCCGCGCGTCCCACCTCCCGGCATGGAGTCTCTCGCCATCGTCGGCGCCGGTCCGGCCGGTGTCGGCGCCGCGTACGCCCTGCGCGACGCAGACGTCGACGTGACGATTCTCGAGAAGAGTCGCGGCGTCTGCGGTCGTGCCGCCACGCGCCGGCGGAACGACTGTCGGTACGACCACGGCGCCAACTACGTGAAAGCGGACGACCGGACCGACGACCTCCTCCGCGAACTGGGCGAGGACGGTCTCGTCGACGTGGAGCTCCCCGTCTGGACGTTCACGAGCGACGGCGCGATTTCGGCGGGCGACGAGGAGCGCGGCGACGCCCACAAGTGGACGTGGGAGACGGGCATCACCCAGCTGGCGAAGCGCCTGCTCGACCGGACGGACGCGACGGTCGAACGCGAGACGCGAGTCGAGGCGGTCGAGCGTGTCGAGACCGGCGGAGTCGACGGCGTCGAAGGGGCGCGAGACGAGTGGGGGTGGCATCTCGCCGACACCGATGGCGAGGCTCACGGCCCATTCGACGCGCTGGTGCTCACGCCGCCGGCGCCCCAGACGGCCGCCCTGCTGGCGGCCACGCACTGGCAGAGCGAACACCTCCCCGCCCTCCGCGAGGCCGTGGGCAGCGTCTCCTACCGACCGACGCTGTCGGCGATTCTCCACTACCCCTTCGAACTCGACCGCCCGTGGTACGGCCTCGTCAACGTCGACAAGGACCACGACGTGGGGTGGCTCTCCCGCGAGGAGTGTAAGCGCGGCCACGTCCCCGACGGCGAGACCCTGCTCGTGGTCCAACTCGGCGCCGAGTGGTCGGACGAACACTACGACGACCCGGAGGGAGCGGTCGTCGACGCCGCGGCCGCGAAGGCCGCCACCCTCCTCGACGACGACCGGCTCGCGGACCCGGACTGGACGGACCTCCAGCGCTGGCGCTACGCCCAGCCGAACGAGGGTGCCGACGCCGACGTCCTCCGGCGTGGGGAGGTCGACGGACTGTACTTCGCCGGCGACTGGGTCGTCGGCGAGGGCCGGGTCCACCGGGCGCTGTGGAACGGGTACGAGGTCGGCGAACGCATCGGCGAGGGACGGTAGACGCTCGTAGCGTCGAGGGTCGAGGGTCGCGGCCGGTTCACCGGCATCGCCACCGCTTTGAGGCCGACCGCCGAGCGTTCGCCCATGTCGCAGTCCGACGCCGCGTCCGAGTCCGACCCCGGGTCGGGGTCCGACTCGGCCGCACGGCAGGCGTCCCGCGGTCGGCTCCCTGACCGTGATGCCTTGCCCAAGTGGCTCGCTCCGCTCCCGCGGTGGCTCGAGGACTTCGGGCTCCGCATCGCGTGGCTCGTCGTCGCCATCAACGCCGTCGGTACCCTCTTCGGATTCTGGTACTACGGCGTCACTCCGATTCCCCTGTCGACGCCGGTCATCACGGGCCAGTTGGCGTTCGAGCCGCCGGTGATGTGGCCGCTCGTCCCCGACTCGCCGACGGCGACGCTGTTCATCGCGCTGTCGCTTGCCCTGTGGAAGCTGGGTCGCTCGAACGAGGCGGTGAACGCGCTCGCCTTCTTCGGCTGCTGGAAGCTCGGACTGTGGACGCCGTTCGTCCTGCTCGCGTTCGCCGACGGCTTCCTTGCGTCGACGATTCTGCCGATGTACCTCTTTCTGTTCTTCAGCCACCTCGCGATGGTCGTACAGGCGTTTCTCATCCACCGCTACTCCGATTTCCCGGTGTGGGCGGTCGGCGTCGCCGTGTTCTGGTACGGGTTCAACGACCTCGTGGACTACTTCGTCCCCATCGTCGGGACGCCCCACCACACCCTCCTGCCGGGCCAGACGGTGAACGCGGCAGGCTACTTCACCCACCCGGCGGCGATTCACTACGTCGGTGCCGCCGGCGCGGTCGTCCTGACGCTGACGGCGACGTTCCTCGCGCTGTCGACGCGCGCGAAGAAGGCGGAGGTCGGGGCGCTGTCGGGACGGAACTGACGCCACCCGTCGACGGCGACGCGAACTCCGCCCTTTTTCTGCCCGCCCCGTCACGACGGACCATGGAGAAAGTCAGCGTCGACGACGTCGAGGAGACGAACTTCGCGGGCGTCAGCGTCTCGCGACTCTCCGACCCTCTCGGCACCGAAGACCTCGCCATCAACCACTACGACCTCGCGCCGGGAGACTCCTTCTCGGCGGGGATGCACACCCACCTCGACCAGGAGGAACTGTTCTACGTCATCAGCGGAACGGCGACGTTCGAGACCCGTGACGGCGAGGTAGAAGTCGGCGCCGGCGAGGCGATTCGGTTCGCACGCGGTGACTACCAGTCCGGCCGCAACGACGCCGAGGTCGGCGCGGACGGCGAGCACGTCGTCGCGCTCGCGCTCGGCGCGCCGAAGGGGAGCACCGAGATGCGCGTCCCTCAGCCCTGTCCCGAGTGTGGCGACAGCGACGAACTCGCGGTCTTTTTCGCCGAGGACGGGTTCACGCTGCGCTGTCCGACCTGCGGTGCCGAGTTCGACGCCTGAGTCGCGGTCGAAGCGACCGGCGCCGACCGACGCCCACGTCGACGGGCGTCCCGCGTCCGTCCTGCAATCCGATTTATCCCGTCGCCCGCCGTAGCGCGAGTCATGACGCTTTTCGACCGGGTCGCCGACCTGCCGCTCGTCGTCGAGGAGTCGAGCCGCGAACGCCACGAGCGCGACACCTCCAGCGGCTTCCTCCGGAAGTCCACGACCTTCCTGCTTCGCGGCGAGGCGGCGACCGGCCGCGGCGAGGACGTGACCTACGACGCCGAGGACCACGACGCCCTCGCGGACGCCCCGACGGACCTCGTCTCGGAGTGGGGCCTCGACGGGGAGTGGACGTTCGGCGAGTTCTCCGGCGCGCTCGACGAAGGTATCGAGGACGGCGAAGTCGACCTCTTCCCGACCAAGCCTCCCGAGCGGGAGGCGTCCCGGCACTACCGCCGGTGGGCCGTCGAGAGTGCGGCGCTCGACCTCGCGCTCCGTCAGTCCGACCGGAGTCTGGGGGAGACCTTGGAGCGAGAGTACGCGCCAGTCCGCTTCGTCGCCTCCACGCGGCTGGGCGACCCGCCGACGACCGACCGGGTCGAGGCCATCCGGGAGCGCGTCCCCGACATCGAGTTCAAACTCGACCCCACACCCGACTGGACGGACGACCTCGTCGCCGACCTCGCCGAGACGGGCGCCGTGCGAGTGCTCGACCTCAAGGGACGCTACGAGGGGACCGAGGTGGACAACCCGGCCGACCCCGACCTCTACCGCCGGGTGTTCGAGGGGTTCCCCGACGCCGTCGTCGAGGACCCGGGGGTGAGCGACGAGGTGGCGGCGCTGGTCGAGGAGCACGGGGGGCGCGTCTCGTGGGACTACCCCATCACCGGCGTCGAGAGCGTCGAGGAACTCCCGTTCGAGCCAAACTGGCTCAACGTCAAGCCGTCTCGGTTCGGCACCGTCGAGTCGCTGTTCGAGACCGTCGAGTGGGCGGACGAACGCGGGGTGTCACTGTACGGCGGCGGACAGTTCGAACTCGCGGTCGGCCGCGACCAGATTCAGGCGCTCGCGTCGCTGTTGTACCCCGACGGCCCGAACGACGTCGCCCCCGGCGTCTACAACGACCCCGACGTACCTGCTGAGTTGCCGGCGAGTCCGCTTCCCGCTCCGGCGGGCGAGCCCGGGTTCGGGAACTGAGCGGGCTCCCGCGTCACTCCCCGTCCGCGTGCGCCCGGACCCACAGCTGACCGATGCGGGACAGTTTCGTCCGGTAGGACTTCCCGCGCTCCTCCTGTTCGATGTACCCCTTCCCGCCGGGGCCGAGCCGGTCGACGTTGTAGAGGACTTTGGAGCGGAAGCTGTCGGTGTACTCCTCGTCGAGGTCGCTGGCGAGGGTCTCTGCGAGCTCCGAGACGGAGGCGAACTCCCCGTGTTCGCCGAGGGTGAAGAGGACGAGTTCCTCGAACGGTTTGACGTTCGAGAAGGAGGCGACCGGAAGTTCGACGACGTGGCTCTCGCCGATGCGCTTCGCCCCGATGGTGGTGCCGCGCTCGTCGAACTCCGAGAGCAGGTCGGCGATGGAGTCGAGGCGCTCGTCGACCTCCCCTTCGGAGAAGTCGCCGGCGCGCACGTCCGAGAGGAGGCGTTCGGCGGCGCGTAACTCCTCGGCGAGTTCGGTCTCGAGATACTTCTCGGGCGCCGTGTAGTACGTGTGGATGCGGTCGCGGTCGGCCTGCCGTTCGACCATGATGGAGTGGGCGGCGGTCGCGAAGGCGAAGGAGACCGGCCGGGGCATCGCGCTGACGTTCACCCACACGTCGCGGGGTTCGGGCCGGGCGTCGGTGTCGTTCTCCACCTCGCTACCGGTCCCGTCACCTTCCGCCGTCCCGGCGTCGAGTTCGGCGTTGATCAGGTCGTACGCCTCTTTGAAGGCGGCGTCGTAGTCGTACACGTCGTCGAGAACGAGGCGCTCGGTACGTGCCCCGAGGAGGTTCCGGAAGTCCTTCTCCAGCTTCCCCGACAGTCGACGGGAGTACTCGACGTTCGCCTCGCTCCCGACGGCGCCCTCCAAGAGGACCACGCGGTCGACGTCCATCTGGTCCCGGATGAGCGGGGCGATGAGCCGGTCGTAGTCGAAGCCGACCGGCACGATGTGTGTCTGCATCTTTCTCTTGCGTGGTAGTTCGCGGGGTATCGATTAAAGGGACGTTGGTTCTCGGCGTTCTGTCGTTCCGTGTGGGTGGGACGAACTCTCGGTGGGTTCGTTTTGACCCACAGCTCATCGCCGAATGGAGCAGAATCGGTTCGGAACTAACGGAGCAACGGTGACTCAGCAGAGTCCTCACACGGATGCGACGACCGATACAACGGTCGCCGGCGCGCGCCGCCCCGACCCCGTGTCGCGGCTCGACGCGCGAGGGACCACGGCCGCCCTTGTAGCGGCCGTCCGGAGGCTGGGGAGGTGTGAGGTTGTACTGCAGGGTGGGCTTCGAAAGGGGCCGAGAGCGTGGGGGCTTTCGCAGGGCTTCCGGACGCTACTGCTCCAGCAGCCCGAAAACGAACCCACCGAGAGTCGAATCCGACACCCGACGTTTGGCCATCGTTACCGCACACAAACACGCTACATCCTCACACACTCACAGGGAAGTTACCGAAGCGACACACATACAAACCCCGACCGGAAGTACCGTGCATGGGATGGAAAGAAGCCGCCGAACCACTACTGACGCGCATGCCGTCGGTAGTTCGGCCCGAGGGGCACGTTCCCTTCAAGCGGAAACTCGGGTGGACGGCCGGCATCCTCGTACTGTACTTCTTCCTCACGAACATCACCGTGTGGGGGCTCGCTGAGCAAGGCAACGACCTATTCGGGCAGTTCCGCTCGATTCTGGGCGGGAGCCAGGGGTCGATTCTCCAGCTCGGAATCGGGCCCATCGTCACGGCGTCCATCGTCCTCCAACTACTGGGCGGCGCGGACTTGCTCGGACTCGACACCGACGACCCGCGCGACCAGATTCTCTACCAGGGGCTCCAGAAGCTGCTCGTCGTCGCGATGATCTTCCTGACGGGCATCCCGATGGTGTTCGCGGGCGGATTCCTCCCGGCGAGTAGCAACCTCGCCGACGCGCTCGGCGTCGGAATCTTCGGCGTTCAGGTGCTCATCTTCGCCCAAATCGCCGTCGGGGGGATTCTCATCCTCTTCATGGACGAGATCGTCTCGAAGTGGGGCGTCGGCTCCGGTATCGGCCTGTTCATCATCGCCGGCGTGAGCCAGCAGCTCATCGGCGGGCTGTTCGGCTGGCAGGGGCTCACCGGCAACATCGGCTTCCTGCCGGCGTGGGTCGGCATCATCACCGGGAGCATCGACATCGGCTCGCCGCTGACCGCCGAAGGCCTCCAGGCCATCTTCATGGGCCAGGGGCAGCTCATCGCGCTCGTCACGACGGTGCTCATCTTTGTCGTCGTCGTGTACGCGGAGAGCGTCCGCATCGAGATTCCGCTGAGTCACGCCCGCGTGAAGGGCGCTCGCGGTCGCTTCCCGGTGAAGCTCATCTACGCCTCCGTCCTGCCGATGATTCTCGTCCGCGCCCTGCAGGCGAACATCCAGTTCCTCGGGCGCATCCTCCAGAGCCAGCTCGGCGCCGCCGGGATGCCCAACTGGCTCGGCGTGTACAACCAGCAGGGCCAGCCCACCGCCGGGTTCTTCTACTACTTCAACCCTATCCAGGCACCGGGTGACTGGATGTGGTGGACCGGTATCGCACAGGAACCGTGGCAGGTCGCCCTCCGCGTCGCCATCGACCTGACGTTCATGGTCATCGGCGGCGCCATCTTCGCCGTCTTCTGGGTCGAGACCACCGGAATGGGGCCGGAGGCCACGGCGAAACAGATTCAGAACTCCGGGATGCAGATTCCCGGCTTCCGGCGTAACCCGCAGGTCATCGAGAAGGTGATGGAACGCTACATCCCGCAGGTGACCGTCATCGGCGGCGCGCTCGTCGGCCTGCTCGCGGTCCTCGCCAACATGCTCGGCACCATCGGCGGCGTCTCCGGCACGGGGCTGCTGCTCGCCGTCTCCATCACGTACAAGCTGTACGAGGAGATCGCCGAGGAGCAGCTCATGGAGATGCATCCGATGATGCGCTCCATGTTCGGCAACGGGTAGCCACCTCTAACCCGAGTTCGGCTCCCTCCGTCGCGGACGAACCTCCTTCTGTGGCCGGCCTGTTTGCCGTCTTCGCCGCCGACCAGTATCGGCCCCTCTCGGGTCGACACACCTTCGTCGGGCGTCCGGGCCGAACGACCGTCGGTTCCCACCGTACCCGCGAGATACCCACCTCGAGCATAGTCAGGTTTAATTACTGTAGGTGGTTGAGAGTATCTGCATGGCACGCGACGGTGCGGCAGGCGAGTCCGGCCGGACCACGGGACGGTCGGACGCGTCACTTTTCGAGTCACCTCACTGACCCGCCGAGACGCTGGCACGCGGCGGCCGGACCCGGCGTGGAGCCCGCATCGAGGTCTGCGACACCGAGGCCGACCGGTTACTGTGATGCCGGCGTCGGTTCCGTGCAGGCGAGTACCGACGGCTCACCGTGAGTCGACACGAGGCGTTCTCATCAGTGATACTCGGCGTGACAGATTTTTATACGAGTTCGGTGTCGCCACCAGACGAACATGGACGCGGAACGAGGCCCGAGGTCGTGAGTCGATGAGCATCACCGAACGCCGCGACGACGACTCGCTGTACGCTCTCCCTCGCTTCGAGCTACAGTGTCACCTCGACGACATCGACGACCCGACGGAGGTGACGGTGTTCGCGGACACGCGTACCGTCGAGTTGGCGACGCAGTGGATTTCCGTCGACGCCGGCTCCGCGGTGTCGCTCGAAGACGTTCGCTGAGTTCGGCTCGTCGGGTCGGTCCGGACCGACTGGCCGCCGTCGGCCGTCCGGCGGCACCCGTCAGAACTCCGGCGGTTTCTCCTTCGGCTCCCTGTCTGGAATCGCGCCGACTGACGAGTCGAGGACGGTGAGCGAGTCGTCGACGAGGAAGCGGAGTTCGTCCCCTTCACAGCAGAACCGGACGTCGATTCGGAGCGGGTCGGTAGACTCGACCCGTTCGAACTGCTCGTAGACGTTGTCGGAGGGGAGAACGGCGTAGATGTCGACGCCGCGGTCGTAGAAGAACGACACCGCACGCGGGTGAACCGTCAGTACCGACCCCGCGTGCGTGTGGAGGTACCAGTTACATCGATTGCACGCGTGTCTGACTGCGACGTTCTCGTCCTCCAGTAACGGCGCAGATAGTCGTTCACCGTCCTGGACGGTCGTGCTGACCGACCCGGAACAGTAAGGACAGTGATTCTGGCGGAACGCGGCGTAGTCACGACGGAGCCGATTCGTCGCCGCACGCTTCAGCGACTCGGGGTCGTCGGGGTCGAACGCGGCCGCCGGAAGGGGGTAGGTGGAGTACTCGATGTCACAGTCGTGACAGCGGATGTGCATACGCCCGCCGCGATAGCCGAGGAGCGTCGCTTCGCCACAGGAGTCACAGATGCCGCCGGAAGGGAGCGGGTCGACCGTGACGTCGGATTCGAGCCAGAACTGGAGCGCTTGGTACACTCGGATGCCCGGGAGTTCGAGGCGGTAGCCCGCGTCGGTTCGGGTGACGAAGGGGTCGACCAGCTTGTTGAGGTGGTACGAGAACTTCCCGTTGTCCTCGACGCCGACGGCCTCCTGCAGCTCCGAGAAGGGAACCGTCGAGTACTCGCCCGGCTCGCTCAGGTCGCCGAGCGCCTCGACGATTCGGAGGCGCGTCTCGTTCGCCAGGACGCCGAAGAGGGCGTCTTGGGTCGGAGCGTCCGACTCGGCCATGAACGTCCTGCTCCCTTCCGACGGAAGGGTCCTTCGCTTCTGAGAGCGGGACCGACGAGCCCGTCGTCGAGCCGGCGACTCGGACGGGGTGGCCCGACGCCGGACGGGCGGTGTCACCGGAATCCGGTCGACAGCAGCTACTTCGGTCGTCTATCCGTCGTCCTCGGCGAACTCCGCGAGACCGCCGCCGCGGGCGACCTGTTTTATCTGACTGTCCGACGATACGTCCTCGACGACGACAGACTCCAGTACGTCGAGCGATTCGTCGAACAGGAGCCGTAACTCGTCCCCCGCACAGAGGTATCGCGACTCGATTCGCAGGGGGTCGGTCGACTCCACCTGTTCGAGCTGTGTGTAGACGTTGTCCCACGGGGGCGTCTCGTAGATGTCGACCCCCCGTTCGTAGAAGAACGAAACGGCTGCGGGGTGTATCGTCATGACCGCCCCGGCGTACGTGTGGATAAACCAGTTGCACCGGTCACAGGAGTGCAGCATCGAGACGTGTGCATCCTCACACGGCGGGGTAGGAATCCGGTCGCCGCCCTCGACCGACCGCCAGACCGGCCCCGAACAGTACGGGCAGACCGCTTGCAGAAAGGCGAACTTGTCCTGCCAGCTACGCCGTACAGCCGCCCGTTCGAGCGACTCGGGGTCGTCGGGGTCGAACGCCGCCGCGGAGAGCGGGTACTCCTGATACTTCGTCCCGCAGTCGCGACAGCCGACGTGGTACCGTCCGTCCCGATAGCTGATGGACAGTCCGCCCTCCTCACAGAAGTCACAGACGTACCCCATGTGGTGGGGCTCGACGGTGACCGGCTCCTGGAGCCAGAACTGGAGCGCCTGATAGACGCGAATCCCGGGGAGTTCGAGGCGGTAGCCCCCTTCGGAGCGGACGACGAAGTAGCCGGTCAGTTTGTTGAGGTGGTAGGAGAACTTCCCGTTGTCCTCGACGCCGACGGCCTCCTGCAGCTCCGAGAAGGGAATCGTGGAGTACTCGCCCGGTTCGCTCAGGTCACCGAGCGCCTCGACGATGCGGAGACGCGTCTCGTTCGCCAGGACGCCGAAGAGCGCGTCGTGGGTCGGGCGGGTACCGTCGGTCATACGTCCCCTGGCCGCCTCCGACGTAAGGGGTCTTCGCTCCCGACGGCCTGCCGACAGGAGGTGAAACGTTCTTCACCCAGAAATTAAGAGGAATCACCCCCTCAACCCCGTTGCCGTCGTCCGGGACCGTCGTCTGTGCCTCTGTACGGTACCCCGTTCGACGCATCGACTCAGTGTGTGGTGTCGCCCGGCACCCCACACGCCACGGGGGACGGCGTTGCCCGGCGCCGTCTCCCCGTTTCTGCGGCAAGCGTTTAGCCCCCCGCGGTCGTAGCGCACTGTATGAGCGACGACATGACCGGGTTGGAGGCCGAACTCCGTAGCAACGGCATCAGCGTGGAGGCACTCTCACGCGGGGATCAAGTCGAGTTGACCTACCTCACCGCCTTCCCCGGCGAGCGCGTCCACCACCCCGAGATGGGCCGCGCGCTCAACACCTTCATCGACCTCGTCGAAGACGACCGCTGGGAGCCCGCCCGCGTTGAGGCCACCGTGGTCCGAGCCGACGACGACGTACAGGGAACGTGGCACGCCGAACCCGAGTGGTTCGACGCACTGTGTTCCTACCGCATCAGCGAAACCGAGTTCTCGACGCGCGTGCTCGACACGCTGGAGGAGTCCGTCGACGAGGAGTCGGAGACCCTCGACGAGACCGCCGACGCCTCCGGGGGTGCGGCGTGAAGCGCCTCCTCGTCGAGCGCGAGCCCTCACGCTTCGAGTTCTCGAAGGTCCGCGCCCGCTTTCGTAGCGACGACACCGAGTGTGTCGGCTGGCTCTACCGCCCGGACCGACCGGTCGACGCACCCGTGGTCGTCATGGCGCCCGGCTTCGCCGCCGAACGACGGTGGGGCCTCCCGGCGTACGCAGAGCGCCTCGCCGAGCGCGGGTACGCCGTCTACCTCTTCGACTACCGCGGCTTCGGCGACAGCCGGGGCGAACCGCGGGGGCTCGTCAGCCCGAAGCGACAGCTCGCGGACCTCCGCGCCGCCATCACGGCGGTCCGCCGGTTGGACGGCATCGACGAGAACCGGCTGGCGCTCTGGGGCATCTCGCTCTCGGCGGGCCACGCGGTCCGGGTCGCCGCCGAGGACACCGGCGTCGACGCCGTCGTCGGCGTCACCCCGCTGCTGGACGGTCGGTCGCTCGTCCTCTCCGGCGGCGTCGTCACCGGGCTCAAGCGCGTCGCCGCCGGCGTCCGCGACAGACTCCAGTCTATCGCGCTCGGCGACCACACGCTTCCCGTCGCCGACGAAACCGGGACGGCCGCGTTCGTCCAGCCCGGGACCCGCGCCGGCTACCTCGACCTCCTCGACAGCGACGACGCGTGGGACAACGAACTCCCCGCCCGGTCGTTCCTCTCCCTGCTCCGGTACCGCCCGGTCGGGACGGTCGGCGACGTGACCTGCCCGACCCTCCTGCTCGGCGGGACCCGCGACGAGGTCGCTTCGGCCGACTCGGTGTCGAGCGCCGCCGGGAAGATGCCGAACGCGACGTACGTCAGCCTCCCGACGGACCACTTCGGCGTCTACCACGGCGAGACGTTCGAGCAGGTCGTCGGCCACGCGACGGCGTTCCTCGACGCGAACCTCTGAGGCGGGACGACCGCCGTCGTCCCGTTGGGTCTCGAGCCCGCCGCCGCAGTCGTCAGCGTCGGCTCCCTCGGCGTCGAGACGAACCGTCGGGAGGAGAAATAGTCGTCTTCGCGCTCTACCAGTCGATGACTTCCTTGTCCCGCCAGAACCGGCCGGCGGGACTCCCCGCCTCGAACCGGCTCAGCCACACCGGTGTCTCGGCGCCCTTCTCCACCGGTCGGGTGGCGTCGTCGCCGGCCATGTCGGTCTTGACGTACCCCGGACACGCCGAGTTGGCGATGAGGCCGTCGTCGGCGTACTCCCCGTGGAGGTACGCGGTGAGGCCGTTGATGCCCGTCTTCGAGATTCGATACGAGGGGGAGCCGCCGGACTGGGCCTCGTTGAGCGCGCCCATCCCCGAGGAGAGGTTGACGACGCGCCCGCCCTCGTTCTGGAGAAGGAGGGGAACGGCGTGCTTGCAGACGACCATCGGGCCGCGGAGGTTGGTCGCCAGCGTCCGGTCGATTTCGGCGGTGGGCTCCGCGACGATGTCGTCACCAGAACGCGAAGCGTTCTGGTTGGCTCGAAAATCGCGGAGCGATTTTCGAACGTTCCCGAACTCCCCGACGCCGGCGTTGTTGACGAGTACGTCGAGGCGGCCGACCTCGTCGAAGATGCCGTCGACGGCGGCTTCGACGTCTCCCTCCTGGGTCACGTCGAGGAGGACGCGCTCGGTCCCTTCGGGCGTCTCGTTGGATTGACTCCGGGACCCGGCGTAGACGGTCGCGCCGAGCTCGGAGAGCTGGGTGGCGATTTCGGCCCCGATACCGCGGTTCGCGCCCGTGACGAGGGCGACCTGTCCGCTGAGGTCGTCGTAGAGTTCCGGCTCGGTCATCGCCCGTGGGTTGGCGTCTGTGGTGGGAAAGGGATTCGTTTTCGAGTGTAGCCGGTTGGAGGTGTCCGGGCCGGAGCGTGATTCGAATTGTCTGCGGAAGCCCCGTCGCCCCTTCCGGAGCCCCACCCGCGGGTGGTTCGGCTGGCCGTCGCTCCCCGGCCGGCAGGTGAGTCGTCCCACCGGTGCTCCGGCATCAGTCGTCCACGACCTCGACCGTCAGCGACTCGAACGCCTCCCCGGTCCAGCGCCACGCCCGTACGACGAACTCCTCGTCCTCGTCGGAACCCGGAACCACGATACAGTAGACGTAGCCGGGCCACGTCGCCTGTCGCCGGTCTGTGTCGCTCGGCTCCGGTGGACCACGGGGGTGTGAGTGGTAGAAGCCGACCACGTCGTCGCCGGCCGCCTCGGCGGCCTCGATTTCGGCGAGCGTCGCCTCGGGGTCGAGTTCGTAGTGCGTCCGAGGGTCGGCGGCGACGTTCGGGACGGGACGGGCGTCGCGGACGGCGTCCGACTCGTCGGGGTCGGCCCGCGAGCCGATCAGCACGCCACACACTTCTCGGGGTGCCCCGCTCCGAGCGTGCGAACGTAAGGCGTCGCGGACCGAAGCGTCGAGGAGGAGGTTACGAGAAGTCACGCCGCATGGCAATCTCGAACCAGGGGCACCAGCGCAGCTGACGGTAGAACCGGGGGTTCTCGTAGAGGTGTTCGTAGTCGGCCCACAGGATGCCGCCGATCTCCTCCGGGTCGGGGTCGAGGGAGGTGTCGTCGAGCGTCACCTTCAGCACGGTACAGACCTCCCACTCGACGCCCTCGTTGGGGTAGTAGCGCTTGTACTCGAACTTGTCCGTCACGCGGAGGTCGTCGTACTGGTCGGGGGTGACGCCGAGTTCGTCCTCCAGGCGGAGGCGGGTGGCCTCTTTCTGGGACTGGCCCTGGTCGGGGTGGGAGGCGACGGTGCCGTCCCAGTACGTGTCCCAGAGGCGCTTGCCGGGGGCGCGCTGGCCGAGCAGGATGCGCCCCTCGCCGTCGAAGACGAGCGCGGTGAACGCTCGGTGGCGGATGCCGTCGCCCATGTGGGCGTCCAGCCGGTTGACGACGTCCTGTTCCTCGTCGTTCTCGTCGACGGCGACGACGTTCTTCCGGGCGTTCTTGTGGGTCTCCGCGTCGCTCGACCCCTCGGCCGGCGTCGCCTCGTCTTTGGACGACATGGCGTCTTCCGTACTCATGGCCGTCTCATGGCACAGGGGGGCTAAGGATGCTTCGGTGCGGGCGCCTTCGCCGTGCGCGCGCTACGGGCGCCGCGGAGAAGACAAGAACAAAGAGCCGCCCCGGAGAACGTCGGCTCGTGTACTCCGTCGACCTCCACACGCACAGTCGGTTCTTCCACGGGTGGGCCGGTCGCCCGACACGGTTCGACCCCGTCGGACTCCGGCTGCTCGCCGCGGGGGCTCGGCTCCGCGGTCTCGACGGCCTCGCCGCGACGAACCACGACTACGCGTACTCGGCGGAGGTCGGCCTCCCCACAATCCCGGGTATCGAGGTGTCGACGACGGAGGGTCACGTCGTCGTCGTCGGCGAGAGTCCGCCGCGACGGACGGCGCTCCAGGGGTACACCCCCGCGGAGGTCGTCGACTACGCCCACGACAACGGCTGTGCGGCGATTCTCGCCCACCCGTTCCGCAACAGCGGCGCCCGCGACGCCGACGCCGACTTCGACGCCGTCGAAATCAACGGGAAGAACCCCGAACACATCGAGGCCACCAAAAAGCTCGCCCGCGACCTCGGCCTCCCGCTCGTCGGCGGCAGCGACGCCCACTACCCCGTCGAGGTGGGCCGGGCGTACACCCGTATCGACGCCGACTCCCTCGAACCGCGGGCCGTCGCCGACGCCATCCGGGACGGGCGGGTGACGGCGATGACGAAGTTCGGGCCGCTCGACCGGCTGCTCAACCGGGCGTACACCGTCTCACACTCCCAGAAGGACTGGATGGACGCCGAGCCGGTCGAGAACTGAGACCGGCCGAAGGCCGGGAGCGTCCGAGAATCAAGGCCGTTCGAGCCGCCTTCGAGATTCGCAGCCCGGTTCCTCGGGTGCGGACCGACCAACCCGGCTTGCCGAGCGCGGACGACCAACTGGGTTCGACGGGCGCGGATGGCCAGCCCAGTTCGACCGTCGCACCTCGGCCGGCTACCCCAGTCGCTCGTCGAGGATGAGCCGGGTCTTCGTGCTCTTTACCTCCTCCAACTCGCGGGCCTTCGTGATGAGTTCGTTCACCGCGCGCGTGTCCACGCAGTCGACGACGAGCACGATGTCCTCCTCGCCGCTCACCTGCCAGACGAAGTCCACCTCGTCCCAGTCGGCGATGTCGTCCGACACGCCGGTGGTGTCCACGTCGACGGCGACGGTCACCTCTATCATCGCCTTCACGTTCCCCGTGTGGGTCGTTACCGTGAACCGCTCGATGACACCGTCCTCGGTCATCCGCTCGACGCGGTTGCGGACGGTCCCCTCGCTCGTGCCGACGCGCTCGGCAATCTCCGTGTACGGGGTTCGTGCGTCCCGTCTGAGCACGTTCAGGATGCGGCGGTCCAGGTCGTCCATACACCGACGTGGGTATCGCCGTCCTTAGCGATTACGAAATTCGTAACATCGCTTCGAAAGCAACACTTATGCTCGTGGCTCTATACGCTTCTCGTAATGTCGGACGCCTACATCGCGCTGGCCGACGGGCGCGTACTCGAAGGGCGCGGACGCGCCCCCGGCCGGACACGCGGAGAACTGGTGTTCACGACCGCATACACGGGGTACGAAGAGAGCCTCACGGACCCCTCCTACGAGGAGCAGGTCCTCACGTTCTCGTACCCCCTCATCGGCAACTACGGCGTCCGAACCGAACGGATGGAGTCCGAGCGGGTCCACCCGACCGCGGCCATCGCTCGCGAGCTCACCGACGAGGTCGTCGAGTGGCTCGCCGACGAGGGCGTCCCCGCCATCGACCACGTCGACACCCGGGAACTCGTTACGAGCGTACGCGAAGAGGGCGCCATGCGGTGTGGCATCGCCGTCGGCGACGACGTCACCCCCGAGGACGCCCGCGAGGAACTGGAAGCCTGCGAGGGGATGAGCGACCACGTCGACATCGGGAAGCAAGTCAGCGTCGACCGCGCCCGCGTCGTCCGCGCCGAGTCCGGGAGCGAGTCCGACACGCAGGTCGCACTCGTCGACTGTGGCGTGAAGGGTTCCATCGTGGACTCACTCGTCGAACGCGGCGCCGACGTGCACGTGCTCCCCTACGACGCGAGCATCGAGGACGTGGCGTCGCTCGACCCGGACGTGCTGTTCGTCTCGAACGGGCCGGGCGACCCGGCCAACTTCGAGGCCGCACGGGCGCTCGTCGAGTACTTCGTCGGCGACGTGCCCGTCGCCGGCATCTGTCTCGGCCAGCAGATCGTCGCCCGCGCGCTCGGCGGCGACACCGAGAAGATGACGTTCGGTCACCGCGGCGTCAACCAGCCGGTGCGCGACCTCGAGTCGGGCCAGGTCGTGATGACGACCCAGAACCACGGCTACTCCGTCGCCGAGCCCGGTCCGAAGCTGACCGTCACGCAGGTGAACGTCAACGACGACACCGCAGAAGGGCTGGAGAACGAGGAACTGGACGTTCTCACGCGCCAGTACCACCCCGAGGCGAACCCCGGCCCGGAGGACACGCTGGGCTTCTTCGACGACGTGCTCGCGATGACCGACGCCGGCGCCCGCCGGACGGTCGTCGCCGACGACTGAGTGGGCGACGGAATCGACGACGGCGGAATCGACGACGACCGACCCGCTCCTTCTTTGCCGCGACGACGGCATCCGTAGTCGCCGCTCGGACAATCACCGTCGGCACCGCCGCTTCCGTTTAGTTCCGAACCGGTCGGTGAAAACGACGGATAGCCAGCACCTTCTTCCCTGAAACCGGCGTAGCGGCGCATCGACGCCGGACGGACGAAGGGGGAGAGCCTGGGGAGCGTCCACGTCCGGGAGCAGCGGCGGCGTGTCGGCACGGCGGGTGGTGAGTCGACGCGACGGGAGCCGGGTCGAGGCGGCCCGTCACGGTGACGGCGAAGCGCCGGACCCGACTACGGCGGTGGGCCGAAGCGGCCGATACGGAACACACTCGCAACTACATGATGGACCCCACCGACACCCGACCGACGGAGAAGCGAACCTTCCACCACGAGCCGGACGACGGAGCCCACATCGGAACGAGCATCGCGGAGGCCATCGCGGCCGTCGAGGGCGTCGACGCCGGCGACGCCCCGTCACCGCTCGAGTCCGTGGTCGACACCGACGCGCTCGACGCCCTGTTCGCACCCCGCAACGAGGACTGTACCCGCGGACGAGGGCTCGTCCGGTTCCCCTTCGAACGACACCTCGTCACCGTCTGGGCCGACGGTACCATCGTCGTCGAGCCGGACGCCGTCGGCGGGTAGCCGTCGACCGTGCGCCACGTCCCGGCCCGACGCGGACCGACCCGGTTCGGACAGGCCTAAGTACGACCGACCCCGAGTCCCGGATAATGGACCGTGCAGACCTCCGGCCGTCCTTTCGCGGCTTCGCCGCGTTCACGACGGCGCTGACCGGCCTCCTCGTCGCGCTCGGCGTCTACACCGCCGCGACGGGGTCGGGGCTCGCCTGTTCGGCGCAGTGGCCGCTGTGTAGCGGTGGGGTGCTCCCGCAGACCCTGCCGGACTTCGTCGAGTGGTTCCACCGGCTCGTGGCGATGGTGGTCGGCTTCTTCATCCTCGGCACGGCGCTCTGGTCGTGGCGCGTCGGCGGCCGGGCGAAGCTGACGGCGACGCTCGCGCTCGTCCTCCTGCCGCTCCAGGTGAGCATCGGCGCCGTCACGGTGACGCTCTCCGGACTGATTCCCGGCGGCTACTCGCCACCGACGCAGGCGGCCCACCTGCTCGCCGCGCTGAGCATCTTCACGTCGCTGCTGCTGACGACGCTGTTCGCGTCCGACGGCGACTACGCGAGTTCGTCGCTGCGGCGAACGCGGCTCGCGCTGTTCACCGCGGGCGGGCTCCTCCCCATCTCGCTGCTGACGAGCAGGGTGCCGCTCCTGTTCGGCTACACGCCGGCCGCACAGGCGGCGTTCGTGCTCTCGTCGCTCGCGCTGTTCGCCGCGCTCGTGGCGGCGGCGTTCTGGGCGGGGCGGTCGATGCCGCGGCTCCGGACGACGCTCGTGCCGGCGCTCGTCCTCGTCTTCGCCCACCTGCTGCTCGGGCGCGACCTGCTCATCTACAGCCCGACGGTGCGGGTCGCGAACGCCGCCATCGTCGTCCTCGCGGCCGCCGTCGTCGGGCTGGCGACGTGGTTCGCGCTCCGCGGCGAGGACGAGGGGACGGTTTCGGAGAGCGGGTTCGTGGGTGGGGACTGACTCGGTCGCACCGCGAGCGACTCGTGTCGCGAGCACGTGCCACCGTGGCAGGGCGGAGACTGACGCGGTCGCGGCGTTGCAGCCAAGCGGCCGCTCCGAGCGCGACGAGCCGCCGCGGCGGTACGAGCGACCCGTGTCGCGAGCACGCGCCACCGCGGCAGGGGAGCGACTGACGCAGTCGCGGAACTCGCAACCGACGGTCCGCGGCGACACGAAGCGACGCCGAACGTATCACGAATCCTGAGTACTGATTCCCGCAGAAATCGCCGTACGAGCCCGGAGAAGACCGAAGAAGCATTATACCGTGCGGCCGATGAGTCTTGGCATGGACCGACGTACCTACATCAAGTCGACGGCCGGCATCGGCGCCGGTCTCGGACTCGCCGGCTGCATCGGTGGCGGCGGTGGCGGCGAGGGCGACGGGAACGCGAGCGAAGGGACCACGACCGAGGGTGGCTCCGGCGAGGGGAACGCCTCGGGCAACGGGAGCGCCTCCGGTAACGAGAGCGGCTCCGGCGGCGAGTCGAAGGGACAGATTCTCATCGGGTCGGACATCCCGTACCGGCCCTTCGAGTACCGGACGAACGAGGACGAGTTGGTCGGCTTCGACGTGGACATCGCCGAGGCCGTCTTCGGCGAGCAGCTGGGGTACGACCCCGAGTTCAAGCAGACCAGCTTCGACACCATCATCCCGTCGCTGAACAACGGGAACTTCCGCGTCATCATGTCGGCGATGACGATCAACGACACGCGGGCGGAGAAGGTCGACTTCTCGGACCCGTACTTCACCGCGTACCAGACCATCGTGGTCCTCCAGAACAGCGAGGTGCAGTCGGCGGAGGACCTCGCCGGTAAGTCCGTCGGCGTCCAGAAGGGGACCACCGGTCAGACCGCCGCCGAGGAGCTCAAAGAGGAGCTCGACGGCGACCTGACCATCAAGAGCTACGACCAGATTCCGGCGGCGTTCAGCGCGCTGATGAACAACCAGGTGTCGGCGGTCATCAACGACAACACGGTCAGCGCCGAGTTCGTCAATCAGAACGAGGACGCAGTCCGGTTCGTCGAGGGCGACGGCGAGGCCGCGGCGGAGGGGGAGAACGCCCCGCCGTATCTCACGCTGACGGTCGAGGAGTACGGTATCGCGTTCCGACAGGACGACGACGAGCTCCGCGAGCAGGTCAACGAAGCGCTCGCGACCATCCGCGAGAACGGGACGTACGACGAGATATACAGCGAGTACTTCTCGGGCTGACCACCCCGTAGAGCTTTTACCTGATTCGTTCAACGCATACCAATGGCAGAGACATATTCCGACGGAACGACGACCGACGGGACCGGGGAGGGGTTCCTGAACGACCGGACGCTGAAGTGGGTCGGCGTCGCCGGGTCGGCGCTGTTCACCCTCGTCATCGCCGCGTTCCTCGCGTACATCGTGGTCGTCCAGGTGAACTTCGCCCTGCTCGTCGAGGTCTTCCAGCCGCAGTTCGTCGACGCGCTGTACACCGTCCTCACCGTCGTCGTGGTCGGCAGCGTCCTCTCGGTGACCGCGGGGGTCATCGTGGGACTCGCACGCGTCTCGAAGACCACCTTCACGCGGTCGGTCGCGAAGGGGTACATCGAGTTCTTCCGCGGGACGCCGCTCCTGTTCCAACTCGCGGTCGTGTTCTTCGGCATCCCGGCGCTGTGGCCCTCGGGGCAGTTCCCCTTCCAGAACTTCGCGTACCCGGCGGCCATCATCGGGCTGACGCTGAACCACGCGGCGTACATCGGCGAGGCCATCCGCGGCGGCATCGAGTCGGTGCCGGACGGCCAGATGGAGGCCGCCCGCTCGCTCGGGATGTCCTACATTCAGTCGATGCGCGAGGTCGTGCTCCCGCAGGCGTGGCGCAACGCGCTGGCCGCCATCGGCAACGACCAGGTCATCCTCGTGAAGGACACGTCGCTGCTGACGTTCATCGCCGTCCCGGAGCTCATCTCCTTCTTCCGGAACGTGAACAGCACCAACTTCGACGCGTGGACGCCGCTCCTGCTCGTCGCCATCGGCTACCTCGCCATCACGGTCCCGATGGGGATGCTCGTGCGTTATCTGGAGGCGCGTGCGGACCCCGCGGGGAGGGGTGACCGATGAGCGACTCCGCCGAGCGGACCGAGTCCGAGTCGGCGTCGACCGAGCGCGACGGGCAGTCCGCAGAGAGCGCCCGGGCGGCCGGCACCGAGCGTCCGCTGCTCGAGTTCGACGAGATTGACAAGTACTTCGGGGAGACGCACGTCCTGAAGAACGTCTCCCTCGACGTCCCCGACGGCGAGGTGTGTGTCGTCATCGGCCCTTCGGGGTCGGGGAAGTCGACCCTCCTTCGCTGTGCCAACCGGCTGGAGGAGATTCAGTCCGGCGAAATTCGCCTCGACGGCCAGTCCATCTCCGCGAAGGACGCGGACATCAACCGCCTGCGCCAGCGCATCGGGATGGTGTTCCAGAGCTTCAACCTCTTCCCGCACAAGACGGCACTGGAGAACGTCGCGCTCGCCCCGCGAAAGGTGAAGGGGATGCCGAAGGAGAAGGCGAACGAGCGGGCGGCGGACCTGCTGGACCGCGTCGGACTGTCGAAGCAGAAGGGGTCGTACCCGAATCAGCTCTCCGGCGGCCAGCAGCAGCGCGTGGCCATCGCCCGTGCGCTCGCGATGGACCCGAAGGTGATGCTGTTCGACGAGGTGACGAGCGCGCTCGACCCCGAACTCGTCGGGGAAGTCCTGGGAACGATGCGGGACCTCGCCGACGAGGGGATGACGATGATGGTCGTCACCCACGAGATGGGGTTCGCCCGCGAGGTGGGCGACCGAATCGTCCTGATGGCCGACGGGGAAATCGTCGAGTCCGGCGAACCGAAACAGTTCTTCGAGAACCCCGAGACCGAGCGCGGCAAGCGGTTCCTGTCGCGACTGCTCTGAGGCGGCCGACGTCGCGCGTCGGCTGACGGCCACGCGACTTTTCCTCCGACCGTCCGAAGCCGACCGTGTATGTCCGACGAGTCCGAGCTGAACGTCGAGGTCGAGGTCGAGGTCGAAGTAGAGGTCGACGAGGACGAACTCGAAATCGAGGTCGACCGCGCGACGGAGGCCGAGGCGGAACTCGAGATGGACGGTCTCGAAATCGAGGTCGAAGTGGAGGTCGAACGCGAGGGTGAAGACGAAGACGAAGACGAGGACGAAGAAGAAGCCGACCTCGAAGAGTTCGAGGGCGCGGAGGACGACGAGTCGGCCGGCGACGAAGAGGACGACGACGAGTCGACCGACGAGCCGTAGTTCCCGACGCGACCCCCGGAAGCCGACCGAACCCGCCCCGGAGAGCGCGTCGTTTATACGCCCGAAGGGGCAACTCCGGGTATGACCGAACCGCGCGTCCCCGAGGCGCCGGGGGCCGAACTCGAACTGCCCTGCGGCGAGACCAAGCGGGTCCGCGACCTCGACATGGGTATGCGGGAGTTCGACTGCGCCTGTGGCGAGACCCACGCCGTCGTCACCGACGTGCACCCGCCGGATCGATTCCTGCCCGACTTCCTCGTCGCCGTCCTCCGGGAGGCCATCGAGACGACCAGCGAGGAGATGCCGGAGTTCGGCACGCCTCACCTGATGGGCATCGTGCTGGAGGAGTTCCCGAAACGCGTCGTCGCCGAGGACGTCACCGACGACCAGGACGTGGGCTACGCGATGGTGTGGGTGACCGACTTCGACTCCCGCCGGCTCCACGAGATTATCGTCGAACTCGTCGTCGAACTCATGGAACACGCCGTCTCCCACAGCGACGACACCGGCGCGACCACCGAGTTCGAAGAGCAGATGCTCCAGTTCGACGTGAGCGAGTTCGTCGAACAGTACCGGGAAGAGCGCGACCTGAGCGAAGACGACGTGTACGCCTGAGTCTCGACCCGCCGTCTCCCCCGCCTCAGTCGACTCGCAACTGATTCTCCCTCGCGTCCAACGTCGCCAAGCCCCCCAGCGGCAGCGGCACGTGCGGGTCGGTGTGACCGAAGTCGACGTCGAACACGGCGACCGCGTCGGGCGCGTACTCGGCCAACTGCGTCGTCACCGCGTCCCGGATGTCGGACCGGTACTCCTCGAAGTCGCGGTCGCGGTCGACGCGCGGGTTGAAGCTCTTCGGTCGCCCGACGAGGACGCCGTCGAACCGTTCGAGCAGACCGCGCTCGCCCATCGAGCGGAGCGTGTACCCCACGTCGGCGGCGTCGGGGAGCGTCTCGGACGTTTCGAGGGCGAGGACTGCACCGTCGAAGTCGTCCGGGTCGGGAAGGTACCGCGAGGTCTCCAGGTGCCACGAGACGATGCTGTAACAGCCGCCCCAGACCCGTCCCTCGACCGCCCGCTCCGCGTCGGCGTCGGGGCCGAGCCACCAGCCGTGGCCGTCGGTCGGACGCCACTCCCGTGGCTCCCCGTCGAACTCGTACCATCCGTCCGTCCACTCCTCGGCCGGGTCGACGACGCCGAGCCCGTCCTCGAACAGGGCGCGTCGGAGGTACCGTTCGGTGTACGGGTGGAGGTCGGGGTCGAGCGCGAGCGTCGGCATAAGTTGGGCGGCGTAGCTGACGATGCCGAGGTTCCAGAGGTACAGCCGGAGGTTGTCGTTGTCGCTGAAGCCGTAGAACCGGGTGGGGTTCTCCCGGAGGACGTCGGCGTCGAGGTGACGGAGCACGCGAATCTGGTCGTCGCCGCCGGTGACGGCCATCACGCCCCGGACCTCGGGGTCGGCGAAGGCGCGTTCGATTTCGGTGGCGCGCTCCGCGGGCGGGACCGGTTCCTCGGCGCCGACGCGCTCTGCGGTCGGGTAGACGACGGGGTCGAGGCCGAACGTCTCGCGGAGGCGGTCGAGTGCGACCGAGAACCACGGCTCGGCCGGGGGTCGGGAGGGGGCGAGAACGGCGAGCGTGTCGCCCGGTTCGAGGGCGGGCGGGACGGTGAACGAGGGCATACCCCTGCGAGACCGGCGCTGACACAAAAAGATACGGCGGGCGTGTGGTTCGGTACCACGGCGTGTTCACGACATCCTTTGCGAAATTCGTAACGCTATTTCGCATCTCGTATCGATTCGCCGGGCTTATTACGATTCGCGGATTCGGTGTCGATAATGAGCGACGAGGACACCGACACCGTCGTTTCGGACGACCCGAGCCAACACCCCGGCACGGCGTCCGAGGACCGGACCATCCTGCTCATCGGCAGTGGACCCATCCAGATCGGACAGGCCGCCGAGTTCGACTACTCCGGCGCGCAGGCGTGTCGCGCCCTGCAGGAGGAGGGCGCCCGAGTCGTCCTCGTCAACTCCAACCCGGCGACCATCATGACCGACCCCGAGATGGCGGACCGGGTGTACATCGAGCCGATAAACACCGAGGCCATCTCCGAAATCATCCGCAAGGAGGAGCCAGACGGCGTCATCGCCGGTCTCGGGGGGCAGACCGGCCTGAACGTCACCGCCGAACTCGCCGAGGAGGGCATCTTAGAGGAGTACGACGTGGAGATAATGGGCACGCCGCTCGACACCATCTACGCCACCGAGGACCGCGACCTCTTCCGCCAGCGCATGGAGGACATCGGCCAGCCCGTCCCCGCCTCGACGACCATCTCGCTGGACGAGGGCGAGTCGGTCCAGACGCTCACCGAGGCCGACCTGAAAGAGCGCGTCGAGGCCGCCGTCGAGGAAGTTGGCGGCCTCCCAGTCATCGCCCGGACGACCTACACCCTCGGCGGCTCCGGTTCCGGCGTCGTCGAGGAGATGGACGAGTTGCTCGAACGCGTCCGCAAGGGGCTTCGCCTCTCGCGCAACGACGAGGTGCTCATCACCGAGTCCATCGCCGGCTGGGTCGAGTTGGAGTACGAGGTGATGCGCGACGCCGACGACTCCTGCATCATCATCTGCAACATGGAGAACCTCGACCCGATGGGTATCCACACGGGCGAGTCCGTGGTGGTGACGCCCTCGCAGGTCATCCCCGACGACGGCCACCAGGAGATGCGCACCGCCGCGCTCGACGTGATTCGCGAACTCGGGATTCAGGGCGGCTGTAACATCCAGTTCGCGTGGCACGACGACGGCACGCCGGGCGGCGAGTACAGGGTGGTCGAGGTGAACCCGCGCGTCTCGCGCTCCTCCGCACTCGCCTCGAAGGCGACGGGGTACCCCATCGCCCGCGTCACCGCGAAGGTCGCACTCGGCAAGCGCCTCCACGAGATAGAGAACGAGATAACGGGCGAGACGACGGCGGCGTTCGAGCCGGCAATCGACTACGTCGTCACGAAGGTGCCGCGCTGGCCCAAGGACAAGTTCGACGACGTGGACTTCGAACTCGGCACCGCGATGAAGTCCACGGGCGAGGCGATGTCCATCGGGCGCACCTTCGAGGAGTCCCTGCTGAAGGCCCTGCGCTCCTCGGAGTACGAACCGAGCGTCGACTGGGTCGACGTGAGCGACGAGGAACTCGAAGCCGACTACCTGGAGTCGCCGACGCCGGACCGTCCGTACGCCATGTTCGAGGCGTTCGAGCGCGGCTACAGCGTCGAGGACGTGGTCGAACTGACGGGCATCAAGACGTGGTACGTCGAGCGCTACGCCCGCGTCGTCGAGGCCACCGAGGCCGCCGCGGCGGGGAACTTCCAGCCGGCCGCCAGCGCCGGGATGACGAACGCCGAGGTCGCCGCGGCCGCCGGTGCCGGTATCGAAGAAGTCGAGATGCAGGTGCCGGACCGCGCGTTCAAGCAGGTCGACACCTGCGCCGGCGAGTTCCGCGCGTCGACGCCGTACTACTACTCGGCGCGCCAGCCGGAGTACCTCAACGGCGACCCGCTGGAGGAGGTGCGGGTCGACCGCGACGTGGAGAGCGTCGTGGTCGTCGGCGGCGGCCCCATCCGCATCGGGCAGGGCGTGGAGTTCGACTACTGCGCCGTCCACGCCGTCCGCGCCCTCCGCGAGATGGGCATCGACGCCCACGTCGTCAACAACAACCCCGAGACGGTGTCGACGGATTACGACACCTCCGACGGGCTGTTCTTCGAGCCGATTACGGCCGAGGAGGTCGCCGACGTGGTCGAGGCGACCGGCGCCGACGGCGTGATGGTGCAGTTCGGCGGTCAGACCTCCGTCGACGTGGGCGACCCGCTGGAGGACGAACTCGCCCGCCGCGGCCTCGACTGCCGGATTCTGGGGACGTCGGTCGAGGCGATGGACCTCGCCGAGGACCGCGACCGGTTCAACCGTCTGATGGACGAGAAGGGCATCCTCCAGCCGGAAGGTGGCTCCGCGACGAGCGAGGCCGAGGCGCTGGACCTCGCCCACGACCTCGGCTACCCGGTGCTCGTGCGCCCCTCGTACGTGCTCGGCGGGCGCGCGATGGACGTGGTGCACAGCGACGAGGAACTCAAGGAGTACATCGAGGAGGCCGTCCGCGTCTCCCCGGACAAACCCATCCTCGTCGACCAGTTCGTCGCCGACGGCGTGGAACTCGACGTCGACGCCGTCGCCGACGACGAGGGGAACGTCCTCGTCGGCGGCATCATGGAACACGTCGAGGCCGCCGGGGTCCACTCCGGCGACTCCGCCTGCATGATTCCGCCGCGTTCGCTCTCCGAGGAGACCCTCTCCCGGGTTCGCGAGGTCGTCGAGGACATCGCCGACGCGCTCGACACCGTGGGTCTGCTGAACGTCCAGCTCGCGGTGAAGGACGGAGACGTGTACGTGCTCGAAGCCAACCCGCGCTCCTCGCGGACGGTCCCATACGTCTCGAAGGCGACGGGCGTCCCCATCGCCAAACTCGCCGCGAAGGTGATGGCCGGCGCCTCCCTCGACGAACTCGACGCCGAGGAGACCATCCCCGAGAAGGTGAGCGTCAAGGAGGTCGTCCTGCCGTTCGACCGCCTCCCCGGCTCCGACCCGCGCCTCGGCCCCGAGATGAAATCCACCGGTGAGGTGATGGGCACCGCGGCCTCCTTCGGGAAGGCCTACGACAAGGCCCAGTCCGCGACCGGCAAGCCGGTTCCCGAGTTGGGGACGGCCGTCGTCGACCTCTCGGATTCCGAGTTCCCCGACGCCGACACCGAGGCAGGGGCGGAACTCCGCGACGGCTTCGGCGAGTTCTTCGACCTCGTCTCCTTCGACGACGACGAGGCGTTCCGCGACGCAATTCGCCGCGGCGAGGTCGACCTCGTCGTCTCCCGGAACCGCACCGCGCTGGAGGCTTGCGTCGAGGAGGAGGTGACCTACTTCTCCACCGAGGCGAGCGCGAGCGCCGCGGTCGAGGCCCTGCGCGCCAAGGACGAGGACATCGACGTGGAGGCCGTCTCCGACCGCCCGCGCCGGGTCGCCGAGTGGGGGAAGTAGGCGGTCCCGGTTCCCCCGTCACGGCGACAGGACCCCGCCGTCGACGGCGCTCGCTACGGTTATCTCCTCGTCGGTCGTACCCTCGCTTACAGGACGAGTCCGCCGGTGGGGTCCGGTGACCTGGTCACCCCACGAACACTTGTACCGCCGGCGGGCCGACCTGTGCGTTCTCGCGCTCGGTCACGCTCAATCACGCTCAATCAAGCTTGTCGAGCGCGCGGAAGAAGTCGGAGGCCGGGCCGGCGAGCCGCACGGGCGGCTCCGTGCGACCGATTTGCACCTCCGTCGGGGGCTCGACGACTTGCTTGCTCCGGCCGTCGCTGACGACGACGGCCTCGTCACCGCCGGTGATGCGGACCGTCACCGTCGCATCGGGTGCGGCGACGAGCGGCGGCATCCCGTCTCCGGCGCACATCTCGTTGACGACGAGGGAGTCGACCGCCGGATGGACGAGCGGGCCGTCCTCGCTGAGGTTGTAGGCGGTCGACCCCGTCGGCGTCGCGACCAGCACGCCGTCGACGTGGCCCACGGAGTACTGCGAGCCGTCGACCAGTACCTCCACGTCGATGCCGCCGCCCCGCCCGCGCCGGGGGCCCTGGACGACCACCTCGTTCATCGCCGCGTCGCCGCGCCAGCCGTCGCCCTCGGCGGCGATGCGGGCGATGTCGCGCGTGGCGATGCCGCGCTTCCGGCCGGCGTCGACGACCGAGTGTACGGTGTCGACGGCCTCCTCCGGGGAGACGGCGTTGAGAAAGCCCACCTCGCCGAGGTTGACGCCGAGCATCGGGGCGTCGCCGGCACCGCGGGCCGCGAGGAGGAAGGTGCCGTCACCGCCGATGGAGACGACGAGGTCGCAGGTGCCGAACTCCGAAACCGGGGTGCCCGTCTCGCCGAGCAGCGTCGCGGCCGCCTCGTCGAGACGGGTCGACACCCCCGTCTCCGCCAGCCGGTCGCGGATGTCGTCAGCCAGGCGCGCCGCCCGCTCGTTCCCCTTCTGGGCGACGATTCCCACGTTCATAGCCCGCGGTTCTCGCCCGCTCTCCAAAAGCACACCGTCCTCGCCGTCGTTCACCGCAAGGCAACATTCATGATGCCCGAGACATACGGTCCGCCCATGTCCGTGGCCCCGGCACCCGGCCCGCTCGATTCGACGCCGACCCGCCGGAACGACCGGTTCGAGCGGAGTCCGACACCGCCGACCGGGAGGCGGTCCACGAGGAGCGTGACCGGCCGTGAGTGAGGGCGAAGACGGCGACGACTGGTTCGAACGGGCGATTCGGGAGCCGGCGGTCGAGGAGGGCTCCGACGCCGGCGAGCAGAGGGTCGAATCCGGTGACTCGGGAGTCGAATCCGGTGACGAGGCGCCAGCGACCGGCGAGGTCGACGCCGAGCAGACCGACGCCGCCGACGGGTCGACCTTCGGCTTCGACGCCGAATCGTCCGGCTTCGACGCCGAGTCGGGCGTCGACCCCAACCCGGACCCCGGCCCGTCCGGCGCTTCGGGCCACGACACGGGCGACTCGAGCGCGGACCCGTTCGGGGAGGACTTCGCGACCGCGTTTCAGAACGCGCCGTCGCTGGGTGGCCCCAGTGGTGCCGACGCCGACGCCGGCTTCGACGATACCGGCCCCGCAGATGCCGGGTTCGGCATGGGGTCGCCGCAGGGCCACGCCGGGGGCGCCCCCGGTTTCGGGGAGTTCGGTCAGCAATCCGGGTCGGGGTTCGACGCGACCGACGAGGAGGAGTTCGAGTCGACCATCCCACGCATCGCGCTCGGCATCGACGGACTCGACGAGATGGTGCTCGGGGGCGTCCCCGAGCGCTCGCTCATCGCCGTCATCGGCTCGGCCGGGACCGGAAAGACCACCTTCGGGCTCCAGTTCCTTCACGAGGCGCTCCGCGAGGGCGACAGCGCCGTCTACATCACGCTGGAGGAGAGCCGCGAGGCGGTATTGTCGACCGCCGAGGAGAAGGGGTGGCCGTTCCGCTCGTACGCCGAGGAGGACCGCCTCGCCGTCGTCGCCATGGACCCCGTCGAGATGGCGAACTCCCTCGAGTCCATCCGCAACGACCTGCCCCGCCTCGTCGAGGCGTTCGGCGCCGACCGCGTCGTCCTCGACTCCGTCTCCCTGCTCGAGATGATGTACGACCACCCCTCCAAACGTCGGAGCGAGGTGTTCGAGTTCGCCCGCTCGCTCAAGCGCATCGGCGTGACGACGATGCTCACCTCCGAAGCCAGCGAGGACACGCCGTACGCCTCCCGCTTCGGAATCGTCGAGTACCTCACCGACGCCGTGTTCGTCCTCCAGTACGTCCGGCCGTCGAACTTCCGCGAGACCCGCCTCGCCGTCGAGATTCAGAAGATTCGCGACGCGAACCACTCTCGCGAGACGAAGCCCTACGATATCACCGACGACGGCATCTCGGTGCATCGGCAGGCGAATATCTTCTAATCGACCTTTTTTCGCCCTCGGGTGGCCGCTTCGCGGCCACCNNGCCCACCGCTCGGGCAAAAAAGCTCGACCATCGCCAGAACGCGCCGCGTTCTGGCTATCCAGCCAGAAACCGAAGGTTTCTGGCGACAAAAAAGGCCGCTCGCTCCCTGCGGTCGCTCGCGGGGAGAACAGAACGACCCCAGGGCACCGCCACCGCTACCGCGACAGCACCGCCACTGCCGCCCCGACAGCACCGCCACCGCTACCGCGACAGCACCGCCACTGCCGCCCCGACAGCACCGCCACCGCTACCGCGACAGCACCGCCACTGCCGCCCCGACAGCACCGCCACCGCTACCGCGACAGCACCACCCGCCTCGTCGCCCGTCGAACCCCGCCGACGCTCCGCCCGAACCCCTCTGACAGCGCCGCCCGCCGCTCCGCGCTTCTTTTATCAATACTTCGATAGAACGATTCCATCCCGTGGTTTCAAGCCGCGTACGGTCCATCACCCGGTATCACATGGTCCTCGGTCTCCTCACGAATCCGGACGAGTTCTTCGAGCGGCGAGCGGCGAATCCGGGCTACCTCCGACCCGCGCTGGTGGTGCTCGCGGTGGCGGTCGTCTCGGTCGTCGGTGGGATTCCGGTCATCCGCGGGACGTTGAGTGCCGTACCCGAGTCGGCGGGCGCCTTCGTGACGATTATCCAGGTGGTGTCGGCGGCGGCCGGCGTCGTCGCGACGTTCCTCAGGTGGGTGGTCTACGCGGCGGTCTTCTACGGCGTCGCCAAGGTCGCCTTCGACGGTGACGGCGGCTTCGGCGAGACCCTCGCGCTGGTCGGCTGGGGGTTCGTCCCGGCGCTCTTCGAGGCCGTCGTCTCGGCCGTGGTGAACTTCTCCGTGTTCGGCGGGGTCGAGTTCCCGCAGGACCCACAGCAGATAGCCGCGTTCACCCGTCGACTCCAGTCCGACCCCGCGTTTCTCGTGGCGGGCCTGCTCGGCATCGTCTTCCTCCTCTGGAGCGCGTTCCTCTGGACGTTCGCCGTACGCCACGCCCAGCGTCTCGACCTCCGCGCGGCGGCCATCACGGTCGCCGTCCCGACGGTGTTCGGCCTCCTGCTCCGAGTCTGGGGCATCGTCGGAGGTCTCTGATGCGGCGACTCGCACTCCTCGTCGCGGTCGCCTGCCTCGTCGGGGGGGTCGTCGGGACGCTCCCGGCGGGCGCCGCCGACGCGAACGTCACCGTCTCGAACGTCTCGGTCACGCCCGGGACGGCCGTCCCCGGGGAGACCGTTCGTATCGAAGCGACGGTGCAGAGTCTCGCCGGGAGCGCGGAGCCGGTCGAAGTCGACGCCGTCGCCCTCCGCACGCGAGGTGGCGACTTCGAGGAGTTCGACCGCATCCGGAACCTCGGTACGCTCTCGCCGGGTGCGAGCATCCCCGTCCCGCTCACGGTCTCGTTCGACGAGGAGGCCACGAGACGGCTCGAAGTCGTCGTCTACGGCGACGACGACGACGGCGACGGCGTGCTCGTCCGCTACCCGGTGACGGTCAGGGTCGCCGACGAACGGCCGCAGGTCGGCGTCGACGTGGGACCGGCGACCGCCGGCACCGAGACGACCGCGACGGTGACGGTCGCGAACGGGCTCGACCGCGACCTGACCAACCTCGCGTTGACGCTCTCCGGCCCCGTCACCGAGGAGCCGCGGAAGCGCGTCCTCTCGACGCTTCCGGCCGGTGAGACCCGCCAGTTCACGTTCAACGCCACGCCGCCCGCGGCCGCCGCCGGTGAAGTGAGCGCCCGGCTCCGCTACCGCCTCGCCGGCGGGCCGCGACGGACGGTCACCCGGACGACGACGGTCGACGTGCGGCCCCGACGCGAGCAGGTGACGCTCAACGCGACCGTCTCGACGAACCGGACGGTCGGCGGCCAACAGCTCCGGGTGACCGCCGCCAACACCGGAAACGTCCCCGTCTCCGGCCTCCTCGTCCGCGGGCGGGCGTCGAACGCCAGCGTCGGCCAGGCGGTCGTCGGTGACCTGCCGCCGGGTGTGAGCCGGACCGTGAGGCTGCCGGTGAGCGACCTGGACGGGACGGCGACGGTCGACCTGCGCGGCGTCTACGAGGTGGACGGCCGGACGAACCGGACGAGCGGGGAGTCGGTCGTCGTCAGGGCGAACCCCGGCCGAATCGAACTGACGGGGCTCGACAGCGCCGACGAGGGCGACTACCTCCGCATCAGCGGGAGCGCGAGCAACGTCGGGCTCGCCGCCGTCGACAGCGTCATCGTCCGCATCCTCCCGACCGACGGCGTCGAGCCGTCGCCGCCGAACCGGGAGTACTTCGTCGGCACCGTCCCCCCGAGCGACTTCGTCTCATTCGACGTGAGCGCGCAGGTCGCCGGGAACGTGAGTCGCGTCCCGCTCGAAGTGACGTACCTCTCGGACGGAATTCGGCGGACACAGACCGTCGAGGTGCCCGTCGAGCCCAGCGTCGGCGGGAGTAGTGAGGGGAGCGGTGGAAGCGACGGCGCAGGGGCGGGCGGCGGACCCGGGGACGACGAGAGCGGCGGCGGCCTCGGCGGCCTCGTCCTGCCGGTCGTCGGCGGACTCGTCGTCCTGCTCGTCGTCGCCGGCTTCGTGGCCGTCGCCTGGAGGAACCGCCGTGACGACGCCTGAGGGCGACGGGGACGGCTCCGCGGCGGGGTCGGACCCGTCAGCGACGGAATCGGACCCGTCGACCGCGAGGTCCGTCCCCGACCGCACCGTGTTGGAGGCCGACGGCGTCGTCAAGCGCTATCAAACCGGCGGGGAGACGCTGACGGCGCTGAAGGGGATAGACCTCGCCATCGAGCCGGGAGAGTTCCTCTCCGTGATGGGGCCGAGCGGGAGCGGGAAGTCCACCCTGCTCAACCTCCTCGGCCTGCTCGACACGCCGACGGAGGGTGTCGTCACGCTCGACGGCACCGACGTGACGACGTTCTCGGACCGCGAGCGCACGGACGCGAGAAAGCGGACCATCGGGTTCGTCTTCCAGAACTTCTACCTCATCTCGACGCTCACGGCCGTCGAGAACGTCGAGGTGCCGCGGCTGCTGGACCGCGACCCCGAGACGAGGGCGCGCGCCCGTGACCTCCTGCAACGGGTGGGTCTCGGCGACCGCCTCGACCACCGACCCGACCAGCTCTCCGGCGGGCAGAAACAGCGTGTCGCCATCGCCCGGGCGCTCGTCAACGAGCCGCGGGTCGTACTCGCCGACGAGCCGACCGGGAACCTCGACCGCGCGACGGGTCGGACGGTGCTCGAGCAGTTCCGAGAGGTCTGCGGCGAGGGGGTCGCCGTCGTCGCCGTCACCCACGACAACGTCGTCACCGAGTACACCGACCGCGACGTGACGCTGGTCGACGGCGAGCTGTTCGAGGGGCCGTTTCGCGAGGTGGACCGAAAGATGCGCGAGGGGACGCTCGAACGGCCGGGCGGCGCGTCGCCCGCGGCCGAGTCGGCGTCCGCCGACCTGGGCCCGGGCCAACGAAAGGGGGACACCGACGGCTCCGACCCATGATTCCGGACCGCCTCTACCGGCAGTTCCCGACGCTGCTCATCGCCCGGCGGAACCTCACGCGGACGAAGGCCCGGAGCGCGCTGGCCATGCTGGGCATCGTCATCGGCGTGCTCGCCATCGCGTCGCTTGGGCTGTTCGGGGCGACGCTCCAGCAGTCCGTGACGGGGTCGCTCGGCGGCATCGGTAACGAACTCGTCGTCTCGCCGGCGACCGAGGAGGGCGTGGAGTCGCTCACTGAGGCCGACGTGCGCGAAATTCGTCGCGTCGCCGGCGACGCCTCGGTCGTCCCGATCAGACAGGGCGCGGTGCAGGTGCGCTACCGCGGGGAGTCGAGCCGGGTCGCGGCCTACGGGATGGACAACCCCGGGGACAGTTACGCCGCCGCCGAGGGACGCATCCCCGACGGGTTCCGAAGCGGCGTCCTCGTCGGCGCGTCGCTCGCGGACGAACTCGGCGTCCGGCCGGGGAGTTCGCTGACCGTCGGCAACCGTACTTACCGCGTGCAGGCCGTGCTGGCGGCCCAGCAGGGGTTCTCGACGGTGAACCCCGACTCGGGCGTGGTGCTCCCCATCCGCGCCGTCCCGGGGGAGGGGTACTCGCAGGTCGTCGTCGGCGCCGACAGCGGCGAGGAGGCGAACGCGACGGCCGTCGCCATCCGCGCGGCGCTGAACGACCGCGAGGAGCGCGTGAGCATCTTCGAACTCGGCGACATCGTGGAGCAGATCGGCTCGGCGTTCCAGGCGGTGAACCTCTTTCTCGTCGGCATCGGCTCCATCTCCCTGCTCGTCGCTGGGGTGAGCATCCTCAACGTGATGCTGATGAGCGCCATCGAGCGCCGCGAGGAGATCGGCGTCCTCCGCGCCGTCGGCTACCAGAAGCGCGACGTGCTGAAGATCATGCTCTCGGAGGCGCTGCTGCTGGGCGTCGTCGGCGGGGTCGTCGGCGCCGGGCTCAGCGTCGGTGGCGGGCTCCTCATCAGTCAGCTCATCCTCGGGGACGCGCTGGCGGCGCTGACCCTCGGAAACGCCCTCTACGTCGTCGCCGCGTTCGGGTTCGCCATCGTCACCAGCGTCCTCAGCGGGCTGTACCCGGCGTACAAGGCCGCCAACGAGGAACCGGTCGAGGCGCTGCGGAGCTGAACTGCGAGGGAGCGGCGGACCGACTCGCCGCGGCCACCTCCCTTTTCACTCGCTTTCCCCAATATCCGGACATGGCAGACTCGACGGAACACTCCTCGAAGATGAATCGCGAAGAGTTCGCAGGGTACCTGCGGCGGCTGGCCGACGAGTTCGAGAAGGAGGGTGACATCGACGTGCCGGTCGGCAACAAGTCGGTCCGTCTGCACCCGCCCGACAGCGTCAAGCGGGACATCGAGGTGGTCGAGCGCTCCTCCATCCTCCGCGGGAGCAAGGAGGCCATCGGACTCGACGTGAAGTGGAAGAAGTCGAAGAAGTCGGGGACGTCGAAAGAGTCGAACGACGCCGACGAGGCGCCGGACGAGGAGCGTTCCGGGACGGACGGAGACGGGGCGGCCGCCGGGGAGTAGTCCCGTCCCGCATCCACAAGCGTCTTGCCGGGCGGTGGCGCAGTCTTTCTCATGATTCACGTCGTCGGCGGCGGCGTCGCCGGACTCGCCGCCGCCTACCGGCTCCAGCAGCGGGGCCACGAGGTGCAGGTGCTCGAAGCCGGGGGCGACCTCGGCGGGCTGGCCGCGTCCTACGAGACCGCGGGCGACCCCCTGGAAAAGTACTACCACCACCTCTCGAAGTCCGAGGAGACCATCGTCGAGCTGGCCGAGGAGCTCGGCGTCGCGGAGCGCCTCCAGTGGCGCATCGGGAAGAACGCCTACTACGTCGACGGCGTCGTCCACCCGCTCGACACGCTCCCACAGATCGCCGCGTACCCCCACATGAGTCTCTACGACAAGTTCCGGCTGGGGATGCTCACGAAGGGAGTGGACTTCCGCGGCGGCGTGCCGAAGTTCGACTCCTACGAGTCGCTGGAGGACTACGAACAGGTCCCAATCAAGCAGTTCCTGCTCGAGCACACCACACGGGGCGTGTACGAGAACTTCTTCGAGCCGCTGCTCGACGCGAAGTTTGGCTCGCGAAAGGACGACGTGAGCGCCGCGTGGCTGCTCGGCCGCGTGAAGTTCCGCGGGGAGCGCCACCCGCTGAAGGGCGAGTACCTCGGCTACTTCGACGGCGGCTTCGCCCCGTTCGTCGACGCGCTCGTCTCGGCCGTCGGTCGCGAGAACGTCACGACCGGCGCCCGCGTCGTCGGCGTCGACACCGACGACGGCGCGGTCTCGTCGGTGACCGTCGACACCGACTCGGAAACCGAGACACACGACACCGAGGCGGTCGTCGTCGCCGCGATGCCGAACGTACTGGAGGCGCTCGTCGGCTACGAGTGCGACATCGACTTCCAGGGCGCGGTCTGCGCGGTCGCGACGATGGACCGCCAGTTGACGGACACCTACTGGCTCAACGTCGCCCACGACGCCCCGTTCGGCGCGCTCATCGAGCACACGAACTTCGTGCCGCCGGAGCGCTACGGCGGCCAACACCTCCTCTACGTCGCCAGCTACGTCCAGTCCGAAGAGGAGTGGCTCTGGCAGGCCGACGACGCCGAGGTCGAGGAGGCGTGGCTCGACCACGTCGCCGAGATGTTCCCCCGGTTCGACCGCTCGTGGGTCTCGGCGTTCCGGGTCGCGCGCAACCCCCGCGCGGCCCCGGTGTACGAACGCGGCTACCTCGACATGGTCGTCCCCTACGACCTCGGCGACGAGGTCGGCGAGGGCGTCTACTACGCGGGGATGGCGAGTCGCGCCCAGTACCCCGAGCGCAGTTTGAACGGGGCGGTCGTCGCCGGCTACGAGGTCGCAGACCGCATCGACGCGACGCGGTAACGCCACCGACGTATCGGATTTCCGGGTAATCTCCTTCGAACCGAAAGTCATTAACCCGGCGCTGACTGACCAGTTAGTCAGTGAGTGTCGAGACGGACTCCGTCCCCGACGAGGTCCACGCGGAGATCATGGCGGCGACCTACCGTGCGGTGTGTACGGAGGGGTACGCCGACCTGACGATGCGTGACATCGCCGAGGAGGCGGGCAAGAGCAAGTCGCTGCTGCACTATCACTACGACACGAAGGAGGGACTCCTCGTGGCGTTTCTCGACCACATGTTGTCGCGTTTCGAGGCCGACGTGGAGGCGATGGACGGGGAGTCGCCGACCGAACGTCTCGCGGCGCTGGTCGGGAAGCTCTCCTCCGACACCACGGTCGGGGCCGACGAGGCGAACGAGACGGACGAGGAACGCCGACGCTTCCACCGTGCGCTCCTCGAACTGCGGACGCAGGCCCCCTGTCACGAGGCCTACCGCCAGCAGTTGGCCCGGAACAAGGCGGCCATCCAGGACCGCTTCGCCGACGTGATTCGCGAGGGAGTCGAGACGGGCGAGTTCCGCGCGGTCGACCCCGAGCGGGCCGCTCGGTTCGTGCTCGCCGCCCTGGACGGTGCGCGAAACGCACACGTCGCGCTCGGCGACGCCGACGACCCGCCGGCGGTTCGGGCGTCTATCGCCGAGTTCCTCGGCGTCGACTCCGGGTTCGACGGCGAGTCCGATTTCGGCGGCGAGCCGGTCGACGACTCGGAGGCCGAGGAATGAGCGGCGGGCGGGACGTCGAACTCACCGAGGGGAAGCTCCTGAAGCCGATGCTCGTACTCGCGGTGCCCATCGTCCTCTCGCAGATGATGCAGGTGGCCTACAACCTCGCGGACACCTTCTGGGTGGGCCGCGTCGGGCGGGAGGCGGTCGCCGCGCTCTCCTTCTCCTGGCCGCTCGTCTTCCTGATGATATCGGTCGGCGGCGGGTTCACCGTCGCCGGCACCGTCCTGGTGGCACAGAACAAGGGTGCCGGTAACGACGAGCGCGTCGACCACGTCGCCGGGCAGACCATCGCGTTCGTCACCGTGGTCGGCGTCGCGTTCTCGATTCTCGGGTGGTTTCTCGCGCCGACGCTCCTCCCGCTCATCGGCACCACGCCGGGGACCGTCGTCCACGAGCTCTCGGTGGAGTACACCCGGACCATCTTCCTCGGCGTGTTCTTCATGTTCGGCTTCTTCATCTTCCAGGCGCTGCTGCGCGGGTGGGGGGACACGAAGACGCCGATGTACCTGATGGCGCTCGGCGTCGTCATCAACGTCGTGCTCGACCCCTTCCTCATCCTCGGCTTCGAGGGGAACCCCCTCTTCTCGCTCGTCGGGCTCGGCGGGCTCCAGTCCTCGCTCCTGGCCGCGACGGGGTTCACCGGGATGGGGGTGCAGGGCGCCGCAGTGGCGACAGTCGTCTCCCGGGGCATCGGCGCCGCCGTCGGCTTCTTCCTGCTCTTCTCGGGGCGGGTCGGCATCGAGTTGACGCTCGACGACCTGCTCCTGAAGCGCGAGACCGTCGAACGCATCGTCCAAATCGGCGCCCCGTCGAGCGTCGAGATGAGCATGCGCGCGCTTGGCGTCACCGCGATGACGGCGCTGGTCGCCTACGCGGCCGTCAGCGTCTCCGACGTGGGTGCCGGCGCCCCCGCGAAGGACGCCGTCGTCGCCGCTTTCGGCATCGGGTCGCGGCTCACGTCGCTCGTCTTCCTCCCCGCCATCGGACTGTCGCAGGCGACGGAGACGGTCGTCGGACAGAACCTCGGCGCCGAGAAGCCCGAGCGCTCGAAGCGCGGCGTGTTCTACGGCGTCGGGATGCTCGCGCTGGGCCTCTCGGTCGTCTCCGTCGTCTTCTACGTCTTCGCCGAGCCCATCGTCTCGGTGTTCATCACTGGCGGCGACGCGGCGGCGGTCGTCGCCGTCGGCGTCGAGTACCTCCACATCATCGCCCCGACGTTCGTGTTCATGGGGGCGTTCAACGTCGTCAACGGCGGCTTCCGCGGGTCGGGGTCGACGCGGACCGCGATGGCGTTCTCCATCCTCTCGCTGTGGCTGTTCCGCATCCCGCCCGCCTTCCTCCTCGTCGAGTTCTTCGGCTGGGGGCCGGAGGCCGTCTGGTACGCCATCGCGTTCTCGAACGTCGCCACCCTCGTCGTCGCCGGGGCGTGGTTCCTCCGCGGAACGTGGACGGAAGGCGTGGTGGACGTGACGCGAGGCGTGAAGCCGGCAGATGATTAGCCCGGAGCGACCGCGGCCGCGACGCGTGGTCTCGCGCCACGACACGCCGTCGCGGAGGTGCGACTGAGCGCAGTGACGGTCGGAGCCCGTCTCCAACCGACTCGCCGACGCGGAGGTGCGACTGAGCGCAGCGAGGGTCGGTGTCCGTCTCCGACCGACTCGCCGACGCGGTGGTGTGAGCGACTGAGCGCAGCGACGGGCGCCGGGTTATCTGCGCCCAACTCGCCGACGCGGTGGTAGGATAGACTACCGAGTCACCGACTGCCGACTCCGACCCCCAAATCCCTTCTCTCCGCCCGTCGCACTGGCCGGTGTGCACGTTCGACCCGCCACCGCCTCCGACGCGGCCGCAGTCCACGACATCTACGCCCCCGTCGTCGCCGGCACCGCGATTTCCTTCGAGGACGATCCGCCGACGGTCGAGGAGATACGCCGGCGAATCGTGAACACGTTGCCGACACACCCGTGGCTCGTCTGCGAACGCGACGGGGACGGCGGAGACGGTGAGGGCGGCGAGGGAATCGTCGGCTACGCCTACGCCGGCCCGCACCGCTCGCGCGACGCGTACCGGTGGTCGGTCGACGTGTCGGTGTACGTCGCCGAGGACGAACGCGGCGCGGGCGTCGGGCGGACACTGTACGAGTCGTTGTTCGCGTTGCTGGTCGAACAGGGGTTCGTCACGGCGTACGCGGGCATCGCACAGCCGAACGAGACGAGCGTCGGTCTCCACGAGTCGCTGGGGTTCGAACCGGTCGGCGTCTACGAGAGCGTCGGCTACAAACGAGGGGCGTGGCGCGACGTGGGGTGGTGGGCGAAGCGACTCAGGGAGCCACCGGCGGAACCGACCCCGCCCGTCGGAGTCGAGACGGTGCGGGTGAAGGTGGGCGAGGAGCGTTTTCAGGAGCTGCTCGCGACCGGCCACACGAGTTAGGGGTCGGCGGGGAGAGAGGCGAGGTATGGTCGAACGAGACCTCGGTCAGGCGAAGATCGTCTACGACGACCCCGAGGAGGGCGTCGTCGAGCGCGTCGTGCAGAACGAACACGCCGTCCACGTCCGCGACCACTGGGTCGTCCGGACCGGCGAGGACGCGGAGGGGAACCACGTCATCCGACGCATCCCCAGAGAGCGCGTCCACTACGTCGAACGGAGCACGGAGGAGTTCAAGAAGACCGTCGAGTCGATGGCCGACGACATCAAGGACAAACTCGGCGTCGGCGGCGGTAGTCGGTAGTCGGAGACGGCGTCAGCCGGGAGCGTCGTCGGTCGAGAGCGTCGGAGGTGGGGGTCGGCGGTCGTTCCCCGTCAGTCGTCGCTCTCGCCGCGCATCCCGACCGCGTCGCTCGAATCCACGTCGGCCGGCTCCTCGCCGCCGCCGACGCGGAGTTCGCCGTCCGGCCCCTCGACGTACACGTCGTCGGCGAAGCCGCCTTCGGCGTGGGGGTGTTCCGGGTTCTCCAGTTTCTCGGGCGTCGACGGCGCTGACGCCACGCCGTCGGCGGGCGCGAACTCCCCGAGCGGGTCGGCGATGGTGATGCCGTGGCGTTCGAAGAAGTCGGCGTAGCGGTCGTAGTGGGCCTCCAACTCGTCGGCCGGGAACTCCATCATCTCCGTCCAACCGTGGTTGTAGAAGTCGAAGTTCGCCTGGATGTGGGTTATCTCGCGAGCGCCGGCCTCGTCGAACCCCGCTTCGAGGGCGGCGACGTAGGTGTCCATCGTCGCGTCGAAGAAGCCGTCCAGGTGGTCCTTGCGCTCCTCCTCGCGACCCTCCTCTGCCTTCTTCAGGAAGATACTGGTGTGCAGTCGGACCAGTCCGGCGTTGACCACGCCCCCGATGCCCGGGGTCGTGAGCGCCTTCCTCGTCGCCCAGTGACGCGCGTTCTGGCGAATCTTCATCGGGGCGTGCTTAGGGTCGCGTCGCCTTGAAGGACACGAATACGGCGGGTGGGGACGGGGTCGACGGCGGTGGGAGGGAGCCGACGGCGGTGGGAGGGGGTCGGCGGCGGTGGGAGGGGGTCGGTGGCGGGTGCAGTCGGAGCATCCGGCGGCTGAGAGCGAAGTCGGGGACGACGCCGGGATGCCCGGAGGCGACCGCGTCGAACGCCCGGTTCCGGAGATAGCAATCCACATTAACCCCCGTGCCGAATCCTGTTCACATGACCGATTCGTTTGTGATCATCGGTGACGGGATCGCCGGGAGCTCCGCCGCGGAGACGCTGCGCGAGGAGGCCCCCGACGCCGATATCACGGTGATTACGGACGAGGGCGAGACCCTCTACAACCGCATCCTCATCAAGGAGTTCGCGAAGGGCAAACTCCCCGAGGCGCCCATCTTCATCCACGACGAGGAGTGGTACGAGGAGCGCGACATCGAACTCAGCCTCAACACGCTGGTCAAGGAAATCGACACCGACGGCCACGAGCTCGTCACCCACGACGACTCGGTCATCGAGTACGACAAGCTGCTCGTCGCCACCGGCGGGACGCCGACACAGCTCCCGGTCGACAACTCCGACGCGGAGGGCATCCACCACTTCTGGACGTTCCAGGACGCCCGGAACATCAAGGAAAGCGCCGAAGACGCCGACGACGCCGTCATCGTCGGCGCCGGCCTGCTCGGCATCGACCTCGCGGCCATCTGTGGCGCCCAGGGCGTCGAGGCGAAGTACCTGATGCGCGGCCAGGCCTGGTGGCGCTACGCCCTGTCCGAGGAGGGCGCCGAGGTCATGCACAACGCGATGCGCGACGTGGGCGTCGAACCCGTCTTCGACAGCGGCGTCGACCACTTCGAGACGGACGACGACGGCCGCGTCGAGGCCGCGGTCGACCCCAACGGCGACCGCTACGACTGCGACTGGGCCGGCGTCGCCATCGGCCTCGACTTCAACACCGAGGTGCTCCAGGGCACCGGCGTCGAGGAGGACGACGGCGTCGTCGTCGACCAGTACATGCGGACCAACGTCGACGACGTGTTCGCCGCCGGCGACCTCACCCGCTTCTACGACACCATCCTCGGCGAGTACGCCCAGAACGGCTCGTGGGGAAGTGCGAAGGAGCAGGGCTCCATCGCCGCGAAGAACATGGTCGACCCCGAGTCCGCGGAGTTCCGCTGGGTCTCCTCGTACTCCATCACCCACTTCGACTTCCCGTTCCTCTCCTTCGGCCACCCGACAATCGGCGACGACGAGGTCGAGAAGAAGTACTCCGACACCGAGTACCGCCGCCTCGCGCTGAAGGACGGGAAAATCGTCGGCGGCGTCCTCATCGGCGACCTCGCCCCCCAGAGCGCCTACAAGCGCCTGATGAAGGAGGAGCGCGTCGTCGGCGACCAGAAGGAGACCCTGATGCAGAAGAAGTTCGACCCCGACGAACTGGCGGCGTCGACCGAGCAGTAGGCGGCCCACGTCGCTCGGACCCGCTCACACGGCCTCGTTCGGTCCCGCCGCTACCGCTCTCTGACGAGCGAGATTTTCCCGACCGCTTCGCCCGCCTCCAGCCGTGCGTGGGCCTCGCTCACTTCGGCGAACGCGAACGTTCGCTCGTCCACGAGGGGTTCGAGCCGGCCGTTCTCGACGAGCCGCGAGAGCCGGCGCAGTCGCGTCCCGATGTGCGAACGGTCGGCGTCCTCGATGACCGGCCGGATTGCGAGGGTGACGCCGAGGGTCAGACAGTCCGCCTGCAGGGCGCCGAAGTCCACGTCACCGGACGAACTCGTCTCCGTCGTGAGGACGGTACCGTAGGGCGCGACGGCCTCGAAGGCGGTGGGGAGGTGGTCGTTGCCGACCGTGTCGACCACGACGTCGAATCCCTCGCCGTCGGTGTGCTCGGCGACGTACTCCTCGACGGACGCCGACCCGTAGTCGACGGTGGCGTCGGCGCCGAGTTCGACCGCGAGTTCGCGCTTCCGGGCGCTGGAGCCGGTGGCGACGACCTTCCGGGCGCCACACCAGCGCGCGACCTGCACCGCGGCGTGGCCGACGCCGCCGGTGCCGCCGTAGACGAGCACCGAGTCGTCCTCCCCGACGTCCGCCGAGTCGACGAGCAGTTCCCACGCGGTCAGCCCGACGACCGGCAGGGTGGCTGCCTCGCGCAACGAGAGTCCGTTCGGTACCGGTGCGAGGGTGTCGGCGTGCGCGACCTGGTAGTCCGCGAGCGCACCCTGGGACCCCGTCACGCCGCCGGGCATCCCGTACACCTCGTCGCCGGCTTCGAAGGCCGTCACGTCGTCGCCGACGGCCTCGACAACGCCGGCCACGTCACAGCCGAGGATTCGCGGTGAATCGGGGGCGAACGCCGGGAGGTCGCCGCGACGAATCTTGGCGTCGACGGGGTTGACGCTGGAAGCCCGGACCCTGAGGAGCACCTCCTCGGGTCCCGGCGTCGGGCGGTCGACTTCGGTCCGCTCGAAGGCGTCCGGACCACCGTACTCCTCGACGACCCAGGCGTCCATACTGTGTCCGTTCATATCCAGCAGTGAGGCCTGTCGCGGAATCAACGCTGGGGCCGCCGGGAAACCACCCGACCCGGACCGGCGTCCCGTTCGCCGACGAGCAAAGATTTATGAGTCGAGATGCTATTTGGTACCGTATGTCACAATCTACCACTCGGACAGCCTGCTCCATGACGGTCGTCGAGCCGGCGGACGTGCCCGTAGACGCCCGCGTCGTCCACTTCGACGAACTCGACGACGCGGCACAGGACCGGGTCGTCGCCCGAGCGGCGAGTGGCACCGACGTGGGCCCGCTCCCGGACGGGCTGGAGGCGGGCGACGTGGTCGTGTTCACCGACTACTTCCGCGTGGTCGCCCACTGAGGCGGGTTCCGGGGAGGGCTCGAGGCGGGGTGGGGCAGTCGGGAGTCGTGCGACACGCCGAGCCCGCACGACGCCCGGAAGCGACACGGTTTTCCACGGCCTGCCGGAAGGTGAGGTATGGACAGCGGCGGCAGTAGCGACATGACCCTCGCGTTCGAGCTGGCCGCGTTGCAGGCGCTCGCCGAGCCGGACGCGGTGTTCAGCGACGCCCGGCAGTGGACCGAGTACGTGGGCGTCGTCAGCGAGAAGCCCACCTACGTGGTGACGAACTTCACCCGGAAGAACCGCATCCGTCAGGACTTCTTCTCCGGCCCGCGCGGCGTGAAGGAGAGCCTCGAGAACGTGAAACGCCAGTTCGACACCGACCGTCACGTGTTCGTCGGCACGAGCGACGAGGACCGCGAGGTGGCCGAGGCGACCGACTGGGAGTACCTCCCGCTCGAACAGGCCGCCGAGGCCGCCGGGTGGACCCTCGCCGACGACGGCCCCGAGGAGGACCACTTCGAGTCGGAGGGCCGCGACGACTGGCCCTGATACGCACGCGAGCGTCGACGGCACCGTGCGCTCCCCTCCACACCCCGTTACGTCTATTGCTACGTGGGCGTTCTCTCGACGTATGGCGGACGTGACACGACTCGTTCTCGACCTGTTGAAGCCCCACGACCCGGACCTCGTCGAGTTCAGCAACGGCGTCGCCGAGTCCCCGAGCGTCGAGGGACTGAACACGACGCTCATCGAGACCGACCGGGAGGTCCAGAACGTGAAACTCACCGTCGAGGGTGACGCGGTCGACGCGGCCGAGGTGGAGGCGGCAGTCGAGGACCTCGGGGGCACCGTCCACTCCATCGACGAGGTGACGGTCGGCGACCGGCCCGTGCAGGAACGGCCGACGCCCCAGGACCGCCGGTGAGCCGACGGCTCGACGACCTCCGCGAACTGCTGGCCGACGAAGACGTCCGGTCGATATCGCGCCGATACTTCGTCTCGAACGGGTTCGACGGGACGCTGACGAGCGTCGGCGTCGTCGTCGGGTCGTACCTCTCGGGGGTCCCCGACGGACTGACGGTGTTCAAGATCGGCGTCGGCGCGGCCATCGGCCTCGGTACGTCGGGTGTCTGGAGCGTCTGGGAGATCGAGCGCGCCGAGAAGCGACTGGAAATCCTCCGGCTCGAGCGAGCGATGTTGACCGACCTCGACGACACGGAAATACAGCGCCGCCAGCACGGCGCCCGCAGAATCAACGCCGTCATGAGCGGACTGGGGCCCGTACTCGGGGTCCTCCTGCCGCTCGTACCGCTGTTGTTCGAGGGGAGCGTCGTCACCCTCCGGACCGCCACCCTGGCGTCGGTCGGCGTCGGCGTCGGACTGCTCTTCACCTTCGGGGCCTACCTCGGCGACCTCTCGGAGCAGAACTGGGTCGTCTCCGGGCTCCGGATGGGGCTCGCTGGGGTCGTCGTCGCGCTTCTGAACCTCGTCCTTCCGGGATGACGCCGGCGATACCGGTTCGCTCCTTCCGAAAGCCCTAATCGCGGAGAGTCCTACGACTCCGGTAATGAGCAAGCAGTTGCCCGACGTTCAGGCGAACGAGCCTGACGTCACGGTCGGGCTGAGCCAGGTGGGGGTCACCGGCGTCGAGAAACTCGTGAAGGTCGCCCGCGACGGGAAGCGCCCCATCGTCCTCATGGCGGAGTTCGAGGTGTTCGTCGACCTGCCGGCGACCCGGAAAGGGGCGGACATGTCCCGGAACATGCAGGTCATCGACGAGGCGCTGGAGGCGGCGGTCGAGGAGCCGACCTACCGCGTCGAGGACCTCTGTGGCGACGCCGCCGAGCGGCTGCTCGCCAAACACGACTACACGACGAGCGCCGAGGTCCACATGGAGGCGGAGCTGATCACCAAACAGGAGACCCCGGAGTCGGACCTGCCCACCCAGGGCACCGCCGACATCATCGCCGGCGCCACCGCCACCGAGGAGGGCACCCGCGAGGAGATCGGCGCACGCGTCACCGGGATGACGGTCTGTCCCTGCTCGCAGGGGATGTCCGAGACCCGCGCCCGCGAGGAGCTCGCGGACCTCGGCGTCGACGACGAGACCGCCGAGGCGTTCTTAGAGCGCGTCCCCCAGCCGGGGCACTCCCAGCGCGGCCACGCCACCCTCACAGTCTCGAGCGAGGGGAGCCCCGAGGTCGACCTCCGGGACGTCCTCGACATCGCGCGGGACTGCATGAGCGCCCGCATCTACAACCTCGCGAAGCGCCCCGACGAGGACCACATGACCTACCACGCGCACCTGAACGCGAAGTTCGTCGAGGACTGCGTGCGCTCGATGGCCGAGGACGTGGTCGACTCCTTCGACCACCTCCCCGAGGACGCCGTGATTCACATGAAGCAGTCCAACGACGAGTCCATCCACCAGCACAACGCCCACGCCGAGCGCGAGGTCACGATGGCCCAGCTCCGCGGCGAGCTGAACGGCGATCACTGAGCGGGCCTCGAAGTCGAAAGCGAGAGCCCTGTTCGCACGGCCCCGCCCCGCGACGAAGCGAAGACGTTAAACGGGGTACGGCCGTTCTCCGAAACGCGGGACCGTAGGGTAGTGGTATCCTCTGCCGATGGGGTCGGTAGGACCTGAGTTCGAATCTCAGCGGTCCCACTTCCGCTTCTTTCGTCTTTCATTATCGGGGGCCTGAGCGGTCTCCTTCTACAATTTTCTCCAATTAGATGTGGGGAATCATCTGCCATTTCGGTCCTAAGGAGGTGGTTGAGGTGACGGTCGAGTTATTCTCGACCACTCAGTGTCACGAGTTCGACGTACACTTCATCTTCACCGAGTACGGGCTGAAGCCGTACTACTGGATGGACTCCATCAGAAAGGAGTACGACGGGTGGCAAACCGAAGGGAAGCCAACCGCTCAAATGTCCTTCAACGGCCATGATTACATCCTCTGCTACGACTACGACAAAGGAGGGTTAGACCCGTGGGAGCACGAGAGCTATCACCTGCAAAGCGTACCCGAGTTCCGCTTCTACTTCGCTCGAAAGGACGCTCTCTGGAATGGGGGGCGGCCCGACTCGAAGGGCGCACGGAAGGGAGCAGCTGGAACTATTACTGTCCGACCCCGCTGGCCGAACCTAACTAGCAACGGCAATCGGGTGTCCGTCCCCGATCTCGGTCAGCCCTACATCGACGCACAGGTTCAAGCATCGAACATCCCCCACGACCAGTATCACGAACTGCTCCGGCACATTATGGCCGCGTTCGGTGGCTCCACCTCGTACTTCTCGGAACCTCACGAGATGAGTAACATTGGGGACGCCGCCGTTTACCTTCGTATTGATAGCGAGGAGAGTGGTTCTCTCTATGCCGCGGATGGTCCGATAGCCCGCTCCCACAACCTGCTCGAAGCAGACCGTTCTGGATATCGGAAGCACGTCGAGGATCATCGAAAGCGTCCCGGCTACTACGTCACCACGACTATCACCGACGAGCGCGCCGCTGACCTGGTGCGCGGCCACAAGTTCGGGAAGGAGGTGAAGCATTACTACCCGGAACACCCCAAGAAATTCGAACCGGACGATCCTCTATACCACCCGAAGCTCGAGATCTCCTACCAGACGAGCGTTACCGATGAGACCGTATACTGGGACGATCTCGAGGATCTCACTCGTGAGCTCGAGGAGACCCTATTCAACATAATGGACTGGTCCGGCCTGTCCATCCGTGGCGGAAGCCACCTCGTGAGCGACCAGTACTTCGACGCGAGCGCCGAGCACCGCCGCTCACTCCGGATCACCGACTGTCCGCTCCCGGAGGTCGAGAACGAGCAGGAGATGCGTGTGATGCGTCTCTGGCGCGATATGACCGACTCCGACGAACAACTGGTCGACCATCTTCTCACAGACGGCGGCCAACAGTCGATGCAGGGTGCAGCCGAGAGTATCGACTGCTCGTATCGGACCATCCGCCGCTCTGTGCAGCGTTTGGAGGGACTCGTTGAACAGACCTACGGGAACTTAGAGATAGCTAGCAAGCACCAACAGCAGCTGATGCTGAAGCGCCTACGCGCCGCGAAGAACCGCTTCGAGCAAACAATGGAGCAGACAGTAATGGAAGTAGCCGACGCCGCTAGCGACCAGCAGCGGAGCGCGTGGAGCAAGGTGCGCGCTGAGTACGACATCACGGTGAAGGAGGATACCGGCGACTGTCGGAAACTCCTCGAGATTGGCTATCAGCCGAAAGACAGTGAGGAGGCTCGTGAGGTGCTGAACGAGATTCGCCTTCGGTATCAGGAGACATTCGGCTTCAATTCCACTCACGGAATTCACGCCCGCGTCACCTACCTCAGCGGCCAGAGCCGGCGGTTCCGCTCCCTCGATCAGAAAGTGACACCAATGCGGCGTGGTGGAGATCGCACTCGAGACTACCGCGAGAAAGTCGAGCAAATCGACTGGGCAGAACACGGCTACTCACCCGCCGACTGACGGGCCGACTCGTGAGAGGCATCGCTACCTCTTCCTCTATTTTCCGGCGTTTTTGACCAGTTTTTGCTCCTGTGAGGGCAGGGCTTTGGCTACCTCTCTCTGCACAACTCGAGGTAGCCGAAGCCACCCCAAACGAGAACCGGACGACCGCTGTCCGGTTCTCGCTTAGAGGGTGTGGTTAAGACCACCTAGTCAAAATACGCCCCCGTCCACAGCAACTAGTCTATCCCTGAGAAATGATAAAATCCCGCCACCTACATTAGTGTATTTAGCATAGAATACAGAGACGGACAATCTTTCAGTCGAAAGGAGTATAGATTCGCCAGCAGGAGTTCTCACAAATGTTCTCTGAGAGAAGGAAACTGCGGTCTTCCTACTCAATAACGGCGTCCAGATTCCACCATCTAATTAACAACCACCTGTCGATAAATCGCCTTACAGGAGCGGTCTGCCTAATCGCAGTATTTGTTGCCCTCATTTCGACATTCGTTTCAACCCCAGAAACTCGAGGATCTGTGGTCAATCCTCTTCTCATCGGCGTTATAACTCTATTCACCATAAGTTTGACAGTGACAATAACAGGCGTGCAACTCGCTTCAAACCGCTATTCCCACCGGATAGACACGTCTATTCTCCGAAGCACCCCAGTAATTTCACACTTTTTCCCACACGTACTTGCCATTTCAATAGGTGTTATCTTACTCTCTTCCCCGAGAATCCAACTATATATTTACTTTGTGTTCGTGTTATTGTCCATATTGGCTATTTTAATCATATTCCCGTATATGTACTGGCTAGTTCAGGCTCTAAGACCCGAAAAAGTCCTGAGTGCCATTATTGGAGAAATTGATCCTGAGTTCCTCAATGGAATTGATAAAGTAGTCGAGGATCAAAAATCCACTATATACGAGAGCAATGACGCAGAGAAAATAAAGAATATATTTCAGGAAGTGAGATATCTCAAAGTTGCCGACGAAAATCCCGTAGACTCGTTTTTAGATGTCCAAAGAGCTAGAATTAGAGATGGGGATACGCGGTCCGCAAAACAGCTGCTCGATAAGTACCGTGAACATGTTGATGAAGTAGTTGAGAACCAATATCGAACCTTCAGAACGTCCCATGATACCTCTCAACTTGCATGCTGGTACCTTTATAGCCCTTATGAGCAGATTTTCCGGATAAGTCTGAAGCAGGACAATCAAGCGATTATGATGCAGGTCGTCTATCTTCTCCGAGAATCCGTTTTGTCTTGGCAGGAAAAACGGGTCAGAGGGATTCCCAATGTGTTTATCCGGCTGTTTGGAAGGATTACAGTAGATTACGCTTCACATTTCAGTCGAAGTCAGTCTCAATCGGTAGTAACCAGTTACAGCAAGATTGCCCGTGCAATAGCCTCTGATATAAATTCGCCTGGAAGGGAGTTCACAGATCCTTTGACGAATTTCGTCAATTATTCCCTCAGTTTCGCCCTTCAATCGATTGAGGAGGGGGACTACAGATCAGCGAGAAGCATTAATAGTGCACTTCGATCGCTTGTAGATGCCACATTAGAAATCCCCAGCGGAGATCCAGATAGAATACTACTTTCGATGGGGCTAATTGGAGAAGCATTTGCAGAGTCTGATGCAGTCTCCAAGCAAATTATCGAAATCGCCAACGAGCCATCTAGCATGAATGAAGCAGAATGGACTATTACCTTACTGGTCACATTCAAAGACAAACTTGAGGAGTACGGTAATGACTACACATCTAATGAAGAAATCAGAGAAAGAGTCTTGGAGGAAATTGACCGTATCAACGGGGCTCTGGAGGAACGCGATCGAAGAATCGCATCGAAGATAGACAAAGACGAAGAGCATGTTTTAGCGGTAATCCGTGCCAGCCGTCATATGAGACGGCCCTTTAGCCCGAACGATATACTAGATGAGATAGATACGACAATTTCCGCTGATGTAGTTCAAAACATATGCGAATCCCTCAAAACCATCAACGCAATTACTCAGGATGATGATGGAAATTATTCCAAGAGTTTTGAATCGGTGTCGGGCTAATCTGCTACGCTCTGAGTAACTCTATACCGATAGCAATCACTCCTTCTCGCAACTTGTTTTCTCCCAAGCTAACCCCACGGGGACTCACTTCGCAAAACGGACACACCTCGAATTGCACACTCTAATTAACTCAGCGTGTGCAAAACGACCGGAACGAGCAACAACCGGCCCAGCAGAGGTCGAGTTCGTCTGCTCCGTGCCGCTATTTCATATGCGAACTCCCAATCCGGATAATCGACAAAGTGCGGTGCGGAGAGGACGTGTGCGATTTCGTGCGCCTTCGAGCGAGTCAGAGTAGACGGGTCCCAGTCAAGAGCCACCACCGCCGGACTCCACTCACTCCGGCGTCTCCGTCCCCTCGCCTACCTGCTCCGGCAGGGTGGGGCCGATGATCTCCGTCTCGGCCTCGGCCGCACCCTCCGGAAACTCCTCTCGCGTGTACACCTCCACCAGCGCCTTCAACGCCCCGAGCACGATGGGTCCATAGAAGATGCCCACGAACCCGAGCGCCGCCGTCCCACCGAAGATGCCGAGGACGAACAGTCCAGGGTTCAGCCGCGCTTCGTGGCCGCCGAGCACCGGCCGGAGGTAGTTGTCCGAGAGGCTCACGACGAGCGCGCCGTAGGCCGCGAGTGCGACCCCGTGGAGGGGGTCGGAGACGAAGAGGAGATACACCGCGGCGGGCGCCCAGACCACCGAGGCGCCGATGAGCGGCAACAGCGCGAGCAGCGTCGTCATCACCGTCCAGAAGGCGGGGTTGGGGAAGCCGACCGCCCATAACCCGATGCCGGTGAGGACCCCCTGTACGCCGGCGACGACGACGTTGACAACCAGTGCCGCCCAGGTGAGACGGTCGACCCGGGCGTACAGTTCGTCCTGCACCGCGGGCGTGAGCGGGGTGACCCGTCGGAGCCACGCCATCAGCGCGTCGCCGGTGGTGAGGAGGTAGTAGAGGACGAACACGAGCACCGTGAGCCCGACGGCGGCGTTCGTCAGCCCGCCCAGCACCCCGACGAGTCCGCCGACCGGAAGCGACCCGCCGTTGCCGATCATCTCCACGAGGTCGGGAACTTGAACTCCCATCTCCTCCAGCCACCGGACCAACTCCCCCTGCTCCAGGTAGGCGGTAATCGTCTCGAACACGCTCCGGGCGCCGCTGAGCGCCACTTGGGCCAGAATGGCGATGGGAAACAGCACGGCGAACACCGTCGCGGCGATGAGCACCCCGGCGGCGACTCGCGACCCGACCCGCGGTTCGAGTCGTCGGTGAAGGGGGTGGAGGGCGTACCCGAGCAGCAACGCCGCGAGGACGTACTGGAGGTAGGGGAGAACGAGCAGGGCGGAGAGTACCCCGAAGACGAGGAGGAGGGCGAGGAGGAACGTCCGCTGGCGACCGAGGTCCATACTGAGATGACGACGACGACGGCCAAGAAACCCGACCCTCGTCGGGGTCAGTTCTCCGTCTCCGACTCCGAACTCGCGTCGGCCTCCCGCTCCGACTCCGGGGACAGCGTCGACTCCGACTCCCGATTCTGTTCGGACTCCGGCGTCTCCCGCAGAGCGCCTTCGAGCGCCTCCATCACTTTCCCCTCGGCGCGCTGGAGGTGCTCCCACGCGGTCGTCTTCGTCACACCCAGTTCGGCGCCGATTTCGTCCAACGAGACCGTTCGGTCCGGTCCGTAGAACCCGCGGTCGACGGCGAGCAGGAGGACTTCGCGCTGGCGGTCGGTGAGGCGCTCGCGCAGGTCGAGGGCGTCGAGTCGTCCGCCGGCGTCCACGGACCCCAGCCCCACGTCCCGGACGAGTTCCGTCTCGTTGCCCGCGGCCTCGAGTGACTCTCGCACCGTCGCCGTGGACTCGTCGGGTCGGAGGTACAGCGTCCATCGCTCCCACCCCGCGGAGATGGTCGTCCCGTTCCGGTAGTGGACCCCCAACTCGGAGAGCCGCTCCGAGATGCTGTCCCACCGGGTCGCGTCGACCGTCACCGCGACGTACACGCGCGGCCGACCCGGCTCCGTCAGCGGCTCCACCTCGAGGATGGACTCTGCGGCCTCGAACGCGTCGAGGAACGCCGGAATCTCCGCTTCGTCCCCCGTCACCTCGACGATCCGTTTCCGACGTCCGTCACGTCCCGTCATCGACGAACGCGAGCGGAGCGTGACGTTCGGGTACGCCGCGCTCACGTCGCTCTCCGGCTCTCCGTGGTGACGGACGAGTAACACCACCTCGCGCATGCGGCGGTCGGTCTCGTGCACGTCTCGGTCGTCCCGGTTCCCGGCGCCCTCGTCCATGCTCCCGACTCGGACCGAGGACACCAAACAGGTTGGGGTCGCGACTTAGAGGGGCGCACGCCGTGGTCGACGTATGGTAGATATCGACCGGTTCGGGTCGCGACGCTCGACCGTCTACGGACAGCGCGGAGTCGTCTCGACGAGCCAGCCGCTCGCGGCGCAGGCGGGCATCGAGACCCTGCGAGAGGGCGGAAACGCCTTCGACGCGGCCGTGGCGACCGCCGCGGCGCTCAACGTCGTCGAACCCACGAGCACCGGGCTCGGCGGCGACGTGTTCGCCCTGTATCGCACCGCCGACGGCGAGGTCGGCGCCATGCGCTCCTGCGGCGGCGCACCCGCCGACGCGACCGTCGAGAACGTCCGCGAGGCCGTAGCGGCCGACGGGCCGGAGGGGAACTACCGGCGGGGCCGAGGTGGCGAGGAGGGCGAGGGGGGTCCCGACGGCGACGGGCCGCTCGACCCGGCCGACGTGACGATGCCCGATATCGGCGCGCACACGGTCACCGTCCCCGGGACGGCCCGCGGCTGGGAGACGACGGTCGAGGAACTCGGTCGGCTGACGCTCGCCGACGCCCTCGGGCCGGCCATCCGCTACGCGACGGAGGGGTACCCCGTCACCGAGGTCATCGCCAGCCAGTGGCGCCACGGCGAGGACCTCTTCACCGACACCCACGCCCGCGAGGCGTTCCTCCACGAGGACCGCGCGCCGACGGTCGGCGAGACGGTCACCCTCCCGAAACTCGGCGCGACGATGGAGCGCATCGCCGACGAGGGTGCCGACGTGGTGTACGAGGGCGAGGTCGGCGAGCAGATAGCGAGCGAGGTGCAGGACCAGGGCGGCTTCCTCACGACCGACGACCTCGCCGCCTTCGAGCCGGAGTTCGTCGACCCCGTGTCGACGACGTACAACGGCGCCGAAGTGTACGAACTCCCGCCGAACAACCAGGGGCTCATCGCGCTCGAAGCACTCAACATCGCAGAGGAGGTGGGTGCCGCCGACCACGACCTCCACTCCGCCGAGCGCGTTCACGCCTTCGCGGAGGCGACGAAGCTCGCCTTCCACGACGGCCACCGCTACATCACCGACCCCGAGTACGAGGAGGTTCCGCCGCTCGCGTCCGACTCGTGGGCGAGAAAGCGCGCCGAGAAGGTCGGCGACACGCCGGTCGACGCCTCCTTCGGCGTCCCGGACGCCAACGCGGAGGACGCGGACACCGTCCTCCTCTGTGTCGCCGACGACGAGGGGAACGTCGTCTCCTACATCAACTCCCGCTTCGCCGGCTTCGGCTCCGGGCTGGTCGCCGGCGACACCGGCATCGCACTCCAGAATCGGGGCGCGTCGTTCTCGCTCGACCCCGACCACCCCAACCGTCTCGAACCGGGCAAGCGGCCGTTCCACACCCTCGTCCCGGCACTCGCGAAGCTCGGGCCGGACGACTGGCTCGGCTTCGGCGTGATGGGCGGGTACATGCAGCCACAGGGCCACGTCCAGCTGATTTCGAACGTCGTCGACTACGACCTCCCGCTCCAAACCGCACTCGACGAGCCGCGCTGGCGCTACCGCGAGGACGGCAGTCTCGCCGTCGAGGAGCGCATGGCCGAGGGCGTCCCGACGAAACTCGTCCGGAAGGGCCACGACGTGCGAATCCTGCCCGGCGGGCTGTTCGGCGGCGCACAGGTCGTCCGCAACGACTCGGGCACCCTCTCGGGCGCGACCGAACCCCGGAAGGACGGCCAGACGGTCGGATACTGAGATGGGCGACGACACAGCCGACGCCCCCACGTCGGAGTCCGACGCATCCGTGCCGGAGTCCGACACCCCCTTATCGGAGGTCGACTACGGCGCCCGCGCCCGCGAGCACCTCGGGTTCTCCCGCTGGTGGCTCGTCGTCGCCGCCGCGCTCGCGATGGCGGTCGTCAGCCCGTACCAGTACGTCTGGTCGTCCATCGAGGGGCCGCTCGGGCGCGACCTCGGGGTCCCGCTCTCACAGCTCGGACTGGTGTTCACGCTGTTCGTCATCGTCCAGTCGGGGTCGCAGTTCCCCGTCGGCTGGTGGCGCGACCGCCACGGCCCCCGACTGCTCACCGTCGCGGCGGCCGTCCTCGCCGGCGGGGCGTACTACCTGCTCTCGTACGCCACCGCCGTCTGGGAGCTGTACCTGCTCTACTCGCTGGGGGCGCTCGGCGTCGGCATCGTCTACACCATCTCGGTGAACACGGCGCTGAAGTGGTTCCCCGACCGCAAGGGGCTCACCGCCGGCGCCGGGACGATGGCGTTCGCGGCCGGCGCGGCCCTGTTCGTCCCCTACGTCCGGGCGAACGCGACGGTCGGCGGCTACGGCGCCGTCCTGCGCAACATGGGCATCGTCATCGGCGTCGCTATCCTCGTCGCCGCCCTCGTGCTTCGCGACCCGCCGGAGTCGTGGTTCGAGCGCCGACGCGCCGACCTCGACGCCGCGGCGGACGACGGGAGCGGGGACGGGGACGGCGCCGGCGGCGCCCGCGACTACCACTGGCGCGAGATGCTCGGCACGTGGCAGTTCTGGCTGATGTACGGGATGTTCGTCGCCGTCAGCGGCGCCGGACTGATGCTCACCGCGAAAATCGTCTCCTTCGCGCAGGCGGTCGGCCTCGACGCCGTGACGGCCACTGCCTCCGCGATTCTCCTCCCCATCGCCGGCGGCGTCGGTCGGCTGTTGCTCGGCGAACTATCGGACCGCCTCGACCGCCGGCGGGCGATGGCGGCGTCGTTCACACTCTGTGGCCTCGGACTGTTCGCGGTCGTCCAGTTCGGACTCCTCGGCTCACGGCTCGGCTTCCTCGCCGCCGTCGTGGTGGCGACGTTCTTCTGGAGCCCGCAGTACACCCTCTTTCCCGCCGTCGTCGCCGACTACTACGGCGAGGAGAACTCCTCCGCGAACTACGCGCTGCTGTACTCGGGGAAGATGTGGGGCGGCGTCTTCGGCGGCGCCGTCACCGGCCTGCTCGTGAGCGGGTACGGCTGGCCCACGACGTTCCGCCTCGGTGCCGTGCTCGCGCTCCTCGCCGGGGGCGCCGCCCTCGCGCTCTCCGGTCCGGGTCCCAGCGGCGAGCGGCAGGTCGAGGGGGCCGCGGTCGGGAGCGAGGACTGACGGGCCCGAGAGCGCGAGAAGTCCGCGTCGACCGACGCCGACGCGGCCGACGCCGTTCGGTACGTTCTCGATACCGCGGCTTTCCGGTCGCGTTGCCGCGCGGCACGATGCGCCTACTGATACGGCTCGGCGTCGTAGCTCGACCTGTGACCGTCCGAGTCAGCACACAGACGCGGGAGTTGGCCGAGTACCTCGCCGCCTTCACCGCCGTCGCGTTCGTCAGCCTCGCCACCCTCGCAGTCGTCGGCGCCGTCGTCCCCATCTGAGCCGACCGCCAGTGCCGAGTCGCACCGCGGCCGACCCGACCTCGGCGGCTCGAAGAGGGAGTCGAACACGTATCGCCCGTCGACGAGCGCGTTATGCGCTCGCGTGACGTATCTCCGGTATGCATCTCCCGAGAACCGGGACGCCCGAGGGGACGTTCGACTACCTCCTCGCGTTCATCTTCGTCGCCATGCTGACGCTCGCCGCGCTGTACGTGCTCACGGGTCTCGTTCCCCTCTGAGCGGACGCCGGGAACGGGAACGCGCGGTCGCGACGGCCACGAGGCCCCACTACGCCGCTACGCCGAGGGGTCGTAGTCCTCGGCGAAGCGCTCGGCGGCGGCCGCGAACGCGTCGTCGCCGGTGAGCTCGTGGTACGTCCCGAGTTGGTCGACGTGGAGCCGGTGGTACTCGGGGCGCTGGACGCCGTGTGCCAGACAGAAGTCGCTCACCCCGCCCTCGTTACGGAACGCGTCGGCCCGGGCCTTCGTCGTCGTCGCGCTCGCCCGGAACAGGTCCCGCGCGAGTTCGCTCCCGTACGCGAGCCACATCTCGTACAGCCCCCACGCGGCGACGTTGTGGCCGCTGAACACGTGACTCGCCGGGAGCTGAGCGTACTTCTCCAGCCAGAGGTACCCCTCGTCGTCGAGGCAGGCGCCCCACGGGTTCTCGGCGACCGGTCCGTCCGCACGGGTCACGATGCTGTCGAGCGACCGAAGCACGTCCACGCCGTAGCGCCCCGCCGACTCCCCGCCGCCGTCGACGTACAGCCGCGCGAACGCGCTGAGCGCGAGGCCCTGTGTCGTCGCCGAGTACCACGGTTCCCGAACCGTCCAGTCGGCGTCGACGTGGGGTTCGACCGGGAACTCGTGCGGGAAGAACAGCCCGCCGTCGTATGCCTCGCCGGCCTCGTGGAGCGCCGTGCCCATCGACATCGCCTTGTCGAGGTAGGCGGGCTCCTCGGTTAGCTCGTAGCAGCGGAGGAGGCCGAGCACCGTCCGCGCGGAGGCGAAGGGGTCGAACCCGGTGTCGCCGTCCCGATAGACGAGGTCCGGCATCGAGGAGAGCTCCTCGGCGCCGTACTGACACTCCGCGGGCACCTCCTGTGGCCACGACGACCGCTCGAGTTCGGCGAGGTCGAACTCCTCGAACCGCAGGTCGGCCTCGGAGAGAGACGTTCGCTCCGCGGGCTCGGTGGCGACCTCGCCCTCACTCCCGTCGTCGTCCGCCGACCCCGTCGCGTCGGCGGTCGGCTCGTCGGCCGTCGTCGACCCGGTCGCCGTGGCCGACGACGCGTTGCCGAGTGCGGCCGTCCCGTTCCCGTCGCCGGACCCGCCGAGCGCCCCGATTCCGGCGGCCGCCCCGCCGACTGCGAGGACGCCGACGACGCCGGCGCCGGAGAGGAACTTCCGTCGGGAGGACTTCGACGCCCGGTCCCAGCGTGCGGCGGCCGACTCCAGGGTTCCGGCCACCGACCCGTCATCGTTCGCCGACCGCTCGGTGGCAGTCGGTCCGGCGCCGACGCCATCGTCCCCCGAGGCGGCGGCCGGTCCGGTCGACCCGGTCGACCCGGTCGACGCGGCCGACCCACCCGCTACCCCGGCGTCGGGTTCCACGTCCGCCGGCGACGCCCGCTCCGAAACCGCCTCGGCGAACGACTCGACCGTCGCGCGCCGCTCCTCGGGGAGGGGGTCGGGCGAGTACATCTCGGTGTGGACGGCCTCGCGGACGCGCGTCACCTCCTCCTCGTCGATTCCCGCACCCGCACCGAGTCGGGAGAGGTACTCCGAGACCGACTCCGACGGATTCCTATCGAATCCGGAGATGGTCTCTATTTCTTTGATTATACTCATCGGTCCTTGGGAATCACCACCCGTTCGGGGCTTGAAAAGTTTCGGTTCGGTAACGCGACCGAACAGGGGGTAAGGTCCGGCTACCGGGAGCTGCGCCGGCTATCGTGTGGCTTTCGGGTCGGAATCGCGGGCTACTCCCGCTTCGCGCCGGGGTTCGTCACCGCGCCGTTCGCCGCCGAGCCGAAGCTCTCGCCGTACTTCGCGAGCACGCCGGTCTCGTAGGCCGGCGGTTTCGGCTCCCAGTCGTCGCGGCGGGCCTCGAGTTCGTCGTCCGTGAGGTCGACGGAGAGGTCGCGGTTCGGAATGTCGACCGTGACCTCGTCGCCCTCCTTCAACAGGGCTATCGGCCCGCCGTCGCGGGCTTCGGGGGCGACGTGGCCGACCATCGGCCCGCGAGTGGCGCCGGAGAAGCGCCCGTCGGTGAGGAGTGCCACGTCGTCCTCGTGTCCCTGGCCGACGACGGCGGCGGTGACGCCGAGCATCTCGCGCATCCCCGGGCCGCCTCGGGGGCCCTCGTTGCGGATGCAGATGACGTCGCCGGACTCGATGTGGCCCTCCTGGACGTACGCCATCGCGTCCTCCTCGTTCTCGAAGACGCGGGCGGGACCGGTGTGGTGGAACGCGTCGTCGCCGGTGACCTTGAGGACGGCACCGTCGGGCGCGAGGTTCCCGGTGAGAATCTTGATGGCTCCCTCCTCGTGGAAGGGGTCGTCGACGGGCGCGAGGAAGTCCACGTCGATGTCGTCGTCCGCCGGGAGCGAGTCCGCGATGTGGTCGAGTTCCTCCGCGATAGTTCGGCCGGTCACCGTCTTCGCGTTGCCGTGGAGCAGGCCCGCGTCGAGCAGACGCCGGAGGACGACCGGGACGCCGCCGACCTCGTGGAGGTCGTTCATCACGCGCGTGCCGCCGGGCTGGAGGCTGGCGATTTTCGGCGTCTTGCGCGATATCTCGTCGAACTCCTCGATACCGAGGTCGATGCCGGCCTCCGCCGCGAGCGCGAGCAGGTGGAGCACGGCGTTCGTCGAGCCGCCGACCGCGACCTGGAGCGCGATGGCGTTCTCGAAGGACTCCTTCGAGAGGATGTCCGAGGGTCGCCGCTCGTGCTCGACGGCGTCGAGGACGAGTTCGCCCGCGCGGGCGGCCTCCTCGTAGCGCTCGTCGGACTCCGCGGGGGCGCTCGCGCTCCCCAGCGGTGCGAGGCCCAGCGCCTCGGAGATGGACGCCATCGTGTTCGCGGTGAACATCCCGCCACAGGAGCCGGCGCCGGGGCAGGCGTGGCGTTCGAGGTCGTCCAACTCCTCGGCGCTCATCTCTCCCTCGGCGTAGGTGCCGACGCCCTCGAACACGTTCTGGACCGTCACCTCGCGGCCCTCGTGCTGGCCGGGCATGATGGAGCCGCCGTAGAGGAACACGGTCGGGAGGTCGGTGCGGATGGCCGCCATCATCATCCCGGGGAGGTTCTTGTCACAGCCCGCGACGGTGACCAGCGCGTCCATGCGCTCGCCGAAGGCGACGAGTTCGACGGAGTCGGCGATGACCTCCCGCGAGATGAGGGAGGCCTTCATCCCCTCGGTCCCCATCGAGATGGCGTCCGAGATGGTGATGGTGCCGAACTCGATGGGCATCCCGCCCGATTCGTCGACGCCGTCGATGGCCCCCTGCGCCACGTCGTCGAGGTGGACGTTGCACGGCGTGATGTCGGCGGCGGGGTTGGCGACGCCGACCATCGGCGAGGAGAGGTCCTCGTCGTCGAACCCCATCGCTCGGAACATCGCCCGGTGGGGTGCTCGCTCGGCACCCTCCGTCACTTCGTGGCTCGGGAGCCGGTCGTCCTTGTCGCCGGCGAAGCGGTCCTCGTCCTCCGTCTCGCGCGGTTCCTGTTTGCTCATACCAGACCCGTGTCCCGCGCGAGTATAAAACACCCCGCACGGACAGATATTACGTCGGATGCCTCGGCCGACACACCGTGGCGGGCGCGTCGGGCGACACGCCGCGGCGGACGTCCCAAATGGCGCACCCCGGCCGGGACTCGGCTGTCGGCGTGTCGGGAAGCCGTCTCGTTTCCCGACAGCTACATCGTCTCGTCGTCCTAAGAGCGACCAGACACGTCGCGGCCGGTCCAGCCGCGAGTTTCCGCTACAGTCATGTCACCATCGACACTCATAGCCGGCGGTCCGGTCGTAACCGCCGGTGTTCCGTTACAGACGACCCAGTCGACCGTCGCCGAAGCGATTCGCACCGACGTCCTGCTCTCCTCGTCGCTCTGGGTCAACGTCGCACTCGCGGGCGTCGCCGTCCTCCTGTTCGTCTACATGGGCCGCGACGTGGAGCCGGAGCGGGCGAAGCTCATCTGGGTGGCGATGCTGCTCGTCCCGCTCGTGTCGCTCGCGAGCTACACCGCTCTCGTCTCCGGCCTGACCGTCGGCGTCGTCCAGATGCCGCCGGGACATCCGCTCGCCGGCCAGGAGGTGCTCTCACCGTGGGGTCGGTATCTCACGTGGACGTTCTCGACGCCGATGATACTGCTCGCGCTGGGCCTGCTCGCCGGCACCAACCGGGCACAGCTGTTCACCGCCATCACGATGGATATCGGGATGTGCGTGACGGGTCTCGCGGCGGCCTCCATCTCCTCGTCGTACCTCCTTCGGTGGGGGCTGTACGTCATCAGCTGTGGCTTCTTCGTCGCCGTTCTCTACGTGCTCCTCGTCGAGTGGCCGCGAGACGCCGAGGCGGCGGGCACGGCGGAGATTTTCGAGACGCTCAAGCTGTTGACCGTGACGCTCTGGCTCGGCTATCCGGTGCTGTGGGCGCTCGGCCCCGAAGGGTTCGCCGTTCTCTCCGTCGGCCTGACCTCGTGGGGATACTCCGCGTTCGACATCGTCGCGAAGTACGTGTTCGCCTTCCTCCTCCTCCGGTGGGTTGCGGCGAACGCCGGAGCCGTCGCCAGCGCGCCGGCCCCGACGGGTCGCGACGCCGCCACGGCCGACGACTGAACCGCCCAGCCCCACCGCCGTCGTCTCCGTACCCCTCCACGGCTCACTCCGTCTCGTCGCCTCCCTCGCCCTCGTCCCGGCGCGCCAGCCCCGCGAGGTGGCCCATCTCGGGGACGATTATCTCCTCGCTCCCCAATCGCGCCGCGTTCTCGCTCCCCGGGAGACAGAACACGGGGACGCCGCGGGCGACGCCGGCGACCGCCCGGGTGCCGACGACGCGCGTCCCGACCTCGTCGTAGGAGAGCCGGCGGAACAGTTCGCCGAACCCGGGGAGTTCCTTGTCGAACAGCGACTCCGTCGCCTCGACGGTCACGTCGTCGGGGGTGACGCCCGTCCCGCCGGTGGTGACGACGGCGTCCACGTCGTCCCGGCGGACGAGGTTCTTCACCTCCCCCTGCACCCCGTCGTAGTCGTCGGCGACGAGGTTCCGCACGACCACCTCGTGGCCGGCGTCCCCGACGGCGGCGGCGATGGCGTCGCCCGCGGCGTCGTCCTCGAGCGAGCGCGACGAGGAGACGGTGACGACCGCGACGCCGAGTTCCTCGACGTCGTGGTGGTGGTGGTCGTGCGTTCCCGACTCGCCGTGTTCGTGACCGTGGTCGTGTTCCCCATTGTGGTCGTGCTCCCCGTCGTGGTCGTGCTCCCCGTCCCGGCCCTCGCCGTTTTCCTCGTCGCGCTCGTCCCCCTCGCCGCGGTCGTCGTGGTGGCTCGGGTGGTCCTCGTAGTTCGGCTCCTGCTCTCGGGGCTCTTCGCTCATGGCCTCAGCTTCGGCCGCCGACGGTATAGTTTCGGGTCCTCACACCCCTGCACGGGACCGGAGGGAACCCCGTTTCGGAACCCGGTAAATCCCCGCGATGGCCATACAGTAAAGACCCCAGCCGGGAAGATGTGGCACATGCAGGCAGTTCAGTTCGACGAGCACGGCGACCGCGACGTGTTGGAGTACGGCGAGTTCCCCGACCCCGAACCCGACGACGACGAGGTACTCGTCGACGTGAAGGCCGGCGCGCTGAACCACCTCGACGTGTGGACCCGGAAGGGACTCCCGGGCATCGACCTCGACTTCCCCCACATCCCCGGAAGCGACGCCGCCGGCGTCGTGGAGGCCGTCGGCGACGACGTGACCCGCTTCGAGGCGGGCGACCACGTGGCCGTCTCCGCCGGCGTCTCCTGTGGCAAGTGTGAGTTCTGCCGCCACGGAGAGGAGCCGATGTGCGTCTCCTTTCACATCCTCGGCGAGCACGTCCGCGGCGTCCACTCCGAACTGGCGGCGGTGCCGGAGGACAACCTCGTTCCCGTCCCCGACCACGTCGACTGGGAGGTGGCCGGCTCCGCCTCGCTGGTCTTCCAGACCGCGTGGCGGATGCTGCTCACCCGGGGGCGACTCGCGCCCGGCGAGAAGGTGCTCGTCCACGGCGCCTCCGGCGGCGTCGGCCACGCCGCCGTCCAAATCGCCGACTACGTTGGCGCCGAGGTGTACGCCACCGCGAGTACCGAGGAGAAACTGTCGTACGCCGAGGAGGTCGGCGCCGACCACGTCATCAACTACGAGGCCGACGACTTCGCCGGCGAGATTCGCGACCTCACCGGACGGCGCGGCGTCGACGTGGTCGTCGACCACATCGGTGCGGCGACGTGGACGGACTCGTTGAAGAGCCTCGCGAAGGGCGGGCGCGTCGTCACGTGCGGTGCCACCACCGGCGGCCGACCGGAGACCGACATCAACCGCATCTTCTGGAACCAACTCGAGGTCATCGGCTCGACGATGGCGACGCCCGGCGAGGTCGACGACGTGCTCTCGCTCGTCTGGGACGGCACCTTCGAGCCGCGCATCCGCGAGACGCTCCCGATGAGCGAGGCCGCCCGCGCCCACGAACTGCTCGAGAACCGTGAGGGCTTTGGGAAGGTGGTGGTAATCCCCGACAGTGAGCTCTGAGTCGGGACCGGCAGGGAGAGAGAACGACCGGTCGGTCGAGCGGCGGTCGACCGACGGCGGCGCCACCGAAGAGCGGCCGACGTACGTCCACCGGCCGAACGGGACGGAACGCGCGCGTTCCGAGACGACCGGCGAGGAAGCGGGGGGGACGGAGGGGGCCGAGCCAGGCGGGTTCGGGCGGGCAGGCTGGCTCCTCGTCGTCGCCGTCGTTCTCTCGACGCTCGTCGTGCCCGGCCTGATATACCTCTTTCCTGCCGCGCCCGCGAGCCTCGGGCTTCCCTTCCTGGCGACGTATCTCGCCCTACCGATGGTGCCCGCGGTCCTGCTCGGTCTCGTCGCGGTCTGGACGATGACGGGCGCGAAGCGGGAGTAACAGACAGGCAGGGCGACGGTGAGAACCCCCGAATCCGGGCGCGAATCACACGTTTTGCCGGTTCGTCCAGCGGGCTGAGGCATAGGTATATACTTTGACAGAGCGTATCAGGGACCATGTCCGAACGGTCCGTGAACGCCGGGGTCCCCCGCCCCGACCCGCTGCTGTCGCCGGCCGACGTCGTCCAGCTAGGTATCGACGCGCTGCGCGAGAACGACGCTCCCTACGCCGACCGGGGGGTCGAGACCGTCTACGCGTTCACCACGCCGGCCGTCCGCCGGGCGACCGGCCCGTTCACCCGATTCACGGGAATCGTCCACCGCAACTACCGCCCGCTACTCGACATCGACCGCGCCGGCACGACGCCGGTCGAGCAGTCCGGTGACCGCGCGTCACAGGAGGTCACCGTCGTCGCCCCCGACGGCGACGAGGCCGTGTACGAGTTTCGCCTCGCCCGCCAGTCCGGCGGCGCCGACGACGGCTGCTGGCTCGTCGACGGGGTCTCCCGCATCGCGTAACGATGGCAGGTGAGACCGCCGAACGCGACGCCGGCGCCCTGCCCGCCGGCGTCCCCGGCGATTCCGTCTACGTCGAGACCGACGGGGTTCGCCTCCACACCGTCCAGGCCGGCCCCGACGACGGCCCGCTGGTCGTCCTCCTCCACGGGTTTCCCGAGTTCTGGTACGCCTGGCACGAGGCGATTCGGCCGCTGACCAACGCCGGGTATCGCGTCGTCGTCCCCGACCAGCGGGGTTACAACCTGAGCGACAAGCCCCCCGAGGTTCGGGATTACGCCATCGACGAACTCGCCGGCGACGTGGTCGGCCTCGCCTCGGAACTCGGCTACGACGCCGCCCACGTCGTCGGCCACGACTGGGGCGCCGCCGTCGCGTGGTGGACGGCGCTCGCGTATCCCGACGCCGTCGACCACCTCGTCGCCGCCGCCGTTCCCCACCCCTCGGTGTTCCGGCGGACCCTCCAGCAGTCCTGGGAGCAGCGCTTCCGAAGCTGGTATATGGGGTTCTTCCAACTGCCGAAACTTCCGGAGTCGACGCTCTCCGCCGGGAACTACCGACTGCTCGCCCGCTCGATGCGCAAATCGAGCGTGCCGGGGACGTTCACCCCCGCGGACCTCGACCGCTACCGGGAGGCCTGGAGCCAACCCGGCGCGCTCACCGCGATGATAAACTGGTACCGCGCCGCCGCCCGCGAGCGGCCCACGCCGCCGAACGAACGCGTCGGACAGCCGACGCTCGTGCTGTGGGGCGCCGGCGAGCCGTTCCTCAACAAGTCGATGGCCTGGCGCTCGGTGGACTACTGCGACGACGGGCGCGTCCACCTGTACGACGACTGCACCCACTGGCTCCACCACGAACAGCCCGTGGCGGTGGCGGAGCGAATCGTCGACTTCCTCGGGGAGTGAGCGGGCGCGACGGCGGTCGTTCGACCGGTCGACGGTCTGCTCTCTCCGCGGCCTTCGCCGTCTTCCGCGTCCCTCGCCGTCTTCCGCGTCCTTCGCAGTCTTCACTGTGACCCGACCCACCGCAGGCCGTGTCAGTCGTCGACCTGCGGAGTCACTCGTCGCGGTCGTCGGTCCGCAGGGCCCGAGCGGCTAAGAGGAGGAAGAACGCCCCGCACACCCGTAGACCCGGGAGGTACCGCTTCCGCCACTCGAAGGGGGCCGAGCCTTCGTACGCGAGCCTGTTTCCGAACTCGACGTACTGCCTCGGGAAGAGGAGCAAGACGGCGCCCACCGCGCCGATGAACGCCATAAACGCCCTGTACGCGCTCCCGCCTCGCAAGCAGACGACCGCCACGACCAGCCCCTCCGCGCGAACGTACGGCACGACCCAGCGCCGGTCGACGAAGTCGTCCGGGTTCTCGACGGCGAGGTTCTGCATCGTCGTCAGGAACTTCGTCGGGAACAGCGCCATG